>NZ_SMAO01000004.1 GCF_004342175.1 Thiobaca trueperi
GTGAGACAGTAGTCAGACATGGCGAAGATTCTACAGATCCGGTTGATGTGTCACAAAATGCCTGTCGGCGAAAAACTCAAATGAGAGCGGTATATATGCGAGCAACTGCCGTTCTCGGAGGGAGCAGGTCCTCAGCCGATGGGTGATGGAGTCGAGGGAACGCTTGATTTTAGAGAAGCGATCTATCCCAAGATGGAATCTTGGGAGTTGTACAAAAGCCTCGTCACCGGGCTCGATCATCAGTTCGGTGATTCCAACCATTTCGAGGATGGCATGGGGGATAAGCCGATATTCCCACTTGAACCCCAGCCCATATTTGGCGTGCCGACCGAACCCAACTGGAAGAGATTCGAGCAGTGCGTCAAACTCGCTAATCGTTTCTGGAAGCGGCCAAGGCTCATGCTCTTCCGCTACAACCGTGATCGTGGTGAGTTCGTTGTACTTAGGCTTCAAAAACGTCTGGCGATAAGACGCAGAGACCAGAGGGAACATATCGAGCTTCCGCTCAGTCACGCGCGCCAACAGCACCGTCTGCTGAGTATTATTCTGACCTTCCTGTGGATTTGGATCGCGGTGCGCGTAAACCTCAATGCACTCGTCGCCGTCATGGGTCGTCCTCTTCAATGACACGTTCATGGCTTCGGCGCCAGCCTCGCGGTCATCAGTCGATTCTTCCTCGCTGGCTAGTTCATCAGTCACTCCGGAATAGGTATCGTCGATACCAAGAGGCGCACGAACCTGGCTCTCGATATTCTGTGGCATTGCATCAAACCTCGCTGATGAAGTATTTGTCTGGTTTTTTCCCGCGTGCTCGGGTAACCGTCCGCTTCTGGGATGGAGCTCAGTACAGTACAAAACGAATAGCGGCACCTAACTAATACAGCACGAGCCTCATGTCATGCTCGACCTTGAACGGCTGTCCATCTAGCATGAATACGAGGACGCAGAGAAGTTCGGCACCGAAGCTGGCCTGCTCGACGTACAGGTAGTCCGTTTATTGCTAACCGGTACCGCGTTCGTGCTGTCGAACCCCGTTGTGCAGTGTCTGATCCGTGCAGCCGATCTTGGCGGCGATCGATTCAACCGCCGCCCAGAGGGACGGATGATTGGGCCGCGACTCGAGCACCATGCGCACGGCACGCTCGCGGACCTCGGGGAAAAACTTCACAGACTTCTTCATGGCTCCATCTTCTCAAGAGTTGGAGCCTCCGCGAAACCCGGGGCGGTTCACTACCGCCCGCCTGCACAAGCCGCCGAACCGGACGCGCGCCCCAAGCTGGCAGTCGTCAAAAAATCCTGACGCGATTACACCGGGCAACAAAAAGGGCTTGCCGGATTGCCGGTAAGCCCTTGTTTTCATGGTGCCCCAGGAGAGATTTGAACTCCCGACCAAGCGATTATGAGTCGCCTGCACTAACCGCTGTGCTACTGGGGCGTGGCAGGAATCATTGACCGTCGCGCCGCCATCCCTGGCCGCGCAGGGATGCGGTTCAGTCGGTATCCAGAAAGCTGCGCAGTTTATCGGATCGCGTCGGATGACGCAGCTTGCGCAGCGCCTTGGCCTCGATCTGACGGATGCGCTCACGGGTGACATCGAACTGCTTGCCGACCTCTTCGAGCGTGTGGTCGGTGTTCATGTCGATGCCGAAGCGCATGCGCAGCACCTTGGCCTCGCGCGAGGTGAGGCTGGCAAGCATGTTCTGAGTCGCCTCGCGCAATCCTTCTGCGGTCGCCGAATCGACCGGCGAGATGACGCCGGAGTCTTCGATGAAGTCACCAAGATGCGAGTCTTCGTCGTCGCCGATCGGGGTCTCCATCGAAATGGGTTCCTTGGCGATCTTGAGCACCTTGCGCACCTTGTCCTCGGGCATGTCCATGCGCGCCGCCAGCTCTTCCGGAGTGGCCTCGCGACCCATTTCCTGGATCATCTGGCGCGAGATGCGGTTGAGCTTGTTGATGGTCTCGATCATGTGCACCGGGATGCGGATGGTGCGCGCCTGATCGGCAATCGAACGGGTGATGGCCTGACGGATCCACCAGGTGGCGTAGGTGGAAAATTTGTAGCCGCGACGATATTCAAATTTATCGACCGCCTTCATCAGACCGATATTGCCCTCCTGGATCAGATCCAGGAATTGCAGCCCGCGATTGGTGTATTTCTTGGCGATGGAGATCACCAGTCGCAGGTTGGCCTCGACCATTTCCTTTTTGGCGCGACGGGCCTTGGCCTCGCCGATGGACATCTTGCGGTTGACTTCCTTGATCTCGGCGATGGTGAGGATATTCTCGCGCTCGACATCCTGTAGCTTGCGCTGGGCGCGACGGATGTCCTGGGCCAGTTCGGCCAGACGGGGCGCATAAGCCTGGCTGCTGGCAAGCTGCTGTTCGAGCCAGTCCGGGTTGGTTTCATTATCCGGGAAGGTGTCGATGAACAGCTTGCGCGGCATGCGCGCCTGTTCAACGCAGAGATTCATGATGAGCCGTTCCTGACCGCGAATCCGCTCGATGGTCTGGCGCAGAAGCTCGGCGAGCTCCTGAAAGACCGGGGCCACCAGCTTGAATTGCAGAAAGACCTCGGAGACCTCGGTCATGGCAGCCCGCGAACGCTCATCGTCCCGGCCATGGGCTTCGAGCGCGGCGCGGAGCACATCGAACCGTTCGCGCAGGAGATTGGCGCGCCGTGCGGCGTCTTCCGGATCCGGGCCGGTATCGACGACCACGGCTTCGTCGTCTTCGGTATCGGTGTCAAGGTCGGTGTCGGCGGCATCGAGATCCGTCTTCTCGGCCAGAATGTCCGTCTCGGCAACGACAACAACGGGCGCGACGACGACCGGGTGATCGTCTTCGGCATCGTTGAAACCGGAGATGACGTCGGTCAAGCGCGTTTCTTCACGCTCAACCCGGTCGAAGATCTCGATCAGCTTCTCGACCGAGCGCGGGTAAACCGACAGCGCGCCCAGCACCTGATTGAGCCCTTCTTCGATGCGCTTGGCAATCAACAGTTCGCCTTCGCGCGTCAGCAGCTCGACTGTCCCCATCTCGCGCATGTACATGCGGACCGGATCCGTGGTGCGACCGAATTCGCTATCGACCGTGGCCAGCGCGGCAGCGGCGGCCTCAGCCGCTTCATCGTCGGAGACGGCCGAATCGCTCAGGGTATGATCGACGACATCGGGCGCGACCTCCTGCACCATGATCCCCATGTCGTTGATCATGCGGATGATGTCTTCGATCTGATCCGTCTCGACAATGCCGGGAGGCAGGTGGTCGTTGACCTCGGAATAGGTGAGATAACCCTGTTCTTTGCCCTTGGCGATCAGTTGCTTCAGTTGGGACTGCTGCTGTTCTTGATCCATGGGATACCTTGACTCGGTGCGGCGGAAGGCGGCTTAAAAGTGAACCGCGAATTGTAGCATAAAAATTCAATTTCACTTAGAGCAAAACGATCATCTTGAAATCCTCTGCCAACGTTTGCGATGGATGAAACCCAACTCGTTTCTCACCCAACCCTAAATAGTCGAAACCCATTGAAAAACCAAGTCGCGGCCAGGAGAGTCAGTGCCGTTCGTCACGCCGAACCCGCGCCGCTTCGGCCTCGCGCTCCATCTCGGCGCGCACCTCAGCAGACCAGTCCGCCGTGCTGCGCTGATTGAATGAGCGATTGCGCTCGGCCTTGCGCACCTGCTCGCTCAGTCGCGCCAGGGCGCCGGTAAAATCGGCGGCGACATCCTCTGCGGCAATGTCCTGGAGAAAGGACGCCACGCTCAGACGCTGGAGATAGGCAAAATGGGGGTGTTCGCGCCAGCGTTCCAGTAGCGCGGCCGTGCTCATGGCGGGGTGAGCCGCAAGCGTGTCAAGCAACTGCGCCAGCACCTCGATGCCGGGAGTTGTGGAGCGACGCCAGTCATCAGGCGCTTGTGCGGCCTGGGCCGCCAGCTCGGGATGATCGAGCAGCAGGGCGATGGCCTGGGCGATCAGGCTCAGACGCTGAGGCTGGCCGGGCCGGCCAACCCGACGGCGCGCGTGCACCGGAGGCGCTGGCGGCTGTGCGGGCAATCCAGCCAGCTCGGCCAGCCGCTTGAACAGCAGTTCGCGATAGAGGCCGACGGGCATCCGTTCGATCAGCGGTCTGGCGAGGCTGGCGAGTCGCGCGCGACCCTCGGGGGCGGTCATATCCAACTGCTCCGACAGATGCCCGAACAGAAACTCAGAGAGCGGTCGCGCCGTCTGCACGCGGGCCGTGAAGCCTTCGGCCCCCTCGCCACGCACCAGGGTGTCGGGATCCTCGCCATCGGGCAGAAAGAGAAAGTGGATCGACTGATGACCGGTCGCCAGCGGCAGCGCGGTTTCCAGCGCCTTCCAGGCGGCCTCGCGACCGGCGCGGTCGCCGTCGAAACAGAAGATGATCTCCGGCGCGGTGCGCAACAGTTGCTGAAGATGGTCGGCCGTGGTGGCGGTGCCCAGCGTCGCGACCGCGTTGGTGACGCCGAATTGAGCCAGGGCGATGACATCCAGATAGCCCTCGACCACCAGCAGCGAGGTCAGCCGGCGATTGGCCTGCCGGGCCTCGAACAGGCCGTAGAGTTCGCGCCCTTTGTGAAAGACCGGGGTTTCGGGCGAGTTCAGATATTTCGGCTTGCCCTCGCCGATGAGTCGTCCGCCGAAGCCGATCACCCGTCCGCGCCGGTCACGAATGGGGAAGATGATGCGCTCGCGAAAACGGTCATAGTGCCGACCATCCTGCTCGGCGAGCAGACCGCAGGTCATCAGCCGCTCCCGCTCAGTGGCGCTGCGGCCAAGACGCGACAGCAGAAAATCGTAACCCGGCGGCGCGAAACCCAGTTCATAGCGGGCGGCGATCTCACCGGTCAGGCCGCGCGTCTTGAGATACTCGACCGCGCGGGCGGCCTGCGGATGTTCCCGCCATTGCTGGCGGTAGAGCGCAGCGGCCTGTTCGAGCAGTTGATAAAGGGGGGCGTAATCCGGGCCGGCCTGAACCACCTCGCCGTCAGTCGGAACCTCCAGACCGGCACGCTGGGCCAGTTCCTCGACCGCCTCGCGAAACGGGAGGTGATCGTGGTCCATCAGAAAACCGATGGCGGTTCCATGCGCTCCGCAGCCGAAGCAGTGATAGAACTGCTTGCTGGGACTGACGGTAAAAGAGGGGGTTTTTTCGTCGTGGAAGGGGCAGAGAGCCTGATAGTCCTTGCCGGCCTTGCGGAGCTGGATGCGCGAGCCGATCAGATCGACGATGTCAGTCCGTGCCAGCAGATTGTCGATGAATTCAGGTGGGATTCTGCCGGCCATGATTTGAGCGCGAGCAGCTTCAGGTGATTGTCAGATCTTCAATTGGACAGGATTAACAGGATTTTTCAAGATTAACAGTAAAAACAATTCGTTAAGAATTCTGTCCATCCTGGGAAATCCTGTGAATCCTGTCTATTCAGACCCCGAGCCGCTGCTTGACCAGCGCACTGACGGCGCCCATGTCGGCACGACCCTGTACCTGCGGACGCAGCACGGCCATAACCTTGCTCATGTCGCTCATCGCCACCGCACCGGATGCCGCCATCGCCTCGTCCAGCAACCGGCTCAATTCGGCGTCGGTCAGGGCGGCAGGCAGATAGTCCTGGATCACACCGACCTCGACCCGCTCGACCTCGGCCAGATCCTCGCGCCCGGCGGCACTGTACTGGGTGATGGAATCGCGCCGCTGCTTCACCATCTTGTCGAGCACGGCGAGCACCTGCGCATCGTCGAGTTCGATACGCTCATCGACCTCGCGCTGCTTGATGGCGGCGAGGATGAGACGGATGACGCCAAGCCTGACCTTTTCGCCCGCCTTCATGGCGGTCTTCATGTCGTCCTGGATTTGCTGCTTGAGCATGGGCTGACACCTGTTGCGGGGCGGCTGTCGCGGGGAAAGATGAAATCTGCCGCCTGCGCGAATCGGCAGGCGGGCAGTCGAGCAATCGGAACCACACCCCGAAACCAGCCGGGATGCAGGCTTGCTCCACTCAGTACGGACGTTCCCAGCGACGGGATTCGCGCTGCAACTTCTTCTGATGACGCTTGACGGCAGCGGCTTTCTTGCGCTTCCGCTCGGACGTGGGCTTTTCGTAGAACTCACGACGGCGGACCTCAGCAAGCACCCCTGCCTTTTCGCAGGACCGCTTGAAACGCCGCATAGCGACTTCGAATGGCTCGTTTTCTTTGACGCGAACGCTGGGCATAGAGTGTCCTTCAGTGTCTCCAGACGAGTGGAATGAACGAAATAAAGTCGCGGATTGTAGCGGTCATTCAACCTGGATTGCAAATCGGGACAACAAATCGAGCGGGGCCATCAGACGCGCGTTCCGTTATGATCCATGCTTTCGCATTTTGGGACGGAAAAACATGCGCGTATTGGGCATCGAGACATCCTGCGACGAGACCGGGATTGCGATCTATGACGGCGAGCAGGGTCTGCTCGCGCATGCAGTCTACACGCAGGTCGCGATTCATGCCGAGTATGGCGGCGTGGTGCCCGAACTGGCCTCGCGCGATCATGTCCGCAAGACCCTGCCGCTGATCCGCCAGGTGCTCGACGAGGCGGGTCTGCCACCCGCTTCCATCGATGGCGTGGCCTTTACCGCCGGGCCGGGACTGATCGGCGCCCTGCTGGTGGGAGCCGCCCTCGGGCGTAGCCTTGCCTGGGCCTGGGGCGTGCCGGCCATCGGGGTGCATCACATGGAAGGCCATCTGCTGGCGCCGCTGATTGAATCACCCGCACCGGCGTTTCCCTTCGTCGCGCTGCTGGTCTCGGGCGGTCACACCCAACTGGTCGATGTCGCAGGTGTCGGGCGTTACCGCATCCTGGGCGAATCGCTCGACGATGCCGCTGGCGAAGCCTTCGATAAAACGGCCAAGATCCTCGATCTGCCTTATCCCGGCGGCCCGGAACTGGCGCGGCTCGCCGAACGGGGCGATCCGCAGCGCTTTCGTTTTCCGCGCCCCATGACGGATCGTCCGGGGCTGGATTTCAGTTTCAGCGGACTCAAGACCTTTGCCCTGAACACGGTTCGCACCGAACTGCCACTGGCAGCCGATCCGGTACAAACCCGCGCCGACATCGCGCGCGCCTTCGAGGAGGCCGTGGTCGATACCCTGGTGATCAAATGCCGCCGCGCCCTGCGCGAGACCGGACACCGGCGCCTGATCCTGGCCGGCGGGGTCAGCGCCAACCGGCGTCTGCGCGAGCGGATGGATTCAGCCATCGCCGCCGAGGGTGGCGAGACCTACTATCCGCGCCCCATGTTCTGCACCGACAATGGCGCCATGATCGCCTATGCCGGCTGGCAGCGGCTGCGCGCCGGTCAGTCTGAGCCGCTGGCCTTCAAACCGAGGGCGCGCTGGCCGCTGGAGGCGTTGCCGCCGCTGTGCGCATCAGCGGCAGGGTGAAATGAAACACGGCACCCTCTTCCGGTTCCGGCTCAGCCCACAGACGCCCGTCGTGCGCCTCGGCAATGGCGCGACTGATGGCCAGTCCCAAACCCAAGCTGGAATCGTTGGTGGACGCAAAGATGTCGAATACGCTCTCATGCCGACCCGGCCCCAAACCTGGCCCGGTGTCGCGCACGATCAGCTCGACCTCGGACGCGCGCAACATCGCCTCGATCGCGATCTCGCGCCGCGCCGATCCGGCATCTTCGATGGCCTGTACGGCATTGCACAGCAGATTGACCAGCACCTGCTCGATCTGCACCGGATCGGCGAAAATCTCCGGCAGATCCGTGTCCGCCGCACACCGGAGCTGGACCTTGTGATCCGATGCAAACCAGCACACTAGGTCGCAGGCGCGCGTCAGCACCTGCTCCAGCGGCACCGCCACCTTGCACATCTGCCGGCCACGCAGAAAGGTTCGCAGCCGCTCCATGATGTCGCTGGCCCGCCGCACCTGACCATTGATGCGGTCGATGACACCGATCAGACGCTCGGGATCGGCAGCCGGCCCTTGCGCCAGTTGCCCCGCCGCGCTACAGAAAAACCCGGCCGCGCTCAACGGTTGCAATAATTCATGGATCAGCGAAGAGGCGAGAATCCCGACCGCGTTCAAGCGCGCGACCTGCGCCAGGGCATCACGCGCCCGTCGCATCTGCTCTTCGGCGAGCCGACGCTCGGTGATATCGACCAGCACCGTAAAACACTCGACCCCGACCAATGACTCGCGCCGACTGGAGCGGAGACGCATCACCCGCTCAGTGGCGTGCGAGTTGAAATCCAGCACCAGATCGTCAGCCGCCGACGGCAATCCGGACTGATCGAAGACCCGCCGCAGATGATTCAAAAAGGCGTCGTGCTGGGCCGCCACCAGGAACGGCAGAAAGGAACCGCCCTCAAGCTCGGAATCCGGTCGTCCCAGCATCTTCGCCGCAGTGAGATTGACCGCACGAATCACACCGGCGCGATCAAAGACCACATAGCCCACCGGCGCCTCATCGAAGAGTCGCGCATAGCGATCGCGCGACAGCTCCAGCTCGGTCTGGATCTGGTGGAGTTCGCGGCGCTGCCGCTCCAGTTCGAGCTGCTGGATCCGCAGCTCCAAGGCCAGACCAGAATCCGCGCCACTGGCGGTGCCCGCCCCTTCGACGCCTACATCTTCCTTCTCACTCATCGTGTTTTCCTGCCCGGCCTCTCAGTCGCATCAGACCCGTCACAGCCAGCGCCAGCGCCAACCCGACCGCATCGGCAACGATATCCAGCCACTCCGCCTGCCGGTCCGCAGTCAGCGACTGCAAGCCCTCGATTACCAGACCATAGAACAGCAGCATCACCAGCAGCCGTCCGCGTGCCTGCGGAAAGGACCGCCAGCCCAACAGCCCGAGCACGGCAAAGGCCGCGATATGATTTGCCTTATCCCAACCCAGATCCACAGGAGGCAGGGCTGAATTCGGCAACAGCGATAACAGCAGCACGCCCCCCAGACCAGTCCAGAAGGCCAGCCGGACCAAACCGCGTTCCAGATCCGTCGCCCGGACGCCGCGCCACAATCGACTCATATCGCACACCCCAACATCTTCAGGTGGTTTCCAGAAATCACCTTAATAGCGACTGCCGCACCGCCCGCGCCAGATCATCCGCCGTATCCACCCCCGGCCCCGGTTCCTCGGCAGCAACGCTCACATGAATCCGCTCGCCATGCCAGAGCACCCGCAACTGTTCGAGCGATTCGGCCAGTTCCAGCGGCGCGGGTTCCCAGGCGACATAGCGCTTCAGAAAGGCGGCACGGTAGGCATAGAGCCCGATGTGACGCAGAAACCCGACCGTCGCAGGCAGGACTGGATGATGCTGCCCTAGAAACTCGTCGCGATGCCAGGGAATCGGCGCGCGCGAGAAATAGAGCGCAAAACCGGCGGCATCGGTCACGACCTTGACCGCGTGCGGATCGAAGAGGATGGCGCTGTCATGGATCGGGTAGGCCAGGGTGGACATGCCGACCCCGGCCAGCGCGCCCAGATCGGCTGCCACCTGATCGATGAGCGCCGCCGGCATGCAGGGCTCATCGCCCTGAAGATTGACCACGATGGTCTCGTCATCCCAGCCCCGCCGCTCAATCACCTCGGCCACACGGTCGGTGCCGCTGCGGTGTGCGGCATCAGTCAGCATGGCCTCCACGCCTGACCCTGCGCACGCATCAATGATGCGCGGATCGTCGGCGGCGACCAGGATCTCCGCTGCCGCACTCTCCAGCGCCCGCTCGATCACATGCCGGATCATCGGCTTGCCGGCGATGTCGAGCAACGGCTTGCCGGGCAGACGGGTGGAGCCGTAACGGGCCGGAATGACAACCTTGAAGCCACTAGTCATGAGTCAACCCTGAAAGTTGAGAGAAAAACCGCTCCAGAAAGCGGTCATCGAGCACCGCTTCCACCGGTAAAAACCAGTGCCGGTCGCCACCGAAGGACGCGCATTTGACGGCATCCTTTTCGGTCATCAGCACCGGCGCATCCGACCAGCGCGCCAGATCGGACGCCGAGAAGCGATGATGATCCGGGTAAGGATGCGGCTCGATGTCGAGTCCCGCCTCACGCAGCAGCGCGAAGAAACGACCGGGGTTGCCGATCCCCGCGACCGCCTGCACCCGCTCACCGCGAAAATCGGCCAGCGGTCGGGTCAGATCGGGGTGCGCAAGATTCACCGCCGCGCCGGGAACCAGGCGCATAGCGTGCTCATGACCACTTCCGCCGTGATAGAGCACCAGATCGACGCGCGTCAAACGGCTTGCCGGTTCGCGCAGCGGCCCGGCAGGCAGACAATGTCCATTGCCGAAACCCCGCTCGCCATCGACCAGCAGGATCTCCAGATCCCGCGCCAGCCGCCAATGCTGCAAACCGTCGTCGGTCAGCAGAATATCGCATCCCACGCCGAGCGCCAGCCGTCCCGCCGCAACCCGATCCGGCCCCGCCACCACCATGCAGCCGCTGCGCCGCGCCAGCAGCAGCGGCTCATCGCCGATCAGTGCCGGATCGCTGTCGATCTGCACCCGCTGCGGCCACTGCGCCGCCCCACCGCCATAACCGCGCGTGAGAATGCCGGGCGTCCAGCCGCGCTCGCGCAGCAGGGCCGCCAGTCGCAGCACCAGCGGCGTCTTGCCCGTCCCGCCTACGGTCAGATTGCCGACCACGATGACCGGAACCGGCAGACGATGACAGGTCAGCCAGCCGCGCCGATAGGCGATCTGGCGCAGCCGCACCACGGCGCAATAGAGCCAGGACAGCGGCAACAGCAGCAACGCCAGAGGGTGACGGTGGCCGTACCAGATGGGAGCGGGGTCCAGGATCATTTTTTGTTTGGCGGGCTTGAAAAATTCAGCTTACCCCGTCCATCCCTTGTTGACTATCCCGCGCAGGACGGGGTATCTACCCGGTCCCGAACCTTAAATCATGCGCTTCCGCTCATTGGTGCGAACCAGTTGATTATCCGTGACCTCGATCCTGCCATGCTGACCGTTCCACGCCGCACTGGCTCTTGCGATCCGATTCAGGGCGGGATCGCTCTTGGCCGGCTGTCAGCCAACTCCGGCCCTGTTGTTCAGACGCGGTCTCCGGGGGCCGCGCGATGAGGCTCGAAAAGATCAGGCTCGCCGGCTTCAAGTCGTTCGTCGATCCCACGACCGTGCTCTTTCCGAGCAATCTGGTGGGTGTGGTCGGTCCCAACGGCTGCGGCAAGTCGAATGTGATCGATGCGGTGCGCTGGGTGATGGGCGAGAGTTCGGCCAAGATGCTGCGCGGCGAGTCGATGGCGGATGTCATCTTCAATGGCAGCACCGGACGCAAGCCGGTCGGCATTGCCAGCATCGAGCTGGTGTTCGACAACAGCGACGGCGGGGTCGGGGGCGAATATGCCGCCTTCAATCAGATCTCGGTCAAGCGGCAGGTCTCGCGCGACGGTCAGTCGGGCTATTTTCTCAACGGCTCGCGCTGCCGGCGGCGCGATATTCAGGATCTCTTTCTCGGCACCGGCCTGGGGCCGCGCTCTTACGCCATCATCGAGCAGGGGATGATCTCGCGCATCATCGAGGCCCGGCCCGAGGATCTGCGGCTCTTTCTGGAAGAGGCGGCGGGCATCTCCAAATACAAGGAGCGGCGGCGCGAGACCGAGACCCGGATGCGCCACACCCGCGAGAATCTGGAGCGTCTGGACGATCTGCGGGAAGAGGTCGGCAAGCAGTTGCAGCATCTGGAGCGTCAGGCCGCGACCGCCGAGAAATACACCCAGTTGCGGGCCGAGGAGCGGCGTCTGGATCTGGAATTGAAGGCGCTGCGCTGGCGCGCGCTGGACACTGAGATCCAGGCACAGGAGCGGCAGTTGGGCGAGGCGGAGACGACGACCGAGGCCGGTCTCGCCAGTCAGCGCCGGCTTGAAGCCGATATCGACTCGCATCGCGAGGACTTCAACGCGGCGTCGGATCGCTTCAACGCGGTTCAGGGCCGATTCTATGCCGTCGGCGCCGAGATCGCGCGCGCCGAGCAGGCGATCCAGTTCGCCAGCGAGGCGCGTGGTCGGCGCGAGGCTGAACTGGTGCGTCTGGAGCAGGAGTTGTACGAGGCCGGGCGTCATCTGGAGCGCGATCAGGCGCGTCTGGCCGGGATCGCGCAGGAACTGGCGCGCGATGAGCCCGACTGGCGCGCCGCCGAAGACGCCTTGAGCGCCGCCGCCGGGGTGGTCATGACGGCGGAGGATCAGCTCAAAGGCTGGGAGGCCGAGTGGGATGCCTTCAATCAGACCGCTGCCCGTCCGGGCGAGCAGGCGCAGGCCGAGCGGGCGCGGATCAATGCGCTGGAACAGAGCCTGGGCCGCGAGCGCGAGCGTCTGCGCCGGATCGAGGACGAGATGGCGCGTCTGGCGTCAGCCGACATCTCGCCCCGCATTGATGAACTGGCCGAGCGTGAGGGCGAATTCGCCGAACGGATCGACGCGCTGGAGGGCCGCGAGCGGCAGTGTGCCGACGAGGTCGATGAGCGCGACGATGACCTGCGCCAACTCGCCGATGAACTCGATCAGTTGCGCACCGGGCTTCAGGAGTCCAGAGGCCGTCTGGCCTCGCTGACCGCGTTGCAGGAATCGGCGCTGGCGGATACCGATGGCGCGCGCGCCGACTGGCTGGCGGGGCAGGGGCTCGCCGATGCTCCGCGTCTTGTCGATCATCTGGAGGTCGATGCCGGCTGGGAGCTGGCGGTGGAAACCGTCCTCGGCGACGCGCTGCGGGCAGTGGGCACGAGCGGGCTGGAGCGGCATGGCGTCGCGACTGATGCGCTACCGCCGGGACTGGTGCTGCTGGAGACGGGCGGGTCGGCGGCTGGGTCGCCGACGGGTGCAGCGGCGCAGACCGATGCGCTGCTGTCGCATGTCCGCGCCCCCTGGCCGCTCGACAGTCTGCTCGGCGGTGCGCGGGTGGCGGATCGGCTCGCAGATGCGCTGGCGGTGCGCGAGACGCTGGGGCCGGGCGAACGCCTGATCACGCCTGAGGGCATGCAGATCGGTCGCAACTGGCTGGGTGTGCCAGCGAATGATGCCGGCGGCGGCGTGCTGGCGCGGGCGGAGGCGATCAGGACACTGCAAGCCGGGATCGCGGAGCATCTGGCGCGCGAGACGGACCTGCTGGACGAGGACGAACGTCTGCGCGAGGCGCGGGACGCAGCCGAACAGGCGCGACTCGACGCCGCACAGGCACGCGCCGCGCTGGAGCGCGAGGCATCCGCGTTGCGCAATGAACTCAGCGGTCTGCGCATCCGGCGCGAGCATCAGCAGGAGCGGTTGCGGGCGCTCGCCGGTGAGTGCGCCGAATTGACCGAGCAGAGTGCGGAGGCCGTCGCCGAGATGGAAGAGACCCGCGAACGGCTGCATGCGCTTCTGACCGAACTGGAGACGCTGGCCGAACGCCGCGAGACCATGACGCGCGAGCGCGAGTCGCTGCGGGCAGCGGTCGCCCAGGGTCGCGAACGGGAGCGCCACTGCCGCGAACAGAGCCAGAGCCTGCGGGTCAGCGTCGAATCCAACCGTGCGGCGCGCGAAGCGACCCAGCAGAGTCTGACCCGCGCCCAGGAGCAGCGGGTTCAGCTTCAGGAGCGGCGCGACGAATTGCTGGAGGCACTTGAAGAAAGCGTCGAGCCGCTGGCCGAGCAGCGCGAACAACTCGACGAACTCCTGTCGCGACAGGTCGAGGTCGAACAGGAACTGAATGCGGCACGCAACCACCGCGAGTCACTGGATGCCGCCGTGCGTGCCCTGGAGAAAGAGCGTCAGCGGGTGGAACAGTCGGTTCAGACCAGCCAGCGCGGGCTGGATGCGCTGCGGCTCGAACGTCAGGAGCGTCTGGTGCGGCGTCAGACCCTGGTCGAACAGCTTGCCGAGGCCGACAGTCAACCGGCGGCGGTGCTGGAGTCGATGGATCCGGCGACCCTGGCCCTGAGTGCGGAGCCGGGGAGCGAGTCGCGCTGGCAGGAGGAACTGACCAAGGTCGGGGCGCGCATCCAGCGTCTGGGGGCGATCAATCTGGCCGCCATCGACGAATTCAGGGAACAGTCGCAGCGCAAGACCTATCTGGACGCGCAGCATGACGACATCAGCCGCTCGCTGGAGACCCTGGAGCAGGCAATCCGCAAGATCGACCGCGAGACGCGACACCGGTTCAAAGAGACCTATGAGCAGGTCAACGAGGGCTTTCAACAGCTCTTTCCGCGTCTCTTCGGCGGCGGACAGGCTTATCTGACCCTGACCGACGAGGATCTGCTGGAGACCGGGGTCAGCGTCATGGCGCGTCCGCCGGGCAAACGCAACTCGACCATCCATCTGCTCTCGGGCGGCGAGAAGGCGCTGACGGCGGTGGCGCTGGTGTTTGCCATCTTCCAGCTCAATCCGGCGCCCTTCTGCATGCTCGACGAGGTGGACGCGCCGCTGGATGACGCCAATGTCGGGCGTTTCTGCGAGCTGGTGCGTTCGATGTCCGAACAGGTGCAGTTCATCTTCATCAGTCACAACAAGGTGACGATGGAGATCGCCGATCATCTGCTGGGCGTGACCATGCACGAGCCGGGCGTCTCGCGGCTGGTCTCGGTGGATGTGGACGAGGCGGTGCGTCTGGCCGGGGTGGCCTGACGGCTGGCGGGTGTGTTGTTTTGGTTCAGGTTCTGTCGCGCGGGGATAAACGCAGCAGGATCTCGGTGCAGCCATCGCGCACCAGATCGGGCAGATCGCCGACGGGCACGAAGCCCTGCCGTGCATAGAAACGCCGCGCCCGGTCATTCGAGGCCGACACCGTCACCCAGAGATTGGGCGCTGTGCGGGTCGTGCGGGCAGCCAGCCAGTCGATGATGACCTGCCCCAGACCCTGTCCCTGAGCGCCATCACAGAGTGCGAAGAGTTCGAGATAAGCGCCGCGCAGCCAGGGCTCGCGCACCGTCATCACACCCGAGAGGACGCCCCGATGCAGAATGGCATGACGGGACAGGGCGCAATCGTCGCGGGTCAGATACCGCTCCAGACCTGAGACGGTCGAGCCAAGCCCGCGCCACGGCTCCATCTCCACCAGCTTGGCCGCGAGGATGGTCGCCTCGTTGGCATCGAGCGGGCGCAGGGTCAGGGTTGGCGTCAGGCAGACATCTCCCCCTCCCCCGGCGGGAGGGGGCTGGGGGGAGGGGGAGAAGAGTTCACGCATCTTCATTCCGTACCCCGCCCGAACAATCGGTCATATTTCAGGTTATCGCCCGGACGCATTTCATAGCAGGCCTCGACCGCGACCGGCGCGCCGGCTTGCAGCAGATCGCTGACCGTGACGAAGCGATAACCGCGCTTGCGCAGGGCCGGGACCAGCGTCTGCATGGCCTCAGCCGTATGCCAGCCGCGACCGTTCGCGTGGGCAACCACGATGGAACCGGGACGCACCTGATTCAGCACGGCCCTGACGATCTGCTGCGCGCTCTGACCCTTGGCCGGGTCGCCGGTCACGACATCCCACTGAATCGGATAGAGCCCGGCTGCTGCAACCTGGGCCAGGGCGCTGGCGTCGCACGTCCCGTAGGGGAAGCGAAAGGTGGCCGGCAGGCGCGGAATCGACCGCGCCGCCTCAGGCAGCGCCGCCGCACAGGAGCGGCTCAATAATTGATTTCTCAGGATCTCGTACTGCGCCTGGGTCCATTGAATCTGATCGGTGATGTCCTGTCCCCGCAGCACCCGCAGATTGCCATGCGTCCAGGCATGATTGCCCAGCTCGAACAGCGGATCGGCCATGAGCTGCATGGTGCGTTCGGGGTGCGAGCGCATCCATCTGCCGCCCGCGTAAAAGGTGGCGGGCACCTGTTCGGTGCGCAGCAGATCGACCAGCGCGCCATCGTAGCCGGTGATGTCATTCGACTGCTCGCACAGATCGAAGGTCAGCGCCACCAGCTTTGCGTCATTGGCCGGTTTCACCGAACGGATCGAGCGCGCCAGATCCGGCCCCAGCGGTTGCGCGGGCGCGCTCGGTGCGAGCTGCTCCGGCGGGTTGTGATCAACGGGCAGATGAGAGCGGATTTTCCGCTCATCAGGCCGACCGCGCAGTTCGTCCGCCGTCCAGCAGGCGTTGATGAGGGTGGATGATGCAGCGCCCGAGGAGACAGCGATCTCCTGATCCAAGCCATTGGTATGGATGGAATCGCCGGCACTGGCTGCATTGCCGACGAGTGTGAAAAACAGCCAAAATAAAAGATGAATCCAGGTCAATTCGATTCGCTCCGGTTGAATGTGTGCGTGATTCTGTCGCTGTCAGGCAAGATGGCCCCAGGCTGTGAGTCGTTCCTGAAGATCGGGCTCGACTTTTAAATGACTGCAAACCCTGCCGGTTGTGATGTCGTGAAATATTTTCCGCTCCTGCTCGCCGCCCTGCTGCGCAAAAAGACACGCACCCTGCTGACCCTGCTCTCGGTGGCGGCGGCCTTTACGCTCTTTGGCATGCTGGATGCCGTGCGGGTGGCCTTTGAATCGCCGCAGAATGTGGCCGGGATCGACCGGCTCATCATTTCATCGCGTCTGTCGCTGATCCAGCCGTTGCCGGCTGCCTATCTCAACCGCATCCAGTCGGTCCCCGGTGTCAAGACCGTGACCTATGCGAGCTGGTTCGGTGGCATCTATCAGGACCCCAAGAACTTTTTCCCGAATTTTCCGGTCGAGCCGGAGACCTATCTCGACATGTATTCTGAACTGGTGCTGCCCCGGGCGCAGCGGCAGGCATTCATCAAGACCCGCACCGGCGCAGTGGTCGGCCAATCGCTGGCTGACCGCTTCGGCTGGAAGGTCGGCGACCGCATTCCGCTCAAGGCGACCATCTTTCCGCATCGCGATGGCGGCGAGGTCTGGACCTTCGATCTGGTCGGCATCTTTCATGCCTCGGAGCCGGCGCTGCGACCGTCTGAGAAACAGATGCTCTTTCATCACGATTACTTCGATGAGGGGCGCAGTCTGGAGTCTCAGGGCACGATTGGCTGGTATATCGCGCGGGTGGATGATCCGGCGCAGGCCGACCGCGTGGCGCAGGCCATCGACCGCCAGTTCGCCAATTCGGCCTTCGAGACCCGCACCCAGAGCGAGCGCGAGTTTCAGTTGTCGTTCGCCAAGCAGATTGGCGATATCGGGCTCATCGTCAAGGCTATCATGGGCGCGGTCTTCTTTACCCTGGTGCTCCTGACCGGCAACACCCTGGCGCAGTCGATCCGCGAACGCATCCCCGAACTGGCGGTGCTCAAGACCATCGGTTTCACCAACCGGGCGGTGCTCTGGCTGGTGCTGGCCGAGTCGATTCTGCTGCTGTTGCTCGGCGGCCTGCTGGGTCTGATCCTGGCGCGTCTGTCGCTGCCGGCGATCCGCGAGGCCACCGGCGGTCAGTTCGATCTGACCATGCAGCCCGAGACCTGGATGCTGGGTCTGGGGCTCATGACCCTCATCGGTGTCCTGGTCGGTCTGCCACCGGCGCTCAAGGCGATGCGTCTGAGCATCGTCGATGCCCTGGCCGGGCGTTGAGCCTTGATTCGGAAAATGGACAGGATGGACAGGATTTTTCAAGATTAACAGGATGAAAAACAATGATCTAAAAATCCTGTCCATCCTGAGGAATCCTGTTGATCCTGTCCATTTGAGATGCTTACAGGCATGAGCTTGTTACCAAGTCGCCTTAAAAACCTGGCACGTCAGTTCGCCGCCATTGCCGCACTGCTCATCGTCGGCGGCATCTGGATCGCCGCGCCGCTGCTGATGCTGGTCTTCGCGGTCCTGCTGACCGGCTGGCTGCTGCTGACGCGCGGCGGGGGGCAGGCGCTGGCGATTGCCTGGGTCGGTCTCGCCACAGTGCCAGAGCGTCTGGGCGCGACCTCGGTCGTGGTGGTCGGCATCGCCGGGGTGGTGGGCGTGCTGGTCGCCCTGCAGGCGATGGCGGCAGGGTTCGAGGCGACGCTCAAGGCGGCGGGCAACGAACAGACCGTGCTGGTGCTGCGCGCCGGGGCCAATGCTGAACTCTCTTCCGCGCTGGATCGACCGGCGACCACGCTCATTGCGCAGGCGCCCGGCATCGCGCGCGATGCACGCGATATCCCCATCGCGTCGCGTGAGGTGATCGTGGTCGCCAATGTCCCCAAGCGCACCACGGGCACGGACGCCAATCTGGAGGTACGCGGCGTCGGCCCCGCCGCCTGGGAGCTGCGTCCGCAGGTGCGCATCACTGCCGGGCGGCGCTTCACGCCGGGTCTGCGCGAATTGATCGTGGGGGAGGGCGCACAGCGCCAGTTCAGCGGACTGGAGATCGGCGATCATCTGAACCTCAACAACCAGCAGTGGCGGATCGTCGGCGTCTTCGCCTCCGGCGATACCCATGCCTCCGAGGTCTGGACCGATGCCGAACTGCTGATGGCGGCCTACCGGCGCAACGGCTTTCAGTCGGTCGCCGCACGTCTGACCGAGCCGGCGGCCATTGAACCACTGCGCGCCGCGCTCGCCGCCGATCCGCGTCTGCGGGTCGATGTCGAGACCACGCGCGCCTATTACAGCAAGCAGTCCGAGCGGCTGACCAAGGTTATCCGAGGTATCGGCACCGGGGTTGCCGTCATCATGGCGCTCGGCGCGGTCTTCGGCGCGCTCAACACCATGTACGCCGCCGTCGCCAATCGTGCGCGTGAGATCGCCACCCTGCGCGCGCTCGGCTTTACCGGAGTGCCGGTCGTGGTGGCGGTGATGCTGGAGACCATGACGCTGGCCGGGGTCGGCGGCATCCTGGGCGCTGGCATCGCCTGGGGGCTGTTCAACGGCTTTACGGTCTCCACCCTGGGCGCCAATTTCAGCCAGGTCGTGTTCCAGTTTCAGGTGACGCCTGAACTCATGCTGCGCGGGTTGCAATGGGCGCTCGGCATCGGCTTCGTCGGCGGACTCTTTCCGGCTTTGCGTGCCGCCAGCCTGCCGGTCACGACGGCGCTGCGGGAGTCTTAAACCGCGCCCGGTGCGGCATGTGATATCTGATCACGTCCCTGCGCCTTGGCGGTATAGAGCCGCCTGTCGGCCTCGGCGATCAGTGACTCGGCGCTGACGGGCACGGTCTCCTGGCTGCTGGCGACGCCGGCGCTGAAGGTGATGCGCAACGACTGACCCTCGAACACAAAAATCCGGTCTCTGACGATGATCCGCAGCCGGTCGAGCAGCGCGGCGGTCTGGTCGCCATCGGTATCGAGGGTGACGAGGATGAACTCCTCGCCGCCATGACGCCCCACCAGATCGTAAGGACGCACATTCGCCTCCAGCATCGCGGCAAACTCGGCGAGGATGAAATCGCCAGCGGGATGTCCGTAGGTGTCGTTGATCCGTTTGAAGAAATCCAGGTCGATCAGGGCGACCGAAAAAATCCGGCCATTGCGCGCCTGTTCGGCGGCCAGTCTGGCGAGCCGTTCCATGAGATGACGCCGGTTGTGGAGTCCGGTCAGCTCGTCATGGATGGACACCCGGTAGAGGTCGGCTTCCGCCCGCTTGCGATCCGTGATGTCGATGATGAGCCCTTCGATGAACCGGGGAGTGCGGGGATGGCGGTTGGCAGGCTCGACGAACATCCCCTGCTCGAAAACCCATTTTTCCTGCCGATCCGCCGCCAGGATGCGGTACTCCAGCTTGACCGGCTGCCCGCTGTCCTGGGCCTCGTCCCAGATCTGCCAGACCGCGTCGCGATCTTCCGGAAGAATCAGTTCGTTGAACGACAGCCGGCGATTATGCAGAAAGTCCTCGCTGCGGTAGCCGGTCAGTTCCAGACAGCCGTCGGAGATGAATTCCATCGTCCAGTCGCGGTCATGGCGACAGCGATAGGCGACTCCGGGCAGGTTGGCGATCAGCACCGCCTTGCTGCGCTCGCTTTCGCGCAGGGCGGCATTGGTCGTTTTCAGCCGCAGATTCCAGTAGAACGACACCGCGATGAGCGCACCCAGCACCCCGGCGATGCGCAGGATGAACCCGTAATCCACAGGATTGACGATGGTGATGCTGACATGGCGGTTGACGATTTCCTCGCGCTCACGCGGCGTGAGGCTGGCGATGCCCTTGTTCAGGATGTCGCGCAGCATGGATTCGCTCTTCAGCACGCCCATGCGCAGACGGTTGACATAGGGTTCGGGCGCCTGGCCGGCGATCTTCAGGTTGAAGAGCCCTTCCTTGCGGATGGTGTCGGCGGCGATGGTCAGGGAGCGCAGTGTCAGATCCGCCTCCCGGTTTGAGACCGCCTGAAAGACCTGGTTTTCGGTTGGAACCTTGAAGATGGTCAGGTTGGGGAAATCGCGCCGGACACGCTCCTCAATCGAGGTTCCCCCTGGCAGGGCGATGGTCTCGTCGGTCAACTGAGTGGCGTCCGTGATGAACGCATGTTCCTCGCGGGTGATGAAAACATTGGGATCGACCAGCAGCGGCTCGGTGAACAGCAGCCACTCATCGCGCGCGGGGGTCTGGTTCAGAAAGTGCAGGATATGAATCCGGCCAGCCCGCGACTGTTCGACCGCCTCATCCCAGTCCCGCACCGGCGCATAGTTGAAGGCAAGCCCCAGTCGGGTGGCGACCAGTTCAAGCAGGTCGGTGGCGATCCCGCTGAATTGACCCTGCCGATCACGATACTGGAAGGGTCGCCAGTCGGGATCGGCGCCGATGGTGAGCGGGCCGAGCCGGTCCAGGTAGCGCTGTTCTTCTGCGGTGAGGGTGATGCCCGACCCCTGAGCCGTCGCGTCATCGCCAGCCGACGACCTGGTTTGACCGGAGGCCAGCGTGATGGCGCCGACCAGCGTCCCGACCATGAAGACCACCGCGATCAGCGGAGCGTGATGGTGCAGATGTTGGCGGACGCCGCGCCGCCGCTTCCGTCCGGGGTCCAGACCTGCCTTCATTGCCGCCTCGAAGGATCCGGCTGTTCGGCCCCGTTCATCCGGTTAAAAATCCCGCAGCACGGCCTGACAGGCCGCTGGCATGACCGGCTCGGGCGCGGTGGGCGCGCCGCCTTTGCTCGGTTTGCGGGCCTCTTCGCTGAACCACCAGGCCAGATCCGCGCCGCAGCCGTCGCCGGGCGGCAGCGGATCCTGCATCACGCACTGCGGGCTGTCGCTGGGGCAGGCGAGACGCACATGGAAATGGGCATCATGCCCGCGCCAGGGCCGCACCTTGCGCAGCCAGCCGCGATCCCCGCGTGTTTCCTCGCACAGTGCGCGCTTGATGGCGGCATTGACGAAGATGCGGTCCACCGCCGGATGGCGTGCGGCGCTCTCGATCAGCAGACGCTGATTTTCGCCCCAGCGCTCGCTGACGAAGAGACCGTCCGATCGCACCATGCTCGGTGGATCGGTCGTCTTGTCCATCAGCCGGTTGGCGGCGGCGGGGGAGGGCGCCAGGGTGAACCAGATGTCCACGTCCAGACCGTTCTGATGGCTGCGATGCGAGGACGACATGCGCCCGCCGCGCGGCTGGCTGAGATCGCCGACCATGACGAGCTGATCGTGCCGACGCTGCTGGGCGCGCCCCAGGTCGGAGATGAAGCGGAGCAGGTTGGGGTGTCCGTAATAGCGATTACGGAAACGGCGCACGCTGACATAGCCCGGCCCGGTTGCGGGCAGGATCTCCGCCCCGCCGATACAGCCGTTGGCCGTCGCGCCGATGACCTGGGGTGCTCCTGATGAGGGCTGCGTGATCGCGCCCCAGGGCGAGGCCAGCGCCGGTGCGAGTGGTGCGCACAGTGCCAGCGCCAGACCAAGCCCGGCGGAGCCTTTGATGGTGGAGGGTGTCAGGCTGATGGTGATCGACATGCGCGGTCTCCGAGGCGCCGGGAATCGATGCCGGTGCCGGATCTAAAATTGAACAGTGGGTAGATTGAATGGAACGATGGATGGGATCAAGAAAAGCGCGAGAGAAAATCGCATTTGTGCAGTCGGGCTGATATGAGTAAGATTTTACTCAAAAAAGAGGAGGTTGATATGGCGCGCTTTCAGGCTCTCACGAATGCGGTTCTCGACGCCGAACTCGATCTGTTGCGCGAGCGGTTCGGACTCGGACCCAATCAAAAGGCGGATCTCCTGCGTGAAATGGCGGCGATCACGGGCTGGGTGGCGCGTCAGGCCGAGCAGGGGCGAATCATTGAGGCACGCCGTGGCGAGGCGGTCGAGCAGCTTCTGCATCCGACACTGGACCGTTTGCAGGCCACGGCGAAGCATCCGATGGGCGCGCGACTGGTCTTGAGTGAGGCAGAGACGGAACGTCTGGCGAACCTGCTCGACCAGGGCTTTGACCCGCCGCCCGCCTTGCGCATGGCGCTGGCGAATCTGGCGCAGACGCCGCGTCAACCTCCATCGCTCCGCTGGCCGGCATCGGACTGACGCATGACGATCCGCATCGAGCCGCTGAACCGTGCCCATCGCCCGCTGCTGACCGATTTTCAGAATCCGCATTCCAGTCTGGCCGAGTATCTGCGTCGGTTCGCCTGGCGTCATGCCGAAAAGGATCTCCTGGCGAGAACCTATGTCGTGATTGATGCCGGGATCGATCCGCCCCGGCTGGCGGGCTATTTCAGCCTCACGACCGTCAGTGTCGAGCGCGACGCGGTGGCCCCGCTCCCCGCATTGGACCGGCTGCCGCGCTTCCCGATTCCGGGGATTCTGCTGGCGCGGCTGGCGGTCGATACCCGTGTCCGGGGGCAGGGACTGGGCCGCTATCTGTTCGAGGAGGCGCTGGGGCTGACCCTGCAACTGGCTCACGCCGGCCCCGTCACCTTCCGGCTGCTGGTCACTGATGCCATCGACGTAGAGGCGCGATCCTTCTATGCCCACTTCGGGTGCCAGCCGTTGAGCGAGACGTTTCCATGCAGGATGTTCCTGGATCTGCGTCCGCTGCTTTAGATTGGTTACGTTGGCGGGACGTGGGCATCAGCCCGCCATGCGGTAGCGGTCGCCATCCCGATGCAGCATGCCCAGATCTTCCAGCGCCGCGAGTGCTTCGACGATCAGCGAGGCGGTTTTGCCGGGATCCCTGAAGCGCGACACCAGTTCTTCCAGCGTCATCGCCCCGGTGTCCAGGGTCTCGCGCACGGCGGCGATCTGGTCGCGCATGCCTTTCGGCCATGCGCGTTTTTTGACCCTGGCGCTTACCACGGCGCTTGCTTCCTCGTCCGTATCCAGTGCGGCGGATGTCTGTTGCGGCACGGTCCGGGCATTGGGATTCTGATACGCGGGACGCAGCCAGCGGATGTGGCCGCGCGCCTCTTCAGCCGCGCGTGCGGCGTTGAGTTCGACCAGACGGCGCAGGAGTTCCTCTTCGGCTTCGACCTGAGCATCGGGCTTGTCGGGCAGCGGCGTGGTCGCACCGGGCAGACCGACCAGCCGCGCGGCCAGATCGTCCCAGCCATAGGCGGCGAAGACGGCGCGATCAAGCGCGTCGTGCAGTTCGCGCAGCAGCGACACCAGACCCTGAGCGTGGATGGTCTGATCCTTGGCGGTCAGGGTTTCGCCCGCGCGCAGTTTCTCCAGCACGTTATACATCCCGGTCAGGGTCAGCTCGGGATGCGCGGCCTGCTGGCGCTTGCGGTGGGCGTCGAGCTGTTCGGCCAGCTCGCGGATGGTCGCCTGCTGTTCGGGGGTGGCGTCGGGGAAGGGGAAGGTCTCGAAGCAGCGTGATTGGTTGTAACGAGGTCGGTCTTCCAATGTTCCTCCCTGTGCCAGCGCCCACATGATGTGCAAATAGCTGCAAAGCATCCCGAGCACGAACGCATCGTCGGATGCGACTGGTACAAGCCCTTGATCGGGAAGGATATTGGCTTCCTGGAAAATGAAGATACGATGTTTGGCGGTCATCGGTGTTGCGATATAGCGAGCCAATCCTCGCGCTGCCGTGCGCCATTCGCTGCGAGGTTCGGCAAAGATCCACCAGTTCTTGCGGTATGAAGAGCGCACGTTTTGATCGCGCTCCGGCTTCACATGGTCGTGCAACCACTGCCAAGAGTCGGGGTATTGGCTTCGCAGTTCTGATTCGGTGAGGCCAAAAGTGTCGATGACCATGACGTCACGGGGTTTGTCCGTCAGGTCTTTCCCGTTTCTGTAGGGTCTCATTAGAGCGCCACCATCGAGCTTTTCGCATAGATCGGGTGTGACGATAAAACCTGTTCCAACCAAAGTCACCCCACGTAGAGCAAGGCCAGCGTTGGCTTGCAACGATGCGGCGGCGGCGGTATTCGCCCCGATACGCAGGTCTGCTAACAGCTTTCCTGTCTGCACGTCCAAGGTGACTGCAATCCCTTCACTCTCACTTTCCAGTTCAGAAACAGCCGTTCCCAGTCGCCCTATATGCTCGCCGCTTGCGCCAGCGGTCATGGCAATTCGGACAGCCGCGCCATCAGCAGAATCCACCCAAGGATGATCCGGAACCGCATAGAGCAACGACAAAGGCACGGTAGCACTCAGGTGGTGTTCAAGCACACGGCGGTTGAAGGTCTGCCTGATGCTATTGGTTGTGATGAAACCAAAGCGGCGAGCCTCTCCGGCCCGCACCGTTTCAGCGGCGATATGCCACCAGTACATGACGAAATCCGCCGATTCCGGCACTTCCTGCCAAGTGCGGCGCACGGCATCCACATAGCCATCTCCCAATGCCGAGCGCATGCGTTTGTTCCCGACAAAGGGCGGATTCCCCACGATGTAATCCGCCTGCGGCCACACCCCCCGGCGCGGGTTGAGGTAGCGCACCTGCTCGACCTGCGCCGACTCGTCCGGGATCTGCTCGCCGGTGATCGGGCTGGTCTTGAAGGTGACGCCATCCCAGCGTGTGACCGGGTTGCCGTCGGCATCCGTGATCGTCTCGACGCCGTCAGAGTCGATCAGCGCATCACGGTGTTCGATGTTGTGAAAATCGCGCAGCACCGGCTCGGGCGGCTTGACGTCGCCATAGGTGCGGAAGTGCCATTGCAGATAACCGATCCAGAGCACCAGTTCGGCGATGCGGGCGGCGCGCGGGTTGATCTCCAGACCGAGAAACTGGTGCGGATCGACGGTCAGTCCTTCCATGTCGAATGAGCCGGTTTTTTTGAGACTGCCCAGCAGTTCCAGCACCTCGCCTTCCAGACGCTTCATGTGTTCCAGCGTCACATAAAGAAAATTGCCGCTGCCGCAGGCGGGATCGAGGATGCGGGTGTTGCAGAGCTGAAACAGGAAACGCTGGATTTCGGCGATGGCTTCCTTCGTCTTGCGTTGCTGTCGGCAGGCCAGCGCGGCGGCCTGCACATTGGCCCATTCGGCGCGCAGCGGCTCGATCACGGTCGGCAGGACCAGACGCTCGACATAGGCGCGCGGCGTATAGTGCGCGCCGAGCTTGTGGCGCTCGCGGGGGTTGAGCGCGCGCTCCAGCAGGGTGCCGAAGATGGCCGGTTCGACATAGCGCCAGTCGGCCCGCGCGGCGGCGATCAGTTGCCCGATCTGCCCGGCGTTGAGCGGGATGGCGGAGGCATCGGCGAAGAGTCCGCCGTTGAAGCGGAGCACCTCGGTATCCAGCGACTCGGAGAAGCCGCCGCTGTTCATGGTGCGCCACAGACTTTCGATCTGGCGGTGAAAGGTGGCCGGGTTGTGCTGGCGGCGTTCCAGCAGCTCGGTAAAGCTGCGCTCCGGCAGGAGTCCGACATCCTCGGCGAACATGGTGAACAGACAGCGCATCAGGAAACTGGCGACCTCGGCGGCGGGATGGCCGTCCGTTTCCAGCGACCGGGCGAGCGCGGCGAGCCGGTCGGCAATCCGGCGCGTGACCCGGCCCGCGTAACGGGTGGGGTCGAGACTGAGCGGGTCGAGCCAGAGTGCGCGCAACAGCTCGCGGATCCTGGCCTCGCGCAGTTGCTCCAGGCGGATGGTGTGGCTCCGCGCGTCGGGGAAGGCGACATAGTGACCGCCCGAGCGGCTGAATTCGGCATAGAGCGTGAAGGATTTGCCGACATCGACGACGACGATGAAGGGCGGTCGGCCTTCAGCGGGCGGCAGACAGCGGACGTAGTTCTCGGACTGCTGGCGCGCCTTCAGGATGGCGGTATCCCAGCCGCCGCTGCCGGTCTCTTTGCCGGTGTCCTTGCCTTCGAGGATGAAGCAGGCGCGGCGGTAGAGATCGATCTTGCGCACGGTCCTGCCGCCATCGGCGAACTGCTCGGTGATGCCGCGCTCGAAGACATAGGCGTTGTCGTGGCGATTGGCGCTGGCGGGATCGGGCGGCGGCAGATCGAGCAGGGCGCAGAGTTCGACGATGAAGAGTTGCAGATTGGCGCGCTCGTTGCCGCCGTGGCTGATGCCGTTACCCCAGCGGGCGATGAAGGCGTCGATGGTGTGTTCTCTGGTCACGAAGCTCCTATTTGGTTACGAAGCTCCGGCTTCGTGACCTTAGCAACGAAGCTCTGCTTCACGAGACGGCTGCCTCAAGCCTTCGCCGGGATCGATCAGCGCGCTCCTCGGATTCGCGAAGCGGAGCTTCGTCTCGCGGGTGACGAAGTCGGAGCTTCGTCACCAGGTCCAACCCGGCCGAATCGGTGGCTGGGCCCTACATCGGAAAACCGCCACCCGGAGGAAAGCCGCCACCCGGCGGGAAACCACCGCCGGGCGGCAGCATCCCCGGCGGCAGTCGTCCCTGGAGCGAGCGCATCATCTTGGCCATGCCGCCGCCCTTCATCTTTTTCATCATCTTCTGCATCTGCATGAACTGCTTGAGCAGTTGATTGATGTCCTGAACCTGGGTGCCGGAACCAGCGGCGATGCGGCGCTTGCGCGAACCCTTGATGATGGCCGGAAACTGGCGCTCCTTGGGCGTCATGGAATTGATGATGGCGACCAGCTTGCCCATCTCCTTGTCGTTGGCCTTGTTCTTGATGTGATCCGGGATCTGGTTCATGCCGGGGAGCTTTTCCATCAGGCTCATCATGCCCCCCATCCTGTTCATCTGTTCGAGCTGCTCCTTGAAGTCGGCCAGATCGAAATCCTTGCCCTTCTTGAGCTTCTTGACCAGCTTCTCGGCCTGATCGCGGTCAACCTTGGCCTGCACCTCTTCGACCAGCGACACCACGTCGCCCATGCCGAGGATGCGCGAGGCGACGCGGTCAGGATGGAAGGGTTCGAGCGCCGTGGTCTTCTCGCCGGTGCCGAGGAATTTGATCGGCTTGCCGGTGATCTGGCGGATCGAGAGCGCCGCGCCGCCGCGTGCGTCGCCATCGGTCTTGGTCAGCACCACGCCGGTCAGCGGCAGCGCCTCATCGAACGCTTTAGCCGTATTGGCGGCGTCCTGACCGGTCATGGAATCGACCACGAACAGGGTTTCGATGGGGTTCAGCGCGGCATGGATGGCCTTGATCTCGTCCATCATGGCGGCATCGACATGCAGCCGACCGGCAGTATCGACGATCAGTACGTCCTTGAAATGACGGCGCGCGTCATCGAGCGCGCGGCGGGCGATGGTCACCGGATCCTCGTCGCCCTGGCTCGCATGGAAATCTGCGCCGACCTCAGCGGCGACCGTCCGCAACTGCTCGATGGCTGCGGGACGATACACGTCACAACTCACCACCATGACCGATTTTTTCTGCTTTTCCTGGAGCCAGCGCGCGAGCTTGGCGACGCTGGTCGTTTTGCCCGAGCCCTGTAGGCCGGCCATCAGCACCACTGCCGGCGGCTGGGCGGTGAGATCGAGCCGCTCATTGGCCTCGCCCATGAGCATGACCAGCTCGTCATTGACGATCTTGATCAGCACCTGGCCGGGAGTCAGGCTCTTGGTGACGGTCTCGCCAAGCGCTTTTTCGCGCACGTCCTCGACGAACTGGCGCACCACCGGCAGCGCCACGTCCGCTTCCAGCAGCGCCATGCGCACCTCGCGCAGGGTGTCTTTGATATTCTCTTCGGTCAGGCGACCCTGACCCCGCAGATTGGTCAGGACACGCTCGAAGCGATCCTGTAAATTTTCAAACATGTTCCAACCTCGAAATGGGCGCGGGCAGAGCCCCGGCGCCTTCAAGAAAAAACCATGACCATCGGTTTACGGCGTGACTTGTTGAGTATAATGCAGGCTCAATGTGGGACGATATGACCACACGCCGTTTTCCGTGCCAACGCCTTGCACCATGATGTCGAACCTATGACTCATACCCTTCTTGCCACCATCGCCACTCTCAGCTATCTGACTGCCGCCGTTTTCATCGGGCTGCGCCTGTTCCGCAAGGAAGGCTGGATCCCTGAGCGTCGGCTTGCGCTTGCGGCCGGTTTTGCCGGCCTGATTCTGCATAGCTGGGTGCTGTGGGACAGCATCTTCAGCAGTGCCGGGATCAATCTCGGGTTCTATCACGCGCTGGCCCTCACCTCCTGGACCATCATCGCCCTGCTGCTGGTCTCCAGCCTGACCAAGCCGGTCGATAACCTCGGTCTGATTCTGCTGCCCGTCGCGGCCCTGAGTCTGATTCTGGAGGCCAATTTCGCCGAGATCGATTTCATGCGTCCCTCGGCGAGCTGGTCGCTCAAGATTCATGTCCTGCTGTCGATGCTCGCCTACAGTCTGCTCACGCTGGCCGCCGTGCAGGCGATTCTGCTGGCGGTGCAGGATCGGCAGTTGCGGGGTCGTCATCCCGGCGGTTTTGTCCGCACCCTGCCGCCGCTGCAAACCATGGAAAGCCTGCTGTTCGAGATGATCAGCGCCGGCTTCGTCCTGCTCACGCTGGCGCTGCTGAGCGGCTTCGCCTTTCTGGAAAACATGTTTGCCCAGCATCTGGTGCACAAGACCGTGCTTTCGGTGCTGGCCTGGCTGGTGTTCGGCGGACTGCTGATCGGACGCTTCCGCAAAGGCTGGCGCGGACGCACGGCGATCATCTGGACGCTTGGCGGTTTCGTCATGCTGATCCTGGCCTATTTCGGCAGCAAGATCGTGCTTGAATTCATCCTCAAGCCCTGAGGCATCTAATCGAGCTTGTCTCGGCACGCCAAAAGGGTGCAGAATTCCCCCGCCAGCCAGTGCTTGGTGTCCCGCTTCCGATAAGCGGGACGAAAGACCCGCAGTTTCCCCTCATGGGGCCGTAGCTCAGCTGGGAGAGCGCCGCGTTCGCAATGCGGAGGTCAGGGGTTCGATCCCCCTCGGCTCCACCAATCCAATCAAGGGCTTAAAGCCCGCCAGACACCACTTTCAGTTTCTCGACGTGACCTGATCGTGACGCCATGCCTTCCAGCAAGGCGACCGCTGCCCGAACATTCTCCGGCGCCAGGTGCGCATAGCGTTCGGTCATCTTGACCGTCGTGTGACCCAGCAGATCACGCACGGCTGTCAACGGAACTCCCGCCGAGACCAGCCACGCGGCGCAGGTGTGGCGCAGGTCATGTACTCTGAAATCCTCAATCCCGGCTCGCTTCCGTGCCGTGGTAAAACTCCGCTTCACGTCCAGCACCCGTGATCCGTCCTCGTGACAGAATACCCAGGGGCTCGCCGGGCAGTGTCGCATCCGAAATTGCGCCCGTGATAGGATCGCTTCGCGGGCATCCGCATTGATCGGCACGCTTCTTCGTTTGAGTGTTTTGGTGTGGTCGGCTTCCAGGTGGATGAGCCCCGCCCGGAGGTCGATCCGCTTCCATTCCAGCCCCAGCAATTCGCCTTTCCGACATCCTGTGTTGATCGCCAGCCGAATGAAATCGACTAAGTGCGGCGCTTGGGGTTCGCGGCTGGCTTCATCCAGCAGTCGCTTCGATTCCTCGCGCGTGATCCAGCGGATCCGTCCTTCCGGGGTCCGCAGCTTGCGTCCGGGCACGGGATTCGGGATGTCCCACTCCCATTCGCGGCGGGCGTAGTTGATCGCCGAGGATAAGACGCAAAGCTCTCGATTCACGGTGCCATTGGTGACTTGCACGCGCCGCTGATCGACGTAACGACGCACCAGCGCCGGGGTCAAGGCGGTGAGTTCCAAGCCGCCGAAATGCTGTCGCAGGTTACGGACAATTTCCTTGTCGCGCTGAAAACCAGATGGCCGTTTGTCGGCTTCGCTGGCTTTCAGGTAGCCAATCATCAGTTCATCGAAGGTCCGGCTGGGCTGTTCGCCCCATTGCTTCTCGCGATGCGCTTCGAGCTTCCATTTGGCTAACAGCGCGTCGGCTTCCTGTCGGTCGGTCGCGCCAGTAGAGCATCTAACTCGCTGGCCGCTCGCGTCGGTGTAGCTCGCCCACCAGTTGGGCGAATCGGGACGACGATAGAGGCCGTCTTGGTCTTGCTTGCGTTTTCTCGGCATGTGCTGGTCTCCCGCACATCCGGCCCCACGCCCGGATGATTATGACTCTGAGGTATGGCGCGGTCCACATAGGCGCGCAGACTCTCGGCGGAGATCCGCACGGATCGCCCGATGCGGACCGGGGCCAGTTCGCCGGTATCGAGCAGACGGCGGATGGTGCGCGGGCTGACGTCCAGGACTTCGGCGGCGCGCTTAATGTTGAGTAGCAGCGGTGTTGTCATGACACGTCGCCCCGGCTCTGCACGGACAGGGCGATAGCCAGCGGACGCACCCATACCGGGGTACTCGACAAGACGAAGCGCTCGCCCGCGCGCGCCAGCAATAGGGCTTGACCCATCGCGCTGGCGATCGCTGCCGCTGCTGGCGGGGGGACGGCATTGCCGATGCGCTCGCGCCATGCGCTGTGTGAGGCGCCGTCAAGGTCGAGTGATCGCTCTTCCGGATCGTACAGACCTTGCAGCACGGCAAGCTCAAGGGTTGTGAGGGGGCGGTGCCAAGTGCCGTCTTCCGCAATGATGATCGCCCGAACGTTTTCGTGCCCCTCGGGTATTCGCGGGTCGGCGACATTCCATCGGCCATTATCCGGACCTGCCGAGCCAGTGACCGCGCCACTGCTGGCGCCCCATGGGACAATGCCGTAATGGCCGGAGCCGAGGAAGCCCTTTGCGCCGGAGATCATGACCCGTGGATCGGCGACGGATTGCGCGCCGCTGCCGATGCGGTCGGTGCCGGTGACTGTGGGGGCCGCATCAGTCCAGCGGACCACGCGGTATTTCGTGGCGTGCCGACAGTCTTGCTCCGGTAGGCGCGGATCGGCCACCGCAAAGCGCCCGCCGCCAACCAGCGCTTGCCCGGTGACTGTCTGGCTCGGCTTGTTCCAGGCTTGAACCCCGTATTGCCCATACTCAGCCCGCTCTTTGACGCGCCGTGGATCTGCAACCGCGAACCCGCCCTTGGACGGTCGCGCATCGCCGGTAATCGTCCCGCTCGGGGCGTCCCATGCGGTGACTCCATAGGCGCAGCGGTACATGTCCGGGACGATCAGGTAATCGATCAAGTTCCCGTCGGCGCCGATGCGCAGCATCTGCAACGCGCGCCAGTCTTTGCCGGCTGGCACGAAAGCCAAGCGGACCCAGGTCTTCCATTGGAGCGCGGGGAGCACATGCATGGGGCCTGCCTCCGGCGTGCTCGGCAACGGCAAGCGTCCGATGGCATCGCCGATACCGCGCAGGGGGCGATAGGGCGGCTCGTAGAGGCAGGGCGGAACCTTGGCGATGTGTCTGGCGACCAGCAGGAAGCGCCTGCGCGACTGGCTAAGACCCGCGAGCGTCCCACAGTCGTGGGTTGTCCTCGCGCAGGCGTAGCCGTATTGACGCAACAGTCCCTCGATCTGGTCAAGCAGGTGCGCGCCGCGGGTCGCGATGCGTGGGACGTTTTCCAGGATGAAGAATTCCGGCGGATCGTCTGCCCAGGCTTCGAGCGCGAGCCAGATGCCGCGCAGGGTCAATTCCATCAATGCCTGATAGCGTGCGGTCTCGCTCTTGGCGGTGGACAGCAACCCTGAGAAGCCTTTGCAGGGCGGACTCGTGAACAGGACATTCGGCGCTGCGTTGCCGGCGGCGCGGCGTAGGTCTTCCGGTAGCGCCTCACGCCACTCTGCGGGCGGTTCGCACCCATGCCAAGCACGGTATTGGGTGCGGCTGAAGAGGTCGAGACAGGTCCCTTGAACTCCGACAAGATGCTCAAAGTCGCGCACAGCGGCCGGGTCGGAATCAATGCCACCCAGACAGCGAAAATTGGCTTGCATGGCACCGATGCGCGCTTGGCCGCGGTTGAAGCCGGCGGCGGCACCGCCCAAGCCGCAAAACAAATGAAAGTGGCGGATCTCGCTTAACATTGGGTTCTCCTCACGGTGCGGGCCAAGGGGGTGTCGGGGGGCATGCGGTTATCCTCCGCGAAGGCGAAAACCGGTTCGATCTGTCCGTCTTCCCGGCGGACGTGGAGCGGATTCAGCCTGAAAAGTCCGCCTCCCGCGTAGTTGCAGGGACCGTGACCCGCGTCCGCGAACGCCTCGCGCGCGGTCGGCAGCCAGCGTCCGACACAGGAGAAGGCGACCGCGTTGGGTGGCGCTCCGGCGTCCTTCCAGTCGCGGGCGGCGGCGACATGGCCACAGGCCGGACACACGAATCGCCAGTTCATCATGTCGTCACCGAAGCGGCGGCGGCCTTCGGCGATCCATTCGGCATGAGTCATTTCCTGGATCGGTGTGGTCATGACGTCTCGCCCTCCCGGTCCTGCTCGGGCACGCCCCAGATCAGCACGATTTGGCCCACGTTCAGCGTGGCGGGGGCGCACAGGGCGACTTGTCGCGCGCGCGTCCTGGTCGTGATTTTCAATCCTTCAATGCCTGTGATGACCGAGCCTTCCAGAAAAACAGGCTCGTCGCCGGTGGCTCCCAGTCGGCGGCAGTCGGCGAGTTGGGTTTCGAGATCGCGCAGGGTCAGCGGCATGGGATTCCTCCGGTCAAAACGAAAATTGGTCGGCATCTGATCGACGCCAGTGCTCCAGGGCGAGGCGATACGCGCGACACATCCCGCGTGCATAGCCGATCAACGCACCGTTGGGCGCATAGGTGCCGTAAGTGGTCGCATTGGGATCGCGGGGCCGATCCCCGAGCATCACTCCGCAGTTGTCCCAGCGATAGCCGGCGGCGCGCAGGTTGAGATAGCCGGGATCGACGGCGTTCATACGGATCTCTGGTGCGTGATTCATTTAAAAGTCTTCGTCCAGAATTAGCCCTGCGACGGTCAGCACGGTGCCGAGCGCAAACAGAGCGACTGTCAGCACGGGCAGCGTCAGCAGCATGGCGATGGTTGCCAGTAGCCATGCCATGACGCCACAGAACTGGATGCGCTCATGTAGGCTCATCGCGTGGCCCGCTCGGCTGTCCGACCGGTGTCGGGGGGCATGACGCTGTTCTCCCGTTTTGTGCGAGCGGCTTCAAGCAGCTCTTTGATGGTGGTGCCGCGCGCGCTGGCGGCGGCTTGCAGGCTGCGATGAGCGGCGTTGATGGCATCGTCACGACTCCAACCGGTCTCGATCAGGCGTCCGGTCGGGATGTCGGAAACACTCCAGAAGGTGTTGCTGGGGTCGCGGTGCAGCGCCAGCTTCCAGGCGAGCGGTTCGAGCAGTTCGGCACTGACGGCAACGGGTTCGCCGTCCCAGGCGAGGCGCAGGCGAAAAAGGGGGGCGTTGGTGGTGCGGATCGGGTTCATGGGGCGCTCCTGAATGCTGGACATAAAAAAACCCGCGTAAGGCGGGTTTGTGGTGATTGTGCCGGCTTCGGGTCAGGGGTTAAGGACCGGATGGACTGAGACGCCACACCCCGGTCGTCTCGCTTCGATATGCCGGCGCAGGCGCGTTGCAGTCGCGTCGTGCGACGTCCTTGAGAGCAGGCTAATCGTCCCAAGGAAAAACCCGCCTCGGCGCAGGTTAAATGTCTGTTTGTTCATGTTCAGGCCCTGTGAGTGGCGGCAACAAAAAGCCCGCAAGCGGGCCTGTCGTCAAGCAAAACTAAATTGACAGCGATTGGTAGCTGATTAGTGGCTGGTCACCTCGTCAGGGCACCCGCGAGCTTCACGGGTGCCGCACAGATACCCCTTGCTGCCGCTTTCGCGGGAGCGGTAGCCCTGCCCTGGCGTGAACATGCCTGGATCCGGGCGCGGCCAGTAGCAGGGGCGTTTGAGACAGGCGGGTTCGCAGACGTTGACCAGCTCGCGTAGTGCCTTGTCTTTGACTTTCACGGTCTGCCCTCCGGGGTGGCGGTGCGCCGCGCGGGACGCATCCCGCGCGGTTGAAATAGCGGTCTCTGGTCAATGGCTCCCGCCGGCCAGCGTTTAATCGGTCAGGCCATCATCCGCCGGTAAATCTCGGCGGTGGCATCAATATCGATGGCGTTATAGGTCAAAATCGCGGCGATCTGGCCTTCACGATGCAGGCGCGGCACATCTGCACCGCTGACGTACTGTTTCGGCCTCGGAATCCCGAACGCGGTCGCCACGACATCCAGACTCACGGCGAAGTCATCGCGATGTTCCATGCTGAAACTTTTGAACAGGCTCATGGTGTCGGTCACGGGTTGGCCCTGGCCGTCGCGCGGTTTCAGACAGGCGGGGAGCGGGAGCCGATGACGGACGAATCCGCCGCGCAGTTTCGGCAGGTCGAAACCACGCACGTTGTGACCGACTAATGCGGTCACGTCGTCGGTGTGGGCGTTGAGCCATTGACCCAACGCGGCGAGCATGGCGCACTCATCGGGGTGGCTCTCGATGGTCCAGCCGGGCAGATCGAGCGGGCCAGTGTCGCCCATGCCGTTGAACATCACGGCTTCGCGGTCACTGCGGAGGCCAGCGCAAAGAATGGGCGAGGCGTCCAGTAAAGCGGCCTTCTCGCGGATTTTCTCGGCCTGTTCGGCGCGGTTCTTTTCGACCGTCTCAGGTTTCCAGTTGCTCGGCGCTTTCCATTGGCGGATGGCGGCTTGAATGGCGTCCTCGGGGGCGTCGCCGGTCTCCAGGTCCAGGACCACGAAGCGGGCGACGGGCATGGTTTGCGTGAGGGTGACGACGTGCGCGGTGTGCGGGGTGGCGATCATGTCAGCGTCTCCAGGTGTTGCGGTTGCTGTTGCCAGACCAGCCGCCGTTGCTGCGGCTGTTGCCCCAGGCGCTGCCGCTCTCGCGGGCTCCGCTCCAGGTGTCGAGTGGCAGGCCGGCGGCGGCGAGGGCTTCCAGGGCGGACATCAAGGCATCGGGCGAGGCGGCGCATTCAGCGGGGAGCGAGAGATAAACCCGGATGGAGCCGGCGGGCGTCTGGATCTTCACCGGAACGGCGACCCCATTGATGGTTGGCGCGGCGCTCAGGGCGGGCATGGCGTTCGCCCAGGCGGATGCCGACGGCGCAGGCGCGGCGGGCCGGAGTGCGGCCATCTGCGCTTGCAGGTCCGCCAGTTGCGCGGCGAGGTTGGCTTGATCGGTCATGGTGGCCTCCACAAAGAAAACCCGGCGGGGCCGGGTTGGTTGGCTCAGTAGTTGATGGACAGGTGCGGGATCGCGTTGCGAGCCGTGGCCGTGATGACGAGGCGGGCCGCGTCTTCGCTTAACCCGATAGCGACCAGGGCGGTGAGAATGCCCCGATTGATTGAGGCGCGATGTTCGCGGTTGGCTGCCAAGCGCGCGGCTTCCTCCTGTTGGCGGCGAGCTTTCTCCGCCTCGGCGCGCTGTTCGGCGGCGATGCGCTCGCGTTCCGCTTGGGCGGCTTCCAGGCGGGCGCGGGCCTCGGCTTCCTGTTGGCGGCGCGCGGCCTCGGCGGCTTCCTGCTGGTGGCGTTGCTCCGCTTCGGCGGCGCGCTGTTCGGCCTCCTGTTGGGCCTGAATCGCCTCCAGCCGGGCGCGTTCGGCGGCTTGACGCTCCGCTTCTGCTTTGGCCTCTGCCTCCTTGGCGGCTTGTTCAGCGGCTTGACGTTCGGCGGCGGCCTTGGCCTCCGCCTCTTGGGTCGCGCGGGCGGCGGCTTCGCGGGCAATACGTTCTTCGCGTTCTTGTTGCTCCCGTTCTGCCGCTTCGCGGCGCGCACGCTCGGCGGCTTCGGCGGCGGCTTGGCGCTCCTGCTCTGCCGCCTCTTCGGCCTGGGTGAGGACCAGCGCGGCGCGGGCCTGCATCAAGGCCGCATCCTTGGCGCGGGCGGCGTCGGCGACGAATGCCCCCCAACTCTCATCAATGGGGGTCGCCTCGATCTCGGCGATCCGTTGCGCAATGACCGCTGAGGGACCGCTGACGGGCGACTTGAGGGCTTCGACACGCTGGCGAATCGCTTCGATGCGGGCGGTTTCGGCGGTCTCCCACGCGGTGAGGGGCTGGCGGATCTCATCGCGCAGGGCGTCCAGGCGTTCGCGCATCTGGCGGCGCTCGGCGTCCACGGCGGCGGTCTGCGCTTTCAGGGTTGCCGTGAGGTCTTTCCCGAGACCATCCAGGTAGACCTTGCTCTTGGCGACCTTGGCGGCTTGGCTTGCAATCGCTTTGCGTCCCCTGGCAGTGCTCAGATCGGGGACGAGCGCGCGGGCCTCCGCTTCGATGCGCCCGAGTAGATCATTCAGCCCGCCGGGCGCGAAGATGGCGACCGGGTTCAGTTGGATCTCGGACAGATCGAGCGTCTGTAAAGCGGTGTTGGTTTCCGTCATGATTCGATCCTCCAAAAAGAAACCCGGCGCGGGGGCCGGGTCGGTGGGTTGGTTCGCTTTGGCTCGTCGTCCCTGTGTCGTCGCGGCGGTCTCCATGACCCAGCGTTTCCGCCTACGTGCTGTCCGTGTCTCTGACCGCTTGAAGCGTCATGCCTGCCCCGTCGTGCGATCGGTTGGTTATTCGGTGCCGTGCAACATCATTTGCTCGCGGTGGCGGTCGTCTTGATTGGCGGCATGAACTCGGCGTAGGTGACAGCCTTCAGATTGCTGGCAGATAGCCCGAACTTGGCGGCGAAGAGATAAACGGCGCGGGCCTTGGTGCCGGCGAGTTGATGACCGACGACCCGTCTGCCCAGATCGATGATGATGAACTGCTCTTTCATGTCTCACCCCTGCCCGGCGCGTGGCCGGGCGCTGAGGGTTATTCGGCGAAAGACACGTTGGCACCATTCAGCCACGCCACACGGCGCGCGGCGCTTTCGCTGTCCGGGTGATCGCTTTCCGGGTGCCATACTCCCTCAGGATCGTAAAAGCCGACGGTAAACAGGCCGGGTTCGGTTCGGATGTAAACGTACATTGGACCCCCATCATTAACCGTTCCAATGATCGCGATCTGCGCTTGAAGCTTCTTCTTGTCCGCTTCATAGAACAGGTCGGGCACTTCAACCCAAGCCATGCGCCCCCCTATTAACCTGATCGGGTAGCGAACATTCGGTTGCATGGATTGCTCTTTCATGGCTGGCTCCTGCCCGGCGCGAGGCCGGGCGGCTGACGGGTTAAATGGCCTGCATCACACGCCGACCGATGCGCTCAAAGGCTCGGTAATCGTCGAGTGATGGGTGTCTGATGCCGATTGCCTGAGCTTCGTGCATCGCCCAAGTTGCGGCCTCGTGGCGGTCGTGCGGGCGGCGATGAAAGCGCGCGAGCTGGCGCGCGGCACGAAAACACTGCTTGTATTGCGTGCGCGTCATGGCGCGGCCTCCCAGATGCCGGGGCGGGAGCCATACCGCTCGGCGGCACGCTGCATGTCGGCGACGTCGCCTTGCTCGGCGAGCCAGCGCAGACCGGCGGGCGTGTCGAGATAGGCGTCTAAACTCATTGCCCAATCCTCGAAGGGATCGGCGGGTCGGTTGATGTCGTGGGGGAATTCGGTATACATTCGCGTATCCTCATGGCCTGTTCCGGTTTTGTGGATCTGACGGCTTGCCTAGTTACCGCTAGGTAAGCCGTTTTCGTTACAGCCCAAAACGGGCTTCATACAAATCCATTGCGCGGTCTAACTCGCGCTCGCTCGCATCCATTGCGCGATCAATCTCACGCTCATAGCGATCCTGGCGGCGTTCCTCGGCGAAATGGTGATCGATCATTTCGCTGATGGCGTCCTCGTCCTTCTGGCTGATCTTCCTTTGCAGCCACGGGGCCGGCCTGCCGCGCTGGTCCAATACCTCCCACTCTGCTTCTGTCCAACCCCAATAATCGTCGGCGCTGTCGCATTTCCACGGCGAGCCGCGAAACGACGGGGCGTGCGTATAGCTTTCAACGCCGATCAGGCAAGGAATGCCGGCGATGCGTGCGGGGATGGTCTCGATGTATTGCGGATTGACTTGTGCCATGTGTCACCTCGTTGAGTTGATGGCATGCGAGGCATCGCGGGCAGTTGCCGGCTGTTTCCTCGCGCTCGTTGTTTCCGTCCTGGATCCGCAGAGGCTCCGACCGTGACGGGGGCCGTTCCCGATTGCCTACAGTCATAATATAACAGCGGTATGTTATAATTACAAGCCGCTGTAATAATTTCACGCGCGCCAAATTTGCGCCCCGAGCGATGCCAGCGGCGCAGCAGATACCGCCGACCAACGACCGCCAGCAGACAGGACCGGGAGCGCGGCACCCGCGACCGGCACCACGACGACGGGTAGCCCGCGGCCAGCCACGGCGCGCGCGAGGATGAGAGAGCCCTTGGAGTGAGGGGCCAGCACCACGACCGCACCGGCATTGCACGCGCGAGCAACCGCGCGAGTACGAGCCGCGAGCCGGGTGGAGAGGGGTACCGAGACACCACCGCCAGCCCACGCGCGCAACTGCGCCCCTTCCGAGACGGCGCGGCGTACCTCGCTGACGGCAGACGCCGGACATGCACCCAACGGCCAACGCCCAGGTGGGATGGACGCGCCGAACGCGGCGAAGACTTCGACCCTGCATGCCAGGCCGAGCGCCACGGCAGCGGACAGCGCGCACGCATCCGCGCCGGTGCAGCACCCAACGGCGAGCCGATGACCGCGCGCGAGGAGCGCAGACGCGGCGGCGGTTGCCAACTGTGAGGACTCCGAGCCCAACACACGCGAGCCGCCGAAGGCCCAGACCTCCGAGACAGCGGGGACACCGACGGGGAACAGTGCAAGCTGAGACTGAACGGACATGAAAACCTCCAAGCTGGATGACGATTACAGAAAAAACACAGATTGAATGACCGGCACCACGACCGACCAGGCCCACAAAAAAGCCAGCGCAAGCGACTGCACGAACAGACAGCCAGCGACCGACCGCACGACGTGAAACCGCGCGAGCTGGCGCCAGCAACTGAGCGCGCCAGACAGCCGCAACAGCCAACCGCGCCACGGCTGCGGGCAGGCGGCAACGAGGAAGGCGCGGGAAGGCAGCCGCCAGCCGCGACCGCCCCACAGCGCCCGGATGCGGGCACTACTGCGCAGCATTGAATGCACCCCGCAGGGCGGCGCGCGCCTGAGCCGCCGACACACCAACAGGCAGCCAGATTTTGACCGCATAAGCCGGGCACTGAGCCGCCAGCGGGCCGGAGCGCCAGACCGCGCTCCCGACACCAGGGCGAACCTGAGCGCGCCAGCCAAGACCACGCGCCAGGGCGGCGAACGCCAGGGCGAGCTGGAGCCGGGGAGCCGGCAGGAACAGGCAAGCGGGCGGCGGCAGTTGGCCGGCGCGGGGGATGCGAATGGCCCACACCGAACCGCGCGCATGCACGCGGAACACGACGCGGCCAGCGATGCGGGCGGGGACGGCGGCAAAGGACGGCTGAGACATGGCGGCGACCCTGTAAACAATGGCTTGATGTTATAAGTATAACACAAGCTGAAATAATTACAGGAAAAAACGATAAAAAATAACCGCTTACGCCGCGCGAAGCTGGCATGAAGCCTGCAAACTACCGCCCTGTAGACCGCTTTTCAGGCCGCCAAGGAGAAACCGAATGTTGTAATCGGCAATTAGGGAGCGAGTCTGCTTGGGCGTGCGCTTCCCGAAGCCCGCAATAAGCTGGTGCACCTGACCGCGCCAGCACGATGCTTGATTTTTGGTACGAGGTTGGGGCGCGGGCAGGTGCACGAGCGTTTGCGGGCACCTCGGCGTTGCGGCTCCGTGCGCTTGCTCCATCGCTGGCGTTGTGGCTGAGAGGTGGTGGCGCACGGTGCCGCACACTAATTCGAGCCTGCTCTGACGACCTCGTTGAACCTGACAGCTTTCGGGTTGGCGTCGAGATCGCGGTTGGCACCAGATGAAATCAGGCCGTGGCGCTGCGGAGCTTGCGTAGCAGGGCCACACCGCAGCGGGGACAACCTGATCCGACGAGAGACAGCGACGCGGTGCCGCTGCGTTTGCGGCGCCGTGGCGCGGCCTCAGACGCCCGGCAGACGCAACGTCCAGCGCGCGCCGGGAGCGCGAGCCTACAGGGACCGTATACCGTCTCAGATAGAGCACCGACCTTGACGAAACCACGCGACAGCAGCGGGCAGGCGGCGGCGAGGCTGGCTGAATAGGTGTCACACTCGCTGACCGCTCCGACCGCATCATCCCAAAAGAAAAAGCGGAACGAATGCCGGGGCAGGCAGAGAGCAGATAGATAGCGGCCCTACCTCCAGGCTGTCGCGAGCGCGCGCTGTGCACAAGCGTTAACCGAAACTGAAACCCCGCGCGCGCGAGCCGAGACCACGCCGTCAGGCGGGGGCGAGTCGCGCGCGGAATCTGGCACCCGTCGCCTCGCCTTGCTGCATGGGTCGTTACTGTCCGCTCTCGGCATCGCTTACGGATCAGTCGTCAGCCGCCAGTCGTCGCAGGAGTCGCAACGGCCAGATCAACCCGATCAGTCAGATCAACAGACATCACAGGGGCATGAGTCAGAGCAGCAGGAGTCATCGCCGCCAGATCAGCAAGCGTCCAACAGCAGGGATCAGAACAGCAGCAGGAGTCAGATCGGCAGGAGTCACAGCAGCGGGGATCAGATCACCAGGAGTCGGATCAACAGCAGGAACCATCTCCGCCAGATCAGCAGGAGTCGCCGCAGCAGGGATCAGCACCGCCGCCGCCGTGGTCGCCCTGGTCAAATCAGCAGGCGTCAGCACAGCAGGATCCACCGCCGTAGGAGTCGGGAGTCGGGGCCGGGTCGGCGGTCGGGTGCGGGCGGTCCTCTCCTGTGCGGGGGATCGCGCCCCTTCACAGACGCCCCTCACACGCCCCCTCGTCCATGCCTCCACAGTCGCCCTCACCACCTGCTCCCCCTCCCCCTATTATCCCCCTCCCCCTCAGATGAGAGGGGCCGGGGCGGGTTAGATCGCTTGGCCTTTGAACAGATAGGCCATGATGAGCACGACCGCCGAGCCGCCAATCGCGGTGGCGAGCCATTTGAGCGCGGAAAAGCCGAACGCGAGATTGCTCAGGTCTTTTTCGATGGCATGCACTTTGATGATTTCTGCCTTGAACTCGGCGAGGGTGTCATTGAGCCGTGCAATCATCAGCGTGTTTTCGCGCAGCATCATCGCGAGATCGGTGGCGGTCTGCTCGATGCGCTCAATCCGCCGCCGAAGTTCGTCCTGGTCGTCGTGCATGGCGGTTTCCTCGTCGGGTGGTGACGGGTTCATCGGGCAAGCCAGGGGGTTTGGTGCAGGCCGGGCACGGCCCAGATGCCGCGCCGGGCATCGCGGGCCATGTCTTGCGCGGCCCAATAGGCCGGCTGGGTGGCGGGGCACTGCCAGAGCGCGACATACCCGCCCAATACCAGCCGTAGCCCACAGTTGCCGTAATCGCGGGTCCGCAAGACCTCGGCGATCAGGCGTCCGTAATCGTCGCGCCCCTTGATCTGCACCGCGATATGTTCGTTGATGACCAGCAGACTGCGCAGATAGGCGCGGGCGCGGATACCCCAATTCCCCTGGTCGATCTCCGGGGCATCAAGGTAGGCCAGACGGATGCGGACCTGTTCATCGGCTCCGTTGAGGGTGCGCCGCGCGCCCAAGGTGTCGCCGTCATAGGTGTAGGTCAGGCGCATGATCTCGCTCATGCTGCCCCCTTGGCCTGGGCATCGGTCAGCGGCTGGCCGCGCCGGGTGCCTTCGATAAAGCCAGGGCTGGCGCTAAAGCCGATGCCGCGCGTGGTGCGGTCAGGGTTCCACCGGGCCTCGATACGCCCCAGATCATCCAGGGTGACGCTGCCGCCCTTCCTCACGATGTCCTTGATGCGGCGGGTGAGCGTGTTCAGGATGGTCGTGGTGGTCCAACTGGTGATGTCGGGCAGGTTGGGATTGGCATTGATGGTGCTGGTGATGAACGATTCGAGCCCGTACTGGTTCAGCTTGACGGCGGTTGCCTGATCGGGGTTGCGCGGGTACACCATTGGCGGCTTGTGCCAGTTCAACAGCAGGGGCTCGCTCCAGGTCGGCAGGCCAAATTGCCCGCCATCGATGGCGCAGACGCCAATCCGAACCTGTTCGGTGTGGTCGGTCAGCTTGCCGCCCAGATCCTCAATGAAACACTCGTGCTCGTCGGCATCGGCGTAGCCCAGAATGAAAGTCCCGGCCTTGGTGGCGTGGGCCACGATCTTGACCGCGCCCGGATGCCGCCATTGCACATGGATCAGCGCGTCGGTGTCGGGGGTCGCCTGTCGCCGCAGCGTGGCCCCGCACCATTCCGGCTGTTCGGTGGTCGGCAGGCGCTTGATGCCGCCAGCCAGCGGCAGGACAGCCGGCGCGGAACAGGGTTCGCCGTCTTTCAGTTCCCAGATCCGCACCGTGAGACGGTGGGTCACGCCATCGTCAGGAATCTCGGGGTCGGTGATTCGCACAATCGCGCGATCCGTGACGCCGGGATTGAGCCAGACCCAGATCGGGACCGCTTCCGGCTGGTCGTCCAGTTGCAGGGTCAGGCGCGATTGGTGCGGGTCGCCCTGCCACCAGACCCAGAGTTCTTGACTGAGAATCGCCTTGGACAGCGGATCAGTGGTGAGTTTGAGCTTGGCGCCCGCGCCGCGCGGGGCCAGCTTCGAGACCAGCGCGACCTTGATTTTAAAGTTGATCGCCATCGCGCGTTACTCGACCAGAATCATGAGTTCGGCAAAGCCGAATTTGACCGGCGGGTCAAACGCCTTGACCCTGAGCGGGCGGTTGAGTCCCGCGAGGGCCAGCGGCTGCCCGTTGACGAGGGCGTTATAGAGTCCGACCCCGATGATGTCGCTGTCGCCCCAATCGGCGGTGGGCGTGGCAAAGGTGATGTCTTTGGCGTTGTAGATCACGCCGTTGCCGAACGTCCCCCAATCCAGATCGCTCGGGCCGGCCTTGACGCGGGCATAACCGCCGCCGCTGACTTCGACGCCACCCGTGCCTGCCGCCGTGGGCAGGGTCGTGAACAGGGCGACATAGATCCCGGCCGGCTTGGTGATCGCGGCGGTGCGGAAATAGCGCGTCAGGATGTCGGCCAGGAAATAACTGATCATGATCAAGCCTCGCAAGTGGAACCGGACGGACAGCCGGCGTCAGACGACGCCGGCCAGCGGGGACGGCTTACGGCTTGGCGGCGGCATCGGTCAGGATGGTGCCGGCGCGGGTGCCGGCCTTGAAGCCGATGGACGGGGTAAAGCCCTGACTGCGGTAGGCGGGGGTGATGACCGGCTCGCCGGTAGCGGGATTGCGCCCGAGCCGTTCCTTGGTCCACTTCGCCTCAAAGAGCCCGAAATCATCCAGCTCGACGCTGCCGCCTTTGGCGATGACATCCTTGATTTTGAGCACGACATGATCGATGGCGGCGTTGACGATGGCCTGACCTTCGGCGGGCAAGGCACCCAGCGCGGACAGGACATCGGCGAAGACTTCGGCCTTGAACACGGCATAGACCACGTCGCGCGCGGTGCCGGCGATCTGATCGGGGGTCGGCGGGGCAACGGCCTTGACGCGGCTGGTGATGTCGAGCGCGGGCGCGGCGTAGGTCTCCGCACTCTTGCCGCTGACATTGGTCGCGATGATGTGGAAGCGATAGGGACGCGCCACGGCGGGGCCAACATCCTGCACCACAAAGCGGCTGATGTTCTCCAGGCGCACCGTGGTGGCGGGGCTGTCGCTGGTGTAGAGGGTGTGCTTTTTGCCCAGATACGAAGTACAGAAAATCTGCACGCCGGTGCCGGGGTTCTCGGGGTCGAGTTCCCAATCCAGTTTCACCACATCGCTGATCACGTCGTTCCGGTCACGCAGCAGGGTGGCGGTCAGACTGCGCGGCGGCAGTGGCGGATCCATGTCGTAGGTGATGAACTGATTGTCAAGCGTCACCCACTCCGACGGATCGCCGTTGACGTTGTAGCGCAGGCGGAAGTTGACCGCATGGCCCAAGCCGTCACGCGGCACGATCTGATCCTCGGCGCTCACCAGCGACAGCCCGACCGAGCTTTCGGCATAGGTGGTGACGTTGGTCACGGGCACCGGCACAAAGCCGCGCGGATCGGCGATATCTTCGACATCCGCCTCGACTTCGATCAGGGTCGGCACCGCGCCGAACCAGCGGAACAGGATGTCATTGCCGGCGATGGGATCGCCCGTGATCGGATCCTTGCCGCGCGCATTGACCAGCGCGACGGCATGGGCTGGAGCCTTGACGGTGTAGACGGCTCCGCCGTTGTGCGTGCTCTTGGTCTCGAACAGCCGGTATTCCTGCGCGGCGGTCACGCCGACCGTGGGGCGTCCGGGGTTGAGGGGATCGAACAGCAATTCATCCAGCGCCTTGTAAAAGGCGCCGCCCTCGTCGCGCGTGAGATAGACCGGCACCGGGTTGGCGGGATCGGCAAAGGTCGGCAGGGCAAACAGCAATTCAGCCGCCGCCGTCAAAGCGATCACTTTGGACTTCCAGCCGGGCGGATCGTCTGCGCCATCGGCGATGGACGCGGGGGCGATGACCGCGCCGCTCGGGTCATGGAACACGGCGGCGCTGACCGTGTTGGTATCGGGGTAAAAGAGCCGGTAGGCGGTGCTGGGCTTGGACATGGTAAAACCTCGTGATGAACGTCAGTCAAAAGCGCCGGCAGCGGCGCGGGCGAAGCCGTCAGGTCGGGCGACCCTCGGGCGCGTAACGGATCGGATTGGCGGCATGGCGCAGGACCAGCCCGCCGACGAGGCGCACCGCGAGCCAGACCCAGGCGGCGCGGATGGCCCACATGCCATCACGGCGGCAAAGGTCGTAGAGCAGCCGGTCAGCGGCGCGGCGGTGGGTGCGGGGTAGATGACCCTCGCGGATGAGTTGATAGAGCGCGTCATGAATCAGCGAGCCGCGCATGAAGGACGGGCTGTGCAGCGTCGGGCCGCTGGGGCCGTCCCAGGCGTAGCCGGCGCGAATGGTCAGCCAGCCCTCGGCGGTCAGGTCGATGAAGCGGGTGCGGATCGTCGCCCCGTCTGGCGGCGCGAGCGCCGGACAGATCAGATCCTGTTGCAGTTGGTAGCGATAGCCACCCTTGTAGGCAATGGCGTTCATGGGGTCAGTCTCGCGGTGGGGTGGAATCGGTCACGAAGGCACCGACCAGACCGGCAAGCGCCATCCCGCCCGCGATCACTGCGGCCTGCTGGTCGGGGGTGAGCACCACGCCGGCAGCGGTCAGGAGCCAGATCAGGCCGCGCCAGGTGGAGGGTTCGCGGGCAAGGTTCTTCCAGTTCATGCGGATGCCTCCGGGAGCGGGCGGGCGTGGTCGAGCGCCAGCGCCAACGCCATCTGTCGGCTGCGCTGCGCGCGTGCCTCCCAGCCCTCGCCAAAGGTCGGCCAGTGCTTGAGCGAGCGGTAATAGGTCAAACGCAGGCGGGAATAGGCTTCGATCAGGTCCGCCGGGGGGCGGCCCTGGATAGCGGCCAGGGTGATCGGGCCGATGTGGCCATCGTCAGCAACCCCGGCGATCTGTTGCAGGAGTTGCACGGCGCGCACCGCACCGGCATTGACCGCCATATCGAGCACCACCAGATCCAGCCCGACCGGCAGCGCATCGCCCCGGATGCGGTCCCAGAAATCGCGCTGGTAGATGGCTTTGGCGTCGGCGACGGTCAGACGGCGGATGTCGAGCCGGGGGTAACTGCGCTGGCTGATGCCAAACTTGGTGAGTTTGCCGGGGTCTTTGGGGTGATTGACCAATCCGCCCTCTTCGAGCAGGACGAAATCGATGCAGCGGTGAAAGCGGCTCATGGTGCGATCCTCGACAAGATGCGGCGAGGATCGCGGAGGGATCAGGCGGTGTCGTGCGGGTTGTGGATGATTTGGAGTTTAAGCGCGGGAAATTTAGGGTTATTGGCGGACGGAAGCGGCAGGCGTCAGCGCCTCACGGCTCGCGCCGGTTCAGACAGCAGATCGCAATCGCCCGCGTGACCGCAACGATGGTCCGCTGTCCGCCGGCGTCGGCGGCGCGAAAGCGGCGCAGCAATTCCAATTCCTCGTCAGTCAGCGGATCCGGGGCGTGGTCGAGACCGAACAGCCAGGCCGGCGTGACCGTCTCCAGAGCGGCGGCAAGCGTGCAGGCCGATTCGAGGCCGAGACGGCGGAGCCCCTGCTCGTAGTTGCTGATGCGCGATTTCGACAGCCCGGTGCGGGCGCTCAAGTCGGCGAGGCTCAAGCGGTGGCGGTTGCGCTCGGCGCGCAGGCGCTGGCCGATGCGGGCGGTTAAGGCCAGGGCGGCAGGGTCCATGTCGTCTCCCGAGAATGGCGGTCAGTGGGTCAGATCGCGGGGCGGGCCGAGTCGCGCCGCCGTCTCAGTGAGTGTACCAACTCTGCGCGCCGAGGCGATACGCGCCGAGCTGGCGCAGCAACTCGGGGCGACCGGCCAGGGCGCGGCTCAGGTGCGCCTCAATCCCCAGCGTGGACGGATGACGGGCGGGGTCGCGGTCATGACGCTCGGATGCTTCGATCCAGGACGCGCTAAAGCCGGCCAGCCAATACCGTTGGGCCTGCATGTCGTTGAGCGGCGGGAAACAGTCGGGACCGGCGGCGCGGCCTTCAAACACGGCGGACCCGAGATTGAACCAATCGGGTTGGTTGGGGGTGCGGAGAGCGGTGAGGTGCATCCGCCCATTGTCCCACTCGCCCCGCACGCCAGAAAAACGGGGGGTTGTGGGGGAAAGGGGTCAGGTGATCCTGAGTGCATCCGCACAAGCGATCGTGACAGATCGACCCTAATCGTCTGCATCATCGCCAGTCGTGCCACAGCAGGTGGGCATCCGTGAAGATTCCCAAGAGTGATATTCTCGCCACTCGGTAGCGGATACCCCGAACCTTGACTGGCCTGGATGCCGACAGCGGAATCGATGCAGGACGACATGAAGCTCACGCAACAACAGCTCGAAGCCCACCTCTGGGGTGCGGCGAATATCCTCCGGGGCAAGACTGCCGGGCAGGACTACAAGAATTACATCCTCTCGCTGATGTTCTACAAACGCCTCTGCGACCAGTGGGAGAACGAGGCAGATGAGGCCATCGCCGAGCAGGAGCGGCAGCAGGGCCGGTTATTCACGGACGCCGAAAAGGCGGTCTTCCGGGCACGCGGCGCGCATCGTTTCAACATCCCCAAGGGTTGCCGCTGGGGTGACGTGCGGGAGGCGTCGGTCAACCTGGGCGAAGTCCTCACCTCAGCCATGTGGGCCGTGGCCGATGCCAACAGCGAGCTGCGCGGGGTCTTTACCGTCGATTGGAATCAACCGGCCCCCGATGGCAGCGGGCGACCGCTGATTCCCAACGAAGTGGTTCACGCGCTGGTCCAGCATTTCAACACGCACGATTTGTCGAATGCGAGCGTCCCGCCCGACATCCTGGGGCGCGCCTACGAATATCTCATCAAGCAGTTTGCCGACGATGCCGGGGCCAAGGCGGGCGAGTTCTTCACCCCGCCCGAAGTCGTGGATACCCTGGTGCGCTGTCTGGAGCCGCAGCCCGGCGACACCCTCTATGACCCGACCTGCGGCAGCGGCGGGATGCTGGTGCACGCCGCCGATTATCTGCGCGAGTGCGGCCATCATGCCACCGCCGCGCAGTATTTCGGGCAGGAGATGAATTGGGGCAATGCCGCCATCGGTAAGATCAACTCGGTCCTGCACGGCTTAGAGGCGCAAATCGCCGCCGGGGCCAGCACCATTACCGACCCCTCCTTTCGCGACAACCTGGGCAAACCGCGCAAGTTCTCGCTCGTGCTCGCCAATTTCCCGTTCTCTGACGAATTCTGGTGGTTGAAGCCTGAACTCCAGACCGACGACAAAAAGAAAAAGGACCGGCTCAAGAAAGAGGTTTTCAGCAAGGAAGGCTACAAGGATCCCTTCGGTCGCTTTGGACGCGGCACCGCCTTCAAAGCCCCGCCAGCGGGTTACGGCGACTATGCCTTTATTCTGCATATCCTCGCCTCGCTCACCGACGCCGGGCGCGCCGGCATCGTCTGCCCGCAAGGCGTGCTGTTCCGGGGTCAACCCGAAGTGGAAGAGGAAACCGGCGAATTCGACGCGGACGGCAACCCCAAGATCAAGCGCCGCAAGGCCGACGATGAGCATCTGATCCGCAAGGCGCTGCTGGAGGCGCGGCTGATCGATGCGGTCATCTCGCTGCCGCTCAATGTCTTTTATGGGGCCGGTGTCCCGGCCTGTCTGCTCCTGCTGAACAAGCAGCGCCCGCCCGAGCGTCACGATCAGGTGTTGCTCGTCTATGCCGCCCGTCACTACCGCGAACTCTCCAACAAGAACGAACTGCGCCCGCAGGATGTGATGCGGATGCTGGTCCATGTTCAGGCTTACGGCGACGCCGCCAGGGTGCCCGCCCTGGTCGCCCAGCACAGCCAGCGCATCCGCGAGCAGATCAGCGCCCGCGAGCATGACGAAGTGGAGCGGTTGGAAGCGGAATCTGCCGATTGGGCCGAGCGGTTGGACAAGCTCGGTCCCCAGATCGCCGACACGCTGGCAAAACTCGCCAAGCTCACCGTGAAGAGCGAGCAGACCAAAACCAAAAAGGCGTTGGACATGCTCCAGGCCCAACGCGACCGCGCCGCCGCCAAGATCGGCGAGCGAGACGAAAAGATCGCCGAAGCCCGCCGCCGGGCCGAGGATGACCGGCGCGATGTCGATCAGGTCGGGGCCGAGTTGGTCGCGCTCTATGGCGACCCTGACGAGCTGCTGAAACAGGCTCGCGTGGTCGGGATGGCGGAGATCGCGGAGAACGAATACAACCTCAATATTCCGCGCTATGTGGATACGTTTGAGCCGGAGCCGAGGGTGGGGGTTAAAGACGCGCTATCGGGACTGTACGCGGCTGAAGCTGCATTGGCCGATGCCGACCAGGAATTGAGCAAGCTCTTGAAGGCAGTTGGTTATGCAGAATGATTGCTTTCCCGAGGCTGTGACAGTTTGGCCCAAAGCGTCTGTCAGCTCTCTCGCACAACAGAATCCTCGTTATCCACTGAAGGGAGGCAAGGAATATCCTTTCATCGAAATGGCATCGGTCGCCGAGAACTGCCGTGGAATTCTTCAGATCGACACCAGAAAACTGGAAGGTTCTGGACTATCGCGTTTCAAGGTGAACGACACGCTTTTCGCGAAAATCACACCCTGCCCAGAAAACGGAAAAGTCGCATTCGTTGACAGCTTGCCAGACGAGTTTGGTATCGGCTCCACTGAATTCATCGTGTTGTCCCCAAGGAACGGCACAGACCCGAGATTTCTTTATCACTTGCTATGTTCACATGCCGTTCGAGGGCGGGCGACTGCGCGAATGGAAGGATCTACAGGCCGTCAACGTGTCCCGGAAGATGTTTTTGATCGTCGCTTACTGGTTCCGATTCCAAACCCTGACGAACAAACCGCCATCGCCCGTATTCTCGATGCCGTAGATGTGGCGATTGAGCGGGCGCGTGAGGCGTTGCGTAAGGCGAAGGATCTCGACCACTCCTTACTGCACGAGTTGATCGAGCCAAGAACCGGCGCCCACAAATCAAAGACCGCCGCTCAATGGCCGTTGAAGCGAGTCGATGAGGTTGCGGAGGTTGGATCTGGGTTGACTCTGGGCAAGGATGTCACGGGCTTCAAGAACGTCGATCTGCCCTATCTGCGGGTCGCCAATGTCCAGGATGGACATCTGGATTTGAGCACCATCAAAACCGTCAGGGTACGACTGGATGAAGTCGATCAGTATCGACTCGAAGCCGGCGACGTACTGATGACCGAAGGCGGAGACCTCGACAAGCTCGGACGAGGAGCCTTGTGGGAAGGCCAGATTCCCGATTGCCTGCATCAGAATCACATCTTTCGGGTCCGTGCCAATCGTGCGCTGCTTGACCCGCGTTTCTTCTCCTATGTGGTCGAGTCAGACATCGCGAAGCGGTATTTCATGCGCGTTGCCAAGCGGACAACGAACTTGGCATCGACCAATAAGACCCAGGTCCGCGCCTTCCGCTTTCCCGTGCCGCCGTTGGATGAACAGCAACAGATCGCTGAGATCGTGCAAGCAGCAAAGGCGAAGATTCGCGCCCTTGAGCAGAAGGAACAAGCTCTACAACAACTCAAGCAATCCCTTCTGCACGACCTCCTCACCGGCACCGTTCGGGTTGGCGATGCTGGCATTGCTCCGACCCCATGAACACGCCAGAACTCACCGCCCTGCTTGACCGTTTACGGGCCGAGCCACGCGAAAGCGAATGGCTGGAGTTCAAGGCCAACCGCTTCGAGCCGCGCGCGTTGGGCGAGTATGTGTCTGCGCTGGCGAATTCGGCCTGCCTGCTGGGCCGGACCCGCGCCTATCTGGTGTTCGGCATCGCGGATGGCACCCATGAGGTGGTGGGCACCACGTTCGACCCGGCAGCGGAAACGGTCAAGGACAAGGACACCAAGGGCAACCAATTGCTGCCGCTGTGGCTCTCGTTGCATCTACAGCCCAACACCGGCTACGAGATCCATCCCTTCGCGTACCAGGGCCAGCGGGTGGTGCTGTTCGAGATCCATCCGGCCTATGACCGTCCGGTGGAATTCGACGGGACGGCCTATATCCGCGATGGTTCCAGCAAGACCGAACTGAGCAAATATCCGCAGAAGGCGCGGCAGATCTGGAACAGCCGGATCGACTGGAGCGCGGAGGTGTGCGAGCGGGCGACCCTGGACGATCTCGACCCGGACGCCATCACCAAGGCGCGCGCCGAGTACAAGGCCAAATTTCCCGCCAAGACCGCCGAGGTGGACGGCTGGGATGCGATCACCTTTCTCAACAAAACCAAGCTGGCGAGCCGTGGCGGATTGACGCATGCCGCCTTGCTGCTGCTGGGGCGCGAGGAATCCAGCACGCTGCTGACGCCGGCGGTGGCGCGGATGAGCTGGATCCTCAAGAACGACCGCAACGAGGAGCAGGATTACGCGCACTTCGGCCCGCCCTTCCTGCTCAATGTGGATCAGGTGCTGGCACGCATCCGCAATCTCACCGTGCGCGAGCTGCCGGATGGCACGCTGTTTCCCGTCGAGATGTCGCAATACGACCCCTGGGTGATCCGCGAGGCGTTGCATAACTGCATCGCGCATCAGGATTACGGACTACGGGGGCGCATCAACATCGTCGAGACACCGGGTGGCCTGATCCTGAGCAATGTGGGATCTTTTCTGCCGGGCACGGTGGAAACGGTGATTCAGCGCGATGCGCCGCTGGAAATCTACCGCAATCCCCTGTTGGCGGAAACGATGGTCAACCTGAACATGATCGATACCCAGGGTGGCGGCATCAAGCGCATGTTTCTCAAGCAGCGCAGCCGCTTTTTCCCTTTGCCGGATTACGACCTCGCCGAGCCGGAGCGGGTCAAGGTGACGCTTCAGGGGCGGATTCTCGACGAACGCTATACCCGTCTCCTGATGGCGAACACCGACCTTGATCTGTTCATCATCATGCTGCTGGACAAGGTTCAGAAGGGGCGGACGATTGCCCCAGAAGATCATCGCTTGCTCAAGGCCCGCAAGCTCGTGGAGGGGCGTTATCCGAATGTGGTGGTGGCTGCCAGTGTGGCCGCCGTGGTGGGCGAGAAGGCGAAGCACATCCGGGATCGGGGATTCGACGGGAAATATTATCAAGATCTGATTTTGGCCTTGATCCAAGAACATCAGCCGGTGACGCGGGAGGACATCGACCGGCTGTTGCTGGACAAGCTCCCGGAAGTGCTGGACGAACAGCAAAAGCTGAACCGCATTCACAATCTGCTCGGGAAGCTGGCGAAGGAGGGTCTTATCCGCAACGAGGGGAGCCGCAGAAGTTCACGCTGGGTTTTGATAAATCGCTAGCCATCGAGCAACGGGAAACCTTGGCGGCGATCAAAAAGAGCTGCTTATCGAGTTGTGAACTATACGGAATTTTATTGATAGCGAGGCCGAATCAGTTTGTCCTTCGGCGCAGTAAATCAAAAAACGCATCAAAAAGGACTGCCTTATGAGCGAAGCCGGTTACGTCGAACTCCCTATCCTCCAATGGCTGTCTGGTCATGGTAGCTCGTCCCCCGGCGATCAGGGGCTGGGCTGGACCTATCGCACTGAGGCCGAGATGGCGGCCTTCAACCGCCCGCTGACCGATCCACTGGTCGAAACACTGCTGGTCGAGGCGATCATCCGCATCAACGACCACGTCAAGACCGCCGATCAGGCCCGGCTCGCGATCAAGGCGCTGCGCCAGACGATGGCTCTCCCGGACAGGCTCACGGCCAACCGCGAAACGCTCGACCGCCTGCGCGATGGGGTCAAGGTTGAGCTGATCCCCGGCGAAGAGGCCAAGACGGTTTATTTCATCGCGTTCGATCCCGCCAAACAGCATCTCAACGACTTTACCGCCACCAATCAGTATCGGGTGCAGGGCATCAAGCAATGCCGCGAGGATACGGTGCTGCTGGTCAACGGCATCCCGCTGGTGATCGGGGAATACAAGAGCTACCTCAGTAGCGGCAAGGAGTGGACTGAAGGGGTGCATCAGCTTCACCGCTACCAGCGTCAGGCGCCGCTGATGCTGGCCCCGAATGTGTTCTGCATTGCCGCCGATGAAGACGCTTTCCGTTACGGGACGGTGCTCTTTCACGATGCCAGCCAGGATGAGATCAACCGCCATCTCGATACCTGGGGGCCGTGGCTGTCGCAGTATCCAGAGAAAAAGGGCTGGTGGAACGAGCCAGAGGCCGATGACCCGGACGATCCGCTGGAAGTCCCGGTCAAGGGGCTGCTGCGTTTGGCGCCCTGCCATGTGCTCGATTTCCTGCAACACTTCATCGCGTTCGAGACCAAGAAGGGCAGGACCATCAAGAAGGTGGCCCGCTATCAGCAGTTCGAGGCGGTGAACGACATCCTGGACCGCACGCTGGCACTGATCGGCCAAGCGGTCGAGGCGCAGAACCGGACCGGGCTGGTGTGGCACACCCAGGGCTCGGGCAAGTCGCTGACGATGGTGTTCGCGTCCTATAAGCTGCGGCGGCAAGGGGTGCTCCGGAATCCAACGGTGATCATCGTCGTGGACCGGCGCGACCTGAAAACGCAGATCTCGGATGATTTCGACGCCTGCGATTATCCCAACGTCGAGAAGGCCATGGGGGTGGCCGATCTCAAGGCCAGACTCAGGCAGCGGTGGCGCGGCACCCTGGTCACAACGGTTCAGTCATTCCAGAAGATGACCGATCTGCAACCGCTGGACGATGACAACATCATCGCCCTGGTGGATGAATGCCACCGCTCGCAGAAGGGCAAGCACGCCGAGAGCTACGCCATGACCATGCGGGTGAAGCTGCCCAATGCCTTCCGCTTCGGGCTGACCGGCACCCCGATCGATCGCTCGATGGTCAACACGCATCGCGATTTCGGCCCGGTCGTCGCTGGGCAGCAGGAGCGTTACCTGAGCTACTACGGTATCAAGCGCGCGATCAAGGACGGGGCGACGCTGGAGGTGCATTACATCCGCGACAAGGTGGCCTTCATCGTCGATGAGAAGGCGCTCAATGTCGGCTTCGAGCAGATGTGCGAGGAGATGGAACTTGACGACGAAGAAGCCAAGGATCTGATCCAGCGCCAGCGCGCGCAGTGGAAGGAACTAGCCCGACATCCTGAGCGGGTCGAGATCGTGACCCGGAAGCTGCTGGACCATTTTCTGGCCTATCCCGACCCGAGCGGCTTCAAGGCGCAACTGGTAGTCGTGGATCGTCTGGCCTGCGCCCGCTACAAGGATGAGCTGGACAAACAGCTCAAGGCGCGCGGTCTGCCGCCGGGCTGGACGGATGTCATCATCTCCGAGGGGCAGAACGACGATGAGGATCTGGCACGTTTCCACTACGGCAAGCAGAAACAGGACGATCTGATCGACTACTTCAAGCTGACCCCGCGCCAGTGGGAGGACTGGAACCGCGAAGGATTCGGCGAGAACCGCGACACCTGGCGTCCACCGTTGAAGATCCTGATCGTCTGCGACCGGCTGCTGACCGGCTTCGATGCCCCCATCGAACAAGTGATGTATCTCGATAAGCCGCTGCGCGATCACAACCTGCTGCAAGCCATCGCCCGCACCAACCGACCGTTGCCCGCCCTGGGCAAGCGCACCGGCGTGGTGGTGGACTATTTCGGCGTGTTTGCGGATCTGTCCAAGGCGCTGAACTTCGACGAGAACATCCGCGAGGAGGCGCTGATCGATTGGGATGCACTGAAAGCCACCGTGCCGGGCGAGGTCGCGCGCTGCCTGGAGAGCTTCAAGGGTATTCAGATCGCCGACACGCGCGATTGCCTGCTGGCCGCGCTGCGGGCGCTCAAGGATCCCGACGCAGCCAAAGCCTTCGAACACCATTTCAAGAGCCTGGAGCGGCTGTGGGAGGCGCTGTCGCCCGATCCCTGCCTCTATCCGCATCGCCATGTCTACAACTGGCTGTGCAGCCTCTACATTGCCTATCGGCGTCGGCAGCGAGGCGCGGCGAACCAGGGCACCCACGGCGAACTCTCGGCCAAGACGCGGGAACTGATCGATCAGAATACGACCTTCATGGATACGGCATTGGCCCTGCCGGTCTTCAAGATCGACAAGGACTATATCGCCAAGCTCGATGACTTGCCGAGTCCAGCAGACAAAGCCGCCGCGCTAGAGGCGCTGCTGACCGCCGAATTGAGCGAGGATGCGGCGGGATTCGTCTACCGCCAACTCGGCGAGCGGCTGGCCCGCTTGAAGGCCAAGAAGGACGCGGCCGACAAAGCCGCCGAGCAGCGTTTGAAGGCGTTACAGGCCATCGCCGACGAGAAGGTCAAAGCGGACGGCGAACCCAACCGACTCAATCTGACTCGGCCCGGCGAATACCCGCTCTTCGCGGTCTTGCGGCAGTGCTCCAGCAATCAGGACGAGATCTATCTGAGCGAGTGTGCGCGGAACATGATCAGCTCTTTGTGCCATCACAAACTCTTGTTGCCGGGCTGGACCCATTCCAAAGGGGGACGCATGCGGGTTGAGGACTCGTTGCTCGCCGAATCCTGGAACCGGCGTTACGCCGCACTCGGCTTTGACTCCAGCGACCCGCATCCCGCCTTCCTGGAGCCCGCCGTGAATGAACTCGCCAACGCCGATGCCACCTGCTGAAGCGATTCATGAAAACGACGTGCGCGGCCTCCTGCTCGCGGGGCGCGAGGTGTGCTGTCGATTCGTGCGCTCCAAGGCCGCTCGGAAGCTGCGGATCAAAGTCCATCCCGATGAGGTGGAGATCGTGGTTCCCCAGGGTCGGGGCATCGCCGAGGGTCTGGCCTTCGTGCTCGAACATCAGACCTGGGTCGTCGAGCAACTGGAGCGCGCCCGCCAACTTCAGGGCGTGAGGCGGCCTGAGCAGCGGTTGACGGGGCAGATCCTCTATCGGGGCGAGGAGGTTCCGGTCAAGGTGGTGCGTCTGGCGTCCTGGCGGGGACCGAACCGCGTCGCGCTGGAGCATGGAACCATCTGGATCACGAGCGGCACGACACCACGGCTGCGGCCCTCGCAGTCCCTGGAGAACTGGTTACGCAAACAGGCGCGGCGCCGGATTGAGCAAGCCTTAGCGGTCGCGACCAAGCAGGTTGGCCGGGCACCGCATCAGGTCTACATCATGGACCAGCGTACCAAATGGGGAAACTGCTCCGGGCTCGGCAACCTGTCCTTTAACTGGCGTCTGATCATGGCCCCGGATGAGGTGCTGCGCTACATCGTGACCCATGAGGTCGTGCATCTGGCGATTCCCGACCACTCGCCGAAGTTCTGGCTCACGGTGCAGAGTCTTTACCCGCAAACGGACCGCGCGCGGCAGTGGTTGGTAGCGAATGGGCGGAGGTTGATGGTGAGTCTGTGTGAGTTGGTTGATGGGGAGGCTTGATCATGTCAGGTCAACGCTATCCAGTGGTCAACGGCAACTCCGCGATCGAGTGGGTCATGGCGCGGTAAGCGGTCACGATCGACAAGGCCAGCGGAATCCGCAACGACTCCAACGACTGGTCAGACGACCCACGCTGCATCGTGGAGCTGCTCCGGCGCATCGTGCGCATCAGCTTGGAGATCGTGCGGATTGTGGAAGGGTGGCCGTGGTTGGGGGTGTGACATCGGCGATTATCTGGCTTCTCGAAAATTTTACCTTCTGCGGTTGAATTATTTTGTGCATTCGGTTTAAACTGCTGTTGCCATGGGGCGAAACGGCAACAACAAAACTGGAGAACAGGGTGACTCAACACAATAGAGGTGACGACGATGGCCAGGCTCACACCGTTTGGGCAAGCGGTTCGTAAGCACCGGGTGGACCGTGATGAAACTCAATCAGACATTGCGCATGCTGTAGGCGTGTCTGTCGCGTTTTGGTCGGGCATCGAGACTGGCAAGAAAAATATCTCAGGGGATTTACTCGAAAAGCTCTCGCGGCATCTCGGGTTGCCCCCCGAGCAGGCTTCGAATCTTAGGCATTTGGCTGATGTGTCACGCGCGGAGGTAAAGATCAACATGCAGAAATTGAGCAATCCCAGTCGCGAGCTGGTTCTTGGGTTCGCGAGGAAATTTGAGGACGGCGGGCTGAGCGAACAACAAATGGCCCGCTTGCGGGACATCTTGGAGACGGAGGACTGAGCGCGTGTCTGGCCTCAGCTACGAAGTTCCGCCACTCTCCCGCCTTAACATCAGAGGCATGACCCGCAAGCTCAGGCAGATCGCCTGCGAGCTTGAGGGTCGCATAACTGACCGTCCTTTCTTTGATATCGTCCATTTCCTGGACGTTACCCTCGCAAAATATTCTAACGATTACATGCTTGAGTTTCTGACGGTTAATGAAATGCAGAGCTTGCATGGCGATGCCCATGCAATGGCATTTCCCGCAGATCAACTCATTCAGGTCAGAGAAGACATCTGGAAACGCGCTGAGGCCGGACATGGCCGTGATCGGCTGACACTTGCGCACGAACTAGGGCATCTGTTTCTACATGGAAAACCCGGTTACGCGCGCAAAATGGCCGACAGTTCGGTCAAACCTTATCGACAAAGTGAGTGGCAAAGCGATGCGTTTGGAGGAGAGCTGTTGGTGGCTGCCCACTTCATACAGCAGTGCAAGTCAGTTCGCGATGTCGCGCGCCTGTTTGGGGTGTCAGATACCGCAGCCGCAGCGCAGTGGAGAGCTTTTCAGAAGGATGGACTGGTTTAAAAACGATCGGCTTCGAGCGCCAACTCGAAGCCGTCGCGTCAGAGTGGGGCGGTTCGGGAGGCGCTTCACCCTTGGAACATCGCCGAGCGATATTGTATGTCTAGCAACTGCAATAGTAGTCCGCTGGGTCAGTGATTCCAAGCACAAATCTCCTTCCGAAAGGAGGTGATGTATGTGCAAAACCGCGTAAAGCCTGCCCCCAAGGGGTTTCGTTGGGTCTTCACTCGCTTCCGTCGTGTGCGGAACTCAACGCGCGTCCTCGACGCTCGGGACTACGGTCATGAGTGCTGGGCGTTCCTCGTCAGGGCTTAACTAACCGGCGGGGCTTCGGCCCCGTCTCAGCGCATGTTCATTGGAGATCATCGATATGAGTACGAAGAAACCTACCGTTCGACCCGGCGGCTCAGTTCCGGATTCAGGCATCTACCAATCGTCGCAGTCGAAGCGACGCGCAACGATGGTGAAGGGCGAGCCCGCACCGCCGACGCCCAGCAAGGGCGAACGCTGGACGCAAGTTGTGGATACCAACAAACCGAAACGCTAGAGGAAGAGGTAGCGCCCACCGCGAGGTGGGCGCTTTGCATTACTCACTCAATGCAACGGCGGTCGCTCGCGCTGCGCGTCAAGTTGCCGGAAGTAGTAGAATTCTACAGTTTCGATTTCAAACTTGCGCGCCAGATACTTGACCATCACACCGCCGACCGGATCGGAGAGAAATTGGACTTCCGACACATCTTCGGAAATCAGCGTGCAGCAGACCGCACCATCCAAGCAGGATGCCTCAGTCGTGACGCTCACGTCATGACGGCGCAGCACGGTGAGGACATCTTCTAACGGTAAGCGGCCCTCCATGTCGCCCTGCGGGTCATCCTTGGGCGGCAAGCGCATGATGGGCTCTCGTCTCGGGAAGATAGGCGATGCGATCAAAAGGCAAACGCTGCATTCCTCGCCCTAACGCGGACACATCATGCACCGTCATCAGACTGAAATCGAATGCCTGGGGCGCTTTGAGTTGGCTCCAGACGCTCTCGGGCGCGAACTTCAACAACCGTTCGATCGAATCGAACTGCCGCAAGTGCAAATCAACCGTGGCCGACAGCCCACGCTCAAAGTGCCGTTGCGCTTCTTCCAGTGACCAACCGCTAGCGGCATAGTCGATTTCGATCCCCTGCGCGAACCATTCGCCATCTTGCTCGGTCACGAGCACCCGTAGGTTGCCAATCTCGACCACGTGGCGATTCTCGTTGTAACCGTGGACAGCTTCAGCGTTCATCGTGTTTGCTCTGTGAAATTTAGTGTGTTGACCGCTGATCAAACACAATATCTTGTGTCTCTGGTAATGGGTTAAGCCATTGATTTTGTTTTCTTCAAGATTAACACATTTAACACATGCGGATTGGTAGACGCATCGTCAAGGTTGCAAGGCACATCGCTCAGATCGTGCCAAAATCGTACAATGTGCGCCTTGTGCTTATTTTGCCCTCGGCGTTTACGCGCTATCACGCTGAAAAGTCTGATTCCGCTCCAGCCACTCCACCAGCGCCACATGCGAAATACGGTGATGACAGCCGACGAGGAAGGAATCGAGGGCGCGCGGATGCGCCCGCCGGACGGCGGGATGCTCGGCCAGTTGGCACAGGGCGAGCAGGGTCGAGCGCGAGATCCGCAGCAGGCGGCACACCTCGCCGGGGCGGTAGACGGCGCGCGGGGGGATGCCCTCGGCGCGCAGCAGGTCGGCAAGCTGCCGCTCGACCCTGGTCCGCAGGTCGGGATCGGGTCGGGACTCGCCCCCGACGATGCCCCTCAGATCGCGCTGAACGCGCGTGACGCGATTGTCCATCCCCACCCCCTGCTCTGACCCTCGCCCGGCACGGATCGTCCGCACCTTGGGCATTTGACGGCCTTTCATCGCCGGTTGTTTTTTGTTGACGAGACACGCTGAGTTTACCCGCCCTGGCCGGCTTGCTCGCGCATCTGGTTCAGGATCGCGCGGGCCTCGGCGGCGAAGGGGCCGCTGAGGTTCAGCGGCGCGCGGTGCCCGTCGCCGTTCAGGTGTCGCGCCAAGACCCAAAGCTGTTGCCGGCTCGCGGGGCAGTTGGTGTAGCGCCAGCGGATCGCGGCGCGGTAGGCGTGCGGGCTGGTGCAGGTCGGCAGGGCGGCGAGCGGTCCCGGTGCACCCGGTGCGGTGTCGGCGGTCAGGCGAAAAGGACCGGCCCAGCAATGCGCGGAGAGCGCCTGAGCGGTCGCGCTGGGGGGATCGCCTTCCCAAGTACCCGGAAAGGCCGTGGCGAGGCGCTGAGGCGATGTCATGTGGATTCCTCCGGCTGACGCTGGCGGCGGTGGCTGGCCCAGGTGAAGGGGACGATCACGCCGCCTTCAAGCAGGCGGTCCATGATCCGCTCGCCGAGGTAAGCGTGAAGCTCGGCTTCGGTCAGGTTGCCGATCAGGACGACGGGCTTGATCGCGCCATAGCGAGCGTTGAGCAGATCGAACAGCATCGCGCGACGCTTCTCGTCGTCGCCGATGGCCACGCCGATTTCATCCAGCACCAGCAGATCGGGGCGGGTGAATGTGGCGAAGGCATCCAGCTCGGTGAGTTGGCTGCCGGGGGCATAGGTCGAGCGGATGGTGCGCAAGGCTTCGGACATGCCGACAAAGAGCCCGGTATGACCCTGGCGGATGACGTCCTGCAGGACGGCGCAGGCCAAATGGGTTTTGCCGGTGCCGGGTCCACCGACCAGCAGCAGGCAGTTACCCTGCTGGCGCACGCGCTGGAAGTTCGCGGCATAGCGGCGTGCGACGGCGAGGGCCGATTGCTGCTCTGGGGTGCGGGCGGTGAAGGCGTCGAAGGTGCGGGTCTGGAAGCGGGGCGGGATCCCAGCCCGGCCGATGGCGGTTTCAAGCCGGCGCTGGCTGATGTGCTGGCGTTCGCGTGCCAGCGCCTCGATCTCGGCGCGGCCAAAGGCTTCCAATTCGGCGAGGGCGGTGGCGCTATCCGCTACCAGCGTAGTCGCGCGCCCAGTCGGGCAGATCCTCGGGGCGGGTCGCGCCTCGGGTGTAGTCCTTGGCAACAAATTCTGAAGCGGCGGCATGGCGCTGTCCTCCGGTGCGGTTGGTGCGGCTGGCTTGGCCCTGTTCGCGGCGCACCCAGTTACGCCAAGTGGCGAACCAATCGGCTTTGCAGCCGCTGGCGCCCGGCTTGGCTGTCCAGTAGTCGGCGAAGAGTGCCCAGGTGCGTTGGGGGTCGAGATCCGGGCGTTCGGTGCGCGCCCAGGTGTCCCACTCGACCGGGAGGGTCGAGAGGGTTAGGCGCGAGCCGTTTGCAGATGGCGATTTTTTGCCTGCTCTCTGCTTTACCGGTTCACTTCCTGGTTCTATTCCTGATTCGTGTCTCACCGTGAGACAGGGGGTGTCTCTGTGTGAGACAGGGGGTGTCTCACCGTGAGACAGGGGGGTGTCTCTGTGTGAGACAGGGGGTGTCTCACCGTGAGACAGGGGGGTGTCTCTGTGTGAGACAGGGGGTGTCTCACCATGAGACAGGGGGGTGTCTCTGTGTGAGACAGGGGGTGTCTCACCGTGAGACAGGGTGTCTTTTGTCTCGGGCCGGATCGTCAGGTGATAAATGGTCGATGCGCGTCCATCTGTGCGGTCGCGTCGGATGTGCCCGAGTCGCTCCAGTTCGTCGGTGTGGCGGCAGATGCTGGCTTTTGATAATCCCGTCATGTCGGCGAGTCGGGAGAGGCTGGGCCAGCATTCGCAGCCGTTGGTGGTGCCGTTGCAGTGATCCGCGAGCGCGAGCAACAAGAGCTTTGCGCCAGGGCTGCATCCTTGTTGGGTCCACGCCCATTGAATGGCTGAGAGGCTCATCGCAGGCGGCTCGCAGATATAACAGCGCCCTCAGATATAATTACAATCCATGTAATAATTTCAGGCGCAATAACTCCCGTGAATTCACGTTTTGTTTGCCTGCGCATGTCTTAAGCCTCCTTCATCAGATCCGCAACTTTGACATTCAGACGTTTGGCAATGGCGTCCAGCGTTTGAATGCTTGGCGTTCTAATCCCGTTTTCAATCTGCGACAGGTAGCCTTGTGTGACGGGTAGCTCATTCGCGAGTTTTGATTGCGTCAGCCCGTTTTCCAGGCGTACCGTCTTGATCTTGTTGCCAATGTTCATACCGTCTCCTAATTAAGATTGTTATTAAAAAGGTTGTATTATAACACATTATTACAGATTACGGTGTGTCATACTTGGGTTATTATTGCCAGGTATTCAGCTATGATCGGTCCTCGTTTAAAATCTGCTCGCTTGCATGCGAAACTGTCACAAACGGCTCTCGGTGAATTGGCCGGGATCTCCCAGCCCTTTATTGCGTTAATTGAGCGCGGCGAGCGCGAGCCGTCAGATGATGTCCTCGAACGCTTGGCGAAGGCGCTTGATCTGCCGGTGTCTGCGTTGCGCGTGGATCCCGACGATTCCGCGATGGAAGCGGAACAGTCTGGGCCACCGTCAGCATGGCAGAAAGACCAGCGGATTGCGGTCTTGTCGGACTACCGAACCGCGCCCGGCCTGCTGGCGCTGGCGCAGGATCAGGGGTTGTTGGCGTTGCTGAAGATCCGCCCGGATGAATGGGCCATGCTGCGCTCGCTCGACAGCCCGTTTCCGGTCAGCAAGGAGGGCTATGTGCAACTGTTGTTGACGTTGCGCGCGGTGACTGTGGGCGGCGAGGCGATCCCGCGAACTGATGTTCAGCCGCGTTCGTCTTGTGTTGCGTGATGCCCGCGCAGTCAGCGGTAGCGTGGAAATCGGCGATCATGTGGTAGCCGGTTATTTGCTGGTGCGAGCGTGACACAATCGTGACGCGCTCGGGTCACGTTGGGGCGGCTTGAGTCACGTTGAGTCACGAAAGGCGCGGGGCGGATGCGCTAACGTGTTGAATAAGAAAGCTGTTGCACGGGGGCCGTGCATTCGCAATGCGGAGGTCAGGGGTTCGATCCCCCTCGGCTCCACCAATCAAGCATCCAGGCATGTCCAGCACGATCCGAGAACCCGCCTAAGTGCGGGTTTTTTATTGTCCTGTTTGTCTGTATTGGGGGTGACATCTTAAACCGCGCCAGCTCCGATAATCCTTGAGTCTGCCAGGGCCGATTCGATCCACAAAGATCGCATACCGTGCTGGGCGCGGTTTAATGCATCTCACGGGACTTGATGCGGCTTGACGTGATGCTCATCCTGTCCCCTTGATTGCCATCTTTACTGATGAAAGGCAACCGAAAGGGCATGTATGGTTATCACGTTGGGTCGCTGCACCTGGCTGGCCTATGGCCTTGCGTGACTTGGCAGTTAAAGAATAAACAGGCAAAGAAAAACCGGCACTTAGGCCGGTCTGGGAAACGTCTTGGAATGTCTTGAAAGGGGTGTTTGGAGGCTGAGCCCGGAATCGAACCGGGGTGCACGGCTTTGCAGGCCGCTGCATAACCACTCTGCCACTCAGCCAAGCGCGCATTATATTGGACAACCCATGCGTTGTCACCCGTAACCTCAGCAGTTCTTGCGCGAGCGCGAGCCATACAACCATGCCCGCCGGCCGTATGCCGCGCGCGCGGCAACCTGGCAGCGATCATTCTGCAGGATGTCCGGTAGTCGATGGTACTGAGCAATCTACTGACGGTCACACCGGCCTGCTTGAGTTGACGGCTCAACTCGGCCATGCTGAGACAGCTCAGGGTGTCGCCGTGGCGGGCGCGGGTATAGTCGTCTAGGTCGAATGCTTTGTGCACCAGGCGGTAGGCGACGCTCTTGCCGTCCGTAGCGGCGGCCGGCACGGCCGACAGGGTTGTCCGTCCAGACCCTGGAGGTGGGTGTTGATCAGGATGATGCGATGCAGACTGGGCATTGGGATCCGTCCTTGTTCACTGGCGAAATGGGCGGCCTCATAGGCGATGGCCAGCGTTACCGGTGCGTTCCAGAGGTCGAAATAACCCACCGCTTAACTCATCGGCGAGGATCCGGGTCAGTGCGCCGAGCAGGCGATCAATATCGGCTTCGGTGTGCGCGGCGGAGAAGGTGATGCGCAGTCGGGCGGTGCCTTCGGGAACTGTGGGCGGACGGATGGCGCTCACCAGAATGCCCTGCGCTTCCAATGCCTGACTCCAGGCCAGCGCACGTGCGGCGCTGCCGGCCAGTAAAGGTTGAATGGGCGTCTGCGAATCGGCGAGCGGCAGTCCGAGTTGGGCCGCCCCCTGTCTGAAACGCGCGATCAACGCGCGGAGCCGCTCCCGGCGCCAGTCCTCGCGCTCGACGAGCCCCAGACTGACGCAGGTCGCCTCAGCCAGTGCCGGCGGGCTGGCCGTGGTGTAGATATAGGGTCGGGCGCGCTGAATCAGGGTCTCGATCAGATCCTCAGAACCGGCAACGAAGGCGCCGAAGGTGCCAAATGATTTGCCCAGTGTGCCCATGAGGATGGTGGACGCATCGGGGGCAAGCCCAAAATGATCCAGCGAGCCGCGCCCGCCACGTCCGAGCACACCAAGACCATGTGCATCGTCGATCAGCAGCCAGGCCCCGGCGCGATGGGCGATCTGCGTCAGTGCCGGCAAAGGGGCCAGATCGCCATCCATGCTGAAGACGCCATCGGTCGCAATCAGCCGTGTTGCCGCATCGCCCAGCAGACGGGCGAGCGCGGGGGCGTCGGCGTGCGGATAACGGCGCAGGTCTGCCCGCGCGAGCAAGGCCGCATCCAGCAGCGAGGCATGATTCAGACGGTCCTCACAGACCCTGTCGCCGCGCCCGGCCAGCGCCGCGATGACCCCAAGATTCGCCATGTAACCGGTGGAAAACAGCAACGCCCGTGGGTATCCGGTAAAGGCCGCAAGCGTCTCCTCCAACGCCTCATGGGCCGCGCTGTGACCACTCACCAGATGCGCCGCCCCACTGCCCACCCCCCAGCGCGCCGCGCCGCGTTGCAGTGCAGCGATGACCTCGGGGTGATTGGCGAGCCCCAGATAATCGTTGCTGCAAAAACTCAGCATGGGACGGCCATTGATGAGCGCCTGCGGCTGTTGGGGCGCATCCTGCACGCGCCGACGGCGGTAAAGGTGCGCGGTCTCCAGTTCGTCGAGCCGGGCGCGAAGATCGGGGAGCGGATGCGGACTAAGGGGCATGGGTCAGAAGCGGTTGGCGGTTGGCGCAGCGATGAGTATCGCACACCATCAAAACATGCCCGCAAGATGATCGACGTGCCGCCAGGCGAGCGTTTCGCTATGATTGCCTCCTGCAACACCCAATCCAGCCACCATCAAGACATTTCAGAGACCACCATCGATGACCATTCAACTCGCCGCCCGCGTTCAGGCCGTCAAGCCGTCTGCGACCCTTGCCATCACCGCCCGCGCCAAGGCGCTGCGCGCCGAGGGCAAGGACGTGATCGGACTCGGGGCCGGTGAACCCGATTTCGACACCCCCGACCACATCAAGGCCGCCGCCATCGCCGCCATCCAGTCGGGCTTCACCAAATACACCGCCATCGACGGCACCACCGAACTCAAGCAGGCCGTCATCGACAAATTCAAGCGCGATAACGGGCTGGAGTACGGCCACGATCAGATCCTGGTCTCGTGCGGCGGCAAGCAGAGCTTCTTCAATCTCGCCCAGGCCCTGCTCAATCCGGGCGACGAGGTCGTGATCCCGGCGCCCTATTGGGTGTCCTATCCCGACATGGTGCTGCTGGCCAGCGCCGTTCCGGTCCTGGTGCATGCCGGCGCTGATCAGTCCTTCAAGATCACGCCCGACCAGTTGCGCGGCGCGCTCACCGACAAGACCCGCCTGGTCGTCATCAACAGTCCCTCCAACCCCACCGGCATGGCCTACAGCCACGCCGAACTGGCGGCGCTTGGCGCCGTGCTGCGCGATTTCCCGCAGGTCGTCATCGCCACCGACGACATGTATGAGCACATCCGCTGGCGCCTGGAGCAGCCCTTCGTCAACATCCTCAATGCCTGCCCGGACCTGACGCCCCGCACCCTGGTGCTCAACGGCGTCTCCAAGGCCTATTCCATGACCGGCTGGCGCATCGGTTATGCCGGCGGTCCCACCGACATCATCAAGGCGATGAAGAAGATCCAGGGCCAGAGCACCTCCAACCCGACCTCCATCTCGCAGGTCGCCGCCCAGGCCGCGCTGGAAGGCCCGCAGGACTTCATCGGCATGATGGTCAGGGCATTCAAGGAACGTCACGATGTTGTCGTCGACCGGCTCAACCGCATCCCCGGCATCGAGTGCCTGCCGACCGACGGCACCTTCTATGTCTTCCCCAAGGCCACCGGCCTGATCGAGCGTCTGCCCGGCGTCAACAACGACCTGGAACTGGCCGAGTACCTGATCGAACAGGCCGGCGTCGCCATCGTCCCCGGCTCCGCGTTCGGACTGGAAGGCTGTTTCCGCATCTCCATCGCCACCAGCCCCACCAATCTGGAGCAGGCCGTGGAGCGCATCGCCAACGTGGCAGCGGGGGCTTGACTTGAGGCTGAAAGGTCACTAATATTCCGGGCTCGCAACATTCCCTGGTAGCTCAGTCGGTAGAGCGGGTGACTGTTAATCACTAGGTCGGCGGTTCGAGCCCGTCCCAGGGAGCCAAATAAGCGTTGAAAATCCTCGTGTTTCGCTGAGACACGGGGATTTTTTATGCCTGCTGGTCCCTTGCTCTGGTGCATTTCCGGGGATTTTTGTCCCTGGCTCTCCCAGTTCAAGCGACTCTAGCCCTTCTCCTAAACTTAGACCTTCAGTCGGATTCGACTGAGTCATCCTCGGCTCTCGGCCCTGAAGGAACCTTCGGTTTCTGCGGACTGATCATTGTGCGTGTCGTATCCTTCCAAAGGAAAAAACGAATCCAACAATGGATCTTGATATCGATCAATGTCCTCTGTCGAGATCGGAGCCCAATCATTGGCCCAATCGATTCGTGTAATATAATCGGGTTGGTATCAGCTTCTGCTGAGAGAAGGGGACTACTTATGGCGAAAAGGAGCTGAACAGATGGTTCCGATTCCGTCGAACATTCAGGCCTGCTGCGTCGATCTCTTCTGTGGGGTCGGAGGACTTACGCATGGGTTTATCCGAGAGGGGCTCCTCGTTGTCGCCGGGATCGATTCGGATCATCTCTGTCGCTTCCCTTATGAATACAATAACAATGCTACCTTTCTCGAACGAGACGTCGCCGATATGACTGTCGAAGAGGTCGACGGCCTCTTCGTACCAAATCAACTCCGCGTTCTTGCTGGATGTGCACCCTGCCAACCGTTCTCGACTTACAGTCAGCGATACGAAACGCATCGAGATGCCAAATGGAGCCTCCTATATGAGTTCGCCCGCTTGGTGGAAGGGATCGGACCAGATATCGTCACCATGGAGAACGTGCCCAGAGTCGTGCGCCATGCTGTTTTCGGAGACTTCGTCGCCAGACTGAAAGATCTCGAGTACGAGGTCTGGAGTGACGTCGTCGAGTGTGCTCGATATGGCGTGCCTCAGACGAGGAAGCGTTTGGTCTTGCTGGCGTCCCGCCATGGGCCGATCCGGATGATCGAGCCGACTCACGCAGAACCGCGCAGTGTCAAGGACGCGATCTTTGGCCTAGAACAGATCGAAGCCGGTGAATGCGCATCGGCCGACAGGTTGCATACGGCCTCATCCTTGTCGCCTAAGAACCTCGAAAGGATCAAAGAATCGAAGCCGGGGGGATCGTGGCGTGACTGGCCAGAGCATCTGATCGCCGATTGCCATAGGGAATCCACTGGAAGGACCTACCCGAGTGTCTATGGACGGATGGAGTGGGACAAGCCCGCGCCGACGATCACGACACAATGCCACGGCTATGGAAATGGGCGCTTCGGACACCCGGACCAGAATCGGGCGATCTCATTGCGCGAAGCGGCGATCCTTCAGAGTTTTCCCCTCGACTACCAATTCGTTCAGCCCCACGAGCCGGTTCAATTCGCTCCGCTCGGTCGAATGATAGGGAATGCCGTGCCAGTCGATCTGGGTCGCGCCATTGCTCGGAGTATCCTGAGGCATTTATTGGAGTTGAATTTAGGCTCGCCTGAATCTCACAATATGATCAAGCATTGAGCGTATCAGTTGGCTCAAGGCAACGAAGGCGATTGGGTGAGTATGGTGCGGAGTCATTCTTGACCAGCAAGGGACCGGCGCCCTCGTCCGAGGCGGCGAGTCGCCGTATGGCGAGAACTGGTCCTCGGGATACCTCGGCGGAGATGCGAATTCGACGCCGCCTCCATGCGTTTGGATTGCGCTACCGTGTTGATTATCCACTCCCCGACCAACCCCGTCGACGAGCTGATATCGTCTTCACTCGGACTCGCATCGCCATCTTCGTAGATGGATGTTTCTGGCATGGTTGCCCCGAGCATGGGACTGCGCCGAAGAGCAACTCCGCCTTCTGGCGCGAAAAGATCGAAACCAATCAGCGACGTGATCGAGACACGAATGCTCGGCTGGAGAAAGCCGGGTGGGAGGTCGTACGAGTCTGGGAGCATGAAGATCCGGACGAGGTCGTCGCCAGGCTCGCCCGCTTGGTTCGGGCTCGCCGAACCGATCAAGGACGCAAATCAGATTCCCAGTGACGGGAATGCTCTTCAGTCATGCAGCACATCCACGGAAGGAGGGATTTTCAGGATCAGCGACGGAGGAAGTGTGGACGAGTCGAGAATAGACAGGGTTGTCAAAGACCTGGTTGCAGATCATGACCGACGTGATGGATCTCTGCCCAAAGATCATGTCGAAAGACTATTCGAGAAGCGACAACTCAGCGTCGAGGAAGGCGCCGAGGTCTTTCGGCAACTGAGCGAACTGGGCATCAGCTTGGAGGAAGAGCCCGAGAGTCTTGACGACTCTGAGATCAAGGACTTCGATGCTGACGCCTATCTCCCTACCGACCGCGAAGAGGTCCATGAGTACCTCGCTTTGAAGTGGCACATCAGGAGGACCAAACTCCTGACTGCCGAGGAAGAAGTCGATCTGGGGCGTCGCATGGCACTCGGACGCCGCGCCCAGGATGAACTGGATGCCGGCATATCACGATCCGAGGAACATGACAGTGTCATCGAACGGGCCAAACGCGCGAAGGAAGCCATGGTCATGGCGAATCTCCGACTCGTTCTCCATGTTGCCATACCTTTTGTCGGCTTTTCCGATCTAAGCCTGGATGATCTCTTCCAAGAAGGCGTCACCGGGTTGATGCGTGCGGCGGACAAATACGACCATGCGCTCGGTTATCGGTTCTCCACCTACTCGATGTGGTGGATCAGGCAATCCGTCACACGATCGATCGCCGACCGCGGGGCGACTATCCGACTTCCCGTGCATGCCTATTTGGATGTACACCGCTTCAGACGGGCGCGCCGTCTCTTGGAGCAGACGCATCCCGAAAGACGCATCCGCATGCACGAACTTGCCGATGAATTGGCCTGGACCATCGATAAAGTGCACTTCATCCAGCAAGTCGCCAGTTTCGTACCAGCATCGTTGGACGATCCGATCGAAGGGCACGACGATTTCACGCTGATGGATAGTCTCGTGTCGAATCTCCCATCGCCGACGGATCAACTGGAGCGCAGTGAGCTTGCGAGATGCGTCGAAGATGCGCTGGGCGGTTTGAAACAGCGCGAGATCGATATATTGCGGCTTCGGTTCGGGTTGAGCACTTCCGGATATCAAGCGACTCTAGAAGAGATCGGACTGATGTTTGGGGTGACCCGTGAGAGGATCCGGCAGATAGAAGCCCAAGCCCTCGCTAGGCTCAGGCATCCGAGTCGTGGGACTGTACTCCGAGAATTCCTGGATTCATGAAGGCAGGAAATGCCAGGACGACACCTAGACCAGCAGGATTAGGGGGTAACGAGAATGACTCTTGAGTCTGATCGCGAGAGATTCGTCGATTGGCTGGCGCAGCGCATGACTCTTGCCGGCCGGGGTGATCGTGAAGATCTGCTGACGGTCGAGCCATCGGGGAAGTACTGGCTGGGTCGATTGCAATCTGCCGAAGCTGTGATCGAGAGCGACTGGGGGGACAGGGGGGAACGTTTAGAGCCCTGTGCTTTCGGTATCAAGGTCAAACCGGCCCAGAACGGGCCTTGGCACTTCCATGTCGTTGCTTCGTGCCGAGTATGGCTCTGGGACAAGTCCGAACGGCAGTGGCGGAAGACCAACGCGGCGGATGTGCGAACGACGGTGGACGTGCCTGCGCAGATCGGCGCGCATAGGTTCGGGGAGGACGAATTCGCTCGTGCACTCGAAGACGTGACGGGACGCCAAGGGCTCTCGGCACGGATCGACGTAGATGTCGAGATCGGACGGTCGGGCGACCATGAACTGACGATCTCGCTCGTCAACTGTTCTCCCAAGGAGCACTCGGAATTCAAGGATACCCGGCTCTATCAATGCGAGATGCGGTTGGAAGGATTGGAGCCGACGCCCTTCATGCTCGAATCGCTGGAGGACTCGTTCCGTTACGATCGACGGGTGCCCGCTTACGGCATCAACTGCGGTGTCCAGCATCTGGACACTGGTGTCTTCGTCACCGAGGACGCCGTGACGGTCGATCGCCGGAGACCACATTACTGGAGCGTGGATGAGCAAATGCCCACCATGCGGTTCGACGACTTGGCGCTAGACCCGATTTCACCGGCAGAAGCCCTTCTATCGTGCCTCCGGCGCTGGGGACGGGCCAATTGGGCGGCTGACATCCTGGATCTGCGAGCAGCCGAAGAAGACTGGTCGGCGGAGATGCGGATGCAGGCATCCAAGGCGGCGGCCCAGTTCGAGGATGAGTGCGAACGACTCACCAATGGCATCGAACTCTTACGGTCGAACGAACGGCTATTGCGTGCTTTCCAGGGGATGAACCGTGCGATGTCGCATAGCGCCAATGGTAAATACGATGCGTGGCGCCCCTTCCAGTTCGGCTTCCTCCTGGCCAACCTCCGATCGATCGTCGATGTTCATGACGAATCCGAGATCGTGGATGTCGTCTGGTTCGCGACGGGCGGTGGCAAGACGGAGACCTATCTCGGACTACTCGTCACGGCTGCGCTCTACGATCGACTGACGGGCAAGGTGTCTGGAATCACGGCTTGGAGCCGCTTCCCGTTGCGGATGCTCTCATTGCAGCAGACTCAGCGCTTCGCGGACGCCATCGCGGCAGCAGAGCTGGTCCGCCGAGAAATGCGGATTCCTGGCGCCCCCTTTTCGCTCGGATTCTTCGTCGGACAAACGGCGACCCCCAACCGAATCCCTGAGAAACCCAAGCCTGGCGAAGCGGATCCCGATGACGACCAGATGCCGGCACGGTATCAGATCCTGGAGTACTGCCCGTTCTGTCATCAGCGATCCATCGTGATGGCTTTCGATCGCCGCCTCTGGAAGCTGGAGCACCGTTGCAACGACTCCGCTTGCGCTTCAGCGGGCCGGGCGTTGCCGGTCTATGTCGTGGATGAGGAGATCTACAGGTTCCTCCCGACCATCGTCGTCGGCACGCTCGACAAGGCGGCATCCATCGCAATACAGGCATCCATGCGGGGGATGGTCGGTGCACCGCGCGGTGTGTGCTCGAAGGAAGGGCATGGCTATACCTATGCTCCGAGAAGCTCGCGACCGTCCGGCTGTCTCGTGCCAGGCTGTCAGGGTACCTCGCAAGCCCTGCCCATGGATGCCGAGCGTTACGGCCCTTCGTTCCGGTTACAAGACGAACTGCATTTACTGCGGGATAGTCTGGGTGCGGTCGATTCACACTACGAAGCCTTGTATGACGCGCTCCAGAAGGAACTCTGCGGTCGCAAGCCGAAGATCCTCGCGTCCTCCGCAACGCTCACGGGCTACGAGAAGCAGGTCGATGTCCTGTACCGCCGATCGGCTCGCGTCTTTCCCGTACCTCCACCACGTTCGGGAGGTGGATTCTGGACGTCGGACTCGAGCGGCCTGATGCGACGCTTCATCGCGATCGCACCTCGGGGGGTGACCCTCGAATACACGGTCGACCGATTACTGACGGAACTGCAGATCGCATTGAGAGGGCTTGCGGAAGATCCCGTCTCGATTTGTGCGGAAATCGGGGTCGATCCATCGTCCGCCGGGGATCTGCTGTCCCTGTATGGGACCAACGTCGTCTATGGAAATACACTGCGCGACCTCGAAGCCGTGATGCGATCGATGGAGACGCAGGTAATCGTCCCCGGCCAGATCAATACGGCAACCTTGACCGGTAAGACGGACTTCGGTGAGGTCAGGGAGATCCTCGAACGCTTGCAGAGTCCGGAAGCCGAGTTCGAGAAACGGCTTCATATCATTTCGGCGTCGTCCATGATGTCCCACGGCGTGGACGTGGATCGCTTGAACGTGATGGTCATGTTGGGCATCCCCTTGTCGGCCGCCGAGTTCATCCAGGCGACCGCGCGGGTCGGGCGTCGTTATCCGGGAATCGTCTTCGTGGTCCACAAGATCGGACGAGAACGTGATGCCGGGGTCTATCGCTCCTTCCCGCAGTTCATTGCGCAGGGCGATCGGTTCGTCGAACCCATCCCCGTCACGAAACGCAGCCGCAGGGTGCTCGATCGAACGATCGCTGGCCTGGAATTGGCGCGTCTGCTGATGATCCATGAAGCCGTAGCTGGTATGCCCTTGACGACAGTGCAGGCATTCAAGCAGTACGTGGCGAGTGGAAGATTCGACTTCACCGCCGAACTCGAAGCGATGCAGGCGACCCTGGAATTGCAGAGCGACCTCGACGAGCCATTGAAGCGAGACTTGGCGATCTGGTTCGAGGAACTGCGTCACAACGTGTCGACACCGCCCAATGACGCTCGCTTCCCGTCCGACCTGTCTCCTTCGGGGCCTCCGATGCTGTCATTACGAGATGTCGAGAAGCAAGTTCCCGTCATCGGAACCAGAGTCTGAAGGAGACGACGACATGAGAGAGTCACGAAGCGCCTCCCAGATTCTGTTCGGTTTCCTGCCGGAGCAAACGGTCGACCTGCGTGGCGGAGTCTGGAAGGTCAAGGATTGGCGGCATCCCAAGGTGCGCAGCGAGATCGATTCGGCGGCCCTGCGCCGCGAGATCATTCGCCAGGCGACCCCTTGGCGGCTGGCGGGCATGGACGCGGGTTATGTCGAGCACCTGCACGCTGGAGCGGAGATCAAGGTGCTGACGCTCGATGAGAACAATGGCGTCGAAGTCGAACCCTTCCCTCGTTCGTGGATATGCAAGGCTTGCAAACGGATTCACGAGACGCCGGATGCAACCTGTCCTTGCGGAGCCAGAGGGCAGAAGGGGCAACTCTTCTTCGTGGGCTATCACGACAAATGCGGAGCGCTACGGGCACCCTGGATCCCGAAGTGCCCAGATCACAAGCAAGTTCGTGTCGTCTTCCCCGGGACCTCGTCGGCGACTGAGATCCGGTTCGAGTGTCCGGTCTGCGATCGGGAGATCCGACGCGGATTCGGCCATGTCCCGTGCCATTGCGGCCAAGGCAATCTCGTCTTCCAACCGCATCGGGCATCGTCGGTCTATACGGCCCGGAGCATCGTGATCGTCAATCCTCCGTCGCGCGAGCGTATCCGGGCGATCGCCGAAGCAGGAGGCCCACCCAAGGCGTTGTCGTGGGTCGTCGATGGAATGTCCACGAGAACCGTCGAAGAGGTGCCCGCGAGTCGTGAGACCTTGCGCCGGCAGTTGGAGGGGCAGGGATTGTCGGTCGAGGTCATCGACAAGATGCTGGACATCGCCGGTACTGTCTCGGGTGGGATCCAAGGGCAGGACATCGTTCTTTCCGCTGGTCAGCAAGAGGACGCAGAGGCCCAGGCCGTGACCATTGCGCTGGCGACGCTGGAATCTCGAATTCGAATCGAGGATCTGATCGACGCAACCGACGCAGCCAGTGAACTCGGGATGCTCTACCGGCATCGCTACCCCGATGCCCTAGGTTCCGCCGGCTTGTCCGCTCTCGACTTGATCGAGCGGTTCCCCGTGCTCACGGGCCACTTCGGCTATACCCGGGGCGCCCATGACCCCGGAGCGGGAAGACTTGTTCCCTATAAGGGTCGACACGGACAAGGGTACAAGGTGTATGCGGATATCGCGGAGACGGAGGCCCTGTTCGTTCGACTGGATCCAGTGCGTGTCGCCGACTGGCTCGTTGCCATGGGCCATGATCTCCCAACTTGGACGGACGACCGCACGGCGCGCATCGCGATTTTGGAAGCCGCTCGGCTGCCGTCTTCGACAGAGACGCATGAGGGTTCCGTTGGGAGTTCGCTCCTCTGCCTCGTGCATTCCTATGCACATCGGTTCCTGAGGATATCCGCTGTTCATGCCGGCATCGATCGAAACGCCCTCTCCGAACTCTTGGTACCACTGCACCTTGGATTCTTCATCTACGCGGCGGCGCGAGGGGATTTCGTACTGGGTGGGCTTCAAGCCGTGTTCGAGACAGAGCTGCATCCTCTACTCAACGCCGTCATGTATGACGAGCATCGTTGCGCATTGGATCCGGGATGCACCGATGCGGGAGGGGCTTGCATGGCGTGCCTGCACGTTGGTGAACCCTCCTGTCGATACTTCAATCGACACTTGAGTCGATCAACACTATTTGGTCCGAACGGTTATTTGCGCAAAGCGTGAGCGGGAGTGTGGCGTCTGTGTTTTCGGCGATGGGCAGCGGGAGCGACAGCCGTTCACCGTCTGGATCAGTGAGAAATTGCGGGTGCACTTCAGGCATGGCTCGGGCATCTTGGCTTGGAATCAGGCGGTATGCTCTGACTGCGGGATCTGGTGATTGTATAACCGCACATAGCCCGTGAGGGTGTCCGCGAGGTTCTGCGCGGAATCGAAGCGGGTGGTGGCGAGCACCTCGGCGATGCGCCCGTTGAAGCGTTCCACCATGCCGTTGGTCTGCGGGTGGCGGGGGGCGATGAGTCGGTGTTCGATGCCGTGATGCGCGCAGCCCTGGTCGAAAAGATGGCGTCCAGTCGGCTCGCGCTCGCCCGTCGCGCAGAAGCGGTCGGTGAATTCCTTATGGACAAAACCGGGTTCATAATCCTTGAAGGTCTTGACCGGCTGGGTTTCCCCTTCGGGTTGCGGGATCAGGGCGCTGAGGTTGGACACCCCGTGACGCCGCAGACAGCGATCCAGGCCCGAACGCGAGACGGCGGGGTGAATGAACTCCCGGGTGACCGCCAACAGATCGTCCAGCGGCAACAGCAGGGTCTGGCGTAACGCCACCACCACCTGCTCCTGCACGGAGCTCAGGGTGGCATGAATCCGGTGTGGACGGTGGGAGGCATCCTGATCGGTTTCGCGTCGCCGCCATTTGCGCACGGTGGCGCGATTCAGGTTGTATTCACGCGCCAGTTCGCGCTCCGACTTGGTGGACTCCCGCAATTCCTGACGAATGGCGGGCGTGGTGCGGGCGTTGCGATGCAGGTTCAGATTCATGGTCAGGTATCCCGTCAGGTCGGTGAGGGCGTCGTTGGCAGTGGGCGCTTGGTCCGCCTCAGCTCATCGCCAAGTGTGCGCAGCGCCTCGCGAGCCTGGAACAAAGGATAGCTCCTGTTCGGGATATAATCATACGGGATGCGACAATTCCGAAGTGTCGCCGAAAGGTTCTGTATGGACAGTTGCGGTCACATCTCGGAGAGGTGTTCCACAAGCTTGCGAGCCACAAGGAATGTCGCATCGAAGAAGGGCATCTGATGGCCGACCATGTTCACATGCTGATCTCGATTCCACCGAAGTACGCCGTCTCCGAAGAGCGCCATCCACTTGGCACGAGTCTACGGCGAGCGGCAACGCAATTACCGTGGTCAGCATTTCTGGGCACGTGGCTATTTTGTCTCGACGGTAGGTCGCGATGAGGCCACGATCCGAACGTACATACAGCGCCAAGAGGCCGAGGGTCAGCGACTTGAGCAGTTGAATCTGTGGCGCTGATCTGCCGCCTTTAGGCGGCCCAATAAACCGTGGGGCCGCGTTAGCGACCCCTTGCCGCTTTGAGCGGCTCACGAATTCAAAGCCCCCGGCTCTGCCGGGGGATGGTTACCCTTTTACGTCGGCCCCGACAATTCTTTGAGTCTGCTGGGGCCGATCTGATCCAAAAAACATCGCATACCGTGCTGGGCGCGGTTCAGTTGATTCCAACGCGGATCGTGCGTGCCACGAACAGGCATCAGCGGGGGGCGACGATCTGCTTTTTGACGGTCAATCCAGTTTATGCGGTGGCATCAGTTTGCCGCCCGATGCTGCTAGACTAGGGGTGAAGAGCCGTTTTGTTCATCCAGGAATCCACCCATGCAGCAGACATCAGAGGTTTTGTCGCTCCTGACGGAAATCGACCTGACCCGCGATCTTTCAGAGACCACTCTCCAGGAACTATCCACGCAATGCCGTGTGGGCGGGCTTGCCCCCAAGAAGCGGATTCGGGTGACGGATATCGCAGGACACCGGCTCTTTCTGATCGATGGGCATGCGGTACGGATGATCAACGGCATTGGCGAGCGTCTGGAAAGCTATCAGGGACTCAGCGAGCCGATCGATCTGTTCAGCGATTCCGAGGATCCAGGCGATTGCGTCATCACCGAGACCCCCTGCATCGTACTGCGGATGCCGGTCTCCGCCCTGGAATCGGCGCTTGCATCCAGCCTCGAAGTCAGTGACATCGAACTCAGTTCCACCGAAGGTGAGTTTCTCGCCGAACTCTATGGTCTCATCACCAGCAACCGACTGGAGCTGCCGGCGCGACCCGAGGTGGCACTGAAGATTCAGGAACTCACCAACGATCCGGATGCCGGAGTGACCGAGCTCACCGAGGTCATCCAGCGCGATGGCACCATTGCCGGTGCGCTGCTCCATGCGACCAACAGTCCGCTGTTTCGTGGTACCAAAGAGATTCTTTCGGTGCGCGATGCGGTGATGCGTCTCGGTTTTCGCAACACCCGGATGCTGACGACCAGTCTGGCGCTGCGCCAGACCTTCAAGGCCAGACACGAGGTGACGCGCGAGGCCATGAAGGCGGTCTGGACCGACGGTGTGCTCTGTTCGGCCTTCAGCTATGTCCTGTCGGATGTCCTCAACATGCTGCATCGCGAGCGTGCGTTGCTGGCCGGGCTGGTGGCGGGAATTGGTGCCGTGCCCATCATCCAGTTCATCGAAATGCGCGATCCCAACCCGCAGCTTGAACAGATCGAACGGCTCGTTGCGAAATTGAGCAGCATCACTGGCGTGCTCGTGATCAATTACTGGGGTCTGGGCGAGGATCTGGTCGCGGTGGCCGAGCAGTTCGGCAACTGGGATTACCTGGCCGGCGAGCCGGATTACGCGAGCATCGCCATGGTGGCCCGCTGGGCGGTCCTGCAAAGCGAAGGTCGGCCACATCCCGATGCGACAGAAGTGGCCGCGTTCAAAACGCTCGGTCTGACGCCGCCGCCGCCCGGCGAGCCGATTGCCGAGCTTGCCGACAGCGGTGAGTCGCTGGCGGCGCTGAAATCCATGTTCAACATGTGATGCCGGTCGATATGTTCAGGGGCATTCCGACTGTTATGCTTCCACGATTCTCGCCAGCCTGTCTGTGTTGGAGTATGCGCGCGTGTCATCCATGACTCTCGATACCCTGGTGCAGCGCACCGGTCGTCTGCTGGCCATCCCCCGGGTGGTCGGCGAAGTACTGAAGCTGCTGAGCGATCCGGACAGCCGCCAGTCGGCGATTGCGGCGCTGCTGGCGCATGACCCCGCGCTGGTGGCGATCGTGCTGCGTCTGGCCAACAGTCCGGCCTTTGCGCCGGCCCGTACCGTGGATTCGGTCGAGCGCGCCATCATGCTGCTGGGGCGCGATCATCTCAGACGGCTGGTGATTGCCGGCGCCGTGACTCAGGCATCCGAGCGGCTGCCGATGCAGAATCTGCTCCCGCTGGAGGTCTTCTGGCGTCATTCGGCCTATTGCGCGGTCATCGCGCGTCTGCTGGCCGAGCTGGAGGCCCCCGATCTGGCCGGAACCGTTTTTCTGGGCGGATTGATGCATGATCTGGGTCAATTGATTCTTTTCTCTCAGGCACCGGAAGCGGCCCATCTGGCCTTCCTGCGCAGTCTGAGCGAGCCTGACTCCATCTCGCCACAGTCCGCTGAACGCGCCGAACTCGGCTTCGATCACGCCCAGCTCGGCGGCGCCCTGGCGGCGCATTGGGGACTGCCGGATGTACTCTGCGCCTGTCTGCGTTTCCATCATTCACCCCTGGATGCGCCCGAAACCTTCCGTCTGCCGGTCGTGCTGGTGCATCTGGCCAATACCGGCGCGCATCTTGCCGAACTCGACTCCAGAGACTGGCGCGATGCCCCGCCGGTGGACCCCGCTGTCTGGGCGGCCGTTCGCATGCGTCCTGAAGCGCTCCTGGAGAGCGTCGAAAAGGCGCAGCATCAGGTGCTGGCCGTGGAAGCCCTGCGCAATCCGCAGTTGGCTGGATAAGCCCGATAAAGATCTGTCGAACCGCAAAGAACACAAAGAACGCCAAGTAATCGTTCTTTTTCTTCGCGTACTTTGCGCCTTTGCGGTTCCAATTGCCGAATTTAGATACCCCCGATGGCCTGACTGGAATCAAGGCCGCTGCGGCTGCTCTGTCTGAAGCCGGTCACGCCCGAAGGTTGCCGGCTCTGCAAGACTGACCGGCTCCAGCAGACGGGCCTCGAAATTGGTCAGCACGCTGAATTCGACCCGTCGCGACGCTGCTGCATTCTCCCGGCCGGATGCGTCCCGAATCGGTCGTGACGAAGAGAGTCCGACCGCTGCCACCCGATGCCGGAACCAGACCTCATCGCGTAGTCTGTCCAGGCCATAGGCGAAGCGCAGGACGGCCTGGGTGCGTTGCTGGCTCAATTCCATATTGGCGAAATAGGCATCCAACGGGCTGCTGCCGGGCGCCCATTCGCTGGACGTATGGCCCTCAATGCGGATCTCGCGGATCACCTCCTGGAAAGGCGTGAGCTGGGCGGCATAGCGCGGCAGGAAATCGCGCAGGATGGCCTCGAACTCGGGTTTGATACGGGCCGAGTTACGATCAAATAACACATCCGGTTCACGAAAACGCAGCGTCAGGCTGTTCCGATCAAACTCGGCGTTCCAGCGTTGTAAATCCTTCCTGAATTCACGATCGAGGGCCGAGTAAATGGCCTGTCGCACCTCAACCGCCGTCATTCTGACATCCGCTTCGATGGCGCGCGAACGCTCAAGCTGAAGCATGTGCAGCAGGGCGAGAAACAGAAAGATCATCATCAGCGATGACATGAGGTCGGACAAGGCCACCCAATGGAAATCGTCTTCCTGCTGGGGTGTTTTGGGCGGAGCGAGTGGCAGGCTGTTCATGCATGCGCCCTCATCGGTGAAGCGTGACGTATGCCATCGTCATACCTGCCATCCATGCCGTATTGACCTAAGCGCTGCTGCGCGCTCAATGCCGACAGTACGGCGTTTTCGATGCTTTCCAGCATGGCCTTCAGACGCTGATCGATCGCCGGGAAGGCCTCCTTCGCGCGGTCGCGCAAGTCCGCAATGCTGCCGAGCAGTGACTCCAGTTCGATGGATTCGCGGCGCAGGCCGACGATGGCCGATGCCTGATCCTCGACGTGACAGGAGATTTGACGGGCCTGCTCAGTGAGCGCTTGCAGACTGGCTTCGGATTTGGCCACGCCAGCCGTGGCGTGGTCGAGCTGCTGGCCGAGCGATTCCATGTGTTCACGATATTGATCCTGCCAGCGCAACAGTTTTTCCACCGAGGCATCCAGTCGGCGGAAATTCTCCCCGAACTGTTCCCCCAGATTGCTGTTGAAATCGCGGATCACCGATTCCAGCGCGGTGATGAGCTGGCGCGACCCCATCTCGCTGAGTTGATCGGCGAAGCCGCGCATGGCGTCGAGCTGCTGCGTATGCTGATGTTCCAAGGTCTGGATCAGGCGATCATCCAGTCGCGCAACCTGTTGGACCAGTTGCTGGATCGCCGCTAATTGCGCCTCGGCCGCCTGTGCCTGGTACTGCACGAGCGCCGTCAGATTGCCAGGATTGGCCAGGGAAGTTGGGTTCTGATGATCCGCATTCGCTGCCGCGTCTCGACTCAGAACCAGTATGAGACGCAGACAGACGGCCAGCAGAATCCCGGTAATGCTGGTGACGAAGGCAAGCTTAAGACCATCCAACAACATTGGAATGCTTGCTTCGATATCGTTGACATCAAAATGCAGTAGTCCAGTGGAAATCCCGAGAAAAGTGCCAAGGATGCCGAAAGTCGTCAGCAGCGTGGGGACACTGCGATAAAAGGTGGGCGCGCGATTGCGCAGGATCAGGACCAGCGCGCTACTGAACAACGCGAGAAGAATGAACGTGAAGACACCGATGACCATGTTGGCATCATCGAGATGACTCAGCGTTGCGAACATGCCACCGGCAATGGATTCGAACATAACCACCTTCCGCTCTTGTGTATCGGGATGCGCCGCCTGCTGTCAGGCGTGTCTGCGGAAAGCAACGCACAATTCAGGCCAACACGATCAGTCAAGCCGTGGCGAGGCGGCCACCCATCGCTGGGTTGGCCGGATGTCGAAAGGGTGTCGGCTGCGAGCGTCAAGATCCTGACGACGCGGAACGATTTGAGGAATGCTGTTTGAGACGGCGCTTGACGGGCAAGCCTTGGCGAGGAGGATTATTTCGGTTTAGTCAATTCTTCTACGGTTGTTGTTTCTTCCTGGACGGCTTCATCGGTCTTTTTATTCATGACGATGATGCTGATGCGCCGATTGATGGGATTGTCAGGATCGGTCTTGTCGAAAGGAACCGTGGAGGAAAGGCCCACCACCCGACCGACCTTGTCTTCCCGCATACCGCCCGCGATGAGTGCACGTCGGGCGGCATTGGCCCGTTCGGTGGAAAGTTCCCAGTTGCTGAAGCCAGCACGTTCGAGAGGGCGGGCGTCGGTGTGGCCGGTCAGGCTGATCCGGTTTGGCACCTGATTGATGATGGCGCCCAGTTCCTTGAGGATGTCATGCGTATAGTCCTTGAGCTGGGCGCTGCCCAGGTCGAACATGGAGCGGTTTTCCTTATCGACGATCTGGATCCGCAGTCCTTCCAGCGTGATGTCGATCAGGAGCTGATCCTTGAAGGGGGCCAATGCCTGACTCTTGTCCAGTGCATCTTCAAGCGCCGTTTGCAGCGACTCCAGGCGGGCCTGATCCTGCTCCTGGGCCAGCTCATCAATCCGCTCCTGATCCAGCGCTGCCGTTTGCGGCGCTTCGGGGGCCATGTCGATGGCGCCATCGAAACTGATGATGGAGGGTGACGAACCGGTTCCCTCGCCGGTTGACTGCGAGGGTGCGGTACTCATGCCTTCGAACGCCGAGGGGTTGTTGAAATACTCCGAGATGGCCGCTTTCTGCTCTTTGGTGGTCGATCCCATGAGCCAGAGCAGCATGAAGAACGCCATCATGGCGGTGGCGAAATCGGCGAAGGCGATCTTCCAGGCGCCACCGTGATGGCCCCCTCCCTTGAACACCTTCTTGACGACAATGGGCTGCTTGTTGGTCTCGATTGCCATGCCTGATGACTCCTGTTAGCCGCCGCCACGCAGATGCTTTTCCAGTTCGCTGAAACTGGGGCGGAAGTCGGAGGCCATGGTTTTTCGGCCAAATTCCACCGCCACCTGCGGGCTGTAACCCTGGACATTAGCCAGGATGCAGGCCTTGAGACAGGAGAGAAAGCGTGTCTCCTCGGCCGCATAACGCGCCAGCATGGTGGCGATCGGGCTGACGAAACCATAGGAGATCAAAATGCCGCTGAGGGTTCCCACCAGGGCGGCGGCGACCAGACTGCCAACTTCGGACATCGGGCCGCCCAAGGCAGCCATGGTATGCACGATGCCGAGGACAGCGGCCACGATGCCGAAGGCGGGCAGTCCGTCGGCGACCTGCTGCACGGCATGCGAGGTCTCTTCGGCCTCATGGTGATGGGTGGTCAGCTCGACGTCCATGAGGTTATCTAGCTCAAATGGATTCATGTTGCCACTGACCACGAGCCGCATGTAATCGGAAATGAATTCGCAGGCGTGATGATCTTTCAGTAGGCGCGGATATTTCTGGAAGAGCGCGCTGCTGGATGGCTCCTCAATATCCGACTCGATGCCCATGAGCCCTTCCTTGCGCGCCTTGGTGAAGAGGTCATACATTAGCCCCAATGCCTCCAGATAATCGGCCTTTTTGTACTTAGAGCCGGTAAACAAGGAGGGAATGGATTTCAGCGACTTCATGACGACGCCCATGGAATTGGCGATGATGAAGCCACCCAAGGCTGCGCCCAGGATGATGATGAGTTCGAAAGGCTGCCAGATGGCGGCAACGTGACCGCCACCCGCCGCGAATCCGCCGAGGACGGCACCCAATACGACGATGGAACCAAGGATCAAATTCACGCTGTCAGGTCCTCAGGGACGTTTTGCAGGTCGGGCGGCTTGCTTGTGACGAAGGTTATTGGCGGCCAATAATAGCGAATTGGGGCATTCTTTGCTTGACTCAGGATCGCTGGGATGACCCTTCATGATACTGATTACAGGGGGATGCGCACTGTGTGTTCAGTTTGGCTGAAGGCGGTGACGGCCAATGCCGTGCCGGATGAGCTGCCGATCCTGGCGCGGTCGCGGCAGGGTTTGGCGCGACTGCTGACGGATGATCTGGCACCGTTGCGAACCCTCTCCATGGCGCTCATGGGCGATCCGGCCATGGCGTTGCGGGTGCTGCAACAGGCCAATGTCGTGCCGCACCGCCATTTCAGGGCGGATGTGGTGACTTTGGAGGATGCGGCGCACATGCTGGGCACCCAGACGCTGCTGCGTCTGGAGTCCGAGGCCGCCGTGGACGAGCGGGTACTGAATGCCGAACGTCTCGCTCCATACCGGCGAAGCGCGGGGCGCGCGGTGCTGGCGGCCCTATTCGCCTACGACTGGGCCGAGATCGATCATGACCGCTTTCCGTCCGAAGTGAGTCTGGCTGCACTGTTGAATAATCTGGGTGAGTTGTTCCTGCTTGCGCATGGCGATGCCCGTATCAGCCGCTATCTGGAGTTAGTCGAAGGTTGCCATGTGCTCCCGCATGAGGCCGAATATGTCTCACTGGGTGAGAGCCTGGAAGATCTTGGGCATGTGCTGGCGGTGCAGTGGGGCTTGCCCGAGATGGTGCGCGAGGCGATGCGCGCCCGCAATGCGCGACATCCGAGGGCTCTGTGCGTGATGCTGGCGACCCAGATCGCCCGTTACGCCTTTTCCGCCTGGCGTCATCCGATGCAGATGGACGACCTGCATCTGGCGGGCATCGTGCTGGAACTGGAGCTGCCCGACCTGGCGCAGCGGATCAACCGCGTGCTGGATCACTTCAATCGAACGGCAGCCGACTATGGTCTGGCGCCGCTCAAGAGTCTGCCGATCGATGACACTGGTCGGCCGGCGGTTCTGCCTGCAATGCGACAGGTGGTGTTTGGTCTGGCACCGCGTCAGGACGATTACGCAGCCGCCATGACCGCCCTGCGCGAGGGCGAGCCGGTTGATCGCGAGTCGGTGTTTGCGATCCTGCTGCGCGGTCTGCACCGTGGCCTGGGGCTGAATCGCGTGGTGTTTGCCGCTTATCGCGCCCGCGAGGATGCCCTGGTCGCGGAATATCTGGTCGGCACCGATTTCGAGCCCTCCTTCAACCGCTTCAGCCTGTCGCGCCCGGACGGCGGGCTCTTTGCCGGGTTGCTCGACGCGCCATCCGCCGTCTGGCTCAACGATGATAATCAGGCCGCTCTCGCCCCCCGGATCCCGGTGCCTCTCCTGGAACTGATCGGCGTTACGCGCTTTTTCGTCATGTCGCTGTGGGTCAGGGGGCGCGTCATTGGACTGGTTTACGCGGATCGGCGCACCGAGAGCTGTCATCTGGACGCGCGCAGCTACCAGTCATTTCGCGAGCTGGTCGGTCAGGCGGTTCGCTGTCTGGAGCATCTGGCCGAGTAGGCGCTCATCTTCAACCTTCCCGCTCGTCGTCACGACCAGCGCTGCGTCGCCGGAGGGTTGCGATGGCGAAGCCGACAGCGTCCGCCACCTCCTCGCGCATGGTGGCGTGTTCCTGGTCAGTGAGATGGGCCGCCAGATCGATTGAATAGCGCACATAGCGCGGTGGCAGGTAGTTCAGCGCCACACAGGCCAGGTCGTCCACATAGTCGCTGCCGGTCGCCTCGTCCTGCTGGAGCAGGGTGTCATGGATGCGTTCCATGACAAGCCGTTCATAGTAATTGCCGATACTGGAGAGCATGATCCTCACCTTGTTGATCCGAGCCGATGCAAATGGAGATGTGAATGGCGTGGAAAGATTGTTGATGTCGTGTCGATGCGCCGATCTTACCAAGCCCGGGCGCCGAAGGTGTGAACGGCTTTTCCACCGGACGCGAAGCGGTTAGGATCGCGGCAGCTTGAATTGAAGATGGTGTTGACGATGCCGGACAACCGGAATTTGCCCAGGTGATGAGAATCGGTCTCTTTGGTCAGGATCCAGCGCGTGCGACGACGCGCTGCATTCTCGAATTTCTGGGTTGCGAGGTCCGGGAGCTGACCGCCTTGAGCGCCATGACCCAGGCGGACCTGGCGGGGCTCTGGCTGTGCGAGTCGTCCGCGAACCTGGACGCGCTGCTCGACGTGCTGCCCCACGCCAGCGCCCTGCCGCTGGTCTGCCAGCCAACCGACGGCATCGCCTTCGAGACCCGGCGCGCCTTTCTGGCCGAGTCGCCACTGACGCCGGGCAAGGTGATCCAGATTTTGCAGCGATTACAGCTCGGACAGACAGCCGATCCGGCGTCTGAGACCGATCTGGTGGGTCGCCATCCGGCGATGCTGGCGGTCAAACGGCTGATCGCCCAGGTCGCCAGAACCGATGCCACGGTGCTGATTCTTGGTGAGACCGGTTCCGGCAAGGAGGTGGTCGCGCGCGCCATTCACGACGCATCGAGTCGTGCCGGCAAGCCGTTCGTTGCGGTCAACTGCGGCGCCATTCCGGCCGATCTGCTCGAAAGCGAACTCTTCGGTCACGAGAAAGGCGCCTTTACCGGCGCTTTTACAGCCCGCGCGGGACGTTTCGAGCTGGCCGCAGACGGGGTGCTCTTTCTCGACGAGATCGGCGACATGCCGCTGCCGATGCAGGTGAAACTCCTGCGCGTGCTCCAGGAACGCACCTTCGAGCGGGTCGGCTCGAACAAATCGATTCAGACGAATGCCCGCATCATTTCCGCAACCCATCGCAATCTCGAAACGGCCGTCGTCGCCGGCCATTTCAGACAGGATCTCTTTTTCCGTCTCAATGTCTTTCCCATCGATCTGCCCCCGCTGCGCGAACGCCAGAGCGATATTCCGCTGCTGATTGAGACGCTCGAACGGCGTCTGCGCGAGCAGGGGGCGGAACCGGCCGCGCTGACCCCGTCCGTGGTAGCCCATCTGGAGCGACAGGCCTGGTCGGGCAACATCCGCGAGCTGGCGAATCTGCTTGAACAGCTCTCGATCATGTATCCGGGGCTGCTGGTCGATCTGCCGCAACTGCCGGCCCGCTTCCGTCCGCTGGATGTGGAGTTGCTGCCGGTGCTGGAGGAGCGTCGGCGTGCGCGTGACCTTGTGCCCACTGCCGATCCGATCGTCTTGCCCCCGGAGGGGATCGAATTGCGTGACTACCTCAACGACCTGGAGCGTGGCATGATCGTCGCCGCGCTGGAACAGAACAGTCAGGTGGTTGCCCGCGCCGCCCGTCGGCTGGGGATGCGTCGCACCACGCTGGTCGAACGCATGCGCAAGTTCGGGCTCGAACGGGACGGATCGGACGCCGTGAGCTGACCCTGATCCTTCATCACACGATCCTGCCTGGCGACTTCTTTGCTTCCACCCTCCGGCAGCGTCAAAAAAACGCCGTCTCCTGTCGGCATCGAAATTGCTCTATCGCCATCATCATCGGTGCGGCGCTTTGCGCCTGACCTAATCGAGGCGATTCCGGACCCCGGAGTTCCGGGCGCGCGGCGCAAAGCAGGAGAGGCCGGGCATGAGCGAAATGCAGATCCAGAGCGTCCTGCAGCAGATGCGCGCAATGTCGCAGTCGGGTCGCATTGAGCAGTCCGGGCGCAGCGAAGGCGTGGCGCCGGTCGCACCGGTCACAGGGGTGCGGCGGGTCGAAGGCGAGGATTTCGCCTCCAAAATGAAAGAGGCGGTGCGCTATGTCAACGACGTGCAGCAGGACGCCACGACACTGCAAACCCGCTTTGAACTCGGCGACAATCAGGTCAGCCTGCCCCAGGTCATGATCGCCATGAATAAATCGACGGTCGCCTTCGAGGCGACCAACCAGGTCCGCAATCGTCTGTTGTCGGCCTACCAGGAAGTTATGAGCATGCAAGTCTGACCGGACGGATGATCGGGTCGACGGAGAAACTGATCCATGGCGTCACTCACCGAGGCGTTGTCAACCGCCGCGCAGACCTTCACCGAGATGCCGGTCGGCAAACAGGTCGCGCTGTTGGGGATGATTGCGGGCGGTCTGGTGGTGACGGCCGCCATCCTCTATTGGGCGCTGCGCCCCACTTATGCCCCGCTCTTCGCCCAGATCGATCCTGCCGAGGCGTCTGAGGTCATGCAGTCGCTGAACCAGATGGGTGTGCCTTACAAGGTTGACAGCCAGTCGGGACAGATCCAGATCCCCCAGCAGAAGATCGCCGAGACCCGCCTGCTGCTCGCCGGCCAGGGATTCCCGAAAGAAACCGATATCGGCTTTGAATTGTTGCAGCAGGACGCCGGCTTCGGCGCCAGCCGGCTGATCGAGGGTGCCCGTTACCAGCGTGCGCTCGAAGGCGAGCTGGGACGCTCCGTCGCCTCGCTCAAGCCGGTGGAACAGGCGCGGGTGCATATTGCCCAGCCCGAGCGATCCGTTTTCGTGCGCGAGCGCACTCCGCCGACTGCTTCAGTCGTGGTGCAATTGCGCGGCAATGAGACCTTGACCGATGCCCAGGTTGGGGCCATCGTGCATTTGATCTCATCGAGCGTGCCCCAACTGACACCAGAGCGGGTGACGGTGGTGGATCAGACCGGGCGTCTGCTGACGAACGACGACGAAGACAAGAAGAAGATGAATCTCTCGCTCGACCACCTCGATTATACGAATCGGGTCGAGAGCGGCTTTGTGGAGCGTGTGCAGTCGCTGCTGACGCCCATTGTCGGGCGCAACCGGGTACGGGTGCAGGTTGCGGCGGAACTGGATTTCTCGCGCGTCGAGCGGACCCAGGAGACCTTCGATCCGGATCGCACGGCGGTGCGCTCCGAGCAAAGCAACGAAGAGGAAAAGGTCGGCAACGATCCGGCGATTGGCGGCATTCCGGGCGCCCTGACCAATCAGCCGCCACAGGGCGGCGCGGTCGGTCAACCGGCGGCCAATGCCGCTGGCGCGCCGCCGACGCCAAGCAGCCGCAGCCAGCAGACGACACGCAATTACGAAGTCGATCGGACCATTTCGCATATTCAGGAAACGCCGGGTGGGATTCGTCGTCTGTCCACGGCGGTCGTGGTCGATTATCAGGATCAGACGAATGAGGCGGGCGAGGTCGTGCGGGTTCCGCGTTCGGAGGCCGATCTGGACAATCTCCGTGCGCTGGTGCGTGAGGCGGTCGGTTTCAGCGAAAAACGCGGCGATTCGCTGAACCTGAGTTCAGCCAGCTTTGTGCCGGACACGCTCGACGAAACGGCCGGCCCCATCTGGGAGCAAAGCTGGTTCCTGGATCTGGTCAAGGTCGTTGGCGGACTGTTACTTGCGCTGATCGTGCTGCTGGCGGTGGTCAAACCGGCCCTGCGGCAGCTCCTGCCTAAGCCTCCAGAGCCGGAACCGGTGGCGGCGCTGGAAGGGGAGGGCAACGAAACCCTGGCGCTCACCGATGGACTGGAAGGCGAAGAGGGCGACGAGGAGCAGCTGGCTTTGAGCCAGGAAGGTACTGCGATGGCTTCGTTGACCGGACCCAATGTGCCTGATCAGCGACAAATCAATCTTGAGACCATTCGCGAAATGATCAAAGAGGATCCCAAGCGGGTGGTTCAGGTCATGAAGACATGGTTGACCGAAGATGGCAGTTGATCCAAACGGGCTTCTGAATTTGGTCAAGCTCGTCGGTGGCTTGTTATTCGCTCTGACCGTCTTGTTGGGAGTGGTCAAGCCGACCTTGCAGCAGTTATTGCTCGCGCTCCCGGAAGCGACTCGCAATCCCAAGTCAAAGCGAGATGAGCCGGCTGTTTCGGGAGACGAAACACTGTTGCTGGCAGACAGCCCACCACAGATTGAGCGAGAAGAGGAGAGGGAGGAGACGGCAGAAACGGCAGAGACGGCAGATCGCGAGTCTGCGCAGCATGCGAAAAGCACGGAAGAGGCGCCAGCGCCCGGTGTGGAGGACGTGCGGAATGCAGAGGGTACGGCGACACGATCCTTAAATCGGGAGGAATCCGCCGTCACCGCAGCGAAGGCAGCCAAGTTATCTGATCAGCGGCAGTTGAATCTGGAGCGGGTCCGTGATGTCTTGCAAAAGGATCCTAAGCGAACGGTGCAAGTCATGAAAATATGGTTGACTGAAGATGGCAACTGATCCAACCAATCGACCGGGTGCCGAGCGTGCGGCGATTTTTATGATGTCTCTTGGCGAGGAATCGGCAGCAGCAATCCTCCGGCACATGGGGCCCAAGGAGGTACAGAAGATCGGCACGGCGATGGCGACCTTGGAGCGTGTTACGCGTGGCGAGATCGATCAAGTGCTGGAGGAATTCCTGCATTTGGTCGAGGATCAGACCTCGCTCGGCATTGGCGCCGACGATTATGTCCGCAGCGTGCTGCGTTCGGCATTGGGCGACGACAAGGCGGAGGGTCTGATTGACCGCATCCTGCTGGGACGCAACTCGAAAGGTCTGGAGGCGCTCAAATGGCTCGATCCGCGTGCGATTGCTGAGATGATCCGCAATGAGCATCCGCAGATCGTTGCCATCGTGCTGTCCCATCTGGATCCCGATCAGTCGGCTGAAACGCTCTCATATCTTCCTGATCGGATGCAGTCCGATCTCATCCTGCGCATCGCCACACTCGACGGCGTGCAACCGGCGGCCCTGCAGGAACTCGACGAGATTCTGGAGCGCCAGCTTTCCGGCAAGAGCACCGCCAAGTCGTCCATGATCGGCGGCGTCAAGACGGCGGCCAATATCCTCAATTTCATGGATTCGTCCAAGGAATCAGTGGTGATGGAAAGCGTCCAGCAGGTGGATGAAGACCTGGCGACACGGATTCAGGAATTGATGTTCGTCTTCGCCAGTCTGGTCGATGTCGATGATCGCGGGATCCAGACCCTGCTGCGCGAGGTTTCGACCGAGTCGCTGATCCTGGCGCTCAAGGGTGCCGAAGAAGCGCTCCGCGACAAGATCTTTCGCAACATGTCCAAACGGGCCGCCGAGATGCTGCGCGACGATCTGGAAAGCAAGGGTCCGGTGCGTATCAGTGATGTCGAAGCGGCGCAGAAGGAGATCCTGGCGGTGGCCCGCCGTCTGTCCGAAAGCGGCGAGATCGTCCTGGGTGGCAAAGGCGGGGAGACCTTGATGTGAGCCGTTTTCAATCCATGCTGTCTGAGCAGGCCGGCCATGAGGCACAGCGCTGGATGCCGCCAGATGTCGGGATGCCGCCGCCACCACCTCAGAATGAACCCGAGCCCGTGCCTGTGGTGCCGCAGCCGACGGTGGAGGAGGTTGAGGCCATCAAGGAAGCCGCGCGGACGATCGGGGCTGAGACAGGTTATCAGGCTGGCTATGAGGCTGGCTATGAAACCGGGCAGCGGGAGGCGCGCGAGCAGGTTGCACAGGAGGCCGAAGCCGAACGGCAGGTGCGCGAAGAGCGCGAGGCGAGCTGGCGGACGGCTCAGGAGGTGACCTTGCGCGAGACCGTCGCGGCGCTCGAAGGGATTGCCCAGGCGCTGGCCGATCCGCTGGCCGCCACGGTCGATGCCCTGGAACCCGAATTGCTGTCGCTGACGGCAACCCTGGCCCGGCGCGTCATCATGGAAGAATTGAACCTCCGTCCAGAGTTGATTCAGGGGGTGTTGCGGCAGGCGCTGGCCCAGTTGCCATCCCGTCATCATCCGGTGCGGGTGCATGTGCATCCCGACGAGCAGGCGACGCTCGCCGCCTATGCCGAGGCCAGCGGCGAGAACCTGACCTGGGTAGCGGATCCAGCCATCGAGCGCGGCGGCTGTCTCATCGACAGCGGTCCGAGCCGGATTGACGCCAGCCTGGATACCCGGCTGCGCCAGTCCATTGACGCCATCTGGGGCGAACTGGCGCAGCCTGCCGAACCCGTTCCGGCGGCGCGTCAGGAGACGACTCCAGACGAGATTTTAGCGGACGATGTGTCTGCCACGACGACAGAGGCGACGTCGGAAACCGTGCTGGACGCCCTGACTGACGTGATGCCGGAGATTCTGCAAGCGGATCCGCTGGATACTGTGTCAGAAGCGGATGAACCGCTGCCGGATGAACTGGAATCTGCACCGGAGCCGGATCAGGCCGCTGCCTAGTGCAGCAGTGCAGAGGTTCCGAGACCGTCTCTGATCGTTGTCGTTGTCGTTGTCGTTGTCGTTGTCGTAATCGTCTTCGGCTTGCGAATTTTCGACAACGACAACGACAACGAACGGTCTCGGGATTGCCAAGGTGCTGCACTGGTTTTTAACAGGATTAACAGGGCTCTTTAATCGATTATTTTTAATCCTGTTAATCCTGTTAATCCTGTCTGATTAAACATTGGAATGGGTATATGACCGATGTCATCCGCGATTTGCAGGAGCAGGGTTCCCGGCAACTGGTCACGGGGCTGCGCGAGCGTCTGGCCCAATCACGCCAGCGGCTGGAGAAGACCCCGGATCCGCAGCCGGAAGGTCGGCTGTCGCGCATGGTCGGCATGACCCTGGAGGCCGAGGGCATCCGTCTGCCGGTGGGTGGACGCGCCGCCATCCATACCGCCACTGGCCGCCGGCTCGGCGCCGAGGTGGTGGGCTTTCAGGGCGAACGGACCTTTCTGATGCCCGAAGGCAAGCTGGAAGGTCTGATTCCCGGCGCACGGATCGAGCCGCTGGAGCAGAGCCGCCGCATTCCGGTCGGGCCTGAGCTGCTGGGGCGCGTCATCGATGCGCTCGGCAAGCCGCTGGACGGCGGCGGGCCGCTCCGCACCCAGGAGATGGTTCCGCTCGAAGGCCGCCCCATCAATCCCCTGACACGGGCGCCGGTCAGACAGCCGCTGGATGTGGGGATCCGTGCGCTCAACGGTCTGCTGTCGGTCGGGCGCGGTCAGCGTATCGGGCTCTTTGCCGGCAGCGGCGTCGGCAAGAGCGTGCTGTTGGGCATGATGACCAAACATACCGAAGCGGACGTGATCGTCGTGGGTCTGATCGGCGAACGCGGGCGCGAGGTCAACGAATTCATTCAGGATATTCTCGACGACGAATCGCGTCGGCGCACCGTGGTGGTGGCGGTGCCGGCCGATCAGTCACCGCTGCTGCGTCAGCATGGCGCCTGGGTCTCAACCACGGTCGCGGAGTATTTCCGTGATCGCGGGCTCAATGTGCTGCTGCTGATGGACTCGCTGACCCGCTTCGCCCAGGGCGCGCGCGAGATCGCGATGGCCATCGGTGAGCCGCCGGCCACCAAGGGTTATTCGGCCTCGGTCTTTGCCCGTCTGCCGCAATTGGTGGAACGCGCCGGCAATGGCGATCATGGCGGTGGCTCGATTACTGCTTTCTATACCGTGCTGGCGGAGGGCGACGATCAGAATGATCCCATCGTTGATTCGGCCCGTGCCATCCTCGACGGTCATGTGGTGCTCTCGCGCGACATCGCCGAGACCGGGCGCTATCCGGCCATTGATGTCGGTGCCTCGGTGTCGCGCGTCATGAGCGCCGTGGTCACGCCTGAGCATCAAAAGGCCGCCTATCGTTTTCGGAGCCTGCTGGCGAATTATGCACGCAACCGCGATCTGATCGCGGTCGGCGCCTATCGCAAAGGGACCGATCCGCAGTTGGACGAAGCGGTCGCCATGAACCCGCGTCTGGAGGCCTATCTCGGACAGCACCGCGATGAGGGCGCCAGTTTCGAGCAATCCAGGCAGGCGCTGTTCGATCTGCTCGCCTCGGCAGGTGGCTTCGGCCAGGGTTAAACCGCATGAGCGTGAAGCGTTTCCAGCGTCTGCTCAAGATTCGCGAGGCACAGGAAAACGAGGTCGCCGTGGTGCTGGCGGATCGTCTGGCCGACTTGAGCCGGGCCGAACAGCAGCGCGATCAGTTGACTGACTATCAGGCGCTCTACTTCCAGGCGCTGATGCCGAACGATGCGCAGATGCTCAAACAGATCGCCTTCATGCGCCAGCAGTTGCGTGAGGCGATTGAGCAGCAGGAGTTGCGGGTTGCCGCCGCACAGGCGCAGGTTGAACGGGCCAGAGATGTGTGGATGGAACGGCATCAGGCCAGCCTGTCGCTGGAAAAACTGATCGAGCGACGGCGTCGGGCCGAAAATATTCTGGACGGACGCAAACAGCAGCGGGAACTGGACATGTGGGCGACACGCAAGGCGTTCGACCGGGATCGCAGCGATGAATCGTCATAATCTGATCGGTGAGGTCTGAGATGATGCAATCAGGCGGCGTGCAAATCAACGGTGCCGGCTTGCTGTCGGCATTGCTCGGCGGCATCGGCGAGACCGGTGTCAGCGATCCGGCGGCGGGGCAGGGATTCCTTGACACCTTGCAGACACAGATCAGGTCGCTCCTGGTCGATGCTGGCGAAGATCCTGACGAGATCGCGGCGCTCGATGCAGAGGCGCTGATGGCCCAGTTCATGGCGCTCATGCAGCCACCGGCGTCGCCAACTGCCGCGCCAAAACTGGCGGTTGGGGAGGCCCTGTTGTCGATCACCCCGACCTCGACCCAGGCGGCCGCAACACCCTCCGATTTATTGCAGAAACTCTTGCAGTCCGCGCCGCCGGATGGATCGGAGGGCGTCTGGCGTCCAACTGCCTCGACGGCGTCGGATGAGACGGGGCAGACATCGCCTCTGTTGCCTGAGAGCGATCTGGCATCGCTCAAGGCATTGCCAGCGGACGTCGTGCGTCAGTTGCTGCAATCGCTCCCGGCGACGGGGACAGCCGTCACCCCGGCTGCCAGCGCCTCAGCAGAGGATGCCGCGCAGGAGTTGAGCGCGCGGCTGCAATCACTGCCAGCGGATGCCCTGCGTCAGTTGCTGCAATCGCTCCCGGCGACAGGGGCTGACGTTGCTCCGGCTGCCAGCGCCTCAGCAGAGGATGCCGCACAGGAGTTGAGCGCGCGGCTGCAATCACTGCCAGCGGATGCCCTGCGCCAGTTGCTGCAATCGCTCCCGGCGACAGGGACGGCTGTCACCCCGACTGCCAGCGCCTCAGCAGGGGATGCCGCGCAGGAGTTGAGCGCACGGCTGCAATCGCTGCCAGCGGATACCCTGCGTCAGTTGCTGCAATCGCTCCCGGCGACAGGGGCGGCCGTCACCCCGACTGCCAGCGCCTCAGCAGAGGATGCCGTGCAGGAGTTGAGCGCACGGCTGCAATCGCTGCCAGCGGATGCCCTGCGTCAGTTGCTGCAATCGCTCCCGGCGACGGGGACAGCCGTCACCCCGGTAGCGGATGATGTTGTTCAGGAGCTGAGTGAACGGCTGCAATCGTTGCCAGCGGACACTTTGCGCCGATTGCTGCAATCGCTCCCGGTGGAAGGTGCGACCATGACGCCCGGTGCGGCGGCGGGCGATGGTGATACCGAGCAGACCGCGATCCTGAAAGCGGTCTCTTTGGATCTGTTACACCAAATCAGTCAGGAACAGTCCCGGACTGGTGACGATGACAGGCAATCCGCCGCCGATCTGGCAATCAAGGCGCGGGCAGGGCAGCCTCTGCCACTGCTGCGTGAATCCTTGCCCGGCTTGATGGCCGATGGCCTGGCGCAACTGGCCGGGCGTGAGAGTCCGGATTTGCCTGCCTCGCCAACCGGTCTGTCGCTGGCAGGACTCTCGACGGCTGGCGCGACCTCAGCCGACGCCCCGAGCGGCTTGCAGCGCGCCTCGGTTCTGGATCTGTCCAAATTGCTTCAGCCCGGTGGCGACGCGCGTCTGGCGGAACAGGTGAAATGGTTCGTACAGGCCGGTCTCGGAACCGCCGAAATGAAGTTGCATCCGGCCAATCTCGGGACGCTGGACGTGCGCGTGACCATGGAGGCCGACAAGGCGCATGTGCAGTTCCTGTCGCCTCATCCGGTCGTGCGCGAAGTGATCGAGGCGGCTTTGCCGCGCTTGCGTGAAACGCTGGCGCAGGACGGTTTGTCGCTGGGTAATGTTTCGGTCTCCGATCAGGCTCCCAGGCGCGGCGAACCCGATCAGGGCCAGGGTCGGGCTGGATCAGGGCATGAGCGTCAGAATTTTGACGATTTTGGCGCAGATGTGAGCGAAGCGCCTGAGTTCAACGATAGCACCCTGAGCGTTCTGGCGAGACGACTCGATTACTTTGTTTGAAAGTTTGCCTGGACGTCATCCGGTATGATTAGGCGTCGTTTGGATATCTCTATTTTTAAGGTGACACATGGCCGAGAAAAAAGCCGACAAGCCGGAATCCCCAAAAGGCTCCGGCAGCAAATTCAAATTGATTCTGCTGATCCTGATCGCGCTGCTGGTCCTCGGCGGCGGGGGCGGAGCCGCTTATTATTTTTTCTTCTACAAAGCAGCGGATCCTGCGGATCCTGCCGCAGAGACGACCGAGGGGCATGCCGCGACTGAGACACATCAGGAACCCGCGCCAGCACATCAGCCTGAAACAGATGCGGCGCCAGCGGCTGAGCACACCCAAGTGATCTACCATGCCCTTGAGCCGATCACGGTCAATATTACGACCCCCGGATCGGTGCGCTTTCTGCGCATCAGTCTCACCGTTGTGACCCAGAACCCGCTGGTCATTGCGGCCATCGACAAGCATTTGCCGATGATTCGCAATGATCTGCTCGCGCAGCTTTCGGCCCTGGATGCGGCAGCCATCAACACTCCGGAAGGAAAGGCGGCATTGCGCGAGGAATTGAGAAAACTGATTGCCGGAATTCTCACGCGCGCCAGTGAACCGTCCGGGATTCAGGAGATCCTGTTCACCGATCTGGTCATGCAGTAGGTATCGGCATGTCACAGCAGACCGACATTCTCAGCCAGGATGAAATCGATGCACTACTGCATGGCGTCGATAATGGCGATGTCGATACCGATACCAATGCCTTTCCGGCGGATGGTCGGGCGCGCCCATTCGACTTTGCCACGCAGGAGCGCATCGTGCGTGGGCGCATGCCCACGCTGGACATGATCAATGAACGGTTTGCCCGTTATCTGCGCATCCATTTGTTCAACATGCTGCGTCGTTCATCTGAAATATCGGTGATCGGCGCGCGGGTGACGAAATTTTCGGAATATCTCCACTCGCTGTATGTGCCAACGAGTCTGAATCTGGTGCGGGTTATTCCATTGCATGGAACCGGGCTTTTCGTCTTTGATCCCAAGCTGGTGTTCAGTCTGGTCGATAATTTCTTCGGTGGCGACGGACGCTATTATTCGCGCATCGAAGGCCGCGATTTCACGCCGATGGAGCTCAAGGTTATCAAGAATCTGCTGGATGCCTCATTCGAGGATATGCAGAAGGCGTGGGAGCCGGTCATGAAACTGGAGTTCCAGTTCATTAACTCAGAAGTGAATCCGCAGTTCGCCAACATCGTGAGTCCGACCGAGATTGTGGTCATCAACGATTTTCATATTGAGCTGGATGGCGGAGGGGGCAATCTGCATGTCACCTTCCCCTATTCCATGATCGAACCCATTCGCGAACAACTGGACACGGGGCTTCAGTCCGATCGCTCCGGGGTTGATCGACGCTGGCTGAACGCATTGCAGGACGAGATTCCGTTCGCCAAGGTGGAAATCAGTTCGACCCTGACCGAGGCCACCCTCACGGTTCAGCAACTGCTCGAAATGCGTCCGGGGGACATCATTCCGGTTAACCTGCCTGAAACAGTGATTCTTAATGTCGAGGATATTCCGATTTTTCGTGGCAAATTCGGTGTTTCCAATGGTGTCAATGCCATCAAGATCGCTGAAATCATTAATCATTAATCATTGAATCTCTCCAACGTCTCGAATCGAAAATGGATTGAAACATGAGCACCCAATCCGATATTGACGCCATGCTGGAACAGGCAGGCGCCGCCGATGACGGCATTGCTGACGACTGGGCTGCGGCTCTGGAAGAACAGAAGGAAGCCACTGAAACGCCTGCGCAGAGTGCAGCGTCCGGCCCGTCCGCGCCCCCGCCCGAACGACGCAACTTCGGTGGATTTTCGGCCGAGACGCATCAGGCGACACCCTTGAATCCGGAAGATTTCTCCGGTTCTGAGATGCCTGTCAGCGGGGATGTCAATCTCAAGATGCTGCTGGATGTGCCGGTCACCATCGCGATGGAGATCGGTCGCACCCGTATCCCGATCCGCAATCTGTTGCAGCTGAATCAGGGCTCGGTCGTGGAGCTGGATCGGCTGGCCGGCGAGCCGCTGGACGTGCTGGTGAACGGCACCCTGATCGCACATGGTGAGGTGGTGGTGGTCAATGAAAAATTCGGCATTCGTCTGACCGATGTGATCAGTCCCAGTGAGCGGGTGCGGAAACTGCGTTAAACCGCTTTAAACCGCGTCCAGTGCGATAGACGCTATTTTTATTTTGTGTTTGGCTCTGGAGATGTCACCGACTTCAGTGGGGACGCGGTTTAAAATTTTATATTCGGTGAATTGAGATGACTCTGGGTCAACGCAGAAGCAACATATATCAGACCGGGACCGGGTGCGGTTTAATCCGGATCCGCAATCCTGGTTTCATGCCGCTGGCGGCAGGCGGCATCCTGATTCCATCGCTGTCGGTCGCCGAACCGTCCGCTCAAAACGCCCAGATGGCGGCCGGCTATCTGACACAACTGGTGGGCGGTCTGGCGCTGGTGATCCTGGTCATCATCATTCTGGCCTGGATTCTACGCCGGATGCCGGGCGTGCCGGGGCAGGGGCCACAGGTCATCGAGATCCTGGCGGTGCGTGCGGTGGGTGCGCGCGAGCGTCTGCTGCTGGTGCAGATCGGCGAGGAACAGATCCTCGTGGGTCTGACGCCGACGGGGATGCGTCATCTCCATACCCTGCGGCAGCCGGTCGAGAGGCCGTCCGCCGAGGACTGGCCAAGCGATTTCGCGGGTCTGCTCAACCGCGTCCGCGCGAAAACCGGGCCAAAAGCATGAGCGGGATGGGGCGCGCAGGGCTGATGCTGGTCTTGCTGCTGTTGCCGGGTCTGGCCCTGGCGCAGATCGGCGGGCTCAATGCGGTGACCGTCACCACGGCGGCGGATGGCGGCAAGGTCTATTCGGTGACCCTGCAGATTATCATTTTGATGACCCTGCTGACGCTGCTGCCGTCGGCGCTCATCATGTTGACCTCCTTTACCCGCATCATCATTGTGCTGGGCATCCTGCGTCAGGGGCTGGGCACCTCGCAGACACCGTCCAATCAGATTCTGCTTGGTCTGGCACTTTTTTTGACCTTCTTCATCATGGCGCCCATTTTTCAGGAAATCTATGACACGGCGATCATTCCTTACTCCGAGGAGAAACTGGGAACTGAAGAGGCGATGACCCGGGCGCTCAAGCCGCTGCGCGCCTTCATGCTGGAGCAGACCCGTGAGACCGATCTGGCGATCTTTGCTGAGATCCGGGGGCTCGACGGCTTTGAGTCGCCCGACGCCATTCCGCTCAATATGCTGGTGCCGGCCTTTGTCATCAGCGAATTGAAAACCGCGTTCCAGATTGGCTTTCTGATCCTGATTCCGTTTCTGATCATCGATCTGGTCGTGGCCAGCGTGCTCATGTCGATGGGTATGATGATGCTGTCGCCGATGATCATTTCACTCCCCTTCAAGCTCATGCTCTTCGTCCTGATTGATGGCTGGTCGCTGATCATGGGCACCCTGGCCCAGAGCTTTTTCAGTTGAGATGAATCGCAATGACGCCCGAGATGGTGATCGATGTGGGAAAAGAGGCGGGCGAAATCATCGTTCTGCTATCGGCGCCGCCACTGCTGGCCGGCCTGGCGGTGGGTCTGCTGGTCAGTCTGTTTCAGGCGGCGACCCAGATCCAGGAGATGACCCTCAGCTTCATCCCCAAACTGCTGGCGGTCGGCGCGGCGCTGGTCATCGCCGGTCACTGGATGCTGTCGCTCCTGACCGGTTATGTCATCCGGCTCTATCACAGCATTCCGAATCTGATCGGCTGATCCCTCATGACCTTTGCGGCTGAAGACATTCAGGTCTGGGCAGGTTCGGTGATCTGGCCTTTCGTGCGCATCAGCGCCATGCTGCTGGTCGCGCCCGTCTTTGGCGCCCGCAATGTCAATGTCCGCGCACGCCTGTCACTGGGCCTGCTGCTGGCGCTGGTGGTGGCGCCGCAGGTCTCCGGGCAGGCGTTGATCGATCCGCTCAGTCTGAACGGTCTGGTGGTGGCCATCCATCAGGTGCTGATCGGCATCGCGATGGGTTTTGTGCTGCAAATGGTCTTTTCAGCACTGACCCAGGCCGGTGAACTGGTCGCGCTGTCGATGGGGCTGGGTTTCGCCTCGGCTGTGGATCCGGTCGGCGGTGTCCAGGTACCCATGATCTCGCAGTATTTCACCATTCTCGCGACCCTGATCTTTCTGGCGCTCAATGGTCATCTGGTGTTGATCGAGCTGCTGATTCGCAGCTTCGACACCCTGCCGATCATGGCCGAGGGCGTGACCCGCGACCAGCTCTGGCTGGTCGTGAGTTTTGGCGGTCAGATGTTTGCCGGCGCCATGCTGATTGCCCTGCCCGCTGTGGCATCCCTCCTGCTTGTCAATATTGCGATGGGGGTGATGACCCGCGCCGCGCCGCAGCTCAATATCTTTGCCGTGGGTTTTCCGCTGACGATCCTGGCCGGTTTTCTGATCATTCTCCTGATTCTTCCGGGCTTCCCCGCTCGCATCGGCGAGTTGCTCATGGTTGCCTTTGCGCTGGTCCAGCAGATTCTGAGGATGTGACGTGGCCGAAAACGAAAATGGCCAGGAAAAAACCGAACAGCCCACCGCCAAACGTCTGAACGATGCGCGCGAAAAAGGGCAGATCGCACGCTCGCGTGAGTTCAACACCTTTATGATCCTGATAGTGGGCGGAGCCTATCTCCTGTTCTTTGGCAGTTATCTGGGCATTCGTCTGAGTGCACTGATGACCGACGCCCTGACTCTGGACCGCAGCCTGATCTTCGATCCGGGCCTGCTTCTGCCTTATCTCCGCGATCTCCTGACCCGCGCCCTGCTGATCATCACGCCCCTGTTCGCGATCCTCATGGCGATTGCGCTCTTCGGACCCATCCTGATCGGCGGGTTCAATTTCTCCACCCAGGCGCTGGCGCCGAAATTCTCGAAGGTCAATCCAATCACCGGGATGAAACGCGTGTTTTCGGTTCAGGGGCTGGTGGAACTCTTCAAGGCGTTGGGCAAGTTCACCCTGGTGTTGATCGTCGCCTGGCTGACCATCAGTGCTTTTCTGGATCAACTGCTGGCATTGGGCGAACATCCCGTGGAGCGGGGCATCATTGAGGCCGGGCGCATGGCGCTCTGGACCTTTATCCTGACCTCGGCGGCGCTGATTCTGGTGGCGGCGATTGATGTCCCCTTCCAGCTCTGGAATCACAACAAACAGCTCAAGATGACGCTCCAGGAAATCAAGGACGAGTTCAAGGAAAGCGACGGCAAGCCCGAGGTCAAGGGCCGTATCCGTCAGCTCCAGATGGAAATGGCGCAGCGACGGATGATGGGCGAGGTGCCCAAGGCCGATGTCGTGATCACCAACCCGACTCATTTTGCCGTCGCCATTGCCTATGAGCCCGGTGTCATGCGCGCCCCGCGTCTGCTGGCCAAAGGTATCGATGATGTGGCCGCCGCCATCCGCGCCCTGGCTGAGGAGCACGGAATCATGCGGGTCGAAGCGCCCCGAGTGGCGCGCGCCATTTATTTCACCACCGATCTCAAGCAGGAGATCCCCGGCGGCCTGTTCGTGGCCGTGGCCAGAATCCTGGCCTATGTCTATCAGATCCGGCGCGAGGATGCGGATGTCGATCTGCCTGATGATCTGCCGGTCCCGGATGAGTATCTCGATCCGCACAGGGCGCGTCAGGCGCGGAGTCAGGAATGACCACGCTGGCTGAACGCGCCAGCATCATCGGCCGCTTTGGACTGGGGGCGCCGGTCCTGCTGATTGCGCTGCTGGCGATGCTGGTGCTGCCTTTGCCGCCGCTGGCGCTGGATCTGCTGTTCACCTTCAATATCGCGCTCTCGCTGATCGTGGTCATGGTGGCCGTCTACACGCCGCGCCCCGTCGATTTTGCCGCCTTCCCGACCGTGCTGCTGCTGGCGACCCTGCTGCGTCTGGCGCTGAATGTGGCCTCGACCCGGGTGATTCTGCTCTATGGGAGCGAAGGCACGGAGGCCGCCGGTCAGGTCATCGAGGCCTTCGGTCAGTTCGTTCTGGGCGGCAATTTTGCAATCGGCGTCGTGGTGTTCACGATTCTGGTCATCATCAATTTCGTGGTCGTCACCAAGGGTGCCGGGCGCGTCTCCGAAGTCACCGCCCGCTTTACCCTGGACGCCATGCCGGGCAAGCAGATGGCGATCGATGCGGATCTGAACGCGGGTCTGATCTCGCAGGACGACGCCCGCAAGCGGCGCGCTGAAGTGGCGCAGGAGGCGGATTTCTATGGCTCCATGGATGGTGCCAGCAAATTCGTGCGCGGTGACGCTATCGCTGGCATCCTGATCCTCTTCATTAACGTCATTGGCGGCATCGTCATCGGGACGACGCAGCATGGCATGACGTTTGGCGATGCGGCGAACAACTATGTGCTCCTGAGCATCGGCGACGGCCTGGTTGCGCAACTCCCGGCGCTGCTACTGTCATCCGCTACCGCCATCATCGTCACCCGCGCCAACACCGCGCAGGACATGGGTAAGCAGGTCGTCGGACAGTTATTGTCCAATCCCCGCGTGCTCTACGTGACGGCGGGTGTCATCGGCATCCTGGGCGTGGTGCCCGGGATGCCGAATCTGGTGTTCCTCGGTCTGTCATCCATGCTGGCGGGCGGCGCCTATCTGAGCAGCCGGCAAGCGCCGGTGCTCGACACCGATGTCGTCGAACGTCTGCCTGATGGTGTCGAGCTTCCCGCGCCCGAGGATCGGGATCTGTCCTGGGAAGACGTCCCGCCGGTCGATCTGGTCTCGCTGGAAGTCGGCTATCGTCTGATCCCCCTGGTTGATCGCAGTCAGGACGGACAGCTCATGGGGCGCATCAAGGGCATCCGGCGCAAGCTGTCGCAGGAGTTCGGGTTCCTGATTCAGCCGGTGCATATCCGCGATAACCTTGAGCTTGGCCCTAATCACTATCGGATCTCACTGCTGGGCGTGACGGCGGCCGAGGCCGAGGTCTTCCCGGATCGCGAGCTGGCGATCAATCCCGGACAGGTCTTTGGCGCCGTGGCCGGGACGCCGACCAAGGATCCGACCTTCAATCTGGATGCGCTCTGGATCGACCCGGCAGACCGTGAATCCGCACAGGGTGCCGGTTACACGGTGGTGGATGCTGCCACCGTGATCGCGACCCATCTGTCACAGATCTTCCGCGACAATGCGCACCGTCTGATCGGCCACGAAGAGGTGCAGCATCTGCTCGACCAACTCGGTCGCCGTTCGCCGAAACTGATCGAAAATCTCTTTTCATCGAAGGCGCTGTCATTGGGCGTGGTGCTCAAGGTCCTGCAGAACCTGCTGGCCGAACAGGTCTCGATCCGCGATCTGCGGACAATCGCCGAAACCTTGGCGGAACGGGCGCTCAAGAGTCAGGATCCCGCCACCCTGACCGCCGCCGTGCGCGTGGCCCTGGCCCGTTCCATCGTGCAGGATCTCATCGGCCCGGACGATGAACTGCCGCTCATCGCCCTGGACCCATCGCTGGAACAACTTTTGCACAGGTCGCTTCAGGGCAGTCAGGGCGAGACCATCGGCATCGAGCCGGGATTGGCGGAGCGGGTGCAGCGATCAGTGATCGATGCCGCGCGGCGTCAGGAGTCGGAAGGCATCCCGGCCGTGCTGGTGGTGGCGCCGGAGATCCGATCCTGGATCGCAAGCTGGCTGCGGGGTGCGGTGCGCAATCTGACCGTCATGGCCTTTACCGAGATTCCCGATAACCGGCGGATTCGGGTCGTGGCCACGGTCGGTCAAAGCGAGACCGCTCAGGCGCGGGCATGATGCAGTAGGAAGGGGTGGAACATGAATGTACGGCGATATACGGCTCGGGACATGCGCGACGCCATGCGGCAGGTGAGCGAGCAACTGGGTCCGGATGCGGTCATTCTGTCCAGCCGCCGGGTTGGCGAGATGCTGGAAGTGGTGGCATCGGTCGAGCCGGCGCTGTCCGCGCCCCGTCAGCCCGCGTTTGAGCCGCCGCCGCGCGGCACGAGAGGTGCAACCGATCCCGAACTCGCCGCCATGCGCCGTGAACTCTATGACCTGCGCGCACTCCTGGTGCAGCAGCAGAGCCTGAGCGAGCGCGACCAATGGGCGATCCGTCATCCGCTGGCGGCGGAGTGCATCGAGCGTCTCCAGACCTGCGGGTTTGGCGAAAAACTCGCCCGCAGTCTGGCCAGCGGCGTACAGGAAGACAGCACCCCCGAGATCGTCTGGTCGCGTCTGCGAACCCGCATCTCGGCCTCCATCGCCACGGCGTCGCCCACTGTACTCGAACAGGGTGGTATGCTCGCGCTCGTCGGCACCACCGGCGTGGGCAAGACCACGACCATCAGTCGTCTCGCCCTGCGTCAGATCCGGCGCATGGGTCGCGATTCGGTGATGCTCGTGACCCTTGACCGGCAGCGCATCGGCGCTTACAAACAGTTGCAGGCATTCGGTCAGATGGCAGGCGTGCCGGTCATGCTGCTCGAAAGCGAGCGCGATCTGGTTGCCTTGTCGAATCGCGCGGGCGATGGGAAACTGATCCTTATCGATACCGAGGGACAGGCAGCGCGCGACGCGGCGGAGCGCAAACTCTTTGCCCAGATTCGCAATCAGGTCGAGCTCGACACCTGGCTGGTGATCGCGGCGACCCATCAGGCCGGGGTGTTGAAACAGATTCTGCAATCCTTCCAGGCGAGCGATCCGTCTGCGTTGGTGTTGACGAAAGTGGATGAGGCGGAACAGTTGGGCGAAACCCTGTCGGTTTTGCTCGAACAGCGTCTGGGATTGGCGTTTTACAGCGATGGGCAGCGGATTGACGACGATTTTCACAAGGCGGACACCATGTATCTGACCCGGCTTGCGCTCCAGGAGCCGGCCCGCGCCGTGCGGATGTCAGCCGACGCCGAGCGGCGTCCACTGACGGATCCGCCGCCGAGCGGTCTCCCGTTTAACGCTCAGACCCGATCCCAGCCGGAGACCATGGTGCTGGAGTCGGTGGTGCCTTTCAGGAAAGCCGTCCATGCAGCCCATTAGGAACCGGCGACTCAAGAGCATTGCCATCGCCAGCGGCAAGGGCGGTGTCGGCAAGACCAATGTGGCGGTCAATCTGTCCGTGGCCCTGTCCAAGCTGGGGCGTCGCGTCATGCTCTTCGATGCCGATCTGGGTCTGGCGAACGCTGATCTGCTGCTCGGTCTGCGGCCGACCCGGACGCTGCGCGATCTGGTGGCCGGCACGGTGGAAACGCTCGACGAGATTCTGGTGGAAGGTCCGGAAGGCATGCTGCTGGTGCCGTCCGCCTCCGGCATCAGCGACATGGCCAATCTCAGTCCGGTGGAGCACGCCGGTCTGATTCGCGCCTTCAGCACCTACGACCAGCCGCTCGACGTCCTGATCGTCGATACCGCTGCCGGTCTTCAGGACTCGGTCACCAGTTTCTGCCGGGCGGTGCAAAACGTCTTCATTGTGGTCTGCGACGAGCCGGCCTCCCTGACCGACGCCTATGCGCTGATCAAGGTGCTGCATCAGGATCATGGCTTGCGGCGCTTTCGCGTCATCTGCAATATGGTGCGCGATGCCGAATCGGCGCGGCGTCTGATGCACAAACTCTCTTCCGTGTGCGCGCAATATCTGCCTGACGTATTGCTCGACGCTTCGGGTATCATTCCCATGGACGAGCATCTGCGTCAGGCGGTGCAGAAACGCCAGCCGGTGGTGAGTCTCTATCCGGGCAGTCCCGCCGGGCGCGCCTTCACCGAGCTGGCCAGACAGAGTGACCGCTGGGCGGCGGCGGATGCCGACACCGGTGGAATCGGCTTTTTCGTTGAACGGATGTTGCAAAGTGCCTGATGGTTCTCAACCGTTCCTTACCAGGATATGCGAAGGTTGCCGACCGGGCGGAAGAGCTGGTTGCGGCTCATCTCGATCTGGTGCGGCGCATCGCCCATCATCTGGCAGCGCGGCTGCCGGCGTCGGTGCAGATCGAGGATCTGGTGCAATCCGGCATGATCGGCCTGATCGAGGCTTCCCGGCAGTTCCAGGCCGGGCAGGGCGCGACATTCGCCACCTATGCCGGCATTCGTATCCGGGGCGCGATGATCGACGAGCTGCGCCGCGCCGACTGGACGCCGCGTTCCGTTCATCGCAACAGTCGCCGGATTGCCGCCGCGATTCATCAGATCGAGTCGCGCGAGGGGCGGGCGGCGCAGGATCGCGAGATTGCCGCCGAGCTTGAGGTCACGCTCGACGACTACCACGCCATGCTTCAGGATACCGCCAGCGCCCAGATTCTTGGCCTGGAGGATCTTTTCGGCGAGGATATGGAGGCTGACCGCCTGCTGCCGGGCGAGAGTGCGGCGCCGGGCGAGCTGTTCGAGCGCGAGCGATTGCGCGACGCCCTGGCGCAGGCGCTGGCCAGTCTGCCCGAAAAAGAGCGTCTGGTGCTCGCGCTGTATTACGATGAAGAACTCAACCTCCGGGAAATCGGCGCCGTGATTGAGTTAACCGAATCGCGCGTGAGCCAGATTCGCAGTCAGGCGCTCCACCGTTTGCGCGTGCGTCTGAGCGAGTGGAGACAAACTGGTTCATGATTATCAACCCGACCAATGCCACTGGGAGCTTTGCGTGGACAAAGGCATGAAAATTCTGATCGTGGACGATTTTTCCACGATGAGACGCATCATCAAAAATCTGCTTCGTGAACTGGGCTTCAACAACACCATGGAGGCGGACGACGGCAGTACCGCGCTGCCGATGCTGAAAAACGGCAATTTCGATTTCCTGGTGACGGACTGGAATATGCCGAACATGGAAGGCATCGCCCTGCTGAAGGCCGTCCGTGCCGATCCGGATCTGAAATCCCTGCCGGTTCTCATGGTGACGGCTGAGGCCAAACGGGATCAGATCGTCGAAGCGGCGCAGGCCGGGGTCAACGGCTATATCGTCAAGCCGTTCACTGCTGAGACGCTTAAAGAGAAGATCGACAAGATCTTTGAGCGCATCGACGCCCAGTGATAAAGGTGAATGCCGCGCGTCCGCTTTTGATGGCTGTTCAGGCTGTCTGCTGGCGGATGCCGGTTGGGCGTCGGTGTTTCGTTGCGACGTCAGACCCGAGATCACCCTGCCGATCAACGGTCAAGGATCATCAAACAGTTCGCCCGGGAATGATCGATGGACAATGATGAAGAACGCTTGACACGTCAGTTGGATCTGGCGCGCCAACTGGTCGGGCATCTGGAGGTCGGCAATGAAGACGCCGCATCCAATGTGATCCGCCAGTTGAGAATCCCCTATGAGCGGGAACTCTTCGATGAATTGGGCAAACTGACACGCGACCTGCACGAGGCGCTGAACAGCTTTCGCGGCGATTCCCGTCTGGTGGAACTCACCCGTGACGAGATCCCCGATGCGAAGGAGCGTCTCCATTATGTCGTCTCCATGACCGAGCAGGCGACTCACCGCACGCTCAATGCCATCGACGAGGCCATGCCCATCGCGGAGTCCCTGCACGCGCGTTCGGCGGAACTCACCGAGAGCTGGGTCCGCTTTCGCCACCGTGAACTCTCGGTCGTCGAGTTTCGTGAATTCGCCCGTGGCCTGGATGTCTTTTTCGTGGCAAGCGGCGAGGAGACCGAGCGTCTGCGCTCATTGATGTCCGAAATCATGATGGCCCAGGATTTTCAGGATCTGACCGGCCAGATCATCCGGCGCGTCATCCGTCTGGTCCACGAGGTCGAGGAGAATCTGGTCGGGCTGATTCGTCTGTCGAGCGCCCGCATGGAGCCCTCCAGAGTGGTCCAGTCGGCGAATGAAGCGGAAGACGCCACTGTCAGAGGCCAGGGGCCGATCGTTCCCAATACGCACGACGCGGTGGCGGATGTGGTCAGCGGACAGGACGACGTGGACGCGCTGCTTTCCAGCCTGGGCTTCTAAGCCCGCTGCTATCAGGTAATCAGGCATGGCAATCGACCCGAATGACGAGATTCTCCAGGATTTTCTGGTCGAGGCTGGAGAACTGCTCGAAGCGCTGAATGAGCAGTTGATCGATCTGGAGCAGAACCCCGAGGATCGTGATCTGCTCAATGCGGTCTTTCGCAGCTTCCACACCATCAAGGGCGGCGCGGGCTTTCTCAATCTCAACGCCCTGGTGCTGGTCTGTCACCACGCCGAGGACGTCTTCAATCTGCTGCGCAACAATCAGCGCAAAATCAATCCGTTCCTCATGGACACCGTGTTGCGTGTCCTGGATGTGCTCAATGTCATGTTCGGCGATCTCAAGGCCGGCCATGAGCCGGAGCCGGCCCCTGACGGTCTGATCAGGGATCTCGAAAAGCTGGCGGTGCCCGGTGATGCGACACCGCTGCCGACGGTCTCCGCTGTCCCGGCGGCCCCGCCAGTCACGAATTCTCCACCGCCTGAGATCATCGAGCCGGTCGCTGCGGGAGGCGCTGACGCCTCAATGACGCTTGCCGCCGCAGACGACATCACCGAGGAAGAATTCGAGGCGCTGCTGAATGCGCTGCCCGGCGCCGACGGGTCGTTCGCTGTTGACTCCGCTGAACCGGTTGCCATCAAGCCGCCGCCTGCCGCGCCCGCGCCGCCGCCCGCCGCTGCGGACGATCTCATGACGGAGGATGAATTTGATGCGCTGATCAGTCAGTTGCATGGTCAGGGAACGGTTTCCGCCAGTGCTCCGTCGGCACCCCCGGCGCCTGTCACGCCGTCGCCTCAAGCACCGCCAGCCAGTCCGGCCCCGACTCCGGTTCAGTCAGAAACGACCGCTGCGGGAAGCGAGAAGGAGGATGCGGTTGCCGCCTCGTCCAAATCCCCGCGCGGCAGCGCAGCCGTCGCCGAAACCTCGGTACGGGTCGATACCCAGCGTCTGGACGAGATCATGAATCTGGTCGGCGAGCTGGTGCTGGTCCGCAACCGCATGAGTATGCTGCGCACCCGGACGATGGACGAGGAGCTGGGTAAGGCGATCGGCGCCCTGGCGCTGGTAACCGCTGATCTGCAAACGGCGGTGATGAAGACCCGCATGCAGCCGATCAAAAAGGTCTTCAGCCGTTTTCCGCGTGTCGTGCGCGATCTGGCGCGCAGTCTGGGCAAGGAGATCGATCTCGAAACCTTCGGTGAGGAAACCGATCTCGACAAGAATCTGGTCGAGGCGCTGGCCGATCCGCTGGTGCATCTGATCCGCAACGCGGTTGATCACGGAATCGAGATGCCGGATGTCCGGGAGGCGAGCGGCAAACCGCGCAAAGGCACCGTGATCCTCGGCGCGGCGCAGGAAGGCGACCATATCTCCCTGATCATTCAGGATGACGGACGCGGCATGAATCCGCAGATTCTGCGCGAAAAGGCGGTCGAAAAGGGTCTGCTGGATCCGGCCATGGCCGAACGCCTGTCCGATCGCGATGCCTTCAATCTGATCTTCATGGCCGGCTTTTCCACCAAGGAGGAGATTTCCGACGTGTCCGGGCGCGGGGTCGGCATGGATGTGGTGAAGACGCGCATCGCCCAGCTCAATGGCACGGTCGAAATCGATTCGGAGGTCGGGCGCGGCACGAAACTGCTGGTCAAGCTGCCCCTGACCCTGGCGATCCTGCCGGCGCTGATGGTCATTCTGGATGGTCGGCGCTTCGCCATTCCCCTGGCATCGGTCTCGGAAATCCTCGACCTTGATCTGACACGCAGCCATTTTGTCGATGATCAGGAAGCCATCATGGTGCGCAATCATGCGCTCCCGCTCTATTACATCGGTCGCTGGGTGCATCCGAGCCGGCTGGTCGAGCCGCGTACCGATGCCCATGTGGTCGTGGTCCATGTCGCGCAACGCAAGGTCGGGCTGGTCGTGGATGGCCTCGTGGGTCAGGAGGAGGTCGTCATCAAGCCGCTTGGCCGGGGGTTACAGGGCGTTCCCGGTCTGGCTGGCGCGACCATCACCGGCGATGGCGGGATCGCCCTGATCATTGATGTCCCCGAACTCCTGCGGCTCATGGGCCGTCCGGGTTACGGCGGTCGCGCGTCACGCGCACCCCGAATGCCGGCAGCAGCGGGAGTCTGAGTCATGGCGCTGCGCGTGGTTGTCGTCGATGATTCCGGATTTTTCCGCCGACGCATCGTCGAGATTCTCAATGCCGACATCGGCATCGAAGTGGTTGGCACCGCCGTCAACGGCCAGGAGGCGATTGAGGTCGTCAAGCGTCTGGATCCGGATGTGGTCACCATGGACATCGAAATGCCGGTGATGGACGGCATTACGGCGGTGCGTCGCATCATGGCCGAATCCCCGCGTCCGGTGCTGATGTTCTCGACCCTGACGACTGAGGGGGCCAAGGCGACCCTGGATGCGCTGGATGCGGGGGCGATGGATTTTCTGCCCAAGCGTTTCAGCGAAATGGCCAGCGACGAAGACACCGCCAAGATCCTGCTGCGCCGCCGGGTGCGGGCGCTCGCCCGCAGTCGCCGGCCTGCGATCACCCGCGCCGAGCCGCACGACCGTTCACCTGCGCCTGATGTCCCGCGTCCCATTCCGCCGCGAGCGCCAGCCAGCGGCACACCACTTCATTCCCTGCGTGCGGTGCTCATCGGCACCTCGACCGGCGGGCCGGTGGCCTTGCAGGAAGTGCTGAAAGTGCTGCCGAAAACCTTTCCCCTGCCGATCGTGCTGATCCAGCACATGCCCGCCAGCTTTACTCCGGCCTTTGCCGAGCGTCTGAACAACCTCTGTCAGATCGAGGTGCGGGAAGCGGCGGCGGGCGATGTTCTGAAACCCGGCTGCGCCCTGCTGGCGCCGGGAGGCGTGCAACTGGTGCTCGAAGGCGGTGGTTCCCAGACCCGCATCCGGATCGAGGAGAGTCCACCGGGAACCATCTACAAGCCGAGCGTCGATATCACCTTCAACTCGGCCGTGACCGCGCTGAAATCACAGGTGCTGGCCGTGATCCTGACCGGCATGGGCGCCGATGGACGCGAAGGCACGCGGGCCTTGAAAGGGCTGGGCGCTCATGTCTGGGCGCAGGACGCGGCCAGCTCGGTGGTCTACGGTATGCCGGCGGCGGTGGTCGATGCCGGTCTCGCGGATCAGATCCTGGCGCTCAAGGACGTGGGGCCGGCGCTGGTCAAAGGCTTCTGCTGAGGTGGACATCCTGAGCGTGCTCGGGATCCTGCTGGGTCTCGTGGCCATCCTGGGCGGATCGGTTGCGAAAGGCAGCACGGTTGGCGCGCTCTGGAATCTGGCTGCGTTCATCATCGTCGTGATCGGCACCCTGGGTGCGGTGCTGGTGCAGGCGCGCACGCCGGTCTTTCTCCATGCCTTCAAGATTCTGATCTGGGTGTTCCGACCGCCGCGCCTGAATCCGCAGGCCATGATTGCACGTCTCGTCGAGTGGTCCCACCTGTCGCGCAAGCAGGGTCTGCTGGGTCTGGAAAATTTTGCGGATCAGGAAAAAGATCCCTTTATTCGTAAGGGCTTGCAGTTGCTGGTCGATGGAACCGAGCCACAGTCGTTGCGTCAGATCCTGGAGGCGGACCTCGACAACCGCGAAGCCTTCGACTTGCAGGGGGCGAAGGTCTTCGAGAGCATGGGCATCTATGCGCCGACCATGGGCATCATCGGCGCGGTAATGGGCCTGATGGCGGTCATGCAGAATCTGGCCGATCCCAGCAAGCTGGGGCATGGCATCGCGGCCGCCTTTGTGGCGACCATCTATGGCGTTGGTCTGGCAAACCTGCTCTTTCTGCCGGTGTCCAATAAACTCAAGGGAATCATTCAGGCGCGGGCGAACTACCAGGCGATGCTGATAGAAGGGCTGATCTCGATCGCCGAAGGCGAAAACCCACGTAACATCGAAAACAAGCTGAGCGGCTTCATTCAGGGCTGATCGCAGTCATGACACGGCGCAAGAGGCATGAAGAACACACCAATCATGAGGCATGGGCGATCCCCTATGGCGATCTGGTCACCCTTTTGATGGCCCTGTTCGTCGTCCTCTATGCGATATCGGTAGTTGATACCGGCAAATACCGCGTCTTGTCCAACTCGCTGGTCGAGGCCTTCGGCGCGCGGATACCGGTCGCGCCCATCCAGGTCGGAGATCCGACCCTGGCGCTGGAACCCCTGAGCGACGAGGTGCTGCGTTCGCTGGCGCCAGTCGATCTGGGAGCGTTATCCAACTCTGGCCAGACACTGGATCCGCTGTCACCCACGGATTTGGCCATTGAGAGCACGCTTGATGCGGTCGCCGCTCAGGACCGCAGCAGTATCCTGAGTGAGATCAGCGAGATGTCAAAGGAAATGGAGGCCGCACTGGAGCCTCTGATCCAGGAGGGCAATATTCAGGTCAAACGCAAGCCCTATTGGCTCGAAATCACCATCAACACCAGCCTGCTCTTCACCAGCGGGTCGGCCACACTGGAAGCCGCCGCGCGTCCTGCGCTGGCGGAGGTGGCGAAACTGCTCGTCAAGCGGGATGCGCGGATCCATGTCGAGGGCCACACCGACAATCTGCCGATCCGCAATCCCATCTATCCGTCCAATTGGGAGCTGTCCTCCGGTCGCGCCGCAACGGTCGTCAACCTCTTCGCCCAGAACGGCGTTGACCCGAAACGCATGGTCGCAATCGGTTATGCCGAGTTTCAGCCGTTAACCGGTAATGAGACGGAAGCGGGCCGGGCGCAGAATCGTCGGGTGGCAGTGATCGTGCTCCCCAATCCGCCTGCACCTGCGGTTCAAAGCAGCGATGAGCCGGAGCGGCTGCGCAGTGACTATGAGGGCATCGGCAGCATCCGTTAAGTCCGTACACGTCGCGCTGGCGGGTAGCAGACAGACAGGATTCAACCGCGTCCAGAGCGAAATACTGAGTTTCGAGTGAGTTCGATGTTTGGCGCATCGACGGTTCTTGGCTGGGACGCGGTTTAAAATTTTATTTTTAATCTCTATAAACCGCGCCAGCTCCCAGGGTCGTCGATGCTGCCAAGGCTGATCCAGACCAAAAACATCACAGACCGCACGGGGCGCGGTTTAACAGATTCCGCAACTATCGCGAGGAAGCAATGACCGCAGTCGATTCACATGAGAAGACCAAGGGGGCCTCGTCGGCTTTCGTCACATTCAGTCTGGCGGAAGAGACCTACGCCATCGACGTGCTTCAGGTCCAGGAAGTCCTGAAGCTGACTGACATCGCCCCGGTTCCAGGTGTGCCCGATTACATTCTGGGTATCATCAATCTGCGCGGCGACGTGGTGACCGTCATCGATGCGCGCCGACGGATGATGCTGCCTGAACGGGAGCTGGACGATGCCTCGCGCATCGTCATCATCGATGTCGATAATCAGAATGTCGGCATCCTGGTCGATTCGGTCGCCGAAGTGGTGCAGATTTCGCCGGATGCGGTGGATCCCGCGCCAGCGGTTGGCAACGATCAGACCAGTCGCTTCATCCTGGGTGTGACCAGCACCGCAGAAGGTCTGACAATTCTGATCGATATCAATAAATTGCTGTCGGACGATGAGTGGGCCAGCATCCGCGAACTCTGATCCAGGCGCTGTCCTGCAAGAATGATCGCCTGTCAGCGGGAAGCTCAGGAGATGCACATGAGCGATTCCTTCACACCCTTGAAGCCGGTGCACGCACAGATCCCGGCACGGTCGCTGGGTGACGAGCAGGATCGTGAGCTGGCCCGGCATGCGCCGCGGAGCGGCAGAGGCGGGCGACGCGCCAGCGCGCGGTCGGAGCGTCGCGGACGAGAACGGCGCGCGGATGAACGCCGTCAATCCGAACGCCGTCTGGATGAGCGTCGTGCGGACGAACGCCGTCTGGGCGAGCGCCTGTCAGGTGACCGTCGTCTGGTGGAGCGGCGTGCTGTCGAGCGGCGGCTTGACGACCGCCGGGCGACTGATCGGCGTGCGGCGGATCGTCGCCTGCTTAAAACGCGGCAGGTGCGCGGTGCGCAGCAACCGGCAGCCGAAGTGCCACTGTCACCGCGTGGACGTCGCAGGCTGGTCGATGACTATGCCTGAGGTGACGGCTGGCGCCGGATTCGTCCCCTCGGGTGGTTCTGTGCGCTCCTTGTGCGCCAGTCGATGAACGACATCCTGACGTTCGGCCTGACCTGGCTTCCGCCTGTTGTGGCCGTGCTGGCGATGATCCTGGCTGTTTCGGCCTTGTTTTCCATCTCCGCTCTGCGCCGTCAGCTTCGCGAGATCAGGCGCGATGTCCAGCGTCAGAACACCTCGCTGCTGGCCTTGCACGGTGCCATGAAAGTGATTGCCGAGGATGTGATCGCGCATGCTCAGACCCAGTCTTCAGTGCGGCGCACGCTTGAGCGTCTGACCGACGGGCAAAGCGAACTGCGTCTGCGCGATGTTGATGAAGGCCTGTATCCCCAGGCCATCCAGATGATTCACGATGGCCGGAGTCGCGAAGAGGTCCGTCGCCTGTGCGGACTGACCCAGTCCGAAGTGGATCTGCTCTTCAGTCTGCATGCCCAGGATGCCGCTTCCGGGGGTTCCAGGGCGGCGTCACGCCGCCATTGATGAGCCCGAGGTCGGGTGGCGACCCGCCCTGATCTCAAACATCAATCACTCCGTGGCCGCTTCCAGGTGTAAACCGCTGTGACGGCATAATTCCAGACCGCGCCGACCAGGATTCCCGCCAGGGCGGAGAGAAACCAGCCCGAATCGCCCTGCTCGAAGAGATAATTGGCGATGCCCACATTGGCGAGCGCGCCGACCCCACAGGCGAGGACAAAGGTGAGCCAGCCCCAGAGCAGTTGTCGTCCGCGCAGCCGCATGTCGCGGTAGGTCAGCAGATTGTTGAGGAAGAAGTTGCTGGTCATGGCGACCAGGGTGGCGATGGCCTGACCGAGCAGAAAGCCGCCGCCGAGGAGGGTCAGAATTGGCCACAGCACGGCCATGTGCACGAAGACACCCAGACCGCCGATCAGCGAGAAGGCGATGAAGCGTACCGGGATCACCGGCCCGATGACCTTCTGCGTCAGCATCAGCAGATATTCCCAGAGCACGGCCTGTTCGAGCTTGCTGTCTCCGGCATGGCGCTGGCGGAAGACGAATGGCAGTTCACGAAAACGCAGCGGCTGTTCGGCGGATGAGAAAATATCCAGCAGGATCTTGAAGCCGACCCCGCTCAAACGTCGCACGCAGGATTGAACAACATCCGCCCGCACCATGAAAAAGCCGCTCATGGGATCCTGCAACTCGGCATGAATCAGGCGCTGGCCGATACGGGTCGCGAAACGGCTCATCGACTGGCGGCGGTCGCTCCAGTCGCCGACTCCGCCGCCTGCGACATAACGGCTGCCAACGACGATGTCCAGCTCCTCGTCGCGGAGCGTCTGGAGCATGGTGGGCAGGAGCGATTCATCGTGCTGAAGATCGCCGTCCATCACTGCCAGAAAGGGCGCCGAGGTCGCCAGCATGCCCTCGATGCAGGCGGACGACAGACCCCGGCGTCCGATCCGCTGAATCACGCGAATGCGGGCGTCGCGCCGCGCCAGCTCGCGCACCCGTGCAGCGGTTCCGTCCGGTGAGTCATCATCGACGAAGATGATCTCCCAGGCGATTCCGTCGAGCGCGATGGACAGGCGCCGCGCCAGTTCGGCGACCGTGTCCGCTTCCTTGTAGGTCGGCACGATGATGGCCAGCTCGGGCGGCTGGCAGGGCATGGCGGTATTGGGTTGGTCTGGCATAAGATCGAACCTGAAAAGGGGCTGACATGCAGCGTGCGGAGGCGGATTCTAACGCGACCCGCTGTAACAGGTTGTATCGCGGCGCTGCAAATGGGACCATCCACACCTGAAAATCCCGCAACAAGACCGAGTTCCTGATGTTTCCGAATCCGCTTCTGACCCTGTTTCACTCGCAAGCCAGCCGCGCCCTGTCGCCGGGGCGGTGTTGACCGGTGGCGACGGGTAAATCTCGCTCCGCCACGCGCGGACGCAAACGCCGATCCGCGCCCAGGCGTTTCCGTCTGGGCGCCTTTCTGTTTCGCTGGACCCTGCTGCTGGCAATCGGCATCGGTCTGGCCGGGCTGGCCTATGGCGTCCATCTCGACCGCGTGGTGCGGGGTAAGTTCGAGGGCCAGCGCTGGGCGCTGCCGGCGCGTGTTTTTGCGCGTCCGCTGGAACTCTACGCCAATCGCGCCTTGAGCGCCGATGCCTTCGAGTCCGAACTGAAGCGCCTGAATTATCGTGCGGTCGCCAGGCCGTCCGAGCCGGGAACCTATCACCGCGAAGGTGAGAGCTTTGAGATCCAGACGCGACCCTTCCGCTTCTGGGATGGTCAGGAGCCCGGTCGTCATCTGGCGATTCAGTTCGCGGACAGGCAGGTCGCCAGTCTGAAAGACGCCGACGGCGGCGCGGATCCGGCGCTGGTGCGGCTCGACGCCATGCTGATCGCGAGCATCTATCCCACCCACAACGAGGATCGGGTGCTGGTGCGGCGCAAGGAGCTGCCCGAACTGTTGATCAAGACCCTGATGGCGGTCGAGGATCGCAATTTTGACCGTCATCTCGGCGTCGATCCCAAAGGCATCCTGCGTGCCGCTTACAGCAATTTCCAGGCCGGTGCGGTGGTCGAGGGCGCCAGTACCCTGACCCAGCAGTTGGTCAAGAATTTTTATCTCAGCGCGGATCGCACCTTCGAGCGCAAGATCAAGGAGGCCTACATGGCGCTCCTGCTGGAGCTGCGCTACAGCAAGGACGAGATCCTGGAAGCCTATGCCAACGAGATCTATCTGGGCCAGGACGGCAGCCGCGCCATCCACGGTTTCGGACTGGCGAGCAATTTCTTCTTCAATCAATCCCTCAGCCAGCTCGGCATCCCCGAGACCGCGCTGCTGGTCGGCATGATCCAGGCGCCGTCCAGCCTGGATCCGCGCCGTCATCCCGAAGCGGCCCAAAAACGCCGCGATCTGGTGTTGGATGTCATGGTCCGCGACGGTGTCATTACGCTCGCCGAGGCCGACCGCGCCAAGAAAGCGCCGCTTGGACTGCACGAAGGAGGCGGGCGTCCGGTCGGGAGCTACCCCGATTTCATCACCCTGGTGCGGCGTCAACTGCAACGCGATTATCGCGACGAGGATCTGCGTTCCGAAGGATTGAACATCTTTACCACCCTGGATCCGCTGATTCAGGCGACGGTCGAGCGCGCCTTGCCCAAACGGCTGGCCGAGCTGGAAAAGTCGAAGCGCATGAAACCCGGCACCCTGGAAACGGCGGCGGTCGTGACCTCGGTGGATCAGGGCGAGGTGCTGGCGGTGGCCGGTGGACGCCAGCCGGGTTATGCCGGATTCAACCGTGCGCTGGATTCGGTGCGCTCAATCGGCTCGCTGGTCAAGCCGGCGGTCTATCTGCTGGCGCTGTCGCAACCTGATCGCTATACCCTGACCAGCAGCATTGATGACCGTCCGGTGAGTCTGCCGGACGGTAACAAACGCTGGGAGCCGAAAAATTATGACCATCGGGTCTATGGTTCGGTCGTGCTCTATGACGCCCTGGCCCGCTCGCTGAATCTGGCGACGGTCAATCTCGGGCTGAGTCTGGGGACGAGCAAGGTTGCCGACACCCTGCATCGTCTGGGCGCGCAGCGCAAGATCGTCGGGCGGCCCTCGCTGATGCTGGGCGCGGTCGCGCTCTCGCCGCTGGAAGTGGCGCAGATCTATCAGACCATCGCCGCCAGCGGCTATCGCGCTCCGCTGCGGGCGATTCGCGAGGTGGTGGATGCACATGGCCGACCGCTGAACCGCTATCCGCTGGCGGTCGAGGCCGTTGTCGATCCCAAGGCGGCCTTTCTGACGACCTGGGCCCTGCAGCGGGTGGTGACGAATGGCACCGCCAAGTGGCTCGGCGATCAGCTTCCCGAAGGCATGACCATGGCCGGCAAGACCGGCACCACCGACGGTCTGCGCGATAGCTGGTTCGCCGGTTTCTCGGGCGACAAAGTGGCCGTGGTCTGGGTCGGTCGCGACGACTATCAGCCGATGGGGCTGGCTGGCGGCGCGGGCGCGCTGCGGGTGTGGGGCGAATTCATGCTGGCGCTGGACAATGAGCCGCTGTCGGCCTCCCCGCCGGATGGCGTGGTGCTCGCCGATGCCTGTGGACGCGCCAATGTCCCCTATATTGGCAACAGCGCCTCGCGCGTCAAATGTGGCGGCGGTGGCAAACCCGCTGCCAAACGCGAGGCAGGCGGCGGCGCAACGGAACAGGCGGCAGAGCAGGATGCGGTGTCCAAGCCTGAACGCGAGCCGACGCCTGCGCCGCCGCCGAAACCGCCCACCCGCACGCAGAGCCCCTTTCTGGAAAATCTGTAAACTGACACCGGTTCCGCCTGAACCATCGTTCAGGCAGGACTGGTTTAACGAAGACAACATAGCCAATGCAAGCATCCACGACACGGCTGACGAGCCTTATTGCACTGCTGGGATTGACCGCCTGCGGCATGGAGACGCGGGAGGGACCGGCGGCGCCGGTCGTGCAGGTGACGCCGCGTGACTCCGCACCCGTGAAGCCGCCAGAGACCGAACCGGTGCGCGTCGCAACCCCTAAACCGGTCGCGCCATCCAAGCCTGTCACACAGGTCTATGCCTACCAGGATCCGTCCGCACCGCCGGAGCCGGCGCCAGCCGTGCCGGGGCCCGCTCCAGAGTCGGCGCAGGGAGCGACCCCGAGCGCTGGCACCGCCACAACCGCACCGCCGGGTACCGCACCGACTGCACCCGGATCGGTGGCATCCCCAATGGCTCCATCAAGACCGGCGCCGCCGTCCAGTTCCAACGCGCCGGCACCGCCAGCCCCGGCATCCACGGTTGCACAGCCTGCGCCCAACGCTTCCACCCCGATCAAGCCGCCGGAACAGACGCTGGCGAAGGTCGAGCCCAAACCGCCCGAAGCCCCCAAGCCGCCACCAACCACGCCCAAACCGCAGTCCCCAGTGGCCGAAGCGCCCACGCCGCCGCGACCGGCGGAGCGCGCACCGAGTCCACCTGCACCGCCACTGGCAGCACCCAGTCTGCCGCCAGCCGCGCAGGCACTCGCGAGTCAGGCCGAGCAGCAGCGTCAGGCTGGCGACTATGCAGGTGCGGCGGCCTCGCTGGAGCGCTCGCTACGGATCAATGCCCCGTCTGACAGCAAGGCGTATCTCTGGAACCGGCTCGCGCGGGTGCGGATGGAGCAGGGTCAGACCAGTCAGGCAGCGAGTTTCGCGTCCCGTTCCAACGATCTGGCTGGCGGCAACGCGACGGTCAAACAGGACAACTGGCGCATCATCGCCGAATCCAAACGTCGTGCCGGCGATGTGGCGGGTGCCAGCGAGGCCGAGCGCCGCGCCACTGCGAATTGAGCGGCAACGGTGTCGGCGCATCTGCCGATGCGCGTGTTTTTGACAGGATCAAGGTGATTTCCTGAGAAATCCATACCTGATAACGCGCCTCGAATAGACAGGATTAACAGGATTTTTCAGGATGCACAAGATTTTAAATGGTTGTTTTTAATTCTGTTAATCCTGTCTGAATTGAATTCATCCATCCTGCGAATCGGGACACTGCCGTCCGTATTTCCTGCGATCCGTTGAGCGCCATGACCGATCTCTCTCACATCTTCGGCTCTCAAGGGCTGCTGGCCGAGCGGGTGCCCGGCTTCGCCTTTCGGGCGCAGCAGCAGGCGATGGCCGAGCGCATTGCCGCCGTGCTGGAGGCGGGCGGCGTGCTCATCTGCGAGGCGGGGACGGGCACCGGCAAGACCTTCGCCTATCTGGTGCCGGCGCTGCTGTTGGGGCGCAAGACCATCCTCTCCACCGGCACGCGCAACCTTCAGGATCAGTTGTTCCATCGCGATCTGCCCCTGATCCGCGCGGCGCTGGGACTGCCGGTCTCCGCCGCGCTGCTCAAAGGACGCGCCAATTATCTGTGCCGGCATCGGCTCAATCTGGCCTTAGAGGATCTCACGGGGTTGGACCTCGCCCTGCGCGCCCATCTCGGACAGGTGCGCGACTGGTCGAAGGCGACCCAGCGGGGCGACATCGCCGAACTCTCCATCCCGGAGGATGCGCCGGTATGGCCGGCGGTGACCTCCACCACGGATAACTGTCTGGGACAGGACTGCCCGGAATGGCAGGGCTGTCATCTGGTCGCCGCACGGCGCGAGGCCCAGGCCGCCGATCTGGTGGTGGTCAACCATCATCTGCTCTGCGCCGATCTGGCGCTCAAGGACGAGGGTTTCGGTGAGATCCTGCCGGGTGCTGACTGCTTCGTGATCGACGAGGCCCACCAGCTCCCCGAGACCGCCTCCAGCTTTTTCGGCATCTCGCTCAGCAGCCGCCAGTTGCTCGATCTGGCCCGTGACACCGAACTTGAGGCGCGCCACGAGGCAGGCGATGTGCCGGAACTGCCCGACCGTGCCGCACGCCTGAGACGCGCAACGCAGGATCTGCGTTTGGGCTTGGGCGATGCGGATCGGCGCGGCCCCTGGCGCGAACTCGACGCTGAATCAGGGGTGCAGCGGGCGCTGGAGACGGTCGAGCGGCGTCTGTCGGCCTTGGCCGACGCGCTCAAAGCGACCGCCGGACGCGGCAAGGGTCTGGATGCCTGTCTGGCCCGCGCCAAAGATCTGCTCGGTCGTATGCACACCCTGACCGCCGCCGAAACGGCGGACAGCGTGCGCTGGTTCGAGACCCAGGGACGCGGCTTCCGTCTGCATCAGACCCCGCTGGAGGTCGCCGATCTGTTTCGCGAGCAGATCGGTCAGGGACGCACCGCCTGGGTCTTCACCTCGGCCACACTGGCGGTCGGCCAGGGGTTCGCGCATTTTTCGCGTCAACTCGGCATCGAGGAGGCGCTGACCGAGCGCTGGGACAGCCCGTTCGATTATCCGCATCAGGCGCTCTGGTTCGTCCCGCGCGGCCTGCCGCAACCCTCGGAGCCGGGCTATAACCGGCAGGTGCTCGAACTGGCCTGCGAGGTCATCGGCTACAGTCGCGGGCGGGCCTTTCTGCTTTTTACCAGCCATCGCGCCCTGCGTGAAACGGCCGCCGGGCTGGAGGGCCGAATCGAGTATCCGCTCCTGGTGCAGGGCACGGCGCCTCGCGCCGAACTGCTGGAGCGTTTTCGTGAGTTGGGCAATGCGGTCCTGCTCGGCACCTCCAGTTTTTGGGAGGGCGTCGATGTACGCGGTGAGGCGCTGTCCTGCGTGCTGATCGACCGTCTGCCCTTCGCCTCGCCGGGCGATCCGGTGCTGGCCGCGCGCATTGATGCGCTGCGTCAGCGCGGCGGCAATCCGTTCCGCGACTATCAGTTGCCGCAGGCTGTGATCGCGCTCAAACAGGGTGCGGGGCGTCTGATCCGGGGGAGCGAGGATCGCGGCGTGCTGGTGGTCTGCGATCCGCGCCTGCTGTCGAAATCCTATGGCCAGACCTTTCTCGACAGCCTGCCGGCGATGGCCCGCACGCGCCAGATCGAGGATGTGCGGGCCTTTTTTGGCGCGGACTGAATGGTGTCACATCGGGGATGAGCAATGCCGACGAAACGCACGGACATCGACACCGCTTCTAACGCCAGCGCCGTCAACGCTTTTCTGCGTCAGGTCGCGACCACGCCTAAAGCCGGCCCGGCGGGCGGGCGCGGGCGTCTGATCTTTGCCCTGGACGCCACCGCCAGCCGTGAACCGACCTGGGATCAGGCCGCGCAGATCCAGTCGAACATGTTCGTCGAGACCCGCGATCTGGGCGGACTGGCGATCCAGCTCTGTTTCTATCGCGGCTTTGAAGAATTCGAGGCGTCCGACTGGTGCCAGGATGCGGATACACTGCTGAAACGCATGAATCGCGTCGTCTGCGCGGCGGGCTTGACCCAGATCGGTCGGGTGCTCCAGCATGCGCTCGATGAGGCGGCGCGGGAGCGCGTCAATGCACTGGTGTTCGTTGGCGACTGCATGGAAGAAAATCGTGATCGACTCGCCGGTCTGGCCGGTCAGCTCGGACTGCTGGGCGTGCCCGCCTTCGTCTTTCAGGAGAGCCGCGATCCCGAGGCCGAACACTGTCTGCGCGACATCGCCCGACTGAGCGGCGGCGCCTGGTGCCCCTTCGATGTCAACAGTCCACACCTGCTGCGCGATCTGCTCAGTGCCGTGGCCGTCTATGCCGCCGGTGGTCGCCGGGCACTGGAACAGTATGGACAGTCGCGCGGCGGGGCCATTCTCCAGTTAACGCATCAGATGACCCGCAAAGGAACCTGAGACTGCCATGCTCGTTCGCCTGCTGCTCCTGATTGCGCTGATTCTGGCGATCCTCTGGCTGATCTACTGGTTCCGCCGTCTGCCGCCGGAGCGGGCCAGGCGGATCCTGCGCAAAACGCTGCTCTGGGGCGGCGGCGGTCTGCTGGCGCTGGCGGTACTGACCGGGCGTCTGCCGTTCATCCTCGCCGCGTTTGGCGCCACGCTGGGCGCGGTCATCGTGCTGCTGGCGCGGGTCGCGCAGCTCATGCAGTTTTTCCCTTTGCTGCAACGGCTACTGCGCGGACTGGGTCTCGGCGGCGGGGCGGGGTTTGCGCGCACGGGCGGCGCCGGTCAGGCATCAAGCATCCGCACCCGCTTTCTGGAGATGCGTCTGGACCATGCCACGGGTGTGCTCGATGGCAGCGTGCTCGACGGTCCCTTCAAAGGGCGTCAGCTCAGCGAACTGGCGCTCGAAGACTTGCTGCGGATGCTGGAGTTCTATCGCGACAGCGATCCCCGGTCGGTCCCCGTCCTCGAAGCCTATCTGGACCGTGAGCGTGACGCCGACTGGCGCGAGCGGATGGACGCCCGTGCCAGTACCGGACGCCCGCCAGCGAATACGGCCAGACTGACCGAGGCCGAGGCCTGTTCGATCCTGGGTCTCGAACCCAACGCCGATCCCGAGACCATCCGCGCCGCCCATCGCCGGCTGATGCAGCGTCTGCACCCGGATCGCGGCGGTTCCGATTATCTGGCGGCGCAGATCAATGCCGCCAAGCGCCGCCTGCTGGGAGACTGATGCGCCATGGTCAAGACCCAGGCCGAAACCCTGATCCACTGTCCCGCCACGCAGGTATTCGGCTTCGTCGCCGAGGATTTCGTCCGCAATTATCCGCGCTGGTCGCCCGAGGTGAAGCGGATCGATGCCCTGACCGATGGCCCGATCCAGGTCGGCTGGACTGGGCAGCAGGTGCGGATCGATGCCGGACGCCGGAGCGACAGCCGGTTCCGCGTCATCGCCTTCGAGCCCGAACGCTGTCTGATCTTTCAGGGCATCTCTGATCCCTATCAGATCGACTACTGGTTCGAGCCGGTCGGCGCCCAGACCCGTGTCGTCTTCGTCTTTGAACTCCAGCACCTGAAGCCGATCCTGCGCCCCTTCGAGTCCCTGATCCGCCGCGTCGCCCAGGACAGCACCGAGCGGACGGTGAGCAATCTCAAATCGCTCATCGAGGCCGAACGCGTTGCATAGGAATTTCCTGATCCGGAGATCTGGTGACGAAGCTGGAGCTTCGTCACCCGCGAGACGAAGCTCCGCTTCGCGACTCCGAGTGATGAGTGCTCAGGTTGATCCAGGCGAAAGCTCGAAGCCGCCGTCTTGTGAAGCAGAGCTTCATCGCTGAGGTCACGAAGCCGGAGCTTCGTGACCAGAGAAACGCGCGTCGTAACCCGACTTGAGAAACCAGCAATGGCCGCACCCAAACCCCGCACCGCTTATGTCTGCAACGCCTGCGGCGCGCGTCATCCCAAATGGGCCGGTCAGTGCAGCGATTGCGGTGCCTGGAACAGTCTGGTCGAGGTCGCCGAGAGCAAACGCCCGGCACAGCGGGGTGGCGGTTACACCGGCGCGGCGGAGTCCAGCCGGATCGAGATTCTGTCCGAGGTCAGCCCCGAGGAGCGCGAGCGTATCCTGAGCGGAATCGGCGAACTGGACCGGGTGCTCGGCGGCGGTCTGGTCAGCGGCTCGGTGGTGCTGATCGGCGGCGATCCGGGGATCGGTAAATCGACCCTGCTGCTGCAAGCCTGCGCCGCGCTGGCGACGGCGTATCCGGTGCTCTATGTCAGCGGCGAGGAATCGCCCCAGCAGATCGGGCTGCGTGCACGCCGGCTGGGTCTGGCCGGCGATGGCATCCGGCTGCTCGCCGAAACCTGCGTCGAGCGCATCCTGGAACAGGCGGCAGCCGAGCGTCCCCGCATCATGGTGGTCGATTCGATCCAGACCCTGTTCACCGAGGCGCTGCAATCGGCCCCCGGATCGGTGTCGCAGGTGCGCGATTCGGCGGCGCAACTGGTGCGCTTCGCCAAACAACAGGACACCATCGTCTTTCTGGTCGGCCATGTCACCAAGGACGGCTCGCTGGCCGGGCCGCGTGTACTGGAGCATATGGTCGATACCGTGCTCTATTTCGAGGGCGAGCACGGCGGACCCTTTCGTATCGTGCGCTCGATCAAGAACCGCTTCGGCGCGGTCAACGAACTGGGTGTCTTCGCCATGGGCGATCACGGTCTGCGCGAGGTCAAGAATCCGTCGGCCATCTTTCTCTCCCGGCATGACGAACCCGTCTCCGGCAGTCTGGTGATGGTCACGCGCGAGGGCACGCGACCGCTACTGGTCGAGGTCCAGGCGCTGGTCGATGAAAGCCCGCTCGCCAATCCGCGCCGGGTCGCGCTGGGGCTGGATCAGAACCGGCTGTCGATGCTGCTGGCGGTGCTGCACCGGCATGGCGGCGTCGCGCTCTTCAATCAGGATGTCTTCGTCAACATCGCCGGCGGGGTGCGGATCGCTGAAACCGCCGTCGATCTGCCGCTCATCATGGCCGTGCTGTCGAGCTATCGCGACCGCCCGCTGCCGCTGGATCTGGCGGTTTTCGGTGAGGTCGGTCTGTCGGGCGAGGTACGCCCCGTCCCCAATGGACCGGACCGGCTGCGCGAGGCGGTCAAGCACGGCATCCGTCGTGCCATCGTCCCCAGGGGCAACGCGCCCAAGGAAGGCGTGGAGGGATTGGACATCGTCGCCGTGCGGACACTGGGTGAGGCGCTGGAGGCCGGATCCTGAACGGAGTCGAGCGGTTGGCCGTCCGCTGGAAGCTGATCGCTGGCGGCTGACGGCGCTTTAAGGCAAGCGGCGCGTGTCGATAAAGGTCTGCTCCTCGCCATCGAGCACCAGACAGGTCAGCCGCCCGGTGGCGAAGGCGCCGGTGTCGATACCGATCCGGTTGCTCTTGACTTCCGGCTCGTCGCAGATCTGATGCCCATGCACCACGACCTTGGGGTGCGGTTTGGCGTAATGCAGAAATTCATCCCGGATCCAGATGAGGTCGTCCGGGTTTTGCCGCTCAAGCGGGATGTTGGGCCGAATGCCGGCATGAACAAAGCAGTAATCGCCGAACACCCGCCAGGTCTCCAGCCGGTCGAGAAAGTCGAGCTGATGCGCCGGCATCCTGAGCGCCAGCTCCTCTGCCACTTGATGCAGGGGTTTCGGTGCATTCTGAATCCGCGTGCTGACCCCATAGGAACTCAGGGCGGCGAGACCGCCATACAGTATCCAACTGGAGTGGGCTTCCGGATGCCGCATGAAATTGCGCATCACCTGTTCGTGATTGCCCATCAGATGGATCGACGTGAAATCCGGGAGCGGGCATGTGATCAGGCGTTCGAGCACATCGTAGCTAGCGGGACCGCGATCGACATAGTCGCCCAGATAGATGGCAATCTTCTGCCGGTACGGATGCCGCGTGGCGTCGTTCAGTATCCGTTCATGCAGCAGACGCAGCAGATCGTCGCGTCCATGAATGTCGCCGATGGCGTAGATCCGCATGTCCTCTGGCGTGCGGGGACATCCCGCCGCATCGGTCGATGCCTGGTTTTTTCTGAAGAGATTCAACATTTTTCTACGCTAAACCGCGTCCAGCGCGATATGCGTCATTTCCAATTTGTGTTTAGTTCTGGGGATGTCACCGACTTTAGTGGAGACGCGGTTTAAAATTTCAAATAATTGAATATCTTAAACCGCGCAGGCGCCAACAGTCGTCAATTCTGCCAAGGCCGACCCAATTCCCAGGCATCACATACCGCACCGGGCGCGGTTTAACAACACTCTTCCTCAAGCTGCAACAACAGCTCAAGCGCCTCATCGTCGCCGGTGGTCTCGAACAGTTCGCGGATCTGGTTCAGGTGCGAGTGCACCAGGAACAGATCGTCCGGCGCCAGGCCGTGCGCCGGCTGGCGTTTGGCCATGAAATAGTCCCAGAAGGCCCGTCCGGCGCCGGCCGCCTCCTGGTTGCGTTCGATGCATTCCATGACGCGGCGGGCATTGCCGTCGCAATCGATGCCGTCGAAGGTGATATAGCGGTCGGCCTGTTGCTGCTGGCAGGGGCAATCGATCAGGGTGGTGGATTCTGCATTCATGTTCGTCTCCTAAACCGCGCCCAGTGCGGTATGCGATGTGGATCAACCCTGGCAGCATCGACAAACGTGGGAGCTGGCGCGGTTTAAACCATTAAAAATAAAAAATTTTAAACCGCGTTCCCGCCAAGGGCCGTGGATTCACCAAACGTCGGATTCAACTCGAAGCTCAGCCTCTCGCTCTGGACGCGGTTTAACGTTGCGACGCCAGGACTTTAGCGTGATTGACGCAGATTGTCCGTCGGCTGGCCGACACTTGGCGGGCAGAGTCGGGCCAGCGCCTCGCGCGAATAGATGCAGAGGTTGCCACGTCCCCGCCGCTCGATCAGCCCCTGGCGCTCCCACAGATTGATGAGCGAGGAGACGGTCTGCCGGGTGGTGCCGAGCAGGCTTGCAACGTCCTCCATGCTGAGGTCGAGCGGCACCAGACAGCCCCGCTCAAGCGGTGTTCCGCGCCGGTCGGCCAGACCGAGCAGGAAACGGGCAAGTCGCGCCGGCACCTCGCGAAACGCCAGATCCTCGATCAGATGCACGGCATTGTTCAGGAGCTTGCCGAGCACGCGCATCATGGCCGGCGAGACGGATGGCTCGCTGATCAGCTTGCGGGCGAATTCGGCGGTGTCGAGGAGATAGATGACGCTCGTCGCCACCGCCTCGACATAGGTCGGCGTGTGGGTGGTATAGATGTCGCCCGGTTCGAGAAAGGTCAGGCTGAGTTCGCGATTTTCGCCGATCAAATAGACCCGCAGGCGTCCGCTGTGCACGATGAACACCTGATCGCGCGTGCTCGATGGCGTGGCCAGCAGACAGCCCCTGTCCAGTTCGCGACGCGCGAAGCCGGTCAGCAGGTTTTCCGGAAGCGGCGGCTGGTCGGGCATCGCAGCGGAGTCTGGGGATGGTGAATGCGCGTTCATAGCGAGCCGGAAGCAAAACAGGGGCCAGACGGAAACCGTCGATCAATCGGGTACTTGCCGAATCGGGACTGTGGCATTACCGACATTCTCGAACGAATCCCACAGCAACCGGCGTCTGTCGCCGCGACGAGTCGTCCCGAGACAGCCGCAGAATCCGGGTGTGGTCAGTTTGTCGGAGCTTGAAGATCAGGACGCGCGCAACCGCTTGCGGCTGACATTCAAACCCATCTGCGAATCTAGGGCGGATCCCGCTCGGACAGAAACTGTTTGAACCATTTTTATCGGCACGATTAGAATGCCGGGTTTTCCCGAATCCGACACGCCCGTGCGGGAGTGGCATTGACCGCAGTCACCGACCTTCGATTCCAGATCGCGCCCGGCGGCGCGCTGCGCGGACGTTTGCGCGTGCCCGGCGATAAATCGATCTCGCACCGTTCCATCATGCTCTCAGCCATCGCCGAGGGCGAGAGCCGCATCGCCGGTTTTCTCGAAGGCGCGGACGCGCTGGCGACCCTGACTGCCTTTCGGCGGATGGGGGTTGAGATCGACGGCCCTGATGCCGGTCGGGTGCGGGTGCACGGGGTCGGTCTGCGCGGTCTGCGTGCGCCGGACGGGCCGCTCGACATGGGCAATTCGGGTACCTCCATGCGATTGCTGGCGGGCCTGCTGGCGGGCCAGTCCTTCCCGGTCACGCTCACTGGCGATGCCTCGCTGTCGCGGCGTCCGATGCGGCGCGTGACCGAGCCCCTGGCGCTGATGGGTGCGCACATCGGCACGACGGCTGACGGCACCGCACCGCTGGTCATCGAGCCGGTGCCGCATCTGACCGGCATCGACTATCGGCTGACCGTGCCGAGCGCCCAGGTCAAATCGAGCCTGCTGCTGGCGGGACTCTATGCCGGGGGCGAGACCGGCGTGACCGAGCCGGCGCCCACCCGCGACCATACCGAGCGCATGCTGACCGCCTTCGGTTATCCGGTGCGCCGCCAGGGCGCGCGGGCCTGTCTGAACGGCGGCGGCCGTCTGCGCGGCTGTCAGCTGCAGATCCCGGCGGACATCTCGTCGGCGGCCTTTTTTCTGGCCGGCGCCAGTATCGCGCCGGGCTCGGATCTCTTGCTGGAAGAGGTCGGCATCAATCCGACCCGGGTGGGCGTCATCAATATCCTGCGCGGCATGGGGGCGGACATCGAACTGCTCGACCGGCGCACCCTGGGCGGCGAGCCGGTGGCTGACATTCGCGTCCGTACCGCCCGTCTGAAGGGCATCCGGATCCCGGTGGATCAGGTGCCGCTCGCCATTGATGAGTTTCCCGCCATTTTCATCGCTGCGGCCTGCGCCGAGGGCGAGACCATCCTCACCGGTGCCGAGGAACTGCGGGTGAAAGAGAGTGACCGGATTCAGGTCATGGCCGATGGCCTGACCCGGCTTGGCATTCTCGCCGAACCGCTTCCGGATGGCATCCGTATCGTCGGCGGCGAATTCGGTTCGACTGCTGGCGGCGAGCCGATTGATGCCCACAGCGATCATCGGATCGCCATGTCCTTCGCCATCGCCGGGCTGCGTGCGAGCGGGTCGGTGACGATCCGCGACTGCGCCAATGTGGAGACCTCGTTTCCGGGGTTTGTCGAACTGGCGGCAGGCGTCGGTCTCGGGATCGAGGCGTCCGGCGCATGATTCCGGTCATCACCATCGACGGTCCGTCCGGCACCGGCAAGGGCACGCTTGCCGCCCTGGTCGCCGAGCGGCTGGGCTGGCATACCCTGGATAGTGGCGCGCTCTATCGCGTATTGGGGCTGGCCGCCGCGCGGCGCGGGCTGTCATGCGATGACCCGATCAGCATGGCGGCGCTGGCTGCGACGCTGCCGGTTTCCTTTGCCGCTGATCAGGTCATCCTGGATGGCGAGGATGTAAGCGAGGCGATCCGCACCGAGGAAGCCGGCATGGCGGCCTCGCGTGTGGCCGTGCATCCGCCGGTGCGCGCGGCGCTGCTGGGCTGGCAGCGCCGCCTGGCGCGCCCGCCCGGACTGGTCGCCGATGGACGCGACATGGGCACCGTGGTGTTCCCTGAGGCGCCGCTCAAGATCTTTCTCGACGCCAGCCCCGACGCACGCGCTGAACGTCGATATAAACAGTTGAAAGGAAAGGGGTTGGATGCTAACCTGCCGAACCTCGTTGCAGACATTCGCGAACGGGATGCGCGTGACCGCACCCGCTCGGTGGCGCCGCTCATCGCCGCTGCTGACGCTGTCCTGGTGGATTCCACCGCAATGTCCATCGTTGAAGTGCTCGATCGGGTCCTGGAAGAGGTGAGGCGCGTCTTCCCGGAGCTGGTCCTCTGATGTGACTGGCCGTCCCGCATCATTGCAGCGTGATGATGCGGGAAGACCAAAAAACAGGGTCGGTGCAGAATGCGCCGGCCTTTTCATTTCATACATACCCCTCGCTCCGGATGGAGCGGGTTTGCGCGCCGATCTTCAGGATAACCGGATCCCATGACCGAAAGCTTTGCCGAACTTTTTGAACAGAGTCTAAGCACCACTCAACTCCAGCCGGGCACCATCGTTGATGGAACGGTCGTCGAGATCACGGCTGACAATGTCGTGATCAACGCCGGGCTCAAGTCCGAAGGCGTCATCCCGCGCAGCCAGTTCCTCAATGCGGAAGGCCGCCTTGAGGTCGCTGTCGGCGATGTCGTGAAAGTCGCCCTGGATGCCGTCGAAGATGGCTTTGGCGTGACCCGCCTGTCGCGTGAGAAGGCAAAGCGTTTCGCCGCCTGGGATTTCCTCGAAAAGGCCTTCGAGAACGGCGACACCGTCAAGGGTCTCATCAACGGCAAGGTCAAGGGCGGCTTCACCGTCGAGCTGGACACGGTTCGCGCCTTCCTGCCGGGATCGCTGGTCGATGTGCGCCCGGTGCGCGACACCACCTACCTCGAAGGCAAGGAGCAGGAATTCAAGGTCATCAAGCTCGACCGCAAGCGCAACAATGTCGTCGTCTCCCGCCGCGCCGTGGTGGAAGAGGAATACAGCGCCGAGCGCGATACCCTGCTGGCGAACCTGGAAGAGGGCATGCAGGTCAAGGGTGTGGTCAAGAACCTCACCGATTACGGCGCCTTCCTGGATCTGGGCGGCATCGACGGCCTGCTGCACATCACCGACATGGCCTGGCGCCGCGTCAAGCACCCGTCCGAAGTGGTCGAGATCGGCGACGAGATCGATGTCAAGGTGCTCAAGTTCGATCGCGACCGTCAGCGCGTCTCGCTCGGTCTCAAGCAGATGGGCGAGGATCCCTGGGTCAATATCTCGCGCCGTTATCCCGAGAGCACCCGCGTCTTCGGCAAGGTCACCAACATCGCCGATTACGGCTGCTTCGTCGAGATCGAAGAGGGTGTCGAGGGTCTGGTCCACGTCTCCGAAATGGACTGGACCAACAAGAACATCCATCCGAGCAAGATCGTGTCGCTGGGCGACGAGGTCGAGGTCATGGTGCTGGACATCGACGAGGAGCGTCGCCGCATCTCGCTCGGCATCAAGCAGTGCGCCCTGAATCCCTGGGACGAGTTCGCGGTCACCCACAAGAAGGGCGACCATGTCTCCGGCAAGATCAAGTCGATCACCGACTTCGGTATCTTCATCGGTCTCGACGGCGGCATCGACGGTCTGGTTCATCTGTCCGACATCTCCTGGGAAGAGGGCGGTGAATCGGCGCTGCGTCGCTACAAGAAGGGCGATGAGCTGGAAACGGTCGTGCTCTCGGTCGATCCGGAGCGCGAGCGCATTTCGCTCGGCGTCAAGCAGCTCGACAAGGATCCCTTCTCCAGCTTCGTGGCGCTGCATGACAAGGGCAGCGTGGTCACCGGCGTGGTCGCGGATGTCGATCCCAAGGGCGCGACCATCACCCTGGCCGATGGCGTCGAAGGCTACCTGCGGGCCTCCGAAATCTCGCGTGACCGTATCGAAGACGCTCGTCTGGTGCTGAAGGTTGGCGAAGAGATCGAAGCCAAGTTCCTGGGCGTTGATCGCAAGAACCGCACGCTCTCACTCTCCATGAAGGCCAAGGACATGGAAGAAGAGCAGTCGGCGATCAAGGGCTATTCGCGTGACGCCTCCAGCGGCACCAGCCTCGGCGACCTCCTCAAGGAGCAGATGGAAGAGGCGCAGCGCGGGAACTGATTCCTGCGTTGCTCCTGATCAGAATGCGGGGTCCACTGGACCCCGCGATCTTTTCCCAGGAGTCGATACCATGACGAAATCCGAGCTGATCGACATTCTGGCCGCCGAGCAGGATCATCTTCCCCACAAAGATGTCGAAGAGGCGGTTCGCAGGATTCTCGAACGCATGAGCGGTGCGCTGTCTTCCGGTGAGCGGATCGAGATTCGCGGATTCGGCAGTTTCTCGCTGCATTACCGTCCGCCACGCATCGGGCGCAATCCCAAGACCGGTGAATCCGTATCCCTGGCTGGCAAGCATGTTCCGCATTTCAAGCCCGGCAAGGAACTGCGGGATCGCGTCAATCAGGCGTTTCAGGAATTGCAGGAACCTTCCGACCAGGAAAAATAGACAGGATTAAACCGCGTCCAGCGCGGTATGCGATGTTTATGGATCGGGCCGGCCCCGACAGATTCAGGGATTGTCGGAGGCAGCGCGGTTTAAGAGATTAAAAAATATCAATTTCTAAACCGCGTCTCCACCGAGGTCGCTGAGATCCACAGCATTGAACACAAAAGAAAAACCACGCATTTCACTCCAGACGCGGTTTGACAGGATGATAAAGCGGGGCTTTTAAAATCCTGTCCATCCTGCGAAATCCTGTTAATCCATTCCATCCCACTCAACCCGCCCCCAGCACGTCCATCTCATCTCTGCACGACCCGCGAGCAGGCGGGAAGCGGCAGGAAAAAATCGTCCCCTGTCCGACCTCGCTGGAGATGGTCAGGCGTCCATCATGTCGATTCAGGACGTGCTTGACGATGGCCAGTCCCAGCCCGGTTCCACCCGATTCGCGCGAGCGCGCGCGATCCACCCGATAAAACCGCTCGGTGAGTCGCGGCAGGTGCTCCGGGGCGATGCCGGGACCGTCGTCTTCCACTGAGAAACAGGGACCGCTCCGGTCCGTGCTCCAGCCGATACGGATCCGTGTGCCTTCCGGCGTGTGCTTGATCGCGTTGAAGATCAGGTTCGAGAAGGCGCTGTGCAGCTCCGGCTGATTACCGAACAGCAGCAGATCGTCGTCAATGTCGGTCTCGACGCAGTGCTGTCCGTTGCTCAGCGTCCGCGCCTCCTGCAGGATCAGATGGAGTTCGTCCGGGACATCGACGGATTGCTGTTCATCGGGATGGTCGCTCATGTCCAGTCGCGACAGGGTGAGCAGATCCTCGATGATCGAGCGCATGCGCTCGGTCTGATTGTGCATCAGGATGAGCGGTCGTTGATGGTTGGCCGGGGTCGTCGGCGCATCGATCAAAGGCTCCAGAAAGCCCGCGATCACGGTCAGCGGGGTGCGCAGTTCGTGCGAGGCGTTGGCGACGAAGTCGCGCCGGATCATGTTCAGATGATAGATCTTGGTGATGTCGCGCCCGACCACCAGACGCTGCCGCTTGCGTTCACCGAAGGGCGTGATCCGCAGCGAGAGCATGAGCGTGCGGTTGTGCTCGGGCGCGATGTCCAGCGGGCGCGTGTAGTCGCCGGCATCGATGAAAGCGCCCAGTTCGGCATGGGTGAGAATATCGGTAAAACGTCGCCCGTCATCCTGCGGCCAGTGAATGTTCATCAGTCGCCCCGCCGCCGGATTGGCCCAGTCGATGCGATGCTGTTTGTCGAGGACGACCAGGGCGTCCGGCACCGCATTGGCGGCCTCGCGGAAGCGCCGGGTGAAGCGGATCTGGCGTTTGCGACGCTTGCGTCCGAGCTGTTGATAATGGGCGATGCTGCGGTGGATGTCGCCCCAGAGTCCGCGTGGAAAAGGGGGGGCCAGCCGATGCCGGCGGTGGATCATGAGCGCGAGCCGGAGCAGATGATAGACATGGCGCAGTGCATAGGACAGCAGCACCAGCGGCCAGATCCAGGATGGATTGGCGCCGAGCAGCCACAGTCCGGCGCCAATGCCGATGGGCAGCATGAAAAACGCCAGTTCGACCAGCAGGGAGTCGCGCATGGACGCCCCCTGTGGGTGCGATCCGCTGGCCAGGCCGGTCATGGCTTGTCCGAAAAACGATAGCCGACACCGCGCACGGTTTGCAGCAGATGATCGTGTCCGGTGGCCTCCAGCGCCTTGCGCAGCCGCCGGATATGGACATCGACCGTGCGCTCTTCCACATAGACCTGATCCCCCCAGACCCGATCCAGCAGTTGCGAACGGCTGAAGGCGCGGTCGGCATGGGTCATGAAAAAATGCAGCAGACGATATTCGGTCGGCGCCACCTCAATGGGCTGTCCTGCCGCCGTGATGCGGTGACTGATATGATCGATGCGCAGACCGCCGATCTCGATCTCATCGGTCGGTTCGTCCGGCTGACTGCGGCGCAGCACGGCCTTGACGCGGGCCACCATCTCGCGGGGCGAGAAAGGTTTGGCGATATAATCATCGGCACCGGTTTCCAGACCTTTGACCCGATCCTCTTCCTCACCGCGCGCACTGACCATGATGATGGGCACGTCCCGGGTCTTGGGATTCTGTTTGAGCTGCTGCGCCAGTTCCAGGCCCGAACGTCCGGGCAGCATCCAGTCGAGCAGGATCAGATCCGGACATTCGTTGTTCAACAGTTTGCGGGCGTCGTCCGCATGACCCGCCTCCATGACCTGAAACGCCGCATTTTCCAGCGCAAAGCGCATCACTTCGCGGATATCCGGTTCGTCATCAACGACAAGAATGGTTGTCATGCACAAGGGTCCTGTTAAGTTTGACTGAGCTGATCGGCGGTTTGGTGCAGCAATGCAGAGGTTCCGAGACCATCTCCGATCGTTGTCGTTGTCGTTGTCGTTGTCGTTGTCGTAATCGAAGATGCGCAAGCCGAAGACGACAACGACAACGACAACGACAACGACAACGAACGGCTTCGGGGTTTATAAGCGATTGCATTAGTTTATTGACAACAGGTTACAGCCAGATGACCGTGTCGAGATCGCCACAGAGACCGCGATCCGGCTTGTCGAATCGGCGCGAGAAGGCTAGTTTAGGCGCCGCCGCAGCGGCTTCATAATGAGGAGATTGCGATGAGTGAAGGCCACATCCTGAAACGCGAACCCATCTATCAGGGACGGGTCATCGAGGTTGCGCTCGAAAGCGTCGCCTTGCCGGACGGCAGCCAGGTCGAGCTGGAGATCGTGCGCCATCCTGGCGGGGCGGCCGCCGTGGCCCTGGATGAGCAGGATCGGGTCTGTCTGCTGCGTCAGTTCCGCCATGCCAGCGGGGGCTGGCTGTGGGAGCTGCCTGCCGGACGCATCGATCCCGACGAAGCACCGTTCGCGACGGCACGCCGCGAACTGGCTGAAGAGGCGGGGCTGGAGGCGGCGGAATGGACGGATCTGGGGCCGATGCACAGTTCGCCGGGCATTTTCACCGAGGTGATTCATCTGTGGCTGGCGCGCGGCCTGACCGCGCTGCCGGTCGCCCATGAGCATGGCGAGCTGATCGAAATTCACTGGCTGCCCCTGAGTCAGGCGCTGGACTGGTGTCACGACGGAACCATTACCGACGGCAAGACCCTGATCGGTCTCTATCGCGCCGACGCCTTCATTCAGGGTGCGGCGGAGATGCTGTCTGAGGATCAGGGCTGTTGAGACGGGCGATTTCCTATCATGCGTATACATTGTCTGCAACACGTCCCCTTTGAAGGCCCGGCCGGCATCGCCGACTGGGCGGCCCGGCGCGGTCATGCCATCACGACGACCCATGTCTATGCCGGCGAGTCGCTGCCCGCTCAGACCGCGTTCGACTGGCTGGTGATCATGGGCGGCCCGATGGGCGTTCATGACGAGGCGGATCACCCCTGGCTCGTCCCCGAAAAACGCTTCATCGGCGAGAGCATCGCCGTCGGCAAAACCCTGATCGGTGTCTGTCTCGGCGCCCAGTTGATCGCCGGGACGCTGGGTGCGCGCGTTGCGCGCAATCCGGAAAAAGAGATCGGCTGGTTCCCCATCGAACTGACCGAGGCCGGCCGGTCATCCCCGCTCTTCGGCTTTCTGCCGCCAGTGTTTCAGGTTTATCACTGGCACGGCGACACCTTTGAACTGCCCCCCGGCGCGGTCCATCTGGCCCGCAGCGCCGCCTGCGCGCAACAGGCATTTCTTTATGACGGGCGCGTGCTCGGGCTTCAGTGTCACCTGGAATCCACACCCGAAAGCGTCGCCGACATCCTGCTCCACTGCGCCGACGAGATCATTCCGGCGGCCCATGTCCAGACCGCCGAACGCATGCTGGCGGCAAGCGAGCAGGATTACGCGCAGCTCAATGCGGTGCTTTTCGGCATTCTGGACCGCCTGGCGGTTTAAATCATGAACAACATTTTTCTCGGCGTGCAGCCGATCTTCGACCGTGATCGGCAGGTCGTGGCTTACGAGCTCCTGTTTCGCGACGCCAGCGGCGGCTTCGAGGGCAGCCGGCTCGATGGCGACGCCGCCACCTCGCAGGTGATCATCAATGCCTTTTCCGACATCGGCGTTGAGCGCCTGGGGCGCGACAAACTCCTCTTCCTCAATCTGACCGAAAGCCTGCTTGCCAGCGACATCATCCAGATGCTGCCGCCGGAGCGGGTGGTGCTGGAGATCCTGGAGACGGCGCAGATCACACCCGAGCTGGTGGACGCGGTGCGCCAACTGGTCGGTCAGGGTTTCAGGATCGCGCTGGATGATTTCATCTATCACACCAGTTGGGATCCGCTGCTGGATCTCTGTCACATCGTCAAATTCGATGTGCTGGGCGACGATGAGCGCGCCATGCGCGCCAAATTCGAGTCGCTGCCCCGGCGCAACCGGCCCCAGCTCCTGGCCGAAAAGGTAGAAAACAAATTTCAGTTCGTCGAATGTCTCAATCTGGGCTTCGATCTCTTCCAGGGATATTATCTTGCCCGCCCGCGCGTCATCTCGGGCAAGCGTCCTCCCGGCAACCGGATCCAGATCCTCAACCTGCTGGCGCAGCTGCAGGACGACTCCATCAGTCTGCAACAGGTCGAGCACCTGATCGCACAGGATGTCACCCTCAGTTACCGTCTGCTGCGGATTCTCGGCAACGCCGCGATCTCGCAGGGACGCCCCGTCCACAATCTCAAGCAGGCCATCGCCCTCGTCGGGCTGCGTGCCATCCGCCGCTGGGCCGCGCTCATCATGCTGGGCGGGCTGAATGTCGAGAGTCAGTTTTCCATTACCCGCTCACTGACTTACGCCCGCTTCTGTCAGATCGTTGGCGAACGCCATCTGCATGCTGCAAAAGATGCGCTTTTCACGGTGGGGCTTTTTTCCAATCTCGATGAACTCCTTGAGGTATCGCTGGACGAGGCGCTCCAACCGCTTCCGCTGGACGAGGAAATCAAGGGCGCGATTCTGCGCCATGAGGGATTGATGGGGCAGGTGCTGGTGATCGCCAAGCGGTTCGAGTCGGATGGATCGGCGACCGTCACGCCGCCCGCCGGTCTGGACATGCCGTCGCTCTCGGCCTATTTCCTGGAAGCCTTTGCCTGGGCGCAGGACATTCAAAGCGAGATGACGGGCTCCTCGAACGGCTGAGGACTGTTCCGGCCAGAGCGGACGCTGGCCTGACCTTCGTTGCCGATCCCGCTGCATTCTATGGTGATGACATTATGCTCCAGGTCAATCAAGACGATTTCCCGCTGCCGGGCGCAATGGACCGCGAAGCGTTTTCGCCTCAGGGTCTGCCATGATCCGGCCCGTTGCACGCTGCTTCGCTCTCTGGCTGGTGCTGATGAGCGTGGGCCGGGCGAACGCCGATGACCATCTCTCTCCGGCACGCGACATTCAGGCGTCCCATCCCTGGAAGATCGCCTTCGTGACCAAGGCCGGGGAGGGCGGGAACGCCTATCGGCGGCGTTTAGCTCAGGGCGCCAGGCAGGCCGGTGCTGATTTCAGGGTCAGGGTCGAGGTCATGACTCCGGATAGCGAGCGTTACGATGTCGCCCTTCAGGTCAATCTGGTGGATCGGCTGGCGCACAGTGACATCGACGGTCTGGTGCTGGCGCCGATCAACAGCAATCTCCTGGTCGAGCCGGTCGAGCGTGTGGTCGCCGCCGGCAAGCCGGTGGTCATCCTGGATACGCCGCTCAGTTCGCGCGCGGTCCTGACCCAGCTCGCCTTCGATAATCAACAGGCCGGACGGCTCGCTGCGGAATGGATCATGCGCCGGCTTGACGGTCGTGGCCGGGTGCTGATCCTCTCGGGGCAGGAAGAGGGTCAGAACGCCATCGAGCGGCGCAACGGCTTTCTTGACGCGCTCGCCGCGAGCGACATCGAGGTGCTTGACATGCAGTCGGCCAACTGGCTGCGCGGGCAGGCCGAACGGGTCACGCGCGGCTGGCTTGATCGTTTCCCGCATATCGACGCGATTCTGGCCGCCAATGACACCATGGCGCTGGGTGCCGCCGACGCCATCGCCCGCGCCGGTCGCACCGGGATTCTCGTCACCGGGGTCGATGCGAATCCCGAGGCGCTCGCCGCCATCCGTGCCGGGCGGATGCATGTCACCATCGAACAGTCGCCCGAGGCGCAGGCGCGCGCTGCGGTGCAACTGCTGGTGCGCCATCTCGAACGCGGTGAGACCTATCCCGCTCAGTCCGTCTGGCGGGAAATGCCGCTGCTTGATCGCGAGACGCTGGAAGCCGATGTTCCAGCCGGAAATCATTGAAATGGACATGCCGGCGTCAGCCCGTCCATTTGGCAGAGAGGATGAATCCAGCATTGCCCTTGCCCTGTATCGCCGGGTGGGTCGGCTTGGCCGGCTGGCGAAGCTGGTCATTCTGCTGCTGGTGGCGGTCTGCGGTCTGCTGGTCTGGCAGCAACTGGCCTGGCACCTGACCGAGCAGGCGCGTCAGGGGGCGGCCCTGATCGATGATTATCTGCTCAATGTCGAGATCGATCTGAACACCATCGCCAACTATCTGGCCACGACCAGCGATCCCGATCCGCTCTTTCGCGGCAATCTGGTGCAGAAGTCAGGCTTTCAGGGGCTCTATCTGGTCGGACAGGACGGCGCTGTGCTGGCGCAGCAGCAATGGGTCGCGCTGCCCTCGCGTCTGCGCTTCGATGAACAGCCCTGGCTCGATCCGGTGCGTCAGGGGTTGACCTATATCGGTCCCCCTGAACACGACCGGCAACCCCTGCCATCTCTGTTTCTGGCGGTGGCCGTACCCGATGCCGGCGGTCGCTTCGCCCGCAGTCTGGTCGCACGCATCGACCTGAGCAGATTATGGACTCAGATCAATGCCCTTCAGGTCGGCAAGACCGGCACGGTCTTTGTCATTGACTCGTCCGAACGCATCGTTCTCCATCGCAAGCTGGCCTATATGCGCGGCGCGACCTCGCTCGACGATCTGTATCCGGAGCGCATCGGTCTGCACGCAAGCATGGCGATGGGTGTGCTGCGCGACCGCGATGGCGCCATCGTTCTGTCTCTGAGTGCACGCGCGGTGCGCGGCGGACTGCTGGCCGTCGCCCGGCAGCCGATTCGCGATCTGGTGTTCGGGCTGTCCGCCCTCATCGGTGTTTCGCTGTTTGCACTGAGCGGAGTGGTGTATTGCGTTCGCCGCGCCGAGCGTTTTACGCGGCATGAAATCGTCGCGCCGCTGGTCATTCTCCATCGCAGTGCCAGCCAGTTCGAGCAGGGGAATCTGACCCACCGGATCGGCGTCGTCGGTCGTTATGAGCTGGCGGCGATTTCGGTCCTGCTCGATCAGATGGCGGCGCGTCTGGAGATGACGATCAATGATCAGCGTCGGCGGGTGGCCGAGCTGGACGCCAGCGTGGAATTCCTGCGACGCATCGCCGACAGCGTTCCGGGCGTGATGTTCCGCTATCGCCGCCCCCTCGACGGGGTCGCGCATTTTTCCTACATCAGCCCCAGGGTCAAGATCTTCGGCCTCACGGCAGATGCTCTGGCCGGGGATGCGGCGCCTTTTTTCGCGCGTCTGCATGATCAGGATCGCGACGCCGTGTTGCAGGGACTCAACGACTCGGCGGCGACCCTCTCGCTCTGGCAGACACAGTTCCGCATCCGTCAGCCGCTCGGCGATTATCGCTGGTTCGAGGGACAGGCGACCCCGGATGTCGAACCAGATGGCAGTCTGGTCTGGTTTGGCTATTTTGCCGACATTCAGACCCAGAAAGAGACCGAGGAACGGATCCGGCTGATGGCGCAGCACGACGCCCTGACCGGTCTGCCGAATCGCGCACTCTTCGATGACCGGGTCGAGCGGGCGCTGGTTGAGGCACGACGCGAACGGACCCGGTTTGCGCTGATGTTCATCGATCTGGACCGCTTCAAGCCGGTCAACGACCAGCTCGGGCACCGTGTCGGCGATCTGCTGCTGCGGGATGTCGCCCAGCGTCTGGGGCAGTGCGTGCGCGAGTCGGATACCGTCGCCCGCATCGGCGGCGATGAGTTCGTGGTGCTGCTGCGCAATGCGCGCCAGCCCGAGTATGCCCTTCAGGTAGCGGAAAAGATTCGCGCCGCCATTGATGTGCCCTTCACGATTGAAGGCCATGAGATCGATATCTCAACCAGCATTGGGATCGCGATCTACCCCGATCATGGCGCCAATCCGATCGAACTGGCGCAGCGTGCGGACGAGGCGATGTACCGGTCAAAAGAGCGCGGACGCAATGCCGTGTCGCTGGCGTTCGTTTGACTGACATCGCCCGCCGTGCGATGCGGCTTATCTGACCAGCGTCACCGGAATCGTCGTCAGATGGATGACCTTGGTCGCGATCGATCCCAGCAGCAGGTTCCCCAGCTCGCCCCGGCCATGGCTGCCCATCACAATGGCGTCGCAGCCCTGCTCAGCGGCGAAACGGGCGATGCTCGGTGCGATCGGGCCGATCAGGACATGCTTGCTGTAGGTGATGCCCGCCTCATCCAGCAGGGCGCAAGCGGAGGCCATGTCTTGCTCGCCCTCGCGGTGCTGCGTCGCCTGAATTTCCTCGTCGGTCAGGAAGCGGCGCACCTCCCAGGCGTCGATGGGCCTGCGCACATTGACCAGATGGATCGTTCCCGGCGTCTGACTGCCGGCGAGCTTGATCAGATAGCGGACGGCGCGCTCGGCGTACTCGGAGCCGTCGGTTGGAACCAGAAAGGTCATCATCGGAGTGTCTCCCGAACCGCCATGAGCGGGTTTTCGATCTGGGGCGCGGCGGCTGGCAGCGACTCGATCGCCTGAGCCGTTCCGGATTCGGTGGCAAGCGGTTGCCAGCCGAGGGTGAAGAAAAGCACGGCAAAGCCGATCACATAGGCCAGCGCGACATGCCAGCCGTGACGCAGCCAGGCGCCGACGGATTTGGCCTGCGGAAACATGTTCGACAGGGCGACGCCCGCCGAGCTGCCGAACCAGATCATGGAACCGCCGAAGCCCACGGCATAGGCCAGCATCCCCCAATCGAATCCGCCCTGCTCAATGGCCAGCGCGGTCAGCGGGATGTTGTCGAAGACGGCGGAAACGAAGCCCAGCGTGAGGGCGGAATACCAGGACGCCTCCGGCAGTTTTTCGACCGGCATCAGCGAGGCGCAGACCACCAGGGTCAGGAGGAAGAGACTGCCCTTGAATGCCTCCGGCAGCAGGCTCCACTCGGGCTGGCGCTTGCGTGCGGCGAACAGGATGGCGACCCACACCGCCACCCCGAGAAAGGGGAAGCTGTCAGCCAGACTCTTGAAGGCGGAATTCACGACGACATTGGTGGCGACGGCGGCGAACAGGATCCCCGCCACGATTCCCAGCCGCGTCCAGTCGATGCGGGCATCCTGCGGGACATCGCGCACGATCGGCGAGAAGCGATGCTGCTGAATCGCGGCTGGAATGCCGAAGATCAGCAGTGCCACGCCAGCGGCGACATAGGCATGGAAAACTTCGTGTGGCGCGATCCCGGAGATCCACATCATGGTGGTGGTGGTGTCGCCGACCACGCTACCGGAACCGCCGGCATTGGAGGCGGCGACGATGGCGGCGAGATAGCCGATATGCACCCGATAACGGAAGACGCTGGCGGCGATGGTGCCGCCGATCAGGGCGGCGGCGATGTTGTCGAGAAAGCTCGACAGCACGAAGATGACGACCAGCAGTGCCAGTCCGCCGAACCAGCCGTTCGGCAGGTAACGGGGCAGGATGTGCGGGACACCGCTGTCCTCGAAGTGACGGGCCAGGAGCGCAAAGCCGAGCAGCAGACCAAGCAGATTGGTCAGAATCACCCACTCGTGTTCGAGATGGCCCGCCAGACCGGCCAGCCCGGCGCCGGTGTGAAAGCCGGTGAACTCCAGTTTGTAGCTGACGATGGCGGTCAGCCCGGTCAGGGCCACGGCAAGCGTATGGTTGTGGAAGAAGGCCACCCCGAGCAGGGTGAAGGCGAAGAGAATGAACTCCACCGGGATGCCGAAAACGGCGATTTCGTGCATGGGCGGCGCGGCAGCGGCGGCGAACGGCGTCAGCAGCAGGATCAGGACGATTACTGCTGGCCAGCGCATGTGCCGGTCCTGCGAAGGCAAGGGCGCCAGTAGATGGCGGACACTGATCCAGGTCGATGAAGGGCTCACACGTTCAACCTCTTAAATAAAGAGCATGATGGATTGACCGCGTTTAACCGCGCGGCGGCGGCTCGCGCAGGGCGTCGGATTTGGCAGGGCTGGGCGACGCCGGGGCTGGCGGCAGATTGGGTGCGAGGCCGGCGGCGGGCTTCGGCGGTTCTTCAAAGATGGTTTCCAGCGACTCGATGTGCGTCTGTCGCTTGAGTATCTCATTGAGTTCATCGGCCTTGAGTTCGCGATCGATCTCCTGCTTGACTGAAGCGAGTGAGCGTCGCGCACGTCCCACCCACATGCCGGCGACGCGCGCGGCCTTCGGCAGCCGTTCCGGGCCGATGACGATCAGCGCCACCAGCGCGATCATGACCAGTTCTGAAAAACCAATGTCGAACATGGGGATGTTTCAACCTTCATGGGTGAATCGGGGATCCGGCGTCCGGCATCCGACGGGGCGTTGCGGGGTGCTGATCATAACCGAAGCCGATTCCGCCCGGAAGCGATCCTCTGGGAGCCAGGTGCCCCGGCATGGTCGGAGAATGGTGACTTGTGCATTGCGGTTGCGGCTGCCGGTTGTCTCGGCAGGGTCGCGCGAGCTACCATGAACCCACCCCGTTCAATGCCTGTTTACCAATATGGAGTTGGAGCATGTTTCGCGGCAGCATCGTTGCGCTCATTACGCCCATGCATCCGGATGGCGAAATCGATGACGCGAGCCTGCAACGTCTCGTCGATTTTCATGTCGCTGCCGGGACCACGGCCATCGTCGCCGTCGGCACCACCGGCGAATCGGCGACCCTCGACGAGGACGAGCATTGCGCGGTCATCCGGCGCACGGTCGAGTTCGCCGCCGGACGCATTCCGATCATCGCCGGCACGGGCGCCAATTCGACCCGCGAGGCCATCCTGCTGACCCGCTGTGCGAAGGCGGCCGGCGCCGTCGCGGCATTGCTGGTCACACCTTATTACAACAAGCCGACCCAGGAAGGACTCTATCTCCATCACAGGGCGGTGGCCGAGGCGGTCGATATCCCGCAGATCCTGTATAACGTGCCGGGTCGCACCGCCTGCGACATGCAGCCCGAGACCATCGCCCGGCTGGCGCCGATCAGCAACATCATCGGCGTCAAGGAGGCAACCGGCGATCTGAGCCGCGTGTCCAGGCTGCGCGAGCTCTGTGGCGACGCCTTTGCACTTTACAGCGGCGACGACGCGACCGGTTGCGAATTCATGCTGCGTGGTGGCGACGGCGTCATTTCAGTGACATCCAATCTCGCGCCCGGACCCATGCAGGCAATGTGCGAGGCCGCCCTGAGTGGCGACCGCGAGCGGGCGGAGGCCATCAATGGTCCTCTGGACGCGCTGCATCACGATCTCTTCGTCCAGTCCAATCCGATCCCGGTCAAATGGGCCGCCGCACAGATGGGGCTCTGTCAGCCCGGCATCCGCCTGCCGCTGACCTGGCTGGCCGAGGACTGTCAGGCGCGTGTCCGGCAGGCGATGGAGCAGGCCGACCTTCTTTGACAAGGCATCCGTCGCCGAGAGGCGTCGGGAACACCCCATTTCACTCAGAGGTTTTTGACATTGAGACCCGGTTTCAAGGTAATCGCGACCCTTGCCGCACTGGCCCTGTACCTGCAACTCCCTGGTTGCAGTTCGCTTGGTCTCGATGAGGCTCTGCCCGATCAGCGGCTGATCTACAAGAAGCAGCGCGAAGCGAGCGAGAACCTGGAGGTTCCGCCCGATCTCGCCGGCAGCAGCTTCGATGACGCCCTGGATATTCCCGATGGCGGAGCGCCCGCCACCTTCTCCGAATATTCAGGCGGACGTGCGCAGCGCCAGCAGGTTGCCTCAAGCGGAACCGTGCTGCCAGCGGTCCCGAATGTCGAACTCAGACGGACGGACAAGGGTCGCTGGCTGGAAGTGCAGGCGCCGGCCCAGCAGGTCTGGCCGAAGGTCGTCGCCTTCTGGCGCGAGCAGGGCATCCTGCTGGTGGAGCAGAATCCCGCAATCGGCGTGATGAAGACCGACTGGCTCGACAATCGCGCCGAGATCCGCCAGGACTTCCTGACCCGCATGGTCAGCAAGGTCGCCGAGGGACTCTACGCCACCTCCACCCGCGACCAGTACAGTGTGCGGATCGAAGAAGGGACGCGACCGGGCACCGCCGACATTCATCTCACCCATCGTGGCATGGAAGAAAAACTGGTGACCAGCGCCATCGGCGATGGCAGCCGCACCATCTGGGAGCCGAGCGGCAGCGATCCGGACAAAGAGGCCGAGATGCTCAGGCGTCTGATGGTCTTCATGGGCGCCTCGAAGCAGAGTGCGACCGAGGTGAGCGCCAGACCGTCCGGTGCGGCGCCGGCTCAGGGTTCGCGGGCGCGACTGGTGACCGAAGGCAGTGCTCAATCGCTGTTGGTTCCGGAAGATTTCCGTGGCGCCTGGCGTCTGACCGGGTCGGCGCTTGATCGTGCCGGCTTCGCGGTGGAAGACCGCGACCAGAGTCGCGGTATCTATTATGTGCGCTATGCGGGAAAAGACGCCTCAGGCGACACCCGAACCGAAAAGCCCGGCTTCATCTCCCGGCTGGCCTTCTGGCGGAATAAAGACATCGATCAGGTGAAGCAATACCAGATCCAGGTCACAGGCAATGACAAGGAGTCGCGTGTCAGCGTGCTGGACGCAAACGGCAAACCCGAACAGACCGAGAGCGGTCGGCGCATTCTGACGCTGATGCAGGAAAATATGCGCTAAACCGCGCCCGGTGCGGCAGGCGATGTTTTTGGGTTGGATCAATCTTGGCAGCATCGACAACCGTGAGAGCTGGCGCGGTTTAATATATTCAATAAGATGAATTTTAAACCGCGTCTCTACTGAGGTTGGTGACATCCCCAGAGCTAAACACAAACTGAAAATCAAGCATATCGCTCTGGACGCGGTTCAATAAATGGCGCAATTCTTTCAGATTCACCCCGAGAATCCGCAGGCGCGGCTGGTGCGGCGCACGGTCGAGATCCTGCTGGAAGGCGGCGTGATCGTCTATCCGACCGACTCGTCCTATGCGCTTGGCTGCCAGATCGGCGAGAAATCGGCGATGGAGCGCATCCGCCGCATCCGCCGTCTGGACGACAAGCACAACTTCACCCTGGTCTGCCGCGATCTCTCCGAGATCGCCACCTATGCCAAGATCGACGATCAGGCCTACCGGATGCTCAAGTCGCTCACGCCCGGCGCCTATACCTTCATCCATGAAGCGACCAAACAGGTGCCGCGACGCCTGCTGCACCCCAAGCGCAAGGCCATCGGGATGCGGGTGCCGGACAACGAGATCTGCCGCGCACTCCTGAGCGAACTCAATCAGCCGATCCTGAGCACGACCCTGATCCTGCCGGATGACGATCAGCCGCTGACCGATCCCTATGAGATGCGCGAGATCCTCGACAAGCATGTGGATCTGGTGATCGACGGCGGCTTCTGTGGCCTGGAACCCACCACTGTGGTCGATATGATGGCCGATCCGCCCGCGCTGGTGCGGCGCGGCAAGGGCGATTCGACCCTCTTCGAGGAATGATGGACACATTGAACCAAATGCAACTGCTGGCGGTGCTGGCCCTGCCGGTGATCTTCGCGATCACCGTGCATGAGGCGGCCCACGGCTGGGTCGCCAACCGGCTGGGCGACCGCACCGCGCTCATGCTCGGGCGCGTCACCTTCAATCCACTCCGGCATATCGATCCGGTCGGCACCATTCTGGTGCCGGCGCTGGCCTTTCTCTTCACCGGTTTTCTCTTCGGCTGGGCCAAGCCGGTGCCGGTCAACTGGCGCAATCTGCGCCATCCCCGGCGCGACATGGCGCTGGTGGCGGTGGCCGGTCCCGGCGCCAATCTGCTGATGGCCCTGCTCTGGGGGCTCGCGATCCATCTGGGTCTGCTGCTGTTGCCCATCTATCAATGGGTCGCGCTGCCGCTGGTCTACATGGGCGCTGCCGGGGTGCTCATCAATGTCTTTCTTATGGTCCTGAATCTGCTTCCCCTGCTGCCGCTGGACGGCGGGCGGGTGCTGAATGCGCTGCTGCCGCCAAAGCTCAGCTACTATTTTTCCCGGCTTGAGCCCTTCGGGCTCATCGTCCTGCTGGCGCTGCTGGTCACGGGGCTGTTGAGCACCATCCTGCTGCCGGTCGTCATCGGTACCGTCGATCTGCTCCCCGGCTCGGGGATCGTGAAAGAACTTTTTTTCGTCCGCTCCATCTGACGCGAGGTCGTCTCCCTTGGCTTCTGTCTCCGCACAACACGCGCGCGTGCTTTCGGGCATGCGTCCCACGGGCCGGCTGCATCTCGGCCATTATCATGGCGTGCTCAAGAACTGGCTGGCGTTGCAGCACGAGTACGAGTGCTTTTTCTTCGTCGCCGACTGGCACGCGCTGACGACCCATTACGAAGATCCATCGGCCATCCCCGAGAGTTCTCGCGAGATGGTGATCGACTGGCTGGCCGCCGGCATCAATCCCGGCTCGGCGACGGTCTTCGTCCAGTCGCGGGTGCCTGAACATGCCGAGCTGCATCTGCTGCTCTCCATGATCACGCCGCTTGGCTGGCTGGAACGTGTGCCGACCTACAAGGATCAGCAGGAGCGGCTCAAGGAGAAGGATCTCGCCACCTACGGCTTTCTCGGCTATCCGCTGCTCCAGAGCGCGGACATTCTGGTCTACAAGGCCGGACAGGTGCCGGTCGGTGAGGATCAGGTCGCCCATGTGGAACTGACCCGCGAGGTGGCACGGCGTTTCAACCACATCTACGGGCGCGAAAAGGGCTTCGAGGAAAAGGCCGAAGAAGCGAAACGCAAGATGGGCAAGAAGAACGCCAAGCTCTTCGACAGCCTCAAACGCCGCTATCAGGAGCAGGGTGATCAGGAGGCGCTCGCCGTCGCCCGCGCACTGATCGAGGGCCAGGGCAATATCACCCTGGCCGATCGCGAACGTCTGCTTGGGTATCTGGAAGGCGGCGGGCGGGTGATCCTGCCGGAGCCGCAGCCGCTGCTGACCAAGGCGTCGCGGATGCCGGGCCTGGATGGACAGAAGATGTCCAAGTCCTACCACAACACCATCTCACTGCGGGATACCCCGGCTGAGGTCGAGAAGGCGCTGCGGACCATGCCGACCGATCCGGCGCGGGTGCGGCGCACCGATCCGGGCGATCCGGCCAAGTGTCCGGTGTGGCAGTTCCATCAGGTCTATTCCAATGAAGCGGTGCATGAGTGGGTGCAGCAGGGCTGCAAGTCTGCCGGCATCGGCTGTCTTGAATGCAAGCAGCCCGTGGTCGATGCCGTGCTGGCCGAACTGCTGCCGATCCAGACCCGCGCGCAGGAATACGAGGCCCAGCCCGAGCTGGTGCGCAGCGTCCTCAACGAAGGCTGCGAGAAGGCGCGCGATGTGGCCCATGAGACCCTTGAAGAAGTGCGGCACGCCATGTCACTCGTCATGGCTTAATCTCAATCTAAACCGCGTCCGGTGTGACCAAAGACCACTTGCGGTTTGGTTCGATCTGGCGGCGACCAATGGCCGTCAGTGGGACGCGGTTTAGATGATGAAAAGATGATGGAAGCGGAAACCGTCATTGAGCTGTCCACTGCGTCGCACGGGGCGGGCAGCGTCCCCGCGACCCGGACCAGGTTGCGCGAGCGGTCAGCGAACGGATCAGCCCCGGCCACGCTTGATGTTGCAGAGACCACGCCGGCTGACACCCAGCCTGAATTGCCCTTCGCCATGGTGCAGGGTGCGCCGCTCCTGACCCTGCCGCTGGATCTCTATATCCCGCCGGATGCGCTGGAGGTCTTTCTCGATGCCTTCGAGGGGCCGCTCGATCTGCTGCTCTATCTCATCAAGCGGCAGAATCTGGACATTCTGGACATCCCCATCGCCGAGATCACTGCGCAATACATGGAGTATGTCGAGCTGATGACCGAACTCCGGCTCGAACTGGCCGCCGAGTATCTGGTGATGGCGGCCATGCTGGCCGAGATCAAATCCCGTCTGCTGCTCCCGCGCACCAGTCAGGAAGAGGAGGATGGCATCGATCCGCGCGCCGATCTGGTGCGGCGGCTTCAGGAGTATGAACGCTTCAAACAGGCGGCCCAGGATCTCGATGCGCTCCCGCGACTGGAGCGCGATGTCTTCGCGGTCAGCGCCGCCATTCCGCCCGGACTCAGCCAGCGCCTGCCGCCCGAGGTCGATCTGGGCGAACTGCTGATGGCCCTGCGCGGGGTGCTGGCGCGCGCCGATCTCTTTACCAGTCACCGGGTCGAGAAGGAATCGCTCTCGCTGCGCGAGCGCATGTCGCAGGTCATGGAGCGTCTGATGGGCGGGCGTTTTCTCAACTTCACCGATCTGTTCAATCTCGACGAAGGCCGTGCCGGGGCTGTTGTCACCTTTCTGGCCCTGCTGGAGCTGATCAAGTCCAGCATCCTGGAACTGGTCCAGACCGAACCCTTCACGCCTATTCATGTGCGATTGCGCGAGTCTTCGCCGCAGGCCGGGATCGATGACAGCGCCGTCGCTTAAACTCATCGTCGAGGCGGCGCTGATCGCCGCTGGCGAACCCCTGAGCCTGGACCAGATCCTGGCGCTGTTCAGCGAGGACGAACGGCCCGAGCGGGCGCTGATCTTGGCCGCCATCCGCGAACTGGAGACGGAGTATCAGTCGCGCGGCATCGAGATCATTGAGGTCGCTGGCGGTTTCCGGGTGCAGGTGCGCGCCAGCGTTGCGCCCTGGGTCGCGCGGCTCTGGGACGAAAAGGCGCCGCGTTACTCGCGCGCCCTGCTGGAGACGCTGGCGCTGATCGCCTACCGTCAGCCCATCACCCGAGGCGAGATCGAGGACATTCGCGGCGTCGCGGTCAGCACCAGCATCATCAGGACACTCACCGAACGCGAGTGGGTGCGGGTGGTCGGACATCGCGACGTGCCCGGTCGCCCGGCACTCTATGCCACCACCCGCAAGTTCCTGGACTATTTCGGTCTGCGCTCACTCAACGAGCTGCCGCCGCTGGCCGAGATTCGCGATCCCGAGGCGCTGCTGGGCGGTGAACTGACATCGAATGGACAGGATTTAACATCCTGAGCGGATCATGACCGACTCACCAACCGGCTGTTTTCACTGCGGCCTGCCGGTCTCGCCTGCGGCGCGCGAAACGGCAGTCGTCGCTGGTGCCGAGCGCGCCTTCTGCTGCACCGGCTGCAAGGCGGTCTGCGAGGCCATCCATGCCGCCGGACTCGAAGGATTCTACCGCCGCACCCCGGCGGGCGAGGTGCTGGGACCGCCGCCCGAGCCGCCGCCACATCTCGCCGTCTACGATCTGGACGCCGTCCAGGAGGAATTCGCCGATGTCAGCGGCGATGCCCGCGAGATCCATCTGCTGGTCGAGGGCATCCACTGCGCAGCCTGTGTCTGGCTGATCGAGAAGGGCTTGCAGACCCTGCCCGGCGTCGCAGAGGCGCGGGTCAATCTCACCGGGCGACGGTTGCGGGTCCGCTGGGATAACGGTCGGCTGGCGCTCTCGCGCATCATCGGGCGGCTGGCCGATCTTGGCTACCGCGCCGCCCCCTTCGATCCCGATTCAGCCGAAGGCGCGCTGGGCCGCGAGAACCGCGCGCTGCTCTATCGTCTGGCCTGGGCCGGGTTCGCGATGATGAACCTGATGTGGATCTCCATCGCGCTCTACAGCGGCGCCGATCAGGGCGAGTTCCGCGACCTCTTTCACTGGATCGGCTTCCTGCTCGCGACCCCGACCATCCTTTACTCGGGCGCGCCCTTCTTCCGGGGTGCCTGGTCGGGTCTGCGCGCCCGGCGTCTGAGCATGGACCTGCCGATCGCGATCGGGGTCAGCGTCACCTATGGCTATTCGCTGGCGGTCACGCTCGGTCTCGCGGCACAGGGCGCGGTCTACTGGGATACGGTCGTCAATTTTCTCTTCGTGATCCTGGTCGGGCGCTATCTGGAGGCCATCTCGCGACGGCGTGCGGTCGCCTCGACCCAGCGTCTGCTCGATCTCCAGCCCAGGGTTGCGACCCGTCTGCGGGGCGAAGAGGAGGCGGTGATGCCGATCCGCGCGCTCCAGATCGATGACGGCGTGCTGGTGCGTCCGGGTGAGCGGATCCCGGTCGATGGCGAGGTGTTGAGCGGGACCAGTCAGGTGGACGAGTCGATGCTGACCGGCGAATCGCGCCCCATTGCCAAGGCCGTCGGCGACCGGGTCGCGGCGGGGACCATCAACCGGGCAGGCGTGCTGAGGGTGCGCGTCACCGGACTGCTGCGCGAGACCGCGCTCGGACGCATCATCCAATTGGTTGAAGCGGCGCAGTCCAGTCGCGCGCCGATCCAGCGTCTGGCCGACCGTATCGTGCCCTGGTTCGTGGCCGCGACCCTGGGTCTGGCGACGCTCACCTTCCTTGGCTGGATGGGCAGGGATGTCGAGTTCGCCCTGATGGCGGCGACGTCCGTGCTCATCGTCACCTGTCCCTGTGCACTCGGCATGGCGACGCCGATGGCGGTCGCGGTCGCCACCGGGCGCGGCGCGGCACGCGGCATTCTGGTCAGGAACGGCGCGGTGCTCGAACGCCTGTCCGGGATCGATCACATCGTTTTCGACAAGACCGGCACCCTGACCGAAGGGCGACCGGCGGTGGTGGCGCTGTACGATCTGGAAGGTGATTCGGGCTGGCAGCCGGTCGCCAGCGATGCCGCCGGGCTGACCGAAATCCAGCGGCGATCTCTGCGTCTGTGCGGTGCGCTCGAACGTCTGTCCGAGCATCCGGCGGCGGTTGCGATCCTGGATCTCTGCGCGCGCGCGGGGATTGCGACTGCCGGGGGCGAGGTCGAGGCGGTCGTGATTGCGCCGGGGCTGGGGCTCAGGGGACGAGTCGCGGGAATGATGGTTGTGATCGGCAGTGCGGAATGGCTGGCGCGTCATGGTGTTGCGGCTTGTGTCCACCATGAGGATGCGGGCCTGATCCATTGCGCGTTCAATGGTCGCGAGGTATTACGACTGCGCATCCAGGACCGGCTGCGTCCCGATGCCGCTGAGATCATCGCCCGGCTGCGCGCTCAGGGCATCCGTGTGACCCTGCTGACCGGCGACCGCCGCGAGGTTGCGGAGCGGATCGCGGCGCAACTGGGCGGGATCGACCTCATCGCCGAGGTACTGCCCGAGGACAAGGATCGGGTGATCGGCGACCTCCAGCGCGGCGGTCAGCGGGTGGCGATGGTCGGCGACGGCGTCAACGATGCCCCGGCGCTGGTGCGGGCCGATGTCGGCATCGCCTTGGGCAGTGGCACGGATGTCTCCATCGCCAGCGCCGACATCGTGCTCATGTCGAGTGAACTGGGGCGCGTGGTCGAGGCCGCCGAACTCTCGCGGCAGACCCTGCGCGCCATTCGCCAGAATATCGGGATCTCGGCGGTCTATAACCTCATCATGGTCCCGCTCGCCATGGCCGGGATCGTCACGCCCCTGATCGCTGCCATTGCGATGCCGTTGAGTTCACTTGCGGTGATCGGCAACTCGGCGCGTCTTTTGCACAAAACGTCTGTCAAACCGCGTCCAGCGCGATATGCGTAATTTTCAGTTTGTGTTTAGCTTTGGGGAAGTCAACGACATCAGTGGAGACGCGGTTTAAAATTTTATATTTTTTAATATCTTAAACCGCGCCAGCTCCGATACTCCTTGAGTCTGCCAAGGCCGATCCGATCCACAAAGATCGCATACCGTGCTGGGCGCGGTTTAACGCTCGTCGATGCTGCCAAGGCCGCCCCAATCCCCAAACATCACATGCCGCACCGGGCGCGATTCAGACGTGTTGCGGAGACGCTTTGCCAAAGCGATTCGCCGGAGCCAGTTGCACCGATGCTGTTCGTTGTCGTTGTCGTCGGCTTGCGAATCTTCGATGACGACAACGAACAGAGACGGCCTCGGAACCTCTGCGCGGCTGCACGAAACAGTTACTCGCGGCAGCCAATTACCCGCTTGGGATGTGGATTTTTACGTTTTTGACTCGATGGATTGCGATACGATGGATATGTCGGCCCCGGCAATCTCGCGCGCATCCCATTCCTGCTTGATCGACAGGATGCGTGGCAGAATCTCCTCAAAGCGCCCGAACAGACGCGGGTCGAAGTGGCTCCCGCTGCTCTCGCGCATGGTCGCCATGGTGCGCTCGATCGGCCAAGCCTCTTTGTAGGGACGCTTCATGGTGAGCGCATCGAAGACATCGGCGATGGCGACGATCCGGGCGGATTCCGAGATAGCCTCGCCCACCAACCCATCCGGATAACCGCTGCCGTCCCATTTTTCGTGATGACGCAGCGCGATCTCGGCGGCCAGTTTGAAAATGGGTGCATCGTTTTTGGAAAGAATTTCGTGACCGATGCGAGTGTGCTGTTTCATCGTTTCCCATTCACGCGCATCGAGCTTTCCCGGTTTGCGCAGGATCTCGCCGGGAATGCCGATCTTGCCGGTGTCATGCATGGGCGCAGCCAGCAGCAGTTCGTCACAGGCGGCGTGCGTCCAGCCCCAGGCGCTGGCCAGTTCGCAGGCATAGGCGCCCATGCGCCAGATATGCACGCCGGTATCCGTGTCGTTGTAATGCCCCGCCATGCCCAGCATGGCGAGCGCGTCGTGATAGCTCTGCTGGAGTCGCGAGGACTGCACCAGCGAGAGATGCGTCGCGACACGGGCGCGCACGATGGGCGGGGAGAAGGGCTTGACGATGTAATCGACCGCGCCGGCCGCGAAACCGGCGGCCTCGTCACCCACGTCGGCAAGCCCGGTTGCAAAGATGACCGGAATGGAGGCGGTCGCCGGATCGGCCTTGAGGGTGCGGCAGACCTGATAGCCGTCCATGTCCGGCATCTGGATGTCGAGCAGGATGAGCGCGGGCGTGCAGCGGGCCGTCGCCGCAAGCGCCTCGGCGCCGTTGCGGGCAAAGATGAGCCGGTAGTCTCCGGCCAGGATCTGGCGCATGGCGGCCAGATTCTCCGGTTCGTCATCGACGATGAGCAGTGGCCTGTCAGGCATCTTCAATTCTCCATTTGAATGGCGAGGCGGCCGGCGAGGTCATGCACGGCTGCCGTGCCAGCGGTAACATCGAACTCAGTGATCGCCTGGCGCAGCGGGACAAGTTGCACGGCAGGCAGGTAAGCGGCCAGCGCCTCCAGCGCCGGTGCAGCGCCCGCCGGATCGAACCGCTCGAAGGCGCTCAGTGCCTCGCGGAGCAGGGAGGCGATCTGAACCTGTGGAAGGTTCAGTGAGGTCGCGGGTCGAGCGTCCGCCGGGACAACGGCGATGACATCAGGAGCATAGCGCGCAATGGAATCCAGTGCGCGTTCGAGCGCCTCCCGCAGCGGTTCGACCGAGACCGGGAGCCCCGACGCGAATTGTTTCTCCATGGCGCCGGCCTGGGCCGCGACCTCAGGCAACCCCAGGTTGCCCGCCGTTCCTTTGAGCTTGTGGGCGAACTGCCGCGCTGCGTCGGGTTCGGCGGCGGCCATGACCTGAACGCTGTCGGCATAGCTGTCCGCGAAGCGACGCAGGTAGCGGCGATAGACGTTCGGATCCTTCCAGATCTTCAGCCCCTGGTTGAGATCAATGCCGGGCAGCTCGGCGCCCTGGTCGTCGCAGGGGGGATGCTGTCGGGCCGGATCCCGCTCGTTGTGAATCAGGTCCGCCGGGACGGGCGCTGAGACGACCGGCACGGCGGGTCTCTCCCGATGGTCGTGATGTGTCCCAGGGGGCCGGATTCTGTCCGTGGCCTGAACATCGGCCGGACGTCTCGCCAGGATGCGAATCAGCGTCACCGCCTCGGCGACATCGAATGGTTTGGAGAGGAAGGCGTCCATGCCGGACTCCAGCGCGGCGGCTTCCTGATCGCGCAGCGCGTCGGCGGTCAGGGCCACGATGGGCAGTGCGGCGATCTCGGGGATCTGACGGATTAGCCGCGTCGCTGCGCGTCCATCCATGACCGGCATCTGCACGTCCATCAGCACCATGTCCACGGCGGTGGGATGGGCGCACAACCAGTCCACGGCCTCTCGGCCATCTCTGGCCAGATGGATCTCGGCACCCTCGTCGGCAAAGATGCTCTGGGCGACCTCGCGATTGATATCGCTGTCATCGACCACCAGCAGGCGCAGACCGGCCAGCCGGCGCTCGCTCGCCATCGTGACCTGGTCGAGCGGCAGACCGCCCAGCCGTCGGCGACGCTCCCTGACCACGGCGTCGTGGAAGGTCGAGGGCGTCAACGGCTGGGTCAGCACCGCATCCACCACCCGCATGTTCGGCGTCTCCAGCAGCGCCATGCTGTTGTGCGCGGCGAGCAGGAACAGCAGCGGCTGGGACGAGGCCGGCAGGGTGTGCCGGATGGCGTTGGCGATGCCCAGAACGTCCGGTCCAGGCTCGCGCCAGTCCAGCAGCACCACGGCGTCCGGTCCCTGCAGCGACCTGTCGCGCAGGACGTGACCCAGCGCCTGACGGCCCGATGCGATCTGAGTCGAGGTCCAGCCCAGCGCCGCCACCGTGGCCGCCGCGCCCTCGCGCACGACGGCATGCTCATCGACGATCAGAACCCGAATCCGCGCCAGGTCGTCGCGGCGTCTGGGGCCGGTGTCCAGGACATCGAATGTCAGATCGAACCAGAAGGTGCTGCCCTCGCCCGGCGTGCTGTCGAGTTCCAGGCGTCCGCCCATGAGCTCCACCAGACGCCGCGAGATGGCCAGTCCAAGACCCGATCCACCGAAGCGGCGCGTGGTGGAGGCATCCGCCTGGGCGAAGGGCTGGAAGAGACGCGCCTGGGCGTCGGCATCGATGCCGATGCCGGTATCCCGGATCGCAAAACGCAGACTGATGCTTGACTCGATGCGCTGGAGAATATCGATCCTGACCTCGACCACACCTCTGTCGGTGAATTTGATGGCATTGCCGGTGAGATTGATCAGGATCTGACCGAGCCGCAGCGCATCGCCGAGCAGGGTGCAGTCGAGACAGTCCGGCGGACGGATGACCAGTTCGAGCGACCTGTCGGCGGCGCTGGCCGTCATGATGGTCGCCAGATTGTCGAGCACCTCATCGAGCCGCAAGGGCGCACGCTCGATCTCGATGCGATTGGACTCGATCTTGGAGAAGTCGAGGATGTCATTGATGATGCCGAGCAGACTGCGTCCGGAGTGGTGGATCTTGCGCGCCAGCTCGCGCGCCTCCGCGTTCAGATCCTGGCGCTCCAGCAGATAGGCCAGTCCGAGCACCGCGTTCATCGGGGTGCGGATCTCATGGCTCATGTTGGCCAGGAACTCGCTCTTGGCTCGCGCCAGCCGCTCGGCCTCGGTGCGCGCGGCCATGAGTTCGGTGGTGCGCTCCTCCACCAGTTCCTCCAGATGATGACGGTGGCGCTCCAGCTCGTCTTCCGTGCGTTTGATCCGGGTGATGTCGCGTCCGATGCCGAGCACGCCGATCAGGGCGCCGGTCGTGTCATACACGGGTGTCTTGATCACCTGTACCAGTTCCCGATGACCGTCGCTGGCGAAGGTCAGCTCCTCCTCGTTGAGCCATGGACCGTCAGCGGCGATGGCATCGAGATCATTGGCACGGAAGGTGTCGGCCAGCGCGCGGGGCGCGAAATCGTAGTCGGTCTTGCCGATGACCTGTGCCTCCGGCGCGCCAAGCAGGTCTTCAAACCGAGCGTTGCAAATCATGAACATGCCTTGCGGGTTCTTCAACCACACCAGATCCGGGATGCTGCGGACCAGGGTTCGGAGCAGTTCCCGGCTGTCACGCAGCGCGATCTCGGCCTGCCGTTTGTCGGTCACGTCACGGTCCAGACCCCGATAGCCCAACAGCTCGCCAGTGGCGTTCAGAATGGGCATGCCGGTGGTATGGATGTGGAGCAGAGACCCGTCCCGATGCCGGTTGATGTTCTCCAGATCGCGGAAGGACACGCGGCGGGCGACGATGTCGTCAAACACCGCCGCCACCCGCTCCGCCTCTGCCGGGGGCATCAGCTCAAGAGGCGAGCGGCCGAGCAACTCCTCGGGGGTGTAGCCGAGCACATTCACCACGCTTTCCGAGACATAGGTGTAACACCCCTGGGGATCCACCTCCCACACCCAGTCGGCGGAGGCATCGACGATGTCCTGGAAACGCTGGCGGCTCGTGCGCAGATCCATCTCAGCCTCTTTGCGCGCGGTGACGTCCTGCACCGTGCCGCGCAACAGGATCACCTGGCCTGTGGCATCGCGCACGGGTTCGCCACGCGCCGTGATCCAGCGATGGCTTCCGTCCGGGCGCACCACCTCGGCGTCGCACTGATAGGCTTTGCCCTCGGACAGTGCCGTCTCCACCGCCTGCGTCAGGCCGGCCCAGCTCTCCGGGGTGAAATACTCTGCGACCTCCGGGTATCTGGCTGGAGGCAGCGCGGGATCGCGGCCATAGAACCGGTAGATCTCCTCCGACCAGGTATGGCGATCCGTGCGTGCGTCCCACTCCCAGTGCCCAAGGCCGGCGATCCGCTGCGCCTCGCGCAGTCGCGCCTCGCTCTCGCGCCGCGCGGCGACGGCCGCGAGACGGGCGCTGATGTCCAGGGCGTAGACGATGCGCGTTGCGGGGCGACCGTCTTCCGTATGGGTCACGGTCACGTCCAGCAGCACCGGAAAACGCTCGCCGTCTTTGCAAAGGTGCTCGGCCTCGAAGACGTGATGTCCTTTCGCGTCCGCTTCCCGTATCTGGCTCAAGGTCTCGTCCAGCCGATCCGCCGGAAACAGTGAAGCGACGGGCATGTCCGTCATGTCCTCCGGGCGATAGCCGCGCCGCTTCGCGAAGGCCGGATTGACGGCCAGCAGCCGCTGTCGGATCGCATCGCCCAGCGCCAGATTCAGTTCGGCTTTTTCAAAGGCGTCGTTCCAGAGCGCGAGCCGTGACTCCGCCGCCTTGCGCGCTGAGATGTCCTCGATCACGGAGATGAAGTAGTCAGGCGCACCGTCGTCCTGGCGGACCAGGGCAACGGTGAGATGGACCCATGCCAGACTGGCGTCCTTGCGGATGTATCGCTTGTCCAGGGCATAGGTTTCGATCTCCCCGGCGAGCAGACGGCCCACCAGATCCAGATCGCGACCCAGATCCTCGGGATGGGTGATGTCCTGAAAGGTTTTATCGAGCAGTTCGGTCTCGGCGTAACCGAGCAGCTCGCAGAACCGGCGGTTGATGCGCAGCCAGCGGCCATCCGGGGCGACCAGGGCGATGCCCACGGCCGCCTGCTCGAAGGTGGCGAGGAAACGCCGTTCGCTCGCGTGAAGCCGCTCAAGGGCGTCCAGTCGCTCGCTCTGGGCCGCGTGGGTGGCGGTCGCCAGTGCGAGTTGCTGACGATGACGCAGCAAAAGCGATCCAGCGAAAAAAATGACCAGCATGAGTCCGCCAACCAGTCCGATCAGCAGGATTTTCGGCACGGCCAGGGCGCGGATCTCCGCCTGATCCAGCTTGGCGATCATGAACCAGTCGGTTCCGGGGATGGCTTCCGCCACGCCCAGAACCGGAACGCCCCGATAATCGACCCCTTTGATCAGGTCGCCCGCCCCCACCTCGCCGCGCAGCCATTGCGCGGCCAGCAGGCGCTCGCTGGAAACCGGCAGCCGCAGCCGCAGCACGGCATTGGGCAGATGACGCAGGGGACAGAGATAGAGCACCTGATCGCCATCGCGGCGGAAGAGGAAGGTCTCGCCGCTGTCGCTGAGAATCGGCCAGGCGCGCAGGGTCGGGCACAGCCAGTCCTCGGCATCGCTGTGCAGCACCACCAGGGGTGATCGGCCCTCATCCGCGAGTGGGACCACATGGTCGAGATGGATCTGTCCAAGATCGTCCAGATAGGGTCCAATCCGCTGGATGCGGTTGGTCGTCGCACTGGCGGCGAGCGCCCGCGCCAGCTCGGGGTCAAGGTGCTGAGGCATGTTTTCGGTACCCCAGACGCGCCTTCCGTCGGGGTCATGGAGATAGACCGCTCCGATGTCGCGCTTGACGGTCAGCCGCGCGAGTCGCGCCTGCGCCTGTTGAGCAGCGGCGAGATCGCCCTGATCGAGCCAGCGCCGGTATTCATCCAGCAGGGTGGGGCTGAGACGGACCATCTCGGCATCGTCCTGACGCTCACGCAGCCAGTCGGCGATCTGGCGTGTTTGCAGATCGACAATGGCTTGCAGACGGGCGCCCTCCTGGTCCTGTTTTTCATTCAGAACATAGAGAATGCCTGAACCGCACAGGGTGAGGATGATGAGTGTAACCAGCAGCGCCAGCAAAAAGGGTTGCCAATCGGGACGCGAGCGAGCGGCGGGGGCGTTCACCGTGTTCCCCGCAAGGCGGCGAACGCCTGGTCAATGCGGGCGTGCTGGATTGTGGAAGGGAAAGGCCGCCCAGCGGGTTCTAAGGAAAGCGGGTTGAGTGGCACCGGGAAACGACCAGTGTTGAAACTGGATCGCCGGATTCGTCCCGGAAGCAGCTCAAAGATCTGTCGCAGGATAACCATCTCAGCAAAGTCCATCTTGGGGGATGATATGTCTTTGAGGAAAGTCTGACCTATGCGGGTTTTCCTTCCGCTTGTCAAGCCGTGAGTGGACGAGATATCGCCGGTTCATCTGCAAATGCCGGATCTGCGCCATGTGCCGAATCGATACGCTGGCCGGGAAGAACCGCGCCTTGATTTTCCGGCTCACATGATCTTGTTCAGTGTCGCGGTTTCTGTCTAAATCCGGTTCGATGTTTTATTGATGAGATTGCGATGCGATGGATGTGATCTACGGTCTGATTCCTGGCATGCTGTTTCTGGGTCTGGCGACGGTCGCGGTGCTCTTCTGGGCGGCGCGCACCGGTCAGTTCGAGGATCTCGACGGCGACGGGCGACGCATCCTGATGGACGAGGACGAAATCGATCCGCCTGCGCCGCCCGCTGCCGGGGCGGATCCGGCCAAACTGGAGAAATCGCATGCAGACTTATGATCTCGACATCGTCGCCTGGGCAAACGAACAGGCCCGGCTGCTGCGCGCCGGACGTTTCGATCTTCTGGATATCGAGCATCTCGCCGGGGAGATTGAGGACGTGGGAAAAAGCGAACAGCGCGAACTGGCGGCCAGAATGGCTGTGCTCCTGACCCATCTGCTCAAGTGGGCGCATCAGCCGCAACGGCGCGGCGCGAGTTGGGAGTGCACCATTCGCGAACAGCGCCGTGCCCTGGCGCGGCGTCTCCAGAAAACACCGAGCCTGCGTGGCTGTCTCACCGATCCCGACTGGTGGAGCGACACCTGGCTCGATGCCAGAACGGATGCGGCGAAAGAAACCGGGATGGGGTTCGATGTCTTTCCGTCGGTCTGTCCCTGGACCGCGTCAGAGGTGCTTGAAGACGACTGGTTGCCACATTGACATGCCTCCATCGGATCTCCTGAACGAACTGCGCCTTGATCGCGCCGCCCGCGAGGACGACGGGCGGCGCTGGCCGTGGCGGCTGCTGGTGGCCCTGATCGTCAGCGGGCTGGCGGTCGGCGGCTACTTCGCCCTGTCCAACCGGGCGGTGACGGTCGAGCTTGCCATCGCCGAAGCGCCGGGCGCGGGACCGCTGACGGTGCTGGACGCCACCGGCTATGTGATCGCGCGGCGTCAGGCCACGGTGTCGAGCAAGATCTCGGGCAAGCTCGCCGAAGTGCTGATCGAGGAGGGCGTGCAGGTCACGGCGGGGCAGGTGCTGGCGCGTCTCGACGACACGGATGCCAGCGCGCAGCTCGATCTGATGCAGGCGCGCCTGTCGGCGGCCCGCGCCCAGCTTGCGCAGATCCAGGTCAGACTGGAGCAGGCCAGACGCGATCTCGGGCGGCAGGAAGGGCTGGCGCCGCGCAAGCTGACCTCTGACGAATCGCTGGAGAACGCCCGCACCCAGGTCGAGATCCAGACCGCGCTGCTGGCGGCGCAGCGCAGTCAGGTCGAGGTGGCGGAGGCCGAGCTGCGGATTGCGCAGGTGGACCATGACAACACGGTGATTCGCGCCCCGTTCACCGGCATGGTCGTCGCCAAGGCGGCCCAGCCCGGTGAGATCGTCTCGCCCATGTCAGCCGGCGGCGGCTTCACCCGCACCGGCATCGGCACCATCGTCGATATGGATTCGCTGGAGATCGAGGTCGATGTCAACGAATCCTTCATCAATCGGGTGCAGCCGGGGCAGCCGGTCCAGGCCATTCTGGACGCCTATCCCGAGTGGCAGATTCCCGCCTCGGTGATCGCCATCATCCCGACCGCCGACCGCAGCAAGGCGACCGTCAAGGTGCGGATCGCGATCGATCAGAAGGATCCGCGTTTGCTCCCCGAGATGGGTGTGCGCGTGTCCTTTCTCGCCGAAACGCCGACCGGCGCGGAGCCGACGGCGGCGGTGCTGGTGCCGGCGAGCGCCATCGTCGAGCGCGAAACGGGCGCTGTGGTGCTGGTTCTGGATGGCGAGCATGTGCGCGAGCGCGTCATCACGCCGGGCGAGACACGCGGCGAGCGGCGACTGATCGAGCAGGGGCTGACGGCAGGCGAGCGGGTGGTGCGCGATCCGCCGCCGGAACTCATCGACGGCACGCGCGTGGTCGCCCGTGACGGAACCGCGACACCTTAGAGTGAAGCGATGACAGATCCAACCGCGCCGCTGGTCACCATCCGGGGCTTGAGCAAGGTCTACGAACGTGGCCGACAGCGGGTCGAGGTGCTGCATCATGTCGATCTGGACATCGCGGCAGGCGATTTCCTCGCCCTGATGGGGCCGTCCGGCTCCGGCAAGAGCACCCTGCTCAATCTGATCGCCGGTCTGGATCTGCCCACCGAGGGCGCACTGAGTGTCGCCGGCCAGCGCATCGACCGTCTGTCAGCCACCGAACTGGCCCGCTGGCGCGCGGCCCATGTCGGTTTCGTCTTCCAGTTCTATAACCTGCTGCCAGCGCTGTCGGCGCAGAAGAATGTCGAGCTGCCGCTGCTGCTGACCCGACTCTCAGCCGCCCGCCGTCGCCGTCATGCCGCGATTGCACTGGAGCTGGTCGGGCTCAGTGACCGCGCCAGCCACAAGCCCGCCGAACTCTCCGGCGGCCAGCAGCAGCGGGTCGCCATCGCCCGCGCCATCGTTTCGGATCCGACCCTGCTGGTCTGCGACGAGCCGACCGGCGATCTCGACCGTCACGCGGCGGAAGAGGTGCTGACCCTGCTGCAACGGCTCAACCGCGACTATGGCAAGACCCTGATCATGGTCACGCATGACCCCAAGGCCGCCGAATTCGCACAGCGCACCCTGCATCTGGACAAGGGGACGCTGGTGACATAGCGCTGGGTTTTGACACTGTCCCCCGAGGCTGTTCGTTGTCGTAATCGAAGATTCGCAAGTCGATGGCGATTACGACAACGACAACGAATATGGTCGGAGATGGTCTCGGAATCTCTGCACTGCGGCACTCGGCAGCAACTCGCGGCAGCCAATTGACCTCTTTGGGTTTAACCCAAAGCCACCCGCTTTGCGGGTGGCTTTTTACTTCTCTCCAGTCAAAGAGCCGTCGCCCGTCGCCCTTCTGAGCGCCCTGATCTCGGCTCGCAGCTCGGTCTCACGCCGCAACAGTTGGCTGATCGCCTCTTGGATCGATCCCCGGCGGTCGTCTTCCGCTTGCGCCACCGGATCTGCGACCGGCGGACTGGAGGCGCGCCGGGGTCGGTTCCGGCCAAGCGCGTTGCGGGCGTCGTCCAGATCCCGCTCGATGGCCTGGAGCGCCGCGCGCAGTTCGGCTTCGCGCCGATCCAGTTGCGCCCTCTGCTCCGGCTTGGGCGTGACCGCCCGCTGTTTCAACTGGCGTTGCAGCGCGGTCCAGGGAAACGCAGGGCCGGGATCCTGTTTGCGCTTGATCTGTTTGCCGTTGCAGGTCAGAGAGGAATCGTCCAGCTCCGCATGCGTCCTGATGTCGGACCCAGTCAGGCCATAACGATCCAGAATGTCGCGCAGCAGGGATGTCAGGGCGGCGATCTGAGCGTCGGCAAAGGGATCCTGTCCGTCCCCATCGTTGATCAGTTCGATCCCGATCGAATCCGCATTCTGACCGCGTGTATGATAGGCGACCATGGATTCGGGGACCATGCGCACCACCTCGCCGTCCCGACCGATGATGTAATGGATGCTGATCCGTCCCTGATGGCGCAGAAAATGCCCCACGATTCCATCCAGTGTGTCGCCGCGAAAGCGGCGTAACGGGTCACAGTCCGGCCCGCCCGTGGCATGAATCACCACCTGCCGCACCGTCTGCTCCCGCTGTGGTCCCTGTACCGGGACATCGCGGGTGGCGGCTTCCGCGTTGATGCTGCATGACAGCAACAGGCACCGCAGCAGAAAAGGGGAAGACATCCGCATTGCGCTCGCCGACATATTGGTGGGCAATTGGTGGGCAATCAGATTCGTCCGTTCGCGGACCCCGCCTCCAGCCGAATTTATCCGTGACCGGGTTGATCCTAAGGATACAGCCTCGACCAGCGTTGCTATACTCCCGCACTCCTGATTTCAAACCCATGCTGCAACCAGAACTCGAATGGACGCCAATACGATTCGCCTTATCCTGATTGTCGTTGGAGCGCTGCTGATCCTGCTGCTCTACCTGTGGGAGCGTCATCGCGAGAAGGCCGAGGAGGCTGGTGCGGATGAGTTCGATGAGGAAGCCGGATTTGCGGATGATGACGAAGAGGATTCGCCCTATGGCGTGCGCACCGACAAACGGGAGCCACGCCTCGGCGCGCTGACCGACGCGGACGAGTCGCCAAAGGCCGCCAAACCGTCCGTCGCCGAGTCCAAGGAAGACGCGCCGCCACCCAGACCCCGATCAGCCGCCCCTGCCGAGGCGCCACTCGAACCACTGTTGATCCAGGTCAGCGTCAGTGCCCGCCGCGCTCATTTCAAGGGGGCCGAACTGCTGGATGTGGCCGAGACCTGCGGCCTGCATCCGGGCGACATGGACATCTTCCACTGTCTCGACGAATTCGAAGACGAGACCCGCATCTATTTCAGCATGGCCAACATGGTCAAGCCCGGCACCTTCCCCTTCGATGACATGGACGACTTCACGACGCCCGGACTCATGCTGTTCGCGCAGCTCGAAGGCGACCCGGAAGACATGACCATTCTGGAGGAAATGATCGCCGCTGCGCGCAAGCTGGCTGTCGCGCTCAATGGTGATGTGCTCGACGACGCCCGGCGTCCGCTGACGGTCAATCACGAAGAGGCGATGCGCAAGGCTGTGCTCGCCAACGAACGCCGCTGGGCGCAGGCCTATCCTCAATGACGACCCCGGACGAGGCAGGGCGGCGGGTCGAGTTGCTGCGCGCCGACATCCGCCATCACAATCACCGCTATTACGTCCTCGACGATCCCGAGATTCCGGACGCTGACTACGACCGTCTGGTGCGCGAACTCCAGGCGCTGGAATCCGATTTCCCCGATCTGGTGACACCTGATTCGCCGACGCAGCGGGTCGGCGCCGCGCCGCGTCCGGACTTCGCGGCGGTGCGCCATACCGTCCCCATGATCTCGCTCGATAACGCCATGAGCGACGCTGAACTGGCCGATTTCGACCGCAAAACCCAGGCGGCACTCCAGACAACGGATTCCGTTCTCTACACCGCCGAGCCCAAGCTCGACGGTCTGGCGGTCAGCATCCGTTACGAGCGGGGTCGGCTGATGCAGGCCGCCACGCGCGGCGACGGCGCCACCGGCGAGGATGTGACCCACAACGTCCGCACCATTCAGAGCGTGCCGCTGTGTCTGTTTGGCGACGACTGGCCGGCGGTGCTGGAGGTGCGTGGCGAGGTCTATATGACCCGCACCGGCTTCGCCCGACTGAATGACGCCATGCAGCGTGCTGGTGACAAGCCCTTTGCCAATCCGCGCAATGCCGCAGCTGGCAGTCTGCGTCAGCTCGATCCGCGCATCACCGCCAGCCGTCCGCTGGCCTTCTGCTGCTATGGCTGGGGCGATCTCTCCGCGCCGCCCGCTGCCAGCCAGTTCGCCATGCTGCAACGGCTCGCCGCCTGGGGGATTCCTATCTCGCGCGAGCTGCGTCAGGTCGCGGGGCTGGAGGCGTGTCGCGCCTATTTCGAGGATCTGGGCCGCCGTCGCGATACGCTGGATTACGACATCGACGGTGTGGTGTTCAAGCTCGACCGGCTTGCCGATCAGGAGCGGCTGGGTGCGACCAGCCATCATCCGCGCTGGGCCATCGCCCGCAAGTTTCCCGCACAGGAAGCACTGACCCTGGTCGAGGCGGTGGAATTTCAGGTCGGACGCACCGGCGCGGTGACGCCTGTGGCGCGATTGCAGCCGGTACAGGTCGGCGGTGTGACCGTCGCCAACGCGACGCTGCACAACCTGGACGAGGTGCGCCGCAAGGATGTGCGGATCGGCGATACCGTGGTTGTGCGCCGCGCCGGTGATGTCATCCCGGAGGTGGCGCGGGTGGTCGTCGAACGCCGCCCGGCGGATGCGCGTGTCGTCGAACTGCCGGCGCAATGCCCGGTATGCGGTTCCGATGTCATCCGTCCCGAGGGCGAGGCGGTCGCCCGCTGCTCGGGCGGGCTTTATTGTCCCGCGCAGCGCAAGGAGTCGATCAGGCATTTCGCCTCACGACGTGCGATGGACATCGAGGGTCTGGGCGACAGGCTCATCGAACAACTGGTCGATCTCGACTGGGTGCGCGAGCCGGCGGATCTCTATCGTCTGTCGCTGGAACAGCTCGCCGGGCTGGAGCGCATGGGCGAGAAGTCCGCCGCCAATCTGCTGGCGGCACTGGAGCGCAGCAAGGACACCACGCTGGCGCGCTTCATCTTCGCGCTCGGAATTCGCGAGGTCGGCGAGTCAACCGCCCAGGCACTGGCGGCCCGTTTCGACGGCATTGAGGCGCTGATGCAGGCCCGCGTGACCGACTTCGTGTGCGAGCGGGGTGTCAAGGGCATCGGACGCGAAACGGCGACCGCGCTGCATCGCTTTCTGTCCGAGCGCCCGGATCTCGATGTCAAAGGCGAGCTGGCCGACTGGCTGGCGGGGCAGGGGATTCGCGGTCTGACCGCTAGTCGTGCCGGGTTGCTGGCGCAGCGATTCACGACGCTTGAGGCGCTGCGCGCGGCTGAACTGGAAGACCTCTATGCCAACAGCAGCCGGCTGGTCGAAGGCGTGGGGCCGGTGGTTGCTGCGCATCTGGCCGCGTTTTTTGCCCAGCCGCACAATCGCGAGGCCATCGGACGCCTGCTCGCGGTGGGCGTGCACTGGCCCGAGACGCCAGCCGCCGCGCCGCCGAAAGCCGAACAGCCGCTGGCTGGCAAGACCCTCGTCATCACCGGCACCCTGAGCCAACCGCGCGACGCCATCAAAGACTGGCTGCAAAGGCAGGGGGCGAAAGTCACTGGCAGTCTCTCGCGCAACACCCATTATCTGCTGGCCGGCGAGTCGCCCGGCTCCAAGCTCGAACAGGCGCGGTCGCTCGGCGTTGAGGTTATCGACGAGGCCGGTCTGGCGGCGCTGCTGGGTCGGGAGTCCCCCAGTGTTTGACGACATGAGCCCTGGCTGTCGGGTGTGAAGCCTGACATCAGGCTCAAGTCTGTTTTGGCGCCGGGACGCTGAAAGCTGGAGGCCGGGAGCGGGAACCCGTATCATCCGCCCCCGATCCGCAGTCATTCGGCCCTACGATGAGAATCGCCATCCTTTCGCGCAATCCGTCGCTTTTTTCCACTCGCCGCCTGGTGGAGGCCGCGCGCGCGCGCGGACATGAGACCAAGGTCATCGATGTCCTGCGCTGTTATATGAACATCACCTCCCACGCGCCTTCGATGCATTATCGGGGCGAGGAGCTCAATGATTTCGATGCGGTGATTCCGCGTATCGGCGCCTCAGTGACCTTCTATGGCACGGCGGTGCTGCGTCAGTTCGAGATGCTGGGGGTCTATCCGCTGAATGAGTCGGTCGCCATCACGCGCGCCCGTGACAAGCTCCGCTCGCTGCAACTCCTCTCACGCAAAGGAATCGGACTGCCGATCACCGGCTTCGCCCATGCGCCGGACGATGTGGAAGACCTGATCAAGATGGTTGGCGGTGCGCCACTGGTCATCAAGCTGCTGGAAGGCACGCAGGGCATCGGCGTGGTGCTGGCGGAGACACAGAAGGCCGCCGAGAGCGTGATCGAGGCCTTCATGGGACTCAAGGTCAACATTCTGGTGCAGGAATACATCAGGGAGGCCAACGGCGCGGATATCCGCTGTTTCGTCATCGGCGACAGAGTGGTCGCGAGCATGAAGCGTCAGGCCAAAGAGGGAGAGTTCCGCTCCAATCTGCATCGTGGCGGCACCGCCACACTGATCCGCATCACCCCGGAAGAACGGTCCACCGCGACGCGCGCGGCCAGAATCATGGGGCTCAATGTGGCCGGCGTGGACATCCTGCGCTCCAATCACGGGCCGGTGGTGATGGAGGTCAATTCGTCACCGGGACTGGAAGGAATCGAACGGGCGACTGGAAAAGACGTGGCCGCCCTCATGATCGAATTCATTGAGAAGAATGCCGTGCTTGGCAAGACGCGCACACGGGGTCAGGGATAGCCGTTCATGCCGGACCCGACTGACGCGGAAAGCCGGCGCTTTCTCTCGCTTCCCGTCTTGAGCATCATCCGACTGAGGTGTTCCGGCGGGATCGGGCCTCATCCTTGCCTTTGTCTCTGGAGTCCACCATGTCCACCGGTTTCGTCCTCGTTCTCCTGAGGGAGATTCGCGAAAGCATTCTAAAACTGCGACAGGAGTTCAATGAACGCCAGGATCAGACCAACGCGCATCAGGCTCAGGTCGATGAACGCCTGAGCCGGCTTGATGAGCATCTGCATCGAACCGCTGGCGAGCAGAGACGGGTGGCAGGCGAAGAGGGGAGCGATGCCGGATCCAGTCCAGCCGACGACCGTCTCGCGCGACTCGATGAACGACTCGATCAGACCCTTGTGAGTCTCGGGCGCGTTGAGAGCGATCTTCACGAACTGCGGAAATACATACGCCAGATCGCGCTGAATCAGGCCAAGCATGAACACCTGCACACGCAGGGCGTTGAAGCAGTCGATCAGGATGTGCGCGCGCTCAAGGAGGAGCTCCGCCGACTCAAGCAAGGGCTTTAGCCGGCCCCGTCGGTCAGGTATTTGCGTCGATACCTGGACGTGCAGGCTTAAAAGGCACTCGGGTTAGGATCCGCGATCCGCTATCATGCGCCTTTCCCGTTCGAGACCGCGAAACCTTGAAGCTGCTGCGTCGCCTATCCCTCACACTCAATGTTTCGCCCTCCCTGCGTGCGCGTTCGAGCGTCCTCAGCAAGACGGCGCGACGCTGGCTGTGGCTCTTTCTTCTGTTCTGTCTGGTCGGATGCAGTGGCGTACAGCCGCTTGCCGAAGGACGAGCGGCGGTTGACGACCGGCACCAGCGTCCGCCGACCGCCGCCTGGCAATCCGGCGAAGGGTCTGCTGACGGCAGGCTGTCCGGCAATGGCAAGGCCTTGTCCGAAGGTACCGAACCGGCCACCGTGCTCTATTCTCAGAATCCGCTGCCATTGCGACGCGAGGTCGCAACCGCCTGCGCCAGATCGCGCGCGGCCAATGATCGCCGCTTTTTAAGATCGCTGGTGGCCGATCTCTATTTCTCCGGGGTCGATCCGGCGGTGGCAACCGAGGCGCTGCTGCTGGGCGAGTGCGGAACCCTTCCTGAGATCCTGACTGAAATGGTTGCGCAGGGTGGCCCGGCGAGTGGCGACGCCGTCAGCGCCCGTGCCCGCGCCGTGGCCGGTCCTGGCTCCGCACGCCGGATCGATGCAGCGGTAACGGCGGGTCTGGCCCGCTATGCCAGCAAGCCGGATGCGGAGACTGTCCCGGTGTCGGATCCACCACCGGCTTACGGGATGCTCTATTTCCCATCGGTGGGCGAGGGGGCGCGAATCGATACCTCAATGGCCCTGAACCAGCTCTATGAAAATGGCATTCCCGGCTATGGGATCTATACCTTCGTGCTCCCTGGTCGTGGACTGCCCCCAGCGTCGGGTGCCTCCGCCGCGCGCCTGCGCGAACTTCTGCGGATCATCGAGACCTATGTTGCCACCACCGAGAACGAAGGCGATGGCCCGAGTGCCGAGGCCCATGCCTTTCTGATCCCGGTCAACGCCGCGAAACTGGACGAGCCTCTGATCGACCAGATCGCCGTCGATCTGTCGCGGCATATGCACCGTCAGTTCAGCCAGAGCCTGCGTCTGGAAGGTCAGGCCAGACTGGCGGCGCATCTGGAAAAAGGTGACGGCCCCTTTCTGATCACGACCCTGGAGCCGCGTCTCCTGTCGAGCGATCCGTCCGCATTCCGGCTGGTGGCGGATCTGTCCCGGCTCGGCCCCGAACACCTGTATGGCATCGTCGATGCCTATGATCGTCCGATTCCGTCTGGCGCGAGCGGTCGCCCCGAGAGTCTCAGGCTCATCCGCGAGCGTCTGCTGAATTTGCCCCTGCTGCCTGCTGACGCGCTTGATAACAGGGGCGAACAGCCAAACTGGCTCTTCAGCCTCGGGCAGATCGGCGACAGATCAACCGTGCGGCGTCAGCGCGTCACTGAGCTGGCGCGGCAGATCGAGCAAACGAACATCTGACAGAGCAATCCAATTCAGCCATGAACATCATTCCCTTTGGTCTCGGCAGTCTCATCCGTTTGTTGATCGGCATCTTTCTCCTCCAGGGCGTGACCGTGCTCCTGGTCTATACCGCGATTCAGACCGACTGGCTGACCACCTGGCCGCTGTTTGCGCTGCTTGGCGGCGCCATCGGCTTTCTGGTCGCGCTCTGGTTCAACACCATCGTCAGCGCCGACCGGCATCGCGCCGTCTCCCGGCTCAGCGAGCGTTATTCCAAGGAGCGCGAAAAGATCCGGGTCAAGGCCGAGCAGCAGCGGGCCAAGGACGGGCGTTCCAACGAACGGCTCGCGGCCAAGGCGCGCAGCCGCTCCTCGGCGGGCGTGAGCCTCAAGACCGGGGTGGTCGTCGGCGGCACGGTCGGGCTGGGTGTCGCCATGATGGTGGCCCAGTTCATGACCCTGGGGCTGGTCACGCTGACCGCTGCTGGTGGCGCGGCGCTGGGCTATACGGTGCGGATGCGTCAGGAAAAACTGATCGCCGCCAAACGTCTGGCCGCCGAGGAGCGAGAATATCGGGCGCTTGAAGTCGAGCAGCCGGCGCGCATCCTGCCACGTCGCAGGCCCAAAGAGATTGCTCAGGATGACAGCGTTTCTTAGCAGTCGTCCGTCGTCAAATCAGGTTCGCGCCCTGACGAATGTAAAATTTTTAGACAGGATTGACACGATTTACAATGATTTAAAAAATCCTGTTAAACCGCGTCCAGCGCGATATGCGTAATTTTCATTTTGTGTTTAGCTTTGGAGATGTCATCGACCTCAGTGGAGGCGCGGTTTAAAATTTTATATTTTTTAATATCTTAAACCGCGCCAGCTCTAACGGTCGTCGATGCTGCTAAGGCCGCCCCAATCCCCAAACATCACATACCGCACCGGGCGCGGTTTAATCCTGTCAAAAATATTCTTCAGCCATGCACCAGCAACTGCCAACTGCCCAATTAAGCCCAAATCCAATGATGTCTCCCACTGAACTCCATGATTTTTTCCGCAACGACCGTTTTGCCGAGCATGTCGGGATCGAACTGCTGGAGGCCGCCCCCGGTCGTGCCCGCGCCCGGCTGGTGATCGATGACCGGCATCTGAACGCGGTTGGTGTCGCGCACGGCGCGGCGATCTTCAGTCTGGCCGATCTGGTCTTTGCCGTGGCGTCCAACTCGCATGGCACCGTGGCGCTCGGGGTGAATGTCTCGGTCTCCTTCATGAAGGCGGCGCGACGCGGCGCCCTGACTGCCGAGGCGGAAGAGGTCTCCATCAATCCGAAACTCGCCACCTATCTGATCCGCGTCCTCGACGAAGACGAGACCCTGATTGCGCTGATGCAAGGGACCGTCTACCGCAAGCGGGATGCGCTCAGGGAGCATTTGCCTTGAATCAGGCGGTTTGAACCGCAAAGGCACAAAGGACGCAAAGAAAAGGTTCATCTGCTCTTTTGGAGATCCATGATGCGTGACGACCCTGAATGCTCCCCTGTCAGCTTTGGTCTGATCGTCATTGGCGACGAGGTGCTCAATGGCGGGCGGACCGATCTCCATCTGACGACATTCAAGCGCCTGATCGGCGAGCGCGGTCATGATCTGGCCTGGCACTGGATGCTCCCGGACGACCCGGACGTGCTGACCGCGCATCTGCGTTTTTCGATGGGACGACCGGAGCCGGTCTTTGTCTGTGGCGGCATCGGTGCCACGCCGGATGATCACACCCGCGCCTGCGCGGCAGCGGCGGCGCATGTGGCGCTGGTCCGTCATCCTGAAGCCGCGCAACTGATCGCGGATCGATTTGGCGCCGAGGCCTATCCCCATCGCATCCTGATGGCCGACCTGCCGGAGGGGGCCGATCTGATTCCCAACCCGGTCAACCGGGTGCCGGGGTTTGCGCTGGCGCGACACTGCTTTCTGCCCGGTTTTCCCAAGATGGCCTGGCCGATGGCCGAATGGGTGCTGGAACAGCGGTTCGGTCATGGCGAACGTCTGCATGAGGCCGCCGTCGAGGTGCGCGGCGTCTCGGAGAGCCAACTGATTCTGCCGATGCGGCGTCTGGGCGGGGATTTCCCCGCGCTCAAGCTGTTCAGTCTGCCGCACATGGACGAGGATCCGCATATCCTGCTCGGCTTCCGTGGCCGGGGCGATCTGACCGAGGCGATGGACGCCCTGTGCCGCGAACTCGACCGCGAGGGGATTGGCTATACGCCGCCTGCCCTGGAGCGGCCCCGATGAAACTCTTCCAATCCATCTTCGGCGGTGGCGAATCGCGCGGTCGCTATCCTGAGTCACTCATCGAGCTGGCCATCGAGCGCGCCGTCGATGGTACGGACTCGCGGCTGCGTCTGCTGCCTGGCTATCGCAAACGGCTGCGCGAGCCGGTGATTGCCGCCATTGATCATGTGGTCGCGCTGGTGGACGCCATTCAGGAGCCGCTACCGGCAGGTGCGCGCGATCACAGTGTCGAGCCGCGTCTGGGGGCGGTCTTTGCTTCCGCCGGGGACATGCTGGCGATGTTTGGACGCGACGAGGCGCTATCGACCTTTCGGTCAAGTCCGGAGGGACGGGGTGCCGAGCGCGTGACTGCCCTGCTGCTGACCGAGCGGCGTGAGCGCACCATTTTCGGCATGGATCTGGTCGGCGATCAGGTGCGGCAGGATGTGCAGCAGGTAGCGGTCAGTTTCACCGCGCACCGGTTGCTGGATCCGACCACCAGCGAGGCGGAGACCCGTCGTCTGTTGAAGCGCCGCGCCTTCGACCATCTGCTGACCCTGGCGCTGACCCGGATCGCCGAGGTGCGCGAGGAGCGAGCCGATCTGACCCGTCAGCGCGATCTGCTGCGGCGCAAGCTGAACGCGCTCGAACATGGCGGCTGGAGCTTTGCGGCAGCGGATGCGGATCACCCGGATGCAGCGGCATTGGAAGCCGAACTCGACCGCATCATGGAGCAATTGAACGAACTGGGCGTTGATCAGGGCGTGCTCGATGCACATCTCGACATCGTCGTCGAGTTGCTCGACGATGCCCCGCGCCAAATCTGGGCCGAGCCCATCACACTCGTTCTCGACGCCATGAACATCCAGCGCGATGCGCGTGATCCAGCCGCGCGTTGCATCGATCTCTGGGAACTGCGGAATGCCCTGGGTCGGCGGGCCGTCATGCTGCCACTGACCATCGTGCCCGGCGATCTGCCCGAGCGCGAGGATCTGGTGACGGCGGCGCTGCGTTATCTGCAATGATCGCCCCGATCCGGCCCGGTCGGTGCTCCGTCGATGTGCATTTTTTGACAGGATTAACTCTTAAATTGGAGCGAACGCCGCGATGCCTAAAGCCTCCACGACTCAACCGAACGGCTCGCCCGGCAAATCAACCCCGCCGAATCCGGATCCGATGGCGCTGCTGCAAGCCTGGGGACCGCTGGGCGACTATCTGCTGGACGCCACCCAGCGAACCATCCTCTTCTGGGATGTGTTGCGCCGACGCAGCGAACAGGACGCGGAACAGAAGGCCAGGGCGGTGCCGCATGTGCTCAGTTTCGATGCCGAGCTGGTGCGCGATGGACGCACCTTCGAGCGTCCGGTCAATTATCTCCTGGTGCGGATCAAGCCACCGCCGGGGGTGACGATCGACCAGCACAAACGCCCCTTCGTCGTGATCGATCCGCGCGCCGGTCACGGACCTGGGATCGGGGGCTTCAAGGCCGACAGCGAGCTGGGCGTGGCGATGCGCGCCGGTCATCCCGCCTATTTCGTCGGCTTCACCCCCGATCCCATGCCGGGCCAGACCATCGAAGACATCATGCATGCCGAGGCGCGTTTTCTGGAGGAGGTCATCGCGCTGCATCCGCAGGCCGAAGGCAGGCCCTGTGTCATCGGCAACTGTCAGGCCGGCTGGGCGGTGATGATGCTCGCCGCGACCCGCCCCGAACTCTGCGGGCCAATCATCGTCCCCGGTTCGCCGCTGTCCTATTGGGCCGGGGTCGAAGGAGAGAACCCGATGCGCTACACCGGGGGGCTGGCCGGCGGAAGCTGGATGACGGCGCTGATGGGCGATCTGGGCGGCGGCCGCTTTGACGGCGGTCATCTGGTCAGGAATTTCGAGAACCTCAATCCGGCCAATACCTTCTGGACCAAACACTACAATCTCTGGGCCAGGGTGGACAGTGAGGCACCGCGCTTTCTGGAATTCGAGAAGTGGTGGGGCGGGCACGTCAATCTCAATGCCGAAGAGATCCAGTGGATCGTCGATCAGCTCTTCGTCGGCAACCGGCTGGCGACCGCCGAGATCGTCACCGACGACGGGGTGCGGATCGATCTGCGCAATATCCGCTCCCCGATCCTCTGTTTCTGCTCCAGGGGCGACAACATCACCCCGCCACAACAGGCGCTGGGCTGGATCGTCGATCTCTATGAGACCGACCATGATCTGCTGGCAGCCGGTCAGACCATCGTCTACGCCATCCATGACAGCGTCGGTCATCTCGGGATCTTCGTCTCGGGCGGCGTCGCCCGCAAGGAACATGAGGAGTTCGCCACTAACATCGATCTGCTCGATGTGCTGCCGCCCGGTCTCTATGAAGCGGTGCTGACCCCCAGGACGGCGGATGCGGTCAACCCCGAGCTGATCGTCGGCGACTGGATCGTGCGCTTCGAGCCGCGCACACTGGATGACGTGCGGACCATCGTCCGGCCCGATCCCGAGAATGAGCGCCGTTTTGCCGCCGTGCGGCGCGTGTCCGAGATCAATCTCGGGCTCTATCGGACTCTGTTCCAGCCCTTCGTCCAGGCGCTGGCCCGCAATCCCTGGCTGGCCCTGCTCAAACCCGCCAGTCTGTCCGACGAGCTCTTTTCGGCGCGCAATCCGCTGATGCAGCCGCTGGCCGAACTGGCCGGGCAGGTGCGCCAGGAGCGTCGCCCTGCCGCGTCCGACAATCCATTTTTGCAGTGGCAGGCGCTGGTCTCGGAGTCGGTGATCGCCGCGCTCGACGGCTTTCGTGATCTGCGCGATCGGAGCCTGGAGGAGGTCTTTCTCGCCATCTATGGCTCGCCGGTGTTGCAGGCGCTGGTCGGCATCCGCGCCACCGACGAGCCGCCACGACGCCGTCCGGGGCTGGAACCGGAGCGGCTCAACTTCATCCAGCAGCGGATCGACGAGATCAAGTTGCGGCTGGCCGAGGGCGGGGTGCGCGAGGCGGCGATCCGCAGTCTGGTCTATATCGGCATGGGTGGGCCGGGGGTGGACGAACGCGCCTTCAACGTCCTGCGCCAGATGCGCGTCGAGCAGGACGCCATGACGCTGGACGAATTCAAGCGTGCGCTGCGCGAGCAGTTTTTTGCCCTGCTGCTCGACGAAAAGGCCGCGCTTGACGCCATCCCGGACATGCTGATGTCCGATCCGGCGATCCGTGCGGATACGCTGGCGCGGATCCGGCGCGTCGTCTCCGCCATCGGCCTGCCCACTGGCGAGCGCGCCGAGCGACTGGCGCGGATCGTGGCCCTCTTCGATTCCTGTCCTGCGGGTTGAGCCATGTCCAGGGCAGCGCCAATGCCGGACACAACCGCCGGGCGGCTGCGCGCACCCCGCGCCGCCGCCATCGCGGGCATCCTTTTTTCGCTCCTGCTGACCGCGAGCATCGTCCTGCTGCGTCTGGCGGTTCCTGCCGATCCGCTGGAGGCGGGCATCTGGCTCACAACCCGCGCCAGCACGGTGGCGGTGGCGCTCAATCTGATCCCCTTCGCCGGCATCGCCTTTCTCTGGTTCATCGGGGTGCTGCGCGATCGGCTGGGCGAGCGCGAGGATCGTTTCTTCGCCACCGTTTTTCTTGGCAGCGGACTGCTCTTCCTCGCCATGCTCTTTTTCTCGGCGGCGGTGGTGGGCGGTCTCATCATCGCCTATACCGCCGATCAGGCGCGGTTGCTCGGCTCGCCGACCTTCGCCCTCGGGCGCGCCATGACCTATGAGATCATGAACGTCTATGCCGTCAAGATGGCGGGCGTCTTCATGATCGTGACCTCGACGCTCGCCCTGCGAACCGGTTTCCTTGCCCGCTGGATCGCCTTCGTCGGCTTCGTTCTGGCCCTGTCGCTTTTGTTCAGCGGACGCTATGTCGAATGGATCCTGATGGTCTTTCCCGTCTGGGTGCTGTTGATCAGTCTCTATATCCTGATCGATCATGCTCGTCCCAAGACCGCCAAACGCGGCACCCAGCCCTCGGAGGATCGGACATGAAGCGCGACACCAAACCTGTAGCCGCAGCGCCGGAAGACACCAGCGCCCCCGCCAAACTCAAGGCGAAGCAGTACGCGAAGGAACTGGCGAAGCTCCATGTCGAGCTGGTCAAGCTCCAGGAGTGGGTGCGTCACCAGGGACTCAAGGTCTGCCTCGTCTTTGAGGGCCGCGATGGCGCTGGCAAGGGCGGCACCATCAAGGCCATCACCGAGCGGGTCAGTCCGCGCGTCTTTCGGGTGGTGGCGCTGCCAGCGCCGACCGAGCGCGAGAAGAGCCAGATGTACGTCCAGCGGTACATGCGCCATTTTCCGGCCGCTGGCGAGGTCGTCATCTTCGACCGCAGTTGGTACAACCGCGCCGGGGTCGAGCGGGTCATGGGCTTCTGCACCGAGGAGCAGACCGAACGCTTCTTGAGTCTGACCCCGATGTTCGAGAAGGCGATGGTCGATTCGGGCGTCATCCTGCTCAAATACTGGCTGGAGGTCAGTCCCGAGGAACAGACCCGGCGTCTGGAGGCGCGCATCGAGGATGGGCGCAAGCTCTGGAAGCTCTCGCCGATGGATCTGGCCTCCTACAGTCGCTGGTACGACTATTCGCGGGCGCGCGACGCCATGTTCGCTGCCACCGACACCGCGTTCGCGCCCTGGTTCGTGGCGCACTCCGATGACAAGAAGCGTGCCCGGCTCAACGTCATCCGTCATCTGTTGAGCCAGATTCCTTACGAGGAGCTGCCGCGCGAGCGCATCGTCCTGCCCAGGCGGCAGAAGCCGCAGGGTTATCGGGAACCGGACTATCCATTCAAGGTTATCCCTGAGCGTTATTGACCGCATGGAAAGGTCGGCCATGCTCCCGAGGCTCCGTTTGGATCTCGTCGCTGGTCTCACGGCGGCGGCGGTCGTCCTGCCCAAGGCGATGGCCTACGCCACCGTCGCCGGTCTGCCGGTGGCCGTGGGACTCTATACCGCCTTCGTGCCCATGATCGTCTATGCGCTGCTGGGCACGTCACGGGTGCTCAGTGTCAGCTCGACGGCGACCCTGGCGATCCTGGCCGGAACCCAGCTCGGGCTGGCGGTCCCGGATGGCGATCCGGCGCGGCTGCTCGTGGCAGCGGCGACGCTGTCGGCCTTGACCGGCGCCATTCTGATCCTGGCCTCGGCCCTGCGTTTGGGCTTTGTCGCCAATTTCATCTCGACCCCGGTGCTGACCGGCTTCAAGGCCGGCATCGGTCTCGTGATCGTGTTCGATCAGGTGCCCAAGCTACTGGGACTCCACATCGACAAGCAGGGCTTTTTCCGCGACCTCTTGAGTCTGATCCAGGCGCTTCCCGAGACCTCGCTGATCACCCTGGGTCTGGCGGTCCTGACGCTGGTTCTGCTGGCGACGATGGAACGTCTGCACCCCCATTCACCCGCGCCGCTGATCGCGGTGGGCGGCGGCATCGCGCTGTCCTGGCTCTTCGGTCTGGAGCACCTGGGAGTCTCGACGGTGGGCCTGATTCCGCAGGGTCTGCCGTCCCTGACCCTGCCCGATCCCGCACTGTTGCAGCAGCTATTGCCCGGCGCCTTCGGTATCGCCCTCATGAGCTTTACCGAGACCATCGCCGCCGGGCGCGCCTTCGCGGTCTCTGGGGAGCCGCCCATCCAGCCGAATCGCGAACTACTGGCCATCGGCGCCGCCAATCTGGGCGGCGCCGTGCTCGGTGCGATGCCGGCGGGCGGCGGGACGTCGCAGACCTCCGTGGTGCGCGCGGTGGGCGGTCATTCGCAAGCCGCCTCGCTGGTCACGGCCGGGGCCACCGCCGCCACTATGCTGGTGCTGGCCCCGCTGCTCGGTCTGCTGCCGAATGCGGTGCTGGCGGCGGTGGTCATCGTCTATTCGCTCGGGCTCATCCAGCCCGGCGAGTTCCGGGCGATTCGCCGCGTCAGAAACATGGAGTTTCACTGGGCGCTGGCCGCGTTCGTTGGGGTGCTGGTGTTCGGCACGCTCAAGGGTATCGTCGTCGCCATCGTGCTCTCGCTGATCGGTCTCGCCAGTCAGGTGGCGCACCCGCCCGTACATGTCATCGGACGCAAGCGTGGCGCGGACGTGCTGCGACCTCTCTCGCCCGAGCATCCAGACGACGAGACCTTCCCCGGTCTCCTGATCCTGAGGCCCGAGGGCCGACTCTTCTTTGCCAATGCCCAGAATGTCGGAGACCAGATCCTGGCACTGACCAGAGCACACCGTCCGCAGGTGGTGGCCCTTGATCTGAGCCGTGTCTTCGACATCGAATACTCGGCCCTCCAGATGCTGATTCAGGGCGAACGGCGGGCGGCGGAGGCGGGTATCACGCTCTGGCTCGCCGGCCTGAGCCCCAGTGTCCTGGACTATGTCCGCGCGTCCGGTTTTGCCGCCCGGCTCGGATCGGAACGACTGTTCTTCAATGCGCGGGAGGTGATCCGGCACTATCAGGCAAACTACCCATCCCCGACAGCAAGCCGATGATCCTCGTTTTGTCAGCCTCCCTGTTCTTTGCCATCGCGGCTCGAATTCATCAATCGCGCCATGACGAAACCCGCGCTCACGCAACCCGTTACAAAATACCGTCCAGCCGCGACTAGAATAAGCGACTGCGCGACTGATCGTCCCATTCAGGAGCCTTATCGATATGACGGACTCATTGTTACACCCGGTCGCGATCCATCACCTGCCGCCCTTCGTCACCGCGCCGGGGGAGACGGATGTACTGTTCGTGGTAATGGCCATCTTCGTGCTGCTGGCTGTGGTCGGCATCGGTCTTTTCTACTTCAAACTCCACGCGCTGCCGGAGCAGTTGGCGCATCGCGGTCAGAAGATCCAGTTCCAACTCGTTGCGGTGCTGGGACTGCTGGCGCTCTTCACCCACAACCACGCCTTCTGGATCGCCGGACTGCTGCTGGCGCTGGTGCCGCTGCCCGATTTCACGACGCCGCTCGGCTCGATGGCGCGCTCGCTGGAACGGCTTGCCGAAGGGGTGCCGGCACCCGCACCCGTCACGGCGGCGCACGAAACCGCACCTTCACCGCCCGCCAAACCCGCTCAGAAAGCCGCACCGCCCGCCGCCGATCAGCCCGCCGAACCGATGGAGTCTTGAGCCATGCTGGAACTCTTCCTCTGCTCGATGCTGACGATCTTTCCCGATTTCCTCTTTCGCCGCTTCGTCCAGGGCAAGCGTCTTGGACAGGAGATCAACCTCTTCTCGGTCTGGTTCGAGTTGCGCTGGGGGATCACGCTGTGTCTGATCCTGACCCTGAGTCTGATCACGACCATTTTCTATTTTCATCCCTCGACCAAGGCGGCAAGCTCGGTGTTCCGCACCGTGACCGTACTGCCGGAGCGCAGCGGGCGAGTGGCCGAGACCTATGTCGAGATCAACCAGCGGGTCACGGCCGGTCAGCCGCTGTTCCGACTCGACAGCACCGAACAGGAGGCCGCCATCGAAACCGCCCGGCGCAAGATCGCCGAGATCGAGGCGTCGATGATCGTCGCCAGGTCGCAACTGGCGGAGGCCGACGGGCGGATCGTCCAGGCGCGCGGGATGCTCGAACAGGCGACCGACGAGTTCAAGGCGCGTTCCGAGGTGCAGAAGCGCAGTCCGGGATCGGTCGCCGAGCGCGACGTCGAGCGCGCACGGGTGCAGGTTGAGACCCAGCAGGGCGCGCTCGATGCGGCTCAGGCCAGCCGCGAGGCCGTGGTCTCGGAGATCGAATTCAAACTCCCGGCCCAGAAGGCGAGCGCCGAGGCCGCGCTGCGCGAGGCCCAGATCGCGCTCGACAAGAGTCTGGTCGTGGCCGGAACCGATGGCGTCGTGCAGCAGTTTGCGCTGCGTCCGGGCGATGTGGTCAATCCCATGCTGCGGCCCGCCGGCATCCTGGTGCCGGAACGCCGGGTCACTGGTCTGCTGGCCGGGTTCGGCCAGATCGAGGCATCGGTGCTCAAGGTCGGCATGATCGGCGAGGTCACCTGCATCGCCAAGCCCTGGCAGATCATCCCGGTGGTCGTCACCGAGGTGCAGGATGTCATCGCCTCCGGTCAGGTCCGCCCGACCGACCAGTTAGTCGATGTCCAGCAATTCGCGCGTCCCGGCACCCTCACGGTCATTCTGGAGCCGCTCTACAAGGGCCAGCTCGACGATCTGCCCCAGGGCGGCAACTGCATCGCCAACACCTACACCAACAACCATGAGGCGCTTGCCGATCCCGACCTCGGCGGCCTGCATCGGTTCGGGCTGCATGCCATCGATACGGTCGGTCTGGTGCATGCGATGATTCTGCGCATGCAGGCGCTGCTGCTGCCGGTTCAGACGTTGGTGCTGGGCGGGCACTGATCGAGCAACGCACACCTCACAGGATCAGGACGGACGAGACGCTCAACACCGACTGAGGATCGGTTCGGTCCGCGGCTCGTTTTCCAGCGCCTTTTTGGCACTGCCCAGGTTTAAACCGCACCCGGTGCGGCATGTCATCGTTGAGAATTGAGCCGGCCTTGCCAGAATCGACGGGTGTTCGCGCGGGAGCGGTTTAAGATATTGAAAAATATAAAATTTTAAACCGCGTCTCCACTGATGTGGATGACATCTCCAAAGCTAAACACAAACTGAAAATTACGCATATCGCGCTGGACGCGGTTTAATGCGCCTCATCCCAGTTCTCGCCCGTGCCAATATCCACCACCAGCGGCACCGCCAGCTCCGCCGCTGATTCCATCGACTCGCGAATGCGTGCGCTGGCCGAATCGATGGCAGCTTCCGCCACCTCGAATACCAGTTCGTCATGCACCTGCATGATGAGCCGCACCGGCGGCTGCTCGGTCTGGATCCAGTCGTCCACCGTGATCATGGCGCGTTTGATGATGTCCGCCGCCGTGCCCTGCATGGGCGCGTTGATGGCGGTGCGCTCGGCACCGGCGCGGCGGTTCTGATTGCTGTGCGCGATGTCGGTGAGATGGAGCCGGCGTCCGAAGAGCGTTTCCACATAGTGATCCTCACGCGCCTGGATGCGGGTGCGCTCCATGAAGTCCCTGACCCCTGGATAGCGTGCGAAATAGCGATCCACATATTCCTGTGCCGCACCGCGTGCGATGCCGAGCTGGCGCGCCAGTCCAAAGGCCGACATGCCATAGATCAGCCCGAAATTGATCGCCTTGGCCGAGCGGCGTTGCTCGCCTGTCACCTCGTCCGGCGCGAGCCCCAGGATCTCGGCGGCGGTGGCGCGGTGGATGTCCAGCCCGCTGGCAAAGGCCGCCAGCAGCCGTTCGTCGCCGGAGAGATGGGCCATGATCCGCAGCTCGATCTGCGAATAGTCGGCGGCGAGCATCCGCCAGCCCGGCTCGGGGATGAAGGCGCGCCGGATCAGCCGGCCTTCTTCGGTACGGATGGGGATGTTCTGGAGATTGGGATCGCTCGATGAGAGCCGTCCGGTGGCGGCGACCGCCTGATGATAGGAGGTATGGACCCGTCCGGTTGCCGGGTTGACCATCTGCGGCAGCTTGTCGGTGTAGGTCGATTTGAGCTTCGACAGCGTCCGGTGCTGGAGGATGATCGCCGGCAACGCATGACCCTCGGCGGCCAGCCGCTCCAGAACCTCTTCCGACGTGGAGGGCGCGCCCTTGGGTGTTTTGGTGACGACCGGCAGTCCCAGCTCGTCGAAGAAGATGGCGCCGATCTGCTTGGGTGAGCCCAGATTGAAGGGACGACCGGCCTGCTCGTAAGCCTCAATCTCCAGCGCGGCGATACGCCTCCCCAGATCCTGGCTCTGGTGTGCGAGCCGTGCGGAGTCGATGCGGACTCCGGTGCCTTCCATTCGCGCAAGAATCGGCACCAGCGGCATCTCGATGGACTCATACACCTCGGCCATCCGGGGTATCGCTTGCAGACGCGGCCAGAGCGTGCGATGCAGACGCAGCGTCACATCGGCATCCTCGGCGGCATAGTGTCCGGCCGGTTCAATGGGGATCTGGTCGAAGGTGATCTGTCTGGCCCCTTTGCCCGCGATGTCCTCGAAATGGACCGTGTCATGGTCCAGATATTTTTTCGCCAGCGAGTCCATGTCGTGGCGGGTCGCGGTGCTGTCGAGCACATAGCTTTCAAGCATGGTGTCGTGGGCGATACCGCGCAGTGCGATGCCGTAGCGCGCCAGCACGCTCAGATCATATTTGAGATTCTGACCGACCTTGGCGCGGTCGGGATCTTCCAGCAGCGGTTTCAATCGGGCCAGCACCGCATCGCGGTTGAGCTGATCGGGCGCGCCGGGATAGACATGCGCAAGCGGGACATAAGCGGCCTGTCCCGGCGTGACGGCGAACGAGAGTCCGACCAGCTCGGCGCGCTGGGTGTCGAGGCTGGTGGTTTCGGTGTCAATGGCGAACAGAGCGGCGGCTTGCAGACGGCTCATCCAGGTCTCGAAGACATCCTGGGTCAGCACCAGATCGTATTCGGTCTGGATCGGCGGGACTGGTTCGGTCGCTGGCGCGGGCGTTGTGCTCGGCCAGGTCGCGGCCAGGTCGTCCAGCGTCGCCAGCAGCCGGCGCGACTCGAAGCGTTCGTACCAGCCGCGCAGGGTGTCGATGTCCGGTGCGGTCGGTTTGAGATCGGTCGGTCCCAGCCCGAGATCGACATCGCATTTGATCGTGGTGAGTTCACGCGACAGAGGAAGCTGGCCGAGCGCCGCGCGCAGACTCTCGCCGACCTTGCCCTTGACCGCCCCGGCATTGGCGATGACCCCGTCCAGACCGCCATATTCGGCGATCCATTTCGCCGCCGTCTTGGGGCCGCATCCCGGCACGCCGGGGACATTGTCGGCGGTGTCGCCCATGAGGCTCAGATAATCGACGATGCGTTCGGGCGGCACGCCGAATTTTGCCGTCACACCAGCCGGATCGAGCAGGGTGTCGGTCATGGTGTTGACCAGGGTGACCTGCTCGCCCACCAGTTGCGCCATATCCTTGTCGCCGGTCGAGATCAGGGTCGGGATACCGGCGGCGGCGGCCTGGGTCGCCAGGGTGCCGATGACATCGTCCGCCTCGACATCGGGGATCACCAGCAGCGGCAGACCCATCGCCCGGATCACCGCCTGGAGCGGCTCGATCTGTTCGCGCAGATCGTCCGGCATCGGCGGGCGATGGGCCTTGTAGTCTGGATAGAGATCGTTGCGAAAGGTCCGCCGACCAGCATCGAAGATCACACCCAGATACTCGGGTCGATGGGTCTCGATCAGTTTGCGCAGCATGTTGAGCACACCCAGCAGCGCCCCGGTCGCCTCGCCCCGCGAATTGGTCAGCTTGGGCAGGGCGTGATAGGCGCGGAACAGATAGCCGGAGGCATCGACCAGGATCAGGGGATAGTGTGGCATCAGAGGGATCCGAAACATCGCATTCCAGCGAAAACAGACAGGATTAACAGGATTTCGCAGGATTGACAGGATTTTTTGGGTGACTTTCTGGAATCCAGATACCCAGTGCCCAGTCTTTTTGACAGGATTAACAACGATTAACAGTGCTTCTCAAGATCATGTCTTTAATCCTGTGAATCCTGTGAATCCTGCGAAATCCTGTTAATCCTGTTAATCCTGTCTATTCCCCCCCTCGGAAACCCGCCTACTTCCTGCGCCGCATGGCCTGCATGAAATTGGCCATGGAGGACTCAGCGACGTTCCACCAGACATCCGACGTCTGCTGGAAGGCGGTCATGGAGTCGTAGATCCGTTTGAAGGTCGGATTGCTGGCGGCTTCCTCGGCATAGACCGTCTGCGCGGTCTCGTAAGCCTTGATCAGCACATCGTCCGGGAAGCGCCGCAACTGGGCGCCGTTCTGCATCAGACGTTGCAGGGCGGGTGGATTGCGGGCGTCGTAACGGGCCAGCATCATGAGATGCGCCTCCTGCGTCGCGACCTCGAAGGCGGCGCGATAGGCGGGCGGCAGCGATTCCCACTGGGCCTTGTTCACATAGAAGACCAGATGGGTACCTGGCTCCCACCAACCGGGGTAGTAGTAATATTTGGCGACCTTCTGAAAACCGAGCTTCTCGTCATCGTAAGGCACAGTCCACTCGGCGGCGTCGATGGCCCCGCGCTCCAGGGCCGGATAGATCTCGCCGCCGGGCAGCGACTGCGGCACCGCCCCCAGACGCGAAAAGATCTCGGCACCGAAGCCGGGGATGCGAATCTTGAGCCCCTGGAGATCGGCGAGCGACTTGATCTCCTTGCGGAACCAGCCGCCCATCTGCGCCCCGGTGCTGCCGCCGGGGAAGTGGACGATGTTGTACTCGGCGAACATCTCGCGCAGGATCTCCATCCCGCCGCCCTCGTAGACCCAGGCGGTGAGCTGGCGCGTGTTGAGCCCGAAGGGCATGGTGGTTTCGAGCGCCAGCGCCCGGTTCTTGCCGTAGTAATAGTAAGACGCCGTGTGTCCGCATTCGACCGTGTTCTGCTGCACGGCGTCCATGACTCCAAAGGGCGGCACGATCTCGCCGCCAGCGAAGACCCGGATCTCGAAGCGTCCATCGGTCAGCTCGGTCACCCGTTTCGCCAGCGTCTCCGCGCCGCCGTAGATGGTGTCCAGACTCTTGGGAAAGCTCGATGCCAGACGCCATTTGATGGCGGGGGTTTCGGCTCTGGCGGGCAGGGCGAATCCGGCGGCGACGGCGCCGAGCCCGGCTGAGGTCAGAAAATCACGTCTTTGCATGCGGTCCTCCTCGATCTTGCTGTCGTTGAGTAGGTAGCCATCTGCGCGTCGCGGTCAGCATTGCAACCGCTGACGGCATTGAGAACACATTCTAAACCGTGTCGCGACGTTCCGAGCCGTCTCCGCGCGGCGGCAGCGGCGACAGCCAGCCGATCCCGACCAGCAGACCGCCGACGGCGAGGAAGGAGACGATGCGCTCGATGGTGCCGCTGGCGGCGAGATCGACCAGAAAGAGCTTGACCACCACGGCGGCGAGGATCAGTGCCGCGCTCATCCAGACCCCGCGCGACTGACGGGCGCGGGCGACCAGCAGCAGCCCGACGCCGACCAGACCCCAGAGCACCGAAACCGCCATCTGCGCCAGATTGGATGCAAAGAGTGCATCCAGGTCGTATGGAATCGCCCACAGATGATGCAGTGCACGCAGCAGGGCCAGATTGATCCAGAGAAAGGCGAGACTGCCGAGCAGCGCCCAGACCAGACGCTGCGTATCCCGGTGCGGACGGATCAGCTTGCGCGCACCGAGACCCTGCCACCACTGCCACAGCGCGAGCAGCACCAGCGCCAGCATCCCATCCAGGGGATTCAGGAGCGGCAGCCAGGGCCAGGGCGCGGCACCGCCGGGCGAGTGGCTCGACCAGGGGATCCATAACAACAGCGAGACGGCCAGCGTCCCGCCCAGCAGGATCCGATAGACGAACGGCCAGCGGTGCAGCGGCCACAGGCTCAGGGTCGTGAGCAGCGACAGCCCGAGCAGCGGCACCAGCGCGACCGTTGCCACCCGCCAGCCCTGCATCACGCCCATCTGTTCGAGCAGACGCCACACGACTTCCCACTGAAGCACGCCGAGCAGCAGCAGCCCCGTGACCGCATGGCTCCACGCCAGGGACGGGTGCGCCTCGCGGCGTTCGATCCGCCACAGCGACAGATATCCGGCCACGAAAAACAGCGGCCAGGCCAATTCGCCGCAGGCAACGGCTGGATGGGCGAGATGCTCGAAGGCGATCCAGAGCGCCACCAGCCCCACCAGTGGAAAAGCCGCCTGTGCCCGGTGCAGCAACCGCCAGGAGAGCCGGCTGGCGATGACCTCGGCGATCAGCGCGGTACAGACGCCATACCAGAGGAAATGCGCTGGAATGGTTGCCGGAACATCGCTGCGCTGCCATTCGGCCAGCCCCGCACCGAACCACCAGATCAACCCCCAGATCAGCAGCCAGGGCGCACCGCCGCGCTCCCAGGCCGGTTTGTCGGGGTCGTCGCGATCCAGCCACCAGGCGCTGATGACACCCGCGATGGCGATCATGGCCGCGCCGAGATAACCGCCGTTGAGAAAAGGCAGCGCGTCCGGGAAGGGATAGGCCGCCGCCAGCGCGACCGCCGCGCCCGCCTGCAGGATCAGCCCGAAGGCGCGGATCGACGGGCGTCCCTGACGCGCGCCGATCCAGACCAGACCCGCGCCCTCCAGTGCCCAGACGCCCGCTGTCGTCTCCGCCGCTAGGGCAAAGGGGATCGCCACCGACAGAAAAATCACCCCGAGCGCGATGAATGCCTGCGACAGCAGCGCGATCTGCGCCGCGTCCCGACGCGGGAGCCGCCAGCCAAGAAAGAGATAGAAGACGCCCATCGCCACTGCCGACCAGGCGATGCCGTATTCGATGTGACGCACCAGTTCGACCTGACAGGCGAAGGTCAGGATTGGCGTACCGAACAGCAGCGTGGTATCCAGATAACCGCGCGGACGCGCTGGCTGGCGCAGCGTTTCGAGCACCGTGATGCTCACATAGAAGAGAAAGAACAGCAGCAGAAAGGGCGCCGTGGTGGCGAAGCGTTCGGGTTCGTAACGCAGGACGCCCCAGATCACGGCGATGCCGAAGGTAAAGCCGAAGCCGAGCAGATTCAGCGCCCGCCAGCTCTTGAACCAGGCCACGGCCAGGATCGCCAGATTGAGCAGGGCGTAATAGCCGAACAGGGCGATATGGTCATCGCGCCCGGAGGCAGCGACGATGGGTGCGAGAAAACCGCCAGCAAAGCCAAACCAGGCCAGCGAGTGCGCATTCTGGATCACCGCCAGAGCCGCCGCCAGCAGCCCGATCAGCGCCAGCAGCACAAAGGCGGTGCCCGCAGACAGCAGATGCGCGAGCTGATAAGCGCCGTAGACATCCAGATAAAGGATACCGATCGCCGCGCCCTGCAACAGCAGGGCATAGTCCCGGCGTCGTTCACGCTGCGACCAGCCCAGCCCCAGTAACCCAAGCCCGGCAGCGGCGACGGCGGCCAGACGCAGTTCAAGGGTGAAGACCAGCCATTCCTGGTCCACGGCGTATTTGAGCAGAAAACCGACGCCCAGGAACAGCAGCAGGATCCCGACCCGCACGAAGAGATTGCCGCGTTGGAACCAGTCGCGCAGATCCATGATCCAGCCGATACCCTGCGCGGTCTCGGGCAGGGGGCGCGGAGTGGGGCGGAAACCGCTGTCCGCCGCGCCGCGTGGCTGATGACGTACAGGCTCCGGTGCCGGCTCCCAGTCCAGATCCAGCGAGAGCGGTTCCGAGTCTGGATCGCGGTCAGGCGTTACGGCTGACGCCATTGCCGGTCCGGTCGGGGTTGCCTGATCGCGCACCCCTTGAGCCGGTTCTGCCGGGTCATCAATGGCGACCCGATCTGCCGCCGATCTCGCCAGCGCGCGCACCCTCAGCAGTTCGGTGCGCAAGGCGGCGACCTGCTGTGCCAGCGTCTGCCGTGACAGATCGAGCGCCATGACCCGCCCCAGCAGAAATCCGAGCAGCGCATCGAGCAGCGGCTCGTCGCGCCAGAAACCGACGGCCAGTCCGGCCAGGGTGAAGAGGATCGTGATGAACATATCGTTGCAGGAATTGAGGCAGGATTGAAAACGGGCGCTTAGACTCCGTTACTCCTGTCTATTCAGGTCCGGATCGCGGCTCATATCGATCATTTCGGGAATCGTCTAAGGTTCCCGAATCGATTCATCCAATGCTTTGGTGAGCGGCCATAACAGATAAGAGATCACCGAACGCTTGCCCACTGCAATTTCAGCCGTCACGGCCATGCCCGGCAGCAGTCGCGCCTGCTCGGGCATCCTTTTCAGACGTGAGTCGCCGAAGTCGATGCGGCTGAGATAATAGGTATCCAGTCCTGAGCCGACGCTGGTATCGCGATGAAAGGCGTCCTCGCTGATGGTGCGCACGGTCCCTTCCAGCATGCCATGACGCTGGAAGGGATAGGTTGCCAGCTTGAGGTGTGCGGCATCACCGACCTGCACATAGCCCACATCGAGCGAGTCGATCTGGACCTCGGCCTCCAGCGGGGCATTCAGTGGGACCAGGGTAAAGAGCTTTTCGGCGGCGGCAACCACCGAACCCTGGGAGAGTTTGGCGATGTCCAGCACCACGGCATCCGCCGGCGAGAGCAGCGTTACCAGTTGGCTGCGCTTGGTGGCCTTTTGCAGTTGCTCATTGACGCCATCGCGCTCGCGCTGGGTTGCCAGCAGATCTTCCATCGTCTTTTCGCGCCAGCTTCTCTCGAAGGCGGTCTTATCGGCCTCGGTCGAGGCCAGTTCGCGCTTGAGTTCCTGTTCACGATTTTTCGCCAGCTCCAGATCGCGTTCGACCTCCATGCGTTTCTGCTGCGCGTCCAGCAGCATGATCCGCGCGCCGACCTGCTTGGCCAGCAGGTTTTCCTGCATGGTCTCCATTTCGCGCAAGGGCTTGATGCGCGCCTCCAGCGATTTCTGGTCGCGCTGGAAGGTATCCTGCGAGGCACGCAGACGGGCGAGATTTTCATCCATCCGCATCAGTTGCGCCCGATAGTTGGCCTGGCGTTCGATGAACAATTGCGCCTGGAGCCGGTAGTCGGGATCGGTCTGGGCCGGCGCGAATCTCGCCTGATCGCTCAACTCGGCCTGCATGCGTTCGATCTGCGCATCCAGACTGAGCAGGCGGGTGCGTAACTGTGACTCGTCAGCCCCGGTGAAGGTGGGATCAAGCGTCGCCAGCCGTTCGCCCTGTTTCACCACCTGGCCGATCCGCACGTCCAGCCGCTGGATGATGGATGTTTCGAGCGGCTGCACCACGATATTGGGCAGCGGCGTGACCAGACGCCCGCTCCCCACCACGACCTTATCGACCTCTGACAGGCTCGCCCACAGCACAAAGGCAATCATCAGGGTCAGCAGAATGTACAGGGTTGTGCGCGCCATCCAGGGTAGCGGACGGCGCTCGATCTCGTCGGCATCGGGCAGAAAGGCGACGACCGTTGCGTCCTGACCTTTGCCCTTGGCCGGCGTGGACGCAGTTAAACGTGACTGGTCTGTTGATGCCATAACTGTTGATAAGTCTCACAGCGCGTCAGCAGCTCGTCATGACGCCCCCGATCCACCAGCCGCCCTTGCTGCATCACCAGAATGGCATGGGCATTGACCAGGGTGGAGAGACGGTGCGAGATCATGATTACGGTTCGCCCCACCGCGATACGCGACAGATTGCGGATGAAGATCGACTCACTTTCAGGATCGAGCGCACTGGCCGCCTCGTCGAGGATGAGAATACGCGGTTTGGTCAGAAGCGCGCGGGCGATGGAGAGCCGCTGTTTCTGTCCGCCGCTCAGGTTGGCGGCGTTTTCTTCCAGCAGGGTATCGTAACCCTGCGACAGACGCTCGATGAATTCATCCGCCCCCGCCGCCTGGGCGGCAGCGACGATCTCCTCGAAGGAGGCATCCGGCTTGGCGACCGCGATGTTTTCCTTCACCGAGCCCCGGAACAGAAAGTTTTCCTGCAACACCACGCCGATCTGACGGCGCAGATGGGCTAGATCGATCTCGCGGGCGTCGATGCCATCGAACCGCACCAGTCCTTCCTGGACGCTGTAAAGTCCCTGAATCAATCGTGTCAGCGTGGTTTTGCCCGAACCGCTGCGTCCGACGATCCCGACCACCGTGCCGGCCGGAATGGTGAAGCTGGCGCGGTCCAGCGCTGCCACGCTCGCGCCGGGATAACGGAAGGTCACCTCGTCGAAGGCGATCTCGCCGACGATGGCCGGACGCAGACCGCCCGCACCGGGGCGGCCTTCCGGCGCACGGTTCATGACCTCGCCCAGCATGCGCACCGAGAGCGCGGTCTGCTGATAGGAGTTGATGAGACCGACGATCTGGATCAGCGGCGCGGAGACCCGCCCCGAGATCATCTGAAAGGCGATCAGCGCGCCGACCGTCAGTTCCTGATTGAAGACATCCTGCGCGCCGACCACGATGATGGCGATCGGCAGCAGCTTGCCCATGAAATCAATGAAGGTGTTGCCGATGATCGACAGATGCCCGACCCGATAATGCATCGTGATCGCCTCAGCCGAAAACTGATCCCAGTTCTTCCGCTGCACCGGTTCGATCGCCAGCGCCTTGACCGTGCGCATGCCGTGAATGGTCTCGACCAGCAGCGCCTGACGCTTGGCCTCGGCGGTATAGAGCGCCTCCAGCCGTCGGCGGAAGGTCGGCAGCAGTGCGCCGATGGTGCCGGCGATGATGACCGTGAAGACCAGCACGATGACCGCCAGCTTGACCGAATAGGTGAAGAGGATCGGCAGGAAAATGATCAGCGCCGTGGCTTCCAGCGCGGTAAAGAAAAGCTGGCCGGTCAAAAAGCCGCGAATACCTTCCAGTTGCTGCATGTGACGGGTGATGACCCCCGCCGACATGGTCTCGAAATAATCGATGGGCAGCGACATCAGATGGCTGAAGGTGCGGCGGGTGAGCCGCATGTCGATCTTGTTGGTCGCGGCCAGACTCAGCAGATTGCGCACAAAACCGAAGAGCGCATCGAACACCATCGCGATCACGATGCCGATCCCCAGCACCCAGAGCGTTGATATGCTCTGATGGACCAGCACCTTGTCGATGACGATCTGGAAAAAGATCGGCGTCGCCAGGGCCAGCACATGCATGACCATCACCGCCAGGGCGATGTCGCGAAAGGCGGCCTTCTGCTTGAGGATCTCCGGGATGAACCAGCGCAGGCTGAACGGCTGATTGGGGTCGGTCAGTTTGTGCTGGCGTTTGAGCAGCACCACCGCGCCGTCCCATCGGGCACAGAACTGCTCGCGATCAAGCAGAAAAACGCCCACCTGCTGCACCAGCGGATCGATCAGCGCGACCTTGCCGCCGTCCTCAGCGCGTGCGCCGACCACGATCACACCGTTGCCATTGATCAGACGGGCCATGATCGGAAAAACGCCAGTCTGCTCCAGCAGCGCCTCCCAGGAGAGTTTGGCGGTTCGGGCCTTGAGTCCAATGTCTGAAGCGATCCGCAGCAGACGCGCATCGCCCGGCTCTTCCGCTTTCAGGGCATACTCATCGATCAACCGCTCGGGATTGATCTGCAAGCCATGATGCTGGGCAATGGCCGTCAGGCATTGGATGACGGTATGAGGAAAGGCGTTGGGCATTGTTGGGAATCCGCCTGGATCTTGGAGCGGATTGTGCCGTAAATCCAGTTTTGATGCCGGTGAATCTCGTCGCGGTTCAGCGATTTGACGGGGCTTAAATCAACTTTGCGACTTTATTCGGCTTGCGGCTCGGGAATGCCGGCATCCTTGAGGGTGCGGACGAATTTCAGGGTATCGAAAGCGATGCTTGTCATGGTTTTCTCATTCTTTCAGCGCGCAAGACCCAAAGCAGCCGGTTTGCAGCGTGGCAAAATCAAGGTTGCGTGACAAACAAAAAAGCGACCAGGCCATTCAGCCTGGTCGCTTTGCATCCTTGCGGACTCAGATCATGACGAAGACGTGAGCATTGGCGAGACCGTCAGGAGATCCGTCTGCGGTTTGCCGGGCTCCTGCGGCTTCAGGACCGAAGCGAGCGCTGTTCCGGAGTGCGCGCCGAAGTCAGGGTTGCCTTGCATGAAGCTGGTAAGCGTCGTCGCCATACTCGCAACACTGGCGGCAAAGCGGGTTGGATCGGGCGCGTCGGTCAGCGAGCCGGTGGTGCCGGTCGGTGTTCCGGCGCCGCTTGCGAACTCGGCCATCGCCTGCACCATGCCGCCGACCTGGGTGCGCAGCACGTCTCCCGCCACCTGTACTCCGGCTTTCTCGACCGTGAACCAGACATCCGCCATCTCGTGCGTCTCACCATCCACCGTCTCGAAGCTGGAGACCAGACCCACCCAGTTGCCGTTGTTCATGACCGAGGTGGCCTGCGCATTCAGATCCATCTGCTTGATGCCAAGCTCGGCTAGACTCTTCAGCTCGCCCGCCTGACTCACGCCGTCCGAATTGCTGTCCTGCCAGACTTTCAGCTCGGACCAGGCAGCGTCTGCCGCCGTGATGGCGCCGTCCCCGTTGCTATCCAGCTCGCTCAATGCGGCGTAACCGTCGGTCGCCTTCTCGCCATTGGCCAGACGGGTGGCGGTGCCGAAGAGTTCGGTGCCATCGTCGATCTTGCCATTGGCGTTCAGATCGCGGACCAGCAGACCGTCATTGGCATCCACCCAGCCGTTGCGCAGAGTTGGGACATCCGGATCCAGCGCGAACTGCGTGCCCTGCGCAAGACTCAGCGTCTTGATGCCATCGCCGTTGAGGTCGAGAACCAGCGGCGAGATTTGGGCGGTGGTGGTTGTCAGCCATGTGACACCACTTGTTGTCAGCGCGCCCAACTGGTTCGTTGACAGACCCATGGTTTGCGCCTTACTCCACACATTCAACTGAGTGGATGACAGAACGGCCAGATCCGCCGTCTCTATCGCGCCAATCTGAGCAGCGGTTAACGCGCCCATTTGTGTGGCGGTCAAAAGAGCGGCCTGGGCGGTCGTCAAGGCCACGATCTGGCTGTTTTTCAGTGAGCCGATCTGGGTGAGACCGACAATATCACTTCCCAGCGCCTGGATCTGATTGTCACTCAATGCCTGAACAGTAGCCACAGAGAATGCGCCGATCTGGGTTGATGTCAGGGCGGCGATCTGACTGGTTGTCAGCCCTGGCAGCTTCTTGGCATCGATCTCCTGGATCTGCGCGCTCGTCAGAGCCTGAATCTGGCTGGTATTGAGCGCACCGACCTGAGTGTTGGACAGCAGCTTGAATTGTGTCTTGGCATCGAACGCGGCCAGATCCTGGGTTTCCAGCGCCGCAACCTGCGCAGTGCTCAGGAGCTTGATCAGCGGGGTGATGCCGGCAATCTGCGATATTTCCAGCGCCACGATCTGCGCGGTGGTCAGACCATCGACCTGGGTCTTGGTGAACCCCTTGAATTGTGCGGCGGTGAGTTGCTGCACATCGACGGTTTCCAGCGCCGCGATCTGGGTGGAGCTGAAGGATTTGATCGCCGCTGCGGCGAGTCCGCCGATCTGTCCGGTGGTGAAGGCCGCGATCTGGGCCGTGCTCAGACCGGCCACCTGATTCTTGGCGAAGGCGCCGAGCTGGGCGGTGGTAAGCGCCTGGATCTGGGATGTGCCCAGGGCGCCTGTCTGCGCGGAGGACAGCAGCTTGATTTGTGTCTTGGCATCGAACGCGGCCAGATCCTGGGTTTCCAGCGCCGCGACCTGTGACGTGCTCAGGAACTTGATCAGCGGGGTGATGCCGGCAATCTGCGACGTTTCCAGCGCCACGATCTGGTTGGTGGTCAGACCGGGTACCTGGGTCTTGGTGAATCCTTTGAATTGTGCGGCGGTGAGTTGCTGCACATCGACGGTTTCCAGCGCCGCGATCTGGGTGGAACTGAAGGATTTGATCGCCGCTGCGGCGAGTCCGCCGATCTGTCCGGTGGTGAAGGCCGCGATCTGGGCCGTGCTCAGACCGGCCACCTGATTCTTGGCGAAGGCGCCGAGCTGGGCGGTGGTAAGCGCCTGGATCTGGGATGTGCCCAGGGCGCCTGTCTGCGCGGAGGACAGCAGCTTGATTTGTGTCTTGGCATCGAACGCGGCCAGATCCTGGGTTTCCAGCGCCGCGACCTGTGACGTACTCAGGAGCTTGATCAGCGGGGTGATGCCGGCAATCTGCGACGTTTCCAGCGCCACGATCTGGCTGGTGGTCAGACCGGGTACCTGGGTCTTGGTGAATCCTTTGAATTGTGCGGCGGTGAGTTGCTGCACATCCTGAGTTTCCAGCGCCCCGATTTGGGTGGCGGTGAAGGATTTGATCGCCGCTGCGGCGAGTCCGCCGATCTGTCCGGTGGTGAAGGCCGCGATCTGGGTCGTGGTCAGACCGGCCACCTGATTCTTGGCGAAGGCGCCGAGCTGGGCGTTGGTGAGTGCCTGGATCTGGGATGTGCCCAGGGCGCCCGTCTGCGCGGCGGACAGCAGCTTGATTTGTGTTTTGGCATCGAACGTGGCCAGATCCTCGGTTTCCAGCGCCGCGACCTGGGTGGTGGTCAGAAGTTTAATGATTGGGGTGATCTCGGGAATTTGTGAGACGGTCAAGGCCACGATCTGGTTGGTTTGTAAGGCATCCACCTGGGTCTTGCCGAATGACTTGAACTGTGCTCCACCAAAATGTGGAATTTGCGCCGTGGTGAAGGCAGTCACTTGAACTGCGGATAGCGCCTTGACCTGCGTTGCCGTTAAGGCTTTGATTTCACTTTCGGTTAACGCGACGATGTCCGCAGTGCCTAAAGTGGTGATATCTGTGGTGGCTGTAATGCTCATTGTCGCGCCCTTCCTGCTGAATGTTCGTGTAAAGAATATATTTGGCACTTAAAATGCTTCCAGTTCAATCGTGCCGGTATCGCATATAAGATCGGTTGCCCGTGTCAAAACTTTAGGATAAATCGAACAAAAGATTCGACATATCGGCCAATCTGCAAACGGCGTCACAAAATTGCGCCAGGTATCAAACCCTGTCAGCCAAAGAGATTTTCTTTGCAAACGCCTGTTTGCGTGGCAGCGGCCCAAGCGCCTAGAATCGGGTCGCGTGTGGGTGTCGCCGTATTGTCGTCACCCCCGCGAACGGTCCCAACCAGATTCGGCCAAGCGAACCATGCCCGATTTGCGCATTCAGAGCATCCTACGCTGTCTCGCCGCCATCGCGCAGCATCACGGCCTGTCAGCCGATCCCGCGCAGCTGATCAAAGCGCATGACCTGGGAGCGCAGGAACCGGACACTGCACGGTTACAGACCCTCGCCACTGACATCGGCCTCGACGCCAGCCCCGGAACGCTCTCCTGGAAAAACCTTCTGACGCAGCAGAAGCGATTTCCGCTCCTGGCGCGTCTGACCGACGGCACCGGCCTGATCGTCGTCGGCGCCCGACACGGTGCTGTCGGCAAGGTCGCGGTTCTCGATCCGGCCGATAAACAGCCCAAGGTCCGCTGGCTTGGCCGACAACCCTTCTGCCGCCGCTGGCGAGGTGACGTGATGTTTCTGCAACCCCAGGCGGCACCTTCGCCGCATGACATCCTGATCCAGGGCATCGAATTCCAGCACCAAGGCCGGACGGATGAGGCCGCGCGCTTGTTCCAAGCGGTCTTGGCGGCTCACCCCAACCATCCCGCCGCGCTTTATTCGCTGGCCGTCATCGCCATGGATCGCGCCGACCCGGAGGAGGCGTTGCGTCTGACCGAAACGGGCGTTCTCGCCGCGCCGGACTTCGCGCCCATCTGGTTCGCCCATGCCACCGCTTTGCGTGCGCTCGGACGCCAGGAAGAGGCGCTCGCAAATTACGACAGGGCGCTTGAGATTCAACCCGACTATCTCGAAGCGCTGACCAACAGCGGCGTGCTGCTGCGGGAGCTCCTGCGTCACGGAGAGGCGCTTGAGCGTTTCAATCGCATCCTGACCATCGACCCCAATTCGACCACGGCGCTGGCGAACTGCGCCATTCTCCTGACCGAATTCAAGCAAAGCGAAGAAGCGATCAAACTGTTCGAGCGCCTGCTCGCACTCAATCCTGATTTCGATTACGGCCTGGGCCTGCTGTGTTACGAGCGCCTGCACATCTGCGACTGGACCGATTACGAGTCGCAGGCTGCCAGGATTATCGAAGGTCTTCGCGCCGGTCGCCGTGTCTGCAAAACCCTGGCCTTGATGGCGATTTGCGATTCCGCTGAGGATCATTTCCGGGCCGCCAGGATCTTTGCCGAAAGCTATTGCCCGCGTCAGCCCATTGCATTGTGGCAGGGCGAGCAATATAAGCATGACCGGATTCGTATCGCCTATGTCTCGGCTGATCTGCGCGAGCACCCCGTTGGCCATTTAATGGCGGGGGTTTTCGAACATCATGACAAATCTCGCTTCGAGACCATCGCCATTTCGGTCGGCATCGATGATCAGAGCCGACTGCGCGAGCGCATGGTCAAGGCATTCGATCATTTCATCGATGCCCGTCTGATGGGCAGCCGGCAGATCGCCGAAAAGATGCGCGAAATGGAAGTCGATATCGCGATCGATCTGTCCGGGTACACCGCCGACTCCCGCATTCATGTCTTCGCCTATCGTCCTGCACCGGTGCAGGTCGGCTATCTCGGCTATCCCGGCACTCTCGGCACCGATTACATGGATTACATCATCGCGGATCGGCATGTGATTCCAGAAGAACACCAGCCATTTTATAGCGAGCGTGTGCTTTACCTGCCCGAGAGCTATCTGCCAACCGACGATAGCATCCGGATTTCCGAACGCACTCCAACACGCGCCGAATGCGGATTGCCCGAAACCGGCTTTGTTTTCTGTTCGTTCAGTCACGATTACAAGATCACCCCGAGCATCTTTTCCGTCTGGATGCGTCTGCTCAATCAGGTGCCCGGCAGTGTTCTATGGCTGATGTCTCGCAACGAATTATCGCAGCGTAATCTGCGCAGTGAAGCCGGCCGGCATGGCGTCGACCCCGCGCGTCTGATCTTTGCCAGCCGCGTGCCACGGATCGAGGATCATCTCGCCCGCTACCGTCAGGCCGATCTCTTTCTCGACACGCATCCCTATAACGCTCATACCACTGCCGCTGATGCGCTCATGGCGGGTTTGCCGGTTGTGACTTATATGGGCAATGCCTTTCCGTCGCGTGTGGCGGGTAGCTTGCTGTATTCGGTTGGGCTGGGAAATCTTGTCGGTCAGTCTTTAGAGCAATATGAATCTCTGGCGCTTGAATTGGCCAACAATCCGGAAGAATTGCTCAGAATCAAAGTGCATTTAAAGGAAAGCAGGGAGGCGGGTCGCTTTTTCGATAGCGGGAAGTTTTGTTCCAATTTGGAGTTTTTGTTTTTGAGCCTGCTTTTTCGCGAAGCGGAAAATTTTAAATCGGTACCTTTTTTCAAATCTGATGCGCATTTGAATTTCGTTGTAATGACGCCTCCTTACAGTGAAAGGAGCGGCGGTTCTCTCGCGCTATGGAGATTGATCGAGGCATTGAAAAACAAAGGGCAGGCGGTGAAAGTTTGCCTGTTTTGCAGCTATTCTGATCAAACCATGACTATTTCCCCGGACGGAAAAAGCTGGTATTGCTGTCATGAAAGATCGTTGCCTGATTATTATTCGTCCGGCAAAGATAAACCTGTTTTCATTGTGCCGGAGGTTTTTTGTTCAAGATGGCTGGCGGGCATGAAAGTTGTTCGTTATTATTTGAACAGGCTTGGCGTGCTTGGCATTTTTCCGCGTGTTAATGACGACGAATTTAAGCTCTCTTTCTCGCCTCTTTTTGTTGGCGAGTCGGATTTTTTTTTGCCGCAATATAATGGGAAAATAAATTTGGAGTACGCAAGAAATCTGAAGATGGAGCCCAGGAAATTAAATTTGACTTATATCGGAAAGGGTGGTCTTTATGTCGATGACCCAAAGGTGTTTAGAGACAGCGTGCTGATGACTCGTTCATGGCCTGAAACTAGGGATGAGTATATTCATCTTCTGGAGAATACGAATTTTGTTTTTTCTTACGATGTGCTGACTGCCGTGCTTATGGAGTCCGTGCTGCTTGGTGCAATTCCCGTTATTCTTTGCTTTAAGCCTTTTTCAAGGGAGGAAATGCTTGATTCAGGCGCCGGCTTTCCTTTTTATGAAATTGTCAAGGATGAATATCGGCCTCAGGTTGATTTCGTTGAATTTTGCAGGAAACGCATGGCATATATAGAAAAACTGGATGAGATTGATCGATCTTTCGAGTTTAGAGTTTCGGGCTTGATTTCCTGTGTGAGAAGCTGGTTGTGACATGGTGAAAATTTACGGCGATTCAAGGCAGTCAGTCCCTTGTTGGTCTGAAATTTTACCCTCTTGCTCTGCGGATTGATTTCTGGACAACGGGACTGCTCTACTGATGCGGGCTTACATAGAAGAATCCAGCACGCCGATTTATCAGCGTATCGCTCATTCTCTGGGGCGTTATTTGGCGAGTTCCGGAATGGATGTTTTTACCGTTAAGCCAAAAGGATTTAACGCATCATCTTTTCAGGATTTTTTATCTGTTCAAGATGGCTCTTCGTTATATGTGTCAAACGGCGGGGCAAGCAATATCATTCAATCCAGAATTCCCGATAGAAAAGAATATTTTTTCGAGGTATTTCCGGGGAAATTGATTTTTCTCCACCAGGATAAAATTCTTAGTGGATTAAATTTTGTCGAAAACATATTGAAAATAATCGCTTGGAAAAATATCGCTTCCCGCTCATTTCATCTTTGCATCGAACCTAATGACTTGGTGGATTTAAAATCCGTTGGCATTTTTAACGCCGCGATTGTGCCACATGCGACGGAAATCGAGCCATCCGATCCATGCGAAAATTTCTTTGACTACAATGTTTCCTTTGTTGGTCATGTTGTTCCCAGTTCTTATCGCTCTTTATTCGACGAAAAAAGGATTCAGGATTTTATAGATAGGGCCCTTGAAATAAAGTGCGGTGATTTTGCTGCTTCTTTGCACGATCATGTGGGTTATTTTTCGAAATCTGCCGCTGAGATTTTGGGCGATAAAGAAGATCGGGAAATTATTCGAATCGCTTATTCGCAGTGGTTGCGCACGCAATTGAAAAACCAAAGTTTACAGTTCCGGGGATGGTTGCTTGAGCATGCGGATATTGGACGGTTGACTATTTTTGGAGGAGATCCTGCTTATCTTCATGGTGTTGATAGAGATATTAAAATTGATCGTCCTGGGATTTTTTATTCCCCGGCGACTCATGACTTGCAAAAAACAAAAGAAATTTTTCGTCAAAGCAGAATTAACATCAACATAACGTCCCTGCAATTTGATCATGCGGTTGTTAATCGCTTCCACGATGTCACGATGTCCGGCGGGCTTTGCTTGACTGAACCGCTTCCAGGGCTGTCTGAGCTCACATCTGCTTATGATGATATTTCGTTTCGGACGATTTCCGACCTTGAAGACCGCGTGAAGTATTTTTCACGCCCCGAAAATTTACGTCAGCGAACGGCGTTGATTAAGATGCTCCAGAAGGATATTAATCAAAACTCAGGATACCCAATGATTTTAAAGTTCATTCTTTCCGCCATCAAAAGCCTTGGCTGAGGTTGAAAATGGATCATCAAAAGCAAAAGTTGGTTCGCGCATTTGAAAGCCATCTTTCAGGTGATATTGAATCCGCTTATGATATTTATAAAGATGTGATGGTCGCGGATCCGGGTGGTATTTTTGCGCCCGTCCTGATCAATTTAATTCAAATGCAGTCTGTTCACTTGCGCTCGTCGAAGCTTGCCGCTCTTTTAAATCTTAAAAGGAACGGCTTTATGCCTGCAACGGTGATCGATGTAGGGGCGCAGGTGGGCACGCAACCTCTTTACGAAGCATTTCCCGAAGCTCATCACGTTATGCTGGAGCCTGTTCAGGAAAATGAATCGGTTCTTCAGGGTATCTGTCAGTCATTAAAAAGCGCAGAGTGCATGATGGTTGCCGTGACCAGCCGATCAGGAATGGTTTCGCTCAGCGTTACTGACAGTCTGCAGTATTCATCAATTGCTGAGCAGATTGGCGATCCGCTCAACAATCGTCTGGTTCAGGCTGTTTCGCTTAATGATTTATGCAATAGCGGGGGCTACAGCGGGCCATTCTTGATCAAGATTGATGTCGATGGCGTGGAAATTGAGGTTCTCAAAGGGGCATCGACGCTGATTAACCCGGAAAGCATATTTGTTGTTGAGGCGGCAATGCTGGTCGATCAACCTCGCTTTCCTAAAATTATCGACTTTTTTCGGCCTTATGGTTTTGTATTACATGATATTGTGGATCATCTTTACCGTCCATCAGACAGTGTGCTGTGGCAGGTTGATGTGGTTATGGTTCATGAAGATCATCCAGTCCGTCAAAAACATTATTATGTTTGAGACGGCATGTTGATAAAGCTCCGTTTGCGCCTTTGGATCCCAATTGCAGACTTTCAGCTTCAACCCCCCGATGCTGCAACCAATCGCTCGCCAACCCGAATCATCGCCAGGGTGATGTTGTCATTGCCGCCGCGCTCATTCGCCATGCGGATGAGCGCATCGGCGGCTGAGTCGAGCGAATTGCCGGCAACGGCCATCAGCACCTGACGCAGCCAGTCGTCGGGGATCATGCCGGTGAGTCCGTCGGTGCAGAAGAGATAGAGATCGCCGCTCGCCAGCTCGGTCACGTCCGAGGCGATGCCGACGGCGGGAGATGAACCGAGCGCGCGGGTCAGGATGTTTTCGCCGATGCCATAGCGTTTGGCGTCTTCGCGCGAGGCGAAAAAGCCCTGATCAATGACTTCCTGGATGAATGAGTGATCGCGCGAAAGCTGCTCGAACAACCCTTCGCGCAGGCGATAGATGCGCGAATCGCCGACATGGGCAAACGCCATCCAATCCCAGCCGATTGAACCCACAACGACCGTGGTGCCCATCCCGGTGCAACCGGTTCTTTCCTTGCTCTGACGCCAGATGCCGATATTGGCTTCTTCAACCGCTGCCTCGACGAACAGACGCGCTTTTTCCGGATCGCGGCGGGGAAGGGTGCGGCGCTGATAGCGTTCGGCGATGGTGTCGGCGGCCAGTCGGCTGGCGACATCACCAGCACTGGCGCCGCCCACACCGTCGGCGACCACCACCAGACCGCACTCAGGATGCACCGCAACCGCGTCTTCATTGCGCTTGCGCACGCGACCCTGATCGGTACGCCAGGCAAATTCCAACTCAAAGGCGGAGAGCGGATGAGCGGTCATGAGTCTCAATGCGTGGTGAAATGAGGAAAAATACTGGTTGCGCTCAATTTTTGGCCGTGCTGTTGAGCTGGGCCGCCAGCCGGCTGGGATCGACATAACCGGGGATGAGATCGCCGGATGCGGTCAGGATGGCCGGCGTGCCGCGCAGCCCGAGTTCAGCGGCGATGGCCATGTGGGCATCGACCGGGTTGGCGCAGGTTTTGGATTCGATCGGTTTGCCGGCCTTGGCGTCGGTCAGGGCGGCGCGCTGTGCGGTCGCATCGCCCGCACACCAGACCGAAACGGCCTCGTCATAAGCCGAGCTGTCTTTACCTGCGCGCGGGAAGAACAGATAGCGGACACGGATGCCTGCTTTGTTGTAGTCGGCGATCTGACCGTGGAGCTTGCGGCAATAGCCGCAGTCGATGTCAGTGAAGACGGTCACGGTGTATTTGGCGTCCGCCGGACCGAAGACGAGCATTTGATCCTCACCGATGCCATCGATCAGGGCCTTGCGTGCGGCGGCCAGACGCGGTTCGGTGAGATCCTCGCGGGTCTTGAGATCGACGATCCGCTCGCCGACGAAATAGCGACCGTCGCCCGTCACATACATGATCTGGGTGCCGGCCATGACCTCGTAGATGCCCTTGATCGGCGAGGGCTGGATCTGGCTGATCTTGATGTCGGGGATGACGCTTTCGAGCGCGGCGCGAATCGTTTCCTCTGGCTTGGCAGCCAGGGCCGCACCAGCGAGTGTGATGGATGCAGCAACCAGGGCAAAGGCGCGAATCATTTTCATGCGGATGGAATCTCTAGTCTCTGAAGTTGGTGAACTGTAACGGCAAGCCCCAGTCCTCGCCACGCAAATGCGCGATGGCCTCTTGGAGGTCGTCACGCTTTTTGCCGGTGACGCGCACCTGATCGCCCTGGATCTGGGACTGGACCTTGAGCTTGCTGGCCTTGATGAATTTGACCATGCGTTTGGCGGTCTCGGTATCGACGCCCTGCTTGAGTTTGATCTCCTGACGGGCGGCGTTGAGGGTGGAGACCGGATCGGCAGGGTCCAGGCAGGCGAGATCGACCTGACGTTTGACCAGTTTCTGACGCAGGATGTCCATCATCTGCTGCAGATGGAATTCCTGTTCGCCAACCATCAGAATCTTGTCGTCGCTCAGTTCAAAGCTGGCATCGACGCCCTTGAAATCGAAGCGGGTGCCGATCTCGCGACTGGCCTGATCGACCGCATTGCGCACTTCCTGGAGATCGATTTCGGAGACAACGTCGAACGATGGCATGGCTGAGAATCTCGCTTCATTCCGGGAAAGACGCTAAATATACATGCTTGCACTCGAATTTTCGCCCATTCCGCACATCATCCGCGCGGATGATGCCGTGCATGCAGTTGCTTGAGGCGCTCGCGCGCCACATGGGTGTAAATCTGCGTGGTCGACAGACTGCTGTGACCAAGCAGCATCTGCACCACCCGCAGATCGGCGCCATGATTGAGCAGGTGCGTCGCAAAGGCATGGCGTAATGTATGGGGCGACAGTGGTTTCATCACCCCGGCCTCGATGGCGTAACGCTTGATGAGGAGCCAGAACGCCTGGCGGGTCATGCAATCGCTGCGACCGGTCGGAAAAAGATAATCGCTGACGCGCCCGCCGAGCAGATCCTGACGCGGTCCCCGGACATAATCGCGCAGCCAGTCGCAGGCGTCCTCGCCCAGTGGCACCAGACGCTCTTTGCCACCCTTGCCGGCGATGCGCACCACGCCCTGAGTCAGGCTGACCTGGCTTGGCGTCAGGGTGACCAGCTCGGTCACGCGCAGACCGCTGGCATAGAGCACCTCCAGCATGGTGCGGTCGCGGTGTCCGCGCGTATCCCCGGTATCCGGCGCGCGCAGCAGCGCCTCGACCTCGGACTCGCTGAGACTCCTGGGCAATGGCCGACCCAGTTTGGGCATCGACACCCGCGCGCTCGGATCCTCCTGGATCAGGCGCTGGCGCAGAAAATACTGATAGAGCTGGCGCAGACAGGACAGCAGCCGCGCGGTCGAGCGTGGATTGCGTCCCTGCTGGGCGAGCAGGGCCAGATAGTCGAGCAGATCGCACCGCTCGGCGGCGATCAGACCGTGGCCGCGTTCGCGCAGGATCCAGACGGCAAAGGCGCGCAGATCGGATTGATAGGCCGCGAGCGTATTCTGACTCAGCCCCCGCTCCATCCAGAGCATGTCGGCAAAGCCTTCGATGACCGCCTGGTCGTCTTGCATCATGGCGAGTGGTTCAGTGATGGTCAGGGATCCGGACCCCTTCATGATGCAGCAGCCAGCGTTTGATGGCGAGCCGGGATCCGCTGGTGTCGCCCGAGAAGCCCCCCAGACCCTGCACCGCCACGACACGGTGACAGGGGACGACAATGGGGCAGGGATTGGCGCGGCAGGCCTGGCCCACCGCACGGGCGGCGCTGCCAAGGACGCGGGCGACCTCACCATAGGTGCGCGTCTCACCGGACGGGATGGTGCGCAGCACGGCCCAGACACGCTGCTGAAACGCCGTGCCGGACAGCGCCAGCGGCAGCTCGAAGCGGGCCGAGCCGTCGCTGAAATAAGCGTGCAGTTGACTGACGATCAGCACGGGCATGACGGACGCCGCATCCGGATCCGGCTCAGCGGAATCCTGGAGGGCGGACTCCGCCGGATTCAGATCGATCCCGGTCAGGGTCTCTTGGTGCCAGTGGACGCGGATTGAACCGAAGGGGGCGGTAAGCGAAAGGGCGTGCATTGTGGGTGCCTTCAAGCTGTGGGTTTGAGTCTGGGTTACAACCAACCGCCCGGCATCGCTCGTCTACCGTTTCATGGCGATCTGATAGACCGTATTGCGTTCGCGCTTTCCCACCGCGACGACGAGGATGATCAGTTCGGCATCCCGAACTTCATAGACCAGTCGGTAGCCCACCGTTCGCAGTTTGATTTTATAGCGGTCGGAGCGTCCTGCAAGCTGCGCTGCCGGGACGCGCGGGTTGAGCAGGCGTTCGGCGAGCCTCTTCTTGAATTGGGTTCGCACCGAGGTGTCCAGTTTGCTCCATTCCTTCAGCGCCTCTGGATGAAAGGCCAGTTCATAGCTCATCCAATGACACCTTGAGCGGTGCCTGTCCGTCCGCGAGGCGGGTATCGGCCAGCGCATTCAATTCCAGGTCTTCCAATCGATCCATCAGCGCCTCGTAGGCATGTGCCGGCACGCAGTAGAACGCGGGCTCGTTGCGGTTGAGGATGACGACCGGGAAGCCCTCGCCAGCCGCCACGGTCCCCATGGGGTTTCGCTTCAATTCGGACACGCTGGCGGTCACTTCCGCCAGGATGAGATGGGCCATGGTGATCTCCAGTCGCTAAAGAGCACTCAGAATAACATTCGCAATCGGTCTTTGTGAGGTCGGCAGGCATGGCCGGATTGTTTAATATTGTTCATTGGTTTAGTTTTATCCAAACCGGCAAGAGGCGCGCGTGAGTGTGGCGCGCGCCTTTTCAGGTTGCGACAGGCGACAGGGAGATGATGCCTCCCGTTGCCTTGCATCGGCTGCGCGGTGTCAGCGTCTTTGTGAGGATCCATGACTGAGACCACCATCCATCATGCGCTCGGGCTGCACATGCACCAGCCTCCGGGAAATCTGCGTCTCCTGATCGATGCCAATCCCGAGGAAGCGGAAGCCATCATGCGCTGCTATGAGCGGCCTGCCCGTTACGCCCTGCTGTATCGGGATGTGGCGCGACTGCATGTCGGCTTCTCCGGTGTCCTGCTGGAGCAGTTCCTGGATCCGGAGGTCATCGACCGCTATCGCCATATCATCGACATTCCGGCGATGCTCAACCAATATTGCGAAGCTGATAATATCGAACTGGTCGGCATGGGCTATTACCACCCGATCTTCCCGCTGATCCCGCGCGCCGACTGGCCGGAGCAGCTTGAACGCGGACGTGCCATCATGGAGCGGGTCTTCGGACGCGCCCCGCGCGGCTTCTGGCCGCCCGAGATGGCCTTCAGCATGGAGATGATTCCGGCGCTGATCCAGACCGGTTACGAATATGCCGTGGTCGATGGGGTGCATGTGCGTCCGCAGGATGGCATCAGCGATATCTTCCGGCCCTATGTCGTCTGTCGCGACGGTGTCTGTCTCAATGTCGTGCCACGGGATCGCGAACTGTCCAGCGCCCAGCAGAGCGGTCTGCATCCTGACTGGTTTCGGAATGAAGTCTGCGCCCGCGCCGCCGCTTCGCCGCGACCCTACGAAGACCGTCTGGTGACGACCTGGACTGACGGCGAGAACGGCGGCTGGTTTCGTCAGATGCATGAGCCATCCGGCTTTTTCGGTCACTTTTTCGCGCCCTGCATGGAGCAGGTCCGGGCAGGCGACTCGCCGGTCAGGCCGGTGTGTCTGAGTCAGTATCTGGCCCAGGTGCGACCCCAGGCGCAGGCGCAGGTGCAGAGCGGCGCCTGGAATGTCGGTTCCAACTCTGGTGAAGAGTTATCCCAATGGACCGGCAGCGCGCATCAGAACGAGGCGCTCGCCGCCGTGCAGCGACTCAGCGAGCGCTATTGGGAACTGTGCCGCTGCCAGTCGGATGTTTACGGGCTTGCCAGCGCGGCCATGTTCCGCGCGCGGCGCCTGATCCTAGAGGCCGAGACCAGTTGTTTCCTCTTCTGGGGCGAGGCCTGGATGCCCTATCTCCAGGCCCGCACCGGGTCGGCTGAGACCGCTTTGAGCGAGGTCGAGGATGCCTTGAAGGAGCAGTCTGACAGCGCGACTGCTGGGACGGGTGCGCCGCCAGCGGATGTCACGATAGCGGCGCCTTTCGACGCGCCTCATGATTGACCCGGAATGGAATCCTGCCGTCTTGTTCAACCGGGTGACATGACCTTTGCCCGCCACGCGGAGCAGACTCCGCCAACCCCCGATCTGGCGCCACCGACATCGCCGCTCACGCCGGTTTTTCCGCTCTCGATCCCGGATACCCGCGTGGTTCTCCATGATGGCGCGCCGGGAGAAGTGCGGGCGCGCTGGTTTCTGCGTGCCAGCGATGTCATCGGCATCGGCGGCGATTTTCCAGCCGCTGGCGGACAACCGCAGCCAGTCCTGCGTCTGTTGCGGCTGGACGAGGATGGCGCTGCCGAGCCGGTCGCCACCGTTCGGCTGCGACTCGCCGGACGGGGCGGGACCGGGCAGAGCGGCTTTCAGGTCGGGCGGGAAGGTGCGCGTTTCGCGGCCGAGCTGGGTCTCGTCAATGAGGATGGCGGCTGGCTGCTGCTGGCGCGGTCCAACCGGTTCCAGCATGCCCCCGGCATCGGGCTGGCGTTTCCGGCGCATGCCACCGGTGACGGTGTGCAGGAGGCGGTTCGATTTGACGAGACCCGGCCATCCGCGCCGATCCTGTCCGCGACGCATCAATCGCTGGCATCGGTGGCAGCCGATCCAGTCTGTCTGGTCACGGCGGGCGGGACGGCAGCGCCTTCCATCGATAGCGATGCGATGATGCGGCGGCTGGATCGGCAATCGACGATCCCGACCCTGATCTACGGTCAGCCGGTCGTTCCGGCGGCTGGGCTTCTGATCGAGGCCGAACTGCGCATCCAGGGTTGGGCCGCGCCCAATACCCGGATCGATCTCTTTGGTCATCCCTATTTTGTCGGCCCTGGAGGACGCTTTCAGTTCGTGCTCAAGGTGGATGACCCGGCCCTGTTGCGACAGGCGCTGGCGCTCCATCCACCTGATGAACTGTTTTCTCCACGCGACGACTGACCCCGCCCGCGATGTCGGCGCGAATGTTGTAAAACTGCCCACTGCGAAACCGATGCCTCTGTCAATCGTCATGATCAGCGCCGAATGTGCGCCCATCGCCAAGGCGGGCGGTCTGGGCGATTTCGTGCAGGGTCTGTCACATGATCTGATCGCCCGGGGCGAGACCCTTGAGGTCTTGCTGCCGTATTACGACACCCTGCCTCTGGATCGCATCGCCGGTCTGCGCGTGGTTCATCCTGACCTGCGCGTGCCCTTTCATGATCACTGGCTGACCTGCCGCGTGCTGGCCGGCACGGTGGACGGCATCGATTGCGGCTTCATCGATCCGCAATCCGAGCAGCGATTCTTCCAGCGTGGTCGGATCTATGGCGAGACGGATGACCCTGAACGCTTTGCCGTCTTTGCGTGCGCGGTGCTGGAGTTCATCCTGCAATCGGGTCGGCAGCCGGACATTCTGCACTGTCACGACTGGCAGACCGGACTGATTCCGGTCCTGCTGCGCGAGCGCTATCGGGCGCGGGGTTTTCCCGACAGCCGGGTCTGCTACACCCTGCACAATGTCGGTTATCAGGGTGTGGTCGATGTGTCGATTCTGCGGCAGGTCGGGCTGGATCCGGCGCGGCTCATGCTGCCGGAGCGGCTGCTCCACGCAGGCGACGGGCGCATGGCGAATCTGATGCGCGGTGGGATTGTCGATGCGGATGTCGTCAACACCGTCTCGCCCCGTTACGCCTGGGAGATCCAGAACACCGAGCAGGGTATGGGGCTGGAGTCGCTGTTGAAGACTCACGCCAGCAAGTTCGGGGGCGTCTTGAATGGAATCGACGAGAGTGTCTGGGATCCCGAGATCGACCCGCTGATCCCCGCGCACTTCGGGCCGGACAGGCTGCCGCGCAAGGCGGCCAATCGTCAGGCGCTGCGCGTGCGTCTGGGTTTGCAGGAGACGGAGAAGCCGATCCTGGCCGTGGTCAGCCGTCTGGATCATCAGAAAGGGGTGACGCTCATCCTGCATGGCATCCGTTATGCCCTGGCGCAGGGCGCTCAGGTGGCGCTGCTGGGTGCGGCGCTCGATCCCGAGATCGACGGGCAGTTTCGGCGGTTACAACAGGAAACAGCGACCAACCCGGACTGTCGGCTGGAGCTGACCTACGACGAGAGGCTGGCACATCTGATTTATGCCGGCGCGGACCTGATCCTCATTCCGAGCCTGTATGAGCCCTGCGGTCTGGCGCAGATGATCGCGATGAAATACGGCGTGGTGCCCATCGTGCGGCGGGTCGGCGGTCTGGCGGATACCGTCTTCGACGCCAATTACTCAACCCGGCCCTTCGCGGTTCGCAATGGCTATGTTTTCGACGAGCCGACCCCGGACGGGCTGGAAAGCGCCATGAGCCGCGCCATCGACTTATGGCGGCGTTTTCCGGAGTATTTCAGCCAGCTACGGCTCAATGGGATGCGCGCCGATCATTCCTGGACCCGCTCGGGTCAGTTGTATCGCGACCTCTATGTGCACCTGGGAACATGTAAAAAGAGCAGTTGAACCGCAAGGGCGCAAAGATCATAAATTTGCGGTTCAGGCCGCCGGAGGCTGCATCAGGGCGCGGAGGCTGGTCAGGGCGGTATCGCCGACATCCGAAAACTCGATGCCGACACACCATCGATCATCCGAATTTGTCGGCGAGACCCAGGCCACCGAGCCGACCGCCTGAATGCCTTCCGGGATCTCGGGTGCGTCCAGTTCAAGCAGCAGTCTCGACTTGACCGCGAACAGGCGATCGCTCCAGACTTGGATCCCGCCTTCGCTGATGTCCCGTCCCATCGCATGCCGGATGCCGGGCGTGGGCATGCTCAATTCGAGCGAGAGTGGCAGGAGGCGTGCCTGACAGGCCCATGACATCCGTTCGCACATCCGCCGTTCGTCTGCTTTCGTGTCCGCCATCATCGAAGTCTCCCCCTTGTTGTGGTTTGCAAAGCATTGATGGGATATGAGTATAGACCGGGTCGATCATTTGGCCTGATAAAGGGCGGTGAGACCCCGGCCGCCAGCGATCAGGTTGATGCCAAAAGCTGGCAGATCAAGGCTGGAAGCGCTTTAAACCGCGCCCGGTGCTTGAGGATTGAGTCGGCCTTGGCAGAATCGATGACCGTTCGCGCGGACGCGGTTTAGCCCGAAAAAATCATGCAATTGGCGGTCAAACGCAGACGCTTGATCTGTCGCGACCGCATGTTGACGATCAGACTGCATTCGTTCAAACCAATCGTATATTCGATCAGATATTCGCCCGGATCGAGTTGCAGGGTATAGCTCTGGTTGCGACCAAGCCGATAGAGATCGGCCTGATCAAGCCGGATATGAAAGGGCACCCCCAGACCGACCAGCGAGCCGTCACGGGTTAAGGTCAGGGTACCGGCTTCGGTGGGCCGCTGGACCTGAGGCGCGGTGCCGATCTTGCCGGAGGCGCACCCGGCGACCAGTGCGGTCGCAAGCAGTGCAGCAATGCAGATCAGGGGTTTCCGGGGCATGGCGATGGCTCTCGATTGGCTCTGGATGGTGAATGACCGGTCTTGAAGGCCCGGATCATGCCTCTTAATTTCATTGGGCGTCAAAGTCGCCCGGCATTTGGCCCGCAGCACATGAACAAGGCTTCGTCAGATCCCACGCACCCCCGCATCATGGGGATCCTGAATCTCACCCCGGACAGCTTCTCGGACGGCGGTCGGTATCTCGATCTGGATGCCGCCATCGCCCAGGGTCTGCGCCTGCTGGACCAGGGCGCGGCCATTATCGATATTGGCGGCGAATCGACCCGGCCCGGCTCGCAGCCCGTAACGGCAGCGGAACAGGCGCGGCGTGTCATCGAGCCGATCCGCCGTCTGCGCGAGCGGATCCCCCCCGAGATCCTCATGAGCATCGACACCACGCTGGCCCCGGTCGCCCGCGCCGCGCTGGATGCGGGCGCGAACTGGATCAACGACACCTCGGCGGGCGAGGACGACCCCGACATGCTGCCGCTGGCGGCGGAACGCAATGTCCCCATCGTGCTCATGCACCGTCAGGGACGGCCCGTGCAGATGCAGGCCAATCCGCACTATGACGATGTGGTCGGCGAGGTTCGCGCGGCGCTGCTGGCGCGGGTCGATGCCGCGCTGGCCGCCGGGGTCCGCGAGGACCGGATCCTGCTCGATCCGGGGATCGGCTTTGGCAAGCTGCTGGAACATAATCTGGCCCTGCTGGCCGGACTGGAGCAACTGGTCGCGCTGGGTTTTCCGGTCCTGCTGGGCGCCAGCCGCAAGCGTTTCATGGCGACGCTCTGTAACGAACCGGACCCCGCCGCGCTCATGCCCGCGACCTGCGCGACCACGGCCCTCGGCGTCATGGCCGGCGTCCAGGTCTTCCGCGTGCATGATGTGGCCGGTAACCGTCAGGCGGCGGAGATCGCCTGGGCGGTGCGTCAGGCGGGCAAACCGGAGACGTGAAAAGCCGCATGAAAATCGGGAATCGGCTGCGCGCCGCCATGAAATGGATTCTGCTCGGCGTAGCGGGCTTCATGCTCCTGTCCGCGCTGGCGGTGCTGCTCCTGCGCTGGGTCAATCCGCCGACCTCGGCGGTCATGCTGGGGCAGCACATCGCCGCGCTCTGGCAGGACGATGCACCGCGCACGCTTCATCACGAATGGGTCGATTGGAGCCTGATTCCGCCGCCGGTGGCACTGGCCGTGATTGCCGCCGAGGATCAGCGTTTTCCGCAGCACGCCGGATTCGACATGGTGGAGTTGCGCAACGCCTGGTCGGCCTTCCAGAATGGAAGACGGCTGCGCGGAGCCAGCACCATCAGCCAGCAGACGGCGAAGAATCTCTTTCTCTGGTCGGGGCGCGATTATCTGCGCAAGGGACTGGAAGCCTGGTTCACGGTGCTGATCGAGGCGCTGTGGCCCAAGCAGCGGATCCTGGAGGTCTATCTCAACATCGCCCAATTTGGCCCCGATACCTATGGCGTCGGCGCCGCCAGTTGGCGTTATCTCGACCGGCCCATCTTTGCCCTTGGCAATCGGGAGGCGGCGCTGCTCGCCGCCGTGCTGCCGAATCCGCACCGCTATCGACTGGATCCCCCGTCCGCCAGCGTGCAACGCCGCGCCGAGCGGATCCGGGGCCAGATGCGCCAACTGGGCGGGACGGCCTATCTGGAGCGACTGTAGCCGACGTCCCAGCGGATGTTCATGACCACCGAGCCCACGATACCACGGTCAAGGCAGGAACCAGGAGAGACCGAACTTGAGCTGCCAGTCCGCCCCACCTTCCGGCTTGGCGACAAGTTTGTAGGCCCCCAGGTTCAGGTCGAGGGCGTGACCATTGCCGCCGATAGGAAAAGTCCGGCCCACGACGAGGCCCAGTGGGACTTGCCAGCGATCGCCGGAGTCTGCTTTCCAACTGTACGTCGTCGTGTTGCTGTAGCCAACGTAGGCGCCGGGGATCGCCTTGAGGTTGTAGTAGATCATCGGCTGAAACGAAGTCACGTTGTAGTTCTCCTCGCCCCAGTGGTGGTTGATGAGCGCACCATAGGAGAACTCGCCGACTGCCCCGAAAAACACGCCTGAAATCCCGCCGCCCCAGCCTGGTCCGCCGACGCGATCGGAGGTTCGGGTCCTGAGCGAAACCTGCGGACCGATACCCCATTTGATGCCGTCATCGGTTTTTGGCGACCAGAACGCCTGGAGAAAGGTATCGCTCAGTCCCCATTCCGTTCCGCGATCCTGGATCGGCGCATCGCCCAGCCGGGGAAGCGCTGCACCGACAGGAGCGCCGACAATCGGAATCACTGATCGCAAGATCAGGTTGTAGGGTCTGTCGCCGGTCGGAATGGAGTAAACCGGCTGGACCTGGAAGCCGTAGGCGGTTTCGTGGTCTGCGGTCCCAAAGCCGATGGTGTTGTCCGTCATGATCGCCTTGGTATCCGCGAGGGGGTCTTGCGCCTTGCGCGCAAGCTCCTCGGCGGATGGACCATTCGCGACAGCCGGCGAGACAGCGACGGCGGAGCCGAGCAGCAGCGCGGCGACAAGTCTTTGTGGGTGCATTCTGCCTCGTCTCCTGTTGGGAGTGGAATGACAGGGTGAGCGGCTTATGGGTGGGACACGGTCGTCGAAAATAGATTGAGGACGATGACCCCGGCCATGATGAGAGAGATGCCGAGGATTCCTGGAAGGTCGAGTGACTGTCCGAAGAGAACCCATGAAATCAGCGCGATGAGGGCAACTCCGACTCCCGACCAGATTGCGTAGGCCACTCCAATCGGCATTGTCCTCAGCGTGAGTGAGAGAAAGTAGAAAGAAACCGCATAACCGACAGCAACAGTCACTGATGGCCATAAACGGGAGAACCCCTCCGCTGCCTTTAGAGCAGAAGTCCCGATCACCTCGCTGACAATTGCGACGGAAAGAAAGATCCACTGATTCATACCATGATCCTCAGCCTAGACAGGCCCACTGAAAAGACCGGGGTCCGGCTCGTTAAGCATTTTCACTGCAACCGAAGGTCTTGACGATTGGTGATTGACGCTATTCCTCAGCCGGACCGGTGGTCGGGTTAGGCGCACCCTGCCGACCGTGCCCGTTACGCCGAGCAGGGCACGCGCCGTAACCCGACACAGCACCGCCGCCGTCGGGTTACGCTGCGCTCACCCGACCTGACCACTGACACCGTGCGGGATCTACCGAACCCTCGGAATGCGACCATAGGCACGTGTCATGAGAAGGTCGGGAACCGCCCGTCGGCAAACAGCGGCGGCTGCAGGCGAGACCAGTTGGACGCGAACTGGAAGGTATCGAGATCGGTGAAGGTCTGTCCGATCGCCTGCATGCCTGCGGGCATCCGCTCCTCGACGATCCCGAGTGGGACATCGACAATCGGGTAGCGGTTGAGGAGGTTCCACGGCCAGGTCAGCGCATAGTCCAGCCCGCAGCCTTCCATCAGGGGCACATTTCTTTCCTTGCTCTTGAACATGTCGGCACCCACGAGGGACGTCGCCATGGTCGGCATGAGCAGGATGCGGTAGCCCTTGCCGAATACGCGCTGCTGAATCTGCTGATGCCAGCGCGCCACCAACGCCTCGGCTTCTTCAGCCTGATGCGGCCCGATGGGTGTGCCGGCAACCTGGTCGAGGATTTCGCTCATATAGGGTGAGAGCTGTTCGCGATGGGCGTTCGCGATATCGATGATGACGCCGATGGAGGTCGCCATCAGACCATGAGAAAAAGTGTTGAAGTCTTTCTTCGAGAAGCCGCAGTCGACTTCGTCCACGACGCAGCCGGCGGCGCGGAGCACCTCGATGCCTCTCAGCATCGCGTCTTTCATCGCCAGCGTGACCGTGGCGATGTTTGCGCCCCAGTCCACGGCAATACGCCACCCCGAAAGGTCCGGGTATTGGGCAGGATAATCGAGACGCGGCCGGATGGCGGACATGCTCTTCTCGGAGGGACCGACTATGACGTTCTGGAAATGAACCAGGTCGTCAAAGCGCCTGGCCAGCGGACCGTGGGTCCACATGGGAACTTCCCCGCTCGCCACCCGCCCGTGCGTCGGCCGGTAGCCATAGACACCGTTTTGCGAGGCGGGAAGGCGGATCGAGCCACCCATGTCCGACCCTGTGGCGAGCGTCGCGAAGCCTGCGGCAAGCGCCGCTCCCGATCCCGCCGAAGACCCGCCGGGGGAGTATTCAAGGTTCCACGGAGTACGGGTCGTGCCAAAGGCACGGGTGGAAGCGCCGACGAAAAGATAGAACTCCGGCACGGTCGTCTGGAACGGCATGACGGCGCCGGCCGCCTCGAGCATATCGACGATGGCCGCGTTTTCCGTTGCCGGCGGCGAGTCCTTGAAGAGGAGCGAGCCCTGGGTCGTTTTCCAGCCCACCCGGCTGCAATCGTCCTTGAGGGCGACCGTAATCCCTTCCAGCGGTCTCGCCTCGCCGCTCCGGTAGCGCGCTTCGGACGCGCGGGCTTCCTTCATCGCCTGATCGAAATGTTCGTAGGTGATGCAGTTGACCTTCGGGTTGAGCGCTTCGACCCGCTTGATCTGCGCCTTCAGCAGATCGACCGGCGAGGCCTTCCCGGCCTGGAACATGGCCTTGAGCTCGTCGACCGACGCATAGCAGAGCGGGTCGGCGGGTACGGCTTCCGCGGCTGGCAGATCGGATGCCGCCGCCGGGAGGCCAGACTTCATCACGAACGGCGCTGCAAGCAGCCAAGCGGCAAAAGTCCGCCGATCCATTTTCATGCCTTCTGTTAGATTTCCTTTTAGGCATTCATCATCGCCACTTGCGCCACTCGGGCCATCCCGATGCTCATCCCGGTCAGACGCAGGCATATTCAGGTTAGGTGCTGTTCTGGTATTGATCGTTTTCATCATATTTTCCCCCTATATCCCGTTACGACGGGTGATCTTGCCGTTCATCATGGTGAAGCAGAGTCAATGCATAAAAAGCGATTGGCCAACTCTCATCCTTTAGATTGGTCGGGATTGCGCACAGGCGGTACAGTTTCGTCCATTGTTCTTGGCATCGTAAAGCGCTTTATCGCTTGCCTGAATCAAATAATCGAACGAAAAATTATTCGTTATGGATTGGGCGAGACCGATGCTGACTGTTGACTGAACAAACTGGCAATCCGACAGGGCGACTTTGGTTATAGCCCAGTTTTTGCGCAATCGCTCGACAACGCGGAACCCTTCTTCAAGCTGAGTCTCCGGTAGTAGAACGATAAATTCCTCGCCTCCATAGCGAAAGCAAACGTCGCCACATCGCAATATCTTTTTCATTAGGTCGGAGAATGCCTTCAGCACCAGATCGCCGCTGGCATGACCATATTTGTCGTTTAAACCCTTGAAATGATCCAAGTCGATAATCGCCAAACAATATGGCCGCTTCTTTCTTTCGCTGTCTTTGTGTAGTGTTTCAAATCGAGCCATACCCTCGCGGCGGTTTAGCAGGCCAGTCAGCTCGTCAGTAGATGCCAGTCTGACCAAGGCGTTCTCCAGCCTCTTGTTCTCGGTAATATCAAAAACCGCACCAAGAAAACCTATCGCGGCACCGGATGAGTCAGTGAATGTCTGTTTGTGGAACTGCACGTCGTAGTGAACCCCTCCAGAAGAGGTGATTCTCGCTTCATAAATCTGTAATCCACCCCGATCAAGCAACTCCTTGTCTTTGTAAAAAAATACATCAGCCTCGTCCTTGCTCCATATGTCGTATACGGTTTTTCCAATGATTTGCTCACGACTAAAGGATAAGAAATTCTTAAAAGCCATGTTGCAGTCGATATACCGTCCTGCTCTGTCTTTCACGAACAAAGGGATTGGAACCATGTCTATAATAAGATCGAGAAGATCACGATTGGAATTGATAAAGCCGAGAATATCTTTGTTCATGAAAAATCCAGAGTCGGCGCAGACAACCTGTAGCGGTCGAGTTGAGAAATCAGGCATACGACCGGATCGCGCGCCCCGCGCCGCCGCCGATCAGTTCGCCGGCTTGAGCGTCAAATAGCTCACGCCCCCCCGCGATGCCGAGCCCCTTGCTCTTCTCCAGTGTCAGTGGTTGCAGGGTCAGATTCGCCTGACCGCCACCGGCCAGCGCCCCGCCCCCACCGTCGATGCCGAGCCCTTGCCGCCCACGAACTGACCGGCGGGAGCCCGGCGCCGGGTGTCGTATCCTGCGAGGCCGCGAGAACGGTGTAGACCAGTTTGTTCTCGCGCTTCCAGTTCAGATCGACACCCAGCCCGATCGCGGTCTCGCCGATTTAGTGCTCCACCTTCCCGTTGTTGTCGTTGAGCTCGGAATCGACCGCGACCTTGGAGGCCACGATCAGATTCTTCTGCTTGATCTCAACATCGACCAGGAACTGGTAGCCACGGTTGCGGATTGCGCGCAGCGGGAGTTCCACCCCCGCGGCATCCCACACCGCCTTGCGCAACTGGTGGATTTGCGTATCCAGCCGACGCTGGTCGTATTGCAGGAAATCTTCGCCCAACGCGGCGACGATGCAGCGGCGATCCACCGGCTTGCCACCGCCGCCCGCAATCGCCGCCAGGACGACGGTGCCGTGCGTCGTGAGCGCCACCGGGGCCTTGCCGGGTGGGATCAGTTCGCCCCGGACCGCGTCCAGTACCCAGCGCAGGCTGACGCCGCCGGTGTCGAGACGGCGCGCCAGGGCGGCCACGACCGCGGAAAGCTCTTCCAGTTCGATGGGTTTGGTCAGGTAATAGTCGGCACCGACGACGAGACCGCGTACCTTGTCGCCAGTCCTGGAGCGCGCGGAGATGACCACGATGCCCAGGCGCTTTCCCTGGCCGCGCAGTCCGTCGATCAGGTCGATGCCGTCGCCGTCCGGCAAGCCGAGATCCACCAGTGCAATCAGGTGGTTGGCGGGCGAGAAGGTCGTGTGGAACTCGGCCGCCGAGCCGACGGCGTCGACCATGTGCCCCTGCTCGGCCAGGTAGCCGGCGAGTTCATGGCGCAAGATGGGTTCGTCTTCGAGTAGGATCAGATGGGCCATAACGTCGAGTATAGAGGGCGGCCGAGGCGCGAATCTGAGGAAATCTGAGCGCGGCGGTCCTGCATCCTATTGACTGATAGAATGCGCGCCCATGCCGCTTCGCCTGCTTTGCCTCCTGTGGTTGGCTTTGGTCTCGGTTCACGCCTGGGCGCAGACGCCGCTTGTCCTTTCGCCGGAGATGACACGTGCCGATCTGGCGCCCCATCTGAGTCTCCTGCGGGATGCGGGCGGAGCGATGGGCGTGGCGGACGTGGCGGGTTCACCCGGTTGGCAGGCGTTGCGCGGCGCTTTCAATCGGGGATTCACCCAGGAGGCGCTGTGGCTGCGCGTGCAGATCGAACGTCCCGCCGGCAGCCCGCGCGAATGGATCCTGGAGGTCAATAACGCGGTCCTCGATGACGTGCGGCTGTACCAACGCACCGCGGCCGGCACCTGGGAAGAGCACCGCGCCGGAGAAGACATCCCCCGCGACCAGTGGGACCTGCCCTATCGCAATCCGGCCTTTCTCATCGATCTGGCCGAACCGACCCAACAGACCCTGTGGCTGCGCGTCACCTCGCGCAATTCGATCTCGGCGCAGATCACGCTTTGGCGTCCCGCGTTTTTCGGCGAAGCCTCACGCGGCGAGTCGCTGGCTTACGGACTGCTGCTGGGCATCTACCTCACGATCATTACCATTCATCTGTTGTTCTGGCGCTCGACGCGCTCCGTCGTGAACGGCTGGTATGCGCTCTACGTCGTGAATAGCCTTTTCCATATCGTGCTCTCCTTCGGTTTTCTTCAGCAATACACCGGGATGCCGGGACGCATCAGCGATCTGGCGCTGTCGTTACTGATCTGCGTGTCGCTATGGGTGGGGGCGAAGATGAGCGTGGGCGTGCTCGAACTCGCGCCGCGCATGCCGCGCACGGCGCGCTGGCTGGTCCGTTCGATGGCAGCCCTGTCCGCCCTGACCGCGCTGTTGTCGTTGACGGTGAGTTATGTAGCCGGTGTGGCGCCCGCGCAACTTGCGGGGGTCATCGAGGTGGCCGTCCTCATCGTTATTTCTCTGCACCTGCTGAGGGAAGGCTATTCGCCAGCCGCCCTTTTTCTTGCCGCCTTTGGGTTGTATTGCCTCGGCATCGTGCTGCGTGTAGCGCGCAACTTCATGCTGCTGCCGCCCAACTTGCTGACCGACAATAGCTTTCAGATCAGCGCCATCACCCACATGGTGGTCATGAGTCTGGCGATCATGTACCGCTACAAGCGGATCAAAGCCGCCGCGGAGCAGGCCCAGGCAGAGACCTTGCGGCTCAAGATCCAGCGCGCCGAGGAACTGGAGGAGGAAGTGGCCGCGCGTACCCGCTCGCTGACCAGTGAGATCGTGCGGCGCGAGCAACTGGAGACGGAGCTGCGCAGAAGCCTGGAAGTCGAGAGGCTGGCGCGGCAGGAGCAGCGCGACTTCGTGGAGATGGCCTCCCATGAATTCCGCACGCCGCTGACGATCATCGACACCAGCGTCCAGCGCATCGCCAGCAGCGAGCCGTCCGCGGCGACGCAGGAACGCTGCCGCAATATTCGCGAAGCCACGCGTCGCATGATACGGCTGATGGACGAATTCCTGTCATTGGACCGCGTGGATGGCGACTTGGTCAGCTTCACGGCGGTCGATGAGGACGCCGCAGCGATCGTGCGTGGGGCGGCGGCTGAATGGGATCGCGGTTGCATCGACGTCGCCTGCGCCGATTTACCTCAGTGCCTTGCCTGCGACGCCGGTTTGCTGCGCATCGCCTTGCGCAATCTGTTGGCGAACGCCGTGCGTCATTCACCCGAGGGCGTGCCGGTGCAGTTCCACGCACAAGGACGTGTCGACGGAGGTATTGACTTCGCGGTAGCGGACGCGGGAGGCGGCATTCCGGCGGACGAAATGCCGAGACTCTTCCAGAAATACTTCCGTGGCCGTGGCGCGCAAAACAAACCTGGCGCGGGACTCGGGCTCTACTTGGTGGAGCGCATCGCGAAGCGGCATGGCGGTACGGTCGCCGTGACGAGCAGCGCGACAGGCAGCCGCTTCGTGCTGGCCATTCCGGGCGGGGCGGCCATCAGACGAGAGCAGGTGACTGCCGCACCGGCGCACGTGTCACCTTATCCCGGCTGAGATGAGAGGAAAGGCCAGTAGCCGCTCGGGTTTGGCACCGTTGGACTGAGGTTCCCTCAGTTTTGAGACCGACCCGCAGTTCCTCGCGCTATGGGAACGGATCCGGGCACGCACCCGCTATAGCGTGGCCTACAGGACCAGCGAGCTGGATTGCTGTACCCCCAAGCCACGCCGGAGCAGATCCAAAATTTCAGCGTGACGGTGCGTAACCGCGACCAGTCGCCCGTTGCGCCGCTCGCCAGCACCAACGGCTCTTATTGTTAAAGGCCGCGTCTGTGTGGCGCAGACGATCCCGCCACCAACCGGAAACGCGCATTGATCCGCGCCCTCTGGCATCGCCGCATCCCCAGCCATGGCTCTGGGCTATAATCCCGCCGTCACAGCAATCTGCAAGCCCCTTTGTTGACCGGCTCGTCTGAGGCGAGCGGAGTGGAATTTGGAACCAAAACCGAATCGCGCGCGGATTTCCCCGCCACCGGTGCGCCCCGCTGCCTCCTATCGCTCGACCGCCCCGCGCCAGACCGCCGCCGATCCTCCGGCCAGGCACAAGCCTAAACCCAAGCCGTCGACACGTCGGCCAGCGTCGCGCGCGCCACGTTCGGTGCTGGGCTGGCTGGGCCATTTTCTCGGCAGCGCACTGGGCGTGCCCTTGCAGCTCCTGATGCTGGGTCTGCTGGGCGGGGGTGTATTCGTTCATGTGGCGCTCCCGGAGTTGCCCGATGTGCAGAGCCTGCGCTCGGTGCAATTGCAAGCGCCTTTGCAGGTCTTCAGCGCGGATGGGGCGCTGATCTCCGAATTCGGCGTCGAGCGCCGTCAGCCGGTGGCGATCGGCGAGATTCCGCCGCTGGTGATTCAGGCCTTTCTCGCCACCGAGGACAGCCGCTTCTTCGAGCATGGCGGCGTCGATACCATCGGCATGGGCCGCGCGCTCATGAGTTATCTCGCGACGGGCGAAAAAGCTCAGGGTGCCAGCACCATCACCATGCAGGTCACGCGCAATTTCTTTCTCACCCCGGAGAAGACCTTTCGGCGCAAGCTGATGGAGGTGCTGCTGACCCTGCATGTGGAGCAGACCCTGACCAAGGACGAGATCCTCGAACTCTATCTGAATCAGATCTTTTTCGGCCATCGCGCCTACGGCATCTCGGCTGCCGCTTCGCTCTATTACGACAAGAGTCTGAACGAACTGACGGTGGCTGAGGCGGCGATGCTGGCCGGTATCCCCAAGGCGCCATCCATCAATAATCCGGTGACCAATCCGGCGCGGGCGCTGGAACGGCGCAATTACATCCTCGGACGTATGCGCGAACTCGGTTATATCGACGCGGAGCAATACGAGCGCGCCATCGCTGCACCCGATACCGGGCGTCTGCACCGTCGCCAGTCCGAGCTGGATGCCGGTTATGTGGCCGAGATGGCGCGGGCCGAGATCGCCCGCTTTTATGGTGAGGCGGCGGTCAGTCAGGGTTATCGCGTGATCACGACCATCGAGTCCTGGCTGCAGAACGCTGCGCAGGACGCCCTGCGCACGGCCCTGCGTCAGTATGACCAGCGTCATGGTTATCGCGGCCCCGAGGCGACACTGAAACTGGCCGGCTTGTCTGACCTGGAGCTGGACGACTATCTGGCGGGCGTGACCCGTATTCCGGATCTGCAACCGGGACTGGTGACTCGGGTGAAGGCAGGGGTGGCGGAGGTGTACCTGGGGCAGGGGCAGCGCATCGACCTGACGTCGAGCCAGATGTCCTGGGCGCGCAATCAACGGGATCTCGCCAACTGGCGCGGTTCGCGACGCAAGTCAGCGGACGTGGTGCTCCCCGGTGATCTGATTCGTCTCAAGCGGACTGAGGATGGCGGCCTGGAATTGAGCCAGATTCCCCGCGTGGCGGGTGCGCTGGTGTCCATCGCCCCGCGCGACGGTGCGGTGCGCGCGCTGGTCGGCGGTTACAGCTTCAACGAAACCAAATTCAACCGGGCGGTGGACATGCGTCGCCAGCCCGGCTCCAGTTTCAAACCCTTCATCTATGCCGCTGCGCTCAATCAGGGCTGGACCCCGGCCAGTCTGCTCAGAGACCAGGCGGTCAAGCTCGACACCAAGGAACGCTGGAATCCACAGAATTTCGACCACAAGGAGATGGGACCCATCCGTCTGCGCAAGGCGCTGGCGCTCTCGCGCAATCTTGCGACCATCAATCTCCTGCAAAGCGTGGGGCTTGATGAGGCGCAGGATTACATCCGCCGTTTCGGTTTCGGCGATGACGCCATGCCGCGCGGTCTGTCGATGGCGCTTGGCAGCGGCGCGCTTTCGCCGGTGAAACTCGCTGAGGGCTATGCGGTCTTCGCCAACGGCGGCTATCGCGTCATCCCCTATTTCATTCAGCGCATTGAGGATGTCAACGGAAGGGTGCTCTTCGATGCCAGTCCCCTGCAGGCGTGCGCTGACTGCTGGTATCGCTTTGGCGAGACGGCAGCCACCACGCAGGGCATCCAGTCGGACGGACTTGCCGAGCGTGTGATTGATCCGCGCACGGCCTATCAGATGACCTCGCTGCTGCGCGAGGTCATTGATGCCGGAACCGGTACGCGCGCCAAGGCGCTGAACCGCACGGATGTCGTCGGCAAGACCGGCACCACCAACGATGTGCGCGATTCCTGGTTCGCCGGCTATCAGGCAAACTTTGTCACCATCGCCTGGATGGGTCACGACGATTTCGGCAAACTCGGTCGGGGCGAGGAGGGCGGCAAAGCCGCCCTGGGGATGTGGGTCGATTTCATGGCCGCCGCGCTCAAGGATCAGCCCGTCGCCACACTGGATCCGCCGCCCGGACTGGTCGAGGTCCGCATTGATCCGAGCCGTGGTGTCGAGACCACATCCAAGGGCGGCATCCTGGAGATGGTGCAGGAGGAATACCGCGACATGCTGCTTGGCCCGCAACCGGTGCGAGTTGCCAGCCCGGAAACCGGGGCCCGACGCCAGGAGAACACGGCGACCGTCAAACGCTCGACGCCACGGGTGATGGACGATCTTTTTTAACGCGAGATCTTTTTATTTCGATGCGCTTCAAGACGCGCTGATTTGCAAGCTTGCAAGTAGGGCATGAGTGAGCGGCGGATCTGGCTGCCACGTAACCGAAGCCTGTAGGAAGCGCGCCGTGATCCGGCGCGCCTATATTTGAATATTTCAACGCGACTGCATTGCTACTAGCATGGTCCAGTGTATCCTAGCTTCGTTTTCTTAAATGACAAGGTATAAAATGTCCCATCCTTCACTCCGTAAAGAATGTTGTTTATGCAGGCTCCGCTGACTGTGGATTTTGCATTCCCCCATGATTTAAGGGTGTAGGTGAAATCGCCATTTGGTTTGATATTCAGGCCAAGTAAATCTTCATTCTTCACAGAAAAATTCTGCATTATAGGAACGTGAATGCCGCCTGGAGGCGTGGTGCCAATGTCATAGCTGCGGTCGCTAAATTGCTGGTTCGCGTCACCTTCAAGAAAATAACTGATTACTGGGATAGTCTTTTTTTTCTTATAGAGTATGCCGGAAGCATACGAAACATATTTCATATCATTCCGGTTGGTGGCCATTTCGACGCTTATCGTGTTGTAATGTTTGTTGCATGACGCAGGAGGCATCTGTGCATAAGCAATTAAATTACTCATTAGCGCCTGGCATGTTGCGTCAGCGAAAGAGTTTGCGGAAAACAGGAAAAGGCTGGAGACTAAAGCAACGGTCATTTTTTTCATGGCAATCCCCTTGAACGAAACTGAATAAAAGTAAAGAGCATTAGATACCTTGTCAGTCACTGCTCTACTGCTCTACATTCTGAGATTCGAGAGACCGCTCTGAGCGCTCATTTTAAGTCGATCTATAACCTCCTGAATGTGTAGATCACCCTTCCAGAAGGAAGGATTTTGAGTTATGTAGATGCTGATCTTACGTCAGCAACGGTAAATGCATACAGATGTATGCAATGTTCTTCGACTTTGTTCGTTCGGGTGGGGTTGTCCCAAAATTTCTTCCCCTAAAAGATAGCAGTATTTCTGAGTTCTGCTATCTGCTGCTTCAAGTTCTGACGACAGATTAGGCTTCACCGGCTGGGTTACGACGCTGCCCGAAACCCGCCCATGCAACAACGAATCCTTTAGGTTTGGCTGTAGATTTTTACGTGATGCTTTCAGCTGTAGGCCGGCGCAAACGCCTGTTCGGGATTCTCCACCGGCCCGTTTTCGCCCCAATAGGGCGAGAGCTTGCGCAGTTGGGCGACGATGGGCGGAATGGCGGCGATGACCCGCTCGACCTCATCCAGGGTGTTGTAACGCGAGAGCGAGAAACGGGTGGTGCCATGCGCCGCCGTGTAGGGGATGCCCATGGCGCGCATGACGTGCGAAGGCTCCAGCGAGCCGGAGGTGCAGGCCGAACCGCTCGACGCCGCGATGCCGAGCTTGTTCAGCAGCAGCAGGATGGACTCCCCCTCGATGTACTCGAAGGCGATATTGCTGGTGTTGGGCAGCCGGTTGTCGGGATCGCCGGTGACGAAACTATTGGGCACGGCGGCGAGGATGCCCTGCTCCAGCCGGTCGCGCAGCGTGCGAACCTGGGTCTGTTCCTGCTCCAGGTGTTCCAGCGCCATCTCGCACGCCTTGCCGAGCGCAATGATAGCGGCGCTGTTCTCGGTCCCGGCGCGCCGTCCGCGCTCCTGATGACCGCCACGCAGCAGCGGACGGAAGCGGGTGTTACGGCGCAGATAGAGCACCCCGATGCCCTTGGGCGCGTGCAGCTTGTGCCCGGACAGCGACAGCATATCGATCGCGGTGCGTTTAAGATCGATTGGCAGCTTGCCGACCGCCTGCACCGCGTCGGTGTGGAAGAGCACGCCGGCTGATTTCGCCAGCTCGGCCATTTCCTCGACCGGAAAGAGGGTGCCGGTCTCATTGTTGGCCCACATCACCGAGACGATGGCGACCCGCTCCGACAGCAGCGCCTGATAGGCGTGCAGATCCAGCCGCCCTTTACCATCGACCGGCAGGCGGTGGATGGTGTAGCCCTCTTTCTCCAATTGCTCGCAGAGCGCCAGAATCGCCGGATGCTCGACGACGGTGGTGATGATCTCCCTGCGCTCCGGCTGGGTACGGATGGCTGACAGGATGGCGGTGGAGTCGGACTCCGTCCCGCAGGAGGTGAAGACGATTTCCGAATCGTGCTCCGCGCCGAGCAGCGCCTGAACCTGTGCCCGCGCCTGCTTGATCGCCACCCCGACCCGGTTGCCGAACTGGTGGATCGACGAGGGATTGCCAAACTGCTCGGTGAAATAGGGCAGCATGGCCGCGACGACCTCGGGCGCGACCATGGTGGTGGCGTTGTTGTCGAAATAGATGCCCTGGGTGAGAGTGGTCATGACGTTCGCCTCGTCTTGTGCGCCAATCGAAAAAGCTCGAACTCAGGTCAGGATCAGCCGTTCAGCCGCTTCGCCGCGACCGGCAGCACCCGTACGAATTCGCCCAGATCCTCGACGATGCGCTCTTGGATACCCTCCAGGGTAACGGACGCCATCTGACAGCCGACGCAGGCGCCTTTCATGTTCACATAGACATTCTTGCCATCGACATCGACCAGTTCCACATCGCCGTGATCGCGTTTCAGGTTCGGGCGGATGCTCTCGATGACGTTTTCGATGCGACGGATACGCTCCAGATTGGTCAGCTTGCCGCGCGCCGGTGCGGGCGCCGTGGCCGCACTGCCGGGCGCGAAGGTCTGGCCCGATTCGGCCAGCACACGGGTCAGGATCTCTTCGACCCCTTCATGACAGGCGGAGCAGCCGCCGCCGGCCTTGGTGTAGTTGACGACTTCCTCAACCGTGGTCAGGTTGTTGGAGCGGATGGTGTTCTCGACCAGCTTGGAATCGACCGCGAAGCACTTGCAGACCATGGCGCCTTCCTCATGGTCGTCCTTCCACTCCTCGCCGCGATAGTTGGCGACGGCGGCCTGAAGCGCCTCGCGTCCCATGACGGAACAGTGCATCTTCTCGGGCGGCAGACCGTCAAGATAATCGGCGATGTCCTGATTGCTGACCAGGAGTGCCTGATCGAGCGTCATGCCTTTGATGATCTCGGTCAGGGCTGAACTGGAGGCGATGGCGGAGCCACAGCCGAAGGTCTGAAAGCCGGCTTCGAGGATGACCTCGCTCGCCGGATCGACCTTCAGGGTCAGACGCAGCGCGTCACCGCAGGACAGCGACCCGATGTCGCCCACCGCATTGGCGTCCTGCACCGCCCCGGCGTTGCGGGGGCTGAAGAAATGTTCCTGAACCTTGTCCGAATAATCCCACATGGCTTGTCTCCAGCGTCGTTGGCTTGGGCGCGCGGATCGGATCCGGCGCATGGCTTACGTCTTGCTTGATTCTTGAAGTAGACTTCAGCAAACCTTATGCCATGCTGGTCAGCGTTGAAAAATCGCTGATTTATAAGGTCATTTTCAAAAATAGACCAGTTCCTTTGTCATATCTGAAACAGGTGGCCGAGGGTTCGCTGGTGATAAACCCGACAACAGGAGTCCGCCATGGAAGCCAACCAAACACATAACGCTTTACCGCCCGATACCCAGCCGGGCGATCTGGTCTATGCCCTGATCGACATCCATAACGATGGTGGCATCCCCGATCTGCCTGAGCATGCACTCATCGCCAGCGCCGGGACGCGGGGCGTGATCGTCAATATCGGTCATCTGGAAGAGAGCCCGGACCGGGAACTCTTTCTGGTGCGCTTCGAGGGCGCGGATCTGGTACTGGGTCCGCCGACCGGATGCTGGGCGGAGGAACTGAGCCTGAACACGCCTGCCTGAAGTCCGAAGCCGGCTGGCAGGGGCCAGCCGGTCTGCGTTGTTTTGTTCCCTTATTCTTCCCTCATTTGACGGTATGCTGATTGCCATCCGCTGGTTAAAACGCTTGGAGTATTTGGCGCATGACACAACAGGGAAGTCTTCCCGATTCCGCTATCGCGCAACAGATCGATCTGACTGGACGCCCGGCATCTCATCGCCGCCGCTGGCTCTGGTTTGCCGGTCTGACAGTCCTGGGGCTGGTGCTGGCGGCGGTCGCTTTCATGTCAACGCGGCCAGCGGATCGGGCTAGTTTCAAGACGGCGGAAGTGAAGCGTGGCGAGCTGACGATCAGGGTCACGGCGACCGGGCAGTTGCAGCCAGTGACGCAGGTGGACGTGGGAACCGAGGTCTCGGGCACCATCCAGGCGGTCGAAGTCGATTTCAATGATCGGGTCAAGCAGGGACAGGTGCTGGCGCGGCTGGATCCTGATCAATCTCAAGCCAAGGAACGGCAGTCGGCGGCGGCGCTGGAACTGGCGAAGGCGCAGGTCGATGAGGCCCAGGCGACGGTCAACGAGACCGCCAACAAGCTGCGTCGCACGACCGACCTGATGGGCAGACGTCTGGCCTCGCCAGAGGAGCTCGACACGGCTTCCGCCGCCGCCGAACGCGCGGCCGCCGCGTTGGCGGTCGCCCGCGCCAAGGTCGATCAGGCACAGGCGCAGCTCGACGCCGACCGTCGCACCCTCCACAAGACAACCATTCGCTCGCCCATCGATGGCATCGTGCTCAAACGCGATGTGGAGCCGGGACAGACCGTCGCCGCCTCGCTCCAGACGCCGGTGCTCTTCACGCTGGCAGAGAATCTCACCCAGATGGAACTCAAGGTCGCGGTGGACGAGGCCGATGTTGGTCAGGTCAACGAAGGGCAGAAGGCCATTTTTACGGTCGATGCCTATCCGGCCCGCACCTTTCCGGCGACCATCACTCAGGTGCGTTTCGCTCCCGAAACGGTCAATGGCGTAGTGACCTTCGGCGCGCTGCTGGCAGTCGATAACGTCGATCTGTCGCTGCGTCCGGGGATGACGGCGACGGCTGAGATCCTGGTGCATGAGGAAGACGATCTGCTCCTGGTTCCCAATACCGCGCTGCGCTTCACACCGCCTCAAGCCAGATCCGAGCAGGCCGGTCCCAATCTGTTGGGCATGCTGCTGCCGCGTCCTCCCCGTTCGCCCAAGCGTCAGCCGGAAGCGGGCGCCCGCACTGGCAAATCGGGGCGGGTCTGGATCCTGCGCGATGGCGAGCCGACCGCAGTCGAGATCAAAACCGGGCTGACCGATGGCGTCGTGACCCAGGTGCTCGGCGATGGGCTCGCGCCCGGCGTGCAGGTGCTGGTGGATGTGGAGCGGGCAGGGCGCAAGTCGTGATGGCGGCGGATGATGCGACATCGACCGGCGAGCCGGCCCCGCTGATCGAATTCCGAGCGGTAACGAAGATCTATGGCGCCGGTCTGGCGGCGGTCAGCGCGCTGGATGGAGTGGATCTGGTGATTCAGCAGGGCGAGTTTGTCGCCGTGATGGGTCCGAGCGGGTCCGGCAAATCCACCGCCATGAACATCCTTGGCTGTCTGGATACGCCCAGCGCCGGTTCCTATCGCTTTCGCGGGATCCCGGTGGAGTCGCTCGACCGCAATCAGCGCGCGCGATTGCGGCGCCATTATCTCGGCTTCGTCTTCCAGGGTTTCAATCTGCTCAACCGCACCACGGCGCTGGAAAACGTCGAACTGCCGTTGATCTATCGGCACACGCCCCGCGCCGAACGTCACGCCCGCGCGCGTCAGGCGCTGGATCTGGTCGGCCTCACCGGCTGGGAGCGCCACACGCCCGGCGAGCTGTCCGGCGGTCAGCAGCAGCGCGTCGCCATCGCCCGCGCCATCGTCACCCAGCCCAGTCTCCTGCTGGCGGACGAACCCACCGGCAATCTCGACACCGCCCGCAGCCATGAAATCATGGAACTGCTGGCCGGTCTCAACCGCGAGCAGGGGATTACCGTCCTCATGGTCACTCACGAGCCCGACATGGCCGAATACGCCCATCGGGTCATTCATTTTCGGGATGGGCGGATTTCGGACGCATAAATGATCTGGAACGCTTTTCTTCTCGCCCTGCGCGAGATCCGTCGCAACGTGCTGCGCTCGGTGCTCACGATCCTGGGCATCGTCATTGGTGTCGCAGCGGTCATCGTCATGGTGACGCTGGGCGATGGCGCGACCCGTCAGGTGACGACCCAGATCGAAAGTCTGGGCACCAATCTGCTGATGATCCGCGTGGGTCAGCACATGGGGCCGGGACAAAGCTCGAACGCGCCACCCTTCAGTCTGGCGGACACCGTGGCGGTCGGGCGCGATGTCCCGTCAGTGCGCGCCGTTGCGCCCTCGGCCAGTCAGTCGATGATCGCCATCGTCGGCAACAGCAACTGGTCGACCTCTGTGACCGGCACCGATAACGCCTTTTTCAGCGTGCGCAACTGGACGCTCGAATCCGGTCGGCTCTTCAGCGACGGTGATCTCCAGGGCGGACGCTCGGTGTGCGTGATCGGCGCGACGGTGCGCAAGGAACTCTTCGGTGCGCTCGATCCCATCGGCGAGAAGATCCGGCTCAAGAGCATGGCCTGTCAGGTGATTGGACTCTTGCAGAGCAAGGGCCAGAGCAGCATGGGCTCGGATCAGGACGATCTGGTGCTGATGCCGCTGCGCACCTTCCAGCGACGCATCGCCGGGAATCAGGACGTGAGCCTGATCCAGGTCTCGATCCGCGACGGCGAATCCACTGACAGCGCCAAGGGCGATCTGGAACGTCTGCTGCGCGAACGCCGCCATATCCGGCCCGGCGAACAGGATGATTTCAGCGTGCGCGACATGAAGGAGATCGCCAGCATGCTGACCGGCACCACGCAGGTGCTGACGGCGCTGCTGACGGCGGTGGCGGCGGTGAGTCTGCTGGTGGGCGGGATCGGCATCATGAACATCATGCTGGTCTCGGTGACCGAGCGCACCCGCGAGATTGGTATCCGGCTCGCCATCGGTGCGCTGGAGCGCGAGGTTTTGACCCAGTTTCTGGTCGAGGCGGTGGCGTTGTCCTCGCTTGGCGGCATCCTCGGCATTCTGCTTGCCATCGGCGCCTCGCTGGGGCTCGCCCCGCTGCTCAATGTCCCCTTTGTTTTCAATGGCGGCATCGTGCTGCTGGCCTTCTGTTTTTCCGCCGCAGTTGGCGTGATCTTCGGCTATTTCCCGGCGCGGCGCGCGGCGCGTCTGGATCCGATTGAGGCGCTGCGGCGGGAGTAGCTCGCTCTAAACCGGATGAAGACCGGAAGCGCGCCCAAACACCGTGCGGACGAACTCGTTCGCCGGGACCGGGTGGCCGAGCAGATAGCCCTGGCAGGCATGGCATCCCTGGCTGGTGAGGAATGCCAGTTGCTCGGGTGTTTCAACCCCCTCGGCAATGACCTTCAGGTGCAGATTGCGGGCCATGGCGATGATGGTGGCGGCGATCTCCATGTCGCTTTCATCCTGCGGGATGTCGCGCACGAAACTCTGGTCGATCTTGAGCTCGTCGATGGGAAAGCGTTTGAGGTAGGCCAGCGACGAATAGCCGGTGCCGAAGTCATCAATGGAGAGACGCGGTCCCAGCGCCTTGATCGCCCGCAGCAGATCCAGCGTCTGATCGCCGGAGCCCATGATCATGCTCTCGGTGAGTTCCAGCTTGAGCCGCTCGCCCGGCAGTCCGGTCTGCTCCAGGATGTCGGCCACGCGCTGGACCAGATCAGGCTGCTGTAGCTGACGGCCGGACAGGTTGACCGCAATCGTCAGGGCCGGCAGACCGGCATCCAGCCAGACCCTGCCCTGCGCGCAGGCGGTGCGCAGCACCCATTCACCCAGCGGCACGATGAGCCCGGTATCCTCCGCCAGCGGAATGAAACGGGCGGGTGAGATCATGCCCTCCTCGGGCGAGAGCCAGCGTACCAGCGCCTCGCAGCCGATCAGCGCGCCGCTCTGACTCTCGAATTGCGGCTGGTAATGCAGGACGAACTCGCCGTTGGCCAGCGCCCGGCGCAGGCGCGCATCCAGCGCCAGCCGCTCGTTGGCGGCAGTGGTGAGTGTCGGGGTATAGAAGCGGTAGGTGTTGCGTCCCTGTTCCTTGGCCTGATAGAGCGCGACATCGGCGTGCTTGATGAGTTCGGTGACGGAGTGACCATCGTCCGGGTAGAGACTGATGCCGATGCTGGCGCCGATATAGATCTCGGGTCCGCTGGGCAGGATGAAGGGCTGTTCCAGTAACTGAAGCAGCATCTGCGCGACATCGGCCGCGTCTTCCGGACGCGCCAGACGTTCCAGCAGCAGCAGGAATTCATCCCCGCCCAGACGTCCGAGCGTGTCGTCCTCGCGCAGCCGCGCGCTCAGTCGTCTGGCGAGCGCTTCCAGCAGCTCGTCGCCGACCGGATGCCCGAGACTGTCGTTGACATTCTTGAAGCGGTCGAGATCCAGGAAGAGCACGGCGAGCCGCCATCGCTGTCGTTCCGCCTGTTCGAGCGCATGTTGCAGCCGGGACTGGACGAGGCGCCGGTTGGGCAGGTTGGTCAGCGGGTCGTAATGAACCAGGTGTTCCAGTCGTGCCTCGGATTCCTTGATCTGACTGATGTCGGTGATGATGCCAACATAATGGCTGGGCTGATTCTGGCTGTCGTAAACCGTGCTGATGCTCAGGAGCGCGGGATAGATCTCGCCATTTTTGCGCCGGTTCCAGATCTCGCCGTGCCAGTGCCCGCTGGCCTTCACGCTGCTCCAGAGCGTCTGATAGAAGCCCCGATCCTGACGACCGGAATAGGAGATGTTGGGCTGACGTCCGTGCACCTCGTCTTCGCTGTAGCCGGTGATCTCGGTATAGGCGCGATTGACGGTGAGGATGCGGGTCTGAAGGTCGGTGATGATGACGCCTTCGTGCGTGCTCTCGAAGACGGCTGCGGCCTGGCGGAGTCGCGCGTCAGCGCTTACCCGGACCACCGCCAGACTGGCGAGATGGGCAAATTCATCGATCTGGTTGATTTCGTCTGGAGACAGCGTGCGCGACTCGGTCGAGGTGACGGTGAAGCGGCCCTGCGGCTGATCGGGCGTGCCCTGCAACGGGATGGGCCAACTGATGGAGGCATCGAGCGGGGCCGCCGCGTCCTGAATGGCGGGGTCTTCTGACGGGAGCTGAATGGAGACACGCAGATCCGGATGAATGGCCTCCAGGCGGGTGATGATCCGGTCGAGAATGTTCTCCAGAGGCTGGTTCTCGACCAGACCGTCAAGCACCGCCAGTCGGGTTTCGCGCGTCTGCTCGGCCAGTTGACTGGCGGCGAGCGCCAGTTCCAGCCGGTGAGCGGTTTCGCGCAGTGTTGCGCGTTCACGGGCCAGTCTGGTCTGACTCAGCGCCTTGTCCAGAATGGCCGGCAGCTTGTGCAGATAGCCATGGTGTTTCGAGAGGTAATCGTTCACCCCGAGATGCATGGCCTGTGCCGCCACCGCTTCACTGCCCTGGCCTGAAACCATGACGATGGGAATGTCCAGGCCACGTTCGGCGCGCAGGATCTTGACCGCTTCCAGTGCATCCAGGCCGGGCAGACGGTAATCGAGCAGGACGAGATCATAATCGCACGGGGTGTGCGGATTGGACGGCAGACGGGTGAGGATCCGGGCGACATCGGTCACGGGGGTCAGGCGGACATGCGGGGCGTAACGGGCCAGATGGCGGCGAGTCAGATCGATATCGGCGAGATTGTGCTCGGCGTAGAGCACCCGCAGCGGATGGGCGTGACGGTCGTGCGCCTCGCGAAAGCGTTTTCGGGCATCGCGCAGTGTGGTGGGCAGCCGCTCCAGGGCGGTTTCGCCCTTGGCCAGATAATCGTCGGCACCAGCCTGAAGCGCGGCGATGGCCGCTTCGGGATCGCCGGAGCCGGTGAGCATCACCACCGCCAGCGGCAGGGTGCGTTCGCGGATTTCGGTCAGGAGTTCCAGCCCGGAGCCATCGGGGAGTTTCAGATCCACCAGGGCCAGATCGTAGAGATCCGGGGTCTGCAGACAGGCCCGCGCCGCTACCAGGGTGGAGACCGGTTCAAGCTGGATCTCCGGTGCCTGACGGAACAGGAGACGGCGGGTCAGATCGACATCGACCGGGTTGTCTTCGACATGCAGGACACGCATTCGCTTACCTCGGCGGATGGTTGAGCAGGCACCAGTAGAGTTCAATGTGAGCGGCCACCTCCATGAATTTCTCGAAATTGACCGGCTTGACGATGTACGAGTTAGCGTGGTGGCGATAAGCGGTTTCGATGTCCTTGTCTTCGCTGGACGAGGTCAGCACCACGACCGGCAGATCCTGACTGACCGGATGGACGCGGAACTGGCGCAACACCTCCAGTCCGCTGACGCGGGGCAGTTTCAGGTCGAGCAGAACCACCAGCGGCAGCGGTTCGCCCGCCTCCCAGCGCGGAATCCAGTCCAGCGCCTCCTGACCGTCGCGTGCCACCTCAATGGAATTGGCCAGCCTGCGGCGGGCGAAGGCGCGCAGGGTCAGGTCGAGATCCATCGGATTGTCCTCGACCAGCAGGATGGGGCGGGGGCATGCGTCGCTCATCATCGCGGCAGCTCCAGATGAAAGGTGGCGCCGGCGCCGGGTGCGCTCTCGGCCCGTACCCGTCCGCCCATGCGCAGCATGGCCTTGCGCACCATGGCGAGACCGACGCCGGTGCCCGGATAGTCCTCGGCGCGTTGCAGACGCTGGAAGATCTCGAAGATGCGGTCATGAAACTGCATGTCAAAACCGATTCCATTGTCCTGGATGGAAAGGATAATGGATTCTTCCATAACCTTTCCGTGAATGTCGATCTCCGGCGGACGGTCAGTGCGGCTGAACTTGACCGCGTTGTCCAGCAGATTGCGCAGCACGATGGCCAGACCATCCGGATCGGCTTGCGCGATGAGTTCATCGTCCAGATCCAGTCTGACGACCCCGTGTCGGGCATTGATATCCTCACCGCGCTCCACCAGCACCCGCTCAATCAGCTGCGCCAGATCCACCGGGATCCCGAGCATTCCGCGTCGCTCCATGCGCGAATAGGCGAGCAGATCCTCGATCAGATCATTCATCTGCGTCACGCCCTGGCGGACATTGGCAAGAAAGAGCCGGCCTTCCGCGTCCAGTTGCTCCAGATGATCCTCCAGCAGCAGTCGGCTGTAACCATCGATCCCGCGCAGCGGCGCCTTGAGGTCATGCGAGACCGAATAGCTGAAGGTCTCCAGCTCCTTATTGATGGTGGCGAGTTCGGCGGTGCGCGCCGCGACCCGCTCTTCCAGCTCGGCATTGAGCTGACGGATCTCGTCCTCGCGCTGTCTGCGGTCGGTGATGTCCTGAATGGCGCCCTCCAGCCGGGCGACCCGACCGCTCTCCAGCACCGGCAGGCCGATGGTCCGCACCCATTTGCGCGTTCCCTTCACCGTGGTCATCTCCAGTTCCAGGTCATAGGGTCGGGCGTATTTGATCGCTTCGTGCAGGGCCGCTTCGATGGCCGCACGCGACGGCCCCTGAAAGACGCTGAGTCCCACGGACACGCTGGGATGGGCGCCCGGTTCAAGGTCATGGATCCGTGCCGTCTCATCGGTCCAGGTGCCTTGCAGGGTGGCGACCTCGAATTCCCAGCCGCCGACCCTGGCCAGACGTCCGGTGCGATCCAGGATCTGCTTTTGCCGATGCAGCAACTCATTGGCATGCACCAGCAGCGTGATCATCAAACCGGCGGCCAGCGCGGCCAGCAGTCCGATCACACGCATGAGCCACAGCGTCGTCGTCGGCTGGCTCCAGCCCGACCTCGGAATGGCCGCAAGCTGCCAGGTGCCGCCGGGCACCGCGATGTCGCGTATGACCGGGTTGCTGGCGAAGACGTGCGGATCGCCAAAAAAGATCTCCCCGGCGGCGCCGGTTCCATCCGTGCCGCGCAGTGCGAGACGCAGATTCGATCCGGCGTCCAGGACGCCCGATTCCTGATAGAACACCATGATATCCATGACAGCCGAGATGATTCCCCAGAAGCGCGGCGTTTCCTGCGGTTGTGATGACCCGATGAACACCGGCTCGCGGATGATGATGCCGATGCCGCCCTGGGCGAGCGGTACGGGACCGGCCAGCACCGACTGACCCGTCCGCATCGCCCGCAGTGCGGTGGTGCGCTGGATGGGATGCGTTCGGTAATTGAGGCCGATGGCGCCCTCATTGCCGGCGAGCGGGTACATGAGCGAGATGACCAGGTCGGGCGCGCCAGCGATGTTGCGCAGGGCATGGCGTTCATTCACCAGTCCGTGCGAGATTCGGGCGAATTCGGCCTGTCCGATATCCGGGTGCGCAGAGATGACGGCGGTCAGACCATGCACCAGCAGCCGGTGTGAATTGATCAGCCCTTCCAGCCGTGCGCGCAGGATCGCGAGGCTGTCCAGGGTCGTCAGTCGTTTCTGCTCCAGCGCGCTCTGGCGGGCAAAATGCTCGATGAGCTGCTCCATCCCCAGGATCGGCAGGATGGCCAGCACCACGAAGAGCCAGGTTCGTTTGCAGAAGATGGCCGGTTGATGCGTCATGCGAATGCGCTCCTTGTCTGCTGCACGGTTTCAGACGGCTCCAGAAAGTCTGATACTAAACCGCGCCCAGCACGGTATGCGATCTTTGTGGATCGAATCGGCCCTGGCAGACTCAAGGATTATCGGAGCTGGCGCGGTTTAAGATATTAAAAAATATAAAATTTTAAACCGCGTCTCCACTGATGTCGTTGACTTTCCCAGAGCCAAACACAAATTGAAAATTACGCATATCGCACTGGACGCGGTTTAGCAACCAGGAATCCTGCTTGACAGATATTGACGGGATTTCGATGTCGCTGATTTCTGGCATCCTCGCGTTTACCGCCTGCGTTAGACTTGGCGCCGGGCAATCTTCCCGCCTCTTCGCCGAGGCTCCGACTGGACAGCACAGCATGAGCGAACTCAACCTGATCTGGGTGGATCTGGAGATGACCGGGCTGGATCCCTTCACGGATCGCATCCTGGAAATCGCCACACTCGTCACCGACAGCCAGCTTCAGATTCTGGCCGAAGGGCCGGTGCTGGCGATCCATCAGTCGGATGAGATTCTGGCCGGGCTGGATGACTGGAACCGTGAGCATCACGGCGCCTCCGGTCTGCTGGAGCGGGTGCGTGCAAGCCTTGTGAGCGAGGCCGAGGCCGAGGCGGCGACGCTGGAATTTCTGGCGGCCCATGTCCCGGCGGGGGCGTCACCGCTGTGCGGCAACAGCATCTGTCAGGATCGCCGTTTCATGGCCCGCTGGATGCCGAAGCTGGAGGCCTATTTCCACTATCGCAATCTGGATGTCAGCACGCTCAAGATTCTCGCCCAGCGTTGGGCCCCGGCAGTGGCGGAGAGCTTCAGGAAGGAGTCCCGCCATCTGGCGCTCGACGATATTCGCGAGTCCATCGATGAGCTGCGGTACTACCGGGCGCATCTGCTGCGATCCTTTTAACCACCATCTCCTGGAACATCGAACATGATCGAAATCAATCGACCGGCTGTCGGATGGCGCGGCGTCACCCTGGCTGGCGCGATGTTCATCGCGGGCTGCGCATCCACCGATACCAATCTCATAGGCAGCGGCACGGGCGTCACTGCCAGCGATCCGACCCGTCTCACCCAAAGCGGTTTTCTATCCGATTATGCACGGCTCAAGCCTGCGCCCTGGGGTAATGGCATTCAGTGCTGGCGCGATCCCAAACTCGACGCGAGTCAATATGACAAGGTGCTGATCTCGCGCATGGTCGTCACGCTCAAGCCGGACCAGCAGCAGGGTATCGATCCGACCGATCTTAAGACGCTGACCGACTATTTCCACAGTTCGCTGACCAAGGCGCTCAAACCGCAGTTGCAGGTGGTCGAGAAGCCGGGACGGAGGGTCTTGGTCCTGCGGGTGGCGCTGACCAATCTGGTTCCGACCCAGGTCGATCGGAGCGTGACCGGAACGCTGGTGCCCTATGGCTTTGTGGCCGAAGCGGGTTCCGGGGTGGCGACGGGGCGGCCTGCCGGCTTGACGCCTTATCTCGGCGAGACGGGGATGGAGATGCAGTTCCGCGATGGCGCTTCGGGCGCGGTGATCGCCGAGTGCCGCGATACCGAGATCGGGCGCAAATATGCCGCCGACCTGGATGCGGGCGCGGCAGGTGCGGCGCAGACCTGGGCCAGCGGCTATGTGAATTCGTTCCAGAGCTGGGCCTACGCCAAAAACGCCTTCGACAAGTGGTCGGCGCTCACCGCGCAGCGTCTTGGCGAGTTGCGTCGTGCCGGGACGCCGAAATCCTGATCCTAAAATCGATCGATGATGGTACGCCTGGTTTTGACATTGATCCGGTGTCATCTCAACTCACTGATCTCTCGGGGCGGAGTTAGATGTTGAAATTTTGGAAGCAGGGCGCGCGCGGACACGAGAGTGACGCCGATGAGACACAGGAGTCCCTGGCTCAGGGGCTGCGGGATGCTGGCGAGGCGGGCGCGTTTCCCGCTTTGCCCGATCCCGATCTGGTGCGCCTGTTCAATACCGCCGTGCTGGCGAAACTGACAGCGGGCGAGCGTCTGTTCGACGCCGGAGATCCAGCGGATCGGCTGTATATCATCCTGGCTGGGCGCATCGATCTGCAGGGGACGGACGTTGCCCGCAGTGAGGGTTTCGGCGCAGGCGACTGGCTCTGTGATGTCGATTTCGCGGCCCCGGCTGCCCGTGATGCCGGTGCGGTCGCGCGCGTGCCGACCACGCTCCTGATCATCGACACCCCGACCTTTACGTCCTTCGACGCCTCGCTCAAGACCTATCTGATTGAGCACATGGCGCGCTTGAATCTGGATCGCCTGCGCCGACTGGCACGTCGTCAGCGTGCGCTGACCACGCTCAATGGCGAACTCATCGACGCCCTCTTTGAGGCTCGCACCCAAACCGGCTTCGCGCAGACGCCCGTCGCCCGCCAGCTCTTTGCCAAGGTGCCGGCCCTGCCGGTCTCCACCATGGCGCTGCTCAACAGGATTCTCGACGAGCGCACCACTCAGGGCGAGATCGTCGATCTGGTGACGCAGGATCCGGCCCTGACCAGCCTGCTGCTCAAGGCGGCGAATGCGCCGGCCTATGGCTTGCAGCAGAAAGTGACCAATGTCAGCCAGGCGCTGGTGATGCTGGGACATCAGGTCGTCTATCAGATCATCATGTCCGAAAGCGTGCGTCAGAGTCTGCCGGGCACGCCGTTTTTTGCCGACCTCCATCAGCGGGCGGTCGAGGTGTCGCGGATTGCCTTCGTCCTGTCGCAGACGGTGAATGTCGCCAAACCGGCGGAGGTTGCCACGCTGGGCATTCTGAGTGAGATCGGCTTTGTCGTGATCGAACTGCTGAAGGCGTACAACCAGCGTCTGAGCATTCTCTTCGATTTTCTGGAGCCGGCTGAGATGGGCGCCGAACTGCTGCGGAGCTGGAAGCTGCCCGAAGCCCTGTGCAGCAGTCTTGAGTATCAGCATTACCCCCAGTTCGCGCCACCGTCGCGCGTGCCGGAGGATGTGCGGACGAATGTCGCCGTGCTTTATCTGGCCCGGCGTTTCTATCATGCCCTGCACCAGGACGGTTCACGCCTGCCGACGCTCTTCGCCAGGGATTATCTGGTGGCGCTCGGTCAGAGCGGCGTCAGCGAGCGCGAACTGCTTTATAACCGTCTGCTGCCGCGACTCCGCGCTCAGATCCGGGTGTTGCCCAAATCGCTCGCCGATGTCTTGCAAGCCTGAGCGGAGATGCGTTCCAGGACGAAAAAGAGCACCGAAAAGGCGTCGCGCAGCGGCAGCGATTCGCTGGCGGCACGATGACTGAGCGGCGATTCGCGCATCATCATCCCGGCAAAGAAGGCGCCGAGCGCGAAGGAAACATCGAAGAGTTTTGCCGCACCGAAGGCGATCCCGACCGCCGAGGCAACGACTGCCAGGGTAAAAAGTTCGCGCGAGCCGGTGCGCGCCACCAGCCACAGCAGTTGGGGCAGCAGGCGCTTGCCCGCCACCAGCATCAGGGCGATAAAGGCGGCGACCTTGGCCGAGGTGATGAGCACATCCAGCCAGATATCAGTGCGGCTGACCGCGTGCGACGCCGCATCCGCGCTGTCGGTCAGCAGACCGGCCAGCGAGGGCAGGAGCACCAGGACCAGTACCATCACCAGATCCTCCACCACCAGCCAGCCGACCGCGATGCGTCCAGTGACCGATTGCAGCACGCCTTTCGCCTCCAGTGCACGCAGCAGGACCACGGTGCTGGCGCACGACAGCGACAAACCGAAGATCAGTGCCTCCGCCGGGCTCCAGTCCCAGCTCAGAGCGAGCAGCGCGCCCATCGCGGTGGCGACCGCAATCTGCACCATCGCCCCCGGCAGGGCGATGCGTCGGACCGCCCAGAGTTCTTCCAGCGAAAAGTGCAGTCCGACGCCGAACATCAGCAGCATGACGCCGATCTCGGCAAGCTGGCCCGACAGGTGCAGATCGCCGACGAAGCCGGGGGTTGCCGGGCCAATCAGGATGCCCGCGACCAGATAGCCGACCAGTGGCGGCAGACGCAGCCGCGCAGCCAGAAAACCGCACACCAGCACGAGCCCGAAGGCAGCGGCGATGGTACTGATGAGGCTGATGTCATGGGGCATTACAGGCTCTCTGTGGTTGCTCGCCAACACCTGTGGCAGGGAGAATCCGGCATTGTCAGTGTTCCCGTGAGCGGGAGCCTTGATTTCGGGGTGATCCCCACACAAGATTGCGCCATCCTGAAGACCTTGAACTGGAGATCGATACCCTGAATCTGCGGGCCGGTCCCTCGTTTCAGGACCGTGCGATCGACGAACTGAACGAGGGCGATGTGGTGCGCAACCTGGGCTGCAAGCGGGTCGATGGCCAGCGCTGGTGTCAGGTGGCGCGATCGGACGATGACCGCACCAGAGGCTGGGTTGCCGGACGCTCTCTGCGCGAATCGTCCTATCAGCCCTGAACGATTCACCCAACCCAGAGAGGCAACTGCCATGCACAGACATCACTCCATCCAATCATCCGTAACCGTCCTGCTGACCCTAGCGATTGCGATGCCGGGCGCTGCCTTCGCCTATGGCAAGGAAGACGCCATCCGCGATTGCGAGAGCCGGCTGCGCAGCGAATATCATCTCAATGATCTGCGCGATGCCACGGCTGAGAAAATCATGGACAGCGATCATCATTACAAGGTGCAGGGAATGGCCAAGGTCGATGGCGACAGGCATGCCTGGAGTTGCGAGGTCAAGAATCGTCATGTGACCACCGCCGAGTACAGCGGTCCCAAGCCCAAGGGCATGGGGACGGCCGAGAAGCTGGCGGTTGGCGCGGCCGCTGCGATCGCCGTTGGGATCGCCGCCAGCGAGGCGAGCAAGCATCCGAGTACCGAGACCCACCACACCGGGCATGGCGGATCCGGCGCCGCCGCGCTTCAGGATCTGGTCGGTGCGCGGGCGAGTAGTGGCGAGGCGGAGCTGGAGTCGCGCGGCTATGAGTTCATCTCCACGGAGAAGGGTGGCGACAGCGCCTATTCGACCTGGCTCAAAGGTTCGCATTGCGTCACGGCGCGCACGGTCGATGGACATTACCGATCCATCGTCGATGTCACCATGGCCGATTGCGAGTAGACCCTGACCCGCGGCTATCTGAACCGGATCGCGCCCGAGCGTTTCGCCATCGAGTGGTCGCGGGCCTGGAGCTGGTATCCGCTGCGTGTGGAGCTGCGCGGTCTGGCGGACGGCACCTTGGATCTGCGGCTTGAGTCCCTGGCAATCGGCGGCGATCAGGACGTCAGTGCTGACGCCGCAATCAAGGTCGCATCGAGATCCCGCCCTTCGCCATTGCGGAGAGCACAGGCATCATGGCCCTGGCCATTCCCTGGTTCGATGCCGAGGTGGATCTGCCGGTACGGAATCTGGACTTTCTGCCGCTGCTGGTCGGCGGTGCGCAAGGTCAGGGGCGCCTGCGCGGACCAGTCAGCCCGCTGGCGTGCACGTCAGGCGCTCATTTCAGCAGGAGTCACGATGCATCAGTTCAAGCACATTCTCTATGTTGCCGACCCTTTGGTCGCGCGTCCCTGGGCGCTCGAACGCGCCTGGACCCTGGCCAGGAGCGCACAGGCGCGCCTGACCCTGATCGGGGTGGCGCAGCCGGTTCCGGCTGGCGGCGGTCTGACCCAGGAGCAGATCGACCGGGCGATTCGCAACGATTACAGCACGCGCCTGGATGCTCAACTCGCATACTTCGATCCGCAGCATGAAGTCGAGCCGAAGATCGTCTTCGGTCGGCTGCATATCGAGGTGATCCGCGAGGTCCTGCGTGGCGATTATGATCTCGTCATCAAGGCCGCCGAAGGGGAGGGCAGCTTTCGCGAACGTCTGTTCGGCAGTCGCGATATGCATCTGCTGCGCAAATGTCCCTGCCCCGTCTGGTTGCTGAAAAGCGGTGGCGCCAATCCGTACAGCCGGATCCTGGCGGCGGTCGATGTCACGCCCGATCTCGACACCGAAGAGGATATCGGCGCCGTCAATCGCGCCATCCTGCTGCGCGCCAGTGCGCTGGCGCTGACCGAATTCGCCGAACTCCATGTGGCGCATGTCTGGGAGGCGCCGGCGGCGGGGATGCTGCGGCTGTGGGATGCCGGCGTTCAGGCACAGGACACGGTGGCGGCCGAATATCGCTATGTCGAGGAGATGCGTACCCGGCACGCCCATTCGCTCAAAACCCTGTTGAACGATCTGCGCGAGATCATCGGCGACGAGGCGTTCGATTATCTCAAGCTGTCGTCGCATCTGCCGCGCGGTGCCGCCGCCGAACTGATCCCCGCTCTGGCGGCGGAGCTGGCGGTCGATCTCATCGTCATGGGCACGCTTGGACGCAGCGGCATTCCCGGTCTCCTGATCGGCAACACCGCCGAGACCATCCTCGGCCGCTGCGACTGCGATGTGCTCGCCATCAAGCCGCCCAGCTTCGTGACGCCGGTGACGCTGGATGGGTCTTGACGGCCTCCGGGGACGCCCTGTCGCAAAACAGGCTTGATGTCAGGGCGAATCCGGCTCTGTCAGATCGATTTCGATACGTCGGTTGACCCATGATCCGAGACGCTGCTCCTGCTCGCGGGTGACCTTCAGTTGCGTTTTTCCCATTCCTTCATGGGTCAGGCGATCAGTCGGCACGCCATTGCTGGCAAGAAAACGGGCGACCTCGTTGGCGCGCTTTTCCGATAGCCGTCGATTGATCTCGCCGCCGCCCATGCTGTCGGTGTGTCCGATCACTTTGGCCTGGACATGATCAAATTCCAGCAGCAATTCGGCAAACTGTTTGAGGATCGTCTTCGATTTTTCATTCAATTGGACACTGCCGTCTGCGAATTGAATGGCGTCTGCAAAATCGACCTTCAGATGGCTGTCATCGGTTCTGGTCAAGGCAATGGAGAAATCTTTGATTTTCTGCTCCAGATCGGCCATTGGCTTGGATTCGGGAAGTGCTGGCGTCACGGGCCCGTCTGCGGATTGATCCGTGACGGATTCGTCTGTCGTGGATGACGCCTCGGTGGTTGCGCTCGGCGCAGTCACCGCCGAGATGCTGGAGGCAGGAACGGGTGTTTCCACCGCGATTGCATCGGACGGAGTCAGAACCTGATTTTCGGCATGGTTTCCAGTTGTCTGATCAGGCGCGGCTGAGGCACTGATGGGAGCCTCTTCGATATCTTCGGCGATTGGATTCGGATCAACCGGGGCGTCTGGCCCTGTATCCAGGGCATCCACAGACTGATGAGCGGGTTGGTCGGAAGGCGTCGGCGCATGGACTGGCGCAGTCATCTGTTCAAGCATCGGGCTATTCTTTGTCGCGACATCAACCGGATCTTCCCTGGTCTCGGATGCGAGAGGATCCTGGGTCTGATTCTGGAGGTCGGTCGCCACTTGCGCTGACTCGGTCGATATCGGCTTGATCGACTCGGCTGGTGGATCGATTGAATTGGGCGGACTGTCCTTTAACCCATACCAGAGGATCAGCGCAAAACTGATCGACACGGCAGTCGCTATCGCGATCAGCGGAATCGGCCTTCTCTCGGGAACCGGAGCGGCTGCCGGCGGTTGCTGTGCATGGCTGTCTACTGGCATTGCCCTTGATGTTGTTTGCATGCCGGATTCGGGCGGGGCGGGCAGGTCTGGAGTCGAGGCAGGTTTTTCTTCAGGAGATGGATGCTGGATGAAGCCATCCGGTTTCCGTGTGACCTCATCCAGCCTGACTGCTGCCGGTTCGGCCACATCGGGCTCAGGCTCAGGCTCACTGATCTTTGCCGTCGGGATGGTAAAGACGGGCCTGGGACCATCCGGCCTGGATCGCTCTTCGGTTTCGAACGAGATTAAAAGATGTGGCGCATGCGATTTGACAAATTCATCGATCGCTTCGCCATAGATGATGTTTTCTCCGGCCCCATAGGCATAAACAAGCGCCGCGTCGCAGATTAAATTGATGATGCGGGGAATGCCTTTGCTGTAATGGTAAACGCCATGACAGGCATCGGAGGTGAAAATTTCTGCTTCACCTCCGGCGACTCTGATGCGATGGCGTATGTATTTATAAGTTTCTTCCGAGTTGAGACGGCCAAGATGATAAGAGGCGGAAACGCGCTGTACAAACTGTTCGAGTTCCGGTTTGCGCAATTGATCGCGCAGTTGCGGCTGACCGAGAAGCATCAGTTGCAGAACAACGTCCTTGTCGGCGTTGATGTTCGACAGAAGCCTGAGTTCCTCAAGTTTCTCAATGCCCAGATTCTGGGCTTCATCCACAATGAGCAGGGTTCTTTTTCCCTTTGCGTATTGCTCGATCAGAAAATTGACGAATGCCTCATGCTGGTCGAGTCTGCTGCCTTGATCGGCTTTCAGGTCAAAGGCCAGACAGATCCAGTCCATGAGCTGGCCGAGCGACTGGTGCGTGTGGGAAATGAGGCCAACGGTAACGTCAGTGTCCAGTCGTTCGAGCAGATAACGCATCAGTGTGGTTTTGCCGGAACCGATCTCTCCGGTCAGGATGGTAAAGCCGGCCTGACTCACTAATCCGTATTCAAGCAGCGTCAGGGCTTCCTGATGAATTTTACTGAGAAACAGAAAGCTGGGATCGGGAAGCAGTGAGAATGGCCTTTCGCGAAGGCCAAAAAAAGATTCGTACATCTTTTACAGTTCTCGGATAATCAAAAATCAATTCGAAAACTCGAAGACGTCATCCGATGCTTCGCGTTTCGATCCGGGTTCCCTCCCCTGTAAACCATGGTTCAGCGTATGCGAAACAATCTGATACGGCTTGTTGGTGTTCTGGCTTGTGTTCTGGCCTGGACCCCGGTTTGGATTCTGGCGCTGACCGCGACAGCGGTCAACGCGCGCGACGCCGACATCGCCAGTGCGCCAGCGCCATCCACTTCCGCCGTCCCCGAGCTCGCTGCAAAACAGACGGGCAGTGATGCATCCGCTCAGACCATGACATCCCCGGCGCCGTCGCACCGGTCTTTGCCCGACAAGGCCGAAATCCAGTCAATGATTGACCGGTTTGCCGGGGATTATGGTCTGGATCCCGATCTCGTGCATGCCTTGATCCGTGTCGAATCGGCTTATGATCCGCAGGCTGTTTCACACGCGGGAGCAGTCGGACTGATGCAGGTGATGCCGGAGACGGCGGTTGATTATGGTATCGATTCAATTGATCAACTCTTCGAGCCGGAAATCAATCTGCACACGGGGATGCGTCATTTGAAGCGGCTGCTCGAAAAATACGATGGCATCGGTGCCGCCGTCATGGCTTACAACGCGGGCGAGGGGGCGCTGGAGCGCGGGCAGGGATTTGTTGAGTATCCGGAAACGCAGCGTTACACACATCAGGTCTTGAGCGACTACCTGATCAGGAAAGGCATTCACCCTTACTCGTCGGACGCCCGACGTGCGCTGGGCATGGCGCTGACGCCGGAAATGGCCGTGGCCGGGGGAGGTTCGTCTGCTCTGCGTCGGTTCGCGACTCCCCGCTCGTCCGCCATGTTTCCGGGCGCGTCGTCCGCGCAGACACAAACCGCGAGGTGGCAGAGCGGCGGCGCGCCTGGCCCGCGAATCCGCGCGACAACGTTGTCGTCCCGTCTCGCCGTGCCCGGACATTCGTTGCTCAAGAGCCGTTTGACCGATCCGGCGCGGCGTGCCGCAGCCGGGTTGTCGGGACGGTCGGTCAGGCAGGTGTCCCGCGCCGTGGCGGACTGAGGCCGTTACGCTGGTCAGGCCTGAACCTCAAGCGTGGGGGACGGGCGTTGCAGGAAATTGCCCTGCACATAATCGACCCCGGCGGTCCAGAGGACGGTCAGGGCGCGCGCGTCTTCAACCCCGGTGACAATGCTTTTGACGTTGAATTCGCGTGCGAGATTGGCGAGTTTGAGGATCTGCTGCTGTTTGGTCTGATCGTCGGCGAGTCCCTGAGCAAACTCCGGTTTCATGAGCACGAAATCGAGCGAGAGCCCCTGGAGCAGTCGCTCGGGATGGGCGTTTTCGCCGAATCGATTCATGGCGACCCGACATTTGATTTTCTTGAGCGATTCGACCAGTTTGCTGATGCTGGTCAGATTGCTGGTCACCAGTTCTTCCTGGAACTGGAATGTCAGCCAGTTGCCACGGACATCGAATTCGCGCAGACAGTCACAGATCCAGAGCACAACGCTCGGATTGCGAAAGGTGTCCTCAGACAGATTGATGAAGAGACCCAGGTTATGTCCGGCGCGGCGCTGTTCGCCAATGACCCGGATGGCGGTGCGGATGGCCCATTTGTCGATCTCTTCGATCAGTCCGCCACGAATGGCCGGGCCGATGAAATCCTTGCCTTCGAGCAGATTCTCCTCGGCGTCCAGCAGGCGCATCAGGACGCTGTAGTTTTCCTGATTGTCGCCCATGAGACTGATGATGGGCTGATAGACCAGTTTGAGCCGGTCATGGTGCAGGGCGTCTTCGATCTTTCTCGCGATGGCGGTATCGTCGTCTGCGTCTTCCTGTTTGGTGCGTGCAGCCAGTGATGTGGGCGGGCTGCCGACTGGTGCGTGGTGCGCGTGGTCGAGACAGAGCCGGTGAGCGGCATTGATGATGTCTTCCGCTGCGGCGGCGCGATCACTGACGAGGTAGTAGCCGATGTCACAATCGGCTGTGGCGCTGTCGCCTTTTGTGGCGTGCGATGGCAGACGGACTGTCGCCGCGATCTGTTCGGCCAGCGCCTTGGCGTCGAATTCTCCGAGTCCATCGACGATGAGTCCAAAACCGTCCTGGCTCAGACGCGCAAGAAAACCGCGCCCGGCAACCGTGGCGGCCAGGGCGCTGGCGAATGCATTGAGGAGTTCAAGGCCGCTCGTCAAACCCAGATCGCGCATCAGGGTCATGCTGTCCTTGACGCGGATGTAAAAGATGGCAAAGGGTCGCTCGACGCGACGGTCCTCCGCGCCGATATGGGTTTCGATCTCGTCCAGCAGGCGCGTGAGTTCCGACCTTTGGCCGACCTCCCCGTGAGCCGGGTCGCTTCCTGTCTGATTGACGGTGCGAGAACCATTCATTGCGTTCAGAAGCAGTCGCAGACAGGGTTCGCTGTCGAACTCGGCGAAGGCGGCGAACAGGTGCGCCTTGAATTCAGTCCCGTCGGCGCGGCGGCAGGTCAGGTCACGTTCCAGGGGAGCGGCTTGCGCGGAGCCATCGCCGCCGCGCAGAACATCGCGAAGTGATTTCTGCTGTTCGGGGACAACCAGATCGAGAAAGGTCGCGCCCTGCAGGTCATCCATGGAGTCATAGCCAAAAAGCGCGAGATAGGCCGGATTGGCGTCAATATGCAGACCGTCCTGGATGAAGGCCACGCCCGCGCTGGTGACCTCGATGAGTTCGCGGCTGCGCCGCTCACAGAGTTGATGCCGTTCGATCAGTCCGCGCGCGTCGCGTCGCCGCAGCAGATCGGCAAATTCGCGCGTCACCGCCAGTTTGAGCTGCTCGTTGTCATTGCGCCGGATCAGATCGCGTGCGCCGCCGCGCCGGGCCTTGGCGAGATCGGCGGCGGCGTTTTCGGCGTCCGCGATCAGGATCAGCGGGACATCGCCATCCAGTTTCCGATAGGCGGTGAGCACGGCATCCAGATCGATATTGCGGTCATGGCTACAGCAGAGAATCATGTCGCAGCCACGCTGCGCGATGGCTTCGTCAAGACGTTCCGCATGGGGAACCGCGACGCTTTTGGCTGCGAAGCCGTCTTCACGCAGGGCGCTGATCAGCCGTTCGGCCTCGCTGGTCTCGGAAGCGATGATGAGCAGTGTGGCGTTTTGAGTTTGTACGGACATGCTGGCGTGGGCGCACCTGAATAAATCGCTGGGACCGATTATCGGCCCTTGCATGCAGTGAAGGAAAGGGCAACACGATTTGATTTGTGCTGGCGCAGAGTTTAATGGATCGGGCGCTTCGCGTCGGCTCCCGGTACCTCGCGGACCAGACGCGGCACCAGATAACCGGGGAGTTGCGCCCGCAGAGTTTCCATCAACCCGGCGGCATCGGCGTCGCTGACCTGGAAATGGGCTGCGCCCTGCACCGGATCCAGTTGATGAAGATAATAGGGCAGGACACCGCAGGCAAACAGCCGTTCACTGAGCCGGATCAAGCGACTGGCGTCATCGTTGACGCCGCGCAGCAGGACACTTTGATTCAGGAGCGTGACGCCGGCCTCTTTCAGTCTTCGCAGCGCCTCGGCGGCGGCCTCACCCAGCTCCCTGGCATGATTGACGTGGATGACAAGTACCGGCGCGAGACGTGAGCCGGCGAGCCGGGCGCAGAGTCGCTCCGTGACCCGCGTCGGCAGAACGACCGGCAGTCGGCTGTGGATGCGCAGCCGTTGCAGATGTCCGATGGCGTCGAATTGCGCGATGAGCGCGTCGAGTTGGTCGTCGTCAAGCATCAGCGGATCGCCGCCGCTGAGGACGACCTCGTCAAGCGTGGGATCGTCCGCGATGCGGGCGATGGCGGCAGCCAGACGCGGCGCCTGTGCGCCCAGGGCGGAATAGGGGGCGTGACGGCGGAAGCAGTAGCGGCAATGGATGGCGCAGGCGCCGCTGGCGATCAGCAGCACCCGACCGGCGTATTTCCGGATGAGACCCTGGCTCAGACCCGCCGCTACATCGCCGACCGGATCCGTCACATAACCGGGGACAAGGGCGCGCTCGATCTGGCGCGGCAGCACCTGGCGCAGGAGCGGATCATCGGGGTCGCCCGGCTGCATCAGGGCGGCGAAGCCGCGTGGCACCCGCATGCGCCAGGCGGCAGGTGTCGGATCAAGATCCGGGATGTCCTGACTGTGCAGACCAAGCGATTGCAGCAGCGTTTCCGCATCGCTGAAGGCATCGGCCAGATCCTGCTTCCAGCGTTCGGTTTGACAGGCACCGGTCTGACAAGCGGTCGTGCTTCGCGCTACCATTGCGCGCTTTCGCCTCACGGCGTTTGGTTTCACAGTAATTGAGGATGACATGGCTTTCTACAGTACCAGCGAATTCAAAGGCGGGCTCAAGATCATGCTGGACGGCGATCCGTACAACATCGTCGAGAATGAGTTCGTCAAGCCCGGCAAGGGTCAGGCGTTCAACCGCGTGCGCGTGCGTAATCTCAAGACCGGACGGACGGTGGAAAAGACCTTCAAGTCGGGCGACAGCGTCGAGGCGGCGGATGTCCATGATACGGAGATGCAGTATCTCTACAACGATGGCGAGGAATGGCATTTCATGGATCCTGCCACCTATGAGCAGATGACCGCCAATGCCAACGCGGTTGGCGATGCCGCCAAGTGGATCAAGGAGCAGGATGTCTGCAAGGTTACGCTCTGGAATGGCGCCCCATTGTCGGTCGAGCCGCCCAATTTCGTGGTGCTGGCGATCACCGAAACCGATCCGGGTCTGAAAGGCGACACCTCCGGCGGCGGCGGCAAGCCGGCCACGCTGGAAACCGGCGCCGTGGTGCGTGTCCCGCTGTTCGTGCAGACCGGCGAGCTGGTCAAGGTCGATACCCGCACCGGCGACTATGTCTCGCGCGCCAAGGAAGCATGATCGCGGATCCGTCGCCGGGCGACTGCGCCGACTGGCAGCCGAGCGCGCGGCTGGGGACGATCCGGGCCCGCGCTGCCATGCTCGGGCGTATCCGTGACTTCTTCGCGGCAGTCGGGGTGCTGGAAGTGGAGACGCCGATCCTGTCTCAGGCGGCCGTCACCGATCCGGCGCTCGCCAGTCTGAGGACCGGGGTGAGCGGCCTGGGTCGGCCGCTCTATCTCCAGACCTCGCCCGAGTTTCCGATGAAACGTCTGCTGGCGGCGGGCAGCGGGCCTGTTTATCAGATCTGCAAGGTCTTTCGTGACGATGAACGCGGACGCCGCCATCATCCGGAGTTCACATTGCTGGAGTGGTACCGTCCCGGCTGGGACCATCACCGGCTGATGGACGAACTGGCCGGGCTGGTGCGCGCGGCGCTCGCCCGTCCGGATCTGCCGGTCGAGCGCATCGCCTACCGCGATCTGTTTCGTCAGCGGCTGGATCTCGATCCCTGGACTGCGACCCTCGCGGATCTGCGCGCGACGGCGCTCGCAGTGGGCATTGCTGATGCCGCTGATCTGGACCTGAACGCGGACGCCTGGCTCGATCTGCTGCTGACGCAGACACTCGAATCCGGCCTGGGTCGTGGTGGCATGACCTTTCTCCATGACTATCCACCCAGTCAGGCGGCGCTGGCGCGGATCCGTTCCGATCCCTTCCCGGTCGCCGAACGGTTTGAGCTGTATCTTGATGGCGTCGAGCTGGCCAATGGCTTCCATGAACTCACGGATGCCGTCGAGCAACGCACGCGCTTTGCTGCGGATCTGGCCGTGCGGGAACAGGGGGGACAGTTCATTCCGCCCCTTGATGAGCGTCTGCTTGGCGCACTCGCCGCTGGCATGCCGGCGTGCGCGGGTGTCGCGCTGGGGCTCGACCGGCTGCTGATGACGGCTGTTGGCGCCGTGCATATTGACGAGGTGCTGACCTTTCCGATTGAACGGGCATGAGTGCGGTTGCATCGACCGGCATCGGCTTCTCATAATGCGGCAATTTTTCGCCTGCGGGCGGCTCTAGCGAAGACAGGAAATGCTATCCATGAAAATCGGTATCCCAATGGAGACGCGGCCCGGCGAGACGCGCGTTGCCTCTACGCCTGAAGTGGTCAAAAAACTGATTGGCAAGGGCTTCGACCTCCTGGTCGAGTCCGGGGCCGGCGTGCGTGCCGGCTATCCGGATGCGGATTACGAACAGGCTGGCGCACGTCTGACGGATCGCGCCGGCGCCTTTGCGGTCGATCTGCTGTTGAAGGTGCGGCGTCCGGACGCCGAGGATGTGGATCTGATGCAGCCGGGCGGGCTCTATATCGGACTCCTGGAAAGCTGCGGCGAGGATCCGGTGGTTGCGGCCATGCTGGCGAAGAATGTGCGCGTGCTCGGCATGGAGCGCATGCCGCGCACCTCGCGTGCGCAATCGATGGATGCGCTCTCCTCGCAGGGCAATCTTGCCGGCTATCGCGCCACGCTTGAAGCCGCCGCGCGTTATGGCCGTTTCTTCCCGATGATGATGACCTCAGCCGGCGCCGCCAAACCGGCGCGGGTGGTGGTGCTGGGTGCGGGCGTCGCCGGATTGCAGGCGATTGCCACCGCGCGCCGTCTGGGCGCGGATGTCCACGCCTATGACGTGCGTCCCGAGACCCGCGAACAGATCCTGTCGCTCGGCGCCAAGCCCATCGTGCTGGATCTTGGTGAGAGCGGGGCAGGGGAGGGCGGTTACGCCAAAGAATTGTCCGACGAGGCCAAGGCGCGTCAGCAGGCCGCGCTGGCCGATGAACTCGCCAAGGCGCATGTCATCATCACGACCGCGCTCATTCCCTGCCGCCCCGCGCCGGTGCTGGTGACTGAAGCGGTCGTGCAGCGCATGCGTCCCGGTTCGGTCATCGTCGATCTGGCGGCTGCCAGCGGCGGCAACTGTCCGCTGACCGTGGCTGACGAGATCGTCGAGCGGCATGGTGTGACCATCGTCGGCATCACCAATTACCCCGCGCTCATCCCGGCGGACGCCAGCGCCTTCTATGCCCGCAATCTCTATAACCTGATCGAGATCATGATCCAGCCGGGCGAGTCCGGGCCGACCTGGAAGGATCTCGCCGCAGACGACATCACGGCGGCGATGCTGGTTGGCGCTTAGGTGATTTTCTGAAAACAATCTACCCACGGAGAGGATTTGAATGGACAGGATTCACAGGATTTTTCAAGATTGACAGGATTCGGAAAACAATGATTTGTCTCCTGTGAATCCTGCGAAATCCTGTTCATCCTGTCCATGTTGGAGCCTTGACGCTGGTAGAAACTTTCCCGGAAACCACCTTATGGCGCGTCGGGCGGCAGCGAAATCTGCCGGTCGGCGCCATCTGTCATATTATCGATCAGACAGGATTAACAGGATTGAAAAATGGTTTGAAAAATCCTGTCCATCCTGAGAAATCCTGTTAATCCTGTCTATTCAAATTAAGGAGTCACACCCATGCCCGAGGTACTCGATCCTTCGATCATCGCCCTCTATGTCTTCGTCCTGGCCTGCTTCATCGGCTACTGGGTGGTCTGGGGCGTCACGCCCTCACTGCATACACCACTGGTGGCCCTGACCAACGCCATTTCAGGCATCGTGCTGGTCGGCGCGCTGCTGGTCGCGGGCGATCCGCAGGCGGGGATCCTGGCGCAGCTCATCGGTTTCATTGCGGTGCTGCTGGCCTCGATCAATGTCTTCGGCGGGTTTCTGGTGACCCACCGCATGCTTTCCATGTTCAAGAAGAAAAAGTAAAGGCCAATAGCGATGGATTTCACAGTCAATCATCAGGCGCTGGCCTATCTGGTCGCGGCGATCCTTTTCATTCTGGGTCTGAAAGGGCTGACCCACCCATCGACCGCGCGGCGCGGCAATGTCTATGGCATGCTCGGCATGCTGATCGCCGTCGTCGCCACACTCCTGAGCCGCGAGGTCCAGTCCTATGGCTTCATCATCGCCGGGATGACCGGCGGCGCCGTGATCGGCACCATCCTGGCGCAACGGATCCAGATGACCGCCATGCCCCAGTTGGTCGCGGCGCTGCACAGCTTCGTGGGTCTGGCGGCAGTGCTGGTCGCCATCGGCACCTTCATCAAGACCGCCAGTCCGGGCGCGGTGATGATGGGTGAGCTTTCAGCCGGGGTCATCATCGGCGCCATCACTTTCACCGGCTCGGTCATCGCCTTCGGCAAGCTCCAGGGACTGCTCAGTGGCGCGCCGGTCAAGTTCACCGGCCAGCATCTGCTCAATGCGGCGATGGGACTGGCGACCATCGCGCTGGGTGTTTATTTTGCGCTGACCGGCTCGGTCTGGGCGCTCGCGCTCATGACCCTGCTGGCGCTCATCATCGGTGTGACGCTCATCATCCCCATCGGCGGCGCCGACATGCCGGTCGTCATCTCCATGCTCAACAGTTATTCGGGCTGGGCGGCGGCGGCGACCGGCTTCACCCTGCACAACGATCTGCTGATCATCGTCGGCGCGCTGGTCGGCTGCTCGGGCGCGATCCTGTCTTACATCATGTGCAAGGCGATGAACCGCTCGATCATCAATGTCGTCTTTGGCGGTTTCGGCTCGGACGATGCGGTGGGCGACAGTGCGGGCGCGCAGGCGGCGGAGAAGGGTGTCAAATCGGCGGCGGTCGAGGATGCCGTCTACTGGATGGAAGACGCCAACCGGGTCATCATCATCCCCGGTTACGGCATGGCCGTCGCCCAGGCCCAGCATTCGCTGAAAGAGCTGATGGAACTGCTGGAGGCGCGCGGCGTTGAGGTCAAATTCGCCATCCATCCGGTCGCCGGACGCATGCCGGGACATATGAACGTGCTGCTCGCCGAGGCGGACATCCCCTATGACCGCGTGCTGGAGATGGACGAGATCAATCCCGATTTTCCGAGCACCGACGTGGTGCTGGTGGTGGGTGCCAACGATGTCGTCAACCCGGCAGCCAAGGAAGACAAGACCAGCCCCATCTATGGCATGCCGATCCTGGAGGCCGGTCGCGCGCGTCAGGTCTATTTCCTCAAGCGCTCCATGCGTCCGGGTTACTCAGGCGTCGATAATCTGCTCTTCTATCAGGAGAACACCTCGCTGGTGTTCGGCGATGCCAAGGATACGATCGACGGCATGAACAATGCGCTCAAGGGCGGCGGGCATTAGGCGGCTTTCGGCAGCATTCGTACCCGTGATCAGGTCTTTTTTGACAGGATTTTTAATCGTAACTTAGAAATCCACGCCCTTTGGGCGTGGTCAGGGTTCAACGACTCTGTCAGTTGAGCAAATGGCTTCCGTTGAGGCTGTCAGCGCCGTCGCGTACCAGCCAGCCAGAGCGATTCGCCGGAGCCAGTTGCACCGATGCTGTTCGTTGTCGTTGTCGGCTTGTGAATCTTCGACAACGACAACGATCAGAGACGGCCTCGGATACGCCATCCTGTCTCAATTCAATCGCTGCACGCTCACAGGCGGCTCCGCTCCCGCCCACAACTGGGTATGGAGCTCATAAAGCCCATCCCGATGGGAGAGCAGCGCCCGTTTCTCGGCGGTGTTCAGGCTTTGCGGCCCCTCGTCCTGGAGTTTGAAGATGATGCCCTCCAGTGCATGACGGCGGCGGCGGCTCGGGTTTTCGTCCGGCAGCAGCGAGGCGTGGAGCGCATAGGCGCTCGGCTCGACCACGGCCCAGGACCAGAGATCGCGGCCTGTCGTCTGTGGTGTGGGCTGGGACGCGGCGAGGTTGTCATCAAGCAGCCTGAGCACGCGCGGCTCGTCGGATTCGGCGGGGGTGAGAAAGAGCCCGGCGCGTCGCGCCAGCAGACCGAGCGAGGTGCGGCTGGTGATCATGGACACCGGGATCGAAAGCGCGAGTCCGGCCAGCACCGGGGTGAACCACCAGAAAAAGTCCGGGACATAGACATAGGTCACGACGCCGACGACGGCGGCGATCAGGGTGTGGACGGCGTGGGCGCCAAAGGCCTCGGCGAAGCCGGTCTGATGGTCGCCGCGCTCCTGGGTCGGCCAGCCGACCGTGGTGCGCAGCAGGATTGCCGCCACGAACTTGCTCTGAAAGAGCATCAGCACCGGGGCCAACAGCACCGACAGCAGACTCTCGATGACCACGCTGATCGTGGCGCGGGCCAGACCGCCGAAACGCGGTGCGAGATCGCGCTTGACGGCGAGCAGGATCAGCGCGAGCAGCTTGGGCAGGAACAGCATCGTCAGCGTGACCCAGAGCACGGTGGCCATTTCGACCGCATAGGACTCAGGCCAGACCGGGAGCACATTGTTGCCGAAGAAATAGACCGGCACCGTAAGGCTTCTGAAATAGGCCTCGACCCCGGTGGCGATCAGGAACAGCAGCCACAGCGGCGAGGCTAGATAGGACATGACGCCCATGGCGAAATGGATGCGGCTCAACGATTTGAAGTGCCGCGCCAGGATGAGCCGCGTGTGTTGCAGATTGCCCTGACACCAGCGCCGGTCGCGTTTGGCATAGTCGATGAGGGTCGGTGGGATTTCTTCATAGCTCCCGCCCAGATCGTCCGCCAGTCGCACCTTCCAGCCCGCCCGCGCGAGCAGCGCGGCCTCGACGAAATCATGACTCAGGATGTCGCCGCCGAATGGCTCGCGTCCCGGCAACTGCGGCAGTCCGCAATGTTGGGCAAAGGGTCTGACCCGAATGATGGCGTTATGACCCCAGAAATTCGCTGTGTCCTGCTGCCAGTAAGCCAGACCAGCGGCGAACATGCGTCCGTAGAGACTGCCGGCGAATTGCAGCATGCGCGCGAACAGCGAGGAGCGGTTGACCGGTACCGGCGGTACCTGAATCAGCGCCAGCCGGCGGTCGGCCTCCATGCGCCGCACCATCTCCACCAGCGTGGTCCCGCACATGATGCTGTCGGCATCGAGCACGATCATGTAGCGGTAGCGACCGCCCCAGCGTCGGCAGAATTCAGCCAGATTGCCGCTCTTGCGGGCGGTGTTCTCGACCCGGTTGCGGTAGAAGATCCGCGCCGGATGGCCCAGCTCCTGCGCCCAGCGGCGCCATTCCCATTCCTCGCGCACCCAGGTGTCGGGGTCGCGGGTGTCGCTGAGGATGAAGATCTCGAAGCCCTGATGGCGACCGGTTTCGACCAGCGACTGATACATGGCGCGCAGGCCGGCGAAGACCCGCTCGGGATCCTCGTTATAGACCGGCATCACCAGCGCGGTCTTGAACGGTCCGTCGGACTCGTCCGGGGAGGCCGGAGCGGCCTCCCCAAAAGTGTCCGCATCGTTCTGATGACGCAGAAGCCGCACGAAGCCGAGCGCGGCGGTCCAGAAGGAGGCGTTGATCCACAGCATCAGGATGGCGTAGAGGATCAGGAGCACCAGTTCGAGCGGCGTGATGCCGCCGTCCTGGATCGCCGCCGTCAGCAGCGACATGGTCCAGAGCGTGGTGATCGTCACCAGCGAGAAGTAGATCGGACGGTGAAAATGACGCCCGAGTCCGGCGAACGAACCAGGAAGACTGCTCATGAGCGCACCCCAGGTGAGCCGCCGCCCAGGCTGGAGCGGCACAGAACACGACAGATGGACGCGAGGAAACGGTGTCCCAGACGGTGAAACAGGAGATCGATCCGGTTCGGTTCCATGTTCAACGGCGCGGGTTCGGGCGTCGCAGGGAGATGCGCGGCAAGAATCGCCGGGGCGAGTGAGTCGCTGGCGAACCCGGCCCAGCGCGCACTCCAGCCGGGAACCGCGCCGTTGAGCACCGCCGCGCGCGCGGCGCAGAGACGGTCGGCATCGCCTTCGAGCCCCAGCTCGGCGATCAGCCATTGATCCAGCAGGCTGTGCGCTTCCTCAATGGCCGCCTCGACCGGATCCTCCAGCGGTGCGGCGGCGGCGCGTATTGCGGCACGCTGACGCACCTGATCAAGCAGTCGCTCGATTTCCTGAGGATCGCTGATCCCCATGGCGCGCAGATAGTCGCTGACCCGGCGTTCAGCACGCTGCCAGTCGGACGGATCCAGCCCGGCGACGGACGGGCCGCTGGACAGCGATTCGGAATCAGGGATGCTGGCCGGCATTATTCGCGCACCCATCTGAAGCTCCAGGTCTCGCTCAGGACGTTGTCGCCGTGACGCAGGAAGGCGCGCAGATCGGCGGGCGTTGCGCCGTCCGGGGTCAGCTCGAAGAAGAGCCGCCGGCCGCGTGTCTCGGGGTTGGCCTGCACCACCGGTTGGGACAGTTCGCCGGAGGTGGTGGCGATGACCGCCTCGACCGGCGTTTCAGGATCCAGGCCGGCCAGCGTCTCGCCGGCGAAGTCCACCACGAATTTGCGCTTGTTCGAGTCCAGCTCGGCGGTGCCGCTCGCACCGACACGGGTCGCAATGGCGCGTCCACCGAGCATGCCGGCCTCGGGGTCTTTGGCGAAGCGCAGCCGATAGGCAAACTCAAGTTCCTGACCGGACCGGGTTGCCTGCTCGGGTATCCAGTAGGCGACGATGTTGTCATACAGCTCCGCCGAACTGGGGATCTCAACCAGTTCCACGACACCTTTACCCCAATCGCCGATCGGCTCGATCAGAACGCTCGGGCGGTTCTGATAGTGCGCTTCCAGGTCTTCGTAGTTGGTAAAGTCGCGGTCGCGCTGGAAGAGACCGAAAGAACGGGGATTTTCGACCTGGAAATCGCTCACCCGCAGTCCGATGGGATTGACCAGCGGACGCCAGATCCGCTCGCCATGGCCGGTTTCCACCAGCAGACCGTCGGAATCGTGGACCTCGGGACGAAAGTCGTCCATGAAGCGATCAGTGTTCTCGCCGTGGAAGAACATGCTGGTCAAAGGCGCGATACCCAGTTTCTGGACCGATTTGCGAAGAAAGAGATGCGCCTTGACGTCGATGACGGTTTCGACTCCAGGGCGAATCACGAAGCGGTAAGCCCCCGCGACGCTCTCGCTGTCCAGCAGACCGTAGGCGGTGATCTCGGTCGCATCCCGCTCAGGCTTGCGCAGCCAGAACTCGCGAAACACCGGGAATTCTTCCTGGCTCGGGAGTCCGGTATCGATGGCCAGGCCGCGCGCCGAGAGTCCGTAGTTGAGATCCTTCGGGAGCGCGCGGAAATAGCTGGCACCCTGGAAGACCGCGAGATCGTCGAAGATCTGATCGTGGTTGAGCGGATACATGAGACGCAGGCCGGCATACCCGAGATCGGCAGGCATCTCCTGGGGTACCAGGTTTTTGCCGTAGTCGAACAGATCGTGACTGAAGGCCACAGGCTTTGCCTGACCGTTATCGATGACGTTGATGCTGACCCGGTCCTTGGCGAGAAAGCCGCGATGGAAGAAATTGACCTGGAAGGGCAGGCCCTCGTCGCGCCACAGGTTATGGTCGCGATTGAAACGGATGTCGCGATACTGGTCGTAATTCAGGTTCGCCAGATAGTCGGGCAGATCCGGACGATCCGGGGCATAGGGACTGGCGGCCAATTCCTCGGCGCGCCGCACCACGGCGGCAAAGGTGAATTCGCCCGGTGCGCCTTCAACCGGGGCCGGCTCCACCACGCCGGTCTCGTCTCCCGCCCACACGCCTCCGGCGATCGCAAGGGTCAAACTCAAGGCTAGAAGTCCTGAAATGCGCGAGGTCATCGTCATATTCTCGTTAAATGAATGATTTTTCATACATAAAGTGCGTAGACGCGAATGTCTGAGCGCAATGGTCAAAGCCTGTTCATGAGGCATCTTGAATCCTGGAAAGGGCCGCTATTGTAGTCTGAAGCGGGCGTGGTTTGTGCGGTCGGCGCCGCATGGCGAGGCTTAATTTTGCGGCCATCGGCTGGCGCAGGAATGCGCGGCAGCGACCTGACCCTTCAAGGGTCCGTGTCCGGTCACCGTTTGCTCAGCGCATGACGTTGCCCCAGGTCATTCCCACGTATCCCGTTTCGATTTATCTTGTGTCCTCAAGGTTTCGGATTTCAGGAGAATCGCCCATGCTCGACAGCTCCATGATCGAACTCTCGCGATGGCAGTTCGCCAGCACCGCGATGTATCACTTTCTCTTCGTGCCCCTGACGCTGGGGCTCTCCTGGATCCTGGTGATCATGGAGAGCGTCTATGTCATGACCGGACGCGAGATCTACCGGGACATGACCAAGTTCTGGGGCAAGCTGTTCGGCATCAATTTTGCGCTCGGCGTCACCACCGGGCTGACCATGGAGTTCCAGTTCGGCACCAACTGGTCCTATTACAGCCACTATGTCGGCGATGTCTTCGGCGCGCCGCTGGCGATTGAGGGTCTGATGGCCTTCTTTCTGGAGTCCACCTTCATCGGTCTCTTCTTCCTGGGCTGGGAACGTCTGACCAAGCGTCAGCACCTGGCCGTGACCTTCCTGATGGCCTTCGGCTCCAATCTGTCCGCGCTCTGGATCCTGGTCGCCAACGGCTGGATGCAGAACCCGGTCGGTGCCGAGTTCAGTTACGAGACCATGCGCATGGAGATGGTGAGCTTCTGGGAGGTGGTGATGAACCCGGTCGCTCAGGTCAAGTTCGTGCACACCGTGGCCGCCGGTTATGTCACCGGCGCCATGTTCGTGCTCGGCATCAGTTCCTGGTACATGCTCAAAGGGCGGGATCTGCCCTTTGCCAAACGCTCCTTTTCGGTCGCGGTCGGGTTCGGTCTGGCCTCGATCCTGTCGGTCATCCTGCTTGGCGACGAGTCCGGTTATGAAGTCGGTGACGTGCAGAGGGTCAAGCTCGCGGCCATCGAGGCCGAATGGCACACCGAGCCCGCGCCAGCGGCCTTTACCATCTACGGCATTCCCGACAATGAAGCCGAGGAGACGCAGGATGCGATCAAGGTTCCCTGGCTGCTGGGTCTGATCGCCACCCGCTCGCTCGATACCGAGGTCAAGGGGCTGAAGGACCTGATGCGCGAACATGAGGCACGCATCCGCAGCGGCATGATCGCCTATTCCTATCTTGAGCGTCTGCGCGGCGGCGAGAAGACGCCCGAGAATATTGCCGCCTTTGAGGCGCATAAGGCCGATCTCGGCTATGGACTCCTGCTGAAACGCTATACCGAGAATCCGGCGGCGGCGACCGAGGAGCAGATCCGGATGGCGGTGAAGGATTCGATTCCCGAGGTGGCGCCACTCTTCTGGACCTTCCGCATCATGGTGGGGGCCGGGGTCTGGATGCTGCTCCTGATCGTGCTGGGGTTCTATTACAACGCCAAGCGCGTCATTCAGAATCAACGCTGGCTGCTGCGTCTCTTTCTTTTCAGCATCCCGGTGCCCTGGATTGCCGCCGAGACCGGCTGGTTCGTCGCCGAGTTCGGACGTCAGCCCTGGGCCATCGGCGAGGTGCTGCCGACCAGCATTGCCGCCTCCAGTCTGACCGCGAATGATCTCATCATCAGTCTGTCCGGCTTCATCCTCTTTTACACCATTCTGTTCATCATCGAGATGTATCTGATGTTCAAGTTCGCGCGTCTGGGGCCGAGTTCGCTGCACACAGGGCGCTATCATCACGAGTGCGAAACCGGCCATGCCGGCGGCATGACCCCGGCGACTGCACCTCACCAACAGGCGGATTAGAGACCCGGAGCAGACATCATGATCTTCGATTACGAAACGCTGAAATTCATCTGGTGGGTGCTGGTCGGGGTGCTGCTCATCGGCTTTGCCGTCACCGACGGCATGGACATGGGCGTTGGCGCACTCCTGCCGTTTCTCGGCAAGAACGACGAGGAGCGGCGCGTCATCATCAACACCATCGGTCCGCACTGGGACGGCAATCAGGTGTGGCTGATCACCGCCGGCGGCGCCATCTTCGCCGCCTGGCCGCTGGTCTATGCCTCGGCCTTCTCCGGCTTTTATTTCGCCATGCTGCTGGCGCTCTTCGCCCTCTTTCTGCGTCCGGTTGGTTTTGATTACCGCAGCAAGATAGCCGATCCGCGCTGGCGCAGTGCCTGGGACTGGGGGCTGTTCGTGGGTGGCGTGGTGCCAGCCCTGGTGTTTGGCGTCGCCTTCGGCAATCTGCTGCTCGGCGTCCCCTTCCATCTGGACGACATGCTGCGGCCTTTTTATACCGGCAGCTTCATCGCGCTCTTCCATCCATTCGCCCTGATCGCCGGCATCGTCAGTGTTGCCATGCTGACCACGCAGGGCGCCATCTGGCTCCAGTTGCGCACGGCGGACCCCATCAGCAGCCGCGCCAAACTCTGGGCGAAGCGCGCGGGTCTGGCGACCATCGCCGCCTTTGCGCTGGCGGGCATCTGGCTGAGTCTCGGGATCGAAGGCTTCCGGGTGGCGTCCATGCCGCCGCTGGGCGCGACCCCGAATCCGCTGGCCAAGGAGGTGACGCACGAGGCGTCGGCCTGGCTGGCGAACTACCGCGACTATCCCTGGACGCTGCTGTTCCCGGCCCTGGGATTCGTGGGGATGGGGCTGGCGATTCGCGCCTCACTGGCCGACCGCCCCGGACTCGGACTCGTCGCCAGCAGTCTGGGGCTGACCGGCATCATCGTCACGGCGGGGGCGGCGATGTTCCCCTTCATCCTGCCTTCCAGCACGCAGCCGAACAGCAGTCTCATCGTCTGGGACGCCGTGTCCAGCCATCTGACCCTGACGATCATGTTCTGGGCCGCCGCGATCTTCGTGCCCCTGATCCTGGCTTATACGACCTGGACCTATGCCAAGATGTGGCGGCGGGTCACGGTGGAGGAGATCCGCGAACAGGATCATCTGGCCTATTGAACCGTGCTTAATCGAGAGAGGATGATCCAATGTGGTATTTCACCTGGATTCTGGGGGTGCTGCTGGCGCTGGCGTTCGGCGTCATCAATGTGATGTGGTTTGAGTCGGAGCAATGCCTGGGCACTGCCGACGAGGATCGGCGCGCCTGAAGCGACTTGCCGGGGCCAACCGCACCGATGCTTTTCGTTGTCGTTGTCGTTGTCGTTGTCGTTGTCGTCTTCGTCATCGGCTTGCGAGTCTTCGATGACGACAACGACAACGACAACGATCAAAGACGGCTTCGGAACCTCTGCACGGCGGCATGAGACAGCCGCTCGCGGCAGCCAATGACCCCCTTTGGGGTTAATCCAAAGCCACCCGCTTTGCGGGTGGCTTTTTACTCCAAAGGCACTGCATATCGCACAGGGCGCGGTTTAACTGGCCCTGATCGGCACGATCAGGATGTCAACGCGCCGATTCTGACGACGTCCATACTCGGTGTCGTTGCTCGCGATGGGTCGGTTCTTGCCGAAACCGGCTGAACTGAGGCGCTGCGGGATGACGCCACTACCCTCGAAATAGCTCTGCACCGAGCCGGCACGACGCTCGGAGAGGAGCTGGTTGTGTTGGGCCGAACCGGTGTTGTCGGTATGGCCCGAGATGCCGAGTTCGGTCTTGCCATATTTGTTCATGATGGCGGCGATCTTATCCATGGTGCTGTAAAAGCCGGGATTGATACGGTCCGAGTCCACCGCGAAGGTCGTTTCGCCGGTCATACCCACCAGCAGCTCGTCGTTGGGCAGTTTCTGCACCCGGATCATGCCGCTGGCGATCTCAGCTGCCAGTTCTTTTTCAAAATCCTTGCGCTGGTCTTCCATGTATTTCCCGACCGCCGTGCCGATCAGGGCACCGCCGACGGCGCCGATCAGGGCGCCTCTGCCCGCGTTGGCACCGAACGAGCCGATCAGCGCGCCTGCCGCAGCGCCTGCGGCAGTACCGATGGCAGCGCCCCGGCCCGTCTCGGTCATGCCCGAGCCATCAGCGGCGCAGCCGGAAATCAGCACCGCAACGGTGGCTGTGATGGCGGCGCTTTTTACAAAACCTGGATTCATTCAAGACTCCTTCAGGAAACAGGGTGAGAGTGGTGACGCGGCGCTCATCTGAGCGGCCAGACAGGGCGATCAGGTGCGCCAGCCGCCTCATGATGCCAGATCAAACCGGGTCTCCACAAAGGTCGCTGACATCGCCAGCGCCAAACTCAGAGTGAGAAGAATGCATTTCACGCCTCATTCCGGGATGAAACGCCGCAGCGGTGCATCGATCAGGTGGATGAAATCGGCAAGCAGCGCATCCTTTTTCGCCACATCCGCGTCAAGCGGAACGCGGGTCGTCAACCTCACCAGGGCGCCATCGGTGCGTTGACGGGTGAGCGCGTCCCAGAAGAGAAACCATTTCACCAAATATTCATTGGTCATGACACGTCCGCGCTGTTGGAACCAGTAATAAACCAGCAGGCGTTCATCGCCCATCTGGATCAGCGAGCGGTTGACACGCAGGGGCTGACCGCCAGCCCCGGCTATTTCGCGTTGCGAAAATTCATTGATGCGCCAGCCGCCACCCGGCAGACAGGATTTTGGTGAATGAACCGACGCCCCCTTGCGTTGCGAAGAATAATAAGCGGCATAAAGATTGACCGTGTCTCCCGAACCGTCGCCATAATCCGCCAACAGATAGTCATCGAATTGCAGGGCGTCGATGTATTGTTTTTCGAGTCGATCCGTGCGTCCCTGCCACGCAGCAAGGGTGCTGGGGAAAAACAGGAACTCGGTTCGTTCGGGAATGATTTCCTCGCGCTGCGGCAGGAGCTGCGAAACAGTGGCAACCACCAGGAGCACAGGAATGATGGGATAAAAGGACCAGGACAGGCGGCGCTCGACGACTCTGACCGATGGGGGCAGGGGTTCCGGACCCTCGATTGAAAAGGCGTCGCGCAGCGGCAGCCGGTCTGGTCCAATTCTCGCCAGAACCCACATCTCCAGCACCAGCAGGGCGGTGCAGGCCATAAAGATCACCCATCCTTCGAAGTCATGGATGAAGCCTTCGGCCATGCCGACGCCACCGTAGTTGACCAGCACGCCGATCATGCCGATCCGAAAACTGTTCATCAAAACGGTGATGGGTAGCGTTGAGAGAAACAGCACTGCCTTTTTCCAGAATGCGCCTTTGAACAGAATGGCGGCGATGAAACCAAGCGCGGACAAAGGAAACAGATAACGCAATCCGCTACAGGCTTCGACTACCTGTAACTGATAGGTGCCGAGATCGATGACATTGCCTTCGAGAAAGACGGTGATGCCGAACAGTCGTATGACAAAGACGCCCAGTTGAGATGAAATCAACTGAAGTTCGGATGAGAGATTGTTGTAAAGAAAACTGGGGAGTGGGACGGTAAAAAAAAGCAGGGCGTAAGCGGGCAGAATGATCCGAAATGCCCGCCATCCCATGAATGAAAGACAGATGCCGCCCAGTGTGATCAGAAGTCCATACTGGATAAGCGTATAAAGCGTGCCCAGTTCACCGACAAGATAGACGGAAAGGCCAAAGAGCGTCAGCAGCACGCCCGACCAGCTCGTCTGGAAGCAGGTTTGCGCCAATAACGATGATCGCTGCCAGATCAGCAATGCGGCGACCAGCGGGAGCATATAGCCATGACTGTATTCCTCGCTTTCCCAAGCGGAGAGCATGGAGGTCAGGCCATCGAAAAAAATAAAGATGAGCAGTCCAACTGCCACGACGACAGGCAGCCAATGCCAGGGCTTCGCCTTCCAGATCGTCATGAGCCCAGGAGTGGCATCTTTTTCGTCGGCGGATGCTGGTAGGTTCAATGTCGTCGTCATGATTCAGGCTCGCTGCTCGACAGGCAATGTTGAAGGTAAATCGTGATCCGACGGCACCTGAGGCATCTGCCTGTCAAACATTCGTGCAGCAGTACAGATGTTCCGAGACCGTCCACGATCATTTTCGTTATCGGTTGCGAATCCTCGACAACGACAACGAATGGCCTCGGGATTTCTAAGGTGCTGCACGAGGAGACGGGCGCTCGCCCGATATCACAGGACACTCGCCGACAGGTCTGTGATGTGGCGCCGAGGCACGGGATTCGTAGGTTAGAATGCGCCCCGATCCGCCGTCAAACCATCCCGGACTCCCGACCTTGAACCCACTCAAACGACTTGCCTCGCAGACGGCCGTCTATGGCGTCAGCAGCGTCTTCGGACGCTTTCTCAATTATCTGCTGGTGCCCGTGCTGACTTATACCTTCGCCCCGGCTGAGTATGGGGTGGTGGCTGAGTTCTATGCCTATATGGGCTTTCTGGCGGTGCTGCTGATGTTCGGTCTGGAGACCGGCTATTTCCGGTTTCGCGCCGGTGGCGAATGGCCGGCGGAGAATGTCTATGCGACCGTGCTGCGCTTTCTGGTGCTGGTTAACGCACTGTTTCTGCTGGCGGCGATCCTGCTGCGCGAGCCGATTGCGGAGCTCTTGCGTCATCCAGGGCATCCTGAATACATCTGGTGGATTGCCGCCATCCTGACGCTCGATTCGGTGGGCGCGGTGGCCTTCGCGCGGCTGCGGGCCGAGGATCGGGCGGGACGTTTCGCCACGATCAAATTGCTGGAGATCGGCGTCAATGTCGGTCTGACGATCTTTTTCATCTATCTCTGCCGGCGCGCCTTCGAGACCGATCCGCACTCCCTGCTTGGGCAGCTTTGGGATCCAGACATCGGCGTCGGCTATGTCTTTATCGCCAATCTGGTGGCGAGTCTGCTCAAGCTGATGCTGCTGGCGCCCCAGTTGCGGGATGGTTTTCGCGGGCGCTTTCAGACGAATCTCTTCAATCCTCTCATCCGCTATTCGCTGCCGATGGTCGTCATCGGTTTCGCCGGCATCATCAACGAGATGCTCGATCGCGCCGCGCTCAAATATCTGCTGCCCTTCGATGACGCCACCAATATGGCGCAACTCGGCATCTACAGCGCCAGTTACAAGCTCTCGATCCTGATGGCGCTTTTTATTCAGGCTTTCCGTTATGCGGGTGAGCCCTTCTTTTTCAGTTATGCCAAACAGCAGGACGCGCGCCAGACCTATGCGCTGGTGCTCAACTGGTTCGTCATCTGCTGCGTCTTTCTCTTCCTGCTGGTCACGCTCTATCTGGATCTCTTCCAGTATTTCGTCGGTGCGGCCTATCGGGAAGGGCTGGATGTGGTGCCGGTACTGCTGCTGGCCGGGCTGTTTCTCGGCATCTATGTCAATCTTTCGATCTGGTACAAGCTGACTGATCGCACCCTCTTGGGGGCGGGCGTGTCACTGGCTGGCGCGGGGATCACCATCCTGCTGCTGCTCTGGTGGGTGCCGATCTACGGTTATGCGGGTGCGGCCTGGGCGCATCTGGTCTGCTATGTCTCCATGGTCGTCATGTCCTATCTGCTCGGGCGGCGTTATTATCCGGTTCCCTACGAAATCTGGCGGGTGCTGGGCTATGTCGCCTTCGGCGTGGCGCTCTATCTGGCGAGCCTGTGGCTGCAACCCGTGCTCGACTGGCATGCGCTCGTCGTCGGTACGCTCTGTCTGGCGGTCTTTCTGCTGGCAGTGCTTCTGCTGGACGGGCCGCGGCTGAGACAGTCCGCCGTGCCTCTCGGTCCTGACGCGCGCACTATGCGAGATTAAACTGCGTCAAGCACGATATGTGTTATTTTCAGTTTGTGTTTCGCTCTGGGGATCCCAGCCAACCGGCGCGGGTCATGGATGCGGGCGCGTCCCTGCGCCTCACCCGCTGCGGATCGGTTAAATCGCTGTGATCTCCCGTCCGTCGAAACGGAACCGGGCGGTGGTGACGGTCAGCCCAGCGCCGGTGTTGGAGGCGGGGGTCTTGGCCTGGGCGTGAGGGAAGGTGCGGTAGGTGGCCTGCACCTGATCGGCGTTGACGGCGATGACCGCATAGCCATTCTCGCGGGTGAGCGCGTATCGCAGTTCGGAGTGCGGATAGACGTTGGCGAAGCCCGATTTCAGGGTGTCGTCGAGCCCGTCCACCAGCAATTCCCTAGCCTTGGCCTGCATCTCCGGGGTGTTCAGGAGATCGGACAGCGCCTCGACGGTCAGTTCGACGAAGCGGTTGAACACGGTGGAGGAGATGGACGTGGCGGTGAAATCGGCGACCGCATTGAGGTTGCCGGGATCGGGGCGCCACTGGGTCAGGAAGGAGGCGTGGATGTCGCCGGAAACCACGAAGGTTTTGCCGCGCTCTTGCAGGGCCGAGAGGATGGCCTGGCGGCGGGTGGGGAAGCCGTCCCAATGATCGACGTTGGCGAGGAAGCGTTGGTTGAAGCCGATGGGCGCGAATTCGTCGACCTCGGTCAGATCCCACACCAGCGAGGCGGTGGAGACCGAACTCGCCAGACAAAGGAAGCTGGCGTCGCTGGTGGCGATGAACCGATCCAGCGCTGCCTGCTGTTGCGCGCCGAGCACCTTTTCCGGTCGCCCCTTGTATCTGGCGGCCGCCAGCAGGTCATAGGTCGCCTTGACCACCCCATAGCGGGCGCCGACCGAGGAGAAGAAGCTGGTCTTCCCCAGCAGGGTGTAGTCCAGTCCGCGCTCCAGCTTGGATTCGGTGGCGCTGTCGATCGGCGGCAGTTGCTGGGCCGGGGGCACGGTGGCGTTGTATTGGGCGAGCAGTCCGTTGAACCAGCGCACGGCGATCGGCCCTGACAGATCCCTGGTGGCCTTGGCCTGCGCCTTGGTCGCCGTCAGGCCCTCGGCCAGATAGACCTGGGTCAGCACTCCCATCAGGACCTGGGTGTAGGCTGCGGCATGGTCCGCGTAACCCGCAGGCAGACTGGAGAGGGCGGTATAGGCGGAGAAGCTGCCGCTCTGGGCGGCGTAGATGGCCGCCCCCTGACCGGGATACTGGGCCTCGAACAGGGCGATCAGCGCGGCCTTGTCGAGAACGACCTGACCCGGAAAGGCGTCCTCGGGGATGAGATGATCGGGGCGATAGGTGCGGTAGTCGGCCAGGAACATCTCCAGGTGCCGACCGAAGCGCAGGGTTCTCCAGCAGCCGCGACCCGGTTTGGCGGTCGAGCGATAGGTGTCGTTCAGTGGCGGGTCGAGGGCCTGAGTGTCGTCGATCCCGTCGGCGAAGTCTTCATCGACCGGCAGATACTCGAAGAAGGCCTGTTGCGCGTTCCGTCGGCGTTCGGGGTCGTATTCCTTGATACGGCCATTGGAATAGGTTCCGCTCGCCCCGTAACAGTCATCGGAGAATTCGTGATCGTCCCAGATCAGCAGCATGGGGATGCGTTCATGGATCCGTTGCAGCATGCGGTCGCCATGGTGGACCCGGTAGAGGTGACGGTAATTTTCCAGACTGCGCGCCGCCTTGGAATCCTTGCCGCCCTGCTCCCAGTTGGCCTTGACCCAGGCGCCCGGCGACTGGTCGGGAAAACGAATGGCCCGCGCGGCGATGTCGTCCCCTTCACCGCCGGTGCCATGATCGTATTCGTAGATGTAGTCGCCCAGATGGACGATGAAGTCCAGGTTGGGGTCACGATTTTGCATCAGGGCATAGGCGTTGTAGTAACCGTCGATATAGTCCTGACAGACCACCACGCCGAACCGCACGGGCACGTCGGCATCCGCCAGGGGAGCGGTTCTGGCCCGGCCAACGGGCGAGGAGACGGGCGTCTTGCTCCCATAGAGGAAGCGATATCGATAATTGGTGTAAGGCGCCAGATCCACGACCTTGACCTTCAGGCAATGGTCGTGTTCGGCGCTGGCCAAAAGCTCGGTATCCACCACGAGTTTCGCAAAAGCCGCATCCTTCGCCACCTGCAAACGGAGACTGACATCGGCTCCGCTATCGCTGCGCACCCGGGTCCAGAGGATCAGGCTGGTCGGCTTGGGATCCCCCGAAGCCACGGATTGCGGAAAGCGGACGCGGCTGATCTTGGGGGCGCCCGTTGCGCCGGATGGGTCGATGTCGGCGGATTCCGTTGCGGCCTGACTCGCGGTCGCCCCCAGGGAGGCGCTGGCGGCGGAAACGACGGCGATCCTGAGGAACTGGCGTCTGGAGATGCTCATGGTCTGAATGCCTTATCCGTTGAAAGAATTGGAAAACAAAAATAGATGCAAGCCGACCCCGGCAGTTCGCCGGGTGGGGATGGATGCTAACCAGGGAGGATGACATGACGGTGACGGTGGGCTGGCTGCGACGACTCGCGCCCTTTCGTAACGGAGCGCCCTCCCACGACTGCCTCGCTAATGTCGTGTCGTGCCTGTCGCCGAAAGGGTGAACCGCCCCGGGTTTCTCGGAGGTTCCAACCTTTGAGAGGATGGAGCGATGAAAACAGCAACCAAGTATTCCCCAGAAGTCCGTGAGCGCGCCGTTCGGATGGTCCGCGAGCACCCGGGCGAGCATGACAGCGAATGGGCCACGATCGTCTCGATTGCCGGCAAGATCGGCTGTACGGCTGAGACGCTGCGTCGCTGGATCCGCCAGGCCGACAAGAACAGCGGTCAACGTGAGGGTGTGACGACCGCCGAGTCCGAGCGGGTCAAGGCGCTGGAGCGGGAGGTGCGGGAGCTGCGCCAGGCGAACGAAATTCTACGCAAGGCATCGACGTATTTTGCCCAGGCGGAGCTCGACCGCCCCTTGAAGCGATGACGGCCTTCATCGACGACAATTCGAGCCGATCTGCAAGGTTTTGCCGATCGCCCCATCGACGTACGACCGGCACGCAGCCCAACGTGCCGACCCTGGCCGGCGCTCGGCCCGCGCCCAGCGCGACGCGGGGCTGATGGCGCACATCCAGCGCATCTGGGATGAGCACTTCCAGGTATATGGCGTGCGCAAGGTCTGGCGGCAGTTGCAACGTGAAGGCATCGACGTGGCACGCTGCACCGGCGAGCACCTGATGCACCAGATGGGGTTGAAAGGCGTGGTCCGGGGACGGACAGTCAAAAGACCCGGCGATGCCCTGTCCGCTGGATCGGGTCAACCGTCAGTTCCAGGCTGAACGCCCCAACGCCCTGTGGGTCTCCGATTTCACCTACGTCAGGACTTGGCAAGGCTTTGTCTACGTCGCCTTCGTCATCGACGTGTTTGCCCGGCGCATCGTGGGCTGGACGGTGTCCAGCGCCGCCCGGGCTGACTTCGTGCTCGATGCCTTGGAACAGGCCCTCTTCGCACGCCAGCCGCCTGATCAGGGCGGTTTGATCCATCACCGTGATCGCGGGGTGCAATCTGTGTCAATTCGTTATACCGAGCGCTTGGCCGAAGCGGGTATTGAGACATCGGTCGGCAGCGTGGGCGACTTGTACGACAATGCCTTGGCCGAAACGATCAATGGCCTCTACAAGGCGGAGGTGATCCACCGCCAGTCCTGGAAAAACCGAGAGGCGGTGGAACTGGCGACGTTGGCTTGGGTTGACGGGTTCAACCATCGGCGCCTGCTCGGACCGATCGGCAATGTGCCACCCGCCGAGGCCGAAGAGGCTTATTATCGGCTACTCGCTGAGTCAGCCATGGCCGTGTGACTCACATTAACGAGTCTCCGAGATTCCCGGGGCGGTTCACAACCCAGGAAGGAGGATCAACAGGCACAAAAAAGCCGCTGTGAAGCGGCTGATTTGATTCGGGAAAATTGGTCGGGGTGACAGGATTCGAACCTGCGACTTCTGCCTCCCGAAGACAGCGCTCTACCAAGCTGAGCTACACCCCGTAATTGAATTGCGCATCAATGCATGCGACTGACTGCAAAGTCCGCCATCATGGCAAGCGACTCGGTCGCGGAAGATGGGGGCAAGGCTTTAAGCGCATCTTTCGCTCGCGTCGCATAGGATTGCGCGAGCTGCAAAGTATAGGTGATTGCGTCGGTGGACGCAATTGCTTCGGTGACTGCGTCGATCCGGTCGCGTCCGCCGTGCTCAATGGCGTCGCGCAGCAGGGCGCGCTGTTCGGGTGTGCCGACCGCCATGGCGCGGATGACCGGGAGTGTCGGTTTGCCTTCTTCCAGATCGTCGCCGACATTCTTGTCCAGCTCGGCATTATCGACGCTGTAATCAAGTGCATCGTCGATCAACTGGAAGGCGATGCCGAGACTGAGGCCGTATTCGGCGGCGGCGTCCTCGATCTCCTGCGGCGCTTCGGCGAGCACTGCGCCAAGACGGACTCCCGCCTCGAACAGGGTCGCGGTTTTGCGCGTGATGACCTCCATGTAACGCGCCTCGTCGGTATCCGGATCGCGTTCATTGAGGAGTTGCAGCACCTCGCCCTCGGCAATGCGGTTGGTGGCGTGGGCGAGGACTTCCATGACCCGCATGCTGCCGACATCGACCATCATCTCGAAGGCGCGCGAATAGAGGAAGTCGCCAACCAGCACGCTGGCGTCGTTGCCCCAGACGACGTTGGCCGTTTCGCGGTTGCGGCGCAGCTCCGAGCCGTCCACCACATCGTCGTGCAGCAGGGTGGAGGTGTGGATGAATTCCACCACGGCGGCGAGATCGATGTGGCGTTCGCCGCTGTACCCGCAGGCGCGTGCCGCGAGCAGCACGGAGAGCGGGCGCAGACGCTTGCCGCCACTGTTGACGATGTAGTGGCCGATCTGGTTGATCAGCACGACATCGGACTGGAGTCGGCGCAGGATCAAGGCGTCCACCGCCTTCGAGTCATCGGCGACAGGGTGTCGAATCGTGGAAAGGTCCATGCGTGTCTGGGGTCTGTCGATGGTGGCGGCGGATGCTAGGTGTGCGGCTGAAGGCTGTCAAGCCGACGGCCCGTGGCGACGATCTGGGGGCTAAGATTACGCTATTTTGGCAGTCCGGGTCGACTCCTGGCAGTGCACGGTTTCGCGCGGTCTGTCGTCTGCGTGGCAGACGCTGATGATGGCGTTGATTTTCGCAAGCGCAGTGAACGCCGTTTTTCGCCAACAACCCGCTGCAAAATGCCAGAATAGGGTTCTGGCCCGATGCTCATCGGGCTCAGCGAGGATCGGAATCTCTATCAAACCAACTGACGAGAGAGGCAATCATCGATGGACACGCTCACCACCAAACATGTCTTCGCCTTTGAGGAAGGAGACGGCAAGAACAAGCGGCTGCTCGGCGGCAAGGGCGCCAATCTGTGCGAGATGACCCAGATCGGGCTGAACGTCCCGCCGGGCTTCGTGATCTCGACCGATGCCTGTCTGGCCTATCTGGATTCGCCGGATGGCAATTTGACCGCCGGTCTGATGGATGATGTGCACGCGCAGATGCGCGCCCTGGAACAGAAGACCGGCAAGGGCTTCGGCGATCCCGACAATCCGCTGCTGGTCTCGGTGCGCTCGGGTTCAGCCATGTCCATGCCGGGCATGATGGACACCATCCTCAATCTGGGTCTGAACGCTGAAACCCTGCAAGGCGTGATTCGCGCGACCGACGATCCGCGCTTCGGCTATGACGCCTACCGGCGCTTCATCCAGCTCTTTGGCAAGGTCGCGCTCGGCGTACCGGATGCCGCCTTCGACAAGGAATTCGAGGCCATCAAAGAGGCCGCGCACGTCAAGCAGGACGTGGGTCTTTCAGCCAGCGAACTGAAGCAGGTCAGCGAGCGCTTTCTGCGCGTGGTGGAGGCCGCGACCGGCCGTCCCTTCCCAAGCGATCCCTATGAGCAGCTTGAGATCGCGATCAAGGCGGTCTTCAACAGTTGGGGCGGCAAGCGTGCGGTCGATTACCGTCGTCAGTTCAACATCACGCCCGACATGGCCAACGGCACGGCGGTCAACGTCGTCACCATGGTCTTCGGCAACCGGGGCTACGATTCGGCGACCGGCGTCGCCTTCACCCGCAACCCGGCGACCGGCGAGAACAAGCTCTACGGCGAATATCTGGTCAATGCGCAGGGGGAGGACGTGGTCGCCGGCATCCGCACCCCGACCGCCATCGACCAATTGGCGAACGAGTCCGCGATGCCCGGTCTCGCGGCCCAGCTCGATGCGCTGCGCGACAAGCTGGAGGCGCATTATCACGAGGTCCAAGACTTCGAGTTCACCATCGAGCGCGGTCAGCTCTATTGTCTCCAGACCCGCAACGGCAAGATGAACTCGATTGCCATGGTCCGCACCTCGGTCGAGATGGTGCAGGAGGGGCTCATCACCAAGGAACAGGCGCTCTTGCGGATTGCGCCCGAATCGCTGGAACAGATGCTCTTTCCGCATCTGGATCCGACGGTCAAGGTCGAACCGGTCGCCCAGGGTCTGTCCGCCTCGCCCGGTGCGGCGTCCGGCATCGCGGTCTTCGATGCGGATCGTGCCGAACTTCTGGGCAAGGAACAGGGGAACAAGGTCATCCTGGTGCGCGAGGAGACCAAGCCGGAGGACATTCACGGCTTCTTCGCCTCCGAAGGCATCCTGACCTCGCGCGGCGGCAAGACCTCGCATGCGGCGGTGGTCGCGCGCGGTATGGGCAAGCCCTGTGTCGCGGGCGCCGAGGGCATCAGCGTCGATGTCAACCGGCGCGAGGCGCGGGTCGGACTCGCCAGCTTCAAGGAAGGCGATGTCATCACCATCGACGGCACCTCGGGCAAGGTCTATCTGGGCGCCATCCCGACGGTGGAGCCGGATTTCACCCCCGAACTCGACACCCTGCTCGGCTGGGCGGACGAGATGGCCCGACTCAAGGTCATGGCGAATGCCGATACCCCGAACGACGCCCGCCGGTCACGCCGTTATGGCGCGGTCGGCATCGGTCTGGCGCGCACCGAGCGCATGTTCAATGACGTGGCGCGACTGCCGATCGTCATTGAGATGATCGTCGCCGAAACGCCTGAACAGCGTCAGGAGGCGCTCGACCGGCTGCTGCCGCTCCAGCGTCAGGACTTCCGCGAGCTGTTCGAGGTGATGTCGCCCTATCCGGTGACCATCCGCCTGCTCGATCCGCCGATCCACGAGTTCCTGCCGAACGAGGATGTCCTCCGGCGCGAACTCAAGGAATTGCACGCGCTCTCACAGGCGGCCTATGGCATGACGGTGCTGTCCGGCACCATGGGCCTGCTGCACAAGTCGGACAAGGTCCGTGAGGATGTTGACTCGATGCGGCGTCTGTTCGATCCGGCGATGATCGAAGAGGCGATCGGCAAGAAGGAGGCGATGCTGCGCAAGGTGCGGGCGCTCTACGAGACCAATCCCATGCTCGGGCATCGCGGGGTGCGTCTCGGCATCACCTTCCCTGAGATCTACCAGATGCAGATCCGGGCGATCCTGGAAGCAGCGGCCGACTGTGTGAAGGCCGGGATCGAGGTCCATCCGCAGATCAAGGTGCCCCAGGTCTGCACCGCGCAGGAGCTGCGCAAGGTCCGGTCGTTCGTCGACAGCATCCACGCCGAGGTCGTCGCGGATGCGGGTCAGGCTGTGCCCTTCAAGTTCGGCACCATGATCGAGGTGGTGCGGGCCTGCATGCTGGCCGATGCCCTGGCCGAAGAGTCTGAGTTCTTCTCCTTTGGCACCAATGACCTGACCCAGGCCGCTTTCTCGTTCTCGCGTGAGGATGCCGAGAACAAGTTCCTGCCCTTCTACAATCAATCGGGAATCCTTCAGGACAATCCCTTCGAGACGCTGGACGTGAAAGGCGTGGGCAAGCTGATGCGGCTGGCGGTGGACTGGGGGCGCACGGCAAAACCCGACCTGCATGTCGGCATCTGCGGCGAGCACGGCGGCCACCCGGCATCCATCGCCTTCTGCCATGATGCCGGGCTTGACTATGTGAGCTGTTCGGGTCCGCGCGTGCCGGTCGCCAGACTGGCGGCGGCGCATGCGGCGCTCAAGGGCGCACGCTGAAGACCCGCCCGGCGAGCGTCCTGGGACGCTCGCCGGGCCTGCGCCCGAAACGCTGTCAATGGACAGGGTTAACAGGATGGCTCAAGATTAACAGGATTAAAAACAATGACCTGAAAATCCTGCCCATCCTGGGAAATCCTGTTCATCCTGTCTGTTTTAGGCGTGTATCAGATATGAATTTTCAGGAAATCAGCTATGCAGGCGCGACTCAGGCTCATCCTCTGCACGGTCATGGTTCGAGCAGATGAGGACGCCAAGCTGATCTTCGTAGAAGAGAATGCGCGCCTGAATGGACGCGACACGGTCTTCCGCTTCGCGCAGCAGTCCGGCGTTGGCCATGCCGCGCTGTTCCAGCCCGTGCAAATCTTCGCGTAACCGGTCGAGACGTTCGCGCGTGGTGCGTTGCGCTTTGTCGAGGGTCTTGAGTTCCCGTCTGGCCTCGCGCGCCCGTTTGCTGTCATCGACCTGGTCGCCGCGCGACCAAAAGCGTTTCCGCTGCGTTTTGGCCGCTTCGGCCATCCGAACCTCATCGGCGATGATCTGCTCCAGATGGGCCGCCTGCGTCTGTTGCGCGGTGAACTCCATTTCCAGGGTTGCGAGCTGCTTGACGGCGGCATCGAGTGATTCGCGCAGCTTGCGTCCCGCCTCGCGGATGGCCTGGCGTTCCCCGCTGTGTTTGGCCTCCAGCCCGCGCAGTCGGGCCAGTTCCTCACGGATGGCGTTCAGGCGCCTCTGGTGGGCCTCGCGCTCGCGTTTGATGTCCAGCTCGGCAAGCTGTCGTTCATGCGCCTGCTGAGTGGCGATCTCGGTCTGCCGGGCGGCAGCAAGATTCTGCTCGCGCAACTGTTCCAGCTCTTTTTCGCGCAGGCGCAGCGTTTCCCGCGCCTCTTCCTGTGCCTGTTCGAATGACGCCTTGCGCTGGCGCAGATCCTCTTCTTCCTGGTGTTTGCGACGCGCCCAGTCTTCGCGCGCCTGTTTCAGCTCGGTCGCCAGTTCGGCCCGCAGCAGTTCGCGCCGCGCCTCGGCCTCCTGCTCGAAATGGGTTTGCAGTTGTGTGGTCCGCAGCGCCAGCTCCTGATCATAGGCGGTGAGTTCGCGTTCGCGGCGGCGGCGCGCAAACTCCAGCTCATCATCCAGATTGTCCTGACGCCGCTCCAGCACGGCCTGCTCGAACGACTGCTGGGCCGCGAACGCCAGCAAGGGCTCACGCACTTCAAGCAGCGCCAGACGCTCGGCGTAGAAACTCGCCGGATCGCTCTCGTAAGCCTGCCAGCGTCGGGCGAATTCCACCGGATTGAGCCGTTGCGCAAGATCCTCCGGCAGCTCGAAGCCCGGAATATCCGCCAGACCGCCCACCAGATATTTCCGGTATTGCAACTGGATGGTTTCGTTGAAATAGGCGCGCACCGCTGGCGGCTCGAACAGCTTGAGTGCCATCAGGGCGAAAAAGAGAACCCCCAGCGCCGCCTGAGCAAAACCTTCCACGGTCTCGAAATGGGGAACACCGCTTTCATCCGGGCTCGCGCGCAGCGCATGCAGCGCCTTGGAGCGCGCTGCAAAGGTGAGACGCGGCGGCAGGGCGGCGACCTGTTGCGCTGCAACCTCAGCCGCGATCTGGTCGATGCGTGTCTGCTGTTCCTGACGCAGCCGTTGCAGCTCGTCCGAGGCGGTGCGCAGTTCCAGCTCGATCTCGGCGATCCGCTGCGCGATCAGGGTGGTGCGCGTGTCGCTTTCAGTCTGCTTGGCGGTCAGTTGTTCGGCCAGCCGGCTGGCGTTCGCTTCCCATTTGCGCGCCTCCGGACCCCGTCCTTCAGGGCGACCCTCGCGACCCAGGATTTCATTGCCGACGCGCGCCTGCGCCTCAGTCAGATCGCGCCGCAGCACCTCCAGTTCGGGTCCATATTCCGCTTCAATTTCGGCGCGCCGCTGACGTTCTGCGGTCAGCGACTGGTTGAGTTGCGCGATCCGCATCTCCAGCGGCTGGGCGCGTTCGCGGAACAATGACTCGATCTGTGCGGTTCGCTCACGGGTCTGACCGCTCAGTGTCGCGTCACGCTGGGCGTAATACTGTTCGACCTGACGCTGATGATAGGAGGCGATGTCGTCGGCCCGGATCAGTTTGGCCAGAAAAGGCGCCGTGACATAGAGCGACACGGCGACGATGGCGACCCGCACCACCAGTCCGAAACCCCAGCGCAGCAAGGCGCCAAACCCTTGGTTGGCGCCCGGCTGCCAGCGTCGTGCGCGCAGTGGCGGGCGCTCGGACAGGATCAGCGAGGCATCGACGATCCAGATGATGGCGAAGATCAGCACAAAGAGGAACAGCCCGGCGATCGGACGCAGCCAGGCCACCCCTTCGGGCACGATGGAGGCGCCGACCAGTCCCCAGACGATGCCTTCGATACTGGCCATCAGCAGGATGACGACCCAGGCAAAGCCCAGCCAGACCATCACGGCAGGCGTGGCCAGACTGTCCCCATAGGGACGAAGACGGAAAAAATCGAACCAGGGAATCGCGAAGATCCGATCCCTGAACGGCTGGCTTGCCATCTGTGCAGTGCTCCTCATGAGGTGCAGATCTGATCGCCATTCTATGCGTTCATGCCGTCATGCTGCATCCCTCCTGTGACGACACGGCGATCTGATACGTTGACAACCGGGCTGGTTTTGTGAAGAATGCGCGGTCTTGACATTTGAACCCAGATTCAAACCGCCGGATTTTTCAGGAGACCACGTTGGCTAACTCACCACAGGCCCGTAAGCGCGCACGTCAGTCGGAAGTCCGCCGTCAGCGCAACATGGCGCAGCGCAGCGCGTTGCGCACCTTTATCAAGAAGGTGATCAAGGCGATCCGGGCAGAGGACAAGGAAGCTGCCACCCAAGCCTATAAAGACGCCGTGCCGCGCATTGATCGCGCCGCGCGCAAGGGTCTGATCCATGCCAATAAGGCGGCGCGGCACAAGAGCCGGCTCAACGCCCACATCAAGGCCATGGCCTGATCAAAAAACCGGCTTGAAGGCCGGTTTTTTTATGTCTTGTTCTCAAACCGTTCGGTCCGCTTGTGCGGACCGAATGGTTTGGATCGTCAATCCGCTTTTTGTTCGACGCTGGCGCGGCTGCGATAGGCCAGTCCCAGCAGGAGCGCGCCCGCGAGGATCATGGGCAGCGTCAGCAGTTGCCCCATGGTGAACCAGCCGAAGGCCAGATAGCCGATGTGGGCGTCCGGCAGACGCACGAACTCCACCATGAAACGGAAGACTCCATAGCCCGACAGGAACAGACCCGATACGGCCATCATGGGGCGCGGCTGGCGCGAAAAGAGCCAGAGGATCGCAAAGAGCACGAGACCTTCGAGCACCGCCTCGTAGAGCTGCGAGGCATGGACCGGCGCGCTCCAGACTGCGTTTGTGGCAGCATCCTCGCACTGGTTCGGAAATTCGCGGCAGGGCAGACGCATGCCCCAGGGCAGGTCAGTGCGATGACCCCAGAGCTCGCCATTGATGAAATTGCCGAGACGTCCGGCGAAGAGTCCGGGCGGCACCAGCGGCGCCAGAAAATCGGCCACCTGAAAGAAATGCATCCCCTGTTTACGCGCGAAAAAGAGGACGGCCAGCAGCACGCCGATCAGGCCGCCGTGAAACGACATGCCGCCCTCCCAGACCTTGAGCAGATTCAAGGGATTGGCAAGGATCTGATCGAAGCCGTAAAAGAGCATGTAGCCCAGCCGTCCGCCAGCGATCACGCCGATGACGCAGTAAAAGACCAGATCATCCACCATCTCGCCGGTCCAGCCGGAACCGGGACGCGAGCCACGCCAGCGCCCCAGGGTCCAGGCAATGGCGAAGCCGAGCAGATACATGAGCCCATACCAGTGAACCTGGAGTGGTCCAATGGCGAGGGCAACGGGGTCGAGATCGGGATAGGTCAGCATGGGTGCGGATGGTATCAGTGCGAGATGACAGTAAAGGATGCGGCAGTCCGGGCAAAATCGAATCCGGGCAGTTTGGCATGGAAGCGCCCATCGAACTGAGCGGTCCAGTCCAGACCGGCGGGGAGCGCGTTCATCAGCTTTGAACCGGGCGCTAACCGGGTGCGCGTCTGCGGTCGGACCTGGAAATCAGCCACGCCGGTATAGGCGAACAAACCATAGAAGCCTTCGGCGCCATGGCTCCCGGCATGATTCAGGGTCGATGCCCTCAGCGTCAGACCGGGAAGAGGGAGATTCTGAACGAATTTCTGTGGTTCGTCGAAGGCTTCAAAGACATGGATCTGCACGCCAGTCTCGCGTGACCACCGAAAGACTCCGGTGAGAAAGGCGGTGGCCAGTTCCTCATTGAAATATTCCCGGAAGGTTTTGATCCCGCTTTGACCGATACGGGTGCCGGAAGGATCCACCGCCCTGGCGATCACTGCGAACGCCGAATCCGCTGACGCGGTATCTGGGCCAGCCGGGTAGCCCGGCAGGTTGAATGCAATACCCTTGGTGGGATGGCCGGTCTCGCCGATCATCAGCTCGATCTCCCGCCCCCTGGCGACACTGGTGATGGCCTGCTGGAACTGACGCCATTGGGCGTTGAGTTCGCCGGTGTCAGGGGCAAAATAGGCATCCCAGTGGCCGTCTGTCCGCGCGGCGGCGACCGCTTCCGGGCTCGGATAGAGATTTTCCATGAGGAAATCCACCTCCTTGACCAGCGCGGCGACATCCTGACTGAAGCGCCGGACAGCTGGATTCGTCGATTTGGGATCGACCGCGCGGAAGCTGTGACCCCGTACCCCGATGCGCAGATTCAGCCCGGCAAAGTCCCCGCCCGATGCCATTCTGGTTTTGGCAAAACGAACCATCTCGGTGATCTGCCCGGTGCTGCTGAGATGATCACTGTGCGGATCCTCAACCTGACCGTATTCGTTTGAAATGATCAGGTGCGTCACGGTGCCGGGATAACGCGCATTGGCGACCTGGGCCTGGGCCAGTGCGGCGAGGATCGCGAAGCGCATGCGGTCGTTGACCAGCGAACCATCAACCGCGACATTCTCCACGCCCGCCTTGATCGTCAACAGTCGTTTGCCCGCCTGGGCGTTGATCTCGGCGGCGGCGAGCGCGATCTGTCCATTGGCATCGCCAGCGAAGAATCCGGGATTGAGCCGTGCGTCAGGCGCGCCCTTGCGCGCCGGCTCAAAGACCGTGAGATGAGTGGCCTGGAGCGCCAGATCGCGACCGGGCGCGCCGGTCGTCTCCAGCGTGACCCTTTCGGGTGCCGGTTTCACATAAGCGGCGGTCGGCGGAAAATAAAAATAAATCTCATCGATAGCCCGAGTCTGGTTGGGCGCTCCATTGGCGGGGATGAAATTGACCCGGTTGTCGGTCCAGACCGGGAGTGCGGCATAGCTGCGACTGTTGAGCGTGCGCCAGTAGCCGGCCTGAAACCCGCTGCCATAGGTCGCCAGCGTCAGCGGTGCGCCTTTTGCCTGCTGGACCAGAAAGGCAAGCTGACGGTAGACCGATGCCTGATGTTCGATGTGGCTGGCCGGCTTGGCTGTGGTGCCCTCATGGAATCTGAACCAGGTGCGGCTCCACTGTTCCGGCGTGCCGCCCCGCAGCGCATTCGGGTTGAAGGTCAGCGTCCCGCGCGCGGCGATGCCGCTTACCTGTCCAGCCAGATCAAAGCGCAGATCGACCTCGCGTCGGGCGGTCAGCAGCGACTGTTCAGGATGATCGATATCGATCCCGCCCGCATAGGTATTGAAGGACGGGGTATAGAAGCGATCCGGTGCAAAGGGATTGTTCGCCTGCTGACTCCACTGACCGACATAGGGCTGATAGGCCAGGCCCATGACCGGATCAGCCGCGACGGACGGGGCGGGACCGAACATGATGGCGAGTGCGAGGCATCGGGTCCAACGGGAGAGCGTGGTATTGGTGTTCAGGAGCGTTCTCGGTCTTGCCTTTTGTTGGGATTGCGCAGCAGCACATAGACCGCGCCGGTACCGCCGTCACGCTGGGGGGCCGAGCAGAAGGCCAGCACCTGATCGTATAAACGCAGCCAGTAATTGACCTTTTGCTTGAGAACGGGCTGATTGCCGGATGACCGATGGCCCTTGCCATGAATGATCCGCGCGCAGCGGACATGACGACGATGGCATTCGGCCAGAAAATCGGCGAGAAGTTTCCGGGCGTGTTCGGCATGGAGGCCATGCAGGTCCACTTCCAGCCCGACTTCAATCGCGCCCCGTTGCAGATCGGCGAGCACCCGTCGCTGGATTCCCGGGCGTGCAAACAGCAGATACTCGGGCGTCTCGATCCCGGCTTCAGACAGCCTCAGGGTCACGCCATCTTCCGGCAGTTCGGGGAGACGTGGTCGCGGGATGGGCGGCGGTCTGCGGCGATAGGGCTCCGCGCCATCGTGTTGCAGCCGCTCGGCATCCTGGACCTGCTGTCGAAACAGATCCAGCTCTGCCTCCTGGATGGGTTGCTTCATCGGTTTCGTCGGCTGTCATCGGTGAGGCGTTTGGCGCGAGTATATCAGTGCCTGTCGCCTGACGCGGTCGGGATGCCGGATGCCAGCCTTTTGGGTATGATCCCCGTGTTCCCCATCGCCTTGCCGAGCAGGCATCTCATCTTGAATTCACGCTTCCGATGGATACCCGACAGCCTATGAAGCTCCTTGTCAGTAACGATGACGGCTATCAGTCGCCGGGCTTGATCGCCCTTGCCGATGCACTCGCCCAGCTTGGCGAGGTGTTCGTGGTGGCGCCGGAGCGTGACCGCAGCGGCGCCAGCAATTCGCTGACCCTGGATGTGCCGCTGCGGGCCAGACGGATGGACAATGGCTATATCCGGGTCGATGGCACACCGACCGACTGCGTGCATCTGGCCCTGACCGGACTCTCCGAGGCCGATCCCGACATCGTTGTCGCGGGCATCAATCACGGGCCGAATCTGGGCGACGATGTGCTCTACTCGGGCACGGTCGCGGCGGCGACCGAGGGGCGTTTTCTGGGGCTGCCTTCGATGGCGGTTTCCATCGCCTCACATGAACCCCGGCATCTCGACACGGCCGCGCGGGTGGCGGTGCAATTGGTGACCCGGCTGTGCGAGCAACCGCTCGAATCAAGCATCATTCTGAATGTGAATGTGCCGGATCGGCCGTATGACGAACTCAATGGCTTCATGGCGACCCGGCTGGGACACCGGCATAAGGCGGAAGCCGTCGTGACGGGGCAGGATCCGCGCGGACGCACGATTTACTGGGTGGGGCCGGCGGGACCGGAACAGGATGCCGGGCCGGGGACGGATTTCGATGCCGTGCGCCGGGGTTTCGTCTCGATCACGCCGCTCCAGGTCGATCTGACCCGGCACGCCGCACTGGAAACGCTCGGGCGCTGGCTGACGGGAGCGGCCGTTTCCTGAGCCGGTCATCATCTGACAGCCTGTCCTGAGCCGCAATCATGACTTTTTTCCTGCGCCAGCGATCCCCACACTTCATGTCTGGTTCAGTGCGGGGCGCGCTTCCGACGCTGGCGCTCAGTGTCTGGCTGGCCTGGTTGCTTGGCGGTTGTTCAACGACCGGACCGGCCCCGGTCTCGGGTTGGGATTGGACGGGACCGGTGCCAGCAGGCTATTACCTTGTGCGGCGCGGCGACAGCCTGAGTCTGGTCGCCCAGCGGCTGCGCATCGATGCACGCAGGCTGGCGCAATGGAATGACCTGAAGCCGCCTTACACGCTCTATGCGGAGACCCTGCTGCGCATCGAGCCACCCGATGGCTCGACTCCCCCCGGGCGTGCTGCCAGAACATCGGGAGCGATCACCGAAAAGACGGATGTCGCGACGGGAACGGGCCGGCAGCGTGACGTGACGCCAGCGAAGCCGGTCAGCCGGGATCAGGTCGCAACGTCTGCCGGGGGGCTGCGCGATACCTCCGGCATCACCTGGGACTGGCCTTTGTCCGGCACAGTGCTGCAAACATTCCGCGCCGATGATCGCACCCGGCAGGGTATCCGGCTCCGCGGACGCAGCGGCGAGCAGGTGCTTGCCAGCGCGGACGGACAGGTGGTCTATAGCGGCGATGGACTCAAGAGTTACGGCAACCTGATCATCGTCAAACATAACGATCAGTATCTGAGCGCATATGGTTTCAACCGCAGGCTGCTGGTGAAGGAGGGGGCGCACGTCAAACGTGGACAGCCTGTTGCTGAAATCGGCCAGGGAACCGAAGGCTCTTATCTCCTGCATTTCGAGGTTCGCCGCGAGGGTGCGGCCGTTGATCCGCTGCTCTATCTGCCCCCACGAAACTAAACCTTTTCGAGAGACGCGAATGAGGTGTGGATGCCAATCGCCAACGACCGCCAGGCACACGAGCAGGCAAACGAGAATCCGCCCGATATCGACAGCGAATCACTGCTGCTCGACGATGACTCAGGCCCGCTCATGGAGGAAACGGAAACCCAGGTCAGTGACCTCCTTGATACGGATGTCAGCGAAGCGAAAATCGTTGAATCGGGCCGCGAGCATTTCACTTCCGGTGAGGGCGACTTCGACGCAACCCGTCTGTATCTCAACGAAATTGGCGAATCCAGGCTCCTGACGGCCGAGGAGGAGATCCAGTTGGCCCGGCTGGCGCAGAACGGCGATCATGCCGCGCGGTCACACATGATTGTGAGCAATCTGCGTCTGGTGGTGAAGATCGCCCGCCGTTATCTGAATCGCGGTCTGCCATTGCTGGACCTGATCGAGGAGGGCAATCTGGGACTGATCCGAGCGGTGGAGAAATTCGACCCGGAGCGCGGTTTCCGTTTTTCCACCTATGCGACCTGGTGGATCCGCCAGACCATCGAGCGGGCGATCATGAACCAGACCCGCACCGTGCGGCTGCCCATTCATGTCGTCAAGGAGATCAATCTCTATCTCAAGGCGGCGCGCCGGCTGGCGCAGCAGCTCGATCACGAACCCACCGCCGAAGACATTGCCGCCCTGCTTGACAAGCCCATCAGCGAGGTCAAGCGCATGCTCGGACTCAACGAGCGCATCGCCTCAATCGACACGCCCTACAGCAAGGACGCCGACAAACCGCTGGTTGATATGTTGTCGGACGAGGCGGTCAATGATCCGGCGAATCATATCCAGGACACCAATATCCAGACCAACCTTGAGCTCTGGCTGGGCCAGCTCAACGACAAGCAGCGCGAGGTCGTGGAGCGCCGTTTCGGTCTTCACGGTCATGAATACTCGACGCTCGAAAATGTCGCCCTGGAACTCGGCGTGACACGCGAACGGGTCCGTCAGATCCAGATGGATGCGCTCAGACGTTTGCGAGATATACTTGATAAAGAGGGCTTTTCTGTCGATTCTTTTTTTTGAGTGATAAATTTTGTGACTCGGTCATCATTTCTGGTCTGATTTTAACGATAGGCTTGAGTGTCGATCAGTGCAGGCCTGCCGGATTGAATTGAGAGGAATCGATCTCATGAAAAACCATTTTGATTTTAGCTTGAAGGTCAGTTTTTTGTTCATTCTGATCTTTTCTTCCAAGGCGGTATTTTCGGCTCAGTCCTATGTCCTGGAATGGGATCCTGTCGATGATGAGCGCGTCTCCGGATACACGATTTATTATGGCGAGGCGCCTCGTCAGTACGACCACTCGCTGGACGTGGGCAATCAGACCAGTTTCACCTTTTCCGATCTCGATCCGAATGTCATTTATTATTTTTCAGTCAAGGCGCGGGGAAATGACGGCTCTGAATCCGGTTTTTCAAATGAACTGACATCCGGATCCTTCCGGTATGTTGTTGGTGGCAGTGCTTTATCCAACAAGTCAGGCTGGATTGAGGTGGCGGATCTCAACCGGCTGTTTGAGCAGGAAGTCCCCGTAGGGTGGGCGGAATACAACGCATTGAATGGCGAGGCACGGGTGGCGACGGGGGATCTCGATGGCGATGGACGGGACGAAATCGTCATCGGTTTTGGTCAGGTCACCACACAGCCGGGCATGCCGGGGGGACGCTTCCAGATCCTTGATGACGATTTTTCTCACTTGCTCTGGGGTCAGATCAGTTGGCCTGATTACAATACAGCAAATGGCGAAACCTATCCGGCGATTGGCGATCTCGACGGCGATGGAAAGAATGAACTGCTCATCGGTCTTGGCGCTGGCGGTCAGGGATTGATTCAGGTCTTCCGGGTGGAAAACGGCGCACTGGCGCCACTCGGCTGGACCGCCATCGACTGGCCGGAATACAACCAGTCCAATGGTGCAGCACGCCCTGCCGTTGGCGATCTCGATGGTGATGGTCGTGATGAAATCGTGATTGGCTTGGGGCCGGTGGCAGGGAGAGCTGACATTCCTGGCGGAACCTTTTTCGTCAAGAAAGGCTTTGACTCCGCCGCCCTGGCAGCTGCAAGCGCAGATCGGAATCAACTTCTGGTTGAAGAGGAGTTGTTGCTTGGCGATCTCTCTTGGGCCGAATATGCCGGTCAATCGGGAGAAACCCGCCCTGCCATTGGTGATATGAATGGCGATGGTTCCGCAGAAATTGTCATGGGTCTTGGCAAGAAAGGCGGCGGAAATGTCGAGATCTTCGATTATCGCTCCGCCGCGCTCGTTTCCATGGCCTGGGTTGGTGTCGATTGGCCTGAGTACAGCGCGCTCAATGGCGAGACCCGCCCGGCGGTCGGTGATCTTGACGCCGATGGTCGGGGTGAATTGATCGTTGGATTGGGCGCGGGAGGCAATGGCATCGTCGAACTCTTCGAGGACGCGTCGAATCAGTTTTCCTACGCCCAAAGCATGGAATTTGGCTCGGATGAGTATCAGGTCGGTAACGGTGGCTTATGGCCGGCCTTCAAGCGGGAGCGTGCTGACGGCAAGGCTGTTTTACCCCCGACCGCCACCTATCCGCTCAAAGTGCTGAAGGCGGGCGCTGGTAGCGGTACGGTTGGCGGTGCCGGCACTTATGCCGTCGGTGCGACGGTTAGCCCAACTGCCAAGGCTGCATCTGGTTCAGTCTTTGCCGGATGGAGCGGCGCCTGCTCTGGCAAAGATCTCTGCACTGTAAAGATGAACGCGGCCAAAACGGTGACGGCCACCTTTAAGGTTGCCCCCAAATACACGCTGACGGTCAAGCGCGAGGGTAGCGGTACTGTTGCAAGTCAATCGACAGGGATTAACTGCGGCAGCAGTTGCAAGGCGTCTTATGTCAGTGGTGCAAATGTGACTCTAACGCCCAAACCAGCCACCGGTCATGTGTTTTCCGGGTGGAGCGGCGGTTGTAGCGGGACAGCAAAGTGTGTGGTAGCGATGAGCGCGGCCAAAACGGTGACGGCCACCTTTAAGGTCGCCCCCAAATACACGCTGACGGTCAAGCACGGCGGCGGTGGTACGATCACCAGTGCCCCGATCGGCATTATCTGCGGCAGCGACTGCAAGGAGCCCTACTTTAGTGGTACCTCAGTGACCTTGACCCCCAAGCCTGCCAATGGCTATGTTTTCGCTAGCTGGAGCGGCGGCGTTTGCAGCGGAATGGGGAACTGTGTCGTAAAGATGAACGCGGCCAAAACGGTGACGGCGGCTTTCAAACGCTGAACGGGGATTTCAGCATCTGCATTTCGTGACAGCAAGTCATGTTGACTTTCGCGACGCGATCCAGTGTGATGAAGGCCACGACGCCCAGGGAGCGAGGCCTTGAATCCGATGGCTGGAATGCCTGGTCGCTTTCCTTGTCATCTCATCGTCCCTGGGGGGTCTATGCAAGCCAGCCTGGAGCACAAATACAACTTCGACGTTGTACGCTGGTTCACCGTCATGGCTGTCGTCTATCTGGTGGTGGGCGCGGCGGTCGGTGTCTATATCGCGTCGGAACTGGCCTGGCCGTTCCTGAATTTCGATAGTCCCTATCTCTCCTTCGGGCGTCTGCGTCCGTTGCATACCAACGCCGTTATCTTCGCCTTCGGCGGCTGTACCCTGATGGCGACGGCGTTCTACAGCGTCCAGCGTACCTGCGGGGTGCGGCTGTGGAGCGATAAAATGGCCCGCTTCACCTTCTGGGGCTGGAATGCAGTCATCGCGCTGGCGGTCCTGACACTTCCCTTCGGCATCAACCAGTCGAAGGAATACGCCGAGCTGGAATGGCCGATCGACATCCTGATCGCCGTGGTCTGGCTGTCTTTCACCATCAATTTCATCATGACTATCGCCATCCGCAAGAGCTCGCACATATATGTGTCGAACTGGTTCTTCCTCGGCATGATGATCATGATCGTCTATCTGCATGTGGTGAACAGCCTCGCCATTCCGGTTGGTCTGTTCAAGTCGTATTCGATCTTCTCGGGCGTGCAGGACGCCATGATCCAGTGGTGGTGGGGTCACAACGCGGTCGGCTTCTATCTGACCGCCGGTTTTCTCGGCATCATGTACTACTTCATCCCCAAACAGGCCGGGCGACCCATTTATTCCTACCGGCTGTCGGTCATACATTTCTGGGCGCTGATGTTCGGCTATGTCTGGCTCGGCGCGCACCATCTGCAATATACGGCGCTGCCCGACTGGACCGGTTCACTCGGCGCGGCGGTTTCCATCGCCATGATCATTCCATCATGGGGTGGAGCCGTAAACGGCATGATGACCCTCTCGGGCGCCTGGGACCGGCTGCGCACCGACTATGTCCTGCGCTTCCTCATCATTGCGCTGGCCTTCTACGCCATGTCCACCTTCGAGGGACCGGTGATGTCGCTCAAGACCGTCAATGCGCTCTCGCATTACACCGACTGGACCATCGGTCATGTGCATTCGGGCGCGCTGGGTTGGGTGGCCGGCATCTCCATCGGTGCCATTTATCATCTGATGACGCGCCTCTTTCACACCGAGATGTATTCCATCCGGCTCATCAATTTCCATTTCTGGACCGCGACCATCGGCACCGTCATCTATATCGTCGCCATGTGGGTCTCGGGAATCATGCAGGGGCTCATGTGGCGGGCCTATGACGAGTACGGCACTCTGGCCTACACCTTCGTCGAATCGGTTGACGCCATGCACCCCTATTACGCCATGCGCGCCATCGGCGGGATGATCTTCCTGCTCGGCGCGGCCGTGATGCTCTTCAACGTGCTCATGACCGTTCGCCAGTCCATCGTCAGGGGCAGCCTGGACAAGGCGCGCGCCCTGCCTGCTGCCGCCTGACTCCGGGAGATCGAACATGGCTGATTATCCCAAGACCAAGGTGAAGAGCTTCCAGGAATGGCTGGAGGTCAATATCTGGGGTCTGCTGATCGCGACCGCGCTAGTGCTGTCAGTGGGCGGGCTAGTGGAAATTGTCCCGCTCTTCATCATGAAAAACACCTTTGAGCACAATCAATTCCCTGAAATTGTGTGGGAGAAAGCGGGGCGTGAACCCATCGTCATGGTCGATGAGTCCGGCAAGGCACAGTGGAACTGGAAGCCCGGTGACGGGGTGCGCCCCTATACCGCGCTCGAACTGGCCGGGCGCGATGTCTATCAGCGCGAGGGCTGTTATCTCTGTCATTCGCAGATGATCCGCCCCTTCCGCGACGAAAAGGAACGCTACGGCCATTATTCGCTGGCCTCCGAGTCGATCTTCGATCACCCCTTCCAGTGGGGCTCCAAGCGAACCGGTCCCGATCTGGCCCGTGTCGGGGGCAAATATTCCGACGACTGGCATCGTCAGCACCTGCGTAACCCGCGCGCGCTGGTTCCCGAGTCGGTCATGCCGGGCTATCCCTGGCTCGACAGCTCGTATCTCAGGGCGAAAACGATCAAGCGTCACATGCGTGGTTTACGGGTGGTCGGCGTGCCCTATAGCGACGCAGACATCGCGGCTGCCATGCTGGTCGAAGGCAAGACCGAGATGGATGCCCTGGTGAGCTACCTTCAGGTTCTTGGCACCATGGTCAAGCTTGATGATTCGAAGGTCTACCGTGAATAGTCTGGTTGAATATTTCCAGACCAACTGGCAGGCGATGACGGTCAATGACTGGATCGGCACCATCCTGACCGTTGTCATCTTCCTGCTCATGATCCTGGCCTATTTCCACGTTTTTCGTCCCAAGAACCGGGAGCGGCTCGAAGCCATGAAGCATATCCCGTTCGATGAAGACAACGAGCGCAACGGAGACAGCGATGGCGGAAAATAACCCTTTTCCGGGCGAGAACAACACCGGGCATGTCTGGGACGACAATCTGCGCGAATTGCAGAATCCGCCGCCGCGCTGGTGGATGCTGGGATTCTGGGCCTCAATTCTCTTTGTGATCGGTTATACGATCCTTTACCCGAGCTGGCCCGTCGGTCAGGAGGCGACACCCGGCATCATGGGCTGGACCCAGATGAAGGAATACGAACGCGGTTTGGAGCAGGTGACGGCCAAGCGCGCCCAATTCGAGGATCGGATCCGCAGCCTGAGCGCCACCGAGATCCTCGCCGATCCGGGACTGATGCAATACACCCTGTCTTCCGCCAAGGTGCTGTTCGGTGATAACTGTGCGGCCTGTCATGGCAGCGGCGGTCAGGGTAATCCGGGCTTTCCGGTTCTCGCTGATGACGATTGGCTCTATGGCGGCACCACGGCCAAGCTCACCGAAACCGTCGCGGGCGGTCGTCAGGGCGCCATGACTGCACATCGCAGCATCCTGACCGATGCTGAAGCTGACACCCTGGCGAACTGGGTGGTGCAGATGAGCGAGACGGGAGGGCAGGGCGGCAGCGAGGAGGGTTGGGCGCTGTTCAAATCCAAGGGCTGCATTGCCTGCCATGGCGCGAAGGCGAACGGCCATGTGCTGGATCTGCCGAACGGCGATTTCGTCACGGTCGGCGCCGCCAATCTGACGGATGGCATCTGGCGTTTCGAGCCGGGCGGTTACGACAGTGCGAAACATACCATTCTCTATGGGGTCAATCAGACCGGCGTTCCCGAAACCCGCAACGCGGTGATGCCAGCCTTCAGCTCAGCGGGTAAATTGAGCGAACAGGAGATCAAAAAACTGGTGGTCTATGTCCATGCCCTGGGGGGCGGGAAGTAGCCGGCAGTCCGCTCCATCTAAAAACATCGGGTTACGGCGCGTTAAATGATTTGAGCCGCACGAATGCGCCATACCACGCGCGCCTGACCCGACCTGCAAGACCGTATGCTTCCCAGGCATCCCGCTTTAAATGTGGTTTGGCTCGCTGTGATATATCCGATTTTGCGCATATAATACCCCCCTGATGAGCAAGATCGCCTTTATCATGATCAATCCCCAAGCCTTTTTCGAGGCGCTCGCCGATCCTATCCGGCGGCGCATCCTGGCCATGCTGCTGGACGCTGATGAACTGTGCGTCTGCGATCTGCACAGCGCACTTGATGCCCCGCAACCCAAGGTCTCACGTCATCTGGCAGTGCTGCGCGAGGCAGGTGTGGTGCTGGCGCGCCGCGACGGGGTCTGGATGCGCTATCGGATCTGTCCGCAACTGCCGGACTGGGCGCTGCGGATCCTGATGCACATGAGGGACGGCATGGGAGTCGAGACGAGCATGCCCGCGCCATCCCAATGCGATTCCGGCGTGTCCTGATCTCCGCGCCACACCGCATCCACTTCGACCTGCATCAAACGAGGCCGCTTTCATGACCACTGTCCACAAGACGGTCCTCGTCCTCTGCACCGGCAACTCCTGCCGCTCGCAGATGGCCGAGGCCATCCTCAAGCATGATCTGGCGGGGCAGGTGCGCGCCCTGTCTGCCGGCACCCGTCCGCAACCCAAGGTGGCCGATGGCGCCATCGCTGCGCTGCATGACGCCGGGCTGCCGACCGACGGGCTCCATCCCAAGAACATCGAGGCCGTGCTCGACGAGCCCATCGATCTGGTGGTGACAGTCTGCGATAACGCCAAAGAGAGCTGCCCGATCTTCCCGCGTCCCGTGCCGCGTATCCATCTGCCCTTCCATGACCCGCACGGCGAGCCGCTGGAGTCCTTCATCGCCGTGCGCGACGAGATCCGCGCGCGGCTGGTGCCCGCCGTCCGTGAAGCACTGGGGATCTGACGACATGAGCATTCAATGTGAGGTCACTGCCAAACAAGCTGCGGGGGCGCCCATGAGCGTCTTCGAACGCTGGCTGACGCTGTGGGTCGCCCTCTGCATCGTGACCGGAATCGCCCTGGGTCAATTCTTCCCTGCTCCCTTCCAGTTTCTGGGTCGGCTGGAGGTGGCGCAGGTCAATCTGCCGGTCGGCGTGCTGATCTGGGTGATGATCATCCCGATGCTGATGAAGATCGACTTCAGCGCCCTGGGTCAGGTCAAATCGCACTGGAAGGGCATTGGCGTCACCCTCTTCATCAACTGGGCGGTCAAGCCTTTCTCGATGGCGCTGCTGGCCTGGATCTTCATTCGCATGGTCTTTGCCGACTGGCTGCCGGCAGATCAACTGGACAGCTATGTCGCCGGGCTGATCCTGCTGGCCGCCGCGCCCTGTACCGCCATGGTCTTCGTCTGGAGCCGGCTGACCGGGGGCGATCCCTATTTCACGCTCACACAGGTGGCGCTCAACGACGCCATCATGATCCTTGCCTTTGCGCCGATCGTGGCGCTGCTGCTCGGACTCTCGTCCATCGTGGTGCCCTGGGACACGCTGCTGACCTCGGTGGTGCTCTATATCCTGATTCCCGTCGGCATCGCGCAGCTCTGGCGGTCTGTTCTGCTCAAGCAGGGCGAGGCCAAATTCGACGCCACTCTGGCGACTTTGGGTCATGCCTCCATCGTCGCTCTGCTCTTGACTCTGGTGCTGCTGTTCGCCTTCCAGGGTGAACAGATCCTCAGACAGCCGCTGATCATCGCCATGCTGGCGGTGCCGATCCTGATCCAGGTGTTTTTCAACTCGTCGCTGGCCTATTGGCTGAATCGCGCGGTCGGTGAGAAGCACAGCGTCGCCTGTCCCTCGGCCCTGATCGGGGCATCCAACTTTTTCGAGCTGGCGGTGGCGGCTGCCATCTCGCTGTTTGGCTTCCAGTCCGGCGCGGCACTGGCGACGGTGGTCGGGGTGCTGATTGAGGTGCCGGTGATGCTGCTGGTGGTGCGGGTGGTCAACCGGACCAGGGGCTGGTACGAGGCCGGGGCTCACGTGCCTGAAAACTGAGCCGCAGCGGTTTTTTAGACAGGATTAACAGGATTAAAAACAGCAATTTAAAAAATCCTGTCAATCCTGTTAATCCTGTCGAAAAAGACTTGATCACGGACACGAGCTTTTCCGGAAATCACCTAAACACCTTCACTTCGTGTCCTTCGCGTCTTTGCGGTTCAAAAAACCATTCCTGCCAACTTGATGAGATATTCGCATGAAAACACTCGAAATTTTCGACCCGGCCATGTGCTGTTCCACGGGCGTCTGCGGCGTCGAGGTCGATCCGGTGCTGGTGCAGTGCAATGCCGATCTGCTGTGGCTGGCCGAACAGGGCGTCACGGTCAACCGCTATAACCTGTCGCAGCAGCCCCAGGCTTTCACCGCCAATCCGTCGGTGCTCAAGGAAATCGAAGCCGGCATGGAGCGTCTGCCGCTGACCCTGATCGATGGGCAGATCGTCGCCACGGGTGCCTATCTGTCGCGCGACCAGTTGATCGAGAAGCTGGACTTGACGCCGACCGCTCCGCCAGCAAGCGCGAACCCTTTCCGCGTCCAGGTCAATTCCGGTTGCTGCAAGCCCGGCAGCGGGTGCTGCTGATGGCGATCCCGGACACCCGCACCCGTCACCTCTTCTTCACCGGCAAGGGCGGCGTGGGCAAGACCTCGCTCGCCTGCGCCACCGGACTGGCACTTGCCGAGTCCGGTCGGCAGGTGCTGATCGTCAGCACCGATCCGGCCTCCAATCTGGATGAGGTGCTGGGCGTCGCGCTGGGCCAAACGCCGACGGCCATTCCCGGCGCGTCGGGACTCTTCGCGCTCAACATCGACCCCGAAGCGGCGGCGCACGATTATCGCGAGCGCATGGTTGCGCCCTATCGCGGCCTCCTGCCCGCTGCGGCTATCGTCAGCATGGAAGAACAGTTCTCGGGCGCCTGCACCATGGAGATCGCCGCCTTCGACGAATTCTCCAAGCTGCTGGGCGATCCCGCCGCCACAGCGCAGTTCGAGCATGTCATCTTCGACACCGCGCCCACCGGCCACACCCTGCGTCTCCTGACCCTGCCCTCGGCCTGGAGCGAGTTCATCGACTCCAGCACCGGCGGCGCCTCCTGTCTCGGGCCGCTGGCCGGGCTGGAAAAACAACAGGCGCTTTATGCCGCGACAGTGGCGCAACTCGCCGATCCGCAGCGGACCACGGTGGTCCTGGTCAGTCGCCCGGAAACCGCCGCGCTCCGGGAGGCCGAGCGCACCCGCGCGGAACTGGCGGATCTCGGGGTGAGCCATCTGCATCTGGCGCTCAATGGTGTGCTGGACGTGGCAGAAACGGATGACTCCATCGCCGGAGCCATGATGCGACGCGGTGCCGAGGCGCTGGCGGCGATGCCGACCGGACTCGCCGCGCTGCCCGCGACCATCACCCCGCTGCTGCCATTGGGCACCCTGGGACTCGACGCCCTGCGCCAGATGGCGAATCCGGCGCTGATCCAGCCGTCGGGCGATGAGCCGGACAGCGACTGCGTCCTGCCGGGGAAGCTGTCAGGTCTGGTGGATGAGCTGGTGCAGGCCGGACGCGGCGTCATCCTGACCATGGGCAAGGGCGGGGTCGGCAAAACCACGCTGGCGGCGGCCATCGCCGTGGCGCTCGCTCGACGCGGTCATCCGGTGCAGCTCTCGACCACGGATCCCGCCGCCCATGTCGCCGAGGCGATTGGCGAGTCGGTCGCCAATCTGCGCGTCAGCCGTATCGACCCGTCCGCTGAGGTCGCCGCTTATCAGGCCGAGGTACTGGCGAAGGCCGCCGCCAACCTGGATCCCAACGGACGGGCGATGCTGGAGGAGGATCTGCGTTCGCCCTGCACCGAAGAGATCGCCGTCTTCCGCGCCTTCGCCCGTGCGGTGGATGGCGGTCAGGATGGCTTCGTGGTGCTCGATACCGCGCCGACTGGCCACACGATTCTGCTGCTGGATGCCGCCGAGGCCTATCATCGCGAGGTCTCGCGCACCCAGGGCGACATGCCGGAGGCGGTGCGCCAGTTGCTGCCGCGTCTGCGCGATCCCGCGTTCACCCGGGTGCTGGTCGTCGCCCTGCCCGAGGCCACCCCGGTGCACGAGGCCGAGCGGCTGCAGGCGGATCTGCGCCGTGCCGGAATCGAACCCTTCGGCTGGGTCATCAACCAGAGCCTGCTCGCCTCCGGTACCCGGCATCCGCTGCTGCGTCAGCGCGGGGTGAGCGAGACCCCCTTCATCCGCCGGGTGGCCGATCGGCTCAGCCAACGCTGCGCACTGATTCCCTGGCTGCCCGAGCCGCCAGTCGGTGAGGCGGGACTCGCCCAACTGACCGCTTACTGACCTGTCCCGCCAACCGTCAGTCCGTCGATACGCAGTGTCGGCTGACCGACCCCGACCGGGACGCTCTGTCCTTCCTTGCCACAGGTGCCGACACCTTCGTCGAGCTTGAGGTCATTGCCGATCAGGCTGACCCGGGTCAGGACATCCGGACCGTTGCCGATCAGGGTTGCGCCCTTGACCGGACGGCTGATTCTGCCGTTCTCGATCAGATAGGCCTCGTTTGCGGAGAAGACGAATTTGCCCGAGGTGATATCGACCTGACCGCCGCCGAAATTGACGGCATAGAGCCCCTTCTCGACCGAGGCGATGATCTCGGCGGGATCGCGGTCGCCAGCCAGCATATAGGTGTTGGTCATGCGCGGCATGGGCAGATGGGCGTAAGACTCGCGCCGCCCGTTGCCGGTGGGCGTGGTGCCGGTGAGCCGGGCATTGAGCTTGTCCTGCATGTAACCGCGCAGGATGCCGTCCTCGATCAGGACCGTGTTCTGGGTGATGGTGCCCTCATCGTCCAGACTGAGCGAGCCGCGCCGGCCCGCGAGGGTGCCGTCATCGACCACGGTGACGCCGGGCGCAGCGACCCGCTCGCCGATGCGCCCGGAGAAGGCCGAGCTGCCCTTGCGATTGAAGTCGCCTTCCAGCCCGTGACCGATGGCCTCGTGCAACAGCACGCCCGGCCAGCCCGCGCCCAGCACCACGGTCATGGTACCTGCTGGCGCCTCCCCGGCATCCAGATTGACCAGGGCCAGACGCACGGCCTCGCGGGCGAAGCCCAGCGCACGGTCTTCGAGCAGGAAATACCCGAGATCGGCGCGCGCGCCGCCCCCGCTGGCGCCCTGTTCGCGCTGACCATGCGACTCGACGATGACGCTGACATTGAGCCGCACCAGGGGACGGACATCGGCAGCCAGCGTGCCGTCATCGGCGAGCACCAGCACCACGTCCTGCACTGCAACCAGACTCGCCGTGACCTCGCACACACGCGGATCGGCGCGTCGCGCCTCGGCGTTCACCCGGTGCAGCAGGGCGATCTTTTCAGCGTCCGGCAGACTGCCGATCGGGTTGGATGGGCCATAGAGCGGGCGCACGCCCGGCGCATGGCTGATCCTGACCCGCGCCTCCTGGCCGCCGCGCGCAATGGATCGCGCCGCCTCGGCGGCCTGTGCCAGTGCGGGAAACTGGAGTTCGTCGGAATAGGCGAAGCCGGTCTTCTCGCCACTGATGGCGCGCAGTCCGGCGCCCTGCTCGATGCTGAAGGTGCCGTCCTTGATGATGTCGTCCTCCAGCACCCAGGACTGAAGCCGGCTGGACTGAAAATAGATGTCCGCCGCGTCCACGGCGGTGCTGGTCAGCAGACCCAGGAGCTGATCGAGATTCCGGTCGTCGAGACCGGCGGGGGTCAGAATGCAGTCGCGGGCAATGGTAATGGGGTCATTCATAGGCGGGATAGAGAGGACTCTTGGTCAGTGGTTCAAGGGGCGAAACCGCAGCGGTGCAAACAGATGTCCGTCACCGGAAAAATAGCGCGAGAAACCTTCGTAATACTGTAAACGCATCACCTGGATCATGACGATCCCGCCTTCAAGCACCAGCACGAAGACATTGCCGAGGATGACGGTGAGCACATGACCGAAGTCACCCATCATCCCGGCCAGGGTGAAGACGGCAATCGAGAGGGCGACATGGTTGAGACTGAAGGCCGCGACACGCAGGAAAGATAGCGTATTCGAGACATAGCCAACGACCGTCTCCAGGGTTTCGATGAAGACGACCAGGATCTTTTCGCCGATGGATGCCTGCTGGTGCCGCCAGCTCTGCCAGCCGAGCGTGAGGAGCGAGCTGGCGATCAGCGCGGCGGGCACTGAGCCGAAGCCGTCGCCCCGCGCCACCCGAAGACTCCCGGCGATCAGCGACAGATAAAAGATCAGATTGACGACGCCATGATGGCCGAGCAGGGCGTCCGCCCGGTTGCCGATGGCGAGCCGGTTATAGATGGCAAGCAGACAGGCGACAGTGAGAAAGACCACACCCCAGCCGAGCGCGATGGAGAGCATCAGCAGCGGGTCACTGAGCGGGCTCATCCAGAGCGCGGGCAGGATATGCTCATAGCCGAACAGGCTGCCGAAGAGCAAGCCGAAGACCATCGACGACAGCCCCGCCATCAGACCAAAGGGCCAGAAACGCCCGAGTCGGTCGCGAAAAGACCAGGCGGTTCCGGCGATCACGGCGCCCTGGCCGACATCACCGAACATGCTGCCGAACATCAGCAGAAAGGTGACGGCGAACAGCGGGGTCGGATCGATTTCGCCATAGGCGGGAATGCCATACTGGTTGACCAGCATCGCGAAGGGGGCGAGCAGCGGGTTCGTGACCGGCATGGTCGGCACCAGCCGGCGTTCGTCGGGCAGGGGGTCGCGGCTGGTGAGGTCGAATGGATGATGCAGCGACGCACGCAGACGCTGTTCCAGATGCGCGACGGCGCTTACCGGCACCCAGCCGGCCAGATGGGCAAGCTGTCCGGCGCTGCGCAGCGAGGGATCGAGCGTGACCAGTGGCTCGGCCAGCATCAGGGTGTGTCGGGCCGCCAGCAGCGTATCGTGGAAAGGCTCGCCCCAGCCCTCCAGGGTCTTGCGCAGCGATTGACGCTGCGCTTCGATGTCGAGCAGCCGGCGCGCCAGATCCTGTTGCAGTGCCGCCGGCTCGCGATCCAGTTCGCGGGGAATCGGCAGGTTCTGGAAGCCGGCTGCCGCGAGCACGGCGGCGAGTTGCGATTGGCGAGCGCCGGGAGGGCCGACGATGACCACATGGGCGGTGTCGCCCTGCTGCATGTAAACATGGAGGATATGCTTCGCCAGGCCGGTGGCGCCCTCCAGTTGGCGCAGGTTCTCGCGCGGGACCAGTCCGACATAGAAATCCAGAAAGCGTGTCTTGGTGCGCAGCATGCCGAGATCGATGTTCAGATGGGCGAAATTCTCCAGCGCCGTCTGCTGCTCCTTCACCAGCCGCTCTTCGTCGTCGAGTCGCCGGAAATCTTCTTCATAACCGGACGCCTCGCCCCAGAGCCGGCCCAGCCAGTCGTTCAAGGCGCTGAGTTCGGCCACTTCGACCACCCGCATGGCATCGATTGCGGACGCCGTATCCAGCGGGACAAGACGCGCGATCTTGTCGAGCCGCGATTTTGCCTGGTTGAAGATCTCGCAGTATTCGCGACCGGGCAGGGTGTCGAGCCGGGTTTCGGTGGGCGGACGGGTGTCCGGGTGAAAGCACCGGGTCTCGGCCAATGCCAGTGACGCCTGCGGCAGATCCTCGGTCAGGACCAGCAGACGGACGTGTTTCATTGGCGTGGACCTCAACATGACTCAGTCACCGCCTGGTTGTATTGACGGGGTTGCCGGACGGCTCGGTCAGATCCAGCGCGGCCTCGATCGCCTGCTCGGGGAATTGCAGCAATCGCCCCTGCACGACCGCGAACAGCCGCATCAGATCGGATTCGCGAAGCATCAGATAGGCCAGGGCGCGCGCCACTGCCGATTGACTGCGCGCCAGCACCCCGCGCGCCTCGCGTCGGGTGTGATGACCGATGCGCTGTTGGACCTCGGAGATCGTCTGGCATTCGGCCAGCAAGGTGCGCAGACGTGGTGGCAGCGCCGCGATGACCTGCTCGAAGGTGTCGAGATTGACCAGATGGAGGAGTCGCTCGCGGGTCAGACGACGCATTGATGGCACCAGTTGATAATAGGTCTCGGACGGCGAGAGACGATAGGAAAAACGGAAACGCAGCAGCCAGAGCAGCGCGACCCGATCCAGTTCCGCGCCGATCAGACGCCGCAGCGAGTCCAGATGCTGATGATGGAAGCCCATCGCCCGACGCACGATCTCGGTGTAATAACGCTGATCGATGGCGGCCTCCAGGGCAAAGGGTTCGCGCTGACGCTCATAGACCTCGCGCGCCTGCCGCGCGATCTGATGGTAAGGGCCGTTTTCCAGTTGACGCAGCAGCTCCAGCACGTTTTCGGCCCGCAGGAGTTCGGGCAGTGGCAGACGGATGCTCCCGGGCAGTTCAAACAGATTGGCGCGGATCGCCTCTTGATCCAGCGCATAGAGCTTGCCGCGAATCAGCGCCTTGAGGTTGAAGAGCGCGTACTGGCGCCCCCAGGCCAGCAGCAGGGCGCGTTCGGCGGGGCTCATGGGGTGCGCCAGCACCTGCAATTCAGTCAGCAGCACCTGGATCAGGCTCTGTTCGATGGCACGGCTGCGCGCCGCAATCGAAGGCTGTTCGTCCAGCAGGGCGGACAGGCCAAAGCGTTCGGCCAGCGCCGGGAGCGACAGTTGGGACAGGGAGACGCGCAGTTCGGGCGAGAAAAGCCGGATCGACATCACCGATACCCGCGTATTCAGATAGGCTTGCCCGGCGGTGTGGCTCATGCGGCGGCTCTGCGTGTGAAGTCAGTCAAACCCGCTAACGCTCGGGGCCGATCAGGATCTGAAAGGCGGCCTCCAGGGCGTCCTCTTCGCGCTGTTCAGCCTGATTGCGCAGTTGGATGTGACGCTCGTCATAACGTCGCCGCAGCTCGGCGACGGTCTGCTCGGCCCGCTCCTCCGCCTTGGCGATGAATGACCGATGCAGCTCGGGGATACGCGCCGTGAAGCGATCGTTATCCGCCCTGGTGTCGGCGAGCGCCTGCTGGATGATGCGCTCCTGTTCCGCTTCCGCCTGGCTGGCGAGCGCCTCGGCACGCATTTCGGCATCGAGCAGTCGGGAAAGTGTGTCATCCATTGCTGTGTGCCTGGTCTGGTCGGGGCTGAAACCTGTGCGGAGCGGAGCCACCCTGCAATGGATCGTGAAGGCTCACGCCGCCACGGGCAGAGAATGATTATAGAGGAAGGACGGAGTGAGCAGTGACTGATCGTCCGCCCTTTGCTGTTGCTGCGCCGGGTTGTCGCTCCGGCCTCCCGATTGTGAGGCGCTATTGCTTCGTGATATAACGAATGAAGACGTTTCAATGCAATGAGACGCATGCAACTCACTTACCAAGAGGTATTCACCATGAAATTGATGCAATCAGGTCTGGCGGCACTCATGCTGATCAGCGCCAGCACCGCTGCGCTGGCCGACGAGGTCAAGGTCGCGGTCGCGGCCAACTTCACCGCACCGATGAAGCTCATCGCCGAGGCGTTCAATCAGGACACCGGGCATACTGCCGAGGTTGCCTTCGGTGCGACCGGCAAGTTCTACGCCCAGATCAAGAATGGCGCACCCTTCGAGGTTCTGCTGTCCGCCGATGACGCGACCCCGGCCAAGCTGGAAGCGGAGGGCATGACCAAAACGGGGAGCAGTTTCACCTATGCCATCGGCACTCTGGTGCTCTGGAGCGCCGATCCCGACCTCATCAAGGATGGCCCCAAGGTGCTGGGACGGAACCAATTCCGCAAGCTTGCCATCGCCAACCCCAAGACCGCACCCTATGGCGCCGCCGCCATGGAGGTTCTGAAAGGGCTTTCCATCGACCAGATGATCACGCCAAAGCTGGTCCAGGGCGAAAACATCGCACAGACCTATCAGTTCATCAGTACCGGTAACGCCGAACTGGGTTTTGTCGCCCTGTCGCAGGTCTTCAAGGACGGCAGGATCGGTGAAGGCTCGGCCTGGATCGTGCCCGCCGACATGCACAAACCCATCCGTCAGGATGCCGTGATTCTCAAGAATGGTGAGAACAACGCCGCTGCGACCGCCTTGATGGACTATCTGAAGGGCGACAAGGCGAAGGAGATCATCCGTTCCTTCGGTTACGCAATCCCCTGACCATGGGCTTTTCCGATGCCGATCTTCAGGCCATCTGGCTGACCCTGCGTCTCGCCAGTCTGGTGACACTGCTCCTGCTGCTGATCGGCACGCCCATCGCCTGGTGGCTGGCGCGCACCCGCTCGCGCTGGAAAGGGCCGGTCGGCGCCGTGGTGGCGCTGCCGCTGGTGCTGCCGCCGACCGTGCTCGGTTTCTACTTGCTGGTGGCGATGGGGCCGAACGGCCCTGTCGGGCAGTTCACCCAATGGCTCGGCATCGGGCTGCTGCCCTTCACCTTTTGGGGACTGGTGGTCGCCTCGGTCTTCTATTCCATGCCCTTTGTGGTGCAGCCGATCCAGAACGCCATTGAGGCGCTGGGCGAACGTCCGCTGGAGGTCGCCGCCACCCTGCGCGCCGGTCCCTGGGATCGCTTCTTCACGGTTGTGCTGCCGCTGGCGCGACCGGGCTTTCTGACTGCCGCCATTCTTGGTTTCGCTCATACCGTCGGCGAGTTCGGCGTGGTGCTCATGATCGGCGGCAATATCCCTGGCGCGACCCGTGTCGTTTCGGTGCAGATCTTCGATTATGTGGAAGCAATGGAATACGGTGAGGCGCACTGGCTGGCGGCGAGCATGGTGATCTTCTCCTTCCTGGTGTTGCTGGCGCTCTATACCCTCAATCCCAATCAGCGGAAATTCTGAAGCAGATGACAGGATCAATTTGGCCGCGCGTCCTCTCCGGGCGCGGCGCGGCGGGTTTTGGCTGGGGCGCCGTGATTGGCACGCTCGGCGGTCTGATCGGTCTGGGCGGGGCGGAGTTCCGTTTGCCGGTGTTGGTCGGACGCTTCCGGCTGCCGACCCTGGAGGCGGTCATTCTCAACAAGGCGACGAGTCTGGTGGTCGTCGCCTTTGCACTGCTGTTTCGTGCCGACACTATTTCATTCTCGGTGCTGTGGGCGCATGTCGATATCGCCTTGAACCTGCTCGCTGGCAGTCTGGTCGGTGCCTGGTGGGCGGCTGGGCATGCCATGCGTCTGTCGCGGCGCTGGCGCGACCGGATCATATTGGTGCTCCTGGTCTTGCTGGCTCTGCTGATGCTCTCCCATTATTGGCTCGGTCTGGGCGGGAATGGACCAGCCTTGCTGGACGCTGGCCTGCTGCGCTGGCTGGCTGGACTCGCTGCCGGTCTGGGCATCGGTATGGTGGCGGCGCTGCTGGGCGTGGCTGGCGGCGAACTGCTGATTCCAACCCTGGTTCTGCTCTATGGTCTCGATATCAAGCTGGCCGGCAGTCTGTCTCTCGCAATCAGTCTGCCGACTATGATTGTCGGTTTCACGCGCTACAGCCAGTCCGGCGCTTTTAGCGTCTTAAAACGGGAATCGGTGCTATTCGGATGGTTGGCGGCGGGGTCGATCCTTGGTGCGGCGATTGGTGGTCTGCTCTTGGGCGTTATACCAGCGGATGTGCTGATGACGGCCCTGGGCGTCATCCTGCTCGTTTCCGCGATCAAGGTGTTTCAGCATGCCCACTAACCAACAGGCTCAGGTTTCTGCTGCCATCGAGACCGATCAGATCCACGCCCGCTTCCGCGTCGATTACCCCGATTTTTCGCTCGACGTGGATCTTGATCTGCCCGGTCAGGGCGTCACCGCCCTCTTTGGTCATTCCGGCTCGGGCAAGACCACGCTGCTGCGGCTGATCGCCGGGCTGATGCGCGTGCCGAATGGTCATCTCAGCGTCAATGGCCGCATCTGGCAGGACAGCGAGACCTTTCTGCCCACGCACCAGCGTCCGCTCGGTTACGTCTTCCAGGAGGCAAGCCTTTTTCCTCACCTGAACGCACGGCGCAATCTGGAATACGGCATGAAACGCACCGCCAACGCCATGGATCCGGCGGCGCTCAGAGATGTCATCGATCTGCTCGGCATCGCCCATCTGCTCGACCGTCGCCCGCATCAGCTCTCCGGCGGCGAGCGTCAGCGTGTCGCCATTGCCCGCGCGCTGGCGGTCCAGCCGGCGCTGCTATTGATGGACGAACCACTCGCGGCACTGGATCTCAAGCGCAAGTATGAGATTCTGCCCTATCTGGAGCGGTTGCATGACGCACTGGAGATTCCGGTGCTCTATGTCAGCCATTCGCCGGACGAGGTCGCCCGGCTGGCCGATACGGTGGTGCTGATGGAGCAGGGGAGGGCGCTGGCGGTTGGCCCCATTGCTGAGGTGTTCAGCCGGACGGATCTGCCGCTGGCTCAGGATCAGGATGCCAGCGCACTCATCGAATGCACCATCGCGGGCCACGACGACAGGGACGCCCTGACCCGCGTTGCCTTCGCGGGCGGTTGCCTGTGGCTGGGTCGTCTGGAACGTCCGGTGGGCGCGACGGTACGGGCACGCATCCATGCCCGCGATGTCAGTCTTGCTCTGGTTGAGCCCGCCAGTTCGACCATTCTCAACATCCTGCCCGCGCGCATTCAGGAACTGCGGGAGATCGAACAGGCGCAGGTCCTGATCAGGCTCGCAGTCGGCGATGATCCGGCCACATCGCTGCTTGCGCGCATCACCCGTCATTCCTGCGTCCGTCTGGGGTTGCAGGTGGGGCAGCCCGTCTTTGCGCAAGTGAAGACGGTGGCCCTGATGGACTGAAAACGGAACAGCCGGCGTCGCGATGACGCCGGCCCTGGCCCTCATCACTCAGGGCCGCTGGAGGATCAGGCCGGCACGCCCAGAATCACGGCCGATGCCTTGAAGACCGCCGTCGCCGCGCTGCCTTCCTTGAGTCCCAGCTCGGTCTCGGCGTTGTGGGTGATGGTGGCGTGGACTTCAGCGCCGCCAGCCAGCGTGATCGTGATCTCCGCGCTCACCGGGCCGGCGGTCACGGTTTTGACCGTTCCGGCCAGACAGTTGCGCGCACTCAGACGAATGCCTGAATCGTCGGTCATGACCAGCACCGAGGACGCCTTGACGAGTGCGACGACCTCTTTGCCAGCGGCTAAGCCGAGCGACTGGACGCTCTCGTTGGTCACCATCGCCACCAGCTTTTCGCCACCGGACAGCAGGAGATCCACTTCGCTGTTGACGGCGCCGGTCTTAACGGACTCGATCTGACCGCGAAAAATATTGCGTGCACTGATTTTCATCTTGGATCTCACTTTTCGATTCAATGGGGCTTGGGAACCCGTCTCGATCAATCGCAGACGGGTGATGCAATCTAGAGCAAAGCGGTCGGTATTGACCACCATAGCGAACCGCGTCTGTTTCGATGAGCCGCGATCCGGGTATACTCATCGCTATATTAAATTAAATATAGCGTCATCCGCATGATCTCGAACCGCACCCAATCGACCAGACTGGTCAGCCGGCTGTCGATCGATACCGCACTCGGCAGTTTCCTCGGCGATACCCGGATCCGTCTCCTGGAGGCCATCGCGCGGCATGGCTCCATTTCCCGTGCTGCCAAGGCCGTGCCCATGTCCTACAAGGCGGCCTGGGATGCCATCGATGCGATGAACAATCTCGCCGAAGCGCCGCTGGTGGAGAGTTCGGTGGGTGGACGCCACGGCGGCGGAACCCATCTGACGCCCTATGGCGCCCGGCTCATCGCCATGTTTCGCGCGGTCGAGGAGGAATATCAGGAAGCGATGGAGCGGCTGTCGCGCGACGCGGACCTGACCGAAGCGGCTGATCTCCGGCAGTGCCGTCTGCTGTTGCGCCGCATGGCGATGAAAACCAGCGCACGCAATCAGTTCATTGCCAGCATCTCGGCTCTGAACCACAGCCAGGTGAGTACCGAGGTGCGGCTGCGGGTCGATGAGGGGCTGGAGCTGACGGCAGTCATCACCCGTGAAAGTGCGGAGAATCTGGCCCTGACGGTCGGCAGGGAAGTCCATGCCTTCATCAAGGCGTCCTCCGTTCTACTCTCGACCGAACCGGGGCTTCACACCTCGGCCCGCAATCATCTGTGGGGCGCGATCAAGCGCATCCATGAGGGTGCGGTCAATACGGAAGTGACCCTGTCCATCTCCGGCGGGCGCACCGTCACCGCACTCATCACCCGGGACAGCGCGGCCCGACTCGGACTGGAGGTGGGCGCTCAGGTCGGCGCGATGTTTCAGGCCACCAGCGTGATCCTCGCCACCCTGGGTTGACGCAGGCCGTTTCCCGGTCTCGTTGCGGAATGCCGTGTCGGTTGCCGGACAATGTTTCGTTATATACAAAAAATGATAACGAAGCGTCGCATTCGCCTCATTTCTGCCTCATCCGCTGTGCGCTGTTTTCCGGTCGGATTTATTTATATTTTTAAAACAATCGCTTAATGGCAAATGAGGGCGCTTTAAAAAAGTGGCATCGAATATGCTTAATCGCCATGTCACTGGCGTGCGAGCCCGGATCTGGTGTCGCGATTCGTTATGTTGAAAAAAGTATAGCGATTGGGTGGACGAGTCTGCGATCCATCCGCTTCATTCACCAAGCTGTAGAGAGAGACCGACCTTGACTCAACATCAATGCCTCGACCGGACCATTGCCCTGGCCCTTTTGGGCTTCGCCGTGGGTGCACAGGCCGAGTCCAAGCCACCCGTCTATGATCTCGGTGTCATCAACGTCACCGCCGCACCCGTGGCGCTGGGCGCCATCGGCACGGATCAGGTGTCATCCCTGGTGACGCTGGACGACATGCACCGCTTCAACCGCGACAACGTCGGCGATGCGCTCGATCTGCTCTCCGGGGTGACCGTCTCGACCAACTCGCGCAATGAAAAGACGGTCTTCGTGCGGGGCTTCGATTCGCGTCAGGTGCCGCTCTTCATCGACGGCATCCCGGTCTATGTCCCCTATGACGGCTATGTCGATTTCAACCGCTTCACCACGGCGGATCTGTCGGCCATCCAGGTCGCCAAGGGTTTCAGCTCGGTCGCCTATGGCCCCAACGCGCTGGGCGGGGCGATCAACCTCATCTCGCGCAAACCGACCGCCGAGCTGGAGGGTGATGTCAGCATCGGCTTCGGCGACGGCACCGAACGGTCGGCCTCGGCCAATGTCGGCAGCAACCAGGGTCTCTGGTATGTCCAGGCCGGCGCCTCCTGGATCGACAGCGATTTCTTTCGGCTCTCGTCCGACTTCACGCCCACCGCCACCGAGGACGGGGGCAGGCGGAACAATTCCGACCGCAGTGACGACAAGCTGTCGCTCAAGGTCGGTCTGACGCCCAATGCCACCGACGAATACGCGCTGAGTTACTACAGGCAGAATGGCGAGAAAGGACAGCCGCCTTCCACGGACCCGGCGGCGGCACGCTACTGGCGCTGGCCCTATTGGGACAAGGAGAGCCTCTATTTCATCTCGAACACCGCGCTCGGCGCGAGCGAATCGCTCAAGGTGCGCCTCTATCAGGACGAGTACGACAACGCGGTCACGTCCTACACCGACGAGACCTACACCAAACTCAGAACCTCGGGACGCGGCAACGTCGGGCCGGCGGGCAAGAGCGTCTACAACGACCGCACCCTCGGCGGCTCGGTGGAACTGCGTTCGACCCGTCTCAGCCGTCACGACATCGGGCTCAGCGTCCAGCTCAAGCAGGACGATCACGAGGCCGACGACACCATCAGGCTCACCGAACACTTCGAGGACACCCTGACCTCGGTCGGGCTTGAGGACAACGTCAGTCTCGCGAAGAACCTGACCCTCTCGCTCGGCGCTGCCTGGAGCGAGTTGCAGGCCGACACTGTCTACAAATCCAGCGACCCGGTTCCGACACCGGGCGTGCAGTCCGCCACCAATGGTCAGGGCGGTCTGTTCTGGGATCTCGACCGGGTGGGGCGACTCTATGCCACGGTCGCCACCAAGAGCCGCTTTCCGACGCTCAAGGACCGTTACTCGCTGCGTCTGGGGACCGCCATTCCCAACCCGGACCTCGAAATGGAGCGTTCCATCAACTATGAAATCGGCTATCAGGGGAATCCCTGGGGCCAGATTCAGGTGGAAAGTGCCGTCTTTCTCAGCGATGTGACCGATCTGATTCAGCAGGTCAACAATGTCGTGCCGGGGAAATACCAGATGCAGAACGTCGGTGAGGTCCGCATCGCCGGTTTTGAACTGGATGTGGCCGCGCCGATCGGCGAACGCTGGGAGGTTGGCGGCAATCTGACCCTGCTCGACCGTGAGAATCGCAGTGACAACACCCGTCTGACCGGCGTCCCGGATCGCAAGCTCACCGCCCATGCCACGTTCCGCCCTGCCGAGCGCTGGGAGGCCGTGCTCTTCGTCGAGCATGAAGGTCCGCGCTGGGACTCTCAGACCGTCGAGCTGGACAGTTACACCACGGCCAATTTCAAGCTCGCCTTCAAACCGGTCGAGGCGCTGGTCATCGAGGCGCGGCTGGACAATCTGGCCGATGCCGATTACGCGCTGGCGGACGGCTTCCCCAATCCGGGGCGCATGTGGTTCGTCAACGCGCGTTATGAGTTCTGATCCACGTTTAAACCGCGCCAGATCAAGCAGTCGTCAATTCTGCCAAGGCCGACCCAATCCCAAAACATCGCATACCGCGCCGGGCGCGGTTTAGGAGTCAATCCATCATGTCACTTTTGAAACAGCCTCTGTTCGTCATCGCCCTGCTGACCCTCGCCCTGGCGGCGCTGATCCACAGGGAATCGTCGCCGAGCGCGCCAGAGATCCCTGCGCCGGTCGCGATGCCGGTTGCCGGGGCGCCGGTCTCCACACCGGCGCCTGCCCCGGTTTCCACGCCATCCTTGATCGCGCCGAAACGCGGTGCGATCTCCGAGACCCTCGCCATCACCGGTGCCGTGGTCAACCCGCGCACCCTCTCCGTCGCGGATCTGGAGCGGTTTCCGCCGCAGCAGATCGGTGAGTTCGAGATGATCTGCGAGAGCGGTGCCAATCTCGGCAAGCGGCAGAATCTGCGTGGCGTGCGGCTCCGCGACATCCTGGAGCAGGCCCAGCTCAAGGCGCTCACGCCGCATCATTTCCGCCGGATGGCGATCATCGCCAGGGCGACGGACGACTACATCGCCGTCTTCTCCTGGGCCGAGATCTTCAATTCTACGGTGGGCGATCAGGTCATCGTCTATTTCAGCAAGGACGGCCAGCCGCTCGACGACGCCGAGGGCCGCATCGCACTCATCTCGACCACGGACCAGCGCACCGGGCCGCGTCATGTGCGCTGGCTGAACGAGATCGAGGTCAGGCCGCTCGGCCGCTGAGGAGACAGGGATGAATCTTTCCTACTGGCTGCACCTGGCCGATCAGTCGGGCGGCATCCTCTATCTGATGGTGGGACTGCTGACGGTGACGCTGGCGGTCATCGTCGAGCGCACCTGGGTGCTGCGCCATGTCACGCGCCAGGGCGAGGCGCTGACTCAGGCGCTGGCCCCACTAGCGGCTGGGGATCGTTCCGGGCTGGAATGGATCCGTGACACGCAGGCCAGGCCTCTGCACGGCGTGCTGCTGGAAACCACGCTGGCGCTGCCGCCAGCGTCTGAAGATCTGCTGACCAACCGGCTCGACGAGGTGATCCTGCGTCACGTCCCGCTGCTCGACCGGCGTCTCTGGGTGCTGGATACCACGGTCACGCTGGCCCCTTTGCTCGGACTGCTCGGGACCATCATCGGCATGTTCCACGCCTTCCATGTCCTGACCGAACCGGGTGCCTCGCCCAATGCGGTGACCGGCGGGGTGGCCGAGGCCCTGGTGGCGACTGCCGCCGGGCTGCTGATCGCGGTCATCGGGCTGGTGTTTTTCAACGGACTCAGCGAACGGGTCCGCCTCGCGGTCCACCAGCTCGACACGCTCAAGGTGATGCTGGTCAACCGTTTCGGGCAACCGCCAGCCCCGGTCAAAGGCGCTGGAGCAGGCTGATGCGTTATTTCCAGCGTCGCAAGGCACGGATCGAGATCGTGCCCATGATCGACATCATGTTCTTCCTGCTGGTGTTCTTCATCCTGGTCACGCTCAACATGATCCCTGCCAGCGGGATCGGCAGCCGGTTGCCGGCCAGCTCCAGCGCGGAGCATCTGGAATCGCCACAGGTCGTGATCAGTCTGGACGCGGCGGGAATGATCAGCGTCGATCGGCAGAGCCTGAGCCTGGAACAGCTCGCGACGCTGCTGCGCGAGCGGGGCGCGGAGTCCCGTGTGGTCATCGCCGGGGCCGAGGAGGCGGCGCTCAGCGATCTGGTCACGGTCATGGACACCTGCCGTCACGCCGGCATCAGCCGCATCGGTATTGCGACCCGGGAGCCGGATGCGTGACACGGGCCAGCGCACCACTGCCCAGTCTGCCGCTGTGGCTGGCCGTCTCCATCGCCATGCTGGCCGAAGGCGCGGTGTTGGCCGGGCTCGCGGCCTGGTCGTCACCACGCATGATTCAAACCCCGAGCGCCCCGATCGAGGTTAGTTTGGTTGCCGTCCCCATGCTGGCCGAATCCGCTGCGGCCGGTATGGCGGGCGGCCTTTCTTCCGTGGCAGAGCCGGAGCCCGAACCGGCTCCGCCGTCCCCCCCGGAATCCGAGCCGGTCGTCCCGGAGCCGCCTCCGCCAGATCCACCCGACCCGGAACCGCGCGACCTGGCGCCGCCTGATCCGGAACCTGCGGTCGCCATCGCCAGACCGACCCCGCCGCCGCAAGCTGAACCGAAGCCGAAGCCAAAACCCAAGGTTAAGGCCAAGCCGAAGCAGGTCGCCAAAACCAGGTCGAAGCCGGCGATGGCGCAGCCGGACAGGAGTCGAACCAGGGCGGATCAGGCGACTGCGGGCAACCTTGGCGCGCCCGGCAAGGGACGCGCAGCGGGCACCGCCACCGGTCAGGAGCGGGCCGCCAGCAGTGGTCCCACTTCGCCTGCGGCCTATCTGAATAATCCTGCGCCCGGCTATCCGGACACGGCGCGCCGCGCGCGTCAGGAGGGGACAGTCTCTCTGCGTGTGCTGGTCACGGCTGGGGGCAGGGCCAGCGAAGTCCATCTTGCCGGCTCCTCGGGCGTCTCCAGTCTCGATCAGGCCGCCATCCGGGCGGTCAGGCGCTGGCGCTTTACGCCCGCACGCCAGAACGGCCAGCCGATCACCGCCTGGGTGCGTATTCCCATTCGATTCAAACTCAATCAATAACGCCTGTTTTGACAGAGATTCCGCTGGCTCTGCCATGCGGTTGCTCGATCGCCAACCCATGAAGGAAGTTGTCTGATGCAAAGTGTTTTTCGCTCTCCTTTTCCCAGCCATCGCCCTCTGCTCGCGACGGCGCTGATCCTCACCGGTATCGCCGCCCAGGCCGCCGAGCTGGTCGATATGACCGGCCGTCATGTCCAGATCCCCGATCAGGTGGATCGGGTCTTCGCCGCCACCCCGCCCATCGTGCCGCTGGTCTACGCCATTGATCCCGGCAAGCTCGTGACCCTGAGCTTTCCCTTCAAGCCGGAGGATGCGGCCTATATCAGGCCGGAGGTGATGAATCTGCCCATCGTCGGACGCTATACGGGTGAAGGTCCGCCGCCGAACCCGGAGCTCCTGGCGCGTGCCGCGCCCCAGATCAGCATCGCCTGGGACATACCCTTCATCGACGCCCGGCGGGTCGAGGAGACCTTCCGGACGCTCGGCACGCCCGGTCTCTTCGTCCATCTCGCGCGGCTGGCCGACTATCCCGCCGCCCTGGAACTGGTCGGTCAGGCGATCGGCGAAGAGGTGCGGGCGACCCGGCTCGCCAGCGCCATCCGCGACGCCATGACCCGCGTCGAGCAGGCGGTGGGCGCCATCCCGGACGGCGAGCGCAAGCGGGTCTATTTCGCTGAAGGTCCGGATGGGCTGCTGACCGAATGCGCCGATTCCTTCCATGCCGAGGTCATCGGCCTGGCCGGTGGCGAGAACGTAATGGACTGCAAAACCCAGGCGATGTGCGGACGCGAAAAGATGACGTTGGACCAGATCAAGACGCTCGATCCAGATGTCATCCTCGCCGACGATGCCAGATTCCTCACCCACATCAAGACCGATCCGGCCTGGAACGCGCTGCGCGCGGTGCGCGAGGGACAGGTCCATCTCGGGCCCACCAAGCCTTTCAACTGGCTGGGACGTCCACCGTCCTTCATGCGTGCGCTGGCCATCCAGTGGTTCGCCAACCGGCTCTATCCGGAGCGTTTCCCCTGGGATGCCGACCTGGAGATCAAGTCCTTCTACGAACTCTTTCTGGGCGTGAAGCCGGAAGCGGTGGATGTCCGCGACATCCTGGGGCAGGGCTGAGCCCTGAATGCCGCGCAGCGTTATATTGAACTGGAGTGAACGATCATGACCCATCACCGCAGTACAGCCATGGGGCTGTGCGTGACCTGCTCGCTGTTGGGCCCGACAGTCGGTCTCGCGGACGCCAGGACCACCGATCTGCCTGAGGTGACCGTCGTCGCAGAAGACAACCGGCTGCCTGATCTGGGCGCGACCGCCACGGTCACGCGGCTCGATGCCCGTGCCGTGCGCGAGGCGGCCGGGCCGTCCGCGTCATCGCCATTCAAGGCCATCGCCGACACGCCTTCGGTCAATTTCCAGAGCGCCGACCCGCACGGTCTGACCGAGGTCGGTTTTCACGAAACCATCAAGATCCGTGGCGTCGGTCAGACCGGCCCCTCTTCTTCGCGCAACATCGACGACCTGCCCCTCACCGTCAATCCAGGCGGGAGCAAGGGCATTCTGGATCTGGAAAACGTCTCCGGGATCAGCGTTTACCGGAGCGCGGCACCCGTGGACAAGTCGCTGGGTTTCAGCAATCTGCCGGGCAAGATCAATCTGACGACGCTCGGTCCCCAGGCGACCGCCGCCAGTCAGCTCAGACTGGAGGGCGGCAGCGACGACTTCAAACGCCTCTTCTTCCGTCAGGATAGCGGGCGGCATGGTCTCTTCTCCGGATTTCTGTCGGGAAGTATCAACGATGGGGATAAATGGAAAGGGGAGGGCAACTTCGAGCGCCAGAATCTCTTCGGCGGGGTGGCCCTGGATGGCGGCGCGGCCTGGCAGGCCGAGCTCTATGCCGGCTACAGTCAGGACGAGCGGCACAACTATCGTTTCTTCGATTACGCCACCGCCAGCAACTTCGCCAATTTCAAGCGCGACTGGTCGAACGATCCGGCCCGTGTCGATTATTACGACTACAACCGCCAGGCATTCATCGATCGCTTCGTCTACGCCAATCTGCGCACGCGCCTGGCCGAAGACGTGCAGCTTTCGATCAAGCCCTATTATCTCAGCGAGACCGGCAACTACTGGTTCAGCTCGATCAACGCCACGGATGCGGCCAGGAGCCGGGTCGTCAATTGGATGATCGACCATGACAACCTGGGCGTGCTGACCCAGGTGGACTGGCAACTGACGCCGACGCAGAGCCTCAAACCCGGATTCTGGGTCCAGAGCCAGGAGCCGCCCGGTCCGCCGTCCACCCAGCAGAAGTACAGGGTCACCAGTTCGGGGCTGGTCTTCGATGGCTGGCAGATGCTGGCCGATCACGATCCGCACCGCCTACTGTCGCCCTTCCTCAGCTACCAGGGAACCTTCGACAGACTCAACGTCGAGGCCGGTCTGCGTTATGTCGATCTGCGTGTGGGGGCGCTCACTGCCTACACCGCCACCGGCAAGGCCGCCACGCTGTCGGATCCCGGTGCCGCGCGTGCGGCCGGCGGGGTCGATGCCATGGCCTCGGCCGACGCCAGGAGCTTCGAGGAGTGGCTGCCCTATCTGGGCCTGACCTGGAGCGTCGATCCCACGACCAGCCTCTTCACCCGGCTTGGGCGCAGTTACGGGCTGGATGTCAATCTCTTCCCCTATTACTCCGTGCAGAAGGCGCAGTTCGTGAAGAATGGCGTCAGTTTCCAGTCGCTGTGGGATCGTCTGAAGCTGGAAACGGCCAACAGCATCGATCTTGGTCTGCGCCATGCGCGGGATCGCTGGAGCCTCGGCCTCACGACCTTCTATGCACGGCACGCCAACAAACAATCCACCATCTATGACCCGGCTATCGGTGTCCGCTACCCCTGGAACGCCGCCGATGCCGACCGTTACGGGGTCGAACTCGAAGGCACCCTGCGGATCAGCCCGGCGTGGAGTCTGGCCGGCAACTACACCTGGAACCGTTTCCGCTATCTGGACGATCTCGCACTCTCCTCGACCGCCACCATCGCCAGCCAGGACAAACAGGTGGTGGACGCCCCCGAGCACATGCTCAAGCTCGGTGTGCGCTATGACCATCAGTCCTGGGGTGTCGGTCTCGATGCACGCTATATCGGCGAGCGTTACGGCGATGTCCTCAACGAGGAGCGGATCGATGCGGTGACCCTGGTCGATGTGCTGGCCCAGTACCGCCTGACTCGCGCCCTGACGCTCTCGCTGAATGTGCTGAATCTGTTCGACCGTGAGTACATCGGCCCGATCAGCGCGTCGGACGACGCCATCGCCGCCTACACCGCCGCGCTCAACGGGGTGACTGGCAACGGTTCGACCTACCAGTATGGCGCGCCGCGCACGCTCTATGTCGGGCTGTCGGCCCAGTTCTGATGAGCAGCAGCCGGGTCCCTGGATCTTCCCGCTGTCGCCAGCGGCCATGCCCAACTCGTCATCCGGCTGATGCGCGCGCTCACTTCGATTGGCTGTCATCCATTTTCAAGAAAATTCTGGAGAAATCGAAACGCCATGCAGCGTCACACCCCCTTGCTCATGCTGTTGTATCCGGCCCTCGCGATTGGGCAGACGGCTCTCGCCGCGTCGGACGCCGAACTGCCCACCGTCGAGGTCAGGGCCTCGCCAGTCCCCTCGGTTGCGCCCCTGTCCGGGCAGGATTATTCGGCCTCGCGTGTCACGGCTGATGGCATCGCCACCTTTGGCGGTCCGGCCCAGACCAATCCTTACCGGGCGCTCGACCTCATGCCTTCGGTCAATCTGTCCGGAACCGATGCCTATGGCCTGAGCGTCGATCAGAATTTCATGCGGATACGCGGTGTCTCGGCTTACAGCTACAGCAATCTGGCCGTGACAGTGAACGGTACGCCCTCCTCGGTGAGCGCTGGACGCGGTGGTGTGGGCAACCTCTTCGACCTGGAGAATCTGGACGGTCTCACCCTCTGGCGCGGTCCTCAGCCGGCCAATGTCGGATTCGGCATGGGTAATCTCGCCGGCAGCCTGGATCTGAACATCAAGGCGCCGACCGAGGATCCAGGTCTGCGGGTCCGCACCGCCATCGGCGGTGATCATTTCCACAAGGTCTTTGCCCGGATCGACACCGGCACCTTCAACGGTGGGTCGCGCCTCTTTCTCTCCGGCTCCACCGCCGAAACCGATAAATGGCGGGGGCCGGGCGATCAGTCGCGCGACACCGTCAATGCCGGTTTCAACCAGACGCTGGGCGAGCATGGCAACCTGGAGGTCTATGCCGCGCACAACCACTTCCGCCGCGACGAGTACCGGCCTCTGACCTATGCCCAGAGCCAGGATCTGGGAACCTACCGGGATTTCGACTTCAACGCCGAGCTGACCGGGATCGCGGCCGACGACGTCAATTACTACGCCTACAACACCCAGCACTTCGATGAAAACAATGTCCTCGCCCGGCTGGCCTGGGATCTGAGCGAGGATCTCCAGTTACGCTTCAACCCCTACTGGCTCTCCAACGAAGGGCAGCGTTCCACCGGTAAATCCAACACGGTCACCGTCGTCGATATCGATCAGGAGCAATACGGGGCGACCGCCGAACTGGTCGCCAGGCTCGCCGCCAGTCAGACACTGACCCTGGGGTATTGGAGTCAGCGCATCTCCACCATGCCGCCGCCGCTGAGTCAGAAGGTCTATGCGCTCGACAAACGGGGCCGGCTGGTCTTTTCCAAATGGGGCATCCTCGCCGACATGGGCGACCGCGCCTACGAGAGCCCTTATCTGCAACTGGCGGGGGAATCGGGCCGCTGGCGTTACAGCCTGGGACTGCGCTATCTGAGCTTCCGCATCCCCGGCATCACCAGCTATGACGGGACGGGTCTCCCCGATGTCAGCCACGACGCCGCGCTGGCGCTGGACCCGGCCGTGAACGCCAGGCTCAGTACCCAGGCGGTGACGCTCGACGAATGGCTCCCGACGCTCACGTCGCGCTGGATCCTGACCCCATCGCTCGACGCCAGGACCACCTATGGACGCACCGTCGGCAATCCCTGGATGGGGCCGCTCTACAGCGTCTACATGAGCAATCAGAAGGCGTTCCAGAAGGCCGGCATCCCACTGCAAACCCTGTGGGACGAGCTGCAACTGGAGACATCCGACACCGTCGAAATCGGTCTGGAATGGCATCAGGGGCCATTGAGCCTGTCGCCGACACTCTTCTACAGCCGGCTGCGCGACAAACAGGTCACGGCCTATGATCCGTTGGTGGGCGTGTCCTATCTCCAGAGCGGTGTCGAGGCGACCGCCTACGGCGCGGAGCTGGAGGCAAGCTGGGGCTTGACTCGCGATTGGATTCTGCTGGGCGGCCTGTCCTGGAACCTCAACCAGCTCGACGACGATATCCGCACCGCCAGCCAGTCGGTGCTGGCGACCTCCGGCAACCAGGTTCCGGACGCGCCGGAGTGGATGGTGAAACTGGGCGCCGAGTACCGCGCTGGCAACTGGAGCCTGACCCCGTTGGTGCGCTATGTCGGAGCCCGCTTCGGCGATGCCCTCAATGAAGAGGAAGTCGATGCCTATACCACGGTCGATCTCACTGCGACCTATCGAATTGGCTCGGTCGCCGGCATTCAGTCGCTGGAGGTCGGACTGTCGCTGCTCAATCTGTTCGATGCCCGTTACATCGGAACCATCGACGTGGGCCAGGATGACGCACGTCCCGGCAGTATCGATTACTACCCTGGCGCGCCACGCACCCTGGCGCTGTCAGTGTCGGCCAATTTCTAGATCCAGGAGTTCGTCCATGCGCTTCATCACACTCATCCTCACGCTTTGTCTGTCTCTTTCGGTTTCGGCGGAGCCGCTGCTGATCGCCGCCGGGGCGGGATACAAAAAGCCCCTGATGGCGATCTATGACGCCTTCACCCAGTCCTCGGGCACCAGGGTCGAGGCCGTTTTCGGCAACATGCAGCAGGTGCTGGCCCAGACCCGCGACAGCGGTCGGGTGGATCTGGTGGTCGGCGAGCAGGCGTTTCTCGCCAAAAGCGGGCTGTTCGACCGTGACATCGTCCTCGGCACCGGCCGGCTGGTGCTGGCCTATGGCGCACGGCGTCTGAGCGGCTATCAGGCGTTGACCGACCCCCAGGTCGAGCGCATCGCGCTGCCTGATCCCAAAAAAGCGATCTACGGTCAGGCCGCGACCCAGTTCCTGGAGCGTAGCGGACTCATGCCGTCGGTCAAAGACAAGCTGATGACGCTGGCGACGGTGCCGCAGGTCTCGGCCTATCTGGTGGCCGGAACGGTGGACGCAGGGTTCATCAACATCACCGATGCGCTGGGGCTGGCGGACAAGCTCGCCGGCTTCGATGAGATCCCCACCGATCTCTACGACCCGCCGGTCATCGTCCTGGCCTTTCCGAAAGACCGGCCCGAGTCGGAGGCCGCCAGGGCGTTCGCGGCCTTCCTGGGCAGCGCCGAGGCCAGGACGATCCTGATCCGGTACGGTCTCTGATGAGCCTGCTCGACTGCGCGCCGACCGCCCTGCTGCTGAGTCTCCAGGTGGCCGGCGTGGTGCTGGTCCTCTTTCTGGTGGCCGGCATCGCCCTGGGCTACGCGCTCAGTCAGCCGTTCCCGCTGCGCGGGCTGCTGGACGCGCTGGTCTCGCTGCCGCTGGTGTTCCCGCCGATCGCCATCGGCTTCTTTCTGCTGATGCTGTGCGGACGGCATGGCGCGATCGGCGGTCCGCTGCACGAGTGGCTGGGCTGGGATCTGGTGTTTTCCTTCCCGGCACTGGTGCTGGCGGCCTTCATCGCCGGCCTGCCGCTGGTGGTCAAGCCGATCCAGTCGGCCATCGAGGGTCAGGCGCGCGAGTTGATCGAGGTCTCCTGCACGCTCGGCAAGGGCCGTTGGGAGACGCTGTTTCTGGTCGTGATCCCGGTGATCCGACGCCACATCGCCGCCGGGCTCACCCTGGGGGTCGGGCGCTCCTTCGGCGAGGTCGGCATCACCCTGATGCTTGGCGGCAACATCCTGGGCTCGACCGAGACCCTGTCGCTGGCGATCTACAACCGGGTGCTCGATGGCAATTTCGACTGTGCGACCCGGCTGTCGGTGCTGCTCGGGGTGCTGTCGCTGAGTCTCTTCATGCTGCTGCGGCGGTTGGGGCGGCTCTGATGTCCGATCGTGAAACCAGCCTCGAAGCCATTATCGATTTCAGCCACCCCGGTTTTCGTCTGTGTCTGAACATCCAGGTGCCGACGGCTGGCGTCACCGCCCTGATCGGTCCGTCCGGGTGCGGGAAGAGCACCCTGCTGCGGCTCCTGGCCGGACTGGAGACCCCCGCCGCCGGCCATATCCGGCATGGCGATCAGGTCTGGTTCGACCGTGCCCGCCGCATCGATCTGGCCCCGCGCCACCGGCGTGTGGGTCTGCTGTTCCAGGACTATGCGCTCTTCCCCCATCTGAACGTGGCACGCAACATTGCTTACGGACTGCCGCGCGGAGTGGATCGGGATACCGCCATCGCGCTCTGGCTGTCGCGGCTTCAACTCGACGGACTGGCCGCGCGCCGACCGGATGCGCTCTCCGGCGGGCAGCGCCAGCGGGTGGCCCTGGCGCGTGCCCTGGCGTCCGAGCCGGCTGTACTGCTGCTCGACGAGCCCTTTTCGGCGGTCGATTTCAGTCTGCGACAGGCACTGCGGCTGCTGTTTCAGGAGGTGGTCGCGGATCGCCCGGTGCCGACCATCCTGGTGACGCACGACCTGGAGGATGTCCGTCAGGTCGCCGACCGGGTGGGCGTCCTGATCGACGGCGAGCTGCGTCAGTCTGGTCCGACCGCCGAAGTCTTCGCCCAGCCGTGCGACGCTGAGGTCGCGCGGGTGCTGGGTTGGCATAACCTGCTGCCGGTGTCGTCCTGGGATTCTCGAACGGCCTGCGGAGCCTGGGGATCCCTGCCGCTCGCCTTGGACGAGCCGACCATCTCGGCGGACGTGATTGCCATCCCGCCGGACGGCCCGCGACTCGACCCGGAAAGGGGTCTGCCGATTGAGGTGGTCCGCGTGACCGACATGGGGGGGTATCATGCCGTTTGGTGCCGGCTGTCCGACCGTTCGCCACTGCGGGTCCATCTGCCCAGGTCCGCACCCTGTCCGACGCCAGGGTTGCGGACCCGGCTTGATGTTCCGGTCGAGACGATCATTCCCCTGCCGGCCAGATCGGCGGCCCTGCCCTTTGCGCTTCCGCTCACGACTGCCACGCTTGCGAGGAGAGACCCATGATCCACCCGACACCGCCGGTCCTCGGCGACCATGAACTTCACCGGCTGCTGACCGAGGATGTCCCCTTTGGCGATCTCACCACCGAGTCGCTCGGGATTGCCGCCCAGCCCGGTCGCATTCGCTTTTTTGCCCGCGATGCCATGACAGTCTGCGGGGTCGAGGAGGCGGCGCGTCTCTTTCAATTGTGCGGGGCACAGACCGGGATCCGGCTGCCATCGGGCAGCCTCGCCGCGACCGACACCCTGCTGCTGGAGGCGAGCGGCAGTGCTGGCGCGCTGCATCGGGCCTGGAAGGTGGCGCAGACCCTGATGGAATGGAGCGCCGGCATTGCCACCAGCGCCGCCGCCATCGTGGCCGCTGCCCGGCGCGGACACCCGGATGCCATCGTGGCCGGCTCGCGCAAGAATGTTCCCGGCACCCGCCGGCTGGCGGTCAAGGCCTTTCATGCAGGCGGTGCCGTGATGCACCGCAACGGGCTGTCCGAGACCCTGCTGGTGTTCGCCGAACATCGCCAGTTCCTGGGCGGCGAGTCGCCGACGGAGACGCTCGCACGGTTACGTCGCCAATGTCCGGAAAAGCGCGTGGTGGTCGAGGTGGCCGATCCGGCAGAGGCACTGGACTGGGCCGCTGCCGACGTGCTGCAACTGGAAAAATTCTCGCCCGCTGCGGTGGCGGAGGTCGCCATGGGGCTCGCCGGGCGGGGGGCATCCACGGTGATTGCGGCGGCTGGCGGCATTCATGCCGGTAATGCCGAAGACTATGCCCGTGCCGGCGCCCGCGTGCTGGTGACCACGGCCCCTCATCTGGCGCCGCCGCGCGATGTACAGGTGCGGTTTGCCCTGACCGATCCAGCCGGATCCTGACTCCATGGAGGTCTGCCGATGCCATCCTCGCACTGTCCCTATGGTCACCGTCCCCCATCATCCGGGCTGAAGCCATCCCGTGACTGTCTCCCGGACTGGCTGTCCGGGCTGCCTGCCGAGTGGCGTGACCAGGTCGTCGTGCCAGTTACCTTCCGGGTCTTCCGGGAATATGAGGTGCCAGCGCGACGCCTGATCGGCTACGACGAGCAGGGTCAGCCCTGTTACTGCGTCTACGATTACCGCCTGATCGATCTGCGCTCGGACGATGACGAGGAGTTCTATCAGGCCCTGACCTACGGGGAATCGGTGACGGCATGGCGGCTCAATGACGCGCGCTGGCTGGTGCATCGCTGCGTCGAGGCGCTCGGCGAGGAAGGGGACCGCAACAGCGGTTTCAGTGTTGAAGCGCGGATGCCGCGTTGATCCGGCGGAGGATGCCGGCCTGGTTTCAGCCCCCGGTCATCGACATGAAGCGCACGATCTGTCCCGGTCGTTCATTGAATGCATGGCGCTCGGGCTTCAGGGCCAGAGCCTGGCGCAGATGCCCCTGGAGTTCCGCCGCGCCGATTCCGCCGCGCAGCAGATCCCGCAGCGGGTAACAGTGATCCTGACCCAGACAGAGATGGAGTGTGCCATCGACGCTCAGGCGCACCCGGTTGCAGGTGGCGCAGAAGTGTTGCGAGAGCGGCGTGATGAAGCCGAGCCGGGTCTCGCTGCCAGCGACCCGGTAGTAACGGGCCGGGCCGCCGCCGGGGAGGATGTCCGGGATCAGCTCGAAACGCTGTTCCAGACGCCGTTTGATCGGTTCCAGGTCGCCGCAGGCGCTCGCGGCGGCCTGTCCGGTGGCGCCCATCGGCATGGTCTCGATCAGACGCAGGGTGAAGCCGCGCGCCGCGCAGTAGTCGAGAATGTCTTGGATCTCGTCATCGTTGACCCCGCGCATCACCACCGTATTGACGCGGATCGGATTCATGTCTGCCTTCTGCGCCGCCGCGATGCCGCGCAGCACCCGTTCGAGATCGCCCCCGGTGATCTGGCGGAAGACCTCGGGGCGCAGACTGTCGAGACTGACATTGAGCCGGCGCACCCCGGCGCGCGCAAGCGGCGCGGCGAGCGATTCCAACCGGGTGGCGTTGCTCGACAGCGAGAGATCGTCGAGACCGGGCAGGGCCGACAGACGCCCGGCCAGTTCGGTCAGGCCGCGCCGCATCAGCGGCTCGCCGCCGGTCAGACGCACGCGACGCACACCCAGCGCGGTGAAGGCGCCGACCACGCGCTCGATCTCATCGAAGGTCAGCCAGTGCGCCGGTTCCGCGAAACCCTTGAAGCCCTTGGGCAGACAGTAGCCGCAGCGCAGATCGCAGCGGTCGGTGACCGAGAGACGCAGATAATCGATGCGTCGGCCAAAGGGATCGGTCAGTGAGGTATGGCTCATCCTCGGGTCTCCTCTTCGATGAAGGCGTCCTGAAGCGGTTTGATTTCCATCGCAGAGTCCCGGTTCGCGAGGGATCCCCGACGCAGGAGCGGGCAGGCTGTTCGGACTGGCCGGTAAAACCTGGATGGAGTCCAGTGGATGCCGGTCAGCCGGATGATCCTCCAGGGCGGATCCGTGTCGATGCGCCCGGTCCCGTTCGCTTCAGTATGCGACAACCGTAGCGACAGGAGCAGACCGATCAGTACCTCGACGAACAACAGCGGCGGGGTCGCGACCCGCTGCCAGACCTGCGAACCCTCTTGAGGATCTCGATTGCCGGGTGCTGGAGATTGCGACCCCGCCACTGCGTGAGCGTCCCGAGGACATCCACTGGCGGGTCGAGCGTTTTCTGGCCGAACATGCCGCGCGTTTCCTTCTGGACGACAGTAATATGCCAAAGTTCGAGCCTATCGAGAGTGGAGCCATGATCATGACCGCCGAGAACCGCCCGTCCGCCGACTTCCCCCGGCCCATCGCCAGCCCGAGCGGACTCGTCGCGCGGGTGAATGTCAATGGTTCCATCCACCGACTGGACCATGCGGACATCATGCTCAATCTCTTTCCCGGCAACGAGATGGAGGGCGGGCCGGCGAACCTCTATCTGCGCCGACTGGGCGAGCGGATCGAATCGGTCCCACTGCTCGGCCCGCGCGCACCGGGCCGCGTGGAGTGCGACGGGCAGGGACTCAGGATCAGCGGCGTCTGGCGCGACATCCGTTTCAGCCTCGCCCTGGTGCTGGCGGAAACGGCCCCGGCCTGGTTCTGGCATCTGGGGCTTGAAAATCTCGGCGCAGAGGCGCTGACGCTGGATCTGATCCACACCCAGGATCTGGCCCTGGCGCACACTGGCGCGGTGCGGCTGAACGAGTACTACGTCAGCCATTATCTCGACCATACACCGCTCGCCCATCCCCGGCACGGCTGGGTGCTGGCGACGCGACAGAATCAGTCGATGGGTGGTCGCCATCCCTGGTGTCTGATCGGCTCGCTGGGACAGGCCGCAAGTTATGCGACCGACGCCCTGCAAATTCATGGACTCGCGACCCGCGCCGGTCGGGAACCGGTTGCACTGGTCGAGGGACTGCCGGGCATGCGCCATCAACATGAGCATGGAATGGCGGCGCTCCAGGAAGCCGCGTTTGCGCTGAGGCCGGGCGAGCGGGCGATGCGCGGTTTCTTTGGCTGGTTCGAGGCCGATCATCCGCAAGTCACATCGGACGCCGATCTGACCTTCATCGAGCGCGCACTCGCCCTGCCCGAGGCGACCGGAAAGCCCCTCTCCCCCCCGTGGGAGAGGGGTTGGGGAGAGGGGGAGGGAAATGCCGCCAGCCTCTTCGCCAGCGCGCCCATTCTGGACTGTCTGGACCTGACCCAGGGCGAGCTGGCCGCGCTCTTCGGCACCGACTGGCGTCACCTGGAATCCGAGGATGGCGTGCTGCTGTCCTTTTTCACCGATGAGCACACCCATGTCGTCCTCAAGCCCAAGGAATTGCGGGTTCTGCGTCCACATGGCCAGATTCTGCGCACCGGTTCGGGTCCGACCCCGGATGAATCGAGCCTGACCTCGACCGCCTGGATGGCCGGCGTCTTTCACTCCATGGTCACTCAAGGCCATGTGAGCATCAACCGGCTGCTCTCCACCACTCACAGCTATCTGGGGCTCTTCCGCTCGCACGGTCAGCGTCTGTTCGTGGAGCTGGACGGGGTCTGGCATCTGCTCGATGTGCCATCCGCCTTCGCCATGACTCCCGGTTCCTGTCACTGGGCCTATCGTCATGCGGACGGCTGGATTCAGATCAACAGCCGCGCCGCAACCGACCGCCATGAGCTGACCCTGACGGTCGAAGTCTACGCGGGTCAGCCCGCGCGCTTCCTGCTCGCCAATCATGTCGCCATCAATGGGGACGATGGTTCGGGAGCGGTGCCGGTCGTCCATGAGCGCGATGCCGATGGCTTTTTCATCCGTCCTATCCCTGACAGCGATGTCGGGCGGCGTTTTCCCGAGGGCGGTTTCCGGCTTGATCCGTTGCCGGAGACCGGGATCGAGGGTTGCGGTGGCGACGAGCTATTGTTTGCCGATGGTCACTCGCGCAACCAGCCCTATTTCTGCCTGATCACCGAACCTGCGATGTCGGTCGGTTTTCGCCTGACCGGCCATCTCGTCGCTGCAACGCCGATCGAACCGCTCGACGAGTCGGCATACTGGTCGCGCATGACCGCCGGGCTGCATCTGCATCCGCCGACCGCGAGTCCACTCGCCGAAGACCTGGCCCGGCTGGGCGAGATCCTGCCCTGGCTGGCGCAGAACGCGCTCATCCATTATCTGAGCCCGCGCGGGCTGGAGCAGTATTCGGGCGGTGGCTGGGGCACCCGTGATGTCGCGCAGGGGCCGGTCGAGATTCTGCTCGCGCTGGGCCACCATGCGCCGGTACGCGATCTCCTGCTGCGTCTGTTCAGGCAGCAGAACCCGGATGGTGACTGGCCTCAGTGGTTCATGTTCTTCGCACGCGAGCGCCATATCCGACCCGAGGATTCGCACGGCGATATCGTCTTCTGGCCGCTGCTGGCGCTGGGGCAGTATCTGGCGGCATCCGGGGATGGCGCGCTGCTCGATGAGATCGTCCCCTTCTTCCATCCCGAGGGCGACACCCAGGCCGAACAGGCCACCATTCGTCAGCACCTGGAGCGCGCATTGGCGGTGATTGAAGCGCGCCGCATCGCCGGTACCCGGCTCGCCGCCTATGGTCATGGCGACTGGAACGACTCGCTCCAGCCGGTCGATCCCGCCATGCGCGAGCATCTGTGCAGCGCCTGGACGGTGACGCTCCATTTCAACACCCTCGCCACCCTGGCTGGCGCCTTTCGCCATCTGGGACAGGACGCGCTGGCGGACGAATACAGGGCCATGGCCGAGGCGGTGCGTGCGGATTTCCAGCGGCTTTTGATCGTCGATGACACCCTGGCCGGTTTCGCCGATTTCCGTGACCCGGACGTGATCAGCTATCTGCTGCACCCGCGCGACCGGAGCACCGGGCTCTCCTACAGCCTGCTTGCCATGGTGCACGCCATTATCGACGGACTCCTGACCCCGGATCAGGCGCGTCATCATCTGGGTCTGATCGAACGCTATCTGCTCGGTCCCGATGGGGCCAGACTCTTCGACCGGCCCCTGACCTATCGCGGCGGTCTGTCACGCCAGTTTCAGCGCGCCGAGACCAGCAGCTTCTTCGGGCGCGAGATCGGGGTCATGTACACCCACGCCCATCTGCGCTACGCCGAGGCGCTCTGGCGGTATGGCGATGCCGACGGCTTTTTCCGCGCGCTCTGCCAGGCCAACCCCATCGGTCTGCGCACCCTGGTTCCCGCCGCCGCCCTGCGTCAGGCCAATTGTTACTACTCCAGCTCGGACGCCGCCTTCGCCGACCGCTATCAGGCCGACGCCGACTATGATCGGGCCATGCGCGGCGAGATCCCCCTGGAAGGCGGCTGGCGGGTCTATTCGAGCGGCGCGGGCATCGGTATGGGGCTGATCCTGCGTGGTCTGCTCGGACTGCGGCTGGAACGCGAGCGGCTGGTGATCGATCCGGTGATCCCGGCGTGCCTGGATGGTCTGCGGGCCGAGCTGGAGTTGGCCGGTCATGCCTTTGAAGTGATCTACAGGATTCGCCATGCCGGTTGCGGCCCGGTCGCGGTGCGGCTCAATGGGGTCGCGATGGGCTTCGAGCGCGGCGATTCGCCCTATCGCCCTGGCGCGGCGGAGGTCGCGCTGAATGCGGTGCGGGAGAGGCTGAACCCAGGTGTGAATCGGCTCCAGATCGAGCTGGGCTAAACTGCGTCCAGTCTGGTGTCACCTCAACTCACTTCCCAAGCCAACCAAAGGGGATCCCACCCATGAACGGCGATATTCTGGATGACTTCGCGGGCCTCTCCGGCTGGACCGCCATCGCCTCGGGACAGGCGCGGCTGAACCTCACCCCGGAGCCCGGACGGCAGGGAACGGCGATGCGTCTGGATTTCGACTTTCAGGGCGGCGGGGGCTTCGTGGTCGCGCGCAAGGAGTTCGATCTGAGTCTGCCGGAGAACTACACCTTCAGCTTCGGCATCCGTGGTCAGGCGCCGGCCAACATCTTCGAATTCAAGCTGGTGGACGCCTCCAATCAGAACGTCTGGCGCTATCGCGAGGATGTTTTCAACCTGCCTGCGGACTGGCTGGATCTGCGGATCAAAAGCAGTCAGATCGCCTTCGCCTGGGGACCGCTCGGCGGCGGCAGGGCGCGCGCCATCGCCGCCATCGAGTTCGTGATCGCCGCCGGTCCCGGCGGACAGGGCAGCGTCTGGATCGAGGATCTGCGCCTCACCGACACCAGCTATTATCTAACCCCGTTGGTCGAGGCGACCAGCGTCCTGCCGGGCTGTGAGCCGTGCCATGTCTGCGATCCATCGCCCGCCACCTGCTGGCGCAGTACGCCGACCGATCAAGCCCAGCGGCTCGTGATCGACTTCCAGGCCGAGCGGGAGTACGGCGGACTCGTCATCCGCTGGGATCCCGAACGCCGGCCCCTGGGTCTGACCATCCAGCTTGCATCCGACGGGACCGACTGGTGGACCTGCTTCGAGACCCGGCAGGGAGTGGGCAGGGAAACCTGCGTCTATCTCCCCGCCGCCCGCTCGCGCTATGTGGCGCTCGACCTCCAGCCGGGTCAGGATGGCGATGGGGTCGGGATCCGGTCCGTCGAGGTCCAGCCCGACGACTTCTCGCGCTCCATCAATGCCTTCTTCAGCGCCATCGCCGCGCGCGCGCGTCCTGGACTCTATCCGAAATATCTCCTGGGCCGTCAGACCTACTGGACGCCGGTCGGTACGGGCGCGGATGTCACTCAGGCGCTGTTCAACGAAGAGGGGATGGTCGAGGTCGATCAGGGCAGTTTCTCCATCGAGCCCTTCCTCTTCGCCGATGGCCGGCTCATCGCCTGGGCCGACGCTGAGTTGAGCCAGTCGCTCGAACAGGGCTATCTGCCGATCCCCTCCAGCGACTGGCGTGCTGGCGATCTGCGCCTGCGCATCACCGCTTGCGCGACTGGGAAGAGCGGCAGTTCCAGTCTGTTCATTCGCTACCGAGTTACGAATGACGCGGAGCAGGGGAGGGCGGTGACGCTCTTTGCCGCCATCCGGCCCTTTCAGGTCACGCCGACCTGGCAGCACTGGGAAGGCTTTGGCGGCGTCAGTCGGATCACGGATCTGAACTATGCGGATGGGATCCTGAGCGTCAACGCGGTCAAGCGGATCATCCCGCTCACCGCGCCCGATGGGTTCGGCGCGGCGACCTTTGCCCAGGGCGCGCTCGGCGAGTTTCTGACGGCGGGCGAACTGCCCGCCCTGCATCGGGTCTGCGACCCCTTCGGTTACGCCTCCGGGGCGCTGCGTTTCGATCTGGAACTGCCGGCGCGATCAGAGCAGGAGGTCTTTCTTGCGGTCCCCTTCGGCGACTGGACGCCGGATCGGGCGACAGACTGGCCCACCGATCTGGACGGCGGCGAGCCGTTCGCGCGCGCCCTGTCCGACTGGAAAGCGAGGCTCGACCTGTTCGACATCCAGCTCCCATTCCAGGCCGCCGGGGTCGTCGAGACTCTCAAGACCGCAGCCGCCCACATCCTCATCAGTCGCGATGGTCCGGCGCTGCATCCGGGGCCGCGCCGTTACTCGCGCGCCTGGATTCGCGATGGCGCGCTCATGGGTGCGGCCCTGGCGCGTGTTGGCGATGCCGACGCCGGGCGCGATTTCATCCGCTGGTACGCCGGTTTTCAGAGCGAAGACGGCAATCTGCCGGACTGCGCCGACCGCGACGGCTGCGAGTGGCTGCCCGAGTTCGATAGCTGGGGTGAGCTGATCTTCGCGGTCATGGATCATTACCGCTTCAGTGGCGACCGGGATTTTCTGGTCGAGATGTGGCCGGCGGTCATCAAGTCGGTCGATTATCTGGAGCGGCTGCGCAACCAGCGCCTGACGCCCGAATACCAGACCGAGGTCAGGCGCGCCTGTTACGGACTCCTGCCGGAATCCATGAGCCATGAGGGCTACATGGCCCATCCGGTCCATGCCTACTGGGACGATTTCTGGGCCGTGCGCGGTTTCAAGGACGCCGCCGGGATGGCCGCTCTGCTTGGCGAGCGGGATCAGGCGCAACGCATCGCGGCCCTGCTGGACGCCTTCCAGGAGACCCTGTACGCCTCGCTGAACCGTGTCATCGCCGAGCGTGGACTGGATTTTGTGCCTGGCTCGGTCGAGTTCGCCGATTTCGATCCCACGGCGACATCCATCGCGATTGCGATTGCCGATGAGCTGCACCGTCTGCCCCGTCCGGCCATTGAGCAGACCTTTGAAAAATATCTCATCGGCTTCCGCGAACGGGTCAGCGGCGCAACGCCCTGGGCCAATTACACCGCTTACGAGATCCGCATCATCGCCGCACTGGTCCGGCTCGGCTGGCGCCGCGAGGCGCACGAGCTGCTGGACTTCTTTCTGGCTGACCGGCGCATCCGCCCCTGGAACCAGTGGCCCGAGATCTCCTGGCGCGATCCGCTCGGCCCCAGCTTCATCGGTGACATGCCGCATAGCTGGATCGGGGCTGAGTACATCCTCGCGGTGCGCTCATTCTTCGCCTATGAACGCGAGTCCGATCAGCGTCTCGTCATTGCCGCCGGGGTCGCCGGGGACTGGCTGAACGGCGAGGGGATCCGGGTGCGCGACCTGCCCACCCAGTACGGCAGACTCAGTTACCGCCTGTGGCGCGATGGGCCGGACAGCTATCGTCTCTCGCTCTCCGGCGACCTGGACATCCCGTCCGGCGGCGTCATGCTGATGCCGCCGCTGCCCCGACCGCTGATCCAGGTTGAGATCGATCATCGGGTCAGTGCAGATTTCGGCCCGGACTGGGCGCTCTGCCGCACCTGTCCGGCGGAGGTTCTGCTGAGGTGTTGAAGGCAGGTGCCATCGCAAAATAGACAGGATTAACAGGATTTCCCAGGATGGACAGGATTTTCAAATGATTGTTTTTAATCGTAACGTCGAAATCCATGCCCTTTGGGCGTGGTCAGCGCTCAACGGCTCTGACAGTTGAGCAAACGGCTTCCGTTGAGGTTGTCAGCTCTATCGCGTACCGGCCAGCCAGAACGACTCGCCGGGGCCAACTGCACGATGCTGTTCGTTGTCGTTGTCGTCATCGAAGATTCGCAAGCCGACAACGACAACGACAACGACAACGAACGGATTTTGCCGGAAATCACCTCAATCCCGCCGACGGGGCTGATAGCTGTCCGGGATCAGGATGGTCGGGGTGCGCTGGGTGGAGTCCTTGAGCGGAAAGTCCTGGGTGTAATGCAGCCCGCGGCTCTCGCGTCGGCGAAGTGCGGACTGGATGATCAGGGTGGAGACCTCCAGCAGATTGCGCAGTTCGATCAGGTCGTTGCTGACACGGAACTGGCTGTAATACTCGATGACCTCCTGGGCCAGCAGGTCGGCCCGTCGCTTGGCGCGCCGCAGCCGCTTGTTGGTCCGCACGATGCCGACATAATCCCACATGAAACGCCGCAGTTCGTCCCAGTTATGGGTCACGACGACCTCCTCATCGGGCTCGCTCACCCGACTTTCGTCCCAGTGCGGCACCTCCAGGAAGGAGTGAGACTGCCCGGCCATCAGGCGCTCGATGTCGCGCGCCGCCGCTTCTGAGTACACCAGACATTCAAGCAGCGAATTGCTCGCCATGCGGTTGGCGCCGTGGAGTCCAGTGTAGGCGGTTTCGCCGCTGGCGTAGAGTCCGGCCAGATCGGTGCGGGCATGCTGATCCACCATGACGCCGCCGCAGGTATAGTGGGCGGCAGGAACGACCGGGATGGGGTCGCGGGTGATGTCGATGCCGAAATCCAGGCAGCGGGCGTGGACGGTCGGGAAATGCTCGATGATGAAATCGGCGGGCCGATGCGAGATGTCCAGATAGACATAAGCGGCACCGATGCGCTTCATCTCGTGGTCGATGGCGCGCGCGACGATGTCGCGGGGCGCCAGTTCGGCGCGCGGGTCGAAGCGCGGCATGAAGCGATCACCGTCGGGCAGCAGCAGTCGTGCCCCTTCGCCGCGCAGCGCCTCGGTGACGAGGAAAGACCGTGCCTCGGGATGATAGAGACAGGTCGGATGGAACTGCATGAATTCCATGTTGGCGACCCGGCAGCCTGCACGCCAGGCCATGGCGATGCCGTCGCCGGTGGAGACATCCGGGTTGCTGGTGTAGAGATAGACCTTGTTGGCACCGCCGGTGGCGAGGACGACGAAGCGGGCGAGAAAGGTTTCGACCTTGCCCGTTTCAAGATTGAGGATATAGGCGCCCAGACAGCGATTTTCGGGGTGGCCGGGAAGGTGTCTGGAGGTGATGAGATCGACCGCGATGTGCTGTTCGTAAAGATGGATGTTCGACTGCGCATGCACCCGCGTTTCCAGAGTGGTGGCGACGGCGCGTCCGGTGGCGTCGGCAGCATGGACGACCCGGCGATGCGAGTGGCCGCCTTCGCGGGTGAGATGATAGCCGCCGGTCGTGTTGCTGTCCGCGTCGCGGGTGAACTCGACGCCCTGATCAAGCAGCCAGCGGATGTTGTCGGGGCCGCGCGCGACGACCGACCGTACCACCTCCGGGTTGCAGAGACCGGCCCCGGCCTTGAGTGTGTCCTGCACATGCGATTCAATCGAATCCTGGGCGTCCAGGACCGCCGAAATCCCACCCTGGGCATAGAAAGTGCTACCCTCGACCAGCTCGCGTTTGGAGACGACCGCGATCGAGATGTCGTCGTGCAATCGCAGCGCGAGACTCAGACCGGCGGCACCGCTACCGAGAATCAGAACGTCATGACGAAAAAAGTTGTCGGACATGGAGAGTTGGCTCGCTGGCTGAACAGAGGTTGCGCGGACGGTGCCGGCATTGATCAAGTTGGTGCTGGCGGTGTACCGCAGCCCTGGTTCACAATAAACTCGCCGGTTTGGCGATCTGGGTCAAGGTTTCGTGCGTTATCTGGCGCACGTCGGCCACATCTGATCCGGGCGAAGAACTTCCTATTCGGTGAATTGTCCATGCCAACGGAACCGCTGACCAGAAGCCTGGCTGGACGTCCTCATGTCTGAGCGCCAGAGCGATCATGAGCTGGTTCTGCGTGCTCAGGCAGGAGACCGGCGCGCCTTCGACCTGCTGGTTCTCAAATATCAGCAGAAGGTGTCGAACCTGATTTCCCGCTACATCCGGGATTCGAGTGAAGTCATGGATGTGGCCCAGGAGGCCTTCATCAAGGCGTATCGGGCGCTGCCTGGATTTCGTGGCGAGAGCGCCTTTTATACCTGGCTGTATCGGATCGCGGTCAATACCGTCAAGAATCATCTGGTCGCCCAGGGGCGTCGCCCCCCCGGCGATGATGTCGAGGCGGAAGTGGCCGAGCAGATGGATATGGGCGGTCGGCTGCGCGAGTCCGCGACCCCCGAGCGGCTCCTCCTGAGCGATGAGATGGCGCGGACCATTCAGAGTGCGCTCGACGATCTGCCGGACGATCTGCGCACCGCCATCGTGCTGCGGGAATTCGAGGGCATGAGCTACGAAGAAATCGCCACCGCCATGGATTGCCCGATCGGTACGGTCAGATCGCGCATCTTTCGTGCGCGGGATGCCATCGACAAGCGGCTGCGGCCGCTGCTTGAGGGATAACAGAGTGAATAAGGCGTGCGTTCGGCGTGCCGACCGCGCAGGGCGGACTGGGTCGTTGGTGTCGCGCAGCGACGGCTCAAACCGGAATCGACAACTGACGACCAGCTCAGGCGTGAAACCATGACCGACGAGCAACGACTGCAACTTTCCGCACTTCAGGACGGCGAACTCGATGCCGCCAGCACCTCCCGACTGCTTGACGCCGTGGCGCGTGAGTCGTCATTGCGAGCAACCTGGGAACGCTACCACCTGATTGGCCAGGCCATCCGGAACGAACACATCGACCTGACCCACCGCGATCTTGCCGAGCGGGTCCGGTGCGCGCTCATTGCCGAGCCTGTGCCGCTGACGCAGCATCGCCGCCACCGCTGGCTGCACGCGCGACGTCCCGTGGTCGGGGTCGCGCTGGCCGCCACGCTGGCTCTTGTCGCCCTGTTTGCCGCTCCGGTGCTGTTTCAGCCTGTCCCGACCAATCCGACTCCCGCCGCCTTCACCCCGACCTTTGCCGGTTACGCCCCGCTTCCCGACAGGCATTGGCGACTGGATCGCCCCGAACTCGCCAGCAAGCTTGATCGCTTCCTGGTGACCCATCAAGCGACGGCCCCGGCGACCGGGGCCAAGGGCATGCTGCCTTATGCGACACTCGTTGGCTATGACGAGCCCCGTTGACAGGCGGGCGCGGATGCGCCGCTCTCCTGTGCACTGGATAGCCGGGCTGGGCGCGATACTCTGCGGGATCGGCTGGATCCAGGTCGTTGCCGCCAGCGATGGTGAACCCGTCGAGCCGGTACCACAGACTGCAACCGCGCCAGCTATTGACACTCTGCTCGAACGCATGGCGACGGCGCTGCGAACAGTGAATTATGAGGGCACGCTGGTCTATCTGCATGACAATCGGCTGGAGACCCTCAACCTGCTGCATCGGGTCGAGCAGGGGCAGATTCAGGAGCGATTGATTTCACTGACCGGACCGTTGCGTGCGGTGACACAGGCCCATGATCGCGTCATGTGCGTGCTGCCCGACGGTCATCCGATTTCAATCGAGCGTCAGGGCGGCGGGCGCATCCTGGGCGTCGGCGGGATCAACCCCGTACTGCTGGGCAAGCATTATCGCATCCAGTCTGCCGGCGTCGCCCGTGTCGCCGGGCGCGAGACCGATGTTGTCGCCATCGTGCCACGCGATCATCTGCGCTATGGCTATCGCTTCCATATTGACCGCGAAACCGCCCTGCCGCTGAAATCGGATCTCATTGATCAGCATGAGGATCCGCTCGAACAGTTGATGTTCACCACCATCAGCTTCCAGCCCTCCGATGGCGTCGCGCCCGAGGCCACATTTGAGCCGTCCGTGCGAAGCGCCCCGGCGACGCAGGTCCAGGCATCAAGCCGCTGGCGTTTCGACAACCCGCCAGCGGGTTTCCAACTGGTGATGCATCGGGACATGCCGCAGTCAGACGGCGCCCCTGCCGAGCACTTTCTCTTCACCGACCCTCTGTCCGCCTATTCGATCTATGTCGAAAGCGGCGCACAGGACGGTCTGGACGAACCGACCCATATCGGCGCCGTGCATGCCATTGGCCGGAAAATAAACGGCTATCAGGTGACGGTGGTCGGCGAAGTGCCCGCAGCCACCGTCGAGGCCGCCATTGCGGGCGTGCACCGGCTGCCAGAGACCACGGATTAACAACCGGAACGGATAATATGATCGAGGAAGAGGGGACGGTGATTGCCGTCCAGGGCGATTATGCACAGGTGGAGACCCAGCGCCGGAGCGCCTGCGGCAAATGTGTCGCGCAGGACGCCTGCGGCACCTCGCTCCTGGAGCGTTTTTTCGGTCGCCGGACGGTCGCGCTGACGGCGCTCAACCCGGTTCAGGCCATGGTCGGTGATCGCGTTCTGGTGGGAATCAGCGAACAGGGATTGCTCAGGGCCGCGCTGGCGGCCTATCTGGTGCCGATTCTGGCTTTGCTGGCCGGCGCCATGCTCGGTGATGCGCTGGGTGGTGACCGGGCCGATGCGGCGAGCGTGCTGGGCGCCATCCTGGGTCTGGTGCTGGCATTGCTGTGGCTGCGCGGCTACAGTGTCGCCTCAGCGCCCAAGCCGGAGCGCCAGCCGCTGATCCTGCGGCGACTTGAGGCCCATTCGGCTCTGGTCTCACTCCCGCGCCTCTGAATGGCGTGAGCATTCATCCTGACTGGAACAGCATCCATGCGATCCACATCCATCCTGTCGCTCGTCCCGGCGGCGCTGCTTTGCTCCGTTCTGATCGCCGGGACGGCGTTCAGTCGCGAACTCCCCGATTTTACGCTGCTGGTGTCCGAGAATGGGCCGGCAGTGGTCAATATCAGCACCAAGCAGTCGCTGTCCGGCTCCCAGAAGCCGCGCAGCCTTGAGATTCCCGAACTGCCCGAAGACAGCCCGTTGCAGGACTTCTTCCGGCACTTCTTCGGCGAAGAGGGCGAGATTCCCGAGGATCTGTTCCAGTCGCGCTCGCTCGGTTCAGGGTTCATCGTCTCCCCTGATGGCGATGTCATCACGAATGCCCATGTGGTCGAGAGCGGCGATGAAATCATCGTGCGTACCAGCGACCGCCGCGAGTTCGTCGCCACCCTGGTCGGCACCGACAAGCGCAGCGATATTGCCCTGCTCAAGGTGGACGCCGAGGATCTGCCAGTCGCCCGGATCGGTTCCTCGAAAGATTTGCAGGTTGGTGAGTGGGTGCTGGCGATCGGTTCGCCCTTCGGCTTCGAGTCATCCGCCACCGCTGGCATCGTCAGCGCCAAGGGGCGCAGTCTGCCGACCGAGAACTATGTCCCCTTCATTCAGACCGATGTCGCCATCAATCCCGGCAACTCCGGCGGGCCGCTCTTCAACCTGAGTGGCGAAGTGATCGGCGTCAACAGCCAGATCTACAGCCGCACCGGCGGTTTCATGGGGCTCTCGTTTGCGATCCCGATTGATGTGGCGATGGATGTCGTCAACCAGATCAAGACCAAAGGCAAGGTCAGTCGCGGCTGGCTGGGCGTGCTCATCCAGGACGTGACCCGCGAGCTGGCCGAAACCTTCGGCATGAAACAGCCGCGCGGCGCGCTGGTGGCGCAGGTGCTACCCAACAGCCCGGCAGCGGCGGCGGATCTGCGTCCCGGTGACGTGATCCTGAGTTTCAATGGCCGCGATGTCCCGACCTCCAGCGCCCTGCCGCCACTGGTCGGTGCGGCGACCGTGGGTGAAACGGCAACGGTGCAGGTCTTGCGGCGCGGCGAACAGATCGAACTCAGTCTCAGAATCGACGAACTCCCGGAGGATGAGTCGCAGTCCGGCAGTCCGACCGAACCGGACGAGGAGCCGGCCAACCGCATCGGTCTGGTCGTGCGCGATCTCACCGCCGAGCAGCGCCAGCAGATCGGCATTGAGCAGGGTGCGGTGCTGGTGGAAAGCGTCGATGCCGGGCCGGCTGAAACCGCCGGACTGCGGGCGGGTGATCTGATCCTCATGTTCAACAATCAGTCCGTTGCCGACCTGTCCGGATTCAACGCGCTCCTTGAGGCGGTCGAGCCGGGGCGTCCGGTCGCCGTGCTGATTCAGCGTGGTGACAGTCGCATGTTCTACGCCATCCAGATCCCCGCGCCCTAAACCGCGCCCCGGTCTGTTACTATTGCGCGCTCTTTTCAGCGTGCAGGTTTTGCACGATGTGCCGGGGGCGGTTCAGCCCCCGGCCAGCATCCTCAGATCAGTCCATTCGCGAGCGCGGTCTGGTCGGATGCGCGACGAGCCTGCCGCACCGCATTCATCAGCCCAGGGCATCCAGACGAGACGATGACCGACATCAGCCATATCCGTAATTTTTCGATCATCGCCCATATCGATCATGGCAAATCGACCATTGCCGACCGTTTCATCCAGATCAGCGGTGCGCTGACCGCCCGCGAGATGTCCAGCCAGGTGCTGGATTCGATGGATCTGGAGCGCGAGCGCGGCATCACCATCAAGGCGCAGAGCGTGACGCTCGACTACAAGGCCCGCGATGGTCAGACCTATCAGTTGAATTTCATCGATACCCCAGGACACGTCGATTTCTCCTATGAAGTCTCGCGCTCGCTGGCGGCCTGCGAGGGTGCGCTGCTGGTGGTGGACGCCGCGCAGGGGGTCGAGGCACAGAGCGTCGCCAATTGTTATACCGCCATCGAGCAGGGTCTGGAGGTCTTGCCGGTCCTCAACAAGATCGATCTGCCGTCGGCTGAACCCGAACGGGTTATCAAGGAGATCGAGGAAATCATCGGTCTGGATGCGCAGGACGCGTTGCGCGTGAGCGCCAAGACCGGCGAGGGGATCGACGATCTGCTGGAGGCGCTGGTCGCGCACATCCCGGCGCCAACCGGCGATCCGAACGCGCCGCTCCAGGCGCTCATCATCGACTCCTGGTTCGACCCCTATGTCGGCGTGGTCTCGCTGGTGCGGGTCATGAACGGCGAGATGCGCCGCCGCGACAAGATTCTCATCATGTCCACCGGGCGCACCCAGCAGATCGATGCGGTCGGGGTCTTCACCCCCAAGAAGACCGAGCGCGAGGTGCTGCGCGCGGGCGAGGTCGGCTATATGATCGCCGGCATCAAGGAGATCGACGGCGCGCCGGTCGGCGACACCATCACCCGCCCCGATCAGCCAGCCGACAAGCTGCCCGGCTTCAAACAGATGCAGCCGCGCGTCTTCGCCGGGCTTTATACGGTGATCTCGGACGATTACGAAGATCTGCGCGAGGCGCTCGGTAAGCTGCGGCTCAACGACGCGGCGCTCAATTACGAACCCGAGGTGTCGCAGGCGCTGGGCTTCGGCTTCCGCTGCGGCTTTCTCGGCATGCTGCACATGGAGATCATCCAGGAGCGGCTGGAGCGCGAGTACGATCTCGATCTCATCACCACCGCCCCGACCGTGGTCTATGAGGTGCTGCGCAGCGACGGCGAGGTCATCAAGATCGACAATCCCGCCGACCTGCCGGAGCCGGGCAAATTCAGCGAGGTGCGCGAGCCGATCATCGAGGCCCATATCCTGGTGCCGCAGGATTATCTGGGCTCGGTCATCAATCTCTGCATCGAAAAACGCGGCGTCCAGAAGCAGATCCAGTATCTGGGCGGACAGGTGCAGGTGAGCTATGAGCTGCCCCTGAGCGAGGTGGTGCTCGATTTCTTCGACCGGCTCAAATCGTGCAGCCGCGGTTTCGCCTCGTTCGAGTATACGTTCAAGCGTTTTCAGGTCGCCGATCTGGTCAAGCTGGACATCCTCATCAATGGCGACAAGGTCGATTCGCTCTCATCGATCGTGCATCGCTCGCTCTCGCAGACGCGCGGGCATGACGTGACCGTCCGCATGAAGGATCTCATTCCGCGTCAGATGTTCGAGGTCGCGATCCAGGCCGCCATCGGCAGCAAGATCATCGCCCGCACCACGGTCAAGCCCCTGCGCAAGAACGTGACCGCCAAATGCTATGGCGGCGATGCGACCCGCAAGCGCAAGCTCCTGGAGAAGCAGAAGGAAGGCAAAAAGCGGATGAAGCAGGTCGGCAAGGTCGATATTCCGCAGGAGGCTTTCCTGGCCGTGCTTCAGGTCGGCAAGGATCATTGATCCAAATTCGTTTCACCTGTTTAAAGAGTCCTGTATGACCTTTGATTTCCCTGCCTTTCTCGTCCTGGCGTCCGTTCTGACCGGCGGTATCTGGCTGCTTGATGCCCGTCTCTTCGCGCCGCGTCGTCGTTTATCGGGTAAAAAGGAACCGGTGCTGGTCGAGTACGCGCGCTCCTTTTTTCCGGTCATCTTTGCGGTGCTCATTCTGCGTTCATTCGTGGTCGAGCCTTTCCGCATTCCGTCCAATTCGATGATGCCGACCCTGTTGACCGGCGATTTCATCCTGGTCAACAAATATGCCTATGGTCTGCGTCTGCCGGTGCTGAACAGCAAGATCATCCCCGTTGGCGATCCGCAGCGCGGCGATGTGGTGGTGTTCAAATACCCCCTGGATACCCGGATCGATTACATCAAGCGTGTTATCGGTCTGCCCGGAGACGAGATCGCCTATCGCAATAAAACGATCTTCGTCAATGGTGAGCCCATGGCTCAACTGCCCATCGGGTCGTATGCTGGGGTTGGATCCGGCAGCGAGATGACCGGGGCGCGCGAGGCGCTGGAAAGCCTGGGCGGGGTCGATCATCGCATGCTGACCCGACCCAATGCGCCGAACCTGCCGTTCAACTGTCAGGTGCTGGCGGACGGGCCGGTCAGGGTGCCGCCGGGTCACTTCTTCGTCATGGGCGACAATCGCGACAACAGCGCCGACAGCCGGTGCTGGGGCTTCGTGCCGGAAGACAATCTGGTGGGCAGGGCGTTTGGGATCTGGATGCATTGGGACGGACAGCGCGAGGGCTTCCCCATCGCCTGGTCGCGCCTGGGTGGTGGAATCCAATAACCGGAGATATAGGCAATGTACAGACGATCGCAATCGCGTCAGCGTGGCATCGGGATGCTGGGATTCATCCTCATTGTGGGTCTGGCCACGTTTTTCATCACCATTCTGCTTAAGATGGGACCGGCTTATCTCAACTATTGGACCATTCGGACCATCATGACCGAAGTCGCCAAACAGCCCCAGATGATCGAAGGCGGTCCCCGGGGGATTTTGAACGCGGTCAGCAAACGAATGGACGTCAATAATCTGCGTGACCGCAGCGTCAAGGACGATTTCGCCATCGAGAAGGTCGATAACAATGTTTATAACCTGATCCTCAGCTATGAAGACCGCCGACATCTCTTCTTCAATGTCGATGCCGTGGTGATGTTCGACTATCAGGTGGAAGTCAGGCTGCCGTGAATGCTGACCCGCGTCGTCTGGCGCATGCCCTGGGACACTCATTTCAGCGGCAGGATCTGTTGGAGCAGGGTCTGACGCATCGCAGCGCCGGGCCTGTGAATAATGAGCGTCTGGAGTTTCTGGGCGATGCGCTGATCGGTTTCATCATTGCCGAGGCGCTTTGGGAACGCTTTCCCGAGGCGAACGAAGGCACCCTGAGCCGGATGCGCGCCTCGCTGGTGAAGCGCGAATCGCTCGCCGCCCTGGCGCGGGGACTGCGTCTTGGCGACTATCTGCGACTGGGCGGAGGGGAGTTGCGCACCGGCGGCCATGCGCGCGATTCCATTCTGGCCGACGCGCTGGAGGCTGTGCTCGGCGCCGTCTATCGGGACGCCGGTTTTGGCACTGCCCGTGCCGTAGTCATGGATCTCTTCGCGGACCGGCTCGATGAGACCAGTGCGACCCGCTCGGGCAAGGATCCCAAGACCCGTCTGCAGGAATGGTTGCAGTCGCGCCGGCGACCACTGCCCGACTATCTTGTGCTGAGCATCGGCGGCGACCAGCACGATCAGATCTTTCATGTCGCCTGTGTGCTCGCGGATGCCGATGTGCGCACCCAGGGCGAGGGCAGCAGTCGCCGCCGCGCCGAACAGGCCGCCGCCCAAGCCATGCTGGAGCAAATCGAAAATGTCTGACCCCAAGCTGTCCGAAGCCATTGCCGGGCGCTGCGGCTATGTCGCCATCGTCGGGCGTCCCAACGTGGGCAAGTCGACACTGCTGAACCGCATCCTCGGTCAGAAACTGGCGATCACCTCGCACAAGGCTCAGACCACGCGCCATGCCATTCTCGGCATCAAGACCCGTTCAGAGGGGCAGATCCTCTTTGTCGATACGCCGGGCATCCATGAGCGTGGCGGCAGCGCGCTCAACCGTTATCTGAATCGTGCCGCGCGGGCGACGCTTGCTGACACCGATCTGGCGCTCCTGGTCGTCGAGGCACTGCGCTGGACCGATGAAGACGCCAAGGCGCTGGAGGCCGTCGCTCAGGCCGGGGTGCCGGTGATCGCGGTCGTCAACAAGGTGGATCGGGTCGCGGACAAGCAGGCGCTGCTGCCCTATCTGCAAACGCTCGCCGGACGCCATGATTTTCTGACCCTGATTCCGGTCTCGGCGACCAACGGGGATCAGGTCGAGGCGCTGGAACGTGCGGTTATCGCGGCCCTGCCGGAGGCCGAGCCGCTGTTCCCGGAGGATCAAATCACCGACCGCTCACAACGCTTCTTCGCCGCCGAGCTGATGCGCGAGCAGTTGATGCAGCGTTACGGCGAGGAACTGCCTTACCGCACATCGGTCGAGATTGAGCGTTTCGAAGAAGCCGATGGCCGCTATCGGATTCATGCCCTGATCTGGGTCGAGCGCCCGAGCCAGAAGGCGATCATCATCGGCAAACAGGGCGAGGCGCTCAAAGCCGCCGCCAGTCAGGCGCGTCAGGAGATGCAGAAGCTCTTCGACTGCCCGGTGCATCTGGAAGTCTGGGTCAAGATCAAAAAGAGCTGGTCGAGCGACGAGGCCGCCATTGCGAGTCTTGGGTACAGCGAAGACCATTAAACCGCGTCCAGCGCGATATGCGTCATTTTCAGTTTGTGTTTAAACCGCGTCCAGCGCGATATGCGTAGTTTTCAGTTTGTGTTTGACTTTGGAGATGTCACCAACCTCAGTGGAGACGCGGTTTAAAATTTTATATTTTTTAATATCTTAAACCGCGCCATCTCCGATAATCCTTGAGTCTGCCAGGGCCGATTTGATCCACAAAGATCGCATACCGTGCTGGGCGCGGTTTAAAAACAATGGCCTAAAAAACCCTGTCAATCATGCAAAATCCTGTCAATCCTGTCCATTTTGAAAATCCTCCCGTAGTACAAGGGTTCCAGGGCTTCGTCCTGCACCGGCGCGATTACACCAATACCAGTCTGTTGCTGGAGGTCTTCGGCAGCGGGCAGGGGCGTTTTCCGGCCATCGCCAAAGGCGCGCGTCGGCCACGCAATCCGGCCAGCGCCCTGCTGCAACCCTTTCAGCCCTTATGGCTTGCGGTCGTCGGGCGCGGCGAGGTGCGCACCCTGACCCGGATCGAAGGCGCGGGGCGTCCGATCTCGCTCCAGGGACGCGCGCTGCTGGCCGGTTTCTATCTCAATGAACTGCTGATTCGTCTGCTTGGCCGTCAGGATCCGCATGACCGTCTGTTCGATTCTTATCAGGCCGCGCTCGCGCAGTTGGCCAAAGCAGACGATCTCGACACCCTGCTGCGTCAATTCGAACTGCGTCTGCTGGCCGAGCTGGGTTATGGACTGACGCTGGATCGCGAGGCCGACAGCGGTGAACCCGTGCGGGCGGATCGGTCCTATTACTTCGAGATCGAGCGCGGTGTGCAGACTGCGGCACCGGGCACCCGCGAGCCGATCCTGTCCGGTTCAACCCTGCTGGCGCTGGCGAGGGGAATCTCGCTGGAGCCCACGCAGCGCCACGAAGCGCGCAGGCTGTGCAGACAGGCGCTCGCGCCCCATCTGGGCGAGCGCCCCTTGCAAAGCCGTGAACTCTATCGGCGCTGGTATGGCGATCTTCATCGTATCGAGCATGAACCCGCGTGAAAAAAGTGGTGTTGCAGAACAGGCCGACAGATCATCATTGCCAACTGCCTAGGCGAATGAATTCGCCCCTACAAACTGCCAACTGCCAGGGCGAATGAATTCGCCCCTACCAACGAAAAAACCATGCAGCCAGACATTCAACCATCCGCCGGGGTTCTGCTCGGCGTCAATATCGACCATGTCGCCACCATCCGCCAGGCGCGCGGCACCCGTTATCCGGAGCCGATCCAGGCCGCACTGGTGGCCGAACAGGCCGGCGCGGACGCCATCACCCTGCATCTGCGCGAGGATCGGCGTCATATCCAGGACCGGGATGTCGAGCTGTTGCGCGGCATTCTTCAGACCCGGATGAACCTGGAGATGGCGGCAACCGCCGAGATGGGTCTGGTTGCCGCCCGTATCCGTCCCGCCGACTGCTGTCTGGTCCCCGAACGGCGCGAGGAGCTGACCACTGAAGGCGGTCTGGATGTGGCGGGCAATCAGCCTTACCTGACCGATTTCTGCGCCCGTCTGGCCGAGGCCGGGGTGCGGGTCTCGCTCTTTATTGATGCCGATCCGGCGCAGATCGAGGCCGCGCACGCGATTGGCGCGCCGGTGATCGAGATCCACACCGGACACTATGCCGAGGCGAGCACCCCTGCGGAACGTGCGGAAACACTGGCGCAAATCCGCCGGGCCGTCGATCTGGGCCGCTCGCTCGGCTTGCAGGTCAACGCCGGTCACGGGCTGGACTATCACAATGTCCAGGCCGTTGCAGCCATTCCAGGTGTGCGTGAACTCAATATCGGTCACGCCATCATCGCCCGCGCCCTCTTCACCGGACTGGATCAGGCGGTGCGCGACATGAGGCGCCTTTGTCTCGGATGAACCCCCGATTCACAACCCTCTCCGACTGGCTCGACTGGCAGGTCAGGCTGCATCCGAAACGCATGGACCTGGGGCTGGAGCGCGTGGCGGCGGTCTGGAAGCGGCTTGGCCCCAATCCGCTGCCCTTCCCGGTCATCACGGTTGGCGGGACCAACGGCAAGGGCTCCTGCGTGGCCATGGTCGAGGCCATGACTCAGGCGGCGGGTTATCGCTGTGCCTGTTACACCTCGCCGCATCTGCTGCGCTACAACGAACGGATCCGCATCGATGGCGAGCCGGTCTCTGACGCCGCGCTGTGCGAGACCTTCGCGCGGATCGATGCGGCGCGCGGCGAGATCGCGCTGACCTATTTCGAGTTCGGCACCCTGGCCGCGCTTGATCTCTTCGCCCGCGAGCGGCCGGATCTGGCGGTGCTGGAGGTCGGTCTGGGCGGGCGGCTCGATGCGGTCAATCTGCTGGATGCGGATGTCTCGGTCGTGACCTCGATCGGGCGCGATCATACCGACTGGCTGGGTGAGACCCTGGATTTGATCGCCGTTGAGAAGGCCGGAATCTTTCGCTCCGGTCGCCCGGCAGTCATGGGGCAGCGCGATGCCCCGCCGACCTTGCGTCAGGAGGCCGGGCGTCTGGGCGCCGTGCCGCTCCAACTCGGGCGCGAGTTTGAGCGCGAGACAGCGGATGCCGGCTGGATCTGGCGCGGCCCGCAGGGCGAGCGCCTGGCGCTGCCGATTCCGGCCCTGCGCGGCGCCTTTCAACTGGACAACGCCGCTGCCGCCATCACGGCGCTCCAGTCGTTGCGCGAGCGTCTGCCGATGCCGGTCAACGCCCTGCGCATCGGCTTGCAGCGCGCCCAGTTGCCCGGACGCTTTCAGGTGCTGCCGGGCGCTGTGACCTGGATTCTCGATGTGGCGCACAATGGTCCCGCTGCGCAGGCGCTGGCGACCAATCTGCGCGCCTTCGCCTCTCCCGGTCGGGTGCGGGCGGTGCTGGCGGTGCTGGCCGACAAGGAGCCGGAATCCATCGCGCAACCTTTGCTGCCCTTGGTCGATGACTGGTATCTGGCGCAGAGCGACGATGCGCGGGCGCTGCCGGTCGAGCGTCTCGCCGCAAGGCTGAAAGACGTGCTGCCAGCGCCGCCGACGGGCTGCTTTACCGGGGTCGAGATGGCGCTGAATGCCGCCTGTGCCGCCTCCGCTCCAGGCGACACACTGGTGGTGGTCGGCTCCTTCACGACCGTCGGTCAGGCACTGCGCTGTCACGCTGATGCGACGTGCGGTGCGCCTGCCGATACCTGATTCCAATCCCGACAGGTATACTCCGCTGTCTGTTGCGGGTCGGCCAGGCATCGACCCCCTCATCGCGCGGCCGGATGCGGCGGCGTTCGCTATCTGGGGTAAAGAGCTATGCGAGAAGGAGCCAAAAGACGGTTGACTGGGGCAGTGGTGGTCGTCGCGCTGGCGGTGATCTTTGTGCCCATGCTGTTCGAGGAGGAAGTGTCGGTGCCGCCGATGGTGGAAAGCCCGCTGCCGACTGAACCGGATTTTGCGAGCCGCTTCGAGCCGGCGACATTGAGCCCTCCGGTTGAATCAGCACGGGGTACGGCGGACGCCGATTTGCCGGTGATGGATGGCGATCTGTCGGCAGTCGAAAGCGAGCCGCCTGAGACGGACGATCTGGCGTTCGCCCCCCCGCTTGTCGCGCCAGGTCAGATCAGCCAGCCCGACAGAACGCGCCGGATCGATTCCGCACCTCAGCCTGATCGGCTCAACCAGTCGTCTGCCAAGCCAGCAGCGACTCCCACGAAACCAGCAGCGACTCCCACGAAACCAGCGGCGACGAAGCCGGTCACGCCCACCAGGCCGGTTGTGACCACCAAGCCGGCGATTCCCGCTAAACCGGCAGCGACCCCGCCCGCGAAAACGGCGACGCCTGCCAAACCCGAGAAGACCGCCCCCAACGCCCGTTCGCCTGCCGATGGGATGCCGACCTGGGTTGTGCAGGTCGCCAGTCTCGGCAGTGCGCAGGCGGCGGACGATCTCGAAAAGAAATTGCGGGGTGACGGTTTTTCGGCCTTTGTGGAGAAGGCCGAGGTGCGGGGCAAGACCTATTATCGGGTGCGGGTCGGCCCCAATGCGGATCGCACGAGCGCCGAGCAGACCGCTGACAGACTGCGCCAGAAACAGAAGGTCGAACCTCTGGTTCAACGCTATCAGCAGTGATTCAAATGAACTGGGTCGATTACGTCATTATTGCGATCATCGTGCTGTCCGCGCTGGTGGGACTGGCGCGCGGTCTGATTCGCGAAGTGCTGTCACTGGGGGTCTGGATCGCGGCGTTGGCGGTCGCCTGGATCTTCCATCGCGAGGTGGCCGAGCTGCTGACGACGCAGCTTTCGCAGCCCTCGGCGCGGATCGCGGTGGCCTTTGTCGCCCTGGTGTTCGTCACCCTGATTCTGGGTGCCATCCTTGGCGCGCTGCTGACCAGGCTCATCGACAGGACCGGTCTGACGGGTATCGACCGCCTACTGGGTCTCGTCTTCGGCGCGGCGCGTGGTGGCGTCATCGTGGCGATGACGGTCTTTCTGGTGGCCCTGACGCCTTTGCCGGAAGATACCTGGTGGCGTGAGTCCACCCTGATCGGCGACTTCCAGGTGCTGGCGGACTGGATCCTCAGCCAGACGCCAGCGGATCTTCAGGCATGGATCAAGCAGCTTTAAACCGCGTCCATCATAAAAATTCTTTTTTAATCAGGATTTTCCGCTCGCCCCGTCGGTCCTGCGACGGAAGGTGGTGGCTCCGCAGTCGGCGCAGGGCGGAATGCGTCCGGCCTTGACGAAATGGGTCTCGGCGCCGCAGCGGTCGCAAACGAGCGTGCCGGGGCCGGTGATCTCGCCGGCCTGATAGAGGCTCATCTGGCGCGCGGTCTCAGCCCATTGCGCCAGTTGCAGGCTGGTCTGATCGGCGACCAGCTTGAACATGTCCAGCATGCGTTTTTCGATCAGTTCCAGATCGAACCGCCACCAGTCGTGGATTTCCTGCCCGGTCTCGGCGATATAGTTGGCGGCGTCTTCGATATCGCGGGTGATGTATTCGGAAACCTTCTGCGCCTCCTCGCGGGTCAGCTCGCCGAGTTCGACCATGTTGTCGCGCGCCTTTTCCAGCATCTCACGGAATTTGGGCACGGATTCCTGCTGGGTCTTCTCGATGGTCTCGTGCGTCTCTCTGAGCATCTGCTCGTAAGCCTGCACCAGTTTGTCGGTCGTCTCGTGCTTCTGCTCGCTGGTCATTGCGTGTCTCCGGGGGATGCGGCTGGGATGAACGGCTTGAACCGCAAATTCGGTTCGGTCTGGGTTTTCGATGCGCCTGATCGCGATTTTAGCGCCATTGTCAGCGCCGTGGGTCGGTGTCGGGCTTTGATTCTGTCGTCGTGCGCTTGGCATGGACCACCGGTAGCGGCTCCGCTAACATGATGCCTGAACTTGAGTGAGCGAGTGGGGTAATTGCTTGAGCCAAGAGGCTTCCATTGATGATCTGATTGCGATCATGGCACGGCTGCGCGATCCGGAGCGCGGCTGTCCCTGGGATCTGCAACAGACCTTTCGCACCATTCTCCCCTATACCCTGGAAGAGGCCTACGAGGTCGCCGAGGCGATTGAGCAGGAAGATCCGGCCGCCCTGCGCGAGGAACTCGGCGACCTCCTGTTGCAGGTCGCCTTTCATTCGCGTATTGCCGAAGAAGCGGGCCTGTTTGATTTCGGGCAGGTGGTGCAGGGGATCTGCGACAAGTTGATCCGTCGCCATCCGCATGTCTTTGCTGAGCTGGATCTGCCCGATCTCGACGCGGTGCATGCCAACTGGGAGCGCGAAAAGTCGCGCGAACGCGCAGCCAAAGGCAAGGGCGCGACGGACAGTCTGCTGGCTGGCGTAGCGGCTGCCTTGCCTGCCCTGGTGCGTGCCGAGAAATTGCAGCGGCGGGCGGCGCGGGTCGCTTTCGATTGGGACGACATCGCTGGCGTTTTTGCGAAGGTCGAGGAAGAACTCGGCGAATGCCGCGCAACGCTGGCTGAACAGACCGACCCGACCGAGCGCGTTCACGAAATCGGCGATCTGCTCTTCTCCTGCGTCAATCTGGCCCGTCACATGGGGGTTGATGCAGAACAGGCGCTGCGCGCGGCCAACCGGCGTTTCGAGCGACGCTTCGGACAGATCGAGGCCGCACTGCGGGTCAAGGGGCTGGAGCCGGGGCCGGCGGTGCGCGACGAGATGGAACATCTCTGGAATCTAGCCAAGATGGACGGACGCAATGAGCTTTCTTGACCAGATCCGGGCCTGCAATCGCTGGAATCCGGACGATTTCCTGCCATTTCTGCTCGATGGCGAGCGCATCGGCAGTCTGCGCCCGAGTGCGGCGGATGCGCTGCGACGATGGCCGCCGCATTTTCGACTGACGGCAAACGCCGTGCACTGGATCGACGCCCCCGCTGACTTCGCGACGCGAACCGCCGTGCTCGCAGAGGTGTCGCAGCATCTGGCCGAGGCCGGCGTGATCGAGCCGCTGCATGGCGAGCTGTATCCGGTGACCCCCGGCAATCGGGAGCAGGCGCGCTGTCTGATCGACCGCGCCTGCGCGCCCTTCTTCGGCATGCGCGCCTTCGGGCAGCATCTCAACGGCTTTGTGCGAACCGCACGCGGCATCGAGATGTGGATCGGACGGCGCGCGGCGAGTCGCCGCAATTATCCTGGGCGTCTGGATCATCTGGTGGCCGGAGGTCTGCCCTATGGTCTGGATTTCGCCGAAAATCTGCGCAAGGAATGCGCCGAGGAGGCGGGCATGCCGGCTGAACTGGCGGATCGCGCGGTACCGGTGGGGGCCGTGACCTATTGCCGCGACTCGGAGCACGGTCTCAAACCCGATGTCATGTATTGCTACGATCTGGAACTGCCCGATGATTTCGTGCCGCGCTGCACCGATGGCGAGGTCGAGACCTTCTATCGTCTGCCGGTGGCCGAGGTGCGCGATCTGGTCCGTGACACCGGGGAATTCAAGCTCAACTGCAATCTGGTCATCATCGATTTTCTGATCCGTCATGGCCTGATCGAGCAAAGCGACCCGGATTATCTGGCGATTCTCCGTGGTCTGCGCGTACCCTTGCCCGGTCAGGCAAAAACCATCTAATCTTGTCAGAATCCATCTTCAGTTCATCGCACTTGCGGAAACAGGCACCATGAGCCCAGTTCGACCATCGATCCAACGACGCATCACCCTTCCCGTGGCCATCGGCCCCGTCACCCTTGGCGGTCTGGCGCCGATTGTCATCCAGTCGATGACCAATACCGACACCGCCGATGTGGCCGGTACCGTGCAACAGGTGGCCGAGCTGGCGCGGGCGGGTTCGGAGCTGGTGCGAATCACGGTCAATCACGAATCCGCCGCGCGTGCGGTGCCGGCGATCCGCGAGGCGCTTGATGCCCAGGGTTGCAGGGTTCCGCTGGTCGGCGATTTTCATTTCAACGGGCACCGGCTGCTGGCCGATTACCCCGAGTGCGCGCAGGCGTTGGCCAAATACCGCATCAATCCGGGCAATGTCGGCACCGGCGAAACGAAGGGCAGCCAGTTCGCGACCATGATCGATCTGGCCTGCCGCTATGAGCGCCCGGTGCGGATCGGGGTCAACTGGGGGAGTCTGGATCAGGAACTCATTGCCCGCCTGATGGACGAAAACGCCCGTTCCGCCCAGCCGCGCGAGCCCGAACACATCATGCACGAGGCAATGGTGCAGTCGGCCCTTTCCAGCGCCGAGCGCGCCGTCGAACTGGGTCTGCCCAAAAACCGGATCATCCTGTCCTGCAAGATGAGCGGGGTGCAGGATCTGATCGCGGTCTATCGGATGATGGCCGCGCGCAGCGATTATGCGCTGCATCTGGGTCTGACCGAGGCGGGGATGGGCTCCAAAGGCATCGTCGCCTCGACCGCTGCGCTGGCTGTGCTGTTGCAGGAAGGTATCGGCGACACCATCCGCGTGTCGCTGACCCCGGCCCCTGGCGAGGCGCGCACCCGGGAGGTGGTGGTCGCGCAGGAGATTCTTCAGACCATGGGGCTGCGCGCCTTCGCGCCGATGGTCACGGCCTGTCCCGGCTGCGGTCGCACCACCAGCGACACCTTTCAGCATCTGGCGCAGAATATCCAGACCTATCTCCGCGACCAGATGCCGGTGTGGCGCACTCAGTATCCGGGCGTGGAGACCATGCAGGTGGCGGTCATGGGCTGCGTCGTCAACGGTCCCGGCGAGAGCAAGCACGCCAATATCGGCATCAGCCTGCCGGGCAGCGGCGAACGGCCCTCAGCGCCCGTCTATATCGACGGCGAGAAAGTCACCACGCTCAAAGGCGAGGGAATTGCCGACCAGTTCAAACGCATGGTGGATGACTATATCGAATCCCACTATGGCGCGGGGTCGCGCTCGGGTTGAACGCCAGTTGGCAGGACGACTGACGACTGAGGTGGTTTCACGGGAAAGTTTCTACCAGAGTCAAGGCTCCAAATGGACAGGATGAACAGGATTTCGCAGGATTTACAGGAGACAAGCTATTGTTTTCTTCATCCTGTCAATCTTGAAAAATCCTGTGAATCCTGTCCATTCACGATCTCTCAGTGGGTAGATTGTTTTCAGGAAATCGCCTTAACATGAAACCGGAGGATCAACGATGCGCCTGATTGATGCCGAAGCCGCCATCCTCGCTGACCTGGCAGACGAAAGCGATGTCGTGGGCGAGAAGGGACTGTCCGGGTCGGGGGTTACGGTCGTCGCCGCCCGGCATCCCACACTGGGCCGGCTGGTGATCGTCAGGCTGCCGAATGGTTCGGGCGTCCTCGTCGAGATCGACGAGTCAGGCAACATCGCTCAATCCTGACCGGAATCGCTCGCGATCCCGCGCAGCCCGTTGCAGCGGTCGAGGCGATGCGCCAGATAGTCAGCGCGCATCGCTTCGTAATCAGAGAACTCCAGCTTGCCGGCGTGGCTGTCGATCTGTCGCGTGGCGGCGATCTCGGCCACGACCTCAACCGCCTCGGCGGCGGCAATCGCCAGCAGGCCCGATGAGGGGTCGAGCAGCATCCACATGGATGTCCAGAGAATGGCGTTGGTGACGATGACATCGGTGAAGGCGTCACGGGCGGTGCGCGGGCCGATGAAGGGCAGCACCAGATAGGGTCCGGCGTCCACCCCATAGGCGCAGAGCACCAGCCCGAGATCCAGTTCCTGACGCGGATAACCCCAGTCGGTAGCGGTGTCGTACCAGCCGAGCACGCCGACCGTGCTGTTGATGCCGAACCGCTGCGTGGCGGTCCAGGCGGTCGCCCAGTCTCCGATCAGCAATCCCGACAGCAGGGTGAGGGGCTCGTTGACAAAATTGATGGCGATGTTGCCGAAGCCGCCGCCCTGGTCGGTCTGACTTGGTGCAGCCTGCGGGGTTTGTGGCGCGAGGCCCGCGCCAAATTCGTGAATGAAACGATAGACTTCATGGTTGAAATCGAACATGAAGTGGCTATAACCATCGAGAATAGCCGGTGTTGGCGAGACGTTGTCCGGATTGCTCTGCGCAAGCGATATGCCTGAAAACGTCATGGAGAGCAAAAGAAAATATGTCGCAATGCGATAGATCATGAGTCCCAACTCTTCTGTGACCTGTTTGTCATATCACCGGCCAAGTAACCCTGGGTGTATTGTCTGCTTTTGATATTTGGACTAGAGTAAGTCGCCTTATCCCAACCTTTAGGCCGTTCACGAAGGAGTTATCCGGATGTTCGATCTTGCCACCCTTGTTTTCGGCGCCGGATCCGCAGTGGGTCTTGCCGCTCTGCTTTCGACGGATCCGATCGTGGTCCGCAAGGCCTACGTGCCGCTTACGGTTGAATATTATCAGGGATACAACGGCATGTTGGTCTCAAAACTCCTGCGGGAACGGATTCGGATCATCGCCCGGGAAGCCGGCACCTCGCGCGGTGATTCGCTGGGCGTCTTCAACGCGGATGAATCCGCCATTGATGTCCTGGCGGAGCGGCTCTATGTGGATGGCGTCGTCGATTCGCTGCGCGAATTTCTCGATTTGCAGTCCTATAGTCTCGATCCCTATCTCGTTCAGTCACCGGATGGAGTCAAGCTGGGGATCAAGGGCGAATCGGCGGATGGGCAATTGTTTTATCTGTCCGTCAAGGGCGGTCAGGATGAAGACATACCTGTCCTCATCGATAGGCTCGCCCAGCTTTTCATCGAAAAGGTCGATCCTTATGTCTTGACGCTTTATTATTTCCGTCAGGACTACGCGCTGGGTGATTTCACCAAAAGTCTGCCGATGATTGAGCATAGCGTTCGCGTCCTGCCGCAAGTATCCAAGGTGTGGCCGCTATTGCTTCGGGGGCGTGTGCATTATCGACTGGGCGAATATGATCAGGCGATCCTCACATATCAGGAGGCATTGCGAATCGACCCCAACTTCCCGCTCGCCTTTGCGCGTTGGGGTGAGGCACTGGTCGCCAAGGGCGATGTCAAGGGTGGTCTGGAGAAGATGCAATTGGCGGTCGTCAAGATGCACCAGAATGACTTCGCCACGCACCATCTCACGTCGTTTGCCCCACCGATCTATACGCTGTTGGGCGACCATCTGGTCAAAATCGGCGCGGATGAGGCGGCGCGCGGAGTCTATGTTCAGGGCTTGGCGCTGGCGTCCAACGATCCTCTGCTTCAGACCAGTCTTGGCTCGCTCTATCTGCGCCACGGACAATTCGATCCAGCGATCAAGCTACTGCAAAGCGCCCTGGTCACGCATCCCGATCCGTCAGTTCCACGAAAGCTGCTGGATCAGGCCATGGCCAGAGAATCCGCCCCCCAATCCTGAGGTATCTGTTCGCTTCTAGCCGCCCAACCGATCCCGCTCAGCCTCGGTGTGGCGGTCAACATCCTATTCAATCGCTTGCTGCCAATCGGGAGTGCTAACGCTATGATTCGTGCTTTCCTCTTCACCGTCGCCCTGTTCAGCGCGGGTCTTGCCAATGTCCATGCCGCGACCGCACCGACTTCCCAGGAATTTCTGGGAGGCGCCGGTAGCGCCTGTCTGACCGGTGGCGCTGTCTTCGGCTTGACCGCCTTCTTTGTCGGCCCCGCCGCGCTTACGATGGCCGGCACGCAGATTCTTCCCGCAACGGCCATGACCACCACCGGTGTCTCGGCTATGCTGGGTTGCGGCGCCAGTGCAGTCGCGGCTCTGGTTTATTACGGCGTCCAGTTAACCTACGATTTTTTCTATGGTGGTTGGGATTATCCCCTGTTGTATCCGCTGCGCACCGATCTCTCAGAACCAGAGGCGGCTCCCGCCAAGTAACACGCCAGATAACCGTCTCCAGGTACGCGGGCGAACGAGGTTGGGTTTCTCGTCGCCCCTGCGTCCATCTTTGCCGAGATTGATCCATGCCATTACAGCCGGCGCCACGCAGCGGGCGCCTGACCCTGACCCTGACCCTTGCCATTGCGCTCATTCTGGCCATTGGTCTGGCGCTGGCGTCCTATCTCGACGAGGCTAATTTCAGGCGCGCCCATACGCAGCTCGCCATCTCGCGCATGCTGGTTCCAACCCAGGATCTGCATCGTCTGATTGAGTCGAGTATGGACTTCGGTCTCGCCCTGACGCAGTTGACGACTCTGCCGCAACGCTTGCAGACCATGCTGGATGAGGATGCCGATCTTCTCGCGATCATGGTCTATGACCAATCGGGTCAGATCATCTTCCAGGCCGCACAGGGAGATGTCAGCGTGCCGGAGCGGATACCAGGCGATTGGCCGCATGGCGCGGCGGAACAGGATGGCTGGCATCTGGCGAACCCCGACCGTTATCTGCTCGGCATGGGATTCAGAAACAGTTTCAACCAGCCGGCGGGAACCCTGGTACTGGCCTATGACCGCGCGCGCGTTGATGCCCCCGTTGTATCGATGCGCGCTGCGCTGGTGCGCAATCTGGTGTTGACTCAGGCCATCATGACGCTGCTGGTGGCGGTGGGGGTCTATCGGCTCGTGCGCCCGTTGCGCGCCGAATTGCATGTCGCGAAAGCCTGCGGGGGAGGGAGGCTGGAGCGCCCTGATGAGGCGCAGACACCGGCCCATCCGGTCAGCGACATGCTCGCCAACGTCATGGCCTTTGCGGCGGCCATCAATCGTGCGCTGCGTCGGCTCGCACAGGTGGCGGCAGGCCGGCCAGACGATGCGGCGCCTGAGATGGAATCAAACGCAACGCTTGCCCGTTTGATTGGACTGGATCGCTTCAACCGACGCATGCTGCTGTTCGCGCTTCTGCTCATCCTGTCCGGTGTTGGCGTCCTCTCCTATCTGACCCTGCTCGATTTCCGCCGCGAGTTCGAGCCTGCGCTCCATCGCAAGGCGGAGGTCATCGGCGATTCGCTGCGGCGGATGCTGCTGTTTCTGGATGCGCATGGCGTGCAGCCGCAGTCCCTGCGAGGTCTGGACGATCATTTCGAGACCATTCGCACGCATCATCCTGAAGTCGGTTATCTCGCGCTGGTCGATCCGTCCGGCCAGATCCAGGCCGCTGCCGGCACCATTCCCGAGCAGATCCGCGCTGATCTTCAAGCCCGAAATGCCGCTTCGGAAGGGCCGGTCGTGATTCAGTCGGACATTTATGTCGATACCCCGACCCCGGTTCATCGCGTGTCCGGCCTCATCGGCTATCTCCATGTCGGGCAGGAGCGTCGCTTTATCGACCATCAGATGGCTGAAATCTGGTGGGATCTCGGGACGGTCGCACTGGTCTCCATGCTGATCGCCTTCGAGTTGCTGCTGTTCGCCATCGCCTTTCTCGTCCATGTTCCGCTTTCTGCCGTGGCGCGTCTGGCGCGGGAGGTGTGCGCTGGCAATTTTGCCGCGCGCATCGTCGTTCGTGCTCGCAATGACTTTGGACAACTTGCCGCTGCCCTGAACGCGCGTCTTGACCATGTCGCTCAGGTCTGCCGGCAGGCGCTGGCCCAGGCACAGACCGAGACGACCCGGATCGCGCTGACCCGTCTGCATGATCGTTATGGCCGCGATCAGGCGGGTGACTTGCAACCCGTTGCCGAGGATCGGCTGATCCTGATCCGCTGGCCGTTCTTTCTGCTCATCTTCGCCGAATCCCTGTCGCTGTCGTTTTTCCCGCTCTATGTCAGACAGCTTTACACCCCCATTCCCGGCTGGTCGCAGGAACTGGTGCTGGGACTGCCGATCTCGATCTTCATGCTGGTCTGGGCGCTCTCGCTGCCAGCCGGCGGCGCCTGGTCCGACCGGGTAGGCCGCCGCCGCGCCTTTCTGCTCGGCGCCCTTGTGGCCGGAGTGGGGCTGGCGCTGACAGCGACGGCACAGGGGATCTGGGATCTCATCCTCTGGCGATCACTGACTGCACTGGGGTATGGCGTCGTCTTCATCACCGCCCAAGGCTATGTGGTCGATTACACCCCGGCCGCCCAGCGTACACGCGGCATGGCGATGTTTCTGGCTACTTTTTTCGGCGGCTCGCTGTGCGGCGCAGCAATCGGCGGCATCCTGGCCGAACGGATCGGCTATGCACCGGTCTTCTGGCTGTCGGCCCTGCTGGCCCTGATTGCCGCCGCCGTTGCCGGACGCTTCTTGATTCCTCCGGCAGGACCGTCAGTCGCCGCCCGTTCGCGCGTGCGACTGGCGGATCTCTGGGATCTGCTGCGCAACCCGCGCTTCATGGCCGTGACCCTGCTGACGGCGATCCCCGCCAAGCTGATCCTGACCGGTTTTCTCTACTATGCGATGCCGCTGTATCTGAGCACCCTGGCCTTGAACTCGGGCGATGTCGGACGGGTCATGATGACCTATGGTCTGGCCATGATCCTCCTGTCGCCGCTGGTGGGGTATCTCGCCGACGCCTGGGGCCGGCGCGCTGGATTTGTCACAGTGGGTGGTCTGCTGGCGGCGCTCGCGATCCTGCTGCTCGAACTCAAGGCGAGCGTGCTGCTGGCGGTGTTTGGCATCACCCTGCTGGGGGCCGCTCAGGCCATCGGGGTCTCGCCGCAGCTCTCGCTGGTGATGGATGTGAGCCGGATCCATAGCGAACGCATGGGTGCCGGGACCGTGATGGGGATCTTCCGGCTGATGGAGCGTCTCGGCAATGTGCTGGGGCCAATCGTTCTGGCGCTGCTGATCGGGGCGCTGGGATTCGATGGCGCCTTCCTGGCGCTCGGTCTGTACGCCCTCTTATCCGTGGCGCTCTTCGGTCTGATCTGGCTGGCATTCGCGCGCCAGGATCGGCGGCTGGCTTCATCGCAAGCGTGCGTGCAACCGGTTTTGCGTGCGGAGCGTGCGGCGGCATGAAGCCTTTTCCGACCATCCTGAGCGTCCTGCTGATCCTGCTCGTCGGCCTTGGCGCCATGGCTTCGGAAGTCGCTGGTGCCAGCGTCTCTCCTCCGACCCATCGAATTTATCTGGCCCTGTATCGGGGTATGACGCCGGCTGAACAGGGTTTCATGGATTATCTGCGGGATCATGATCTGCCTGTCGAGTTCATCGTGCGGGATGCAGGCAACGATCCCAACGCGATTCCAGCGATGCGCGATGACATCCGCGCCATGAGACCGGATCTCGTTTACAGCTTTGGCACCACCCTGACCCGCATCCTGGCGGGTACGCAGGGGAGCATTGATCCGGCCGTGCATATCACGGATATCCCCATCCTGTTCAATATCGTCGCCGATCCTGTGGGCGCCGGACTCGTCCCCGATCTCAAGTCATCCGGACGCAATCTGACCGGAACCATGCACACGGTTCCCATTGCCGCGCAGTATCGGACCCTGCGCGAGGCGCTGCCCTGTACGCGACTGGGGATCCTTTATAATCCGCAGGAGCCCAATTCCGCGCTGTCGGTGGATGCCTTGACGCAGTTGGCTGAACGTGACGGGTTGAGCGTCCTGCGCGCACCCGTCACACCTGCGAATGGTTCCCACGCTGTCGCCGCTGCGATCAGCCGCGTCGTTCAGGATCTGCTTGACCAGAAGGTCGATGTCATCTATCTGCCATCCGACTCCTTTGTGATCCAGCATGCCCGACTCATTACAGGGATCACAGCGGCGGCTGAGATTCCCACCTTTTCAGCCACGGAAGATCCCGTCCGTGCGAGTGGCGCGACCATGGGTCTGGTCAGCGCCTATTACAATGTCGGACAATTCGCCGGCTTCAAGGCGACACAGATTCTGCGCGACCATCTGGGTCCGTCTGAGATCCCCATTGAGTCGATCAACCGTTTCGCCTTTCTCGTCAATGTGGACGCTGCCCGCCGCGTCCATCGTCTGCCGCCGATTGCCTTGTTGCGAGTCGCCGAGCTCATCTGCTACAACGAAGGCGGTTGTCTGCCGGATGACGTCGCTGCTGCGACCGTTGCGCCGCCGGGGCAATCGTCCGGGCCAACCGTTCCGGCCATTCCGCTTGAGGCGAGCAAGGTCGAGCAAACAGAAGCCATCTCAGCGACTTCGAGCGGTCAAACGCAGACGGTTGAGCGCATCGCGCCGCCTTCACCCTGTGATCCTGGACAACCCTTCGTGTTGCGGCATGACGGCAGTGCGTCCCGGATCGAGTTGCCGCGCTGCGTGCAGGACAATGGTGCGCCGCGTGTGCTGGATGCGCCACCACTGACGAACCGGCTCGTCCTGCTGGTTCAGCAACATCTCAACGATCAGGGTTTCGACGCCGGGCGCAACGATGGTCTGATCGGCCCCCGCACCCGTGCGGCGATCCGGCGCTTTCAGACAGCGCAGGGGCTGAAAACGACCGGCATGATCGACTTCGCGTTACTTGATCGTCTGCAAGCGTCATCCCCATAGACCAGGACAACCGGAGCCAGTGATCATGCGAGCTTTTCATCGGTCAGCCGTGTTCATAACCGTCCTTCTGGCAGGCTGGCACGGCGTTTCATCGGCGCAGACCCTCTCTGCCCCGACGACCGGAGCCAGCGAGTTCAGGCTGCTGGCCGAGCCCATGAGCGCGGAATGGGAAGCCAGCCTGCTGCCACCCTTGCTGCAAAGCCTGATGCGCATTGGTCCTTATGTCATTCAGCGTGCGTCAGCCATTGATGCGCTGTCAGCCGTGGGTGCCTCGACCCATCATCTGGCGCTGCTGCGCCGTTCGAGCGCCCTGGCTGCCGGCGCGGCGTCCCCCGTCGAATGGCTGGAAATCGGTCCTGCCGCCTGTCTGACGCTGGTTGTGCGCGACGACGCCGACTGGTTCAGCTATGGCGATCTGAATTACGGGTCTGGTCGGCCGCTGCGTGTGGATGTCGCCAGCGTTGCGGCGCATCAGGATTTCGAGCGATTGCTGACCGCCTTTCCGCTGGCTGGCGAGGTCCAGATTCAGGTTCGACCAACACTGATCGCACTTCAGCGTCTGGCGGCACGGGATAGTGATCTGGCCGTGCTTGATGTCCCGCGCCACGGTGTCGGCGCTCATCCGAGCGAGACGATGCCGCTGGTGGCAGAGCGCGGCTTGCGTCTGCTGGACATCCCGCCAGCCCTGATCGCCAGGGCGCCCGGTCTGACCGCTGGCGAGGTGCTGATCTCGTCGGGATGGTTCTGGGAATCCCCCCGAACCTATCGCACCCTCTGCGACCCCTTTGTGCTCGCTATGCCAAAGGGGCAGGCCGACCGTCTGGTGTATGCATTGCATCGCGTGTTGAGCAAGGGACAGGTCGGGGCGATGACGACTGCGGAGAGTGCAGGCATGTCGGTTGCGATACCGGATTGGACACCGGTTGCGACGGCGGCGGATCCGGCGCCTGATCCCTCGCCGCCAGCACCGGTCGATGTTGAGACGCCCGTACCGGTCCCTGAGCCGGTTCAGGTCGAAGCGGAAACACCGGTATCGACCGCGATCTGCGATCCGGCAAAGCCCTATGTCTTGCTACATGCCGGGAGCGAGACGCGCCTGGAACTGGTCCGCTGCACGCTTGACCAGGGCGAACCCCGTCTGCTCAAGGAGCCGCCACTGAGCAATCCGCTGGTCCTGATGCTGCAACGTCATCTCAATGATCTGGGTTTCAAGGCGGGCCGCCCCGACGGGCTGATTGGAGCCCGCACCCGCGAGGCGATCCGGCGCTTCCAGACGGCAGAGGGACAAACGTCAAATGGATCGATCACCTTTGATTTGATCGACCGGATTCAGCAGGCAGCGGCCAGTCGGTAGCGTGACTCCCGAATGACCATCAGTCCATTCACAGTGTCAATTCTGTTCGTCCTGTCTGTTTCTTTCAGGGCGAGAGGATCCCTGCCGCGACCAGCAGGCGACGGAAGGCATCGCTGAGTGTTGCAAAAAAGCCCGGTTGCGTCTCGGTTTGAGCGGGGGCGGCGCCGCCGGTGCCGCCTTCTTCCGCCAGCTTGGAATAGAGCGCATAGATCAGTTGGTCGGCGCCGGTCGTCGGCATGGCAAGGACGAAGGGGTCGCAGAGACTGCGATAGAGCTTGGGTGATTCCCAGAACCAGCCCTTCGAGATGACGATCTCGCCGAGTTTGCGTCCGTCCGCCGCCCGGTCGAGCGCCAGCGGCAGTTCCAGCAGGCGCAGGTCGCGCGAGGTGACGAAGGTCATGACATCTTCCGGCTGATCAGACGCGCCCCGCCGGGGAACATCGAGCACCACCAGATCCGCATCCCCGGCCACCAGACGCTGGACGGCGATATGGGTCGGGCGCTCCAGAAGCAGCACTTTGCTGCCAATCGGAAAATCATTGAGCAGACGTTGAAAATCCTGACGTGCGCCCGGGCTGACCGCCTCTACGCGCAGTGGGCGCTCAGATCCGTAGTTCAGATCAGCATAGGTGTTCCAGATGGAATCCTGGCGCACGGCCAGCGTCAGACAGGACGCCGGGCCGATTTCGAGCAGCTCGATGCCTTGATTGTCACCCGCACCAGCGGCGATTGCGCTTGAGCGACGCAGCAGCGCCAGACGTCGGGACGATCCGGCGACAGCACGCAGGGCATCTGCCGGTTCCGCCCTTATCGTTGTGTAAGGCGCGATCCGCAGGAGGTTTTGCAGCATGGGCGGAACGAGTCGAGCCTCCCATTCCGCACTCAGCGGCTCGACCAAGAGCGCGAAATCGGTTGATGTGGTACTCGCGGGTGGTGCGAAAGGCGATGCAGCGACGGGGGCGGATGGCGCGGCGCCTTGGCCGATGCCGGTCTGAAGGGTCAGAAAAACGCCAAGCCACAGTGATCGGGAATGACCGAACATATTGATTTAAAGTCTCCTGCTGATGTCGTCTGAGTCAACCTGACCGGAGAGACGGGTCCGCATTGCCGACCAGCAGACGCCGATCGTGAGCGCGATCGTCACGAACATGATGATATACAACTGCAGTAATTCCCAACTATAGAAGGTGACGAATTCCAGCCGCCAGAGAGTGATCGCGATGGAGATCATGCAGATCGTCAGCAGGAACACGCCGGCATAACCAAGCGCGCGAAAGGTCAGTTGAATAAAGGTCAGATTGAGTGCGAAGACCACCAGACCGACCGAGATTTTTAGTGACAGATCGGCGTCGGACTCAAACGCCCAATGTATAAATGAACGTCCGCTCGGGTTATAGGTGCCGAAAACCACGGCAGCGATCAGAAACCAGCGCAGGATGATACTGTAAATGCCGAATTTCATGGCGTGGTTCCGTTCTTCGGGAGATCAGTCAGGGTTTGCAGCGCCGCGACAAAGTCGTCTGGCTGAAGCATCAGTTCTCCGGCGAAGGGATAGAGCATTTTCACTGCAAGGGTGATGAGCGAGATGAAGACGACGACCAGTGCGGTGCCAAGCAGAATATGGACAATCGCATAAGGTGTATAAACGAACCATGGAAGGGCGATGGCAACCAGGGTCAGGATAATCAGCACGCTTGAAAGCATGTTGGGCAGGGCGTCACCATTGCCTGGCCCATTCGTCACACGTTCCGCCCGCCGCGTCAGCACCTGTGTGGCGATCTGCTGCGCCTGGACGGCAATCCCCCGATCCTCTGCTGAATAGCGCCCCGCCTCGGCGATGCCGGCAAAAATCCGGTCAAGATCGACTTGAGCCGCCTGACTCTCGTCGCCGAATTTCAGCAGTGGCCATTCTTCCTCAATCACGGTGCGCAGATAATCCTGGATGAGATCTGGCAGGGCGCCCTGTGCGCTCGGCGAAAATTGGGCCGTGGTCTGACTGAGCGCACGCAAGGCTAGGGCTTCGTTTCTCACGGTCGTCTGCATGTCCTGGTACTGCTCGAAGGCGGAGACCAGAAACAAACCGATCATGACTGCATAAATTTCAGCCATGTAATTGATTTTGGCCTGGGCGGCGGTGCCGGTAATGCGATACTCGCTTGGATAAAAGGCGCGAACGAGCAGGATCCCCAACACTGAAATCAGGATGCCGGGAATGGCGAGAAGCAGAAAGGCTGCCAGAAAGGGCGTTTCCGCCAGCCATTCGAGAAAGTTGCTCGCCATGATCTTTAAGTGTCAGTTCTGGCGTCGGTGATCCCGGCGGCGCGAAACCAACGCTTCGAGCGCAGTAGGCCGCTTCCCTGTGGTTTTAATCCCTTGCGGGCGGCGGCATCCTTGACCGCCTGTTCCGCGACCTTTTTATCCACGACACCGCGCGCCATGGTTTGCACGGCGGCAGCCAGTTGACGAAAAGAGTCACGGGTGAGACGTCCCCGGGGATCAGCAAATGAGACGACCAAGTCGTCAAGCAGACGCTCAACTTCAGTTTCAACGAAAACCAGACGCGCCGAAGACGCGCCCAGAATCAGGGAACGAGCCTCGAACGGATCCAGGTCGAGATCGAAGGTCGCCTTTTGCAGCCATTCGCTTTCGCGTTGTTTATTGACCCATTTGCAACGCTGCGTTTGATCCATGACGAAATCATGGAAGCGTCGGCCTCTGTGCTGTGTCTCGGACAAGTTCGGGCACCCGGATCGGTATATTATTCAAAGCCGTTTGGCTTTGCGATCATATCATAAGCGCGATCAGAGCGGCGAACGCTGCGGCAGATCGCCATCCTGATCATAGAGATAGAGAAAAATAAAAATGACGAACAGGAGCCAAAAATTCAGCCAATACATGATCCAGGCCAGGATGATGACTGCCATATAACCAACCACCATGGTCGTCAGGGTCGCCCAGCAAAACAGCAGGACGCCGCGCATGGCCTGCCAGGAACGCCACGCCAGCAGGGCCACCGCCAGCGCGATCCAGAACAGCGCCTGAAACACCCAGGGGCGCCAGCTATCGTCGAGCATATCCAGACGTAATTGAATCAGGCCGGCAATCAGCGCAAACAGGATATCAAAAGGGTTCAGCCAGATGTCATAGAGTTCATCGAGACGCAGTGACCAGTAATCCGAAAGCCAGATGCCTTCCGGGTTTAGCCAACTGGTGACTTCCATTGCATCCAGAGCCGCGGCGCACAGAATAAGGCCGGCCAGGATTGGTAGCCATGAAAAAGGTGGAACCGAATACATGCCGCGATTGTCAAGATGCTGAATCAGCAGGCGATTGACAAAAATCATCGAGGTTGGCAGGATAAACATTGGAATCGCGCTCTGGATAATCAATAAGACGTGCTGCTCGACATTCATGCAATCAAAGGCTCCGGGATCGTTGCAATAGCCAATTTGCGATGTCTAATGAGCGCCGAGGTTAAATTTAATGTTTACGTCATCGGTTCGAGTTAAAGGCGAGCGCGATTCCTGGTGGGATGATGTGATCGGGCTGTTGTCGGGTCGCGGCATTCGCCGGGGTAATCCCGAGACATTTGCCGTTAATGCCTCGCTCACGGCGCTCAGGGCAAGCCTGGACACTGCGCAGATTACTGATCCGGCCATTGGCTTGACGATTTCACACGACGGTGAGGGGGAAAAACGAGCTGTCACAGTGGTCGCCTTTGCCAACCAATGCGCCCGGCTGCCGAGCCGGAAACTGTCTGCCGAGCCTGTTTGCACGCCACCAGCCACCCGCAAGGAGCCATCAAGGGGGGTACTTGAGCACGCCCTTTTGTCCAGACAACTGGCGGACTGCCAAGGGCACGATCTGGCCGAACGTCAGGATCGACGTGATGACCAGGATGCTCGCCAAATAGCGGGTCATCTCGCTGATTTCGACCCAATCCCAGAGATGCCAGAGCAACGCCGCAATCGCGAGGATGAGTAGGACGACGACCGCCGAGCCGAGCATCCGCATCGCGGTCCAGGTATGACGCAGCAGGACGATCAGGAGCGTCAGAATCACGATCGCCAGTGTCAAACGATACCATAAGGCGTTGTCGCTGTTGCGCAGCCAGTCCACTGCCGACAGACCGGTAGGATTGTGAATAAGAAAAAGGAAAGCGAAGATCACAATAAATCTCCGCTTGAGTCGGCTCAAGCTGAACTGGCGTTCCGCGCCGCTCACATCTCTATCACTCCCATGACGCTGATCATCGATATATCATGAAAATTGTTAATGTGAAGTGCTGAACCAGGAGGTCGAACGCAGCCGTTCGACTTGGGCAAGCATCTGATAATAAGGGTCGTAGCGAGGATTGCCGTTGATATTGAATTTTGCTTCCATCGCCTGAATCAGGCTGGCTTTATGTTGAGTGAGATAGCTGCGCTCCGCCCAGCCGACATCGGCGGGACGAATCTGAGCGGCGATGATGGCGATTGCAAATGCGCTGACGAGAGCAGTTTTAGTTGAGCGTCTCATGGATGATCATCCTCTGTTGTCGAAAAGAATCAAAAAGGATCGCATCCAACTTTAAACCGCGTCTTGGAGCGAGATGCTAAGTTTCGAGTGAGATCAACCTTTGGCGCATCCACTGCACTTGGTGGGGACGCAGTTTAAAACATTAAAAATTTTAAACCGCGCCCCCGACAAGGACGGTTAGCTGAAGCGACACCAGACCAAAGCAAAGACCATGCATGTCATGATTGGACGCGGTTTAATTCGAGACGAGATTCCGTGCATAGACGCCGCCGGCATAGGTGCCCGAGATGATGCCGATGGTCGTGACCGATGCCGTGACGATGCCGGTTCCGGCCTCCGAGAGGCCGAGCGTGGTGGCAAGCGAAGCCGCAACGGGGGCGATCCAGGCATTCATGATGAAGCCCGATGCCAGGAATCCAAGACCGGCGCCAGTGCCGATGGCCAGGATTTCAGCTGCGCCGGGCGAGAGATTTTTATTGGCGTCGGCATAGACCTGATTGAACATGGCCTTGACTTCAGCGATTTCCTGTGAGGTTTTTGCGGCGGCATCGGAGACTGCGCTCGTCGCACTGGCGACAGCCGGGGATGCGGTGACAACGGAAGGTGTGGGCGCGGGGGAAGGCTGACCGGGAACAGGCTCTGCCTGGAGCGGTGCGACGACAAACAAAGCGATCAATCCGGAAATCGGTAAGGCTTTCATGTGTATACCTTCTGGAAAATGTTGATCTGTCAAGTGGTGGAGCCCGACACCTGACACCAAGGTCGATGTGCGCACGATGAAGACTGGCTGATGAAACCTAATTCAGCTTCGACTCTCCTGTCAAGAATGAAATGGCGGTGTCATGAACAGGAGATATCCATCTCGTTTTCCGGTTTTCCCCGTTGACAGGCCTTCAAACAGTTACCTAACTGGACGTCCCCGGCGCATCGAATCATTAGAGCCACCCTCACGGCCTAGGTTGGTACTGGCGCACATGAAAACAAGGCCGATAGTTTAATCGGTTTTATGACGTTCAGATGGCCTGGGATTCTGATCCGGCAAAAGCCAAAGAAGCTTCATTGCGATAATGGATCAATTTCCAATACCCTAAAAAATTAGTATTGATCACCTGAATCCGTTGCAGATCCGCAGCGTCGAAAAGGCTCTCAAGCGCCATGTCAGGGCGAAACCCCAGTGTGACTGACAGGGGCCGCAGCATGGCCTCGATTTTTCTCAGCACAGGCTGCCTGGAGGCAAAATGGTTGACCAGGATGATGTCGCCCCCCGGCTTGCAGACTCGTTGCATTTCATCGATCAGACGATGCGGATTCGGTACGACTGAGGCGACATACATCGCGACCACGGTATCGAATGTGGCGTCGGGAAAATCCATGTGCTCGGCATCCATTTCGTGCAGCGCCTCGACATGCAGGAGATTGCAGCCGGCGACGCGCTGGCGCGCCTTGTCCAGCATCTCCGGCGAGATATCGATGCCGGTCACGCGGCTGTCGGGACGATAAAAGGGCAGCGACAGCCCGGTGCCAACGCCGACCTCAAGGATCTGCTGGTGCGGTTTGGTGTTGGCCAGCGAGACGGTGAGCCGGCGCCCCGGATGCAGAATCGGGCCAAACAGATAGTCGTAATGATTGGCGTAACGCCGATAGGTCTTTTGAAGCAGGGCAATATCCATGATACGCAACTCACTGCACTCGTTTTTGAGTGTGGGCGGTAATGTCAAAACAGCCTTCACAGACACTGACCTGTGACAACCGGTCACTGACGGTTATAGCTGCAACACGGCGATGCCCGCATGCACGAGCAGGGTGATGGTGACGCCATAGACGATGGAACGCGCGATGGCATGGTTGATGTCGATGACCGAGCCTTTCTGGCCGAATCCGGCGTGAATGGCGACGGCTGACGCGAGCAGGGTGCCGATGACGGTTTTCGCCAGCACCCAGCCGATATTTTCCCACAGCACGGCAGGATCCCGAACGAACATCCGAAAGAAATGGGTGCGCCAGAGTTCCAGCGGCTGATCAGGAAACAGGATCTGCCAGGTTTGAAGGGCGAACCAGACTGATACACCGGTCGCCAGCGCCAGCATCAGAATCGCCCCCAGCACCATGTTCAGGGTGATGGCGGCGCTCAGATACAAGCGTCCGGGGATATGCAGATTGTGCATGGCGCGAAACTGCGCCGAATAGACCCGGTTGCCAATGTCGGCAGTGATGATGGCATTGTTGCGGGCGACGATCAGGATATTGCAGAAGAGCGGCACGGCGAGCGTGGTGAGGAGAAAGCCAATTCCCATCAGGGCGCCGTCATGCACGAAGGAGCGCATGTAGTCGCCCAGCACGTCGTAGTTGAAGCCGAACCAGACAGAGACGAAACTGACGATGGCGGCCCCTGACAGTACATAGAGCAGGGTCAGCGGCGAGGCCGTCAGCACCCAGAAATATTCCAGCAGATAATAGAGAAACCAGCGTGAGCGGGAGGCGCTGCGCATTCGCGATTCCCAGGCGGAGACCGGGATCGCGCGCGCCGGATCGCGGGCGACCGCCTCCTGGGTGTCCATGGCCTCACCAATCTCGGCCAGCGTCCGTTCAATGCGCGCGCGATCCGGCGGCATCTGATGCAGCGCGCGGTTGAATGGATCCAGGATCAAGACCTTGTCGGCGAGCTGCACCAGTTCGTCGAAATGATGCACCACCACCAGCGCGGGGGTCTTCATCTCGCGGCACAATTCTTTGATGAGTTCGCCGAGGCGCTGGGCGGCGTGCGGATCCAGTCCCGAATTGGGTTCGTCGAACAGGAGGATCGGGCGTCGCGAGAGCACGGTGCGGGCGATGGCGATGCGCTGGCGCTGGCCGCCGCTCAGTGAGGCGACACTCTGGTCCGGATCCACATCCTGTAGCAGCGCGGCGAGACGCGCAGGCAGGCCGGGATCGGGCGGGCCGGCATGATCGATGGCGATGGCGAGATTCTGCGCCGCGCTCAGATCGTCGAAGAGCGCATTGCCCTGAAACACCAGACCGCCTGCGTCGCAACGCTCGTGCGCCAGATCATAGTCCTGCCCTTTGAGGGTCAGGGTGCCCCGGAGCTGCCAGCGTGCGCCGTCGCGGCCGAGCAGACCGCTGAGTGCATTCACCAGGGTCGATTTGCCGCTGCCGCTCGGGCCGATGAGCAGCACCAGTTCGCCAGCGGCCATCTCGAAATGGCCGTCATTGAGCAGGACACGTCCGCTCGGGGTCGCGATCCGCAGACCCTCAAGGACTAAAGGGGTATCGGTCATGGTGTCGTCGCCTGGAGCGGGAGGCCGGTGCTGATGCCCTGTGCGGCCGCCACCGCCGCCTGTTCGTCGGTCATGAGCAGAACCACATAGTTGTCATGCCCGAGCAGAATGCCGCGCACCAGGAAGGCGACCAGCGGGTTGTGATCGCGCGGGTGCCGGTAGCGCAGCAGCTTGCGCGGCAGTTTCTGGGTCAGAAAATCGAAATCGAAACGGCTGCCCTGCCAGCGCGCCAGGAGCAGTGGATCGGTCGCCACCTTGTCCACCAGCGCCGGCAGATGCGGATTGGCCATCAGCGCCAGCAGTATTTCGGTAGCGAAGAGATTCGCAAAGGAGACGACCTTGGGGTCGCTCGACACCCTGAGAAAGGTCTCGAACAGCAGCGCCTGACTGCGCTGATCCGCGAGCAGATCCTGGAAGATGCGACCGGTCAGCGAGCCCGGAGGAGGCGCGCCGGGCAGGGTCTGAGCGGATTGTCCAAGCAGTGCGCTGCCAAGATCGGACACGGTATTCATCAGGCCGGTTTTGGTTTTCTCGACGGCGATCGGCCAGAGGTCATTGACCAGCCTCTCCGTATAGCTGGGATCGAGCGCGCCGACGAGATCCAGCCAGGACACCTGGATCCGGGGCGACATCCAGGTCTGGCGCAAGGCATCCTGAACCGTCCGCGACAGCTCGTCACGGTAGTGCTCTTTGAAATAGGACGAATCCAGCACCTCGGCAAAGGGGCGTGCGATCTGCTGCGTGAGATCCCAGCCTTCGGTCGCGATGGCCTCGCGGTCGCTGTTGGGCATCAGCGACCACAGCAGTCGCAGACCGGCGGGCTGCACACTGACGATCCGTGCTGACGCCAGCGCATCGCGGCATTTTTCGGAGGTATAGGGCGCGAGCAGAACCTGGTGCTCGGAGGCGATCTGAACGGTTCCGCACTGGCGGGGATGCAGTCCCGCTTCAAACACGAAGGCCAGTGACGAGCGATGCTTCCAGTACCCCAGACTGGCCTCGGACTCGAAGCGGGTGGAAAAAACCGGATGCAGCGTTCTGGACGATGGCAGGGCGTTGAAACCGGCCCAGAGCGCCAGGGCGACCAGGGCGAGACTGGTCATGACGGGCAGCAAACTGCGCCAGCGCCGTAACGGCAGTCGCCGCAGGCGCGCCCCGCTCTGTGGCGTCTTATCCAATTGAATCATCAAGATCGATATCCATCAGCCTGTGGTCGGTTCTGGCTCTCATGAAATCGCCTGCGTTATCCCCGATGCCAGTTCATCGGGATCCGCCAGTGCAGTTCAGGTGAGCGTCATCGCCACGCTGGGCCGCCGCCAGACGCTCCACCAGTTCGGCATGCGCCTGTCGCGCGGCCATCAACTCGGCGCCAAGCCGCGTGACCTCCGTCTCACGCGCAAGCAGCGCCTGGCGCAACTGGTCGCTTTCCTGTGCGCCTTCGGCGAGCCGGCGCTCGGCGTCCATCCGCGCCTGATCGGCGCTTTTGCGCGCGGCAGCCGAATCCTTGAGCTTGCCTTCCATCCCCTGCACGCGCAGTCGGAGCTCATCCAGTTGAAGCTGGAGCTGGGCGACCGACAGCGGTGCCTCTGCGGCAGATTCCGGGGTGATTGCTGGCGTCTTCATCTCCGTTGGATCAGCTGGCGCGAGAGACATCCAGCCGGACGCAGCCAGAAGCATGGCGAACGCGACGCGTGTTCGCCACGGGTGTTGACGCAGACAGCGAGAATCTGACATCTCCTTTGCTCCTGGCCTGGCAGGGTCTGACGATCAGCCGATGGATGGCAATCCAGCCAGCGCCATCGCTACCTCATCCTCGGCATAGACCAGATCTTTTAGCTTGCCGCCAAGATAATCGGTATAGGCCTGCATGTCGAAGTTGCCGTGACCGCTCAGGTTAAAGAGGATGGTCTTGGCCTCGCCGGTCTCGCGGCATTTTTCGGCCTCATGGATGGCTGCCTTGACCGCATGATTGGCCTCGGGCGCCGGGATGATGCCCTCGGCCTTGGCGAACTGGATGCCGGCGGCGAAACAGTCGAGCTGGTTATAGGAACGCGGATCGATGTAACCAAGCGCGGCCAGATGACTGACCTGGGGCGCCATGCCGTGATAGCGCAGACCGCCGGCATGGAAGCCGGGCGGGACGAAGGTTGAGCCGAGGGTGTACATTCTGCACAGCGGGGTCAGATGCGCCGTGTCGCCGAAATCATAGGCGAAGCGGCCCTTGGTCAGGGTCGGGCAGGCCGAGGGCTCGACCGCGATGCACTGCACCTTGCGTCCGCCGCGCAACTGCTCGCCAAGGAAGGGGAAGGCGATACCGGCAAAGTTACTGCCGCCGCCGGTGCAGCCGATGACCATGTCCGGATAGACATCGGCCATCTCCATCTGTTTCTGTGCCTCCAGTCCGATCACGGTCTGATGCAGCAGGACATGGTTGAGCACACTGCCGAGCGCATATTTGGTGTCATCGCGCTGCGCCGCCAGCTCGACCGCCTCGCTGATGGCAATCCCCAGACTGCCGGTGCTGTCCGGGTGTTCGGCGAGGATGGCGCGGCCCGACTCAGTGGTGTTGCTGGGACTGGCGATGCACTCGGCGCCGAAGGTCTCCATGAAGGCGCGGCGATACGGCTTCTGGTTGAAGCTCACCTTGACCATGTAGACCAGGATCTCCAGCCCGAACATGGAACCTGCGAGCGCCAGCGACGATCCCCACTGGCCCGCGCCGGTCTCGGTGGTGATGCGTTTGACGCCCTCGGCCTTGTTGTAAAACGCCTGGGCGATAGCGGTGTTGGCCTTGTGGCTGCCGGAGGGGCTGACCCCTTCGTATTTGTAGAAAATTTTGGCCGGGGTCTTGAGCGCCTGTTCCAGACGGCGCGCGCGGTAAAGCGGGGCGGGGCGCCACTGACGCAGCACCTCGCGCACCGGCTCGGGGATCTCGATCTCGCGCTCGGTGCTCATTTCCTGCTCAATGACGGCACGCGGGAAGATGACTTCCAGTTCGTCCGGCGTGATCGGCTGCTGGGTGCCCGGATGCAGGACCGGATCAAGCGGCTTGGGCAGATCCGCGTTGATGTTGTACCAGAAACGTGGAAGGTGTTGCTCGTCGAGCAGGAATTTGACCGCGTCTTTCATGCTGTCATCGAACCTCGGTGATGGAAGGATGATCGGCGGGCCAGCGCCAGCCGATCTCTGGTGTCTGGGGCAAGTGTGCCACTTTTGAGGCGGCGCTTGTATCCCTGCGGCTTTTGCATCACGGCGAGCGCGGCGTCCAGCTCCTGATGCAGCGGGTCTTGACACCTCGTCCGGGGCGGCAACATTATCCCCAAAGACATCCTGAGCGCCATCTGCATCCTGGCGGTTTGCCCAAACCGCCGAAGACTTCATAATAATCAAAAAATCGAACTGACTTCCAAATCCCCCTGCCGAGGAGCGTTGCGACCCGAATCCATTCGGGCCAGGCTCGGCGATGGGGGTCAATTTTTCCAACGGCGCTCACTCACGTTCTATCGAGGTTTGATTCACATGAGTGAGTTCACCGATTACAAGGTTGCCGATCTGTCACTGGCCGATTTCGGTCGCAAGGAAATGACCATCGCCGAGACCGAGATGCCGGGTCTGATGGCGATCCGCCGCAAGTACGCCGCCTCCAGGCCACTGGCCGGGGCGCGCATCACCGGCAGTCTGCACATGACGATCCAGACCGCCGTCCTGATCGAGACCCTGGTCGAACTGGGCGCGCAGGTGCGCTGGTGTTCCTGCAACATCTTCTCGACCCAGGATCATGCCGCCGCCGCCATCGCCGCTGCGGGGATTCCGGTCTTTGCCTGGAAAGGCGAGACGCTGGAGGAATACTGGTGGTGCACCGAGCAGGTCATCAACTGGCCCGACGGCCAGGGTCCGAACATGATCCTCGATGACGGCGGCGATGCGACCCTGTTGGTCCACAAGGGCGTCGAGTTCGAGAAGGCCGGGGCCGTGCCCGCGCCCAAGTCCGACGACAACGAGGAATGGACCGCCATTCTCGGCGTGTTGGGCCGCACCTTCGAGCGTGATCGCCAGCACTGGCACAAGATGGCCGCCGGCATCAAGGGCGTGACCGAGGAGACGACCACGGGCGTGCACCGTCTCTATGAGATGGCGAAGAGCGGCACCCTGCTGTTCCCGGCGATGAACGTCAACGACTCGGTCACCAAGTCCAAGTTCGACAACCTCTACGGCTGCCGCGAATCGCTGGTGGACGCCATCAAGCGTGCCACCGATGTCATGATTGCCGGCAAGGTCGCCGTGGTCTGCGGTTACGGCGACGTTGGCAAGGGCTCGGCGGCCTCGCTGCGCGGTCTGGGCGCCATCGTCTACATCACCGAGATCGATCCGATCTGTGCGCTCCAGGCGGCGATGGAAGGCTATCGCGTGGTGCTGCTGGAGGATGTGGTCGGTCAGGCGGATATCTTCGTCACCACCACCGGCAATACCGACATCATCACCCATGATCACATGGCGGCGATGAAGGATCAGGCCATCGTCTGCAATATCGGCCATTTCGACAATGAGATCCAGGTCTACAGCCTGAAGCAGTACGAATGGGTGAACATCAAGCCGCAGGTCGATCAGATCATTTTCCCGGACGGTCATCGCATCACGCTGCTGGCCGAGGGGCGTTTGGTCAACCTGGGCTGTGGCACCGGCCATCCGAGCTTCGTGATGTCCAACAGCTTCACCAATCAGGTGCTGGCGCAGATCGAGATCTTCACCAAGCCGGAGCAATACCCGATTGGCGTCTATGTGCTGCCCAAACATCTGGATGAAGATGTGGCGCGGCTGCATCTGGAGAAGATCGGCGTCAGGCTGACCCGGCTCTCACAGGCGCAGGCCGATTATATCGGCGTGCCGGTCGATGGGCCGTATAAGGCGGAGCATTATCGGTATTAAATTAAACCGCGCCCAGTGCGATAGGCGATGTTTTTGGGCTGGATCGACCTTGTCAGCATTGACGACCATGTGAGCTGGCGCGGTTTAAGGTATTAAAGATTTTAAACCGCGTCTCCGCAGGGTCCATAAATGCGGCAAACGGCAAACTCGCCTGAAACTTAAGCCTCTCGTTCTGGACGTGGTTTAAGCTCGACTAGTGTGCAGCACCTTAGAAATCCCGAGGCCGTTCGTTGTCGTTGTCGTCGGCTTGCAAATTTTCGATTACGACAACGACAATGATCGGAGATGGTCTCGGAACATCTGCACTGCTGCACTAGCCACGCGGCGAACGCTGTGTCTCAAGCATCGACCGTTCGCCATTACCGCGCTCGCCAATCGATGACTCGGCATGCCTAAGGCAATTCGCGCATGAAAGAAAGTGCCTGTTACGTCAAACTCGTCGAGTGGTCAGAAGAAGACCAATGTTTTATCGGGCAATGTCCGGGAATCATTGGCCCTGCTGTCATGGCGACGACGAGGAGCAGGTTTATCACGAGCTTTGTCTGATTGTCGATGAATGGATCGACATCCTGAAACAGGACGCAAAGCCCCTGCCTCCAATGACCTCCGGCATGAATTTAACGCGATTGATCTTGGCGCAGGCTGGCGATGCGAAGCATGCCATGAGCCTTTGAATGGCTGAGGCTGTGACAGCCAAAGCCGCATCTTCCAGGAACGCTATTCATGTCATTTCCGCCTGTTTCAAATCCACTTTACAGCGTCGAGCTGTTCCCCCCCAAAACCCCCGAGGGCATGGACAAGCTCAAGCTGGAGATTGCCAGGCTCAATGCGCTTGGCCCCGCTTATTTCTCCGTGACCTATGGCGCTGGCGGCTCAACCCGCGAAGGCACCTTCGAGACCGTCGCCTGGCTGCGCGGCCTGGGGATCGAGACCGCGCCGCATCTGGCCTGTATCGGTTCCAGTCGCGACGAGGTGCGCGAGATCCTGAACCAGTATCTGGGGCAGGGCATCCGGCGTCTGGTGGCGCTGCGCGGCGACATGCCGTCCGGCATGGGCGCGGGCAACAGCGGCGACTTCCGCTATGCCAATGACTTGGTGAGCTTCGTCCGCGCGGAATTCGGCGATGCCTTTCAGATCGAGGTGGCGGCCTATCCTGAATATCATCCGCAATCGGGCAGCCCGGCGCGCGATCTGGAGAACTTCAAGCGCAAGGTCGAGGCGGGCGCGGATGGCGCCATCACGCAGTATTTCTACAATGCCGACGCCTATTTCGCCTTCGTCGAAAGTTGTCGTAAAGAAGGAATCGAGGTGCCGATCATCCCCGGCATCATGCCCATCACCAACTACACCCAGCTTGCGCGGTTTTCGGACACCTGCGGCGCTGAGATCCCGCGCTGGGTGCGCCGACGTCTGGAAGGTTACGGCGACGATGTCGAGAGCATCCGGGCCTTCGGTCATGAGGTGGTGCAGCGGCTCTGTCGCGAACTGCTCGCCGGCGGCGCGCCCGGTCTGCATTTTTACACCATGAATCAGTCCGGGCCGGTGCAGGCCCTGTGGCGCGAGCTGGGATTGTCCGATTGAGAATTTTCAAATCCTTCGCGGCTGTGGCTTGCTAATCTCCGGCCCGCGAAATCATCCACTCCTACTTGTTCACAGGCCGCCCACTGATTTGGGGCGGCTTTTTCTTTATCTGGGTAGATCTGGGGGTAGTGCCCCAATCCGTAGGATGCAAACCGAGCGACTATCGACCACGAAGCCGCTCCGTCTCTCATCAAGAGGGTGACTCCCTTGATCACCATCCTGCGAATTAGGGCACTACCAGCGTTGATTGGTCGGTGACAGCGCGCTGGCAGGGCAACAGGGGCTTCCTGCCCCGAGATCTTGCCCCATGAGGGTATCCGGATGTGGACCGTTCTGTTACGCGTCAGAACTTCCGGGCACTGATGGACGTCGCCCATTTGTTTCCGGTATCCGCCCACTCGAAGGCACCCCAGAGGTTCCCCGTCGACCAGTCATAGCCCGCGCCACTGTAATCACCCCAACGGTTACGGCCGTTTGAAACCCGATTGTAAACTCCTAGGCCATTGACGAGATTGAGGAAGGGTCCCGTGGTGGCCGCCGGCTGATTGTCATAGATCTTGACGAGTCCAGAGCCGTACTTGGTGGCTGCGGATTGGGCGGTCTCCGCATCGGTCCAACCCCCGAAGACCCCCAGGTGGGCATTGGCAGAGCCTCCTCCCTGCACGGTGATGGCAGGGTAGAAATAGTAGAAGCCATTCCCGCCGTAAAGCAGGTGCTGCCAGTCCCGCGAATTGTTCGAGGTGTTCAGGCGGACCGTCAACCATCCGGATCTGTTTCCATTATTGTTGACATCGGTGGTGAGGGTCGTGAAGACACGGCCTTGCGAATACACCGCATTCATAACCCGGGCGTCGCCGCCATCGATCCGAACTGAGCTGCCGGGCTGCTTCACATTGTTCCCGATGGCATAGTACTGCTGGACCGCGATGGCACTGCGGCTCAGAGTGGCTGCGGCGGCGCTGGTCCGGCTACCCCCGAGTTTCCACAGCAGCATGCTGTTCCCGGAGCCGGAGAAGGTGTTGACGAAGTAGGTGTTGGAGGTCGAGCTCGCAGAGTGTGGAAGGGCAGGCTGCAGGGAAAACGCCGAGCCGCCGGAGGGCCAGGTCAGTCCGGTCCATTTCACCCCGTTGGTGGCGCCCGCGCAGTTGGCTGTGAAAATAGCGGGGTTGATGGTCTGAATCATGGATGTCTGGAATGAACCACCAAAGCGGAAGTAATTCCCTGTCACATAGACGCCCCACTTGTCCGCTCCCAGGCCCGCATAATCCAGCCACTGTGCCGTGCTGCCTGAGCCGATGGTCGAATCCCACCGCCAGCGGCACCAGCCCTGGGTCGGGTTCGAGGTCTTCGAGACGGCGACCCAGAAGTAGGACTTCTGATTGGTCTCGTCGAGCCCCAGGATCAGCATCAGAAAACGGTTATGCCAGGGATCATAGATGACCCTGGGATCATACATGAAGGCCCCTGATGACCAGGGAGAGGGTTTGTTCATGAAGGAGTCGTAGGTCGTATGGGCCTGGATCGTGCCTCCCGTCTTATTGTAAACAGCAAAGCCTGAATTCACCGCCTCGATGACATGTGAAGGGCCGACGGCGTGGACGGTGTCGGGCGGAATCCAGCCGGTATTACTGATTGCCTTCCACTGAGCCACCAAATCTCCTGGTGCCTTGGCATCCCCGGGCGCATTGGTCTGATCGAGTTTGGGAGGTGCCGAGGGGCGATCGGTGGGTATCACCGAAAAGGGGGATGTCGGGTCCTGACTCTGGTCATCGGTCAGAGGCTGCAGTTGCTCGCCCTGGAGGATGACCTGCGGATACGACACCTCAGGTGTGAGGGCGCGGGGGATATCTTTCAGAAAGATCACCCCACCAGGGGTGCCACCTTTCGTCTTGACTGCCGCACTTTCGACAGGTTCATCGGGATAACCGAATGGTTCCGATGGGAGCGGAGCGTCTGAACCGGGTGTCGCAACCGCTGCGGCCAGACCCTTGGGTGTGTCAATGGGGGGGAGCGCCTCCTGGCTGACTGCCAAGGACACGGCACCGAATGTCGTTCCAAGAGCCAAAAAACAGGCAACGACCATTGACCGGTGACGAGTGTTGGGTGGTTTGCGAATTGGAATACGAGGCGTCAGAATATTCATTGCGCGGACTCCGGGTAAATGACGGGAACCCATGGCGTGACAGACATTGTTCGGAATGTGACACCTCCTTTATTAGCAAAGCGATTACGTCAATGGCGCTAAACAGGCAGCCTTTCACTACCAGTCACATTCCTGCCGACCTGGATGACAACCGGCGAAGGAAGCATGGCCGATGCGGCTTGCCAAGGTGTCACCGACAGGTGACGCGTGCCGATTCGATCACGACCGGTTCGTAAGGAATGTAGGTGCGGGACCGGACGTGAGGAGGCTCCCTCAATGGCTGGGTTGAAATGCTGTCGGCCAGATTGAGGCCAGTAACCACCTCTCCGATGACCATCCATCGGCCGGTTCGTTCGTCCAGGTCACTCAGGGCGATTGTCAGCTCCATTCCCGCGAGCTTAGGCGAGAGGGGCTTCAATGCCACTGCACCCCGTTTCACGGGGCGCGACGGTAGGCCTGGTGTATAGAGATAGCCCAAGGCCTCATTGATCTCCTTGCGCGAGACCCCGATCAAGTTTTTGGCATCAAATTTGTTGAACCAGTGTGCAACCAGATTGTCGAGCTGTGGAGTACGCTTACCCGACTCCTTGGAGTTGCTGAAGTCCTTCAGCAACTCGAACTGCATGACATCCGTGGCCTGATTGATGTCTGCAATCTTATCCTCATGGAGACCCAGGGACTCAGCATCAATCTGGACGGGGATTTGGATCAACCCGGAGGGCTGACGTTCGGCCGTTCTGATCTCAATCTGAGGCCTTGTGTAGGCAAACGTCAATCCATCGTAGTAACCGACCTCGTTGTTGCCGAACAGGGTCTCATTAAAGACCGGTCCGCGTACGACCGACAGGAATCGCTCGATGGCTGCTGGTGCGGCCTGTGGGTCAAGTCGGATCTCAATCCGCCCGGCTGCTGTCTCCATAATGAGGTAAGGGGTCACCCCAGCCCCTGCGGGGCAGGGCGATCCCGGAGTGGCTGGCTCTGCTGTCATTGGTCCTCTGCCAGGAATCGCCAAGAGGACTACGAGTCCCATGCCAAGGACGAGAAGCTGCAGTCTCAAGGAACGAATCATTGCGTTAGCCCTGCGTGCTGGGGGTCCAAAGTGAATGCGCAACCGGTTAAAAGAAATGTAGTTCCCCAATCCGTAGGATGCAAACCGAGCGACTATTGACCACGAAGCCGCTCCATCTCTCATCAAGAGGGTGACTCCCTCAATCACCATCTACGAATTAGGGCACTACCCTTTTCTGCATGACGGGTCGCTTCGGTCGAGACGCGCCGCGCGGCGGATGGAATAATACACCGCTTCATCCGTCACCCTCGGCCAGAGACCCACGCCATGTCCGACCTCGACCATTCCGCCCGCATCGGCCCACTCCATCTTGCGCCCGGCGTGCTGCCGCGCCATGGCTGGAGCTTTCTGATCGCGGCCTTTTTCACCATCGGGCTGATGGTCTTCATCTCCATCGGCCAGACCTATATCCTCAACGAACACCTCCACATTCCCGAGTCGGTGCAGGGCGTCATCAGCGGCAACCTCGTATTTCTGACCGAGGTCGTCACCCTGCTGCTGTTTCTGCCCGCCGGGGTGCTGATGGACCGGATCGGACGCCGTGCGGTTTATGTAGCGGGTTTTTTCCTGCTGGCGCTCACCTATGTGCTCTATCCGCTGGCTGAGTCCATTGAGGCGCTGTACCTCTACCGCGTCATCTATGCGCTGGGGGTGGTTGCGGTCGCTGGCGGTCTGTCGACCGTGCTGGCCGACTACCCAGCCGAACGCTCGCGCGGCAAGCTGGTGGCGATGGTGGGATTGCTGAGCGGTCTGGGCGTGGTCTTCATCAGCCAGGGGTTCGGCGCGGTGCCCAAGGTTCTGGTCGGTATGGGCTTCGACGGGGTCGCTGCCGGCCGTCTGACCCATTTCATCGTCGCCGGGCTCTCGGTGGCCGTTGCGCTCTTCATCTGGTGGGGACTCAAGCCCGGCCTGCCGATCAGTCACGAAGACCGTCCCAGCGTGCGCGAACTGCTGGTTGGCGGTTTTTCGCAGGCGCGCAATCCGCGCATCCTGCTGGCCTATTCGGCGGCCTTCATCGCACGCGGCGATCAGTCGATCAACGCCATCTTTCTGATTCTCTGGGGCACGCTTGCCGGCAAGGCGGCGGGGCTGGAGCCGGCAGCGGCGGTGATGAGCGGCACCTTCATCTTCGTCATCGCCCAGATCGCGGCGCTGGTGTGGGCGCCGATCCTCGGCCCGCTGCTCGACCGTATCGACCGGGTGTCCGCACTGGCGATCTGCATGGGACTGGCGGCGCTCGGCAATCTGGCGCTGCTGCTGCTCGACGATCCGCTTGCCAGTCATGGACTGATCTTTTTCATCCTGCTCGGTATCGGTCAGATCAGCGTCTTTCTTGGCGGTCAATCGCTGATCGGACAGGAGGCTCCGCCCGCGCAGCGCGGCTCGATTCTCGGTGCCTTCAATGTTGCCGGGGCCATCGGCATCCTGCTGATCACGCTTGTGGGCGGTCATCTGTTCGACCGCATCGATCCGCGCGCGCCCTTCGTGCTGGTCGGGATCGTCAACATCCTGCTCGGTATCGCCAGCGTCTATGTCCGTGTCAGATACCCGGTCAGGCCGCCTGTCATCCGGGGGCGCTGACACTGAGGAGCGTCGCAAGGCGGCGCTTCAGTTGAACAGGATCTGAGTGGCGCCAGCGCGTCTGCCAAACACCTCAATGTCTTCACGAACAAGCTCCCAGCAGCTTGCGTGCAGGTTGTCTCGCGGGCCGGCGATCCTGATCCGCAGGTGCAGGTCGTCGGGTTCCATGAGACAGATACAGAGACGAATCTCGATCGGTCCGGGGTTGACCGCTGCCGGGGTATAGAGATCCAGCGTGAGTTCAAAGGAGTTGGTGGCGAGACGCGGACGCCGTGTCTCGACCCGGCTCAGTGCGCAGACCGGATCCTTGCCGCGCTGGTGCAGCGCATAGGTGAGCTCCCGGTCACAGAAGACGCAGATGGTCCGCTCGATCTCGGCCAGATGCCGCTGTACCTCACGCAGGCGCGACGGGTGTTGGGCGCCGTCGCGAATCTGCTGGCCCAGCACGCGCCGGAGCCGGTCGAATGCCTTGGGCAGGGTGCCACTGTGGAAGCCCCGGCGCAGCATGCCGCGCATGGTCTCGCCGTGACTGCCGACAATGGCGGGCTCGACGGATGCCGGATGATTGGCGGCGTAGAGCTTCCAGTTCTCCTTGAGTTCCCACACCAGAAAGCCGGCCAGACCCGGCAGCAGCAGGATGGTGATCGTGATGAATGGATAGGCGATCCATCGGGGTAAGAAGGGGTCTAGCAGGGTGATCATCAGACTGGTGATGAGCGGAAAGAAGGGCAGCATCAGCTTGTGCGCGATGGTAACCAGCGGAAAGTGCTTGATGGGATTGACCTGAGGTTCAACCAGTACCGTGACATAGAACTGGCTGATGGCTTCCAGGATACGCCAGAGCGGCGCCAGCATGGATTTCAGCGCCAGTTCGAGCCTGGATTCGCCCAGCCGATGACTCAATAATTCCTCGATCCGGTGCAGTCCCTGCTGGAAACGCCGGTTCACTTCCTTGAAAAACCCCATCAGTTCCTGCACGAAGCCAATGACCAGGGTCTGGTTCAGGTGTCGCAGAAAACGGCCGGTGGCGCTGATGCTGTCGTCGAGCAGGCGTCGCCCGGCAGCGGTGTTGCGCACCAGCGCGCCGAGCGCCAGGGCGAAGGCCAGCAACGAGAGATCGGGCTTGACCAGGGCGCCCTCAATGAAGCTGAGAAGGCCGAGTAAAGGCAGGATCAGCAGTGCGCCAATCAGAAAGGGGCGCAGCAGGTTGCGATCCAGACCACGCACCAGACTGGTCTCCAGAAAATGCGTGACCGGTCGCCAGCGCAACAGCCGCCGCACGCCATCGAAGAGGATCAGCCGCAGACTCCACCAGAATCCACGCAGCAGGGCGCGGGCAGTCAGCAGTCCGAGCCGGGTGTAGGCGATGACGTTGATCAGCAGCATACAACTGCCGGTTAGCCACAAATTCGCCAGATGAAAAGCGGGATCGACCTCGATGATCAGGCCGATCAGTACGTCGATGGTCTTGAGTCCCAGAAAGGCCAGACCGCCCGGTACGATCAGATGACGCAGCAGCAGCCGGCCCATCGGGGTGCCGAAGAGCGGCGCGCTGATCTGCTGCAAGCCTTTGATATAGATCTCGCCCGGCTGATAGACGCCGGGCAGGGCACGGGCGGCGCGGCGGTCGAAATGGGCCAGGCGGTCGCCCGTCAGCAGCTCGTGCGGCGCCAGATCCGGCAGCCTCAGACTGTTGCGGGCAACGATGTCGCGCACATCGGTGAACTTCAGATGCCGACGGCGCTGAATCACGTCCAGGAGTTCGCGCAGCAGCTTGTGGACGGCAACCCGTTCGCGGTGACTGCCGGCCGTGAAGCCCGAGGTCTGAAGTGCGTCTTTGAGATGCGGCTTGAGCGCGGCCTCCAATTGAACGGTGAGACGCTGCGAGAGCGCCTGTAGCGGTTGGCCGAAATGTTCGACATCCGGGCTGGACCAGCCGAGCTGTTCCAGCCGGTTCAGGGCGACATCGAGTTCGCGCAGCGCCTTGAGATGGGCCTGAACGGGCAGGATCTGACGCAGCCTGACCCGACCCAGGCTGAACATCCACTGCAAGGGGCGCAGGTGATAGTAAGTGGTGCGACTCTCCAGCAGCACCTGTTCCAGGTTTCTCAGCAAGCTCCGCGCCGCGCGCGCGCGCCGTGAATCGAGGCAGTCAGCCCCCAGACGCTCCACCAGTGCCGCCAGTTCCGTTGCGCTTTCCGGGCCGAGCTTCCATTTTGCCGCCAGCAGATTGGCGAGCGCCTCCTCGGCACCGAGTCGGCGCTGGGTCAGAATGCCGGTGATCTGGGCAATGGTCGCGGCGCAGGGCTCATGCATGGCGTCGAAGCGCCGCTGCGCCCTCGCCAACTGGTCAATGCTGATGGCGTAATGGTCGATGAGTTCCGCTTGGCTGGCGGTGCGGATCGCCTGACGAAAACGGATCAGCGCGACATCCAGACGCAGCCCACGCGCTGGCGGGGGAGGTGAGCCGCGCCGCCGGATGCGTGTCGGCAGCCACAGCAGAGGATAAAGCAGGAAGGCCCAGACGCCGAGCAGCGTCTCGTGCAGATGCAGACGCCAGTTCTTCCTGGGCTGCCGCAGTCCCTGGCGCAAGGCCGCCAGACAGCGCGTCTCGATGATGGCCGATGCCTCCGGCGGTGCGTTCGCCGGATTCGCGTCGCTGTTTCGCTCCGGCGTGACCAGTGGTTCCTGGCGGATGACACGGGTCTGCATGGGATCGAAGTCGGGATCCGAATAGCCATAGGTCAGACCGCCCGGCAGGAATGGCGGCTGGCTGGGATGGTCGCAGCGCCGGTCGGGCCGGGTCTGCTCCAGCAGGCGCGGCAGGCGACTGCCGGGGCGGGGTGGAGGCAGATCGAACCCGCTTTCCGTCAGCCACTGATCGAATGTATTCCAGTCGTAAATGGCGGGGAAAAAAAATCCGCGCGCGCCCGGACTGAAATAACGCAGGCGGACCACGCGCGCGACAAACGCCCGGCAGACCAGTGCCGCATCGAGTCCGGCGGGGATGATCGCGTCGCGCGTCAGGATGTCGCGCGCCTCGGCAAAGGCGGGAGAGCCGATCAGCTCGCAGAGCGCGTCCGCGCCGAATCGATGGTCGTTCTGGTCGTCGTCACGGGCGATCTGCCAGGCACGGGCGACCTCGGCCTCGAAACGTCGCCCCCAGTAATCCCGCAGCAGACGGTTGAAAGCGGCGTGATCGAGACGCTGTTCGACCGGCATCGGCAGCAAAATCACCTGATCGGGCAGATTGAGCCCTTCGATGACGATCAGTGCCTCGGGGTTTTCCGACTCCAGGCCGCGCAGAAAGGCGGGGGAGGGCATCAGGTAATAGACCAGGTCCGGCACCGCACTGTCCTGGCCCTGCGCATCGAGATGTTCGGCGACCAGTCGCTCCATGGCGCGCGGGTGAAAGAGGAAAACGCCTTCCGCAGGCTTGAAGATATAGGCGCGAAACAGCCGGGTGGCGGATTCGGCGTCAAGGGTGGTCTGGGGAGACACGGGGCGGTGGGCTCGTGACGCTGGGGTTGGTGAAGGCGATCAGTCTCTGTTACGCGCCCGGACATCACGCGCGATACCAACGATGATCCCGGTCAGGATCAGGAGTACAATCAGCCGCTTCGGTGCGTTTCCGGAAGGTGGCGGCAAGGGTTGCCGCACCCGGAGCTGGCGCCGATGAGCGCGTGAATCATAGCATGTGATCGTTAAAACGCCCGCGCAGACATTTAATCGATGATAAGGAGCGATGACCGTCGACCATGCATTATCGAGTCTTTTATCTGTTTGACCGATCCGGCGAATCCGTCTCGTCGGCCAGCGCCGTGGAGATGAGCGCCCGGACGATCTGCGAGCAACTGTTGCCGCGCCTGCAAAGCGAGGACGATTATCTCGGGATCATCGACGCCGAAGAGAACATCCTCCAGATTCTCTACGAGCCGGATACCTTCTGTTATTGGGTGGAATTGCCCCTTGACGCCGCCAAGGCGTCCTACGGACGTCATCTCGATCTCGAACCATTGCGGGAACTGATCCTGGGATTGCCGGCCGTCTTTGATCGCGGGTCCATTCCGGGTCTGGAGTACCGTCCCTGGTAGTCAGTGCATCACCGGATGCTGGCGCTCATGCCCTGCCCTGACGATTCACCGCCGACAGCACCGCCCGCAGCGAGGCCGCAACCGTATCCCGATCGATCGCCGCGCCCGTGATCCGCGCGCCCTCCACGTCGAGCTGCACATAGGCGGCGGCCTCGGCATCCGTGCCTTCGCCGATCGCGTGCTCCTGATAGTCCAGAATCCGCAGCCGCTTGCCGCTCCAGGCCGTCCAGGCGGCGACGAAGGCGGCAATGGCGCCATCCCCTTCGCCGCGCAGGATCCGTTCACCGGATCGATCACCGATACGCGCCTCGATCACGTCATGACCGTTGCGGTCGAGCCGGTAGCCGAGCAGCCACTGCGGATCGTCGGCGATGAAGCGGGCGCGGAAGAGTGCATGAATGCTGGCCGGGTCCATCTCGCCGCCGCGTCTCTCGCTTGCCTGCTGGACCAGCGGCGCCAGCTCGGTCTGCATCCAGCGCGGCAGCACCAGACCGTAATCGCGCTCCAGCACGAAGGCCACTCCGCCTTTGCCCGACTGGCTGTTGACGCGAATCACGGCCTGATAATCGCGTCCCAGATCGGCCGGATCAATGGGCAGATAGGCAACCTGCCAGGGCTGGTCGTCCGTCTGACGGCTCAGACATTTGCGGATCGCATCCTGATGACTGCCCGAGAAGGCGGTATAAACCAGCTCGCCCACCCAGGGATGCCGGGGATGAACCGTCAGCCCGGTGCAGTCGGTGCAGACCCGGATGATCTCGTCGGGGTCGCTGAGATCCAGACGCGGATCGATGCCCTGACTGTAGAGATTCATCGCCAGTGTCAGGAGATCGGCGTTGCCGGTGCGCTCGCCGTTGCCGAGCAGGGTGCCTTCGACCCGATCCGCACCCGCCAGCAGCGCCAGTTCAGCCGCCGCCACCGCACCGCCGCGATCATTATGGGTGTGCACCGAGAGGATCACGCCCGCGCGCCGGCTGACATGAGTGGAAAACCATTCCACCTGATCGGCGAAGACATTGGGCGTCGCCACCTCGACGGTCGCCGGCAGATTGATGATGCAGGGGTTTTCAGGCGTCGGCTGCCAGACATCCAGCACCGCCTCGCAGACCTCCAGCGCATAATCCGGCTCGGTCGCGGTAAAGCTCTCGGGCGAATACTGGAAGGTCCAGCGGGTCTCGGGGTAGTCGCGTGCGCCCTGCTGCACCCAGTGCGCGCCCTGACGCGCAATCGTCTTGATCCCCTCGCGATCCTGGCCGAAGACCCAGTCGCGCTGCACCGGCGAGGTGGAGTTGTAGACATGAACGATGGCCTGCCGCGCGCCGACGAGCGCCTCGAAGGTGCGTCGGATGAGATCCTCGCGCGCCTGGACCAAGACCTGAACCGTCACATCGGCAGGGATTCGGTCCTCCTCGATCAGCCAGCGCACGAAGTCGAAATCCGGCTGGCTGGCAGCCGGAAAGCCGACCTCGATTTCCTTGAAGCCGAGCCTGATCAACAGATCCCAGAAACGGCGCTTCTGGGTCACGTCCATTGGCTCCAGCAACGCCTGATTGCCGTCGCGCAGATCCACGCTGGCCCAGATCGGCGCCTGCTGGATCGTGCGGCCAGGCCATTGACGGTTGGGCAGATCGACCACCGGGCCGGGGCGGTATTTGCGATGGTCGAAGCGGTGGGTTGGATTGGTGGTCATGGGTTGCGTCCTAATTTCGCCTGTGGCTCATGTCGATGGATGTCGAAAGGATAAGGCAAAGATACCGGCAGCGGATTGCGAAATCCGCCCATCAAGGCATGGATTGCGCAATAATCCGCCAATCACCAACCGGATAGTGGCAGATCACGCATGACACTCGACCGCTATGACCGCCGCATTCTCGACGAACTCCAACAGGACGGGCGGATCAGCAATCAGGAACTGGCCGAGCGCATCGGTCTCTCGCCCTCACCCTGTCTGCGCCGGGTGCGCGCACTCGAAGAGTCGGGGCTCATCCTTGGCTATCGCGCCGCACTCGACGCGCGCAAGCTCGGGCTGAATCTGCTGGTCATCCTCAGCATCTCGATGGACCGGCACACGCCGGAGCGTTTCGACCGTTTCGAGGCCGCTGTCAAAGGCATGCCGGAGGTTCTGGAGTGTCTCCTGCTCACCGGACGCGATGCCGATTATCAGCTCAAGGTCGTGGTGCGTGACATGGACGCCTATCAGGATCTGCTGCTGAACCGGATCACGCGGATTGAAGGGGTGTCGGGCGTGCATTCCAGTTTCGTGCTGCGACGGGTACTGGAACGCACGCATCTGCCGTTAACCCAGGCATGAGTCGGATGATCGTCAGCGATCATCGAACGACGGAAAGATGACGCTTGATCGCTGGCACGGGAGATGCGTTGATCGAATCAAGGCACCCCTGACCAGCCGGGAAAACAGGAGAACTGACATGTACGCCGAGCAACTTCAGACGCTGATCGTGAACCAGGATCCACAGGATCGGATGCGCGCGCGCCGTCTGCATGGTGTCCTGACCGAACTGACCCTGCGTGACGAAAACACCCTTTACGCCAACACGCGCGGCCTGAGCCAGAACAATCGCCAGCAGGGTTTTCAGCCCGGTTATCTCAACCGTCACAGTGGAGAGTGCGTCCTGTCCTGTTTCGGTGACGGCAACCCGGCGCCCATCCATGTGCTGGACGGCCTGCCGTCGGCCTGGGTGATGGCCCGGGATGCAGACGGGCATGTGACCAGCACGGTGCCTGAGATCGTCTCCGGCTTCATCCGCGACGGCGTTTTCTATACCCGCGACGAGGCGATCAAGGCCACCGCACATTGATCTGTGAATTGCGTCAGGCCGGATGCGCCTGAGCCTCGACCGGCGCCTTGGCCGCACGTGCGGGTGCGCGCCGCCTGGCGTGCCTGTCGATCAGGTTTTTGAGCGCGATCAGCAGTCCGAGCCCGATGAAGGCGCCGGGCGGCAGGATGGCGATCAATGCACCCTGATAGTCGTTGCCAAAATTGAGCGTCAGCGCCTTGCCGGCCTCGCCCAGCAGCAGTTCCGCCTGATAGAAAATCGTCCCCTGAGCAACCAGCTCGCGCAGACCGCCGAGCGTGGTCAGCACCAGCGTGGAGCCCAGCCCGACCGCCAGTCCATCCAACAGTGCCAGATCCACCCGGTTCTTCGAGGCGAAGGATTCGGCGCGACCGATGATGATGCAGTTGACCACGATCAGCGAGATGAAGAGCCCCAGCACCAGATACATCTCATAGAAAAACGCCTGCATCACCAGTTCGACGATGGTGACGAAGGAGGCGATGACCAGTACATAGACCGGGATGCGAACCTCGGGACGCACCAGGTGGCGGACCAGCGAGACGGTGCCGTTGGAGCAGGTGAGTACGGCGGTGGTGGCGAGCCCCATGCCGAGCCCGTTAGTGGCCGAGGTGGTGGTGGCGAGCAGCGGACAGAGCCCGAGCAGGGCGACCAGCGATTGGTTATTGGTCCAGACGCCTTCGCTGACGATGGTTTTAACGCTTTTGGAAGCGGACATCAGGATTTCCCCTGAACAGTGGCAGGCGTACTGGTATCAACGGGGACAAAGAGCCGGTCGCCCTGCTGTCTGACATAAATCAGGGTGTTCTTGACCGCGTTGACGATGGAACGGGGGGTGATGGTGGCGCCGGTGAACTGATCGAATTCGCCGCCATCGCGCTTCACGGACCATTTTTCGAGCGGCGGATCGGTCAGCGACTTGCCCTGGAAATGCAGCACCCAATCCGATTTGGACTCTTCGATCTTATCGCCCAGTCCGGGGGTTTCGTGGTGCGAGAGGACGCGCACCCCGCCCAGGGTGCCGTCGTGCAACACCGAGACCAGGAGCTTGATGGGGCCGGCGTAACCGTCGGGCACCACGGGTTCGAGCACCACGGCGACCGGCTCATCACCCTTGCGTACCCGATAGACCTGGCTGGTGTCGATGCCCAGAAAATCGGGTGCATGGACCTGGATGCGGTCGGCGAGCGGATCGTTGTCGGACTGACCGGCCGGCAGGATGGTCGCGAGTTTGCGCTGCATGGCCTGATGCTGATTATCGACGATGCGTTCATCGACGGTCAGATGGGTAACGGCGACCAGGGTCACGCCGGTGATGGCGAAGGCGCCGAGGACAAAACCGGCGAGCAGAATGGATCGGGTCTTCATCGGTGTTCTCGACCGTGTCCGAAGACACGCGGCTGGGTGTAATAGTCAATGGTCGGGGCGGCAATGTTCATCAGCAGCACGGCAAAGGCCACGGCGTCGGGATAACCGCCCCAGGTGCGGATCGCGAAGACCGTGATGCCGATGATGGCGCCGAAAATCAACTGTCCCTGCCTGGTGGTGCAGGCGGTGACCGGGTCGGTGGCGATGAAGAAGGCGCCGAGGATGGCCGCACCGCTGAAGAGATGAAAGGCCGGGAAGGGGTGGGTCTGCGGATCAAGGGACCAGAAAATGCCGGAGCAGATCGCCAGCGCCAGCAGCATCGACACCGGGATATGCCAGGTGATGGTGCGCCGCCACAAGAGATAAATGCCGCCCGCCAGGAACCAGAACGCGATCCACTCCCAGCCGCGACCGCCGACATAACCCCAAAGTGGGCTGTGGCGGATTTCATCGATTGTCAGATGCAGGTCGAGTTTGCCCCGCATTTCATCGAGCGGCGTCGCCGACGAAATGGCGTCCCAGTCGAGTCCAGCGGGCAGGGTGCCGTCGAGGATCAGCCGCAGCGATTCCATGAACGTAAACGAGTGCTCGGCCAGCATGCCGGGCGCGAGCCAGGTCGTCATGGCGATGGGATAGGAAATCAGCAGAAAGACATAGGCCGCCATCGCCGGGTTGAAGGGGTTGTAGCCCATGCCGCCGTAGAGCTGTTTGACCAGCACAATGGCGAACACCATGCCGAGCAGGGTCAGCCACCAGGGCAGCATCGGCGGCACCGAGATCGCGAACAGCACCGCCGTCACCACGGCGCTGAGATCGCCAATGGCGATCAGCGGCGAACGACCGCGCGCCAGCATCACCGCCGCCTCGGCCACGACCGCGAAGGTCACCGCCAGCACCAGATTGATCAGCAGTCCCCAGCCGAAGAACCAGGTCATCGCCAGCATGCCCGGCACCAGCGCCAGCAGCACGTCCAGCATGATCCGATCAACCCGGTTCACGCGGGGGACATGGGGGGAGGAGATGATGGTTTTCATTGGGTGAGTTGGCAGTTGGTTGGCTTGATCCTGAAAAGTTCCCGTCAGATCATCATTTTGACGACTGACGACTGACGACTGACGACTGACGACTGACGACTGACGACTGACGACTGACGACTGACGACTGCTTACTGAGGACTTTTGACAGCTTCTTTCTGTTTGCGCAGCCGGGCCTGCTTCTCCTGCTCCTGGCGTTCCAGCCGGGCCTGCCGGGCGGCGTGGCGCGCGCGTGCCTGTTCGGATTTGCGTTTTTCCTGCTCGCGCGCCCAGACCTCGGTCTTGGCGTAGCGATAATACTGGACCAGGGGGATATGGCTCGGGCAGACCTGGGCACAGCAGCCGCATTCGATGCAGTCGAAGAGGTTGTAGTCCTGCACCCGGTCCAGATCCTTGGCGCGGGCGTGCCAGTAAAGTTGTTGCGGCAGGAGTTTGGCCGGGCAGACCTCGGCGCAGCGTCCGCAGCGGATGCAGGCCAGCGCCGGACCGGGATCCGGGCTTTCCGCCTCGGTCAGTGCCAGCACACAGTTGGTCGGCTTGGTGATCGGCGTTTCCAGATGCGTCAGCGCAAAGCCCATCATGGGGCCGCCGCAGATCAGTTTGTGCGGCGGCTCAAGATAGCCTCCGCAATGGGCGATCAGCTCGCTGACGGGCGTGCCGATGCGCACCTCCAGATTGCGCGGGGCCGCGATGGCGCGTCCGGTCACGGTGACGATCCGCGAGATGAGCGGGCGTCCCTCCAGCACGGCATCGGCGACCGCCGCCGCCGTGCCGATATTCTGACAGACGATGCCGAGCTGGGCCGGGAGACCACCGCTCGGCACCTCGCGACCGGTCAGGATGCGGATGAGCTGTTTCTCGCCGCCGCTTGGATAGAGGGTCGGGATGGGCACGACCTGGGTACAGGCATGCAGATCCGTCTCGGCCAGGGCGAGACGCATCCGGGCGATGGCCTCGGGTTTGTTGTCCTCGATGCCGATCAGTACCCGCTCGACCCCCAGCAGGTGGTGCATGATGCGCACCCCTGCCAGGATGTGTCCGGCGCGCTCGCGCATCAGACGGTCATCGCAGGTGATATAGGGCTCGCACTCGACACCGTTGATGATGAGTGTGTGGATGGGTCGATCCGCGCCGGGGTCGAGTTTGACGCTGGTCGGGAAGGATGCGCCGCCCATGCCGACCACGCCGGCCCAGCGGATGCGCTCGCGGATGTCGTGCGGGTAGCGCTGCGGATAATCGGTCAGCGGTGGCGGCAATTCGGCCCAGACATCCTCGCCGTCGGTCTCGATCACGGCGCAGAGCGCAGACAGACCGGACGGATGCGGGATGGGATGCGGCTCGATGGCGATGATCCGGCCCGAACTCGACGCATGCACCGGCGCGCTGATGAAGCCGCTGGGCTCGGCGATCATCTGGCCCTTGAGCACCCGGTCGCCGACCTGGACCAGCACGCGCGCCGGGGCGCCGATATGCTGCTGCAGGGGGATGACAAGTCGCGCGGGGAGTGGCGCGGGCTCGATGGCCTGCGCATTCGAGAGCGATTTCTCGTCCGGCACATGGATGCCGCCGTGGAAGGTCCAGAGCCGGGGCAGGGCGTTCGACGGTGGCTGGGGGATGAATGAATGCAGAGCGGCCATGTGTGCGATGTCCATCAGGCGGCTTCACGCTCGGGCGTGGGCGGAACGGCTGCCGGAATCGCCCGACTGGGATAGGGCCAGCGCCAGCGCGGGATGTCTTCAGTCACCGGCACCATGCGGATACAGTCCACCGGGCAGGGCGGCAGACAGAGTTCGCAGCCGGTGCAGTTGACCGCCAGCACGCCATGCAGTTGTCTGGCGGCGCCGACGATGGCATCGACCGGACAGGTCTGCTGGCAGAGTGTGCAGCCGATGCAGGACAGGGGATCGATGACAGCGACCGACGGCTGTTTTTCCTCGGCGTCCAGTGGTACCACTTCGCGTCCGAGCAGGTCGGCCAATGCCAGTACCGTGGTCTCGCCACCAGGCACGCATTGATTGATCTCCGCCTCGCCTTGGGCGACTGCCTCGGCATAAGGACGACAGCCGGGATAACCGCAGTGTCCGCACTGGGTCTGCGGCAGCAGACTGTCGATCTGATCGGCGATGGGGTCGCCTTCGACCCGAAAACGGATCGCCGAATAACCGAGCAGCAGTCCAAAGACGCCCGCCAGCGCGGCGATGGCCAGAATCGCAATCAACATGGTGTGCGGCGCCTCAGTTCGTGACCAGTCCGGCGAAACCCATGAAGGCGAGCGACATGAGTCCGGCGGTGATCAGGGCAATGGCGCTGCCCTGGAAAGGCTCGGGCACATCGGCGACGGCCACCCGTTCGCGTATCGCGGCGAACAGGGTCAGCACCAGCGAAAAACCGATTGCCGCGCCAAAGCCGTAGAGTGCCGCTTCCACCAGGGTGTGTCCCGACTGCTGATTCAGGAGTGCCACCCCAAGTACGGCGCAGTTGGTCGTGATCAGCGGCAGAAAGATGCCGAGCACCTGATAGAGCACGGGGCTGGTCTTGCGCATCACCGTCTCGGTGAACTGCACCACGGCGGCGATGACCAGGATGAAGGCGATGGTGCGCAGATAATCGATGCCGAGCGGCACCAGCAGATAGTCGTTGACCAGCCAGGTGATGACCGAGGACAGGGTCATGACGAAGGTCGTCGCCAGTCCCATGCCGGTTGCGGTTTCGAGTTTTTTGGACACGCCCATGAAGGGACAGAGCCCGAGAAACTTGACCAGCACGAAATTATTGACCAGCACCGTGCCGACCAGAATGAGCGCGTATTCAGTCATGCGAGCCAGAGGTTATGAGAGGGTATGCGAACGCCCTGTGGTCGCCGTTTGACAGCGGCCAAAGACCGTGGAGCGACGCGAAAGCGCGTAAGCATAACCCTCCAAGACGCTTGGTAACAACCAAAATGCGGTAGGGTTATCGGGCGCGATTTAGCGGTGATAGTCGCCCGCCCGCTCCGGCTGATAGAGGACTTCCATGATACGCACACGCAGTGCTCCGCCGCCTGGGTCAGGCCATTCGATCTCATCGCCTTCGGTGAGTCCCAGCAGCGCGCTGCCGACCGGCGCCAGGATTGAGAGGGTGCCCCCACTGGCGTCCGCATCCTTGGGGTAAACCAGCGTCAGGCAGAATTCGTCGGCGGATGATGCGACCTGAAAGCGGACGGTCGAGTTCATGGTCACGACCGAGGGCGGGACTGCGTCTGGATCGACGATGTCGGCGCGATCCAGTTCCTGTTCCAGCTCTCGCCTGCCGGGGAAGGCATCCTGGGGCAGGGAGGTGAGCAGATCCTCCAGTCGTTCAGCGTCGCGCGATGAAATGATGAGTTTGGGCTTGGCGGTCATGATGGGCCTCGTGTTGTTGGTCAGACCGTTCCGGTCTGTGTGATTTGGTCGTGCGTCAAGGATCAGTCTCGAACCGGACCCTGTCATAGATCTCGTCCAGACGGACGGCGCAGCCAATGGAATCGAAAGGGATCATGATGGCGGGATCCGTATAGGCGTCAAGCAGCCAGCGTCCGTCCGGCTGGCGGGTGAAGCAGTCGATGGCATGGCGATCCTGGGCGATCAGCACATACTGGCACAGCCCCGGCAGATCGCGATAGATGGCGAACTTGCCGCCACGATCATAGCCCTCAGTGGACGGCGAGAGGATCTCGACCACCAGGGTGGCGTCAGTCAGCACATCCCGGCGCCGGTCATGAAAGGCCGGTTCATCGCAGAGCACCACGACATCCGGATAGGTGCAGGCTCGGCGATCTCGATTCGCAGACGCATGTCGCTGCTCAGGGCGACGCAGGGGCGGGATTCCAGTTGATTCCCGAGTTTTCTGGCAAGGTTTGCCGAAATCACATTGTGGTTGTAGCTCGCGCCAGTCATCGCAAAGACCTGGCCGGCGACATATTCGTGCTTCTCGTCGATGCACTCGCGCTCGGCGGCGAGGTAATCCTCGAAGCTGTAATAGGGTTGCGGTTGCAGCGACATGGCGGTTTCCTGATTCGAATGGACAGGATTAACAGGATTTTTCAGGATGGACAGGATCTTATAAAGTCCTGTTTTCAATCCTGTCAATCTTGATTCATCCTGTTAATCCTGTCTCATTGATCACTTCACCTTCATCCCCGGCTCGGCGCCCGTATCCGGGCTGAGGATGAAGAGATCCTTACCGCCCGGCCCCGCTGCCAGCACCATGCCCTCGGAGACGCCGAAGCGCATCTTGCGCGGGGCGAGATTGGCGACCATGACGGTCAGCCGGCCTTCCAGATCCCTAGGGTCATAGGCCGAGCGGATGCCGGCGAAGACGTTGCGGGTCTCGCCGCCCAGATCCAGAGTGAGCTGCAACAGCTTGTCCGCGCCCTCGACCTGTTTCGCCTCGCGGATCAGCGCGACGCGCAGATCGGTTTTGGCAAAGGTGTCGTAATCGACCGGCCCGGCGATGGGATCGCGGGTCAGATGCGGGTTGGCGGCGGCTGGCGCGGCATCGGGGGCCATGACCGTCGCGCTCAGATCCTCTTTCGATGCCTCCAGCATGGCGGCGATCTGTGCCGGTTCCACGCGCGTCATCAGCGGCTTGAAGGTCGCGATGGCGTGATCGAGCAGCGGCGTGCCGATGGCCTCCCAGGTCAGCGGTGCGATGCGCAGAAAGGCTTCGGACTCCGCCGCCGTGCCCGGCAGGATGGGGCGCAGATAGCCGATCAGCACCCGGAAGAGATTGATCCCCATCGAACAGATGTCCTGAAGCTCGGCATCCCGCCCGTCCTGTTTGGCGACCACCCAGGGCGCTTTCTCGTCGATGTACTGATTGGCACGGTCGGCAAGGGCCATGATCTCGCGCACCGCGCGGCTGAACTCGCGTTTTTCATAGGCCGCTGCGATCGACTCTCCGGCGGCGACGAACTCGGCGAAGAGTGCAGGCTCGGACAGCGAGCCCGACAGCCGCCCGTCAAACCGCTTGCCGATGAAGCCCGCGCAGCGGCTGGCGATATTGACCACCTTGCCGACCAGATCGGCGTTGACCCGCGCCGTGAAGTCTTCGAGATTGAGATCGATGTCATCGACCCCCGGCCCGAGCTTGGCGGCGAAGTAATAGCGCAGATACTCGGGGTTGAGATGATCCAGATAGGTGCGCGCCTTGATGAAGGTGCCGCGCGATTTGGACATCTTCTGCCCGTCCACGGTGAGAAAGCCGTGGGCGAAGATGGCGCTCGGCACCCGGAAACCGGCTCCGTGCAGGGTGGCCGGAAAAAAGAGCGCATGGAAATAGATGATGTCCTTGCCGATGAAGTGATACAGCTCGGCAGTGGAGTTCTTGCCCCAGAACTGGTCGAAATCCAGCCCCGGCGTGCGGTCACAGAGGTTCTGGAAACTCGCCATGTAACCGATGGGGGCATCGAGCCAGACATAGAAGAACTTGCCCGGATGGTCCGGGATCTCGAAGCCGAAATAGGGTGCGTCCCGCGAGATGTCCCATTCCTGAAGACCGGACGCAAACCACTCGTCGAGCTTGTTAGCGACCTCCTTTTGCAGACTGCCGCCGCGCGTCCACTCGCGCAGCATGGGCTCGAAGTCGCCGAGCCGGAAGAAATAATGATCCGACTCGCGCTGTTCGGGCACCGCGCCCGAGACCGCCGAGCGCGCGTTTTTCAGCTCGGCTGGGGAGTAGCTCGCCCCGCACACCTCGCAGTTGTCGCCGTACTGATCGGGCGCGCCGCACTTGGGACATTCCCCTTTGATGAAGCGATCCGGCAGGAACATCTGCTCGACCGGGTCATAGGCCTGGGTGATGGTGCGTCTGGCGATGTGTCCGGCGTCGCGGTTGCGCTCGTAGATGAGGTTGGCGTAATGCTGGTTCTCGGGCGAGTGGGTCGAGTGATAGTTGTCGAAGCCGACCCGGAAGGCGGCGAAATCGGCCTGATGCTCCTCGCTCACGCGGGCGATGAGATCCTCGGGCGTGATGCCTTCCTGACGCGCCCGCAGCATGATCGGGGTGCCGTGCGCGTCGTCAGCGCAGACGTACCAGCAGTGATGCCCGCGCATCTTTTGAAAGCGCGCCCAGATGTCGGTCTGGATGTACTCGACCAGATGGCCGATATGAATGGGGCCATTGGCGTAGGGCAGGGCGCTGGTGATGAGGATGTCGCGGGGAGTGCTCATGTCGTGACGGGGCTCGGGTGAACGAATGGCATGCATTATTTCATGATTTGAAGACGGGCGAACCATCGCGGCAACCGCCCGCCGGGCTTGAATTCGGTTCGGTTTAGACCAACACTGGCGAAACCCGAGTGCCTGCCGGCTCGATGCCCTGGCATCTCCCGCCTCGCCAATCCCCATAGCCTGCGTCCGCCATTGGCGGGCGTCTGTCCGAATCAATGGAGCACCTGAATGTCCGCAGCCACGAAAGAAGCTATCGAAGCCGCCATCAAGACCTATCAAGAGCCGCATCTGGGCCGCGATCTGATCGCCGCGCATGCCATCAAAGACATCGCCATTGAGGGCGATCAGGTACGGGTCAGGGTCGTTCTCGGCTTTCCGGCACGAGGCGCTCAGGAGGCCATCGCCGCCGCCGTCAAAGACAAGGTGATGGATGTGGAAGGTGTCGCCGGTGTGCAGGTCGATGTGAGCTGGGAGATCAAGGCCCACTCGGTCCAGAAGTCCCTGAAACCCATCGATCAGGTCAAAAACATCATCGCGGTGGCCTCGGGCAAAGGCGGGGTCGGCAAGTCCACGACCGCTGTCAATCTGGCGCTGGCCCTCTCTGCCGAAGGAGCAACCGTGGGTCTGCTGGATGCGGACATTTATGGTCCCTCGCAGCCGCGCATGCTTGGCATCTCCGGTCAGCCGGAATCGATGGATGGAAAGAGTCTGGAGCCGATGAGCGGCCATGGTCTTCAGGCCATGTCCATCGGTTTTCTGATCGACGAGGAAACGCCGATGATCTGGCGCGGCCCGATGGTCACTCAGGCGCTGGAACAGTTACTGAATGACACCAACTGGTCCGATCTGGATTATCTCGTCATCGACCTGCCGCCGGGCACCGGCGACACCCAGTTGACCCTGGCGCAGAAGGTGCCGGTCTCAGGCGCCATCATCGTCACCACGCCGCAGGACATCGCCCTGCTGGACGCACGCAAAGGGCTCAAGATGTTCCAGAAGGTCGAGGTGCCGGTGCTTGGCATCGTCGAGAACATGAGCACGCATATCTGTTCCAACTGCGGGCATGAGGAGCCTATCTTCGGCTCGGGTGGCGGGCAGAGCATGTCGGAGCAATACGGCGTGGATCTGCTCGGCTCGCTTCCGCTCGATATGCATATCCGTGAAGAGACTGATAGCGGCAAGCCCACGGTCGTCGCCCAGCCCGAGTCGCGCGCGACCGCCATCTATCGCGAAATCGCCCGCAAAACCGCTGCCAAGCTGTCGCTGCAGGCCAAGGATTATGCCGCGAAGTTTCCGCGCATCATGATTCAAAATAATTAAACCACGCCGATACTGTTCGTTGTCGTTGTCGTTGTCGTCATCGAAGATTCGCAAACCGGCAACGATTACGACAACGACAACGATCAAAGAGGGTTTCGGAACCTCCGCCACTTGGCCTATTTGACTGTCGCCGGCATGAGCCGGCCATTCCTCAAAACGAAGCGACCACGTCAACCCGGTCGCCGATCTTCAGCCGCTCGAAAAGAAAGCGCGCATCCGGCTCGCCGACACGCACGCAGCCGTGCGAGTCGGGATAGCCCGGCAACCAGCCTTCATGTAGAAAATAATGTCCGTTGAACTGGATTGAATACGGCATCCAGGCCTGCCAGCCGAGCTGGTTGGTGTAGCGCGAAGACACCTTGTCCCGGTCTTTGCTGAGGACCGCAAAACGTCCGGTCGGCGTCGGCGAGCCGGCGGCGCCGGATGAGATGGGGCCGGTTCGCACCACTTGTCCATCCTCGGCATAAGCGAACTGTTGCGCCCCCAGACTGATTGTCAGCGAGCGTTTTGATGGTGCGACACGGCTGTCGTTGCTCGGGGCGGTCTGGGCCGTCTCGACCAGCGGCGCTGGCGTCGTCTCAGGAACGGCCTGTTCCGCGACGGGCAGACGCTCGGGTGCGCGCTGTGACGGCGCGTGCGCGCAGCCGGCCAGAACGGTGGAGGCGACGAGCATGGAGCAGAGGGATCGAGTAAGCGATGTCATGGATGTGTCTCGCATCGATCGGCTATACCTCAACCGTACAGCCACATGTCAGTCGGATCGAGACCGGAGAGCGAAGCTCACTGACGGCGTCGCGCCGGACATGCAGGACGGCGAGTGTGTAGGGATTGAAGACAATCACATCCTTGACGCCCTGGTCCAGATAGAAAGGCGGGCCGATCTGGAGATCCTTGCTCTCGTAACCCTTGCTGATGATCTCGATCACGGCCTCCGGGATCAGCCGGATCGCTTCGTCCTGCTCGTCCGGTTCGCGACAGAAGATGGCAATATCGGGACGTTTGAGCGAACCGTCGGGGAAGCTGACATAGACATCGGCGACATGCACGCAAGCGCAGCCCCGCTCCGCTTCCGGGGCGATAGAGCTGCGGATCCGGTCAACCGCTTTCTGATGCCGATAGAGCGGCTGCGCCTCCCAGATCGGCAGTCCGCCGACGATTTCGAGCCGGACGCCAAGTTCTTCGGCTTGCAGCAGTCTGGAATCCATGCGGCATGACCTCGTGCGTATCTGAAGCCTTGGTTCCGGTCGAATCTTTCGCGGAAATCACGTCAGTGCAACATCTGCATTGCTGAATTAGGCAGCCGCAGGCTCGGTGACCAGAATCCGCCCCATGCCCGGCGCCAGATCGAAATCGAAGGGTGTCGGGATGTAATCCATCGGCCATTCGGGCGAGACATCCACCAGCGGACCAGGTGTCTGGACATGGCGGTAAAGATCCTCGCTCTGAAAATGCTGACGATTCCAGGGATCCTTGTTGAGCACCAGCAACGCCTCGCCCTGACCGTCCGGCGCGCTTTTATGCAGCAGCAGAACCGCTGAATGGGCGTGATCCAGGCGCTTGATCGGCCCTTCGTGGCGGAAGACGGGGTAAGCGTCGCGGATCCCGTTGATCTGGGCGATGTAATGGGTCAGATCCAGGTTCGGCGATTCCCACTGTTCCGGGCGCGTGTTGACCACGTCGAGCCGGCTGCGAAAGCCGTACTCGAAACCAATGGGGATCATGACCCCGGATGCAAAGAGTGCGGAGAACAGATAGCGCTGCTTCATCGCGTGCGGATTGCCGCCCGACTCGCTGAACAGCCGTTCGGTGTCGTGGCTTTCGGGAAAGCTGATGGAGGGCGCGACCCGACGGGTCAGATCATATTGATCGAGCAGCCAGTCGCCCTCGAAGTCCCACCATTTGGAGCTGTTGAAGATGGCGTCGAAACCGGCGGCAGCCGTGGCACAACTCTGTTCCGGTGAACAACCCAGGGTTTCGGCGATGAAGACCGCGTCCGGACGCTCGCGGCGGACGCGCGCGATGAGCTGTTCCCAAAAGGCGTTGGGGAGTTGATAGGCCGCATCGCAGCGAAAGCCACGGAAGCCGAGACTGACCAGATGCAGCACCAGCCTGACGCAGTAATCCAGCAGACCCGCGCGATCTGGCGAGTGCGCGTGATCGAACTGAGCCAGGTCGTACCAGATGACCCGGGAGCCGTCCGGCTCGACACAGAAGGGATTGGCGATCTTTTTGCCGTCATGCAGGAACCAGTCCGGATGCTCCCTGACCAGATTGGAATCCACCGCGCAATGATTGATGACCAGATCGATCATCATCGAAAGCCCCAGGCGCTCGGCCTCCGCGACCATTGCCAGCACCTGATCCTTCGGCGAGACCCGCGCATTCGGGCGCAGAAAGTCTTGATTGATCGCGAAATAATCGGCGATGGAATAGAGGCTGCCCGAACGCCCGGTCTTCTGGATGGGATTGACGAAGACCCAGTCGAAACCCATCGCCGCCGCCCGCTCCAGATGTGGAGTCCAGTCCTCGAAACATCCGGCCAGTCGCGGAAACAGGTTGTATATCTTCATAGAGGATTCGTCATCGATTTAAACCGCGCTCAGCGCGGCATGTGATGTTTATGGATCGGTTTAAATTTGATCTCATAAAATTCCGTACCCGGAATTTTATTGGGAGTCGCGGATGTAGTCGTAGATGTTCAGATAGTCCTGACCCGGAACATTCCAGGAATAATCCGAGCGCATCGCATTTTTCATCAGCTCGCGGAAATGATCGGGGTGATTGCGATAGCAGGCAATGGCGCGCCCGAGCGCGGATTCAAGTCCTGGCAGGTCGTAATCCTGAAAGACATAACCGTTGCGTTCATGCAGTGGGCGATTCGAATAGTCCTTGTCGAACACGGTGTCCGCCAGTCCGCCGATGGCGCGCACCACCGGAATGGTGCCATAGCGCAGCGAGATGAGCTGCGTCAGGCCGCAGGGTTCGAAGCGGCTCGGCACCAGCATCATGTCCGCACCGGCGTAGATGAGATGCGAAAGATCTTCGTCGAAGCCGATCTCCAGGTGGCAATCCGGACTGTCGTTGAGCATCTGCTTCAGGCCCCAGAAATCGCCATTGATGCGGTCATCCGGGCTTGAGCCGAGCAGCACGAACTGACCGCCGCGCTCCAGGGTATAGAAGATGGCGTGACGTACCAGATCCAGACCCTTTTGCGGATCCAGCCGACCGATGAAGGCCACGATGGGTTTCTCGTTGTCGGCGAGCATCAGCCGGTGACGAAGCGCGCGCTTGTTGTCGTATTTGCCGTCGATGGATTCGACGCTGTAATGAACCGGGATATGACGGTCGATCTCCGGGTTCCAGACATCGTAATCGATGCCATTGACGACGCCGCCATATTTGATGTGATGGGTATGCAGCGTCGGCTCCAGACCGAAGCCCTGGCCCTGATCCTTGGTCTCGAAGGCATAGCGCGGCGAGACGGTGGTCACGAAATTGGCGTAGACGATGCCGCCCTTGAGCAGATTCAGCGCCTTGGGATGACGGTTATCGGCCATCCGGGTCTGGTCGAAAAAGCGCTCGGGGCGATGCAGTCCGGTGGCGTGCAGCAGGTCGATTCCGGTCACGCCCTGATGGGCAAAATTATGGATCGTCAGACAGACGCGCGGATGGGTCATGCCGAGCGTCTGATAGAACTCATAGAGAAAGACCGGAACCAGCGCGGTCTGCCAGTCATGGCAATGGATCACGTCCGGATGCTTGCCGCTCTTCCACAGGAATTCCATTGCGGCGCGCGAGAAGAAGGCGTAGCGCAGCACATCGTCCTTGAAGCCGTAGATGCGGCCACGATTGAAGAAATTGTCCGGCGAGTGCGGCTCGATGAAAAAGCACTTGCGGTCATGCACGAAGCCGAAGAAGACCGTGCAATGGATGGCGCCGTCATACCAGGGCACCCACAGATCCTGGTAGACCACATGCAGATCGAAGATCTGGTCATACCGCATCGAGTCATATTTGGGCAGGATGATCTCGACATGATTGCCCCGGATCGCCAGTTCGCGACTGAGCCCGAACACCACGTCGGCCAGACCGCCGACCTTGGCCACCGCCGCCAGTTCGGGCGTGATCTGGACGATGAAGAGGCTGGGGCGTGAAGGTGCGGGCGGGAAATGGACCGGCTCGGGCGAGGTCTCTTCCACATTGGCCTGTTCGGGAAAGGGTTCCGGTCCCTGCTGCACGTCCAGCGCCAGCGCGGGCTCTGGCGTTGTGCTCGGGACGGTCAGCGGGCGGTTTTCAATCTCCGGTTCTGGCTCTGGCGTCGTGTCCGGTGTCGCCTCGGGCTGCTTCATCTCGGTCAGGGTGTCGCGGACGACCGGCCTGGATTCCGGTTTGGCAGATGTGGCGACTGGAGCGGGGGAGGGCGCAGATGCCGGGGCGGATACTGGCGATGCTGCGGCTGCCGGAGCCTCTGCGGCCTGTGCCGGTTCCGCCGCTTTGACCGCGCGCGCGCGCGGACGCGCGGCAGATGGTTTCATTGGGGCGGGTTTGACAACCGGCGCATTCGCTTTCTGGCCGGTCGCCGACTGGGCGTCCGCCTTCCCTTTGATCAGAGACGAAAAGGCTTCGGGATCAGGCTGTTGACTCTCCACCGGCAGCGTCGGCACCGTTACCGACACAGCAGGCGTTGCCTCGGTCGGTGTCGCAGCCTGTTTGCGAAGCGGTGCGGCTTCAGCCCTGGCGGCTTGATCCGTTTTGCGGGAGACAGTGGTGACCTGTTTGGATCCAGTCGGCTTTTTTGCCATGGACTCGTTTCCTTCTGAGGATGCAATCTGCGTGCTAGTGTAACCCAGCCTTCACGGAACCGCCCCCATCCTTGTTGGCGGTCCAGCCGTTCTCAGGCGCCATTCCCTCGGGTATTGAAGGCGACATTCCAGTGCTCATCCGTGGCGTCCACCGGGATGGCGGTGAGTTCGAGCGTGCCGACCTCGGTCACGGCGGCTTGCAGACGCACCGCGACCACCTCGCCCTTTTTGCGATCCTTGGCTGGCAGTGTGGTCTGGATCTCGTCGAGTTCCTCCAGTTCGTCTTCCCGCCACTCGTCCAGCAGATCGCCGACCTGATCCTCGCGCCGCACGCTGGAGCCGAAGAAGCGGAAACGCACCGGCTCGCCGACCACCAGGCCGAATTCCTGCGGCGGGGCGACCGGGGCCGAGCCTTCCTCCAGACCGAAAGGCACCAGACAGAGCGCCTGGATCTCGGGCTCCATACCTGGAATGGCGGGCATGGCGCTTTCCACACCCACATAATAGGTATGCGAGGTGCCGCCGCGAATTCGCACCCCGCCATGCCGACGCACATGGGCATAGAAGGCCGCGCCACGCGCCACGGCCAGATCCAGATCGCGCGCCTCCAGCAGACGCGCAGGCGGTGCGTCTTCAGCCGCCAGCCATTGATTGAGCACCTCCAGCACCCGCGCCTGGAGCGGTTCGGCCTTGAAGACCCCCCCATTGAAGAGTACGGCGGTCGGATGCAGGAAGGTCGCATCCGGGCGCTGATCGACGAAGCCGGCCAGATCTTCGGTCGCCCCCGCCTGACGCCCCAGAAACGCCGCAAGATGACGGGTGACGGCGGGATCCTGCGCATAGGGCAGACCGACCTTGGTCAAGGCGCCGCGCGAGCGGCTGGCCGGACGGCTGCTGGCCTCGACCGCCGGGAAAAAGCCCTCGATCAGGCTGGTCCGCACCTCCTCGCGGGTCAGCTCGGTGCGGATACTGCCGCCGATCAGACGCGAGCCACGGCTCGGCACCACCACCGGCACCCGTTCCAGATCGGGATCGGCCAGCAGCGATTCCTTGGCCTGACGGCAGCCGTGGGTGAGCGCCTGCAACTGCCAGCGGTCCAGCTCGACGCCGGTCTGCGCGAGCTTCCCGCGCAGCAGATAGGCCAGCGCCAGATCCATGTTGTCGCCGCCGAGCAGGATGTGCTCGCCGACCGCCACCCGGGTCAGCTCCAGCGCGCCCGCGTTCTCGGTGACCGCGATCAGCGAGAGATCCGTGGTGCCGCCACCGACATCGACCACGAGGATGACATCGCCGACCCGCACCTGATGACGCCATTCGCCCCGGCTGTCGTTGACCCAGCTATAGAGCGCCGCCTGCGGTTCTTCCAGCAGCACCAGATGTTTGATGCCGATGGCGCGTGCCGCCTCGGCGGTGAGTTCGCGCGCCGCCGGATCGAAGGAGGCCGGCACCGTGACCGTGACTTCCTGCCGATCCAGCGGCTCGTAGGGATGCATCCCGTTCCAGGCGTCGCGCAGATGGCTGAGAAACTGGACGCTGGCCTCGAAGGGCGAGATCTGCGGAATCTCATCCGGCGCGCCTGCCGGGAGAATGGGGGCTTTGCGATCCAGATCCGGATGACAGAGCCAGCTCTTGGCGCTGGAGACCAGCCGGATCGGGGTCGTGGCGCCCTGACTGCGCGCCAGCTCGCCGCCGATGCGGGTGGGATCGCTCTGCCAGGGCAGGCCCAGATCGTCGGCGCGGAATTCGTCCGGATGTGGCAGATAGAGAAAGGACGGCAGCAGCGGACGTGCCTCGACCGTTCCCGGCGAGACGAGCTGCGGGATCGGCAGCAGCGCCTGGACGATGTCCTCGCCCTCGCTCTTCTCCGCATCGACGTAGGACAGGGCGCAATGGGTGGTGCCCAGATCGATACCGACGGCGTAGCGTGTCGCGCTCACAGTTCCACCTCCGCCGGTGCCAGGATTCGCAGGTCGTGCGTGCTGGCAAGCTGCGGCAGACGGGTCTCGACCACGTGCCAGCCGCGATGCGCCAGATGGCCGGTAAAGGGTGGATCGCCGACCAGATTCCCTGTCGGGCGGATCGCCGAGGCATCGAAACCCGGCTCCAGGGTGATGCGACTGCCTTCCGGCTCGTCGCGCACCGGGGCGATGGTCAGGTATTCCTGCAACACCCGCTGGCAGCCCTGATGCACGACCCGCGCAGCGGCGCCGACCTCCTGATCGGAATAGCTCTTGATGTCCTCATGGAGAAAATCCAGCAGACGCCCCTCTTTCTGGAGCAGACCCAGCAGCAGCAGGGCCGAATCCGGCGGCGCTTTCTCCAGCGCAGCAGGCGGTGCGGGCGCCGGACGGGTATCAGCAGGGAGCCGGTCGCGGATCCAGTCTGCCAGTGCATGAGCGGCGCGCGAATCGGCCAGTTCGCGGCGTGCACGCCCCAGAGCCGCAATGACCCTGGGCGTCTGATGTTTGAACCAGTTGGCGGTCGAACGGACGACCGCCGCCTCTCGCAGTTCATCACGAATGCGGATTACGGTGGCGGCTGCCCTCCGCAGAATGGAAGGCGCTGGAGCGGTCATGCAGGATTCCTCATGGTCTTTAAAGGGCGTTGAAAGATGCTGAACGTCAGGAACGGCGGCGGTGGCATAATCTTACCGCAGCCGGACGCCAGAGACAGGCGCGGGCTGATGACAAACCAAACCGCGCCCAGAGTGACATGAGATGACGCCTGAGACAGCCCCGCCCGCCCCCGAGCACCGTCAGGAGATGATCGCCATTGCCGCCTATTATCTGGCGGAACGTCGTGGATTCAGTCCGGGCGGCGCCGAATCGGACTGGTTCAGCGCCGAACAGATGATCGATAACATGCTCGCCGATCAGTCATGCGGACGTCTGGTCGAGCAGGAGGGCGCGCGGACCGTGATTCGCAATGCGCTCTTGATGCAGGGCGAGCCTCTGTAAGGGGGCTGGAACCGGCCACCGATGCAGAGTCTGCCGATGGCGTCCATGACTGCAATCAGGTCCGACACGGGGTCGGTGCGGAACCAGCACATCAGCGGTCATCGACTGCTGCCATGTCGGGCGAATGGCCACACGGCGCGAATTCAATCATGCAAGTCGTTTATGTTCTGTTGTTAGCCCTGTTCATCTCGATGGTGCTGGTTCCGCCATTGTCGCGTCTCGCCGGACCACTGGGTCTGACCGACAAACCGGACGATGGGCGCAAAATTCATACCACACGCATTCCGCGGGTCGGCGGGATCGCCATCGTCGCCGGTAGCGTCACGCCGATTCTGCTGTGGGTGCCGATGGGGCCGGATCTGCGCGCCTTCATGATGGCGGTCGGGGTGCTTTTTGTGTTTGGCGTGCTGGATGACCGGTTCAATCTCGATTATCGCCTCAAACTGCTCGGTCAGGCGCTCGCCGCCCTGATCGTCACGCTTGGCGGCGGCATCCTGATCCAAACGATTCCCTTTCTGGGCGATAACTCTCTGTCCGCGCTCTTTGCCGTGCCGCTGACGGTCTTTGTGCTGGTTGGGCTGACCAATGCGGTCAATCTGTCCGATGGTCTCGACGGATTGGCTGGCGGCATCAGTCTGCTCGCGCTCGGCGGTCTGTCGGTTCTGGCATGGCAGGGCGGGAATCACCCGGCCTTCATGGTTGCCCTGGCCATGATGGGGGCGACCTTTGGCTTTCTGCGCTTCAACACCAATCCGGCGCAGATCTTCATGGGCGATACGGGCAGTCAGTTTCTCGGCTTTGGCGCTGGCGTGCTCGCCATCATGGTGACCCAGCGTGAGGACTCCGCCGTGGGACGTCTCGTGCCGCTCCTGATCCTGGGGCTGCCGGTCCTCGATACCCTCACGGTCATGGTCCGACGTATTGTCGAGGGCCGCTCGCCCTTTGCCGCTGATCGCTCGCATCTGCACCATCGCCTGCTGAATGCGGGGCTGAGCCAGCCTCAGGCAGTGACCCTGATCTATGCGGCTCAGTCCCTGCTGATTCTGCTGGCCTGGCTGCTGCGTTATAGCGCCGACGCCGTGGTGCTTGGTGTCTACCTGCTCTTCGCGGCGGCGGTGCTGTTCGGTCTCTGCCGGCTTGTACGGTATCGTCAAGGGCACGCATGGCGGCATCCCGCAGCCGGATCCGGTCCCCCGGCGCTGGATTCTGAACCGCTTTGGCGTCCGTCCCAGCTGCTGCGTGGCACGCCCTTTGTCCTGCTCAGTCTGGCGGTGCCCGCGACCCTGTTTCTCGGTGCACTGGTTGTCGGCTCGGTGAGTCGCGATATCGGGAGTCTGGCCGGAATTCTGCTGGTTCCGGTGCTGCTGGCACCCTGGCTGAAGCCGCGATTGCGGTCTTATCTTGACCGTCTCACCCTCTATGTTGTTGCGGTCGTCGTCGTTTATCTGGTCACAGGTACGCCCGGGCTCGCTGAATGGTCCCATGCGATCCTGGCGCTTTTCGCCGCGATTGGCGTCCTGACCGCTATCTGGGTTCGTTTTGCCTGGATCAACTTCCAGGTCACATCGCTGGATCTCCTGATCCTGCTCATTGCCCTCGTCGTGCCGAGTCTTGCCGATCCCTGGTTCAAGCAACTCGGAATGGTGGCGGTACAGTCGATCATCCTCTTTTATGCCATTGAGGTTCTGATGGCGGAGCGGAATGATGCCTGGGGTCCGCTGCGTCTCGGTGTCATCGCCGCCCTGGTGGTGCTGACCTGCAAGGGATTATGGTGTGTTTGACGATGCAGCCGGGTGCGCCCCGATGCATGCAGGACAGGGGCGTCGTGGCAAAATCCTGGGGGATGCGCGTGATATGATTCCCAGCCGGGACGTTTTCGTGATCAGGTGCAGGTGATTCGTGGACGAACAGTTTCAAACGCTCGAAGACTATCTCGCGATCCTGAAACGACGTAAATGGCAGCTCATCGTTCCCGCTGTGCTGCTGTCCATCCTCGCCCTGCTCGCCGCCCTGCTGATTCCGCCGATGTACCGCTCATCGGCGACCATCCTGATCGAACGCCAGGAAATTCCCTCTGAGCTGGTGCAGACGACTGTCACCGGTTTTGCCGATCAGCGCATCCAGGTCATCAGTCAGCGGGTGATGACGACCAGCAATCTCAGCGGCCTGATCGAGCGTTACGATCTCTACCAGGATATCCGCCGTAAAGAGAGCATCAACATGGCGGTTGAGGAGATGCGTAAACGCATCAAGCTCAACATGATCAGCGCGGATGTCCTGGATCCCCGCAGCGGTCGGCCTCAGGAGGCGACCATCGCCTTTTCGCTTTCGTTCGAGGATGGTTCGCCAACGCTGGCGCAGAAAATCACCAGCGATCTGGTCTCGCTCTTTCTGAACGAAAATCTCGAACAGCGCACGGCCGCCGCCAACGAAGCCACCGTCTTTCTGCAAACCGAGGCGGATCGGCTGGGCCAGGAAATCGGCACGCTGGAGGCGCGACTGGCGGCCTTCAAGGAACAGAATAGCGACAACCTGCCGGAACTGGCGGCGATCAATCGCGAGCAGATGCTGCGCACGGAGGAGCGTCTGCGGGACAACACGCAGTCCACCAGAACCCTTGAACAGCAGGCGCTGTATCTGGAGTCCGAACTGGCGCAGATCGATCCGGCGATGAGTACGGCGCAGCAGCCCAGCAGCGTGGCGGCGCACCTCGACGAACTGGAGGCTCAATATGTGCGGGTTAAAGAGCGCTATTCGCCTCAACATCCCGACCGGATCCAGTTGGAACGTGAGATCGCGTCGCTGAGATCGCTGGTTGGACAGACGAGCGCCGCGCCAATGCAAAACCGGCTTACGGAACTCAAGGCTGAACTGGCGGCGTTACGCAAGCGTTATTCGGACGATCACCCGGATGTCGTAGCGTTGAAACGAAGCATCGCGGCGACCGAGACCCAGATCGCCTCTGCCCGACGTTCGGGCGAGGGTCGGCAAGGGTTCATGGATGGCGCGAACAACCCGGCCTATGTGCAACTCCGCGCTCGTCTGGAAGGGGCGCGCCTGGAAATCGATTCGCTCAAAGAGGCTCGCGTGCAACTGGAACAGGAATTGGCGCGATACGAGGCGCGGGTGACGGCGGGGCCGAAGATCGAGCAGGAATACCGGGCGCTCACCCGTGACTATGACAACGCCATGAGCAAATACCGCGAGATCCGCGAAAAAGGGCTTCAGGCCCAGTTGGCTCAATCGCTTGAAACAAGCCGCAAAGGGGAGCGTTTCTCGCTGATCGAACCGCCGCTATTGCCGGAAAAACCCTTCAAGCCCAACCGGCTGGCCATCGTGGTGTTGGGTCTGGTGCTGGCGGTCGCGGGTGGCGTTGGCAATCTGGCGCTGCGTGAGAGCCTCGACAAAGGACTCCACGGCGCGCGTGCGATCCGCCTATCGACCACTGCGCCCCTGCTGGCGATCATCCCCTACATCAACACTCGCGACGATCACCGTCGTCGCGTCAAACGGCTCTCGCTTCTCATCGGTGGCAGCTTCGCCGCATTGGTTGGCATGGCCCTGGCCGTACATTTCCTCTTCATGCCACTCGATGTGCTCTGGTTTACCCTCATGCGCCGGCTTGACCGTGCGCTACCCATGCTGTCTGAGTGCTCTCAATCCGGTTATTGGGGTCTCTTCATATGGAACGCTTAAAGAAAGCAATGGAACTCGCCCGTGCACAACGGGAGTCGATTGTCGGTCCCTCTCCAGGCGCACCGGGCGACACGGCAGGGAAGGTTCGCGCCATCCGGGCTCAAACGCCCAAGCCATTGGTGGATGTCAAGGTCGATTACACCCGCACCACCTCAATCCCGATCAATGCCAAGTGGCTGCGCGAACAGCGCATCATCCTCTCCGAAGGCACCGACCCCTTCGCCGACGCCTATAAGGTGCTACGCACCCATGTCCTGCAACGCATGCGCGTCAACGGCTGGAAGACCCTCGCCGTGACGAGCCCCGGCATCGGTAACGGCAAGACAGTCACCGCCATCAATCTGGCGATCAGCCTTGCTCGCGAAGTCAACCAAACCATTTTGCTGGTGGATCTGGATCTGCGACGCCCATCCATCGGCCGCTATTTCGTCAAGGGTCAAACCCGTGGCATCAGCGATTATCTCACTGGCGAGGCGGAACTCGCCGACTTGCTCATCAATCCCGGCATCGAACGACTGGTCATCCTGCCGGGCAACGACTCCTTCACGGACTCGTCGGAAATGCTGTCCTCCCCGCGTGTGATTCAGCTCGTTGATGAACTCAAGGGGCGTTATCAGGACCGCCTGATCCTGTTCGACATGCCGCCGCTTCTCGCTGGCGATGATGTGATTGCCTTTCTGCCCTATCTCGATGCCGTCATGCTCGTGGTGGAGGAGGGGAAGGTCACCAGCGAAGAGCTGCAACAGGCGCAGAATCTGCTTGGCGAGAAGAAGAGCATGGGGATTGTGCTGAACAAGGCGGAGCCGGGGAGTGCCGGTGTTGGCTACTATCGCGCCGCAACGACAACCAATTGATTATTTAGGAATACAACCGCAGTGAAACACTGGCTCTGGCTTGCACTGATTGTCCTGATCCTGGATCAATCGATCAAATGGCTGATCCTTTTGACCTTTCAGCCTTCCGAAACCGTTGCGCTCCTGCCGAACGTCAATCTCACCCTGATGTTCAATGAGGGCGCCGCCTTCAGTTTTCTCGCCGATGCGGGTGGCTGGCAGCGCTGGTTTTTCACGCTGCTCGCCTTCGCGGTGACAGTGGTTCTGACGCTGTGGCTGCTCCGTCTCAAAGCGGGCGAGGGCTGGCTGGCGGCGGCGCTGGCGCTCATCATCGGCGGTGCGGTCGGCAATCTGATTGATCGTGCGCTGCTTGGCCATGTGATCGATTTCATTCAAGTCTATCTGCCAGTCATCCCGCTCGCGCTGTTCAATCCCTGGCCGGCGTTCAATATCGCCGACAGCGCCATCACCATCGGCATCGTCATCCTGCTGATCGTCACCCTGACCACTGACGAATCGCCGAAGCCTAAAGAGTGAAATCTTTAGGAGATTTCATATGTCAGACCATGCACCACCCGAGCACGGCGGTCGCCTGCGCCAGGCCGCCGCGCGCTTTGGCATTCCCTTATCAGACTGGCTCGATCTCTCCACCGGCATCAATCCCCATGTCTGGCCGGTTCCCCCGCTGCCTGTGGATGTCTGGGGACGCCTGCCCGAGGACGGAGACGGTCTGGAAGCGGCGGCGGCCTGCTACTATGGCGCCCCGGATCCCTTGCCGCTGGCCGGCTCCCAGGCCGCGATTCAGGCGCTGCCGCGCCTGCGCGCACCCGGTCGCGTCGGCGTGCCGCAGATCGGTTATCAGGAGCATGCACATGCCTGGCGCTGCGCCGGGCATCGGGTGATCGAACTGGCTGACGGCGATCCCGGATCGCTGCTGGATGCCGGGCCGGAACGGCTCGACTGTCTGATCGTCATCAATCCCAACAACCCCACCGGACGCCGCTGGCCGGTGGCGACACTCCTCGACTGGCATGCCCGTCTGGCCGCTCACGGCGGCTGGCTGGTGGTCGATGAAGCCTTTATGGACGCGACGCCGGACGGGAGTCTGACGCCTGATGCCGGTCGCCCCGGACTCATCCTGCTGCGCTCGCTGGGCAAGTTCTTCGGTCTGGCCGGGGCGCGCGTCGGTTTTCTGTATGCCGAATCACGACTGCGGGAGCGGCTCAAGGCTCGGCTCGGACCCTGGACGCTCGCCGGTCCCTCGCGCCTGATCGCCCGGCAGGCACTGGCCGATACCGCCTGGCAGACATCCGCCCGCGCAGCGCTGCCGCTCGCTGGCGCGCGTCTCGCCGCGCTGTTGACAGAGCAGGGATTGACGCCAGCCGGCGGAACTTCGCTCTTTCAGTGGGTTCTGACTCCGCGCGCCGAGCAGATCCAGATCGCCCTGGCGCAGCAGGGGATTCTGGTGCGACGCTTTGCGCAGCCGGCCAGTCTGCGGTTTGGACTGCCGGGCGATGAGTCCGCGTGGCGGCGTCTGGCGCAGGCGCTGGAATCTCGTGAGACCTGACTGGCTGGCGGTCCCCGCCGCCTCTGATGGCGGTCGGCATGGACGATGTGGCGGGCGGTTGCGTGTCGTCCTGTTCGTGACTGACCGGTCGCATCACGAGTCCATGATGGCGGCACTTGACGATGATTTCCCGCCAAACTTAACCCGACATGCAGACTGCGACATCGAGATGCTCGATGCCGGAAACCTCGGCTGGTCGGAGAGCGTTCCTGACTGGGCGAACCTGGGATCTGGCGTGAAGGCGTCCAGACAGGAGACGCAGGCCGCGCTCGATACGCATCGGCTGGATGTCGCCCTGAGCACCGGACGGCATGCCGTTGAACGGGCCAGACTGGCCGGCTGTGTCCGGGTGATCGGCGTCGGTCAGCGCGCCCCGATGTCTCTGATGCGAGCGCTCCAGGCTGGAAAAGACCCCTACGACGCACTGCGGCGCTGGGGTGAATTCGAGACCGCCGCACTCACCGGCATGGTGATCGCGGGCGCACAGATTGGCATCCGGGTTCGGCTCCACGGACGCGCGGCGAGACCGGCGGCCCTGGCTGCGACCGCTTTGCACCCCGACATCGGGAACTGGCTGTCTATCTCAATGCCTGACTGGACCGATGTTCAACAGAGGGAAAACCAGGTTGCATGAGCCCTGTCCGTTGGCAAACAAACATCCGGGCACCTCAAGCGGTCGATGATTCGTTATGCCACATCCAAACACGATCCTTTTCTCCTGTCTGTCACTCCTTCTCCCGACGCTGGTGCTGGCCGCGGACAAGCCGCCGGACAAGCCGCTGTCCGTCATCGTCGCCGAGACGCAGCGTCAGGCGCTCGCCGAACGGATCGAGGCGCTGGGCACCCTGAAGGCCAACGAGTCGGTGACGATCACGGCCAATGCCACCGAGACCGTCGCGTCCATTCATTTCGATGACGGGCAGCGGGTGCGCGCGGGCGAGCTGCTGGTCGAGCTGACCCATGACGAGGAGGACGCACTGCTCGAAGAGGCGCGGGTGCGGGCGGACGAGGCGCAGCGCCAGTATGAGCGGGTGAAATCGCTGGTCGCGCAGCGTTCGGCCTCTGAATCCCTGCTCGATGAGCGCAAGCGCGATCTGGACACCACGCGCGCGCTGCTGGTGGCGCTGGAGGCGCGGCTGGCCGACCGGCTGATCAAGGCGCCATTCAAAGGCGTATTGGGACTGCGCCAGATCAGTCCCGGCGCGCTGGTTCAGCCCGGCGATCCGATCACGACCCTGGATGACGACACGGTCATGAAGCTCGACTTCGCGGTGCCGAGCGTGCATCTGTCCGCGCTCGCGCCGGGGCTGAAGATCGAGGCCCGCACCCGCGCCCAGGGCGAGCGGGTCTTCACCGGCGTGGTGCGCGGCGTTGACAGCCGGGTCGATCCGGTGACGCGCACGGTGCAGGTGCGCGCCCTGATCCCGAACGCGGATGGCAGTCTGAAACCGGGTCTGCTGATGCGTGTCGAGCTGCTGATCGATCCGCGTGAAGGGCTGGTGATCCCGGAAGCGGCACTGCTCCAGCATGGAACCGATCATTTCGTCATGGCCCTGATCGAGGCTCAGGAGCCGCCCAGCGCCGAGCGCCGTCAGGTCGAGATCGGCACCCGCCAGCCGGGGTGGGTGGAGATCCGCGCCGGACTCGTCGCCGGCGAGCGGGTTATTCTCGACGGACAGGACAAGGTCCGTCCCGGCCAGCCGCTCAAGGTTCTGGCCGTCGATGACGGTCGCCAGAGCCTCCAGACCCTGACGGAGTCCGCCCGGTGATCCTGTCCGATATTTCGATCACCCGTCCGGTCCTCGCCTCGGTTCTGTCGCTGCTCCTGGTCGCCTTCGGACTGGTCGCCTTCGACCGTCTGCCGCTGCGCGAATTCCCCGACATCGATCCGCCTGTGGTCTCGATCGAGACCCGCTATCAGGGCGCGGCGGCGGTGGTGGTGGAAAACCGCATCACCCAGCTCATCGAGGATCGCATCGCCGGGGTCGAGGGCATTCGCACGGTGGAATCGACCAGTGAGGACGGGCGTTCGGTCATCACGGTCGAGTTCAACACCGGGCGCGAGATCGACGGCGCTGCCAACGATATCCGCGACCGGGTCTCCAGCATCCTGGATCAGTTGCCAACAGAGGCCGAGCCGCCCGAGATCCAGAAGGTCGACAGCAACGAGGACGTGATTCTGTGGCTCAATCTGGCCAGCGAATCGATGACCGTGCCGGAACTCAGCGATTACGCGCGCCGCTATCTGGTGGACCGCTTCTCGGTCCTGGACGGGGTCGCGCGCGTGCGCGTCGGCGGCAATCAGGTCTATGCCATGCGCATCTGGATCGACCGCAACGAACTGGCTGCACGCGGGCTGACGGTAGCCGACGTGGAAAACGCGCTGCGGGCCGAGAATCTGGAGCTGCCGGCGGGCGATGTGGAATCCATCGACCGCCAGTTCAGCGTCCGGGTCAATCGCGCCTTCAACGACCCGGAGGACTTCGCGCGTCTGGTGCTGGCGCGTGGCGAGGATGGCTATCTGCTGCGTCTGGGCGACGTGGCGCGGGTCGAGCGCGGCACCGAGGAAGATCGCACCTTCTTCCGGGGCAACGGTACGCCGATGGTCGGCATCGGCATCATCAAACAGTCCACCGCCAACACCATCGCGGTGGCCGAGGCCGCGAAGGCGGAGGCGGCGCGGATCAATCCCAGCCTGCCGGCGGGGATGGAGATCAGACAGAGCTATGACGCCTCGGTCTTCGTCAAGAGCGCCATCGAAGAGGTCTATAAAACGCTCGGCATCGCCATCGTCCTGGTGATGCTGGTGATCTTTCTTTTTCTCGGCAGTCTGCGGGCGACGCTGGTGCCGGCGGTCACGGTGCCCGTATCCGTCGTCGCCACCTTCAGCGTGCTGCTGATGCTGGGTTTTTCGATCAACATCCTGACCCTGCTGGCACTGGTGCTGGCGATCGGTCTGGTGGTTGATGACGCCATCGTGGTACTGGAGAACATCCATCGCCGGATGCAGGAATACGGTGAGACGCGACTGGTCGCCGCCTATCGTGGTACCCGTCAGGTCGGTTTTGCGGTGATCGCCACGACGGTCGTGCTGGTGGCGGTCTTTGTCCCCATTGCCTTTCTGCAGGGGGATGCCGGGCGGCTATTTGGCGAATTCGCGCTGACGATGGCGGCAGCGGTCAGCTTTTCGGCCTTCGCGGCGCTATCGCTGTCCTCGATGCTGGCCTCGCAGGTGCTGCCGCCCAGCCATGTCGAACACGCGGGGCGTCTGTCACTCACCGAGGGCATTGATCGCGCCTTTCAATGGGTTCGGCGTGTCTATGGCCGCCTGCTGCGGTTTCTGCTGCGTCATCACTGGATCGTGATGCTGGGCTTCGTCGGCACCCTGATCGGCGCGCTCTGGCTGTTCGAGCGGATCCCGCAGGAATACACCCCCAAGGAAGACCGGGGCGCCTTCTTCGTGATGGTCAATGGCCCGGAAGGCGCGTCCTACAGCTATATGAAGGACTATATGGAGGAGATCGAACGGCGTCTCCTGCCCTATACCGAGAGCGGCGAGGTCATGCGGCTGATGGTGCGCGCACCCCGCGCCTTCGGCAATACCGCCACCTTCAACTCAGGCATGGTGGTCATGGTGCTGAACGACTTCGCGCTGCGCCGCTCGGGCTGGGTCATCATGGAGGAGGTCCGCGCCAAGCTCGCCGATCTGCCGGGGGTCAGGGCCGCGCCGGTCATGCGTCAGGGCTTCGGCGCGCGCACCCAGAAGCCGGTGCAGTTGGTTCTCGGCGGCGGGACCTACGAGGAACTGGCGCAGTGGCGTGACACCCTGCTTGCCGCCATCGCCCAGGACAATCCCGGACTGACCGCCATCGATTGGGATTACAAGGAGACCAAGCCCCAGTTCAAGGTCGAGATCGATTACGACCGTGCCGCCGATCTCGGCGTCACCGTCGGCGCGATCGGACGCACCCTGGAAACGATGCTCGGCTCGCGCCAGGTCACGACCTATCTCGACGCCGGCGAGGAATACGATGTCATCCTCCAGGGCGAGCGTGCCGCACAGCGCACGCCGGGCAGCCTGGAGAATCTCTATGTGCGCTCCGCACGCAGCGACGCGCTCATCCCGCTCGGCAATCTGGTGCGCGTGACCGAGGCCGCCGAATCGCAGAGCCTGAAACGCTTCAACCGTCTGCGCGCCATCACCATCGAAGCGAATCTGGCCGAGGGACTGGCGCTCGGCGAGGCGCTCGCCTATCTGGAGGCCAAGGTCGCGCAGCACCTGCCCGAGCAGGCCCAGCTCGACTATAAGGGCCAGAGTCGTGATTTTCGCACCAGCAATCAGGGCATCCTCTTCGTCTTCCTGCTGGGTCTGGTGGTGGTCTTTCTGGTGCTGGCGGCGCAGTTTGAGAGCTGGATTCACCCGCTGGTCATCATGCTCACGGTGCCGCTCGCGATGGCCGGCGCCCTGCTCGGGCTCTGGTTCACCGGCCAGACGCTCAATCTCTACAGCCAGATCGGGCTCATCATGCTGGTCGGACTCTCGGCCAAGAACGGCATTCTCATCGTCGAATTCGCCAACCAGTTGCGCGATCAGGGTCAGGAATTCCGCGCCGCGCTGCTGGAGGCGTCCGACGTGCGGCTGCGTCCCATCGTCATGACCGGACTCACCACTGCCGCCGGCTCCATTCCGCTGCTGCTATCGAGCGGTGCCGGGGCCGAGACCCGTGCCGTCATCGGCACCGTCATCCTCGCCGGGGTGCTGGCAGCGACCTTTTTCACCCTCTTTGTGGTGCCGGTCGCCTATGACCTGCTCGCGCGCCACACCGGCTCGCCGGGGGATATCAAAAGACGACTGGAGCGTGAATCGACATGACCGCTCATCCCGCTCTCTGGCCTGCGGCCGCCGTTGCGATTGGCGCCCTGCTGTCGCTGCTGTTGCTCGTGCGTCATCTGCGCCGCCAGTCGTGCGAGGTGCCGGCGACCGATGCGCTGTGGCACGGTCGGGATTATGCCTGTCCCCAGTGCTGCCAACCGCTGCAACCCGGCCGGGTGCTGCTCGGCAAGGGCGCCATCTGGTCGCCGCGACACCAGCGACCGCCGGGTGCCTTCGCGCATCTCGGCATGGCGTTGCCCAATACCATCAGTCTTTCCCTCAGACCGGCCTCCAACATGGCCTGGCGCTGTCCCGACTGCCAGTTGCTGCTGATCGATCACTCGCGACTGGTGAAGCCGGACGTATAGACGCCAAGGGAGTCATCGCCGCATCTGCAAAAGGTCGCCATCCGATACATTGGACGGTTAAACTGGCGGTCGCCAGGGGCGTTTCCCGTTCCTTTATTTTTTCTGCGGAGCAATCAACCGATGCTGGATAAAAAGCTGCTCGACATCCTCGTCTGCCCGGTCACCAAGGGGCCGCTCATCTTCGACAGGACGCGCAGCGAGCTCATCTCACTCTCCGCGCAGCTCGCCTACCCGATCCGCGACGATATTCCGGTCATGCTGGAAGACGAGGCCCGGCCGCTGTCGCTGGACGAAATGGATGCCTATCGCCAGGGGCGTTAGCCGGGTGCCGATGCGCGGGCTGCGGCTGTGGGCGGTCAGCCTCCCGCTGCTCGCTGGTTGCGCTGCCGGGGTGCCGTCGGCCATTCGTGAAGCGCCGGTATCGAATCCGGCCCTGAGCGAGGTACAGCGGCAGCCGGAGCGATTCATCGGCCAGCCGTTGCGCTGGGGCGGCACCATCCTCGCGGTGCGCAATCATGCCCGGACCACTGAAATCGAACTGCTGGCGCGACCGCTCGGCCAGTTCGGTGAGCCGGATGCCGATGCCGAGGGACTGGGTCGCTTCATTGCCGAATTTGCCGGCTTCAAGGATCCGAGCGAATATCCCACCGATCGCCGACTGACTGTTGCCGGACGTCTGGCGCGGGTTGAGCCCCGTTCCATTGGCGAGTTCACCTATGTGTATCCGGTGATCGCGGTCGATGCACTGCATCGCTGGGCCGACCCGGTTCAGCCGGTGCTGTATCCAGCTCCCTTCATGTATCCCTATGGCCCCTGGTACGGGCGCTACCCCGGTCCCTGGTATGGACCCTGGTAATCCAATGCGCCGCTCAAACCCCCTTTCAGGCTGATCGATCATCAAACCCGGGCGACCGCCATGCAGCCATCCACTGTCTCGCGCCTTGTTCTGCCAATGCTGGTCTGCACGCTCTGCGCCGCTGTCCTGTCGAGCGGCTGCGCCACGCAGGAAGACTGCTTCAAGCCGGTCGGACAGCGCGGATTGACACCCGCTTCAGCCGCCCTCAGCCCGCGCGCCGAGGGTGAGATGGTGACCTGGGGCGGGATGTTGCTCGACACGCGCAACCTGGAGACGCACACCGAGCTGGAGGTCATGGGCTATCGGCTGGATGGCTGCGGACGGCCTTTGGTGCAGGGTGAATCGCAGGGTCGGTTTCTCATCCGGCATCCGGGTTATCTCGAACCGCTGGACTATCGCACCGGTCGCCCCGTGACGGCGACCGGTCGTCTCGCCGGGGTCAGTGACGGCTGGGTGGGCGCCGCTGCCGTCAGTCTGCCCGTGCTGGATGCCGCCAGGCTCCGGCTCTGGCCCGCGCCGCCCCCAGTAAACGAGCAGCTCTCACCCTTTCCGGTGCGACCACGCATCAACATCGGCATCGGCGGCGGTAGCGGTCATGTCGGCGGCGGGATCGGGGTGAGCTTTTAGCAGGTTGCCCTGTATCTCAGCCTCCCACCACCGGAAAGGTGACAGCCGTGGCGGAGGCGAAGGCGAGCGCGTTGGCGATGGCGCCGACCAGCGGATGATTGGTGCGGCGGTAGGCCCAGCCGCTCAGGAGTCCGTAGACCAGGAAAAAGACGAGGATGGCAGGGACAATGATGATGAGAAAGAAGAGTTCGTTGAGGTTCAGCAAAACGGCAAACAGCAGCGAAAGCAAAAACAGCGCCTTGGTCGCGGGATAAGCGCCGCGCGCGGCACTGGCGCCTCGCGTCAGCCATTCGTCGGCGATGAAATAACTCAGGGTGCCGAGCGACAGGGCCAGTACCAGCGGCAGCCGTTCCGCTCCCGGCAGCAGCGTGGTAACGAAGCGATCCGTCGGAATCGCGATGGCGAAGGTGAAATAGAGCGTGGTGGCGAACGCTGCAACGGCGAATCCACGCCAGAGCACCCGCCCGCCGCTCGCTGGCATGGGACCGGCGCGACGCCGGATCAGCCACAGCCCGAGCAGGCTGATGAACCCGTAGAGCGCAAAGTGCAGAGCCAGATAGTCGCCGAGCAGGATCGGCAGGAAATCGCTGGGGACAGGCCAGAGTAGCAGTGGGGTCAGCAGCGCAGGCGCGACCGCGACCGGCCAGAGTTGACGCCAGCGAAGATTCGCTCCCAGCGGTTGCGAGGCGGCGCGCGGCAGCAGACGCGCCAGCGGCCAGGCCAGCGCCACCAGACCCAGATAGAGCAGGCCGAGCCAGTGACCGCGATCATCCACAAAGCCCGTCCCCGTGCGCGCGAAGACGCGGTTCAGCCAGTCGCGCGCGGCCGCCAGTCCGTCCGCGCCATAGAGCACGCCGATATGTTCCACGCCATCCGCAAGCACCAGACGGCGGGCGCTGCCATCGGCTGGATTCCCATAGATTGTCCCCACCTCGGTTGCATCGGCGCCAGCTTCAGCCAGTACCTTGAGGCCTTGCTGATGCAGCATCGCCGGCTCCAGCGCGCCATAGATCAACAGCAGATTGCGCAGATCGGCGGTGTGCACGGCCTCGGATAGATAGGGCGAAACCAGCACCATTGCTGCGACCGTTCCGGGATGTGACTGGGCGTAGCGCGCCAGCACATCGCCGGCCATCGAGTGTCCGAGCAGCGCCAGCCGTCCGTCCGCGCCCGGTTGCGACAGGGCGAACTCGATCGCCGGCTCCAGTCCGTCGAGCAGCACCCGCAGCCGTTGGTCCTGATCCAGCAGATTGGGCACGAACGGGTTGGGATTGCGCCCGTGGCCGGCGAAATCGAAGGTGACCACGAGATAGCCGTTGCGGGCCAGGGTGATGGCGTAAGGCTGCATCATCTGCTGCGAGCCGGCGAAACCGTGGGCGATGACGACTGCCGGTGCGGGCGTGTCGCTGGCCGGTCGGTAAAGTGTGACCGGCACGGTGCCAGCGAGCGTGCGCGTGACCCGCAGCCCATCGCTCGCCGCGACAAGCTGCCACCAGCCGGTGGCGATGGCCAGCAGGGCGACCAGCGCCAGGAGCAGGGTGCCGGGACAGGTACCACGGCAGTTGGAGAGGACGGCGCGGAAGGGATTGGTCATGGGTCGGCGATTCTCTCGTCTGGCGGTGAGGTGTCAGCTATCGAGCGGTGCAAACCGCGAAACCGCACAGGAGCAGAGTGGCGTTCAGTCGGTCGGGTTACGCCCGCCGGGCTAACCCGACCTGCCGGGCTGGACGCCCGCAAGGTCAAACCTTGCGCGCCTCCATCATGCGCTCGATGATGGGTTGCAGGATGATCTCCATCGCCATTCCCATCTTGCCCCCCGGCACCACCATCGAATTGCGCCGCGACATGAATGAATCGTGGATCATGGACAGCAGATAGGGGAAATCAACCTCCAGCTTTTGGGGGTTCCTGAAGCGGATGATGACGAAACTCTCGTCCGGGGTCGGGATGTCGCGCGCGATGAAGGGGTTGGACGTATCCACCGTCGGCACGCGCTGGAAGTTGATGTCAGTCAGCGAGAATTGCGGCGTAATGTAGCGGATGTAATCCGGCATCCGGCGCATGATGGTATCGACGATGGCCTCGGCTGAATAGCCGCGCTCGGCGTTGTCGCGATGGATCTTCTGGATCCATTCCAGATTGACGATCGGCACCACGCCCACCCCCAGATCCACATGCTGGGCGACCTGATTCTCTTCAGTCACGATCAGGCCGTGCAGACCCTCATAAAACAGCAGATCGGTCTGCGACGGCACATCCTCCCAGGGTGTGAACTGTCCTGCCTTGAGTTCGGTGCCGAGACGGGCGTTGTGCGCCGCTGCCTCCTCGTCGCTGTGGAGGTAATAACGCTTTTTGCCCGTGCCATTCTCACCATAATTGCGGAACAGATCTTCCAGCAGGTCGAAGCGGTTCGCCTCGGGACCGAAGTGGCTGATATTTTTGTTCTCTTTCGCCGCCTGGGCCATCTCGGCCTTCATGGTGACGCGATCATAACGATGGAAGCTGTCCCCCTCGATCACCGCCGCACTGATCTTGTCGCGGTGAAAGATGTGCTCGAAGGCACGCTTGACGGTCGTGGTGCCCGCGCCGGAGGATCCGGTGACGGCGACGATCGGATGTTTCTTGGACATGAATGGTTCCCCCTTGTCTTCGTTATCTTTGCGCCCTGGGCGGTAGCCCGCGCTGAATGGATGTGTAAGGATTGGCGAATATAGCATGAGGTCGATACAACACGGATGCGAGGTCTTTCGACCATGCAGCGATGAGGTGGGAAAGATGCAGACACGCCGCTTGCACGAAGGTCTCAGGATCACGCCCGCGCTACGTGCCAACCCCGAGTTTCAATCGGCGCTGGTGCGGATCACGGTCTGTCTGTTCGGTGCGCTCTACATCGGGGTTGGTGCCTGGACCGACTATTATGGCGTCGATACCCGTTATTACCTGATGATTTTCGTGCCCTATCTGCTCGCGACAATCATCCTGCTGATCAGCGTGCTCCGTCGTCCGGACTGGTCGGCGCGGCGTTATCTGGCGCTCTGTCTTGACATCATTGTGGTCAGTCTCGCGATCTCGATCACCCAGCAGGCGATCAGCCCCTTTTATCTGCTCTATATCCTGATCTTCATCTCGGCCGGCACCCGCTTCGGTCGGGATCATCTGATCGTGGCGTCGGTGGTGGCGGTGATCGCCTACAACATCGTGCTCTTTGAACTCGACGAATGGAACCGGCATCCCTTCGAGGCGGGATTTTTTCTGCTGCTGCTGGTGCTGTTGCCCTTGTATCAGGCATCCCTGCTGCGCCAGGTGCAGCGGGCGCGCGAGGAGGCGGTGCGGGCGAATCAGGCCAAGGGCGATTTTCTGGCCTTCATGACCCACGAGCTGCGCACGCCGCTCACCGGTGTCATCGGCATGGCTGAACTGCTCAAGGATACCCGGCTCGACCTGGAACAGCGCGATTATGTCCAGGCGATCACCAGTTCGGCCAATGCACTCAATGCGCTGATCGGCGACATCCTGGATTTTTCCAAGATCGATGCCCGCAAGCTGAAGCTCGAACAGGCGCCATTCGATCCACGCACCCTGGTGCGCGAGGTCTGCGAGATTCTGGATGGCCGCGCCCTGGTGTCGGGCCTGGAACTCATCTGCGAGGTCGCGCCCGAGATGCCGGAGACAGTCTGCGGCGATTCCCTGCGGGTGCGGCAGATTCTCTTCAATCTGGTGGGCAACGCGATCAAGTTCACCGAGCGGGGTCAGGTCCGGGTGCGGGCAGGCGTGCAGATGGCGGACTCGGCCTTGCCCCGCCCACACCTGTTGCTGGAGGTACTGGATACCGGTATTGGGATTCCCCAGGACAAACTCCCGCAGCTGTTCGAGAGCTTTCGGCAGGCGGACGATTCGACCACGCGGCGTTTTGGCGGTACCGGGCTGGGCACCACCATCGCCCGCGATCTGGCGGCGCTGATGGGCGGAACCATTGAGGTCGAGAGTGAGGAAGGGCAGGGGAGCTGTTTCCGGGTCCGTCTGCCGCTGCTCGGTGAGGATTTTGTTCTGCCGACGCTGGAGCCGGGCGACAGACTGCGTGGTGTGAAGATTCTGGTGCTGGAGCGCAATGCAACGCAGCGTGCACTGCTGTGCGCGATCCTGGAGCGAGAGCAGGCGCTTTGTCAGGGATCGGCGGAACTCGCCGCCGTGGATCTGTCCGGCATGAATGCGCCGGATCTGGTGTTGCTCGCCGATTCCCCGAGCGGCGCTGACCTTCCCGCTGCCCTGGCCGAGGTGCGGCGTCTTTGCGGCGCTCAAACGTGCTGCCTGCTGTTGACGCATACGGGGCGTCGTCTGCCGCAGCCGCCATCGGGCGTTCTCTGTCTGAACAAGCCCTTTCTCGCGGAGGCGCTGATTGATGCCATCGCTACGCTGCGCGCGCCTGCTCCGTCAGAGAAGGCGGATCAGGCGGACGACGATGCCGGTCCGGCACCAGGGCCGGACTGGCAGACGCCGCATGCCGGCCCTGAGGTTCGTGTCCTGGTGGCCGAGGACAATCGGATCGCCGCCAGGGTACTGACGACCTTTCTGGGCAAAATGGGCTTTTCCTGCTCGCTCTTTCAGGACGGGGAGGCGGCGCTGGCGGCGGCGCTGGAGGGCGGATACCAGATCGCCATCATCGATCTGCGCATGCCCAAACTCGACGGGCTGGGGTTCGCCCGGCGTTATCGGGCCGAATCCGATGGACGGCCCCTGCCGATCATCGCCCTCACCGCCAATGCGGAAGAAGAGGTCAGGCGCACCTGTTTCGAGGCCGGGATGGATGGCTTTCTGGCCAAGCCGGTCGCACCCGCCGAGCTGCGCCGGACACTCGAACGCTTTGTCTCTTTGGGTGATGGACAGGATTAAACCGCGCCCCGTGCAATAAGCAATGTTTTTGGTTTGGATCGATCTTGGCGACATCAGCGACCATCTGCGCTGGCGCGGTTTAAGATATTCAATTATTTGAAATTTTAAACCGCGTCTCCACTGGGGTCGTAGACATCCACAGAGCTAAACACAAAATGAAAATGATGCATATCGCGCTGGACGCTGTTTAACAGGATTTCTCAGGATGGACTCTCAACGCACAGGCTGCCTCTCGCTGGCGGTGATTCATGGCGTCAATTGCGCGCCGATGACTGTCCGCGCCGCATCGCGCAATGCCGCCGCCGCCTCCCAATCCGCTCCGGTCGCCATCATGGGCGAACCGATCAGCACCTCGGCCTGTCCCCAATGCGGCAGCAGGCTGTCGCCCGGCATCAGCTCGCGCGTGCCTTTGATGACGACCGGCAGCACCGGCAGCCCGGCCTGAGCGGCGATCACAAAGGCGCCCATGCGAAAGGGCAGCAGCCCCGGTTGCGTGCGGAAGGTGCCCTCGGGAAAGAAGGCGAGGCTTGCGCCACGCGCCAGCGCGGCACTGAGCTGAGACGATTCGCGATGACTGCGCTGGAGATCGAAGCGTTCGACGAAGAGCGTCCCCATCCGCGCCAGAAAACGACCCACGAACGGATTGTTCAGCAGTTCGCGTTTGGCGACGAAGCTGACCGGTCGCTCGATGGCCTCGATGAGCGCTAGCGCATCCAGATAGCCCTGATGATTGGCGACCAGCACGAATGGCTGACCGGCTGGCGGAAGCCGCTCGCGGCCTGTGACCCTCAGGCGCACGAAGGCGAGTCGGCGCAGCAGCCGGATCCCGAACCGAACCAGACCCCAGCGCCAGGTCAGACGCGGGGTCAGCATGACGCCGATCCAGAACCAGGGCGCGATCAGATAGAAGACGGCCCAGGCATAACCGGCGTAAATCCTTTGCGGCAGGCGGTGGATCAGGCGTGAAAGCCGGCCCCGGAGCGCCGATCCACCCAATCGCGCCACCTGTTGCCAGACTGGACGTGGCGGACCCGCGACGAGTCTGCCGGCGAGATAGAGTGTGCGTGTGTCGCCCCGGCGCAGCTTGCCGCTGGAGGTCTTGAGCACTGAGCGCGGCGGAGCGAGGACGATCTCATCCGGCGGCAGACCCAGGATGTCGGTCGCCCGCTCACGCGCCTGCTGCATCAGCGCGGCGCGGCGGGCGGGATCCTGCTCCTTGCTCTCGGCGACGATGACCAGCCGCTCGCTGCCCTGTTTGGGATCGGTCGCGGCGAAGGCGACCACGCAGCCGTTACGGATACCGGGCAGTTCGCCCAGCGCCTGTTCGACCTCGTAGGGATAGAGATTGCGACCGCCACGGATGATGAGGTCTTTCACCCGCCCGGTCAGATGGATATCGCCGCCGGCCAGATAGGCGCGGTCGCCAGTTTCGTGCCAGCCGTCACGGATCAGACGGGCGGTCGCCTCGGGATTGCGGTAATAGCCGCGCGTCGCCGACGGACCCTGAAACTGGAGCAGTCCTTCGTGACGCTCGGGCAGCGTCCGGCCTTCGCCATCGACGATCCGCACCCGATAACCCGGCAATGGACTGCCGCAGGCGACGACCTCCAGCGCCTCCGGATCGTCGCCGGGAACCGGCAGGGCGTAGCCTGAGTCGGCGAAACGAACACGGTCGATGCAGTCGATGCGCGATCCCCGATTGAGCGGGGGAAAGGCCAGACCGACCGCCGCCTCGGCCAGACCATAGACCGGTGCCAGCGCCTCGGGGCGCAGACCGCAGGGGGCGAAATGCTCGGCGAAGCGGCGCAGGGTCAGGGGGCTGACCGGCTCGGCGCCGTTGAAGGCGCAGCGCCAGCCACTCAGATCCAGCCCGTCCCGCTGGGCCTCCGAGATGCGCGTCAGACAGAGTTCGTAGGCAAAATTGGGCGCGGCGGAGAGTGTGCCGTGATGATCGTGGATGGCCTGCAACCAGCGGCGCGGGCGCGCCAGAAAAGACAGCGGCGACATCGAGACCAGTGGCACGGCGAAATAGAGACTGCCGAGCCAGGCGCCGATCAGACCCATATCGTGATAGAGCGGCAGCCAGCTCACGAAGACATCGTCCGGGCCGATGGCGATGGCCTCGCCCATGGCGCGGATATTGGCGAGCAGATCGGCGTGCGAGAGCACCACGCCCTTGGGATCGCCGGTACTGCCGGAGGTGTATTGCAGAAAGGCGATGTCGTCGGGCTCGGGATGCGCCCAGACGGTCGCGGGCGATTCGCCGTCCAGGTTTTCCAGGGTCAGGATCTCGCGCAGCGACGTGACCTGAAGACGCAGGATATGCGCGACGGTGCGCGCCTCGGGCACCGTGATGAGACAGGTGACGCCGGCGTTGTCGAGAATCCGCGCATGGCGGCGCAGATGGTCCTCGATCTGCTGCGGACGCGCCGGCGGATAGATGGGCACAGGAATGCCGCCTGCGGCGAGGATGCCGAAAAAGCTGAAGAAATAATCCGGCCCGGTCGGCAGCATGACCGCCACCGTTGCGCCTTCGGTCAGACCGGCGCGACGCAGACGTGCGGCGACCCGTGAGGCACCCTCGGCCAGACCGGCATAGGTGATAGGCTGCGCCCGATCCTCGCCATCGTAATAAACGATGTGAACGCGCTCGCCATGCTGCGCGTGATGCCAGGTGAGCACATCCAACAGCGTCCGGGCTGAGGTTGGAATGCCGGCATCGGCGGCAACATCCAGCCCGGACAGGCGTGGCGTCGTTTCGACCGTCGTGTCTGCCCCGTCGCGCACCAGTCCGAGCAGTTCACGCGCCGTCGCCGCCAGCAGCGCCTCATTCGGCAGCGCCACCCCAAGCCCCTTCTCGACCCGTGCGATCAGCTCCGAACGGCTCAGACTGTCGAGTCCCAGGTCGGTTTCCAGCCGCGTATCCAGGGTGATGCCTTCCGGTGGCGCGGGCAGGCGTGACTCCTGCGCGAAGCTGTGCAGGATGGTCAGGAGTTGGCCAGCTTGATCACTGGCGTCAGTCTTGCCTTTGAGGGTCATAACGAAGCGTTCCGCCGCCCCATGGGCGTGACGTTGGCACCTGGATGAATCTCGACGCCCTGTCGTCTTGACAGGACGCGCATCCGGCTCTATTTTATTTGAGAATGATTCTTAACTGTTTTTCTTCTGGCGGTCACGCCAGCCCCTTTTCCTTCACTTGAGGACATGAGCATGCCATCCGAACACACGACAGACAGCCGTCTTCAGTCTCCTCGTCAGGGGCGCAATCCCATGCCTCAGACGCGCCGGGTCGATAGCCGCACCCTGATGGGAAGCGATCATCTGCTGATGATTGAGCACGCCGGCAGCAGCTATTATCTGCGCATGACCCGCAACAACAAGCTGATTCTGACCAAGTAGTCTGGGGTAACGTCTTCCTGCCCCGGCCATGGCCGGGGCGCGCAATGATCGTCAGCGTGTTTCCAGCGGCGGCAGATCCTGCACCGCCCCCAATTCGCGCCGGGCGCCAAACCAATGAACGAGCGCCGAATCGTCTGAAGGCCATTGTCCCTTGATCCGGTTCGTCGCCTCCGGACCGGTGAAGGTCAGAAAGCTGTATTTCCCATAATGCGGCAGCTTGCGGGCGAGGGCGGGAACCGCGCTGGTCTCGCTCGCGGCCAGCCAGGCGGCAGGCTGGCCGTTGCGCCAGCGGGTCAGAACCGGGCTGACCGTCGCACCATCCAGCGCCGCCTCCTGTAGATCCAGCCGGCGTTTGGCGACATCCAGCCGAAAGCCGGATGACTGCGCGGCGAAGTCGTCGAGATGACGATTCTCCCAACCCAACAGCCAGACCGGGCGATCGTCGGGCTGGATCGCCACCTCGCGATCCAGCGCGATGCGCCAGTCCGGACGCCCTTGCTGCCAGGCAGCGGCGAGTTGGCGATAGGCCGTCTGGAGCGGAAACGGCGCGTCGGCTGGAAGCAGGATCAACCCCCGGTCAGAACCGAAGAGATTGCTGAGTGCAACCGGCGTTTCGCCCGGTGACAACTCGCGAAAGACATCGAATGCCGGATCGACCGCGAGTCGCACCGGTGCGGATGGCAGCCTGATCTCAAATGGGACACGGCGGCTGTCGCTGACGACGATCAGACGCTGCGGCTCGCCTGTTTCCTGATCGATGACGATCGGCACCCGCAACGGAAAGAGTGGCGCAGCCTGGGCCTGCTCGATTCGGCCCGTCACCCGCCATCCATCGCCATCCCGTACCCGTTGCACCTCAGCAAGCGCGAGCCGGGGCGCGCCGGCCTGAGTGGTCCAGGTCTGGAAAAACGGGCGTAGATCCTGACCGCTGACCGACTCGAAGGCGCGCCGCAGGTCAGCGTAACTGGCGTGCTGAAAGCGGTTCTCGGCATAAAATCGCCGCAGTCCCTGCCGGAAGGATTCATCGCCCAGATTGCGCCGCAGCATGTGAAAGAACATCGCCCCCTTGCCATAGCCGATGGCCTGCGAGGCTGAGCCATGCCGCGCGCGGAATTCGATCAGCGGAAAATCCCTGTCCTCGCGCACGTGATCGGCATAGCTTTTCAGCATGTCGCGACGATGTTCGATACCCTGTCCGGCGCGTTCCTTGAGCCAGTAATCGGCCAGATAGTTGGTCAGCCCTTCGCTCCAGTTGCCTGACTCGTAATCGACATAAACCCCGTTGCCCCACCAGTTGTGCAGGATCTCATGCGGATAGGAGGTCTGGACGATGAAGGGCAGGCGGATGACCTGCGGACCCAGCAGGGTGAAGGAGGGCATGCCATAACCCGTTTCCCAGACGTTCTCGACCAGGGCGAATTTGGCGAAAGGGTAAGGGCCGATCAGCTCCGAATAGAGCGCGACATATTGGAGCGTGGCTTCCAGATAACGTCGGGCCAGCTCGGGATCCGGACGGCGCAGATAGACCTGGGCCTCGAAGCCGGCGCCCGGCTCGCGATAGAGCTGGAAGGGCGCGGCGATCAGATAGATGTCATCCTGTGGCTGCGTCTCGGACCAGATGGAGCGTCCGGTGCGGGTGTCGCCCGGCCCTGCGCCCTGTGAAACCGACGTCCAGCCTGCCGGAAGCTGGACCTGGAGCCGGAACCGCTGCAAGCTGTCCGGGATGCGGGGATACCAGCCGCTGGAGCCGTCGAGAAAAATACCGTCCGGGCCGATGCTTCCACGCGACCACTGACGCACGCGGCCCATGCCTTCATCAATGGATTCCAGGTCATGACGAATCCGCCCGCCGTAGCTCAGGGTCACGGGGCCGGGGTCCAGGCGGCGCAGCCGGTAGGCGGTCAGGTGCTCCCGATTGCCCAAGGCGGTCAGTTCGGCATGTCCCGCTGTGACCTGTGGATCGAGTCCGCTGTGCAGCAGGATCGTCCATTCGTTTTCATCATCCGGCAGCCCCATCTGGTCCTGCACCTGCAAACGGCCCGCGACCGGATCGATGCTGACCTCCAGTTGATGTTCGATCAGGGGTGTTGCGGTTGAGGCCGGGGTCGGCAGCAGCAGTGCCGGGACGAGCATCAGGGACAGAATCACTTTGATTGTGCTGAACGATTTTGGCATGTGTCTGAATAGGGAATAGACAGGATTAACAGGATGGATCAAGATTAACAGGATTAAAAACAAAGATTTGAAAAATCCTGTCCATCCTGAAAAATCCTGTTAATCCTGTTCATTTCAGGTCAGCACAGGTACGAGTTTTTCAGAAAATCGCCTTATCATCCTATGCCAACTGCCTGTGCGAATAAATTCGCACCTACTGGGGGATTTCGTGTCACACAAACATCCTTTTACATTCGCACTCGCGGCGAGTCTTTGCGCGCTCAGTACGCTGGCCTGTTCGACTGCGCTGTCTGGCCAGTCAAAGGGGGCGGAGTTCCCCGAGACCTCAACCCGCGTGCTCGATCTTGCGCAGCTGAGCGGCATGGACCGGCTGCTCGACCGTCTCGCTGACCGTCGGGTGATCTTCGTCGGCGAGAGCCATGACCGCTATGAAGACCATCTGAACCAATTGGCGATCATCCAGGGTCTGCATGCGCGCGGCAAACCGCTCGTGATCGGCATGGAGTTTTTCCAGCAGCCCTTTCAGCCGGCACTCGACGACTATATCGCCGGAACCCTTGATGAGGCCGAGTTCCTGCGCCGGACGCAGTATTTCGACCGCTGGCGTTATGACTATCGGCTCTATCGACCCATTCTGCGCTTCGCCCGCGAACAGCGGATCCCCGTGATCGCGCTCAATCTGGAGTCTGAATTGACCCGCCGGGTCGGCGAGGTCGGCATCGCCGGTCTGAGCACGGACGAGCGGGCGCGGATTCCAACCGGCATCGACCGTGCGGATCCCGCCTATCGGGCGCGTCTGGAGGCGGTGTTCAAACAGCATCCCGGCGCAGATCAGCGCAATATCGAGCACTTCGTGGAGGTGCAGTTAATGTGGGACGAAGGCATGGCTGACCGCGCCGCACAAGCGCTCGCTGCGCATCCCGACCGCACCCTGGTCGTACTGGCCGGGTCCGGTCATCTCGAATACGGGCAGGGCATCCCCAAACGCCTGCTGCGGCGGGTCGATGTCCCCTCGGCCATCGTGCTCAATGGTGCCGATCGCGATCTCGATCCGGCAGTGGCCGATTTTCTGCTTTTTCCCAAGCAGGTAGACTTGCCGGCTGCCGGTCTGCTGGGCGTGATGCTGGATCAGACGGCGGCAGGCGAGGGCATGCTGGTGCAGGGTTTCGCGGAGAAGAGCGGGGCCAAGGCCGCCGGGATCGTCGCGGGCGATCGCATCCTCCGCATCGGTACGCAGCCTATCGCCAGCTATGCCGATATCCGCATCGCACTGCTCGACAGCCAGCCCGGCCAGACCCTGCCGGTCGAGGTGCAGCGTAAAGGACTGGTCGGCGCGGACGAACGTCTGACCTTTCTGGTAGAACTCCATTGAACCCGGACAAGCGACGCGCCCCGGAACTGCTGTCGCCAGCCGGCACCCTTCGCAATCTGCGGTATGCCTTCGCCTATGGGGCGGATGCGGTCTATGCGGGTCTGCCGCGCTACAGTCTGCGGGTGCGCAACAACGATTTCGACGCCGCGAATCTGGCGCTCGGTCTCGCCGAGGCGCACGCCCTGGGCAAGCGCTTCTATCTCGCCGCCAATCTCATGCCCCACGGGGCCAAGGTGCGAACCTTCGTGGAGGATCTGGCGCCCATCGTCGCGCTGGGGCCGGATGCGCTCATCATGGCCGATCCGGGCCTGATCCTGCTGGTACGCGAGCGCTGGCCCGAGCTTCCAATCCATCTCTCGGTGCAGGCCAATACGGTCAACGCGGCGGCGGTGCGCTTCTGGCAGGGAGTCGGTGTGTCACGGGTGATTCTGTCGCGCGAACTCTCGCTCGATGAGATCGCCGAGATCCGCGCCGCCTGTCCGGACATCGAGCTGGAGGTCTTCGTCCACGGCGCGCTCTGCGTGGCCTATTCAGGCCGCTGTCTGCTGTCGGGCTATTTCAACCACCGCGACGCCAATCAGGGCGCCTGCACCAATTCCTGCCGCTGGGACTATCGACTGGGGGCCGAGATGTCGGATTCCGGTCAGATGCGTCACCCCGACGCCGACGCGGTCTATCTGCTCGAAGAGGCCAAGCGGCCGGGCGAATTCATGCCGATCTTCGAGGATGAGCACGGCACCTATATCCTCAATTCGCGCGATCTCCAGGCCGTCGCCCATGTCGAGCGGCTGGTCGCGATGGGGATCGACTGTCTCAAGATCGAAGGGCGCACCAAGTCGCATTACTATGCCGCGCGGACCGCTCAGGTCTATCGGGCCGCCATCGACGATGCTGTGGCCGGACGGACCTTCCGGCCCGAGTTGCTGACTGCGCTGGAGGGGCTCGCCAACCGTGGCTATACCGAGGGCTTCTATCGCCGCCACGCCGCCGCCGAGTTGCAGAATTATGCCGACGGCGCCTCGCGCAACCAGCGCAGCATTTTCGTCGGCGAAGTGACCGGGGGCGGTGATGGCTGGGCCGAAATTACGGTCAAAAACCACTTCGCTGTGGGCGACGGGCTGGAACTGATGACACCCGGCGGCAACCGCTCATTTTGTCTGGAACAGATGGAAACTCTGGATGGGGCGGCGCTCGATGTCGCGCCGGGCGCCGGCTGGCAGGTGCGGATTCGCGTGCCCGGCGAGGTGCAGCCGCTGGGGCTGCTGACCCGACTGCTCACCAACTCGCGGGATATGGATTAAACCGCGCCCAGCACGGTATGCGATCTTTGTGGATCAGATCGGCCCTGGCAGACTCAAGGATTATCGGAGCTGGCGCGGTTTAAAGTATTAAAAAATATAAAATTTTAAACCGCGTCTCCACTGATGTCGTTGACTTCCCCAGAGCTAGACACAAATTGAAAATTACGCATATCGCACTGGACGCGGTTTAAGCCCTAAAGCTCCCGTGTCGCCAGAAAGCGCACGTCCGGCCAGCGTTCCTGCGCCAGGCTGAGATTCACCATGGTCGGGGCCAGATAGACGAGCTGATCGTCGCCGTCGAGCGCCAGATTCTCGTAGCATTTCTCCTTGAACCGCTCCAGCATCCTGGGATCCTCGCAGTGGATCCAGCGTGCAGTCTTGACGCTGACCGGCTCGACGATGGCATCGACGCCGTATTCATCGCGTAACCGATAGGCGGCCACGTCGAACTGGAGGATGCCGACCGCGCCCAGGATCAGATCGTTGTTCTTGAGCGGACGGAACGACTGGGTCGCGCCCTCCTCGGAGAGTTGCAGCACGCCCTTCTGGAGCGCCTTGAGCCGCAGCGGATCCTTGAGCACCACGCGCCGGAAGAGTTCGGGCGCGAAATAGGGCACGCCCTCGTATTTCAAATCCTCGCCTTCGGTGAAGGTGTCGCCAATCTGGATGGTGCCGTGGTTATGCAGACCGATGATGTCACCGGGCCAGGCTTCCTCCACATGACGGCGCTCATCGGCCTGAAAGGTGATGGCGTTGGCAACCTGGATGCTCTTGCCGATGCGTACATGACGCATCTTCATGCCTTTTTTATAGCTGCCCGAACAGACCCGCAGAAAGGCCACACGGTCACGATGGGCCGGGTCCATATTGGCCTGGATCTTGAAGATGAAGCCGGTAAAGCCCTCCTCGGACGGCGTGACCTCGCGCTGGCGCGTCTGGCGCGCGCGCGGCGGCGGGGCATACTCGACGAAGGCGTCCAGCAGTTCGCGCACGCCGAAGTTGTTGATCGCCGAGCCGAAAAAAACCGGGGTCTGTTTGCCGGCAAGGTAGGCATCCTGATCCAGCGGATGACTGGCCCCGAGCACTAGTTCCATCTCGTCGCGCAGTTCCTGCGCCTGATCCCCGAGCACCTCGTCCATGCGCGGATTGTCCAGACCTTCGATGATCTCGCCTTCGGTGATGCGTCCGCCATGCTGGGCGCTGAACAGATGGGTGCGTCCGGTACGCAGATCGAAAACCCCCTTGAAGCGCTTGCCCATGCCGATCGGCCAGGTGACGGGTGAGCAGCGAATCTTCAGCACGCTCTCGATCTCGTCGAGAACCTCGATGGCATCGCGTCCCTCGCGGTCGAGTTTGTTGACGAAGGTGAGGATCGGCGTATCGCGCAGCCGGCAGACATCCATCAGCTTGATGGTGCGCTCCTCGACGCCTTTGGCTATATCGATCACCATCAGCGCCGAATCAACCGCCGTCAGGGTGCGATAGGTGTCCTCGGAAAAATCCTCGTGTCCGGGGGTGTCGAGCAGGTTGAGGATGGCGTCACCGTAGGGGAACTGCATGACCGATGAGGTCACCGAGATCCCGCGCTCCTTCTCCAGCGCCATCCAGTCCGAGGTGGCGTGACGTGCCGCCTTGCGACCCTTGACCGTGCCAGCGAGCTGAATGGCGCCGCCGAACAGCAGGAGTTTTTCGGTCAGTGTGGTCTTGCCGGCGTCAGGGTGGGAGATGATCGCGAAGGTGCGGCGTTTGTCGAGTTGTTCTTGGAGTTCGCTCATGGGGGACTGGTCGGACACTGCGGGTGCGGGTGAAGCCCGTGAGTATAACGATTTGGGATCGCTCCGGCACGGGCGGTCAGCGCATCGCCTTCATTCAGGCCGCCCCATCCCGAAAACCTCGTGACATAATGATGGTCATTGTTATTTGGCACTATACCTTGGCCACACCTCATGGATCACAATCGAGACCACAGGCTTCAGACGGTTGACGATTCGCGCGCAACTCTCGTCAGGCCGGATGAAACACTCTTCATCTCGGATCTGCATCTGTCGCCGGAGCGCCCGACGACCCTGGATCTCTTCCTGCGTTTTCTGGCCGGACGCGCCCGTCAGGCGGCGCGGCTCTATATTCTCGGCGATCTGTTCGATGCCTGGATCGGGGACGATGACGACACGCCGCTGAACACGCAGGTTCGCGCGGCGCTACGCGCGCTGACCGACTCTGGCACCGCCTGCGACCTCATGCATGGAAATCGCGATTTTCTGATCGGACGCGCCTTCTGTCGCGACACCGGCTGCACCCTGCTGCGCGACCCGACGCTCAGATACTTCGACGGCGAACCAACCCTCTTGATGCACGGCGATCTGCTCTGTACCGACGATGCGGCTTATCAGCAATTTCGCAGGCGCGTTCGCAATCCGTTCGTGCGGCGATTGTTTCTCTGGAAATCACTGGCTGGCCGGCGCGCACTCGCAGCGGATTACCGGGATAAAAGCCGCGCCGCCAACGCAGACAAACCGCCCGAGATCATGGATGTGAACCAGGGCGCGGTCGTTGCCTGTCTGCGCCGTTTCAACGCCTCGCGGCTGATTCACGGTCATACCCATCGGCCCGCTGAACACGCATTCGCGCTTGACGGAACAGCCATCCATCGACTCGTGCTGTCTGAATGGCGAACAGACTGCGGTGAGGTGTTGGTTCACCGGCCTGGTGGCTGGCATCGTGAATTGATCGTGAAGGGTTTTGACCAGCAGGGTCATCTGTATCAATCGATCACTGCCGCTCAATGATGCGCGACAGTTTTGTGAATCCGGCCTCAAGTCAGCCGATCAGGCGGCAGGGTCGGACCCCGCCGAGATCCAAACTGCACTCCAGGACGCGGTTTAAAGCAGGACGCTGACCAGTTTGAGCGCGGAACGCTCGGCAACTTTCTTGACGATAGCCCCCATCAGCACCTTGCCGAACAGTTCGCCGGTCTTGGTCGTAAACGCATCGCTGCGTGTCTGAGCGCCAAGACAACCGGTACTTTCAAGCATCGCCAGCAATTGAGCGCGGCTCAGGCGGGCCGTGTCGTAATGGATGGTGATGCTGCTGGCGTCCGGGTTGAGTCGGACATGGGTTACGCCGTCCAGGGCAAGCAATTGATCCTGAATGCTCAGGGCGGTGATGGATCGACGACGGAACGACGTTGAACGAATACGCAGACGCCCGGGGACATGGTGAATCGACTGGTTCATGGCGACCTCGCTGGCTCGTCAGGATGGCGTAAATGATATGAGTTATCGTTTATAGCGCATCAAGATCGCCAATGCAAACCTTTCTCAGTTGTCCGGGGTCCAATGCCTTGGTATCGTCACCGGCACGATGGGGCTATCCTGTCTGCATCCTTAAAACAGTGGTTTCAGAGGTCAATATTTCATGAACGAAGCGGATTGGATGGTCTTTCAGCTTGACGATCTGGTGGCGAAGGTCGAGCGCAACGGTGTGACGCTGAAGGAATTTCTGCGCACGCCCTCGCTGTCCTGTTCGATCTACTATCTGCCGGTGGGCTCCAAAGATATGGCCAGCGCCCATGAGGAAGACGAGCTCTATCTGGTGCTGGAAGGCAAGGCCAATCTGCGCGTCGGCGACACCGAGCACGATGTCCAGAAAGGCACGCTGATGTATGTGCATGCCGCATGCAGCCACGCCTTCTTCGATATTCAGGAAGATCTGACCGTGCTGGCCTTCTTCGGCGCGCCAGTCAAGGCCTTGGGCAGTCATGCCCGAGGACGTTATCGTTTTGGCCATCAGGAGGATTCGGTAGTTGATCTGGCCGCATCCGGGACGGCCCTTTAGGCGATTTCCTGAAAACAATCTACCCACGGAGATGTCGTGAATGGACAGGATTCACAGGATTTTTCAAGATTGACAGGATTCAGAAAACAATGACTTGTCTCCTGTGAATCCTGCGAAATCCTGTTCATCCTGTCCATTTGGAGCCTTGACTCTGGTAGAAACTTTCCCGGAAACCACCTTAACTGCTTGAGAATCACCTCTGATCTGATCGCGCGTTTTCGTCCAAAAAGAAGAGGAGGAATGTCATGTCGAACGAATCCAAGTGCCCGTTTGCGGGCGCTCACGGTGCCCGCACGACGGTTGCTGCCCAGTCGAATCAGGACTGGTGGCCCAACAAACTCAACCTCAAGATCCTGCACCTGCACTCTGAGAAGTCCAATCCCATGGACGCAGGCTTCAACTATGCCGAGGCATTCAAAACGCTTGATCTGGCGGCGGTGAAGCAGGATCTCTACGCGCTGATGACGGATTCGCAGGACTGGTGGCCGGCTGACTGGGGACACTATGGCGGTCTCTTCATCCGTATGGCCTGGCACAGCGCAGGCACCTACCGTGTCTCCGACGGGCGCGGCGGTGCCAACACCGGCAATCAGCGTTTTGCACCCATCAATAGCTGGCCGGACAACGGCAATCTGGACAAGGCGCGCCGTCTGCTGTGGCCCATCAAGCAGAAATATGGCAACCGGCTCTCCTGGGCGGACCTGCTGATCCTGGCCGGCAACTGCGCCCTGGAATCCATGGGCTTCAAGACCTTCGGTTTCGCCGGTGGCCGCGAGGATATCTGGGAGCCGGAAGATGACATCTACTGGGGCGCCGAGTCCGAATGGCTGGCGACCAGCGACAAGCCCAACAGCCGTTACTCCGGCGAGCGCGATCTGGAGAATCCGCTGGCGGCGGTGCAGATGGGTCTGATCTATGTCAATCCGGAAGGACCGGACGGCAATCCCGATCCGGTGGCATCGGGCCGCGATGTGCGCGAGACCTTCGCGCGCATGGCGATGAATGACGAGGAAACCGTCGCGCTGGTGGCCGGCGGTCATACCTTCGGCAAGGCCCATGGTGCGGGCGATCCCGCGCTGGTCGGCCCCGAGCCGGAAGCCGCACCCATTGAAGAAATGGGTCTGGGCTGGAGGAACAGCTTCGGCTCAGGCATGGGTGTCTGCACCACGACCAGCGGTATCGAAGGCGCCTGGAAGCCAAACCCAACCACCTGGGACATGGGCTATTTCGACATGCTCTTCGGCTACGACTGGGAGCTGGTGAAGAGTCCCGCAGGCGCCTGGCAGTGGCTGGCCAAAGATGTCAAGGAAGAGCACATGATCCCGGACGCCCACGATCCTTCGCTGAAGCACCGCCCGATGATGACCACGGCGGACCTGTCGCTGCGTTTCGATCCCATCTACGAGCCGATTTCGCGGCGCTTCCATCAGGATCCGCAAGCCTTCGCCGACGCCTTCGCCCGTGCCTGGTTCAAGCTGACCCACCGCGACATGGGGCCGCGCCCGCGTTATCTGGGGCCGGAGGTTCCGGCTGAGGTGCTGATCTGGCAGGATCCGGTTCCCGCTGTGGATCATCCGCTGATCGGCGACGCCGACATCGCCGCCCTGAAGGCTCGAATCCTCGCCTCCGGGCCGTCCATTGCCGAGCTGGTCAGGACCGCCTGGGCCTCGGCGTCTACCTTCCGCGGCTCGGACATGCGCGGCGGCGCCAACGGCGCACGTATCCGTCTGGCGCCGCAGAAGGATTGGGAGGTGAACCAGCCGGCTGAACTCGCCAAAGTGCTGTCGATCCTGGAAGCCATTCAGAAGGATTTCAACGACACACAGTCGGATGGCAAAAAGGTCTCCCTGGCTGACCTCATCGTGCTGGGCGGCTGTGCCGCTGTCGAGGAGGGCGCGCGGAAGGCAGGTCATGCGGTGCAGGTTCCCTTCGCGCCCGGACGCACGGATGCCACGCCGGAACAGACCGATGTCGAATCCTTTACGGTGCTGGAACCCGTTGCCGACGGTTTCCGCAACTACATCCGGGACGGCGTCAGGATCCCTGCCGAGGAATATCTGGTGGATCGCGCCCAGTTGCTGACGCTCACCGCGCCCGAGATGACAGTGCTGATCGGCGGCCTGCGCGCCCTGAGTGCCACTGTCGGGCAGTCCGGGCATGGCGTACTCACTGACCGACCCGAGACCCTGACGAATGACTTCTTCGTCAATCTGCTCGATATGGGCACCGAGTGGCGGCCCTCTGCGACTGAGGGGGTATTCGACGGCGTGGAGCGGGCCACCGGCCAGCACAAATGGACGGGCACCCGGGTCGATCTGGTCTTTGGCTCGAATTCCGAGCTGCGGGCGCTCGCCGAGGTCTATGCCTGCGACGATGCCAGCGAGAAGTTCGTCAGGGACTTCGTCGCGGCCTGGACGAAAGTGATGAACCTCGATCGCTACGACCTCGCCTGATAGCGAATGGGGAATGCTGATTGGCGCCGCCTCGACAGACGAGGCGGCGTGATCAGGCATCCGCCTGGATTCCGATTCCCCATTCTTCCTTGCATTCGACCATGGCAATGCCTGTTCGTGATGTTCGATCAGGCGTCGCAAGACAATCTGGAGTACCCATCATGTATATCCTGATGCTCAGTCTGCATGGCCTGATTCGCGGCCATGACCTCGAACTCGGGCGTGATGCGGATACCGGCGGACAGACCAAATATGTCGTCGATCTCGCCCGCGCGCTCGGTGAACGCGACGATGTGACGCAGGTCGATCTGGTCACGCGGCGCGTGCTCGATCCCGCTGTGAGCGAGGACTATGGCGTGCCGCTCGAACCGCTGGGTGACCGGGCGCGGATCGTTCGCATCGAGGCCGGCCCCGAGGGCTACATCATGAAGGAGCAGCTCTGGGACCATCTCGACGGATTCATGGATAACCTCGCCGCCTGGTTGCAGGAGCAGGGGCGATGGCCGGATCTGATCCACAGTCACTATGCCGATGCCGGCTATGTCGGGGCGCGGCTGGCGAACCTGATCGGCGTGCCGCTGGTGCATACCGGTCATTCACTGGGGCGCGACAAGCGTCAGCGTCTGCTGGCGACCGGACTCGATGGCGAAGCGATTGATGCGCGCTATAACATGGTGCGCCGGATCGAGGCCGAGGAAAGCGTGCTGGCCAGCGCGGATCTGGTCATCACCAGCACCCACAACGAAATCGACGAGCAGTACGCGCTCTATGATTACTATCAGCCTGAGCGCATGGTCGTCCTGCCGCCCGGCACCGATCTCCAGCAGTTCCATCCGCCGCGCCCGGACGATCCACCAAGCACCTTCGCCGCCGAGGTCGAGCGTTTTCTCGATGACCCCGGCAAACCCCTGATTCTGGCTCTGTCGCGGGCCGATCAGCGCAAGAACATCGTGGCGCTGGTCGAGGCTTACGGCGAATCGCCCGCGCTCCAGGCACGCGCCAATCTGCTGATCATCGCCGGCAACCGCGATGACATCCGCGAACTGGATGACGGCGCGCGCGCCGTGCTGACCGAGATTCTGCTGACGGTCGATGCCTGTGATCTCTATGGCAAGGTCGCCGTACCCAAGCATCACAGCGCCGACGAGGTGCCGGACATCTATCGTCTGGTGGCGCGTTCCGGCGGGGTCTTCGTCAATCCGGCCCTGACCGAACCCTTCGGTCTGACCCTGCTGGAAGCCGCCGCCACCGGTCTGCCGCTGGTGGCGACCGAAAACGGCGGGCCGGTGGACATCATCGGCAACTGCGGCAACGGTCTGCTGGTCGATCCGCTCGACCGTCAGGCCATCGCGGCGGCGCTGCTCGACATCCTGAGCGATCCGGATCGCTGGCAGACATTTTCGCGCAATGGCATCTCAGGCGTTGGTGAGCATTACGCCTGGCCCGCTCATGCTGAGCGCTATCGCCGTCGTGTCGCCCCGCTCGCCAAGCGCGCCGCGCCCATCCCGGACACGCCGCCGGTGCGCCGCCGTCTCATCTATCGTGATCGTGCGCTCTTCACCGATCTGGATCAGAGCCTGCTGGGCCATGCCGAGGGCGTCGAACGCTTCGTCGCCATGATGCAGGACAATAAACGCTGCGCCAATTTCGGCATCGTCACCGGTCGCCGGCTCGACTCGCTGCTGGTCGAACTCAAACGGCATCGCATCCCGGTGCCGGATATCCTCATCACCAGTCTCGGCACCGAGATCCATTACACCTCGCGTCTGCTTCCGGACGATTACTGGAATGATCATGTCGATCATCTGTGGAAACCCCAGGCGGTGCGCCGCGCACTCGCGAAAATTCCAGGGCTCATTCCGCAATCCAAGGGCGAACAGGGGCGTTTCAAGATTTCCTATCACTACGACCCCATGATTGCACCCAGCGTGGAAGAACTGACGACCCTGCTGCGCACCCAGGAGCAGAGCGTCAATGTCGTCCATGCCTTCGGACAATTTCTCGACATCGTGCCAATCCGCGCCAGCAAGGGTCAGGCGCTGCGCTATGTCGCGCATCGTCTGGGGATCCCGCTCGAACAGATCCTGGTGGCGGGCGGCTCCGGTGCGGACGAGGACATGCTGCGCGGCAACACCCTCGCGGTGGTCGTCGCCAATCGTCATCATGAGGAACTCTCGCAGCTAGCCGAGCACGAAAACATCTATTACGCCCAGCAGGCGCATGCGCTGGGGATTCTCGAAGCGGTCGAGCATTACGATTTCTTCGGCGCCTGCCGTGTGCCGCCGAGTCCGGACCTGGAATGACGCCAACGATGCCAAGATCCCTCCTGCTCTGCACCGATCTGGACCGCACCCTGATTCCCAACGGGGCCGAGCCTGAATCGCCCGACGCGCGTCCGCGTTTCCGCCGCTTCGTCGCCGGGTCGGACGTGACCCTGGTCTATGTCACGGGCCGTCATCGCGCCCTGGTCGAGACGGCCATCGCTGAACATGACCTGCCCTGGCCCGATTATGTGATTGGTGACGTGGGGACGAGCATTCAGGCGGTGGTGATCGGCGCGGATGGCACGGCGATCTGGAACCCGCTGCCGGGCTGGACGGATGAACTGGCCCAAACCTGGCCGGGACCGGTGGCCCTGCAAGACCTCTTTGCCGATGTGTCGGGTCTGCGTCGGCAGGAAGCGGCAAGGCAGACGCCGTTCAAGCTGAGTTACGACGTGACGCTCGATCTGGATGCGGACGACCTGCTGGTGCGGCTGCGTGCACGTCTGGAACAGGCGGGGATGCGCGCCTGCCTGATCTGGAGCATCGACGAGGCCGCCGGCATCGGTCTGCTCGACGTGCTGCCCGAGCAGGCGGGAAAATATCAGGCGGTGCGTTTTCTGATGCGCGCACTTGGCTGCGACGAGGGCTCAACCGTTTTTGCCGGTGACAGCGGCAACGATCTGGATGTCCTGACCAGTTCCATTCCATCAGTACTGGTCGCCAACGCCTCTGACCCGGTTCGCGAGCAGGCCCGCCGCGCTGTCGCGATGAATGGTCTGACCGAGCGGCTCTATTGCGCACTCGGCGGCTGGCAGGGGATGAACGGGCATTACAGCGCCGGCATCCTGGAGGGCGTGGCGCATTTTCGACCCGACCTGCTGGACCGACTCAGGCCCGGCGATGGCTGAACGAGGAGCAGGAATGACCACGATCACATTTGATACGCTGAAATTCGTCCGTACTCTGAAAGAAGCGGGCGTGCCCGAGCGTCAGGCCGAAGCGATCTCAGAGGCGGTGCGTTCGGCCCAGATTGAAAGCGAGCCGATCATCCGCCCGGATCTGCGTGAATTGGAACTGCGGCTGGACGCCCGCATCCGCGAACTCGAACTGAAAATGGAGGCCCGGTTTGCCGACACGCACGCCCGAATCGCCGAGGCCAGGGCGGATCTGACCCGCTGGGTGATTGGCGCGGGTCTGTTACAGACAACCGTCATCATCGGCGTCTTGATGAAAGTGGCGAAGCTGATCTGAGAAGCTGTTTGGAGAAACCATGATGCCCCAGCCACCCATCCGCCTCTTCGGCGAAGTCCTCTTCGATCATTTTCCCGACGGTCGCCGGGTGCTCGGCGGCGCGCCCTTCAATGTCGCCTGGCATCTGCACGCCTTCGGCGCCGCGCCGCGTCTGATCAGCGCAGTAGGCGACGACCCCGATGGTGAGGTCATTCGCGACGCCATGCGCGCCTGGGGCATGGACCTCGCCGGTTTGCAGACCGATGCCGCGCATGGCACCGGTCGGGTGACGGTATCGCTGATCGATGGCGAACCCCTCTATGACATCGTTCCGGATCGCGCCTATGACCATATCCGCCATGTGCCGGCGGATGCTGGCGGTCTGCTCTATCACGGCACCCTGGCCCTGCGTCAGCCGGTCTCCGCCGCCACCCTGCAGGCGCTCAAATCGGACGGGCCGGATGCGGTCTTTCTGGATGTCAATCTGCGCAAGCCCCGGTGGTCGTACAGCAGCGCACGCGCCTTGCTGGATGGTGCCGACTGGGTCAAGCTCAATCGCGATGAACTGATCTGGCTGGATACAGATGACAGCCCGCCCGCGCTCGATCTGCCCGCCCGCGCCCGCGTCTTTCTCGAACGGCACGGGCTGACCGGACTCATCGTGACACTGGGCGGCGAGGGCGCGCTGGCGCTGACCGCCGACGGCGCAGAGGCCCGGATCGCCCCGCCAGCGATCACTGAGGTCGTGGATACGGTCGGTGCCGGCGACGCCTTCGCCGCCGTCCTGATCCTCGGCATCCTGCACGACTGGCCGCTGACCACGACGCTGGAGCGCGCCCAGTCGTTCGCCTCACGGATCGTCGGCCAGCGCGGCGCGACCTGCGCCGATGCGGCGTTCTATGCACCGTTTATCGGGCAGTGGGGGTTGCAAGCAACTGATTACGGTTAGTTGAGGTTCAGGCGTCGGGCCAAAAATCAGGGTCGAGAATGCTGTCCAGCGCGAATGGGCAGTCGGGCGGCAGGTCGTCATAATCGAGTGGCGTCTCCCTCACCACCAGATCGCGTCCGTCCGCGCAGGCGTCCGGGAGCAGATCCGGCAGATGCGTGCGCAGGCTGGGGCTATCGGTCAGCAGTTGCGCGATGCGCCGCCGCTGTTCGTTGATGGTGGCGCGCCAGCTTTTCCGGTATGGATAGTCGGGCTGGTAGCGCCACTTCAGCAGATGACCGATCAGGATCGCCAGACGGTTTTCTAGTGCCCTGCGCTCCCGTTTTCCCAAGTCCTCGATCTCCTCGATCAGATGCTCGGCGTTCAGTTCGGTGTAACGCCCGGCACGCAGCAGCCGGGTTTGTTCCTGGGTCCAGGCGTAAAAGTCCTGCTGATAGAGGTTGGGCATGGTGTGGTGGGCTCCCAAACGCGCATCTTGCGACAAGGCAGGCATCGCGTGCGAGGCCGAGTTTAGCGCATGCCTTGGCCTCCCGCTGTGTAGCGAAGACGATGCCGCTTGCCTTGAGCAAGGCGAGCTTGGCAGCATCGACGATTGTTGCAGCTCGCGCGGTTTAATTCTGTCTATATTTTTCAACGGAACAAATATGTACGAACAGGTTTCGCACGCCCTGCTCAACGATATCCTCGACGAATTCGATCATCGCATCACGCGCCAGGATCTCCGACATTTCTATACCCGGCTCGGCGCCAACTTTTATGCCATCCATTCGCTGTTTTACCATCTGTATGGTCATCGCGAGGATTTCCGGCAACAGACCATCCAGCTCACCGAACGTCTGGCGCGTGCCTATATCGAGCGTCCAGCGGCGCTCAAGCAGATCGACATGGCGCGCGAGGAGGATCACAACTGGTTTCTGAGCCAGGAATGGGTCGGCATGGCGCTTTACTCGGACGGCTTCGCCGGCAATCTCCAGGGTTTGACGCAGCGCCTGCCTTATCTGCAGGAACTCGGCGTCAATCTGGTGCATGTCATGCCGATCCTCAGATGCCCGCTGGGGGCAAGCGATGGCGGTTATGCAGTCAGCGATTTTCGCGACATCGACCCGCGCGCCGGCAATGTCGAAGATGTGGTGACGCTGGCCGAGGCGATGCGCAAGCGTGGCATGCTGCTCACGCTCGATGTCGTGGTCAACCACACCTCGAATGAACACGAATGGGCGCAACGCGCACGCGCTGGCGATGCCGAGTATCAGAAGTTTTATTACACCTTCCCGAACCGCGACGTGCCCGACATGTTCGAGGAGACCCTGCCCGAGATCTTCCCCGAGACCGCGCCCGGCAATTTCACCTGGGACGAGGCGATGGAACGCTGGGTGATGACGGTCTTCAATTCCTATCAGTGGGATCTGAATTATTCCAATCCCGCCGTCTTCATCGAAATGCTCGACATCATTCTCTTCTGGGCCAATCAGGGCGCGGATGTCGTGCGTCTGGACGCCGTGGCCTTCCTCTGGAAAAAGATCGGCACCACCAGCCAGAACGAGCGCGAGGCGCATCTCATCCTGCAACTCATGAAGGACTGCTGTCAGGTGGTCGCGCCCGGCGTGCTCTTCATCGCCGAGGCCATCGTTGCGCCATCCGAGATCATCAAATATTTCGGTGAGGACGCCATCATCGCCAAGGAGTGCGAGATCGCCTATAACGCCACCTTCATGGCGCTACTCTGGGACGCGGTCGCGACCAGGAACGCCAAGCTGCTCAATCAGGGGGTCAGAAACCTGCCCAGCAAGCTCGACCGGGCGACCTGGCTCAATTATCTGCGCTGTCATGACGACATCGGTCTGGGTTTCGACGATGCCGACATCCGCGCCTGTGATTACGATCCCTATTCGCACCGCCGCTTTCTGGTGGACTGGTTCACCGGCGTCTTCGCGGGTTCACCCGGTCGCGGTCGGCCCTTCGGCGTCAATCCCAGGACCGGCGACGCCCGCATTTCCGGGGCGCTCGCCTCGCTGGCCGGACTGGAAACTGCGCTGGAGTCGGGCGACACCGAGTCCATTGATCGCTCGGTCAATCTGATCCTGACCCTGCACGGGATGATTCTGGCCTTCGGCGGCATCCCGCTGATCTGGTATGGCGACGAGCTGGGCACCCTCAACGACAATTCGTTTCTGGACGATGTCAACAAGGCCGGCGACAACCGCTGGATCCATCGCCCGCGCATCGACTGGAATCGTGCCGAGCGTCGGCGCGAACCCGGAACGGTTGAGCAACGTCTGTTCAATGGTCTCAAACGTCTGATCGCGGTGCGCAAGAGCACGCCGGCCTTCGCCGACTTCAATAACCGCGAACTGCTCGACGTGCCCAACCCGCATCTGTTCGCCTTTCTGCGCACGCATCCGACCATGCAGACCGACAGCGTGCTGGTGGTCGCCAATTTCGATCTTCAGCCGCAGTATCTGGATCTCAAGGATCTCGGCAACCGTGGATTGTTCCGTTTCGGACAGGTCAAGGATCTGGCGACCGGCGAGTCGCCGGCACTCCTGAACACCCGTCTGGTGATTCCGCCGCTGCGTTTCTACTGGCTCACTGACCAGCGACCGGGGGCGGTTTTGTAAGCGCTGGTGCAGCAGTGCAGATGTTCCGAGACCGTCCCTGATCGTTGCCGGCAATCTCCTAAACCGCGCCCGGGCGGTATGTGATGTTTGGGGATTGGATCGGCCTTGGCAGAATTGATGAAAGCTGGAGCCGGCGCGGTTTAAGATATTCAATAATATGAAATTTTAAACCGCGTCTCCACTGAGGTCGCGGACATCCCCAAAGCTAAACACAAAATGAAAATGACGCATGTCACACTGGACGCGGTTTAAAGCGGAAACTCCTGCCGTAACCGCGACTGGAGCTTGCGTGCCTGCTTCAGGGCTTCCTTCAGCATCAGTCGATGCAGCTCATTGAGATCGTCCGGATCGACGCGGTTCACGGCGTCCGGATCCCTGGTCTGGAGCTGTTGATGGATGCGGAAACGCTGAATCAGATGGAATGATTCGATCTCGGCGGCGGTGTCTTCGCCCAGTCGTCCGCGTCCGCTGCCGGTCGCGCGCAGCCGCTCGGCGGTATTGGTGGCCCAGACGCCCCATTTCAGCGCCCAGAGACGGGCGGCGTCCATGAAATAGCGTGCGCCCTGGAGCTTGAGATCAATGGTGTGGGGGAAATCGCGATTGCGGTCGAAGGTGAATTGACCGGCCCAGCCCAGCGGCGGGGCGACACTGAGCGTCTGTTCGGCCAGCGCATGCAAGAAGCGGTCGTGGCCCGGCGCTTCGGCGATCAGCCAGTCGCGCAGTTGATCCACCGGCTCGCTGCTGCCATAGAGCGGGCGGAAGTCGAAAAAGATGGTGCTGTGCAGCAGCGCCTGCGGATCCGGCACCCACAGCCAGTTGGCGAAACGCTGTCGCCATTCGTCCGCGCTCAGACAGCACTCGGGATTGCCGGCCATGATGTTGCCCCGGCAACGCTCGAAACCGCAGCGATGCAGCGCCTCGTTCACCGATTGCGCAAAGGGCAGGAAGGCGTCGCGGATGGCGTCCGTGCTCTCCGGCTCAGGCGGGACGAACAGCAGTCCGTTGTCCTGATCGGTGGCGAAGGTCTGCTCCAGTCGCCCCTCCGAGCCGAAGACGATCCAGCACCAGGGCACCGGCGGCAGCTCGAATTCGTCCTCGATCAGCTCGATGACACGCATGCCGATCAGGTCATTGAGCCCGGACATCCACTGGCAGAGCGCCTCGACGCCCATCCCCGTTGCGAAGAGTTCGGCGCCGCGTCGGCGCACCTGATCCGCCGCGAGCACCATGGCGTCCAGATCGCGGGCGGCGCCGATGGCGGCGATCAGCGACTCCGCGCCGCCCGCACGCAGACCGAGCAGATCCGCCTGAGTGACCAGCCCGAACAGACGCCCGTCCGGTTCGGTCAGCAGCAGATGGGCGACGCCCTTCTTCGCCATCATCACCTTGGCCCGATGAACGGGTGCGTCGGCGGCGAGGTTGGGCGGGGCGCCGAGCATGTGCGCGGCAACCGGGTCGTCCAGATCGCCGTCCTCGAAACTGATGACATGCAGCATGTCGCGCAGGGTGACGAGACCCAGCGGCAGATCGGTCGCGGCATCGATGATGATGGCGGCATCATGCTGCGACTGGCTGATGCGGTAGAGCGTCTCGCGCAGCGTGGTGGCGGGCGTGACCATCAGCGGCTGGCGGTGCGCCAGTGACCGCAGCGGGGTGTAATCGGATCCGGTCTCGTGGGGATGGGTCTCGGTCATGACGGGCCTCTGAGTCTGCATTCAGCGATGGAACCGCAACGGTGCAGGGTCGCACAGGAGATGCCGGGCAGACTTGTGCCAGGGTCATCCGGTCAGCGCCAGCAGTTCCTTCACCTTATCAACCAGATCCCGGGTCGAAAACGGTTTGGGCATATAGGCATCGGCACCGAGCGCAAGCCCTTTGTTCTGCTCGGCCTCACGTCCTTTGGCAGTGAGCATCAGAATCCGGGTGCCGGCAAGGGTCGGATCGCCGCGCACCGCTTCCAGCACCGCGAAGCCGTCGAGCTTGGGCATCATGACATCGAGCACCACCAAGTCCGGTCGATGCGTCCGCACCGCCGCCAGACCGGCCTCGCCATCGCGCGCCACGCGCACCTCATGGCCCTCGCGCATCATCAGAAATTCGAGTGAAATAACGATATTGGGCTCGTCGTCGACGATCAGGATGCGTTTGCTCATGATGATGCCTTCAGTCGATGGAGTCCGCAGGATGGGCAGGGAGATCGAAGCAGAGAGTAGCACCTTTTTGGGGCGTGTTTTCAGCCCAGATGCGACCGCCCAGATTGTCGATGATCTGACGGCTGATAGGTAATCCCAGGCCGGTTCCTGCCGGCTTGGCTCCGCCGATGGCGGACTGGCGGAATTTCTCGAACACCAGATCCAGTTCGCCCTCGGGAATGCCGGGACCATTGTCGGTGACACAGACCCGCCAGTGCGCCACGACCGGCGCGGTTTCGGGCTCAGATGCCGGATCCGTGGCCGGGGGTGGCGCGGGAAAGAGCCGGATCTCCAGCCGACCGGTGTCAGTCGGGGCGAATTTGGCGGCGTTCGAGAGCAGATTCACCAGCACCTGGACCAGCCGGTCGCGATCACCCCAGACGACCGCCGGCTGCGGGTGCAGCGCCAGACTGAGCTGGATGCCGCGATCCTTGATGAGCTGCCCGGTCGCCGAGACCGCCTGTTCGATCACCCCTTGCAGTGAGACCGCCTCGGTGAGCCAGTCGGCGTGACCGGATTCGATCTTGGCCAGATCCAGCACCTGATTGACCAGACGCGACAGGCGCTCGGTTTCGCTGACCAGGATGCCGAGAAAATGCTGGCGCTGATCCAGCGCGATCTTGGGATCGTCGCAGAGGATCTCGGAGAAGGCACGGATGGAGGCCAGCGGGGTGCGCAGCTCATGGGTGACCGAGGACATGAAGTCGTCCTTCAGCCGATCCAGCTCGGTCAGCCGCAGATTGGCCGCGCGCAGTTCGGTGGTCGCGGCTTCCAGTGCCTGTGACTTCTGCTCCAGTTCGTGGCTGTAGGCGCGGATCTGCGAGGCTTCATCGAGAATATCCAGCACCTCGTCGAGACCCAGGGTTTCCTCCTGCGTGACCGAGGCCACCATCACCCGCGCCGAGGCGCCGCCAATGGCGCCGGACAGGAGCGTTTCGGCGAAATAGACGGTCTCGGCGTCAGCAGGCAGATCGGCGGGCAGCTCGACGCCGCGCGAGCGCGCATAGCGTGCGAACTCGTCGCGGGTGCGCGCGACACCGAGAAAACGCTCGGCCAGCGCCATCAGTTCGGCGATCTCGGCGCGACCGCGCCAGCGCGGGGCGCTGGTCGGACGACGCTGGTGCAGCGCATCGACAAAGATGCGCGCCTGCGCCGCCTCGGCGACATTCGGCTCACGTAGCGAGGAGACCAGCAGAAAAGCGCCGAGATTGGCCGTCAGGCTCCAGAAGAGTCCGTGGGTGATCTCGTTCCAGCCGGTCAGACCGAAGAGCGCGAGCGGGGCGAGAAAATCCAGTCCGCCGGGACCGGACTCCATGAAGGCGGGCGGGAGCCAGCCGGATTTGGCGAAGGAGGGCAGCAGCAGGGTGTAGATCCAGACCAGAAAACCGGCCAGCAGACCGGCCATGGCCCCCTCGCGGGTGCCGCCGCGCCAGTAGAGTCCGCCGAGCACCGCTGGCGCGAACTGGGCGACGGCGACGAAGCTGATGAGTCCGATGCTGACCAGCGCGTAAGCCTCGCCAGCAAAGCGGTAATAGAGATAGCCGAGCACCAGGATGACGACGATGGCCCCGCGCCGGATGTTGAGCAGCAGCCGTCCCAGATCCGCGTCGGGCGGACGGCGGCGCCAGCGGTGCAGCAGCGCGGGCAGGACGAGATCGTTGCTGACCATGGTCGAGAGTGCGATGGTTTCGACGATGACCATTCCGGTTGCCGCCGACAGCCCGCCAATGAACACCAGCAGCGCCAGCCAGGGCTGTTCCAGCAGGATCGGCAGGGTCAGCATGAAGGTATCCGCGTCCACCCGGCCATCCGGGAAGGCCGTCAGCCCGGCGATGGCGATGGGGATCACGAAGAGATTGATCAGCAGCAGATAGAGTGGGAACAGCCAGATGGCACGGCGGATGTGGCGCTCGTCGCTGTTCTCGACCACGGCGACCTGGAACTGACGCGGTAGCAGCATGACCGCGAACGCCGCCAGCAGCGAGATCGCGAACCAGTCCTGAGCGGGCGCGAAGCCGGGCTCCAGCAGCGGCTCAAGCCGCGCGGCAAGCTGGACCTCATCGCCGCTGCCGGGCAGCGCCGAGCCGCTCACGCCGAGCAGCGTCAAGGTCACGAACAGACCCACGGCCAGAAAGGCGACGAGCTTGACGATGGATTCAAAGGCCACCGCCGCCACCAGTCCCTCGTGACGTTCGCTGGCATCCAGTTGACGGGTGCCGAAGAGGATGGTGAAGGCCGCAAGCAGCAGCGCCACGATAAAAGCAGTATCGGTCCAGAAGGGCAGGGCGGATGTCGAGTCCGGCATCCGCACCTCTGGATAATGCTGGAGGATGGTGAAGCTCCAGGCGATGGCCTTGAGTTGCAGCGCGATATAGGGCACGACGCCGATGACCGCGATGATCGTCACCAGCCCGCCGAGCGCCTGACTCTTGCCATAGCGCGAGGCGATGAAATCGGCAATGGAGGTGATGCGTTCGGACTTGCTGACCCGCACCATCTTGAGCAGCAGCGAACCCCAGAGCAGGGCGATCAGGGTCGGCCCGAGATAAATGGGCAGAAAACCCAGACCGTTATCGGTGGCACGCCCGACACTGCCGTAAAAGGTCCAGGCGGTGCAGTAGACCGCCAGCGACAGGGCATAGACGGTTGGATGCGCGATGACCGAACGCCCCTGATCGGCGCGTCGATCCGCCCAGTAGGCAATCGCGAACAACAGGGCCAGATAGATGAATGAAGCGCCAATGATGAGTGGCCCGGTCATCATCGTCTTTATCCGCTCAGTCGCGGCCTCGGGTCAGGATCCAGGCGGCGAGCAGGATGATCGCCGCCCAGGTCATGAAGAGATAAATAAACAGAATCGGCACCCCCAGCCAGTGGCCCATGGCCTCGAACTGCAACGCCAGCGGCGAGAACCAGAGCAGCAGTCCGCCCAGGAAGAGGATCAGCAGGCGCTGGCGAAGGAGGGTGGCGCGGAGCATATACCTGTTCCAGTCGAAAACCGGATCAGGCCGACAGCCGCCGGTATTTCAGACGATGCGGCTGATCGGCCTCATTACCCAGCCGGCGATGGCGGTCGGCCTCATAGTCGGCATAGTTGCCCTCGAACCAGGTCACCTGCGAATCGCCCTCGAAGGCCAGGATGTGGGTCGCGATCCGATCCAGGAACCAGCGGTCATGGCTGATGACCACGGCGCAGCCGGGGAAGGTCAGCAGCGCCTCTTCGAGCGCACGCAGGGTCTCGATGTCCAGATCGTTGGTCGGTTCGTCGAGCAGCAGCAGGTTGCCGCCGCTTTTCAGCAGCTTGGCCAGATGCACCCGGTTGCGCTCGCCGCCCGAGAGATCGCCGATACGCTTCTGCTGATCCGTGCCCTTGAAGTTGAACCGCCCGACATAGGCGCGCGAGGGCATCTCGTAGCGACCGACGGTGATGAGGTCGGAACCGTCCGAGATCTCTTCCCAGATGGTCTTGGAGTCATCGAGCGCGTCGCGGCTCTGGTCGACATAGGCGATCTGGACCGTCTCGCCGATGCGCAGGGTGCCGGCGTCGGGCTGTTCCTGCCCGGTCAGCAGACGGAAGAGCGTGGTCTTGCCCGCACCATTGGGGCCAATGATGCCGACGATTCCGCCCTGCGGCAGATTGAAGGACAGATTCTCGTAAAGCAGATTATCGCCGTAGCCCTTTTTCAGGTCATTGGCCTCGATCACCAGCTCGCCGAGACGCGGCCCCGGTGGGATATAGATCTCGTTGGTCTCGTTGCGGGACTGGAATTCCTGCGACTGCAATTCGTCGAAGCGGGCGAGACGCGCCTTGCTCTTGGCGTGCCGGCCCTTGGGGTTGGAGCGCACCCATTCCAGCTCGTGCTTCATGGCCTTGATGCGGGCCTGTTCCTGCTTCTGTTCCAGCTCCAGACGCTGTTCTTTCTGATCCAGCCAGGAGGAATAATTGCCCTCCCAGGGAATGCCGTGACCGCGATCCAGTTCCAGGATCCAGCCGGCGACATTGTCGAGGAAATAGCGATCGTGGGTGACGGCGACCACGGTACCGGGATATTCGTGCAGGAAACGCTCCAGCCAGGCGACCGATTCGGCATCCAGATGGTTGGTCGGCTCGTCGAGCAGCAGCATGTCGGGCTTGGACAGCAGCAGCCGGCACAGCGCCACGCGGCGGCGCTCGCCGCCCGAGAGCTTGGTGACATCGGCGTCCCAGGGCGGCAGACGCAGCGCATCGGCGGCGACCTCCAGAGTACGGTCGAGATTGTGACCGTCGGTCGCCTCGATCAGATTTTCGAGATCGGCCTGTTCCTTCGCCAGTGCATCGAAATCGGCGTCTGGATCGGCATAGGCCGCATAGACCTCATCCAGTCGGGTGAGCGCCGCCGTGATGTGGCCAAGCGCCTCCTCGACATTGCCGCGCACGTCCTTGGTCGGATCCAGACCCGGTTCCTGCGACAGATAGCCGACCTGAATGCCGGGCTGCGGACGCGCCTCGCCCTCGATCTCGGTATCGAGCCCGGCCATGATCTTGAGCAGGGTCGATTTGCCCGAGCCATTGAGACCCAGCACGCCGATCTTGGCACCGGGGAAGAAGGACAGCGAGATGTCGCGCAGAATGACGCGCTTGGGCGGCACGATCTTGCCGACCCGGTTCATGGTGAAGATGTATTGAGCCATGGGTGATGCGATTCGGTTCTGTTGGATGTCGTCTTTGTTAAAGAGGCGCGGCGGCGGATGCTGGCAATGAGCACGGCCCCGCTGCTGATGTGCATTCTGCGTGGTCGAGGCTGAAATGTCCAAGCTGCGCCATCGCGCCATCGGTCGTCAGCGGAGCAGAGCATGTCTCTCGGCAGGAATATCCGATAAATGCGCCAGGACAAGAGCTGGAGTCAAGCGCAGCTTTCCGAACGGACCGGCATCAAGATCGGCCATATCTCGACTCTGTAGAAGGACGAAGGAAATCCAACTCTCTCGACGATCTACAAGTGAGATTGCTAAGGGTGCAATCCGCCCCACAGACGATTCCGGGCAGGTCGCTGGTGATCGCACCATTTCCATCCTTGATGACCGTCAGCAAGGGTCGCGTGAAGTTGGCGATGACGATGCGAGCGGCGTTCATGGTCACTTTGCATTGCTTGGGGTTGTTCGCAAGCGGGGTGCAGCCTGTCCAGCCGACAAATGTCGAGCCGGCAGTTGGCGTAGCTGTCAGGGTGACTTCTGCGCCTTGACGAAGATTGGCAACACAGCTGGATCCGCAAGCAATGCCTGCGGGATTGCTGCTGACGGTGCCCAACCCCACCCCGCTCCGATAGACCGTGAGAGCAAATGTCCCGGCTGTCGTGGTATTAAACCTGGCCTTGACACTCTTGGATCCATTCATGGTCACCGTACATTGTTTCGGATTGGTTGCGACCGGAGTGCAGCCCGTCCAGCCAGCGAAACTGGAACCCTTGGCCGGGGCGGCCGTGAGTGTCACCTGGGCGTTGAGGTTATAGGGCTGGTTGCAATCGATCCCGCAATTGATGCCGGGCGCGGTGACACGGCCCGAGCCGGTGCCGGTCTTGGTGACCGTGATCTGCGGGCGGATAAATTTGGCGGTCACATTTCGGGCCATCGTCATGTTGACCGTACAGGTACCACTGCTGTTGGTGCACGCCCCTGACCAGCCAGCGAACATGCCGCCAGTTGCCGGAGTCGCGGTGAGGGTCACGCGGGTGCCGGTGGCATAATTTGCAGTGCAGGCTGTCCCGCAGTTGATCCCCGCCGGGTCGCTGGTCACGGTGCCATCGCCGGCTTTGCTGACCGAGAGCGGGAAGCGGGCCAGACCCTTTACGAATGCTGCGCTGACAGTCTGAGCAGACGTCATCTTGACCGTACAGGATCCGGCTCCCGCACAGCCTCCGCCGCTCCAGCCGTTGAACTGATAGCCGCTCGCCGGGGTGGCTGTCAGGGTTACCGTCGTTCCAGTCGCGAAACTGGCTGTGCAATCGTCCCCGCAGTCGATGCCAGCCAGATCGCTGGTCACTCGGTGATTGTCACCGCCGGTCTTCAAAACCGTCAAATCAAACACCTGCCCGCCGCGCACGAAGCGAGTGGCAAAGCCCGTGCCTTTGCAATGACCATAGTCAGCGGAAACCTTACCGCTGTTGAAATCGACGCACCACAGCCACGAACCAGTCGAAGAGGACCAGAATTCCAGCGAGGGGGTATTGGGAAAGTAAGTGAGATCAATGCTGGGGGCATCGTGGCTGTAATCGACCAGGGATTGCAGTTCCTTGGCATTGGGAAGGCGCCAGTCGCTGTAGCCGCCCAAGCGTGAATCCTTGGCAGCAGTCAGGGCTTGCTGCCAGGTCAGTCCAGTGTTGGCCTGACCTGTGCAATGGCTGACATCCTGTCCTTCGCTGCATTTCCCCCACATGAGTCCCGTGGCGTGGTCAACGACGGTACCATTCCCATTATCAACGAAACGGGACTCAGTCGATTGTCTGCCGCGTACGAGGCGTACACCTCTCTCGTTATTTTTGGAAACGACGTAGACGCCTCCAAAACCGTAAAAGACCTCCCAAGCGACATTGGACGGATCGCGGGCGCCAGAAGAGGAAGACCAGAAATCCGATGCCGGTCGATTGCGGCCGTCTGGAGTATTAGGGAAATAATCGACATCGATCGTAGGGCCGGGATAGGTGCGACTGTAATCGACAATCCCCGTCAGCTCTTTCACGCTGGGAAGGCGCCAGTCCTGAAAACCGCAAAGGCCGATCGCGTTGACGTCCTGAGCGTACTCCTCGGTGTCTTGCCAGCTAAAGGTTGAATCCTTGTCATGCAAACCGCCGTCGTCGGTTTTGACCTCCCAGGTCAACCCGGTGACGTTATCGCGCACACAGACATGATTAATGGCGTCGGCCGGCAGGGCATTGCCGTCGGCATCAAGCTTGGTGAAATCAAAGCCGTTGGTGCCGTATTCAGCATCCTGACCGGGAAAATTCGCAACCGGACAGGGTAGTCCGCCTTGGCTCCCATCCGAGCAGGTCTTTACCCCGGTATCATTGAGTGCAGCCAGCGATGGCGTGAGGCACGCGAGCCAGCCGGCCAAGAGCCAGCCTCCAAATCCAGCCACGCGATGAGGCAAAATCAAGCGATGCGGTAGTGACATAGGACGATGATCTCCAGATTGATTGCAAATACCGCCGGTACAGAATCTACAGCCCACCATCTACCGCCTCGCGCGGCGGCAGTTGCTTGACATGATAAAGAATGGCATCTGGTTTTGCTAAAGGTACGAGTGCCGAGTTAGGTGAACTGACGATACTCGAGCGTCAAAACCAGCAGTTTTTTAGTGGTCGGGTTCATCGTAACCGGCATGGGTGTGGTCATCGCCGCCCAGCGGTATCTACCATCAGATCTGCGAATCAAACCAGAATCAGGCGGTCGTCATCACTGAATTGAAGCTGATGTCGCCAATTTTGTCTGTACTGCATCTGATGGGCATGACCGTAGATCGCAGACACATTGGCTTATGATTTAAAATGATTTTTCTTTTCCCGTTTCATCCGTTCGCACCCGGAACCAGAGCGCATAGAGCGCTGGCAGGAAGAGCAGCGTGATGGCGGTGCCGACGATGATGCCGCCGATCAGCACATAGGCGAGCGGTCCCCAGAAGGTATCGGTCGTCAGTGGGATGAAGGCAAAGACAGCCGCAGCGGCGGTCAGCACCACGGGACGCGCGCGTCCGACCGTTGCCTCCACCACGGCAGCGGCTGAGGCCATGCCCTGCGCCAGATTGTCCTCGATCTGTTTGGCCAGGATCAGCGTGTTGCGCATCAGGATTCCGGCCAGGCCGATGAGCCCCAGGAGCGCGACGAAGCCGAACGGCTTGTCTGCGATCAACAGGGCCAGGGTTGCGCCGATGATCCCCAGCGGCGCGGTGGCCACCACCATGAAGGTGCCGGAGAAGCTGCGCATCTGGAGCATGATGACCGTCAGCATCAGCGCCAGCATGATGGGCTGCACCCGCTGGATCGACGCATCGGCCTTGCCCGACTGCTCCACGGCGCCGCCGATGTCGATGCGGTAGCCATCCGGCAGTTGCGCCCGCAGCGGTTCGAGTTGGCTCCAGATGTCCAGGGTCACATCGGGCGGCTGGGCATCGACGACCTCCGCGTTGATGGCGATGAAGGGTTCGCGGTTGTAACGCTTGAGCACCGGATCCTCGAATTCGATCGATAGCACGCCGGCCTGAGCCAGCGGGATGCGGCGTCCGTCCTGGGTCTTGAGATTGAGGTCAGCAAGCGTGCCGGCGCGCGCCGTTTCGTTGGGCAGGCCGCGCAGCACGAGCTGGACGTTGCGGACATCCTCGCGGATCTCGGTCGCAACCAGACCGGACAGCTCGTATTGCAGTTGCCCGGCGAGTTCGCGCGGGGTCAGGCCGATCAGACGCAGCCGATCCGGATCCAGCGCGAGCCGTGCCACCGGCGCCCGTTCGCCCCATTCCAGATGCGCGTCCCGTGTGTGGGGATGGGCGGCGACCTGGTCGCGCAGCCGGTCGGCGATCTCGCGCAGTTTCAGGGGATCCGCTCCCACCACCCGAAAAGTCACCGGCCAGATCACCGGCGGTCCATAGAGCAGCTTGTGCACCCGCACCCGCGCCTCGGGAAACTCACCCGCTTCGATCCGCGTCTGCATCTGATTGATGAGCGCATCGCGCGCCGCCGGACTCTCGGCGACCGCGATCAGCTTGGCAAAACCGGGATTGGGCAGCTCGGGATTCAGTGCCAGGAAAAAGCGCGGTGCACCCGCACCGATGTAGGTCGATAGTGAGCGCAATCCAGGCGCCTCCCGCAGACTGGACTCAACCCGATCCGTTACCGCCAGCGTCGCGCGGATGCCGCTGCCTTCCGGCAGGGTGATGTCGATCAGCACCTCGGGCCGATCCGAACTCGGGAAGAACTGCTTTTGCACCGGGCCGGCCAGACCGGCGATGGCGAGCGCCAGCAGGCCGAAGGTCGCGGCCACCACCCAACGCTTGTAACGCACGCAGCCCCGGATCAGGGTGCGCAGGCGTCGATAGCGCGGCGAGTCGTAGACGGCGTCGTGACTCGCCGCCGCGACCTTGGGCGCACGCAGGAGCACCGTGCCCAGATAGGGCGTGAAGGTCACCGCCACCAGCCAGGAGACCAGCAGCGCGAAGGACAGCACCCAGAAGATGTTGCCGGCATATTCGCCGACGCCCGACTGTGCGAAACCGATGGGGACGAAACCCACGACCGTCACCAGGGTGCCGCTCAGCATGGGCGCGGCCGTGACTGTCCAGGCATGGGCGGCGGCGCGCAGACGGTCCCAGCCTTCCTCCATCTTCACCAGCATCATTTCGATGGCGATGATGGCGTCGTCCACCAGCAGACCGAGGGCGATGATGAGCGCCCCGAGCGAGACCCGATCCAGATTGACGCCCCGGATCAGCATCAGCAGAAAGGTCAGCCCCAGGGTCAGGGGGATGGCGATGCCCACGACCAGACCGGCGCGCCAGCCCAGGGCGACGAAGCTGACCAGCATCACCACCCCGACCGCGACCAGGAATTTGATCTGGAAAAGGTTGACGGCATGGGCGATGGCGTCGGCCTGGTTGGTGATGGGCGTGAGGGCGATGCCCAGCGGCAGGTCCGACTCCAGACTGGCGGCGAGATCAGCGAGACGGGCGCCCAGTTCCAGGCCGTTGTCGCCGCGTCGCATCACCACCCCGAGCAGCACCGCATCCTCACCGCCGGCGCGGATCAGATAGCCGGGCGGATCTTCGTAGCCGCGTTCGACGCTGGCGATCTCGCCCAGACGGATGAGTCGCCGGTCCTGATCCGAACCCACCCGCAGCGGCACCGCGCGGATCGCCTCCAGGTCATCGAGTCCGCTTTCCAGACGCAGATAGATGCGTGGCCCCGAGGTTTCGATCAGACCCGCCGGCAGGAGCCGGTTCTGCGCATCCAGGGCGTCCTTCACCGTTTCGGGGGTCAGTCCGAGCGTGGCGAGACGGGTCTGATCGAACTCGACGAAGATCCGCTGCGGACGCTCGCCGAGCACGCGGACCTTCTGCACCCCCTCGACCCGCGCGAGCCGGTCGCGGATGCGTTCGGCCTCACGCACCAGCAGGCGCGGCGGCAGATCCGGCGCGGACAGGGCATAGAGCGCGAAATAGACATCGGAGAATTCGTCGTTGACGAAGGGGCCCTGCACGCCTGCCGGCAGGCTGGACATCGCGTCCAGCATCCGCTTGCGCACCTGATAGAAGAGATCCGGCACCTTCGGCGAGGGCGTGTAATCCTGGAACTCGACCAGCATATCCACCCGTCCGGGACGCGCGGTCGTCCCCACTTTGTAGAAATAATCCACTTCGGAAATGCGCTTCTCCAGCGGATCGGCGACCAGATCCTGCATCTGTTGCGCGCTGGCCCCCGGCCAGGTCGCCGACACCACCATCACCCGCACGGTAAAGGCCGGATCCTCCGCCCGTCCCAGTTGCAGAAAGGCAAGCAGACCGGCGATGGCCGTCGCCAGGATGAAAAAGAGCGTCACCGACCGCTCGCGCGCCGCCAGCGCCGAGAGATTGAAGCCGGATGTCCTGGGGTTTGAATGCTGTGAACGACTCATGGCTGCCGCACCCGCACCGCCTGTCCCGGCTGAAGCCGGTTCACGCCCAGCGCGACCACTGGCGTACCGGGCGGCAGACTGGTCTGGATCCGCGCCGCTTCACCGTCGAGACCCAGCAGCACGACCGGCTCGGGCTGCACCCGTCCGTCGTCTGTCAGACGCCAGACCAGCGCGCCCTGTCCGCGCTCCAGGATGGCGCCCACGGGAACACGCCGCACATCGTCAAGCGCGGACGTGAAGCGCAGGCTGATGGTCGTGCCCAGCGACAGTGTGTCCGAGGTTTCGGCCAACTGATAGCGCGCGCGCCAGGTGCGGGTGACGGGATCGGCGGCTCCGGCGATCTCGCGCAGGATGGCGGCGATGGTCTGATCGCTGCCAAGGGGACTGGCCTGTGCGGTGAGCGGCAGATCGTCGCGCCGGTCCTCCGGGACATCGACCTCCACCTCGCGCCGACCGTCTTCCGCGAGGACGGCGAGCGACTGACCGGCGGTGACGACCTGACCGCGCTGGCCGCTCACCTCCAGCACCACGCCCGCGACCGGGGCCGTCAGTGAAGCGTACTCAATGGCGTTCAGCGCCTGTTTCAGGGCCGCCTGCGCGGACGTCAACTGTTCTTTGGCTGCGCGTGCGGCAGTCGCGGCGCGGTCATAATCCTGCTGACTGGCAAGCTTTTTCTTGAGCATATCGGCCAGCCGCGCACGTTCGCGGTCCGCGTTTTCGGTCTCGGCTCGCGCACTCGCCACCGTCGCCTCGGCGGCGATGCGCTGCTGCATGACATCGCGCGGATCGAGCCGGAACAATACCTGCCCCGCTGTCACCCGCTCACCCGCATCGACCTGACGCTCCAGGATCTTGCCGCCGATCCGGAATGACAGTGGAATCTCGTGCCGCGCATGCACCGTGCCGGTCAGGCTCCAGGCCGCATTGGACGAGACTTCGACGGGGGCCGTCAGCACCCAGGGCAGCGGCGCCTCCGGCGGCGCTTCCTGGGCATCTGGCTGGCAGGCCGACAGCAGAACCAGACTGATCGGCATCAGGCTGGTCAACGCCAAACGGATGGTGAAAGCAAAAGGCCGCACGGTTGATTCCTCAGGGTTGACGGACCCTGTGATTATTGCTGTACGGTATCGTTTAGTAAATAGCCTTGGCGCAACAACCATCAGACGAAAGACCGGATCGCCAACGGGGATCCAGACAGGATTCACAGGATTTTTAAGGCATTGTTTTAATCCTGTTAATCTTGTTAAACCGCGTCCAGCGCGATATGCGTAATTTTCATTTTGTGTTTAGCTTTGGAGATGTCATCGACCTCAGTGGAGGCGCGGTTTAAAATTTTATATTTTTTAATATCTTAAACCGCGCCAGCTCTAACGGTCGTCGATGCTGCCAAGGCCGCCCCAATCCCCAAACATCACATACCGCACCGGGCGCGGTTTAATCCTGTCTTAATTCAGATGCCTGATGACTGGTATCTCAACTGTTCTTTTCAGGCTCATCCACCGACCAGCCGACTGCATCCATGACCTACCCACAACCAGGCAGCGCGCCCGACGCGCCAACCACACCACGCCGCACCCGTGGCCGACCGCCGGACGACGCCAAGCACGCGGCGATCCTCGCCGCCGCGCGGTCTCTGTTCTTTGCCGGGGGGCTCCAGCGCCTGACCATCGAGGCGGTGGCGCGTGCGGCCGGGGTCTCGAAGGTCACGGTCTATGCCCATTTCAGCGATCTGCCGGGGATCATCCGCGCCGTGATCCTGGCGCAGCGCGATCAGATGACCGCCGCCCTGGAAGGACTGCCAACCGGTCCTCAGAGCCTGCGTCAGGCGCTCATCGACTTCGGACGCTGTTTGATGGACTTTCTGACCGGGGATGAATTTCTGACCCTGCAACGTCTGCTGGCGACCCAGGCGGTCCAGCAGCCCTGGCTCGGACTGTTGATCCATCGCGAAGGGGCTGAGGCAACCTGCGATAAATTGGCGGGTCTGCTGGCGGATGCGGTGGCGCGCGGCGATCTGCGGCCGCACGACAGCCATCGGGCGGCTGAACAGCTCCTTGGCATGTGGCAGGGGATTCAGACCACCGGGCTGCTCATCGGCGGCTGTCCGCGACCGACCGCCGAGACCCTGCGGCAGCGCATCGAATGCAGTGTCGATCTGATCCTGAGCGCCCATGCGCCACAGCCGGCCGCAGGATGATCCGTCCCGGCGGTCGCCAGGAATGATTGCAAAACCATGACAGCCTTTATACCGTTGGCACCCTTGCACCCTGAGGCGCGGTAAGGCCGGATCGGCCCTCGCTCACGGCCTGATCGCCACCGCGCAGACGATAACGATGACTGAGGACAGCCCTGTGAGTCGATGGTCCGAAGATTTGATCGCGGTTGATCGCGCCAGAACCCTGGACGGTCTCTTCATGCAGCGTGTCATGCGCTCGCCCGACCGTCTGGCGTACCAGTATTTCGAACGGGATAAAGGCTGGCAGGGTCTGACCTGGCGCGAGATGGGCGATCAGGTCGCGCGCTGGCGTCAGGCGCTGGCCGGCGAGCCGCTGGCTGCTGGCGACCGGGTGGCGATGCTGCTGCGCAACTGTCCCGAATGGGTGATGTTCGATCAGGCCGCCTTCTCGCTCGGTCTGGTGACGGTTCCGCTCTATACCGACGACCGCGCAGAGAATGCCGCCTATATCCTCCAGGACGCCGCCGTCAAGGTACTGCTGATCCAGGATGCCGGGCGCTGGAAGCGTCTGGCCGAGGTCGTCGGCGATGCGCCCTGGCCGCTGCGCGTGGTGATCCTGGAGCCGGGTCGGGCGGCGAGCGAACTGGCGGCGGCGGATCCGCGCGTGGTGGTGGCCGAACAGTGGCTGCCCGAGTCCGCGCCCGCCCTGCCGCAACGGGAGGGCAATCCGCACGAGCTGGCGACCATCGTTTACACCTCCGGCACCACGGGCCGCTCCAAGGGCGTGATGCTGAGTCACCACAATATTCTCGGCAACGCCCATGCCGTGGTGACGCTGATCGATGTCTATCCGGACGATGTCTTTCTCTCCTTTCTGCCGCTGTCGCACATGCTGGAGCGCACCGGCGGCTATTATCTGCCGCTGATGACCGGTTCCACCGTGGCCTACGCGCGCTCGGTGGGACAACTGGCCGAGGATCTCCAGGCCATTCGTCCCACCGTCATCGTCGCCGTGCCGCGCGTCTTCGAGCGTGTCCATCAGCGTATCCTCGATCAGATGCAGAATCGCCCGGCGCCGGTGCGCTGGCTGTTCCGGCTGGCGGTGAAGACCGGCTGGCGCGCCTTTCTGCGCGAACAGGGACGCGCTGGCTGGCATCCGCTGCTGCTGTTCTGGCCCTGGCTCAGGCGCAAGGTCGCCGGGCAGGTGCTGTCCAGGCTCGGCGGGCGCATCCGGGTCGCGGTCAGCGGCGGCGCGGCGCTGCCGACCGGCGTGGCGCAGACGTTCATCGGTCTCGGGCTGCCCCTGATCCAGGGCTATGGACTGACCGAGACCAGTCCGGTGGTCAGTTTCAATCCGCTGCACGCCAACATCCCCGAAAGTGTCGGGGTGCCGATTCGTGGCATCCAGGTCCGTATCGGTGCGGATGACGAGCTGCTGGTCAAGGGCGAGAATGTGATGCAGGGCTATTGGAACAATCACGCCGCGACCACCAAAATCCTCACCCAGGACGGCTGGCTGCACACCGGCGATCAGGCGCGCATGGAGGGTCGCCACATCTTCATCACGGGCCGGCTCAAAGACATCCTGGTGCTGTCGAACGGCGAGAAGGTGCCGCCCGCCGATCTGGAAATGGCGATCAGCATGGATCCACTGTTCGATCAGGTCGTGGTGCTCGGCGAGGGTCATTCCTATCTCACGGCGCTCCTGGTGCTCAATGCCGATCTCTGGGGCGGGCTCGCCCGCGAATACGGTCTGGATCCCGGACAGTCCGCCAGTCTGGATGATCCGCATCTGCACAAGGACGTCCTCAAGCGCATCCGTCTGGCGCTGCACGGTTTTCCCGGCTATGCCAAGATCCGCCGCGTCACCCTGACCCTGGAACCCTGGTCGATCGAGAGCGGGTTGCTGACGCCGACCATGAAGGTCAAGCGCGCCGCCGTGATGGAACGCTATCAGGAGGCCATCGACGGCATGTATCGGATGGACGGCTGAGCTTGCCTTCATCGTGCGCAATGCCTAAACTACGCCCCCTCATGCGGGTGTAGTTCAATGGTAGAACAGGAGCTTCCCAAGCTTCTAACGTGGGTTCGATTCCCATCACCCGCTCCAGTTTCCCCGCGCCGCGTCCAGTCGAACCGCATTTGAATGGACGACCTTCCGCCCGACACCTTCGCCGCCCATCTGTTGGCCTGGTTCGACCGCCACGGTCGCCACGGTCTGCCCTGGCAGCGCGAGCCCACGCCCTATCGCGTCTGGGTCTCCGAGATCATGTTGCAGCAGACGCAGGTCAGCGTCGTCATTCCCTATTTCGAGCGTTTCATGGCGCGTTTTCCAGACGTTTTGGATCTGGCCGATGCGCCAGTGGATGACGTGCTGGCGCTCTGGTCCGGGCTGGGTTATTACGCCCGCGCGCGCAATCTGCATCGCGCCGCCGGTCTGATTCGGGATGTCCACCAGGGCCGTTTTCCCACGACCTTCGATCAGGTCGAGGCGCTGCCCGGCATCGGTCGCTCCACCGCCGGGGCGATTCTGTCGCTGGCGTGCGGACAGCGTCATGCCATTCTGGACGGCAATGTCAAACGGGTGCTCGCCCGCCATTTCGCCATCGACGGCTGGCCCGGACACCGCGAGGTGCTGACCCAGCTCTGGTCAGTGGCCGAATCCTGCACCCCGCAGACGCGCGTCGGTGCTTACAACCAGGGCATGATGGATTTGGGCGCCACGCTCTGCACCCGCAGCAGGCCGGATTGTGACCGCTGCCCGGTCGCGGTGTCCTGTCTCGCCCGCGCCCAGGGCCGACAGCGCGACCTGCCGGCCAGCCGCCCGCGTCAGAGTCTCCCCGAGCGAAGCTGTCTGATGCTGCTGGCGATCAATCCAGCCGGCGAGATCCTGCTCGAACGCCGCCCGCCGAGTGGCATCTGGGGCGGACTCTGGAGCCTGCCGGAGACCACGGCGGACACCGAACCCGGCGTCTGGTGTCTGGCCCGCCTTGGCGTCGCGCCGCTCGGGGTTGAAATGTTCGCCCCGCGCCGTCACACCTTCAGCCACTTCAGTCTGACCATCCAGGTCGCGCAGGTTCGTCTCGACGGTTTTCCCGTCGGCATCGCCGACCGCGACGACCAACGCTGGCTGAATCCATCCGGGCTTCAGGCGCTCGGTCTGCCAGCCCCGGTCAAGGCCATTCTCGACAGCCTGAACGCCGCACGCCACAGGAACCAGGGAGCACCCGCATGAGCCGTCTCGTCCACTGCATCAAGCTCGACCGCGAAGCCGAAGGTCTGGACCGCCCGCCTTATCCGGGCGAACTCGGCCAGCGTATCTTCGCGCAGGTCTCAAAACAGGTCTGGCAGGACTGGCTGCGACACCAGACCATGCTCATCAACGAAAATCGCCTGAGTCCGCTGGATCCCAATGCGCGCCGGTTCCTCGAAGAACAGATGGAGGCCTTTTTCTTTGGGGCAGGCGCCGAGCCGCCTGCCGGCTATGTTCCGTCCAACGGCTAAACCGTTGTCTGTGCCGACGCAGACATTCCGGCAGCAGCACACTGGAAATCCCGAGGCCGTTCGTGGTCGTTGTCGAAGATTCGAAAGCCGACAACGACAATGATCGGATGCGGTCGCGGGATATCTGCACGGCTGCACCAGACTGGTTCTGCGCATCTCGCCCTGCTTGCGTTCCTCTGCGTCTCGCGCTAGGTTCCGCCCTGCTCGATGTGCGCCTGGATCGCAGGACCATTACCAAAGCCGTTCCTCCAGCAAACCATTCCAAGGATCGCTCTACCGATGTCAACTCACGCTTTCGATTCGGTTTTACAGGCACGGCGGTCAGTCCCGGCGTCTTGCTCAATCCCCGGTCAGCCGTCTAAGCGTCGCGTCTGGACTGCGGCGTCCATTCTGATCGTAATGACCCTGGCGCTCCTTGCCGGCTGCGGCAGGCCCGAGCAGGCGGCAGCGCCCGCGATGCCGCCGCCGGCAGTCACAGCCGTCGCCGCCAAATCCCAGACCATCGAAGAGACCGCACAGTTCGTCGGTCGGGTCGCAGCGGTGAATCGGGTCGAACTGCGGGCGCGGGTCGAGGGCTTTCTGAAAGAGCGCCGTTTTACCGAAGGTCAGGCGGTCGCGGTGGGCGATGTGCTCTTTCTGATCGAGCCGGATCAATACGAGGCCATCGTCGAGCAGCGTCAGGCGGATGTGGCAAAGGCGCAGGCTGATTCGCAGAACGCCGATGCCCAGCTCAAGCGCGGTCTGGAACTGCTGACGCAGAAGAACATCGCCCAGGCCAAGGTCGATGAACTCCAGGCCGCCGCCTCGGTCGCCAAGGCGAGCATCGCCCAGGCCCAGGCGGCGCTCACGGCGGCGCAACTGGATCTGAGCTATACGCGCATCATCGCGCCGGTCGCCGGTCGGATCGGGCTGGCGCAGCTCACGGTCGGCAATCTGGTCAGCCCCTCGTCCGGGGTGCTGGCGACCATCGTCAGTCGCGATCCCATCTATGTTCAATTTCCCGTCACGCAGCGTGAGCTGCTCGATGCCCGACGCGATGTCCAGTCCAGGGGTGGCGATCCGAAAGACGTGGCGGTCACGGTTCGTCTGCCGGATGGCACGCTCTATGACCATTCCGGACATCTGGACTTCGTTGACGTGACGACCGATCAGGGCACCGATTCGGTGACCCTGCGCGCCGCGCTGCCTAATCCCGATGGAACCCTGATCGACGGTCAATACGTTGGCGTGATGGTCCAGAGCGGCGAGCCGGAATCGGCGATCCTCATCCCGCAGTCGGCGTTGCAGGTCGATCAGCAAGGCGTCTATGTCCTGATCATCGATGCCGACAGCAAGGCCCAGATCCGCCGCGTCGAGACTGGCCCGACCAAAGGTTCAAATATCGCTGTGATGAAGGGACTCAAGGAGGGCGAGCTGGTCATCTCCGAGGGCATCCAGAAGGTCCGGCCCGGTCAGGCGGTCAAGGCCGCGCCGGTGACGCCGATCACCGAGGGCGCTGCATCATGATCTCGGATACCTTCATCGACCGGCCCCGGCTGTCGATCGTCATCTCGGTCGTCCTGACCCTGGCCGGGCTGATCGCCATCACCCAGATCCCGGTCGCGCAGTTCCCGGACATCGTGCCGCCGCAGGTCTCGGTGACCGCCTCTTATCCCGGCGCCAATGCCGCCGTGGTCGAATCGGCGGTGGCCCAGCCCATCGAATCGCGCATCAATGGCGTCGATAACATGCTCTACATGAAGTCGAGCAGCGGCAACGACGGCAGTTATTCACTGACCGTGACCTTCGCGCTCGGCACCGACCCGGACATCAACACCGTCAATGTGCAGAATCGCGCCAATCTCGCGATGGCGCAGCTCCCCGACGAGGTCAAGCGTCAGGGGCTGACGGTACAGAAGCAGTCCAGCGCCATGCTTCAGGTGGTGGCGTTACGCTCGCCCAAGCAGTCTTACGATGCGCTCTTTCTGAGCAATTACGCGACCATCAACGTCATCGACACCCTGTCGCGCATCAATGGCGTCGGCCAGGTTTCGCTGTTCGGGGCGCTGAATTACAGCATGCGGATCTGGCTGTCGTCGGATCGTCTGACCGCGCTGGGTCTGACCCCTTCGGATGTCATCTCGGCCATCCAGGGCCAGAACGTCCAGGCCGCCGTGGGGCGTATCGGCGCCCAGCCGATGACGGCGGACCAGCAGTTTCAGATCACGCTCCAGACCAAGGGGCGGCTCTCCGATGTGGCCGAATTCGAGCAGATCGTGGTGCGCGCCAACCCCGATGGCTCGACCGTGCTGGTCAAGGACATCGGGCGGGTGGAGCTGGGTTCCCAGCAGTCCGATTCGCTCAGCCGGCTGGATGGCGGCGATACGGCGGCGATGGCGATCTATCTGGCGCCCGGCGCCAATGCGGTGGCGGTGGCGAACGGGGTGCAGGCGGCGATGGAACGGCTGGCCGAACGCTTCCCGGATGATCTGGAGTATGCGGTCGTCTATGACACCACTGATTTCGTCAAGGCGAGCCTGGAAAAGGTCATTCACACCCTGTTTGAAGCCTTCGTGCTGGTCATTCTGGTGGTGTTTCTCTTTCTTGGCAGTTGGCGTGCGACCCTGATTCCATTGATCGCGGTGCCGGTGGCCCTGATCGGCTCGTTCGCCTTTCTGCTCATGATCGGTTTTTCGGCCAATACCATCTCGCTGCTGGCCGTGGTGCTCGCCATCGGTATCGTGGTCGATGACGCCATCGTCGTGGTCGAGAACGTCGAGCGCATCATGGAAGAGGACGGACTGCCGCCGCGCGAGGCGGCGAAAAAGGCGATGGGCCAGATCACCGGCCCCATCATCGCCATCACCCTGGTGCTGCTGTCGGTCTTTCTGCCGGTCGCCTTCATCCCCGGCATCACCGGTCAGTTGTTCCAGCAGTTCGCCGCCGTGGTCGCCTTCTCGATGCTGATCTCGGCGCTCAATGCGCTGACCCTGGCCCCGGCCCTGTGCGCCATTCTGCTCAAGCCGACCCATCATCGCCGTGGCCCGATGCGTTACATCCTGGGCGGAATCGATCGCGTGCGCGACGGTTATGCCGCCATCGTCGCCCGTCTGGTGCGTTTCTCACTGCTGGTGCTGGTCCTGATCCTGGGTGTCGGTCTGGCGACCGGCTGGCTGTTCACGGTCACGCCGACCGGCTTCCTGCCGGAAGAGGATCAGGGCGCCTTCATGGCGCAGGTCCAGTTGCCTGAAGGCGCCTCGGTCAACCGCACCCTGGAGGTCGTCAAGCAGTTGGAGACCATCATCGGTGCGGATCCGGCGGTCGCGCATGTGCTGACGGTTCCCGGCTACAGCATCCTCGATAGCAGCGTGCAGTCCAACAGCGCCCTGGTGGTGGGCCGGCTCAAGCCATTCGCTGAACGTCCGACGGCGGATCTCAAGGTGGATGCGGTGATCCAGCGCATCGTCGCCCAGACCATCGGTCTGCCGAGCGCCCGTGTCATGCCCTTCAATCTGCCGCCAATCGTCGGACTCGGCACCGGCGGCGGATTTGAATATCAGCTCGAAGACCTCCAGGGACGTTCGCCGCAGGATCTGGCCGCCGCCATGCGTGGGCTGATTCTGGCTGCCAATCAGGATCCGGCGCTCTCAAGGGTCTTCTCAACCTGGGCGACCGACAACCCGCAGGTCTATCTCGACATCGACCGCGAGAAGGCGCAGACCCTGGGGGTGCAGATCAACGACATCTTCACCGCCCTCCAGGCCACACTCGGCGGCTACTATGTCAACGATTTCAACAGATTCGGGCGGGTGTGGCAGGTGCAGGTGCAGGGCGAGCAACGCGACCGTCAGGCATTCGAGGATGTCTACCGCATCCATGTCCGCAACAGCCAGGGTGAGATGGTCCCGCTGCGTGCGCTCATGTCACCGGAGCTGATCCTCGGGCCGCAGCTTCTGCAGCGCTACAACAACTATCGCAGCGTCACCATCCAGGGCGGTCCCGCGCCCGGACGCAGTTCGGGCGACGCCATCGCGGCGATGGAACGGCTCTCCGCCACGACCCTGCCATCCGGCTTTGGTTTCGAGTGGACCGGCACCGCCTTCCAGGAAAAAGAGGCCGGCGGCAAGACGCCCATCGTGCTCGGACTGGCGGTGCTCTTCGCCTATCTGTTCCTGGTCGGGCTCTATGAAAGCTGGTCGATGCCGGCGGCGGTGCTGCTGTCAGTCACCATCGGCGTGCTCGGCGCGCTCGCCGCGCTCTGGATCGCGGGGCTATCCAACGATCTCTATGCCCAGGTCGGGATCGTGGTCCTGATCGGTCTGGCGAGCAAGAACGCCATCCTCATCGTCGAATTCGCCATGGAACAGCGCGCGGCAGGCGCGGCCATCCTCGACGCCGCGACCAGGGCCGCACGGCTGCGGATTCGCGCCATCCTCATGACCAGCTTCGCCTTCATTCTGGGGCTGGTGCCGCTCGTCATCGCCAGCGGCGCGGGCGAGGCCAGTCAGCGCGGGGTGGGCACCGCCGTCTTCGGCGGCATGCTCGCCGCCTCGCTGCTCGGCATCTTCCTGATTCCGATGCTGTATGTCGTCTTTCAGCGGTTCCGCGAGATGGTGCATGGGAAGTCTGGCGTGGCGGTTGAAGCGGGGGAGGGGGCTCAGGTGGTGGCGTCATCGAAAGGTTGATAGCGGTCACGTTTCGCTTTAACCGCTATTTCCCTGAGTCATCTTCCGACTTTACACTTCTGGCTCAGTGCGTGGCATCTGATGGTGGCTGGGGATAGCGCGAGATGCGCTTTACCCAGCCTCGCTTGTGATCGAACAGGATGAAAGGCTTGATCCCGTAAACGAGGCTTTTGCTCGACAAGCGAAATGCCGCCTAAAAACAGGGATCAAACCTGAAGATTAGATGTAACGCATTGGGAGATAAAGGTAAAAACAGCATTTGCTGTGAGTGGAAAATTTTTATGCCTCACATTTGAGGTTTAATCACACTGGATTCGGCGTCAATTTTGAGGTCGAATTGTCGTTAGCGAAAACCGCGGCCGGCTTGGGTCTGCGCAAGAAAGAGTAAGGAATTCTCAATGGCGCCAGTGCCAATACCTAAACCATCATTCCTGGATGCTTGCGAATACATCGGTGTCTTCTCAGGAGAAAGAAGGTGGCGATCCCATGATGGGAAGCGCATCTATACGTGGGACCATCTACACGGAGAGATAGAGGTGTTTAATAAGCGTGGCAAGCACCTCGGGGTAATTGAGCCGGCTCATGGAGCGATGATAAAAGATGCAGTTAAAGGGAGGACAATCGATGTCTAATTTTATTGAGCAGTGCCTTGCGGGGCTTGCGCTACCAGACGATATTGATGACTTTGTAGATTCTTGGCATGATGGCGATAGCAAAGTTTCCTTGCATCGCTACCTCGGAATGTCGAAGTCAGAATACTCATTGTGGGTCGCAGATCCCGGCGTGCTTCCCTACATCATTAACGCCCACTATTTCGGACGAGACGTATCCGAGATACTAGGTGAGGTCGAAGCGCTTCCCTTGGCAGCGAGATCGGATGGCCCCGAAAAAGCATTAAAACTAATGCGATGGCTCAAGAGAGAGGGGATGTGGGAATAGCTGTGGACGTCGCCGCAAATTTTGCTCGCCGCTTGGTAGCGAAATACAAGCTAAGTCCCCCAATAGATGTTGAGTCATTAGTTAGGAGATACGCTGAGCTGATTTTTGCGCACATACCTTTTGATGGCGCAGATGGAATCTCGTTGAATCTGAAAGTCATTGGAAAGACAACAAGAGTTATAGTTAATCAAAACATGCCGCCGATTCGGCAGCGGTTCACCATGGCGCATGAGTTGGGCCACGTTATTATCCCGTGGCACGTTGGCACAATCATCGATCATGTGAACCCGGAAGAAGCTCAAGAATCAAGCCACTACTGGAAAGTGGAGGCGGAAGCAAATGTGTTCGCGGCGGAGCTGCTTATGCCGACAGATTATGTTGAAGACGTGCTATCCAATGTTCGGGATTTGGCTGAAGCTAATCGCTTGCTGGCTAGCGAGTGTCAAGTCTCCCCTGTTGCGTCGGCCAAGAGATTGACAAGCTTTGCTCCAGAGAATGTTGTGTACGCCTATGAACGGAACGGTGTCACCGAGTTTTCGGGAAGAACCGAAGGAACGATTGCGAATGCGCTGAGTTGGGGTAATGACTTTCCGTCTGCCCCATTCGATTATGCTGAGTCACATTTTACGGCAATCCTAAACGGTGGGCATATCCATTGGTGGGTGCTGCCCGGGGAGATGCATTTCGACGTAGACGACGGGCGGACGTGGCGCGAAATTCTTAGTTCCATCGCTGAAGACATTGGCGTTCCATCGTCAAATGTTGAAAAGTTCAAGGCGTCTGTCAACGGAGTTGTAGCGTATGCAAATGGAGCATGTAAGCGAAACGGAAGACATACCGTTGATGCGGTAGTTTCTGCGGGTATTCAGCGTTTCAAAGACAGAGATGGCTATGAACAATTCGTTGATAACAAGGATTTTCATTCGTTTTTGGTGAAGAAGGCGCAGGAGCTTGTTGGGAAGTGATCGCTAACAAAGCCGTGAACTCGGACGCATTTTTCGTTCGCTGCGCTCACTACAAATGCGCCGGTTACGGCTGGCGTTAGATGCCGCAGGAACCTTGGTGGAGCGCAACCTGGAGTGTCATCGTGAAGTTGTTCAAGTTACTTAATGAGAAATTCTACAAGGAAGGCGCCTCATTTAACACATCAGATGTGAATTACTCACGCTCAATTGGAGATCCATTTGAGCGTGAAGAGTTCTATGACTATTTGTTTGATGCAACAGATAGAAATGATGTTGGCATTGATTTGTATGCGGTTATGGCCAACTTCATTAATTTGCCTGGTGGTGGAGCGGTGTGCCTTGACCTTCTTTCGAGTGGATCAGACATAGCGCTGGCATCTGTAATGCCGGGAGATTCCCACTACGCAAATCGAATTATGAAAAGAGAAGAATTCCTTGAGGCCTGTCGTCTTATTGAGAGGCTTGACATCAAGTTCGAGACGGGATCGGACGCAACAAGGCTTTGGGAGTATCTCTTTGAGAAGGTCAGGAGAGAAAAGTTTGATAACCTTCCATCAAGGCTTATGTCCTACTTTGCATTCAAAAGCGAATCTGACATCGCACATTATCGAAAAGAGCACGGAATGCGTGGTGTCTCTTGCGTCATTGATGCATCTAATTGCACTCAAGCAGTTGAGCTTGACATGGCGCTGTTTGACGCTGTCGGAAACAACTTCACATACTCAATGGCTAAGACAGTCGCAGAAAGGTATTGGTCAGGCGGTAGTTCTGATGATCCGGTAATTGAAGTCCTCCTTCAGGGGGAGATAATCCTTGCGGAACGAATCCAATAGCCGGGTAGCGAGGTAGGATGGGTAGAGTGACCATGGCACGCCGTTAATTTATTGCCACAGATGCCGATTGGTCGCGAAACCCATCAATCACTGACGTGGATGGAGGATGGAAATGACGGGTTTCGCTGCGCTCTACCCAATCCTACAACTACACTCGCCCCATGACAGCCGAACACCCAAGCGCCGAGACCTCGCTCAAAAACGATTATGACAGCCCCTGGAAAGAAGCCCTGGAACGCTTCTTCCCGGAGTTCCTCGCGCTGCTGTTCCCGGCCATTCATGCCCAGATCGACTGGCGCATGGCGCCGGTGTTTCTCGACAAGGAGCTGCAACAGATCGGCGCCGACAGCCCGCGCGGTCGCCGCTACGCCGACAAACTCGTGCGCGTGCGCGCCTGCGACGGTCATGAGATCGCGGTGCTCATCCATGTCGAAGTCCAGGGCGACCCTGAGAGCGGCTTTGGCGAGCGGATGTTTGTCTACCACTCCCGGCTACGGGATCGGTATGGCCTGGATGTCGTCAGCCTCGCCGTCCTGACCGACACCATCGCCAGCTTTCGCCCCAGCCAGTTTCGTCATCTCCGCTGGGGTTGCGGGATCGCCTTCCGGTTTCCGATGGTCAAACTGCTCGATTACGTCGAGCCGGAACGCTGGACGGAGCTGGAAGCGAGCGACAACGTCTTCGCCCTGGTGGTCATGGCGCAGATCCGCGCCAAGATCACCACCGAGGCCGAGACGCTCAAGGGCTGGAAATTCCGCCTTATCCGCCTGATGTACGAGCGCGGCTACGAGCGGACGCTGATCCTGGAGCTGTTCCGCCTCATCGACTGGATGATCCGCCTGCCCGCCGGGCTGGAGGCGGATTTTCGCCAAGAACTCTATGCCTACGAGGAGCAACACCGTATGCCTTATGTGACGACTGTTGAACAAGCGGGGATTGAGAAAGGGTTGCAGCAGGGATTACAGCAGGGTGAAGCCAAAACACTGTTGCGCCTGATTGATCGAAAGTTCGGTCCCGAAGCGGCGCAAAGGCACCGCGAGCGCATTGAAAGGGCGGAGCTTGAGCAACTGGACACCTGGCTGGATCGGATTCTTACCGCTGATACCCCCGAGACCATTTTTCACTGAGCGAGGATGGGTAGAGCGACTAAGGCACGCCGTTAATGATGGGTTTCGCTGCGCTCTACCCCTCCTGCAACGGGCATCCCCCGGCAGCGTCTCAGTCGTCGCGTCCGTCCAGCGCTTTGATCGTGCTGACCGGCAGATAGAGCTTCAGGCCATCTTCTGTCAAGGGTATGAACCCGAAGCGACGGTAAAAGGCCACGGCTTCCGGCTTGCTGTCCACGATTACGCATCGTATGCCGATCACGTCGGCGGCGCGGAGGGCTTGCTTGAGGGCGTGGATCAAGAGGTGCGAGCCAATGCGCAAACCGGATGCGCGTGCCTGGCGGTCGCTCGCCATCCGTCCGATCAGGACAGCGGGAACCGGGTATTTGGGTAAAGATTCGGGAAGTTCGTCGCAGCCAAGCGACGCGGCAGAGAGGGTGTAATACCCCAGAACCTTGCCCTCGTCGTCCTCCGCCACATAGACCCGCGCCAGACGATTGCGCAGCGTCTGGCTCGCGTAGCGTTTCAGATAATCGTCCAGCCCGTCATGACCGCACGCAAAACCCGTGCGGCGGTGGCGACGGGGATCGAAGACGACGATTTTCATTCCAGTCCGGCATCCTGGTAGTCGCGCCAGGCGGCTTGCAGGGCGTCATTCGGCGCGGGGGGATGGTCCAGCGTGGCGGTAAACCGCTGCCATTCCTCGGCATTCAGCATGAAGTGCTGGTGGCTGCGCAGGATGTCCCGCGCCTTGTCCAGGGCCGCATTCAGAACGAGACCGGTGAGTGTATTGCCGCTGATGTCCGCCGCCTGCATCAGCAGTTGCTTGGCGTTGGCGGGCAAGCGGATGTCGAATCGCTCAATGGCTTCGGGCATGCCCTTTCTCCATACGGTTTATTTCCGTACAGAGTAGCAGGCTTAAAGCGCTCATTCCAACCCAATTCCGCTTTGCGCCTTTGTGGTTCAAACCACCGCTTTTCAGGCTCAATCGGCTGATGCTGCAACCAGCCGCTCGCCAACACTACCTTCGCCATCCCACAGGCTACGGGCGTCCAAACAGCTCCCGCACGGTTTCCGGGATGGCGCCTTTGGGGATCAGCCGGCCTTGCTCATCCAGGGCATAGAGACCGAACCACTCCTCCGGGTCCTCTGCGTTTCGGCGCTGCGAGTCGTCCGGGGTTTCCCCGCTCTTCCACCACTCGTCATGCAGCTCGAAGAAGGCAAGCCCGACGATCTGTCTGTGACCCCTGGCGGTGTGCGCGTCCTCCCAGACCGAGCGCAATGTTTTGGGCACGTCCTCGACCCGATGACCGCCGAATCCCGGCACCCAGGGCTTGGGTTCATAGGGTGACGTGGAGAGACCCACCTGGGTGATGAAGATGGGTTTGCCGGTCATGGCCGTGAGCCCTTCCAGATAACCCTGATAGGTCGTGCCCGTGACCGAGCCGGGCGGCGAGGTCAGCACCCCGCGCGCATAGGTGTAGATGTTGAGACAGACCAGATCGCCCAGATCCGGGAGGATGGCGCTGGCGGGGGGAACCTCCAGATCCGGGCGATCCGCCAGCGGGCCGACATGGGTGAAGCTGGTGTGGCAGTAGAGATGACGCCGTCCGTAGCGGGTCAGTTCGTAATCCATCGCTGCGTCGATGAGACGCGCCATCGCGATCTCGGTGGGCGTGCGGTCGGAGACGCTCAGGTGTTTGCCCTGAAAATCGCGGGCCTCGGGGTGTCGGCGGTCGGTCGCGAGAATGGACTCGGGGCTAAGCTCGTCGCCGATCGAGAACAGCACCAGCCGGTCGGGTCGCCCTACGGCATAGGTGTGGTCGATGGCGGCGCGCACCATCGCCAGCGTGGCCGTCTGGAAATCGTCGGCCAGGAAATCCTCGGCGCGCGGCTGCACCCAGATGTCCTGTCCGTAGACCAGGGGCGTGGCGTCGAGCGCCCGGTAGAAGGCCGCCGGCATCGGCCAGTGGAAGACGTGCAGATAGTTGGCGTTGAGCCATTGGGCCAGGGCCAGATGCCCGGCGTAGCGCTCGCTTTCGGGCGGATCCATCAGGGGCAGGGGCGACTCGCCGCGCAGATAGGGCGAGTAACCGATACCACGGAAATGCATCGGCAGATCGCCCCGGATGCGGTCGAGGATCAGCGGGCCGCGCACGACGAAGCGGGTCGGCTCGGGCGTCTCCGGGAGGATCCGTGAGGTCTTCTCGGCCAGTGCGGGGGTGACGAGCAGGGCCAGCAGCGCGATCGTGGCGAGACGCCAGGGTTGTGCGGACATGGAGTGCTTCCTGGATGCAGCGGGGACGGTCATGGGAGAAGGGATGCCGTGGATGGATTGTTCGGCATCGGCGGATGAGGCCCGTATTCCGGCTCGGCCAGCCAGAAGGGACGCGAAACGCCGTCGCGATAGGCATTGAGTGCCGGCAGGGATGAGCCCGCGCGCAGATTGCTGTAGGACAGATCGCTGTTCTGCCAGCGTTCGTGCCAGAACACCGCCCCCTTGAGCCTCGGCATCTGCTGCTCCATCGCGGCAAAGGCGTCCCGGATCCAGGCTCCCTTGTCGCCTGACTTGGGAAACTCGCCGATCCCCCACTCGGCCACCAGGACGGGTTTGCCCGCATCGACGGCGGCCAGTTCTCGATAGGGATCGATGAGCGACTGCTCGACATCAATCCAGTCCTGCTGCGGAAACTGCTTGCCATAGGCGCTCATCGCCAGCCAGTCCACATACTCGGGGCCGGGATAGTAGGCCGCCATGCGATTCCAGGGCACGTCTGGGATGGAGGCGTTGTTGGTGTGGAAGACCCAGGACACATTGGATGCCCCGGCCGCCCGCACCCGATCGACCACATGCCGATAGGCGCGTTTGAAGGTCTCTGGCCCCTTGTAACGGGTCGGCTCGGTCGCGGACAGGGGCTCGCCGCCGCCGTAGAAGGTTCCCGACCAGGGGAACCAGTTACCGTTCATCTCCAGTCCCCAGGCCACCAGGATCGGCTGGCCGAAGGCGCGCGCCTCCTGCGCCCAGGCATCGATATAGGCATCCCAGTCCCCCGCCGCGATCCCCCTCAGGTCGAATTTGCCCCAAACCCCCTTCTCCCGTTTGTCCCATGGGTTCCAGAAGACGAGCGGGACCGCGCCCGCATTGGCGATGACCCGTACCTGCGCCATTGGAAAGTGTCCGCGACCCCAGAAGTTGGAGAAGGCGACGATTGCCTGACGACGCCCGACCAGGGTGGAGAAGGCGTCGATCTTGTCCAGCGTGACGCTGTCCTCCTCTTCGCCGAATTCGATGTAGGCGCCCGTGTAGGCGCCGCCCCGTGGCGCCAGGAGCCGCATCCCGGCGCTTGGTTCAGTCCTGTGCCCGCTGGCGGATGTGAACGCTTGCCCGTTGCTTGTCTGGTGGGTTTTCGAGAGTCCGAGCGTGGCGCCGCCCACCAGACAGAGCGCCAGCAGGGCGCCGAGGATCCAGTAACGCTGTTTCATGATGTCACTCCGGTTCGCCAGCGCCGCCGCGCCTGTCCCCAGCGATCCTGACGTCCCCAGGCCATCCAGGTGCCGCGCAGCGCGCGATGCAGTGAAGACAGGACAGCGAAACTCAACAGGGGGCGGTAGAGGAGACGCATCGGCAGCACCAGCCAGGCCGTGCGTGCCGGCTCGCCTTCCAGCCGGCAGGCGATCAGCGCCAGGGCCAGATCGACCGTCAGGAAGATGCCGGCATAGAAGATCGCCGGACCGGCAGCGCCCCCCAGCAGGGCCAGGATCAGCCACAGATCCACGACCGGCGCGAGCGCGACCAGCAGGAGCTGGAAGAACCAGATGCCAGGGATGGCAAAGCAGCCGAGCCAGCCAAAGGCCGGGTTGCAGAAGAGTCGGCGGTGTTTCCAGAGACATTGCAGGGTGCCGAAGGACCAGCGCTTGCGTTGCCGAAAGAGCCCCCGAATCGAGCGCGGTGCCTCGGTGATCGCCCGCGCCCTGGGGGTGTGGCGGACGCGATAACCGGCGCGGTGCAGGGCGAGCGTGAGATCCGTGTCCTCGGCCAGGGTGTCGGACTGGATGCCTCCCGCCGCACGGATCGCCTCTGCCCGATAGGCGCTGGCGGCCCCCGGCACCACGGTGATGGCGTTCAGGGCGTCGAAGGCCCGGCGGTCGAGATTGAAGGCCGAGAGATATTCGAGCGCCTGAAAGCGTCCGAGCAGATTGGTCGGCATGCCGACCCGGATGTGGCCGGACACGGCACCGACCTGGGGATCGGCGAGCGGGCGCACCAGTTCGGCAATGGTGTCCGGTGCGAACTGGGTATCGGCGTCCAGCATCACGATGATGTCGTGCCGCGCCAGCGCCAGCGCGGATCGTAGCGCCACGGCCTTCCCCCGGTTGGGCTGACTGACCAGCCGCAGACGCGGATCCATGCGGGCCAGTCCGGCGACGATGGCGCCGGTGCGGTCGGTCGAGCCGTCGTCGATCAGGATCACCTCGACAGGGGCCGGATACTGGCTCGCCAGCAGGGCGTTGAGCGTCTGGCCGATCACGGCCTCCTCGTTGTGAGCGGCGAGGATCACCGAGACCGGCGGGTTGAAGTCTTCCGCCATTGTGATGTGCGGCTCCAGCCGCGCGCGGCGCAGGGCGAGTCCGAGGACCAGGAGCGTGCGCAGGAACAAGAGGGCGGTCGCCACCATGAGGAAGCCCCAGAGCCCGTTTTCGAGCGCCTGGACCAGGTTGAGCCCGGTGCCGGCGACGAGTCGCGGCGGCGCGGGGTCCGCCGAGGGGATGGCGGGCATCACCGCCTCTTTGGGGACGCCGAGCAGACGGTGCAGGGGGACGATCTCATCGCCGCGCGCCTTCAGATAGGCGATCAGCTCGGGCAGTGCGGCAATCGTCTCCGAGCGATCACCACCGGCGTCATGCAGCAGGATGACGCTGCCGGCCGGGCGGTCCTGCCGGATGCGCTCCAGGATCTGTTCGGCGGGCGGGGTCTGCCAGTCCAGCGGATCGATGCTGGCCATGGTCGGGATATAGCCCAGCTCCTGCGCGAGGATGAGCGGTTCGACCTCGCGCAGCCGATGGGGAGTGCGGTCGGCGTCATAGGGCGGACGGAACAGCAGTGAGGAACGTCCCGTGATGTTCTCGATCGCGCGCTGGGTGGCGTTCAGCTCCAGCTTGACCCGGATGGGGCCGGCCTTGGCGAGATCCGTGTGGGTGAAGGTGTGATTGCCGATCTCGTGCCCTTCCGCGACGATCCGCCGCACCAGATCGGGATAACGGATCGCCCGGGCGCCGGTGACGAAGAAGGCCGCCTGGACGCCCTCATCGCGCAGGATGTCAAGAACCAGCGGTGTCCAGTCGGGGTCGGGGCCGTCGTCGAAGGTCAGGGTGACGCGCTCCGATCCGGTCTCTCCCCGCCGCTGCACGATGGCGGACTGTGGAAAGCCGTCATAGCTGACGCCCCAGATGCCGGCGCCATCGACCTGAATGCGACGATGCCCCAGGTGTGGCTCATGGCGCGCCTCCAGGAAGTCACCGTTGCCGACCATGCCGATCCGGTCGGAGATCGGGATCTGCTCGAAGCGGACCGGATCGCACGACAGGCCGCAGCGGATGGCCTCCCACACCAGCGGATCCTCGGTGCCGAGGCGGTCGATGCCGATGCCGCCGAGTTTCTTTTGCAAGACGAGCCGCTGCTGATTCCAGAAGGTCGTCGCATCGAGAAACCAGGCACTGTGCTCGACACCCTGCTGCTCATAGGAGAGACGCGGTCCTTCGTAGGGTGCGGCATTGTCGATCCGACTGGTCTGGGCGGAGGCCGCGCGGGCCATGATGTCATGGAAAGACGCCAGTTCGGGCGTGCCGTTCGCCGGCCAGTCGTAGGCGAAGGTTCCGATGCCGATGATCCACTGGTTCGGATCGCCATGCCGGGTCAGGGCATCGAGCCACTCGCCGAACCAGGGCAGCGAGGCGAGCGGGCCGGCGTCCTCGTACTCGCCGGTCTCGTAATAGAGCATCGCCACGAAGCGGTCGACATGCGGGGCGAGCAGATCCAGGTCGAAGACCTTGAGATCGTCCCCGACCGGTACGCCGAGCCAGAGTTCCAGCCCCGCTGCGTGCAGTTCGGCGCGCAGCAGACCGACCAGACGGGCCATTTCCTCACGGTAGCTTGGATCGATCTGTTCCCAGACCAGGATCACGCCCTGCGCCCGCATGTTCAGCAGATGCCGTTCGATCTCATGGGCGAGCGCGCGCTGCTCGGCAGGGTCGGCCCGCAGATAATGCTCCACGGCCTCGGGATCGAACGCCTCGCCAAGCAGATTGGAGAGGATCGGCATGAGTCTGACGCCATGAGCGGCGGCGATCCCGGCGACCTCTGCGGTGTCCGCCGTTGACTCCAGTCGCGGCGGCATTCCCGTCAGTCGCAGCCAGGAGGGGGCGAGATGCGTGAGCTGGTCGGCGTGTTCGCGCAACGAGAGACGCGCACGCTCCTCGTCGTCGTCCAGGAAGCCCAGACGCACGGGCTCCGTGCGGGGCATGGCCGCGACCCGCGATCCGGCCAGGGTCTCGGTCACCCAGGGGGCGGGCGACTTGGGGCGATGCACGACCCCCGGCTCGGGATCCGCCTGCATGGTCAATGCCTGCTCGGACGTAGCCGGCAGGGGCGTCAGGCGCGGCTCGACGAGCAGCGAATAGAGGAAGATCGCCAGGGTCAGCGCGCCCAGGATTGCGCTGACCCGAGCGAAACGGCCAAGGGTCTTCCAGCGGCTGCCATGGGGATCGCGGAAGACGAACTGCTCTGGGTCCATGGGTCAAACACTCTTGGTGTGAAATCGTGGCGTTGAAGAAAACCCGACATCCAGCGCCTGGAGGCTGAGGGTCGGCGCTTGGAGTTGGCTGGTCCCACCCGGCTTACGGCTTATCCCACAATGCCTGCCATCCCGATTGCCCCAAGGCGTTGAGTGTCTCGATATTACACTCATAAATGGTTTCCGCTTCCGGGAAGGCAGCCACCGCTCGGTCAATGCTGGCCTCGCGCAGCAGGTGCAGCGTTGGAAACGGCGCCCGGTTGGTCAAGTTACTGAGGTCGTCGGGTTCCGTTCCCGCGAACTGAAAGGCCGGATGAAAGCTGGCGATCTGGATCACACCTTGCAGGTCGTGCTCCTCAACGGCCGCTTCGGCCAGCGGGATAACATCATTGAAATCAAGAAAGTCCAGCAGCAGCGTGGGATGGATCAGCAAGGTCGTCTCGACCAGCGCGTGGTCGGCGGCCGCCAGAAAATCCAGTTCGCGGTCAAGGTCTTCCAGGAATCCGTCCAGATGCCGCGCCCGGCTCACCACGAACCGCACCTGCTCTTTCACATAGACCGCTTTGGCGAAGGGGCACAGGTTGAGCCCGATGACCGCCTGTTCGATCCATTTCCGGGTGGCGGCGATGATCGCCTCGTCGTTCATTGAAGTTAACTCCAAGCTGGTGGACCCTCTGATTAGGCGGCATGGGCGCTGATTCAATCGACGCAGATAGCGTCCGCGACCCGGCCATCCTCGATGTAGGTGCGACAGCCGCAGGGGGCATTGGTGCGTTCGCACTCCCCGACCGCCGGCTCGCCCTGGTTCACCGCCGTCTGTGCCAGACAGGCGCCTGCGCAGTCGTCCGAATCGCGACAGGGCAGGCCGGCATCGGGGTAGGGAATCACGCACAGCGATTCTTGCGACAGGCAGACCGGTTGGATGGTGCCGCCCTGGCGCGCGCAGTCCTGTGGGGCCGATATTTCGATATCGCTGCCGGTCGCGCAGGCCGTCAGCAGCGACGACAGCATGACGGCGAGCAGAAGGCGCTTGGGCAGGCTGTCCAGCCGTTGGCGGGCGGATCGCTCCTGGATGTCGATGCCTTTCTTCAAGATTACCACCCCGACAGCCTCTCTGGTTCAGTCACGTTGAATGAGAGAGATATTTTAGCGAGGTTGGATGGGTAGAGCGCCCCTGGAAGGCTTCCTCCCGGAGTTTCTCGCGCGGCTGTTCCCGGCCATTCAGGCCCAGATCGACTGGCGCATGGCGCCGGTGTTTCTCGACCGGGAGGTGATCTGACCGACCAGGGTCTCTACCGTGCAGTTCCTGAGAGACTGAAGGGTTGCCCGACAGGAGGGCGCGCGGGCAGTGCGAGACTACTTCCTTGGCGGGAAATAGATGGAAAACAAGAGGTCGTGCTAAAAGACGGGATCGGGTCAGGTAGGGCGTCCATGCCCCGTTCATCCGCCAGGATTGACCTGGCAGCCATGCTCACTTGAACAGCTTTTTGTATCCGCCGAGCCCCAGGAACCCGGTCTCTCCAGACCAGTCCTCGACCCCGTCGTTGTCGGTGACCACAAAGGTCAGGCCGGCGCTTGTGACCGCGACACCCTCCGGCTTGTCGGTGATCCAGCCATGATTCGCCTTCAGACCGGGCATGAGGTTATGGATCGCTTTCTCGCCCTGGGTAATGAGACCGTCGTCAGCCTTGTCAAGCGTGATCCTGACAAGCGTTTTGCGCTTTGCGAAATCGCCGGTCAGGTTGTCGCGTTCGATCAGGATATAGGAGCCATCCGGGGCGCGGCTGATCTCCGACAGGCCGACCCAGGCGGCGTTCGCGGTCAGCGGCGCCAGCGTCCAGGCAAAGTGATCCCAGGTGCCCTGAGCCGGGTCATAGGTCCAGATACGGGTCCGATTCGGCTCGCCACGAGCATTCAATCCGCCCGCATCGTCGTCCAGATCCTCGCACTCCGGCGTGCTGTAGTCCCAGCCGCGCTGTTGGGCGACGAGCAGCCGGTAGCCGCCCTTGACCGGCTGCACCGCCAGACCCTCAAAGCCCGAACCCAGCGTCTTGCGCGCCGTGGCTGCCTTGCGGCAGGCCAGAATCTCTGCCGGCAACCCGATTTCACGCAGCACCTGACCCGTTTTGGGATTGACCTGGAGCAGACGGTTCGGACGCGAGTCGTCGGCATTGCCCTCGCTGGCGATCCAGAAGGTGTTGTCCGGCGCAACGGCGATGCCTTCCGGGTCGTAATTGCCGGTACCGCCCTGAATGAGGAGATCGTCGGTGACGATCGCCGGACGCGCCGAGGCATCGATCCAGAGAATCCGGCTCTCGCTGTAGTAGGAGTCCCAGACCGCAAGCAGGCTGTCGCGCTTGCCCGGCACAGCGGCCAGGCCCGACAGCGCCGACCAGGGAATCGGCGCAAAGGCACGATCATCCGAGACGATCTGCGGATAGGTCGGCTGGCCCCGCTTGAGCTGATAGATCATCAGGCTGGACCGCACCCCATAACTGGGGTCGTCGCTCTCACCGCTGGCGATCAGCAGGTTGCGCGAGGGAATGGCGAGGACGCCTTCCGGGGCGAGCGGCGCGGGCAGGAGTTGCACGAAGCTCGGTTTTTTCCCGACAACCTTATACACGGCGACGAAGCTGCCGCGTTCGCTGCCCACGAACAGATAGTCGTCGCCGGCAAAGCGCCCGTACTCGATCGCCTCCGGCTCGACGCCCTTGTTTTCGGAACGGCTCTCCGGGTAATGCCCGTGCTGAACCGCGATCTCTTCCAGTGTGCTGCCGCTGTCGAACAGGAGGTTACCCTTGCAGTCGAAGAGGGAGAAGCCGCGACTGCCGCCGAAGAGATCACCCTCGTTGGCGGTTGCGATCCGGCAGGAGCCGTTCGCCTCGTTCGGCAGCCAGGTGACGGCATCCGGTTCGCGCGGGGCATCGGCCAGGGATTCGGTCAGCGAGATGACGCCATCCTCGGTACGGTCGATGCCGTTCAGGGTGACTTTGCCGGCATCGAAGTCGTGGATCACCTCGCCCTTGACCAGATCGACCACGGCCAGGTGATTGTTCTCCTGTAGCGTCACCACGGCCTGATTGCTGGCGTTCACATCGACGAATTCGGGTTCGGGATCGTCCCCGCCATAGCTGGCCAGGCCGGTGAGCGCGACCGTGCGCAGTTGCCATTGTGCGGGCGCTTTTCCCAGCATATCGACGATCACGAGTGATCCGGCGGGAGGCTGCGGCAGACCGCCCTCGACGCCATCGACCTCCACCTCCTCGTCCCGCTCGTTCTCGATGGCGATGGCGGCGTACCGGCCATTGGGACCGATCTTGATCGAATCGGGCTGGCCGCCAAGCGGCATCTCGCGCACGATGTTCCGCGTCTTGACGTTCACCACCACCAGCTTGCCACTGGTGTTGACATAGTCCTCGCTGGTATTGACGGCGACCAGCGCGTACTCATTGCCGAGCACATCGACCGAGGTTGGTTCGCCACCCATCGCCAGGGTGCCTTTCGGGATCGGGGAGGCTGGATTGACGATACTGACGAAACCGATCCGCTCGCCAGGGCTGTCGGTGTAGACCAGCATCATGCCGTCTTTGGTGGCGGCCACGATCTCCGATACCGTTTCCTGGTCGATGGCGTCTGCGCCGAGATTCCGATAATTGCCAAGTGTTGCGATCCGCTGAAACTGCATCTCCTGCGTGACGGCGCGCAGCTCCTGCGCCGTCTTGCGCAGGGCGTTGTCATCGACCGTCGCCTGACCGATCCCGACACCGCCAGCAACCAGCATGGCGGAAGGGAGCAGCCATCTCGCATGCCTTGTTCGCATCATTCATTTCTCCAGGTAATGGGGCAACAGGGAGCAATGATGTTACAAGCCGTGGATGGACGGCAGATGATGCTTGTGTGACAGCCGGGTGACGAAATGGCGAAAGCTCAGCCTGACTGAAGACTAGACTCGGCTTAACGCCCGATCCATGTCCCACAGGATGTCGTCGATATGCTCGATGCCGACCGAGACCCGGATCATGTCCGGGCGCACGCCGGCGGCAAGCTGCTGGTCGGCGTCGAGCTGACGGTGGGTGGTGGAGGCCGGGTGGATGATGAGGGTGCGGGTATCGCCGATGTTGGCGAGATGACTCATGAACTGGGCCGACTCGATGAAACGGATACCGGCCTCCAGTCCGCCGCGCACGCCGAAGGCGAGCAGGCCGGAGGCGCCGGGCGCGCCGTCGATCTGGCGCATCTGGCGCGCGATCAATGGGTACTGAGGATCGTCGGGCAGACCGGGATAATTCACCCAACTGACCTGCGGATGGCTGCACAGAAACTCAGCCACGGCGCGGGCGTTGCGGCAGTGCCGCTCCATGCGCAGCCCCAGGGTCTCGACGCCCTGCAAAATCTGCCAGGCGCTGGTGGGGGAGAGCGCGGCGCCATGCACCCGCAGGGTCTCCATGCGGCAGCGCATGGTGAAGCCGAAATCACCGAAGGTTTCGTAGAACCTGACGCCGTGATAGCCGGGCGAGGGCTCGGTCATGCCGGGGAAATTGCCATTGTCCCAGGGGAAGTGACCGCTCTCGACCACGACCCCGGCCAGTGTGGTGCCATGCCCGCCCAGATATTTGGTCGCCGAATGCACGACGATGTCGGCCCCCAGCGCGAACGGGTTGCAGAGAAAGGGCGAGGGCACCGTGTTATCGACCACCAGCGGCACTCCGTGCGCGTGCGCCACTTCGGCCACGGCGGCGATGTCGAGCACGGTCAGACTGGGATTACCCAGACTTTCGGCAAAGATGGCGCGGGTGTTCGGGCGCATGGCCGCCGCGAAGGCGTCCGGGTTGGCGGCCTCGACAAAGGTCGTCTCGATGCCGAATTTGGCGAGATCCACCGCCAGCAGGGTCACGCTTCCGCCATAGAGCGCGCCCGAGGCGACCAGATGGTCGCCCGCGCGCAGCAGGGTCATGAGCGCCAGCGACTCGGCAGCCATGCCGCTGGCGGCAGCCACCGCCGCCCGTCCGCCTTCGAGCGCGGCGATCCGCTCTTCGAGCGCCGCCACGGTCGGGTTCGAGAGACGCGAATAGACGTTGCCGAAGGTCTGGAGATTGAACAGGGATGCCGCATGATCGACGCTGTCGAACACAAAGCTGGTGGTCTGATAGATGGGCAGCGCCCGTGCACCCGTGGCGGCGTCGGGAACCTGTCCGGCGTGAATCGCCAGGGTCTCGGGCTGGAAAACGTGATCGGCCATGAGGAAACTGCCTTCAGAGTGGACGCTTGGCGGAAATGACGCCGGTATTGACCCCGGCCCAGTGCAGTCCGCCGAACAGACGCGCATGCTCGATCTTGACGCAGCGATCCATGACCGTATCCAGGCCGGCGGCGCGCGCGAGACGGTCGGCTTCGTGGTTCTGCACCCCGATCTGCTGCCAGAGACATCTGGCGCCGATGGCGATGGCCGACTCGGCAATCGGCAGCACATCCGCGCTGCGGCGGAAGACATCGACCATATCGACCGGCTCCGGGATGTCCTCCAGCCGCGCATAACAGCGTTCGCCGAGAATTTCCGGGTAGCGCGGATTGACCGGAATCACCCGATAGCCATGTCCCTGCATGTATTTGGCGGCAAAATAACTCGGGCGATGCCACTCGGCCGACAGCCCGACCACGGCAATCACGCGATGCTTTCTGAGGATCCGGCGCAGGGTGGCGATGTCGTCGCTGGGTGGCTCTGTCATGGGCGACCTTTGGCGTCTCTGTCTCGATTGATCACTTGAAATCATGGGGACGAATCGAGCCCCCGCTCCGAGCCTGTTGCCGGCTCACAATACGACAGATCGAACGGAAATTCACTGCCCGGCGCGGGTCCGGTTGGCAAAATGCCCGCCCTGGCGTGGCGCGATATGCGATCCTTGTCCGAATACCGCTTTCAGCGTCATTCCCGGATCCATCCATGTCGTTTGCCAGTCCCCGCTCGTCGCGTCGCCTTCCCATTCCCACGCCGGTCCAGCGTTGGGGTCTGCTGCTTGGCGTGTTCGCCTTTGTCGCCGCACTGCTGGTCGAGATCCCCGGACTGGAGCCTGCCGGGCAGCGGATGCTGGCCATCTTTCTGCTCGCGATCCTGCTCTGGGTGACTGAGGCGATCCCGCTCTATGCCACGGCGGCGCTGGTGATCCTGCTCGAAGTGCTGATGCTCTCGGATCAGGCGCTGATGGCGACGGCGGGCAAACTGCCACCGGCGGCGAGCTATTTCGCGGCCCTGGCGAATCCGGTCATCATGCTCTTTCTCGGCGGCTTTCTGATCGCCGACGGCGCGCACAAATACGGCCTGGATCGCAGCCTCGCCGCCATCATGCTGCGCCCCTTCGCCGGCAACGCGCGCCGCTCGCTGCTGGGGCTGATGACGATCACTGCGCTGCTGTCGATGTTCGTCTCCAATACCGCGACCACGGCGACCATGTTCGCCGTGGTCATCCCGATCCTCGCCGCGCTGCCGGGCGGGCGGGCGCGTACCGGGGTCGCGCTGGCGATTCCGGTCGCCGCCAACATCGGCGGCATCGGCACCCCGGTCGGCACTCCACCCAATGCCATCGCGCTCGCGGCGCTCCAGGCGCAGGGGCAGGGCGTGTCATTCATCGGCTGGATGGCGCTGGCCGTGCCGCTGATGCTGATCCTGCTGCTGTTCGCCTGGTGGTTTCTGGCCTATCGCTATGTCCCCAAAGATGCATCCCTGGGGCTCGAACTCGACGCCGACTTCGACCGCTCCCCGGCGGCAATCCTCTTTTATGTCATCGCCGGGACGACGATCCTGCTCTGGCTCACCGAACCCCTGCACGGTATTTCGTCCTCCACGGTTGGCTTCATGCCGGTGGTCGCCCTGCTCGCCACGCAGGTCATGGGCGCGGACGATCTCAGACGACTGCAATGGCCGGTGCTCTGGCTGGTCGCCGGGGGGATCGCGCTGGGCACGGGCATCGGTTACAGCGGGCTCGATGTCTGGCTGATCGGTCTGGTGGCCTGGGAGACGCTGCCGCTGGCCCTGTTGCTGCTGTTGCTGGTCGCCATCGCGGTTGGGCTTGCGACCGTCATCTCCCATTCGGCGACGGCGAATCTGCTGGTGCCGCTGGCCCTGAGTCTGGCCGTCGGTCTGCCGATCGACACCACGGCGGTGGGGGTCATGGTCGCGCTGGCCTGTTCGCTGGCGATGGCCCTGCCCATCTCCACCCCGCCCAATGCGCTCGCCTATGCCACCGGCGAGGTGCCGACCTCCGAGATGATCCTGAGCGGCATCGTGATCGGCGGATTCGGCGCGTTGCTGCTGGCCCTTTTGATGCCGACGGTCTGGGGTGCGCTGGGGCTGTTGTGAGCGTCAGGCGATGCCGCGCCGGTCACTGCGGCTGGCGTGCGGGGGCGAGGATGGATTCCAGCCGTTGCAGTCCCTCCCGGATCCTGGCGACGCCAGCATGGATCGCATCGAGCTGCGACGCCGGATCCTCCTCGGATTTGAGCAACTGCTCGACATCGCAGGCCAGTCCCGAGATCTCGGTCAGGCCGAGCGTGGCGGCGCAGCCCTTGAGACTGTGGGCCATGCGTTTTGCCGCGATCCGGTCGCCGGCATCCAGCACCTGCTCGATCTCGGCCATTTGCAGGCTCTGGGCATCGACGAGCTGACGCAGCAGGGTGAGATATTTGAGCGGGTTGCCCCGGAGTCTGGCGAGTCCGGCATCGACATCCATGTCGGGCAGCGTCCGCAGCGCCTGGATGATCTGCGCATTGTCCGGCTCCGGTACTGGTGGCGCGGTCCCTGTCGGGGTGAATTCGCCCTCGCTGCGTGCGGCGGAAGAGAGCCACTGGAGCAGTGCGGCATAGAGCCGGTCGGGCTCGACCGGTTTGATCAGCATGTCATTCATGCCAGCGGCCAGGCAAGCTTGTCGGTCCTCGGCAAAGGCATTCGCGGTCAGGGCGACGATGGGGCGCTCGGCCCACTGGGGCAGGGTGCGGATGATCCGCGTGGCTTCGAGCCCGCCGATCTCCGGCATCTGCATGTCCATCAGGATGAGGTCGAAGGTCTGGTGTCGCGCCCGCTCGACGGCCTCGCGACCGTTCTCGACGACGCAGACATCCATCTCGACGGCGTGGAGCATCTCCAGGACGACCTCGATGTTGATCGGGTTGTCTTCGGCAAGCAGCAAACGTGCGCCCCGATGCCGTGAACGCAGCATGGCTTCGGCTCCGGCGACGGTCTTCGCCGGCGGCGGAATGGGCATGGGGCCGTGTCCGCGCTGGAGCGGGACAATGAACCAGAAGGTGCTGCCGACCCCGGGGGTACTGTCCAGCCCAACCCGTCCGCCCATGAGTTCCGCCAGACGCCTGGTCAGGGCGAGCCCGAGGCCGGTACCGCCAAAGCGGCGTGAGGTTGAGCCGTCGGCCTGCTCGAATGTCTGAAAAAGACGGTTCTGCTGCTCAGGGGTGAGACCGATGCCCGTATCTTCCACCTCGAAGCGCACCATGAGTGCATCACCCTGCTCCTCCAGGAGGATGGAGCGCAGACAGACCCTTCCCTGCTCGGTGAACTTGACGGCGTTGCTGGCAAAGTTGAGCAGCGCCTGACGCAGGCGGGTGACGTCGCCCCGCAGCCACAGGGGCACGCCATCTGCATCCACCTCAAGCGTCAGGCCTTTGCCGATGGCCGAATCCCGGACGATGGAGGCGACGCTGTCGAGTACGGATGACAGGTGAAAGTTGTTGTGTTCCAGATCCATGCGTCCGGCCTCGATCTTCGAGAGATCGAGGATGTCGTTGATGAGCGACAGCAGGTGCCGTCCCGCGATCTCCATCTTGTCGAGCCGCTGCATCTGCGACGGCGAGACCCCTTCCTTCCTGAGCAGGTGATTGAGCCCGAGAATGGCGTTGAGCGGGGTGCGGATCTCGTGCGACATGTTGGCCAGGAATGCGCTCTTGGCCGCGTTCGCCGCCTCGGACGCCTCCTTGGCCTGGAGCAGGGCCGCCTCCGCCTCCTTGCGGTGTGCGATGTCGGACATGAAGGCGATCAGCCGGGGCGCGGCGCACTCGCCGTCGGCATGGTAGTAGATGGTCATTTCGACCGGACGCCGCCGCCCGTCCCTGGTCAGGTGTTCGGTCTCGAACTGGACATGACCGCGTTTCCTGATGTCCTGGACCGTTCGGGCGTAGATCTCCGGGGGGAAATTCGGGTCGATGTCCGAGACGTGCAGACTCAGCAGTTCTTCGAGGCTGTAGCCCAGGAATTCCGCTGAGAAACGGTTGGCATGGATGAAGCGTCCGCTCGCAAAGTCCGCCCAGGTGATGCCGATGCCCACGCTGTCCATCGCAAACTGGGTGTCCTGCAACCGGGTGTGAGCCGCCAGCAGGTCGGCGGTGCGCTGCTGCACGCGCTGTTCAAGCTCGGCGTTGAGCCGTCTGAGCGAATCCTCGGCCTCCTTGCGTGAAGAGACGTCGATGCCGACCCCGACCAGCACCGGCTGACCGCCCATGTTGATCGGTCGGCTGGTGAAATGGAATGGAATGCCCGGCCTGTTTGCGGTTACGACCGTTGCGTCGGCCTCGACCGCTGTCCCGGTTGCGGCAGCGGCGAATGCGGCCTCGATGCGCTCGCCGATCAGTTGCCGGTCATCGCCCACGAAGAAATCGAGCGCATTCCGTCCCGTCAGCGCATCGGGGGCGCAGCCGATGATGCGCTCCAGCGTCCGGTTCCAGTAGAGCAGGTTGCCGTCCCGGTCCAGGGCGTAGCAGATGCCGGGGATCGATTCCATGATGGTCTCGCGGAAGCGGCGTTCCTCGCGCAAGGCGGCCTCGGCCGCTTTGCGGCCTGTGATGTCGTGCCAGATCGCCGTCAGGAGCCGTTGACCACGGATCTGGAGCGGGCGATTGCTGACCCAGGTGTCGCGCGGGCGTCCGTCCTTGTGCCGATGACGCACCTCGAAGCGACTGAGCGTCCCCTCCAGGATGCGCGCCATGATCTGTCTGACGTCCTCTTCCCCGTGGTCGAACTGGAGATCGAACAGGGTCAGATCGGCGAATTCCTGACGGCTGTAGCCGACCAGTTCACAGGCGGCGTCGTTGAACTCCATGAAACGGCAGGTCTCGGGATCGATCAGGACAATGCCGTCCCCGGCCTGACTCACGATGGACGAATAGAGGTCTTCGCGCATTTGCAGCGCATCGAGCGTTTCCCGCTGGCGGGTGATGTCGCGGGCGATGCCGAGCACGCCGATGAGCTTGCCCTGGGCGGTCTTCATCGGCGTCTTGATGGTCTCGAACAGACCGCGATAGCCGTCGCGGGCGAAGGTCAGCCATTCCTCGTTGAGGCTGGGGCCGTCAGCCTGCACCGCCAGACGGTCGTTGTTGCGGAAGAACTCGGCCAGTTCGCGATCCATGAACCGGTAGTCGTCCTGGCCGACGATGTCGGTTTCCTGATGGCCGAAGAACTGCTCGAAGCGCGGATTGCAGGCGATATAGACGCCGTTCGGATCCTTGAGCCAGACCAGATCCGGGATGGTGTCCATCAGGGTGCGCAGCAGACCGCGATTCTCCTCCGCGCGTCTGAACTGCAACCAGACGAGCAGGAGCAGGGTCGTGAGAAAAAACAGTCCGCCGAGAAGGGCATAATCGAGGAGCGTTTTCCGCCATTGCTCCAGGTTGCCGCTGATCTCGCGCAGATTGACATCGATCCGGCCCGCTGCGTCGCCGCTGTCGCGGTCGATGGCCGGCGTCAGGCTCTGCATCTTGAGATGCACCTCGGTTGCCAGGCGGCGCGTGTCCTCCAGGGCCGCACCGACCAGGATCAGGCCGGTGACCAGACTCAGGACGGCTGACAGGGCGATCAGGGTTGTGACGAAGCGGTGCGTGCCGGGGATTCTCATAGCGATGCGGTGATCCAGAGCGTCCGAGATAGATGCCGCGCGCAGCATGAGCGGGCCACAGATCTGGCCGACCCTGGATTTTCGCTGCACTGAGGGTCGGTTATCATACGAAAAAAGCGTGGCCCATTGGATTCGGCGTCGCACTGCACCACTTAGGACCGGCTCAAAAATTAAGTGAAACGGCTCGACGAAAGAACACCGCTGCCACGGTCGTTGTCGTTGTCGTTGTCGTTGTCGATTACGACAACGATCAGATCATGGCTCATGCTTTGGCGCGCATGACCCCTCACATTCCCCTGGCTCGTATGGGCGCGACACCATGGCATCCGGCGACACGATTTACCTGCGACCCGATGGCCGGGCGCTGACCTCCAGACTTCGCGCGATTCTTCTGCCCCTGACCGGCTCCCTGCTCGTGGTGATCGCCATCGGGTCGGTGGATCGCTGGATCGTGGAGCCTGCGTTTGCCCGGTTGCAGCATGCACAGGCCATTGAGGATCTCCAGCGCGCCGCAGGTGCACTCAGGGGCGAGCTGCGTCAGCTTGGCGGCACCCTGGCCGACTGGTCGAATTGGGATGACACCTATCGGTTCGCCGCTGACGGCAATGCGGACTATATCCAGAATAATTTCAGCAACTGGCCGATGCTGGAGAGTGGCACCCGGATCAATCTCTGCCTGGTCCTGTCGGCGCGCGGACAGGTCGTTTACCGGGGCGGGCATGTGGCCGAGCGTGGAGGCGAGCTGATCCCGGAGCAGTTCGCCGGAGACCGGGTTTCCGGCATCGAGTGGCTGCGCCCGGTATGGGCTGAGGGGCGGTCCATCGCGGGTCTGCTTGACACCGAGGCGGGATTCTATTTCGTCTCGGCGGGGTCCATCCTGACCACAGAGGGCACCGGTCCATCCAGGGGCGGACTGCTCATGGCGCGCCGGCTCTCGACCGCGCTCCTGCATGAGCTGGCGGAGCGGGTCCAGGTGGATTTCATGCTCTTCGCTCAGGGCGATTCACGTCTGAGCCCGGCGGAGCAGGGGCTCTGGCAGCGGCTCCAGCCGGGTCAGCCCTGGATCGATCCGGATCGCGCCGACCCTGATTTTGTGTACGATTTGATGACGGATCTTGACGGGCGGCCTGCCTTCCTGCTGCGCGCCCCGATCCGCCAGGATATTTCGCAGGTCGCCCGGCAGACCAGCGACACCCTGATCGGTACGCTTGGCTTGAGCGCGATCACACTGTTTCTCCTGATCGCCTGGATTAACCGGCGCAATCCTTACGGCGCTTCAGGCGCCAGCGTGGCCCATGCCTGGGCCGGGGCGACGCTGGTGGTCGTGATCGGTCTGGCCCTGACCCTTGGGATCTTCTCTGAGCTGCAACGTCTCTCCTCGCATCCGTTTGACGCCGCATGGATCCTGGTTGCCGGCTCTCTCGTGACCGGTTTGTGCGCCCTCTATCTCTATTCGCTGCTGGCGCAGCAGATCCGTGCCGAGGCATTGATCGCGAGCCGCACCGCCGAGCTTGCGGAACGCGAGTCGCGCTTGCGCGGCATCGTCAGCCATGCACCGATCGCCATTGGTGTCTTCGAACTCCAGTCAGATGACGCCCTGATCCTGATCGAAGCCAATGCGGCGGTCGATCACATTCTGCAACGTCCGTGCAGCCAGCGGCTCGGGATCTCACTGGAGGAGCTGCTGCCTGCGGTCACGGCGACCGAGCGGCCGCGAATCTACCGCCAACTGGCCCGGCATGGGGGTACGCATCACTGGGAGGCGGTCGCCTACCGCGACGAGATCGTCTCCAGGGACTACGAGATCACGGCCTTTCAGAGTGCGCCCAACACCGTGACCGCGATGCTGACCGACATCACCGAGCGTCGCCAGGCCCAGCGCACACTGGAACAGCGCGACCGCCTGCTGCAGGCGACCGCAGCGGCGCTGGCCGAGCTGCTGTCTGACCCGGCATTCGATTGCGCCATCCAGTCCGCCCTGGAGATCCTGGGGCGTGCGGTGGGGGCTGATCGGGCCTATGTCTTTCAGAATCGTCAGCATGCCCGGACGGGGCGGCGTCAGGCAGAGTGGCTGAACGCCTGGCGCGCCCCGCCGCTTGACTCTTCCCCGCCAGATCCGTCGCTGCGCGTCCTGGACTATGAGCCGGTCTTTGCCGGCTGGTGGGAGCGCCTGTCGGCGGGTCACTCGATTGCCGGGAGTCTCGGTGAGCTGCCAGCTCCGGTGGTGGCATTCCTTGCCCCGCAGGGGATCAACTCGCTGCTGATCCTGCCGATTCTCGTCCAGGGCCAGTTCTGGGGTGTCATCGGGTTCGCTGACTGCGGCATCGGTCGCGCCTGGACGACGGCCGAAGACAGCGTCCTGCGCGCCGTCGCGTCCGCACTCGGCAGTACCTATATCCGCCACCAGGCCGAATCGCGTCAGCGTCTGGCCTCGGCGGTCTTCGAGTCAGTCAGCGAATCGCTCATCGTCACCGACGCCGAACGGCGGATTGTCGCGGTCAACCGGGCCTTCACCGAGATCACCGGGTACGAAGAGGCCGAAGTGCTGGGTCTTGACCCACGGCTTCTGAAATCCGGGCATCACCCGGACAGCTTCTACAAAGCGGTCTGGGACTGTCTGGCCAGTCAGGGCCGCTGGCAGGGCGAGTTCATCAACCGCTGTAAAGACGGCGGGTTGTCGGTGGTTCTGTCAACCCTCACCGAGGTCCGCGATGAGTCCGGGAAACTGACTCACTATGTCGGCACCGCCAATGACATCACATCCCAGAAGGAGGCCGAGCAGCGGATCGAACATCTTGCCTATTTTGACCCGCTGACCGATCTCCCCAACCGCGCGCTTCTGACTCAACGCGCCGAACAGGCGCTGTCGCTGGCGACACGCAACCGCCGCTCCGTGGCCCTGCTGTTCATGGATCTCGACGCCTTCAAGGATGTGAACGATTCGCTCGGTCACAGCGCGGGGGATCAGCTCCTGATACAGGCGACCAGGCGTCTGGCGGCCTTTGTCCGCGAATCCGACACCCTGTGCCGTCTCGGCGGCGATGAGTTCGTCCTGCTGCTGCCGGAGACCGAGCAAACGGGCGCGGAAGAGGTCGCCCACAAGGTGCTCAGAGCGTTCAGGGCGCCTTTTCTGCTTGCGCCGCATGAGTTGTCAGTCACCCTGTCAATCGGGATCGCCCTCGCGCCTCAGGACGCCACGACCATCGGTGATCTGCTGAAAAATGCGGACACGGCCCTCTATCAGGCGAAAGGCGGCGGACGCAATACGGTCGTCTTCTTCAATCAGGACATGAATCGCGCCGCCGTCGAGCGACTCACACTGAGCGGTGAGCTGCGCGTGGCGCTGGCTGCCGGTCAGTTGCGCGCCCATTATCAACCCAAGGTGAATCTGGCCGACGGTCGCCTGCTGGGGGCCGAGGCGCTGGTGCGCTGGGAGCATCCCAGCCGGGGGCTGCTGCCGCCGGGCGCCTTCATCCCGGTGGCGGAATCCAGTCATCTGATCGTCGAGATCGGTGACTGGATGCTGTCCGAGGTCTGTCGCCAGTTGGTCGCCTGGCGTCAGGCCGGCTATCCGCCCGTGCCGGTGGCGGTGAATCTTGCGGCGAAACACTTCCGCAGTCCCAACCTGACGCAGCAGATCGCGGATCTCCTGGCGACACACGACCTGCCGGCCCAATGGCTCGCGCTTGAACTAACCGAATCGACACTCCTGGATTCCGAAGCGACGACCATGGAAACCCTGACGTCATTGCAGACGCTCGGCATCCGACTGGCGATTGACGATTTCGGCACCGGCTATTCCAGTCTCAGCTATCTGCGCGATCTCCCCATCGATGCACTCAAGATCGACCGTCGCTTTGTTCAGGAACTGGAGAGTCGCGCGGATGATCGCGTCTTTGTCTCGACCATCATCGCGCTCGGCCATGCACTCGGACTCGCGGTCATCGCCGAAGGGGTGGAAACCGAGGAGCAGCGCGCGATTCTCCGCGAACAGGGCTGCGATCAGGCCCAGGGTTTCTTCTTCGCGCGCCCCCTGTGCCCGGAACGATTTGCGCATGACTGGCTGGTCGATTCCGGCATGACCGAGACTCATGCTGTCCGCACCGAAGCCAGCGGACTCAAATGACCATTACTGGACGCAACCATGGCTTCCTCAGAAGACAGTGATTTGACAGACCCCGACAGCCGCCAGGCAAAGATTCATGCGCGTGCGCGTGCGGTACTCAGTCGCGGGGACTTCGACTGGGCGGAAAAAAATCTGATCGAAGGCGAGGTGGATTTCGCCGAGCTGATCGAGAATCTGCGGATCTACCACGCCGAACTGGAGCTGCAGAACGCCGAACTGCGGGCGACCCAGGTCAGCGCCGAGCGTCTGGCGACCCGTTACAGCTCGCTCTTTTACGGCATCCCGCTGGCGATTCTGATCGTCGATCGCAATGGTCTGATCCTGGATGCCAATCAGGAGGCGGCGCGGCTGTTCGGTCTGCGCAATCACCATTTGCGCAGCCATTATCTGCCCCGTCTGGTGGCGCGGGCGGCAGACGGCTGTCTCAACGAGGCGTTGCGGCTGGCCGCGATGTCCGGCACCGCCCATACCAGACTGGACTTTCTCACCGCCAGTGGCGAGGGCTTCGCGGGCGAGATGCATGTCGCCCGTCTCCCGGCGGAGGACGAAGGCGACAGCCAGCTCATCTGCGCGATCATGGATCTGAGCGAAGGTCTGCGGCAGGAGGCGGACATTCGCGCCGCCTACGCCCGCTTGCGTGAGAGCGAGACCCGCTATCGCATCCTTGCCGACCATTCGGCGGACTGGGACTTCTGGATGACCCCGGACGGGCGATATGGCTATGTCTCGCCTGTCTGCGAGTCCATCTGCGGCCATGGACCGGACGCCTTTCTCGCCGATCCCGAACTCATGGATCGTTTGATTCATCCCGAGGATCTGCCGCGCTGGCAGGCGCACCGATCCCTGGATCAGGATGCCGGCGGCGCTGAGTGTGCGACGCAGGGGTTCACGCTGGAGCTGCGTCTCTGTCGCGCCGATGGCGAGGTGCGCTGGATCGAGCATCAGTGTCGTGCCATCCGCGATGCGGATGGCACCGATCTGGGCTGGCGCGGCGTCAACCGCGACATCAGCGACCGCAAGGCGCAGCAGCGCGCCCTGCAGGAACGCGAGGAGATCTACAGCGCCATCGTCAACCAGACGACGGAAGGCATCGTGCTGATCGACGCCGAGACCCGGCGCTTCATCGAGTTTAACGACGCCGCCTGTCAGGGACTCGGCTATACGCGCGAGGAGTTTGCACGGCTGACCCTTGAACGCATTCAGGGCGTCTGGGGAGCGGATCGGGTGGCGGAGCAGACGCGCACGCTGATTGAGCAGGGCGGGGGCGTCTTCGAGGTGATTCATTGCACCAAAGCGGGCGAGATCCGTCACATGCGCGTCGCGAATCGCGTCCTTGAGATCCGCAACCGTCGCTATTTCGCGGCCATCTGGTACGACATCACCGAGCAACGGCAAACCGAAAGGATCTTCCAGGAAACCATGCTGTTTCTCCGGGAGAGCCAGTCCATCGCCCGACTGGGGGGCTGGAAAGCCAATCCCGTCACCGGCGCCTTGATGTGGACCGAGGCGATCTACCACCTGCTCGGACATCCCCTGGATCAACCGCCAGATACGCTGGAGGAGGGGCTGAAATACTACGCGCCCGAATACCTGCCGCTGATCCGTCGCAAGCTTCAGGAGTCATGGGAGGCCAATACGCCCTTCACCATCGAATGCGAGATCATTCCCGCCTCGGGCCGGCGCTTCTGGGCGGAACTGCGCTGTGTCGGACGGGTGGAGGACGCCGGAGAGTCTTATCTGACAGGCACCTTCCAGGACATCAGTGAGCGCCGGGCGGCTGAAGCGGCGCTGCGCGAGAGCGAGGCCCGCTATCGGGCGATGGTCGAGAGTCAGGACGACGCCGTTTGCCGCTGGCTGCCCGACAGCACCCTGACCTTCGTCAACAGCGCCTACCGCGCGCTGTTCGCCGCCAGTGGCGAGAACCTGATCGGGCGCCGCTGGTTTGACTTCATCCCCGAGGCCGAACGGGAAGCCGTGATCGCGAGTTACCGCAAACTCGCCGCCCAGCCGCAGACGCTGCGGTACGACCATCCTTCCACCGCCCGCGATGGCACGATCCGGTGGTTGCAATGGGTGGATGTACCCTTGCTGGATGCTCAGGGCCAGTGTGTGGAATTTCAGTCGGTGGGCCGGGATGTCACCGAATCCAAACGGATTGCCGCCGAGCTGGAGCAGCATCGCGATCGCCTGGAGGAGCTGGTCGCCGCGCGCACGGCCGACCTGGAGACCGCAAACCGCCAGCTTCTGATCAGCGACCTGCGGCTCAAGGCGATGTTCGAGATGAGCCAGCAGGCCGACACCATGGATGAAGGCGCCCTCCTGCAGCGCGGCATCGACGAGGCGGTGCGCCTGACCGGGAGCGAGATCGGTTATCTGCACTTCGTCAACGACGACCAGGATAGCCTCCAGTTCTCCACCTGGTCGAGCGGGACGCTCAGTCAGTGCAGCGCCGTCCATGACAACCATTATCCGATCTCCGCCGCCGGCGTCTGGGCGGACGCGGCGCGGTTGCGCCGCCCGGTCGTCCACAACGATTATCAGGGACTGTCCGTGCGCCGCCATTATCCGGCGGGCCATGTCCATCTGATCCGTCATCTGGGGGCGCCGGTCGTCGAAGGCGATCAGATCCGGGCATTGATCGGGGTCGGCAACAAACCGACCCCTTACGACGCGTCCGACGAGCATGAGCTTCAGCTCATCGCCGATGACCTCTGGCGCATCGTCATGCGCCGTCGCGCCGAGGCCGCGTTAGCCGCCGCCAAGGCGGCGGCGGAGCAGGCCAACCGCGCCAAAAGCACCTTTCTCGCCAATATGAGTCACGAGATCCGCACCCCGATGAATGCGATTCTGGGTCTGACCTATCTGCTCCAGCAGAAGGAGTCCGATCCAGGTCGCCGGGAACGGCTTGGCAAGATCGCCGACGCCTCCCAGCATCTGCTCCAGCTCATCAACGACATCCTGGATATCGCCAAGATCGAGGAGCAGAAGCTGGTCCTGGAAGAGATCGATCTCGATCTGCCCGCCCTGCTGCGGGGCGTCTGCACCCTGATCGGCGAGCGGGTTCAGGAAAAGGGGCTGGAGCTGGTGGTGGATCTCGATCCGGCACTGAAAGCGGGGCCGGGGCTGCGCGGCGACCCGACCCGTCTGACCCAGATCCTGCTGAACTTTCTCGGCAATGCGATCAAGTTCACCGAGCAGGGCATGATCCGGCTTCAGGTGCGCCTGGAAGAGGATGGCGCGGTGCAGCAGCGCTTCCGTTTCGAGATCCGGGACACCGGTGTCGGCATCGCGCCCGAGCACCTGAATCGCCTCTTCCAGTCCTTCGAACAGGCCGACAGCTCCATCACGCGCCGCTATGGCGGCACCGGGCTGGGACTCGCCATCAACCGCCAGCTCATTGCCCTCATGGGTGGGGAGGTCGGGGTCGAGAGCCGGCTCGGGGCGGGCAGCACCTTCTGGTTCACCCTCTGTCTCGGCAAAAGCGCCGCACCCGCTCCGGGTCAGGTGTTCGCGGATACCGCGCAGCCTGCACCGGCGGCGTTCGAGTCCAACGCCGAGCGTGTCCTGTCGCAGCGTTACTGTGGCGCCCGCGTGCTGCTGGCTGAAGACGATGTCATCAACCAGGAGGTGAGCAAAGGTCTTCTGGACGCCGTCGGACTGGTGGTGGACATCGCCAACGACGGCCTGGAGGCACTGGCGCTGGCGCGGAACCATGATTATGACCTGATCCTCATGGACATGCAGATGCCAGGGATGGACGGGCTGGCGGCGACCCGCGCCATTCGCGCCCTTTCCGACCATGACAGGGTGCCCATTCTTGCCATGACGGCCAACGCCTTCGGGGAAGACCGTGATCGCTGTCTGGCCGCCGGGATGAACGACTTCATCAGCAAGCCCGTCGATCCGCAAGCCCTCTACGGGATACTGCTGGGCTGGCTGTCCCAGGCGCCGGCCGTTGCTGCGGCAGGCGGTATCCCGACGCCGGACCTCGACCTGGATCAGGGACGGCATCTCTTCCGCAATGACGCGGTCTATGCGCGCATCCTGGGACATTTCACCGAGGTTCATGGTCTGGCAGGACGGGAGATGGCCGAACGCATGGCGGCTGGAGACCGTTCCGGGGCCGCCGCGCTGGCTCACCGGCTCAAGGGGGCCGCCAGCTCGCTGGCCCTGACGGAAATTGCACGAATTGCCACCGCGATCAACCAGTCCATCACAGAGGGGCGTGCGCCGAATCCCGCTCCGGAGGTGCTGCAAAAGGCGCTGGACAGGGCCGCCCTGGCCATCTCCCGCTTGACGAAGAAGAGCTGAGAACACACCACATCCATGATATCTGATCCCTTCCATCCACCCCGCCCGCTCGCATCACCTGCAAGCGATCTGCTGCGTCTGCTCGAACGCGATGCGCAGTCGATCACCGCTCAGTTTCTGGCCGGGATCGAGCGTGCGCTGGGGCCCTGCCCACGGCTGCAACTGCCGGCTGGAACCCGGCTGATCGAGGAGGGTGTCGAGGTCAAGGCGCTCTTTCTGGTGCTGCGCGGGCGGATCGCGCTCGAACAGGCGACGGCTGACGGTGATTTGCAGCTCCATCACAGTTCGACCGGATCCCTGGTCGGTCTGCTGTCGCTGTTCCAGCAGCAGGAGGCGTTCTTCACCGCCCGTGCGACCACTGAGATTGAGGCCGTCCAGATCTCCTTTGCGCAGCTTGATCAGGCGCTGGTGATCGATCCCTCGCTCGGCACGGCGCTGGCGGCGCTTTCCAGCCGCGCGCTCGCCCGGCGGCTGCGGCGCGCCGATCAGCTCCAGGTCGAGAAGATCCAGCTCAACCGCTCGCTGGAGCAGGAGCGGCAGCGTCTGGCCGAGGCGCTGCATCAGCTCGAAGCGGCGCGGGTGGAACTGGTTGAGCAGGCGCGTTTCGCCACGCTTGGCGAGCTGGCGGCCGGTATCGCGCACGATCTGAACAACCCGGTGACGGCCATGATGCGTGCGGTCAGTTTCATCGGCGAGGATCTGGAGCGGTTGCTCAGGAGCCATCCGCGCGGCCCCGTCGCGGGCGCGGCCCTGACCGCCGAGCGCGAGCGTCCGCCGCGCAGCACCTCGGAAGAGCGTGCGGTACGGCGCGTGCTGGAAGGCGTGCTTGAGGATTCCGCCCTGGCGCAGCGTCTGGTCCGGGCGGGGATCGAAGACCCTGAGCGCGCACGCGAACTGGCGCGCGACCCCGAGAGCCTCGATCTGATCGAATCCGCCGCCGGTCTTGGCACGTCACTGCGCAACATCGAGGTCGCCGCGCGGCGCATGTGCGAGCTGGTGGAGAGTCTGCGCGCCTACAGCCGTCCGAAAGGCGAGCCGGTCGCGGATGTGGATCTGCATGTCGGTCTGGAGGATACGCTGCGTCTGATGGGACACCGGTTGCGCGAGGTGCAGATCGAGCGTCACTATGGGCACCTGCCGCGCATCCGCTGTCATCCGGGCGAGCTGGGCCAGCTCTGGACGAATCTATTGAGCAATGCGCTGGAGGCGCTGCCGGTCGAGGGGCGCATCGAGCTGACCACGGATGCGCCGGACGCGCAGCATGTTCGGGTGTGCATCCAGGACAATGGACGCGGCATCGATCCGGCTATCCTGCCGCGCGTCTTCGAGCCGCGTTTCACCACCAAAGCGGGTTCGATTCGCTACGGGCTCGGGCTCGGGCTCGCCATCGCACGGCGGATCATCGACAGCCACGGCGGAACCATTGGTCTGGTCTCCGCGCCGGGCCGCACCCGGGTCACCGTCACCCTGCCCGTCAACGGGCCATTAGCTGATGAGGAATTCACGATATGAAACTGGCGCTCCTGATTCTGGAGGACGAAAGTCCGGTTCGCGAGGCGATTGAGCGCGATCTGGCGACCTTTGCCCGCCTGATCCGCGTTGAATCGGCCGAGGATGTGCCGACCGCGCTGGAGGTCATCGACGAGATCGCCGCCGACGGCGACCGGCTGGCGCTGGTGCTGGCCGATCATCGTCTGCCGGGAATCAGCGGGATCGACTTTCTGATCATGCTGAAGAGCGATCCCCGCGCCATCGGCACCCGCAAGGCGCTGGTGACGGGGCAGGCCGATCAGGACGACACCATCCGCGCCATCAACGAGGCCGGACTCGACCGCTATGTCTCCAAGCCCTGGGCGCCGGAGAATCTGCGCGCCCTGGTCCGCATGCTGCTGACCGACTATGTGATCGACAACCGGCTTGATCCGCTGCCGATTCTTCCCGCCCTGGATGCCGGACGGGCGCTGGCGCTGCTGCATGACTATGGCGATCAATGACCCATATCCGCAGGTCTGCAACGGAATCCTTCGCGCCGCACATGGGTTAAGATTGGCGACCCTGTCGTAATCCTTGCCGTTGTCGTTGTCGTAATCCTTGCCGTAATCGTCATCGAAGATTCGCAAGCCGACGATTACGACAACGACAACGACAGACAGCGAACGGAATCGGGATTCCAGGGTGCTGCGCCAGATCGCTCCACCCCACCGCCATTGCATACCGCGCCGGGCGCGGTTTAACGAGATTCATGCCATGCGCCGTTTACCTGCCGAATGGGAGCCCCAGAGCGGGGTCATGCTGACCTGGCCTCATGCCGACACCGACTGGGCGGAGCGGCTGACCGAGATCGAATCGCTCTATGCCGATCTGACGGCCCTGATCACCCGCTTCGAACCGGTCCTCATCGTCTGTCACGATGGCGATCAGGCCGAACGGGTGCGCGGACTGGCCCGACAGGCCGGCGCCGATGAATCGCGGCTGCGTCTCGCCAGCGCCCCGAGCAACGATACCTGGGCGCGCGATCATGGCCCCATCAGTCTCATGACCGAGGCCGGCCCGCTGCTGCTGGACTTCCGCTTCAACGGCTGGGGCGGCAAGTTCCAGGCCGATCTGGATACGGCCATTACCGCGCATCTGGCGGCGGATGGCGTTTTTGGCGACTGTCCGGTCGAGTCGTGCGACCTGGTTCTCGAAGGCGGCGCCATCGAGACCGATGGCTGGGGGACGCTGCTTGCGGTCACGCGCACCCTGGTGGATCCGCTGCGCAATCCGGGCCGCTCGCGCGATGAGATCGAACGCGAACTGCGCCGCCGGCTCGGGATCGAGCATTTCCTTTGGCTGGAACATGGCGCCATCACTGGCGATGACACCGATGGGCACATTGATACGCTGGCGCGCTTCTGCGACCCGCAAACCATCTGCTATGCCCGTTGTGACGATCCAGCCGACGCGGATTATGCCGCGCTGCGGGCGATGGAAGAGGAATTGAAGGTGCTGCGCGATCCCGACGGTCAGCCCTATCGCCTGGTGCCGCTCCCGTCTCCCGCCCCGATCCTGGACGATGAGGGCGCGCGTCTGCCGGCCGGTTATGCGAATTTTCTCATCCTCAACGAGGCGGTCCTGCTCCCGGTCTATGGCGATCCCGCCGATGCCGAGGCGGCATCCATACTGGGCGACTGTTTCCCCGCTCGCACCATCCTCCCGCTCGACTGCCGACCGCTCATTCGTCAGGGCGGCAGTCTGCACTGCATCAGCATGCAACTGCCTGCCGGCGTCCTGGCTTAAGGCGATTGCACGGTCACAGAACGCTTTCATGGCTTCCTCATCCGACGAACATCAGCCTGATCCCGATAACCGACAGGCAAAAATCCGCGCGCGCGCACGCGAAGTGCTTGATCGCGGCGACTTCGACTGGGCGGAGAAAAATCTGATCGAAGGCGAGGTGGATTTCGCCGAGCTGATCGAGAATCTGCGGATCTACCACGCCGAACTGGAGCTGCAGAACGCCGAACTGCGGGCGACCCAGGCCAGCGCCGAGCGTCTGGCGACCCGTTACAGCTCGCTCTTTTACGGCATCCCTCAGGCGATTCTGGTCGTCGATCGCAATGGTCTGATCCTGGACGCCAATCAGGAGGCGGCGCGGCTGTTCGGTCTGCGCAACCGCCATTTGCGCAGCCATTATCTGCCCCGTCTGGTGGCGCGCACGGCTGACGGCTGTCTCGACGATGCCCTGCGGCTGGCCTGGATGTCCGGCGCCACCCAGATCGCCAGGGTGGACTTTCTCACCACCAGTGGCGGGGGCTTCGCGGGCGAGATTCATATTGCCCGTCTCCCGGCGGAGGACGAAGGCGACAGCCAGCTCATCTGCGCGATCATGGATCTGAGCGAAGGTCTGCGGCAGGAGGCGGACATTCGCGCCGCCTACGCCCGCTCGCGCGAGAGCGAGACCCGCTATCGCATCCTTGCCGACTATTCGGCGGACTGGGACTTCTGGATGACCCCGGACGGGCGATATGGCTATGTCTCGCCTGTCTGCGAGTCCATCTGCGGCCATGGACCGGACGCCTTTCTCGCCGATCCCGAACTCATGGATCGTTTGATTCATCCCGAGGATCTGCCGCGCTGGCAGGCACACCGATCCCTGGATCAGGATGCCGGCGGCGCTGAGTGTGCGACGCAGGGTTTCACGCTGGAGCTGCGTCTCTGCCGCGCCGATGGCGAGGTGCGCTGGATCGAGCATCAGTGTCGTGCCATCCGCGATGCGGATGGCACCGATCTGGGCTGGCGCGGCGTCAACCGCGACATCACCGCCCGCAAGCAGGCCGAATTCGCCCTGGATTTACAGCATCGCCGTGCCGATGCGCTGTTGAAACTGCCGCTTGCAGCCGAAGGTCAGGATGAAATCGCCTTCATGCAGGACGGCATGGAGCTGATCGAGTCGCTGACCGGCAGCCGGATCGCGTTCATCCATCTGGTCAACGCCGATCAGGAGACGATCGAGCTGGTCGCCTGGTCGCGCGCCACCCTGGCACAGGGCTACTGCCGGATGCCCGCCGCCACCGTCCATTATCCGCTCCACAAGGCTGGCATCTGGGCCGATGCGCTGCGTCAGTGCGCGCCGGTCGTGTGCAACGATTACGCCTCGGATCCCCGGCGGCAGGGTCTGCTGGAGAATCACCTGCCGTTGCAGCGTTTCATCTGCGTGCCGGTCGGCGCCTGCGGTCTGGTGCACATGCTGGCCGGGGTGGGGAACAGGGAGACGCCCTACACCGAGATGGATGTCGAAAGCATGCAGCTCGTCGCCAACGCCATCTGGCGCATCGTGCGCCAGCGCCGTGCGGAGGAGGCGCTCAGAAAGAACGAGTCGCGCTTTCGCCATCTCTCCGGCCTGATGTCCGACATCGCTTACTCCGCTGCCGAGATCGGACCCCGCCGTTTTGTGCTGGACTGGGTGCATGGCGCGGTCGAAGGCATCACCGGCCATACGGCCGAGATGGTCATGGCGATGGGCACCTGGCGGCGCCTGATCATCCTCGAAGACCGCCCGCTCTTCGATCAGCATCTTCAGAGCATGGTCGGCGGCCAGCCTGTGACCTGCCAGTTGCGGCTGCGCCGCCGCGATGGCAGTTGTATCTGGGTCGAAATCACCAATCAGCGTCTGCTGGACGAGGATGGCTGTCTGAGGATTTATGGCGGCGTCAAGGATGTCAGCGAGCGCAAGAAGGCGGAATACCAGCTCCAGCATGCCGCGCAGCAGATGGCGCGTCAGAACCGCGAGCTGGATCGGGCGCTGATGCAGGCTGAGGCGTCAACTCAGGCCAAGAGCCGTTTTCTGGCCAATATGAGTCATGAGATCCGCACCCCGATGAACGGCGTTGTCGGCATGACCCGGCTGCTGCTGGAGACCGGGCTGAACGAGGAGCAGCGCCGCTTCGCCGAGATCGCGCGTACCAGCAGCGAGAGCCTGCTGGCCATCATCAATGACATCCTGGATTTCTCGAAAATCGAAGCCGGCAGACTGGAACTGGAGCAGCAGGACTTTGATCTGCGCGACACCCTGGAGGATGTGCTGGAGATGCTGGCCTTCAATGCCCAGGAAAAGGCGCTGGAACTGACCTATTACATCGCTTCGGATGTCCCCGCCGGGGTGCGCGGCGATCCCCGCTATCTGCGTCAGATCCTGGTCAATCTGGCGGGCAATGCGATTAAATTCACCGACCAGGGTGAGGTCAGCATCCAGGTCATGCCGGTGACGCTCACCCCCGGGAAGGTGCTGATCCGTTTCGCGGTGCACGACACCGGCATCGGCATTCCGGCGCATCAGCGTGATCAGCTCTTCTCGCCCTTCAATCAACTGGACAACTCGGCCACCCGGCGTTTCGGCGGAACCGGTCTGGGCCTGGTCATTTCCAAGCAACTGGCCGAGTTGATGAATGGCAGCATCGGTCTGGAAAGTGAGATCGAGCGGGGCTCGGTTTTCTGGTTCACCGCTGAACTCGAACCGCTGTCCGATGCAGACCCATCGCCCCTGATGACCGATGCCGGGTTGCAGGGAGTCCGGGTGCTGGTGGCGGACGACCATGCCGCCAATCGTCTGCTGGCCGGCACGCTGCTGAGAGGCTGGGGATGTCGTGTCGATGAGGCCGACAATGGTCCGAGCGCGCAGCGCCTGCTTCAGGCCGCCGCCAGGGCCGGCGATCCCTTTCAGGTCGCGCTGCTCGATCTCAGGATGCCCGGCATGGGCGGCCTGCAACTCGGCTCCCGGATCAAACACGACCCGCTCATCTGCGCCACGCATCTGATCCTGCTGACCTCACTGGCTGAACGCCGCGATGCCGTGCGCCTGGAGCGCACCGGTTTTTCCGGCTATCTGACCAAACCGCTGCGCAGGCGTCTGTTGCACGACGCGCTGGCAGGGGTGATGGGACGGGATGTCGGATCGCCCATCGTCAGCCATCGCACCACGACGCCAGCAGAAGACCAGGGCGTTGCGCCAACCCGCCAGGCGCGCATCCTGCTGGTGGACGACAGCCCGACCAATCAGCTTGTCGCCTGCGGCATTCTGGAGAAACTGGGCTATGCCAGGCCGGACATCGCCAACGATGGCGTCGAGGCGCTGGAGGCGCTGGCGCGAACCCCTTATGACCTAGTGCTCATGGACGGTCATATGCCCCGGATGGATGGCTTTGAGGCGGCGCGCTGCATCCGTCACGGCGATGCCGGTGTCCTCAATCCGCAGGTGCCCATCATCGCCATGACCGCGCTTGCCATGAAAGGGGATCGCGAACGCTGTCTGGAGGCCGGCATGGACGCCTATCTGACCAAACCGGTGCAGCCGCAGGAGCTGGCCGAGGCCATCACGACCCAGCTTGCACGGATGTCGATGGATGCGACGGCACCGGCGGTCACATCCGGCATGGCTCCTGGCCCGGCGGCGGCGTCAGCTCTGGCTGAGGTGTTCCAGGAAACCGACCTGCTGAATCGCGTCATGGGTGATCGTGAGATTGCCCGGGCCGTGATCGCCCAGTTTCTGCTGGACGCCCCGATCCGCGTGCAGGAACTCCGGGGCTGTCTGAACGCGGGGGATCTGGCGCAGCTTCGCTTCAAGACCCACAGCATCAAGGGTCTGGCCGCCAATATTGCGGCCTTCAGGCTGCGTGACGCGGCGTTCGACCTGGAAACAGTCGTTGCAGCGGATCAGTCTGGCGCCGAATCCCAGCGCCTGGCGGCGCGGCTGGAAGCGGAATTCATGGCCCTCAGACAGGTGCTGGAGGAGTGGATGAAGACTGGTTCTGTGCAGGCGTTTTCCGGGGAGTCACCGGCTTAACGGGAAGACCCCGGCGGCGACTGAAAATAGTAACTGAGCTTGTCCGACAGATTCAGATATTCCCGTTGATCCTGGTTCAGATCCGATTGGTGCAGACTCTCGCGGATGGTCAGTTCTTCCTCGGCCAGATCCAGCACCGGGGCTTCTTCTTTTGGGATCTCGGGTGAATAGAGCAGGACGTTCGGTTTCAGCAGATCGGTCGGGTTGAGCGAGATCACCAGCGCGATCCGCTCGTCCTGGAGTCTGACGACAGTACCGGGCGGATAGACGCCAAGATTGGTGATGAAGGTGGTCAGCACCTTGGGATCGTAGCAGGCCCGCTCTTTGGAATACATGCGCGAGATGGCCTGATGGGGTGAGAGTCTGGCCTCTGGCCCTGAGCCGTTGCAGAGGTTGTCATAGCGATTGACGACGGTGACGATACGGGTCAGGAGGCCGATGTCGGCACCCTTCAGACCTTCGGGATAACCGCTGCCGTCCGCATGCTCATGGTGTTTGGCGATGACCTCGATCACGCCCGGCGGCAGAGTGCCGACCCGGCGCGCGATCTCCGCGCCATAGCGCGGATGCTGCTCGTACAGCTTCTGTTCCGGGCGGGTCAGCGGCTCTTTCTTGAGCAGGATCTGGGTGGGAATCTGTTGATGCCCCAGGTCGTGAAAGAGCGCGCCCATCCCGAGCAGGCGCAGTTGGGTCTTCTCCAGATTCAGTTTCTGCCCGATGACCAGCGCCAGGGCCACGACATTGATGGCATGGAAATAGCTGTTTTCGTCCTGATGCTTGAGATTGACCAGTTGCACCGTGGCCTCCTGATCCGTGGTCAACTCATCGACCATCTGCAACACCAGTTCCTGCGCCTCTTCGGCGGCCTGGGCCGGCGCGGCGCGCAGATGGGCCATGAGCTTGCGCACCATGCCGACTGATTGGGTGTAGCGTTTGGAGCATTGATTGAGCCGCGAGCGGCGTTCCTTGAGCACGCGGATGCGGTTTTTCTTTTCCTCCCAGAGCGCGGCGGTCAGGTCATCTTTGATCTGCGCGGAGAGCGCAGGCGCCGGTGGCTGGTCCTGGGATTCGCCGTTTGCTTCAACGGCCAGCGGCGCATCGCTGCGGTCGGGGTCGATGCGCACCTGATCGAGTTCCAGCGTCCGCAGGATATCCAGTTGTTTCTGGGTGCGGATCTTGAAGCTGCTGGTCATGAAGGGGTGACGCATCCAGGGCAGATCGAGATGGATGAACAGCCCGATCCGCAACTGGCTTTTATCGACGGTGTTTTCGCTCACAGATGGTTCCAACTCGCCGAAGACGGCCTCCCGCGCGACAGGGCGGGGGCAATGCGATCCTGATCATGACAGGGGGATGGCAAGCATAGGGCATCCGCGCCATTCTCACCAAACGCGCTTGATTCTCGGCCTGACGGCTTGTAGGTTGCAGGCTGACAGGTGATTGCCGAGACCTGACGCCATACTCGGACCGGGAAATAGACAGGATTAACAGGATTTTTCAGGATTCACAGGACAACACGAAAGCGTGACAACGCTCTATGACGATGTCCTTATGACAACCTCCTGTTCATCATGTGAAATCCTGTTAATCCTGTCCATTTCAAAGGCGCGATCATTCAATCACCCCCACCTGCGACGCACCGAGACCGATTGCCGTGACTGACTACAAGCATACCCTGAATCTTCCCCACACCGGCTTTGCGATGAAGGCCAACCTGGCCCAGCGCGAACCTGAAATGCTCAAGCATTGGGAGTCGCTGGATCTCTACGCTCGTATCCGCGCCGCGCGCGCCGGGGCCGAGACCTTCATCCTGCACGACGGCCCGCCCTACGCCAATGGGGACATTCATATCGGTCATGCGGTCAACAAGGTGCTCAAGGACATCATCGTCAAGTCGCGCACCCTAGACGGTCTGGACGCGCCCTATGTGCCGGGCTGGGACTGCCACGGTCTGCCGATCGAACTCCAGGTCGAGAAGAAAAAGGGCAAGCCGGGCCACAAGATCAGCGCCGCCGAGTTCCGCGTCGCCTGCCGCGAGTACGCCGCCAAACAGGTCGATGGCCAGCGGCGCGACTTCAAGCGGCTCGGCGTCTTCGGCGACTGGGAGCGGCCCTATCTGACGATGGATTTCGGCTGCGAGGCCGACATCGTGCGCGCGCTGGGCCGGATCATCGCCAACGGCCATGTGCAGAAGGGCGAGAAGCCGGTGCACTGGTGCATCGACTGCGGCTCGGCGCTGGCCGAGGCCGAGGTCGAATACGCCGACAAGCAGTCCATTGCCATCGACGTGCGTTTCCCGGTCATCGAGCCGGAGGTGCTCGCGGCGCGCTGTCACGGCAGCCCCAACGGCTGCGGCGAGGGACCGGCGTCGGTCGTCATCTGGACCACCACCCCCTGGACCCTGCCGGCGAACCAGGCCGTCGCGCTCAATGCCGAACTGGAATACGTCATCGTCCAGGCCGACTCGACGCAGGGCCGGGAGCGTCTGATCGTCGCCGAAGGTCTGCTCAAGGACACCATGGACCGCTGGGGCATCCAGGACTATCGGGTGCTGGGCTATGGACGCGGCATCGATTTCGAGGGGCTCAGGCTCCGTCATCCATTCTATGACCGCGAGGTGCCGGTCATCGTCGGCGAGCATGTGACGCTCGACGCCGGCACCGGCGCGGTCCATACCGCGCCCGGTCATGGTCTGGAGGATTACATCGTCGGCCAGCGTTACGGTCTCGCGGTCGATAACCCGGTCGGCGGCGATGGCCGTTTCCTGCCCGGCACGCCGCTGTTCGAGGGGCAGAACGTCTTCCAGGCCAACGAGCAGGTGGTCGAGACGCTCAAGGCGCACGGCGCGCTGCTGCTGGAGACGCGCTTCACGCATAGCTATCCGCACTGCTGGCGCCACAAGACGCCCATCATCTTTCGCGCCACGCCGCAGTGGTTCATCAGTATGGACAAACAGAGTCTGCGCGAGACCGCGCTGCGTGAGATCGACAGGGTGCGCTGGATGCCCGACTGGGGCCAGAGCCGCATCGAGGGCATGGTGCGCGGACGTCCCGACTGGTGCATCTCGCGCCAGCGCACCTGGGGCGTGCCGATCACGCTCCTGGTTCACAAGGAAACAGGCGCACTCCACCCGCGCACGACTGATTTGATTGAAGTCGTCGCCAAACGGATCGAAAAACACGGCATCGAGGCCTGGTTCGCGCTCCATCCGCGCGATCTGCTGGGCGACGAGGAGGGCGCGCAGTACGACAAGATCCAGGACACCCTGGATGTCTGGTTCGACTCGGGCGTCACCCATGCCTGCGTGCTGGAACGGCGCGAAGGACTGAGCGTCCCGGCGGATCTCTATCTGGAAGGCTCCGACCAGCATCGCGGCTGGTTCCAGTCTTCGCTCATGACCTCGGTCGCCATGCACGGACGCGCGCCCTACCGTCAGGTGCTCACCCACGGTTTCACCGTGGATGCCAGGGGCGAGAAGATGTCCAAGTCCAAGGGCAACGTGGTCAGCCCGCAGGACGTGATGAAGACGCTTGGGGCCGACATCATCCGGCTCTGGGTCGCGGCGACCGACTATCGCACCGAGATGAACGTCAGCGACGAGATCCTCAAACGCACCGCCGACGCCTACCGGCGCATCCGCAACACCGCGCGCTTCCTGCTCGCCAATCTCAACGGCTTCGATCCGGCGGTCAATCTGGTCGCGCCTGCCGACATGGTCGAACTCGACCGCTGGGCGGTGGATCGCGCCTGCCGGTTACAGGCGGAGATCATCGACGCCTATCGTGACTATCAGTTCCATCTGATCTGTCAGAAGGTCCAGCAGTTCTGCGTGGTCGATCTGGGTGGTTTCTACCTGGATGTCATCAAGGACCGCCAGTACACCACCCAGGCCGACAGCCTGGCGCGGCGTTCCTGCCAGACCGCCATGTATCACATCGTCGAGGCCATGAGCCGCTGGCTGGCGCCCATCCTCAGCTTCACCGCCGACGAGATCTGGCGCGAGATCCCCGGCGCGCGGGCCGGGACGGTCTTTACCGAGACCTGGTATGGCGGACTCTTCGCGCTTGATGCCGGCGACCCGCTGGATCGTGGCTTCTGGGATCGGGTCATCGCCGCCCGCGCCGCCGTCGGCCCCGCACTGGAGACCGCCCGTCAGGCCGGACGGATCGGCGCCTCGCTTGACGCCGAACTGGAGCTCTATGGCGCCGATGAGCTGCTGGAGACCCTGGGACGGCTGGGCGACGAACTGCGCTTTGCGCTCATCGTCTCTGACGTCAGACTGCATCCGCTCGCCGCGCGGCCCGACGACGCCAGCGACACCGAACTCGACGGACTCGCCGTGCGCGTCATCGCCTGCGAACACACCAAATGCGTGCGCTGCTGGCACCATCGCGCCGATGTGGGCGTCAATTCAGAGCACCCTGAATTGTGCGGACGCTGTGTCGAGAATGTCGCTGGTGGCGGTGAAAGACGGCGTTTTGCGTAGAGGGAGCGCCATGAGCGGGATCCCGTTCACTGACCGCGAGCTAAGACGCGCGTGGCGGGAGCTATCGGCAATCGCCACTCCCTCAGCAGGCGTAACACGCAAGAACCCACACCGCCTATTGTTGTTCTACGCTGTGGAGTGCGGCCTGAAGGCCGTTTGGCTCAAGCGGCAGAGACGCAGTCTATTTGACTGCGATGACATTGACGAGATAGGTCACAACTTGCGGCAACTGCTCAAGGAACTGAAGATCGGCGCAAATCTGGCCTTGCCGGAAAATTTGCAACTTAAACCGGTGACCCAAAAGAGCGGTAGCCAGGCTCGGAACGGCGGTATCAGCATCCTGCATCAAGCCTGGCGCTACGGGGGCGAATGCACGTCGCCCACCGACCAGGATTGCGAAGATCAGCTGCAGCAGGTGCTGAACTGGATTCAAGGAGAACTCAAGTGACTCTGCATAACGGAGCCATCGAACGCTTGCTGACATGGCTGGACGTGGAGCGGGTGCTCAAACAGCAAACCAACCTCTGGACTCGACTGCCCGATGGCATTCAGGGCGTGGACTGTTTTGCCGATGGCATGGAGATTCGCCACGCCGCTGACCCATCACAGGTGGACAGTTGGCTGAGCGATCTCTTTGGTCACGCCTACCAGCGCGAGCCGCAAGCGATCATCCTGCGTATCGGAAACGCCACTTATCCGGTTGAACTGGTTCAGGAAAATACGGCTGCTGCACTTGCCACAGGACAAAATTATCCGCTCTGGCGCGATGTCACGTATCTGCCCGCCGATACAAATGAGGCTGAAACCGGTGTGACCGCCGCGCTGGAGGGCCGGCCATTGGCAAACGCCCCGAAGGACTGGGAAAACGGGCCTGCCTTGGTCTCTTTCCATTCATTCAAGGGCGGTGTGGGGCGCACCAGCACACTGATGACCTATGTGGCAGCCTGCATGCAAGACCCAGGTCAGGGGCCTAAAAAGGTTCTCGTCGTGGATGCCGACCTGGAAGCCCCGGGCGTCAGCTTTTGGCTCGATGAGGGCAATCGACCCACGGTGTCCTTCGTGCAACTCTTGGAGGCACTGCATTACCCGCCTGCCGATCTGGATGCGACGCTTGAGTTCTTTGCGCAGGAATTACGCAAAACATCCTTGAACGTGGGAGGTGTGCAGCGCGAGCTGTTTGTGTTGCCCGCTGCGCTGGATTTGCTCGAAATCCAGGACATGCCGGTGGTGCCCGAACATCTGGCCCGCAACCCATCCAACCCATGGCAGTTGACGGATCATCTGCACGCCCTGGGGCAGCGTCTGGGTGTGGATGCCGTTTTCATCGATCTGAGGGCTGGTCTTAGTGAACTGGCCAGTCCGGTTCTGTTTGACCCACGGGTGGACCACTTCCTTGTCAGTACGGTGGCGCCGCAATCCGTGCAGGGTATGGCAGAGGTGCTGCGCCGTTTGTATGCCTTCAACCGCCAGCTGCCGGCAGAACGTCAGAACGCGGCACGTCCCACAGTCGTGTTGAGTCTTCTGACCAAAGATCTGCGCGAAGCAGGCCACTACGAACAGGCTTTGAGAGTGCTGGGCGAAGCCTATCCTGCTGCCGACGCTGATGACGCATTGACGCCTGGAGTCCAATGGCTGGAGGCAGAGTTCCTGAGCACCCTGATGTCCATCGGCTCCGTGCGAGAGGCATTGGACACCCTGCCTCAATCCAGCCGCCTGTTTACCAGTGCGAGTGAATGGGCTAAGGCGCTCTATGCCACCCCCATACCCTTACGGTCAACCGATCAGGCAACTGCAATCGGCCAGAATACGTCTTCGCGGCAAACGCAAGCGCGCAAGCTTCACGAGGTGTGCGAGGCCGCAGAGTTTGCGGACAGCAGCGACACAAGCGAGATCCTGGCTACCGAACCTCTTCTCAATCTGGGAAAACACTACGCAAGAGAACTGCCCAATCTGCTGATGATTGGCGCCAAAGGTTCCGGAAAGACTTTTACTTTCCGGCGGGTGGTTCGAGCGTGTTCATGGAAAATCTTCCTGAAAACGCTGGGCTTCGATTCGAGTGGTCTGATAGATGCCGGGATTTTTCCTGTGCTCTGGTCCAGCAATATCGAAGACAGGCAGGATGGAGAGATCAAAGGAGCGCAGGGGTCGGTCCTTGATTCAATTCAAGTTAACAAACAACTCTTGTTGAGTGGCAGCGCTGTTCAGAGAGAGATCCAAGATGTGCTCCAGCATCCGCCCAATCACTGGGAAGACTTTTGGGACGGCCTGATCGCACGGCAGTTGGGTATCACGGAAGGCGGTTTACAGACACTGAATCAGTTCCTGGCAGCAAAGGAATTGCGAGTGGTCTTCGTGTTTGATGGCATTGAGGATGCGTTCAAGGATGCCACAGAGGGTCGTGCTTCAGAAGCCATTGAGGCGCTGTTGCGGTTACCTAATCGCGTCAGCGAACTGGAAAACCGACATCTCGGTGCCATGGTCTTTGTGCGCGCGGATTATGTGCAGGCCACGATCCGTCAAAACCTGGGGCAGTTGCTGCAGCGTTTCCTGCCTTTCCGTTTGCAATGGAACCCCGAGAGCTTCTTGCGCCTGGCCTTCATGCTGAGCTGTCAGGCCGGGATCAATGAGGGCGATTCCAAGTTGGCCGAGTCTTTGCGCATTGAGCAGCTAAAAGACAAGCTGGAGAGGTTGTGGGGTAAAAAACTCGGCAACGAGAAATCCAAAGAGGCCCATTCCGCGCGCTGGGTCTATGCCGCACTGTGTGACTTGAAGGGAAACGTTCAGGCGCGTGATCTCGTTCGCTTTCTGAGGATTGCGGCAGATTTAGAGTCAGAGCGGGTCGGGCAAACATGGCCTGATCGCGTCTTGGCGCCGGAGTCCCTGCGCAAGGCTCTTCCTCGTTGCAGCATCGAGAAGGTGAAGGAGGCGAAGACGGAGATTGCATCCTTGCGAAAATGGATGGAGATGATGGAGCAAGCAGGCATCCGCAACCTCAAAGTTCCCTTCAGCATGCAACAGGCGCAACTCAACACCGCCCTGTTGAGTGCATTGCAGGAAATCGGGGTGATCTACGAAGACCTCGACGGCAAATTGGGCGATGAGCGATTGTTTCTTCCCGAGATCTATCGGACTGGATTAGGGGTCGAAACTTCGGCTGCTGGCCGGCCGCGTATGCAGGCTCTTTTGAAGAAAAACATCGGAGCCATTCCGCTCTGAGATCGGTTCGCGAGAGCCTCAACGAGATTTTCAGTTTAACGTCATGCACCCCAAAGACAGCACCGGCAGCGCAGCCTTCAAGGGCTTCACCAATCGGGAGTGCCCCTTCTACCCCTGTCATCAAGGGGTCAGGCGGGAATTCAACTGTCTTTTCTGCTATTGTCCGCTGATCGCTTACGACTGCCCCGGACCCTATCGGGTCTATACCGACAGGCACGGACTCCGACGCAAGGACTGCTCGGCCTGCCGTCTGCCTCACGACGGTTATCATGCCTCCTGGTCGTTTATCCAGAAGTGGCTGGAACAGCCTCGGATCTGGGACGGGCACGATAAACTGCGTCCAAAAACATCGCACACCGCGCCGGGCGCTCGCTGAAAGGCCGCTAATTGGACAGGATTAACAGGATGATTCAAGATTCACAAGATTGAAAACAATCAGTTGAAATCCTGCTTATCCTGGAAAATCCTGTTAATCCTGTCCATTCCTAAACGCTTCCGTCCAGATCCAACCTCCGCGAGCATCCATGTCCGATTCAGCCTCCCGTCTGCGCGAGCGTCTCGAACGCTCCATCCTCATCCTTGATGGCGCCATGGGCACCATGATCCAGCGCCACGGTCTGACCGAGGCCGATTATCGCGGCGAACGGTTCGCGGACTGGCCGAGCGATCTCAAGGGCAACAACGATCTGCTGACGCTGACCCGCCCGGATGTCATCGGCGGCATCCATCGCCAGTATCTGGAGGCCGGCGCCGACATCGTCGAGACCAACAGCTTCAACGCGACCCGGGTCTCCATGGCCGATTACGGCATGGAAGCCCTGGCCTATGAGATCAACGTCGCCGCCGCCCGGCTGGCGCGGAGCTGTGCCGACGATTACTCGACACCCGACAGGCCGCGCTTTGTCGCCGGGGTGCTGGGTCCGACCAATCGCACTGCATCCATCTCGCCGGATGTCAATGATCCCGGTTTCCGCAATATCGACTTCGATACCCTGGTGGCTTCCTACGCCGAGTCCACGCGCGGTCTGATCGCGGGCGGCGCGGACATCATCCTGATCGAGACCATCTTCGACACACTCAACGCCAAGGCCGCCATCTTCGCGGTCAGACAGGTGTTCGACGAGGACGGGGTCGAGCGCCCGATCATGCTCTCGGGCACCATCACCGACCAATCGGGTCGGACCCTGACCGGCCAGACCACCGAGGCCTTCTACAACTCGCTGCGTCATGCCGATCCGATCAGCATCGGGCTCAACTGTGCGCTCGGTCCCTATGAGCTGCGTCAGTATGTCGAGGAGCTGGCGCGGATCGCCGAATGCCGGGTCTCGACGCATCCCAACGCCGGTCTGCCGAACGAGCTGGGCGGCTACGATCTGGGGCCGGAGCAGATGGCCGCCGAGATCGGCGAGTGGGCGCGCTCGGGATTCCTCAACATCATCGGCGGCTGTTGCGGGACCACGCCCGACCACATCCGCGCCATCGCCGGGGCGGTCGCCGGGATGCCCCCGCGTCCGCTGCCGAGCCTCGCCCCGGCCTGCCGGCTCTCGGGTCTGGAGCCCTTCAACATCGGCGCCGAAACGCTCTTCGTGAACGTCGGCGAGCGGACCAACGTCACCGGCTCGGCGCGCTTCAAGCGGCTGATCAAGGACGGCGACTACGACACCGCCCTGAGCGTGGCGCAGGAACAGGTCGAGAGCGGTGCCCAGGTGATCGATGTCAACATGGACGAAGGGCTGCTGGATGCGGTTGCCGCCATGCAGCGCTTCCTGAATCTGGTCGCCGCCGAGCCCGAGATCGCCAGGGTTCCGGTGATGATCGACTCCTCCAAGTGGGAGGTGATCGAGACCGGGCTCAAGTGCGTTCAGGGCAAGCCCATCGTCAACTCCATCTCGCTCAAGGAGGGCGAAGAGAAGTTCCTGCATCAGGCGCGGCTGTGCCGACGCTATGGCGCGGCGGTCATCGTCATGGCCTTCGATGAGGTCGGTCAGGCCGACACCCAGGCGCGCAAGATCGAGATCTGCACCCGTGCCTATCGCATCCTCACGGAGCAGGTCGGTTTCCCCGCCGAGGACATCATCTTCGACCCCAACATCTTCGCGGTCGCCACCGGCATCGACGAGCACAACAACTACGCCGTCGATTTCATCGAGGCCACGCGCGAGATCAAGCGCACGCTGCCCCACGCCAAGGTCTCGGGCGGGGTGTCCAATGTGTCGTTTTCATTCCGTGGCAACAACCCGGTGCGCGAGGCGATCCACGCGGTCTTTCTCTATCACGCCATCCAGGCCGGGATGGACATGGGGATCGTCAACGCCGGTCAGCTCGCCATCTATGACGACCTGCCAGCGGAGCTGCGCGAGGCGGTCGAGGATGTCATCCTCAACCGGCGCGAGGACGGCACCGAACGTCTGCTGGAGATCGCGCCCAGATACCAGGGCGACGGCGCGGAAGAGGCGCGCCCGGAGGAGCAGGAATGGCGCGGCTGGCCGGTCGCGCAGCGTCTGGAACATGCGCTCATCAAGGGCATCACCGATTATATCGACGAGGACACCGAGGAGGCGCGTCTGCTGCTCGGGCGTCCGCTGCTGGTCATCGAGGGGCCGCTGATGGCCGGGATGAACCATGTCGGCGATCTCTTCGGCGCGGGCAAGATGTTCCTGCCGCAGGTGGTCAAGTCGGCGCGGGTCATGAAGAAATCCGTGGCCTATCTCTTCCCCTTCCTGGAGGCCGAAAAGGCCGCCTCGGGCGATCTCAGCACCAACAACGGACGCATCCTCATGGCGACCGTCAAGGGCGACGTGCACGACATCGGCAAGAACATCGTCGGCGTGGTGCTTCAGTGCAACAACTACGAGGTCATCGACATCGGGGTCATGGTTGCGGCTGACACCATCCTCCAGCGCGCGCGGGAGGAGCAGGTCGATATCATCGGGCTCTCCGGTCTCATCACGCCGTCGCTCGACGAGATGGTGCATGTCGCCAGAGAGATGGCGCGACTCGGGATGGAGATCCCGCTGCTGATCGGCGGCGCGACCACCTCCAAGGTCCATACCGCGCTCAAGATCGCGCCCCAGCGCGCGGCGCCCGTCATCTATGTGCCGGACGCCTCGCGGGCGGTCGGTGTCGCCTCCAATCTCCTGAGCGACGAGCTGCGCGGGGACTATCTGGCAGCGATCAGCGAGGAATACGCCCGCGTCCGCGCCGAGCGCGAGGGCAAGGAGTCGGGACGCAAGTCCATGCCCATCGCTGCCGCGCGTGCCAACCGGGTGCCGATCGACTGGCCGAGCTATGCGCCGCCGCGCCCGGCGCTGCTTGATGCCGGATTCAGCGATTCCGCGCACTGGACACTCCGGTTGGAGCCGGTCGGCGGCGGCGTGATCGCTACCATCGCGGCCTTCCCGCTCGATGATCTGGTGCACAGCATCGACTGGCTGCCCTTCTTCCATGCCTGGGAGCTGGCCCACAAGCGTTTCCCCGACATCCTGGACGACGAGGTGATCGGCGAGGAGGCGCGCAAGCTCTATGCCGACGCCCAGGATTTTCTGGGGCGTCTGGTCAGCGAACGCTGGCTGGAGGCGCGCGCGGTCATCGGTTTCTTCCCGGCCAACGGGGTTGGCGACGATGACATCCAGCTCTTTGCCGACGCCGAACGCACCCGCCCGCTCGAACGGCTGCACAACCTGCGTCAGCAGATGCCGCGCGACGCCGGGCGCAATCAGCCCAACTTCTGTCTGTCGGATTTCATCGCACCGGCAGGCCACGCCGACTGGATCGGCGCCTTCGCCGTCACCGCCGGGGTCGGGATCGAGGAGCATCTGGCGCGCTTCGAGGCCGATCACGACGACTACAGCGCCATCATGCTCAAGGCACTGGCCGACCGGCTCGCTGAAGCCTTCGCCGAGCGCCTGCATCAACTGGTGCGTACCCGCTACTGGGGTTATGCGGCGGACGAGACCCTGAGCAACGAGGAGCTGATCGCCGAGAAATACCAGGGCATCCGCCCCGCGCCCGGCTATGCCGCCTGTCCCGATCACACCGAGAAGGGCACGCTCTGGCGTCTGCTCGAACCCGACCGGCGTGTCGGCATCACCCTGACCGAGAACTTCGCCATGCTGCCGACCGCCGCAGTCTCGGGCTGGTATTTCTCGCATCCCCAGGCGCGCTATTTCGGTGTCGGCAGGGTCCAGAAGGACCAGGTCGCGGACTATGCCGAGCGCAAGGGCATGACCCTCGCCGAGGCCGAGCGGTGGCTGGCCCCGGTGCTGGGATACGATCCGGGTTCGGCGGCGCCGGGCTGAAGCTGGAGGCGTTCGGCGCAGCGCCCGGTCATCGTCTGATGCGGGATCCGGTGCTGCGGCCCGCCTGCCTTCACCTTACTCGATCCTGAATGAGGCATCCCTGATGCCGCGAATGATCCTTTGCAACAGATCGGCGGTCGCGGCTCGATGATGTTCGATCTCCTCGCCGGTCGCTTTGTTCAGGATGGCCGTTTCCAGCGCGGCCGCATGACGCTGTAGTTCGGTGGCGCCCAGGGTTGCCGCCGTGCTTTTCAGTGTGTGGACGATCCGTCGCGCCTCCTCGTCATCTCCTGTTGCCAGGCAGGTTTCCATCCGGCGAATGTCATCGTCGTGCTCGTTCACGAAGCGATTGAGCAGGCGACAGTACAGGGCGCGATTTCCGCCGACATGGTGAATCCCCTGATCCATGTCGAGCCCCATGATTTCAGGCACTGGCGCAGGATCGACAGGTGACGCAGCAGAGTCCACACCGCGCGCTTCATCACCATCCCCCAGCCAGTGCAGAAGGGTCCGGTAAAGGTGGTCCGAGTCAACCGGTTTGGCGAGATGATCGTTCATGCCGGCCTCAAGACAGCGTGTGCGATCCTGCTCGAAGACATTTGCGGTCATGGCCAGAATGGGACGGTTGCGCCATCCGGGCAGTGCGCGGATCTTCCGCGTGGCCTCCAGCCCGTCCATCTCCGGCATCTGCATGTCCATGAGGATCAGGTCGTAAGGCTGCGCCGCCGCCATGCGCAGGGCGATGGCGCCGTTCTCCGCCAGATCGACACTGAGCTTCACTTCTTCAAGCAACTCCTTCGCCACCTCGCGGCTGATCTCATTGTCTTCGGCGACCAGAATCCGCGCCTGGGAATGCGCCGCTATCAGACGCTCGGCTGGTGTCGCCGCAGATGGCGCAGCGGGTGCGGCCTCTGTTGCTGGCAGCCCAAATCTGGCCGTAAACCAAAAGATGCTTCCCGTCTCCGGGCCTGACTCGACCCCGATCTGGCCGCCCATCAGCCCGATCAGATGCCGGGTGATGGCAAGCCCAAGACCCAGTCCGCCGAATTTACGCGCCGCCGAACAGTCCCCCTGCTCGAATGCGTGAAAGAGCTGGGCGACATGCTCGCCGGACATGCCGATCCCTTCGTCCCGCACCTCGAAGCGCAGCAGCAGCGTGGCCGGAGACTGCTCGATCAGGCTGGCGCCGAGCGTAATGGTCCCTTTGTCGCTGAACTTGATGGCATTGCCGAGCAGGTTGAGCAAGATCTGACCCAGTCTCAGCGGATCGCCGTGCAGGCGGTCGGGAATCGCCGGATCGATCAGAATCCGCAGGCTGAGACCCTTGGTCTCCAGTCGCTCATCGGTCAGGACGCAGAGTCGGTCAAGGCTCTGCGACAGCATGAAATCCACCGGTTCGAGCACCAGCGCATCCGCTTCGAGTCGGGAGAAATCGAGAATATCGTCGATGACGCGCAGAAGATGCGCGGCGGCATCCGAGACCTTGCCGAGACGCTCCAACTGCTCCGCATCCGTGGCGGTGTTCTGGAGCAGGCGGTTGAGCCCGATGATGACATTCAGCGGTGTGCGAACCTCATGGCTGACGTTGGCCAGAAAGGTGCTCTTGGCCGCATTTGCGGTTTCGGCAAGCTGTTTCGCGGTCTCCAGTTCGGCGGTGCGCGCCCTGACCTCTTCCTGGAGCTGCTCGCGGTGCCGGGCGAGGATGTCTTTAGCCTGTTTCTTTTCCGTGACCTCGGTAAAGCTCACCCGGACCTGACGCAGACGGCCATCGGCGAAGACCGGATCGGCATTGATAAAAAACCAGCGCGGATCCTGCACGCCGTGTGGCACCCATCCGACCAGTGCATTGCGTACCGGGCGATGATCGGCGATGACCCGGTTCACGGGGTAACGATCCGCTCCCAGTGGACTCCCGTCTTCCGCAATCATTTCCCGGTGATCGGTGCGCGAATCGAGTTGGTGCAGTCGCTCGTGCGCGAGACCGAGAATGGTCAGGGCCGTCGCGTTGTGGTCGATGACGCGCCCCAGGGCGTCGTGCACCACGATCCCGACGGGGATGGTCTCCAGCAGGTCGCGATAGCGCGCCTCGCTCTCGCGCAGGGCGCGTGCATTGCGGACCTGTTCGGTGACATCGTGCATGAGCGCAAGGACGTGGCTGCCGCGCTCGTCTTCGAGCACAGGTGCAGTGTGAATCCGAAGATGGCGAGATTCGCCATCCTTGCGCGTGATGATCCATTCCTCGCCCTGGAGATGATCGCCCTGGTACATGCGCGCCATGCGCGCCCGCGCGCCTTCCTGAATCAACGGGTCCAGATAGATGCTCTGATACCAGCCAAGACGGTTGATCTCATCCAGCGAGAAGCCGGTAAGATCGATCATCGCCTGATTCCAGACCGTGAAGCGCACATAAGGGGGCTGATTGATGCGGTGACAGACGGCCACGCCATCGACTTCGGCATTGATCACCGTCTGCGAAAAGGCGATCTCGCGGGCGAGTTGCTCATGCATGACGCGCCGCTCGGTCACATCGTGCCAGACCGACGCCCACAGCCGACCCTGAACCGTTTCAAGCTGTTGTGTCGCCACCTCGACATGGCGGAGACTCCCGTCCCTGTGGCGATGCGTCGTCTCGAACCAGCCGCCGCCCGCCCGGTCGAGTGCGGCACTCTGCTGACTGAATTCCCCGTTCATGATCGATTGATCAATGTCCGCGAGACCAAGACGGCTGAACTCCTCGCGCGAGTAGCCAAGCGAGGCGCACGCCGCGTCATTGAATTCAACGAAACGCAGGGTTTCGGCATCGATCAGCAGGATCCCGTCCGGCGACTCGTTGAGGATGACCGCATAGAGCGATTCGCGGGAGTGCAGCGGTCCCTGAACCGGCCCGCTGGGGCCGAGGCCGGACCCCGTCATCAATCCTGGCGCCGAGGCGTTCGCGCCCTCACAGCCGTGACCCGGATCGGGGATCCAGATGGCTTCGTTGGTGGCGTCGGTGATCGCAGGCGGCTGCCCTGGACGGCTTGTCATGGATGAGGACTCTCATGCTGAATCTTGATCGGGTGTGGATGGTCTTCCGGTGCGTGACTGCGGCACCACTGCCATCCGGGTACGAGCATCATGAGCCGCTGACAGAACTCGGCGCTGACGGCGTGCAGTTCGGCGAGTCCCTGAACGACCGCCTGATCCTCTCCCGCCGTCTTGTGCGCGATCAGTCGCGCGGCGAGATCATAAAGCCGCTCATGGCTGACCCTGAGCGGCTGGAAGAGCGGATTGTCCCGGTGGCGTGCATCGCCTTCCGCGCTCAGCCAGCGCCCGAAACGGCACGCCTGGTGATGCAAGGGCGGCAGCGATCCAAGACCCTGTTTGAGGAAGTCGTCGATCGCCTGGAGCCAGATGGCGTGCTCGATCTGCGCAAAGATGATCGGCAGGTCATGGCGGTTGACCGGCTGCTGTGACCGCCACTCGTCATGGGTACGCCATTCCCGCGCCCAGTTGGCGAACTGGTCCGCCGGCATCGGCGGCGCGATCTCGTAACCCTGCGCCAGTTCGCAGCCCAGTTGGAGCAGAAGCTGACCATGTGCGAGCGTTTCGACGCCTTCGGCAATGGTCTGCCGCTGGAAGGCCGTCGCCAGACTGAGCACGCCCTCCAGGATCGAGAGATCGTCCGGATCCTTGAGCATGTCGCGGACAAAGGTCTGATCGATCTTGAGCGAGGCGGCCGGCAGCCGCTTGAGGTAGGTCAGCGATGAGTAGCCGGTGCCGAAGTCGTCCAGCGCGAATTCCACACCGAACTCGCGGCACTGGTGCATCAGTGCCGACACCTTGTCGATGTCATGCAGGGCGCTGCTTTCGAGTATTTCGATCTCCAGCGAACCCGCCGGAAGCTCGGGATAGCGCGCCAGTGCGGCGGCCAGTCGCTCGACGAAATCGGGCTGCTGAAGCTGGTAAGCCCCCACGTTGACGCTGACCGTGAGCGTCAGACCCCAGGTGTGCCAGAGACGAAGCTGCCTGAGTGCGCAATCGATCACCCAGTCGCCGATCTCGGCGGCCAGCGGATGCTCATCAATGAGCGGGAGAAAATGGATCGGCGACAGGAGACCGCGCTGCGGGTGCTGCCAGCGGATCAGGGCTTCAGCGCCGATGACCTCGCCCGTACGCATGTTGACCTTGGGCTGATAGAAAAGCAGGAACTCGGCCTGCTCCAGCCCCTCCCGGATCCGTTCGACATCCTCGTTGCGTACTCTCAGGCTTGTGGCAAGCTCGGCGTCGAAGCGATGCAGGCGATTCCTGCCCGCGAGCTTGGCCTGACACATCGCCTGATAGGCCTGGCGGACCAGATGATCAGCGTCCACGGCTTCGTTCTGCGGGTAGTGCGTGACGCCGAGACTGGCGGCGACCGGCAGGACGAGGGCACCGACCGGAATGGTCTGCGAAGCTGCCGCAAGCAGTCGCGCGAGGAGCGGCGCACTGGCCTGCTCGTCGTCCAGATCCATGAACACGGCCACGAATTCGTCGCCGCCGAGCCGGGCCAGCAGATCGCCCTGCCGCAGCGCCTGTCCGAGCCGCGCGGCCAGGGCAATCAGGAGCTGGTCACCAACGTCGTGACCGTAGGCGTCATTGACCGCCTTGAAGCCGTCGAGATCGAGATAGACGAGCGCCAGACGCCGTCTCTGTCGCCGCACCTGCATCATGCCCTGACGCAGACGCTCGGCCAGCAGGACACGATTCGGCAGCCCCGTGAGCACATCGTGACAGGCAAGACGCGCCAGGTGCTGTTCGTCCGTCTGGAGGCAGGAGAGGAGCCCGACATAGTGTCTGGCCCAGCCCTGTGCATCGTGCACGGCGCTGATGGTCAGGTGTCCCGGATAGATCTCGCCCTGTCTGTTGCGGTTCCAGATGTCCCCGCTCCAACAGCCATGCGCGAGCAGATCCCTCCACATCGTCGCGTAGAACGACGGGTCGTGGCGTCCGGATCGCAGGAGACGCGGCGTCCTGCCCAGCACCTCTTCGCGTCGATAGCCGGTGATTCTGCTGAAGGCCTCGTTGACCTCCAGGATCGTTCCCAGTGAATCGGTAATAATCATCCCTTCGCGCATGCTGGAAAACACGCGCGCGTTGATGTGCGGTTGCATACTTCCGCCCAAAACAATCCGAACCGCAGGGGTGGGGCGGTCGTTGGATCAGGTTGCGCTCGGGGTAAGGGGGCGCCGAGGGGTGTTGCGGTGAATCCTCAGAATCGGGCTGGGTAAACAGGCCGAATCCGCAACGGGCAGCATGGGTAGCATGGAATGTGTCAAACGTCCAGAGTACGCCCGCCGATGACCTTGACTTTCCGACAGGCGGCAGACTCGTCTTTCATGCCATCACGGCAGGCTGCTGAGGTGCTGAACACGAGAGATTGAACAGGAAGGTTGTACCCTGACTTTCCCGGCTTTCGACCCTGATGTTTCCGCCGAGTACGCCAGTCACCAGGTTGTATACGATGTAGAGCCCCAGCCCGCTTCCGCCCTGACCCAGGCGGGTGGTGAAAAAAGGCTCGAAGATGCGGTTTTGCAAGGCGTCCGGAATGCCGCTGCCGTTGTCCCGATAGATCATTGCAATGTGTTCCGATCCTTCTGCGTGCGCGGTGATCTCGATGCTGCCGGCATCCATCCCGGCGAAGGCGTGGGTCAGCGAATTGCTGATCAGATTGGCGATGACCTGCTCCAGTGGACCAGGGTAGCTGTCCAGTTCGAGGTCGGTGGGGATTTTGATCGCGATCTGATGCGCCGTGCGTTTCAGGGTCGGTCCCAGCGTGATCAGCGCCTCTTCGACCGTTTGACGCAGACTGAAGCGACGTCGGCGCATGCTGGTCTGGTCAATCGCCATTTCCTTGAAATGATTGATCAGATCGGCGGCGCGGGCCGTGTTGCGGTCAATCAGGCCAGCCGCCTCGCGCCCGCGATCAATCAGATCGATCAACTGCGAACGGCGCAGCGCACCGGCGTGAACGGCGTCCGTCGCCTCGCTCAACCATTCGTCCAGCGTGCTGGCGACCATGCGCGCGTTGCCGAGCGGGGTATTGAGCTCATGCGCCAGACCGGCGACCAGGCTGCCCAATGCCGCGAGCTTCTCCGCCTGTACCAACTGCGTCATGGCCTGTTGCAGATGCGCGTTGGCCGCCTCCAGGGCGGTGGTGCGTTGTGCCACCAGTTCTTCCAGATGCTCGCGGTAGCGCGCCAGTTGCTCCTCCGTCTGCCTGCGCTCGCTGATGTCGCGCACGAAGGCGAAATCGTATTCCTGGCCTTCGTACTCGACGTAGTTGACGACGACCTCGACGGGGAAGATCACGCCGTCCCGGCGTTGATGTCGGGTTTCGAGCCCGTGCTTCTTCAGTCGCCGTGTCTTTTCCCAGTGCTCGGGCCATCGCTGCGGCGAGAAATCGGGATCGATGTCCCACACGCTCATGTTCAACAGCTCGTCACGCGCATAGCCGAGTGAGCTGCATGCCTGATCATTGACATAGATGAAACGCGCTTCCGGCGTGATCCAGAACACCGCGTCCGAGGCGTGCAGGATACAGAACTGAGCCAGTCTGAGTGCCTGATCGGTTCGCTTGCGCTCGGTGATGTCCTGAACCGCCGAGAGCATGACAGACTGACCGCTGAGACTAAGGATCTCGGCGGACCACAGGTGATCGAATTCCGCGCCCGTTTTGCCCCGGATCCGAACCGGGACATCCCGCAACGAACCCCTGGTCTTGAGGATCGAGACCAGTCTGGTGCGTTCATCGGCGTCAACCCAGAGCGCGATGTCTTGCGATGTGCGCCCGATCACCTCCTCCCGCCGGTATCCCATGGCGTCCAGCCAGCGATCGTTCGCATCAATGAAACGTCCCTCATCAAGGGTGGAAATCACCGTGAGCGCCGGGCTGGAGCGGAAGGCCTTGGCAAAACGCTCCTCGCTGGCCCGCAGTTCGGCCTCGGCGGCCTTGCGGTCGGAGATGTCGCGCACGAAGGTGAATGCGTACTCGTCATCATCCATGCAGATATGGTCGGTCGCGCCCTCAATCGGGAAGATGGTTCCATCCTTGCGGCGATGACTGGACTCGAAGGCGATGGATTTCAGCCGTCGGATGGCGCTCCAGATCTCGTCGGACATGTCGGGGCCATAGTTGGGGTCGAAGTCCCACACATGGAGTCCAATCAGCTCCTCGCGGCTGTAGCCCAGACTGTCGGCGGCGGCCTGATTGACATCGACGACCTGGCCCCCGGTGCTGAGCCAGTAAAAACCGATGCGGCTCCTGTCGATGGCGGCGCGGGTCAGCCGGAGCACTCGCTCGGTGCGCCGCTGCTCGGTCAGATCGTGGATTGATGAGAGCAGCACCTCCTCGTCCCCGAACCGGATGATCTCGGTTGACCAGAGAACCTCTCTCAGATTGCCACGGCAGGAGCGAATACGGATCGGCAGGTTCTGAAACGGGCCAGTCGCCCGCAGTTGGGCGACCATGCGGGCGCGCTGCTCAGGATCGACCCAGATGTCGAGCTCCAGCGTGGTCCTTCCGATGAGCCTTTCCCGCTCGGCCTCCAGCAGGTCGAGCCAGCGTTCGTTCGCGTCGAGGATGCGGCCTTCATTGATCGTGGTGATGAGCATGGGCGCCGGACTGGAGCGGAACGCCTTGGCGAATCGCTGCTCGCTCGACTGGAGCCGCTGGAGCAGCAGATGACCCGAGAGCGCCTCGCCCACCCGTTCCGCGATGGTCTGAAACAGTCGCTGCTCGGCGTCGGTCCATTGCCGTGGGGCGCCGCATTGCTGGAGACTCAGTTGCCAGGGCTGGTCCGCCTGCGGATAAAGCACTGCGGACAGTTGGCTTTGGACGCCATAATGCCGGCCCATGGCGGAGGCGTCGGCGCACTGGATCGTTAACGGCCAGCGGCGACTCAGCGCCTGACGGAGGTGCATCCTGAAGGCATCGTCCGGAACGAATTCAACCCCATCGGGACCGACCTCCCGGTCTGCAAAGACACCGGGCCATTCGGGCCGGGTCACTTCGATCCGAATCCGGAAGGTGGCGGCATCCGGGTCGCAGGGATGCAGGAAGAAGACACGATCCGCCTTGAAGATGTCCAGAATCGCGGCGGCCAGTTCGGTGATGAGACCGGCATCGTGCACGCGGCCCGTGAGGATGCGTGAGATCCGGTCCAGAGTCTCCAGAAAGCGGCCCTGATCGCGCCGTCGCCGCTCGGACTCGATGCGTCGTTGTCTGGTCTTGGCGGCTCTGCGATCCGTGATGTCGATATCCATCTGGGTCGATGCTGTTCCAGCCGCAGACCGATCACCGCCGCCTGACTGTCGCGGCAGAGACGAGACCTGAGCTTGTGGGTGAAAATCCGCCCGGACACTGGCGATGCAGGCAACGGCCCTGCCAATGTCCAGGCGCAGTTTATCCCAAAACATCCACAGCGTCCGGCGCGGCGCGCGCCGCCGCCTTTGCCAATGCCTCAACCGGGTCGGCCAGGAGCATGAGTCCGTCGGTGCCGAGGACGCGCGCGACATCGATCAGAATCACGAAGCCGCCATTGACCTTGCCCATGCCACGGATGAAATCGGTCCTGACCCCGGCACCGAAGGCCGGCGCGGGCTCGATCTCGTCGGCGGCGATCTCCAGCACGGCGGACACGCTGTCAACCAGGATGCCCACGTCCTGGATGGCGGCCTGTTCGCCGATCTCAACGATGATGATGCAACTGCGCCGGCCCACCTCGGCCAGTCGGCCATGGAAGCGGGCCGCGAGATCGACGACCGGCACCACTGCGCCGCGCAGGTTGATCACCCCCCGGATGAAATCAGGCATCATCGGTACGCCGGACACCGCGCCGTACTGGATGATTTCCTTGATCGCCAGGATGCCGATTCCATACATCTGGCCGGACACGGTGAAGGTCAGGTACTGATCGGCCTCGGCAGCGCCCCGCTGCCTGGGCCCGGATCGGCCGGCATCAAGTCTTTGGATCTGTTCCATGGTCGTTCCTCTCAAAAGGTCACGAATTCGGAATCGGGAAGTGGCCGGCCAAGGGTCAGCCGCTTCCTGTCGGTCCCGCTGACCAGGACTTTGGCGCTGCCAATGGACGGGCGGGTCGGCGCGGCGAGCCGCGCCGGGGCCGATTCACCACCGGTCTTGAAGAAGCTCATCATCCGCTGAAGCTGCTCGGCCTGACCGCTCATTTCCTCAGCCGTGGCAGCCAGTTCTTCCGACGCCGAGGCGTTCTGCTGGGTCGCCTGACTGAGCTGAGACACGGCGCCGTTGATCTGGCTCACGCCGCTCGACTGCTCGGTCGAAGCGGCGGCGATTTCCTGCACCAGATCGGAGGTCTTGGTGATGGCCGGCACGATGGCATCCAGCAGACGCCCGGCCTTCTCCGCCAGTTCGACGCTGGAGCCGGCGACCTCGCCGATCTCCTGCGCCGCCACCTGACTGCGCTCGGCCAGTTTGCGAACCTCGGCAGCGACCACCGCGAAGCCCTTGCCGTGCTCACCGGCACGGGCGGCCTCGATGGCGGCATTGAGCGCCAGCAGATTGGTCTGATAGGCGATGTCGTCGATGATGCCGATCTTCTGCGCAATCTGTTTCATCGCCGCGACCGTCTCGCGCACCGCCACGCCACCCTCGGCGGCCTCCTTCGCCGCTTTCGCCGCCATGCCGTCGGTGACGGAGGCGTTCTCGGTGTTCTGCGCAACGGATGCCGCCATCTGCTCCATTGAGGCGGAGGTTTCTTCCACGCTGGCGGCCTGCTCGGTGGCCCCCTGCGAGAGCGTCTGCGCGGTCATGCTCACCTGATCGGCGGCTGAGGTCAGATCGTCGGCGGTGGCGCGCACATCGCGCATGGTCTGCGCCAGCTTCTCGACCGTGTTGTTGAGTGTGTTGCGCAGTTCCTCCAGTTGTCCCTGATAGCTCGTCTTGATCGTCTCCGATAACTGTCCGTCTTCCATCAGCTTCAGAACGCGCATGACCTCGTTGACCGGGCCGATGACGGCGTCCAGGGTGCCGTTGATCCCCTCGACGATGCGCCGGAAATCGCCCTGGTGCTGGCTGGCGTCGGCGCGGATGTCGAGTTGGCCGCGTAGCGCGCCATCGGACAGGGTCCGGGTGTCGGCGATGAGCGCCTTGATGTTGCCGCGCACCTGCTCGATGGTCTCGTTGATGAAGGCCTTCTTGCCGGGGAAAGCCGCCAGCGGCGCATCCATGTTGCCCTCGCCGAATTCCCTGACGCAGCCGATGGAGTCCCGATAGACCGCGATATGGCCAGCGGCCATCTGATTGGCGCCCTCGGCCATAGCCCGGAAGGAACCGCTGAAGCGGGAGGCATCGATCCGCACGTCGATGTCGCCCTTGTCGTGCTCGACGGACATGCGGCTCATCTCCTCAATAACCTGATTGATGGTCGCCGACATCGTCTTCATCGCCGCCATCAGACTGCTGCTGTCGCCGGGTTTGAGATCGATCCGCGAGCTGAGATCGCCGGCCGCGATCTTGTTGGCGACCTCGGCGGCAAAATCGGGCTCACCGCCCAGTTGTTGGAGCAGGTTGCGGGTGATGGCGACGCCGATGAAGGTAACTGTGACCAGGGTCAGGGCGAGAATGATCAGCGCCAGGTTGGCGGCGTCGCTGCGGACCTTGAGCGCCAGATCGGCGGCCTTCTTGGCCTGACTGACGTTGTAGTCAAAATGCTCGTCGATTTTAGCGCCCAGTTCTCTGGCGAGACTGGCATTCTGTTCAGCCAGCTTGTGTGCCGCCTCTTTGTTGTTGGCGCGCGACTGGATCAAAACGGGTTCGAGTACGGCGAGGTATTTGGTGAACAGTTCCTGCTCCTGACGAAGCAGGGCACCGTCGGCCTCGTCCGAGATCGTGGCCTCGTAGGCGCGCATCGCTTCCTCGATCTTGCCCCGACTCTGGGTGATGGTCTGTTCCACTTCTTCCATCCGGGCGGGATCCTCAGTAATGATGTGACGATACGTCCGAAGCCGCAGATTCAAGAAGTCAGCGCGCAGATTGCCGAGCGTGACCAGGCTGGGCACCGACTTGACGGTGCTGTAGTTGGCGGCCTCGAAGACCTTGCCCATCTGCTGGTGGCTGAAGAAGGCGAGCAGACCGATGCCGAGCAGGGCGGCACCGACAAGGAGGGCCATTTTGCGGGCGACGGTCATTTTTCTGGAAAGGGAGAGTGTCATCATGAATGTCCTGGGTGCTTGGATTCGGCGAAGACTGATTTGGCACGGGCTGATCCGGAATCTGGCATGCCCGCTACCGTCGAAAAGACCTCCTGTTAAACCGCGCCTGAAACGGTATGTGATCGTTGATGATCGAGTCGGACTTGGCAGAATCGACGACTGTTCGAGCCGGCGTAAAGGACACGCGCGACTGTTCGGATCGGGCTGTTGCCATGAGCTGTTCCTCTTTCAAAAACGAATGAATTCAGGCATCAGCGAGGATTTGGCGGTCAATGCCTTGACGCCGGATGTGGAGATGGTCTTGCTGTCGGGGCGTGTCTGCCGCCTCGGCGCGGTTTCCTGCCGCCGGGCCGATTCGCCACCGGTCTTGAAGAAACTCATCATCTGCTGAAGCTGCCCGGCCTGACCGCTCATTTCCTCAGCCGTGGCGGCC
>NZ_SMAO01000005.1 GCF_004342175.1 Thiobaca trueperi
TCAGGTTGGGACGGCTTCCCCGGCTCACGCTTCTATAAACTCCGTTGATCAAAACTCCGTGTCAATCCTTGGGAACAGAACATACAAGGTTGGGACGGCTTCCCCGGCTCACGCTTCTATAAACTCCGTTGATCAAAACTCCGTGTCAATCCTTGGGAACAGAACATACAAGGTTACATACAAGGTTGGGACGGCTTCCCCGGCTCACGCTTCTATAAACTCCGTTGATCAAAACTCCGTGTCAATCCTTGGGAACAGAACATACAAGGTTGGGACGGCTTCCCCGGCTCACGCTTCTATAAACTCCGTTGATCAAAACTCCGTGTCAATCCTTGGGAACAGAACATACAAGGTCGGGTTAGCGGAGCGTAACCCGATCTACAGGATCGGTTTAACCCGCCTCGTCGCGAGTCAGTTTGTCGTAGGTGCCGACCAGTTCGGTATGCGCCAGGATGTGATCCTCCATCGCCAGCAGCAGATCGTCCTTGCCCGGATTGCCCAGTTCAGCGGGCAAGCGGGTATCCAGGGCATAGAGTCGATGGAAATAGCGGTGACGGCCAATGGGCGGACAGGGTCCGCCATAGCCGGTGCGCCCCCAACTGTTGACGCCCTCGCCGGTGCCTGCCGGCAGATCTGCCAGGGCGACGCCTTCCGGCAGTCCCCGGCAGGACGGCGGCAGGTTATAGAGGATCCAGTGATCCCAGACCATGCGCGGTGCGGCGGGATCGGGCGCGTCCGGATCATCGACGATCAACACCAGACTCTCGGTGCCGTCCGGGAGATGATCCCAGGTCAGCGGCGGTGATCGATCCTCGCCCTCACAGGTCAGACGGCGTGGGATGGTGCCACCATCGACGAACGCATCGGATGTGAGAACCAGTGCCATCTTCATCTCCTCCAGTCGTTTAAACCGCGTCCAGCGCGATATGCATCATTTTCATTTTGTGTTTGACTTTGAGGATGTCACCGACTTCAGTGGAGACGCGGTTTAAAACTTCATATTATTGAATATATTAAACCGCGCCAACTCCAACAGTCGTCGATTCTGCCAAGGCCGACCCAATCCCCAAACATCACATACCGCACCGGGCGCGGTTTAAGATTGACGTTTTTTTTACAGTATACTTCGGCTCTTCGCACTCAATCGCGGGGGCGGTATGCCATGCCCCGCTTCTCACTCAAGCGCCAAGACAGGATCAACAATGCCTGATTACAATGCCGAGGATGTCCGCAATCTCGCCCTGGTCGGCCACGCCGGTTCCGGAAAAACCACGCTGGTGGAGGCGTTGCTTGCCGCCACCGGCGTCATCCCCGCGCCAGGAAGCGTCACCCGGGGCACCACGGTCTGCGATTTCGATCCGTTGGAAAAGGAACTGCAACACTCGCTGGATACATCCATCACCAGCTTCAACACCGCCGGCAAGCATATCAATCTGATTGACACCCCCGGCTACCCGGATTTTCTTGGACGCAGCATCGCGGTGCTGCCTGCCGTCGAGACCGCCGCCCTGGTCATCAATGCCCAGGCCGGGATTGAGCCGATGAGCATCCGGCTCATGAAGGCCGCCGACAACCGCAATCTCTGCCGGCTCATCATCGTCAACCAGATCGACGCCCCGGATCTGGATCTCGCCACACTCACCGCGCAGATCCGCGAGACTTTTGGCGCCGAATGTCTGCCGATCAACCTGCCAGCGGACGGCGGCAGGCGGGTTATCGACTGCTTCTTCCAGCCCAGCGGCGAAGGTGCCGATTTCTCCTCCGTCGATGAGGCGCACAGTCAGATCATCGATCAGGTCGTCGAAGTGGACGAGGATCTGATGGCGCTCTATCTGGAGCAGGGTCAGGAACTCCAGCCCGAACAGCTCCATGACCCCTTTGAGGTCGCACTGCGCGAGACGCATCTGATCCCGATCTGTTACGTCTCCGCCCAGACCGGCGCCGGCATCCCCGAACTGCTGGAGATCCTGGTCCGGTTGATGCCCAATCCGTCCGAGGGCAATCCGCCGCTCTTCCTCAAAGGCGAAGGTGCCGACATGGCCCCGGCCAGCGTCGCGCCCGATCCCGCGCTGCATGCCATCGCTCATGTCTTCAAGATCGTCAACGACCCCTATCGCGGCAAGCTCGGCATCTTCCGCATCCATCAGGGCCGGATCAATGTTGGCAGTCAGCTCCTGATTGGCGACGCCCGCAAGCCATTCAAGGTCAATCATCTCTACCGGCTGCATGGCGCCGAGCAGATCGAGGTCAGTGAAGGCGTGCCGGGCGACATCCTCGCCGTCTCGCGTGTCGATGACATCCATTTCGACGCCGTGCTGCACGATTCACACGACGAAGACCATTTCCATCTCTCCAGCCTGGAGTGCCCGGTGCCGCTGTTCGGGCTCGCCATCAACACCACCAAGCGTGGCGACGAACAGAAACTCACCGACGCCCTGCACAAACTGGAGTCGGAAGATCCCTGTTTCCATATCGAGCACAACGCCAGCGCCAACGAGACCATCGTGCGCGGTCTCGGCGAGCTGCATCTCAAGGTGATCCTGCGCCGGCTGTCCGAGCAGTTCCATGTGGACGTGGAGACCCATCCGCCGAGCATCCCTTACCGCGAGACCATCCTGGGCAAGGCTGAAGGTCACCATCGGCACAAGAAGCAGACCGGCGGCGCCGGCCAGTTCGGCGAGGTCTATCTGCGGGTCGAGCCCAACGAACGCGGCGCCGGCTTCGCGTTCATCGATGCGGTCGTCGGCGGGGTCATCCCCGGCAACTTCATCCCGTCCATCGAAAAAGGCGTGCGTCAGGTGCTGGATGAAGGCGCGATTGCCGGTTATCCGCTTCAGGATCTCAAAGTCACCGTTTATGACGGCAAGTTCCATCCCGTCGATTCCAAGGATATCGCCTTCGCCACCGCCGGACGCAAGGCCTTCATTGATGCCGTGCTCAAGGCGCAGCCGGTGATTCTGGAACCCATCGTCAAGATCCGCATCACCGCCCAGGATACCGCCATGGGCGATCTGGCCGGCGATCTCTCTAGCCGGCGCGGACGCATCAACGGCAGCGAAACCAAGAGCCGTGGACGCATCCTCATCGAAGGCGAAGTGCCGCTGGCTGAACTGTCAGGTTACGATGCCCGTCTCAAGGCGCTCACCGGCGGTGAGGGTACCTACAGCATCGAACTCAGCCACTATGATCCGGTGCCCGGCAACATCCAGAAGCAGATGACCGACGCTTATCAGCGGGCGGAGGACTGAGATCCGACAGGCGCCGGGAAACGTCGCGCCAGTGGCGTTTCCCGACTGTCCTGCGAACCGTCGCAAAGCATTCAAGTCGCCCTATCGGCAGTCGTTAAAGACTGAATCATACGGCAGGCCCGCAACGGGTTTCTGCCGTATTCAAGATGTCTGCCACACCAAGGGCAGACACCGGGCTGTATCCAGCAGCATTCCTGATTCGGGGACTCCACCATGTACAAATCTTCCAGCCTTTTCCTTGCCGGCTGTCTGGCGCTCGCATGGTCGAACAGCCATGCCGCCGACTACCCCTATTCAATGAAGATCACCGTCAATAAGCCCAAAGGCAGCGTTGCCGAGGCGGCGGCCAAGAACAAATCCAATCCCTCGACGATCCCGTTCACCCCGTGCAACGATGATGTGGATCAGGATGTTTTGGGGTTTCAACTGGATTTCGATGCAGGTACGCGCACCCGCGACAAGAAAGATCCCTCACTCATCGTCTCGACGCTCAGAAATGTGTATTTGATCTTTTATAACCCCAGTGCCCTGGGCGCCAAGCCAATCCCGGACACCTCGCTCACTCAAGGGACAGCGGAAAACGCAGAGCTGACGGATCAGCCGCCCCCGGAGCCCTATCCCACCCCGCTTTACCCCGAGTTGTGCGAAAAAACCGATGGGACTTACGTCGCCTGCGATCCAAAGGTCTGGGTGCTGGTACGTCCCGCTGTGAGTTTTGGCATCATGGCGATGGAGCCGCTGGTGGACATCACCGATATCCGTCCGTTGGACATACCTCCTTCCCCAACGCTGCCGCTTGGACTCCACGGACATATCTATCTCTCCACTGACGAAAATCTTGGCACGGGCAAGATTTCCGAGCTTCTGCTGCGCTCCTACATGCGTTTCGACGAACTGAAAAAGGGCATCTGGGCTCTGGTTGGAATCATTGCCCCGAAAGACGATCCGGCCCAGACGGATCCTGCACCCGTTCCGCTGAACTTTGCCGATCCGACCACCTGGGCCGCTTGGGATGCAGCAACCTTCCTGCTTGGTGCACCCTGGACACATCCCAGCCAGACTGAAGCGAAACCCGCAATCAGTCTGATATGCAAATGAAATCCGGGATGGAGATTGAAAACGCCGCGCAAGCGGCGTTACAAACCAGCCATTGAATCACTGTGAGTCGCAATGGCCGTTTTAGCGGGGAGATGGATAAACGCCGGGGGCGTAACCGGGGGCATAACCAGGGAGAAAGCCTGGATACCCATAGGGTGAGGCGGCCGGAACGGGTGGCTGCATGCGTTCCCAGTGCTGGCGCATCCGCTCGTCCGCCTCGCGACGCATCGCATCGTACTGGGCTTCATATTGGGCCCGGATACGATCCTGCTGCCAGGCAATGAGATTGGGGTCGAAGGGGGCAGGTGCCATCGGTTGCACCGCTGCTGGCGCGGCAGGTGCGGCTTGCATGGGTGCAGGGGCGGGTGCGGATGTCATGGCAGTGGGCGCTTGCGGCGTCACGACCGGCGCATTGATCTGCCTTGCCGACGCCGTCTGGATTGGCGTTTCAGCGGCAGGTGCCGGTGGCTGGATTCTGGCGGGGGCGGTTGTCAGTGCCGCCTGTGCGGGTGCTGTCGTGACGGGCGTGTTCACCGGCGCTGCTGCTGGTGCCGTTTCGTTCGCGGTCCTGGCTGCTGCGGTCTGACTGGCAACATTCGGTGTGACCGCCGGTTCCGCGCTCGGCAGCGCAGTGATGGCGAGCGGATTCAATTTATTGATGGAATCGACGACTTCAGTGAAAGAAGGATTTCCCTCTCGTTCAATCGAGCTGAGATAGAGATAGGCGAATGTGATCACCAGTCCCCACAGGATCAGTTTCGGCAGCCAGCCGAAACCCGAACGGGGCGAGGTATTGTCCGGGGTCGTCATGGTTGGTACTCCTGAAAGCGGTTGAGTTGAAGAATAGCCCCGTGCATGGCGTGGCCAGCATCAGCGCACGGTTGCCAGGTTGGTCAAGACCCCGACGATCCGCTCGACGCAAAGGGCCAGGTTTGCCTCGATCTCCTGCATGGTGATGATGCCGTCGTCGCCTTTGCCAGCGGCCCAGTTGACCACAAACGCCAGACTGGCATAGCACAGCCCAAGCTCACGCGCGAGGCTCGCCTCGGGCATGCCGGTCATGCCAACCATATCGCAGCCATCGCGCTCGTAGCGCCGGATCTCGGCGGCGGTTTCGAGCCGTGGCCCCTGGGTTGCGCCATAGACGCCGGTATCGATGACCGTCTGACCGGTGTGGGTGCAGGCGCTGATCAGAGCCTGACGCAGTTCCTCGCAATAGGGCGTGGTCAGATCAATGTGTTCGACCGTTCCAGTCGTGCCGTCGTGGATGCTGTGTTCGCGTCCGTAGGTGTAATCGATGATCTGATCGGGAACCGCCAGGACGGTGGGCGCAAAACGGGGTGTAATGCCGCCCACCGCCGCCAGGGCAACGACGTGCTCGGCGCCGCAGTTGCGCAGCGCCCAGAGATTCGCCCGATAGTTGATCCGATGCGGCGGCAGATGATGGGAAGGGCCGTGGCGGGGCAGGAAGAGCACCTCCGCATCGCCCAGCCGACCCCGTGTCACCGGGGCCGAGGTTTCACCGAAAGGCGTCGCGACAGTCTGTGCGTCGCTGACCAGGAGCGAAGGCAGCCCGGAAAAACCCGAGCCGCCGATAATAGCGAGAGGAATCATGCGCCCACCACGACCAATAAAGGGGAGGTCAGTCTACCGAAGAGCGCCCCGGAAACCAAACCGGCGCAGTGGCGCCGGTTTCTTCGGGTTTTGTCCGGCGCCTCAATAACCCATTGAGCTGGCGCGCGACGTCTCTTGGAACAGGCCGATTTCCAACAGCTTGGGAAGCAAGACCTGCTCTTCCCGTTCGATCCGTTTGGCCACCATATCGAAGACCTCATGTGTTTCGGCCAGAAAATCGTCGGTGAAGTCAAAATCGCAGTGTCTGAGCCAGTTTTGATGGTAATCGTCGAAGACCTTGCGCAAGGGTTTCTCGCCGCTGATGAAGCCCCAGGCAATGGATTTCACCTTTGGATCGTCATGGATCAGCAGGGTCGGATAAAGACCGCGATCCTCCGCCGCCAGATGAACGCTGACCTTGGTGCCGAGATCGCACAGGAGATCGTAAGCGGTTTTGGCGTTGGGACGGACCTTCAGCCGCTCCGGAGTCAGGATGGCCTTGAGTTCTGCGATCATCTGACGCAGCTCGGCGTGCGAGTTGCGATATTGGTCCAGGCTGGACATGGGGTATCCTCCTCATTGATCTATTTATATTGATGATGCGATCAAACACGAACAAGGCGCCCGTTACTCAGATATCCGCCTCTATATCAGATATCCGTTTCGGCCACGGCATAGATGCCGGGGGCATTACGAAAATAGTTTTTATAGTCGAGACCATAGCCATACAGGTAGCGATCCGCAACCTGTATGCCGACCACATCCGCCTCACACTGGTGCGGACGCCGCTTTTCGACCAGCACGGCGGTCTGTACGCTCGCCGCGCCGTCCTCATGACAGGCGCGCACGATCTGCTCCAGGGTGATGCCTTCGTCCAGGATGTCATCCAGAACCAGTATATGCTCGCCGCGAATCGCTGCTGAGGGACGATAGCGCCAGGCGATCTCGCCGCCGCTGGTCGCGCCCTGATAGCGACTGGCATGAATATAGTCGATCCGAAGCTGGAAATTGAGCCGTGGCAACAGCAGGCCGGCGACGATGACCGCGCCGGTCATGACGCAGAGCACCAGCGGATCCTTGTCCGCCAGACGTGCGGTCAGGTCCGCCGCCATGCGATCCAGCGCCGCCTCCATGTCCTGAGCCGTGGCCAGGCAGTCGGCGCGTTCCGCGACACCTGCATATTGATTTGCGTCGAGCTTCATCCAGGGTTCTCCGGGTTGGACCGCGTCCAGTATGGCGTGCGGTGTTTTGGCGTTGGTCACGCCTCGTCTGGAATGAGGCGGACTCGCTCCAGGCAGGCGCAAAACAGGATGCGTCACGCTGGACGCGGACTGGTCGGGTCGGTCAGTCCGAGATCAAGCGTTTCCAGTTCTTCGAGCCGGGCGACATGCTGGACCGCGTGTTGCCAGTCGGGCTGTTCGTGCAGATGCGCGCGGTCGGGTCGGGGGCCGCGGCCGTGCATGCGCAGCAGTCGCAACTGGATCGCCGGATCGGGCGGGTTGCGGAAGGCATCGACAATCGCGACCGCTGCCGGGCGATTGTTGCAGATCAGAAGCATATCGCAACCCGCCTGCGCCGCCGCGTGCGCGCGTTCGGGATAATCGCCGCCGGCCGAGGCCGCCGCCATGTTGAGGTCGTCGCTGAAGATGACGCCCTGGAAGTCGAGCCGCCCGCGCAGGATGTCGTGCAGCCAGACCGGCGAAAATCCAGCGGGCCGGGTGTCGATCTGCGGGTAGATGACATGCGCCGGCATGATGGCCTCCAGACCCTGATCGATCAGGCGCTGGAAAGGAACCAGATCCTCCATCAGGAGATCGGCGAACGGGCGCGGATCGGTCGGCAGATCGGTGTGCGAATCGGCGGCGATGCCGCCATGACCGGGAAAGTGTTTGCCGACCGCCGACATGCCCGCGCGTCGCACGCCATCCGTCCAGGCCGACGCCAGCTCGCAGACCGGCTGTGTCGCAGACGCGAAGCCGCGATCACCGATGACCCGGCTGATCCCCCGGTCCAGGTCGAGCACGGGCGCAAAACTGAAATCGACCCCGACCGCGCGCAATTCGGACGCCATCAGCCAGGCGACCGACTCGCAGACCCGGCGCGCCTGTGCGGGATCCTGTGCGTACAGGCGTCCGAAACGTCCTGCCGCTGGTAGTCGTGTGAAATCGGTGCGAAAACGCTGTACCCGACCGCCTTCCTGATCAACGCCGATCAGGAGTGGCGGTTCGCGCAGGGCATGGATCGCCGTTGTGAGTTCGGCCAGTTGTGATGGCGATTCATAATTGCGGGCGAAGAGAATCACCCCGCCGACAGCCGGATGACGCAGCAGCTCGCGGTCCTCGGCGTCGAGCGCCGTCCCCGCGAGATCAAGCATGATGGATCCGAGTGACATTCCAGGTGGCCGTTGGTCATTGACTGCGCTTTTTTAACATAGGCGCATGGCGGGTGGCGAGGATCGCGCGCAATCACCAAATCCAATCGGCCCGCAAACCTGTTAATCTTCGGTCGATTCAGGATGCCGGATGGCATCCTGTTGGTTTTTTCACCCCCGCCCCGATACTGGCGTCAAGGCGTTGTGATCACAGCGCACGGGTCAACGAGGATAGTCTTGAATGAAAGCGAAGAACCTGAACATCCTGCTCTGGATCGGCGTCACCTTCTGGCTGGTGACGATGCTCAATAGCATGAGTTCGCCCAATCAGATCGAGTCGCGCAGCCTGAGCTACAGTCAGTTCCTCCAGGAACTGTCGGAAGGATCCATCCAAGAAGTGACCATCCAGGAGCAGCGGGTGATGGGGGTGCGTCGCGATGGCTCGCGCTTCGAGACGCTCAATCCCGGCGATCCGGCGCTCGTGGGCGATCTGCTCAAGAATTCAGTCACCATCCGCGCCGAGCCGCCGGATTCGCCCAGCGTGCTGGTGCAGCTTCTCAGTTCGTGGCTCCCGTTCCTGCTGCTGATGGGCGTCTGGTTCTGGTTCATGCGGCGCGGCGCGGGCGGCGGTGGCGCGGGCGGTCTCTTCAATTTCGGCAAGAGCCGCGCGCGTCAGCATGCCGAGGGCGAGGTCAAGGTCACGCTCAAGGATGTCGCCGGGGTCGAAGAGGCCAAGGAAGAGGTGGGCGAGCTGGTCGAGTTTCTGCGCAACCCGCAGAAGTTCTCCAATCTGGGCGGCCATATTCCGCGCGGTGTGCTGATGGTCGGTCCTCCCGGCACCGGCAAGACCCTACTGGCGCGCGCCATTGCCGGCGAGGCCAAGGTGCCCTTTTTCAGCATCTCCGGCTCGGACTTCGTCGAAATGTTCGTTGGCGTCGGTGCCTCGCGGGTGCGCGATCTTTTCGAGCAGGCCAAGAAAAGTGCGCCCTGCATCATCTTCATCGACGAAATCGATGCTGTGGGACGCAAGCGTGGTGCGGGTCTCGGTGGCGGGCACGACGAGCGCGAGCAGACGCTGAATCAGCTTCTGGTCGAAATGGACGGCTTCACCGGTAACGAGGGCGTGATTGTCATCGCCGCCACCAACCGCGCCGATGTGCTGGATCCGGCCCTGCTGCGTCCCGGTCGCTTCGACCGCCAGGTGGTGGTGGGGCTCCCGGATCTCGCCGGTCGCACCGCGATTCTGGAGGTCCACATGCGCAAGGTGCCCATCGCCGAGGATGTCGATGCCCGCACCATCGCGCGCGGCACGCCCGGTTTCTCCGGCGCCGATCTCGCCAATCTGGTGAACGAGGCGGCCCTGTTCGCGGCCCGTGCCGGTGACACCGAGGTCTCGATGCGGACCTTCGAGAAGGCCAAGGACAAGATCATGATGGGCGCTGAACGGCGCAGCATCGTCATGTCCGAGTCCGAGAAAAAACTGACCGCCTACCACGAGGCCGGGCACGTCATCGTCGGGCGGCTGGTGCCGGAGCATGATCCGGTCCACAAGGTCAGCATCATCCCGCGCGGTCGGGCGCTGGGTGTCACCATGTTCCTGCCGGAACGTGATCGCTACAGCATGAGCAAGCGTCAGTTGGAGAGCCAGATCTCCAGTCTCTTCGGCGGGCGCGTGGCGGAAGAGATGACCTTCGGCCCCGAGCAGGTCACGACCGGCGCCTCCAACGACATTGAGCGCGCGACCGACATCGCCCGCAACATGGTGACCCGCTTCGGGCTCTCGGATGGCATGGGACCGCTGGCCTATGCCGAGGACGAGGGCGAGGTGTTTCTCGGTCGCTCGGTGACGCAGCAGCGTCAGGTCTCGCCGGAAACTGCACTGTCCATCGACCGTGAGGTGCGGCTCATCATCGATCGCAACTATCGGCGTGCCAAGCAACTGCTGGAGGAAAACCAGGACAAGCTCCACACCATGGCAACGGCCTTGCTGAAATACGAGACCATCGACAAGGACCAGATCGAAGACATCATGCAAGGTCGCCCGATGCGCGAGCCGGAGGATGACCATCATCATTCCAAGCCCCGTGCCGGCAGCGGCAACACGGCTGCCAAGGGTGACGGCGCTCATCCGCCGATTGTCGCCGACGGGATCTGAGCCGATCCCGGTCAGGGGTCGAATCCTGGCTGACTCTGGCTGAACGAAAAAAGCCCCCGCAAGCGATGGCGGGGGCTTTTTCATGCCTGTCGATCAGTTTCCCAGCAGATGCTGGAAATTGGCCAGTCGCTGGGGATGAATCAGTCCTCTGGCCACCGCATCGAGAATGGCGCAGTCCGGCTCATGCCGGTGCCGGCAGTCGGCAAAGCGGCAGCGACCCAGATAGGGCTGGAACTCACGGAATCCCTGCTGGAGCGCGTCGCGGTCGATGGCGCCGAGCCGGAAGCTGCGCACGCCGGGCGAGTCGATCAGAAAGCCGTCATTGGGCAGACGGTAACAGGTGGTCGCGGAGGTCGTATGCCGGCCCAGCCCGGTCGCTTTTGACAGACGGCCGATCTGAATCTCGCGATCCGGGAGCAGTGCCTTGACCAGCGACGATTTGCCCACGCCGGACTGCCCGACCAGCACGCTGGTCTCGCCCGCCATGCTGGCGGTCAGTTCGGCCAGGGTCTCAGGCTCGCGCAGGCTGGTCCAGAAGGTGCGATAACCGATGGCGGGATAATGGGCGAAGCGCTGCTCGAACGCGCGGCGCGCCTCGCCTTGCAGCAGATCCATCTTGTTGCCGACGATGACCGCATCGATGCCGATGAGCGCCGCCGCGACCAGGTATTGATCGATCAGATAACCGCTCGGCTCGGGTTCGGGCGCGATCAGCACCAGAAGCCGCGTCAGATTGGCGGCGAGCGCCTTGTCATGACCGTTGAAGTCGGGTCGGCTGAGGACGGTCGCGCGCGGCTGGATGGCCGTCACCACACCCTGATCGTCGGCGATCCGCTGCCAGACCACGCGATCACCACAGACCGGATGGCCGATGTTCTGGCGCGACAGACAATGGAAGAGATGCCCGTTGGCGCCCTCGACCGCCAGATTGGCGCCATGACGGACGACGACCCGACCCGCTTCCGGCTCGGTCTCCGCATCGATCTCGGCCAGCGCGCTCTCCGGTCGCGAGGCGAGCCGCTCGCGGCGGCGTTCCTGGATCGCTTTGATCCGCTCGATCTGACGCTCTGACAGCCGACGCTTGGGCATCGGATCAGCGCGGGGGGCAGTGGTTGGATGTGGCGGGCAAAACGGTCGTCAGGACAGAGATGATGACAGGGCAGGGGGCGATCATGGGTGTGGCTCCGGAATCCATTTCCGGTGCATTGTAGGGGAAAGCGGAGCGGCTCCGCACGATTTGCGCTCCAGCCGTGCTTCGTCACGTGCATCTTCCATTGTGCCAGCGACTCGGGCGTCACAAGCCCCACCCGCCGCCGGTTGCCTGGACGGTCAGCGCGTCAAAGGAACCGCCATGCCGGGCGAACGGTTGTCGGCGGATCATCCACTCATCGCAAACCGCGCGGCAACCCTGAATGCGGCTTCCGGCCTGACGCGGGCTGTGGGATCATCGTCACCCCTTCGCTTGCAGTAAGCTCACTCATGACCAATCCCGACGAAACCATCCGCTTCAGCGTGTCACTGCCCAAAGCGCTCCTGGACGAACTGGACCGGCGCGTGGTCGGCAAGGGCTATGCCTCGCGTTCTGAACTGGTGCGGGATCTGATCCGCGAGCGGATCGTGGAAGCAACCTGGGATCGTGGCGACGAAGAAGTGGCGGGCGTGCTGACCATCGTCTACGACCATCATCAGCGGGAACTGACCCAGCAGATACTGGAGATCCAGCATCGCCAGTTCGTGCAGGTGGTGGCGACCACGCATGTTCACATGGATCACCATAACTGTCTGGAGACCATCATCATTCGCGGCATGCCGGCGGAGATCGAGCGTCTCAGCCAGGAGATCGGCGGTCTGCGCGGGGTGCGCTTTGCCGAACTGACCCGCGCTTCGCGGATTCAGAATTAAGGCGTTTTCCAGGACAGTTTCTACCCGCCTGAAACGCCGTCAATTGAGACAGGATTAACAGGATTCAAAATAATTTTTTATAAATCCTGCTCATCCTGTTAAACCGCGCCCGGTGCGGCATGTGATATTTGCGGATTGACTCGGCCTTGGCAGAATCGACGACCGTTCGAGCGGGCGCGGTTTAAGATAAAAAATATAAAATTTTAAACCGCGTTTCCGCTGATGTTGGTGGCCTCTCCAAGCCGAATACAAACTGAAAATGACGTATATCGCTCTGGACGCGGTTTAATCCTGTCTATTTGAGGCGTGTATCAGGTATGAATCTTTTTATTTGCCGTCTGACCGCCGCGACCCTGCTCGCGCTGTCGTCGGCGTGGGCGGCCGAACCGGCGGTGGCGCCCGCCATCCCTTCAGCGGATGCGACCCCGCCGGAGTCGGCGCTGGCGACCTATCAGGCCCTGTCGGCCAGCCAGTCCCGCAACTATGACCGCACGCAGGATATTTCGCCCCGGCAGATGCTCCTGCTGCTGGAGGTGTGCGAGCGTACCGGGGCCAGTCTGGGACAGATGCTGGCGACCGGGGAGCATGAGAGCGCCCGGACCTGGAACGACCATGTCCGTCCCACCTTGAACGACGGCAGTCTGGGTTCGGCAAGCGGGGTCTGGCAATTCATGCCCGGGACCTTCCATCGCATCGTTAAACGATTCGGAACGCAACTGCTGGCGGCGAGCGAGGCGGACCCGACCGCCGGACGCGAACACCTGGATTTGGGTGAAGGGCCGTTCAGCGATGCCCAGGTGCGTGGTCTGATTCAGGAAACGGTGGATGGCAAACGGGGTGCGGACGATGAGGAACTCAAGCGGCTGCGTCACAATTTCGCGGTGCTGGCCTTCGCGAAACATTATCTGAGCGTGGATTCGGGCGCCAGGACACCCGAAGAAGACTATCTCTATCACTTTCTGGGGGCCGAACAGGGGCGACGGGTATTGGCGCTGGCACAGGGCGAGGCCCGCAATACCCTGAGCGTCAAACCGGTGGAGACGCCACTGCCCGTCGCGGCACCGCCCGCGCTCGCCGTGGCCGATGTCCGCGCCTCCATCCGGGCCACCGCCGCGACCATCTCGCGGGACGAGATCCTGATGCCTGCCGAACGGCGTTTGTCGCCAGTCGTCCGTCAACGGGCGCCGTCGCGCGTGTCGGTACAGTGGGCGCCCGTCACCGCATCGCAGAAATCCGCATTCGATTACATGATCGCCAGCCTCAAGCCCAATGCCGCTGCGCTGGAAAGGTCGGCGGATCGTGCGCGCGTGCCAACCCCTCGCGTCGGCTCGGCCATCTGGTCGCCGCCAACTCCTGCCATACCGCCGCCGGTCTCCTCAGAGTGGGGATTTGCCGCCGATTCACCGGTCGTGACCGGCAACCTTGGGATGTTCTACCGCGACGGTCAGGGCCAGACCCAGCCGTATACCTGGGGCGAATTCATGGATCATCTGGCCCAGCGCGTCCGGGCGAAGGATCAGCCGGCGATGGTGCGGGCCAAATATGGTGTCGGCTTCGGATTGACAGGCGGCGATCTGCCGCAGCGTGCCTTTAATCCGGCGATCGAATCGAAAGCGGCGACCTTTCGTCATGAGATCAGCGGCGAGGTGCTGGTCCCCGAGGCGCTGGTGACGGGGCCGCTCGGCCCGGACGAAACGCGGTGGTACAAAAATCGCCTCGCCGCACTGATCCAGCAGGGCGAGGATCAACCGCTGGAGACGCTGCCGCCGGAGACCCTGGCGGCGCTGCGTCACTTGACGATGTTATCGCCGGATCTATCGGATGCCAGCACCGCCCACCCCGAGGTGAGCGAAGCGCTGCGCGCCTTCCGCAAACTGGTCGGCAAGGATCAGCCGGATGATCCGGCACATCTCAACCGGCTGATGCCCGCCGAGCGGATCGCGCTGGCGATCTACGACCAGCGCCTCGCCCGCTATGCTGCTTTGCAGGCCGCCCAGCAGGCATCCATGAGCGATGCGGCTGACCTGAGCCGGATCAAAACGATGCCGGTCGGATTGCAGAACGCGGCGGCGCCACATGTTTCTGTGCTGCAAACGGCGCTTGCCGAACGCGGGCTGCTGAAGCAGCCGACCGAGAAAGTTGTCTGGCGTGACAGGCAACGCAAAAAGCATGTGACCTACAAAGCGGTGCCCTTCGTGGGGGTCGTCGGCAAGGCCACACAGGCCGCGATCCGGTCATTCCAGTGGCGTCATGGTTTGCGCGACACGCAGGGCGTGCTGGATGCCGTGACACTCGGCATGCTGGGTCTGACGCCAATGGGGCCGGAAATCTTTCGTCCCCTGTCCGGGCCTGAGTGCGCCATCGACGAGACCGGCGTGACGACGCCCGCTTGCGAGATCCCGTCCAGCAATCGGCACACTCAGCCGGTCGATGTCATCCTGCCCGATGTGCGATTGGCGCGAGGATGGGAATGGGAGTCTGGTCCCGCCGCGAACGAATCGGAGCGGGATCAGGAACCGCCTTCGCCGTAATAATTGCCGATATAGTTCTCGAACTTGGTGTACTTGCCGAGAAAGGTCAGGCGCGTGGTGCCGATGGGTCCGTTGCGCTGCTTGGCGATGATGATCTCGGCGACGCCCTTGTCGCTGCTGTCCTCGTGATAGACCTCGTCGCGGTAGATGAAGACGATGAGGTCTGCATCCTGTTCGATGGCGCCCGAGTTGTGACTGACGATGCCATCGGCGAGCCAGCTCGCGGGGCCGGGGACCGTCAGATCAAAGACATCCTCTTCGCCATCCGGCTCAATCGCGACCACGGTATCCCAGAACAGATCGCTCCCGGCGACGGCTCGCAATGCGTCATTGTGCGGTAATTCGCGCGCCAGTGCCAAACGCGCGCCTGGGTTGAGGCTGCCAACATGCTGCCAGCCGTCGGCACCCAACAGACGATGCTCCGCCGTTGCCCGAATCCGACGCCCGCTTGCAAGCCGCACGGCAAACACTGGTCGGCGACCCACACGCCAGACGCAATCTGCTTTGGCCTGGATGAGTCGGCCTGTTGCATCAACTGAGATGACTTCCGGGCAGGTGCCGACGAGATCCCGAATCGGCAGGCGGCGTCCATCGGCCAGCACGACCAGGGTGTCCCCAGTCACGCACTCGCGCAGATCCGACATCACCGGACGCTTGTTCGGGCGCTGTTCAAGACTGCGGTTGAGCTGCGAGAGCGCAATCACGGGGACGTTGAGTTCCTTGGCCAGCGCCTTGAGCGAGCGTGAGATCGCCGAAATCTCGTTGGTGCGGTTTTCGCCCGCGCCCGGCGCCTGCATGAGTTGCAGATAATCGAGCACGATCAGTCCGAGATCGTTCTGTTCGCGCTTGAGACGCCGCGCCCGCGCCCGGACTTCGGTCGGCGACAGGGCTGGGGTGTCGTCGATGAAGAGGCGTGCCTCGGAGAGCAGGTTGACCGCCGAGGTCAGTCGCGGCCATTCGTCGTCTTCGAGCTTGCCGGTGCGCACCCGGTGCTGATCGATGCGCCCGAGCGAGGACATCATGCGCATGGCGAGTGATTCGCCCGGCATCTCCATGCTGAAGACGGCCACCGGGCGTCTGGACTGAATGGCGACGTGTTCGGCCATGTTCATCGCGAAGCTGGTTTTCCCCATCGACGGTCGCCCGGCGACGATGACGAGGTCTGCTGGCTGGAGCCCGGAGGTCATCTCATCGAAGTCGGAGAAACCGGTGGCGAGTCCGGTGATCGGCTCGTCGCGCTGATAGAGCGCATCGATCCGCTCGACCGCGCGGCCCAGCAGAAATTTGATGGGCTGGAAGCCGCCCCCACCGCGCGCCTCCTGTTCGGCAATGGCGAAGACGCGCCGTTCGGCATCGTCGAGCAGTTCGGACGCCTCGCGCCCCTGGGGGTTGTAGCCATTGTCCGCGATGGCCGTGCCGGCGGCGATCATCTGTCGCCGGACCGAGGTCTGGCGCACGATCTTGGCATAGGCCTGGATATTGGCGGCGCTCGGCGTTTCGTTACAGAGTGCGCCGAGATACGAGAGACCGCCGGCGTTGGCAAGCTGTTCGCTGCGTTCCAGGGTTTCGGCCAGGGTTACGACATCGAACGGCTGCTCGCTGGCGGCGAGTCTGGCGATGGCGGCAAAGATCAGGCGGTGCTCGCGGCGATACAGGTCGCCCTCAGTGACCAGATCCGCGATGCGATCCCAGGCGCTGTTGTCCAGCATCAGACCGCCGAGCAGCGATTGCTCCGCATGCATGTGATGAGGCGGGACGCGCAGCTCGTCGTACCCGGCATCGATTGGCGGCGGCGCCATCTCTTCGGTATTTGGAGCGAACATGGTTCCCCGGACGGGCGGCAGCACCCGTGAGTCGTTGAGTCGGATCGGAGCGGTTGGAGCACACGCAGACGCTGGCGTCGGTCGGGGTCGATTTCCCGTGATCAGGCGCGCGAGGAGGTGGAGATTGTGGGCTGTCTGCCCAAGTCAGGCAAGCGTGCCGGAGACATCCGCCACGCACGGGCGCAGAGAGGGCGAATGCTCAATGCCGAGGCAGAAATCCGCTCGCGGGCGGCACGAGAGGTGAGGCCATGCCCGGATCGGACAGGAGCCGGTCGCCCGCAGGCGGGCTCCCGCACCAGTCGTCCCGGGCCATTCAGGCTGCCCCGGTGATACCGGGGCAGCGGGACATCAGTTGGCGGGAACGATGTCGATCTTGATCCGCGCATCCACGTCAGCGTAGAGATGGAGCGTGACCTCGTACTCGCCCACGGCGCGGAATGGCCCTTCCGACAGACGGACTTCGGACTTGTCGAGCGTGAAACCGGCCTCGACGGCGGCGGTAGCAATATCGGTCGTACCGACCGAGCCGAACAGACGGCCTTCGTCGCCGGCCTTGCGGGCGATGGTCAGACTGACACCGTCGAACTGCGCCTTGCGCGCCTCAGCGGCAGCCAGTGCCTCGGCGGCGGCACGCTCCAGTTCGGCGCGACGGGCCTCGAAGGCTTCCAGGTTCGCGGCGTTCGCCAGCACGGCGAATCCACCCGGGACCAGATAGTTCCGGCCATAGCCCGGACGCACCTTGACCTTGTCCCCGAGCACGCCGAGGTTGGCAACATTTTTCAGCAGGATGACTTCCACTTGTGTATTCCTCTCTAAATTCGTCTGCGTATCGCGTCACGGGTCTCAGCGCGGCCCGGAGGCGCGCTGCGCGACCCGGGCGCGGATGTCCGCCCAAAGATCAACCAAACCGACACAGGCGATCAACAGCCCCATCTGCGGCATGAATAGGATCAGCAGCGCATATAAACCAATCAACCAGCCGCGATGCACGCCCCGTGCCTGACGCAGCCAGTGCGCCACAGCCAGCCCCTGGAGGATCAGCAGCATCCCCAGGATCGGCAGCAGATCGACAATCAGGCTGCCTGCTCCGGCGAAGCTCGACCAGACCAGCAGCACCAGGATCACCGCCCCAAGGCTTCGTCCCAGACGCAACGCCCTGAATTCCTCTCCGAATCCGCCGGGATGATAGAGCGCCGCCTGCCACCAGCGGGCAATGAAGAGGCTCATCAGCAATTGAAAGACGAGGGCTGCGGCAAAGAGCCCGGTCATGCGTCTGGCCACTTCGTCGAACAATGCCTGACCCGCCTCCGCCTGCATCAGACCGTCGGTAAGCAGCGTCTGACGCAACGGATCCAGCAGTTGCGACCAGTAAGCAACCGGATCGCCGACGGATACATGGAGCGCGAGCACCAGGATCAGCCCCAGCATCCCGGCGAGCTGGATGGTCAGGGCCAGTGATCGTGACGCCCGCAGCACCACGGCGAGCGTCCAGATCGGTGCCCAGAACACCAGCAGAATCCCGAGCGCCAGCCAGGGCGAGCCCAGGGCCAGAGCGGACAGGATGCCCGCGCCGAGGAGCGCCAGCGCGATGGTCGTCAATCCCTGACGCGCACCATTGCGCAGCGTCACCAGCCCCACGGCTGCCGCGCCGACCGGCCCGAACAGTGGCATGAGCAGCGACAGCAGCGCCGCTGCCGTCGCCACCAGGGCGGCCTGTGAGTGACCCCGCATGATGAAGCCGGCCAGCGCTTTCATTGCCGATGATCCTGATTGGGCCTGACGGCGCTATTGCTGATGACGGCCTGCCGGGCGACCGGTTGCCGATCCATCAGGGCGAATCAGTGCCCGTCGGTATAGGGCAGCAGGGCCAGATAGCGGGCGCGCTTGATAGCCTGGGCGAGCTGACGCTGATATTTGGCCGAGGTGCCGGTGATGCGGCTCGGCACGATCTTGCCGGACTCGCTGACATAGGCCTTGAGCAGGTTGAGATCCTTGTAATCGATCTCGGTAATGCCTTCGGCGGTGAAGCGGCAATAGCGCTTGCGGCGAAAAAAGCGGGACATGGGTTTCTCCGTTACTGATATAGAGCTTGAGCATCGATCCCGGGTTCAGCCCGAGTCGATCCTGAATCGATCCTGACGGGGCGGACTCAGTCGTCGCTGTCGTCGTCGCGGCGGGAGTCGTCGTCCAGTCGCTCGGGACGCTCGCGCTCTTCACTGCCCTTGGCGAGCGGGGATGGCTCGGTGACGGCGGTATTGCGAAGGATGATCAGGTTGCGCAGCACGGCGTCGTTGAACCGGAAGGCGCTTTCGAGTTCGTCGATGGCCTCCTGATCGCACTCGACATTCATGAGCACATAATGCGCCTTGTGAATCTTGTTGATCGGATAGGCCAGCGGACGCCGGCCCCAATCTTCGAGGCGATGAACCACGCCGCCGCGTTTCTCCAGGTTGCCCTGATAACGCTCGACCATGCCGGGCACCTGCTCGCTCTGGCTGGGGTGCACCAGAAAAACCACTTCATAATGTCGCATTGCTGCTCCCTACGGATTGACAGCCTCCCGTGGATCACGGTGAGGCAAGGAGAATCCCCGCACAACGGGGAATCGCGCATTCTATGTGAATGAGGGGTGCGTTGAAACCCCCGATTGCAGGTTTGCAGGTTGACTGCGGATCGGGTCGCGCCGCCTTCCCACTTGCTCAAACAGCGCCCCTCGCTCAAACTTGCTGCATTTACAATAAATCAGAATATTAGGAGGGACAGCCAGCCATGAGTACCGGACATGATTTCGCCCCGCTCCGTCATTCCAGCCTGACGGCCAGTCTCACCGACGAACAGGTCGAGGCGCTGGCTCATATTGCCTGCTGCCGTCGTCTCGCGGATCAGGAGATCCTGATCCGCGAGGGCAACATCGACAACAGCCTGCATGTCATTACCGAGGGCGCGATTGCCGTTACCCGCGATGTTGGCAGGGGCGAATACACGACCATCCATGTCCTGCGCACCGGCGACATGGCCGGTGAGATGGGGTTCATCAGCGGTCAGCCGCACACCGCCACCCTGCGCTCGCTCGGTCGAACCGAGATTTGCAGTGTTGAGCGGGATGCCTTCGAGTCGCTGCTCATCGAGCATCCCTGGCTGGTCTACCGGGTGATGCAGAACATCGTCCGGGTCAGTCAGGACATTCTGCGGCGCATGAATGCGCAGCATGTCGAGCTGACCAAATATGTCAGCCGTTCACATGCGCTGTTTTAAACCGCGTCCAGCGCGATATGCGTCATTTTCAGTTTGTGTTTAGCTTTGGGGATGTCATCGGCATCAGTGGAGACGCGGTTTAAAACTTTATTTTTTAATATCTTAAGCCGCGTCTGCTCGAACGGTCGTCGATTCTGCCAAGACCGACTCAATCCTCAAATATCACATACCGCACCGAGCGCGGTTTAACGTCCCTGAGTCCCTGTCAGGCCATCCTGAATCTGCCGCGCCGCTCCGTTGAACTCCCACACCGTCCCGCAGGATGCGAATGTTCAATCGCACTGTCGCAACGGACGCCGGGTATAATCCTCGCCTGATCATGGCGAACAACCCGGCCACGCAGGACAGCCGGTCACGTCACAGGATCCGAGTGTGCTGGAGAAACGGGGCGGTGGGCCGCCTGCCCCGCGCTGGTTCTCCTCAAATCCGCGTCCCATTTGTCTAACAGGAGCTGAAGTTTATGATGACATTGCCCAAACCCAAGAATGTCGGTGCCAGTGATCGTAATATTCGCCTTGCCGCTGGTGGCGTGCTGATTCTGGCTGGCCTCATCACCTCGTCGATCATTCTGGATATCCTGGGGCTGGTTCTCCTGGCGACCGGTGCGCTGGGCACTTGCCCGGCCTATTTCCTTTTCAAAATCAACACGATTAAGGAGGGTGAGGAGTAATCTCCTTCCCTTTTGATCGGCGGCGGGGGTCGTCCGCGCGGCGGGGGCATCAAGCCCCCGCGCGCGACCCTTCAGGGCCGATACGGCGGTTGACGCCGTCATGCTACACTCACCCGCATTCCACCCTAGTTTCTTAAATTCCGACCGTCGGCAAGGACATGACCAGGCAGAAGACCTACCTCGTGATCTCGGCACTTGGCGAAGACCATCCCGGTATCGTCAACCAACTCTCCCGCACCGTGCTTGAGCATGGCTGCAACATTGAGGACAGCCGCATGACGGTCCTCGGCGGCGAGTTCGCGGCGATGCTCCTGGTGGAAGGCAAATGGAACACGCTGGCCAAGATCGAAAATGCGCTGCCCGAGCTGGAGCGCCAGCTTGGCATGACCATCATCTCCAAGCGCACCGGCGAGCGTGCCACCGGGCGCAATCTGCTGCCCTATGCGGTGGACGTGGTCTCCATGGATCACCCCGGCATCGTCAACAACCTCGCCGGCTTCTTCGCCGACCGCAAGATCAACATCGAAGACATGGCGACCAGCACCTATGCCGCCGCCCATACCGGCACGCCCATGTTCTCGGTGCATATGACGGTCGGTATCCCGGCGGACATCCATATCGCCGGGCTGCGCGAGGAGTTCATGGACTATTGCGACGGGCTCAATCTGGACGCCGTGCTGGAGCCGCTGAAGGGGTAAGGAACCACCGGCCATGCCTACCATGATTGGCGAGACCATCCCCGACATCGAGTGTCCCGCCACCGGCGGTCAGACCATCAGGCTCTCGGATTATCGAGGCCGCAATCTGGTGCTCTATTTCTATCCCAAGGCCGGCACGCCCGGCTGCACCCAGGAAGGACTGGATTTCAGCGCGGCGGCGGATGATTTCGCCAGCGTCGGCACCGCCATCCTCGGTGCCTCGCGCGACAGCCTCAAGGCCCAGGAAAACTTCAAGGCCAAACAGGGTTTTCCCTTCGACCTGCTCGCAGATCAGGACGAGACCCTGTGCCGCGCCTTCGCTGTCATCAGGCTCAAAAAGCTCTACGGCAGGGAAAGCCTGGGTGTCGAGCGCAGCACCTTCCTGATCGATGCCGAAGGCGTACTGCGCCGCGAATGGCGCGGGGTCAAGGTCAAAGGCCATGTTGAAGAGGTTCTGACCGCCGTCCGCGAACTCGCCTCAAATAGACAGGATTAACAGGATTCTCCAAGATGGACAGGATTTTCAAATCCGTGTTTTTAATCCTGTTAGTCTTGAATCATCCTGTTAATCCTGTCCATTGACGGCGTTTCGGGCGGGTACGAACCTTCCCGGAAATCACCTGATTTAAACCGCGTCCCGCCAGTCGTTGCCGATTGCTGTGAGGTCGGGGTCATTCACCACAACGCCTGAACGCTCTGGGACGCGGTTTAAATGATCAAACGCGAAAACGACAAGCCCTGCCTCTTCGTCCTCGACACCAACGTGCTGATGCACGATCCGACCTCGCTCTTCCGCTTCCAGGAACACGATATCTTCCTGCCGATGGTGGTGCTGGAGGAACTGGATCACGGTAAGAAAGGGCTGTCCGAGGTCGCGCGCAATGTCCGTCAGGTCAGCCGCTTTCTCGACCAGCTCATGTGCAATGCGGACAAGGCCGAGATCGACGCCGGGCTGCCGATCCATCCCACCGCCACCAACGGCGGCGGCATCGTCCTGCCGGCCACCGGGCGGCTCTTTTTCCAGACCGATCCGCTCGACCTCAAATTGCCGGCCCTGCTGCCTGGAACCACCCCGGACAACCATATCCTCGGCGTCGTTCAGGCGCTGCGCGATCTGCGCACTGATCGCCAGGTGATCCTCGTCTCCAAGGACATCAATCTGCGCATCAAGGCCGCCGTACTCGGCATTCCCGCTGAGGACTATTCCAACGACCAGGTGCTCGACGACGCCAATCTGCTCTATACCGGGCTGGACGTGCTCGCGGACGATTTCTGGGATCATCACGACAAGTCGGTCGATGCCTGGAAGGAAGAGGGCCGTACTCTCTACCGCATCAAGGGACCGGACATCGCCGACTGGTATCCCGCCCAATGTCTCAGTCTGGGCGAGGATGGCATCTTCGACGCCATGGTGCGCGAGAAACCCACCGCCACCGAGGCCATCGTCGAACTGGTCGATGACTACCGCCTGCCGCGTCACAACGTCTGGGGCATCAACGCGCGCAACCGTGAGCAGAATTTCGCGCTCAACATGCTGATGAATCCCAACCTGGATTTCGTCACCCTGCTGGGCACCGCCGGCACCGGCAAGACACTGCTGGCGCTTGCCGCCGGACTGGCGCAGGTGCTGGAGCGCAATCTCTACCGCGAGATCATCATGACCCGCGTCACGGTTCCGGTCGGTGAAGACATCGGCTTCCTGCCCGGCACCGAGGAAGAAAAGATGACCCCCTGGATGGGCGCGCTCATGGACAACCTGGAAGTCCTGACCCGTCCCGAAGGCGGCGACTGGGGCCGCGCGGCGACCAACGATCTGGTCCGCAACCGTATCCGCATCTCGTCGCTCAACTTCATGCGTGGACGCACCTTCCTGAACAAATACATCATCCTCGACGAGGCCCAGAACCTCACCGCCAAGCAGATGAAGACCCTCATCACCCGCGCCGGGCCAGGCACCAAGTTCGTCTGTCTCGGCAACATCGGCCAGATCGACACGCCCTATCTCACCGAGACCACTTCCGGTCTCACCTATGTCGTTGACCGCTTCAAGCACTGGCCGCACAGCGGGCACATCACGCTCATGCGCGGCGAGCGTTCGCGTCTGGCCGACTTTGCCTCGCAGGAACTGTGAGCACGGCTGGCGTGGATCCTCCCGCCGGCTGACCGCTGATTAACCGCAGGACGGGTATATCCTGCGGCCGGACTGCAATCCCTGGCGTCTGTCGGCCTCAGTCCGTCCTGGCGTCGGCTCATCCATCAGGAAGCACTGACTTGTTTGCCATTCTCGCCGTTACCGCCCCCATCTTTCTGCTGATCGCGCTGGGCTTCGTCGCCGTTCGCAACGGCTGGATGCCGCGCGAGGGCGCCGTGGCGATGAGCCGCTACGCCCTGCTCTTCGCCCTGCCGGCCCTGCTCTTCGACACCCTCGCCGGACGCTCGCTGGAGACGATCCTGGTGCCAGGTTTCCTGCTCGTCTATGTCTGCGGCTCGTTGACCGCCTACAGTATCGGCGTGACGGTCGCCGCCATCGCCCGCCGCACCTCGCCGCTCGACAACGCCTTCTTCGGCATGGGGCTGTCGATGTCGAACAGCAGCTACATTGGTTATCCGCTGGTCGCGCAGTTGCTGGGCGAGTCGGCCCTGATCGCCGTGGTGATGGCGGTTCTGACCGAGGTCTTGCTGATCATGCCCCTGACCCTGATCCTGGCCGAGTTCCATCGCGAACGGGGGCGTGGCGGTCTGCTGCGCACCCTGGGGCGTGTGCTGCGCTCGGTCGGGACCAATCCGATCCTGCTGGCGATTGCCGCCGGGCTGGTTTTTGCCGCGTTCGGCTGGCGTCTGCCGCTGGCGCTTGGACGCACCATCGACATGCTGGCCGGCTCGGCGGCGGTGGTGGCGCTCTTTGCGATCGGCGGCAGTCTGGCCGGGCAGCGCGTGCGCGGTGACATCAGATCCGCTGCGGCCATCGCCATCGGCAAGCTCCTGATTCATCCGGCGGCGATGCTGCTGATGCTCGGGCTCTTCCCGGCACTGGACCCGACGCTCACGGACGCCGCGCTCATCCTCTCCGCGCTGCCGATGGTCACCATCTTTCCGCTGCTCGCCCAGCGTTACGGACAGGGTGAGATCTGTGCCACGGCGCTGGTGGTCACCACGCTGCTCGCCTTCGTCACACTGAATCTTGTGCTGTGGTGGTGGGGAATCGGGACGCCGGCTTAGATCTGAAGCCGTCACTGAAATGTCATCCAGTCGGTGCGCGAGAACCGATATGCTCGCTCCATCAAGGCCGGACACCCCGTCCAGTCGCCCACAGAGGAGTCCAGCATGCGTGAAAGACCTTACAACGTCCTGTTTTTATGTACCGGAAATTCCGCCCGCAGCATCCTGGGCGAGAGTCTCATCAACCGTCTGGGGCAGGGTCGTTTCGTTGGCTACAGCGCCGGCAGCCATCCGGCGGGGGCGGTGAATCCGCTCGCCCTGGAGATCCTGCGGCGCAACAACTATCTGACCGACGGGCTGCGCAGCAAGGATTGGTCTGAATTCGCGACGCCGGACGCGCCGCAAATGGATTTCGTGTTCACGGTCTGCGACCGCGCGGCAACCGAGGTCTGTCCGGTCTGGCCCGGTCAGCCGATGACCGCCCATTGGGGCGTGCCCGATCCGGCGGCGGTCGAGGGTGACGAGGTGACGCGGATGATGGCCTTCCGGCAGGTGTTTCGGGAATTGCAGAATCGTATCCAGATCTTTGTCAGCCTGCCGCTGGGTTCGCTGGATCGGCTCAAGCTGCAACGTCAGCTCGATGAGATCGGACGGTCTCGCGCCGACGAGTCCGCAGCTTAACTGTCGCCCCCGGCGGGCTCCGGTGCAGCAGGTGCGCCGATCCCACAAAAACAAACGCCGCGCACCCGACAGTCAGGTGCGCGGCGCGGTCAGACAGCATGAACAGCGAGCTGTCGCATGCTCTCGACTCAGCGTGAAGTCATCAGTAGTCCATATCGTCCATGCCGCCGGTGCTGGGTGAGGTCACGCCCTTTTCCGGCTTGGGCTCGTCAGCAACCATGGCTTCAGTGGTGATCATCAGACCTGCAACCGATGCGGCGTTCTGCAGCGCGGTGCGCGAGACCTTGGTGGGGTCGATGATGCCCATCGCCATCATGTCGCCATATTCGCCAGTCGCGGCGTTATAGCCGAAGTTGCCGGTGCCTTCCGCGACCTTGCTCATGACGACCGACGATTCATCGCCCGCGTTGGCGACGATCTGACGCAGCGGCTCTTCCATCGCGCGCCGGGCGATGCTGATACCGACATCCTGATCGGCGTTCGCGCCCTTGAGTTCCTTGACTGCTGCGATGGCGCGCACCAGCGCGACACCGCCGCCGGGGACAATACCTTCCTCGACTGCCGCGCGGGTGGCGTGCAGCGCATCTTCGACGCGCGCCTTCTTTTCCTTCATCTCCATCTCGGTCGCCGCGCCAACCTTGATGACGGCGACGCCGCCGGCCAGCTTGGCCAGACGCTCCTGGAGCTTCTCGCGATCATAGTCGGACGTGGTGTCCTCGACCTGACGACGGATCTGGTCACAACGGGCCTTGATCTGGTCGTGCGAGCCGGCGCCGTCGATGACAACGGTGTCTTCCTTGGCGATCTGAATCTTCTTGGCCGAACCCAGGTCATTCAGGGTCGCCTTCTCCAGCGACAGACCGACCTCTTCGGCGATGACCGTACCGCCGGTGAGGATCGCGAGGTCTTCCAGCATCGCCTTGCGACGATCACCGAAACCGGGCGCCTTGACTGCGCAGACCTTGAGGATGCCGCGCAGATTGTTGACGACCAGGGTCGCCAGCGCCTCGCCCTCGATATCCTCGGCGACGATCAGCAGCGGACGCCCGGCCTTGGCGATGGCCTCCAGCACGGGGAGCAGATCGCGGATGTTCGAGATCTTCTTGTCGTAGAGCAGGATGTAGGGATCGTCCAGCTCGGCCTTCTGGCTCTGCTGGTTATTGATGAAATAGGGCGACAGATAGCCGCGGTCGAACTGCATGCCTTCGACCAGTTCGAGTTCGTTGTTGAGCGACTTGCCTTCCTCGACCGTGATCACGCCTTCCTTGCCGACCTTCTCCATCGCCTCGGCGATGATGTTGCCGATGGACTCGTCGGAGTTGGCGGAGATGGTGCCGACCTGGGTGATTTCCTTGTTGGTCGAACAGGGACGCGAGATGACCTGGAGTTCAATGACCGAGGCCGCGACCGCCTGATCGATGCCGCGCTTGATGTCCATCGGATTCATGCCGGCGGCGACCGCCTTCAGACCCTCGCGGACCATCGCCTGGGCCAGCACGGTGGCGGTGGTGGTGCCGTCGCCGGCCACGTCGGAGGTCTTGGAGGCGACTTCCTTCACCATCTGCGCGCCCATGTTTTCGAACTTGTCCTTGAGTTCGATGGCCTTGGCGACCGAGACGCCGTCCTTGGTGACGGTGGGCGCGCCCCAGGACTTCTCGATCACCACATTGCGGCCCTTCGGACCCAGGGTGACCTTGACGGCGTTGGCGAGGATATCGACCCCACGCATCAAACGCACACGGGATTGTTCGTTAAAAAAAATCTGTTTGGCAGTCATCTTTGTCGGCCTTGGTGAAATTCAGTGGTCAGTGGTCTTCGGGTGTCAGGATCGACTGGGGTTATTCGATGACGCCCATGATGTCGTCTTCGCGCATCACCAGCAGCTTGTCGCCTGCAACCTTGACCTCAGTGCCCGAATACTTGCCGAACAGCACCCGGTCGCCGACCTTGACATCGAGCGGGCGCAGACTGCCGTTGTCGAGCAGCTTGCCCTTGCCAACGGCGATGACCTCACCCTGAATCGGCTTTTCGGTCGCGCTGTCCGGGATCAGGATCCCGCCGGCGGAGGTACGTTCCTCTTCGCTGCGACGCACAACGACACGGTCATGTAAAGGACGGAGGTTCATGGATGGCGATCTCCTCGCGAAATCTTGGGTTGAAGCGGATGGGGCTGACGCCTGTTAAACCGCGCCAGCGCGATATGCGATGTTTTTGGTTTGAACCCGTCTTGGCGGCATCGACGACCCTGGGAGCTGCGCGGTTTAAGACTTAAAAAATTTTAAACCGCGTCTCCACCAAGGGCCGTGGATACGCCAGGCGTTGAATTCACTCGACACTCAGTATCTCGCTCTGGACGCGGTTTAGCACTCAAGCGTCACGAGTGCTAACAATGTCATCTGTCAACGGCTGTTGTCAAGATCCGTCGTCGCCGATGGCCTGACGGGCGGATGCGGAATACACTGGTGTTCTTGCCGCTGATGGCGATGGTCAATCCTTTACTCACCGTACCGAACCTCCGATTCAATCCGTGATTTCACCCCGCATCCGTCGTCTGCCTCAGCATGAGGCCATTGCCAACGCCCGAACCCCGCAGGAACTGCTGACCGCGCTCTATGCCCAGCGCGGTCTGAGCAATCCGGAGCAGGCCGCGCCGGGCCTGGGGGATCTGGAACCCGTGACCGCGCTGCGTGGAATCGAGCAGGCAGTGGCGTTGCTGGCAGACCGGCTTCGCGCAGGCGCTCATCTGCTGGTGATCGGCGACTATGACGCCGACGGCGCGACCGGCAGTGCGCTGGCGGTGCGGGGTCTGCGTGCGCTCGGTGCGGCGCGGGTCTCCTACCTGGTGCCGAGCCGTTTCGCCTTCGGCTATGGTTTGAGTCCTGCCGTGGTCGATGCCGCCATGCCGATGCAGCCCGACCTGATCATCACGGTCGATAACGGCATCGCCAGTCTCGCCGGGGTCGAACGGGCGCGTGAACTGGGTGTGTCGGTACTGGTGACGGATCATCATCTGCCCGGCGACCGGCTGCCCGAGGCCGCCGCCATCGTCAATCCCAATCAGCCCGGCTGCGACTTTCCGAGCAAGCATCTGGCCGGGGTGGGCGTGGTCTTTTATCTGCTGGCCGCGCTGCGCACCCATCTGCGGGCAAACGGCTGGTTCAATGCCGGGCGCGCCGAGCCGAATCTGGCGGAGCTGCTGGATCTGGTCGCGCTCGGCACCGTCGCCGATGTCGTCACCCTGGATCGCAACAATCGCATCCTGGTCGAGCAGGGTTTGCGCCGCATCCGCGCCGGGCGTTGCAGCGCCGGCATTCTGGCCCTGTTGCAGGTGGCGGGACGGGATCCGACCCGCGCCACCACGACCGATCTCGGCTTTTTCGTCGGTCCCCGGCTCAATGCGGCCGGACGGCTGGAAGAGATGTCGCTCGGGGTCGAGTGTCTGCTGACCGAGGATCCGGCGCAGGCTGCCGCGATGGCGCAGACCCTGGATGGTCTCAACCGCCGTCGGCGTGAAATCGAAGGCGAGATGAAGGATCAGGCTGAGTTGCTGCTGGACGCACTCGCTCTGGACGGAGAGCAACTGCCGCCAGCGCTCTGTCTCTTTGGCGAGGACTGGCATCAGGGGGTGTCGGGAATCGTCGCCGCCCGTCTCCGCGAACGCTATCATCGCCCGGTGATCGCCTTCGCCGAGGCGGGCGATGGTCTGCTGCGCGGCTCGGCGCGGTCCATCGACGGGTTGCATATCCGCGACGCCATCGACTGGGTGGATCGTCGTCATCCCCGATTGATCGACCGCTTCGGCGGGCATGCGATGGCGGCTGGCCTGACCCTGCGCGCCGGCTGCCTGTCGACTTTCCGCGATGCCTTTGTCGAGGCGGTGCGGGCACAGCTTGGCGAGGTGCCGCCGCAACCCGAGATCCGCTCCGATGGCGCGCTGCCGGCGCTTCTCCTCACCCTGGAGACGGCTGAGATCCTGCGTTTCGCCGGTCCTTGGGGCAAGGATTTCCCGGAGCCGGTCTTTGATGACCTCTTCACGATCCGGAACGCGCGGATCGTCGGCGAGCGTCATCTGAAATTGCGGGTGGCGACGCCCGGAGGCATCGAGATCGAGGCCATTGGTTTCAATCTTGGCGAACAATTGGACGAAGCGCGGGAGCGGGTGCGACTGGCCTACCGGCTGGATGTCAACGAATATCGTGGCGTCCGTTCGCCGCAACTCGTCCTCGCCGCACTGCAATCTCAACCTTAAAGAAACAGAATCCGCGAAGCACTGCCGATGAATGACGACCACGACGAATTCGATGACGATGAAGACGAGCTGCCGCAAGGCCCGAGCAAGAGCCAGATCAAGCGCGACAAACTGGCGCTTCAGGCGCTGGCCGAGCGTCTGGCAGCCATGCCGCGCGCCGAGCTGGAACGGCTGAAACTCAGCGAGGCGACCTGGATCGCGCTCGACGAGACCCCGCGCATCAAGGATCCGCGCGCCCGTGGCCGGCACTGGAAACGTATCGCCAATCTTCTGGAACGCGAGGACATGGAGGCCGTCCGGCAGCTCATGGAGGGTGCCGAGGAACGTGAGCGCGAGACCAACGCCCGCCACCATGCGCTCGAAGGCTGGCGCGAGCGCCTGATCGGCGAAGGCGATCCGGCGCTGGCCGATTTCATCGAACAGTGTCCAGCCGTGGACCGGCAGCAGTTGCGGACCCTGGTGCGCGCCGCGCAGCGCGATACCGAGCGCGGCAGGCCGGACGCCCCGCGCAAGCTCTTTCGTTTTTTGCGTGAAACGATGGATGCCGTTGACAGTTGAATTTTGCCGGTGGCGCCGATACTGTGCCGCCGCTCAGGCGTCTTTGCCGCGTCTCCCTGGAAACCGACCATGACCACGTCCACCGATCCTCGCGTTCCTGGCAACAGCCGGCCGACGCTCTCAGTCGTCATCCCCATGTATCAGGAACTCGACAATGTTGAACCGATGGTGGCGCGGGTGCATGAAGGGCTGGCCGATTATGGCGGCGACTGGGAGCTGATCTGTATCGATGACGGCAGTCGCGACGGCACCGGCGAGCGGCTGCACGAGCTGGCCGAACGTACCGGCAGCCATGTGCGGGTGATCCGGCTGCGGCGCAATTTCGGCCAGACCGCCGCCATGCAGGCCGGCTTCGATGCCGCACGCGGCGAGCTGATCGCGACCCTCGACGGCGACCTGCAGAACGACCCGGCGGACATCCCGCGTCTGGTCGATGAGCTGCTGGAGCGCGATCTGGATCTCCTGCAAGGGTGGCGGCGTCAGCGTCAGGATGGGCTGATCCTGCGCAAGATCCCCTCGCGGATCGCGAACAGGCTGATCGGCAAGGTCACGGGGCTGGCGCTGCACGATTACGGTTGCAGCCTCAAGGTCTATCGTGCCGAGGTCATCAAAGAGGTCACGCTGCTGGGCGAGATGCACCGCTTCATCCCGGTCTGGATGGCGGGCGTGACCTCACCTGCGCGCATCGGCGAGACCGAGGTGAGCCATCAGGCACGTCAATTCGGCGTCTCCAAATACGGCATTTCGCGGACCTTCCGGGTACTGCTGGATCTGCTGTCGGCGTTCTTCTTTCTGCGTTTCGGCTCGCGCCCGGGGCATTTTTTTGGCTCCATCGGCATCGTCTTCGGCGTCGTCGGAGCGCTGCTGATGAGCCATCTGTTGGTGGTCAAGTTCGTGCTGGACGAGAACATCGGTCATCGCCCCATGCTGTTCGTCTCCATTCTCTTCCTCGTCACGGCGGTCCAGTTTCTGACCACCGGTGTGCTGGCTGAATTGCTGATACGCACCTTTTACGCCTCCGGCGAGCGCACCCATCACCGGATCCGGTGGCAGTCCGACTCCGCGACGGCGGGCTGGAAGGGGAGGGCATAACAACCATGAATCTCGACTCGACATCCGCCAGGCCGTCCTTCTGGCTCCTGGTCATGCAGCGGGCGATCACCTCGCCCTGGCTGCTGATCCTGGTCGTCGCCCTGAGCTTTTTCTGGCAGTTGGGAGCGGTGCCGCTCTATGACCTCGACGAAGGCGCCTTCACCGAGGCGACCCGCGAGATGCTCGACAGCGGTAATTTCATCACCCCGCACAAGGACGGCGAGCCGCGCTATGACAAACCCGTGCTCATCTACTGGTTGCAGGCGGCCTCAGCCGAGACCTTCGGTTTCGACGAATTCGCGCTGCGTCTGCCTTCGGCGCTGGCGGCGAGCCTCTGGGTGCTGGCGCTCTGGTTCTTCGTGCGCGCGCGTCTGGATGCGCCGACCGCCACCGTCGCCGGGCTGACGATGGCGCTCTGTCTCCAGGTCTCGCTGATCGGCAAGGCAGCGGTCGCGGATGCGCTGCTGAATCTCTTCATCGCCCTGACCTTCTTCGAGATCTATCGCTATTACCTGGATCCCGATCCCAAGACCAACCGCCGCTTCGTGCTGCGCGCCTATCTCTGGATGGGGCTGGGATTCCTGACCAAGGGGCCGGTCGCGGTCTTTTTTCCGGTGGTGGTCAGTTTTCTCTTTTTTCTCTCCGGGATCCGTCTGTCGCGGGCGAGCCTGGCGCGCTTTGCCCGCTGGTTCAAGGCCGTCTTTGCGCCGCTCGGCTGGCTGATCTTTCTGCTGATTGCCGGTCCCTGGTATCTGGCCGTCTATCTGGACGATGGCGCCGGATTCTTTCGCAGTTTCTTTCTGGAACACAACGCCGGGCGTTTCAGCGGAACCCTGCACGGCCATGCGGGATTCCCCGGTTACTATCTGGTCATGCTGCCGCTGGTGCTGATGCCCTTCACCGGCTGGTTTCTGAGTCTCGTCAAAACCTGGCGCACCGCCTGGTCGGATCCGCTGGATCGTTTCCTCTGGATCTGGTTCCTGACGGTCCTGGTGTTTTTCTCGTTCTCGGGCACCAAGCTCCCGCACTATCTGCTCTATGGCAGCGTGCCAGTCTTCATCCTCATGGCACGGCATCGCGATGCGTTGACCAACCGCTGGCTGGCCTTCGCGCCACCATTGATCCTCTTCGCGCTGCTGGTGGCCCTGCCCTGGATGCTGGATGCGGTCATGCAGGTCGCCCAAGCGATTGCGGCCAGCCCCTCGGCCTCGATCCGCTCGATGCTCACACTCAAGGCGCATGAGCTGGCGCTTCTGAACGATGGACGAATTGCGCTCGATCTCGCCTATGGCATCGCCGTGCTGGCCGGTCTGGCAGGCATCGTCGTCCTGCTGCGCTGGTCCAGTCCGCCGCTATGGCAACGCCTGATCCTGGCCGGCATGATCCAGTCGGTGGTGGTCTTTGGCTTTCTGGTGCCCCGGATCTTCGAGGCCATGCAGGCGCCGGTCAAAGAGGCCGGACTGCTGGCCAGACAGCTCGACCTGCCGACGGTGGTCTACCGTACCTCCATGCCGAGCTTCAGTGTCTACCGCGACGCCATCACGCCGCATCGACCGCCGGTCGCGGGCGATCTGGTGTTTCTGCGGATCGACAAGCTGGAGCAACTGGCGCGCGATTATCCCGAGCTGAGTCAGGATCTGCTCTACCGGCGCGGACCGGTGGCGCTGATCTGGATGCGCTCCGTCTCGGATTCGCAGACTCCATCCATCGAATAGGCGTTTGGCATGACTGACAACCGATTGACGTTTCTGCGCCGCGTCTGGGCCGAACAACTGACAGCCGGAGTCGCGCGCACGCCGCTGACCTCACCGGACGGTGCGCGCTGGCTGCTGCGCTGGGCGGGGGTCTGTCTGATCGTCGCGGCGACGCTCTATCTGGCCTGCGGCTATCAGGCCGGCTTTCTGCGCCTGAATGCCTGGGCGACGGCTTATCCGGACTGGATCTGGCAGTGTCTGACTGTCCTCGGCGATGAGCGCATGCCATTCGCGCTCGCGCTCTTTTTCTCGCTGCGCTATCCGCGCCTGCTCTGGACCCTGATCCTGGCGGGGCTGATCGCCGCCCTTTACAGCCGTGGACTCAAGGAACTGTTCGAGTCAGTCCGTCCGCCGGGCGTGCTGGCCGCCGATGCCTTCCATCTCATCGGACCAGGGCATCATTCCAACAGTTTTCCCTCAGGGCACAGTGTCGTGGCCGGGGTCTTCTTCGGTGTGCTGATCCATTACGCCCGTCTGGTCGAATGGCGTCTGCTGTTGCTCCTGGTCGCGGTGCTCGTGGGTCTGAGCCGGGTGGCGGTGGGCATCCATTGGCCGGTGGATGTGGCGGCGGGTCTGATGGGCGGGGCGCTGGCGGCCTGGCTCGGTGCGCGGCTCGCCGCATCCTGGCCGGGGCCGGCGACCCGCGTCTCCATTCATCTGACGGTGGTCACGCTGGCCTGCGTGCTGACCGTCGGTCTGCTGTTCGATGACGGCGGCTATCCCGCAGCGGCGCCCATGCTGCGAATCCTGGGTGCAGCCGCGCTTCTGAGCGCACTGGGGCAATATCTGGTGTGGCCGCTGATGCGCGGTCGCGCCGAGAGGCGCTAACCTTTCCGACGCGCCCGTGAGGCGATCAGGGTCAGGCCCATGTTGGCCTGCTGAACGAAGTGTTTGAATCCGTCGAAGATGGTCTTGTCCAGCGGTCGATGACTGAGACCCCGGTCGGCATAGAAGATCCCGATGCACTGATTGTTGACAATAATGGGCGCGACCATGAACGGCACTGGCCCAATCGTCTGGGTCAGCTTGCCGGGGATCAGCGAGGCATGCGCCTTGCGTTCCTCGTCGGTGATCCAGTGCGGATGTTTGCGATCCATGATCTCAAAAAGAATATTGGGCTGCCCGTTGGGCGTGCGGCTGAAATAGAAGCCGCCTGACAGTTGCAGATGATCCTCGCCGAGCGCGTATTTGGCCTTGAGCGCCTGCTTGTCCGGCGTGAGCAGGGCGAACAGCACCCGATCCATGCCGACGCCGCGGTAGATCCCCTCCAGCACCAGCTCCATGATGAGATTGAAATCGCACTGGCCTTCCTCGATGAGCGTTGCCATCTCCCGCAGGATCTTGATTTGCAGCATGTCATCGGCTGGAGGATAGCCGGGGGCGGCGGGCTCGGCGGGCGGTAACTCGGGTGTCTGCGCCGCAGCCTCTGCTGGTGCCGTCTCGTCGAGGCTGTGCAGACTGGGCTGGGGAATATGGACCGCCGCGAAGCGCGCGCCGAAGTCGGCGGCCAGCGTCGTGGCATCCTGCGCCTTTTGGAAGAGCAGCGCCCGGGTGTCGTCGAATGAGCGTTCAATGATCTGGGCGGATTTGCGGATCAGACCATCCATGTCGTTTGAGCGCCAGCCTTTGTCCACCGCGCAGCGGGCGATCTGCTGGCCGAGCAGAACGGTCTGGATCCGGTCCTCCTTCTGCCCCGGTTGAGTCACGGCCTTCTGCAGCAGGTCGGAGAGATGCCACTCGCGCGCCAACTGCCGGCTCAGGTGGCTCAGCCGAAAGCCAAGCAGTTTTTCCTGCGCCTGTTCGGGGATCATGCCGGGCTGGTTCATCAGGCGTTCGAGCTGGTCCCCAAGCTCACCGCCGAAACACCAGAAGGCCAGTTCACCGATGCGGTAGAAGAGGGTGGCGATGAAGACCTCTTCCGGGGATTTATCGCCGCGCGCCTCAGCCAGTGCACGGGCCTGAGTGGCGGCATGCATGGAGCGGGCGAGTTCGCGGGCGAAGCGCTCGCGGGTCGATCCCGCAGCCAGATCATCGACCAGGCTGAATGTCAGGCACATATTGCGCACCGCATTGAAACCCAGCACGATAATGGCGCGGGTGACGGTGCTGACGCTGGAGAGTGTCGGGTTGTAATGGACTGAATTGGCCAGCTTGAGCACCCGCGCGGTCAGCGAGGGATCCTGCAGCACGATCCCCGCCAGGGCCGAAATGGGCGCCAGATCGTCCTGCGAGACCGTGATGACCTGCTGCACCGTGTTGTCGAAAATGGGCATGTCCCGATGCCGGATCGATTCGACCCATGTTTCCAGTTTACTTTGCGGGGTGATTTGAGTGCTCAAGGCAGCGTCGCGTGGGTATCACATCTGCGTTCCAGGATTGAGACCTGGGTCACTTTTGCGGATGTTACGATGAAACCCGTGCGCTGACCATGATTCGGCATTCTTTGAGACCGCCCCTTCTTGACTCCGGATTGAACCCATGTCGCTGCCTGTTTTTCATCGTCTGCGTCTGGCGGCCCATCTCATGCATCGCGGCGGCGTGATGGCCTATCCCACCGAGGCCGTTTACGGTCTGGGCTGCGACCCCTGGAATGGCGAGGCCGTCGCGCGTCTGCTTGCCATCAAGCGGCGGGACGTCGCCAAGGGACTGATTCTGATCGCCGCCGACGCCGCGCAACTGGCGCCCTTCGTCGAGGAACTGCCTGCCGTTCGCATGGCCGAGATCCGGGCGAGCTGGCCGGGTCCGCATACCTGGCTGCTGCCAGCGCGCGCGACCACGCCCCGCTGGCTGACCGGACGCTTCGACACCCTCGCGGTGCGGGTCACGGCCCATTCGCTTGCGGCGGGACTCTGCCATGTCTATGGTGGCGCCATCGTGTCCACAAGCGCCAATCTGGCCGAGCGCCCGCCCGCCCGCACCGCCCTGCAGGTTCGTCTGAGACTGGCCGACCAGCCTGATGGCATTCTCGCTGGACGCTGTGAGGGCGCCGGACGACCCTCAAGCATTCGCGATGGACGCACTGGGCGACTCCTGCGTGCCTGACGACCTGTTGTGGTCAAACAGCGTTGCCAGCAGCGTCAGGCGGCTTTGCGTGGTGCTGATGCCGGCGCACCCGATATGAAGGGGCGATTGAAGTCGCACCTACATTCTTTGGTCTGGCTCGCGCGGGTCGATGCCTTCCAGCATGAAAATGAAGGCCAGGATTTCGGCAATGGCGACATAGAGCGCGGCGGGAATCTCGTCCCCGAGCGGGATCTGCGCCAGGGCTTCGACCAGGATCGGATCGGAGCGCAGAGGCACGTCATGCGCTTCGGCAATGCGCAGGATTTCCTCGGCCGTGAGCCCGGTGCCGGAGGCGGTGATCCGTGGCGCATGCTGACGATCCCAATGCAGGGCGACGGCCTTGGGCGTGGCCGGTTTGATCTCCGCGTCCGTCATGCCTGTTCACTCAGCAGTGGAGGCCGGCGGGTGGAGCCGGTGTCAGTCCGGGGCCGCTGGCTGGCGTGCAGGCTGGCAATCTCGATCTGGCGGTCTTCCAGTTGCTGGCGCAATGTCGCCAGATGTTGCCGCAGGATCTCGACAGCGGCCTGATGCTCGGCCTGGAGGGAGGCATTCAGGCGATCCGCGCGCAGATTCAGGTTGATCGAGAGTGGTCCCAGGCGGGGCAGGTTCAGTCGTATCCGCATGCTCCAGCCGTCCGTTTCGGCCTGACCGGCGCGCGCCTCCCGCTGGATGTCGGCTTCGAGGGTCAGGAGTCCGGCTGGCGTTTTGAAGGGCAGCTCCAGCACCCAGCGCGGCGGATCGGTACCGGCTTCGAGCGTCTGCAGCTGCTGAGTCACCACCTGTTTGATCATGCCATCGACCTCTCGCGCCAGGGTGGGGGGTGGAGGCGGTTCAGTGCTCGGCGTTCGCGTCTGCGTCTGAGGTGCCGGGTCAGTCGGTGGCGCCTGGCTGGCGGTGCGGACAGGTTCGGTCGGGTTGGGTGAGCCGGACTCCGGGGGCTGGCGGCCTGGCGATGCCATGTCGGGCTCGGTCGGCGGGGCAAGCGGCTTCTGTCCGGCGGGTTGTGGCGTTGTCGTGCCGCTCGGGTTGGGCGTTTCCGGCTCTGGCTGCGGGCGGATCGGCGCGGTCGGTGGAGTGGACGGCGTCCGACCGTCCGGGAGCGGCGTTGGATTGCTGCCGGACTTGGTTGTCCCCGGCTCTGGCTGTGGGCGGATCGGTGCGGTTGGCGGGCTGGGCGTCCGTCCATCCGACGGTGGTATTGGATTGCCGCCGGGCTTGGTCGTTCCCGGTTCCGGCTGCGGGCGGGCCGGTGCGGTCGTGTCGGATTCGGTCGGTGGGGTGGGCGTCCGTCCGTCTGGCAGCGGTGCTGGATTGCCACCGGGCTTGATCGCTGCCGGTTCGGGCTGCGGGCGAGCCAACGCGCTTGTCTCGGGTGCGGTTGGCGGGGTGGGGGTCCGTCCGTCTGGCGACGGCGTGGGATTGCCGCCAGGGTTAGGCGCTCCCGACGCCGGTTGCGGGCGAGCCGGTGCGGTTGTGTCGGGCGCGGTGGATGGTGTGGGCGGTGCCTGATTCGTCGCGCGAATCTGCTGGGCCAGGCGCAGCAGTTGCCCTTTCAGATCAGCGGTCAGATCGATCCTCTGAGCCGGGTTTGCCGCTGTCTGCGCCATCAGCGCCTCCAGCCAGATGCCGGATTGCTTGAGTGCGTCCGGCAGACGCACCGGGTCGGTCAGTTCCGCCGTGGTTGCCAGCCGGTTCAGGATGGTGGCGATCATCCGCTGGGTGACATCCGTGGCGACTGGGGATTGACTCACTGACGGGGTATCCAGACCCTCGCTCGGGGGCAGTCGCCTGATCCAGCTTTCCAGGGTGGAGGCGAGTGGACGCGACTGTGGTAGATGCTGGCGGATCTGTGCATCCATCCATTCCCGCGTGCCAGCGGTAGGGGAGGGCGTGGCTGAGCCGGATGGCTGGCTGGTCTGGGGCAGAATGCGCAGGGTCAGCACGGGGCTGACGGCGACGACATCCGCCTGGAGGCGGATCGGGTTGCCGGACGGCGTCCCGGCTGCGGCCTGTCGCGCCAGGAGATCGGGCAGCGGCGAAGATAATTGAAGGCGCGTCGCCGTTGACCAGGGCATGTTTTCACCCGGTACCCGCAGGCGCGCTTCAATGCGGTTTGCGGACAGGGTCTGTGTCAGTTGAATCTCAAGCCGCGCGCCAATGGCGAGCGTGAGAGGAAGGCGCTGATCGGGGCTGGAGGCGGCTGTCAGGGGTGTCAGGCGTGTGGGGCCGAGCGGTCCAGGCGGTGCCGAAAGAATGGACTCGCTCATTGATAAACGCCTCGGTTAGGCAACGAGTGGAGGGTGTTTCGACAGTCCGGTTATCCGGCTTCCTGAGAATCTCCTAACCCTCTATCTTTCTTGCCTCACGCTGATAATACAGCGCGGCACGCATCAGCGCGCGTTCGGTCTGAGGGTCGAGGTTGAAGATGGCAAAGCCAGCAGCGACCAGGTCGGACTTGAGTGATGGACGTGGACGCAGATTGACCAGTGTTGCCTCGCCCGATAATGGGCTCTGCACGTCTGGCAGGATTATGTTCCGATATTCGAATCGCGTCCCGATGGGATACCGGGCGATGTCGGCGGCGTTCAGTTCGAGGCAAAAACCTTTTACCGACAGATCAATAAGCTCGGCCCCGATCTCGGTCTTCGTTTGACTGTGCCTGAGTTTCACCGGGCGCCGGTCATAGAGCGGCAGTCGCACACGAAAAACCTCTCTGCGTTGCAGACGGCCGATTTCCGTCGGATAGCGGCACGCATAGAGGAGTCCTTTCTTTTCCGCTACGATGCTTTCGACGGTGACGCTGAAACGAACCGCACCGCCCTGCAGGCAGGACAGGATGCTGAAGCTGTGTCCGGGCTGGATTGAACTGCTTGCATCGATCGGACTCAGTTCGTCCAGATAAAGCATGGCCTGCTCATGATCCAGGCGGACAAGCACTGTCTGATAGGGTGGACCCTCAGAAGTCTCCAGACGCACACTGATCAGAACGAGTTGGCGCTTGATCTCATCCAGGATGGCGGCAATGCGCTTCGGTGTCGTGACGGACTCTTCGTCATCGGGTCTGTCTGCGTGATCCGCTCTGGTCTGATTCAAGATGCTTAAGGCCTGCTGCCGGATCTTATGCCTGACTGATTGAGCGGGATCTCAATCCACCTGGTTCGCGACTTCCGCGCAGATTATAGGTTGTCGAGAAACCGTCGTCACCGCTCAGAATGCGCAGCGTCAGGTTGATGCGTTGACGGTCACGTTCGATCAGGCGCGCGTTCGCCTGGTTCAGGCGATCACAGCGGGCAATGGATTCGCGCAGGCTCGACCAGCGGTCGAGTGATCGTCGGTCCTGATCGAAGCTGGCGAAGAATTTCGCCATGCCGACAGGAGTGAAAGTGTGTCCAGCGAGTTCCACCCACTGTTTCTGTTTGCCCGTCTCCGCTTCGAGCTGCACGACGAGGTTCTGTTTGTCGGCCACAACCCGCAGGAGATCGTCGGGATCCCGCATTTCGATGGCGCGGGTTTCATCCAATAGCGTCCGCTCCAGTTGCAGGCTCAACTGAACCGAGCACTCCAGCGATTGAATGAACTGGCTCATGTGGTTCGCTGTCATTGGATCCGGTTGATGTGATCCCATGTTGATGTCGCTCCATCTCAAGTGGATTGTGGCCGCTGCGGGCTGGCTAACTGCCCTTCAAAATTGAGCAGACGCCCCGCCAGCCGCTGGTTGTCGATGGTGTAACGACCTTCAGCCACGGCGGCCTTGATCTCCGCAACTTTTTCGCGATTGAACGGAATGGCGCCAGCCGTGTCGCGCGCCGTGCTCAGCGTCCGGGCCGTTGCGGTGAGCGTGACCGACTCGTCGTTTGTCTGTCCCGTCTTGATGGCTTCCGAACTGGTCTCGATGGTTGAGGTGCGCGACTTGATCGCCGGGGATGAGCCCGAGCCATCGGTGCGGATGCTGGCGCCAGTCAGATTTTTGATGTCCATGAGAATGATCCAGATCGACGGGTGGTCTTGTTTTCATTAACGACCAGCCACCAAAAAACTGTAGCGGGAGTCGCGGCGCTGGATGATGAGGCGAGGCATGTATCAGAAGGTCACACGCACCGCGCCGCTGGGTTCGACATAGCCTTCGACAATGCGCCTGGACGAGCGGTTGCGGACGCGGATCCGCTGACCCGCTGCGCCATCTTCCAGCGCCTCGCCGGTCATGCGCACGCTCAGTCCGGGCCTGCCTGAAAACAGCGTGACCTGCTGACCGCGCTTGATCAGTTGTCGCGGCGCAAGGTGACTGCTGCTCACCACCTGGCCGGGTGTCAGCTTGCGCCGCGCCTGGAGGCCGATCACAGCAGTCAGGTCATCAATATAGCCGGTGGCGAGCTGGGATGTTTTCTGACGCTCAAGCCGGACATCGCCGGGCTGAATGACCTGCTGGCGCGAGATCGCCCTGGCGGCGACCACGATGTCAGCGTAGCGTTCCACGCGCACCGGCACAAAGATAGACCAGGGCGCGGGTTCCGAGCAACGCACATTGACTGTGGTGCTGGTTTCCGCGCGGGCGCCGGGCGCCAGTTGGGCCGTTGGTGGATGGGCGCAGCGGTTCAGGCGGAGCCGATTGTCCAGCCGACCGATCTCGATCCGGGTTTCGGTATGTTCGTCCGTTCCCAGGGCGTCGGTTAAAAAGGTGCGGGCGGTTTCGAGGATGCGGTCCAGCGGCTCGGTCTCGCTGCTGCTGGCGGCACTGACCGTGGTGAACAACAACATGACCGTCAGGCCGCACAAGGCACGACGCACATGATCGATCAGTTTTATGCGGGCGATGGACATGATGCGGATCCTGTCTGGAGGTATCTGGTGCAGCACCTTAAAATCCCGAGGCCGTTCGTTGTCGTTGTCGTAATCGTCGTCGGTTTGTGAATCTTCGATTACGACAACGACAATGATCGGAGACGGTCTCGGAACATCTGCACTGCTGTACTGGCCGTAGCAAGCATGAATAACGCCACCACGGTGAGAACGCTGCATACTGCACTGGATGCGGTTTAGGCTATCATGCTGTAAAACGACAAGGCCAACTTTGAGCCGGAGGCGGCGGGATGAGTCAGTTTATTGACGATGTTGATCAGCGGACGCGCCTGGTCGGGCAGAACCGCATGGAATTGCTGCTCTTCCATCTGGGCGGCAAACAGACATTCGGGATCAATGTTTTTAAGGTGCGCGAGGTCATTGCCAAACCGACCCTGCGACATCTTCCAGGCTCCAACCCCATTGTCTGCGGCGTGGCGAACATCCGGGGCCGCACGGTGTCGGTAATCGATCTGGCTCGCGCCATCGGTTTTGCCGCTCAGTCGACTGAGGACGATCAGGACGCCAAGGTCATCGTCACCGAATTCAACCGCTCGGTGCAGGGATTCTGGGTTTCCGCCGTTGACCGCATCGTCAATGTGAACTGGGAGACGGTGAAGCCGCCGCCGCGTGGCACCGAGCGCGAAAGCTATCTGGTCGCCGTCACCGAGGTTGATAAGCGGCTGGTCGAGATCATCGATGTCGAGCGGGTCTTTGCCCAGGTCAACCAGCTCAAGGCCGATGTCTCCGAAGAGGTGCAGAAACAGGCCGAGGTGCTGCCGCATGACCGCCGGATCCTGATCGTCGATGATTCGCTGGTCGCGCGCAAACAGATCGAGCGCGCCATCATCGAACTCGGTTTCCGCACCGAGACCCGCTCCGACGGTCGGGCGGCTCTGGACTATCTGGAGGAACTCGCCACCGAAGACATGGTGGACTCGACCATCGAAATGGTGATCGCCGACATCGAGATGCCGCGCATGGATGGTTACACGCTGACGCGCAAGATCCGGGAGCATGGCAAGCTCAAGAATCTGCGGGTGATCCTGCATTCGTCACTGAGCGGCCAGTTCAATTTCGACATGGTCAAACGCGCGGGCGCCGATGATTTTCTGGCCAAATTCGATCCCGATGAGTTGGCAGCGACCGTGCTCAAGCATGCTCGGCACTCCTGAAGGGGTTAAGCCGTGATTGATGCGCAGGATTACGCCGAGTTCTCCCGGTTTCTGTCCGAATGCTGCGGCCTGGTGCTGGGCGAGAATCGTCAATATCTCGTCTCCAGCCGGTTGTCGCGTCTGCTCAACGAATTCGCGTTCGACAAGGTCGAGGATCTGCTGAAGGCGTTGCGGCGCTCGCCCGATCCGACGCTCAAGTCGCGCGTGATCGATGCCATGACGACCAACGAAACCTCCTGGTTTCGCGACAACTATCCATTTGAAATCCTGAGACAGAACGTGCTGCCGACACTGGCGGCCAAACAAAAGCCGATCCGGATCTGGTCGGCGGCCTGTTCGAGCGGGCAGGAGCCCTACAGTATCGCCATGGTCGTGGCGGAATGGGAGGCGACCCTGCCGCCGCCGAAGAGCGCGCCGGTCAGCATTGTGGCGACGGATCTGTCTGAAAGTATCCTGGCCGAGGCGCGCGCCGGGTTGTATGACGGTTTGAGCATTGTGCGGGGTCTGAGTCCTGAACGTCGGCAACGCTATTTCGAGACGCTCGAAAACGGCCATCGCATCAAGCCGGACATTCAGCGCCGGGTGCGTTTTCAGAAGCTGAATCTGATGGAGTCCTACACCGCGCTCGGTAAATTCGAAATCGTCTTCTGTCGCAACGTCCTCATCTATTTCTCCGCTGACACCAAGCGCCGGATTTTTGACGGCATCGCCCGTCAGATGGATCCCGGCGGTTATCTCTTCGTTGGCGCCTCCGAATCGGTCGGTTCTTACACCGACGCCTTTGAGATCCTGCGCACGCCACAGGGCACCATGCTGCGCAGGCGTTGATCCACAGCCTCCAGCGGTCGGCCTCTAGTCGCCAGCGGTTATTGGCGCCATGCCTGAATTTTCACGCAAACACCATCCAGGCTGGTAGCTGGCGACTGTCTGGCATATCCATTGCATTGACTCCGTCAACAACAGCGACGGGGTTTTGCACCCATGAGCCTTTCTCTCAATAAGGCATTCGGTATTCTTCCGGCATCCATCAGGCTTCAGGATCGGCGTGCCGAATTCCTGGCCTCGAATATTGCCAATGCCGATACCCCGAACTACAAATCGCGCGATTTCGATTTTCGCGGCACGCTGTCGGCGATTGCCGGCGTCGGGAAAGGATTGGAGCTGGTCAAGACGCAATCCAATCATCTGCAGCTTCCCGGCTTCGATCCGAATTCAAACCCGGAAACACTCTATCGCATCCCCGCGCAACCCGCGCTGGACGGTAATACCGTTGATCCGCAACTGGAGCGCGCGGCCTTTGCTGAAAATGCCATGCGTTATCAGAGCACGCTCGAATTTCTGAATCGTCGCGTATCGGGTCTGCGCGCCGCCCTGCGCAAGGAGTAAAGCTCATGAGTGAAAGCGATCTTTTCCGTGTCTTCAATACCTCGGCCTCGGCCTTGACGGCGCAATCAGTGCGATTGAATACGGTCGCCTCCAATCTGGCGAATGCCAGCACGGCTGCATCGACCCCGGAAGCGACCTATAAATCCAAACAGGTGCTGTTTCAGACGGTGATTGATCAGGAGAATCCAAACCGTGCCTCCATGCCGGTACGGGTTGCCGACATCGTCGATTCGCCGGCCAAGCCGATCCCGACCTATGAGCCGAATCACCCTCAGGCGAATGATGACGGCTATGTCTTTCGCCCGGCCATCAGCGTCGTCGAAGAAATGGCGAACATGATGTCGGCCTCGCGCAGTTATGAGGCCAATGTCGAGGTCATCAATACCTCGCGTCAGATCCTGCAACGCACCCTTCAGGTCGGTCAGAGCTGATCGATTGATTCTTTTCCAAGGAGCCGATTCTCATGACCACGATCAGTAATGATGTCCTGACCAGTCTGGGTCTGAAATCCCAGACGAATACGGCGGCGACCGCCAAGAGTCGCGATACGCTGAGTCAATCGCAATTCCTCAAATTGATGACGGTGCAACTGGCGAATCAGGATCCCTTCAAGCCAATGGAAAATGGCGATTTTCTGGGTCAGATGGCGCAATTCTCGACCGTTAGCGGCATTGAGCAGCTGAGCACCTCGTTTGCGGCACTGTCGCAGTCGGTCAATCAGGGACAGGCGATGCAGGCGGCTGCGCTGGTGGGCAAGCAGGTTCTGGCGCCGGGCACCAAGGCTCAACTGGATGCGGGGCAGGGTATGAAAGGGGCGATCGGACTGACGGCGCCAGCGGATCGCGTCACGGTCGGCGTTTACGATGCCAATGGTCAACTGATGCAGACCCTGGATCTTGGCGCTCAGGGGTCAGGCATGACCGACTTCAGTTGGGATGGTCTGACGGCTGATGGCAAGCCCGCGCCGGAAGGGGTCTATGAGTTTCGTGCCACCGCATCAGGTGGTGGTGGTTCACAGCCGGTCGAGACCTTTCTGGGGGGCCAGGTGCAGAGCGTGACCGCTGACTATACCAATGGCGGTCTGATCCTCAATGTGCTGGGGCTGGGGGCGGTCAAGTTCGGAGATGTCGCCCGGATCGGTTAAGGATGGCGTTGCGCCACGCGCTGGTGTCAACTGAATAGCAATCAATGAATACTCGCGAAGGAGCACCATCATGGCCTTTAACATCGGATTGAGCGGATTGACCGCAGCGGCTGCCGATCTCAAGATAACCGGCAATAATATCGCGAATGTCGCGACCACCGGTTTCAAGCAGTCGCGCGCTGAATTCGGTGATATTTTCACCCGTTCCTATGGGACCATCAGCAAGACCAATATCGGCGCGGGCGTGCGGCTGATCGCCTCTACGCAGCAGTTCACTCAGGGAACGCTTGAATTCACCGATAACAGTCTGGATCTGTCCATCACCGGGCGTGGTTTTTTTGTCCTGAACAGCGCGGGTAATGACGATAATACCTATACCCGCGCTGGCGCCTTTCAGGTCGATAATGAGGGATACATTGTCAATAACGGTTCACCGCCCCTGCGTCTTCAGGGGTTTCCACCGACCGATCCGACCGATCCCAACAGCCCTTTCCGTACCGGGCTGCGGTCTGATATGCAGATCAATTTGGGCGATTCGCCGCCCAATGCGACAGCTGGGATTGCTGCGCAGATCAATCTGCGTTCGGATGCCAAGCAACCGGTCGATGCCAACGGGGATCCAATACCTTTTGCAACGGATAACCCCGACAGCTACAGTTTTTCGACCTCAACAACCGTGTACGATTCGTTGGGAACGCCACGTGCGGTCACCATGTATTTTGTCAAGGGCGAGGATCCGGGTGCCTGGGAAGTGCACGCTCAAATGGATGGTGCGATCGATCCTGACGTCTTTCCGGATGGGTCGCCGATTGCGCTTGAATTCGATACGAACGGTCTCCTGGTCAGTGAGCCTGCTACCGCACTGACGTTCGACATGGAAAACTACAATCCGCTGAATGGCGCAACGGTTGGCAAGGACGATCCCACGACCCCGATTCCTCCACCCACCACGGCTGGCGACAACATCATCACACTCGATCTCACCGGCACCACACAGTATGGCCAGCGCTATGCCGTGACCAGTCTGGAGCAGGATGGCTATACCACGGGACGTATCACGGGTGTCGATGCCGATGAAGAAGGCGTGCTCTTTATCCGCTACTCGAATGGCCGGGCGCTGCCGCTGGGTCAGGTTGCGCTGGCCGATTTCGACAATCCGCAGGGGCTCCAGCAGATCGGTGACAATTCCTGGGCTGAAACCACGGCCTCCGGCGGTCCGGTGATCTTTTCGCCCGGCACCGGCAGTCTGGGTACCATCCAGGGCGGTGCGCTGGAGACCGCGAACGTCGATCTGGCGACCGAGCTGGTGAACCTGATTACCGCCCAGCGCAACTATCAGGCGAATTCGCAGACCATCAGCGCTGCCAATCAAGTCACCCAGACGATTCTGAATATCCGCTGAGACTGGACGCGAGGCGAGGCGGGCGTGTCCGGTGCGCCGGAAGCGCCCGCCCGGCCTGAACGCCCGGATCACCAGGAGCCGACACCATGGACCGTTTTCTCTATCTTGCGATGTCGGGCGCCAAGGAAAATCACTACGCGCAGGCCATCAACAACCACAACCTGGCGAACGCCAATACCCATGGCTTTCGTCAGGCGCTGGCGGATGCCTATACCGTCCCCGTGCGCGGCCCGGTGTATGACTCTCGCGACTATGTGCAGATCCGCGACGAGGCCATCGATTTCTCCAAAGGTGCGCTGCAAAGCACCGGGCGCGATCTGGATATCGCCATTGAAGGCGAGGGCTTCATCGCGGTCCAGGCGCCGGATGGCACTGAAACCTATACCCGCGCCGGCAATCTGCATATCGATTCGCTGGGTGTCCTGCGTGACGAGCGTGGTCTGGCGGTGCTCGGCGGTGGCGGCCCCATCGCGATTCCGCCCAATGAGTCGCTGCTGATCGGGACCGATGGAACCATTAGCGTGCGTCCATCAGGATCCGGCCCGAATGCGTTGGCGGCGGTCGAGCGCATCCGTCTGGTCAATCCGGATACCAAAACCCTGAAGCGTGGAGAAGATGGCCTGCTTCGTGCTGGAGATGGTCAGGCCGCGCCGCCTGCCGATGCCAATGTGCGGATCGTGACCGGGATGCTGGAAACCAGCAATGTGAACACGGTGCACGCCCTGACGCGCATGATCGAGTTGTCGCGCCACTTCGAAACCCAGGTGAAGATGATGGAAAGCGCCAACAAACTGGAACAGACCCACAACCAACTCTTGTCGATCAGATAGTCGGGCCGGCTGCATCGCAGGAAGGAGAAGACCATGAACCAAGCGCTCTGGATCGCCAAGACCGGGCTCGACGCCCAGCAGACCCGCCTGTCCGTGGTCGCGAACAACCTTGCCAATGTCAGCACCACCGGCTTTAAAAAAGGCCGGGCGGTCTTCGAGGATCTGATCTATCAGACCATCCGCCAGCCCGGTGCCCAAGCCACGCAGGAGGCGCAACTACCCTCCGGCCTGACGCTGGGCATGGGTGTACGCACGGTGGCGACTGAAAAGCTTTTTTCGCAGGGCGGGTTCGTGCAGACCGAAAACTCGCTCGACCTCGCCATTGAAGGGCGCGGTTTCTTCCAGATCCTCATGCCCAATGGCGACATCGGTTATACCCGCGATGGTGGTTTCCAGATCAATGCCAACGGCGAGGTGGTGATGTCCAACGGCTATCCCTTGCAACCCGGGATTGTGGTGCCGGAAAACGCCCTGGCGATCGCGATCGGCAAGGATGGCACGGTTTCGGCGCAGATACCCGGTCAGGCTGAATCGCAGCAATTGGGTCAGGTTCAGCTTGCTGACTTCGTCAACCCCGCCGGATTGCAGGCGATGGGGGAAAATCTTTTTCTGGAGACCGGCGCCTCCGGTGCGGTGCAGACCGCCAGCCCCGGACAGAATGGGGTCGGTACCGTGATTCAGGGTGCCCTAGAGACGAGCAACGTCAACATGGCCGAAGAGCTGGTCCAGATGATCGAGACTCAGCGCTCCTACGAGGTCAATTCCAAGGCGGTGTCGGCAGCGGATCAGATGTTGCAGTTCGTCAATAACAACCTCGCTCGCTAGGATGACGATCATGACTCCCCCGTTCCGTTTCATCCTGGGGCTGGTCGCTGTCCATCTCACAGCCTGTTCCACCCTCAATCCTCCCAAGCCCGGCGATTCAGTGGAATATCGCCCTGCCGCGCCCATTGTTCCCATTCCGCCAGCATCCAATCATGGCGCCATCTTTCAGTCCGTACAGGGACAGGGTTTGTTCGAGGACTACAAGGCGCGTCGGGTTGGCGATCTGGTTACCGTCGTTTTGGCCGAGAATACCAACGCCAAAAAGTCGGCGGTGACTTCGACCGCGAAAAAAGGCGAAATGGATCTGGGATTAGGCAGCCTAAGCGTCGCCGGTCAGCCGATCATCAGCAACGGATTGGATCTGTTCGCCGCGACGTCCAAAGGGGATCGCTCCTTCGATGGTTCCGGCAATTCAGCTCAAAGTAATCAGCTTAGCGGTGAGATCACCGTCACCGTTGCGGAGGTTCTGCCGAATGGCAATCTGGTGGTGCAGGGCGAAAAGTGGCTGGGTATCAATCAGGGCAACGAATTCGTGCGTCTGCGCGGCATCATTCGTCCGGTGGACATCAGCGCCGCCAATAGCGTGCAGTCAACCCAGGTTGCCAATGCGCAGCTTTATTACGGCGGGACCGGCGCGATTCCGGACAGCAATGCGCAGGGCTGGCTTTCACGTTTCTTCAATAGTCCGGTGTGGCCGTTTTAAGAGCTTATCTGTCCGGAATGGCCGAGTTGTAATCGGCCTGTGGGTTTCGGTCACAGGGTCGAAACGCCGAGTGCAACTTGGCGATCCCGGGCAACAAACAGTCCTTTGATAGACCCTCAGGGCGCTACCAAAATAACGAGGCATATCATGAACACGAGCCCATCCATCCTGCGCGGTGTCCTGCTTGCCGGTCTCTGTCTGGCAATGACCGATCTCTCTGCCGGTAACGAACGGGCGGACGGCAACTCATTCGTCGCCAATGCAAGCAGCGCAGCGGGCGATGAGCGGATCAAGGATCTCGCCACCATCGCCGGGGTGCGCGACAACCAACTGGTCGGCTACGGTCTGGTGGTGGGTCTCGACGGTAGCGGCGACCAGACGACTCAGGCGCCCTTTACCGTGCAGAGTCTCAAGAACATGCTGGGACAGCTTGGCGTGACCGTTCCGCCCAATGTCAATCCGCAGCTCAAGAATGTGGCAGCGGTGATGGTCACCGCCGATCTGCCGCCCTTCGCCAAGCCCGGACAGCGCATGGACATCACGGTGTCCTCGCTCGGCAATGCCAAGAGCCTGCGCGGCGGAACCCTGCTGATGACGCCGATGAAAGGCGCGGACGGTCAGATCTATGCCATGGCCCAGGGCAACCTGACCGTTGGCGGTTTTGGTGCCGGCGGGGCCGATGGCAGCAGTGTCACCGTCAACGTCCCCAGCGTCGGGCGCATCCCCAACGGGGCGACGGTCGAGCGTGAAGTGCCGACCGCCTTTACGCAGGGCGATTCGCTGGTGCTCAATCTCAAGCGTTCGGATTTCACCACGGCCAACCGCATGTCGGAGGTCATCAATCAGAACTTCGGCGGCGATGTCGCCCAGCCGCTCGACGGCTCCTCGGTGCAGGTGCGCGCGCCGATCGATCCGGGTCAGCGTGTCGCCTTCGTGTCGATGCTCGAAAACCTGACGGTGGCGACCGGCGAGCCCCCGGCGCGCGTGGTCATCAATGCGCGGACCGGCACCATCGTCATCGGCGCGGGCGTCAAGGTGACGCCGGCAGCGGTCACGCATGGCAGTCTGACGGTCACCATCAGCGAGAATCCGGCGGTGTCGCAGCCCGGCGCCTTCGCGGGTGGCCGGACAGCCGTTGTGCCGCAGACCGATATCAACGTGGAACAGGGCAAAAACCGGATGTTCCTCTTTGCGCCGGGAACCACCCTGGGTGAGATCGTCCAGGCTGTGAACGATGTCGGCGCCGCGCCCGGCGATCTGGTGGCCATCCTCGAAGCCCTGCGCGAAGCCGGCTCACTGCGCGCAGATCTGGTCGTGATCTGAGCCGCCATGCTGTCCACCAGCGCGCCAATCCGTTCAGGCCGGTCGGCGGGCGAGCCCGTCCCGACCGGACTGGTGAGCGATCCGGCGAGCTTCGGGGCGCTGGCGAAGTCCGCGCGGTCGGGTGATCGGGCGGGGATCGAGGGCGCGGCGCGGGCCTTCGAGTCGCTCTTGCTGGGACAGATGCTCAAGCAGATGCGCACGGCCTCGCTGGGCGGCGGGTTGTTCGATTCCGAACAGACCAAACTCTATCAGGATCTCTATGATCAGCAGGTGGCGAGCACACTCAGCGAAGGCGAGGGGATGGGCATCCGCAAGGCGCTGTTACGCCAGCTAGCTCCCGAGTCGATGGATGGCTCTGGCGCGTCCGCCGCCAGGGAGCTGAAAGTCCCCGAGCGCAATCCTACGCTCTTGAGCCTCAGGCGTCGGGAAGTTGACGCCGCCAGCACCGAAGACGCCGGGACACCGGCGGTCCCGGCAACCCGCGCTGCGTCCGCAGACCAGAGCGGCGTTAGCGCCGTTCAGGGGCAATGGCCGCCGCGCAGTCCGGCTGAATTTCTTGCCTATCTCAAACCCTATGCCGATCAGGCCGCTGAGGCGCTGGGGATGGATACCAGCGTACTCTTGGCACAAAGCGCGCTAGAGACCGGCTGGGGCAAGCATGTACCACGTCACGCGGACGGACGCAGCAGCTTCAATCTGTTCGGCATCAAGGCTGATCGGAGCTGGGAGGGCGACAAGGTTTCCGTGGGTACGCTGGAATATCGCAATGGCGTGGCACAGCGCGAGCAGGCGAGGTTTCGCGCCTATGAGAGTCCGGCAGAGTCGTTCATTGATTATGTCGCCTTTCTGCGTCGCAACCCGCGTTATCGGGGTGCGCTGGCGAGCACCACTGGCGAGGATTTCATCCGTGGTCTGCAACAGGCCGGTTACGCGACCGATCCGGGTTATGCGTCTAAAATACTGGGTATCCGTGACCGGCTTGAGCGCCTGAGCGCCAGCATCGATGCTCAAGTCTTCACTGCGCAGGCCGATACCAGAGCAGAAGGCTGATGAATATGTTTTTTGACAGGATTAACAGGATTTTTTAAGCCCTTGTTAAATCATGTTAATCCTGTAAATCCTGTCTAAAATTCAAATCGGCAATTCAAATCGGCGGCGAACGGGGAAAGGCCATGAGCGTATTAGGAACGGGGATCACGGGTCTGCTGGCCTTCCAGCGCGCCATGGCGACCACCAGCCATAACATCGCCAATGCCGCCACCGAAGGCTATAGCCGTCAGAAGGTCGATTTTGCCGCCAACACCCCGCAGCGGCTCGGCAGCGCCTATGTGGGCACCGGGGTTCAGATTACGGGCATCCGGCGGCTCCAGAGTGACCTCGTCGATACCCAGTTGCGCACCCATCTCACCAGCAACGCCAACGGACAGGTGCGCGCCGCCTTCGCCGAGCGGCTTGATCGTCTGCTTGCTGACGAAACCACGGGCGTGATGCCGACCTTGGAGAGTTTTTTTGCCTCCACCCATGATGTCGCCAGCGATCCGACCTCGCTCCCCGAGCGGATGGTCATGCTCAATGAGGCCGAAACCCTGGTGGGGCGTTTTGCTGCGGTCAATAACCAGATCGAGGAACAGCGTAACCTGGTCAACGGTCAGATCCAAAGTTCCGTGTCTGAAATCAATCAGTACGCGCAATCCATTGCCGATATCAATGGCCGGATCGTGGCGCGTTCCACGAGCGGTTCGCCAGCCAATGATCTGCTCGATCAGCGCGATGTGCTCCTGAATAAACTGTCCGAAAAGGTCGATCTTTCGCTCACGCGACAGGAAGACGGCGCGGTCAATGTCTTCATCGGTACTGGTCAGGCGCTGGTGATGGGGGGCAGCGCCAATCAACTGGTCACCTCGAATTTCTCGGGCGACCCGATGAATCCGGATATCGGAATCAGGATCGGGAGTGGTCAGCCAATGAACATCACCCGCTTCATGAGTGGCGGCGAGATTGGCGGTTTGCTGGATACCCGTACCAATCTGCTCAATACCTCGCAGAATGAACTCGGACTGATCAGCCTGACGCTGGCGACCAAATTCAACGAACAGAACGGTCTGGGTCTGGATCTCAATGGCGAGTTGGGCCAGGACATCTTCAAGCTGCCGGAGGTCGTGGTCAATACCGGGGTCGGTAATGTTGCGACCGGCTCGCCCGGCGTAACCATCGGCGATGTCACCCAGCTCACCCCGAGCGATTATCGGTTGAGCCACAACGGCACCGATTTTCAATTGATGCGGCTGCCCGATAACACGTCAGTGACATTGACGCCGGATCCAGACGATCCGGACATCCTGATCGGCGATGGTCTGCGCATCAATACCGCCAGCATCGCTGGTCCGGAATCAGGTGATAGCTGGCTGATCCAGCCGACGCGTTTTGCCGCCAGCCGACTGGAGGTCGCGATGACGGATCCAGCGGGGATTGCAGCGGCCTCCGGTGCACTGGCTGACGCCGCCAACAAGGGCGACGCGCGTCTGACGGATCTGCGTCTCAGCGATGACCCGACTCTCATCACGCCCGATACCTATCTGCCAGCGGCGGTGGTTGCCAGTACCGATCCTGCTGGCGACACCTTTCTCAATCTCGTGCGCCCAAGTTATGGCCCAGATGCTGGCGGGGCAACTGTTGAAGCCTTCCGCGTCCTGGATCCCGAACATGCCGATCTCCTGACGCCGGTAGACGTGACCTTCGATGCGGCGAAACAGCAGTTCGTGGTGGGCGAGGAGCGTTTTGCGCTCGACCCGTCCGGCACCACCACCATCCAGGCCAATGGTTGGGAACTGAAGGTCAAGGGCACGCCGACGGATGCCGATCCACTGGTCACGGAGCCCGCGTTCAACATTACAGTTACGCCGACCGCCGTGACCACACCCCAACCTGCGACCACAACCATCAATGGCCCTGGTTGGGAACTGGACATTCGCGGCACGCCCGACGCAAATGATCTCTTCACGGTCGAGCTCAGCAAAAATCGCCAGGGCGACAACCGCAACATGCTGGCGATGTCTGTCTTGCAGGATGAACGTCTGGTGCAGGGACAGACGACCTTTCAGGCCAGCTATAACACCATTCTGTCGGATGTGGGCACCGAGACGCGCCGGGCGCAGATCACCCGCGATTCCAGCGCCACCCTGCTGGCGTCAGCGCAGGAGCAGCGGGAGGCGATCTCGGGTGTGAATCTGGACGAGGAAGCCGCCAACCTGATCCGTTTCCAGCAGGCTTATCAGGCCGCCGCGCAGGTGATTGCGGTTTCCAACAGCATGTTCGACACACTGCTCAACGCCGTCCGGCGCTAAACCGCGTTCAGCGTGACAGGCGTTGTTTCAAGTGAGGATCGGCCTTGCGGCGACCAATGATTTTCGGTGCGACGCGGTTTAGGTGAAATTTTTAACATTAATCGTTTAAACCGCGTCATCACTGACGTCCATCCGTTGCCAGTGAGACCGGACCAGTGCACAAACACCGCATGCCGTAACGGACGCGGTTTTAAGAGGGCGAAGCGATGCGGATCTCCACGGCTCAGATTTTTCAGTCCGGCCTCGCCACCATGCAGCGTGCGCAGGTGGATCTCAACCATACCAGCCTGCAGATGGCCACCGGTCGGCGCATCCTGACCCCCTCCGACGATCCCAGCGGTGCGGCGCAGTCCGTCCAGTTGAATGCCGCTGTCAAGGCGACCGAGCAGTATCAGCGTAACAGCGATTACGCCAAACCCAAGCTCGAACTGGAAGAGTCGCAGATGATCGCGCTTGACAATTACATGCAACGGGCGCGTGAATTGGTCGTCGCTGGCAACAGCGACAGCTATAACCAGGAAAACCGCAACTATATCGCCAGTGAGATCCGCCAGCTTCGCGACGATATTTTCGGTCTTGCCAATACTCAGGACGCCAACGGCGAGTATCTGTTCGGCGGCACCCGTCTGGAAAAGGCGCCATTCGTGGCCGGCGACGAGAAGCAGGTGTCCTATGTCGGCGCCGAGGGCGCTGGCGCCGTCCGCGAGATCGCCATCACCAGCAATCGCCGGATCGCTGCCGGCGATACCGGCGATTATGTCTTCATGGAGATCCCCGAACGGAGCGGTCTGCTGACGGAGGTGGTGCCGAAATCAAATCCACCTAACAGCCCTAATTTGAAGGTGCCGGGCGTAGACATGAAAAGCGAGGTTGCGAATCTGCAGGAATCACTGGACAGCGCAGGTCAAACCTTCCGCATCGTTTTTGAAGAAGATGGTGGCGCCATGACATATAAGGTGCTCGATCCTGATGGCAATTCGGTCAAGGACAGCAACGGCAATCTGATTGGTGGCCCTTATATCGCCAACGAGCCGATCGAATTCGCCGGTCGCCGGGTCACGCTGTCGGTGCCAAATACAACCCCTCCGACCGTTCCCGGCGATGGAGACGAACTCATCTCCCGCCCCGTCAAGCAGATCAGCATCTTCCAGACGCTCGACGACATCGCCACGGCCTTCGAGAAATCGTTGCAGGGCAACGAAAGCCGCGAGGCCTTATCGCAGGCCAGCAGCATTGCGCTGCGCAATCTCGATGCGGGGCTTGAGCGGGTCAATGAAGTCCGCACTTCAGTCGGTGTGCGTCTGAACTCGCTGGACACCCAGAGCGATCTCAATGACCAGCGGCTGGTGGATCTCAAAACCACGCTGTCGGAGGTGCGCGATCTCGATTATGCCGACGCCATCAGTCGCTTCAAGCTCCAGGAAGTGGTGCTGCAGGCGGCCCAGCAGAGCTACGTACAGGTCAGTCGGCTGTCGCTGTTCGATTTCCTGTGACCAGTGGCGTGAAGTTGCGCCGTTTATCCCGGCGCCGGTTCACCTGTCCAGTATTCCATAAGCCTTCCGCATCCGGTCTGGTCTTTCCATGGTGGTGACGGCTTGAGTCTCCATCAGCATTTTTCCCAGCGTCTGCTGACGGGCGGCGGCCCGCGAGGCGATGAACGCCTCCTGCGCACGCACGGCGCTCAAGCGACCGGCGTCTTCTTCCGTGAGTGTTGCGGCCCCTGCATCCTCAATGATGCGCGTGATGAGCGCCGAGCGCCGTTTCTGGATTTTTTCCACCATCGCCCAGTCTTCCCCGCTTGCCGCCTGCTGCATCTGCTCAGTGGCGGCGGTCAGGTCCGTGATCAGGTCTGTGACATCTGGCATTGGTCAACTCTCAAAATGTGGGCCGTGCTGGATCATGCCGAGGGTTTGCGCGACGCCAGCTTTGCGATCCTGTCGAGCAGCTCGCGCTGGCCATCGGCATCCGTGGCGCGAAAGCTCTGGATAAGTCGCAGCTCGTCATCGCTGAGAGGATGCTCTTCATCCAGCAGCAGCAGCCAGGCCGGCGAGACCGTCTCCAGCGCGGCCGCAAGCTGATGCGCCGCTTCCAGTCCCATGCGACGGATACCCTGCTCGTAGTTGCTGATCCGCGATTTGGACAGCAGTCCGGTGGTGCGGAGAGACAAATCGTTCAGTGACCAGCCCCGGCGCTGCCGCTCCGCACGCAGACGGCTGCCGATCCGACGAGAAAGTGAAGCAAATTCAGGTTCCACGATGAGATCACTCCAGAGTTGGCGGGACCGTCCGATCCCGATTGAATGACTGTAGCAAATCGATCACGAGACGTGTGGCTATGTTTTGTGTATGCCTCTTGCGATTCGGCTGACGGGACGCGCCCGGTGCGCGTGGCGGCTACATTGTTGCCCGCTGCGCAACCGGCTATGATCGATCAGACATCATTCGCCACGATCAACACCTAAAACTAAAGGTGCCAAATGTTAAGAGACTGGTCAGACGTTTACCTGATCGGCATTGCCGAGATCGATCAGCAGCACCAGGGATTTTTCGCCGCCGCCCATCGATTATATGAAGAGATTCTGGATCGGGAAGGCAAGAACGCGGTCGTTGAGGCCATGGCCTTCATGCGTGACTACGCCGAACAGCATTTTCAGACCGAAGAGGCATTCATGCGTGAGCATGACTATCCTGGCCTGAAAGAGCACATGCAGCTTCATGTTGCGTTTTTCCGCCGTCTGGACGGTCTGGAAGACGATCTGATGATCTTTGGCCCCAGTCAGGATCTCGCGGATCGCGCCCTGGACATCACGCAGGACTGGCTGATCGATCACATAGCCGACGAAGACATGCTGTATTCGCTGCATGTCAAGGCGCGCGAACCACGTGGGAACGCCGCTTGAGCAGGAAACGTGTTCAGCGTCAGGCGCCCTGTCACTGACTCTTCCATTTTTCGCCGGATTCTGTATATTGGCGCGTTTACCTGCGGGGTCTCCCGCAACGCCCATCCAGTCTGAAGCCAGGACAGCACATGGTCACGATTCGTTTGTCTCGCGGTGGTTCCAAGAAGAACCCCTTTTATCAGATCGTTGTCGCCGACATTCGCGCCAAGCGCGACGGTCGCTATATTGAGCGGCTCGGTTTCTTCAACCCAACGGCCAAGGGCGGCGAAGTGCCCTTGCGCGTGGATCGCGAGCGGGCCGAGCACTGGATCCGTCAGGGCGCGCAGCCGACTGATCGTGCCAGACAGTTGCTGAAGCAGGCGGAGCGCGAGGCGGCGGCGGTCTGAGTCGCGCCCGATGTCCGGGGAGACCGGTTCATCACGGGTTCTGGTCGGGCGCATCGCTGGCGTCTATGGTCTCAAGGGCTGGGTGAAGATTCTGTCCGAGACCGATCCGCGTGCCGGCATCTTCGGCTATTCGCCCTGGCTGATCGGCCCGGACGCGGTTCCTCGCCGGGTGGTTGAGAGCAAAGAGCACGGCAAAGGGCTGATTGCGCGGCTGGATGACTGTGTGGATCGCGATCAGGCAGCGCGGCTGGTTGGGCAGGAGATCGCCATCCATCGCGCGCAACTGCCACCCCCGCGCCCGGATGAATTCTACTGGCTCGACCTGGAAGGCCTCGCGGTCGTCACGACCGACGGGATCGAACTGGGTCGGGTGGATCATCTTTTTTCCACCGGCGTCAACGATGTGCTGGTGGTCAAAGGGGAGCGCGAACGTCTCCTGCCCTTTGCCTGGGGCGATGTCGTCAAGGACGTGGATTTCGAGCGCGGGCGGATTGAGGTCGATTGGGATCCTGAGTTCTGATGCGCTTCGATGTGGTGACCCTGTTTCCGGATCTGTTCCGCATTCTGTCGGATCAGGGTGTGACCGGGCGGGCCATGACACGCGGTCTGGCAGAGCTGCATCTCTGGAATCCGCGCGATTACACCCGTGACGTGCATCGCACCGTCGATGACCGGCCCTATGGCGGCGGTCCCGGCATGGTCATGAAGGTCGAGCCGTTGCGCGATGCCATTCTGGCTGCGCGTGCCGCCGCGCCGACCAGCCGGGTCGCTTATCTGTCCCCGCAGGGACGGCTGCTCGATCAGGCCGCGATCAGCGGGATCGCCGCGCAACCCGGTTGGATTCTGCTAGCCGGGCGTTATGAAGGCGTCGATGAGCGGTTGATCGAGGCCCAGGTGGACGAAGAGTGGTCGATCGGCGACTACGTCCTGAGCGGCGGCGAGCTGCCGGCGATGGTCGTCATGGATGCGGCTATCCGTCTCCTGCCAGGGGCGCTCGGGCATGCCGACTCCGCGCAGCAGGATTCGCATATGAACGGGCTGTTGGACTGCCCCCATTACACCCGCCCGGAACGGATCGACGGACGCTCGGTTCCCCCGGTGCTGATCGGCGGCGATCATGCCGCGATCAAACAGTGGCGGTTGCGTCAGGCGCTCGGGCGCACCTGGCAGCGCCGTCCGGATTTACTGACGCGGCGCGGCCTGAATGCAGCCGAGCAGGCGCTACTCGATGAATTTGTACTGGCTCACCCTGATGGTGACGCCGGGTGAGAACAGGAGCCTTAAGGAAACCATGAGCAACATTATTCAAGCGCTCGAACAAGAGCAAATGACCCGTGAAGTCCCTGATTTCGCCCCCGGCGATACCGTCGTCGTGCAGGTGAAGGTCAAGGAAAAGGACCGTGAGCGTCTCCAGGCGTTCGAGGGCGTCGTCATCGCCATCAGCAACCGTGGCCTGAACTCGTCCTTCACGGTGCGCAAGATTTCGCATGGCGAGGGCGTGGAGCGCGTCTTCCAGACCTACAGCCCGGCGATCGGCGATATCGAGGTCAAGCGCAAGGGTGATGTGCGTCGCGCCAAGCTCTACTATCTGCGCGGACTGACCGGCAAGGCTGCCCGCATCAAGGAAAAGATCTAAGACGCCCGCGCGGTCATCTCACGGGATGGCCGTGTGCGGGCGAGGACGGGCACCCGCTTGTCTCAGACCTTCTACTGGCACGATTACGAAACCTGGGGCGCCGATCCCCATCGTGATCGTGCCTGTCAGTTCGCCGGTCTGCGCACCGATGCCGATCTGAATGAAATCGACGCGCCGCTGGTGCTCTACTGCCGTCCGGCGACCGATCTGCTGCCCCATCCCGATGCCTGTCTCCTCACCGGTATCACGCCTCAACTCGCCGAGCGCGAGGGTGTGATCGAGGCCGAGTTCGCGGCCCGCATCCTCCGTGTTCTGAGTCAGCCCGGTACCTGTGGGGTCGGCTACAACAGCGTCCGCTTCGATGATGAAGTCACCCGCAACCTGCTGTATCGCAATCTGTACGATCCCTATGCCCGCGAGTGGCGCAACGGCAATTCGCGCTGGGATCTGATCGATACCCTGCGTCTGGCCCATGCACTGCGACCGGAGGGGATCGACTGGCCGACCCACGCCGATGGCACGACTTCGTTCAGGCTGGAACACCTGACCGCCGCCAATGGTATCGGCCATGCCCAGGCGCATGACGCCCTGGCTGACGTGCGGGCGACCATCGCCATGGCGCGTCGGTTGCGTCAGGCACAGCCCCGACTGTTCGACTATGCGCTGACCCTGCGCGACAAGCGCAAAGTCCGCGCGTTGCTTGAAAAAGGCGAGCCGCTGCTGCATGCCTCGTCACGCTTTGCGTCCGCGCTGGGCTGCATCGCGCCGGTGTATCCTGTCGCGTCGCATCCCACCAATACCAACGGCGTCATCTGTTTCGATCTGCGTGCCGATCCGGCGCAACTGCTCGATTTGCCGGTCGATGAGATCCGTTTCCGGCTTTTCACCCCCGCCGCGCAACTGTCGGACGGACAGGAGCGCATCCCGCTCAAGACGATCCATGTCAATCGCGCCCCCGTGCTGGCGCCGCTGAAGACCCTGACCGCTCAGGCCGCCGAACGCTGGCGCATCGATCCGCGTCAGGTTGCCGAACGGGCACAATGGATCGCGGCATCTGCTGCCGCGATCCAGCGCCGCGTGCAGGATGCGCATCAGATGTCCGAGACGTCAGCGGAAACCGATCCGGATCTGATGCTCTACAGCGGCGGCTTTTTCTCCGACGCGGATCGGCGCGCGATGGACGCCGTCCATCGTCTTGCGCCGCACGACCTGGCGGAGCATCCGCCAGCCTTCGAGGATCCGCGTCTGACCCGGATGCTGTTCCGTTATCGCGCCCGCAACTGGCCCGAAACGCTCACGCCCGATGAACGCGCCGACTGGGATGAGGACCGCTTCGCGCGACTCACCGATCCAGCCGCCGGTGGCGGCATCCAGATCGACCAGTACGAACAGCGTCTGGTGGAGCTGACCGAGGCCCATGCCGACGATCCGGCCAGATTGCAGATTCTGGACTCACTCTCGGACTGGGCCGAGCAGATTTTTGATGCAGGGCTTTTTCAGTCGTAATGGTAGCGACAGGCAATGATGACCAGCTCATTGCCATCCACCCGGTAGATGAGACGATTGGATTCATCGATGCGGCGCGACCAGAAGCCCGAGAGGTTTTCCTTCAGGGGTTCGGGCTTGCCAATGCCGTCGAATGGACGGTTTCCATCAGACTGTTGAACGTATCGAGCGACATCAAGACGGCATTGGGCGCGTCACGCCGGGCAATCACCGTGTAGTCGGCATCGTCGATCACCTGATCGATCACGTTTTTGAGGCTGTTGCGGGCTTCCGAGAAGTTCACGACGCGCATGACATCTTACCTGTGCTATTGATAGCACAAGTCTAGGGTATCCCGTTCCCGGGTACCAGAAGCCATGCCGACCAAAGAACGATCAGTCATCGCCCGCCCCGTCGCTGCAACAGGGCAGTGCATCGCTGTTCTCTGCATCATAGTAAAAACAGCGGTTGCGTCCCTCATCCTTGGCCCGGTACAGGGCGAGATCCGCCTGGCCGAGCAGGCTATAGGCAAGCTGCTCGTGAGTCGGGATCATGGCGGTGACGCCAATGCTGACCGTGACCACCTCGCCGCTGTGCGAGGTCGGATGCGGCAACTGGAGTTCCTCGATCCACCGTCGTAGACGTTCCGCAATCGTGCAGGCTGTCGCGCGTCCTGCATCTGCCAGCAGCAGCACGAATTCCTCGCCACCATAGCGTGAGATCCGATCCCCTGTATGGCGCAGCGTATCCTGCAGGGCGGTTGCCACCCTGATGAGACATTCGTCGCCCTTGAGGTGACCGAAATGATCGTTATAGGCTTTGAAATGATCCACATCGATCATGATCAGAGCCAGACTTTGCTGTTTTTTCTGAGCATCCCTGAAAGCATTGACCAAATCCTGATCGAAGCGGCGGCGGTTGCCGACCCCGGTGAGTGCGTCGCGGTAGGTCGTGGCCATCAGTTGTGAGGATTGATCGCGCAGCCGACGCTCCCGACGCACGGTGGCGGTCATGTCCTGAACCTGAATCAGGACGGCGCACTGCTCATGATGCAGCGGCGTCACATAGATGAGCTGCTGCATCCGCTGATCGAGCCTGCGATCCATCGCTTGTTGATAAAGCGGCAGGATGGCGCCGTTCAGGCCGGGGGCAAGCATGGATGACAGCTTGAAACGCACGGCCTGTTCGATGCCATCCTGGAGACGGGTCTGCGCCGTTTCGGGGAACACCTCTCCAAGATGCCGGGTGACGACATCGTTCAGGGTCAAGCCGCTGTATTTGACCATCCAGGCGTTCCAGGACAGGATCCGCCCCTGGCGGTCGAGCAGGATCACGCCGGTTTGCAACCGATCAATCAGTTGCGCGCTGAGCAGATCATCCATCCGGGGCACTCCTCACTGCATGCCGAGACGTGATAGATAACCATCGACGTAGGTCAGCAGGGCGTTCAGTGAACTGACACTGAGCAGAAAGAGCAGATGACCCTTGATGCGTTCCTGACGGATGGCAAGATGGATCTGCAACACCAGAATGACCTGATCGTCATCCTGGTCGAACAGAGGCAGGGCACCGGGGGTGTTGAAATGATGCATCGGCAGGTCGCCGTGGAATTCGACGCCGAATTCATCAGCGAGCGCACTGATGCAGGCATTGAGGATGATATTGCCGATTTCGCACATGGCCTCCTGCTCGAATTCGGACACCTCTTCCGGGAGCAGGTCGGGATCGAGCATGTGGCTGACGATGGCCAGGGCATTGCGTTCGGGAAAGAGCAGGATGGCCTGCGCATCGAATGGGCCGCTGAAGCGGATCGACACCATGCTCAGTTCCTTGAACTCCGAGCCGAGCAGATCGGTGGCGATCGTGCTGGACCGGACCAGCGACACCAGCGGGGCGGACAGATGCACCTCATCCCGCACGATCTGGCTCAGGCTGCGCGCCGCCCGCCCGACGCCCAGATTGAAGAGTTCGCCCAGCGCATCGCGCTGCAAATCGCTCAATTCAGCCATGTGTCGTCCTCGAACAGCGCCACCATGCCAGCCACCGATTCTGGCGTGATCGGCTTGGCAACAAATTTGATGCCGGCCTTTTCAGCCGCCTGTCGCACGGCGTCCTGAATATTGGCGGTGCAGAGCACGACCCGGATGCTCGGGTGATGCAGACGAATCCAGCCGGCGACCTCCAGTCCGTTCATACCCGGCATGTTCACATCCAGGCTGACCAGCGACGGCGGTTCCTGCTCGATCATGGCCTCCGCCTCGGCGCCGTTCGTCGCCTCGGCGAGCCGCCAGTCGGGGCGCAGCGCATTGACACAACGGCTGATCATCATGCGCGACATCTTGCTGTCATCGACAATCAGAAGGAGTGGGTGATTCATCATGGGTAGAGAGCCGTCAGTGAGTGGTTTGCGGTGGTCAGTCAAGCGGGGAACGCTGTGTCTGCAAATGTGCGGTGCGTCACATCTTACTCAGTCCGGGATGACGGCGTCTCCGCTGATTTGCGCCAGCGACAGGCGCTCATCATCGGGTTCAGGCGGGTTCGGCAAAGGGTTCGATGGCGATCACGCTCAGGCCGTCGGGATCGATCCGCCAGCGGATATTCTGATCGAAGAGCCGGATGCCGAAGTCGCGGCGTTGCGGATAACGATCCATATAGCCCGGTCGCGGATCCTGCGCCAGTACCTGTTCGATCAGGGCGCGTAGCTGGCGTTCGCCGTGCGGATCGGCCCGATCCAGATCCGTTTGCGCCTGATCCGAGAAGCGTACCGGCAGCGCCACCGTCGCCAGCGGCGGCGTCGCAAAGCCGCTCGACGCCTGCGGGAATGAATCGGCATAGGGCACATAAGGTTTGATGTCGAGCACCGGCGTGCCATCAAGCAGATCGATCCCGCGCAGTCGCAGCGCCAATCCGCGCGCATCTTTGACCAGCCCCAGATGCTCAACGGCTGAGAGTCCGATGGGATTGGGCCGATAGGGCGCGCGACTGGCAAAGACCCCGACCGTTTCGCGTCCGCCCAGTCGCGGCGGACGCACTGTGGGACGCCAGCCAGCGTCCAGACAGTCAGCATGAAACACAAACAGAATCCAGACATGCGAGAAGCCCTCAATTCCCTTGAAGGCTTCTTCGCGCGCGAACGTTGGCAGCAATTCCAGGCGTGCCTCGGCGGCTGTCACCAATCCGGGTTGGCGCGGAATACCGAATTTATCGGTATAGGGCGAGCGGATAAAACCAATAGGGTCGAAATGCATGGTCTTGGCTGAAGGGGGTGTCGCCCAGGAAAACACCCTATTTCTGTATCGCCCGCGCATTGAGCGGCTGGACCGGGCGATTGTTCGGATGTCCCATGACCTTGGCAAACTGCTGGATCTGCCCGGCGGAGGCCGTGATTGGCTCCCTCATGACCAGCCAGATCACGCCTTCCGTGCAAGGTGGCGTGGTCAGTGAGCCGGTGAAACGGTAATAGTCGCGATTGGCCGGCAGCAAGGATTCGGGCGACAGTTTGGTGGACAGATGCACCGTGCTATCCGGCTGTGTCGGCATGGCGTCCCAGGCCGCTTTCAGTGCGGCGTCTTCCGCACCTTCCTTGAACATGACGCCGATCACGGCAAGATGACCGTCCCGATCCGCGTGCACCAGGTGCATCTCCATCGGGAACTCCTGTCCGTCAATATGGTTCTCGCTCGGCGTGTGGAAATGGAATTGCTTGAGTTCGTAATCCTGTCCGTCGAGCGTGATCCAGTTGCCGGGCCTTTCATTGATCTGGATCGTATGTCCGTTGTTGACCTCGTCGGCCTCGTCGGCGTGGTAATGAAACTCGATGGGTGACAGTTGGGTATCCACGGCGCTGCTCAGATCGACCGGCGACTGGTTTTTGCCCTGCTGGCAGAGCGTGAAATCAGGGGCGAGTTCACCCCAGTGCTCCGGTCCCTCAGCGCCTTCATAACCCCAGTGCGGGCCATGTCCGGCCAGCGCCAGTCCGCTGCCGACGAGGAGTGTCATGGTCAGGACAGTGATGGATTTCATGCTCTTTGCTCTTTGCTCGTTGCTCGTTGCTTGAATGAGATTCCTGAGTTGCTTGCCGGCAGGGCGAACGGCGCCGCACGGGTGGACAGATTACGATAAAGCGCAACGAAAATCCGCTCATCGCCCGTCGTGCAGTCAATGTCATTGGCGCGCCTTGCCCAAGATGGCGGACAATGCGCGCCGGTTCGACAGATAACGACTCATCATGGGGCTGTCGGGGTTTGAATGCGCGGAAATGACGACTGGGAGAGAACATGCAAAGTAGAATGGATTGGACAGCGGCGGGGTGGTCGTGGGCGACCGCTCCGCTGCGTCTGGCGCTGGAGTGCCGTGTGGGGGTCGAGTGGGGGGCGATGGTCGCGGCGCAGCCGGTTTTGCGCCGGATGCCTCAGGGCGACGGACACGCGGTGCTGGTGCTTCCCTATCTGTTCGGCTCGGATCTGACGACCCAGCCGTTGCGGACATCGCTTGCGTGCCTCGGTTATCAGGCCGTCCCTGCCGGGCTGGGGCTGAATCTGGGGCCGCGTCAGGGGTTGATGGACGCCGCGCTGAAGCGTCTGCTGGATCTGCGCCGTCGCTCCGGTCGTCCGGTCAGTCTGATCGGCTGGAGCATTGGTGGCCTTTATGCGCGCGCGCTGGCCAAAGAGGCGCCGGACGCGGTGCGTCTGGTCATCACGCTCGGCACGCCGTTGAACGGCCAGCCATCGCCCGCCGAGATGTGGCGTCTGGCCGAGCAGGTCACCGGGCAGCCGTTCGGTCTGTCTGCGGCCCATGGTCCGCTGGACGAGCCGCCGCCGGTGCCGACCACGGCGATCTTCAGTCGCACCGACGGCATCGTGCCCTGGCGCGACAGTCTGCAACCGGAAGGTCCGCTCAGTGAAAATATCGAGGTCGAATCCAGTCACTTTGGACTTGGTTTGAATCCGCTGGTCGGTTATGTCATTGCGGATCGTCTTGCCCAGCCCGAAGGGGCGTGGCAGCCGTTCCGGCGCGAGGGTCTGCGTGCGCTCATCTATCCCGATCAGTCTCGTTGACGTCTGACCACAGTCTGATCTAGGCGCCTGCCGATGGCTTGCGTCGCCGGATGCCCCCGACGACGGCCTGTGCCTGAGTCGGATCCTCCGGCCAGTGATGCTTGGGATAGCGCCCCCGCAACTCCTTGCGCACCTCGGCATAACCGCGCGCCCAGAAGCCGGCCAGATCCTGCGTGACCTGCATCGGACGCCGCGCAGGGGAGAGCAGATACAGCAGCACCGGCACCCGTCCGCCGCAGAGACGCGGGGTGTCGGCCAGTCCGAAGAGTTCCTGGAGCGGTACCGCCAGGATGGGGATGTCGCCGCTGACATAGTCGAGCATCCGCTGATTGCCGGCGGGCGTGGTCAGCGTCCGGGGTGCCTCATGCTCCAGTCGCTGCTGCTGCTCCCAGGACAGACGCGCCGTCAGAATCGCCGTCAGATCGAGCCGCTGCACCTCACTGAAACGCGATTTGCCCGCCAGCCAGGGGCCGAGCCACTCCGCCAGCGTGTCGTGCAGCGCGGTATCCGAGAGATTCGGCCAGTCGCCTGCGGAATCGTGCGCCCGCAGCAGGGCGACCCGCGCCTGTAACTGACGCGCCCCATCGGTCCAGTTCAGCGCGCACTCGAACCGCTCGCGGATGCGGTCGAGCAGCAGGCCGGCGACATCCACATCGTCACCCAGCGGAATCGGTCGCGAATTGAGCACAATGGCATCCAGCCGGCTGATCTCACGCGCGGCGACGGCCTCGCGTTCGCTGTCCCAGGCGACCTGTCGGCTCGTCTCGATCCGCTCCGCGAACAATTCGCGCAGTTCGGTTTCGCTGATCGGCAGGGCCAGTTGAATACGTCCGTCCCGACCGCGCGCATCCATGGCCGCCACCACCAGATAGGGATGGATGGCGAGCGCATCGTCGCGCGGCAGCACCGCACCCGCACCGGAGGCCAGCAGATAACGGTCATCCGCGCCATCGCGACGCTGCGCCACCCGCTCGGGACAGGCCAGCGCCAGCAGCGCGCCGGGCGTGGTCGCGCCATCCGGCGACGATGTGCCAGCCAGTCGCCGCAACTGCTCCGCGACCCGTGCGATGGCAGCGAGACGGTGACGGTCCATGTCGCGCGGCTGGTGTTTTTCGCGACTTTCCTGCAACGCCTGGAGACGCAGGCCCAGATCGGCGGGACGACCCGCGCCCGGTTCATGGATGAAGGGATCGCGCTCCGAGATCAGCGCGCAGAGATCGGCGGCGGTCTGGCGCGCGCTGGCAGCGGCACCCAGCAGCATGGTCGCCAGCCGTGGATGGATGGGCAGCTCGGCCATCGTCCGCCCGAGTCGGGTGAGCCGCTGCCCCGAATCCAGCGCGCCCAGGGCGTGCAGCACGGAGACCGCCTGCTCCCAGGCTGGCGCAGGCGGTGGATCGAGCCAGCTCAGGTCATTGGGGTGCCTGACGCCCCAGAGCGCCAGTTCCAGCGCCAATGGGGTCAGGTCCGATTGCAGGATCTCGGGGGTTCGATGTTCCGGTCGGCCATGCTCCTGAGCGCGGGTCCAGAGACGGTAGCAGACGCCCGGCCCGAGCCGTCCGGCGCGTCCCGCGCGCTGCTCGGCGGAGGCGCGCGGGATGGACTCGGTGACCAGCCGGCTCAGGCCCGCACCGGGATCGAAGCGCGGCTTGCGCGTCAGTCCGCTGTCGATCACCACGCGGATACCCTGAATGGTGACGCTGGTTTCGGCGATGTCGGTCGCGACGATCACGCGCCGCTGGCCGGGTTCGCCGGGGAGCAGCGCCCGATCCTGCGCGGCGGTCGGGAGTGTCCCGTGCAGCGGCAGAACCAGGATGCCGTCGTCCGCGAGCCGGGCAAGCTGTTCCACACAGCGGTTGATCTCGCCGACGCCGGGCAGAAAGGCCAGGATGTCGCCCTCGTGCTCGCTCAAGGCCGCGCGCACGCCAGCGACCACGGCGCGGACCGGATCCGCATCGGGCGCGCGCTCGGCGTAACGGATCTCGACCGGATAGCTGCGTCCTTCGCCACGGATGATCGGCGCATCGCCCAGGATCTGTGCCACCGGCGCGGCGTCCAGAGTCGCGGACATCGCCAGCAGACGCAGATCCGGGCGCAGATTCGCGGCGACATCCAGCGCGAGCGCCAGACCCAGATCGGACTGGAGATTGCGTTCATGGAATTCGTCGAAAATAAGCAGCCCGATGCCGTCGAGTCCCGGATCGGACTGGAGCCGTCGGGTCAGAATGCCTTCGGTGATGACCTCAATCCGGGTGCGCGGGCCGACCCGCCGCTCGAAGCGGACCTGATAACCGACACGCTCGCCCACCGACTCATCAAGCATTGCCGCCATCCGCGCCGCCGTCAGACGCGCAGCGGGCCGGCGCGGTTCGAGCATGAGGATGCGCCGATCCGCCAGCCAGTCGGCGTCGAGCAGCGCCAGCGGTACCCTGGTCGATTTGCCCGAGCCGGTCGGCGCCTGCAAGAGTGCATGGCCCCGACGCAGCGCGGCGCGCAGTTCGTCCAGTACGGCGTCGATGGGGAGCGATTGGGCGATGGTCAGGGGCATAGGAACAGTCGTCAGATCGTAGGTGCGAATTCATTCGCACGGGCGTGGTCGGTCGTCAGTCTGCCAACTGCTGAAATGTCTATACTTGGCCGCATCCATCAACCGACCGGATCCGACCCCATGGCGCGCCTTCCCCGCTTCGTCCTGCCCGGCTATCCCCAGCATGTCATTCAACGTGGCAACAATCGACAGCAGATCCTGTTCGAGGAGGAGGATTACTGGTTCATCTGGGAAAAGCTCGGCCTTGCCGCTGAACAGTTTCAGTGCGAGATCCATGCTTACGTGCTGATGCCGAACCACTTCCATCTCCTGCTCACGCCGCATCTGGAGAACGGCATCGGCAGGCTGATGCAGTCTGTGGGCCGCTATTATGTGCAATATTTCAATGCCCGCTATGAGCGTACCGGAACCCTCTGGGAAGGGCGTTATCGCGCCACGCTGGTTGATCCCAAGACCTCGCTGCTCCCGGTCTGTCACTATATCGAAGCCAATCCGGTTCGCGCCGGTCTGGTTGCACAGCCGGCCGATTATGCCTGGTCGAGCTATGGGGCCAATGCGGAAGGCAATGATGACCCATTGGTCACGCCGCATCGCGAGTATGCGCGTCTGGGCCGCAGTCTGAAGGCACGTCACGCCAGCTACGCCAGAGCCGCCGCTGTGCCGCTCGCTGACAGCGAACTGGCGACGATTCGTGACGCCACCAACAAGGCTTGGGTCTTGGGGGGCGCGCCCTTCTGTCAGGAGATCGAGGGCCAGCTCAACCGTCGCGCCCTGCCACGACCGCGCGGCGGCGATCGTCGCTCGGCGGCCTATCGGCGCCGCGCGGGGCTTGCATGAGCGGCGAGCGGGGCCGGGTTCACCGACCGGATGAAGCGGACGAATTCTACATCGACGAGGGCTGTTTCATCCTGGAATCCTGGAACCGGTCGGATGACCCGGCGGTCTCCATCGCCCGCGCCCGAGTTGCGCCCGGCGTCACCACCCGGCTGCATCGTCTGGTCGGGATTGTCGAACGCTATCTGATCCTGAGCGGTGCGGGCGAGGTCGAGGTTGAAGGCATGGATCCCACCCCCGTGCAGCCCGGCGATCTGGTAGAGATCCCCGCTGGTCTGGGGCAGCGCATCGCCAACCGGGGCGATACCGATCTGGTCTTTCTCGCCATTTGCACCCCGCGTTTCGTGCCTGGGGCCTATCAGGACATCGATCCTGATCCCTTCGTTTCATAGCGTTGGCGGCGGAACGGCAGAGTCGGTTCTGGCATGCGCGCGAAAAATCGAATCAGCCGAAATGCGGCCTCAGTTTGCGGTTTTTTGCTTGACATCGCCGAACGACATTGATTAAATGCGCAGCTCAATTTGGACGTAAAGATTGCATCCAAAGATTTCCTCGGCCCAGGTAGCTCAGTTGGTAGAGCAGAGGACTGAAAATCCTCGTGTCGGTGGTTCGATTCCGCCCCTGGGCACCAATAAAATCAGCCGGTTACGTCGAAAGGCGAACCGGCTTTTTTCGTCGGGTTCTTTTTGGGTGCGAACAGCCGCAGAATTTGCCGCCCTAAACGAGAAAACCCGCCACTCGGTCGGATCAGGCTGATGGCACTCCCCTGGTCACGCAATCAACCCCTCGTCCTGCATCCATTCCTTCTGCCTGTCACTCGCCATGCCGGCCTGAACCGCCAGCGCCAGCAATTCCCGGTGCGCGGGATCGGTGCGGGCCTCCCGGCACCGCAAGCCCAAGACCATGCTGGCGCGGGTCACATCGTCCAGGCTCTGACCTGGGGCCGGTCGGTCGGAATCGTCGCGAGTTGCTGCCGCCAGTGGCCGACACTTTGTCCGGTCAGACCACGGATGTAGGCATTCAGCAGGATCCAGCGCCTTTCCGGGCAGTGCCCGCGCTGGTCGGCCAGACGCTCGCGCTCGGCTTCCAGGCGGGCGATGCGGCTTCTCAGATCGCGCATCGGTTGCCGTGGAAGTTCAGCACGACGCGGGTGTGGAAGGATTCAGCCGGACGCTTCCAGGCTGGGGCCGTGCGTTCCAGCGCCTGCTCGCTGGTCTCGCCGGGTCTGGCGATGGCGACCAAGACGTGCGAGGGCCGGATGCGGCCTTCCATCTTCTCGATGCGGGTCTTCAAGCTGCTCATGGTGTCGGGGTCTCCGGTGGGGTGTGGCCTCGCTCCAGGGCGTCGATGCGACGGGCCAGTTCATCGCTCTCGATCACCTTCCCGAGTTGGCTCAGACCGCTCATCAGCGTGCTGCCCTCGCTCGGCGTCAATCGGCCCTGCGCCACGGCCTGCATGACGGTGCGCCCGACATCGGCCAAGCTGTCGGCAACCGGGAAGACCACGGGCACATCGACCGGGCGGAGTGCCCGCAAGCGCCGCTTCCTGCACGGTGTCCAGAATCTCGCCGGTCTTGATCCGCTTGCGCAGCGTGGCGAAGTTGGTCGATCCGGGTTTGCGCCCAGCCGGATTACCGCTTTGCCCCTTCTGGAAGGTCATGTGTCCTGCTCCAACTTGCTGTCATCAACGGCGTCAATCTTGCCCGGCCCAACGGCGCAGCGCACGCGCCAGATGCGCCGCTGAGGGCGACTTGCCGCACACCTTCACCAGCGCGGCGCGGATCTCGGCAGGCGGGCATCCTCTCGCCCGCATCCCCAAAGCCATGTCCCGCGCCAGCGGCGGATAATCCTGCCCCTCGCTTTCCATCGCTGGCGCTTGACCCTCCAGCAGCGATACGCGCCGCTCCAGATCCGCCAGCCGCTCATCGGCCAGGGGTTGCCCCGGCTCGGCGTCGTGGGCCGCGCTCTGGCCTTCCAGCGCGGCGAGACCACGCAAGACGGTCGCCGTCATGCTCTCACCCTCGCGGGCCACAGTGCGGATGCGTTCGCGGGTACCGGCAGGGACGCGGAAGGCAAGTTGTTCGGCGGGCTCGCTCATGGTCTGGCCTCTGTATAGCAGGAATCTAGCGCCATTCTAGCATCTGTCTAGCCTGACGCTAGATTTTTGCTAGATCGCTCAATGTCGGGTCTCGGCGGGTCGCCCCAAGCGCCCGTCCAGCAGCAGCGCGAGGGCAAAGACCAGCAGCCCCATGAATGCGGCGCGGTCGTCAGCGTCCGTGATGACGATCCGCTCGGCGTCAAGCGCCAGCAGCACATCAGGCAGCGTTGCATCGATACCGTCCTTGACCTGCTCGCTGTCCGTGAGGTCCAACGGCATGCCTGAGGCCAGATCCTCCAAGATTGCCAAGGTCGGACTGGTCCGCAGTGCCTCGGTCAGCGACCAGTCGATGCCTGGGCAGGGCGTGGCTTTCGTGGTCATGTTGCCGCTTGCTCCCGGATCAGCGTGACGAACCCCAACAGCGACAGATCCGCCGTCCACTCATGGCCGGGCCATGGCTCCAGGCTTGGCACCAGCGCAGCCAGGGGCAGGACCACACGCCAATCCTGCCGATCTGCGCGGTAAGCGAGACAGGGCCGCAGCCCTGCCCGTTGCGCCTGGACCGTGGTCTGACTCCACCATTCCCGCAGCAAGCCCTGTGTCGCCTTGCTGTGGCGCTTCACCTCAATGCCGTACCGTGCCAGTTCACGGGCCACGGGTCCGCCCTCGGCGTTGTCAGCGAGGGTCAGGTCATGGCCTCCTGCCCGTGACTGCTCCAGATTGCGCAGCAGCTTCACGCCAAGGTGGGCGTGGATGGCCTGGATCAGTTCCCGTTCGCCTGAAGCGCCCTTACTCCGCTGCATCCGGCTCATGCCCTGCCTCCGCAACGTCCGGGTCGGTCTGTGGTCCCGCGCCAGCTTCGCGCATCGCCTGCAAGCGTGCCGCGAACGCCTCGCGCGCAAACTGTTTATCGAGAGGATCAGCGATTTTCCCGGCCAGATCGGCGACCGTTTTCAGGTCCGCTTCGGTTTCGGCCTCATCAATCCGCGCCAGCACATCGACGAGGTTCGCGGCCTCGGGCTGTTTGTCTGCCCCGTTTTTTCCTTGCCATCACTGCCAACGCCGCAAAGCCGTGGAGATGTGTTTCAGGGAGGGCGCCCGTCCGCAAGCCTCGTAAATCGCGGATCGGATCTCAGCATTGCTTTTCCGCTGACTCTTGAGCCACAGCGCCATCATTCGGACGGCAGGGGGATATTCGGCGGACTCATCTTTTTGCATGAATGCCGTCTTCTGCCCGATAGGCGAGGGCATTTTTTCCAGCACGGCCACGCGCCCCGTCAGAGCGGCGATTTGCTCCCGTAGATCCGGGTTGTTCGTCGCGGAAATGGGCGATTCCCCTGAATCGGCCAAGCCCCCAAGCGCCCTAAGAAGCGTTGCGGTCATCGTCTCGTCTGATTGGCTCAATGCTCGGATCTTGGCCTTCGTTCCGTCTGGAACTCTGATAGCAATCTGTTCAGTCATCGTCTCGCCCCTGTTTTCCATTGATCTAAAAGCATTTTATCAATTTCTAGCTACCTGTATAGCGGTCAGCTAGACACCCAGCTAGACCCACGGGGGAGGGAGCCGTGAACCTCGGCGCCGAACATTCAAGGCGCTGGGAGGATCGATCCAAGGGGGGCGACAAGCCTGGATCTCGACGCCTTGCCGGCGCTGGCCGTGGTCCTGGTGGCCGTGGTCCTGGTGGCCGTGGTCCTGGTGGCCGTGATCTCGGTGCCCGTGGTCCTGCCGTCGGGACCGCTCCGACAAGCCTGGATCTCGACGCCTTGCCGGCGCTGGCCGTGGTCCTGGTGGCCGTGATCTCGGTGCCCGTGGTCCTGCCGTCGGGACCGCTCCGACAAGCCTGGATCTCGACGCCTTGCCGGCGCTGGCCGTGGTCCTGGTGGCCGTGATCTCGGTGCCCGTGGCCGATCTCCAGCGGAGGGGAACCCTCCAGGGCGGGTCAGTCCTTCACGATCTCGTTTCATGGCTCAACCATCCTCAACCGATTTTTGGCAGTCGCTCAGGACGGCGTGTCAGCCCCGCCGCTCGATCAGTTAACCAAAGTCAACCAAAATCGCCATGCTTGGTATTTTCGCCACCTTTTCCCACTGCCTTTTTCCTCCCGCATCCCGCGCGCCCCGTCGTGTCCACTTGCTTGTGGGATTTTTTTGGACTCCGAATCCGCATCCCGCACGCGCCTATCGTGTCCCTGTAGAAACACCCAACCCCTGCGGCATTTGCGGCAGTTGCGGCACTTCGCGCAAGCCATTGATTTAATAGGCTGCAATATCGCCCCAAGTGCCGCAACCCACTTGCGGCACATTGCGGCACTTGCGCGCGCGATCCGACCGCTTACGCACGGAGCGCCCGCCAATCCCGGCACCGATGTTCGGCCGATGGCCACAGCGCCGGGGGAATCAGGCTGGCGGGCGCCTCGATCCGGCAGCGCCCAAGCCCCGCCGTGGGGCTTGTCGTGCTCGGCGTGAAGTGCTGACAGCGATCACAGGACACGGGAGGGGGATCGCTGGCACGGGCGGGTTGAGGTGGCGCGGGGCCATTCTCATCCAGGGAGGGAGAAGGAGGAGGAGCAACCGCGCCTGATACCGGGTCAGGCTCCGACTCGGCCCTGACCGCCTGACCGGGATACCAGCGCGCGAGGTCCGCCCGGCTGGCCGGGGGCGTGAAGGAATGCGACAGCCAGCCCTCGGGCTCCGGGTGCTGGATCCACCACAGCCGGGAGGTTTCGCCCGGCTCGGACGCGGCACACGTTTCGACGGATACCCCTTCATCTGCCGCAACTGCCGCAACTGCCGCAACGGTTCCGGGATTCTCAGGGAGGATAAAACGGTCTAGAACGCTCATTTTAGAAGAAAGAAAGAGTCTTAAATTTCACTTATCGGGAGGGCTGCGGCAGTTGCGGCAGTTGCGGCACTTCTTTCAAGTTGTTGACGGCAAAGGGACTGATCCTTTCCCAAGTGCCGCAACCCAGTTGCGGCACATTGCGGCACTTAGGAATCACTGTGGAGTCAGCAGCTTAGGATTCACCTGGATCCGTTTCTGCTTGCCAGCATCGCACCGCCGCAAGTGATTCGCCTCGGCCAGAATGTCCAGCGCGTCATCCCGCCGCACGGTTTCGCGCACCCGGTTGGGGCCGTACTTCGAGATGTCCCGGAGCGACACGCCCCCCTCGCGATCCATGATCGGCTCCCCGTGGCGGTCGGCCAGTTCGCGCGCCTTCCCCGACAGCCAGGCCGATAGCTCCCGCGCGTCCAGGGTCTCGGGTGGCGTGTCGATCTCCAGAAACAGCCGCCGCGCCTCGTTCAGATGCCAGCCCGCGACCGCAATACCCGCTTCCATGTAGCTGGACTCGATCAGCTTACCCACCCGCCCTTGATCGAACAGCTTGAACACCGCCGCGATCCGGCAGGCGTTTTCCGCCGTCTTGCTGGCCACGTCGCGCACGCTGGCAAACTCCCCGAAGTCGCACAGCTCCCGCTCGATGGCATCGTGAAAGCCGATCCAGGTTTGTTTCGCGGCCGGGTCGAGGTGCATCACGGACGGATCCAAACGCATCATCGCGCCGCGATCCTCCCCGCTGCAATCGATGGGCAGGGGGAGTTCCAGCAGGGACAAGATTTGCCGGTCGAATGCCTCCAGCGCCGTCCAAGACTCGGGAGGCTCGCGATAAAGCCGGGTGCCCATGGTCGAATCTGGGTGGCAGATCAGAAACCGCGCGAGGAATCCAATGTTGCGCGCGCCCTTGTCGATCAGCTTGGGCAACAGATCAGGTTGCAGCATCAGAAAGGCCGAGAACCGCCGCCCACGCAGCTCCGCGACGGTCGCCTGTTTGCGCGTCGGCGTGAAGTCCCGCCCATCCCACAAAATGTTCAGCAGCGACAGCAGTGAGGTCGCGTTCTCCTCCCCGAGCCCCGGGGAGCCGATGACCGCGCCCGCCTCATCCGAGAACAACCCCGAGCTTGGCCAGCCGCTCGCGACCGCAAAGGCCAGACTCGCCGGGTTCACATCCTCGTGGGTCGGAGAGGGCAGCGGCTTCGCGACGATGGGGTTTTGCTCCAGCTCGATCAGTCGCGCCTGCAACCGCTCCAACTCCTTGCCCGCCTCCTCATCGTCCACCTTGCCGGATAGCGTCTTGATCTTGGACTCGACACCCGACATCCGGGCCTTGTGGTCCTTGGCCATCGCGACCGAGCGGCGAAATTCATCCGCCCGGTCCTCCCGCTCGCGCCGCACCCACGCCCGGATAGCCCGGCTGAACTGCTTGTCCGCCGCGCTTTTCCGCTCCCCGGATTGCGCGACGGCTAGCAGGTAGAGACTGCACGGCGAGCGCAGATGCTCGTTACGCGCGACATCCGCGAGCCCTTGAGCGGCGAGGGCCATCTGACCTAGGGCCGATGACGCGACCAACGGGAGGGGTTGGCGCCCGAAGGCCGCGTACTCACGAATCGCCAGTTGCGCGACCGCTGGGAAGAGTGGCAAGGGATACGGCAGAGCATCGGCCGGTGAGGACACGTCCGACGGCTCCGGCCACGGTTCCTCGCGCGCAGTCGCCGTGCCCTCCCATCCGGGAGGCGGTTCCGCCCATCCTGGGAGATCCGCCGACGTCTCGGGGCGAGTCTTGCCGGCGCGTGGAGCCTCAGCGCCAGTCCCGCGATTCGGGCCGGAAGCCTCACCCTGGACGGGCGAAGGTCGCGCGCTCCGCTCGATCCAGCCTTGCGTTGCCGGATCGACGCCCATCTGACGACACAGCCACAAGGCCGCCTCGCGCGCGTTCGCCGCCTCGCTCCACTGAACCACAAGGTCAATCGGCGATTTGCCGCACTCCTCGCCAAAGTCGCGAATCCCAGCCGGAAGGATGCTGATAGCTTCCTCCAGGTCACGCCCCAGCGCGGCGGATTCGATCCGGAACCCGTCATGGTAGGGTCGCGCCTTCGGGAACAGTTGCGGCACCCAATCGCCCAGCCGCGACATGGCTAGGGTGTTGACCCGCGCAAAGAAGCTGTCACCCGCAAGCGGGGCGACAGCCCCGCTTGGCGAACGGGGCGATGACGCCTTAGCATGCAGCGGGGCCAGTGTGCCGGTGACGAACCCCGCGAGGTCTTCAAGCTCGCCCCGGATCGCCTCCCCCGTGACGGTGAAATACCTCCCCGCCGCGTATGCCTCGATGCCGCTCGCGTTTGAGCCAAGCGACGGGAAGGACGCGCCCCGCCCGATGGCGTGAACGCCCTTACCTGACGGCGAGACTTCGACATAGCCCGGCAGCTTCTCGGCCAGCGCCGCCAGTTCGGGGCGGACGTCGGTTCCATCCAGATCGACCCCTTGCCAAAAACTCCCGTGGCCGTCCGGTCCCAGCGCGAAGCCCAAGCCCGTGAAGTTGCCGCCGCGCAAGACCTTCTCGGCCTCCTCGAAGGTGACGAGGCGCGCCACATCTGCCGGCGTGTCGAGCGCGCCTTGACGCGGTTCGCCATCGGCATAGAAGGGAACTTTCCGGGGCTTTTTCGATTTGTCGCGATTGGCCAGGCTCCGCCAAAGCAGCCAGCGCGGAGCCGCGCGCATCGCGGCCGGGAGATGTTGAAACGAGCGGTCGGGCAGCGGGACCGCTGATTGAGTCGTCGTCATGTCCGCCCCCGACCGCAAAGGATCAAATCCTCGGGAAGCGGACACCGATAGGCACCGCGCGGGGTTCGGATGGCTCGGTACAGGCGGACGTGATCGGAGATCGTCAGCAATCCGCGCGCCCGCCGCCAGGCGTAGCCGCCGATCCCTGACCGTGCCGCATGGGACGCGATGAGTCGGAGCGGAGGGGGCAAAGCCCCCTTTCCAGGGGGGTGAATCATTACGCCGTACCCTCCTTGGCAACCCCCAGCCGCCCGCTGGTGCGCCTCCTGAATCGCCGCTTCAAGGGCATCGTTCAGGGTGGCGCCATCGGCAAGGTCGAAGAGTTGCTGGCGCTCGATCTCGGCGGCGTGGCGTTGCCGCTCGTCCAGTTCAGCCGGTGAGGGTGGAATGGGCGGCTGTTCTTCGGGTGTGGTGCAGGGTGCGGTGTCTTGGTAGGCGCTCATGCTGCACCTCCATTGCCGGTAGCGGCTACGTCCAGCGGCAAGCAGGAATTGACGAGGGCATGCGCCATTTCCAAGCTGTAGATGGCGCAGTAGATCGCAGTCGTTTCCGAGCCGGGGGGCAGATTGCCAGCCGCATCCACCAGGGATTGCAGCGCCGCACCCATGATCGTGTCGGCCAGTTCAAGAGCATGGCCGGATGGGTATCCGGCATTGACGCTGAACGCGAAGGCGTCAGGGCCGGCTGACAGATCGCGGTAGAAGGGGGTCTGTTTGGTTTTCACGGGTCGCCTTTTTTGGGGTGAGAGCCGACCAGCAGGCGTAAAAGTGCCCGTGACGACATGCGCAGCGGCATGTATCATTTACTGGTCGGTCGGGTCCGGTTCGGTATGCTCCGGGGTCCGGTCTGGCTTTAGCTCCTGATGCGGTTGTAACGCTCAGGCGGCATACAAAAACGTCTTGCTTGTCTGAACCCGACGCCTAAAACGTCGGGTTTCTCTTTTGGGCGATACCTCTCTGCGCTTTCTCGTTGCGAGTCGTGCGACTGTTGATCGGCGTCCGGTTCATTCCATTGATCTCCTACGCCGCTTCTTGCTGGCGCTGATACGTCGAATGCGTCTCTGCGAAGTCTCGAATAGCCTCATCCGAAACGCGATAGACGCGACCGAATTGAACTGCCCTCAATTCGCCGATTGCGATCATGCGCCGCACATGGCGCGGACTCAGGTCGAAAAGCTCGGCGACAGCTTCTGTTGAATGCCAGCGCGGTGCGGCTTGGATGGTGCTCATTGGTTCCTCACGGCTTGGGTTGCGGTGTGAGGACTTTAGCAACCAAAGCGGCGAGCAACGCCTTAATTCCCTTAATTCCGCTAATTGCCGGTTAATTGCTTCTTAACGTATTGAAATCGCCTGCCGAATGTTTGGCGGTCGCGTGGCTCGCCATTAACGAGCATTTTCCCCTCGCTTCTCGACCATTTAATGCCACATGGCGTTTGCCAGTGATTACCGAGCCGATCCAAGCACTGATGAGCCGTTTGGGGATATTCGCCCTTCTCCCGACGGTAGGCATCGAAGCATTCGCGGACGACAGTGGTTAAAGGATCCCTTTCGCGCGTTTTTATGGCTGTCGCTTCCATAGTCGAATGATGCCCGGATGCCTCGTCTGCCCTTGGTGCGGCTTGTGGTTCCCACCACAGATGCAGATCCGCATCCATCGGCAGCGGCCATTCGCCTTCCTTCTGAAGGTAGATCCGCAAGTCGTCGCGGTGGATGAGATAGAAATGCCCGTTGTACGGGTTGCTGTCCGGCGGGTCGATCTCATGCAGATTCGGGTGCTCGCGCATTCGGCGCATCTGCGTTTCTGCATCCACCTCGTCAAAGCGCAACCCTTCACCAGCCTCGGGCGGCGGCGGCGAGAAACCGGCCTCAACATCATCAATCGGCAGGCCGTTGCCTTGGCGGTGCATGTAGATCGTGCATTCCTCCAGCAGGGTCTTGGCGAAGTCATCCCCCAATGGGTGAAGCTGGGCGATCTCGGCAATCGACAGGCGTTCGGGCAGTAAGCCACGCTTTGCCTGCTCAATGATGGGCCAATGTTTCGCTGACCATCGAAGCGACATAGCGACATCCTTCTGTGTCACCTTCAGGAAAGGAGCCAAGCCAGAGCGGTGAAGGATCCGCCTTTTCGGGAGCTACCCTAGACTTGGCTGGAACTCACGCCAGCGCCCTCGCGCCAATTTCCACAACCTCCCCAGCCGTGCCGTTCGCCATTCCCTCCAGTGCATCGGCAATACGCTGCACATGCGGCGCTAGATCATCTGCGTCGAAGTCGATATAGCCGTCATGCGCGTCACGCTGATTGACGACATGCCCGGTCAGTCGCCGCACAGCCGCGCTCGGCACACCAATAGCCTCGCCAACACTGATGAATCCGCGCCGCAGATCATGCGCGGACCACTCCACGCCGGATTGTTCACGATGACGGATGATCGCCTTGCTTGGCAGAACCATCGGGCCGATACCGCCGTCTCGAAGCGGGGCAGGGAAGACCCAAGCGGTATCACGGGCCAGGGCTGAGAGCGCGGCCACAGCTTGGCGCGCGAGGGGTAGATGATGGTCGCCGCCAGTCTTGACGCTGCGCAGCCAGACGCGCCCGCGATCAAGATCAACGTCTTCCCATCGTAGATTCATGGCTTCGCTGATGCGCCAGCCAGTGAAATAGAGAAGGGTGAACAGCGCCCGGTCGCGCGCGTTGACCCATGATTGAGTGACCGCCATCCAGGCAGGCGCGGACTCACGATTCAAGCGGCGTTTCCGACGATTGGACGGACTCCATTCTTTCTGTTTGCTCCACCTTGCCGTGGGCCATTCCGGCAGTTCGAGCGCGGGCAGTTCCTCCCTGGTCCAGTTCCACACAGCACGCAGATAGCGCGCTTCGCAGTCGGCGCGGACCGGCGCTTTCTCCTTCCGTTCGCGGTGCCAGCGGATCGCGGTATCGGCGTCCAGCGTGATCAGCGGCTTATCCATGAATTCCGCTAGACCGTAAGCCATCTGCGCCCGCATGTCTTTGGCCGTGCTCGGTTTCATCGGTTTCGTCCCGCGCGACCGAGCAGCCAAATACAGATCCAGCGCCTCCCGTAGCGTCGTGTTGCGGGCCTTGGCCGCCTGCCGGGTTGCTTTCACATCCTCGCCGCCCTTGTACCGCTGGCGCAGTTCCAGCGCCTTATTCCGCGCTGCGTCTGGCGTGGCGAAGTCGGCAACATTGCCGATGGTCTCCAATCGCTGAACCGCCTTCCCGCTGGAATTGGTGAACGTGATTCGCAGGACGTATGACTTCACGCCAGACGGATAGACGCGAAGACCGAAATTCGGCGTTGACTCATCCCAGACGATAAACCGCTCAGTGCGGGGCTTGATGCGGGTGACGGCTTCTTTCGTCAGGGACCGGCGCTGGTCGGCAATGCGTGGCATGTCTCTACCTCTGTCGCTTTGAGCCGGGTTCTTATCGGGTTCATTTCGGACCCAAGGAACCTGTTAAGGACAGGATAGGACAAGAAAGACAGAAAGGCTAGAGAGCCTTGTAGATAATGGGCTTAAAAAATGGATTCAAGACCGATAGGGTTCTTTGTGGCTCGCGGACAAGAAGACTGAAAATCCTCGTGTCGGTGGTTCGATTCCGCCCCTGGGCACCAACAAGACCATAAAAAACCTCACGTTTTGCTGATCGTGAGGTTTTTTTTCGCCTGCTGATTTCTACTCCTGGTCAATTTCTGGTCCGCTGCGGTGTCTTGTAGTGTGTTTCTACGCGGGTTTGATCCCTGTTTTCCTGACCTCAGTGGTTCCGTCCAGGTGTCAATGTTAGGATGCTTGACACAAATCGAATGAGTGCTCAGCGCTGGTGCCCAACCCGGATTCGGATGCCATGGATAACCCCTTTTTCGATCGCCCCATCCTCAACTCCCCCTATGCCTATCCGGTCTGCCATTGGGAGCTGGATGCTCAGGGCCAGCCGACCCAGAAGATCATCGAGACGCGCCGTCGCGCCGAATTCATCACCCCGATCCCCAAACCCAAGAAGCAGAAAGGAGCCGGTCAGCAGAAATCGCTGCTCTTCGATGAGGGACTGGGTCTCAGCAGCGAGCAACAGCGTTACGACCACACCGCCATCATCAACGCTGTGCGTGCGGAGGTTGATCGGTGGCGACAACTCCCGGCGGATAGCTGGTGGGTCACGCCCGAAACCGCCCGCCTGCTCGACCACTGGCGTCATCATCCCTTTGCCGGTCTCCGCCCTTTCTTCTGTCAGATCGAAGCCGTCGAGACGGCGATCTGGTTGACCGAGGTTGCCCCTCAGATGGGTAAAGCGGGGCAGCGTTTCATCGAACATCTGGAACAGGCCAACCAGGAGGCCAACCCTGGTTTGCTGCGCCTGGCGTTGAAGCTCGCCACTGGCGCGGGTAAAACCACCGTCATGGCGATGCTGATTGCGTGGCAGACCGTCAACGCGGTACGCCGACCGAACAGCCGGAAATTCACTCGTGGCTTCCTGATTGTCGCCCCCGGTCTGACGATCCGGGACCGGTTGCGTGTCCTGCAACCGCATGACCCGGACAGTTATTACGCCAGCCGCGAACTGGTGCCGGGCGACATGCTCGGCGACCTGGAACGGGCCAGGATCGTTATCACCAACTATCACGCCTTCAAACGTCGCGAGCGTTTGGATCTCTCCAAGGGTAATCGCCGTTTACTTCAAGGTCGTCATGGGTCGCTCCTTGAGACGGTCGAAACCGAAGGCCAGATGCTCCAGCGGGTCATGCCGGAATTGATGGGGATGAAGCAGATCCTTGCCATCAACGACGAGGCGCATCATTGCTATCGTGAAAAGCCTCACAATCGCGAGGACGACGGACTCAAGGGCGACGAGAAAAAAGAAGCCGAGCACAACAACGAGGCCGCCCGGCTCTGGATCTCCGGGCTCGAAGTGGTCAATCGTCAGCTTGGCCTCGCCCGTGTCCTTGACCTTTCCGCCACGCCCTTTTTTCTGCGCGGCTCTGGATACGCCGAAGGCACCCTGTTCCCCTGGACCCTCAGCGACTTCTCGCTCATGGACGCCATTGAGTGCGGCATCGTCAAGCTGCCGCGCGTCCCGGTCGCGGATAACATCCCCGGCGGCGAGATGCCGATGTTCCGCAATCTCTGGGAGCATATCCGCACCAAAATGCCGAAGAAGGGCCGGGGCAAGACCGATGCGCTCAACCCGCTCGATCTCCCGCCCCAGCTTCAGACGGCGCTTGATGCGCTCTATGGTCACTATCGGCAAACCTATGACCTCTGGGCGCAAGCAGGCATCCCCGTGCCGCCCTGCTTTATCGTCGTCTGCAACAACACCTCGACCTCCAAGCTGGTTTACGACTACATCTCCGGTTTCACCCGTGAGAACAAGGATGGCACCAGCCAACTGGAGTTCGGTCGATTGCCGCTCTTCCGCAATCATGACGAACACGGTAATCCGCTGGCCCGCCCGCGCACCCTGCTGATTGACAGTGAGCAACTGGAATCCGGCGAGGCATTGGACGACCAGTTCCGCGCCATCGCCGGCCCCGAGATCGAGCAGTTCCGCCGCGAAATTTTCGAGCGCGGGGGTCGGCTCGCCGATGAGCTGCGCGCCGGCAAGACCCTGGACGATGCCGCCCTGCTGCGCGAGGTCATGAACACCGTCGGCAAACCCGGACGTCTGGGCGACTCCATCCGCTGCGTGGTCTCCGTGTCGATGCTCACCGAGGGCTGGGACGCCAACACCGTGACCCATGTGCTCGGCGTGCGCGCCTTCGGCACCCAACTCCTGTGCGAGCAGGTCATCGGTCGCGCGCTACGTCGTCAATCCTACGATCTCAATGAAGCGAATCTCTTCAACGTCGAATATGCCGACGTGCTCGGCATTCCCTTCGATTTCACCGCCAAGCCTGTGGTGGCGACGCCTCAACCGCCGCGTCAGACCATTCAGGTCAAGGCCGTCCGGCCTGAACGCGATCATCTGGAGATTCGTTTCCCGCGCGTTCAGGGTTATCGCACCGAATTGCCCGCAGACCGGCTGACCGCCGTGTTCAATGACGATTCCGTCCTGGAGCTGACCCCGGATCTGATCGGTGCGACCAGGACGCTCAACGCTGGCATCATCGGCGCGCCGGTCGATCTCAACCTGATTCACACCGGCGAGGTGCGTCCGTCCCAGGTGGTCTATGAGCTGACTTCGCACCTGCTGACGAAGCACTGGCGCGATGCCGACGGCGAGCCCCAGCTTCATCTCTTCGGCCAGCTCAAGCGGATTGCCCGGCAGTGGCTCGATACCTGCCTCGTCTGCAAGGGCGGAACCTATCCGGTCCAACTCAAGTACCAGATGCTCGCCGACATGGCCTGTGAGCGCATCACCGCTGGCATCACGCGCGCACTGGTCGGCACGCGCCCCATCAAGGCCGTGCTCGATCCCTACAACCCCACGGGCTCCACCCTCCACGTCAATTTCAACACCTCCAGGACCGACCGCTGGGAGACCGCCGCCGACCACTGTCACCTTAACTGGGTCATCCTCGACAGTGACTGGGAGGCCGAATTCTGCCGCGTCGCCGAACAACATCCCCGCGTCATCGCCTACGTGAAGAACCATAATCTGGGTTTCACCGTGCCCTATCGCTACGGTTCCGAGACTCGGATCTATGTCCCGGACTTCATCGTCGTCATCGACGACGGGCATGGACCTGACGATTCGCTGTACCTCATTGTCGAGATCAAGGGCTATCGCCGTGAGGACGCCAAAGAGAAAAAGAACACGATGGAGATTTACTGGGTACCCGGCGTGAACAATCTCGGCACCCATGGCAGCTGGGCCTTTGCCGAGTTCACCGATGTCTTTCAGATGCAGGACGACTTTGCGGCGAAGGTGGATGAGGCATTCGAGCAGATGATCGGCGCGTTTTTTTCTGGTCACGAAGCTCCCGCTTCGTGACCCCAGCGATGAAGCTCCGCTTCACGAACGGAGGCGCTCAACATGACCCGCACCCGCTACCGCTTTCTCGGCAACGATGCCCCGTATTTCCTGACGATGACGATCAATCACTGGCTGCCCGTCTTCACCCGTCCGGCAACCGTCGACGTCATCCTGGAGAGCTGGCGCTATCTGCAAGCGCATCGCGCCTTTCGGCTGCATGGTTATGTGATCCTCGAAAACCATCTGCATCTCGTCGCCCGCGCCCCCGAGCTGGACCAGGACGTGCAACGGTTCAAGTCCTTTACGGCGAAAGGGCTGATCGCAACCCTGGAGCAGAGCGGTGCGCAGCGTTTGCTGAAGATGCTCCGGCTCTTCAAGGGCGAGGGGAAAATGGAATCGATCTATCAGGTTTGGGAAGAAGGCAGCCATCCGCAGCGGATCGAGCATGAAGACGTGATGCGTCAGAAGCTCGACTACATCCATTACAATCCCGTCAAACGCGGCTATGTCGATGTCCCCGAGCACTGGCGCTACTCCAGCGCGCGTGACTATCTGGGCCAGCCGGGGCTGATCGAGATCGATAAAGGATGGTCGGGGTCGTGAAGCTGGAGCTTCGTCACCAGGGGATGGGGAGTTCTGGTCACGAAGCTCCAGCTTCGTGACCCCAGAGATGAAGCTCTGCTTCATGAATATCGACGCCACTGAGCATGGGTTTCGTGAAGCTGGAGCTTCATCGCACGGGTGACGAAGCGGAGCTTCGTCACCAGAATCACCGCTCTGGATATAACATGGCTAAGTCGAAATCACCCACGCCCCATGCACTGACCGTCGCAGCCTTCAAGCACGACGAGGCCAAGCGCACCAACATCCCCACCGCCGAGTATCAGTCGGTGATGCGTGAGGCCGATCAGAAGCCGATCCCTGTCTCGTACCCGCGTCACCCGGACGCCGATCCGCTGACCGAAGAGAAGGCGCGCCGCAACCGCGATCTGGATCCGCAACTGGTGTGGCGCGGCAAGGATCAGCAGGATTGGTCGGATCTGGTGGTGCACGCGCCGCCGCTCTACATCCAGGAGAAGGTGCATCCCAAGGCGCTCATCGACGATCTGCTGCATCAGTCCGCTCCCGCCTCTCCGAGCGGGGGCGAGCAGCTCGACTTCTTCGCCGATTTCAACGGTCTGCCCGAGGACGCCGAACGCACGGATTTCTATCAGCACGCCGGGCACTGGTCGAACCGGATGATCCTGGGCGACAGTCTCCAGGTGATGGCCTCGCTGGCCGAGCGCGAGGGGTTGCGCGGCAAGGTGCAGTGCATCTATCTCGATCCGCCCTATGGGATCAAATTCAACTCGAACTTCCAGTGGTCCACCACCAGCCGCGATGTCAAGGACGGCAACCCCGACCACATCACCCGCGAGCCGGAGCAGGTCAAGGCGTTTCGCGATACCTGGCGCGATGGCATCCATTCCTATCTGACCTATCTGCGCGACCGGCTCACCGTGGCGCGCGATCTGCTGACCGAATCAGGGTCGATCTTCGTGCAGATCGGGGATGAGAATGTGCATCGGGTGAGGGCGGTGATGGATGAGGTGTTTGGCCAAGACAATTTCATGAGCCTGATCGCCTTTCTGAAGACATCGAGTTCAACCACAAACGCGCTAGCGAGCACTTCTGATTATCTCGTCTGGTACACGCGCGACAAAACCCGGACAAAGTTTCGTGCTCCAACTATTACGAAAGTACTCAGCGGGGTTGGTGGTGGCGAGTATCGTTCGGTCATGCTGCCATCTGGTGAGACTCGCCGACTAATTGATGATGAAGTTGCCGCGCCTCATACGCTTCCAGAAAACTCGCGTGTGTTCCGACTCGATACTGTGACAAGCCAAAGCCCAGGGTCGAAATACACCGTGGAAATTGCAGGACGGCGATTCTTTCCATCTGGCTATTGGAAGACCGAAGAACCCAGCATGAAACGGCTGATTCGAGCCGGGCGAATCGTGCCTCGCTCGAATTCTTTAGGTTACCTGCGGTTCTTTGACGACTATGGAGCATTGGTTTTATCCAACACCTGGACTGACACCCAAATAGCCGGTCGCCCAGGCGACAAAATCTATGTGGTCCAGACTTTGCCCAAGGTGATTCAACGCTGCCTCCTCATGTCCACCGACCCCGGCGACCTCGTCCTCGACCCCACCTGCGGCTCCGGCACCACCGCTTATGTCGCCGAGCAATGGGGCCGGCGCTGGATCACCATCGACACCTCGCGCGTCGCTCTGGCACTGGCCCGCGCCCGGCTCATGGGCGCCCGTTATCCCTATTATCTGCTCGCCGACAGCCGCGCCGGACAGCTCAAGGAGGCGGAGATCACGCAGAGCGCCCCTTCGACCCGGCCCACCGACGGCCACATCGGCCACGGCTTCGTCTATGAGCGCGTGCCGCATATCACGCTCAAATCCATCGCCAACAATGCCGAGATCGATGTCATCTGGGACAAATGGCAGGAGACGCTGGAGCCGTTGCGCGCCCGGCTCAACCAGTTGCTCGCCCAGACCTGGGAGGAATGGGAGATTCCGCGCGAGGCCGGCCCCGACTGGCCGGATCCCGCCACGCAAGCGCATGCGCAGTGGTGGCAGGCCCGCATCGCCCGCCAGCGCGAGATCGACGCCTCCATCGCCGCCAAGGCCGATTTCGAGTCCCTTTACGACAAGCCTTATGAGGACAAAAAGACCGTCCGCGTTGCCGGTCCCTTTACCGTCGAAAGTCTCTCGCCGCATCGGGTGCTGGGACTCGACGAGAACGACGACCTGATCGATCCGGTCGCCGAGCCCAAGGACGGCTATGGCGAGAAACGCGATTTCGTCGCCATCATTCTGGAGAATCTCAAGACCGCCGGGGTGCAGCAGGCCCACAAAACCGACCGCATCGCCTTCACCAGCCTGACGCCCTGGCCGGGCCGGATCGTCTGCGCCGAAGGGCGTTTCAGTGGCGATCAATGGCCTCTCGCCGAGGACGCGACGACGGAGAAACGCGCAGCCATCTTCATCGGCCCCGAGTTCGGCACGGTGTCACGTCCCGATCTGGTAGAGGCGGCCTGCGAGGCCGGCGATGCGGGGTTCGATCTGCTCATCGCCTGCGCCTTCAACTACGACGCCCACTCGTCCGAGTTCGACAAGCTGGGACGCATCCCCGTGCTCAAGGCACGCATGAACGCCGACCTCCACATGGCCGAGGATCTCAAGAACACCGGCAAGGGCAATCTCTTCGTGGTCTTCGGCGAACCGGACATCGAGATCCAGCCGGTGGACGGCGAGCTGATCCGCGTCAAGGTCAACGGCGTGGATGTCTTCCATCCCAGCACTGGCGAGGTCCGCAGCGATGGCGCGGAAGGTATCGCCTGCTGGTTCATCGATACGGATTACAACCAGGAAGCCTTCTTTGTCCGCCATGCCTATTTCCTCGGCACCAACGATCCCTACAAGTCGCTCAAGACCACGCTCAAGGCCGAGATCGACCTCGACGCCTGGGCCAGTCTCCACAGCGACACCTCGCGCCCCTTCCCCAAGCCGGCATCCGGGCGAATCGCGGTCAAGGTCATCAATCACCTGGGGGACGAGGTGATGAAGGTGTTTCGGATCGGCTAACCGCGCATGGATTTCCTCATCGCCGACACCTTCACTGCCAGTCTGGCCGAACCTGCCGGAACAACTACAACACTGGCAGCCGCAGATGCGGTATCTGCTGCTCGACGAACACCGCTATGCCGAGGCCGAGCTGGCCGGACAGCGGAATCTGGCCGCCGCCCTGTTTCGTCTGGAGAACAGTCGCCAGCCCGAAGACATCGAACGGGTGTTAGCCAGTCTGATCGACTGGTTGACCGCCGCTGAACAGGATGAACTGCGCCGCGCCTTCGTGGTTTGGCTCAAGCGGGTGTTGTTACCGGCGCGCGTGCCCGGCGCAGACCTTCCCCATGTCAACGACTTGCAGGAAATGCACGCCATGTTAGCCGAACGGGTGAAGACCTGGACTGAAGAGTGGAAGCAACAGGGGCTTGATCAAGGCCGGTTAGAAGGTCGGCTCGAAGGTCGGCTCGAAGGTCGGCTTGAAGGTGAGGCGAAGGTGGTACGCCGACAATTGATGCGTCGCTTTGGTCCCTTGCCAGCCTGGGTCGATCAACGTCTGGAGCAGGCCACTGAAGCGGAGTTGGACGCTTGGGCTGAACGGCTGCTGGACGGTCAGACGCTCGAAGCCGTCTTCAACGATCTGAACTGAAGCCGTCAAGATGGAACCCTCGACAGACCGTCGTCATGCTGACGACGGTTTTTCCGATCCTGCTCCGGTCTGGTGGATGGTATCTGGTCCAGTTCTGGTCCTGATTTGGCAGCTCAAACGCCGATGCACTTTACTCATCATTCCGGCTGTCAGCGAACAGTCAGCCGTGACCGCGCATCATGCACCCCATGTACAGCAAACCAATCCATGACCGGTTGTCCGTCGTTATTCTGGGGCTCCTGCTCTGCGCTCCCGTGCAGGCGGATCACGTCATCGACGATGATTCCCGCAAGCATGACCATGAGCATGCCCATCAGGCGCTGGCGCGTGGTGAGGTGCGTCCGCTCGCCGAGATCCTGGCGCAGGTCGCGGTCGAGGTTCCGGGCGAGGTCGTCGATGTCGAGTTCGAGCGCGAGACATGGCGCGGGGCGAAGATTTGGGTCTACGAACTCAAGATCATCAGCCCGGATGGCCGATTGTTGGAGGCGCTGGTCGATGCGGCGACCGGCCATCTGCTTGAGATTGAGGAAGACTGATGCGTATCCTGCTGGTGGAAGACGATGAGCGGGTCGCCGGGGGCGTGAGCGCGGCGCTGAATGCGGCGGGCTTTGTTGTGGATCGCTCAGGCGATGGCGAAGACGCCTGGTTTCGGGGCGAGACCGAACATTACGCCGCCGCGATCCTTGATCTCGGGCTGCCCGGTCTGGACGGTCTGTCGGTGCTGCGCAAATGGCGTGCGGCCGGCCAGCGTCTGCCGGTGCTGATCCTGACCGCACGCGGCGACTGGAGCGAGCGGGTCGAGGGTATCGATGCCGGCGCCGACGACTATCTGCCCAAGCCCTTCCGCATGGAAGAACTGATTGCGCGACTGCGGGCGCTGATTCGCCGCGCCGCCGGGCAGGCGACCGCCCTGCTCGTCAATGGCCGGATGACGCTCGACACCCGCCGCATGGCGGTCAGTCTGGATGGCGTCCCGGTGCATCTCTCGCCGCAGGAATACCGGCTCGTCAGCTATCTCATGCAGCACGCCGGGCGGGTCGTCTCCCAGCTCGAACTGACCGAACAGCTCTATGCCCAGGATTTCGAGCGTGATTCCAATGCCGTGGAGGTGCTGGTCGGGCGGGTGCGGCGCAAACTGGGGACGGATCTGATCGAGACCCGGCGCGGTTTCGGCTATCTGATCGAGCCGGATCAGTCATGAACATCCCGCTGTCTCTTCGTCCGGCGCGCGTGGCGTCTTGAGCCTGGAGATGACACGCCGTTCGCTGCGAGTCAGGCTCTGGATCGGTGCAGCGGTTTCGATCACGCTGGCCCTGCTGGTCGCCGGTCTGGGTCTCGTGACCCTGTTCGAGCGTCATGTCGAGCGCCGGATTGGCGACGAGCTGACGATCCAGCTCAACCAGCTCGCCGCCGCCATTGCAATCGAGGCCGACGGGACCATCAGCCTGAGCCGTGAGCCGCTCGATCCGCGTTTTGGAAAACCCCTGAGCGGTTTTTACTGGCAGATCGATAGCGCCGGTCAGCCCGGACGCCTGCGCTCGCGCTCGCTCTGGGACGACATCATCGAGCTGCCGGACGATGCGCTCGAACCCGCCGCCGTCCATGCCCACACCCTGTCCGGTCCTGCCGGGCAATGGCTTCTGGTGCGCGAGCGTCGGATCCAACTGCAAGCCTTCGGACAGACGCTCGTGCTGCGGCTGGCCGTCGGCCAGGATCGCGCCGCGCTGGCTGCCGCACGCACGGCCTTCGCCGCCGATATGCTGCCGTATCTGGGATTGATCGCGCTGGTCCTCGCGCTGGCGACCCTGGCGCAGATTCAGACCGGGCTGGCGCCACTGGAAGCGGTGCGGCGCGGCGTGGGGGCCATCCGTTCCGGTCAGGATCGGCGGCTCGCCGATGACTATCCCGATGAGGTCATGCCGCTGGTCAGCGAGGTCAACGCCCTGCTCGACGCCCGCGCCCAGGCGGTCGAGCGCGCCCGCGCCTGGACCGCCGATCTGGCCCACGGACTCAAGACCCCGCTCAGCGCCCTGACCGCCGATGCCCACCGCTTGCGCGACAGCGGCAACGCGCAACTCGCCGATGACCTGGAGCAACTGGCGCAAGCGATGCGCCGTCGAGTTGATCGTGAACTGGTTCGCGCCCGTCTGCGCTCCGGCACCGCCGAACATGGGGCGCGGGTCGATGTCGTGGAGACGCTGCAACGGTTGCTGCGCACCTTGCAGCGCACGCCCGATGGCGAACGCCTCGACTGGCGGATCGAAGCGCCGCTCCCGGCTCTGGCCGCCGTCACCCCGGATGATCTGCTGGAATTGCTCGGCAACCTGCTGGAGAACGCGGCCAAATGGGCGCGCACGACTGTCTGGCTGCAAGTCTCCACGGTGCCGCGCATGGGGCAGGCCGCAAACGCCTGGATCGAGATCCGTGTCAGCGATGATGGTCCGGGCGTCCCGGCACAACAACAGCCACGTCTTGGCGAGCGCGGGCTGCGCCTGGATCAGCGTAAGGATGGCACCGGGCTGGGGCTGGCGATCGTGCGGGATGTCGTCGATGCCTATGAGGGGACACTGGTCTTCGGCTCTGCGCGCGAGGGTGGTCTGATGGTCAGCGTGCGACTGCCAGCGGCCCATTGAGCGACGGCTCGGAAGGGGAGGGGCATTTCAGTGAATAACAAAAGGGGACGCCTGCGCGTCCCCCCGATCAAGCACCGATCAGCGGATCGGGCTTAGTTGATCTTCGGATCCAGCTCGCCCTTGGCATAGCGATTGGTCATGGTCTCCAGCGAGAGCACCTTGATCTTGCTGGCGTTGCCGGCGGTGCCGAAGGCCTCGTAGCGCGCCAGACAGATACCCTTCATCGCCTTGGTGGCGGCGGCCAGATACTTGCGCGGGTCGAACTCTTTGGGATTGTCGGCGAAGAACTTGCGGATGGCGCCGGTGGAGGCCATGCGCAGATCGGTGTCGATGTTGACCTTGCGCACGCCGTGCTTGATGCCTTCGGCGATCTCTTCGACCGGCACGCCGTAGGTCTCGCCCATGTCGCCGCCGAACTGATTGATGATCGCCAGCCATTCCTGCGGCACCGAAGAGGAGCCGTGCATCACCAGATGGGTGTTGGGGATGCGGGCGTTGATCTCCTTGATGCGCTGGATCGCCAGGATGTCGCCGGTGGGCGGACGGGTGAACTTGTAGGCGCCGTGCGAGGTGCCGATGGCGATGGCGAGTGCATCGACGCCGGTCTTCTTGACGAAATCGGCGGCCTCTTCGGGGTCGGTCAGGAGCTGGCTGTGATCCAGCGTGCCCTCGGCGCCAACACCGTCTTCCTCGCCGGCCTGTCCGGTTTCGAGCGAACCCAGACAGCCCAGCTCGCCCTCGACCGAGACGCCGCAGTCGTGCGACATCTCGACCACGCGGCGCGTGACCTCGACGTTGTATTCATAGGAGGTCGGGGTCTTGCCATCGGTGCCGAGTGAGCCGTCCATCATCACCGACGAGAAGCCGAGCTGAATCGATCGCTGGCAGATGGCGGGCGAGGTGCCGTGGTCCTGATGCATGCAGACCGGAATGTGCGGCCATTCCTCAATGGCGGAGAGGATGAGGTGACGCAGGAAGGGCGCACCGGCATATTTGCGCGCACCGGCGGACGCCTGGACAATGACCGGGGAATCGGTCTCGTCAGCCGCTTCCATGATGGCGCGCATCTGCTCCAGGTTGTTGACATTGAAGGCGGGCACGCCGTAACCGTGTTCGGCGGCGTGGTCCAGCATTTGACGCATTGAGATCAGGGCCATTGTGTACTCCTCGTGTCGGAACGACAGTTGATCAAAAATGAATGATGGCGCGAGAAGGAATAAGAAGACAACGCTGACAGGTCAACCGAAAAACCGGCTTAACGTCTTCTGAATCCAGCCCTTTTTTGTCATTTTGTTTACGCACAACGCATAATCTCTATCGTCTTTTTTGATATGGTTGGTCAGCCATATCTGCAATTCGGATAAGAGTTTTGGCGTGACGTCTTTCCCGCTTTCATGCTGCCTGATGTATTCATTGATATGCAGGATGAAGGCGTCATGAACCTTCTTGTGCGACTCGGCAAGCGGGTACCTGGACTGCTTCATGATGTCTTCCTCAAAGACAAAATGAGTGCGCGTGTAATCGACGAGCGCAGTCAGGATGGTTGAGACTTTATCTCGGTTCTGCTCCTGTTTTGCCAGATGTAAATCATTGATGTAATCAACAATTCGCTGATGTTGACCGTCAATGACATCAACTCCGACGGAAAGTGATTGATCCCATGACCAATAGCTCATCGCTCCTCAATCCTCGTTCAAGACCCTGTGCTCACCGACCCGCATGATCTTCATGATGTTGGTCTGGCCTTCGACTCCCGAGCGGTCGCCCTTGGTGACGATGACCAGATCGCCGTCCCGCACGGTTCCGCGCCGCAGCAGTTCCTCAATGACCTCGTAGTTGACCTCATGGATGTCGGTGCTGGAGACATCGAAGGCGATCGGATAGGCGCCGCGAAAGAGTCTCACCTTACGGCGGGTCGGTGCAAACCGGGTGATGGCGTAGATGGGAATGCCCGAGCTGATGCGCGACATCCATTTGACCGTCGAACCCGTTTCGGTCAGGGCCGCGATGGCCTTCACCCCCAGATGATTGGCGGTGTACATGGCGGCCATGGCGATGGCCTCATCGACGCGCCCGAACACCGAATCCAAGCGGTGCCCGGAGCGGGTGACGTTTTTTTCGGCTTCCAGACAGATGCGGTCCAGCGCCTCGACCACCTTGGCCGGATACTGGCCGATGGAACTCTCCGCCGACAGCATGACCGCGTCGGTGCCGTCGAGCACGGCATTGGCGACATCGAAGACCTCGGCGCGGGTCGGGATCGGGTGCTCGATCATCGACTGCATCATCTGCGTGGCCGTGATGACCACGCTGTTGAGTGCGCGGGCACGGCTGATGAGGTGTTTCTGTACCGCAGGCAGTTCGGCGTCCCCGATCTCCACACCCAGATCGCCGCGCGCAACCATGATGGCGTCGGAGGCGTTGATGATGTCGTCGATGACGTTCAGCGCCTCGGCGCGCTCGATCTTGGCAACGATCCCGCCGTGTCCGCCAGCCGCACGGAAGAGCTCGCGCGCCAGCCGCACATCCTCGGCATTGCGCACGAAAGAGACCGCCAGATAGTCGGCATCGATCTCGGCGGCGAAGCGGATGTCTTCCTTATCTTTCTCGGTCAGCGCGGGCGCCGAGAGTCCGCCGCCTTTCTTGTTGATGCCCTTGTTGTTGGAGAGCGGGCCGCCAACGATGACCTGGCAGTCGATGCGACTGTTGGCAACCGATTCGACCAGCAGTTCGATGGCGCCGTCGTCCAGCAGCAGGGTGTCGCCAGGCTGCACGTCCTCGGCGAGCCGGGTGTAGGTGGTGCCGACCTGCGTCTGGTCGCCCTCATTGATGCCGCAGGCGAGATCGATGGCGAAGCGGTCGCCGGGGCTGAGTTCGATCCTGCCCCCGGCGAACTGGCCGATCCGGATCTTGGGGCCCTGCAGGTCCATCAGCAGCGCGACTTCGCGTCCGATGGCCAGTGCCCGTTCGCGGATCCGGTTGGCGCGCTCACGGTGCCGGTCGTGGCTGTCGTGCGACAGGTTGAGCCGGACGACATCGACGCCAGCGTTGATGATGTCGTCCATGATGGCGGACGGGTCCGTCGCCGGACCCAGGGTGGCAACGATCTTGGTGCGTCTTGGCATGTTTTTGAGCCTCCAGCTTTCAGCCGCCAGCCTCCAGCCCCCGAGCTGATCGCTGGGGGCAGGAGGCTGATCGCTGGCGGCTGATTAATCCTTCGCCCGTGATTCGAGCATGGCGACCGCCGGCAGTGTCTTGCCTTCCAGATATTCGAGGAAGGCGCCGCCAGCGGTCGAGATGTAAGACACCTGATCGTAGATGTCATATTTCTGGATGGCGGCGATGGTGTCGCCGCCACCGGCCAGACTGAAGCCGTCCGCATTGGCAATCGCCATCGAGATGGTTCTGGTGCCCGCGCCGAACTGATCGAACTCGAAGACGCCGACCGGGCCGTTCCAGACGATGGTGCCGGCGCTGGCGATGATGTCCGCCAGTTCCTGCGCCGACTTCGGGCCGATGTCGAAGATCATGTCATCATCGGCAACCTCGGCTGCCGGCTTGACGACTGCCGGTTCGTTTTCGTCGAATTTCTTGCCGCAGACGACGTCGGTCGCAATCGGGATGGTGGCGCCGCGCGCGGTCATCTTCGCCATCAATGCCTGGGCGGTCGGGATCAGATCATGCTCGCACAGCGATTGGCCGACCGGGAAACCGGCGGCGGCGAGGAAGGTGTTGGCGATGCCGCCGCCGACCACGAGCTGATCGACCTTTTCGGACAGGGCTTCGAGCACGGTCAGCTTGGTCGAGACCTTGGAACCGCCGACGATGGCGACCATGGGCCGGGCCGGATTGGCGAGCGCCTTTTTCAAGGCATCCAGTTCCTCGGCCAGCAGCAGACCGGCGCAGGCGACCGGGGCGAATTTGCCCGCGCCATGCGTCGATGCCTGGGCACGGTGGGCGGTGCCGAAGGCGTCCATCACGAAGACATCGCAGAGCGCGGCGTATTGCTTCGACAGCGCCTCGTTGTCCTTGCCCTCACCCGTGTTGAAACGGACGTTTTCCAGCAGCACCAGTTCGCCGTCGGCGATCTCGGGGGGCTGGTCCAGATAATCGCGAATCAGCCGGATCTCATGCCCCAGCTTGGCGCCAAGTGCTGCCGCGACCGGCTGCAACGAATCCGCTTCCGAAAAGATGCCTTCCTCGGGACGGCCCAGGTGGGACATGACCATGACCCTGGCGCCAGCCTTGATGCAGTGCTCGAAGGTCGGCATCGAGGCCGTGATGCGCGCGTCGGACGTGACCTGGCCATTCTTGACCGGCACATTGAGGTCGGACCGGATCAGCACCCGCTTGCCGGCGAGGTCGAGATCGGTGAGCTTGATGAAAGACATCGTGGCAGTTCCTCGCAGAGCAAATAATGTGAATTGGTTTGGTGTGACGGATTTGGAGTCTGCTTGTATGGCAAAGCCGGTCAATCGTCAAGGATGAGCTGACATCCAGCGTGATTTGTCTCAGCGCGTCGCGGGATACTGGTCATCATCCAGGATTTGCGACTCGGTATAGGGACAGGTTGCGGGAAAGGTCTCGCGCGGCAGTCGGCTTTCCTTGCAGGCGAGATCGACGGCATCCGCATGTGCATCCTGGAAAATCCTGTTAATCCTGTCCATTTTAGGCGGGCACGGGTATGCGTTTTTCAGCAGATCGCTTTAGCGGCGCATCCCCAGCCGCTGGCCGAGCCGAACCTTCTGGCCGGGGGCGAGGCCGGGATCCCACTGCACCCGGTCGCGCGGGAAGAGCAGGATCACGGTCGAGCCCAGATTGAAACGACCCATCTCGGCGCCCCGTTCCAAGTGGATCGATTGTCCTCCATTTTCATGAGCAACATGTTGCAGCGAACGTCCGCTGTGCGGCGGGGTGATCGCGCCGGCCCAGACGGTCTCGATGCCGCCGACGAAGATGGCGCCGATCATCGCCAGCGCCATGTCGCCGGCCTCGGTCGCAAAACGGCAGACGACCCGTTCGTTGCGGGCGAACAGACCGGGAACGAGCTTGGCCGTGGTGTGGTTCACGCTGAAGAGCCGGCCCGGCACATAGGTCATCCCCGTGAGATCGCCGGTCAGCGGCATGTGGATGCGATGATAATCGCTTGGCGCCAGATAGATGGTCGTGAAGCGTCCGCCATCGAATGGATGGTCGGCGCCGGGCGCCAGCCCCAGCAGATCGCGCACGCTGTAATCATGCCCCTTGGCCTGGATCAGTCTGCCGTCAGTCGTAATGGGGCCGATCTGACTGATGCGACCATCGACCGGGCAGAGAACCACCAGCGGATCGGGATCCAGCGGGCGCGCGTCGGGTCGCAGCGGGCGGGTAAAGAAGGCGTTGAAATGCGGATAGGCGGACAGATCCGGCTCCACCGCCTGCGTCATGTCGATCTGATAGATCCGCGCGAACTGTGCGATCAGCAGCGATTTGAGCGGACGCCATTGAATCCGTGCCAGACGGTGCATCAGGGTGGACAGCCCGTGCTGCGGCAGAAGATGCTGGAGCGCGACGAAGAGGCGCTCGGACAGGCGCGGGGCAGGGTGATCGGTCATGGATTCTCCGCACAGAGGGTCATGGAAGGTCGGGTGGACATCGGCCGGATGCGTCCCCATTAGGGTCGGTTCCGGTCGATCCGGACGGGAAGCGGGCAGGGGCACAGTATAAGTGCCGGTTTCAGGCGGCTCAAGGCACTGCCGGCGGCGGTCAGACGACATCATCAGCGAGGTCGAGATGTGCAGCAAGATTGACAAGACAGATGCCGAGTGGCAGGCGGAACTCACCCCGGAGCAATATCGTGTGTGCCGCCAGAAAGGCACCGAACCGGCCTTTACCGGCCAGTATTACGCCTTCAAGGAGCAGGGCGTTTACCGTTGCGGCTGTTGCGGCGAGCCGCTGTTCCGCTCGGACGAGAAATACGATTCGGGTTCGGGCTGGCCGAGCTTCTGGCAGCCGATCGCACCCGATGCGCTGGCGACGCACGAAGACGCCAGTCACGGCATGCAGCGCACCGAAGTAGTGTGCAGGGCGTGCGGCGCCCATCTGGGGCATGTCTTCCCCGACGGTCCACGCCCGACCGGTCTGCGTTACTGCATCAACTCGGTGTCGCTGGCGTTTGAGCCCGGCGGGTCTGGAGCGCCCGAACCGGAACGGACACCGCTTTAAGCCGGGAGTGTCGTGTCCTCCCTCCAGCGCGGAATCGACCTCAATTTGCTAAACCGCGTCCAGCGCGATATGCGTAATTTTCATTTTGTGTTTAGCTTTGGAGATGTCATCGACATCAGTGGAGACGCGGTTTAAAATTTTATATTTTTTAATATCTTAAACCGCGCCAGCTCTAACGGTCGTCGATGCTGCCAAGGCCGCCCCAATCCCCAAACATCACATACCGCACCGGGCGCGGTTTATAAGGTCGGAACCTGACCCAACAGGAGACAAAGGAGATGACGAATCTGTATGCCACGATCCGGCAGGCGGTCGTTGATGCGGCTGGCATCAGTGTGAATGCAACCCTCTCGGCACTGGATGGGACGCGGCACGTTCTGCCGCCGACCTACGCCGACGCCCCGCACAAACACAACATGACCGCCCCGGACAGGCAGGGCATCGCGGCCTGGGTCAGTCTCGACAGCCCCGCCTCCTTCGCGAATCGCATCGAAGATCAACTGGTGCGGGCGAAATTGAATCTGGATCCGTTGCGCGTCGCCGTTGCTGGACAGACGCTTTCGACCATGCAGATGCCGCATCGCGCCTTCGATGCCATTCTGCGCGATTGCCTGCTCGATGGGGTGCCCTTTCGCAAGACCGAGATCGGTCAGGCGATCATCAAGGCGTCGCCAGCGGATGCGTTAGCTCTGCTCCGGTATGACCCGGCGATGCTCCTCCTGGGTGGCTGGGACTCCACCGGAATGGGCGACAACAAAGGTCACGAACGGAAATGGCCCGCAGTGGCGAGCATCGAAATCTTTGGTATCAACGCCATGCCGATTGGCCGCGCTGGAGGGCGCCTTGATCCGCTCGGCATCACGCTGGATGCGGGGCGCGTCATCCGCGAGGGCGATTCCTACCAACTGGTTCCTGAAGGTGAAAAACCGCCAGCGGGGGCGGAGCGCCCATCGGAGATCAATCACGGCAACATTGCCCCGACCATCAGTCCGAAGGGGGTTCTGGTCGAGGACATCAAACTCGCCGGGGCCTTGAGTCTGAGCCGTCTGCGTCGTTATCGCTTCGGCGGCACCGCAGAGCAGGACATCGACGCGCGCACGGCGCTCGCGCTCATGGGTGTCTACGGGATCGCGGCGGTAATCGAGGATGGATTGGATCTGCGTCGCGACTGCGAACTGGTGGCGGATGACGTGGCCTGGACGATTCGCCGCACTGGATGCAGCGAATCCATCAAGGTCACGGCGCAGGAGGCGCTGAACGCCTTGCAGCAGGCGCTTGCCAGGATCAACCTCGCCGAGCCGGTGCTCTTCACCGCCGGCCCCAATCTGGAGCAACTGGTCGCGCGGAGTCACTGATGCTGGTGCTGCGCATCGATTTTTTGAACGGCATTTACCATGCCGCAGACCCGACGGCGCCCAGCGATCCAGAATGGCCGCCTCATCCGGATCGGATCTTTCAGGCGCTCGTGGCGGCGGCTTATGGGGCCGGTCTCAATCCATCGCCGCTGAGAGAACTGGAGGGGATCTGTCCTGAACTGATCTTCGGCCACACCCGTGCCGTCCTGCCGGCGACGGTTTATGTGCCGGCGGCCTACAAGGCACCCCAGACGCGGGTCGGCAAGTTCGACCCCATGATCGTCGGCATTCATGACCCCGTCTATGTGGTCTGGCCCCACATCCCGGATGAGCTGCATGCGCCGATCTCGCGGATCGCCGACTCTGTCACCTACCTGGGACGTGCCAAAACACCCGTTGACCTCACCCTCGTCACAGAAGTGCCGCCGTTGCCGCATCATCTGGTCCACTCCGCAGCCGGAGACCGGCTTCTCAGGGTGCCGCAACCGGGTCGTCTGGCGGAATTGGACTCAGCCTTTGCGGCTGGTCGGCGCGCAGCGGTCGCGAGCATGCTTGGCTACACCGACATGCGCGAGGACATTCCACGCTCACCCTGGGGCGAGTTATTGGCGCTCCGTCCCGATCAGATGATCGACATTCGCCGCGCGGCACAACTCGCCACGAGCTTGCGCGCCGCTGTCCTCAGTCGGGCAGGCGATGGCGCTTCGCCCTTGCTCCACGGTCATGCGGGCGAGCATGCGGCCTGGGCGATTCTCCCCGATGTGGGCCATCCCTATGCACGGGGGCATGTCCTCGGATTGGGCCTGTGGCTGCCGGGCGGGATCGACGATGCGGCGCGCACGGCCTGCGCGCTGCCCTTGATGCAGGTCGATCATCTCAAGCTCGGTGATCGCCACATCCGTATCGGCATGCAGCCGGCGCATCAGCCGACACCAAAGGGGCTTTGGCTGCGCACCTGGTCTCGCTCCTCGCGTGCCTGGGCCTCGGTCACGCCCGTTGTGTTTGACCGCCACCCCAAGCGTCTTCAATCCCTTGAAAGCGCGATGGCCGATTCCGCCGAAATGGCGGGCTATCCCCGGCCAGTCGCCATCGAGCTGAGTCAATCATCGCCTTTCAAGGGGGTTCCACTCGCGCACGAGTTCCGACCGCGCAGTAGCGGGCGGTGGACCCATGTCGTGCTGAACTTCGCGCAACCCGTCGCGGGGCCGGTCCTGCTCGGCAAAGACAGACATTTCGGCATGGGACTGATGCGTCCTCTGGAAGGCGACGATGCAGCCATTTGATGCCTGGTATGCGGATCGTCATGGTTATTCACCCTTTCCCTGGCAGGTCCGTCTCGCCGAGCGTATCGCCAGAAACGACTGGCCGGACGCCCTGACCCCACCGACCAGCAGCGGCAAGACCGCCATCATCGACGTGTGGTTGTGGGCGCGCTTGCAGGGCGTTGCCGTTCCCCGGCGCTTGGTCTATGTCATCGACCGGCGCCTGGTGGTGGACGGCGTCACGGCCTATGCCAGCGCACTGACCGCGACCCTGCCCGCACACGAGCAGCCTGTCGTGGTGACGATGCGCGGCGGGATCGCCATCGAGGCAGACTGGCTCGCTGATCCGCTGCGGCCCGCCATCATCGTTTCGACGGTGGATCAGGCAGGCTCCAGACTGCTGTTCAGCGGCTATGGCATCAGCCCCAGGGTTGCCCCCATCCATGCCGCGCTGCTGGGCAACGACGCCCTGTTTGTGGTGGATGAAGTGCACCTTGCGCGCCCCTTTTTGCAGACCCTGAGCAGTGTTGCCAGACAGCGGGGCGGCGCGCTGCCGCTGCCCTGGCGCGTCCTGCCGATGTCCGCGACCTGGGACGGCGACAACCTGCACGGGCTGGACGACGCCGACTGGGCGCATCCGCTCCTGTCGCGGCGGCTGCGATCCAGCAAGCCGGCACGTCTGATCAAATTGAAAAAGGGCGCGGATCTGCCACAGGCGCTCGCCGCCGAAGCGCTCAAACAGCGCGAGGAAGGGGCGGCTGTCATTGGCGTGGTCTGCAATCGGGTGGCCCACGCCCGTGCCGTCTTCGCGCATCTGCAAGCCGCAGGAGACGCCGTGCTGCTGACCGGACGGATACGCCCTGCCGACAAGGCCGCACTCACTGCCGAGTATCTCCCGCGCATGGCCGTTCACACCCGAGGCGGACGCGATCCCTTGTTCGTGGTCGCGACCCAGACGATTGAGGTCGGAGCCGATCTGGATTTTGACGCGATGGTCACGGAATGCGCGCCGCTCTCCGCCCTGCGCCAGCGGGTCGGTCGCCTGAACCGTCTGGGTGAACTCACCAGCGCGTCGCTGACGATCCTCTACATGCCTGCTGAGACCAAAACCGATCCGGTCTATGGCGAGGACATCGAGCAGGCCTGGATCTGGCTCAATGCCGTGGCGACGGGCCATCCCAAAGCGGTCGATTTCGGCATCCAGGCCATGCAGCAGCTCATCGCGAACGCGCCGCCGCCACCGGAGGCCGAGCCGGAAACCCCGGCGCTGTTGCCCGCACATCTCGACCTGCTGTCGCAGACATCCGTGCATCACGGCATCCGGATCGCGCCCTGGCTGCATGGCTGGGAGTCCGGTGCGCCGGATGTCTATCTGTGCTGGCGGGCGGACTGGAGTGAGGGATCGGTCAAGGCCGCACCACCCGTGCGGCAGGAATTGCTTGCCGTCCCGCATCATGCCGTGCGCCGCTGGAGCGCAGACATCGCCGATCTGGAAGGGGCCGGCCAGTCTGGGCGTGACGCGGACGTTGCGCACGTCTTTATCCGCTGGGACGGAGAAGATACGCAGGAAATCAGCACCGAAGCCGTCCGCCCCGGCGATACCCTGGTTCTGCCGACCACCATCGGCGGCTGCGACCGCTACGGTTGGAATCCGGCCTCCCGCGAGCCGGTCAGCGATCTCGGCGACACCGAGCGACGGGTCCGACTCCATCCGGCCCTGTATCCCGATCTCGCGACGGAGATCCGGGCGCTGTTCGACAGCGAAGACACCACGGATCTGGACTGGCGCAATCTGGCGCACCGCACCGGGGTACTGAGCGGCGACCCAGGGCGCGTTGCGATCTACGGCAACGGCCCCGATGGATGCGTGGTCATGCGCGCCACCGAGTGGACCAGCCAGAGCGCCTGCCGCACGGTGCCGCTCGCCAGGCATCAGCAGGCCGTCGCCGAACGCGCCGAATGGTTCGCGCGCGGTAGCGGGCTCGATGCGGAACTGGTCAGCGCCGTTCGTCGCGCCGGTGCGGGACATGACACGGGCAAACAGGATCCGCGCTGGCAGGTCATGGTGGGGGGTGATGGCAGCCAACTGCTGGCGAAAGGGCCGGGAGGCGATACCCGCTGGATCGCGCTGCCGCATGGCTGGCGACACGAGATGGCCTCAGCGGTGCTCCAGAAAGATCCGCTCGTGCGTTATCTGGTCGGCGCACATCACGGTCATGGACGCCCCCTGCTCCCCGTCGCGCCGGATCCCGCCCTGTGGCAGCAGTTGAGCGGTTGGGCGGAGTCCTGCAAAGCGCTTCAGGGGCTCTATGGCGCCTGGGGACTGGCGTATCTGGAAACCCTGGTGCGACTGGCGGACTGGAGCGTGAGCGAGGCGGAACAGGCATGAAACTCACCGCATTGCGACCCAACAACCCGGTGGCGGTCATGGCTGCCTATGGCGCCCTGCGACTCCTGCCGGGCGCGACACTGCGCTGGGACGGCCCGCACCCCGAACTGGCCTGGGATGGCGACATCGTCGCGGCGCTGGCCGCGCGTCTGCCCGAACGGCTCGCGGCCCCTGAACTGAATCTGATCGATGATCCCAGACAGATTGACGGGGCGGCAGGCTATCGGGCGTTGGCGGAGCGGATGCCGACCGAGTGGCTGGTCGCTTATGCCGCCGAGACGGCTGACGGCCTGCGTCCGAGCGGTCTGCGTCTGCTGGGCGGACGACATCAGTTGATTGCCAATGCGCGGGCGATCATGGACGCCCTCGCCCGGAAACCGATCCACGAGAAGATCGACGAGGCGCTGACCGGTCCCTGGCGTTACCAGGACCAGGGCTTGCAGGCATGGGGCTGGGATGCTGCGGCGCGCATCGATGCCAGCGCGTCCGACAAGGCCGTCACCTCGGCGACGAAGTTCGGGGTCTTGGGCGCCTATTGGCTCGCCTGGGAATCGCTGCCGTTCTGGCCGATGGTCAACGGCCAGACGCTCGGCATGACCCGTCAGCACTGGACGTATCCCACCTGCACCAACTGGCTCGGCGCAGAGGGTCTGCGCGCCTTGATCCTGGGCGCAGCGGCGCTGGACGAACGGGAAACGGCGGCCCTCGGTCTGACGCGCTGGCGCTCGGCACGGATCAGAAGCAGCGACTACGGGGTGGTGTTGGGATGGTCTGTCCCACTGTCCGCGCGAACCGCAAGTGACCGCGAAAAGTCCGGGGGATTCGCGCGAACAAAAAAATCTTTTAAGTCAAATGCTTGAGGTCGATCATCGCGGCCATCGATCAAAGCTGGTATCCGGTTTGCGCGGGTTCGCGCAACGAGATGGATTTTGGCTATCGAATCAGATCGCTATGGATGGGCGGTTTCATCCCACTCTGCGGAGTGGGCTTCGTTGAAGGAGACTAAACAGCTTTCACTCGATAAATCAAAGATTGTTTCATCCCACTCTGCGGAGTGGGCTTCGTTGAAGGGAGCGTGATGGTTTGCCACACCGCCAGCTCATCACGTTTCATCCCACTCTGCGGAGTGGGCTTCGTTGAAGGCTGCTGCGTTGATGGCCGCCGCTGCGGCGTCGGCGGCGTTTCATCCCACTCTGCGGAGTGGGCTTCGTTGAAGGCCCAAGCTGTCGATCAAGGGCAAGTCCTGGACCGTTTCATCCCACTCTGCGGAGTGGGCTTCGTTGAAGGAACCGAATCGCGCAGCCCCGTCGGCTGCGACGGCGTTTCATCCCACTCTGCGGAGTGGGCTTCGTTGAAGGTTGTCGGCGACCTTGATCTTTACGCCATGCGCGGTGTTTCATCCCACTCTGCGGAGTGGGCTTCGTTGAAGAGACACTGCCGGGGCGCTCAGGCCATCAAGCAGATGGTTTCATCCCACTCTTCGGAACGGGCTTGCACTGAACGAACAGGCACGACCCTGCAATCCACCGCGAGACGCAAAATCGTCATCAGACGTTCATGTCTCAGCAAGACTTTTTCCCTACATTAAGCCGCGTTCAGAGCGAGAGGCCGAGTGTCGAGTGAATTCGATGTTTGGCGGATCCACGGCCCTTGGCTGGGTGCGGTTTAGCCGCGACGAATCCTGGTCTGCGCTCTGCCCTCAATCCTGGTCTGCCTGACCCGCTCATCCCGTGTGAGACGGCAGGATGACAGATCCTTTTCCGCACTGAGAGTCCGGTTGCAGGTCCAACCCTCTCTCTGCCGTCACACAGTGAAACGGTATGACAGCCACCAACCTTCAGAATTCGCGCGCCCAACAGATGTCCCTCCTGTGGCGCCTGAAGATGGAGATCGAAAAAGCGCCCGCAGGAAGCACGCCGGGGATCCAATACATCCATTTCAACGCGCTTCGCACCGATAAGACCTATCGCGCCGAGATCATCGAACAGGCGCTCCAGTCCCAGGTCGAGGAGATTCGCGCCCTGGCGAAGGAGGTTCTGTCCATCGAACATCTGGTTGAAGCGCCGTCCGCCGCCGATCCGTCAGGGTCACATCCGGCTGGATCCGCAGGCGACAATCGGGCATCGGGCCAGATCCCGCCGGGGAACCTGCATCGGCGGGAGACATCGCGGCGTCTGTCCGGGTTGACCACGGTGAGCTTTGCGCTCCTGGTCATGGTCTTACTGGTCGGCGGCTATTTCTTCGCGACCGATCCCCGGCTGACGCGGCAGATCACGAACATCGAAGTGCAGGGGAGCATCCTGCAGGATACGGTGTGGCGTGCGGGCAGCACCTACCGCCTGAACGGACTGGTGTTTGTGGAAGGCAATGCCACCCTGTCGATCGAGCCTGGAACCCGTATCCTCGGCGAACCGGGATCGGCGCTGATCGTCACCCGGGATGCGCGTCTCAATGCGCGCGGCACCGTCGAGCAGCCGATCATCTTTACCAGCGCCAAACCCGTGGGTCAGCGCGCCCGTGGCGACTGGGGCGGCGTGGTGCTGCTGGGCAATGCCCCGGTCAATACCTCGGTCGGTTATATAGAAGGGATCGACCGTGCCGACCCGCGCGGCGCTTACGGCGGCACCAACGACACCGACAGTTGCGGTGTCCTCACCTATGTCCGCATTGAATTTGCCGGCAACGAAATCTCCAAGGACAACGAGCTGAACGGTCTTACCCTCGGCGGCTGTGGCGACGGGACCATCCTGCGTTTCGTTCAGATCCACATGGGACTTGACGATGGCATCGAATTCTTCGGCGGCAGCGCGAACCTGAGCCATATCGTCATTACCCGTGCCGGTGACGACGGTCTGGACTGGGATCGCGGCTGGACCGGCTCCGGTCAGTTCATCGTGATCCAGCAGGATGACCAGGCGGGCGACAGTTGCATCGAGGCGGACAATCAGAAGAAGGATCCCAACGCAACGCCCCGTTCGGCACCCAGTCTCTCCAACGTGACCCTGGTTGGCGGCGGCGATCCCATGAAGGCACAGCGCGGCATGGTCCTGAGGCTTGGTACGGGTGCGGATCTGCGCAATCTGCTGATCGCCGGTTTCTCGCTCGACGCGATTGATGTGCGCGACGAGGCAACCGTGGCACAAACCAGAACGGGCGCGCTGCAAGCCCGTGCGCTGGTCTTTACAGAAGCCGTCAGTGGCCGGGTCTTCGAGCAGGAGTCCGGGGAGGAGGACGACGATGGCGGTTTCGACGAAGAAAAGTTTTTCCTGAGCAGGGAATCCGGATCGGCTTTCATCCCCGATCAGGTGCTCTCAGGCGACGTCCACGATCTCACCAAACCTGATTTTGTGCCGGTCTACACTGAATCCTTGATGAAGATTCATGCCCCCATCATTCAGGGCGAATTCTGGGACGAGTCGGCGAATTATGTCGGCGCCATCCGTCCTGGAAGCCGCAACACCTGGCTCGATGGCTGGACGGCATTCGCCAGCAACTGAAAGCGGCGCCAACTGACGCGCCAGCCATCCGGTTCGGGTGGCCCCCGATGCCTCCGCCCAGCTTCAGCCGGGCGGAGGCAACATCGCTTATCGCACCGAACGCTGTTTAACGGGACTGCGTGGCATCGCCGGGTGGCAGTGCGTCGTTCGGGGTCTTTTGCTCCGCGCCGCCGTCCGGCCCGTTCGGTCCGGTGCCCAGCATCCCGGATTGGGCGCTCTTGCCGGGGACATCGAAGCGCATCTCCGGCCAGATCGCCAGTCCCTTGGCGGCGGAGACGGTGCCGCCATTCTCCTGATTCATGCTCGTCCCGCTGAGTGCGGTGCGCACGATCATGTCGCTCTCGCCGGTGATGCCGGTCAGTTTGCCGGTGCCGCCGGTGAGCGTGAATTTGCCTTTGCAGGATCCGGGCTCGCCGTTACAGTTGAACTCGGCATAGACATAATCGCCCGTGGGACTTTCGATGGTGCAGTAGCCATGACCTTCGAGCTGATTGCTCAGGACATGGATGATCTGGGTCGAAGGGCAGGTGAAGAGCGCGGCGTCAAGCAGACCCTCGCCATGCTCGATATACATGATGCCCTCAAAGGTGCCGATGAACTGGAGTTTGTCCACGGCGACCTGGAACAGTTGCCCGTTGGCCTCCCAGGGGGCGAGAATCTTGGCGGTGCCGACTTCGGCAGCCAGGGGTTGAGCGAGGAGCAAGAGTGTGAACGGCAGCGAATGTGCCAGCCTGCGCGTGGGCATGCGGATCTCCGGATTGGTTGGCGGTCGGGCGATGGCGACGATTCTAGGCAGTCGGTGGGGCGGCGTCGATGCTTCTCTCGGCTGACCGGATGCGGGGATCTGGTATGAGCGATGCGGAAGCGAGACTGGAGCCGCTGCTGCTGGGCTGGCGCGAATGGGTGTCGCTGCCGGATCTGGGGCTCGTGCTCATCAAGGCCAAGGTCGATACCGGCGCCCGCACCTCGACCCTGCATGCCTTTTATGTCGAGACCTTTCATCGCCAGGGCGTGCTCCATGCGCGTTTTGGCGTGCATCCGTTACAGAATCGCGCCGATGTGGTCATTCGGGGCGAAGCGCCGATCATCGATCAGCGTCAGGTGACGGATTCCGGCGGTCATCGCGAGGAGCGTTACATCATTCTGACCCGGCTGGTGCTGGCCAGTCGCGAATGGCCGATCGAGCTGACCCTGACCAACCGCGAGACCATGCGTTTTCGCATGCTGCTGGGCCGGACCGCGCTGGCCGGGCGGGCGCAGGTGGATCCGGCATGCTCCTTTGTGACGGGCCGGGCGAGGCGGCCAGGGGATCGTTATGCCGTTCCGGCCTGAACCGGCTTCACATGGCGGACTGACATCCGGCGCGCTGCCAGTTCAGGGTCTGACCGCACCGGGTTGGCCTGCCGTCGCTGCCGGCGCCATCGATCTGGCGAGATCACGCAGCGTCAGTCCGTTCAGCGTCTCCGTCATCGCCCTCTCAATGTCCCGCTCGATCCGCTCGACCTCGCTGTCAGGCCTGTGCTCGCGACAGCCGCTGGCGTCTTCCCCGAAATGGCGTGTGGCGGCCAGCAGATCCCCGATCAGAATCGTTTCGGGCGCACGCGCCGGGACATAGCGCGGATCTTCGCCTGGATCGGGTTGCGCGATGCGGAGCAGGAAACCCGTTCGCTCCAGCAGGTTCAGAATGTGCTGCACATTGGCGCCGGGAACGCCCAGCGTTCGGGCCAGATCCCGACTGTTCCAGGCCGGTTTGCCGGTGTCATAGCGACTGGCGATCCGCCCGGCGACCGTCAGCGTCAGACGCTCGCGCAGCCGGTTGCTGAGCGACAGATCGCTGGCGCGGGTGCTCAGATATTCCGGGTGCTGATGATAGAAGGCGATGCTTGCGCCGATCAGCAGGATCGACCAGCCGATATGGATCCAGATCATGAACAGCATCAGGATCGCCAGACTGGAATAGATCGCCATGAAACGGGTGGAGCCGGTCATGAAGGCCGAAAACATCCCGCCCGCCACCTCCCAGAGCAGACCCGCCACCAGCGCGCCGATCAGCGCCGAGCGCCACTGCACCCGGGTGTTGGGGATGAACAGATAGCAAAAGGCGAAGGTCAGCGAGATCATCAGAAACGGCCCGAGCTGGCCCGCCATCTCGGTGAGGAAGCCGATGGACTCGGGCGCAAGCAGGGTCTGCGCATCGATGTAGCGGCTGAATGAGGTGGACAGCCCAACTGTCGAGAAAAAGAGGACCGGCCCGATCAGCAGTACGCTCAGATACTGGCTGGCGCGCTGCGCGAAGGGGCGCGGCGCGGTGACCCGCCAGGTGTCGTTGAAGACCTGTTCGACCTTCTGGATCAATGACACCACGGTGAAGATCAGGGTGGCGAGTCCCACCGAACCCAGCACGCCGACCTGCATGTTATCGACGAAGCCGATGATCCGGGTGACGATCTCCACACCCGGCTCGCCAAGCGGCTCCAGCGCGTTCAGGAGGAGCGGTTCCACCTGATTGTGGACGCCAAAGCCCTTGAGCACCGAAAAGCTGACCGCCAGCAGCGGGACCAGCGACAGCAGGGTGGTATAGACCAGACTCGTGGCATGCAGTGACAGATTGCCCTGGGCCAGATCGCGCAGCAGGGCGTAGACGAGCCGCCCCAGCCAGACGAAGCGGGACTGCCAGCGCGGCAGGGCATCAAGCGGACGACCCCACAGCAGGGCGTCGAGACGTGCGGAGAGTGATTGATCTGACTGCATCGGGCGCGCCTGTCAATGACCGGATCGGGCATCATATACCGGATACCTGACCGGATTTTTATTGCCATCCACACCCGGAGTGACCCGCCAGATGATTTTTCCAACCTGCGTCAACCTCATGCGCCTGATGCACAGGCCGCGTCTGTTTACGCGCTTGCTGCTCATGCTCTGGTTCGGTCTGTCGGCTGGCACGCACGCCGCCGCTGCGGATGAGTCAGTCCTGACGCCTGTCCCAGAGCGTCCACTGGCGCCTGACTTCAGCCTGCCTGGACCGGATGGTCGGATCTATCGGCTGGCGGATGATCGCGGCAGGCCGGTGATTCTGAATTTCTGGGCCACCTGGTGTCCGCCCTGTCGCGCCGAGATGCCGTCGATGCAGCGTGCCCATGACATCCTGGCCGGCGAGGTTGCGGTCATCGCGATCAATGTCGGTGACGATGCCGCATCGATCGCCGATTTCCTGGTCGAGACGCCGGTGAATTTTCCCCTGCCGATGGATCTGGAAACCCAGATTGCCCCGCGTTATCCCATGTTCGGTCTGCCGACCACCTTCATCATCGACCCCGAGGGACGGCTGGTCTACAGCGTCATCGGCGAACAGGAATGGGACGATCCTGTGCTGCTGGATCAGGTGCGTGCGCTCAGGTCGCCATCCGCTGTGCGCTCGGCGGCAGGGGATTGACGGGAGGACGCGGGCTGCGCAGGCAAGACGGCCCCTTGAAGGGGCCGTCCTCGCTCAATGTTCCTGTGGTTTGTCGCCGTGGTTGCGATGGGAGGCGAACGACATCCGGTCGAGCACGCCCATCAGCAGTGCGGAGAAAACGAACGTCAGATGGATGATGACATACCACATCAGCTTGTCGTTCGGGATCTGCGGGATATTGACGAAGGCCTGTAGCAGATGGATCGACGAGATGGCGACGATGGAGGCCGCGACCTTGAGCTTGAGCGTGCCGGCGTCCAGCTTGCCCAGCCAGTCCAGTTTCTCGTCTTCTTCGCGCAAGTCGATGCGGGAGACGAAGTTCTCATAGCCCGAGAACATCACCATCACCACCAGACTGGCGACCAGCGACAGATCGATCAGCGCCAGAGTCGTCAGGACCACGCTCGACTCGGCCATCCCGAAGATATGGCCGAGCAGATGGTAGGCCTCCTGAAAGAATTTGATCGCGACCGCGATCAGGGTCAGCGACAGCCCGAGATAAATGGGCGCCAGCAGCCAGCGACTGGCATAGAGTAAACGTTCGATGATGCGCTCCAGCACGCAAGGTCTCCTGATGTGGTCTGAACGGGATTTCGCGCCAGCGGATGGCGGCGCGGATTGAGCGATGAGGGGCGCAAGTGTCGAGACCTCAGGCCGTCGCGTCAAGTCGGGTTGTCGGCCCGACCGTTGCGCCCTCGGTATGGATTGGCACATCATCCCGAAGGTTCAAATGTTCGGGTGGAAAACATCCATGCCAATCGATCGTCCGGGCGCTTTCGCCCTGGTTCACGATGTCTAGGGTTCTGCTGATCGACGACGACATTGGCCTGAGCGCGCTGCTGAAGGAATATCTGGAGGGCGAGGGTTTTCAGGTCGATGCGGTCCACGATGGCGAGACCGGCGTCCGGCGCGCGCTGGATGGCGGCTATGCCATTGTGGTGCTGGATGTGATGCTGCCGCTCGTGAACGGGATCGAGGTGCTGCGCCGCATCCGTGAGACGAGTCAGATCCCCGTGCTCATGCTGACCGGGCGGGGCGACGATCTGGACTGCGTCGTGGGGCTTGAGCTGGGGGCCGACGACTATGTGCCCAAACCCTGTACGCCCCGTGAGCTCGTCGCGCGGTTGCGGGCGATCCTGCGGCGCGCCGCCCAGACCGGCACGCCTGAAGAAGGGCTGGAGACGCTGCGCGCCGGACCCCTGACCCTGTGGCCGGAAAGACGCCGTGCACACTGGCAGGATCGTCCGCTCGAACTCACCAGTACCGAATTCAATCTGCTGGAGGTGCTGGCCCGCCACGCCGGCCATATCGTCAGCAAGGAAACCCTGTCGGTGCAGGGATTGGGGCGTCCGCTGGCGCGCTATGACCGCAGTATCGACGTGCATCTCAGCAGTATTCGCCATAAGCTCGGCCTGCTGTCGGATGGTCGCTCCTGGATCCAGAGTGTCCGTAGCATGGGCTATCAACTGATCAGGGAATAGTCCGGCATGGGGCGTCTGTTCTGGAAATTCTTTCTGGCCTTCCTGCTGGCGCAGTTGCTTGCCGGTATCGCCCTCTTTCTGGCGGTCGCCTGGCTCGTCGAGCCCCGGCAGCCGCCGCCCATGCCGGACACCTGGTCGATGGAGGCGCCTCCGGCCTTTCCGGTGCGGCGACCGGAGCCGCCACATGGACCACCGCCAGAGGCGTCAGGCTTTGGACCGCCGCCTCACCGTGGGCCACCACCACCCTATCTGCCCATGATCGCCATCCTGCTCGGCTGTCTGGCTGCCAGCGGCTTGTTGGCCTGGTATTTCGCGAAACCGGTGCGCAGTCTGCAATGGGCGCTGGGTGCCGTGGCGGAAGGCAGGCTGGAAACACGGATCCAGTCGCGCATGGGCCGTCGGCGCGACGAGATTGCCGATCTGGGTCGCCACTTCGATCGGATGGCGCGCGAGTTGCAGCGATTGGTCGAGTCGCAGCGCCAATTGCTCTACGACGTTTCGCACGAATTACGCTCGCCTCTGGCCCGTCTCCAGGCCGCAATCGGACTGGCGCGCCAGGATCCGGCGCGGATCGAGATCACCTTTGACCGCATCGAGCGGGAGTCGGCGCGTCTGGCGACCCTGGTGGATGAGCTGCTCACCCTGGCGCGACTGGAGGCCGCCGGGCGCGATGAGACACCCAGGATCCGGCTTGATCTGGTGGAATTGATTGCCGGCATTGCCGAGGATGCCTGCTTCGAGGCGCGGTCCACTGGACGGGATCTGGTTTTTCGGGGGAGCGGTGAGTTTCTCGTCATGGGTCGGGCCGAGCAGTTGCATCGAGCCTTCGAGAACGTCCTGCGCAATGCCGTGAAATATACCCATCCCGGTTCCGTGGTGGACATCACACTGGAGCAGGTCGGCTCCGGCGAATTGTGCGTCAGGGTCCGCGATCATGGCCCAGGCGTGCCGGCAGACGAATTGGAGGCGATTTTTCAGCCTTTTCATCGAGGTCATCAGGGGATGATGGCTGACGGCTTCGGGTTGGGACTCGCCATCGCGCAGCGCGCGATTCAGGCGCATCAGGGGACGATCCGCGCCCTGCTGCCCGAGCGGGGTGGGCTCTGCGTGGAGATCCGTCTGCCACTGTGCAGGATTTCTTAACCGATTTTTACCCAGCTTTACCTTGGCAGGCCACCGGTGCCGTCGCAATGGGCCGATAATTTTCACAGAGTCCGAAGGCCGCTCAGGCGTGCGGTCGATGTTGGTCCTTCACTGTGCGAGGAACTTGCCATGAGTAATGCGATCAGCGGTATCGGCGCCGGGTCGTCGATGATGTACGGGATGACTGGCGGAGGGCGCATGCAACGCTCCGACCCCACGGAGATGGTTGAGACGCTGTTTGCCAATATTGACACTGAAAACAAGGGCTATATCGAAGCGGCGGATCTCCAGGCCGCGTTCGATCAACTGTCCACGGACGGGGATTCCGATACTGCCAGTGTCGATGAGATTTTCACGACGCTCGATAGCGACGGTGATGGCAAGCTCACCTCGACCGAGATGTCGGAGAGTATGCAGACCCTGTCCGATACGCTTGGTTTCCTGCAGGGCATGGGAGCCATGGGTGGGCCGGGTGGGCCGGGCGGCATGCCGCCACCGCCGCCGCCCGCAGCGGAAGAAGAGACAGGGTTCACGGAAGAGGAATTGACGAGCCAGCTTGCCGAATTGCAGGAGTCGGGAACCCTGAGCGATGCCGACACCGCGCGCGCCGAGCTGCTGACCAGCGTGTTGAGTCAATTCGATACGGCGGACACCAACAGTGATGGCCGCGTCGATTTCAAGGAGGCCATGGCCATTGAGCAGTCCGGCCAGGAGTCGGATGCCACCGCCTCAACAACCGGCAGTACGGCGACATCCGACACGACAGTGGCGACCGCAGGCAGCGACGATACCAAAGCCCTGGTGATGCGGACGATCATGCAGTTGATGCAGACCTATGGCGCGCCGCAAGAGGCTCAGAACGCGTCCTCGCTGCTGTCGCTGTCAGCCTGACCGGGCAGGGGCCGCGAGCCGCCGGACAGGCGTGGCAATGAACCACATGGCGAGCAGTTGAGCATCGGCCAGAAAACCAGTGCAGAGACGGGTTGCTGGCGGCTCACTGCTCTATCCATGAGCATCAGCGACCCGGAAAACGCAGGTCCGCCATCCGTTCCAGCGCCCGCACCAGGGGCGCCCAGCGTGCGGGCGGCTCGAAGGCATCGAGAAAGTTCTTCAGATAAAGACCCAGCTCGGTATCGCCTGACATCCGCAGCCGGCGCTGGAAGAAGAGCGTATCCGCATCCTCGCGGCGCGCCGCCAGCAGCATGAACTCATGCAGTCCGCCAGCGATGCTGGCATCCGCCGGGATGTCTTCGTTATAGCCGCGCAGACGGCCCTCGCTCAGTCCCAGCCGATAGCGCACCCCGATATCCTCGATTTCGATCGCCATCCGGCGTCCTTCCAGAAAGTCCAGCTCACCCTCCGCCAGCGCCTCTTTCATGACCTGATTGAGCAGGGTCGCCAGCGCGCGACTGTGCATGACCGTAGGCATCAGACGCAGTGGAAAGGTCAGGGGTGACAGCAAAGAGTGTGGCAGGGACATGTGAGTCGTCTCGATGGGATCGGTGCGGAAAATGACCGCGAATTTTCCCCCCTCTCATCGCTCGACACAAGCGGATGGCGCGATGTCAAATGCGCCTTTTGAATCTGCCCACAGGATGACCGCTTCATCATGGCCACCAGTCTGATTGCATTGATCGACGACATCGCCACCGTGCTTGACGATGTCTCCATCCTGACCAAGATTGCGGCGCGCAAGACCGCCAGCGTGCTGGGCGACGATCTGGCGCTCAACGCCGAACAGGTGCGCGGGGTCCGCGCCGAGCGCGAGCTGCCCGTGGTCTGGGCCGTCTTCAAGGGCTCGCTGCGCAACAAGCTGATCCTGGTGCCGACCGCCCTGACGATCAGCGCCTTCGCGCCCTGGGCCATCCTGCCCTTGCTGATGATTGGCGGGCTCTATCTCTGCTTCGAGGGGGTCGAAAAGATCGCCCACAAATGGCTGCATCACGACGCCGGGGCGGATGCGCATCACGCCGAACTGACCGCCGCGCTGGAGGATCCGGCAGTCGATCTCGCGGTCCTGGAGCGCGACAAGATCAAAGGTGCGGTGCGCACCGATTTCGTCCTCTCCGCCGAGATCATCGTCATCACCCTGGGGACGGTCGAGAGCGCGGCCTTCACCACGCAGATCCTGGTGTTGAGCGGCATCGCCGTCATCATGAGCATCGGCGTCTATGGACTGGTTGCCGGGATCGTCAAGCTGGATGACGCCGGGCTCTATCTCAGCCAGCGTCCGGGCGCGGACGCCTTCGTCCGTCTGCAACGCGCCATCGGACGCGGCCTGCTGCGCGCGGCGCCACTGTTGATGAAAACGCTCTCGGTTGCCGGGACGATTGCGATGTTCCTGGTCGGCGGCGGTATCCTGACGCACGGCATCCCGCTGCTGCATGACTGGATTCACCATGCCAGCGAAGCGGTCGCTGTGCTCCCCGCGCTGGGTGGCACGCTGTCCGCGCTCGTCCCGATGACCCTGGATGCGCTGGTCGGCGTGATGGCAGGGGCGGTCGTGCTGGGTCTGGTCAGTCTGGTCAAGCGGGTGCGGATGGCGGCGGCGGGACAGGGAGGCTCTTTGATTTAGACAGGATTAACAGGATGAAAAACAGTTGCTTAAAAAATCCTGTTCATCCTGTCGAAAAAGATTTTGATCGCAGGTGCGAATACCCCGACCTTCATTCCCGAATCTCAACCGGCATCCCGATCCGGGTCTGGTCGAAGAGTTCGATCAGATCCCGGTTGCGCATGCGGATACAGCCATGCGAACGGGGTTCGCCCATCGGTTCGGTATCCGGGCAGCCGTGGATATAGATATAACGGCGCAGCGTATCCACGCCGCCGCCGCGATTGCACCCCGGCTCGCAGCCGGTGAGCCAGAGGATGCGGGTGAGGATCCAGTCGCGCTCGGGATGGGCGGCGGCCAGTGCGGCATCGTAGATCTCGCCGGTTGGGCGTCGCCCTCGAAAGACCGTACCGGGCGGACAACCCGCGCCGATCCGCAGCCGCACCCGATGCAGACCGCGCGGGGTGCAGCCGCTGCCGGATTGCTCGCCGACGCCATTGCGGCCCGTCGAGACCGCATAGACCGCCAGTGGCTGATCGGCTTCCCAGATGGTCAGCGATTGGCGACCAAGGTCGATCGTGATACGTTTTGTCATGATTTCATGCTAAACCGCAGGCAAATGACTATGACGTTGAATTCAATCGCACGGCGGGCAGTGCTCGCCGCTCTCGTTTGGTGTGGCGGATCGATTGCCACCATCGCCGCCACGCCGGACGAGATCCGGCCCCTGCACACCGCCGTCATCAAGTCCACCACCGGGCTCTGTCATCGCGGCACCATCTGTCACAAGGATCGGGCGGGCGTCTGGATCCCTGAGACGCCCATCGCCATCCTTGGCGTGCTGGTCGCCGAACAGGCCGACATCGGGCTCTATACCGACCTGGAAGTGAGCACCCGCCCTGAGATGTATCAGTGCAACGGGGGCGATGCCCAGGGCTGCATCTTCCGCATGAAATACGCCGGCCCAGGGCTCTTCGACTACGGCGCTCAGTCAGGCAGCACCTATCTGGGTTCCAACATCACCAACACCAGCATCACCTTTCCGCCGGGCTATGGCATTCTGGTCCCGGCTGGTACACCCATCCATGTCCATCTGGACGTGCGCAACAACAGCCTCATCGACCTCAAGGTGGATCAGGATGCCTGGATCTATTATGTGCCGGTGAAGTGACGCCGGACAGTTTCTTTAAACCGCACCCGGTGCGGTATCTGATGTGTGGGGATTGGGTCGGTCTTGGCAGAATCGACGACGGTTGGATCTGGCGAGGTTTAAGCTATTCAATATTATGCAATTTTAAACCGCGTTCCCATGAGATTGTTGACCTCTCCAGAATTAAACACAAACTGAAAATGACGCATATCGCGCTGGACGCGGTTTAGATCTGACATACCCAGTTGCTCTCGCCGATCGAACGCCACTCATGTCCATTGCGTTCCAGCAGCCTGTCTGCCTCCGCCGGACCTTCACTGCCTGCTTCGTAGGTGGCCAGCGGCGTGTCGGTGTCCTTTGCCCAGGCGTCTTGGATCGGGGTGATCACCCGCCATTGCGCCTCGACTCCATCGCTGCGTGTGAACTGAGTCGAGTCGCCGCGCAGGGCGTCGAGCAGGAGCACGGCGTAGGCCGAGGGCGGGTCTTCGGCGAAGGCTTCCCGGTAGCAGAAATCCATGCTGACCGGGACCGCGTTGCGTGAGGTGCCCGGCTCTTTGGCGCCGAAGGTGAGGCTGATGCCCTCGTCCGGCTGGATGCGCAGGATAATCACGTTGGATTGCAGGCAATCCGTGCAAGGGAAGAAGCTCAGCGGTGGGCGCTTGAAGTGGACGGCGATCTCGGTCGCCTGCGCCGCGAGCCGCTTGCCGGTACGCAGATAGAAGGGGACGCCGCCCCAGCGCCAGTTGTCGATGCGCAGGTCGAGTGCGGTGTAGGTCTCCGTCCGCGAGTCGGGCCTGACACCTGGTTCTTCCAACCAACCCGGCACCCTGTCGCCATTGACAGCACCGGCGACGTATTGGGCACGAACGGTTCGCGCCGCCACGTCCGCCGGCGTCATGGGGCGGATGCTGCGCCAGACATCGGTCTTCCTGTCATGGACCGCGTCCGCATCGAGCGCCACGGGCGCCTCCATGGCCGTGAGCGCCAGCAGTTGAAGCAGGTGATTGGCCACCATGTCCCGGAGTGCGCCGGCTTCCTCGTAATAGCCGGCGCGGTGGCCCGCACCGAGCGGTTCCGCCGCAGTGATCTCGACGAACTCAATGTGGTTGCGGTTCCAGACCGATTCGAACAGCGCATTGCCGAAACGGAAGAAGAGGACGTTCTGGACGGTCTCTTTGCCCAGATAGTGGTCGATGCGATAGACCTGGGATTCCTGGAAACCTGCGGCGATCAGGCGATTGAGTGCCTGCGCGGAAGCCAGATCCTGTCCAAAGGGCTTCTCGATGACGAGACGCGAGAATCCATTGTCCTCGCAATTCAGCCCGACGGTCGCCAGCTCCCGAACGATGGTGGAGGTCGCGCTCGGCGCGGTCGCCAGGTAGAAGATCCGGTTGGCGGGCGGCGCTGAGGCTAAACGCTCTGCCAGCCGATCCAGCGTCTGCCTGTCGTTGAAGTCACCGGACAGGTACGAGATCTGCGCGGCGAAACCGCTCCAGAGGCTTGCATCGACGTGCTGACTCTCCGCCGACTCTTCGATACCCTGGCGCTGTTGCTCGCGAAAATCGTCATCGCTCAGTGCGCGCCGCCCGATCCCGATGATCTGGAACTCAGGCGGCAGACACCCCTTCCTGGATAGTGAATAGAGTGCAGGGATGAGCTTGCGTCGCGTGAGATCACCCGTCGCGCCGAAGATCACCAGTAAACAAGGCTTGGCCTGGGGCAGTTTGACGAGCGGCAGGTCGATGTGGGTCGTGAAGTCGATTTGCGGAGACATGGATGGTATTACTCCAGATCAAGGAAGACATCGACGCCTGCGTTCGCGCGGATGCGACTGGCCGGCGATCCGGTCCCGGCTCGCCAGCGGTCAACCGCCTCTCGCTTGTCACTTCCCGTGATGAGAAAGAGACATTGACGGGTGCGGCTCAAACGCGCCGGGCTCAGGGAGACGCGCTCGGGCGGTGGTTTGGGTGCATCCTGCACCGGGATGGCGTCCGGCCAGCTCGCGGCTGACTCCCAATCCCCATCGGGAAAGAGACTGGCGGTATGGCCGTCTTCTCCCAGGCCCAGCAGCACCAGATCAAAGGTATCGACTCCGGCAAGCTGCCGCGAATAGTGATCCGCCCCGCGTTCAGGACCAAGCTCGGCGGGGATGACATGGATCTGCCCGGCGGGAATGGGCACATGATCCAGCCATGCCTCAGCCGCCATCCGGCTGTTGCGGTGCGGATCATTTTCCGGCAGGCAGCGTTCGTCGCTGAAGTAGAGCACCCAGGCGGACCAGTCGGTTTGCGCCAGCCGCAGCGACGCATAGAGGCGGCGCGGTGTCCGGCCCCCGGACAGCACCAGTCTGAATCGCCCGGTGTCGTCAATCGAACGCATCGCCGCGTCGAGAATGAAGTCGTGCGCCGACCGCTCGAAGTTCGCGCGGCAGGAAAAGCGGTGCCATCGGTGATCGCGATGGTGCTCGACCTGCGTGCTCATGTCTTGTCCGGTTCCTGATGACCGCCGAACCCGTGCCGCATCGCCGACAGCATCTTTTCGGCGAAGGTGTGCTCCTGACGTGAGCGGAACCGCGCATACAGCGCGGCGGTGAGCACCTCGGCGGGCACCGCCTCATCGATTGCGGCCTGCACGGTCCAGCGACCCTCGCCAGAGTCCTGAACGAAGCCGCTGTAGCCGGAGAGGGTCTGATCGTCGGCGAGCGCCGCAGCCGAGAGATCCAGCAGCCAGGAGGTCACGACACTTCCGCGACGCCACACTTCGGCGATATCGGCAAGGTTCAGGTCGTAACGCTCGTCAGCCGGCAGCGATTCCGGATTCGCGTTGCGCAGGATGTCGAACCCCTCCGCATAGGCCTGCATCAGGCCGTATTCGATGCCATTGTGGACCATCTTGACGAAGTGACCTGCGCCTGCGGGGCCGCAGTGCAGATAGCCGACCTCGGCGCTGCCGCCGGGCGTGCGGCCGGGCGACGGCGGGATACCGGAATCGCCAGGGGCCAGTGTCGCGAAGACGGGATCCAGACGCGCAACGGCCTCGTCGGGACCGCCAATCATGAGACAGTAGCCACGTTCCAGACCCCAGACGCCGCCGCTGGTGCCCACATCGAGGTAGTGGATACCCCGGTCAGCCAGGGTCTTTGCCCGTCGCACGTCATCTTTGAAATAGCTGTTGCCGCCATCGACGATGATGTCGTCGGCGTCCAGACAGCTCGCCAGGGCGAATACCGCCTCGTCGGTGATGGTCCCGGCAGGGAGCATGACCCAGGCGGCGCGGGGTCGCCTGAGCTGGTCGGCCAGTGCGCTGAGGCTTGCGGCCCCAACGGCACCCTCGGCCACCAGCGCGGCCACTGCTTCAGGGTTGCGGTCATAGACCACGCATTCATGCCCGGCACGCATCAGACGACGCGCCATATTTCCGCCCATACGTCCCAAACCGACCATTGCGATCTGCATTTGCATCACTGTTCCATTTATCTTGAGCAAACTTGCTCATATGGATTTATCCGCACTTGGTTGACGTGGCGAGCCGCCCAACTCAAGCCTCTTGACGCTCAGTGGCGCCGGAGAACGGGCCAGCAGCAGCCGCTTCACGTCCCGATACGGCGTGAACCGCTTGATCTCGGGATCGGCGAGCCTTGCCAGCACGTTCAGAGCCGCGTTGTGGTCCGCCTGAAGAACGTCCCCGGTGACCCGGTAAAACTTATCGCCCACCCGACGGCCTTGCAGCCGGCCGGTGGTCGAGTCCATTTGCGACGTATAGGCGCCATTCACCAAGACATGCTCGGCGTCACGCTGCTCGCACACCGAGTCGAGGGCTTCAGCGAGTACGCCTTTCGCCCATCCACTCATACGTCGGTTGTATCGCTTCCATTGCTGCTTTTTGGCAATGGCCTGACGGACCTTGAGCTTGGCCGCCGCCTTGTAGGTCAGGAGATCGTTGACGACATCCTTGGTCGTTTCATTGCGAATCGTCCCGTCCACCGGAAGCCCGCCGTACAGGTTTCGCGTGACGATGTCCTTGCGAATGTCCAGCGCAGAACGCCCTATGTTGCCCAGCGCGCCGTAGCGCCGCCAGATGTCTGCACGCAGATAACCCATCGCCTGACAGATCGGCGTCAGTTCGGCGGGAACATCGGCGTGCAGGGTGCGCGTGACTTTCATTCGCAGGCTTTTTTCGGTGTGCCGATCTTCATGTTCGGGAAATCGTCCTTGATGGGTCCCATCGAATCGACGGTTTATCACATGTTTTCAGGCGGAAGCGGCTCTCCATCGCTGAACAGCCAATACGCCAGACCGCCGACCACAGCGGCCATGACCACGGGTGCCGCGATCACGGCCACGGCTCCCGCCGCCATTCCGCCGCCAACGAGTCCGCCGATGGCTGCCAGTTCGCCCGTCCCGGTGCCGACGAGCGCCAGGGTGCCCAGCGAACCCGCCGTGCCGACGACCGCACCGGTATAAGTGCCAATCTGCGCCATGTCATCGGCCTGGGTGCCCTGGGTGTAGAGATAGCGGTTCATCAATGATGCCGCACCCAGCCCCCCGAAACCGCTCATCAGGGCCGTTCCGGTCAGCACCCCGCCACCCAGCACTTCACCGGTTGCCGACAGCGTCACCAGCCCGGAGCGCGAGGCATCGACTGCCGCCATTCCTGTGCGACCAACGATGGCGGCATTTCTGACATCCCTGACTGCCTCGATCACCTCCTGTGTATCGGTGCTCAGGGCGAACGCAGCGGACGAGAAGGGAATGGCAAGCAGAAGACAGGTTCGGAACGCGGTTTTGATCTTCATCGTTCAGGCTTCTCATGTCAGAAGAGAACAGCCGCATTAAGCGGCGTCAAACACGCCATCAGGTCACGGCCGGTGCCTGATGCAGAAAGCTGTCACCGGTGAGCTGCCGCAATACGAAATCGGCGACATCGGCGCGACTGACGCGCCCGGCCTTGAGGGTCGGATCGGTCCCATAACGATAGGCGCCCGTGCGCGGGCCATTGGTCAGCCCGCCGGGGCGCACGATGACCCAATCGAGACCGCTCGCCTTCACCAACCGCTCCTGCTCCGCCTTGGCTTCGAGAATCGATTTGAGCGTGAGGTCCATGATCACCCGCCATACCCAGGCGAGTTGGGCGCGACTCTCGCCAACCCCCAGCGAGGTCACGACCACCAGCCGGCGCACGCCCTGGTCGTGCATGGCGGCGAGGATCCGTTCGGTGCCGCGCGCCTCAATCGGGGTCTTGGCCCCATGCGAGCCGAGCACGCAGACCACGGCCTCGGTGTCGGTCAGACATTCGGCCACCGCCGCCGTATCAAGGACATCGCCGACGACGAGCCTCAGGTCTGGATGCGGGGTGAGTTTGACGGGGTCGCGCACGAGGGCCGTGATCCGATGGCCCTGCTCCAGGGCTTGAGTGAGCACCTGCTGACCGGTGCCGCCGGTGGCGCCAAAGAGAGCGATGTGCATAGCCGTCTGTTCCTGTCGGTTGCCTGCAAAGATTCAGTTGCAGGATGAAGGATGGACGCGGGGAGGTTCAAACCGTTCCGGACGGGGCGAATGTCCTGTCCGGTTTGAGCATCCACGCCCGTCCTCAAGCCGGAACCGCTTTTTTCAGGATCAGCCGTCGGCGTTGATCCGCGCGATGAGTTCGCTCAAGACCTGCTCGGCGCGGTCATTGTCCACCTGACAGGTGCCGGCGGCCTGATGGCCGCCGCCGCCGTATTCAAGCATGAGTTCGCCAACGTTGGTCTTTGATCCACGGTCGAAGATGGATTTGCCGGTGGCGAAGACGGTGTTCTGCTGTTTGACGCCCCACAGTACATGGATGGAGATGTTGCACTGCGGGAAGAGGGCGTAAATGATGAAGCGGTTGCCGGCCCAGATGGTGTCCTCGCCGCGCAGATCCAGCACCACCAGATTGCCGTGGACGGTGGCGCAGCGCCGGATCTGTTCCTTGCACTTTTCCTCCTGCTCGAAATAGAGATCGACCCGCTCCTGGACATCGGGCAGGGCGAGGATCTGATTAATGTCGTGGTTCTTGCAGTAGTCGATGAGATCCATCATCAGGTTGTAGTTGGAGATGCGGAACTCGCGGAAGCGTCCGAGCCCGGTACGCGCATCCATCAGGAAATTGAGCAGCACCCAGCCGGTTGGATTCAGCACCTCGTCCTGATCGAACTGCGCCGAGTCGCCCTTGTCCACCGCCGCCATCATGTCGTTCCAGGCTGCCGGGAAGGCATCGTGACCGCCGTAATGACGCCACACCACGCGCGCCGCCGAAGGGGCGTCCGGGTCGATGATGTGGTTGTCATGCTGACCGGTGCGCAGGGTCTCGGACAGATGATGATCGAAGGCGAGATAAACGCCATCGACATAGGGCAGGTTGGTGGTGATGTCATGCCCGGTGATCGCGATCTTGCCATCCTGCATGTCTTTGGGATGGACGAAGGTGATGTCATCGATCAGATCCAGGTGCTTGAGCAGGACGGCACACACCAAGCCGTCGAAATCGCTGCGCGTAACAAGGCGGAACTTCTGGTCGGGCATGGGGACTCTCCGGCTGGATTGGATGGCTGTCTGGCAGCCATGATACGCAAGTCAGTTGTCAGTTAAACCGCGCCTCGTGCGGTATGTGATATTTTTGGTTTGAATCGGCCTTGGCAGCATCGACGATCATGTGAGCTGGCGCAGTTTAAGGCATTAAAAATTTAAAATTTTAAACCGCATCCCCCATCGATTCTCAAAAATTCCGGATATTTCAAAAAATTTTCGAGGACAATCAGTGCCAACTGCCAACTCATCCCTCCGGCAACCCCTTCCCCGGATTGAGAATGCCCGCCGGGTCGAAGCGGTCTTTGATCTCCCGCATGAGCCTTAGCGCGACAGGATCGATCTCTCTGGCGACGAAATCGCGCTTTTCCAATCCCACGCCATGTTCGCCCGAGAGCGTGCCGTCCAGCCGCAGGACCAGCGCGAAGACGGCATCCAGACAGCTCGCGGCGCGCGCGACCTCCTGCGGATCGTCGGGATCGATCAGCAGATTGACATGGATGTTGCCGTTGCCGGCATGACCGAAATTGACGATGCGGATGCCGCTTTCATCCGACAGCCGCGCCAGACCATCAATGAATTCACCCATCCGCGACACCGGCACCACCACGTCTTCGTTGATCTTTTTCGGGGCGATGTGACGCAGGGCGGGTGAGAGCGCCTTGCGTGTCTTCCAGAGCGCGGCAACCTCGGCGGCCGTCTCGGCCCGGCGCAGCTCGATCAGACCCGCGTTGCGGGCGGCGGCCATGACGGCGGACAGCGCCTCGTCGATGCCGGCGGATGGCCCATCGACCTCGATCATCAGCAGCGCCCCGGCGCCGTCCGGCAGATCCAGCCCGGCATAGTGACGCACGGTGGCGAGGGCGGCGCCGTCCATGAATTCGAGCGCGCAGGGTGTGACCGGCTGCGCCATGATCGCCGAGACCGCGTGCGCAGCGGCATGGATATCGGCATAGACGGCGCGGAGTGTGCGGCTCGTCTCCGGCAGCGGGGTCAGTTTGAGCGTGGCCTCGGTGATGAGCGCCAGGGTGCCTTCGGAGCCGATGATGAGCCGTGTGAGATCGTAGCCGACCACGCCCTTGGTGGTGAGCACGCCGGTGCGAAAGGTGTCGCCGTGACCGTCGATGGCGCGCAGACCCAGTGTGTTGTCGCGCGGGGTGCCGTATTTCACTGCGCGTGGGCCAGCCGAGTTATAGGCCAGATTGCCACCGATGGTGCAGGTCGCCGCGCTGGTCGGATCGGGCGGCCAGAAGAAGCCCGCTGCTCCCGCCGCCTGTTGCAGTTGCGCATTGAGCACGCCGGGCTGCACGACCGCCAGCCGGTCGCCGGGGGCGATGCGCAGAATCTGGTCCATACGCTCGAACGACAGCACGATACCGCCGCGATCCGGGACCGTGGCGCCGGTGGTGCCGGTGCCGCGTCCGCGTGCGATGAGCGGCACGTCGGATTCACAGCAGAGTCTGACCAGTGCCGCGAGCTGCGCCTCGTTCGTCGCGAAGACGACCGCCTGCGGTCGCGCATGGCGACGGCTGTTGTCGTAACCGTAGGGCCAGCAGTCGGCGGGGTCGGTGAGCAGACAGCCGTCCCCGGCGATCCGCGCCAGCGTGGCGCGGAAGCCGGCGGACAGCTCAGGCGGCGGATTGCTTAGTGTATTCAAAGAGTTTGACCACGCGCTTGACGCCGGGGACATAACGGATCTTTTCGACCGCTGCATCGGCCTCCTGTGGGCTGACCAGTCCCATGAGATAAACGACACCATCTTCGGTGACTGCCTTGACCCGGAGCGGAGTGAAGTCGGGCAGCGAGATTCCGGTCAGGGCCAGCTTGGCGCGCGAGGTGATGTAGGCGTCTTCCGATTTGCGGGTCAGGTCGAGGTTGGGGCCAATGGCGATTTCATCGACGACGCGCTTGACCTTGGGGAGTTGGCTGACCAGCAGGTTGGCCCGTTGCGCGACCTCGGTCGATTCGGCGCGTCCGCCGAGCAGCACGGTCTGGTTGTAGCTGGTCACCGAGATCCCCGAATGACCCTGTACCGCCGGATCCTGCAGGAGTGCATGGATGGCGGCGAGTTCGATCTGCTGATCGTTGGCGATCACCTCATAGGGACGACGGTCGTAAACGGCAGAGGCGCCAACCGCTGCCGCGCCGCCGACGATCAGTGGGACGCAGCCGGACAGGGCAGGGGCCAGTGACAGACAGAACAGGAGCGCCAGCAGTCGTCGGAGTCTAGTTGGAATCGAGTGTGAAGGCATGTTTGATCCATTGAATCTGATTTTCGCCACTGATGGCGAGGACATCGAAACGGCAGGCCAGTGACGTGGGATGGCCTTGCAGATAGTGCCGGGCGGCGGCGATCAGCCGTCGCTGCTTGCGTGCATCCACGGTGTCGGCGGGGCTGCCGAAGCGCGTCGAGCGGCGAAAACGCACCTCCACGAACACCAGCACCGCCGCCTCGCGCATGATCAGATCAATCTCGCCATAACGACAGCGATGATTGCGCGCCACGGGCCTGAGACCCTGATTGATCAGAAATGATTCCGCCAGCCGCTCTTTCTCCGCCCCGACCATCCCGGCAGTCGGCGGCGCGCCCCGTTCAGCCATGGTAGCCCCTTTCATATTTTTTAAACCGCGCCCAGCACGGTATGCGATCTTTGCGGATCGGGTCGGCCCTGGCAGACTCAAGGATTATCGGAGCTGGCGCGGTTTAAGGTATTAAAAAATATAAAATTTTAAACCGCGTCTCCACTGATGTCGTTGACATCCGCAGGGCCAAACACGAACTGAAAATTACGCATACCGCGCTGGACGCGGTTTAACGGTCGTCGATTCTGCCAAGGCCGACTCAATCCTCAACGATCACATACCGCGCCGTGCGCGGTTTAGTTTGCAGTACCATTTGTGCACTGCAAAAGCCTCATTCTCTGGTTCCTGATGATGTCCGACTCCGCCGCCCGTCTCCGCGAAATCCCCTATAACTATACCTCCTTCTCTGATCGCGAGATCGTCATCCGCTTTCTCGGCGAACCACTCTGGCGTCTGATCGAGGAGCTGCGCGGCACCCGTCGCACCGGGCGCTCGGCACGGATGCTGTTTGAGGTGCTGGGCGATATGTGGGTGGTGACCCGCAATCCCTATCTCCAGGATGACCTGCTGGACAATCTGGGTCGTCGCCGGCTGCTGCTCCAGGGTCTGACGCATCGGCTCGACCAGTTCGAGCGGCGCCTGAACGACAACCATCTGGCGGCTGAACTCCTGACAGCGGCGCGCGCTGCCGTGCAGCGGTTCGGCGACTGGTTCGAGACTGAACGGCAGCAGCGGGCGCGTCTGCGTCAGGCGCTGGCCGGGGTGACGCGCGCCGATAATCTGGATTTCGGCGGTCTGGCGCGGGTCTCCCATGCGACCGATGCGACCGACTGGCGCGTCGAGCTGCCCTTTGTGGTGATCTCGCCGGATACCGAGTCCGAGGTTGCGTCCATCGTGCGCGCCTGTATCGACTGCGGTCTGACCCTCATTCCGCGCGGGGGCGGGACCGGCTACACCGGTTCCGCCGTGCCGCTGCACCCGCTGACAGCGGTCATCAATACCGAAAAGCTTGACCGGCTCTCCGGTGTCGAGCGGGTCGGACTGCCGGGCGTCGAAGGTCTGGTACCGACGGTGCGCTGCGGCGCGGGCGTGGTCACGCGCCGCGTGTCGGATCTGGCCGACGCCAACGGGCTGGCCTTCGCGGTCGATCCCACCTCGCAGGATGCCTCCTGCATCGGCGGCAATATCGCCATGAACGCGGGCGGCAAGAAGGCGGTGCTCTGGGGCACGGCGCTGGACAATCTGGCCTCCTGGCGGATGGTCACGCCGGATGCCGACTGGCTGGAGGTCGAGCGGCTGGAGCACAACCTGGGCAAAATCCACGATCAGGCGCTGGCGCGTTTCCGTCTCAGTCGTTTCGAGCCGGACGGCGTGACCCCGAAGGGCGAGCCGGAGATCCTGGAGATTCCGGGGCGGTCGTTCCGCAAGGCCGGACTGGGCAAGGATGTGACCGATAAATTCCTCTCCGGTCTGCCGGGCGTGCAGAAGGAAGGCTGCGACGGACTCATCACCTCGGCGCGTTTCGTGCTGCACCGCATGCCAGACCATGTGCGCACGGTCTGCATGGAGTTCTTCGGTACCGATCTGGATCTGGCCGTGCCGGCCATCGTCGAGATCAAGGACTATATCGAGAGCCTGCCGGGCGTGCAGGTGGCGGGTCTCGAACATCTGGACGAGCGTTATGTCCGCGCGGTCGATTACACCACCAAGTCGGCGCGGCGCGAGCTGCCCAAGATGGTGCTGATCGCCGATCTGGTCAGCGACGAGGAATCGGCGGTCGCGGCGGCGGCGGCGCGTGTGGTGGAGCTGACCCAGGCGCGCGACGGTGAGGGCTTCATCGCCATCAGCCCGGAGGCGCGCAAGCGGTTCTGGCTCGACCGCGCCCGCACTGCCGCCATCTCGCGTCACACCAACGCCTTCAAGGTCAACGAGGACGTGGTCATCCCGCTCGACCGGCTGGCCGATTACAGCCGGGGCATCGAGCGGATCAACATCGAGCAGTCGATCCGCAACAAGGACGCCGTTCTGGCGGCGCTCCTGGATTATCTGAACGCAGAGATGCCCGGATCGCGTCTCGCGGGCGATGACGACGGCTCGGACGAGTCCGCCGCCATCCTTGCCGCCAAGCGCGAGGCCGCGCGCGAAGCGGTCAGCCGCGCACGGGGGCGCTGGCAGGACATCCTCGAACGGCTCGATCAACCCGCTGCGGATCATCTCGATCTGCTGGACGGGACGGCGCGCGAGCGGATGCGTGAAGGCGATACGCTGATCGCCATGATGCTGCGCCGCGATCTGCGTCAGTCGATGCGCGCCGAGGTGGCGGAGCGGCTCGATGAGATCTTCTCCGGTCAGGAGCTGGCCCGCGTGCGCGAGCGGCTGCGCGAGATTCACCGCCAGATCCGCGATTCGCGTCTCTTCGTCGCCCTGCACATGCATGCCGGCGACGGCAACGTGCATACCAATATCCCGGTCCATTCAGCCGATTACGCCATGCTGCACGAGGCGGATCGGGTGGTGGCGCGCATCATGGCGCTGGCGACCGGGCTGGGCGGGGTGATCTCGGGCGAGCACGGCATCGGCATCACCAAGCTCCAGTTTCTCGACCGGGACAAGCTGGATGCCTTCGTCGCCTACAAGCAGCGGGTCGATCCCCACGCGCGTTTCAATCGCGGCAAGCTGATGCCGGGCTCCGGGCTGGATGGCGCCTATACCCCCTCGCTGCGACTGGTGCAGCAGGAGGCCATCATCCTGGAAGAGACCGAGCTGGGCGCGCTCAACGACGACGTGAAGCACTGTCTGCGCTGCGGCAAGTGCAAGCCCAAATGCATGACCCATGTTCCGCGCGCCAATCTGAGCTATTCGCCGCGCAACAAGATCCTGGGGACCGGACTCATCATTGAGGCCTTTCTCTATGAGGAACAGACCCGGCGCGGTCTGTCGCTGCGGCACTTCATCGAGATGAACGACGTGGCGGACCACTGCACCGTCTGTCATAAGTGTCTGACCCCCTGTCCGGTCGATATCGATTTCGGCGATGTCACCATGCGCATGCGCCGCATCCTGGTCGAGCGCAAACAGAAACGCTTCAGCCCCGGCGCCTGGGTGGCGATGCAGTTCCTCAATGTCACCGATCCGCGCGCGATCCGCATCCTGCGCAAGGGGCTTGCCGAATGGGGTTTCAGCGCGGTGAATCTCGCGCATCGCACGGCGAAATGGCTCAGGCTGACGGCGCGGCGCACCAGCCATCCGGGCGCGACGAGCGGTCGCCCGGCCCTGGCGAGTCAGATGGTGGAACTGGTGGCCCGGCCCATCCGGGTCGATCTGCCCCATCGCACCTTCCGTCAACTGCTGGCGCTGGAGGACAGGGCGCAGGTGCCCATCCTGCGCGATCCGAGGGTGGCGGCTGAGGATGCAGAGGCCGTTTTCTATTTTCCGGGCTGCGGCTCGGAACGGCTCTTCTCGGACATCGGTCTGGCGACCCTCGCCATGCTCTGGGAGCAGGGTGCGCAGACCGTGCTGCCGCCGGGTTATCTCTGCTGCGGTTATCCGCAGCGCGCGTCCGGGCTGGAGGAACGCGGACGCCGGATCGTCATGGACAACCGGGTACTTTTTCATCGGGTCGCCAATGCCTTGAACTATATGGACATTCAAACGGTTCTGGTGTCCTGTGGAACCTGTATGGACCAACTGCTCAAATACGAATTCGAGCGGATATTCCCCGGCTGCCGGCTGCTCGACATCCATGAGTGGCTGATGGAGAAGGGCGTCAGCCTGGGTGGTGTCGCGGATGTCCAGTATCTCTACCACGATCCCTGTCATACCCCGATGAAGAGTTATTCGCCGACCAGGGTCGCGACCAGTCTAATCGGGCAGACGGTCAGGCTCTCGGATCGCTGCTGCGGCGAGGCCGGCACCCTGGGGGTCACGCGCCCGGACATCGCCAATCAGGTGCGTTTCCGCAAACAGGAGGAACTGACAGCGGGCATCCGTGACCTCACCGGTCAGGAGCGGGTCGCGCATGGCGAGGTCAAACTGCTCACCGCCTGTCCCGCCTGTCAGCAGGGTCTGGCCAAATATCAGGACGACACCGGACTCAGGACGGATTACATCGTCATCGAAGTGGCCAACCGCCTGCTCGGTGCGGACTGGCGAGAGCGGTTTCTGGAGCGGGTGCGGGCGGGCGGGATCGAGCGCGTCTTGCTTTAAACCGCGCCCGGTGCAGTATGTGGTGTTTCTGGATTGGTCGGCCTTGGCAGCATTGACGACGGTTGGAGCTGGCGCGGTTTAAGATATTCAATAATATGAAATTTTAAATAGAGCGATTGTTTCTTCACTGGTTGAGGCGGCAGCAATGCTGATGCTGGGAGACAGGGTCGAACTCATCGACACCCACTGTCATCTGGACGTGGCCGATTTTGCTCACGACCGCGAGGCGGTGAGGTGGCGGAGCGGGGTGGCGGGCCTGGTGGGGATCGTCATCCCGGCGATCCATGCCGCAGGCTGGGCCGATCTGCTCGCGCTCTGTGCCGATTCATCGGCTGACGGTCCGGTGCTCTATCCCGCACTGGGGCTGCATCCGGTCTATCTGGATCAGCATGCCGATCAGGATCTTGCCGCGCTGGAGCGGACGGTGGCCGATCAGCGTCCGCTCGCCATTGGCGAAATCGGGCTCGACTTTTTCGTTCGCGACCTGGATCGCACGCGCCAGCAACGGTTATTTGAGTCGCAGTTGACGATTGCCCGCGACGCGCGCCTGCCGGTGCTGCTGCATGTGCGCAAGGCGCATGACGAGGTGCTGGCGATCCTGCGGCGCATCCGGGTGTGCGGCGGGATTGCCCATGCCTTCAACGGCAGTCTGCAACAGGCCCGGCAGTATCAGGATCTGGGATTCAAGCTCGGCTTCGGCGGCATGCTGACCTTCGAGCGTTCGGCGAAACTCAGACGGCTGGCGGCGGCGCTGCCCCTGGAATCCATCGTGCTGGAAACCGATGCGCCGGATATGACGGTCGCCGCGCACCGGGGCGAGCGCAACAGCCCCGAGTATCTGCCGGATGTGCTCGCCGCGCTCGCCCAGGTTCGCGAGTCGAACCCCTTCGATCTGGCGGCGCAGACCACGACCAATGCGCGCGAGGTGTTGGAGCTTGGGAAGTAATATTTCACATCGATCCATTGCCGGAGGTGTTCAATGGAGGCACTGAAGCTCAAGACCCTTGATGATCTGTTTCTGTCCCCGGACGAGCGGGTGGAATTGATCGGTGGAGACATCGTGCGCCGGCCAATGGCGCGGTTTGCCCACGGTCGCGCTCAGAACCGCACGGCGCTCACGCTCGGGCCTTTTGACGAGGGCGGGGGAAGCGGCGGCGGCTGGTGGTTCGCCACCGAGGTCAGCGTCGCCTACGAGATCCACGAGTGCCCGTCGCACGACCTCGCCGGCTGGCGCCGGGAGCGGTTGCCCCGGCTTCCTGAAGGCGTCATCGACCTGCCGCCGGACTGGGTCTGCGAGATCGTCTCGCCCGGACACGAGAGGAAAGACACCCTGGTTCTGCCACTGCTGCTCAAGCGGCATTGTGTGCCCGACTACTGGCTGATCTGGCCTGAGACGCGGACGCTGATCGCCTACCGGCTCGTCGATGGCGATTGGCGCGTGATGGCAACACTCGAAGGGAGTGGCAGCGCCCGCATCCCGCCCTTCGAGGCCATCGAGCTGGACCTGGATGCTCTGCTTGGCGCTGGATGAACCGACCCTGTTATGCCGAATCGCCAGCCTGATCATTGGGGTCGTGTTTCCCGAATGATTCGCTGGTATAGCGCAACACCCGCAGACTGTTGGACCAGTAGCCGCCGGGCAGGCCGGCCTTGCGCTTGAGATGCTCCAGAAAATCGACCGGATCGGGCAACTGCTCCCAGACCGATGGCAGGAAGGTGCCGCGATGCCTACGGTCCTGAAGGATGAGCCCATCGATTCCGGGTCGGATCTGGCTCAACAGTTCGGCTTCTGACGCAAATGTCAGTGGTTCGGCTGGAGTAAGGATCGAAATTTTCAGATCCAGTCCGGCGAACTCGGTGGGGCGCAGCCGGGGGAAGCGCGGATCCTCGAAAGCCGCTGCGAAGGCGTTGTGCGCCACATCCTCTACCAGCGGGCGGAAGGCCTCCAGCACGCCGATGCAGCCGCGCAGATTTCCCGCCATCTCAAGGGTGACGAAGGTGGCGCGGATCGCTCGCAGCGGCTGGGGATAATCCGCCGGATCCACTTCCAATGGGATGCCGCGTTCCAGTCCGTGCGCGATGGAGCGCGTGGCGATCTCCAGCAGGGTGCGACGCTGTTCGCCGTCATACTTCGCTGTGGTATCAATGAAAGACATAGGAGCCATACCCCACGACCCGATCCCGGTTGCCGGCGGTGTCGCCTGAATGGCGCAGATCCAGGGTTTGCGCCCGGAGTCCGCGCCGTTTCGCCAGTGTCAGCAGGCCATTGACCGGGTTGCGCCCGCAGGCCTGATCGCAGCCGATATCCTGCGGTTGCAGCGATTCGATGGCGGCAGAAGTGGCAGCGTCCAGGTTTCGGGCGGCCTGATCGTCCAGATAGTGGCTCAGATCGGAGCTGATGACGATGAGCGTCTCGGGACCGCCCCAAAGCAATTCCAGCACCTCGGCCACCATCTCCGGGCTGGCGTCGCCGACGACGAAGGGCGCCAGACTGAAGGCGTCCAGCATCCGTTGCAGGAAGGGGATCTGCACCTCCAGGCTATGTTCGAGCGCATGGGCCTCGTCCAGCAGCCGGACCTGGGGAAGCGCCAGCGCCCGTTCGATGGCAGGCCGGTTCAATGGCACCACGCCCAATGGGGTGGCAAAGTGGCCGGCACTGCTCGCCGCCAGTCCGTTGAAGGCGACCCGATGACTCGGTCCCATCAGCACCACCTGCGTGATGTGTTCCCGTGCCGCTGCCAGCGTGGCATAGGCGGTTGCGGCGATGGGACCGGAGTAGATGTAACCCGCATGTGGGACAATCAGCGCCTTGGGCGGCGGGGTCCGGGGCACGATGCCGTTCAGATAGCCGTCCAGTGCCCGTTTGAGTTCGTGCGGGTCGCCGGGATAGAAACGGTCGGCCACCGCCGGTTGTCGAATCGGCGACATGGGTAAGACCTCCCATACAGATCAGGGTGGATGGACATCGGTTTCATTGAACGCTGACCACGCCCAAAGGGCGTGTATTTCTACGTTACGATTTAAAGATACATCATGCGACATCTTACAATTGCCAGCGTCCTGATCTGCGCGACGATGGCCGTTCAAGCCGACGGGCGGACTGATTTTCTCGCCGCCGAACAGGCGCTCAAAAACGGCGACCGGGGGCGTTTCGAGCAGTTGTCGGCCAGTCTGCGCGATTACCCGCTCTATCCCTATCTGCGCTTCGCCGATCTGACGCGCAATCTGGATGCGGTCCCGGATGACGCCATTGAGTCCTTCATCGCCGACGACCCGGACTCCCAGCTTGCGAGTCGTCTGCGTCTGGCCTATCTGAGCCGTCTGGCGAAGGCGGGCCGGTGGTCGGACTACGTGCGTCTCTATCGGCCGGACGATTCGGTCGAGCGCCGCTGTCTCTTTCTGCATGCGCTGATCGAAAGCGGTCGCGCCGGCGAAGCGTTGCCGCAGATCGAACCTGTCTGGCTTGTGGGCCGCTCGCAGCCGGCCGCCTGCGATCCTGTTTTCACTACCTGGCGACAGACCGGCCAGTTGACGACCGCGCTGGTCTGGCAGCGGATCCGGCTGGCGATGGAATCCGGCGAGGTCAGTCTTGCCCGCACGCTGGGCAGGCTGCTGCCCGAGACCGAGCAGGTCTGGCACCAGCGGTGGCTGGCGGTCGATCAGGATCCCGCGCTGGTGCTGGATTCAGATCAGTTCAGCGAAAACCATCCGTTGCGGGCGGCGATCCTGGCCCATGGGATCGTCAGGCTGGCGTCGCGCGCACCGGATCGCGCCGCTCAGGCACTGACGCGCCTGAGCCACTGGCTGGAGGTCGATCAAGGGGCCAAAGACCGCGTCCATGCCGCCGTCGGTCGCGCCCTGAGCCGCACGGGTGATCGGCTGGGGCTGGCCTATTGGGACGGTCTGCGCGCGACCGGCGGGAATCTGCCCGAACAGGAGACACGGCTGCGTGCAGCCATCGACCTGAAGGCGTGGGACTGGCTGGTCAAATGGATCGCCGCCATGCCGGACGGCGAGGAGAAACGCGAACGCTGGCTCTATTGGCAGGGACGCGCCGAGGAACGGCTCGGGCGTGCGGTTGAGGCGCGGGCCAGCTTCGAGCAGGCGGCGGCTCAACGCAGCTTCTGGGGCTTCATGGCGGCGGATCGCATCAACCGGCCCTATCGTCTGGACCATGCGCCGACCCCGGCTGAACCGGCGCGGATTCGTCGGCTCGTCCAGAGTCCGGCGTTCCGGCGTATTCAGGAACTGCATCGACTGGAGCGGGAGACCGACATTCGCCGCGAATGGCGCGCCCTGACCCAGGATCTGGAACCGGCGGACCTGCTGGCGGCGGCCTATGTGGCCGATGCGCTGCGCTGGCACGATCAGGCCATCTTCACGCTGGCCCGCACCGGTTACTGGGACGACCTGGAACTGCGTTTTCCGCTCCGCTATCGCGATCTGGTGGCGGAGCAGGCCTGGCAGATCGGGATCGCTGACGACTGGATCTTTGCCGTCATGCGTCAGGAGAGCGTCTTCGCGCGCACGGTCGCCTCCGCCGCCGGAGCCATTGGTCTGATGCAGCTCATGCCCAAGACGGCGGCGGAGGTTGCGGCGGAACTGGGTCTGGGTACGCCCTCCCGTTGGGCGCTCTTTGATCCCGGTCTCAACATTGCGCTCGGCGCCAGCTATCTGGCGCGCATGCGGGATGGTTTCGGTCATGTCGCGCTGGCGACGGCGGCCTATAACGCGGGGCCGAGTCGGGTCAGGCGCTGGCTGCCCGAGAATTGCACCGAGGCGGATCTGTGGATCGCACGGATTCCCTTCACCGAAACCCGTGGCTACGTCGAACGGGTGCTGACCTATCGGGTGATCTATGCCGACCGGCTAGGTCTGGAGCCGATCCGGTTGCGCGATATGCTGCCGCCGGTGCCGGGGGCTGATTTTTGGCGTTCAAAATAATTGGTTCGATCGCGATGTCCATGCCGTTTCCCCGTTTTTTTTCATTGAGCGTGCGCAGCCTGCCGATGCTCGCGTTTGTTCTGATTCTGACGCCGCCTGCCGCAGCGCAGGAGACGATGGCGCAGGCCATGGGCAACGCGATTGCGCGGATGATGGAATCCATGGGCTTGACGCACATTGGCGGGCCCAATTCGGCGCTGTCGGGGTGGCCATCCGCCTTTGGCAACCTCTCGCTGCCGAGCGGAGGAGGGGCGATGCCCTGGGGCGGTTCGGTGCTGGAAGGGATCTGGGAGGACAACCAGGGCGGTCTGCTGATCGTCCAGGGGCGGTTCTATCGACTCTATGCGCTCGGTCGGGGCGCCATCGACGGTGAGATTCGCGTTGAGTCAAATCGCGTTGATCTGGCCAATCGACGGGAGAGCTTCATCCAGACCTTCGAGTTCGCCCTGGATGATGGCCGTCTGGCGCTGCGCAACCAGAGTGGTCAGGTGTTTCTTTACCGGCGGCTGGTGTTGGGGCGAGGGCGTTGAGCAGTCTGCTATTGCTTTTTTTACAGGGTGAATTGCCAGGAAAAGGCGTGAGACCTGATCTAAATTCAGTCTGTCAATCCGATTGGAGTTCAATCACGGAGACGCTGGGGTATCCGGGGCTGATGGATCAGGGCCGCATCATGCAACGCGCTGAAGGACCGACCTATACCACCACTGTCGCCAACGCCGGACGGCTTTGGCAAGGCAGCAACTTCACGGGTGGGTCGAGCGGTGGACCTTGGGTGGTGAATTTCTCGGGGCGCAATGCCTCACTTTCCGGTGGCACGGTGCCGAAACATGGCGGTGATCGGGGTCACATCCTGGGGGGCGGCTGACCCAAATGGTCGCAAGGATAACTACTCGTCTCAATTCCGCCAGAACTCTGCCTGTTCCAATGCCAGCTACTGAACCTATGGCGCTGACAACACTTTGAATTCGCGATGGATCAGAGGTGTCTGACGCGGCGTACCGCCAGAGCGATCAGACGTTTCCTTACTGGCGGCTGGCGCTTGAGTCGGCGCGCTTAAACAGACGCCGGAAGACCCATGTTCATCCACTTTAACTCAGATGATATTTTGTTGAGTAAAGTACTGGAAAAATCGTCGTCTCGGTATAAGCTCAAGTGCAGCGATCTGCTGGCTGTGTCGCTGCAAGAGTTTGCGTGATTCGAACCATCCTATCTTGAATCAATCGGGAAATGCCATGAAAAGCCCAAAATTATTATCTTTATCAATGCTTGGCGGCATATTGGCAATCAGTGGCGCGAACGCGGCACCGATACCGGGCGTGGTCTCGGAAGCGGATGTAACTGGAAATCAAAGGCAGGCAAACCCGCAGGCGATTGAGAATTACTGGACACCCGAGCGGATGCGACAGGCGCAACCGCGGCCTGTGCCGACGGTCATCGTCGATGAGCAATCTCTTGCCTACCCTCCCGATCCTCAGATGATTGATGGCGAGCCGGGATTTGTGCCCGGCTGTCCTCCAAAAGCGACGAATTGCGATACGCAACCACGCTCGCTGCCAATGAATGGCATCGACTCATCGACGGGGTCTTTTGAAGCCTTTGGGGATCAGATCAGCCCCATGCATGGCGCGAAACCGATCAATCCCAAAACGGGTCCTTATGGGCCTTTCCAGCGTTGGAGAGAGGCTGAACCGATCACGGCTTATCCGAAATCCGCCATTGGTAAACTGTTCTTCACTTTGGGAGGAAAGAATTTTGTTTGTTCGGCATCGGTCATCGGTCGCAGCACGGTTATCACAGCCGGCCACTGCAACTCGGATGGCAATGGCAAGTTTGCGACCAACCGGCTCTTCTGCCCAAGTTACAACGGCGCGCCACATCCGACACGCGATTGCTGGGCCGTCACGACGAGTGTTGTTGCCGCTCCCTGGCACAACGGGGGCGATCCCGATTATGACTATTCCTGTCTGGTCATGAACACTACCGGCAGAAAGATGGCCAGCAAGATCGGCAATGTGACCGGCACGCTGGGACGGGCTTGGAACTTTGCGCCGCAACAGGCGGAACGCACTTTTGGTTATCCGGCTGGAGCCCCGTTCAATGGGAATACGCTGCAAACAACGGCTTCCACTGAATGGTATACCCATGATTTTAGTTCAGGTGGTCAGGTTTCAAAGGTCATCGGCAGCGATCTGACCGGCGGTTCGAGCGGTGGCCCCTGGATCATCGGCTGGACGGGAGGACTCGCCGAAACGGCTGATACCGATGGGTCGGCTGACACGGATCCAGGGTCGAATTGGGTCAATGGCGTCAACAGCCATAAACGCTGTCTCGGCAGTTGTTTCACGCCGCCCACGACAACGAGCGGTACCTTCTGGCAGGAAATGACCTCGCCACCATTTAGTAAGACATCATCGGATAACAACGATTCGGAAGATGTCATCGCTATTTGTTTGGCGCATGCGAATAATCAGTAAAAACCGAGTTCAGTATGCGCTGCATGCCCCCTCCTCGGGTAGACCCGAGGAGGGTTGAAGTTGATGACATCTTCAAGCCTAAACGCAAAATGAAAATGATGCATGTCGCTCTGGACGTAGTTTAGACTTGACCCTGCGGACTACATCTGGAGAGAAACCATGAGAAATACCCTGATAAAATCTGCCGTGATGGTCACGGCGCTTTCGTCGGTCGCCTCCTTTGCACCAGCCGTTTTTGCTGATGGGGCGACTGTGCAGCAACAAGGTCAAATCACCACCTGGTCTGTCCCGAGTCAGCAGGCCAATGCCGCAGCAAACAGCATCGATTACGCCAGCGCACGCGCCATGCCCTTGCCTCAGGCGAATATCGATGTCTCCAGTCATGATCTGGCGACTGAGGAAGAGGTCGGCTCCTTTGGCTCTCCGGGTTCTGTCGGGGGCGCAACAGGAAACGGCAAACAAACGCCGGTTCGTCTGGTCCCGAAGGAACAGCTTAATCTGAACAGCCTTGAAGTGGATGAATCGCTGGATTTGGGTGGTGTCGCTCCATCTGAGTACGGCACGGGAAACCTCCCCTTTACCACGTCGCGGGTCGATTTGGTATCATCGCAAAACGTCTCAAAGCTTTATCCCTACTCGCCAGCCGGAAAGCTTTTTTTCAAAATAGGCAGCAGCAACTATATTTGTTCTGCCTCATTGATTAAGCGAGGGATTGCAGTGACGGCGGCGCATTGTGTTTCCGACTTCGGAAAGAAAAAATTCTTCACCAGCTTCAGTTTCGTTCCAGCCTATTATGATGGCGTTGCGCCCTATGGTGCCTGGTCAGTGACCAAGGTTCATGTCATGGCGTCCTATTTCAATGGAACGGACCCCTGCGCATCAGGCGCGAAGGGTGTTGTCTGCAAGAATGATATCGCCGTTTTGCAATTGACGCCAAAAAGCGGCGCCTATCCTGGAACCCAGACCGGTTGGTATGGCTATGGCTGGAATGGCTATGGTTTTACGGGCAGCGGGTTCACGGTAGGGAAGATCGCATTGATCAATCAGTTGGGTTATCCTCGTTCACATGATGGCGGGCGGCGGATGCAGCGCACGGATAGCGAGGGCTATATCAGTGGCAGCAGCAATGTCAATAACACGATCTGGGGTTCCCGGCAGACCGGCGGTTCGAGTGGCGGTCCTGAACTGGTCAATCTTGGAATCTCGGCTGTTCTGAGTGATGGCGTTACATTGGGATCAGAGGCCGGATTCAATCGGGTCATTGGCACCACAAGCTGGGGCTATACCAACCAGGCTGTTAAGTTGCAGGGAGCCAGTCCATTCCTTAGCACCAATATCGTGCCCTTGATGAACTTGGCCTGTGCAAGCAACAACCCGCGCTGCAAGTAGTTATCAGGATCCGCCGGGGCGTCTCCGTCCCGGTTTGCTCTAAACCGCCAGCCGCCACGCGACCGCCAGCAGCAGCAAGCCAAACAAGCGTTTCAGCAGATCGACCGGCAGCGCATGGGCGAGACGTGCCCCCAGTGGCGCTGTTGGCATGCTGGCGAGCAGCATGACCAACACCGCTGGCCAGTACACAAAACCGGTGCTGAGTTCAGGCAAGCCCGCGTGTCCCCAGCCAGCGACCATGAAACCGATGGCGCCCGCGATGGCAATCGGCAGACCGCAGGCGGCGGATGTCCCAACCGCCTGACGCATGTCGATCCCGCGTCCGTTCAGAAAGGGAACGGTCAGGGTGCCGCCGCCGATCCCCACCAGTGCCGAGAGCATCCCGATTCCGCCGCCGACGCCCCAGAGACCGACCCTGCCCGGCAGCGGACGGTTGTGCTGTGATCTGATCCGTATCAGCATCCGCATACCAATGAAAAGCAGAAAGACAGCAAAGATACGTTTCAGCCAGAGATCGGCGATCAGGGCTGCCAGTCCCGCCCCGGTCCAGGCGCCGATTACGATGCCCGGAGCCAGCCTGCCGGCCAGATCCCAGCGCACCCCGCCGCGTCGATGATGAGCATAGGCTGAGGCCGCGCCTGTGCCGATGATGGTCGCCAGTGAGGTGCCGACCGCCAGATGCGGGATCCAGTCGCCGCCAAGGTTCAGCGGGGTAAAGACCAGGATCAGCGCTGGCACCATCACCACCCCGCCGCCGATGCCAAACAAACCGGCCAGCAGGCCAGACAGGCTGCCGATGAACAGGTAGGCGGCGAACTCAACCATGTTTGTCGTCGGTCTCTTCGGTTTCGATGGCGGCGGCGCTGTAGCGCTGGCTGAAGCGGATGATGAGGATGGCGAGACTGACCAGCAGGATGGCGCCGCTTTCGTAGATGAGATTTTCGGGGGCGATGTTCTTGCCCTGAAGCACGATCAGTCGCGAGAGCGCGGTGACGGCGATGAACATGGGATAGGTAAAGGGTACCGAACGTCTGACGAAATAGACATTCGCCATCGCCATGATTTCGATGAAGATGAACATCAGCAGCAGATCTTCGAGCCTGACCTCGCGGTTGGCAGCGATCTCCAGGAGGATCTGACCGATGCCGACCAGCGCCAGTCCGCCGACGCCGACCAGCACCAGTTTTTCGACATAATGAAAGAGGATCGAGAGCCAGCGGTCGATGGGTTGTTGTGGCGCCATGATGGGAGTCTCCGGGCAGGGCGGCGGGCGGTCAGGAATGGCTCAATGGGGTCGGCGACCAGGGGTTTCCAGTCGTCGCTTTCAGTCAGTCCAGGTCGTGTCCGGTGCCATTCAAGGTGCTGCGTTTTCTCCCGCTGCGGTCCCACTCACGCGCGGCGCCCCTGCCACAGCCGTCTGAAATCGAACTCGATCTTGCAGCCCGACAGATCGAATGACAGGGATTCGTCGTAAAAATCGCCAACCTTGCGGTATTGGCCATCGATCAGCCGATAGACCTTTGCCCTGGACGCCGCTGGATCCACCACCACATACCAGCGCACACCTTCCTCGCCATAGAGCTGAAACTTGGTGTACTCGTCACGCCGGGCGGTCGCTGGTGAGAGCACCTCGAAGATCAGATCCGGGGCACGGGTCAGGCGGTCGCCGACGGGCTCGAAGCAGATGACGATGACATCGGGGCGCACCACCGTATCCTGCGAGAACTCGACATCGATCTCGTAGAGGGCTTCACAGTTGGGACAGTCACCCAGCGCCTCGTCAAGCTGGAGGACGATGCGCTTGGCGATCCGCTGATGCTGGATGACTGGCGATGGCGACATCGCCAGGGGCATGCCGTGGATCAGCTCCCAGTCGCCCTCCCACCGGCGGTAATCCTCGACGCTGTAATGTTCGATCAGTGATTGTGCAGGCATGGCCTGAGTCCCTTGATGTGATGGCGGAAGCGCGCTCAATCATTGCGCGCGCTTCCCAAACTGGCAAGCGCGCCGGTCATCTCACAAGGCGGCGATCCTGTCGCGCTGAGTTTGCAGATTGGCGATGGCCGCCGCATGCTCAGCGAGCTTGGCGCGCTCCTTATCGACCACTGCCACCGGGGCCTTATCGACGAAGGCTGGATTGGCGAGCTTGGACTCGGTGCGGGCGATATCGTCGGTCAGCCGCGCGATCTCTTTGTCGAGACGTTTGAGCTCGGCGTCCTTGTCGATCAACCCGGCCATCGGGATCAGGATTTTCATCGCCCCGACCAGGGCGATGGCCGACTCGGGCGCCTGCGATTCGTCATCAAGCACGCCGATCGACTCGGTGCGGGCGAGGAAATCCAGATAGGGTCGCGCCGTCTCCAGCCACTGCCGCTCCTGCCCGGAGGCATTGGCGACCAGCACCGGCAGCGGTTTGCCGGGCGCGATGTTCATCTCGCCCTTGATGCGTCGGATGCCCAGGATGCACTGCTTGACCCAGTCGATCTCACCGACCGCCTGAGCGTCGTCGGCGGCGGGATCCTGAATGGGGTAGGGCGCGAGCATGATGGTGTCCCCATCGACACCCGTCAGCGGTTTGATCTTCTGCCAGATTTCTTCGGTGATGAAGGGCATGATGGGGTGCGCCAGACGCAGCAGGGTTTCGAGCGTGCGCACCAGGGTCTGACGGGTGCCACGTCTGGCGGCGTCGCTCGCCTGCTCGCCGGTCAGTACCGGCTTGGACAGCTCCAGATACCAGTCGCAGAACTCGTTCCAGGTGAAGTCGTAAATGGCCTGCGCGGCGAGATCGAAGCGATAGCTCTCGATGGCGCTGGTGACGGTGACGACCGTGGCATTCAGGCGGGCGCGGATCCAGCGGTCGGCGGCGCTCAATTCGATGGGTTCAGACCCCAGGCCGCAATCCTGACCCTCGGTGTTCATCAGCACGTAGCGCGAGGCGTTCCAGAGCTTGTTGCAGAAGTTGCGATAGCCCTCGGTGCGGCCCAAGTCGAACTTGATGTCGCGTCCGGTGGTAGCGAGCGCGGCGAAGGTGAAGCGCAGTGCATCGGTACCGAAGGCGGGGATGCCGTCGGGGAAATCCTTGCGGGTGTCCTTCGCGATCTTGGCTGCCAGGTGCGGCTGCATCATACCCTTGGTGCGTTTCTCGACCAGGGTCTCCAGCTCGATACCGTCGATCAGATCGATGGGGTCGAGGACGTTACCCTTGGACTTGGACATCTTGTCGCCGTGGGCGTCGCGCACCAGTCCATGGATGTAGACCTCGCGGAAGGGTACGTCACCCATGAACTTGAGCCCCATCATGATCATCCGCGCGACCCAGAAGAAGATGATGTCGAAACCCGTGACCAGCACCGAGGTTGGATAGAAGGTCTTGAGCCGCTCGGTGTCTTCAGGCCAGCCGAGTGTGCTGAAGGGCCAGAGCGCGGAGCTGAACCAGGTATCGAGCACGTCTTCGTCCTGGCGCAGCGCAACCTCGGGACCGAAGCCGTGTTGCTCGCGGACCTCCTGCTCGGAGCGCCCGACATAGACATTGCCTTCCAGGTCATACCAGGCCGGGATGCGATGTCCCCACCAGATCTGGCGGCTGATGCACCAGTCCTGGATGTTGCGCATCCACTCGAAATAAGTGTTCTTCCAGTTGTCGGGGACGAAGCGGATGTCGCCATTCTCGACCGCTCTGATCGCCGGCTCGGCGAGCGGCTGCACCCGCACATACCACTGATCGGTCAGATAGGGCTCGATGACTGCGCCCGAGCGGTCGCCGCGCGGCTGCTGGAGCTTGTGATCCCTGACTGCCGCCAGCAGGCCGAGCGATTCCAGATCGGCGACGATGCGCTTGCGGGCCTCGTAACGGTCGAGCCCGATATAGGCGGACGGCAGCAACTGGCCTTCTTCCGGTTCGTTGTCGCGGATGGCGGCATCCGGCGTGAAGATGTTGATGAGTCCGCCATGCGGCTGCTCGGCGATGGCGATCTCGTCGCGATGACGCAGCCAGACCTGATGGTCGTTGAAATCGTGCGCCGGGGTGATCTTGACGCAGCCGGTGCCGAACTCGGGGTCGGCGTGCTCGTCGGCGATGATGGGGATGCGCCGTCCGGTCAGCGGCAGCTCGACGAATTCGCCGATCAGGTGTCTGTATCGCTCGTCTTCGGGATTGACCGCGACCGCGCAGTCGCCCAGCATGGTCTCGGGGCGGGTGGTGGAGACGACCAGATAGCGGGGACCATCGACGCCCGGCGGCAGGATCAATGGGTAACGCATCTCCCACATGAAACCGCTTTCTTCCTCGGACAGCACCTCCAGATCCGAGACCGCCGTGTGCAGCACCGGATCCCAGTTCACCAGCCGTTTGCCGCGATAGATCAGACCTTCTTCATAGAGACGGACGAAGACCTCGCGCACTGCCTCAGACAGACCCTCGTCCATGGTGAAGCGCTCATGCGCCCAGTCCAATGAGGAGCCCATGCGTCGGAGCTGGCGGGTGATGGTGCCGCCGGATTCGGCCTTCCACTCCCAGATCCGCTCGATAAAGGCGTCGCGTCCGTAGTCGTGGCGAGTCTTGCCCTCGGCCTCAATCAGCCGTTCCACGACCATCTGCGTGGCGATGCCCGCGTGGTCGGTACCGGCCTGCCAGAGTGTTTGCTGGCCCTGCATCCGGTGATAACGGATCAGGGCATCCATGATGGTATCCTGGAAGGCATGACCCATGTGCAGACTGCCGGTGACGTTCGGCGGCGGGATCATGATGCAATAGGCGCTGTCCCCATCGCTGTTGGCGGTCGCGGGTGGCGCGAAATGGCCCTGCTCCTCCCAGTTGCGATACCAGTGGGCTTCCAGTGTGTGTGGGTCGTAGTGTTTATCCAGCATGGGGCTCGGGCTCGTGATCGGACGCTTGCGAAATGGCGGAGTATAACGGATGGGCGGTCAGTGCCTGTCCTGGCGGTCAGCGGAGGTTGGGCAGGCCGGCGGCCCTGGCAACGGCATCCACGATCTGAACCTGCGTTTCCTCGGACAGATAGGGGTGCATCGGCAGACTGATGACCCGTTTGGCAATCGCCGCGCTGATCGGCGTTTCCTCTGCGACCAGACCGACATGAAACACCGGCTGTTCATTCAGTGGCACCGGATAGTGCACGGCGGTCGGGATGCCCTGTTGCTGGAGCTGCGCGGCGACGGCATCCCGATCAGGCACCTGAATGGTGTACTGGGCGTAGACGGACAGATTCTCCGGCTGGATGAAAGGGGTGAGCACCGACGCCCCGCCCGCAGCGCTCGACGCCGCTCCCCGCTCATGAAAAAGCTGCGTATAGCGTGCGCCGATCGCTGAACGAGCGGCGATTTCATCGGGGAAGATAGCCAGTTTGGCGAGCAGGATCGCGGCCTGTAAGGTATCGAGCCGTCCATTCACGCCCAGACGCGGGTGATGGTAGCGCCGATCCTGACCGTGGTTGAGGATTTCGCGCATCCGTTTGGCCAGATCCGCGTCGTCAGTGAAACAGGCGCCGGCGTCTCCATAGGCGCCCAAGGGTTTGGACGGGAAAAAGGAGGTGCAGCCGATGCGCGACAGCCCGCCCGAGCGTCGCCCTTTATAACCTGCGCCAAAGCTCTGCGCCGCGTCTTCGATGACCGGCAGCCGATGATGTGCCGCGACGGCATTGATGGCGTCCAGGTCGGCGCACTGTCCGTACAGCGACACCGGCATGATGGCGCGGGTGCGCCCGGTGATGGCCCCTTCGATCTGCGCGGGATCCAGGTTATAGGTGGCCGGGTCGATGTCCACGAAGACCGGACGCGCACCGAGCAGGGCGATCATCTCGCCGGTGGCGATGAAGGTGAAAGGGGAGGTGATGACCTCATCGCCCCGTCCGATCTCCAGCGCCATCATGGCGATCAGCAGGGCGTCGGTTCCGCTCGACATCCCGATGCAGTGAGAAACGCCGACAAACTCGGCCAGTCGCGTCTCCAGCTCCCCGACCTCCGGCCCCATGATGTACTGGCCGTGATTGAGTACCGACTGGATTCGGGACTGAACGTCCGGTTCAATCCGACTGTATTGTGATTTCAAATCGATAAATTGCATGGATATCGCCTGTTGTGGGGGTGGCGGGTAGCGGATCCTGTCGGAGTTGCGCCCGCACAGATTGGAACGCCCGCCATGGCAGATGTCCAGACCCAGCATCAACCTTCCGCACCACAGAATCCATGGTCGGTTTAGACTGAGCACTCCTGGCTGTTGCCGGACGGATTCGTCAAGGCGGCGGCCCATGATCCAGACATTTCCGCCAACAGAGCCTGATTCGGGAGATTGTTCATGCAGCAGACCCACTCTTGTCTTGCCGTCGCGATGATGGTCGTGGCGTTATCCGGCGCGGTCAGCGCGGCTGAACCGGTTGCGGAGTCGCCAGACCGCCAGCCGGTCAATCTCGCAGGCCGTGGCTGGCAACTGGTTGGCTACCAGTCGGCCAATGGACTGGTCGAGATCGCCGCCAATGCCGGGGTGACGCCTTTTCGCTTCGAGGACGGACAGGTTTCCGGTCGCGCTGGCTGCAATCAGTTCTCCGGATCCTACACCCTCGATGGTGACAGGCTCGTCATCGGGGCCAGTATGGCCTCGACCATGATGGCCTGCCCCGAACCACTGATGCAGCAGGAGCAGGCGGTCATCGCTGCGCTGACAGCGGCGAAAACTGTTCGTCAGAGTGGCGAACGGCTGGAATTGCTGGATGACACGGGTGTGACATTGCTTGTCTGGCGGGCGCTTCCGGCATCGCCGCTGGTGGACAATGTCTGGATGCTCGAAGCCTATCGGCATGACCGGCAGGGGCTGGTTGCACCCATGGAAAACACCCAAATCAGTCTGGATTTCCATGATCAGGGTACGCTCAACGGCTCCGATGGCTGCAATCGCTATGTCAGCGGCTATGTGCTGGAGTCTGGCCGTCTGCGCATCGGTCCCCTCGCGACGACCCGCATGGCCTGTCGGGGGCCGGACGCGGTGGCTGAACAGGCCACTGCTTACGCCAATGCCCTGAGCCTCGTATCCGGCTACCGGATCGAAGGCCCCAGACTGACGCTCATCGACGCTAAGGGCGAGGTTGTCGCGCGCTTCCAGGCACGGAGCGATTGAGCCAGTCGTGCGATCATTTGCCCCACAGCACATGATCGATATATTCCTTGATCCTGCCATGACCAGGGGTGCCGACGGTGGTGAATTGCAGACTGGTGCGATAACGCCCCTGGTTGCTTTTTGCACGCAGCACCCTGGCATAGACCTCCGCCGCCTGACCCGTGCCGAGTTCCGGCGTCAACGACATGAGGATCTCGGAATAGGTGGGCAGGATCAGCGGCAGATCGGCGCTCATGCCGTCATAACTCATGTCGTTGACCTGGCCGACGAAGCGCTCGGCGAGGATCCGCTTGGATTCGACCTTGCGGAACAGGATCGGGAAATCGACCTGGATCCGGGGCGATCTGCGGATCTCGATCTCAGGTACCGCCAGCGTTTCGGGATAGGTGACGGCCTTGAGTTCGTAGAGTGTGACCGGATTCGTCTTGCCCTTGACGAGCACGTCATTGACCGCGCCGATCTCGATCTGATCGCGTGCGCCTCGATAACTGGCCTCGCTGATCAAGACCTGACCGCGCAGGCTGTAACCTTCGATGCGGGCCGCGAGATTGACCGGATCCCCGATGGCGGTGTACTCGCTGTGGAAAGGCGAGCCGAAACTGCCGGCCATGACCTTGCCGGTGCTGATGGCGATGCCCGCGTAGAGACTCGGTTCATCGTTCTCCTCACTGGCGGCGTTGAGTTTCACCATGGCCCGCTGGATCTCGACCGCGCAGACCAGCGCCCGCAGGAGATCGTCGGCGCGACGCACCGGGGCGCCGAACAGCGCCATGACCGAATCGCCCATGAACTTATCGATGAATCCGCCATGACGCACAATCGTCTGCGCCGTCAGGTGGTAGAAACGGTTCAGCGCCCCGACCAGGGCGGCCGTCGGCAATGACTCCATGAGCGCCGTGAAGCCACGCAGATCGGCGATCAGGATGGTTGCCTCGGTTTCGCGGATGGGTTGCGATTCCAGTAGAAACCCGTCCAGGGCGGTCAGAGGCTCGCCCGGTGCGACATCGAACTGCCGACGGGATGTCGGCCCGGACAGATCCTGGAGCACTCCGGCTGCATCGGAAACAAACGGCTGACGGTCGTGGTGTTGCATGGCTGCGCGATCTCCATCCGGGTAAAACTGATTGATATCGTGGATCCCTTGACGCCGCATGACAGTATATGACCTGGCCTCGTTGCCATCCTGGCGCTTTTTGGGAGTCAGGGCGAAGGCAGGGTCGAGCCAAACCCGCTATAGTTGTGCGCTCGAAATCGGTCGCTATTCGCCCCGGAGCACTTCGCATGCAGAACAACGCGCGCGCCAGACAAAACCCTGACGTCGCCACCCATCCCCGGCGAAGGCTGATCTACAACCTCCTGGCCTGGCTCTGTTTCGGCCTCGGCTTCGTCGGCATGGTCGTGCCCCTGATGCCGACGACGGTTTTCTGGATCGCCGCCGCCTGGCTGTGGCTGCGCAGCAAGCCGCAACGGGTGCGCTTTCTGGTGGAGCATCCGCATTTTGGGGCCTCCATTCGCGGCTTTCTCGAACATGGCGAGATCTGCCGCACCGGCAAAATCGCCGCTATTGGCGGCATGGCCGGCAGTTACCTGATCTGGTTCGGACTCGTCCAGCCCGGCTGGGTGACCGCCGTCCTGGTCGCCACCATCCTCGCCTCGGTGGCGCTCTGGATCGGCACCCGCCCGGACAGCCAGCGTCCGCCTGCTTCATCTGTCGCGGTGACGCTCGATCTGAGCTCCCTGGCGCGCGTCCAACCGGCGGCGAAACCACCTGCCGATCCCTCGGGCTAGGGCATGCGGACCATCCTGCTGCTTGATAACGGCTCGCGCCGGGCCAACTCCATTCTGAATCTGCGGCGACTCGCCGGGCGGCTGGCCGAGCGGATCGGCGAGCCGGTCCATCCGGTCTCATTGCTGCATGCCGATCAGATCCCTCCCGCGCAGCTCGACGATCAACCCGCTGACATCCTTGCCCCCAGCCTTCGACGCCTGCTCACCGAAGGCGTCCGCGATCTGGTGCTGATCCCACTGTTCTTCGGTCCCAGCCGTGCACTTTCCGCCTTCGTCCCCGAGACCGCCGCCGCGCTGGCCGACGAATTCGGTCCCTTTCGGCTCCGCATCGCCCCCGAGCTCTGTCCATTGCCGGCTGGCGAACCGCGTCTGGTTGACATCCTCACCGATCATATCCGACAGACCGCCGAATCGGCAGGCTTCATGCCGCTTCGTGTGGTTCTGGTCGATCATGGGTCGCCCCTCCCAGCCGTGACGGCGGTGCGCCGCTGGCTGGGCGACGAGTTGAGGCAACGGCTGGGACGGGAGATGCGGATCGATGAGGCGGCGATGGAGCGGCGCGCGGGAGTGGAATACGACTTCAACGGGGAACTGCTGGAAGATCAGTTGCGTCGTCTGGCCGACGCCGACCCGATGACGCCCATCGTCCTGGCCATGCTCTTTCTCTCCGCCGGTCGTCATGCCGGTCCGGGTGGCGATATCGACGCGATCCGCACGCGGATCGAGGCCGATTATCCCGGTCTGCGGATTCATCCCTCGCCGCTGGTCGGCAGTCATCCGGGACTGATTGAGATTCTGGTGTCGCGGCTGAAGCAGACGGGCCGGCTCTAAACCGCGTCCAGCATCAATCCAAATTCAGCCTGAAGCGGCGAAACCCGCTCCAGCACTGCAACAGCAGCCAGCTCTGGAGCAGCGACGCAAGGATGAGCGCCAATCCGCCGGGTCGCGTCAGGCCGATTCCGGGCCAGGCCGCTGCCGCCGCCAATAACCCCAGCGCCACCAGATAGACGCCGAACTGAATCCGCGCCTGGGTCTCCGGGATGAAGCTCTGCATGTGCGGCAACCGCACACTGAAGCGGCGCATCGCGACCTGACGGTGCTGGAGATGGAACCAGCTCAGAAAGGGCATGATCTTGAACAGCATGCCGCTCGGCAGACCGACACCGACGCCAACCAGGAGCAACACGCCGGTCAATTCAGCCCGACCGCCGGTCAGCCAGACGAGTGCCGCCAGCATGGCGGCGAGCATTGCCGAGCGCCAGTAGAGCAGCGTGACATCGAGCCGTGGTCGCTCGCGGCGGTGCTGGCGGTCGAGCGTGGCGGCGGCGAAGACGACGAAGATGATCGCTGACAGCCCCATGCCCCGGATGGCGAGGTCGGTCCGACCGGTCGCCGTCAGAACCGTCGCGGCCAGCAGGCCAATGGCGGCAAGCGGCGCAGCCCAGCGCATCAGCCAGGACGGATAAGAGGGTGTGACATGGAACATGGGCACGACCTGATAGCCCACGCCCATGATGAGGATCCCGGCCCAGCCCAGCAGTCCCCAGCCGAGATGCAGATCCACCCAGCCGGCAAATCCCGACAGACTGGAACCGCCTGCCAGCACGGCGACCAGCATGAGTCCGAGCAGGGCCGTGACCGTCAGCGCGGCGAGCGCCAGACGCATGGCGATGACCGTCTGTCGCACGCCTTGGGCGCGCCAGAGCGCCATGCCCACCGCGACGATCAGGATTGTCAGACCCAGACCGAGCGCACCCGCGCCCGTCGTCAGCCAGATCACACCGCCCCACCGGAATCCGGCGGAGAGCGAGAGCGTTCCCAGAATCAGGAGCATCTGCGTGGCGCGACCGATCGCCACCACGCGCGGCACCGGTGAGCCGGCGAGCACCGGGAGCATCTGTAACAGCGCGCCGCACATGATCTGGGTGAGAAAGCCCAGCGCCAGCAGATGGGTGACGGCCAGTGCCACCGGGGTCCAGCGCGAGACCAGAACCGCTTCGCCCTGCCACAGCAGCAGACCGCCAGCGAGTGCGGCAAAGAGCGGTGCCACCAGAAAGAAGGCAAAGGGCACACCGATTGGCGGCGCCTGATCCAGGCTGAGTCCGGCGGTTTTCAATCCGGTTGCCCCTCGTCCGACTCGCGGCGGGAAGGTGGCGCCTCGCGCGGCCAGATCAGGATCTCGAAGCGGTCATCCTGTCCCTGTGTCCGCCAGTCATAGCCCATGCGTTTGAGCAGATCGTAAAGCGGAAAAGGCTCGCGCCGGTGCAGGACGCAGAGCGGCTCACCGGCTGGCAGATCGGCGAGCGCGTCGAGAATGCGCTCCAGCGGCTCGGGCGGTTCCAGCCGGCGGACGTCCAGAACCGGGACCATTGCCAGCTCAGACATCGGCGATGGCCGTGGCGAACTCCGCCGCGCGCCCGGTCAGCGCGTTATCGGCCAGGGGATAGAGCACGCCTTCTTCCTTGTGATTGTGCTGCTGCACCAGGAAATGCAGGGTCTCCAGAATCCCCTGACAGGCAGTCTGGTCGCGGATAGCGACCGCTTCGCCGAGTTCAGCGAAAAGTTGGCGCATCTGCGCATGCTCGCCGCGCATGACGTCGATGGGCTGTTCGGCCATCGGCAAGACTTGCGCCAGCGCCGGAAACAGCGACTCTTCTTCCTGGGCGAAGTGATGGTTCATGGCATCGATGAGCGTTTCTGCGGCGGTGCTGATCACGCTCCAGTCGCTGTCCCCAAGACGGGTTTCGACGGCGGCGAGCAGATGGTCGCAGCGATGATGATCCTGGGTGAAGGCGTCGGCGATAATGGGCGGCATGGTGTGAAAATCCGGTCTGACAGAATGCAGGAGGCGGCGATTCTGCGGTCCGCGCATCGCCCGCGCCTTGATCTGGATCAGGGCGGCGGATCTAAAACCATCGGGTTAAGACAGGATTGGCAGGATTAACGGTATTTAAAACAGTGGCTTAAGGGCTTCGTCAATCCTGAAAAATCCTGTTAATCCTGTCTATTCATCCCCGCCCGTCGGTATCGACCGTTGTGGAAACGGGTTTGGGGCTCGGGCGCACCCACCGCCACTCGCGCCAGAGCAGTGGCTGCGAGAAACCATCCCAGCCCCAGCGCAGCCAGTTCAGCAGACGGAAGGCCAGCCACAGCGCCCAGCCGAGCATGAGTGCGCGATAGATCCATATCGGCACCGAGAAGACCCAGACCGCCGGCAGGGTCGGCCCGCCGCGATCCTGATACCAGTTGAGCAGACTCGCGGACGAGCCGTTGCCGCTGATCTGCATCGCCGGATGGCCCAGCAAACCCTGTTGCACCGCACCGAGCAGCGCCGCCAGCGCCGCCAGGGTCAGCAGGATCAGACCGATCTGAGTCAGATTGAAGCGCCAGGGCGAGGTCTGCGCATTGAGCTGGCGACGCAGACCGAGCGCGAAGAGCCAGCCGGCGACCAGCAGCACCACCCACACCTGCGACAGACTGAGACCGATGCCAAGCAGGAACCAGTCGTGCGTTCGCAAGGGTGTGAGACGGCTGCGGCCCAGCGCCGCAGCCAGACCCGCGATGACCAGGAGCACGCCCCAGAAGAGCACAGCCGGCCCCATCTGTGGTCCGCCGGCAAAGAGCACCCAGCGGTCAGGGGAAAGGCGCAGCGACAGGTTCAGATTGACCGCCGGGGCGCCCAGATCGGGACTGGCCGGGCTGAAACCGGGTCCGGGCACGGCTGATTCGCGCCACGCAACCTGCATCGACTGGCTGCCGGGAATCAGCGGCAGGTCGATGGCGGTCCCCGGCGCGGGAACCGGCAGGCTCCGGCCATCGACACTGAGACGCAGCGGCTCGGCCCCATCCGGCAGACGAATGGCGTGACGCCCGCCCTGACTGCTGCGCACCGCCAGCGTCAGGTTGGACTCGCTGCCCCGACGCCCCGGTTCGACCCGATAATCCACCCGGTCGATGGTGAGTGTGGGACCGGGCACGCCGGACGGACGGCTGATGGTCAGCGCCAGGGTTTCGCCGGGCAGCGGTCGCCAGGTGGGCAGCCAGCGGTCCGACGACTCGCGCTGATGCACCGGCGCGAGCCCCTGCGGTTGCAGATGCCACATGGGACTGAGATCCAGCGACCAGACCTCGTTGAGCCGGCTGTCCGGGCTTGCGGTCAGCGTCAGTGCAGTGACCGGCTCCAGGGTGGAGGTCCAGGCCAGTTCGCTCATGCCGGGCGCCAGTCCCGCCAGCACCCGATTGCCCTCGACCTGAATGCCGGGGGTCTGGACCGATTCGCCGGGCAGGAGCGGCACCGGCAGCAGGAGCGGGAACTCGGGTGCGGACAGACGCTGGATCCGGGTCTCGACCCGCCAGTCGATGCCGATCTGCAGGCGACGCTCGACCCGCAGCAGCGGCGGCAGCGCATCCTGAGTCAGGGGCTGGTCGGCGGGAAGACCGGCCTCGGACAGCCTGACCAGTTGCAGTTGCGACCCCGCGCGACCGGCTGCATCCAGCCCTTCGACCCGCCAGCCATCGGCCTGAACCGTCACCTGACGCGGGGCGAGGCTCAGTGGGATGTCGATCTGATTGCGGCTCGGCAGCGGCCCGGCGAGCAGGAGCCGATGGCGACCGGCGGCGAGCGGCACCCGCAGCCGGTCTTCGGCATCGCGGCTCAGACGATCCAGCGGCGCGCCATCCAGATGAATTTCATTCGGCGTCCAGCCGCCCGCACCGCCCGGAAGCGCGGCCGCGACCGCGACCGCCGCATCCAGGGTCAGGTCCAGGGTCAGGCGATCAGGCTCGGCCCGCAGCGCGAGATGCGACAGATCCAGACACTCGGGCAGACAGTCGGGCGGCGCGAGCAGACGCTCGCGCAGTTCCTGCAAGAGTTCGGGTGTCGGCAGCTCGTCGGCCTGGGTCGGCGTCGCGACGCCACCGGCGCCCAGCCCCACCGCCAGCAGCAGGGCCAGACCCGCATTCGCGCTGGCCTGCTTCGGTATGACGTCAGTCAGCCGCAGACCGAGCAGAACCAGCAGCAGGCTTCCCAGCAGCGAGACCAGGAGATTCCAGCCCGGCGTCAGCAGCCACAGCCGCGCCTGTTCGTCCTGTCCGACCGGCCCGGTCCAGGCCAGCTCGAAACGGTTCCAGCTCCAGGTCGGGATACCGGGGCCGGTCTGTACCTGCGCCTCGGGGTCGATGATGTCCAGGGTCTGGGGAGCGGAAGGCGCTGATTGATAGAATCGGCCTTTGCTGTAGCTGTCGCCGCCACGTTCATATTGAACGGTGGCGTTATCGTTCTCAGCCGCCTCATTGAAAGTGAGTTCCGCCGTGGCGGGGGAAGGCGCGGACGGCGTCGGCACAGCATCGAACGCACCAGCCAACTGCGGCGTCAGATCGCCCATGCCAGCCCAGGGCGTGCGCTCAAGCTGCGGATAGAGTCCGCCGCGCACCTCGCCGACCAGGAACGGCAGACCGACGAACAGCAGCGCCAGCAGGCTCAGACGGAAATACCACGTGACCAGACCACGCAGCCGCGCCGCTCCAGTCTGAACCGACGTCGCCGGGAGCAGACGCAGCAGCGCCGCAGCGGCAAGCAGGTGCAGCCACACCAGACGCGGCGCATCCGGCGCCTGCCAGGTCAGCCCCAGGGCAAAGAGGGCGAGCAGACCCCAGCCCCAGCCCCAGAGCCGACCGATGCCGATGATGAGGATCAGCACCAGAAAGAGATCAAGCAGGGTCCAGCGCGCCAGCCAGGTATCGGGCAGGTTATCGACGCCCGAGGCCGCCAGCAGATCCCAGCCGGGCGGCAGATGCAGGGTGGCCTGCGCGGAATCGAGCGCCAGCGCCCAGCCGGAGGCCGGCACCCGGTTGGGTGCGGCCTCCAGACGCCCATCGGCAAGCAGATCCAGACGACCGCGCCGCACCTCGACGCCGGGCGCGCCGGGCGCGTCGTCGCTGCCAAGACGGTTGATCGGCACCGGCTTGCCATCGATCTGCACCTGTCCCAATTCCAGACCCTGCCCCGATTCCAGACGCCAGGTGCGGACCAGTTCGCCGCCGATCCGGTCCTGCACGCTGTAGCCGGCGCCGTCGAAATCCAGCCAGAGCGCACGCTTCAGGTTCAGACGATCCGGTCCCGGATCGGGATCGCCGCGCCGCTGTTCGGTCAGGGTCAGAACCTCGTCCGGTCCGACCCGATAGACCGGCAGACGCGACCAGTCGTCCGGGAGCCGGGTCTGACGCGGATCGATCAGCGGCGGACCGCCGATCTCGACCTGACGCAGATCGGGGCGCGCCTCAAAGGCCCAGATTTCATGCTCGGGCCAAGGCGCGACCGGCGCGGCGCGTTTGAGTTCGCCGATCGATCCGGCGTGCCAGGTCGTCACGTCCAGCACCCAGCGACCGGGCCGGACCTGGACCCGCAGCGTACCGTCGGACTCCAGCCGCGCTGGCAGCGGGCTGTCGAGCGCGAGCGGCACGCCGCCCGGCAGGGGCACGGGACCGACACGCACCTCGCGGGCGCGGCCCGAGACATCCAGCTCGATCCGGGTGAGCACCCGCAGCGGCAGATCGTCCTCAATGCGGCGCAGGACCGTGAGCGACAGCCGGTCGCCCTCGTCTGCCGTCTGCGAGGCGGCCGGATCGCGGAGCCAGAGACGACCGCCGCGTTCGATGCGCGGCTGTGGTCGCTGTTCGCCGTCGAGCATGAGCGACACCAGCCCGGTCGTCGCGGGCAACGACAGCGCGTCCGGGCGCTGGGTCCACGACAGACGCCCGGTCAACCGCCAGACGCCGACGGGCAGCTTCACCGCCGGTCGTCCCTCGTGCATCACCACCGGCAGTGCCTGTCCGCCAGACTCGACAGCCTGCGGCCAGGCATCCGCATCGCCCGGCAGCATGACCCAGGACTCGGCGAAGACCTGCCAGGATTGGGCAAAGTCACCGCCGTTCGCGTTCAGATCCAGATGCAGCTCGCCGGGCCAGGCGCACAGCCAGGCACCGTCGCGCGGATCGAGCGGACAGGCGCGCCGATCCTGCCCATCCGGCCCCGTCTCCAGCACCCAGGGGATCCAGGGGCGCAGCGGCTCGGGAACGGATGGCTCGGCGAAGATCGGTGCCGGAGACGTAACCGCATCGGCTGGCGGCGCGACGAGTGCATCCGGGGACGTCTCGGTCAGCGCCGGGGCCGAGAACAGGAACAGGATTGACAGGAGCGAACCGACGCAGGAACGGAACATGGTGGCGACCTCCAACGGATGCTTTAAGCGATGACAGGGACGATCTGACAGGTCGGGTCAGGCGTGCGCCACCACCCGACTTTGTGCCACGGAGTCCTGTCAGGTTGCGCTGGTACGACATCTTAAACCGCGCCCAGCACGGTATGCGATCTTCGTGGATCGGATCGGCCCTGGCAGACTCAAGGATTATCGGAGCTGGCGCGGTTTAAGATATTAAAAAATATAAAATTTTAAACCTCGTTTCCACTGATGTCGTTGACTTATTCCCAGAGCTAAACACAAATTGAAAATTACGCATATCGCACTGGACGCGGTTTAACTGTTCCTGTGCGTCGCGCCGCAGGATTGATCAGACCTGATCACCTGCAAAGAAGTCTTCACGTTTTCCCGCTTCGCCGGACGGCTCTTCATAGCGATAACCGACGCCATAAACCGAATGGATAAGCTCGCACGCGGGCAGCAGTCCGGTGAGTTTGCGCCGGAGTTTTTTGACATGGCTGTCGATGGTGCGATCCGAGACGATCCGGTGATCGGGATAGATGCGGTCCATGAGCCGGTCGCGCGAGAAGATGCGTCCGGGTGCGGCATGGAGCGTTTCGAGCAGGGCAAATTCCACTGCCGTCAGCTCGATTTCGCTGTCTCCGGCGCGCACCCGCAGACGGTCGGCGAGCAGGGTGAGCGGGCCGCTGTCGGCGGGCGGGGCAGGCGCCTGGGTGCGTCGCAGCACCGCCTTGACCCGCGCCACCAGCTCGCGCGGGCTGTAGGGTTTGCAGACATAATCGTCCGCGCCCAGTTCGAGTCCGAGCAGTCGGTCGATCTCCTCAACGCGGGCGGTGGTCATGATGATCGGCACCGGGTTGTCGGCCCGCACCTCGCGGCAGATGCTCAGGCCATCCCTGCCGGGCAGCATCAGATCCAGCAGAATCAGATCCGGGTGCTGATCGCGGATCCAGTCGACCGCTGACGCGCCGTCATGGAGCGCCTGCACCTGATAGCCGGCGGCCTTGAGATAATCCGCCACCAGCGCAGCCAGACGCTCTTCGTCTTCGATAATCAGGATCAGGGGGGCGTGGGGGTTCATGGTTGTCATCTGGTGGTTGGTCGGTATGAATTCATGCCGGCAGCAGGATGCGGATCCAGAGTCCGCCACCGGGCGCGGCGTCGGCGCTGATGGTGCCGCCGTGGGCCTCGACCACGTTGCGGGCGATGGCGAGTCCGAGCCCCGCACCGCCGCTGTGGCGATTGCGTGAGTCCTCGACCCGGTAGAGCCGCTCGAACAGATGGGGCAGGGCGTCCTTGGGCACGCCGGGGGCCGTGTCCTGAAAATCGATGCAGAGTTGATGGTCGGTGCGGCTCAGTTGGATGCTCAGGCCGCCGCCGGCATCGGTGTATTGACGGCTGTTGCGCAGCAGGTTGCGAAAGAGCTGCGACAGACGCTGTCCGTCGGCATGCAGGAGGACTGGGCCGGGCAGGGTGTTGTGATAATCGAGCGCGAGCCCGGCCTCCTGGAACGAACGGCGGAAGGCGTCGATGTCCGCGCTCAGGATCTCCGCGACATCGGTTTCCTCCAGTCGGTAGCCGAGCGCGCCCATGTCGGTGATGGACAGTTCGTAAAGGTCGTCCACCAGTCGCCCCAGTCGCATGACATCGCCGTGCAGGGTGTCGAGCGCCGACGGTTCCAGCGGGCGCACGCCATCCTGCAACGCCTCCAGCTCGGCGCGCAGCAGGGCGATGGGCGTGCGCAGCTCGTGCGAGATGTCCGCGACCCAGCGTCGACGGGCGGCTTCGTTGTGTTCCAGCGCGGTGGCGAGTGCGTTGATGTCGCGTCCGAGACGGGCGATCTCATCATGGCCGTGAGTGGGGACGCGGGCGCTGAAATCGCCGGTCGCCAGCCGGCGGGCGGCGTGCTGGAAGTTGCGTACCGGGCGGACCAGGCGCCGCGAGAGCGGATAAGCCAGCGCGGCGGCCAGCAGCAGCATCGCCAGGGCGATGATCCAGAGACGATCCCCCTGACTGGCGTGAAAGCGCAGTTCGGCCATTTCGGGGGCCGGGGAGCCGGGCATCAGGGCCAGGGTGCCGATCATCTGTCCGTCGAGCTGGAGTGGATAGGGGCGACTGGTGGCGATCAGCGCGGGGCGTCCGTAGAGGATGGCGCCGCTGGCATCCAGGAGCATCAGTCGCAATTCAAGCGGGATGGGGCGTTGACGGCGTTGGATATGATCCAGCGCCTCCTGCGGCGGCCAGACGCCGGGCGAGCCCGGTTCATCACGCAGCCAGGGCGGATGACGAAGGAAGCGTCTGTCATCCGGTCGGCGGTTGGCGAACGAATCCTGGCGATCCAGCAGAATCATGACCCAGCGCCGCGAATCCTGCGCCAGCGGCTCCCAGGAGCCATCGTGCCGATAGGTATCGATCAGACGTTCGGCGATGCGTTCGATGCGCTCCTGCTCGCGCGCATCGGCCAGCTCCACCAGTCCGCGCTGAAACGACCATTGCACAAACGCCTGGGTGCCGAGCAGTACCACGACACAGGCCAGCAGGAGGGTCAGAAAGACTTTGGTATGGATCGACAGACGCATGCCGGGATGATGACGGGGGAGATTGCAAGAAAAATGGAGCGGATCGTCGCGGTATGATCCGAAACTGCGTCTAAAACGAGACGCCATGCCTTGGGCGAGCGCATCTCCCGGCTGGATTCATGTCGGGCGGGTGGTTGGCTGACGGCCGTCATCCGCACGGTGACAAGCAGGCGTCCGGGAAATACAATCCCCTGAATCCTGTGGGCAAAACCTGTTCGCGACGACTGCGGGCTGTGCTGTTCACCGAATTATCATGCCATGCATGCCATCGGCCGCGTGTTCACCCCATTCAGCCAGCTCCAGTGGGCGATGCGGCAAGGCTTCGTCGTTGGTCCATTCGAGAGGAAATGCTAGTGAAGTATGCGGCAAAAAGAACCTGGCCCGAAAAATCGGCAGTTTGGGAACATCAGGGCGAAGCGGAGACAGCGCAGGCGTTCGCGGTGGAGTTCGCCACCATTGAGCAGCTTGGTGTGGATGTGGAGTTTCTGGTGATGGAGCGGGAAGGGGGTGGTGAAATCCAGTTTTTCCGGGTTGCCGGCACATCCCCCTTCCGGGTTCTCCCCGCTGAATCGCGGGCCGGAGGGGTAGTGGCTCCAGCGGCTACGGCTGTGGATGAGTCCGAACCCGAGCCCATCGCCATGCCCAGTATGAGTCCCGTGATCTCCATGCTGACGTACATGGCGAGAGTGGCCTTCATGGCGATTCTGGTCATCGCGGTTTTGGGATTTGCCATGAAATACATCCGGGCATGGCTGAGCTGACGGTTGATGTAAAATCAGCTTGACATCCTGTCATGTCAAGCTAAGATGACACCCAGGATCACGGAATGGATCCACAAGATTTTCGAGATTGAATTTGGGCGTGGCGTGCGACTGGTGGTTGCCAGCATGAGAGCCTCCCGGCGCGCAAGTACTGCATCATTCATTTTGTGACGGAGGCCTATTGTGGCTGAGCAGAAAAGTCTGTCGGGTCTGACCGATCAGCAGGCAAAAGAATTTCATGAGCAGTTCAAAGTGACCTACACCGCTTTCATGGGTCTGGCAGCACTGGCTCACCTGTTTGTCATTGCTTACAATCCCTGGTGGAATTAAGGAGTTATTGTCATGCAATTCATGGGCTATAACCCGACCGAAAACGATTACAAATTCTGGCTGGTCGTGAATCCTTCGACCTGGCTGATCCCGACGCTGTTTGCCGTCCTGGTCACTGCCATCCTGATCCATGTCCTGGCCTACTCGCTGCCGGGTCAGGCCTATCGCGCCAAGCCGGCTGTTGAAGCCGCCGCTCCGGCTGTCGAAGCAGCTCCTGCTGCAGCGCCTGCTAACTGAGTTCGTTTCGTCGTGGCGGTTTTCGTCGCGATCAATAACTGCCAACTGTTTCGATAGTGGCACTGTCAAACATCCTTTGGGAGAAAAACGATGGCTGAGCAATCCTTGTCGGGTCTGACCGAGCAGCAGGCGAAAGAATTCCACGAACAGTTCAAGGTTACCTACACTGCGTTCGTTGCAATCGCAGCCGTAGCTCACCTGTTCGTTCTCGCTGTCAAGCCCTGGTTCTAAGCAACCACGGTTTTAAGCGGTTCCGATTCATTTATAATTCGAGGTTAATACAATGAGCGACGTTGCAAAGCCCAACAATCCTGCTGACGATTGGAAAATCTGGCTGGTCGTTAATCCGGCTACTTGGCTGATGCCCATTTTCTTTGCTGCGCTGGCTGTCGCCATCGCTGTTCACTGGATTGTGTACAAGGTTGGTCTGGCCTACGTCTGAGCACCCTTCGTGCTTCGATAAGATGGTCCTGGGTTAGACGCCAAACGCTTTGTATTTGTAGCGTTTGTCTGTGATCTGGCCGTTAACCGGGGGCGAGCAGTCATCTGCTCGCTCCCGGTTGCGTTTTGCTTTCTGCGATTTTTAATCGTAACGTAGAAATCCACGCCCTTTAGGCGTGGTCAGCGTTCAACGGCTCTGCCGGTTGAACAAACGGCTTCCGTTGAGGTTGTCAGCTCCATCGCGTACAGGCCAGTTAGAACGACTCGCCGGGGCCAGTTGCACCGATATTGAAGCTTGGCACAGACTGCCCTTCAAACCAGCTTCATCCGTCATTGGATCTTGGTGACAGATCGTGCAGCGCCTTGGAAATCACAAGACTTTTACTGCCCCGGCTTTCGCGTCTGCGTATCCGGTTACTGCGCCGTATCTTTTCCCTTCTGAAACGGCGGATTTTGAATGCCTAAAATAATCTGTCCAAACATCTTGACATGCGCTGCTGTCAAGCTAAGATGACAGCCAGGATCCACGCTGGATCCTAGATGTTGAGGCCGGCAGGCATGGTAAAAACCTGTGCGTTCTGCCGGGTGACATAAAAGTGCAGTCCTAAGTAAAACGGAGGCCAACAATGGCTGAGCAGAAGAGTCTGTCGGGTCTGACCGATCAGCAAGCAAAAGAATTCCACGAGCAGTTCAAAGTGACCTACACCGCCTTCATGGGTCTGGCGGCGCTGGCTCACCTGTTTGTCATCGCTTACAACCCCTGGTGGAATTAAGGAGTTACTGTCATGCAATTCATGGGCTATAACCCGACCGAAAACGATTACAAATTCTGGCTGGTCGTGAATCCTTCGACCTGGCTGATCCCGACGCTGTTTGCCGTCCTGGTCACCGCCATCCTGATCCACGTCCTGGCTTACTCGCTGCCGGGTCAGGCTTATCGCGCCAAGCCGGCTGTTGAAGCCGCTGCTCCGGCTGCTGCTCCGGCCGCTACCCCGGCTGGCTGATTCATCCTGTCGTGGCGTCATCCGCTGCGATCAATTAACTGTTTAATTTGGGAGACAAAACGATGGCCGAGCAATCCTTGTCGGGTCTGACCGAGCAGCAGGCGAAAGAATTTCACGAGCAGTTCAAGGTCACCTACACTGCGTTCGTTGCAATCGCAGCCGTGGCTCACCTGTTCGTTCTCGCTGTCAAGCCCTGGTTCTAAGTAACCACGGTTTCACGCGGTTTAATCCATCAAATTAGAAGGTAAATACAATGAGCAACGTTGCAAAGCCGAACAATCCTGCTGACGATTGGAAAATCTGGCTGGTCGTCAATCCGGCTACTTGGCTGATGCCGATTTTCTATGCGCTGCTGGTTCTGGCTATCGCTGTTCACTGGATCGTGTACGCTGCGGGCCTCGCTTATCCTATCTGATCGCCTCCGGTCGATAGTGATTTAAGCCGATGGTGGATGGGTGGATACTGAAGTATGCGATGTGCTTGTCCCATCCGCCATCGGGTATGAAATGATGATTGTTGAGTATTGAGCCAATCCGCATCAAATCAGTGGATTGGCTTTTGTTTTTCAGGGTTCCACCCGATCTCTCTGCAAATCGAACGCACTTGCCTCCCCGGCAGCCGCCGCTCCCGCCCTTCCTAAGCGACTCGTAGCGGCGTACCATCGCCCTTTTTCTTGACGTCTGGCGTCACTGCCTGATCATCCAGGTGAAATATGGAGGCGAGTCAGTCTGAGCCGCGCCTTCCGTGCGCCATGATTCTGTTTTCCCATCTCAACATTTCAAATTCGGAGACGATTTCGGCATGAGTGAGCCTCTTGATCCGTTAGATCCACGGTTACTCGCCTGGCGTCAGTTTATCCGCAAGATTCTGCCTTTCGCTGATGTGGCGACGGCCGATCTGCCCCTGCGTCGTCTGCTGCGCCTGTCGCTGTTTCAAGTCTCGGTGGCGATCGCCATGGTGCTGCTGACCGGAACGCTCAACCGGGTCATGGTCGTCGAGCTGGGCGTGCCGACCTGGCTGGTGGCGACCATGGTGGCGCTGCCCCTGGTTTTCGCGCCCTTCCGTGCCCTGATCGGACATCGCTCCGACTATCACCGCTCGGCCTTCGGTTTGCGCCGTATCCCTTATATCTGGCTGGGGACCATGTTGCAGTTTGGCGGCTTCGCCATCATGCCCTTTGCCATCCTGCTGCTGTCCGAAGCGGACAATGTCTTTAATCTGATGGGCAAACTGGGTGCCGGGCTGGCGTTTCTGCTGGTTGGCGCCGGTCTGCATATCACCCAGACCGCCGGTCTGGCGCTGGCGACGGATCTGGCTCCTGAGGACAAGCGTCCGCGCGTGGTCGCTTTGCTCTATGTGACGCTGCTGTTCGGCATGTTCCTGAGCGCCCTGCTGTTCGGTCAGTTGCTCACCGAATTTTCGGATCGCCTGCTGATTCAGTTGATTCAGGGCGCGGCGGTCGCAACGATCGTCCTGAATGTCGTGGCGCTCTGGAAACAGGAGGCGCTGAACCCCGAGCGCGCTGCGGCGAAGGAAGAGCGTCCGCCCTTCCTCGAAACCTGGCGTGCCTTTATCAGCGGCGGTCGTGCGAGCCGTCTGCTGGTTGTCGTCGGTCTCGGGACGGCCGGTTTCACGATGCAGGATATTCTGCTTGAGCCTTACGGCGGTCAGGTCTTGGGGATGACGGTTGCCCAGACCACGGCGCTCACGGCCCTGCTTGCCGCCGGTACGCTGGCGGCCTATGCGCTGGCTGCGCGCGTGCTCAGTCGCGGCGGCAATTCCTACCGGCTTTCGACCCTGGGTGCGGTGGTGGGTCTGGTGGCCTTTACGGCGGTGATCGCGGCGGCTCTGATCGAATCGACCTTTCTGTTCCGGATCGGAACCGCTCTCATAGGGTTTGGCGCCGGCCTGCTGGCTGTTGGTACGTTGACCGCTGCAATGGGGTTGTCCGAAGGTGGTCACAGCGGTCTTGCGCTGGGTGCATGGGGTGCCGTGCAGGCGACGGCGAATGGTGTGGCGATGGCGCTTGGCGGCGGTCTTCGTGACGTGGTATCCGGCTTTGCGCTGGCTGGAACCTTTGGTCCTGACTGGGCTGGAATCGAGGTCGGCTATGTGTTCGTCTACAGTATCGAGCTGCTTCTGCTGGTCGCCACCCTGATCGTTGTCGCGCCACTTGCCCTGAGACGGGAAGGGTCGGTTGCCCGATCATCGAAGATGGCACTGGATCAGTTTCCGTCTTAAACCGCGTCCCCACCAAGGGCCGTGAATGCGCCAAATGTCGAACTCACTCGAAACTCAGCATTTCGCTCTGGACGCGGTTTAACCCGACCGCTTCATGTCTGTGAAGCGGTCGGGGCCGGCGGTCATCCAGCCGCGCCTTCCGCCCGCGCCTTCGCGATGAGCGCGTCAGCGGTCGTCAGCAGTCCAGGCAATCCTTTGCGCGGCTGACTGATGACCACATAGCGTCCGGCGACTGCGATGGTCGGCACCGCATCGATCAAATAGCGGCCAACCAGATAATCGCTGCGACTCAACTGGGTCTGTACGTCAAAGGAATCGAAGGCTTCGGCGAATGCCTTGGTATCGACGCCCTGAGTCGCGATCCACTCGATAATCGCCTCTTTGGTGAACAGCCTCACGCGCTCTTTGTGGAGCGCATCGAAGACGGCCTGATTGAGCCGCCCCAGGTTGTCCGTGCTGTCCAGCGCAAAATAAAGCCGCGACAGATTGGCCCACTGCGCACGCCCGAAGGAGACCGGAACGCGGCGGAAGGCCACGTCGGCAGGCAGTTCCTTGACCCAGGCATCGATCAGCGGATTGAGATCGCTGCAATGCGGGCAGCCATAGGAGAAAAATTCCAGCACTTCGATCTTGCCGGGGGCATCGCCCGGTTGTGGCGGATCGACGGGGCGCCAGTCCTGGCCCTGGACCAGCTCCGCGCCGGCTGTCGGCAGCATGGAAGCGCCCAGGGCGCCAATGAGAAACTGATTGAAGCGACGGCGGTTCAGGGTCATTGAGTGCTCTCCAGGGATTGAGGGTCGTTCGATTCAGATCATCGTCCACAGGGGCGATCGGCCTGAAATCATACCGGAACCGGGTTGTCCGGTCTTGATGAGGGCTCGGCATGATGACGACCAGGGCGCTTCGGATTTGCTCGGACAGCCCCTTGGGCTCAAAATGGCGAATCACCCCCTGAACCGTGGAGAACGACCGATGTCCGACAAGGCCCCCTGGATCACCTTCCGCCCCGAACTCAAGGTGCTCGACTGCACCGTGCGGGACGGCGGGTTGGTCAACGCCCATCAATTCAGCGACGATTTCGTCAAGGCCGTCTATCGCGCCTGCGTTGAGGCGGGCATCGATTACATGGAGATCGGCTACAAGAACTCCCCGCGCGTCTTCCCCAGGGATAAATTCGGTCCCTGGCGTCACTGCGACGAGGCGGACATCCGGCGCATCGTCGGCGATCACGATCCGGTCAAGACCGGGCTCAAGCTGGCAGCCATGGCTGATGCCGGCAAGAGCGACTGGGAGACCCAGATCGTGCCCGCCGCCGAGAGTCCGCTGTCGATGATCCGCGTCGCCTTCTATGCCCATCAGGTGTCGGAGGCGGTCGACATGATCCGCCACGCCCATGAACTCGGCTACGAGACCACGGCCAACCTCATGGCGATCTCCAACATTACCGAAGAAGAGATCGATACCGTCCTGGAGGCCATCGCTGAAACGCCGGCCACGACCATGGTCATCGTCGACAGCTTCGGCTATCTCTACCGCGAACAGATCGACCGGCTCTACAAGAAATATGCCGGGGCGATGGAAGGCACCGGCAAGGAGATCGGCATCCACGCCCATAACAACCTCCAACTGGCCTTTGCCAATACCATCGAGGCTATCATCCTGGGCTGCAACCGGGTCGATTCGACCCTGTACGGCTTCGGGCGCGGCGCGGGCAACTGTCACACCGAATTGCTGCTGGGCTTCCTGCGCAACCCCAAGTTCGACATGCGCCCGGTGATCGAGGTGATCCAGAACTATCTCCTGCCGCTGCGCAGGGAACTGGATTGGGGGCCGTCAATCCCTTACAACATCACCGGCCAGCTCAACCAGCATCCGCGCACTGCCATCGAGTGGCGGGAAGGACCGACCCCGGACGATTTTCTGACTTTTTACGATAAGGTTGTATCGGAGATCTAAGCTATGCCGACTGAAGCAACCCTGACCATTGGTGATTCACAGTACCAGTTTCCAATCATTGAAGGCAGCGAAGGCGAGCGCGCCATCGACATCCAGGATCTGCGGGCAAAGACCGGTTACATCACGCTTGACCCCGGTTACGGCAATACCGGCAGTTGCGAGAGCGCTATCACCTTCATCGACGGCGAGAAGGGGATTCTGCGTTATCGCGGGATCCCCATCGAACAGTTCGAGCAGGCGCCCAACTTCGTTGAAGTGGCCTGGCTGCTGATCTTCGGTCATCTGCCCTGCCCGGATGAATACAAGACCTTTTCCGACGATCTGACGGCGACCGCCAACCTCGATGAGAGCATGAAGCATCATTTCGAGGGCTTTCCGCGTTCGGCTCCGCCGATGGCCATCCTCTCGGCCATGATCAATGCGCTCTCCTGCTTCCATCCCGAATTTTTCGAGCTGGAGGACAAGGATGATTTCCGGGAGGCCGCCGCCGGACTCATCAGCAAGGTCCGCACCATCGCGGCCTATGCCTATCGTCAGTCCATTGGTCTGCCTTATATCTATCCCAACCCTGCGCTGCGTTATGTGCCCAATTTCCTGCACATGATGTTCTCTCAGCCCTATGCGGAGCATGTCTGCGATCCGCTGGTGCGGGATGCGCTCAATCTCATCCTGCTGCTGCACGCCGATCATGAGCAGAACTGTTCGACCTCCACCGTGCGGATGGTCGGATCCAGTCAGGCCAACCTCTTTGCTTCCTGCGCAGCGGGTGTCTGCGCGCTCTGGGGGCCGCTGCATGGTGGGGCGAATGTCGCCGTGCTGGAGATGCTGGAGCAGATCCATCAGGGCCAGATCAGCCCGGAGGACTATGTCCGGCTGGCGAAGGACAGGGACAGCAAGGTGCGTCTGATGGGCTTCGGGCATCGGGTCTACCGCAATTTCGATCCGCGCGCCAAAATGCTGGCGCGAGTCGCCGACAATCTGCTGCCGACGTTAGGCGTTCATGATCCGTTGCTCGACATCGCGCGCAAGCTGGAGGAAATCGCCCTGGAGGATCCCTATTTCATCGATCGTCAGCTCTATCCCAACGTCGATTTCTATAGCGGTATCATCCTGCGCGCCATTGGCATCCCGACCAACATGTTCACCGTCATGTTCGCCATCGGTCGTTTGCCGGGCTGGATCGCGCACTGGTGGGAGCAGTCCGAGACGCAGGGGACCAAGATCGCCCGTCCGCGTCAGATCTACATGGGGCCGAACGAGACCGATCATGTGCCGAGAGGCGAGCGTTGCGGCTGCTGAGATAACGGCGATCCGGGCCGAAATGGACAGAATGAGCAGGGTTGACGGCATGGTTAATGCCATGTTTCGGATGCTGTTCATTCTGTCTCAATGTGAGCGTTTGGATCGGCATGACCATGTCAGTCATTTCAGCCACTCAACCTGTTGAGTCTTGGAGGCGCTCGTGGCGCTGCGGATCAAAAGTCACTGGATGAACGAAGGCCGGGAGCGATCGCTCCCGGAGATCGCCAGTGCGCTGGCCTCCATCGCCTGGCGCATCGCCCTGGACAAGGCCATCACCCTGCACTGCGAGCGCTTCACGTACGCGAGCGACGTGCAGCGTCTGGAGGTGATTCAGGAATATCTGGCGTTTCTGATCCAGATCGCCGACCGGCTCGCGTATGCGCAGCTGAACGACGCGAATCGCCGGGAGCTGATCACCGCCTTTGCCAGCAAGTTGTGCGGACATGTCCAGGACAACAGCCAGGATCTGCTGGGTTCAGGCGATTACGGCAGCCCATTCATTGCGCGGCTCAATCAGCGTGCGGATGAGTATGCCGAATTTCAGTTTGACGACGACGGTCCCGGTTATGCCCTGCTGCGTCATCTCGGTCTCGCGATTCAGACCCTGGTGGGGGATGCGCCGGAAAATCGCTGGGTGATCGATCAGGTCATGGACCGTGATGGCAGCGATGCCAGTCGGATTTTTGCCAAAGCCTTTGCGGATCTGTGCGGCTGACGCATCGGACACTATTCAGGTCTTGCTTTTCGCGCGATTGAACGCCATGATCCGCGCCACGTCACTCGTCTCGTTCCGCGCCATCCCGCCTCAGAGACACCTCAGCGACGTTCATCCATCGAGGCTGGTTCTCATCCGGCCCTCATCTGTTCAACCCGGTTTTCGACACACGCGGCAAAGATCGCGGGATACCACCGGGTTTTTGGAGAAAATCATATATGTACATGAAGATAGGTGGCGATACGCTGGCGCTTGACGGCGCTATCCGTGGTCAGATCGAATCCGAAGCGCAGAAGCTTGCGAACCGGTTTCCTGACGAACGGATTGAGGCGCACGTCACCATCCAGGAAGAGTTCGATCCGCTGCACGGGCATCGTGTGCGCTGCGAACTGAGCGCAAAGGTGGGGTCAGGGCGTCAGATGGTGGTGCGCGATGCCCGCAAGACCGCCGATGAGGCCATCAACGAGGTCTTCACCGCCGCCCGTCGCAGTGTCCGCCGTTTGCGTCGTCCCAGCGTCCTCCACGCAAATCCCGTTTCCCCTGCAACCTTGCGCGCCGCACCGGCTACCACGCATTGAAGTCGCCGCGTTTGACCCACCCCTCGCCAAGCCCTGTCTTGACTGACGCCGTTCAGTACCTATGTTCGAGCGAATCCACCATCGAACAGAGACCATCGCTCAGGAGTTTGGCATGAAGGTAGCCATTATCGGCGGAACCGGATTTGTCGGTTTCCATCTCACGCGCCATCTGCTCGCCGCCGGTCATATCCCGCGCCTGCTGGTGCGTCCCGGCAGCGAAGGCAGGATTGAAGAGCGTGACGCCTGCGAGATCGTTCAGGGTGATGTCGAGGATCGCGCCAGCCTGAACGACTGTCTCGCGGGTGCGGATGCCGTCATCTATCTCATCGGTATCCTGCGCGAGTTTCCCGCGCGCGGCGTCACCTTCGATGCTTTGCAGCATCAGGGTGTGGTGAAGACCATCGCCGCCGCTCAGGCGCAGGGCGTGGAGCGTTTCCTGCTGATGAGCGCCAACGGCATCCATGCCGACGGCACGCCTTATCAGCGCACCAAATATCAGGCCGAACAGGCGCTCAAGGCATCCTCACTGCGCTGGACCATCTTCCGTCCATCGGTGATCTTTGGCGACCCGCAGGGACGCATGGAGTTCTGCTCCCAGCTCAAAAAAGACATCATCGACAGCCCCTTGCCGGCGCCGCTGTTCTATCGGGGTCTGCTGCCGACGAATGCGGGTGGCTTCGAGCTGGCGCCGGTCAGCGTCGGTGATGTGGCGGCCGCCTTTACGCTGGCGCTTGCCGAGTCACGCACCGAGTCTCAGACCTACAGTCTGTGCGGTCCCCAACGCTATAGCTGGAAGGCGATTCTGAACACCATCGCGGCGGCGTCCGGCAAGCACAAGCTCATGATGCCGGCCCCGGTGCTGCCCATCCAGGCAGCGGCGAGTCTCTTTGACCGCTATCCCTGGTTCCCGATCTCGCGTGACCAGATCCAGATGCTGATGGAAGGGAATGTCTGTCATGACAATGACAGCTTCGCCCGCCTGGGGCTGACGCCCACGCCATTCGGGGTGGATCAGTTGACCTATCTGTGATCGGGGCAGATGAGCAATCTTCCCGAGACCGTTCGTTGTCGTTGTCGTAATCGAAGATTCGCAAGCCGAAGACGACAACGACAATGATTGGAGACGGTCTCGGAACATCTGCACTGCGGTACTCGCGTCACATCTTCAGCCCCAGCATCAGGTCCATCACATTGGTACCGGTTGGCCCGGTGCAGATCAAATCGCCGCTGGCCTCCAGCAGACGCCCTGCATCGGCGCGCGCCAGGCTCTCCCGCACGTTGAAGCCGGCCAGTTCGGCGCGCTCCACGGTACAGCCATCGACCAGCGCGCCGGCATCCTCGGTCGGGCCGTCCGTGCCATCGGTCCCGGCACTGAGCAGCAGGCAATCGTTCCGCCCGGTGATCTCGATTGCTGCGGCGAGCGCCAGATGCTGATTGCGTCCGCCACGTCCGGGTGTCGCTGGCAGTCTGACGGTCGTTTCGCCGCCCCAGATATGCAGACCTGGCGGGCCTTCAAGCAGCTCGCGGGCCAGCGTCTGGCCGCATTGCGCCGCATCGCCAGCGATGAAGGCCTCATGCAACCGGTACGGCAGATCCTCTGCCGCCGCTGCCCTGGCGACGGCGGCCTTGGCCTCGTCAAGCGTGGCGATCAGTTCCACCGCAGGACCAGCGCGAGACATCGCCCCGCGTTCACTCAGACCGCGCCGAACCCAGTCCGCCAGCCATTCAGGCAGATCCAGATCAGCCACCGTTTCAGCGAGGTTCGGATCGGGCACCAGCAGACCCGATCCGATGACGCCCGGATCATTGCCCGGCACATCCGAGATCGCCAGACACCGCACCGCTCGATCCGCCAGACTGTGCAGCAGACCACCGCCCTTGATTCGCGACACTGACTTGCGCACCCGGTTGACGGCGTCGATGGGCAGACCGCTGCCGAGCAGCCAGCGGTTCACCCGCTCCAGCTCCGCAAGTCCGAACCCCTCAATCGGCGCCTCCGCCAGACTCGATGCCCCGCCTGAGATCAGACAGAGCAGCGTGGCATCGCGCGGCGCCTCCCGCATCGCGTCGATCAGGCGTGTTCCGGCCGCCAGACTCCCGGCAGTGGGGACAGGATGGCCGCCAACATGCGACTCGATCCCGAGCGCCGCGAGCCGTTCCCGGTTCAGATGCCCCGTCTTGGTGATGAGGATACCGCCGACGCAGCAGTCGCCCAGCGCGTCGCAGGCGCCCTGGGTCATGGATTCAGCCGCCTTGCCGATGGCGCAGAACCAGACCGGGCCGCTGATCGGACGCGCGGCGAGTGTCCGGCGCACCGCCGCACGCCCGCCGACCGCCTTCAGAGCGACGGCGAAGAGACGCAGGATCTGTCGGCGTGAGTCGGCGCGGCCAGACATTCAGATCACCGTGTGACCTGATCCCGCAGATAAACCGGCGTAGCCAGTTCGGGTGGCAGATGCCGGCCCGCTGTAAAGTCCGCAGCGGCCAGCACGGCGATGTCGCGAGCCTCGCAGAAGGCCGCCGGATTCGCGCCGTCCAGGGCATCGCCAACCTGGGTTTGCAGGGTCAGATCATAGGCCGACCATCCCGGCCCCACACCGTACCAGCCCGCTCCAGCGGGAATCGCGATCCGTTCAGGCGGGCAGACCCGTTCTTCACCCTGCGCCACGGCGAGGTCGTGCTCGCCGATCTCGAAGCAGCCCCAATAGACCTCGTCCATACGGGCATTCAGCGCCGTCAGCAGTCGCCGCTGTCCGCCGCGCCGGAATTGACCCTGCGCCAGCGCGCCCAGGGTCGAGACCGGCACCACCGGCAGCCCGGCGCCGAAGGCCGCGCCCTGAATCACGGCGGTGGCGATACGCACGCCGGTGAAGGAGCCGGGACCGCGACCAAAGGCCAGCGCGTTCAGATCGGTCAGAAGGAGTCCGGCCCCATCCAGCAACGCCTGCATCATGGGCAGAATGCGTTCGCCATGCTGGCGCGGGGCGGTTTCAAGCAGTTGTTCGACACCGCCATCCAGCAGCAGGGCGGCGGAACAGGTATCACCAGAGGTATCGATTGCCAGCAGTTTCATAGGAATCGGGCCTTGAGAGCGGGGCGAAGTCGCCAAAATCCAGGGGGCTCGATTCTATACCCTCATCCTCTTCATCCTCGATCTGATGAATAAAGGGGTAGGGCGCCTGCAGAATCCAGCCCCGGAAGATCCGGTTCAAAGCGCCAGACTCCTGGCAGGGTGGCTTGTCGCTGTCGATCTCGATCACAAACAGCTTGATGCGACCCATCATCCGCTGGGGATCGGTGAGCAGGGTTTGGGCGGCCCAGCCTTCCAGACCATCCAGAAAATCCTCGCGGCGGATGATCGCGGCATTGAGTTGCGCCGCCAGTCCGAACAGCAGCAGTTGCTTGTACTCCAGCTCCGGATCCATCCACAGCATGGACGAATCAGTCGAACCGGGCAGACCGCCTGGATGCGTGCGCGGGTTCATCAATTCGAGGTGAAGCCGGTGGAGATCGCTCCAGGTCTGTGCCGGCAGGGGCGTGTTCCAGCGCGCGGCGTAACGGATCTGGCGATTGGCGAAGCGGAAAAGATTGCGGATCGCCCATTCGCGCTTGCGTTGCAGACGCTCTGACAGCGCAGCGGACGATTGGTCGATCTGACGCAGTGACTGATGCAGATTCACGAACATGAGTCGGTAGAGACGCTGTTCCAGCGTGACCCCGGACGCCGTCGGCAGGTGTGCGCCACCCGTGTGTTTCGGTTTGGGCAGGCTCGCGCAGGTCTTCAGCAGCGGCGCCTTGAGGGTCGAGAGGACGGAGAGCCGCCGGCTGGGCGAAATCTCCGCCCGGCGCAGGTTCTCCAGCGTCAGCATCAATCCCGGTCCGGCCTGACGCACGCCGGCTGATTTGAGTCCGTTCAGCCAGTCGTGCAGTTGCTCCAGATCGCCATCGAAGCGTGGTCGCATGCATTCGCGGATTGCCAGCGGCGAGGGGAGGGCAGGGGCGTCGAAGGTCGGCATGGCGCAGCTTCCGCTCAGGGAACGACGGTCAGACCGCAGCCGTCCGGTCCATCAGGCTGCGGGGCGTCGATTCAGTGTGGACACAGGGTCGTTGCCGACAATGTTAGCCTCAAGTGCCTGTACGGAAATGATGAGCCGGTCGCACTTCAGGACATCCGTTGCAGAATGGCCTGGGTTTCGGCGGTCGGAATGCGCGGGCCGAGACTGGTCACCAGCTTGGCCGAGGCCGCCGCAGCCAGATCGCCCGCGCGCTGGTGGCTCCAGCCCTGGCTCAGACCAAAGAGGAAGGCGCCAGCGAACATATCGCCCGCGCCCACCGTATCCACCGCCGTCACCTTGACCGGATTGATCTCGATCAGCGTCTGTCCGTCCCAGACCAGTGCGCCCTCTGGGCCACGGGTGATGGCGAAATTCCGGCTGATGGTCTTGAGATAATCCACCGCCTGATGCAGATCGTCGGAACCGGCCATGCCCATCGCCTCGAATTCATTGGCGAAGAGCAGATCCACGCCCGAGCCGATCATCTCCAGCAGACCCGGCTTGAAGAACTTGACCATGTTCGGATCGGACAGCGAGATCGCCGTCTTCACGCCCGAGGCATCGGCGATGCGCTTGGCCTCAATCGATGCCTGACGGGCCGTGTCCGACGTCACCAGATAGCCTTCGGTATAGAACCAGTCCGAATCCCGCAGCGCGTCCTCGATCAACTCGTTGGTGGACAGATTGCCGCTGACCCCGAGGAAGGTGCACATGGTCCGGTCGCTGTCCGGCGTCACCAGCACCACGCAGCGCCCGGTGTGGCCCTGATCCTTCAGGGTGTGATGATTGGTATCCACGCCGCCGTCGAGCAGATCCTGCATATAGAAGTGTCCCAACTCGTCGTCGGCCACCTTGCAGGAATAAAAGCCCTTGCCGCCGAACTGGCTGAAGGCAATGATCGAATTCGCCGCCGACCCGCCCGAGCCGCGCTGATGATGGCGATCACGCAGATGGTGCATGATGCTTGCCTGCTGCGCCTCATCGACCAGGGTCATCACCCCTTTGTCGATGCCGAGGATCCCCAGATCGCCGGCCTCCACCTCGTACTCCATGTCCACCAGTGCATTACCGATGCCGTAGATGTGATATTTCGCCATGATTGCTCCGCTGTTGGGTGTCAAACGCGGCATTGTACAGGGTCGGGCATGGTGATCTGGTATGGCGACGGTTCGTCTGTTATGCCTGACTGCATCGAACGGATGGTGCGCGCCAGGGTTGGGCCTGTTCCGGGACGCCGCGCCGCCGGAGCAGGTCGAGATAAGGCGCCCAGTTTGAAAGAGAGCCGTCCGCACGGCGTGCGCGTTGCGGCTTGACAGATGACATTTGCGGACTACGCTTGGGCCGGACTGCATGTCAGTCTAGGGCAAGAAAACGAGACTGCAATTTAGAACATGTTGTGTTACCTAAGTTGAGAGTTCACATTGAAAAGAGATCTGCGTAAACCGATACCTGAAATCGTACGTCGAAACCAAGCGCCTCCAACTGGACAAAGAGTTCTTCTTGAGGTTGATGGGATTGTTTCAGAATATTCGCATTTCGATAAATATGAGCGAGCTGAACATTTTGATGCCCGATTGCGGGCCGAGATTGATTGGATAGAAAGGTTTACCTCTCACGCTCCCAGTATTGGAACGCATTACGAAAAAATACTGTCCGATCTTGTTTCCGAGTATTTGCCGAGCAGCGTAAATGTCGGGACAGGATTTATATACGACTCACTTCGCGAACAGGTTAGCCCGCAAATCGATTTGCTCTGCTACAACGACCAATCTGTCTCGCCAATATATCAGAGAGATGACTTTGTTATTGTTCAGCCAGAAATGGTTATGGCCGTCTGTGAGGTCAAGAAGACACTTAAATGCAATGATCTGAAATCTTGGATCAAGAAGACAATGGGATGCAATATGGGAACTATGGTCTCTAAGCCAAGAGGTGTGCAGAGTATGTCCATCTTCGCTTATAGCTGCCCTGCCAAAACAAAGACAATCGTACAGAATGTGGCCGAAGCTACGGAAGAATTTTTGAATAACTTTGTAACGAGAACAAAAGGTGGCAATTTGGCATTGTTAGGAATTCAGCAGCTTTGCCTTCCTTCAATGTACATGCACGACCGAGAAGAGTTCGTGTCTGTATCAGTTGAAAGAAAGCTGCCGAATTCGATAGAGGGGCAGATTCGAATAACTACATTGAAATCTAGCGGCCCTAATGGAATTAGCCCTTTTTTGAGTTATCTATCAACTATAACTGATAGCCATATTGGTGCACGCCGTGATCATTGTTCAAGCTTCTTGCAAGAAATTGTAGATGAAATAATACTTGATGTCCCAGTGATGTTGCTTAGTTATATGGGTTCAACTGAACTGATGCGCTATTTCCCGGAAGCAAGATCAATATTGAGAAAAAACAAAGCGTATGGAGTCTGTTTTTCCTCATTTGAAGATCTAGGCAAACATGCAAACCTAGATTCGTTTACCGGTGTAGTGGGTTTTTCTTGGTGTATAGATGAGCGTGTAACACAACAAGGCACTCCAGCCGACGCTGAAAAGCAGCACGGTAGGTTGCCATGAAAGCCCGCCCAGTTGCGCGCAAAAGAGCCTTGCTGCCGCCGTCGCGACATTCTGGCGTCGCGTCACCGATACGCACCAGAGCGGTACGACGGCATTCCCACGCGGGACCGTGGGAACGAGCCGAATTTTGGTTAATAACCAGCTTCACGCGGACCCATCATGCAGCGCGGGTCCAGTGAGCCGAACCGTTAGGCTCTGAATTATCGGAACAGAACTATTATGCCTGAAAAGTCGATATGGGCCCTTATTGTTTCTCTAATACTATATGCGATAGGAACCACTCTGAAAATAGCGGAAACATCTCATTTGCTTAAGCTTGCCAATGATGAAGTCGCAAGGCTTAGGAAGCAACTCGAAGTGGCTCAAGATGAAATCAATAAAGGCGCGGGCCAAGACCGTCATGCTAATTCAAGTCTGCTATTTGGAGATCACCTCAAGACGCTTTTGTTTGATGAAAATACAGGAACTTGGATAGGGTTAGATTCTTTAAGATATTGCCCAAGATGCCAATCTTCAAATATATCATCACCGCTGAAAAACGAGGCCTACGGCTGGAAATGCGCTGTCTGCAACTACTATGCTGCTGATCCTGATCGCCCGATCCCGAGAGACAGAAATCCAGGCTCTTGGATAGCTGGAAAGGCCAGAATAATAAGGTAAATCTAGGGCCGTAGGTTGAGGTGAACGAGAGTGAACCCCAACATTCATAGAAGAAATCGCCTAATAATCGGTTAAAAAGCAGACCTCGCAGACGGCGCGGCGCTTATTAAAGGCTGTACTGGCGATGTCGCTTAACCGATTCGTTAGGCGAGTACGGCAAACAGGATTTCTAGTGCCACAGAAGATCCGTGACTTGCTCAACAATCTGAAACGCGCCGGCTTCAAAGAAATTGCTGGAGCTGGAAAAGGCTCGCACCGAAAGTTCGTTCACCCGAACTACCCCGGTGCAGTGACAGTGAGCGGACAGGCGGGTGATGACGCGAAGCGATATCAAGAGAAAGATGTGGCGCAGGCAATTGAAATGGTTGGCAAATGAAAGAACTTGACAAGTATCACAAATGGGTGGATTGGAGCGAGGAAGATCAGGTCTATATCGGTCAATGCCCTGACCTCATCACAGGAATCCATGGAGATGATCCCATCGCTCTTTATGGCGAGCTTTGCGCCCTCGTTGAGGACGTGATCCACCACTTCAACGCTGAAGGCCGACCCCTTCCGCAGCCAAGGGTTCGCCCTATGCGCGAAGTGGCATAGCGCCGAACAAGCGGTTAAAGCACGGACCCCGCAGACGCGGCGGAGCTTATTCTGCAATACCGTGCCAGCAGAGCCATTTAACCGATTCGTCAGGTGTTGCTGAAAAGCCGATCATTCCACCGAATTCGCCGCTTCCGGAAACCAGCCTGGATTCAAAATCTCGTCCTCGACTGACCAGGGGCAGTCATCGGGAAAGCAGTTCAGACCCGTTTCAGTCACGGCTTGGGCGACGGCTTTCGACCACACCATATCGAGCCAGCGGGGCTCCAGCAGTTTAGGTCTCAGGCTTGGGGTGTCGCTCAGGTGATAATCCAATTCCTTGCGCTGGGCCTTGATGGTTTTTTCCCAGCTTGCTCCGCGTCGTTCCGGCTGATAACGCCATTTCAGCAAGTGCGCAAGCAGAACGGCAAAACGGTTGGCTAATTCGCGCTGTTCACTTTTGCCCACGTCTTCGATTTCCTCGGCGATGTGCTCCAGATCCAGCAGATCGAAACGGCGGCTGCGAATCAATCGGGCCTGTTCCTGTGACCAGGCGAGGATGTCATTCTGATAAGTGTGCATCCCGTGTCGCTCCATTCGTCTGGCGGTTGGTGGTTCAGCCGGTGACTGCGGGGCCAGTCGCAAGCAGCGTGGACTGCATCGCCTGCGGCACAACCGAGACATCGCCGCGCGCCACTTCCTCTGGCTCCCACGCTCCAGAGACTGTGAAAGTATTCCCGCGTAGGTCAGGTTAGCACAGCGTAACCCGATGATCCGTGGAATAATGTCGGGTTACGGCGCGCTTTAAAGCATTGAATAATAAAAATAAGCCGTGCCGCGCACACCTAGCCCGACCCACGAGATGTGGTCGAGATGTCACGCCTGATCGGCGATTGGCAAATACTTTCACAGTCTCTCCAGCGTGGGAGCACGTCGCGACGCTCTGGCGATACGCACCGCTAAAGCGGTGCGACGGCATTTGACTCTCGCTACCGACATGAATAATAACGATGGCATGTCACTTTATCTATCCAGAGGCAAGGATTTCCACACATTCCAAATCAATCGCTTGGTGGGCTAAATTATTAGCCGTTTCTTTGGCGGTATTGTGTTGCTTCTGCCTTTTCTTCAAGGCATGTTGCTGTCATGCCTTCGCAGGTTGTTCGGAAGATGGCTGCCGGGCCTTTGAGTCGAGATCGATCTTGAGATCGGGAAGTCACGACTTGGCGGGACTGGCAGCGGGTTAAGCAAAGATCCTGACTATCGGCGGGGGGCTTTCCGCAAGTTCCTCGCCCACGAGGAGAAGCGTCATGTGTCCAATGGCCTGCAACGGCTCTCTGACAAGACGGTCAGACCTTCGGGGATGGCTGACAGTATTTGTGATTGCGGGTTTGATCCCGGCCTTCGCGGCACGCGCGGCCGATTTGATGATTTACGAGGATGCCCTGGCGGGCGGTTGGCAAGACTGGTCGTGGAATACGACTCTCAGTACCGACACGGCGAACAAGGCCACCGGCGCCTCGTCCCTGGCAGTGACCCATACCGCAGGTTGGGCGGGGCTGTCATTGCGTGCCAGCCCGGCGATCAACACCGCCGGTTATTCCTCGATCCGTTTTTCTGTTTATGGCAGGGCCAACAGCGGCGCGCTGGCGGTTTCCATCCAGACAACCGATAGCGGACCCGTGAGTAATCAGTTTGTATTGACGCCCACCCCGAATGCCTGGAAGGTGATCAATGTGCCCTTGAGCGCCCTGGGCAATCCCGGACAGATCGCCCGGCTGAATATCATGGAATGGACCGGCGCCGCCCAGCCGACCTACAACCTGGACACCCTGCGTTTGATCGGCCAGACCTTGCCGGCGCTGTCGCTGACGGTCGATGCCACGGCGGCACGCAAGCCCATCAGCCCGCTTATCTATGGCATCAACGGCACCAGCGCGACGACTGCCGATGCGGCCTTCATGAAGAGTCTGGGGCTGCCGGTGCGGCGCTGGGGCGGCAACAATACATCGCGCTACAACTGGCAGCTCGACGCGAGCAACACCGGATTCGACTGGTATTTCGAGAATGTCAGGATGAGTAACGCTGTCAGCCTGCCAGCCGATTCCGCCGCCAACCGTGTCATTGCCCAGAATCGCGCGGGAGGAGTGGCGACGGTGCTGACCGTGCCGTTGATCGGCTATGTGGCGAAAAACGCCACGTCCTGCGGATTCAGCATTGCCAGGTACGGCCCGCAGACCGACAGTGACTGGCAGTGGCGCCCCAACTGCGGCAACGGCGTCAAGACGGGCGGCAGCCTGGTGACGGGCAACAACCCGGCGGACACCAGCCTCGCAGTCGGTCCCCGTTTCGTGCAGACCTGGGTAGCTGCACTGGTCAGCCGCTATGGCAGCGCGGCCAACAGCGGCGTGCGCTATTACAACCTGGACAACGAGCCGGACATCTGGTGGGAGACCCACCGCGACGTGGCACCCCTCGCCCTCAAATATGACCAGTTGCGTGACCGCACCTATCAATATGCCGCCGCCATCAAGGCTGGCGACCCCGCCGCCCAGACCCTGGGGCCGGTGGTGATGGGCTGGACCTATTACTGGCATTCGCCTTACGACGGTCAGCGGCAGGATTGGCAAACCCCGGACGATCGCAACGCCCACGGCGGCACGCCACTGGTGCCCTGGTATCTGCAACAGATGCGGGCCTATGAGCAGGCCCACGGCAAGCGCATCCTGGACTTTCTGGACCTGCACTATTACCCGGCCGCGCCTGGCGTCGCCTTGCGCCCGGCGGGCAACGCCGCCACCCAGACCCTGCGGTTGAACAGCACCCGCTCGCTGTGGGATCCGAACTATGTGGATGAGAGCTGGATCGCGTCTGCCGGTCCCGAGGGCGGTATCATCAAATTGATCCCGCGTATGCGCGATTGGGTGAGCGCCAATTATCCCGGTACCAAACTTGCGATCACCGAGTACAACTGGGGGGCGCCCGAGCACATCAACGGCGCGTTGGCGCAGGCCGATGTGTTGGGCATCTTCGGTCGCGAGGGGCTGGATCTCGCGACGCTGTGGTCGCCGCCGCAGTCCACCCAACCGCTCGCCTTCGCTTTCCGTATCTACCGCAATTATAACGGGAGCGGCGGGCGCTTCGGCGAGACCAGTGTGAGTGCCGTGAGCAGCGCCCAGGACCGGCTGGCCATCTATGCCGCCGAGGAGAGCGCCACCGGCGCCTTGACCCTGGTCGTCATCAACAAGACCGCCGACAATCTGTCCGCGCCTTTGACCCTGAACCATTTCACGAACCGGGGTCTCGTGCAGGGCTGGCGCTACAGCGCGGCCCGGTTGACCGGCATCGTGCGTCTGCCCGATCAAGGCATCAGCGGTGTTACCTTCACCAGCACCTACCCCGCCAATTCGATCACCCTCTACCGGGTGCCGGGCAGACACCTGTGATCAGGCGATGTCTGCATACCGGGAATACCGCGTGAGGGAATGGGGTCAGGCCTTGCCTTTTACCCAAGCTAAGCCGGCCTTTCAGCTAAACCGCAAGCTGCGGGGCTCAGTGCAAGCAACGTGGACTGCATCGCCTGCGGGACCACCGAGACATCGCCGTGCGCCACTTCGCGCCCCTCATCCAGCACCAGCACCTGATCGACCCAATCCAGCCCTGCCGGACGATGGGTGATGAGCAGCACGGTGCGTCCAACCATCAGCCGGTCCAGCGCCTGCATCAGATCGCGCTCGGTGGCGGTGTCCAGTCCTTCGGTCGGTTCGTCGAGCAGCAGAATAGGCGCGTCCTTGAGCAGGGCGCGGGCGATGGCGATCCGCCGACCCTGTCCGCCGGAGAGCCGCACCCCGGTTTCGCCGACCCAGGTGTCGTAACCCTCGGGGAGTTCGGCGATGAAATCGTGGATTTGGGCGATCCGGCAGGCGTCTTCGATAGCGGCTTGAGTGGCATCCGGATTGGCGATCAGCAGATTCTCGCGAATGGTCGCGTCGAACAGATGGGTGTGCTGACTGACCACGGCGATCTGGCGGCGCAGATCGTCGCCATGAAGCTCGGCGATGTCCGTGCCGCCGATCCGGATTTGACCGGCATCCGGGGTCCAGAATTTGAGCAGCAGATTGAAGAGCGTGCTCTTGCCGGAGCCGGTGGCGCCGATCACGGCGGCACGCGTTCCTTCGGGGACGTGCAGGCTGATTTCGGCCAGCGCCGGACGCGCGGCGTTGGGATAACCGAAACTGACCTCTGAAAACCTTATGTCGAAGTGATCGAGTCGTGGCGACGGCCCGTCCGGCTCGATGACTGCCGGCTCGGTATCGACGATGGCGAAGAGCCGTCGCGCGGCGGCGAGCGAGCGTCCGAGCAACTGAAAGGCGTGCGGCAGCGGCGCGACGGCCTCGAAACTGGCGAGCGTGAAGAGCGCCAGCATGGCGAGCTGGGGTGGCGGCATCTGCCCCTCGCGCACCATCGGCACCGCCAGCCACAGCAGTACCCAAAGACTCAGCCCGGCGCAGAGAAAGACCATGGCCTGGGTCAGTCCCTGATCGCTGCTCAGTCGTGTCTGATCGGCGACCAGACGGCGGCTCAGATCGTCGATACGCTGCGCCTGACACTCGGTGACGCCGTAGACCGTGAGTTCGGCCATCCCCTGCACGCCGTCGATGACTGCCGTGCGCAAGGCGGCCTCGTCGTCGGCGATTCGCCGTCCCGGTGCGCGCCCCCGGAATTCGGACCAGACGGGCAGGGCGATGCCGGCCAGCAGCAGGAAACCCAATCCGGCGAGCGCCAGCGCCGGTGAGTGGAAGAGCAAAAAAACGCTGAACAGCAGGACGCTCACAACCGCGACCGCGACCGGCACCAGCACCCGGACATACAGATTATCCAGGGCGTCGATGTCGGCGCGAATGCGACTGAGCAGATCGCCGCTGTGATAGGACTGGAGCCGCGCGGGCGCCAGGGGTTCGAGGTGACGATAGAACCAGACCCGCAGACTGGCGATGAGACGGAAGGTGGCCTCGTGATTGACGAGCCGTTCGCCATAGCGTCCGGCAGTGCGGGCGATGGCGCTGCCCCGGATCAGGACCGCCGGGGCGTAATAATTCATGACGATGCCCGCCGCGCCAGCGGTCGCCATGGTGGCGAGAAACCAGCCGGACGCCGCCATGAGAATGACATTGGCGAGCAGGGTGAGGATCGCGAGGACGATGCCGAGCAGCATCCACAGCCGATAGGGCCGAAACAGCTTCCAGAGACGCCAGAGTTCGTTCATGCCGGTTGCTCCTGAGCCGTGACGGTGATGCGCGTCGAACTCGATGCGGCCAGCATCCGCGCATAGTATCCGCCTGCCGCCGCCAGGGTGTCGTGGTCGCCCTGCTCCGCCACCCGTCCCTGATCCAGCACCAGGATGCGATCCGCGCGCCGCACCGTCGCCAGCCGATGGGCGATCACCAGCAGGGTGCGATCACGGGCAAGCTCGTCAATGCCTTCCTGAACCAGACGTTCGCTCTCCGGGTCGAGATTGGCGGTCGCCTCATCCAGGATGACCAGCGGCGCATCGCGCAGAAAGGCGCGTGCCAGGGCGATACGCTGGATCTGTCCACCGGACAGTCCCGCGCCGCGCTCGCCGACCAGGTTCTCATAGCCGTGGGGCAGGGCGTCGATGAAGCGATCCGCGCGTGCGCGCCGCGCCGCCTCGCGCACGGCGTCCAGATCGGCGTCGGGGACGCCGAGCCGGATATTGTCGGCGATGCTGCCCTGGAACAGGCGCGGCTGCTGCGGTACCCAGGCCAGATGTCGGCGCCAGTCGGCAAGATCGATTTGGGACAGATCCTGTTCGCCGATCAGGATGCGGCCCTCAGCGGGGGTGAGAAAACCCAGCAGCAGATTCACGACCGTGGTCTTGCCGGCGCCGCTGGTGCCGACCAGGGCGATGCGCTGTCCGGCAGGGATCTCGAAACTCAGCCCCTGGAGTGCATCGCGTCCGGGCTCATAGCTGAAGTGCACGGCCTCGAAGCACACGCCAAGCGGTCGGTGCGCGGCAAGGGATTCGCCGCCGGACGATGCCTGTGTCGGCTCGGTCTGCAACACCTCAATCAGTTGCTCGGCGGCTGCCACGGCCGCCATGCGGGCGTGATACTGGGTGCCCAGATTGCGCAGCGGGGCGAAAAATTCGGGGGCCAGCATCAGGATGAACAGACCCTGGAGAAAGCTGACTTCGGGCAGGACGATCCAGGATGGAAACGGAAAGGCCACGCCATAGAGCCGGAAACCGATGAAGACGGCGACGATGGCGATCCCGATGGTGGCGAAAAACTCCAGCACCGCCGAGGACAGAAAGGCGATCCGCAAGACCTGCATGGTGCTGACGCGATAGTCATCCGAGATCTGTGCGATGACTTCGACCTCGCGGCGGCTGGCGCCGAAGAGTTTCAGCGTCGTCAGACCCTGGATGACATCCAGAAAATGCGCACTCATGCGTGCAAGCTGTTTCCACTGACGCTGATTGCGCACCTCCGCGCCGGAGCCGATGAGAATCATGAAGACCGGAATCATCGGCGCAGTGACCAGCAGCACCAGCCCGGCGAGCCAGTCGATCGGCATCACCACGGCCAGGATGGCCAGTGGCAGGATGCTGGTGAGGGTCATGGCCGGCAGGAAGCGGGCGTAATAGCCTTCCAGATCGTCGATGCCTTTGGTCAGGGTCTCGACCAGCGCGCCGCTGCGCTGACTGGCGAGATAGGCCGGGCCGAGCCGTTGCAGTTGGCGATAGAGTCGGTCACGCAGGGCGATGCGCACCCCGGCGGCGGCGCGAAAGGCGGCCCGCTCGGCGAACCAGATGGCCAGCGCCCGCAGCACGAACAGGATGAGCAGCGCCCAGAGCCAGGGCTGGATCGTTGTCAGGCCGGCGTCTTCAAAGATGGCAGCATTGAGAATGACCGCCAGACACCACGCCTGGACGATGGCGAGCAGCCCATTCGCGGTATTCAGCGACAGGGTAAGCGAGAGCGCGTTGCCGGCCAGTGGCCGTTGGGCTTTGAGCCAGACATTAACCATAGTTGACGCCGTTCCGAGAGTGGTGCCTTAGACATCGGAGCCGCGAGGATACGGAACCATTCTCTGGCGGGCAATGCGGATTCGCGTGCGCTTGCCCCGGAATGATTCCGTTGAGTCGGATTCGGGGTCGCTGTCAGTTCGCGCCGCTGCGGGCGAGACCATGCTTGGCCATGAGTCGATACAGCGTCATGCGCGAGACCCCCAGATCCTGTGCGGCGCGGGTGACATTGGAAGCATGGCGTTCCAGCGCGAATTCCAGATTGCGCTTTTCGGATTGTTCTCGGGCGTTTTTCAGCGAACCCAAAATGGCGCTGCCATTCGAGTTGCGATGGTGTGTGCCGGATGCTTCGCGCGTTTCCATCGGGAACTCGATTTTCAGTGCAGGGGAGTCGAGGTGGATTTTCAGGTTCTCGGGGCGGATGGCCAGGCCTTCGCAGCTCAAGGCCGCCTGAAAGACCACGCTGCGCAATTCGCGGACATTGCCGGGCCAGGCATAGCCGCGCATGACAGCCAGCGCCGCTTCGCTGAAGCGTAGCCGACGGGTGCCGGCGGTGACCATGACCTCGGCGAGGAAATACTTGGCAAGCAATTCGATATCCTCTTCCCGGCTGCTCAGGCCGGGAGTCTGAATCGTCAAAAAAGCGAGCCGGTAGTAGAGGTCGGCGCGAAACCGCTTATCCTGAATGGCCTGTTCGAGATCGACGTTGGTTGAGGCAATGATGCGCACATCGACCTCTTTGCCACGGGTGCTGCCTACGGGGGTAACGATTTTGTCTTCGAGAAAACGCAGCAGGGCTGCCTGCGACTCCAGTGGCAGATCGCCAATCTCGTCGAGAAACAGGGTGCCGCCGACGGCCGTCTGGATGTAACCGGTTTTGCGCGTGCTGGCGCTGGTGAAGGCGCCTTTTTCGTGTCCAAACAGCTCCGATTGCAGCAGCGTCGGGGTAATGGCGGCGCAGTTGATCGCGACGAAGGGGCCTTCGGCGCGGGCGGAATGGCTGTGGATCGCCCGTGCCGCCAGCTCCTTTCCGGTCCCGGTCGGACCCGTAATCAGCACCGACGCATCCGATTCGGCGGCGCGCTGGAGCATGCGATACAGCGTCAGCATGACCGTGCTTTTTCCGATGACCCCGAAGCGGCCCGGAAAGTCGGGCGCATGACTGGTTGGAGGCAGTTGATCGCTATGCTGCAATTCACGCTCGATTTTGGCCATGCCATAGGCATGGCCGAGGACCGTCGCCAGCCGTGCGCCTTCGATTGGAAACACCTGGAAGTCATAGAGACTTTCGGTGATGAAGCGTTTGATGTCGAGCATCTCGACCAGCTCTTCGTCCAGAGCGGCGATCCATTTGATGTGTGGCAGAGATAAGACCGGCGCCTGGAGGCGTTCCGTCAGTTGTGTATTCTTCGTGTTGTGCAGGACGACGCAACCGACCAGGAAATGGTGCTGCATGTCGAGATGGCGCGCGATTTTCAGATCCTGTGCATGGATCACGGCCCAGTGTTTCCGCTCAAGCAGGCTGACGATGTCGCCCGGCAAGTGACTTTGAGACACAACAAGAAGATTGCGCATGGAGGCTCATCCGTTCGGCTGTGATCGGTAATCGGTAAACGCCTGAAATCGTGAAATATTGACAGGCTGTCTGTCGTCGACTGGGCGCCAGGGGCCATTGGCCCTCAGCGTTAAGCTGTTTCGAGTATATCAGCCCCGCTACACCGAATGTCACTTTGATGTGACGTTTTGTCGTTTCTTTGCCGAAATTGTGAGATTGATCGCACTTCTCGATGTGCTTTAAAACCTATCCGGCGTGGCCCAGACGCCGTTTGAATGTGCGCGACACCTTTACTCACCGCCTTCATCTCCGCTCATTTCGTTCAGGAAACTTTTGTTGTGATACAGGTTCCAAAACCGCGCCGAAAGTGCTGGCAAATTCCCGATCTTATTGCTAGGATTTTTAACACGGTTACAGACTCAGGTATCGGACGATGGCCAAAGACTTTCCCCTTATGCCCACAGGCACAATCGAAGCCTATATCAGCAGTGCTTATCAGATTCCGGTGCTGACCCCGGAGGAGGAAAAGTCGCTGGCAATCCAGCTTCGCGATCATGGCGACATGGCTGCCGCGCGGCGTCTTGTCACCTCGCATCTGCGTTTTGTCATTCGCATTGCCCGCGGTTATCTGGGTTACGGCCTGCCGCTGCCGGACTTGATTCAGGAAGGGACGGTCGGGCTGATGAAGGCGGTGCGTCGTTTCGAGCCGGACATGGGCGTGCGTCTGGTGTCTTTTGCCGTGCACTGGATCCGCGCCGAGATTCACGAATATATTCTGCGCAACTGGCGCATCGTGAAGGTCGCGACCACTAAGGCCCAGCGCAAGCTGTTTTTCAATCTGCGCAGCGCCAAGAAGCGACTTGGCTGGTTTACCCGGCAGGAGGTCGAGGACGTTGCCGCTGATCTTGGCGTCAAACCCGAAACCGTCCTGCAGATGGAATCGCGTCTGGCCAACCAGGATCTCTCATTCGATGGCCTGGAAGACGATGACGACGATGCGCCGTCCGCCCCATCCACTTATCTGCCCGATCTGCGGATGGAGCCGTCCAGGCTGCTGGAACATGAGGATACGGATCGTGACCAGCGCGACCGGCTCTATGCCGCGCTTCAGGGTCTTGACGAGCGCAGCAAGACCATCCTCCATGAACGCTGGCTGGCGGAAAAGAAGCAGACCCTGCATGAACTGGCCGACCAGTTCGGCGTCTCTGCCGAGCGGATTCGCCAGATCGAAAAAAATGCGATGAAAAAGATGCGGCTGCATCTGGAGGTCTAGCGAGTCCGGCGCGGCTGCCGCAGATGAGTCGCTGCACGGACGCGCCAGCCGGCTGATCAGGCTGGCGCGTTGGTATGGCAGGCGGGCATCGAGGATGACGAGCGGTCGCCGGAAGTTGTCTGTGGCGTGGCAGGCCAAATATGGGAGACTGCGCGGCCAGACTGACTCGTCGCGCCAGACCCGGAGACACCCGTGCCTATGCAGCAGACCCTGACCCGCATCGATATCAGCAAGGAATATCTCAATTTCAGCGCCGGTCATTTCACGCTCTTCTCGGCGACCGAACGCGAAAATCTGCATGGTCACAACTTTCAGGTGCGTTGCGCCGTCACGGCGGCCGTCGGCGACGATGGTCTGGCGTTTGACTATGCGCTGCTCAAGCGCGTCCTGAAAGCGCTCTGCGATCAGCTCGACGAGCGCGTTCTGCTGCCGCAATGGTCGCCTTATCTGCGGATCGAGCGTCAGGACGGACTGGTGTTTGCCTGCTTCGCCGATGAGCGCATCCCCTTTCTCGACCGCGATGTGCTGCTGCTGCCGATCCGCAATGTCACCATCGAAGAGCTGGCGCCACTGCTGCTGACGCGGTTGCGCGAACAGGCCGAGCTGACCGCTCAGACCATCCGTACCATTGAGCTTGGCGTGTCGTCCGGGCGTGGGCAATGGGCCTTTTCACAGTGGGAGTCTCATCCATGAATCTCTTGGTCATCACTGGCGCCAGCTCGGGGATCGGGCGCGCCATCGCCACCCGCTTTCTGGTCGATGGCTGGAACGTCGTCAATCTCTCGCGCCGCCCCTGTCCTGAGCGGGGCGTCGAGAATCTGGTCTGCGATCTGGCTGAACCCGATGCCGTGCTGGCGCTGGCGGGCCAACTGTCACCCTGGCTCAACGTGGCCACGCGGATCTGTCTGGTCCACAATGCCTCAGTGATGCGCGCACACCGCATCGACCAGTTGCCCAGCGCGGATCTGCGCGCGGCGCTCGAACTCAACATCCTGGCGGCCAATGGCCTGAATCAACTGGTGGTGCCGCACATGGCGCCCGGATCAAGTCTCATCTATATCGGCTCGACCCTGTCTGAAAAGGCGGTGCCGGGCGTCGCCAGCTATGTCATCGCCAAGCATGCGCTGGTGGGGATGATGCGCGCGACCTGTCAGGATCTGGCCGGGCGCGGCATCCATACCTGCATCATCTGTCCCGGCTTCACCGATACCGAGCAACTGCGCGGACTGATCGGCGACAACCCGGACACACTGGCCGCCATCACGGGGCTCTCCGCTTTTGACCGGCTGATTGAGCCGGAAGAGATCGCCGACGCGGTCGCCTTCGCCGAGCGGGCGCCGGTACTGAATGGGGCGCTGATTCACGCCAATCTGGGGCAGCGCGAGCGATGACTGAGACCGGTCGCATCGTCTGTATCAGCGGCGGCAGCGCAGGCATCGGCGCGGGGCTGGTGGCGGGTTTTCTGGAGGCCGGCGATCGGGTTTATACCTTCGGGCGCGATGCGGAAAAGCTGGCGCGACTGGCTGACCGCTGGCCCGAACCGGTCGCCAGCGGTCGCTTGAAGACCCTGGTCGGCGACGTGACCGATGCTGAATTTCGGGCGCGCCTGATTGCGATGATCGCCAGCGAATCCGGTCGGCTGGATGTGCTGGTCAACAATGCCGGCGTCATTCTCGCGTCAGGCGATCTGGAAGAGTCTGTCGAAGCGTGGCGCGCGACCCTGGAGATCAATCTGATCGCGCCCTTTGCGCTGATCCAGTCCGGCGCGGATCTGCTTGAACGCAGCCCGGCGCCGGTCGTCATCAATCTCTCATCCGCCTGTGCCGACCATCCGTTCGCCACCTGCACCTCCACCAGCTATTCGGCCAGCAAGGCCGGGCTGGACATGCTCACCCGGCGGCTGGCACTCGCCCTGGCGCCGCGCGGGATCCGGGTCAACGGCGTTGCGCCCGGTGTGGTCGCATCGGAGATGTGGGGTGGGGCGATGGATCTGATGGTCGAGACGGTCAGGCGTCGCCATGTGCTCAAACAGGAGGCCGTCACGCCGGAAGATGTTGCCGCCGCCGTCCTTTTTCTGGCGTCATCGGGGGCGCGGCTGGTGACGGGCGCCATTCTCAATGTGGATGCGGGGTATCGCCTGGGCTAAGGTCATTGCCGGGCGTGCCTACCCGCCTCAAATCCCCTTAAACCGCGCCCGCTCGAACGTCCGTCGATTTTGCCAAGGCTGACTCAATCCTCAAACATCACATACCGCACCGGGCGCGGTTTAATCCTGTCTGAATTCATCAAGCCCGCCGGGTAGCGGGCTTGTCGGATGGCAGGAATCAGCCGGCTTCGTCAGTCTCAAGCTGCTGCATCAGACCAAAGCTTTTGACGAACGGATTCGCCATGCGCGGATCCTTGATCATGGCTTTGTAGTCGCCGACCTTGAACTTGAGTTTGCCGGTGGCGAAAGCGGTGCCCATGCCCAGCATGCCGATGCCGTTCTGAACCCACTTGATCCAGTCCTTGAGATCGGCGCGCATGTCCCAGTTGGCCGGCGGATCGCTTTCCGACCAGGAGCCGGCCCGCACGCACACGCCTTTTTCAACCACGAAGACCCCGCGCGGATTCTCCTCATCCTTGAAGCCGCAGTAGATGACCGAATCGAAATCGATCTCGGCCAGTTTTTCACACACCTCGGGCTCGTTATTCCAGGCGTCCTTGAGCTGATTCATCCAGTCGGCGGAAAAGAGTGCAGCCATCGTTTCAAATCTCCAGCGTCAAGAGCAGAAAGGCCGACGCGGCTGAGGCGGCGACCGGGAGGTATTTGTCATATCGACGCGATGTGGAATCCGCGTGATGTCGCATTTTATCAGGATTTACACTGCCCTTACTGTGGGTTCAGGCAAAATTCAGACTGATCCCCGCCACGGCCAGCCGCTCGGCCTCCTGTTCCAGCTCCAACTGAGTCAGCGGATGATCGGCAAGCCAGTTGTCCGGAAAGCTGAGAGTCAGGACATTGGCGTTTGCCTGCAACCTCGGATTGGGCTTGTTGACCGCCGAGCGTCCACGATGCAGCAGTACCGCCAGACGCAGGATGACGCACAGGCGGCGGGCATCGTCCTGCGCGTCCTGCGGCAGGTTCAGGAACTCGGCGACCGGAAACTTGCGCCGATGACCGAGCACCAGGGCCGCGAGGACCGTTTGCTCCTGACGGGTGAAGCCGGCGAGATCGGCGTTGCGCAACAGATAGGCGCCGTGCTTCTGATACTGACTATGAGCAACCATGACGCCGATTTCGTGGAGTCGCGCCGCCCAGGACAGCATCAGCAGATGATCGGGGTCGCGCAACGGCCAGGCGGGCGCAATCTGATGGTAAAGCGCCAGAGCGGTGGCGCGGACACGCTGACTGTGGGCCTGATCGATCCGGAACTGTCGGCAAAGCGTCTCGACGGTGCGTTCACGCACGTCTTCGTGCTGGCTGCGCCCCATCATCTCGTAGATCAGCCCTTCGCGCAGGGCGTAATCCGAGACCTGCATGTGCCGAATGCCAAGCGACTCGAACACCGAACAGAGCACGGCCACACCGCCAGCGAACACGGGTTTGCGTTCGTCGGTCAGCCCTTTGAGGCTGACGGCGGACAGCTTGCCTGCGGTCAGCAGCGCCTCGCGCAGACGGGTGAGTGAATCGGCTGATATGCCGTCCTCGCACCAGCCTTCAGCGTTGACCACGGCGGCGATGGAGCGGATGGTTCCTGAACTGCCGACGGCCTTCTGCCAGCAGGCGTGGCGGAAGAGTTCGCGCACCGGACGCAGTTCCAGGGCGCCATCCAGTTCGGCCTTCTGCATGGCGCGGGCGGTGATGCGACCGTCCGCAAAATGCTTGAGTGACAGGCTGACACAGCCCATGTGCAGGCTTTCGCGCAGTCGCGCGGAAAAGCCCTGGCCAACGATGATCTCGGTGCTGCCGCCGCCGATATCGACCACCAGCCGCCGTTCGGCGCCCGCCGCCAGTCCATGGGCGACACCGAGATAGATGAGGCGCGCTTCCTCGCGTCCGCTGATGATGTCGATGGGATGGCCAAGCGCGGCCTCCGCGCGTTCGATGAAGCCGCTGTCCGGACGCGCCTGTCTGAGCGTGTTGGTGCCGACAGCACGCACGCTGCCCGGCGGAAAGCCGCGCAACCGCTGACCGAAACGCTCCAGACAGGCGAGTGCGCGGGCAACGACCTCGGGGGCAAGCAATTTGTCGTCCGTCAGCCCTTCGCCAAGACGGACCATTTCTTTGATGCGATCCGTGATCTGCATGTGACCGTCGTCGAGACGGGCCACGATCATGTGAAAGCTGTTGGAGCCGAGATCGACCGCCGCCACGATGTCGCGCGACACGCCCTCGGCTGCCTGGTGAGATGCTTCAGGCATGGCACAATCCACTACCGGGAAAGGAGGCGCATGGTATCAGAATCCGACGGCGTGCCGGCTTGGGGGAACGCGCACCGGTGGACGTCTGCTGGCGGGTGATGGGAATCATGCGTTCCGCTGATGTTGACAAAGGGCCAGGGGCAGTAAATGCCGTAAAAAAAATCAATTCTTGAAATTGATCGTTGTGGCTTTCTTTTTATGGCGATTTTGGTTATACGCCCGCCTATCGAAAATTGCGTAGTCACCCTTGAGGTATGAGTAGATGCTGGACCCTGAAAGCAGCTATGGCGAAGACATCGCCGAGCGTGTGCCGCCGCTGACGGCTCAAGAATCGCGTGGTCAGCAGGCGGCGAGCCTGGATGTTCGTCGGCGTATTGAGCACATGCGCGAGCTCAAGCGTCTGCGCGAACTGCTTGACGATCCCGATTTCGACGAGTTGAGCTAAGCCCGCCTCCGGCGGCGCGGCCGCGCGCCGCTGTGCCCGCCAGTTCCCCCCCCTTAAATCCCTTCAGTCTGCCGACTCCCGCTGGAGCCGGATCGTCAGCGGTTCGCTGGTCGAGAGATGCACATCGCGTTGCGGGAAGGCGATTGGCAGACCCTCGTGAGCGAAGGTCTCGTAAATGGCCTGATGCAGATCGGTGATGACACCGATCCGGCCATCAAGCGCATCCAGATAGCAGCGCAGAATCACGGTCAGTGAGTTGTCGCTGAAGCCCTCGAAGCTGACCAGCGGCGCCGGATCCTCCAGCACCCGTTCGTGTCGCTCGGCGATCTGGGTCAACAGCGCCATGGCCTTTTTGGTATCACTGCCGTATTCGAGGCCGAGCGGGATGGTGATGCGGTTCTGCTGATCGGTCAGGGTCCAGTTCAAGAGACGCTCGGTGATGAACTCCTTGTTGGGCACCAGCAGCTCCTGCTTGTCCCAGTTGCGGATGGTGGTGGCGCGGATCTGGATGTTGGTCACCACGCCCGTGGTGTCGCCGATGGTCACGATGTCTCCAACCCGCACCGGGCGCTCGAACAGAATGATCAGGCCGCTGATGAAATTGGCGACGATCTCCTGTAACCCGAAGCCGATACCGAGACTTAAAGCGGCGACCAGCCACTGGACCTGCGACCAACTGAGCCCGAGCGTGCTGAAGGCGAGCAGGAAGGCAACCGCCGTGATGAGATAGCTCGACAGCGTCTTGATCGCATAGCGCCCGCCAGCGGATACCGAATCGCTCTGCAGGAGCACGATTTCAAGCAGTGCCGGCAGGTTCTTGGCTGCGATGGTGGCGACGATGACGATGATCAGCACCAGACCGACATCGGCTGCCGTGACCGGAATCAATTGTTCGGTCCCATCGACCAGACCGGTGTAATGCCAGAGCGCGAAACGCTCGAACAGACTGAAGGCGGGCAGCACATCCGACCAGGTCAGCCAGAGTCCAACCAGCGCGCTGAAGAAGATCGAGGCATTGATCAGGCGGCGGGTCTGTTCGTCGAGGGCGGCGAAATCCGGCTCGGGCTCTTCCACCAGCGGAACTTCCGAGGTGCCGCCAGCGCCGGGTTCGGCCTCCGCCGCACGTCGTGCGGCCTGCCGGTCCAGCGCCGCCTGGAGCGCCAGACGCCGCCGGGTCACGATCAGCCAGCGCACGATGGACTGATGCAGCACCACCAGTGCCAGCACCAGCCAGGTCTGATAGACCAGCGACTGGAAGAGGATGCCGGCGGTATAGACATAGCCGACCAGCGCCAGTCCGGCCAGCGTCAGCGGCGCGCCGACGATGAAGGGAAACCAGAGATGGCGCAGCCGGTTGAGCCAGCCGTTCGGTTCCGCCGCCAGCATTCGCTTGAGGACGCCATGATCGGGGTTCAGCAGACGCGCGAAAAAGACCGCGAAGCCGAGCATGCTGGCGACCAGCGACAGGCGCCCCAGACTGCTGGTATAGGCCGGATCGTTATGGGTATAAACGGCCATGGTCAGCAGGGCGACCGGGATGGCGTAGATCGTGAACCAGTCGAAATCGCGCCGGATCCGCGCGAGCGTTTCGGTGCGCCAGCGGAAATGACGGTCGGCGACCCCGCCGGTGATGCAGAGCAGACGGAAGGCGCGCAGATAATAGAGTCCGAACGAAACATCGGTCAGCGCCGTCCCGAAGGCGCGGGTAAAGGACGTCGCCTCCGCCGACACCAGAAGCTGCTGACCCAGCAGCCAGCACAGCAGCGGCAGCGGCAGGGCCGCCAGCAGCGTCCAGCCGATGGCTTCCAGGGTGAAGCGTGCGCCATCCGTGCGGACCCGGCGCAGAGGCTCGGCGGTCGCGCGAATGGCGCGCTGCATGGCGCCGACCTTCCAGAACAACAGCGCGATGCCCGCAAGCCCCAGCCAGAAGGAAAAGGCATGGCTGAACCGCTCGACCAGGACGCGCGCGACCTCCAGCCAGTTATCCGGCGAAATGAGCCAGCCGAGCGCGGCCGGGAGTGACGTGACGGTTTCGACGCCCACCGCCGCTGCGCTGCGCACCCAGAGCAGACGCTCGGCGAGAAAATTGTCATAGGTGGTCGCAATCTGAGTGACCTGCTCGGAGGCATAATTCAACTCGCCGAGCTGCCGGATGTAATCGTCCTCGATGGACAGCGCCTGAGCGAGCAGAGGTTTGCGCTGCTGGAGCGTTTCGGCGAGCTGACGACGCACCAGCGGCTTCTGCGCGGAGTCGTCGTGTGCGGTCAGGTCGGCGAGATAGCGATCGAGATCGCGTATCTGGCGTTGTTCCTCGCGATAGCGGATCTGCCGCAGCGTGGCCTCGGCGATCTCGTCCTCCCGCTCCCCGATCATCCGTCGATATTGACGCGGATCCGGCAACTGGCTGCGCCGGTCGAGCAGGACCTGACCAAGCGCCTTGCTGAGTCCGGCCGCCTCCAGACGCTGCCGGGCGCCGCGATAGTCCTCCTCGATCCGCTTGCGTTCGGCCTCGATCCGGGCCAGCTCGCCGTTCAGTCCATCGAGCTGGCGCGCAAGCTGTCCCAATGAGTCGGTGATCTCGGCGTTCTGCCGGGTCAGCTCCTGCACCAGCGGGTGCTTGTTTTCAGCCTCGCGTTGCGCCTGTTCGGAGACCCGCCGGGCGGCCTCGGCCTCATCCGTGCGGCGTTTGTTCTGCGCCTCTTCCAGCACCCGTTGACGGGCCTTCAGGACCAGGAGCGACTGCGCGGACTGATCGCGCTGAGCCTTGTAAAGCGCCTCGCGTGCGGCCTGACTGAGGACTTCCTGTTCGAGCATACGGCCTTCGGCCCACAGCGACTGACGGCGGGTCTCCAGCGCCCAGCGGCGGGCCTGCGCGAGATCGGGCGATTCGTCCGCGACCGGCGGCTGACGCAGATCGGCATCGATCTGATCAAGCAGTTGTTTCACTTCAGTCAAACGCGCACGGGCCAGGGCGGGACGATTGGTCCCGCTGTCGATCAGTTTTTCGAGTTCGCTGACACGGGCTTCTTCGGCCGCCGCCTCAGCCAGAACCTTGTTCAGTCGCTGCGTGATGTCATCGGTTGACAGGCTGTCGGGAATCGTCTCGGCTGGCTCGCTCGTGTCCGACTGGCTTTTTTCCAGCGTCTTCTGAATGGCGGCCGTCGCATTTGGCGCCGTTTTAAGCGACTGTGCGAACTCGGCAGTTTTGGTCTCGAAGTTGCTTGCATCTTCCAGACTGGTCAGAGCGCGGCGATAGAGTTCGGTCAAGGTGGCCTTGGTCGTCTCGTCGAGTCCGGTCGCGGCCTTGACCTCGTCAAGCTTGCTGGTGAGCTGTGCGGGTGTGGGTAGATTGACAGAGGTCGCAGGCGCTGCCCCGGTTGAGCTGCCGCCCGACTGGGCCGCCGCTGTCGCCGTGAGCGTGACGAGGAACAGTATAAGCAGGATTGACCAGACGACGCGCCGCATCGGCCAGACCGGCCGCAGGTGAGCGCTGGCTCGGTCAATCAGGGGCGTGTGGGGGATGAAAACGGAAAACAAGGTTGCTGTTCCTGATTGGAGAGGTCAGAAGTCTTGAGCGATTGGCCGGAAATGTTATACCAGCCCCGGTTTTGACGGGATGACAGGATCGACAGGATTTTTAAACATTGATTTAAATCATGTTAATCCTGTCTAAACGCAAAGCCGTCGATCCGGTGAATCGGCGCTATCCGGGAAACCAGGTTACAGCGCCTTGACGAAGACCTTTGAATTGCGCTGAAAATTATAAAGAACCTGTTTTTCCATCGGCAGCGAATCCAGACCTGCCGGCTGGAAGCCGCGCTCCTGGAACCAGTGCGCGGTTTGCGTCGTCAGCACGAACAGCCGCTCGATCCGGCGCGCGCGGGCCAGCCCCTCAATGTGTTCGAGCAGTCGCTCGCCGCGCCGCCCCCCCAGATAATCCGTGTGCACCGCGAGACAGGCCAGCTCGGCCATGCCATCGCGCGGATAGGCATAGAGTGCCGCGCAGGCCGTGACCAGGCCATCGCGCTCGGTCAGCACGAAGCGGTCGATCTCGGTCTCCAGCCGCTCGCGTGAGCGGCGCACCAGCACCCCGCGCTCCTCCAGCGGGCGCAGCAGGTCGAGGATGCCGGCGACATCGTCGATCCGCGCCGGGCGCAGTTCTTCATAGGGTTCAGCCGAGATCAGGGTGCCGCTGCCGTCGCGGGTCAGCAGTTCACGCAGGAGTGCGCCATCGCGACGCCCCACCAGATGCACGCGACGAATCCCGTTGCGGCAGGACTCCGCCCCGGCGCGCAGACAGGCGGCGATCTCGTCGGGGAGGTCGGGCGTATCGGTCAGCAGCCGGTCCACGTCGCGCGCCAGCAGATTCGACGCGAGCCGCTCGCGGTCGGCGAATCCGGCATCCTCGATCAGAAAGATCAGCTTGTCCGCGCCCAACGCGACCGCCGCGCTGCGCGCCACGTCGGCGGCGCTCAGGTTGAAGACCTCACCGGTCGGTGAATAACCCAGCGGCGGCATCAGGGCGACCGCGCCCTGTTCGAGCACCGCCCGCAGGGTGCGATGCTCGACCCGCCGCACCGCGCCGGTGTGGGCGTAATCCACGCCATCAATGACGCCCAGCGGACGGGCGGTGACGAAATTGCCCGAGACGACCGGGATCCGCACCCCGGCCATGGGTGAATTGGCCAGACCCAGCGACAGCAGCGCCTCGATTTCGACCCGCACCACCCCGGCGGCTTCCTTGACGCAGGCCAGCGCGGTGGCATCGGTGACGCGCACCCCGTTGACATAGCGCAGTTGCGCCCCGCGACCCGCCAGCCGCGACTCGATCTGCGGCCGCGCGCCATGCACCAGCACCAGCCGGATGCCGAGTCCATGCAGCAGGGCGATGTCGTGCACCAGATCGGGAAAACGGGCGTCGGCCACCGCCTCGCCGCCGAAGGCGATGACGAAGGTTCGTCCGCGATGGGCGTGGATGTAGGGCGTCGCCTGACGCACCCAGTCAACGAATGGATCGTGGCCCGAGGGCGCGGTGTATTTGGGTGCGGAGGTATCCGACACGCTTGCTATCCTCAATGACATCGTGGCGGACAATACCATCGCGCCTGATTGCGAAACCCATCAATCCGGTGCAGGTCAGCCGGGCCTGAGCGGCAGGCGTCCGATCGAAACATAGGTCAGGCCGGCCGCGTTGGCGAGCCGTCCGTCCAGAATGTTGCGTCCGTCGAAGATGACGGGGGTTTTGAGCTTGCCGTGGACGGTTGCGAAGTTGGGGCTGCGGAATTGCGCCCACTCGGTCAGGATCGCTAGTGCATCGGCGCCGTCCAGGGCGGACATGGCGTCTGCGGCAAGCGTCAGGTCGGCGCGCTCGCCATAGATGCGCCGGGTCTCGTCGGCGGCGACCGGATCGAAGGCGCGGACACTGGCGCCAGCGGCCCACAGCGACTCCATCAGCACCCGGCTGGAGGCTTCACGCATGTCGTCGGTGTTGGGTTTGAAGGACAGTCCCCAGAGCGCGATGGTGCGTCCCTTCAGATCGCCCGCGAAATAATCGTTGATTTTTTTGAACAGCAGTTCCTTCTGACGGAAGTTCACCGCCTCGACCGCATGCAGCAACTGGGGGTCGTAACCCAGACTGCGTGCGGTCTGTTCCAGGGCGCGGACATCCTTGGGAAAGCAGGAGCCGCCGTAGCCGCAGCCGGGATAGATGAACTGATAGCCGATGCGCGGGTCGGAACCGATACCGACGCGCACCTTGTCGATGTCCGCGCCCACGGCCTCGGCGATGTTCGACAGCTCGTTCATGAAGCTGATCTTGGTGGCCAGCATGGCGTTGGCGGCGTATTTGGTGAGTTCCGCCGAGCGGATGTCCATCACCATCAGTCGGTCATGGCTGCGGTTGAAGGGGGCGTAGAGCGCCCGCAGCAGCTCGGCAGTGCGGGGATTGTCGGTACCGACGATGATGCGGTCGGGGCGCATGAAATCCTCAATGGCGGCGCCTTCTTTGAGAAATTCCGGGTTGGAGACGACATCGAATTCAACCGTCGCGCCACGCGCCGCCTGTGTCTCACGCACGGCAGCCGCGACCTTGTCGGCGGTGCCGACCGGCACGGTCGATTTATCGACCAGAATGCGATACCCGTCCATGTGCTCGCCGATGGTCCGCGCCACGGCCAGGACGTATTGAAGATCGGCGGATCCGTCCTCGTCGGGCGGGGTGCCCACGGCGATGAACTGGAACAGGCCATGCCTGACGCCGGCCTCGGCGTCGGTGGAAAAGCGCAGCCGACCGGCTTCGCGGTTGCTTTTGATCAGTTCATCAAGGCCGGGCTCATAGATCGGCACCCCACCGCTGTTGAGCAGATCGATCTTAGCGGGGTCGATATCGATGCACAGCACCGTATTGCCCACCTCGGCGAGACAGGCGCCAGTCACCAGGCCAACATAGCCGCTGCCAAAAATCGTGACATCCATCGTGTTGATTCTCTAGGGCTGATTCTCTCGTGCGAGAGACAAAGAATGGTTGAACGCGGCTGGAAATGGTATCAGCTTGCGCTTGTCCTGGAATGCTTTGTTGACTGGCTGTTCTGGTTGTTGGCAAATTCTTTTCGGTTAGTGGTTGACGGCTGTCTTTTTGGTTCTTATACTGCGCCGCTCATTTGGAGGGGTTCCCGAGCGGTCAAAGGGATCAGACTGTAAATCTGACGGCTCAGCCTTCGGAGGTTCGAATCCTCCCCCCTCCACCATCCTTTTAGAGTGAAAAGGGCGCGCCCGGCGGGTGTAGTTCAATGGTAGAACCTCAGCCTTCCAAGCTGATGGTGTGGGTTCGATTCCCATCACCCGCTCCATTTGTGTTGTAGCTGTTTGAGTTGATATTGCCCATGTAGCTCAGTTGGTAGAGCACACCCTTGGTAAGGGTGAGGTCACCGGTTCGACTCCGGTCATGGGCTCCAGATTTTTGAGCCGTTTGCGTGCCGTGCGGCGCGTCTTGTCGATTTGAACCATGCGGGGAGCTGTTCATGTCCAAAGAAAAATTTCAACGTAGCAAGCCGCACGTCAACGTCGGCACGATTGGCCACGTCGATCACGGCAAGACCACGCTGACGGCGGCGATCACCACGCATCAGGCGAAGAAGTTTGGCGGCGAAGCGCGTGCTTACGACCAGATTGACAACGCCCCGGAAGAGCGCGAGCGCGGCATCACCATTGCCACTGCGCACGTCGAGTACGAGACCACCAATCGTCACTATGCGCACGTCGATTGCCCTGGTCACGCTGACTACGTCAAGAACATGATCACCGGTGCGGCGCAGATGGACGGCGCCATTCTCGTCGTCTCTGCGGCGGATGGTCCCATGCCCCAGACCCGCGAGCACATCCTGCTCTCGCGTCAGGTTGGCGTGCCCTACATCGTCGTCTATCTCAACAAGGCCGACATGCTCGACGATCCCGAGCTGCTCGAACTGGTCGAGATGGAAGTGCGTGAACTGCTGTCCAAATACGACTTCCCCGGCGACGACACCCCCATCGTCACCGGCTCCGCCAAGCTCGCGCTTGAAGGTGTGGACTCCGAGATCGGCACCCAGTCCATCGACAAACTGATGGATGCCCTTGACAGCTACATCCCCGAGCCCGAGCGTGCCATTGACGGCGCTTTCCTGATGCCCATTGAAGACGTCTTCTCCATCTCCGGGCGCGGCACCGTCGTCACCGGACGTGTCGAGCGCGGCATCGTCAAGGTCGGCGAAGAAGTGGAAATTGTCGGCATCAAAGACACCGTCAAGACCACCTGTACCGGCGTCGAAATGTTCCGCAAACTGCTCGACCAGGGTCAGGCCGGCGACAACGTCGGCATCCTCCTGCGCGGCACCAAGCGTGAAGACGTCGAGCGCGGCCAGGTGCTGGCCAAGCCCAAGTCCATCAATCCGCACACCCACTTCGAGGCCGAAGTGTACGTGCTGAGCAAGGATGAAGGCGGGCGTCACACCCCCTTCTTCAATGGCTACCGCCCCCAGTTCTATTTCCGCACCACCGACGTCACCGGCGCCTGTGAGCTGCCCGAAGGGATCGAAATGGTCATGCCTGGCGACAACGTCAAAATGATCATCAAACTGATCGCCCCGATCGCCATGGAAGAAGGGCTGCGGTTTGCTGTCCGCGAAGGCGGTCGCACCGTCGGTGCCGGTGTCGTTGCGAAGATTATCGCGTAAAGTCAGTTGTTAAGCTGCGCGGGCCGGATGTCATCCGGCTTCGCTCGCAGCAGTGTTTTTCGATTTAGGCCAGTAGCTCAATTGGCAGAGCGGCGGTCTCCAAAACCGCAGGTTGGGGGTTCGATTCCCTCCTGGCCTGCCATACAATCCATCGCTTAGGCGACAGGCGATTCCATGAATTCACGCGCAGAGGACCGTAGCGCCAGCTTGGATGTGATCAAGCTGGCTGTTTCCGCGTTTTTGCTGATTGTCGGCATTTTTGCCTTCTATTACCTGTCGTCCGTTTCGACGCTGTTCCGGGTGGTCGGTCTGCTGATCGTCGGCGGGGCTGCGGTCGCGCTGGCGTTACAGACCGCGCCGGGACGTCTGGTCTGGCAATTCGTTGCCGATGCGCGCATGGAAGTGCGGAAGGTCGTCTGGCCTTCGCGACAGGAAACGCTTCAGACGACCCTCGTGGTCATCGTCATGGTGCTGGTCGTCGGCATCGTTCTCTGGTTGTTCGATATGTTGCTGATGGCGATTCTGCGTTTTCTGACTGGCCAGGGAGGCTGATGATGTCCAAACGTTGGTACGTCATCCACGCCTATTCGGGGTTCGAGGGGCAGGTCAAGCGATCGCTGGAGGATCGCGTCAAGCGGGCCGGTCTTGAGGATCTCTTCGGTCAGGTGCTGGTGCCGACGGAGGAAGTCGTCGAGATGCGCGCCGGCCAGCAGCGCAAGAGCGAGCGCAAGTTCTTTCCGGGCTATGTCCTGGTCAACATGGAAATGACCGACGAAACCTGGCACCTTGTCAAAAGCGTTCCCAAGGTCATGGGTTTCATCGGCGGCACCGGTGATCGTCCGGCGCCCGTGCCCGATTCGCAGGCCGAAGTCATTCTGCAGCGATTGCAGGAAGGTGGTGAGAAGCCGCGTCCGAAAGTGCTCTATGAACCGGGTGAGGTCGTGCGCGTCGTGGATGGTCCCTTTACGGATTTCAACGGCGTGGTCGAGTATGTCGATTACGACAAGAGTCGCGTCAAGGTCTCTGTCCTGATCTTTGGTCGCTCGACGCCCGTCGATCTGGAGTTCGCCCAAGTCGAAAAAGGCTGATCAAGCGACTGTCCGCCCCGGCGGTCAGGCAATCAACGGTCAGTCGATCAGTGGCCGCATCCCGATCCGGATCGGTCTCCTTACCAAGTCCCCGTCAGGGGCCATGCATGGGGAGCCAGAGTTTTCATCCCTGGCGTCTGCACCCATTGGAGAACAATCGTGGCAAAGAAAATCAATGCCTATGTCAAGTTGCAGGTCAAGGCCGGCGAGGCGACCCCCAGCCCGCCCGTCGGCCCTGCGCTTGGTCAGCATGGCGTCAATATCATGGAATTCTGCAAGGCGTTCAATGCGCGCACGCAGGAAATGGAAAAAGGTATGCCGACCCCGGTCGTCATCACCGTCTATTCGGATCGCAGTTTCACCTTCATCACCAAGACGCCGCCGGCATCCATCCTGCTGAAAAAGGCGCTTGGTCTGCCCAAAGGCAGTCCGAATCCGAATACCAACAAAATCGGCACGGTGACGCGCGAGCAGTTGGAGCAGGTGGCATCGCTGAAGATGCCCGATCTGACGGCGGCTGATATGGATGCTGCGGTACGGACCATCGCCGGGAGCGCCCGCTCCATGGGTCTCAATGTGGAGGGGGTCAACTGATGGCTCATTTATCCAAGCGCGTGCGCGCGATCCGTGAGCGGGTCGAAGCCAGCAAGTCATATCCCGCCGAAGAGGCGTTTGCCCTGCTCAAGGATCTGTCCAGCGTCAAGTTTGCCGAAAGTATCGACGTGGCGGTCAATCTGGGCGTCGATCCCCGCAAATCGGATCAGGTCGTGCGCGGCTCGACCGTGCTGCCGCATGGCATCGGCAAGACCGTGCGCGTCGCCGTTTTCGCGCAGGGCGCAGCGGCTGATGCGGCGACTGCCGCCGGTGCGGATCGGGTCGGATTCGACGATCTCGCCGAAGACATCAAGGCCGGTCAGATGGATTTCGACGTGGTCATCGCCTCGCCGGACGCCATGCGTCTCGTCGGTCAGCTCGGCAAGGTGCTGGGTCCGCGCGGGCTCATGCCGAACCCCAAGGTCGGCACCGTGACCCCGGACGTGGCTGAAGCCGTGCGCAATGCCAAGGCGGGTCAGGTGCGCTATCGCACCGACAAGGCCGGCATCATCCATTGCCCGCTGGGCAAGGTCGATTTCGAGCCGGTGAACCTGCGCGAGAATCTGGAGGCGCTGCTGGCCAACCTCATGCGGTTGAAGCCGAGCAGCTCCAAGGGCATCTATCTGCAGAAGGTCACGGTCTCCAGCACCATGGGGCCGGGTCTGACAGTCGATCATTCCGGGTTGAGTTTTTGATTCAGGCAGCCGGCGCCTGAGCGTCGGCTGTCTGGGGTTTCTTTGAGGTCTCGGCAACCGCTGGAGACCGTCAAAGACCGCAGGTGTCCCGGTGTCCGTCAGGGAGACGGCAATGGGGCTTAATGCGCGCAGCGCCTGCGCAGACGGTGCTCCCGAGTCAGGTTGTTTGCTGATGACGGCGCACGTTTCTGGTGTTTTGCAGTGGGTTGCCGGATGCGACCGCTGCCAACGCCGCCCGGCTCCGGTCGGGTTATCACGTTAGTGAGGTGACGACAGTGGCGCTGAATTTTGCGCAAAAAGAAGCAATCGTCGCCGAAGTCGCGGAAGTCGCGAAGAGCGCCTATTCGGCCATCGGTGCCGAATATCGGGGTTTGACCGTGGAAAAACTGACCAAGCTGCGCGTGGAAGCACGCAAAGCGGGTGTCTATGTCCGCGTGGTCAAGAATACCCTGGCGCGGCGTGCGCTGGAAGGCACGGATTTCGCGTGCATGCAGGATGGGCTCACCGGCCCGCTGATCCTTGCATTCTCGCAGACCGATCCGGGCTCAGCAGCGCGTGTCTTTGAAGCCTTTGCCAAGGAAAATGACAAATTCCAGGTGCGCATCATCGCCCTGGGCGGCAAGCTGCTTGATCCTTCGGAGATTGGCAATCTCGCCAAGATGCCGACTTACGATCAGGCGATCAGTCTGCTGATGTCTGTCATGAAAGCCCCCGTGCAAAAGCTCGCAGCGACCATCAACGAAGTGCCGGGCAAACTGGTCCGCACCCTCGCCGCGGTTCGCGATGCCAAAGAGGCCGCCTGAACGGCGTCTTCGATTCATCAGCAAATCCGATTAACAGTATTCAGACCCTGAGGAGAAATCCATGGCCGTTTCGACAGACGAGATTCTCGAAGCGATTGGCAACATGACCGTGCTTGAGGTCGTTGACCTCATCAAGGCAATGGAAGACAAGTTTGGCGTGACCGCCGCTGCCGCCGTTGTGGCCGCTGCGCCCGGTGCCGGTGCGGAAGCCGCCGTTGTCGAAGAACAGACCGAGTTCGACGTGATCCTGGCCTCCTTCGGCGCCAACAAGGTTGGTGTCATCAAGGCCGTGCGCAGCCTGACTGGACTGGGCCTGAAGGAAGCGAAGGACGCCGTCGAAGGCGCCCCGACCACCCTGAAGGAAGCCGTGTCCAAGGCCGAGGCCGAGGCCGCCAAGAAAGAACTCGAAGAGGCGGGCGCCACGGTCGAAATCAAGTAACGGCGCATTGCGTCGCTCTTGTTTCGACCAAGCGTGCGGGCTGGCGGCGATGAGCCGCCGGCCTTTTCCCGTTGGATCCAGACCGTCCGGCGGTCTTTCGTGTCCTGAACCCAATGCTGAATCCGGCGCTGCTCACGCCATTGGTTTGATGCCCGTTCTTTGCCATTCGCAATCCGCACCAGCGTTCACGCCCCGTCAGGGATCCCAGCAAGCACTTCGAGGGAAGGCATAATGGCCTATTCGTTCACCGAAAAAAAGCGCATCCGCAAAGACTTCGGCAAGCGTCCCAGCATCCTGGACGTGCCGTTTCTCCTGGCGACCCAAATTGATTCCTATCGCGAGTTTCTTCAGGCTGATTGTGCGCCGAAGGATCGTCGTGACCTGGGACTGCATGCTGCTTTCAAGTCCGTCTTCCCGATCGAGAGCTACTCTGGAAACGCTGTTCTCGACTATGTGAAATATCGTCTTGGCGAACCGGTCTTTGATGAGCGCGAGTGTCATCTGCGCGGCGCGACCTTCGCTGCCCCGCTGCGCGTGCTGCTGCGGCTGGTGATCTACGACAAGGATGCTCCAGCGGGCACCAAGGTCGTCAAGGATATCCGCGAGCAGGAAGTCTACATGGGCGAACTGCCGCTCATGACCGGGACCGGCACCTTCATCATTAACGGTACCGAGCGTGTCATCGTCTCGCAGTTGCACCGTTCGCCGGGTGTCTTCTTCGATCATGACAAGGGCAAGACCCACTCCTCGGGCAAGCTCCTGTTCTCGGCGCGCGTCATTCCCTATCGTGGCTCCTGGCTCGATTTCGAGTTCGATCCCAAGGATAACGTCTTCGTGCGCATCGACCGTCGCCGCAAACTGCCGGCGACCATCCTGCTGCGCGCGCTGGGTTATGGCGTTGAGGACATCCTGTCGCATTTCTTCGAGACCGACACCTTCCGCATCCAGGGCGGCAACGTCACGCTCGATCTGGTTCCCGAGCGTCTGCGCGGTGAAACGGTAGGTTTCGATGTCAAGATCGGCGAGGAAGTCATCGTCGAATCTGGGCGTCGGGTCACGGCCCGTCATATCCGCGAGCTGCAGAAGGCCGGTGTCGAGCGTCTGGAGGTGCCGACCGATTTTCTGCTTGGCCGCATCCTGGCTCATGCCCAGATCGATACCGAGACCGGCGAGGTCTTCGCCGAGGCCAATGCCCCGATCACGCCCGAGTTGCTCGAAACCCTGCTCCAAAAGGGGATCGACACGCTCGAAACCCTGTTCGTCAACGATCTCGATCAGGGACCGTACATCTCCGAGACCCTGCGCATTGATCCCACCACAAGCGATCTGGAAGCGCAGATCGAAATCTATCGCATGATGCGCCCTGGTGAGCCGCCGACCAGGGAGGCCGCGCAGAATCTCTTCCATAACCTCTTCTTCACTTCGGATCGCTACGATCTCTCGGCGGTTGGACGGATGAAGTTCAATCGCCGGCTCGGGCGCGCCTCCGAAGAAGGGCCGGGGGTTGTCTATGACCACCGTTATTTCAGCACCCGCACCGACGAGTTTTCAAAGAAACTGGTCGCCGAGCAGGGCGAAACCTCGGACATCATCGATGCGCTCAAGGTGCTGGTCGAGTTGCGCAACGGGCGCGGCACGGTCGATGACATCGATCATCTGGGCAACCGGCGTATCCGCTGTGTCGGCGAGATGGCCGAGAACCAGTTCCGCGTCGGCCTGGTGCGGGTCGAACGCGCGGTCAAGGAGCGTCTGTCGCTGGCCGAATCCGAGGGGCTGATGCCGCAGGAGCTCATCAACGCCAAGCCGGTCTCGGCGGCGATCAAAGAGTTCTTCGGTTCCAGTCAGCTCTCGCAGTTCATGGACCAGAACAACCCGTTGTCCGAGGTCACGCACAAGCGGCGCGTCTCGGCGCTCGGCCCGGGTGGTCTGGCGCGTGAGCGCGCCGGTTTCGAGGTGCGCGACGTGCATCCCACCCACTATGGCCGCGTCTGCCCGATCGAGACCCCGGAAGGTCCGAACATCGGTCTGATCAACTCACTGGCGGTCTATGCCCGAACCAATTTCTACGGTTTTCTCGAAACCCCTTATATCAAGGTCGAGAACGGACGGGTCACTAAACAGATCGACTATCTGTCAGCGATCGAGGAGGGTAACTTCGTCATCGCCCAGGCCAACGCGACGCTTGGGGAAGACGGTCAGCTCCTGGACGCCCTGGTCTCCTGTCGGCATGCCAATGAATTCACCATGCGTGCGCCGGACGATGTCCAGTACATGGACGTCTCGCCGCGTCAGATCGTCTCAGTGGCGGCATCGCTGATTCCCTTCCTGGAGCACGACGATGCGAACCGTGCGCTCATGGGCTCCAACATGCAGCGTCAGGCGGTGCCCACGCTGCGCGCCGAAAAGCCGCTGGTCGGCACCGGCATGGAGCGCGTGGTGGCCAAGGACTCGGGTGTCTGCGTGGTGGCGCGTCGCGGCGGGGTGATCGAGTCCATCGACGCCGCGCGTATCGTGGTGCGGGTCAACGACGAGGAGGCCGTCCCCGGTATCCCCGGCGTCGATATCTACAACCTGACCAAATACACCCGTTCGAACCAGAACACCTGTATCAATCAGCGTCCGCTGGTCAAGCCGGGCAACGTGGTCGCGCGCGACGACGTGCTGGCCGATGGCCCGTCCACCGACATGGGCGAACTGGCGCTGGGTCAGAACCTGCGCGTCGCCTTCATGCCCTGGAACGGCTACAACTTCGAGGATTCCATCCTCATCTCCGAGCGGGTGGTGCAGGAAGACCGCTTTACCAGCATTCACATCGAAGAGCTCTCCTGTCTGGCCCGTGACACCAAGCTGGGTCCGGAGGAAATCACCGGCGACATCCCCAATGTTGGCGAGTCGGCGCTCTCCAAGCTCGACGAGTCCGGCATCGTCTATGTCGGCGCCGAGGTCCGCGACGGCGACATCCTGGTCGGCAAGGTCACGCCCAAGGGCGAGACCCAGTTGACGCCGGAAGAGAAGCTGCTGCGCGCCATCTTCGGCGAGAAGGCGTCCGATGTGAAGGACACCTCGCTGCGTCTGCCGTCCGGGATGAACGGCACGGTGGTCGATGTCCAGGTCTTCACCCGCGATGGGGTCGAGAAGGACAGACGCGCGCTCCAGATCGAGGAAATGGAGCTGGACCGTGTCCGCAAGGACTTCGCCGACCAGCAGCGCATCATGGAGAACGACACCTTCCAGCGCGTCGAAAAAATGCTGACGGGCAAGGTCGCCGATGGCGGACCCTATGGCTTCAAGCCGGGCTCCAAGGTGACCAAGACCTACCTGATGGGGCTGCTGGAAAAGGGTTCGCGCGATCAGTGGTTCGAGATCCGCATGCATGACGAGGAGATCGCCACCCAGCTCGAAGCGGTGGCGGCCCAGGTCAAGCAGCAGCGTGAGGAATTCCGCGAGCGTTACGAGGTCAAGAAACGCAAGATCGCGAGCGGCGACGATCTGGCACCCGGCGTGCTCAAGATGGTCAAGGTCTATGTGGCCGTCAAGCGCCGCATCCAGCCGGGCGACAAGATGGCGGGGCGTCACGGTAACAAGGGCGTCATCTCCAAGGTGGTGCCGGTCGAGGATATGCCGTTCTCGGCTGACGGTGTCCCGGTCGATATCGTGCTCAACCCGCTCGGCGTGCCGTCGCGCATGAACGTCGGTCAGGTGCTGGAGACCCATTTGGGCTGGGCGGCCCAGGGTCTTGGCGAGCGGATCGGTCGCATGCTGCAACAGCAGGCAGCGGTGTCCGAGCTGCGCGACTTCCTCGGACAGGTCTATAACAGCAGCGGCAAGACCGAAGACCTGACGGGCTTCAGCGATGACGAGATCCTGGATCTGTCGCGCAATCTGATCAAAGGTGTGCCGCTGGCGACGCCGGTTTTCGACGGTGCGACCGAGGAAGAGATCCATGCCATGCTGCGGCTGGCCGAACGCGATAACACCGCGCTCGGCATTCCGAGCGGTCAGACCATCCTCTTCGATGGTCGTACCGGCGATCAGTTCGAGCGCCCGGTGACGGTCGGTTACATGTATATGATCAAGCTCAACCACCTGGTTGATGACAAGATGCATGCCCGTTCGACCGGTCCTTACAGCCTCGTGACGCAGCAGCCGCTGGGCGGCAAGGCGCAGTTCGGCGGTCAGCGCTTCGGTGAAATGGAGGTCTGGGCACTGGAGGCTTACGGCGCGGCCTACACCCTGCAGGAGATGCTCACGGTGAAATCCGACGATGTCAACGGTCGCACCAAGATGTACAAGAACATCGTGGATGGTGACCATCGCATGGAGGCCGGCATGCCCGAATCCTTCAATGTGCTCGTCAAGGAGATTCGCTCGCTCGCCATCAACATCGAGCTTCAGCAGGATTAAAGCGGCGTATTCCAGTCAATAGACAGGATTAACAGGATTTCGCAGGATTGACAGGCTCGATGAAATGATGCTGTCAGTCCTGAAGTGTTCTGTCAGTCCGGTCTGTTTTCCTGAACCCGACCGACGAATTTAGGGCTAACGCTTAGCCAGTTATCCCGAGCAGGAGATTAAGGTCTTGAAAGATCTATTGAAAATCATCAAGCAGCAGGGTCAGGCACTCGAATTCGACGCGATCAGGATCGGACTCGCCTCACCCGAGATGATCCGTTCCTGGTCCTTTGGCGAGGTCAAGAAGCCCGAGACCATCAACTATCGCACCTTCAAGCCGGAGCGCGACGGGCTCTTCTGCGCCAAGATCTTTGGCCCCATCACCGACTACGAGTGCATCTGCGGCAAGTACAAGCGGCTCAAGCATCGCGGCGTGGTGTGCGAGAAATGCGGCGTCGAGGTGACGCTGGCTAAGGTCCGGCGCGAGCGCATGGGTCATATCGACCTCGCCAGTCCGGTCGCCCACATCTGGTTCCTCAAGTCGCTGCCGTCGCGCATCGGGCTGCTGCTCGACATGACCCTGCGCGACATCGAGCGCATTCTTTATTTCGAGTCCTTCGTGGTCATTGATCCGGGTATGGTGCCGGATCTGGAGCGCGGCCAGTTGCTCAATGACGAGCAGTATCTGGACGTGCTGGAGGCCAACGGCGACGAATTCGACGCCCGAATGGGTGCCGAGGCGGTCTATGAGCTGCTGCGCACCATCGACATCGCCGCCGAAATCCGGCGCATGCGTGAGGAGATCGAAAGCACCAACTCCGAGACCAAGATCAAGAAATTCGCCAAGCGGCTCAAGCTGATGGAGTCGCTGCTCGCGTCCGGCAACCGGCCCGAGTGGATGATCCTGACCGTGCTGCCGGTGCTGCCGCCCGAGCTGCGCCCGCTGGTGCCGCTGGATGGCGGGCGTTTCGCGACCTCCGACCTGAACGACCTCTACCGGCGGGTCATCAACCGCAACAATCGCCTGAAGCGTCTGCTGGATCTGGTCGCGCCCGACATCATCGTGCGCAACGAAAAGCGCATGCTCCAGGAATCGGTCGATGCCCTGCTCGACAACGGTCGGCGCGGTCGCGCCATCACCGGCACCAACAAGCGTCCGCTCAAGTCGCTGGCCGACATGATCAAGGGCAAGCAGGGCCGTTTCCGGCAGAATCTGCTTGGCAAGCGTGTCGATTACTCGGGCCGTTCGGTCATCGTGGTTGGCCCGACCCTGATGCTGCATCAGTGCGGTCTGCCCAAGCGCATGGCGCTGGAACTCTTCAAGCCCTTCATCTTCAGCAAGCTGCAACTGCGGGGACTGGCGGCGACCATCAAGGCGGCCAAGAAGATGGTCGAGCGCGGCACCCCCGAGGTGTGGGACATCCTCGAAGAGGTCATCCGCGAGCATCCGGTCATGCTCAACCGTGCGCCGACCCTGCATCGTCTCGGTATCCAGGCATTCGAGCCGGTGCTGATCGAGGGCAAGGCGATCCAGCTCCATCCCTTGGTCTGTACCGCCTTCAACGCTGACTTCGACGGCGACCAGATGGCGGTGCATGTGCCACTGTCGCTGGAGGCGCAGCTCGAAGCCCGCGCCCTGATGATGGCGTCCAATAATATTCTCTCGCCGGCCAATGGTGAGCCCATCATCGTGCCCTCGCAGGACGTGGTGCTGGGTCTCTATTACATGACCCGCGAGCGCGTGAATGCAAAAGGCGAGGGCAGTGTCTTCGCCAATATCGACGAGGCGCGCCGGGCCTATGAGACGGGTCACGCCGATCTGCATGCACGTTGCAAGGTCCGTCTGCGTGAGGTCATCAAGGGCAAAGATGGCGAGATGCGCGAAATCGTCAGCATCAAGAACACCACGCTGGGACGTGCGCTGGTCTTCGCCATCGTTCCGGACGGTCTGCCGTTCGATCTGGTCGATCGCCCGATGGGCAAGAAGCAGATCTCGCTCCTGATCAACACCTGTTATCGCCGACTGGGGCTCAAGGACACGGTTGTCTTCGCCGACCAGGTGATGTATCTCGGTTTCCGCATGGCGACTCGCTCCGGGGTCTCGATCGGACTGGAAGACATGGAAGTGCCGCGCGACGAGAACGATCCCAAGATGGACAAGGGTGCGCTGCTGGCCGGCGCCGAGGCCGAGGTCAAGGAAATCCAGCAGCAGTATGCCTCGGGTCTGGTGACCAATGGCGAGCGCTATAACAAGGTGGTTGATATCTGGTCGCGCACCAACGATCAGGTCGCCAAGGCGATGATGGCCAAGCTCGGCGGCGAGTCTGCCGAGTCCAACCCGGTGTTCGAGGCGCAGCGTCTGGTGGCCGAATATCGCCAGGGTGTCTATAGCGCCGACGATGCGTCCGCAACCGCAAGCGCGCGGCCACTCTTCGATGCCTGGCAGACGAGCATCCAGGAAGCCGGTGCACAGCTTGCCAGCGGTGACCTGGATCTGGCGGCCTTCCAGGAGACGAACGACTCACTCCTGGCCGAATACCGGCCACAGGTCGCGGCGCTGGTCGAACTCGATCAGATTCAGGGACCGGAGCTGAAAGAGCGGGTGGCGACTGGACTCAAGGATGTCAAAAAGCGGGTGGCCCGTCAGCGCAAGCAGGACTCCTTCAACTCCATCTATATGATGGCCAACTCCGGTGCCCGTGGCTCCGCCCAGCAGATCCGCCAGCTCGCCGGCATGCGCGGGCTCATGGCGAAGCCGGACGGCTCCATCATCGAGACCCCGATCACCGCGAATTTCCGCGAAGGTCTGAACGTCATCCAGTACTTCATCTCCACCCACGGCGCACGTAAAGGTCTGGCTGATACCGCGCTCAAGACCGCCAACTCGGGTTATCTGACCCGCCGTCTGGTGGACGTGGCGCAGGACATGGTGGTGCTCGAAGAGGACTGCGGGACCGAGCAGGGTCTGCTCATCTCGCCGGTCATTGAGGGCGGCGACGTGGTCGAACCGTTGCGCGAGCGGATTCTGGGCCGGGTGGCGGCGGTGGATATCTACCGTCCGGGCACCGACGATCTGGTCTGTCCGGCCGGCACCCTCTTCGACGAGGCCTGGGTCGCGCGTTTTGAGGTGATCGGCATCGACCAGGTGCGGGTGCGTTCGCCCATTACCTGCGAGTCGCGGCTTGGTGTCTGCGCCCAATGCTACGGGCGCGATCTGGCGCGCGGCCATCGGGTCAACATGGGCGAGGCGGTCGGTGTCATCGCCGCGCAGTCGATCGGCGAGCCGGGCACCCAGCTCACCATGCGCACCTTCCATATCGGTGGCGCGGCCTCGCGGGCGGCGGCGGTCAACAGCATCGACATCAAGAACGGCGGTTCGGTGCGTCTGCATAACATCAAGACGGTCCGGCATCACTCGGGCAACCTGGTGGCGGTGTCGCGTTCCGGTGAACTCACCGTGGTCGATGACCGTAACATGGAGAAGGAGCGCTACAAGGTTCCCTATGGCGCGACCCTGCGGGTGAGCGACGGCGATCAGGTCAAGCCGGGCGATGTGGTGGCAAGCTGGGATCCGCACACCCATCCGGTGGTCACCGAGGTGGCCGGCAAGCTGGAGTTCGAGGATTTCATTGAGGGTGTGACGGTGCAGGGGCAGGTCGATGATGTGACCGGTCTGACCTCGCTGGTGGTCATCGATCCAAAGCAGCGTCCGGCGGCGGGCAAGGATCTGCGCCCCATGGTCAAGCTGCTCGACGAGGACGGCAATGAGCTGAACATCGCGGGTACCGATCTGCCGGCGCGCTACGCACTCTCTTCGGGCGCCATCGTCAGCGTCGCCAATGGCGCCAATGTCGGGGTCGGTGACATCCTGGCGCGTATTCCGCAGGAGTCCTCCAAGACCCGCGACATCACCGGCGGCCTGCCGCGCGTGGCCGATCTCTTCGAGGCGCGCAAGCCCAAGGAACCGGCGCTGCTGGCCGAGGCGAGCGGCACCATTGCCTTCGGCAAGGACACCAAGGGCAAGCAGCGGCTCATCATCACCAAAGACGATGGCGAGACGGTCGAGGAGCTCATTCCCAAGTGGCGTCATGTCAACGTCTTCGAGGGCGAGCGCGTGGAGCGGGGCGAGGTCATCGCCGACGGCGAGCTGGCCTCGCATGACATCCTGCGTCTCAAGGGCGTGACGGCGCTGGCCGAATATCTGGTCAAGGAAATCCAGGATGTCTACCGCCTGCAGGGCGTGAAGATCAACGACAAGCACATTGAGGTGATCGTGCGTCAGATGCTGCGCAAGGTCGAGATCACCTCCGCTGGCGATACCCGGCTGCTGCGCGGCGAGCAGGTGGAGCACACGGTGCTGCTGGACGAGAATAAACGGGTCATGGCAGAGGGCAAACAGCCCGCACTCTATGAACCGCTGCTGCTCGGCATCACCAAGGCGTCGCTGGCGACCGAGTCTTTCATCTCCGCCGCCTCCTTCCAGGAGACGACGCGCGTGCTGACCGAAGCCGCCGTGCGTGGCTCGCTCGACCGTCTCGCCGGGCTGAAGGAAAACGTCATCGTGGGACGCCTGATTCCCGCTGGCACGGGGTTGTCCTATCATCAGGAGCGCCGTCGTCAGCGTAAACTGGATCTACAAGCGTCCGGCAAGACAGAAATGGCGACGGAAGATCTCGAAGAGGCGCTGAAGAAGGCGCTGAATACATCAGAAGTGGGTTAGGCTCGACCGACATCCTGTTGCCCTTACTGCGGGTTGACAGGGTTCGTCTTGCTCCCTATACTGCTCTGTCTCAGCCAGCCGGCCTTCATGCCGGCTGGTCTCATTTTCTTAAACATCCGGTTCCTTGGTCTGGGCAAATCCGCCCGGTCCCCGAGTTGATCGACTGCATTCGTGCGTGAGTGCTGGCGCAGGTGTCGCTGGCTGGTTCTCGTACAGGTATCGTTTGACTCTTGTGATTCATGGCGCGAGGGCGCCGCTGGAGACTGATTGCATGGCAACGATCAACCAACTCGTCCGGAAGCCCCGCAAGCGGAACGTGGCGAAGACCAATGTGCCTGCCCTGGAGGCATGTCCGCAGCGTCGCGGCGTCTGTACGCGCGTCTATACCACCACTCCGAAGAAGCCGAACTCGGCTCTGCGGAAAGTCGCCCGTGTGCGTCTGACCAATGGCTTTGAGGTCGCCTCCTACATCGGTGGTGAGGGGCATAACCTCCAGGAGCACTCGGTGGTGCTGATCCGTGGTGGGCGCGTCAAGGACTTGCCGGGCGTGCGTTATCACACAATTCGCGGCACGCTGGATACTTCGGGTGTCGAGAAGCGGCGTCAGGGTCGTTCCAAGTACGGCGCCAAGCGTCCGAAGAAATAATTGTGCGCTTGAAGCGATCAAGCGCCAAATTCAGGTTGGAGTCTTAGAGCATGCCAAGAAGACGCGTTGCCGCCCGTCGCCAGATCCTCCCGGATCCCAAGCACGGAAGCGAGTTGTTGACGAAATTCATCAACATGATGATGGAGGACGGCAAAAAGTCCGTTGCTGAGCGGATTATTTATACCGCCCTTGATCAGGCTGCCGACAAGAAAGGCGGCAAGCCCGTCGAGCTGCTTGAGCAGGCGATGGAGAATGTGCGTCCGGCGGTCGAGGTGAAATCCCGCCGTGTGGGCGGTGCGACCTATCAGGTTCCTGTCGAGGTGCGTCCCGCGCGCCGGAATTCGCTGGCCATGCGCTGGCTGATTGATGCCGCGCGCAAGCGTTCGGAAAAATCCATGGCGCAGCGTCTCGCTGGCGAGCTGATGGATGCGGCGGATTCGCGCGGCTCGGCAGTCAAGAAGAAAGAAGACACGCACCGTATGGCGGAAGCCAACAAGGCGTTCTCGCATTATCGCTGGTAGTTTTTGGTTCAGCGTTCTTTAGTTTCACAGGGCGGATTCAGTCGTGGCACGTAGCACACCAATCGAGCGGTATCGCAACCTTGGCATCATGGCGCACATTGATGCCGGGAAGACCACTACGACGGAGCGTATCCTGTTCTACACAGGCGTTTCCCATAAGATTGGCGAAGTGCACGATGGCGCGGCCACCATGGACTGGATGGAGCAGGAGCAGGAGCGTGGGATTACCATCACCTCCGCAGCGACCACCTGTTTCTGGAAAGGCATGAGCCGCCAGCGTCCTGAGCATCGCATCAATATCATCGACACCCCCGGCCACGTCGATTTCACAATCGAAGTGGAGCGCTCGCTGCGGGTGCTGGATGGTGCCTGCGCGGTCTTCTGTGCCGTGGGCGGAGTCGAGCCGCAGTCCGAGACCGTCTGGCGTCAGGCTGACAAGTACGGTGTTCCCCGTCTGGCGTTCGTCAATAAGATGGACCGCATGGGGGCCAACTTCTTCCGTGTCGTGCAGCAGGTCAAGGATCGGCTTGGCGGCAATGCTGTGCCCATTCAGGTGCCGATCGGCGCCGAAGAGGATTTCAAGGGTGTCGTCGATCTGATCCAGATGAAGGCTGTCTACTGGGACGAAGCCTCGCGCGGCATGGAGTACGAATTACGCGATATTCCGGCAGATCTCCTCGATCTTTGTGAGGAATGGCGCGAGAAGATGGTCGAGGCGGCGGCTGAGGCCAATGAAGCCTTCATGGAGAAATACCTTGAGGGTGAGTCGCTGACCGAAGACGAGATCAAGACCGGTCTGCGTGCGCGTACCCTCAAGAGCGAAATTGTCCCCATGATGTGCGGGTCAGCGTTCAAGAACAAGGGCGTGCAGGCCATGCTCGACGCCGTCATCGATTACATGCCGTCGCCGGTGGACGTGACCGCCATCAAGGGTATTCTGGACGATAAGGATGAGACCGAGGCCGAGCGGCCTGCATCCGATGATGTGCCTTTTGCTGCGTTGGCGTTCAAGATTGCGACCGACCCCTTTGTCGGAACCCTGACCTTTTTCCGGGTCTATTCTGGCGTGCTGAAATCGGGCGATACACTCTATAACCCGGTCAAATGTCGGAAAGAGCGCATCGGGCGTATTTTGCAGATGCATGCGAATGAGCGTCAGGAAATCAAAGAGGTCCATGCTGGCGATATCGCCGCAGCGGTCGGTCTGAAGGATGTCACCACTGGTGACACCCTCTGCGATCTGAATAACATCATCACGCTTGAACGTATGGAGTTCCCCGAGCCGGTCATTTCGGTGGCGGTCGAGCCCAAGACCAAGAGCGACCAGGAAAAGATGGGCATTGCGCTTTCAAAGCTGGCCCAGGAAGACCCTTCGTTCCGTGTGCATACCGACGAAGAGTCGGGGCAGACCATCATTTCCGGCATGGGCGAGCTGCATCTGGAAATCATCGTTGATCGCATGCGTCGCGAGTTCAAGGTCGAGGCCAATGTGGGCGCGCCCCAGGTCAGCTATCGCGAGACCATTCGCTCGACGGTGCAGCAGGAAACCAAGTTCGCCCGTCAGTCCGGTGGTCGCGGTCAGTATGGTCATGTCTATATCAAGGTCGAGCCGCAGGAAGCGGGTGTCGGCTATGAATTCGTCAATGGCATCGTCGGCGGTACCGTGCCGAAGGAATATATTCCGGCAGTGGATAAAGGCATTCAGGAAGCCATGAAAAATGGTATCCTGGCCGGCTTCCCGATGGTGGATATCAAGGTCACGCTCTACGACGGCTCCTATCACGAAGTCGATTCGAGCGAAATGGCTTTCAAGATCGCAGGCTCCATGGCGATCAAGGAGGCGGCGGCCAAGGCGCGGCCCGTGTTGCTGGAACCCATCATGAAGGTCGAGGTCGTGACGCCCGAGGTGAATATGGGCGATGTCATGGGCGATCTGAACAGTCGGCGCGGCATGATCCATGGAATGGAAGATGCGCCGTCCGGCAAGGTCATTCGTGCCGAGGTTCCGCTGTCGGAGATGTTCGGTTATGCAACCGACCTCCGGTCGGCGACTCAGGGTCGCGCGACCTACAGCATGGAGTTCAGCAAATACAACGAGGTGCCCGCCAGCATTGCCGAAGCGGTCTCCAAGAAACAGTAACGATTAGGGGTAGAGCGGGATGTCCAAAGAAAAATTTCAACGTAGCAAGCCGCACGTCAACGTCGGCACGATTGGCCACGTCGATCACGGCAAGACCACGCTGACGGCGGCGATCACCACGCATCAGGCGAAGAAGTTTGGCGGCGAAGCGCGTGCTTACGACCAGATTGACAACGCCCCGGAAGAGCGCGAGCGCGGCATCACCATTGCCACCGCGCACGTTGAATACGAGACGACCAAGCGTCACTACGCCCACGTCGATTGCCCCGGTCACGCTGACTATGTGAAAAACATGATCACCGGCGCCGCGCAGATGGACGGTGGCATTCTGGTGGTTTCCGCCGCTGACGGCCCCATGCCCCAGACCCGCGAGCACATCCTGCTCTCGCGTCAGGTTGGCGTGCCCTACATCGTCGTCTATCTCAACAAGGCCGACATGCTCGACGACCCCGAGCTGCTCGAACTGGTCGAGATGGAAGTGCGTGAACTGCTGTCCAAATACGACTTCCCCGGCGACGACACCCCCATCGTCACCGGCTCCGCCAAGCTCGCGCTTGAAGGTGTGGACTCCGAGATCGGCACCCAGTCCATCGACAAGCTGATGGATGCCCTTGACAGCTACATCCCCGAGCCCGAGCGTGCCATTGACGGCGCTTTCCTGATGCCCATTGAAGACGTCTTCTCCATCTCCGGACGCGGCACCGTCGTCACCGGACGCATCGAGCGCGGCATCATCAAGGTCGGTGAAGAAGTGGAAATCGTCGGCATCAAAGACACCGTCAAGACCACCTGCACCGGCGTCGAAATGTTCCGCAAACTGCTCGATCAGGGTCAGGCCGGCGACAACGTCGGCGTCCTCCTGCGCGGCACCAAGCGCGAAGACGTCGAACGCGGGCAGGTGCTGGCCAAGCCCAAGTCCATCAACCCGCATACCCACTTCGAGGCTGAAGTGTACGTGCTGAGCAAGGACGAGGGTGGTCGTCACACCCCCTTCTTCAACGGCTACCGCCCCCAGTTCTACTTCCGCACCACTGACGTCACCGGCGCCTGTGAGCTGCCCGAAGGGATCGAAATGGTCATGCCTGGCGACAACGTCAAAATGATCATCAAACTGATCGCCCCGATCGCCATGGAAGAAGGGCTGCGGTTTGCCGTCCGCGAAGGCGGTCGCACCGTCGGCGCCGGTGTCGTTGCGAAGATTATCGAGTAAGGATATGAGCAGTCAAAGAATCCGCATTCGATTGAAGGCGTTCGATCATCGTTTGATCGATCAGTCCGCGCGTGAAATCGTCGATACCGCCAAGCGCACCGGCGCTCAGGTGCGGGGTCCGGTGCCGCTGCCTTCCAAGAAGGAACGCTTCACGATCCTGGTGTCGCCGCACGTCAACAAAGACGCGCGCGACCAGTACGAGCTGCGGACACACAAACGCCTGATGGATATCGTCGACCCCACGGACAAGACGGTCGATGCGCTAATGAAACTGGATCTGGCCGCGGGCGTCGACGTCCAGATCAAGCTGAGCTGAGGACGAGACGATGACGATCGGAGTTATCGGGCGCAAGGCCGGCATGACCCGCCTGTTCCAAGAAGACGGAGAGAGTATCCCCGTCACCGTGATCGAAGTGACGCCGAATCGCGTCAGCCAGGTCAAGTCCGCCGAGACCGATGGCTATCGCGCCATTCAGGTCGCCTTCGGGACGCGCCGCGCCTCGCGTGTGACCAAGCCGATGGCTGGTCATTATGCCAAGGCTGGCGTGGAAGCGGGCGAAGTGCTGCGCGAATTCCGTCTGGAAGGTGACGAAGGGGCTGAGATTCAGGTTGGTCAGGAGATCACGGTTTCCATCTTTGAGCCCGGCCAGAAAGTTGACGTGCGTGGCGTGACCAAGGGTCGTGGCTTTACCGGCGCGATTCGTCGGCATCATTTTTCCATGCAGGATGCGACACACGGTAACTCGCGTTCGCACCGCTCGGCGGGTTCGATCGGTCAGAATCAGACCCCCGGTCGCGTCTGGAAGGGTAAGAAGATGGCCGGTCACCTGGGCGCTGACAATCGTTGCCAGCAAAACCTTGAGGTCGTGCGCATCGATGCCGAACGCAACCTCCTGCTGGTCCGTGGCGGTGTGCCGGGACCGACTGGCGGGCGTTTAGTCGTGCTGCCGTCCGTGAAGCAAAAGAACAAAGGCTAAGCAGTCATGGAACTCGCCATTCGAAACCACACTGGAGCAGCCAGTGTGCAGGTTTCAGATGCCATCTTTGGCGTCGAATACAAACCCGGCCTGGTGCATCAGGTGGTAACCGCCTATCTGGCGGGCTCCCGCTCGGGCACCAAGGCGCAGAAAACACGCGCCGAAGTGTCCGGTGGCGGCGCCAAGCCGTGGCGCCAGAAGGGTACCGGTCGCGCTCGCGCTGGCAGCTCGCGGAGCCCCATCTGGCGTTCGGGTGGCGTGACCTTCGCTGCCAGACCACGCGATTACAGTCAGAAAGTCAACCGTAAGATGTATCGTGGCGCGGTGCGTTCGATCCTGTCTGAACTGGTGCGGACCGAGCGTCTGGTCGTGGTGCCTGAGCTGTCTTTGCCGGCACCCAAGACGAAGGAGCTCCTGGCGCTGTTGAAGACCTTTGCATTGCAGGATGTCCTGATCCTGACCGATGGTCTGGATGAGTCACTGTACCTGGCGGCCCGTAATCTGCCGCATGTCGATGTCATGTCGGCTCAGGAAGTCGATCCGGTGAGCATGGTGGCCTTTGACACCCTGCTCGCGACCGAGGCGGCGGTCAAGAAGCTTGAGGAGCGGTTGGCATGAACAATGAGCGTCTCATGAAGGTGCTGCTCGCGCCGGTCATCTCCGAGAAATCGTCCCGGATTGCTGAAGCCTCCGGTCAGTACACTTTTCGCGTGCTGACGGATGCCACTAAGCGTGAAGTGGCCCGTGCTGTCGAGCTTCTGTTCGAGGTCAAGGTCGATTGCGTTCAGGTGCTCAACGTCAAGGGCAAGCAGAAGCGCACCGGGCAGCGCCTGGGCAAGCGGCAGGACTGGCGCAAGGCTTATGTGCGCTTGCAGCCCGGTCAAGACATCGACTTCGGCGGCGGCGCGTGAGCGCGGCGGCGGACAGCAACGGATAGACCAAGATGCCAATCGTAAAGACCAAACCGACGTCACCTGGGCGTCGATTCGTCGTCAAGGTGACGACTCCGGAACTGCACAAGGGTGCCCCTTACGCACCCCTGATCGAAAAGAAGAGCAAGCATGGTGGACGCAACAACCAGGGTCGCATCACGGTGCGTCACCAGGGTGGCGGTCACAAGCAGCGTTATCGCATCGTCGATTTCAAGCGCAACAAGGAAGGCGTTCCGGCGACGGTCGAGCGATTGGAGTATGATCCAAACCGCTCCGCTCACATTGCCTTGCTGAAATATGCGGATGGCGAGTGGGCGTATATGATCGCGCCGAAGGGGCTCAAGGCCGGTGACAGCGTTCAGTCCGGTGAGGCGGCGCCGATTGCTGTCGGTAACTGCATGCCGCTGCGCAATATCCCCGTCGGCACCCAGATCCACTGTATTGAGATGCGTCCCGGCAAGGGCGCGCAGCTCGCCCGCTCGGCTGGTGCTTCGGCGCAGTTGGTGGCACGCGATACGGTCAGCGCGACCCTGCGTCTGCGTTCAGGTGAGATGCGCAAGGTTCATGCCGATTGCCGCGCTGTGATCGGCGAGGTCGGCAACAGCGAACATAGCCTGCGCAAGCTCGGCAAGGCCGGCGCGACCCGCTGGCGTGGCGTGCGTCCGACGGTTCGCGGTGTCGTCATGAATCCGGTGGATCACCCGCATGGCGGCGGCGAAGGCCGTACCTCCGGCGGTCGTCATCCGGTCACCCCCTGGGGTGTGCCGACCAAGGGTCATAAGACGCGCAAGAATAAGCGGACCGACGGCATGATCGTGCGTCGTCGCGGTCGCAAGTAAACAAGGCGAGGTTGAGCAAGTGCCACGTTCGATTCGAAAAGGACCCTTTGTGGACCACCACCTGATCAAAAAGGTGGAAGAAGCGGTTGCCCAAAACAGCAAGCGCCCGATCAAGACCTGGTCGCGCCGCTCCATGGTGCTGCCCGAAATGGTGGGCCTGACCATTGCGGTCCATAACGGGCGTCAGCACGTGCCGGTGCTCGTCAACGAAAACATGATCGGCCATAAGCTTGGTGAGTTTGCATTGACCCGCACCTATCGCGGGCATGCGGCCGACAAGAAGGCCAAGAAGCGCTAAGTCGGAGAGCCGCGGATGCAAGCCGAAGCAACACTGAAATACGCCCGGATCTCGGCCCAGAAGGCACGACTGGTCGCAGACCTGATTCGTGGCCGTCATGTCGAGGAGGCCATGAATACCCTGTCGTTCAGCACCAAGAAAGGCGCCGGACTCATCAAGGGCGTTCTGATGTCCGCCATCGCCAATGCCGAGCACAACGAGGGCGCCGATATTGACGAACTCAAGGTCGCGGCCATCCAGGTCAACGAAGGCCCGACCATGAAGCGGATCAGTCCGCGCGCCAAGGGCCGCGCGAACCGCATCATGAAACGCACCAGTCATATCACGTTGACTGTGGCCGAAGCCTAGGATCCAGGGGACCAGCATGGGACAGAAAGTTCATCCGAACGGTATCCGGCTTGGCATCGTCAAGGACTGGACATCCAAGTGGTACGCCAGTTCGAAAGATTATGCGAATCTGCTGAACACCGACCTTGAAGTGCGCGCCTTCCTGCGGAAGGAACTCGCCAAGGCGTCGGTCAGCCGGATTCAGATTGATCGGCCTGCCAAGAACGCGCACATCACCATTCATACGGCGCGTCCGGGTGTGGTGATTGGCAAGAAAGGCGAGGATATCGACAAGCTCCGCGCCAAGGTGTCCAAGATGATGGGCATCCCGGTGCACATCAGCATCGAAGAGATCCGCAAGCCGGAACTCGATGCGCAGCTGGTCGCCGAAGGCATTGCCCAGCAGCTTGAGCGCCGGATCATGTTTCGCCGCGCCATGAAGCGCTCGATTCAGAACACCATGCGACTCGGTGCCGAAGGCGTCCGGATCAATGTCGCGGGTCGTCTGAACGGCGCCGAAATTGCGCGCAGCGAATGGGCCCGCGAGGGTCGTGTGCCATTGCACACCCTGCGCGCCGATATCGACTACGGGTTTGCCGAGGCGAAGACCACCTATGGCATCCTCGGTGTCAAGGTCTGGATTTTCAAGGGTGAGGTGTTCGGCGATCAGCTCCCCGAAGAGCCGGCCCCGAAAACGGCCGGAAAGAAGGGTTAAGTCATGCTGCAACCGAAACGCACCAAATTCCGCAAGCAACACAAAGGTCGTAATCGCGGTCTGGCGCAGAGCGGCAACCGTGTCAGCTTCGGCGAGTTTGGCCTCAAGGCAACTGAGCGCGGACGTTTGACGGCCCGCCAGATTGAGGCCGCCCGTCGTGCCATTACCCGCAGCGTCAAGCGTGGTGGCAAGCTCTGGATCCGTGTCTTCCCTGATAAGCCGATCTCCAAGAAACCGCTCGAAGTGCGTATGGGTAAAGGCAAGGGCAACGTCGAGTACTGGGTCGCCCTGGTTCAGCCCGGCTTTGTGCTCTACGAGATTGAAGGTGTCACGGAAGAGTTGGCGCGCGAGGCGTTCGAACTGGCCGCCGCGAAACTGCCCATTCAAACCACCTTTGAAAAGCGGACGATTCTGTGATGAAGGCGAGTGAATTGAGAAAAAGCAGTCTCGATGAGCTGCAGAAGCAATTGATGGATCTGCTGCGGGAGCAGTTCAATCTGCGCATGCAGCGGGGAACCGGTCAGTTGTCCAAGCCTTCGCAGATGAAGGCCGGACGCCGGGATATTGCCCGGATCAAGACGGTCATGGCTGAGTTGAAGGCGGGCAGGAAATCATGAGCGACGAGAACAAGATCAACCGGACACTGGAAGGGCGTGTGACCAGCAGTGCCATGGACAAGACCGTGACCGTCCTCATTGAGCGCAAGGTCAAGCATCCGCTGTACGGCAAATTCATGCGTCGCTCGACCAAAATTCATGCGCATGACGAAACCAATAGCTGCGGCGAGGGTGATCTGGTTCGCGTCGAGCAGTGCCGTCCGCTTTCCAAGACCAAGACATGGCGTCTGCTCGAAATCATCGAGAAGGCGCGCTGAGGCGTTGGCCTCGACGTGTCGTCGGTGTTCGCCCGCATCCGCGCCCGGCGCGGTCATTCGCAGAGCAACCGGAGCGACTCCGGGATCAGCAACAAGCTTAGGTAAACGACAATGATTCAGATGCAGACCAATCTAAGCGTCGCCGACAACAGCGGCGCAAAGAGGGTGCAATGCATCAAAGTGCTTGGCGGGTCGCATCGGCGCTACGCGGGCATCGGCGATGTCATTAAGGTCTCGATTAAGGATGCCATTCCGCGCGGCAAGGTCAAGAAAGGCGATGTCTACAATGCGGTTGTGGTGCGGACCCGCAAGGGCGTGCGTCGCCCCGACGGCTCGCTGATTCGCTTTGACGGCAATGCCGCCGTGTTACTGAACAATCAGCTGCAACCGATCGGAACCCGTATTTTCGGACCCGTGACACGCGAGCTGCGGGGTGATCGCTTCATGAAAATCATCTCGCTGGCGCCGGAAGTGCTGTAAGGAGTCGATGTCATGCAAAAAATTAAAAAGGGTGATGATGTCATCGTCATTACCGGCAAAGATAAAGGCAAGCGTGGCACCGTGTTGAGGGTCGTCGATGAGAACCGTGTTCTTGTCGAGAATATCAACATCGCTCGCAAGCATCAAAAGGCGAATCCTCAGGCCGGCGAACCGGGCGGGATCATCGATAAGGCGATGCCGATTCAGGTGTCCAACGTGGCGCTTTTCAATCCGCAGAAAGGCGGAGCGGACCGGGTTGGTTTCAAGATCCTGGAAGACGGCCGCAAGGTTCGCGTGTTCAAGTCGAACGGCGAAGTCGTCGACCTCTGACCGAAGGAAGCGAAATGTCCAGATTACAGACAGAATATAAAGAGCGCATCGTCGGTCAACTCCAGGAACGCTTCGGCTTCAAGAGTGTGATGCAGGTGCCCCGGATCGAAAAAATCACCCTCAATATGGGGGTTGGCGAGGCGGTTGCCGACAAGAAAGTGATGGACCATGCCGTTGCCGATCTGCGCGCCATCGCCGGTCAGCAGCCGATCGTCACCTTTGCGCGCAAGTCGGTTGCCGGCTTTAAGATCCGTGAAGGCTGGCCGATCGGTTGCAAAGTGACCCTGCGTCGCGAGCGGATGTATGAATTCCTCGACCGTCTGGTCAGCATCGCGATCCCGCGTATTCGCGACTTCCGGGGTCTGAGCCCGAAGGCGTTCGATGGTCGTGGCAACTATTCGATGGGTGTGCGCGAGCAGATCATGTTCCCCGAGATCGATTACGACAAGATCGATACGCTGCGCGGTCTCGACATTACCATTACGACATCGGCGCGAACGGACGAAGAAGGTCGTGCGCTGCTCGAAGCCTTTAACTTTCCATTCCGGACCTGAGACAGCGGACCCGAGACAGACTATGGCGAAAAAGAGCATGATTGCGCGCGACCGTCAGCGCACCCAGATCGTAGCCCGGTTCAGCGCCAAGCGCGCGGCACTCAAGGCCGTGATCAATGACCGCAGCGCAAGCGCGGAACAGATCGATGAAGCGATGCAGAAGCTGCAAAAGCTCCCGCGTGACGCCAGTCCGTCACGGCAGCAGCGGCGCTGTCGGGTGAGCGGTCGTCCTCATGCGGTCTATCGCAAGTTCGGTCTGTCGCGCAACAAGTTGCGCGAGGCCGTGATGCGCGGAGATGTTCCGGGCGTCGTCAAGGCGAGCTGGTAATCTTGAGTCGTCAGTGATCGGTCTTCAGTCGTCAGGATCGCCGCTTGAGCGAGCGTCCTGGTGATTGCGGGAAATCCGGCTGTTCACGGACGACGAATCGCCCTTGTGCGCAAGAGACGCTGAAGCGGTCTTGCGGCGGCGGCACACCGAAGCGGTTGTCGATGATTGTTGCAAGGCGAATGGCGTGACCATCCGACTGACAACTGTCAACTGACAACTGCCAACTGAAATAAAGGGTATCGCGCCGCAAGGGCGGTCTGACCCACGGAGAAGCCAATGAGTATGTCGGATCCGATTGCGGATATGCTGACACGCATCCGCAACGGCCAGCAGCGCGGCAAGATCACGATTGTGATGCCGTCTTCCAAGCAAAAGGTGGCCATTGCCAATCTGCTGAAGGAAGAAGGCTACATCGCCGAAGCGACGGTCGAAGGCGAAGGTGCCAAGCCTGAACTGGTCATCAAGCTCAAATATTTCCGCGGCAAGCCCGTCATCGAATTCCTCAAGCGCGTCTCGCGTCCGGGGCTGCGCATCTATCGCAGCAAGGATGATCTGCCGAAGGTCTGGGCGGGACTTGGGATTGCGATCATCTCCACCTCGAAAGGTTTGATGACCGACCGCGCGGCCCGCCAGGCGGGCCACGGCGGCGAGATCATCGCCTACGTTGCTTAAAGAGGATACGGAGATGTCACGAGTCGCAAAAGCACCGATCACGGTGCCCAAGGGTGTCACGGTCGAAATCGTCGGTCAGGATGTCACGGTCAAGGGTGCCAAGGGTGCTCTCGCTTGGACAGTGCATCCAACCGTTGCCGTCTGTCAGGAAGCGGGCGAACTCAAGGTCGCGCCGGCTGACGGCCAAGATGGTGCCTGGGCCATGGCCGGCACCACCCGCGCACTGCTCAATAACATGGTGGTGGGTTGTGGGACGGGCTTCACCCGCAAGCTGACGCTGATTGGCGTCGGTTACCGCGCGCAGGCAAAGGGCGATGTCCTTAACCTGAGCCTGGGTTTTTCGCATCCGATCGATTATCCGGTGCCAGCGGGCATCGTGATCGAGACCCCGAGTCAGACCGAGATCCTTGTCACGGGTGCTGACAAGCAGCGTGTCGGTCAGGTCGCCTCGGAGATCCGGGGGTTCCGTCCGCCGGAGCCTTACAAGGGCAAGGGTGTTCGTTACGCGGACGAAAACGTCCTGCGTAAGGAAGCCAAGAAGAAATAAGGGGTCTCACACATGGATAAAAAACAGGCTCGTCTGCGCCGCGCGACGCGGGCCCGCGCCAAGATTCGGGAGTTGGGTGCCTATCGGCTGTGCATACACCGCACGCCGCGTCATACCTATGCCCAGATCATTGCTCCGACCGGCGACAAGGTCGTAGCCAGCGCCTCAACCGTTGAAAAGGCGCTCGCCCAGACGATTGAAGGCAACAAGGCCAACATCGTTGCTGCAAGCGTCATCGGCAAGGCCATCGCGGAACGCGCCCTGGCTGCCGGTGTTGAATCGGTGGCGTTTGACCGTTCCGGTTTCCGTTATCACGGTCGTCTCAAGGCGCTTGCCGACGCGGCGCGTGAGAACGGACTGAAATTCTAAGGGCTCGATCATGGCGAACTTCAATCCCAAGCCGGAAGGCGACGAACTTCTGGAAAAACTGGTGGCGGTCAATCGCGTCGCCAAGGTCGTCAAGGGTGGCCGCCAGTTCGGCTTTGCGGCCTTGACGGTGGTGGGTGACGGCAAGGGCCGGGTCGGCTTCGGTCGTGGCAAGGCGCGCGAAGTGCCGATTGCGATCCAGAAGGCGATGGAAAACGCCCGCAAGAACATGATCGATGTCAAGCTCAATGGCACGACCCTGCAATACCCGCTGAATGGCCGGCATGGCGCAGCCAAGGTCTTCATGCAGCCGGCCTCTGAAGGTACCGGCATCATTGCGGGCGGCGCCATGCGCGCTGTGTTCGAGGTGCTCGGCGTGCAGAACGTGCTGGCCAAGTGCATCGGCACCAACAACCCGATCAACGTCGTGCGTGCAACGGTTCAGGGGCTGCGCGAAATGAACGATCCGCAGACCATCGCTGCCAAGCGCGGGAAAACCGTCGAACAGATTCTGGGGTAAGCGATGTCTGACAAAAAGATGATGAAGGTGAAGCTGGTGCGCAGCTTCAACGGTCGCCTGGAAAAGCACAAGGCTTGCGTGCGTGGACTCGGTTTGCGCCGGATGCACCAGGTCGTGGAAGTTGAAGATACGCCCTGTACGCGCGGCATGGTCAACGCCGTTTCTTACATGGTTAAGGTTGTGGAGGAGTCCTCAGATGCGGCTCAATGATCTGAAACCCGATGCGGGCAGCCGTCCCGTCGCCAAGCGGGTCGGACGTGGCATCGGCAGCGGGCTCGGCAAGACCTGCGGTCGCGGTCACAAGGGCCAGAAGTCGCGCAAGGGCGGTTTCCACAAGGTCGGCTTCGAGGGCGGTCAGATGCCGCTCCAGCGTCGTTTGCCCAAGGTCGGCTTCCGTTCGCGCAAATCGCTGGAACGCGCCGAAGTGCGTCTGAGCGAACTCGCCCGTATCGAAGGCGACAGTGTCGATCTGGTGACGCTGATGGCGGCCGGGATCATCAATCGCAGCATCAAGACCGCCAAAATCATCGCTTCCGGCGAGCTGGCGCGCGCCTTGACGGTGCGTGGCGTGGGCGTCACCAAAGGTGCGCGTGCGGCGATCGAAGCAGCCGGCGGCAAAGTCGAAGACTAACCAACAGGCGCGAAACGGATGGCCAAAAACGTCGGATCCATGGGTAAGGCGCTCGGCGGGATGGGGCGGCTGACAGAGTTGCGGCAGCGCCTGCTGTTCGTGCTGGGTGCCCTGCTCGTCTACCGGATCGGTACCTTTATCCCGGTCCCGGGGGTGAACCCGGAGGCGCTCGCCATCCTGTTCGACCAGAATCAGGGGTCGATCCTGGACATGTTCAACATGTTCTCGGGCGGCGCCTTGGAGCGGGCGAGTCTCTTTGCGCTGGGTGTCATGCCTTATATTTCGGCATCCATCATCGTGCAGTTGATGACCTCCGTGGTGCCTCAGCTTGAGCAGTTGAAGAAAGAGGGTGAAGCGGGGCGTCGCAAGATCACCCAGTACACTCGCTATGGCACGGTGGTGCTTGCGACCTTCCAGGCCATCGGTATTTCGATGGCGCTGCAGGGGCAGACGGCTGGTGGTTCAGCACTGGTAACGCATGCAGGTGTCGGTTTTGTCTTCACGGCTGCCGTGTCGCTGGTGACGGGCACCATGTTCCTGATGTGGCTCGGCGAACAGATTACCGAGCGGGGCATCGGCAACGGCATTTCCATGATCATCTTCTCTGGCATCGTGGCCGGTTTGCCGGGCGCTTTGGGCGGGACACTGGAACTGGCCCGAACCGGTGAGATGAATTCACTGGCGGTGCTGGCGCTGTTTGCAATGGCCCTTGCAGTCACGGCCTTCGTGGTGTTTGTCGAACGTGGACAGCGGCGGATCACCGTCAACTATGCGCGTCGTCAGCAGGGGCGCAAGATGATGCAGGCGCAGAGTACCCATTTGCCGCTGAAGCTCAATATGGCGGGCGTCATCCCTCCCATCTTTGCGTCGAGTATTCTGTTGTTTCCGGGTACGCTTGGTCAGTGGTTCGGCAGTAATGAGGATTTTCGCTGGATCGCAAATATTACGTCGAAGCTGGCGCCAGGGGAGCCTGTATATGTAATCCTCTATACCGTCGCCATCGTTTTCTTCTGCTTTTTTTACACCTCGATGGTGTTCAATCCGAAGGAGACGGCGGACAATCTCAAACGCTCGGGCGCCTTTATTCCGGGCATCCGGCCTGGCGAGCAGACGGCGCGCTATATCGACAGCGTCATGACCCGCCTGACTGGCGCAGGCGCTATCTACATTACGCTGGTCTGTCTGCTGCCGGAGTTTTTGATTGTCGGTTACAACGTGCCTTTCTATTTTGGGGGCACTTCTCTGCTCATCGTGGTCGTCGTGGTCATGGACTTCATGGCCCAGGTTCAGGCCCATTTGATGTCGCATCAATACGAAGGTCTGATGAAAAAGGCCAACCTGAAGTCGCCGGGCGCCGGCATGTTGCGCTAACGGGCGCTCGAGTCTTAAGGAGACAACAATGAAAGTGCGTGCATCAGTCAAGAAATTGTGCAGAAACTGCAAAATCATCCGGCGGAATGGAACGGTACGGGTTATCTGTACGGATCCACGCCACAAACAGCGTCAAGGTTAATCCAGTCGTTGGTTGACCTGAATGAACCGTTTGATATACTGCGCGGTTTACCCGCTGAGCATTTAGGACTAAGGGGTTCGTAAACTATGGCCCGTATCGCCGGCGTCAATATCCCAGATAAAAAGCACGCTGTAATCGCCCTGACGGCGATCTATGGCATTGGCCGCACCACTGCAGGCCAGATTTGCGACGCGGCAGGCATCCCGCGTGAGACCAAGATGCAGAAACTCACGGAAGAAGAAGTCGATAGGCTTCGCAATGAAGTTGCGAAATTCACGGTTGAGGGCGATCTGCGCCGTGAAGTCTCGATGAATATCAAACGCCTGATGGATCTGGGCTGCTATCGCGGTATCCGTCACCGTCGCGGTCTGCCGCTGCGTGGTCAGCGTACCCGCACTAATGCCCGGACCCGTAAGGGGCCGCGTCGTCCGATCAAACGCTAAAAGCGCTCGCGCGCAGCAGACAGGCTGGATAATGTCGAATGGCTAAACCGATTCGCAACACGAAAAAGAAGGTCAAGAAACAGGTCGCGGACGGGGTTGCCCACGTCCACGCCTCCTTCAACAACACCATTATCACCATCACTGACCGGCAGGGTAACACCCTGTCCTGGGCGACTTCCGGGGGGTCCGGTTTCCGGGGCTCGCGCAAGAGCACGCCCTTTGCGGCTCAGGTGGCGGCGGACAAGGCCGGTCAGGCCGTCAAGGAATTTGGTTTGCGCAACCTGGATGTGAATATCAAAGGTCCGGGGCCAGGGCGTGAGTCTGCCGTGCGTGCGCTCAACAACGCCGGCTTCAAGATCACCAGCATCACCGACGTGACGCCGATCCCGCATAACGGCTGCCGTCCGCCTAAAAAGCGGCGCGTCTGACAGAGCAACAGGAAGAAACATGGCACGTTACACAGGCCCAACCTGCAAGCTGGCGCGTCGCGAAGGCACGGATCTCTCGCTGAAGAGCCGCGCGCGCGCTTTGGATACCAAGTGCAACCTGGAGAAGCAGCCGGGTCAGACGACCGACCGTCGTCGTCGGCTCTCCGACTATGGTGTGCAGTTGCGCGAAAAGCAGAAAGTACGCCGGATCTACGGCTTGCTGGAAAAGCAGTTCCGCAATTATTACAAGAAAGCCGCTCAGTCCAAGGGCGCAACGGGTGAAAACCTGCTTCAGCTCCTGGAGCGTCGGCTGGACAATGTGGTGTTCCGCATGGGTTTCGGCGCGACACGCGCGGAAGCGCGCCAGTTGGTGAGCCACAAAAGCATTCTCGTCAATGGGCGGGTGGTCAACATCGCTTCCTATCAGGTGAGCGCCGATGATCATGTCGAAGTGCGCGAGCCCGCTAAAAAGCAGGTGCGGATCCAGAATGCGCTGGCGTTGGCCGAACAGTACGGATTTCCGGACTGGGTCGAGGTCGATAGCAAGGGTCTGAAAGGCGTCTTCAAGCGTGTTCCGGATCGTTCCGATCTGCCGGCCGACATCAACGAATCGCTGATCGTCGAGTTGTACTCCAAGTAAGGAGTTTTCTGAGAGGCACTGAATGACTGACGCTATTGGCGAATTTCTCAAGCCGCGCATCGTAAAGGTCGAGTTTGTCAACGGCAGCTCGAACCATGCCAAAGTCTCGCTGGAGCCACTTGAGCGCGGTTTCGGGCACACGCTTGGGAACGCACTTCGCCGGATTTTGCTGTCTTCGATGGACGGTTATGCCGTAACGGAAGTCGAAATGCAGGGTGTTCTCCATGAGTACACCACGCTCGCTGGCGTCCAGGAAGACGTTCTCGAAATCCTGCTGAATCTCAAGCAGTTGGCGATTTCGTTGAAAGGCAAGGATGAGGCGACCTTCACCTTGAGCAAGAGCGGTCCCGGCCCGGTGACGGCGGCGGATATCGCCATCGACCACACGGCTGAGATCGCCAACCCCGAGCTGGTGATTGCCAACCTGACCGAAGGCGAGCTGAGCATGGCGCTGACCATTCGTCGTGGTCGCGGTTATGAACCGGCCACGCAGCGCGAGCTTGAGGACACGGAAGACCGCCCGATTGGCAAATTGCCGATCGATGCCTCTTACAGTCCGGTGCGCCGGGTGGCGATTGAGGTCCAGTCCGCCCGTGTCGAACAGCGTACTGACCTGGATCGGCTGGTGATCGATCTGGAGACCAATGGCACCATTGATCCCAAAGAGGCGATTCAGCGCTCGGCGGCGATCCTGCGTGACCAGTTGTCCAGCTTCGTTGCCCTGGAAGGCACCGTGCCTTCGGATCATCAGGTTCTGGAGACCCGCGACGAATCGCCTTACGATCCGATTCTGCTGCGCCCGGTGGATGATCTTGAGCTGACGGTACGCTCGGCCAACTGTCTGAAGGCGGAAAACATTTATCTGATCGGCGACCTGATCCAGCGCACCGAAGTGGAGCTGCTGAAAACTCCGAATCTGGGCAAGAAGTCGCTCACCGAGATCAAGGACGTGCTGGCCACACGCGGTCTGTCGTTGGGCATGCGTCTTGAGAACTGGCCGCCGGAAAACATCGCCGAACTCAGTATTCGCTAGCGGCGCTGGTTGCGGACCCCGTCTGCAACCGCCGCTCCATCACAGAAATCGATAAAAAGTACATTCGGGATCAGGACCATGCGTCACCGTAAAGCCGGAAGGCAACTCAATCGTACCAGCTCACACCGTGAGGCGATGTTTCGCAATATGGCGGCGTCGCTGTTCCGTCATGAGCTGATCAAGACCACCCTGCCCAAGGCCAAGGAACTGCGTCGGATCGCCGAGCCCTTGATTACCTTGGCCAAGACGGATTCGGTCCATACCCGTCGTCTGGCCTTCGCACGCCTGCGCGACAAAGAGGTCGTCGGCAAGCTGTTCGTCGATCTGGGGCCGCGTTATCAGGAGCGTCCGGGTGGTTATCTCCGTATCCTCAAGTGCGGTTACCGCGCCAGTGACGCAGCGCCAATGGCTTATGTCGAACTGGTTGATCGCCCGATCACCTCGGTTGCGGTTGAGGATGATGAGGATTGAGGACTAAGACATCCCAGGTGGCTGTTTTAGATCAAAACCGGGCGTATGCCCGGTTTTTTTATGTCTCGGCCGTCTCAAGGCTTACTTGATAGACGGATGCGAGATCGAATCAGGGGCGCCGGGAGTGGATAGGTGAAGGCACTGGTTGTTCAGCGCATCGTGCTCGTGACTGATTTCGGTGGCGGACTCTATGTCGGTCAGATGCGCGCCCGTCTGGATGCTTTACTCCCGGCGACGCCGGTGATCGATCTCGTCCATGACCTGCCGGCCTTTCGCCTGGATCTGGCCGCCTATCTCCTCCCGGCGCTGGTCCGCGACATGCCGGATGACACGCTCTATCTCTGTGTCGTCGATCCCGGTGTCGGCGGCGAACGCGCCGCACTCCTGATCCAGACCGATAACGGATGGTTCATCGGTCCCGACAATGGGTTGCTGGCGCCATTGGTTCGGCGCGCTGACAGCGCGAATGTGTGGCGGATCGGCTGGCAGCCAGTTCGCATGTCTGCCAGCTTTCATGGCCGTGACTGGTTCGTGCCGGCTGCGGCGCGACTCTGTCAAGGGTCGGATCTTCAGATGGCCCCGCTTGATCCGGATACGCTGGTCGGAGCCGAGTGGCCGGCAGAACTGTCGGCCATTCTCTATATTGATCATTTCGGCAATCTCATCTCAGGACTGAATGCATCCGGACGCGACTGCCAGTCCAGGCTGCAAGTCGGGACTCATCGGCTGCCACAGGCGCGCACCTTTTGCGAGGTCGCGCCCGGCGCGCCGTTCTGGTATGAAAATGCCTTCGGGCTGGTCGAGATTGCGGTCAGTCAGGGGCGCGCCGATCAGTTGCTTGGTCTTGCTGCTGGCGATCCCATTGGTCCCTTCATCCGGGCAGCCGATTCAGAAGACTGACCCGTTCTCATTCCCAGGTTGCATGCGTGCAGAGTCAGCAAATCATCAGCGTCCAGGTCGATGACCGGGAGTCCCGGAGCGCCGTTCTGGATGCGCTCAAGGAACAGGACGGTGTGCAGATAGAGGTCGTGCGCCTCTCTGTTGGCGATTATCTGATTGACGATCTTTTCCTGTTCGAGCGCAAGACGCTGATCGACCTGACAGGCTCAATCAAGGATGGGCGTCTCTTCTCGCAGGGATTGCGGCTTGTCGGGTCGCCTCAGCGAAGCGCCCTGATCCTGGAGGGCACGTCAAAGGATCTGGCCGGCAGCCGGATGCGCCGTGAGGCGATTCAGGGTGCGCTGGTGAGTCTGACCCTCTTTCTCGGTGTGCCGCTGCTGCGAGCGATGGATCCCGCAGAGACGGCTCGATTGATGCTTTTTGCCGCCCGTCAGGGCCGTCAGTTTGCGGCTGATGCACGCCCGCGCAAAGGACGCCGTCCACGCGGCAAGGCGCGGGTGCAGCATCATATCCTTCAGGGACTTCCCGGCATTGGCCCGGCGCGCGCCAGGCGTCTGCTGGATCGCTTCGGCAGTATCGAGGCGGTCATGACCGCCGATCTTGACGAACTGGCCGGGATTCAGGGAATTGGTCCAGCCACTGCTGAAATGATTCGCTGGGCGGTGCAGGAGCCGCCCGCTTCATTCGGATCGGATGAAGACGATTGGCTGCCTTTTTAAATCGCGCCCGATGCGGTATGCGATGTTGTTGGGTTGGATCAATCTTGGCGGCATCGACCAACGTTGGAGCTGGCGCGATTTAAGGGGACGCAGTTTAAGGTGACTTTCTGAAAAATTTATACCTGATACACGCCTTAAATAGACAGGATAGATAGGCTTTTCAAGCCATTGTTTTTAATCCTGTTAATCCTGTCCATTGACGGCGTTTCTGGCGGGTACGAGCTTTCCTGGAAATCGCCTAAATCCCAGCCTTCGGCGCATCCGTCCGGCGTTTGCCGAGCGGTGCATGTCCGGCATCGACACCCTGAGCGCCCGTCGGCTGGCGGCGTTTGCCGATATTCTTGCGGTCACGCAGCCGCTCTTTGACCTTTGGCGTCTCCTTCTTTCCGGTCGCGGCGTTCAGCTTGCGCGCGGCAGGCGACGGCTTGCCCGCTCCCTTGCGTTTGCTGGGCCCCTTGAATTTCGCCTTGAGCCCTTCGATCACCCGTGACTCGAAACTGAGATTGAGATAACGGGTGATGCTTTCCATACGATTCCATTCCGGCGGCCCGACCAGCGAGATGGCCACGCCCGGCTCGCCTGCGCGCCCGGTGCGCCCGGTGCGGTGCAGATAGTCGTCGCCACTGCGCGGCAGATCGAAATTGAAGACCCGTTGCACGCCCGGCACATCCAGCCCGCGCGCCGCCAGATCGGTCGCAATGAGGATGCTGACCCGTCCGCTGTGCAGCAGCCCCATGACCCGGTTGCGCTCGCGCTGATCCAGTTCGCCATGCAGCACGGCCACGCGCTGCTCTCGACCCATCAGAAAATTGCCCAGGGCCACCGCGCCGTCACGGGTGTTGGTGAAGACCAGCGCCTTGTCGAAGGTCTCGTGTTCCAGCAGCCAGTGCAATTGCTGCTGTTTGTGCTCCGGGCCGTCGCTCAACAGAAGCTGGTGGGTGATATGTGGGTGCTGTTCGCGCACCGGATTGACGATCACGGTTTGAGGGTCGCGCAGGAGTCGGTCGGTGATGCTTTTCAGCCCGCGATGATGCAGGGTCGCCGAAAACAGCAGCGACTGACGTTGCGGATTGCAGTGCGCCAGAATCGCCAGCACGTCATCGGTAAAGCCCATGTCGAGCATCCGATCCGCCTCGTCGAGCACCAGGAATTCCAGGTCGCCGAGCTTCGCCTGACCGCTTTGCAGCAGTTCCAGCAACCGGCCGGGCGTGGCGACCAGGATCTCCGGATTCTTGCGCAGGGTCGCAATCTGATGGGCCTTGGAATCGCCACCGGTGATGACGCCGGACGTCAGCCGGGTATAGCTCCCAAGCCGCATGAAATGGATATGGATCTGGCGCGCCAGCTCGCGGGTCGGCACCAGAATCAGCGCCCGCGTGCCGCTGTCATGGGCGGGGACATCGATAAAGCGCTGCATCATCGGCAATAGGAAGGCCGCTGTTTTGCCCGAGCCGGTGGCGGCCGAGACCAGCAGGTCCAATCCATCCATCGCCAGCGGAATGACCTGTGACTGCACCGGGGTCGGGGTCGCGTAGTCTTCGCTGGCCAGGCCGCGCATCAGCGCATCGGGAAAGAGAAAGTCAGAAAATTGTGCGTTCATGGCGCGCAACATACCTCAAAATGGTGAGTGGGTGGGATCGAAATCATCCCCTGGAAGAGGCGACCGGATCGGTGATGATTCCCAGCGACGATCCGGGCAGGCCATTGGATCCGCGAAGACACAGCGCCATATTCGCCCTATCGATCAAACGGCAGCGCCGGAACCAGGCCGCTGGAGCGTTGCCCTAAAGCGGGGCGTCGGTTGAAAGGTCGCTTGAATCAGGTAGACCGGGCTATTGAACCGAGTGCTGTACAGACTCCATCGCTTGATGCACTGATTCAGTGCGGATTAGCTTTGAGTTCATCTTTCGCGAGGCGCACGCAGCGGGGCGACCGCTGATGGCGGTTTCTCCGCAGTGAACCGGCTTCGTATGGCGTAGTTTTTGCTAGAAAGTGGGCGTATCTGGTTTTGATCTTCAGCTTGCCCCGGTATCCGCGATCAGCGACGCCGGAGTCGGGCAGGCATCGTCAGCTTCCGAATGAGGTTACCGCTATGTCGATCTTCGAACGCTATCAGGCACGGTACGAAGCCTCCCGCGAGGAGGTGTTGAGCCTGAACGAGTATCTGGAACTCTGCAAGACGGATCCAGGTGCCTATGCCGGCCCGGCGGAGCGTCTGCTGATGGCGATCGGTGAGGCGGAGATGGTCAATACCCGCGACGATCCGCGCCTGAGCCGCATCTTTCAGAACAAGGTGATCCGCCGCTATCCGGCCTTCTCCGAATTCTATGGGATGGAGGAGGCCATTGAGCATCTGGTGTCCTATCTCAAGCACGCCTCTCAGGGGCTGGAAGAGAAAAAGCAGATCCTTTATCTGCTCGGCCCGGTCGGTGGCGGCAAGTCATCGCTGGCCGAAAAGCTCAAGGAGCTGATGCAGGAGCGGCCCTTCTACGCCATTCAGGGCTCGCCGGTCTTCGAGTCGCCGCTCAGTCTCTTCTCGCCGGAAGAAGACGGTCCCATCCTGGAAGAGGACTACGGGATTCCGTCGCGTTATCTCAAGACCATCATGTCGCCCTGGGCCGTCAAGCGGTTGCAGGAGTATCACGGCGATATCACGCGCTTCAAAGTGGTCAAGCTCTATCCCTCGATCTTGGAGCAGATTGCCATCGCCAAGACCGAGCCGGGCGACGAGAACAATCAGGACATCTCCTCGCTGGTGGGCAAGGTCGATATTCGTCAGCTCGAACGTTTCGCCCAGAACGACGCGGATGCCTACAGCTATTCCGGCGCACTGTGTCGGGCCAATCAGGGTCTGATGGAATTCGTCGAGATGTTCAAGGCACCGATCAAGGTGCTGCATCCGCTGCTGACCGCGACTCAGGAAGGCAATTACAACGGCACCGAGGGGCTTTCGGCACTGCCCTTCCAGGGGATCATTCTGGCCCACTCCAATGAGTCGGAATGGCAGACCTTCCGCAACAACAAGAACAACGAGGCCTTCCTGGACCGCGTCTTCATCGTCAAGGTGCCTTACTGTCTGCGGGTCAATGAAGAGGTACGGATTTACGAGAAGCTGCTGCACAGCAGCTCGCTGTCGCAGGCGCCCTGTGCCCCCGGCACGCTGGAGATGCTGGCCCAGTTCTCGACCCTGACACGACTCAAGGAGCCGGAGAACTCCAGCATCTTTTCCAAGATGCGCGTCTACAACGGCGAAAATCTCAAGGACACGGATCCCAAGGCCAAGTCGATGCAGGAATACCGCGACTATGCCGGGGTCGATGAAGGCATGTCCGGGATCTCCACGCGCTTCGCGTTCAAGATCCTGTCTCAGGTCTTCAATTTCGACCATACCGAAGTAGCGGCCAATCCGGTTCATCTGCTCTATGTCCTGGAGCGCCAGATCGCCCGCGAGCAGTTGCCGACGGAGATTCAGGAACGCTATCTGAGTTATCTCAAGCAGTATCTCGCGCCGCGTTATGCCGAATTCATTGGCAAGGAATTGCAGACCGCCTATCTGGAGTCCTATGCCGAATACGGCCAGAACATTTTTGATCGTTATGTGGTCTATGCCGATTACTGGATTCAGGATCAGGAATACCGCGATCCCGACACCGGCGAGATGATGAACCGTGCTGCGCTGAATGAAGAGCTGGAGAAGATCGAGAAGCCGGCGGGGATTTCCAATCCCAAGGACTTCCGTAACGAGATCGTCAATTTCGTGCTGCGCGCCCGCGCCAACAATGCCGGCTCCAATCCCAAATGGACCAGCTATGAAAAACTGCGGGTGGTCATCGAGAAAAAGATGTTCTCCAATACGGAGGAGCTGCTTCCGGTTATCTCGTTCAATGCCAAGTCATCGGTCGATGAGCAGAAGAAGCATGATCAGTTCGTTGATCGCATGACCCAGAAAGGCTATACGCCAAAGCAGGTTCGTTTGCTGTCAGAATGGTATCTGCGGGTCAGGAAGTCGCAATAAAATCGATCCGCTGTGAGGCGCATATGTACTGGGATGTGAAGTTCGTCAACCCATTATCTGATTTTCGTCTTTATGTCGAAATTGAGGATGGTCGGAGCGGCGTTTTCGACATGAAGTCTTATCTCGATCATGGCGCCTTCCGTGAGTTGCAAAATGTGCATTATTTTAACCAGGTGTGCATTTTGTTTGGTGCGCTGACCTGGCCCAATGAGCAGGACATCGCCCCTGAGACATTGGTTGATGAAATGTTGCCGGCAGACTCCATCGCATACGACCGAGTCCTGCAAAAACTGCCGCCCGAAGGCGCACAGCGGTATTCTGAAATCGAATGACAGCGGGCGGGGCTAAGCGAGTCTTTATGTCACACTTCATCGATCGGCGTCTGAATGGCAAAAAGAAGAGCACGGTCAACCGTCAGCGTTTTCTCAAACGCTACAAGACCCAGCTCAAACGCGCCGTGGCGGATGCGGTCAATCAGCGCAGCATTACCGATCTCGATTCGGGTGAAAAGGTCGGGATTCCGTCGCGGGATATTTCCGAGCCGGTGTTTCATCATGGCAAAGGCGGTATTCGCGACATGGTCCATCCGGGTAACCGGGACTTTCTGACGGGCGATCAGATCCGTCGGCCCGAAGGTGGCGGGGAGGGTTCCGGACAGGGCAAAGCAGGGCAGGGAGGGCAGGGCGATGACGATTTCATCTTCGAACTCTCGCGCGAGGAGTTCATGGATCTGCTCTTCGAGGATCTGGCGCTGCCGAACCTGGTCCGCAATCAATTGCTCGGCACGACTGAATTCAAATCGGTTCGTGCCGGTTATGCGACCGATGGTTCACCATCGAATATCGACGTGGTGCGTTCGCTGAAAGGTGCCATCGCGCGCCGTACCGCCATCGGTGCGCCCTGGCGCACGCGCATTCGCGAACTGGAAGCGGAGATCGCGGTACTGCTGTCAAGCGGAGTCGTCGAGGACGACCCCCGGCTGTGCGTCCTGCGTGAAGAGATCGACCGGCTCAAGACCCGGATTGCCGCACTGCCTTTCATCGACACCTTCGATCTGCGTTATCAGAGCTTTGTCAAACAGCCGGAGCCGACCAGCAAGGCGGTCATGGTCTGTATCATGGATGTGTCCGGCTCAATGGATCAGGCGCGCAAGAATCTGGCCAAGCGCTTTTTCATCCTGCTTTATCTCTTTCTGCAGCGCAATTACGAAAAAATCGATGTCGTCTTTATCCGTCATCACACCATTGCGCAGGAAGTCGATGAGCAGGAGTTCTTTTATTCCAGAGAGACCGGCGGTACGGTCGTTTCCAGCGCCCTGAACCTCGCCCATGACATCCTGCGCGAGCGCTATGATCCGGGCATCTGGAATATCTATGCCGCGCAGGCTTCGGACGGCGATAACTGGGACTCCGATTCCAGCATCTGCCGCGATATTCTCATTGATCAACTCATGCCGCTGATGCGCTATTTCGCCTATGTCGAGATCACCCCGCGCCAGCATCAGAGCCTCTGGTATTCCTATCAGGAGGTCATGGCGGCGCATGAGCACTTTGCCATGCAGGAAATCGATGGGGCTGATGACATCTTTCCCGTTTTCAGAGAATTGTTCAGGAGGAAAGAGGTATGAGCAAACATCTGATTTCGGATTCATCTGAATGGTCTTTTCCGCTGCTCGAACGCTTCGATCAGGAAATCGCCAGGCTGGCCCATGGTGTCTATGGACTGGATACCTATGCCAATCAGATCGAGGTCATCAGTTCGGAGCAGATGATCGATGCCTATTCGTCGGTGGGTCTGCCGATCAATTATCAGCACTGGTCCTTCGGCAAACAGTTCGTGGCGACCGAACAGACCTATCGGCGCGGTCAGATGGGTCTGGCCTATGAGATCGTGATCAATTCCGATCCCTGCATCGCCTATCTGATGGAAGAGAACACGCTGCCGATGCAGGCGCTGGTGATTGCGCATGCCTGCTATGGCCATAACAGCTTTTTCAAGGGGAATTATCTCTTTCGCACCTGGACCAGTGCTGACGCCATCATCGATTATCTGGTCTTTGCGCGAAAATATATCGCCCAATGTGAAGAACGCTATGGTCAGGAAGAGGTCGAGCTGTTGCTCGATTCCTGCCATGCGCTCATGAATCATGGTGTGGATCGCTATAAACGTCCGGCACCACTGAGCATGGCGGAGGAGCAGCGCCGTCAGCGCGAGCGCGAAACCTATCTCCAGTCGCAGATCAACGACCTGTGGCGCACCATTCCGCTGGTCGATGAGACGGAAGATGACCAAAAATCATCCCGCTGGCCGGAAGAACCACAGGAAAATCTGCTCTATTTCATTGAAAAGAACGCGCCCCTGCTCGAACCCTGGCAGCGCGAGGTGGTGCGGATCGTGCGCCGGATCAGCCAGTATTTCTACCCGCAACGCCAGACGCAGGTCATGAACGAAGGCTGGGCCTGCTTCTGGCACTACACGCTCATGAACGACCTCTATGACGAGGGTCTCGTCAGCGACGGTTTCATGATCGAGTTTCTGCAATCGCACACCAGCGTGGTGTTTCAGCCGCCATTCGATGCGCCCTATTACAACGGCATCAATCCCTATGCGCTGGGATTCGCGATGATGCGCGACATCCGCCGGATCTGCGAGTCACCTACCGCCGAGGACCGCGAGTGGTTCCCTGAGATCGTTGGTGGCGACTGGAAAAAGGTGCTGGATTTCGCCATGCGCAACTTCAAGGATGAGAGCTTCATCGCCCAGTATCTCTCGCCGGCCCTGATGCGCGAGTTCCATCTGTTTGCGGTGCGCGACGACGATCATCAGGAAAATCTGGAAGTGACGGCGATCCATGAGGAACAGGGCTATCGGGCGCTGCGCCGGGCGCTGGCGGAGCAATATAATCTTGGCAGCCGCGAACCTAATATCCAGGTCTTCAATGTGGATCGTCGGGGCGACCGCTCCATGACCCTGCGCCATTTTGCCCATCACCGTCGCCCGCTGGGCGATTCGGTGGATGAGATGCTGCGTCATCTCCGGCGTCTGTGGGGGTTTACCGTGCGCCTGGAGACGGTCGATGACGCCGGGCGGGTGCAGTTGATCGGCGAGTTGTGATCTAAACCGCGTCCAGAGTGATAGAAGTTGTTTCGAATGGGGGCGACCTTGCTGCAACCAACGACGTTCGGTGCAACGCGGTTTAGATGAAATTTTAAAATCAATTGTTTAAACCGCGTCTCCACTGAAGTTGGTGACATCCCCAGAGTTAAACTCAAACTGAGAATTACGTATATCGCGCTGGACGCGGTTTAGCCCTGACGTTCATCCATTGCCAGCGAAACTTGACCCAATGCACCGACACTGTCGGTTCCCATCGTCGGCTCACGCACACAATCCTGTATAGTTGCCGCTCTTTGCGCCGGTCCTGGAAGGAGGGACGATGCCATTTTCCGTTTACCTGAGACTCGTCTCTCTGCTGCTGATCCTGATGCCGGTCCTGGCGTCGGCCAATACGCTGCTGGGCAACACGCTTGATTCGCTCCGCGAGCCCAAAACAGCGGCCCTGGATGGTGTGCCGCTACTGTCTGGCCGTCTGCTCGCCGAGTTCTATGCGCAGCGGGACAACGCGCTGGTCTGGACCGATCCGGCCCGGATCGATGCGCTGTTGCAGGTGGTCGAGGCCAGTCCAGCCGAAGGTTTTGTCCCCGAAGATTTTCATGTCGCGACTCTGCGTCTGCTGCGTGAGCCGCGTGCATTCGATGCCCTGTCCGAATCCGCGCGCATCGCCGCAGACATCAAGCTGAGCGATGCGCTGCTGCGTTATGTCCATCACACCCGTTTCGGCAAACTCGATCCCGTTGCGGTTGATCGCAAATGGAATGATCGGGCGCCCGTTCCTGCCGAGCGACTGATCGCCGACATGCGGGGCGCGCTGGAGGCAGCCGACCTCCAGGCGTTTCTGGCGTCCCGCTTGTCGTATCCCTTCTGGTATGAGCACCTCAGGCAGGCACTGAACCAGTCCGCTGGCGCGGCGCGTCTGGCGGGTGTGCCACCTGTGCCGCCCGGCCCGGCGCTGGTCAAGGGCAACCGTGGTCCGCGCGTCGCCCTGCTGCGTGAGCGTCTGCATCGGCTCGGCGATCAGGGCGCGCCGCTCTCGGCGACCCCCGATCTGTTCGACGACGCCCTGCACGCCGAGGTCGTCACCTTTCAGCGTCGTTTCAAACTGTCTGCCGATGGCGTCGTCGGTCCCGCCACGATTGCCGCCATCAACACCCCCTTCGATGCCAGGAAAGTCGAGCGGATGCGCATCAATCTGGAGCGCATGCGCTGGCTCTATGACGACCTGTCGGCGGACTATGTCTTCGTCGATGTCGCCAATTACATGGCGCATGTGGTGCGGGATGGCGACATCGTCTGGAGTACGCGCGTCGTTGTGGGAGCGGAGGACGCGCAGACGCCCATGTTCCGGGACAACATGGATCATCTGGTCTTCAACCCCACCTGGACGGTGCCGATCTCGATCCAGAAAAAGATGGGAAAGGTTTCCGCCAGCTATACCCTGGTTGATCGGCAGACCGGGCGCAAATTCAGCGGTGGCGACGCCAGCAACTACAAACGCTACCGGGTCATCCAGCAACCGGGTCCGCGCAATGCCCTGGGACAGGTCAAGTTCATGTTCCCGAACCGGCACTCGGTTTATCTCCATGACACACCCAGCAAGGCGCTGTTCGGGCGCTCGACCCGCGCGCTCAGTCATGGCTGCGTGCGGGTGCAGAATCCCACCCGGCTGGCCGAAATGCTGCTCAATCGGCCCGACTGGGATCAGGCACGCATCGCAACTGTGATTCAGGGTGAGCGGACCCGCTATGTGAATCTGGATCGGCCCCTGCCCGTGCTGCTCTATTATCTGACGGCGAAGGCGGACGAGCAGGGCGCGGTCAGTTTCAGGTCCGATGTCTACGGACGCGATCAACGGTTGCAGGAACTGTTCGCCGAGCCCGTGCTCAGTGCCCGCATCGCCTTCGAGCCGCCGGTCACGGCACCGCCGCCTGACGCGGAACCGGCAGACGGAGAGGAAGCGGACAGGCCGCTCCAGGTCAACACTGAATCGCAGAATGGTGTACGCCTGACCCAGGCCGATGACTAGTCCGTGGTTGCTGTCTTCTGACCCTGGATGCACATTTCAGGCGTGTCCGCAACCCGTTCAGCTTGAAGGATTATGAGTAAATTCGAGAAGATGCATCCATCTTCTCGATCAGAGGAATCAGTCCCGATGTCGTTTGATCAGGGGTAGCCTTGAACCCGGACTAGCATGTAGAATCGGCCCCGGATCGAAAAAGCCGGGGCCTTCCGAGGCGCCCAAACACCAAACGACATACGAGAGGAAGCGTTTTGGTTAAACGACGCAAATGGCTATCCCCAATTCTACTGACACTTTCAATCCTGCCAATCGTGCCGGCACAGGCAATCGTGACTGAAGGCACGGCCTCCTATTACGCAGATCGCTTTGACGGCCGACGGACCGCCAGTGGCGAACGGTTCGACAAAGATGCACTGACGGCCGCCCACCGGACCTTGAGTTTCGGTACCAGGGTGATGGTGACCAACAAGGCCAATGGCCGCTCAGTCGAAGTCATCATCAATGATCGTGGTCCTTATGGGCACGGTCGCACCATTGATCTCTCAAAAAGCGCCGCTAAAGAGATCGGCATGCTGGGCAGAGGAGTGGCCCGGGTCGAACTCCAGATCCTGGACGACGACAGCGTTTCTCTTCCCTCCGGCTCCAGCCCCAGGCTTGCGGCCGCTCAACAGATCATGATGGATCTCTTCTAAACCGCGTTCAGCGTGACCACCACCTTTGGTGGCCTGCTTCAATCTTCGCGGCCACCCCTGACCTTTGCTGAGACGCGGTTTAAATGGTTTTCAAATAAACCACTTAAACCGCGTCTACGCCAAGGCTGGCGAGTTCAGATAATACCCGCTCACCGCAAAAACGGCGCACGCCAGACTGGACGGAACGCCATCCGCCTCCGGTTATCGATTGCCGGTCTTCCCGAAGTGCAGACACAGGCCAGCCGATGGCTGAAGAGCGCCCGTTTGCGGAAATCAGCCGCCAGAGCGCATATCATGGCCCATGATGGATAATGCGACGGGGTCGGCACAGACATCGATGACGCGCAGTCGGCCTGGGATAAACACGCCACCAACATCAATATGGAGCCTTGATCCATGCCTTTTTTGCGACTGTACTCAGGCGGAACTCTCCAAAAACAGTGGGAGCTGGGAGCCAACCGTCTCACTATCGGCCGCGCGACAGACAACGATATCGTTCTCCAGAATCCCGAAGTCTCCAAATATCACGCGCACATCGAAACCGACGGCCACGACTACATCCTGGTCGATGACGGCAGCGCAAATGGCGTCTTCGTGAACACGAGGAAGGTCGGCCGACACACGCTCGCCTTTTGGGATGAGATCCAGATCCACACCCATAAGCTGGTGTTTATGTCAACGGCCAGATTGCCTGGTGAAACGACAGGGCAGGAGGTTCAAAAGCAACCTGAGCTGAAGCAATCCGAAACAGTCCTCATGAAGGCCGCCGACATGGCCTCGCTGCGCAGAAAACTGGAGGAATCCCGCGTCGCCTACATCACGGTCGTCGCTTCGGGTGTCAAAATACTGTTGGAAAAGAAAGACTTCACTCTGGGTCGCAGCTGTAACAGCGACCTGCGCTGCGGCGGCTGGTTCGCTCCCAAACTGGCTGCGACGATTCAGCAGCGCCAGGACGGCCACTACCTGATTCCCGCTAGGCCGGGACGAGTGTTTGTCAACGGAGAATATCCTCGCGATCCCGTTCGGCTGGTGGACAACTCCGACCTGAAGGTCCAGGGGATTTCACTGAAATATTATTTCCGGGCGATCGACGGCGGCTGAACCGCGATCAGGCAGGGGGAAAGGCCCCCGACCGCCAGTCTTCTCGAAGTGCATGACATAGGCCAGCCGATGGCCGAAGAACGCCCGTTCATGGAAACCAGCCGCGACCGCAAGCGCGGTCAGCCTGCCGCGCGGCTGGAAATGCGGGTCGAAGATCACCTCAGTGACTGAGAGGATGCCGCCGGGCCTGAGCGCCTCGAACAGCTCGCGCAGCGCGGCGGCCTGATTCGGAATCTCGCCCAGCACCGTCACCAGCAGGACACGGTCGAACCGCTCGTGCCCCAGCATGCCGTCGCCCAGCCCGGCGTGCAGACGCTCGACGTTGGTCAGCCCGGCGGCTTTCGTCCGCTCCGCCAACCGCGCCAGCATCCCCGACTGGAGATCCATCGCCACCACCCGTCCGCTCGGGCCGATCCGCTCCGCCACCGGAATCGTCAGCCGGCCCGGTCCGCAGCCCGCATCCAGCACGCTCATGCCCGGCTCCAGCCCCAGTTGCTCCACAATGAAGGCCGCTCGATTGGTTTTCGTGAAGGGGTTGTCCAGCTCCACCATCCAGCGCAGCCAGACAGGGCAGGGGAGTGAGTGACGACGCGACGCCAGCCGCCAGAGTGCCGTGATGACCAGCAGGGCGAGCGCGGTGCCGATGAAGAGGTTGGCAGAGGTGGTCATGAGATTGGGCGCCGTGACGGTTCACGAAGAAGCGGCGATTCTACGGCGTGGGGCGCAATAGCGCAGCGTATTGCGCCGAAAGGAAGCCGCTGCCGAGGTCGCCGTTTGGCGGTGAAATGCCATGCATCATCGAGCCGGAGCGGTGTGTGAGATTGATCATGCTCGGCAGTGGGTGGCGGTTCCCTCGCATGCGGCGCAATACGCTGCGTTATTGCGCCCTACGCGGGCTATGAGGGTTGAATGTTTGCCACAAGGCAAGGTCATCGCCGCAGTGGGGCGGATTGCTCCGCCCCATGACTACCTGGAAGCAGTCTCCCTGTCTCAGAAGAGACTCAGTTGACCAGGGTATGAGCGCCAATGCTCGCGAACACTCTCCCAGCGTCCGAATCGATATCGGACGTAGGTGCTCACATGCACCGGTTTATCGTTCGAGTAAGCCATAAAAGGCTCTCCTAACGAAAAGATGGGAAGGTTTTAGCTTGCTCGGTTCGAAAAACTGGCACTATACTGAGCCTGTCTGTAGCAAAGACAGCCAGTAGTGCGAGTCGATCCGAGTGGTCAGGCAGACCCTCTTTCGCCTCACCAAAAGGCCCAGAAGTGTTAGCGCACTTCTCGGGCTTTTTACTTGATAACGACGCGATACTGATTTCATCGCATCTTGTGTCCGAATACAGCAATCTCTTCATCAAGCTCCGTGAATCACAAAGCTCGCAAACTGTTTACTTTCCACCAACCAAATTCGCTCACTCATCGCCATCATAGCTCGCGTAAACCTATCCTAACCTATGCGGGCTTGAATTATCTTGTTGGGCAATTCACAAGTACTCACGAGAGAACCTAACAAGCTCATCTATGTAACCGATCCCTGTGTTTAAACTAGGAACGTAAAGTGTCGGATGTGCACATTGGTTCCTGGTTGCCAAATGACCCTGCAATATCCGTAAACGTGCTTTTCCAATATGCCCCACTTCTTTGGCTACATCTATTATCTGTGCTTCTCCCACATTCTCTTTCAGCTCAGTTAAATCTCTGAATTTCCATGCTGCCCTTTTTATCCGTATGTCAGCTTCTCTGGCAGAGAAGAGAGACAGCGCGAAGATTTCAAAGAATCCGCACCAAGCCATAACCATTCCCGCCCGAGTACAACCTGTTTCCAAGCACCGAATTGATTCCTGGAAGTATTCTTGGATGTCAATTGGCGCGCCGGATAGATGATTAAGCAGAGACTCCAGGTGGATGATGCGCGACCTGGATACTTCATGAGCAGCAAGAATCTTGTGGGCTTCTTTCTCTGCCGCTTTTGCCCGTTTTTTCCAGTCTTCGATTGAAAACACAAGCAATCACCCAGGGAACAGGTGGCGGCGAAGTGCCTTGAAAAGTTCTTCGTATACCTCAGGCTTATCCGTCTCCGGAAGTTGTAGTTGGATGTTGATGGCGATTGTCGGTGAACCAAACGTAGTTCCGGCGTTGACTACAGGGTGAGTCGTACTAATTGGAGTAGGCGTCGCAGTCTCAACTTGCGCTATCAGGAGTGACACTTCTGTACTTTGACTTTCGTCTATCGGTTCTGCTGATGCTGATTGCGGGACGGTGGTTGCAACACGCAACTTTCCGGCGTTTTCCTCGATCAACCCAGATAGGAGCAGCAAATCAGTTATAGTTTTCGCGCCAGTTTTATTCGCTTTCGTGTTCTTCGATTCAGAAGCGAAGAGAATGTGACGCATGACATCATCAGATGCCATGCCACCCTTAATGCGTATAGTTGAAACAATATTTGACAAGAACTCACTGCCTCGAATTACTTCTCGCCAAGAGGCGGATATTTCTTCTTGGAGATTATGCTCAAGGGCGCGTGATAGCTTTCGTCCCGTATCAGTGATTTGTTTCTTTCTCGCGCCTGCAATTATTCCCGCTTGCGTTAAGAATGGGTTGTTCGGGCTAATCGTCGTCCTGCCTATTGCAGTTAACTTAGAGAGTGTTTCGAGATCGACTTCTTTGCCTACATGACCGTAGCCCTTGATTATCTTTTCAAGTTCTCCGCGAGACGAAGAGGGCAAATTAATTTGATCAGCCATCGAATACTCCCCTTTTGAAGGTGATTTCCATATTGATTGCGTAGTTCGGCTATTTTGCCAAACGTTAGCCCATGAGCTTGTCATTTCCCCCGAACAACAAACCTCCCAAACCTCTCCCTCTCCACCAACCCAATCCGCTCACTCATCGGCATCGCAGATGGCGCGAGCGTCTCATCCAACGCCCGCCTGCTATCGCAAGCCTGCACGCAATAATTCTTCACCCCCGCATCCGCGAGCGCATGCGCGAGCGTTGCGATCTGCTCGGGCGTCCAATCCGGCATGAGCGTGGTGCGGACCTCCATCGGCACGCGGGCGGTGAGCAGGATGCTGAGGCTTTCCCAGGCCCGTTGGCCGGAGTCGGAGACGCCGGTGATGGCCGGGTAGTCGTCCGGCAGGGCTTTGATGTCGAGCCCGACCCAGTCGATGAGCGGGAGCAGTGCGCGCAGGCGGTCGGGGTAGACGCCGCTGGTGTGCAGCCCGACCTTGAAGCCGAATGCGCGGGTCTCCTGCATGGCGGTTTCGAGCGCGCCCTGTGCGGTGGGTTCGCCACCGCTGAAGACGACGCCGTCGAGCAGTCCGATGCGCTGTTTGAGAAAGCCACGGATGTCGGACCAGGGGATGAGCCCGTCGGTGCGGGCGTCGAGCAGGTCGGTGTTGTAACAGTAACGGCAGCGCCAGGGGCAGCCCTGGCAGAAGACGATGGCGGCCAGTTCGCCGGGATAATCGATGGTGGTCAGGCGGGTGAAACCGCCGATGCGCAGGATCGGCGTGGTTTCTGGCGCCGCGTGCCCGATGCGGCGCGCCATGTCAGGCGGGAATGCAGCAGATCGGGACGCGATGGGCATGATATGTGAGTGGATTGCGGCGAACCCTCTGGGATGCGCTTAAGCCGCCAGTTGCTCGGGCCGTTGCTGCGTGCCCTTGGGCTGTTCGCTGAAATAGCAGCGTTCGGCGTGTTCGGCCTTCTTGCCGTTGTTGAAGGCGGAGACCGGGCGGTGATAACCCATGACGCGGGTCCAGACCTCGCAGGGGGTGCGTTCGGCGTCATTGAGTTGGATGCGTGCGTTGTTCATCTTGCGTCTCCTTATGGCTTGCGGTGTTGTCCGGTGTTCAGCGAGTGATCCGGCGTTCAGTGAAGTTCATGCACGGCCAGGTTCTGCCTGGCCTGCTTGCGCGCGATCAGTTCCTGATCGCAGATCGGGCAATAGGGGTGCTCGCCGGCGAGATAGCCGTGTTTGGGGCAGATCGAGAAGACCGGCGTGACCGTGATGTAGGGCAGACGGAAATTCTCCAGCGCCCGGCGCACCAGCCGCTTGCAGGCATCGGTCGATGAGATCTGCTCACTCATATAAAGATGCAGCACGGTGCCGCCGGTGTACTTGCTTTGCAGTGTTTCCTGCATCGCCAGCGCCTCGAAGGGGTCGTCGGTATAGCCGACCGGAAGCTGCGAGCTGTTGGTGTAATAGGGCGTTTCCTCGGTGCCGGCCTGAAGGATGCCGGGGAAGCGCTTCTGGTCCTCGCGGGCGAAACGGTAGGTCGTCCCCTCGGCGGGGGTGGCCTCCAGGTTGTACATACTCCCGGTCGCCTCCTGGAACTCCACCATGCGTGCGCGGACATGATCCAGCAGCCGCACCGCCAGGGCATGTCCTTCCTGGGTCGTGATGTCCTCGGCATTGCCGGTGAAGTTGCGGATCATCTCGTTGATGCCGTTCACGCCGATGGTCGAGAAGTGATTGCGCAGGGTGCCCAGATAACGCTTGGTATAAGGAAAGAGCCCGGCGTCCATGTGGCGCTGAATGATCTTGCGCTTGATCTCCAGACTGTTGCGTGCGATCTCCAGCAACTGGTCGAGCCGCGCCAGCAGACCTTTTTCGTTACCACGATGGGTGTGGCCGAGCCGTGCGCAGTTGATCGTCACCACGCCCAGCGATCCGGTCTGCTCCGCCGAGCCGAAGAGTCCGTTGCCGCGTTTGAGCAGTTCACGCAGATCCAACTGCAAGCGGCAGCACATGGAACGAACCATGTTGGGCGAGAGTTCCGAATTGAGAAAATTCTGGAAATAGGGCAGGCCGTATTTCGCCGTCATCTCGAACAGATGATCGGCGTTCTCGCTCTCCCAGGGGAAATCCGCCGTGATGTTGTAGGTCGGAATCGGGAAGGTGAAGATCCGCCCCTTGGCGTCGCCCTCGGTCATGACCTCGATATAGGCGCGATTGATCATGTCCATCTCGGTCTGGAGATCGCCATAGGTGAATGGCTGCTCCACACCGCCGATCACCGGCACCTGCTCGCGCAGATCCTCGGGACAGACCCAGTCGAAGGTGAGATTCGTAAAGGGCGTGTTGCCGGTGATAAAGGTTTTGCCACGACGCCGGGCGACAAATGTGCCGTTGCGTGTGGTCGGACACCAGACCTTGCCCTTGTATGGCTTGCGCTCGATGAGCTGGATATAGGTCTCGCGGTTGCGCACGATGTTGAGCACATGGACGCCTGAGTCCTGGCGCGTGTGCACCGTGCTGCCATAGCCGGCGAGGGCGCAGAGTTCCTGGAGCGCATCAAGATTGTCGCGATCCTTGGTGTAGATGCGCGTGCGGCCATTCTCCTCGATATGACCATCGCCCTTGATATAGGTATCGAGAAAGAGCCGGATCTGACGTGCCGACAGGGTACGGATGACATCCGGGACGCACTTGCGCTCCAGATAGCCGAGCACAAAGTCGCTCGCGTCTTTGTTCAGGCGGTAGCGGCACACGGGATGGTTTGCATAGGTGCCGGTGTGCTCGTAGCGGTGCCAGCTCAGATTCAGCTCATGCAGCAGCCATTCGATCTCGGCGGCGTTCTCCGCGTTGCCGGTCGATTGATAGAGCGCGACCCGGCGACGACCCTCGCTGATGTCGATATTGCCCTCAGCGACCACCCACGCCAGCAGCATGACGACGTTGTCATCGATCTCATGCGCGGATGAAGTCTCCCAGGCATTGGGGATGATCACCGGCGACTTGAGTTCGGCGACCTGCTCGATGTCTTCCAGGATCCAGCGGTCCTCCGTGTTGAAGACCTTGCGCAGCACCTTATGCCGGGGCGTGATCCATTGCTCCTGAGTGCGGTTGCGCAGCACATACATCTCGCCCTCGAAGTCATAGGCCGTCATGGCCAGCGGCTCCAGGTATTCCAGGCGGTTATTGCGCCAGTCGAAGGTCGCGATCTTCTCGCCTGGCTGGATCTGATCGTGCCGTTTCCAGCCGTGTTCGGTCAGACACTCGGTCTCCTCATCGACGCACTGACAGCCCCAGCGCGAGGGAACATTGAGGTTGTAGATGAGTTCCTGAATCGCCTGCTTGACGTGCGGATAGTCCAGCCCATCGACACGGACGAATGGCGCCATGTAGGTATCGAAGCTCGAAAACGCCTGCGCACCGGCCCACTCGTTTTGCAGGGTGCCGAGAAAGTTGACGATCTGTCCGATGGCCGAGGACATGTGCCTGGGCGCACTCGCCTCGACCTTGCCCGGTACGCCGTTCAGCCCTTCATGCAGCAGGGTGCGCAGCGACCAGCCGGCGCAATAACCGGCGAGCATGTCGAGGTCGTGGATATGGATGTCGCCCTCGCGGTGCGCCTCGCCGATCTCGGGCGGGTAGACATGATTCAGCCAGTAGTTGGCAATCATCTTGCCTGAGGTGTTGAGGATGAGTCCGCCGAGTGAATAACCCTGATTGGCGTTGGCAGCGACGCGCCAGTCCGAGCGGTCGAGATATTCGTTGATCGAGCCGCCGACATCGACCAGGGTGCGGCCGTCGGTGCGCAGCTTTTTATGCTGCTCGCGATAGACGATATAGGCGCGGGCGGTCTCGAAATGGTTGGCGCTGATGAGGGTCTGCTCGACGACATCCTGGATGCCTTCGATGTCGGGCAGACGGCCATCGCCAAAACGATGGGCCAGCACCTTGATGACCTGGGCCGTCAACAGACTGGCCTCGGGCGCGCCGAATTCGCCGCTCGCCTGACCGGCGCGCAGGATGGCGGATTCGATCTTGGCGGCGTCAAAACGAACTTCCAGCCCGTCACGTTTGATGACGCGGGTTGGTGGGGTCGGAAAGTTCGTCTGGGTGGCCATCGGTGGTCCTCGGGGGCGCGTTTTGTCTGATCGGAACGGTCGGCGATTGGGTGCGAAAAGCAGTTTTCTGTTCCAAATCAGGGGGCTTGGAACGGCGCGGGGCGAAAAACCGATATTCATCGCAGACACTAGATGTTGTGGCGCGGGAGTTTAACGCTAACCAGATACTGTGGTCCAGAGTGAAATTATGCTTGACAGGCAAAGATTGGCGTGAGGTTGGGATGGCGATGCGCATGATGACAGCCCGGATCATGCCTTGCGGGTAACCGAGTCTTGAACTAGGCTGATTCTCAAGCCCTTTGGGGGTGGCTGGATGTTCCGATTCCTTGATGATTCAGGTGGAAACCATGATGAAGAAATTAGACGGCATCCGTCGGTTCGGTATCCTGACTCCTGTCGGTTTAAGCAGCTTGGCGGCACTGAGTGCGTTTACTGCGCATGACCTCCGTGCCGACGCCATGCTCTTCCCGATGATGACCAGAAGCCCATCGGTCGCGACCATCGTTTCGGTGGTCAACAAGGATCCGCAGGGGGTTCTGAACGTCAACTATTTCACCAAAGCCCCCGATCCCACCTCGCCTTGCACCGACGAAGGTGTTCGCCAGATCACGGCCTCAGGTCGCGCCAACGACATGGTGACATTCGATGCCTCCGGGGTTTTTTTGCCGAATGCGGGGAGTGGACCGCTCTTCAATGATCCGGCGACGCTGGCGCCCTACGGCAATGTCGAGTTCAGTACCTCCAACACGGGCGTTGCGCGCGGCTTTCTGATTGTGGACGATGGTGACGATACCAGTGAGGGCGGTACGGGCGCGGATCTTTACGGCGAGGCGATCATGCTCGAAATCTCGGGCGGAGCGGCCTTTGGCTATCGCGCACTCAATCCAGCGCAAGATCTATCTATTGCTCCCGGTCCTCTACTGGGCAATCTGGGGGGGCTGACCGCTTTCCTCGGCGAAGTATTGGACAACGGTATCGGCACCGGTGACGCTGGCGTCACCCTCATGCCGCCAAACGAATGGACGACCCGGTTTTTCGTTACCCCGGTTGCGGATGGTGCGGGCACGGCCACCAGTCAGCGTGATTGCGATACCTGTAGCGTCAGCATCTATCTGTCTCCCGATAAGGCGGGAACGCTTGCTGGAATCAATGACCGTGACACGGTCAGTCGCGCCGCGCCCTTTGCCCCAGCGCCCCTGCCGACCTCCGCGCAGAATATCGTTTGCACCGGCGCGGTCGACATGAAGGATATTCTGCCGCAGGCCGTCGTAAATCAGATCGCGAACCAAGGCGGCTGGGGTTATGTGCAGATACGCCCGGGCACCTCGGGCAATGTCGAGGACTCCGCCGTCGTGCTCAAGCTTGAATTCAACCTTGTCAATGGCGGCTCGGGGCCAACCACCACCATTTCGCCGGACACTGTCACCACCTTTAGCGGCACCGTCAATAATGGCATCTGGCTTAACAATAATGGTCAGCCAGGCACCAGCCGCTTCTAGGATGCGTATCCTGATCCTGGCGGCGGGATTACTGATCCCGCCGCTCTTACTGGCCGATGCATCCGTCTGGCGAGTCAGCGAGGACGGTTTTGATCCAAAACAAACCCCGCGTGCGGTCTCGGTTGCGGGCGAGGAGGCTTGCCTTGCCTACAGCGATCGCGATGGGCGACTCATGGTGCGCCGCCCGGAATCGCCGGCACTGGCGCTGACGGCGCCCAAGCGTGCCGCTGCGGGGATTGCGCTTGAGTCATTTGGCAAACGCCTCTATGCCGCCTGGCTTGATGCCGGCCCTGGGGATCCGCCGGCCATCGTGCTGCGCTGGCTCAATCAGGATGGTCAATGGTCCGACGCGCGGAGACTGGATACCGCCACCCAACCGCTGCCAAGAATTCGTCTGAGCGGCGATCCCGATGGCCAGCTTGCCGTCGTCTGGCTTGGTGATGCGCCGGATGCGCCAGATGGGAATAACCCCGCCGGTTCCGAGCCGGTCGCGCGGACCACGCCAAATTATCATCTCTATGGTCGTCTTTCAGCGGATGGCGGCCAGACCTGGGGCGATGTCAGACGTTTGACCGCCGGTTTCGAGAACGGCTTCTGGCCGGCCCTGACGATGGCGGGCGGGCGTGTGCATTTCTTTGCGGACGCCCGTCGGGATGGAGAGACCCATCTCGTTCATGCGCAGAGCGATGGTGCAGGAGGCTGGACCCCGGCGGAATCGATCAAGACGGTCGGGAGCGTGCTCTTGATTGCTGCCACCGAGACAGGGGGTGAGCCGCTGGCCCTGTGGTTTGGCACCCAGGGTGATGGGTTCAGCCTTGAATCGGCCGTGCGCAAGGGTGCGCAGTGGAAAACTTACCGCTTTCCAGGGAGCGAGGACTACGACATTGGCTCAATGGATCTTGTCGCACATGGCGATCAGGTGTACCTGGTCTTCAGTGCCCGCCCCGCGCTTGTCACCGCGCTGCCGCGCAAGAACCATGTCTATTTCACCCGTTCGCTGGATGGCGGACTGAGCTGGGAGCCGATCAGACACCTGAGACATGACCCCTTCGATCTGACTCAGGACCATCTTCCACAAATCGCGGTGGGGCCGGATGGTGTCTTGATCGTGGTCTGGAACGACTACCGCAATATCCGTGGCGATCTTTACTACAACGTCTCGGTTGACGGCGGGGCAAGCTGGCTGGCACAGGATCGACCCTTGGATATGCCCGGCGTGAACGAGGAAACGCTTTTTCCCTTCGTCAATAATCTGGTCTTGGCGCATGGCGTCTGGCATGTGCTCGCCGCACGGTATCCGGACGATGGACTGACCGCAGCCGATCTGTATCTCTATCCGGTGCCGACCACGCCGACGGTCCTCGCGGCGGATCCTCTGAACGACGAGGATTCATTGGCGAAGCGCGCGCAGCTCGAAGCGCGTGTGACGGCCTTCTGGGATGCGCTGCGCAAGGCCGATTACGCGACTGCGTATGCCTTATATGACCCCTATTTTCGGCGACGCATGCGTCAGGATGATTACATCGCGCAGTCGGGACGGGTCAGGCATCACTCATTCGCCATTCAGGAAATGCAGGTGACGGGCAATGTTGCGCAGGTCAAAGTCAGATTTGTCTACGAAATTCCCAAACTGACGCTGCCGCGCGGCGGTACCTACGACCGACCGCCAACCGCTACCGAGATCACTGAGACCTGGATCTTCATTGACGGACAATGGCATAAGGAATATCACAACGAAATGGGTGATTTTGCGTTTACGCGCTACTGACACAGGGTGCCCGTGAGCGGATATCAGTGCGTGAACGCCGTCCGTCGGTTCCATCGTGCTTGACACTCAGCCGCTGACTCTGGACGATACCCCACCCCCTGAGTGCCCGCATCAATCAGAGTGCGGGGTTGCCGATCTCTCCATTTCCCATCCTTGACTCCTTGTCAACTGCGACATCCCAACGCCATCCATGTCCCGCAAACTCTATATCCAGACCTACGGCTGCCAGATGAACGAGTACGATTCCGCGCGCATTGCGGACGTGCTGCGCGAGTCCGCCGGGCTGGAGCTGACCGACTGTCCGGAAGCCGCCGATGTGCTGCTGCTCAATACCTGTTCGGTGCGTGAGAAGGCGCAGGAAAAGGTCTTTTCGCAGCTCGGACGCTGGCGTCCCTGGAAAGTCGCGCGACCGGGGCTGGTGATCGGTGTCGGCGGCTGTGTGGCGAGCCAGGAGGGCGAGGCGATCCGCGAGCGTGCGCCCTATGTGGATCTGGTGTTCGGTCCCCAAACTCTGCACCGGCTGCCGCAGATGCTCCGCGATCTAGAGACCCGGCAGCAGCCGCAGGTGGATGTCTCTTTCCCCGAGATCGAGAAATTCGACTGTCTGCCTGCGCCGCGCGCCGAGGGGCCGACCGCCTTCGTCTCGGTGATGGAAGGCTGTTCCAAATACTGCACCTACTGCATCGTGCCCTATACGCGCGGCGAAGAGATCAGCCGCCCGGTCGCGGATGTCATCGCCGAGGTCGCCGGGCTGGCCGCGCAGGGCGTGCGCGAGGTCAATCTGCTGGGACAGAATGTCAACGCCTACTGTGGCCTCATGGCCGATGGCGAGCCCGCCAGTCTGGCGCTGCTGATCCATGCGGTCGCTGCCATTGATGGCATCGACCGCATTCGTTTCACCACCAGCCATCCGGTTGCTTTCTCGGACGATCTCATCGAGGTCTATACCGAGGTGCCCGAGCTGGTGAGTTTCCTGCATCTGCCGGTGCAGTCCGGTGCGGATCGCATCCTCGCCGCCATGAAACGCGGTCACACCGCGCTGGAGTATCGCGCCAAGATCCGCAAACTGCGTCAGGCGCGGCCCGACATCGTCATCTCATCGGATTTCATCGTCGGTTTTCCGGGCGAGACCGAGGCCGATTTTGCCGCGACCCTGGAGCTGATCGACGCCGTCGGCTTCGATCACAGTTTCAGCTTCATCTACAGCCGTCGCCCCGGCACCCCGGCGGCGGATTATCCCGACGATGTACCGCTGTCAGTCAAAAAGGAGCGGCTGGAGCGTCTGCAACAGCGCATCAACGCCAATGCCCAGCGCATCAGCCGCCAGATGGTCGGCACGGTGCAGCGGGTACTGGTGGAAGGACCGTCACGCAAGGATCCGGCGCAGCTTTCCGGACGCACTGAAAACAACCGGGTGGTCAATTTCGACGGCCCCTCTCACCTCATCGGCGGCTTCGTTGATCTGAGCATCACCGAGGCTCTTCCCAACTCATTGCGCGGGTGCCTGGCCCGCTAGGTCTGCTTGTCTACTCCAATCCAAACCGTCGATCTGCAACTCGAACCCGAGGACAATGCGCGCCTCGCCAATCTCTGTGGCCCCTTTGACCAGCATCTGCGTCAACTGGAGCGCCGGCTCGGGATCGAAATCAATAACCGTGGACTCGCCTTCCGGCTGATCGGCGATCCCGACGCCACCCGGTTCGGCGAGCAGATCCTGCGCGATCTCTATGCCGAGACCGCCGAGGCCGTGCTGTCGCCCGAGACCATCCATCTCGCGCTCCAGGGGGCCGGCGCGGACGCCCTGCTCGATGAGATCGAAGACCGGCTGCCCGAGGTCGTCATCAAGACCAAACGCGGGCTGATCCGGGCGCGCGGTCCCAATCAGCAGGAATATCTTCACGCCATTCTCAAGCACGACATCAATTTCGGCGTTGGCCCGGCAGGCACCGGCAAGACCTATCTGGCGGTCGCCTGCGCGGTTGAGGCGCTGGAGTCCGACCGGGTGCGGCGTCTGCTGCTGGTGCGTCCGGCGGTCGAAGCCGGCGAGCGGCTCGGCTTCCTGCCCGGCGATCTGGCGCAGAAGATCGATCCCTACCTGCGTCCGCTCTATGACGCGCTCTTCGAGATGTTCGGCTTCGAGAAGGTCAACAAGCTGCTGGAGCGCAATGTGATTGAGGTCGCGCCCCTGGCATACATGCGCGGAAGGACGTTGAATGACTCCTTCATCATCCTCGACGAGGCCCAGAACACCACGCCCGAACAGATGAAGATGTTCCTGACCCGCATCGGTTTTGGCTCCACCGCCGTCATCACCGGCGACGTGACCCAGGTCGATCTGCCGCGCGGTCAGCCGTCCGGTCTGCGTCAGGCGGTCGAAATCCTCAAGGACGTGCCGGGCATCAGCTTCACCTTCTTCAATGCGCGCGACGTGGTGCGCCACGTCCTGGTGCAGCGTATCGTCAATGCCTACGAGTCATACGAGCGTCTCAAACCCGCGCGCTCCTCACCGGATACCACTTCCTGAGCCACCGCATGTCTTTACAACTGGATCTCGATCTGCAACTGGCGACGGACTGTCCCGATCTGCCGCTGCCGCCGCAATTTGAGCGCTGGGTGATGGCCGCGCTCGATGGCCGTCGCGAGCGGGCCGCCCTGACGATCCGCATCGTCGATGTTGATGAAGGCACGGCGCTGAATCGTCAGTATCGCGGCATCGACCGTCCAACCAACGTCCTTTCCTTTCCCTTTGAGCTGCCGCCGGGCCTGACGCCGGATGCGGACGACCCGATTGCCGACCTGATCGGTGATCTGGTGATCTGCGACGAGGTTGTGCGGCGCGAGGCGCAGGAGCAGGGCAAGGAACCGCACGCCCATTGGGCGCATCTGGTGGTGCATGGTGTGCTGCATCTGCTCGGTTACGATCATCTGACCGATGGCGAGGCCACAGCGATGGAAACGCTGGAAACCGACATTCTGTGCGGGTTAGGATTCCCGCCACCCTATGAACATCAGGCAAACCTGAAGGAGCCCTAAACTCTCATGACGAGCGAGCGATCTAGCGAGGGTTCGCGTTCACGCAACTGGTTTGAACGCATCGGCCAGTTGCTCGGAGGCGAACCACAGGACAAAGAACAGCTCATTGAGCTGCTGAAAGATGCGCGTCAGCGCGAACTGCTGGACACCGACGCCTTGAGCATGATCGAAGGCGTGTTGCAGGTCTCGGACCTGCGGGTCCGCGACATCATGATTCCACGCGCCGAAATGATCTCGCTGCGGCGCGATGATCCGCTGGAAAAGATTCTTCAGGTCGCGGTCAAATCCGCCCATTCACGTTTTCCGGTCACAAGCGACGACAAGGGCGAGGTCGTCGGCATCCTGCTGGCCAAGGATCTCCTCTCATTCTGCGTCGATGCCGGACGACGCGCCTTCAACATCCGCGATCTGCTGCGCTCCGCCGTCTTCGTCCCGGAGAGCAAGCGGCTCAATGTGCTGCTCAAGGAATTCCGTTCCAGCCGCAATCACATGGCCATCGTGGTGGACGAATACGGCGGCGCGGCGGGACTGGTCACCATCGAAGACGTGCTGGAACAGATCGTCGGCGAGATCGACGACGAACATGATTACGACGAAGGTTCCGGCATCTTCCGGCGTGGTCAGAACGAATTCAGCGCCAAGGCCCGCACCACCATCGAAGACTTCAACGAATACTTCGGCAGCGATTTTTCAGACGAAGAGTTCGACACCATCGGCGGACTGGTCGTGAATGCGCTGGGCCATCTGCCCAAGCGCGGCGAGTCAGTCGAATTTGGCCGTTTCCGCTTCACCGTCATGCGCGCTGACAGTCGCCGCGTGCATCTGCTGAATGTCGAACATCTGGATCCGGATGATGAGATCCCGGCAGCCTCCGGCGAGCATGAGGACGACTGATCAGCCGAGACTATCCAGGAGCGGGTAGTGCCCCCCCGGTGCGAACAATCGCTGGTAATTGTCACGAGTGATGGCGGCGATTTCCTGCGAATCCATGCCGCGCAGTGTGGCGATGCAGTCTGCGACATGGCCGACATAACGCGGTTCATTAGGCTTGCCACGATGCGGGACGGGGGCGAGATAGGGGGCGTCGGTTTCGATCAGCAGCCGGTCCAGTGGCGTCTGACGCGCGACCTCGCGCAGTTCATCGGCGGCCTTGAAGGTGAGGATGCCCGAGAAGGAGAGGTAAAAACCCAGGTCGAGACCCTGTTTCGCCATGGCCCAATTCTCGGTGAAGCAGTGCAGGACGCCGCCGACCTCGCGTGCCTGCTCTTCGGTGAGGATACGGATGGTGTCTTCGCGCGCATTTCGGGTATGGACGATCAACGGCTTGCCACAGACACGGGCGGCGGCGATGTGGTTGCGAAAACGCACCTGCTGCCAGGCCGGATCGCCTTCGCTGCGGAAATAATCGAGTCCAGTTTCGCCAATGGCGACATTGCGCGGATCCGCCGCCAGCGCCACCAGTTGTTCGATGGTGGTTGTGTCGTCTTCGTCATGGTTGGGATGCACACCGACCGAGACATCGATCTGCGGAAAGGGATCGACCAGACGGCGCATCGCCGGATAGTGCTCCAGATCAATGGAGACGCAGAGCATGCGGGACACGCCGACATCCAGGCTGGTCTGCATCAGGCGTGCGAAGTCGCCGTCATAGGGTTTGAGATCCACCCGGTCGAGGTGGCAGTGCGAGTCAATCAGCATGACGGGCCTTACATGGTATGAGTGGGGCGGTCGGCATTGAGCGCGCCGGCCAGGTATTCCTCGATTTTACGGCGCGCGCCGCCTTTGTCCTGCTCGCTGAATTGGACGCCGACCCCGACCGAGCGGCTGCCCTCGGCCCCCGGCGGCGTGACCCAGATGACCTTGCCGGCGACCGGGATGCGGTCGGTTTCTTCCATCAATTGCAGCAGCAGAAAGATCTCGTCGCCGAGCTGGTAATTCTTGTTGGTGGGGATGAACAGCCCGCCATTCTTGATGAAGGGCATGAACGAGGCGTAAAGCGCGTTTTTGTCCTTGATGGCGAAACTGAGGATTCGCTGCTGTCCACCCAGCGAGCCGGCTGAGTTCATGGGGTTCATGGTCGGGGTCTCCAGGTGTTGCGGCCCTGGTTGATCCTTGACCAGTCGATGGCCAGGGATTCCAGCAGCAGTTGAGGGTTCGCATTGGATTCGGCCAGGGCGCGCGCCTCCAGCACCCGCTGCAGAAAGCGATGGCCGGCGGCAGGCTGGATCCGCCCGGCGAGACGTGCCAGATCGGCGCGCTGGTCCGGGTTGTCGAGTCTGGCTGAATCGGTGGCGCTCATCAATCGCAGCAGATCGCATGACCAGCCGGCGAGCCAGTCCAGCAGCAGCGACGCGCCGAGACTGTTCCAGGCCATCGCCTCTTTAACCGGATCCTGAGTGCCTGCCGCGACGGCGAAGAAACCGGCCAGTCGCTGGCGGCGCTGCTCAAGCAGGTTGTCGTCGAGTTCGCTCAGGGCGCGCAGCGGTGCGCCGTGGGCGAGACGCAGCCGCAGCGCCAGATCGCCCTGTGCGGTCTGTCCGCGCAGCCAGTCGAGCGCGTCGGCTTCAGACGGGATCGCCGCCTTGATCTGCTGACAGCGGCTGCGGATCGTCGCGGGAAGCTGGCCGATCCGCTCGCCGATCAGACAGAGAATGGTGCGTCCGCTGGGCTCTTCGAGCGTTTTGAGCAGCGCGTTGGCTGATGCCGGATTGAGCCGGTCAGCCGGATCGATGAGCGCCACCTTCCAGTCGGCGCGGCTTGGCGTCAGCGATTCATGCTCGGCCAGGGCGCGGATCGCGGCGATGGGGATTTCGTCCGACTTGGCCAGCGGATCCGGGCCGACCCGGATCAGATCGGGATGGCTGCCTGCGTCCAGTAAACGACAGTCTGCACAGACTCCGCAGGCCGTACCATTGGCCGCGCGCGAACGGCACAGCAGCGACCGGGCGAGGCATTCGGCCAGATGCCGTTTCCCCACCCCGCGTGGTCCGCTGATCAGCAGACCATGAGCGAGCCGATCCGCCGTACGCGCGGCCTGGAGTCGTGACCAGATGTCAGTCAGCCAGGGCAGGGGGACGTATCCCTTATCCATCGGCATCGGATCGGCCTGAGCAGGACTGATCGAGCCACACGGATCCGCCGTCGTCCGGGCTGGATCCGCCGAGGATCTGGCCGGATTGATCCGTGACCGTCAGCTCCAGCGCCTGGTTGTCGGCGTGTGCATCGCGGCAGAAGTCCCAGACGAGGTGCCAGTGTGCCAGATCGGCCAGCCGTTTGTCGGCGGGTTGCGCCAGCCAGTCGGGCGTGACCTCGACCAGCAGGCGGTTGTGGCCCTGTGGCTGAATGCGTGCGAGATGCGCTGAGGACAGTCCGCGTTGCTGACCGGGTGGTCCCGTGATCCAGCGTTGAAACGCCTTCAGGTTTTTCTGATCGCCGCGCGGACGGTTGAAGATTCCAGCGGCATTGAGCGCCATGACCGTCAGGGGCGGCACCAGCAGGCCCGGCAGCGCGGCGATCTCCAGGCCGACGCCGAGCCGGATCAGGCCGATGGTGATCAGGAGGCTCAAGGCCACCCAGGTCAGAAAGACCGCCACCATTCCCGCTATCCGGGCCAGGATCCGCGCGGGGGTCAGGGGCGGGAAAAACTCATCGTGCCAGCTATGGGTATCGATGATCCGGGTCAGGATGTTCGGCTGGTTCATGTTGGATCAGATTCAGAGCTTTATTGCGCCGGCGGGCCTTGCTCAATGGCATGCAGCGCCTCGCTCTGATCTGCGCCGAGCTGGGTGCCGAGAAATGCCGGATCGAGCGGCAGTTGAACCGTCCAGCCGTTGGTTGGATCGAGCTGGACCCGCCCCCCGGTGAGCGTGAAGTCCAGCACATGCCCGCCCTGCTGCCGATCAGCGGAGAGGAAATGGAGATGGAAGCCGGGGACATTGACGCCCTGCATGAAGGTCGGGCACCAGAAGCCGATCAGGGTGCCAGTGACCGCATCCTGTCTGAAGACAGTCTGCTGACTGGAGATCGCCGCGAGTGGCGGATAGGGTTTGCTCTGCTTAGGGACGCTGCGAAACACCATGCGTTCAAATGTCCCGTCCAGCCGGATCGCATAAGCGAGATTGCGGCTGGGAAACTGCGCCTCCAGCCAGGTCTTGAAGCTGGTGTAATCCTGACCCGCTGGTGGATTGAGGGTCTGATCGGCGTCGAAATGGGTGACGGCGATAAAGGGCGTTCCGATGTCGGGATCAGACGGCAGGTGTCTGACCTGACCGTCGGCGGTGGCCTGATAGACCTGCCCGTCCAGCAGAATGAGTTCGCCGTCGAGGTCGGTGAAGGTGCCGAGCCCGACATCGCCGTGCGGCAGGGCGTCGCGGATGCTGGACAGCGGGTCGTAGACCCCGGTCAGCAGTGCATCGATGGTCGAGATCTGATAGAGGGTCTCACGGTCGGTGTCGGCCTGCGCCGAGAGGGCGACAGCGAACGCAAGCATGGCAAGGCGTCTGGGCATGGCGGTGATCCTGAAGGCAGATGGATGCTGGCGCTCATCCGATGCGGTGATTCGGGTTGTTTGAGGATCCATGCCGCATCGTCAGTTCGTTGCGGAGTGCATGGCTGGTGATGTCATGGTAGAGCAGCGCCAGTGGCCCGAAGATTCTGAGGAATTCGGGATGCCGCGACCAGCGGGGGGAGAGATGCAGGCTGTCGTTGATCGCCTCGTGCAGAAAGTGCAGATCGAACGTATCCAGGCGGGCGCCCTGGGTGACGCGCCGACGCAGGGCCAGCAGACGCGGCAGACGCTGGGTCCGCAGGCGCTCCAGCAGCACAAAGAGAATTCCTCTGTCGCGTGGGTTCATAGTTGACTCTGTTTGTCGGGGGCGTCGATGAAATTGGCGGCGATGATCTGGACTTGGGCTGAAATATCGGGCAGGGGCTGACTGGCATCCAGCACCCGATAACGTTTGGGGCAGGCTTGCGCGCGGTCGAGATAAACGGCGCGGGTGGCCTCGAAGAAACGCACGGCCTCCTGCTCGAACCGATCTGCATGGCCGGTACGCTCGCGTGCCCGTTCCAGACCCAGGGCCGGAGGCAGATCGAACAGGAGCGTCAGATCGGGACGCAGTTCTCCCTGCACCAGATCTTCGAGGATGGCGATGTGCGCCGGATCGATCCCGCGTCCGCCGCCCTGATAGGCATAGGTCGCGTCGGTGAAACGGTCGCAGATTACCCAGGTTCCGGCCACAAGTGCCGGACGAATGGTCTTTTCCAGATGCTCGGCGCGGGCGGCGAACATCAGCAGCAGTTCGGCGGTCTCGCTCATGCCGCTGTTGAGCGGATCGAGCAGCAGCGTGCGCAGACGCTCGGCAATCGGCGAGCCGCCTGGCTCGCGGGTGGTCAGCACCTTGATACCGCGTTTGCGCAGAACATGGGCCAGCGGCTCGATCTGGGTCGATTTGCCGGCGCCCTCAATGCCTTCGAGCGTGATGAAACAGCCGCGTTGAATGGTGTTGATCATTTAAGGTGATTCCCTGAAAAATTCATACCTGATACGCGCTTCAAATAGACAGGATTTTCCAGGATGGACAGGATTTTCAAATGATTGTTTTTAATCTTGTTAATCTTGAATCATCCCGTTAATCCTGTCCAATTGGCGATATTTCAGGCAGGTAGACATTTTCCTGGAAAGCGCCTAATGCTGCCCCAGGATATAGCGACGAACGGCGCGGTTGTGTTCGTCGAGCGTCGCCGAGAAGACATGGCTGCCATCGCCCTTCGCGACGAAATACAGACTGTCGTCATCCGCTGGCTGGAGCGCGGCGCGAATCGACTCACGCCCTGGCAGCGCAATGGGGGTCGGCGGCAGACCCTGGATGACATAGGTATTGTAAGGCGTCGGCTCGCGCAGATCGGCGCGCCGGATGTTGCCATCATAGCGCACGCCCAGACCATAGATGACGGTTGGATCGGTCTGGAGACGCATGCCTTGCTGAAGACGCCGCGCAAAAACGCCGCCGATCTGAGGGCGCTCGGCGGGAACGCCGGTTTCTTTCTCGATGATGGAGGCCAGGATCAGCGCCTCATAGGGCGTGGCGAGCGGCACATCCGGACGGCGCTTTTCCCATTCTTCAGCCAACACCCGATCCATGCGCTCCAGGGCGCGACGCAGGATATCCAATCGCTTGGCGGTGCGCGGAAAACGATAGGTATCTGGAAAGAAGCACCCCTCCGGGTGTTCGCCGGGACGCCCGAGCTGTGTCATCAACTCGTCGTCGGAGAGGGCGGTCAGCGATTCGCCACCGAAACGCGGGTGGGCATCGATGGCGGCGAGCGCCTGCCGAAAGGTCCAGCCTTCGACCAGCGTAATCGGGTACTGAATGACCTGGCCCGAGACGATGCGCGCCAACACCTGCGGTGGCGTCATGCCAGCGGTCAGCTCGAACTCGCCGGCCTGGATGCGCGCCTGATCGCCCTGAAGCCGGGTCAGCGCCATGAAGTAATAGGGATGCTTCAGGATGCCCTGCTCGGTCATCTGGCGTGCGAGCGCGTGGAGCGAGGTGCCGCGTGCGATGTCGAGTGTCGTCCTGTCGCCGGAGATGGCAACCGGTGTGGTGACGAAGCGATGATAATCAAAGCCTGCGCCAACCCCGATAGACGCGATCAGAAGCAGCGCGAGAAAAAGGATTCGCCAGGACATCGAGCCATCTCATCCAGGTGTGTGTGCGGACTGTTGCACCCTGTCCAGCAGGATCCAGGGCAGGCGATTCAGATCGAATCTCTGTCCGGCGAGTTCACGCACCGGCCAGATGCCGGCAATGGCGTTGGTCAGGAACAGACCATGCGCCTGTTCGAGATCGGCGGGCGCGAGCCGTGTTTCGAGACAGTCGATCCCCATCTGTACCGCCAGCTCCAGGGTGAGTGCCCGGACAGTTCCAGCGATCCCGCTCTGCTCGACAGGCGGTGTCAGAAGTCGGTTGCCATCCCAGAGAAATACATTGGTCATGGTGCCGCCGACCAGCGCGCCGGATGGGTCGAGCATCAGTCCCTCGGCAATGGCCGGATCGCTCCATTCGCGTCGGGCAAGCACGGAGTCGAGACGGTTCAGATGTTTGATGCCGGCCAGCGCCGGGTTCATGGATGCGGGTGTCTGACAATAGCGAACACGGACGCCGGTGCGCCAGGATGGTTCCGGATCGGGCGGCAGGGGATAGGTCAGCAGGATACGGCGTGGCGCCGACGACTCAGGCGGACGGTAGCCGCGTCCCCCGCTGCCACGGGTGAGGATCAGCTTGAGCACGCCATGATCCAGGGTCTGCGTCAGACTCAGGACTTCGGCCTCAAGGATGCCGGGATCAGGCGGCTGAATCCCCAACCGCCCGGCTCCAAGCATCAGGCGCTCAAGATGCCGTCGCCACTGACAGGGCTGTCCGGCGTGAATGCGGATGGTCTCGAAGAGACCATCACCATACTGAAGTCCCCGATCGATGACCTCGATCAAATCCTGATTCCGGCCATCAATCACCACCCGCAGTGGCTTGATGCCGACTGTGGGCGGATCCAGTCTCGCATTCATCATCTTCGATTTTTCAACGGGACCGTTGAAAAATCGAATCAGAGCCGACGGAAGATCAGCGTCCCGTTGGTGCCGCCGAAGCCGAAGGAGTTGGAGAGCGCGACATCGATCGTCATCTCGCGCGCCGTGTTGGGCACATAATCGAGATCGCAGTCCGGGTCGGGCGTCTCATAGTTGATGGTCGGTGGCGCCACCTGATCACGGATGGCCAGGATGGTGAAGATCGCCTCCGCGCCGCCCGCCGCGCCCAGCATGTGGCCGGTCATGGACTTGGTCGAACTCACCGCCAGCTTGTAGGCGCCATCGCCAAAGGCGCGCTTGACCGCCATGGTCTCGGCGGCGTCGCCGGCTGGTGTCGAGGTGCCGTGGGCGTTGATGTAATGGACCTGATCGGTGTTCAGGCCAGCGTCCTTGAGTGCCAGCAGCATGCAGTCGGCGGCACCCTCGCCATTTTCGGACGGGGCGGTCATGTGATAGGCGTCGGAGTTCATGCCGACGCCGACCAGCTCGGCATAGATGGTCGCGCCGCGCGCCTTGGCATGCTCGTATTCTTCCAGAACCACGACGCCCGCGCCGTCACTGAGGACGAAACCGTCGCGGTCCTTGTCGAAGGGACGGCTGGCGGCCTCGGGATTGTCGTTGCGGGTCGAGAGTGCGCGCGCAGCGGCGAAACCGCCGAGCCCGACCGGTGAGGTCGCCATCTCGGCGCCGCCGGCGATCATGACATCCACATAGCCGTGGCGGATCATGATGGCGGCCTCGCCGATGTTGTGCGAGCCGGTGCTGCATGCCGAGACGATGGAATAATTCGGTCCCTTGAGCCCGAATTTGATCGACAGATTACCGGCGACCATGTTGATGATGTTGGCCGGGACGAAGAAGGGTGAGATCCGACGCGGTCCCTTGTCCTTGTAAGCCTGATAGTTGTTCTCGATGCCGGTGATGCCGCCGATGCCGGAGCCGATGGCGACGCCGATCCGCCGGCAGTTGGCGTCATTGATCTCCAGGCCTGAGTCAGCGATGGCCTGACAGCCGGCGACCATGCCGTAATGGATGAACTTGTCCATCTTTTTGGCTTCTTTTTCCGAGATGTATTCGCTCGGATCGAAGCCATAGATCGGCCCGCCGAAGCGGGTGCTGAACGGTTCGATATCGAAATGGGTGATGGGCTTGATCCCGCTCCTGCCGGCCAGGATGCTGTCCCAGGAGGACTTGATGTCCAGTCCAACGGGGGCCACGAGACCTAATCCGGTGACGACTACCCTTCTACCTGCCATTACTTACCTCTAATCGTTCAGAACGCCACAATCGACGGGCACGAACCGCGTCCCGCTGGACGCGATCCGCAGTCCTGGATCAGGCCTGATGGGCGTTGATGTAGTTGATGGCCTGCTGGACCGTCGTGATCTTTTCTGCATCTTCGTCCGGAATTTCGGTTTCGAACTCTTCTTCGAGGGCCATGACCAATTCCACGGTGTCGAGGGAGTCCGCGCCCAGATCGTCGACGAATGACGCCTCGGCGGTAACCTCCTCCTCCTTGACGCCCAACTGGTCGACCACAATTTTGCGAACTCGATCTTCAACGCTGCTCATAGGATGGATTCCTCCGGATGAATAGAAGGTGGCCCTCGCTGGACCACGGCGTATTCTAGTGACAAACGATGGTGGATGAAAGCGGCGATACAGACCGGCGATCACCATTTAAAAAACTGATTTGCAAGGGCTATTCGATTGAGAAACCGGTTTTTCACGCCATGTGCATGCCGCCGTTGACATGCAGTGTCTCGCCGGTGATATAGGCGCCGCCCGGTGACGCCAGAAAGACCACGGCGCTGGCGATCTCTTCCGGCTGGCCCAGCCGCCCGAGCGGGATGGAACCGAGCAGGGCGGTGCGCTGCGCCTCGGGCAGTTCGCGGGTCATGTCGGTGTCGATGAAGCCGGGTGCGACACAGTTGACCGTGATGGCGCGCGAACCGACCTCACGCGCGAGCGATTTGGTGAAGCCCATCATGCCGGCCTTGGCGGCGGCATAGTTGGTCTGGCCGGCGTTGCCCGTCGCACCGACCACTGAGGCGATATTGATGATGCGCCCCTTGCGGGCCTTGGTCATGCCGCGCAGACAGGCCTTCGAGAGCCGGTAGAGCGAACTCAGATTGGTGTCGATGACGCTGTTCCATTCATCGTCTTTCATGCGCATCAGCAGATTGTCGCGGGTGATGCCGGCATTGTTGACCAGAATGGACGGCGCACCGAGTCGTTCGCCGATCTGGGTCAGGGCGGCGTCCACCGACGCCTGATCCGAGACATTCAGTACCAGACCAATGCCCGGATAACCGGCCTCGGTCAATGCCTGTTCGATTCCAGCCGCGCCGGCCTCAGTCGTGGCGGTGCCGGCGACCGCAGCGCCCTGGGCGGCCAGAGCTAAAGCAATGGCGCGGCCAATCCCGCGCGAGGCGCCCGTGACGAGCGCGATTTCACCTTTCAGCATGGGTTGTCTCCAGTGCCGCGTCCAGCGTCTTGGGATCGTAGACCGGCAGTGTCGTCAGATTGTCGTCGATGCGTTTGCAGAGTCCGGCCAGCACCTTGCCCGGACCGCATTCGAGCGCGGTGCCGATGCCCTGCCGGGTCACGGCCTGGACCGTCTCGACCCAGCGCACAGGGCTGTAGAGCTGCTGCACCAGCCGCTCGCGCAGTCTCTCGACGCTGTCGGCAGCGGTCACGCTGGCGTTATGGATGACCGGAACCGCCGGCAGTGTCAGCGGGACATCGGCCAGACGCTCGGCCAGACGCTCGGCGGCGGGGCGCATCAGGTCGCAGTGCGAGGGGACGCTGACCGGCAGCGGCAGCGCGCGCTTGGCGCCGGCTGACTTCGCGGCAGTAATGGCGCGGGCGACGGCGGCACTGGTGCCGGCAATCACGATCTGTCCCGGCGAATTGAAATTGACGGCAGACAGCACCTCGCCCTGCGCCTGCTCGGCGCAGAGCGCGATCACCTGCTCGTCGGTCAGGCCCAGCACGGCGGCCATGGCGCCTTCGCCGACTGGCACGGCCTCCTGCATGAAACGGGCCCGGTCGGAAGCCAGCCGCACGCCATCCGCGAAGGGCATGGCCCCGGCAGCGACTAGCGCGGCATATTCGCCCAGACTGTGACCGGCCATGAGCGCAGGCGAGGGTCCGCCGGCCTGTTGCCAGACGCGCCAGACCGCGATCCCGGCGGCGAGCATGGCTGGCTGGGTGTTCTCGGTGCGGTCCAGATCCTCTTTCGGTCCCTGACTGACCAGTTGCCAGAGATTCTGACCCAGGGCGTCGGAGGCTTCCTCGAAGGTGCGGCGGACATCGGGCCAGGCATCGGCGAGCGCGTCGAGCATGCCGACCGACTGCGACCCCTGACCCGGAAAAAAAACGGCGAGTGTGTTTGTCATGGCTATGGACGAATCTGCGTGACAGATCAGTAACGGATGAGGGCCGAGCCCCAGGTGAAGCCGCCGCCGAACGCCTCCATCAACACCATCTGGCCACGCTGGATGCGACCGTCGCGCACCGCCTGATCGAAAGCGAGCGGGATGGAGGCGGACGAGGTGTTGCCATGCTCGGCAACCGTCACCACCACACGCTCCATCGGCAGATCGAGCTTGCGGGCGGTCGCCTGGATGATGCGGATATTGGCCTGATGCGGCACCAGCCAGTCGATGTCGGACTGACTCAGACCATTGGCCTCCAGCGTCTCCTCGACGATGCGGCCCAGGGTGTTGACGGCGATCCGAAAGACCTCGTTGCCCTTCATCTCCACGAAGGCGTCCTGCTGACGCCCGTTGCCGATGCCGCCCGGAACCTGAAGCAGGTCTTTATAGGATCCGTCCGCGTGCAGATGCGTGGAGAGGATGCCCGGTTCGTCGGACGCGCCGAGCACTACCGCGCCCGCCCCGTCGCCGAAGAGCACGCAGGTCGTGCGGTCGGTCCAGTCGAGGATGCGCGAGAAGGTTTCGGAGCCGACGACCAGCGCATGTTTCGCTGCGCCGGTACGGATGAATTTATCGGCGACATCCAGGGCATAGACGAAACCGGCGCAGACCGCCTGAAGGTCGAAGGCGGCGCAGCCGCGCACGCCAAGCCGCTGTTGCAACAGACAGGCCGTGCTCGGAAAGAACTGATCGGGCGTGGTGGTCGCGACCAGGATGAGATCCAGGTCAGACGCCTGAATCCCCGCCGCCTCCAGTGCCCTGCGCGCAGCGGCCTCGGCGAGATCGCAGCAGGTCTCGCCATCAGAGACCAGATGACGCTTCTCGATTCCGGTGCGTTCCAGGATCCAGGTGGCGGTGGTATCGACGATCAATTCGAGATCGGCGTTGGTCATCACCCGCGAGGGGAGATAACTGCCGGTGCCGAGCACACGGGAAGACTTCATCAGGCCGTTTCTCGTTGAGGTTCGACGCCCAGATGCCGGCCAACCTGCTCGCCGATGCGCTGCGGGATGTTGGCGCGAATTTCCTTTTCGGCGATATAGATGGCGTTCTCGAAGGCGAGCTCGTCGGCACCGCCGTGACTCTTGACCACGATCCCGCGCAGACCCAGGAGACTGGCGCCATTGTAGCGGCGGGGATCCATGGTGCGGCGGAAGCTCTTGAGAATGGGCAGCGCGGCCAGACCGGCGAGTCGGGTAAACCAGGTGCGTCTGAATTGGGCCGAGAGCGACTGGCCGATGAACTTGGCGATGCCCTCGCTGCATTTGAGCGCAACATTGCCGACAAAGCCGTCGGAGACCACTAGGTCCACGTCTTCGAGAAAGATCCCGTTGCCTTCCACGTAGCCGATGTAGTTCAGGCCGCTGCGCGCCAGCAGCTCATGGGCCTGCTTGACCTGTTCGTTGCCCTTGATCTCTTCCTGACCGATGTTGAGCAGCGCGACCTTGGGCCGGGCGACGCCCTCGACAGCCGAAATCAGCTCACTGCCCATGACCGCGAACTGAAAGAGATGTTCAGCGGTGCAGTCCACGTTCGCGCCGAGATCCAGCATGTGCGTATGCCCATGCATGGAGGGGACGGCGGTGCAGATGGCCGGGCGGTCGATATTGGGGAGCGTCTTGAGCACGAAGCGCGCAGTCGCCATGAGCGCGCCCGTATTGCCGGCGCTGACGCAGGCGCCAGCCTCGCCTTCCTTGACCAGATCGATGGCGACCCGCATCGACGAATCTTTTTTGCCGCGCAGCGCCTTGGACGGTGATTCGTCCATGGCGACCTCCTGCGTGGTCGGGCGGATGCGGATGCGCTCGCGGGAGGCGTCACCCAGATGGGCGTCGATCTGCTCGGCGTTGCCGACCAGAATCAGCGTCACATGCGGATTGTCGGCGAGAAAGCGCAGGGCCGCCGGCACCACGACCTTGGAGCCGTGGTCGCCGCCCATCACATCCAGCGCAATGACGCAGGGTTGTACCATGGGTTGATGCCGGGCGCGACGCGCGCGTGCCGAATGCAGGATGCTGGAGCGACCTGATTGAATCACTCTGCTTTGTCCACGACCTTGCGGCCGCGGTAAAAACCGTCCGGGGTGACATGATGACGGCGATGGGTCTCGCCGCTGGTGGCGTCAACCGACAGCGTGGGCTTGGTCAGGGCATCGTGCGAACGACGCATGCCGCGCTTCGAGGGGGTCTTGCGATTCTGTTGGACAGCCATTCCGATCTCCAGACAGGACATCCGCCGGCGATTCGCCGTCGCGCCTGATGATATGTTTGATGAAATTACGAAAATAGACGCTTTTGGCGCGCGCTGGTTGTTAAGGCCCGGCGTTACTCATGCCGCTCCGGCTTGAGCGCGGCCAGGACGGCGAATGGGTGAGGCGGATCAACCGCTTCATCCTGTTCGACCTTCGCGACCGATTCGCGTGCCGCCGGAACGACCGACAGATCCGGCGGTTGACACAAACCGCTGTCGTGTCGCGGCACGACCGGAATCGCAAGCAGCAGTTCATCCTCAATCAGATCCAGAGGATGCAGCGGCTCGTCACCCACCACCAGGGGATCGAGGTCATCCGCCAGCGATTCGACCGCCTGCTCGGTATGCAGCAGACCCAGCCGCAGCGGGACATCGATCTCGATCACCACCTCGCCGAGACAGCGCTGACAGGGGAGACGCAACTGCGACCAGACCTGCCCCAGCACGACCGCGCGGCCATTCTGGTCACGCTCGAAGCGCAGACGGTAATTGACCGGCGCATCCAGCCCCGCATCGCGATCCACCACGACCGCCGCCAGACGCGGTAAATGACGCAGGAGAACCTGACCGGAAAAGGACAGGCCGGTCTTCACCGCGCGCCAGGGATCGAGATGATCAGGAAGGGCAGCCGACATAAGCGCGCAACTGTAACGGATCGCTGGTGATTTCGTCAATTAGCGGCTGGCGACTGCTTCAGGATCGATCAGGGCCAATCCGGGATGCGGTCCTGTCCGACCGAGTCGCGGCGTTGTGTCAATCACCGACTGCGCGCGGAGTCGGGCTGGAGCGGCGTTATCTGATTTTCGTCGATGGCCCGCGAGCCTGTTTGACGTCGGCGGAACGGCCTGTCTGATCCATTACAGACATTTGGTTGTCAGGATAGAATGGTTCGGGGCTGTGCCGAAGACCTTTGCCGGCTCCATCTGGCGAGACGTCGATCCCGGCGCGACCCAGCAGGCGCTCCGGTCACCAATTACTCACGATCAAACAGGGAACTCGACATGAAAAAAACCAAACCGGCCTTTGTCACCGCCCTTGCCGCCGCCTGTGTTGGCGGGCTCATCAGTCAGCAGACGCTGGCGGTCGAAGACGCGAACTTCCGCTTCGACAGCACTGCCGACCTTTATGCCGTCTGCGCGGTCAAGGCGGATGCCGCTGAGTTTCCGGTCGCCAACCAGGCCTGCCGCGCCTTCATCGAGGCATCGGTGCAGTACCACGATCAGATCAGCAAGCGCAAGAAACTCAATCGTCTGATCTGTTATCCGACGACGGCGACCATCGAAGAGGGCCGGGACGCTTTCGTCACCTGGGCGAAAGATCATGCCGGGGATAAAAAGCTGATGGCCGAACAGCCGGTCGTCGGTCTGGTTCGCGCACTCGCCGCCAAATATCCGTGCAAAGGCTGACAGCCGTTACGCTGCGCACATCATCAACCTCGGGCATGGTCTCTGACCAATCCGCCCCGAATTTCCTGAGTGTCAAGACATGAAAAAAATCACGATTCCACTGATTCTGCTCACCACTCTGACCCTGGCTGGCTGCGGCTCCACCACTGGCAGTCGTGCTGGAAGCGGCGCCGCGATGGGTGCGGCCGGCGGTGCACTGATCGGCTCGCTGAGTGGCAGTGCCGGCACAGGGGCGCTCATCGGCGCCGGTGCTGGCGCCATCGGCGGCTATCTCTTCGATCAGCACCAGCGCGGCAATATCGACTGATCATTCAGATTTCAGCGCCAGGGACGGCATCTCAGCAGGCGTGGATTGGCATAAAATTATCAGGTTTTTTACTGCCGCCCGGTTGACGCCCTGCCTTCTATCCACTAGTTTTCATCAGCATATTGCGAGATTCCTGTCGTCCCGCTGTCGAATCAGCTTGTGTGTTGGCTCCCGACAGCATTCGTTCGATCAACGCACGCAAGCGCGAGAGATAGCGATGAGGATTTACGTAGGCAATCTGCCCTATAGCGTGACCGATGATGATTTACGGAACATCTTCGGCGAGTTCGGCGACCTGGCGGCGGCTGAAGTCATCAAGGACAAATTCTCCGGTCAGTCCAAAGGCTTCGGTTTTGTTGACATGCCCAACAATTCCGAGGCCGATGCCGCCATCAAGGCTCTGAATGAAACCGACATGAAGGGCCGCAAGCTGACTGTCAACGAGGCGCGCCCGCGTGCCGAACGTCCGCGCGGGGGAGGCGGCGGGCGCTACTGATGCAGCCTGGAAATAGACAGGATGAACAGGATTTCGCAGGATCGACAGGGTTATTTAAGCCTATTGTTTTCAATCCTGTTAATCCTGAATCATCCTGTTAATCTGTCCAATGCTCTTGCTCGGGCAGTCTGATGCCCAGATCCTCCCAGATGCGGTCGATCCGCTCTCTCACCTCATCATCCATGCGAATCGGCTGACCCCATTCGCGGCTCGTCTCGCCCGGCCATTTGTTGGTGGCGTCGAAGCCGATCTTCGAGCCGAGCCCTGACACCGGCGAGGCGAAGTCCAGATAATCGATCGGGGTGTTCTCCACCATCACCGTATCCCGCGCCGGATCCATGCGGGTGGTCATGGCCCAGATCACATCCTTCCAGTCCCGCGTATTGATGTCCTCGTCCACCACGATCACGAACTTGGTGTACATGAACTGGCGCAGGAATGACCAGACGCCCATCATCACCCGCTTGGCGTGTCCCGGATACTGCTTCTTCAGGCTGACCACTGCCAGCCGATACGAACAGCCCTCCGGCGGCAGATAGAAATCCTGGATCTCGGGAAACTGCTTCTGCAGGATGGGGACGAAGACCTCGTTGAGCGCCACGCCCAGCACGGCTGGCTCGTCGGGCGGACGTCCGGTATAGGTGCTGTGATAGATGGGATTGCGTCGCTGGGTGATGCGTTCGATGGTGAAGACCGGGAAGGAATCGACCTCGTTGTAATAGCCGGTGTGGTCGCCGAACGGACCTTCCGGGGCCAGGTCATCGGGATAGATATGGCCCTCCAGCACGATCTCGGCGCTGGCCGGCACCTGGAGATCGGACTCCAGGGCATTCGCCAGCTCGGTACGGCTGCCGCGCAGCAGGCCGGCGAAGGCATATTCCGAAAGACTGTCGGGCACCGGCGTTACCGCCCCCAGAATGGTCGCCGGATCGGCGCCGAGCGCGACCGCGACCGGATAGGGCTGGCCGGGATAGGCGCGCTGCCAGTCGCGGAAATCGAGCGCGCCGCCGCGATGCGACAGCCAGCGCATGATGACCCGGTTGCGCCCGATGACCTGCATCCGGTAGATCCCGAGATTCTGGCGTGGCTTCTCCGGGCCGCGTGTGATGACCAGTCCCCAGGTGATGAGCCGCGCGGCATCGCCCGGCCAGCAGTGCTGGATCGGCAGGCGTCCGAGATCGACCTCCAGCCCACTGAACGAGACCTCCTGACAGGGCGCGTTGCGTCGTACCTTGGGGGCCATGTCCAGCACCTTCTTGAAGATCGGCAGCGTCTCCCATGCCTGCCTGATCCCCTTGGGCGGATCGGGTTCCTTGAGGAAGGCGAGCAGACGCCCGACCTCGCGCAGCGCCGCGACCGACTCCTCGCCCATGCCGAGCGCGACCCGCTTGGGGGTGCCGAAGAGATTGCCCAGCAGTGGAATATCAGACCCTTTCGGTTTCTCGAACAACAGGGCCGGACCACCGGCGCGCAGGGTGCGGTCGCAGATCTCGGTGATTTCCAGATGGGGATCGACCGGAACCCGCACACGCTGGAGCTCGCCGCGCTGTTCGAGCTGGTCGATGAAATCGCGCAGATCTTTATATTTCATTCGGTTGCACCGCCTATGCAGCCTGTTTCCGGAGGACAAGGAAGACGAACTTCGTTTGACCCATTTCAGCGATATCGACCCAGAGCGTATCTAATCCGGATTCCCGGAGCGTATTGATGAGATCTGGCCATGGCACTTCGCAGCCATGCCAGGCGTCGAACTCCGAAAAATGGCCGATCAAATCGGTCTTCATCTCGCGCTCTCGCCGGACGATCCCCTCGTTCCACCAGAGCTGTTGCGAGAGTGGTCTGCCGATCCGCCTGAGTTTGCTGCGCAGCCTGGCCTGCGACCAGTCGGGCAAATCCCGTACGCGCATATGCAGTAAGGCATGGCCTCCATCTTTGAGGACGCGCCCGGTCTCCCGAACATAGCCGAGCACGACTTCCGGATTCGTGACGTGATTCAGGACGTAGAAGGAAAACACAAAATCGATGTCCGAATCCGCGACAGGTTTCAAGTCCGCCCCGTTGCCTTCGATGAATCGAACATGCTCAAGGTGCCCCCAAAAATCGCGCGCTCGGGTGATCATTTCCCTGGAGATATCCATGGCCGTCACTTGAGCGAAACATTCGGCGAAAAAATGTGTCATCCGCCCGACGCCGCATCCGATTTCGACCATAGAGAGATGATTGAGATGGCGTAGCGGAACCTTCTGCAAAAGATTGTGGGCATGAATCCGCCCAATATCCCAAAAATAGGCGGTGTCGAGCTGTGCCGAATCCTCGAACTCCGGCCAACTGGTAATGCCGAAAAAAGGGTTCATCTCGGCCATCCGCTGCCATTGCTGCTTCATCAAAGCCGTCCTGCTGGATGCGTTCGACGGCTGATCTCCGATCCGAATGTCAGTCGAAGTCCGCTTGCTTTCGGTTTGGAGGCTCATGCCGCAATCCCCGAATGCCGCAGCAGCGCATCGGTCGTCGGTTCGCGCCCACGGAACTTGACGAACAGCGCCATCGCGTCCTCCGAGCCGCCTTTCTCCAGGATGTTCTCCAGGAAGGAACGCCCGGTGTCGGGATCGAAAACGCCGCGCTCCTCGAAGAGCGAGAAGGCATCCGCCGACAGCACCTCGGCCCATTTGTAGCTGTAGTAACCCGCTGCATAGCCACCAGCGAAGATGTGCGAGAAGCCGTGAGCAAAGCGGTTGAAGGCGGGCGGGCGAATCACTGCAACCTGATCGCGGACATCTTCAAGGATCGGATAGATGCGTGCGCCCTGCGCCGGGTCATATTCAAGATGGATGCGGAAATCGAAGAGCGCGAATTCCAGTTGACGCACCATCTGCATCGCCGACTGGAAATTCCTGGCAGCGAGCATGCGCCCGTAGAGATCCGCCGGCAGCGGCTCGCCGGTCTCCCAATGGGCGGCGAAGAGATCCAGCGATTCGCGCTCCCAGCACCAGTTTTCCAGAAACTGGCTGGGCAGTTCGACCGCATCCCAGGGCACCCCATTGATCCCGGCGACGCCCGGATAATCGATCCGGGTCAGCATGTGGTGCAGGCCGTGGCCGAATTCATGAAAGAGCGTTTCGACCTCCTGATGGGTCAGGAGCGAAGGCTTGTCGCCGACCGGCGGGGTGAAATTGCAGACCAGATAGGCGACCGGGATCTGATCGCAGCGGCTGCTGTGGATGCGGTTGGTGCAGACATCCATCCAGGCGCCGCCGCGCTTGTGCTGACGTGCGAAGGGGTCGAGATAGAACTGACCGCGCAGTTCGCCCGAGGCTGTCTCGCGGATCTCGAAAAAGCGCACCTCGGGATGATAGGTCTCGAAGGTGTCGATCTCCTGAATCCGCACCCCGAACAGACGCTCGACCACGCCGAACAGACCTGAGAGGACGCGCGAGATGGGGAAATAGGGACGCAGCTCCTCCTGACTGATCTGGTAGCGATGGACGCGCAGCTTTTCGGCGTAATAGGCGATGTCCCAGGGTTCCAGTTTCTCCACGCCATGCTGCTCGCGGGCGAAGGCTTCCAGCTCGGCCAGTTCGCGCCGGGCCTGCGGGACCGAGCGCGCGGCGAGATCCTTGAGGAAGGCCAGGACGGTCTCGGGCAAACGCGCCATCTTGGTGGCCAAAGACCGTTCGGCGTAGTTGGCGAAGCCGAGCAGTTGGGCCAGTTCGTGACGCAGCGCCAGGATGCGCTCCATGTTGTCGCTGTTGTCCCACTGACCGGCGTGCGGTCCCTGGTCCGAGGCGCGGGTGCTGAAGGCTTCGTATAGCTCGAAGCGCAGCTCCCGGTCGTCTGCATAGGTCATGACCGGGATATAGGACGGCATGTCGAGCGTGAAGCGCCAGCCGTCCTGTCCCTGCTGTTCGGCCTGCTGACGGGCGAGACCCAGCGCCGACTCGGGCAGGCCGGCGAGTCGGGCAGAATCCTCGATCAACCGGCTCCAGGCGTTGGTGGCGTCCAGCACATTCTCCGAATACCTGCTGGTGAGCTGCGACAGTTCCTGACTGATGGCCTTGTAACGCGCCTTGTCGTCCGCTGGCAGATCGATGCCGGACAGATGGAAGTCGCGCAGCGTGTTGTCGAGCAGTTTGCGCTGCACCGGGTTCAGATGCTCCTGTGCGGCAACCGCCCGATAGGCGCGGAACAGGTCTTCGTTCTGTCCGACCTCGGTGCCATAGTCGCTCAGTTTGGGCAGGCAGGCGTTGTAAGCGACGCGGAGCGCGTCGCTGTTGAGCACGCCGTTGAGATGGCCGACCGGCGACCAGGTGCGGTTCAGCGCGTCGTCCATCTCATCCAATGGTTCGACGATCGTTTCCCAGGTCGGGATCGCCACCTCGTGGGTCAGACGGGCGATCAGTTCGCGGCAATCCGCGAGTCGCGCATCGATGGCGGGCTCGACATGCTCGGGGCGGATCAGCGAAAAAACGGGGAGGCCGGTTTGGTCGATCAAGGGATTGGACATAGGCGTGTTTTCAGTTGGCAGATCGTAGGTGTGAATTTATTCGCACGGGCAGTTGGGGCGCTTTCCAGGAAAGTTTCTGGTGCAGCAGTGCAGATGTTCCGGGGCAGTCTCTGATCGTTGTCGGCTTGCGAATTTTCGATTACGACAACGACAACGAACGGCTCCGTGATTTCCAAGTGCTGAACTAGCTGCCTGAAAAACATCGATTTAGACAGGATTGACAAGATGATTCAGGATTAAACCGCGTCCAGTGCGATATGCGTGGTTTTCAATTTGTGTTTAGCTCTGGGGAAGTCAACGACATCAGTGGGGACGCGGTTTAAAATTTCATATTATTGAATATCTTAAACCGCGCCAGCGCCAAGAGTCGTCGATTCTGCTAAGGCCAACCCAATCCCCAAACATCACATACCGCACCGGGCGCGGTTTAACAGTCATGACTTGGAAAAATCCTGTTCATCCTGCGAAATCCTGTTAATCCTGTCTATTTTGGGGGCGATATTTCAATTCAAACGGTTGGATAATAAGGCTAATCGGCCTGAAACCCAGTGTTCTGGCGTGGCGCGATCTGACCCCGCAGCGAGCGGATCATGTCTTTCTTGGGTCGTGGCTTCATTTCGCGCGGAACGCAGAAATGAAAACGCCACAGATCACCACGATAGCGTTCGGATGCCTGCTCGGAAATGGGCTGCCATTCCGCCCCTTGCGTCAGATCGAATCGTCCCGAGGCGCCATAGGCGAAGACCTTGTATTGTCCCCTCAGGGTGCAGCGGATACCCTCGAACGAGAGGTTGCGGGTGCCGCCGGAACTCTCGACGACCAGCGTATAGCGCACCACGCCATCGGCGCTGACTTGCAGATGTTTGCTATCGATGAAATAACGAAAGGCGGTCGGGGGTCCGTCGGGCGTGAATTCGACCAGATCCGCGTTGTCCGGCCAGGGCGGCAGCGCAGTCGGCCCTTCGCGCCAGGCTTCGGGATCCTTCACGCTCGACGGTACGGGCGGCTCGGCGTCGGGGACGAAGATCTCATTGGCCGCCTGACTCGATGCGGTCCAGATCAGGAGCAGGCAGAGCGGCGGAAAGCAGGCGTGTCTCATGGCGAAATCGGTCGTGTGTCGAAATTTGCAGGACAGGGAATAATGCGGGATGCGCTGGCCGGGGTCGAGCGATTCGTCAGAACCTATCCAGGGGAAACCTTATAAATAGACAGGATTAACAGGATTTCTCAAGATTAAAAATCTTTGCTCATGGGGTGAATCATGTGACGCTGTTTTCCAAGGATGCTGCCAAGCGGCTTGCGAGCAATCTCTCTCTAGGTCAGTGATTTTGCAGTCACACGTCTCGCCCCATGAGCCAAAATTTATATTATTTTTAATATCTTAAATCGCGCTAGCGCCGACTGTCGTCGATGCCGCCAGGGTTGATTCAACCCAAAAACATCACATGCTCCACTGGGCGCGATTTAATTTGACGCAGACCGCAGATTTTTCAATGCAAGCCACATCCGCTCAAGAGCCATCCGACCCCCGCCCCTGGGCCATCCTGCTGATGGGGCCGACCGCCTCCGGCAAGACTGATCTGGCGGTGGAGCTGGTCCGGCGTCTGCCCTGCGACATCGTCAGTGTCGATTCGGCCATGGTCTATCGCGGCATGGATATCGGCACGGCCAAACCCGTTCCCGCGATCCTGGCCGAGGCGCCGCATCGTCTGATCGATATTCTGGATCCGGCTGAAACTTATTCGACCGCGCGCTTTCGTACCGATGCGCTGGCGGCGATGGCTGACATCGCGGGGCGCGGTCGTATTCCGCTGCTGGTCGGCGGGACCATGCTCTATTTTCGCGCCTTGCAGCAGGGGCTGGCCTGGCTGCCAAGCGCGGATCCGGAGGTGCGTCGCACCCTGCTCGACGAGGCGGAGCGGATCGGCTGGCCGGCCATGCATGAACGCCTGGCGCGGCTCGATTCCGCGACGGCGGCGCAGATCCATCCCAACGATCCGCAGCGCATCCAGCGTGCGCTGGAGGTGCAGGCGCTCACCGGTCGTCCGATGAGCGAACTGATCCGGGAGTCCGATCAATCTGCGCAGTTGCCCTACCGGCTGTTGAAGCTGGTGCGTGCGCCCGCTGAACGTCAGATCCTGCATGAGCGGATCGAGCGGCGCTTTCGCAGCATGGTGGACGCGGGGCTGGTGGATGAGGTGGCGGTGCTGCGGGCGCGCGGCGATCTGACCGAGGATCTGCCGGCGATGCGATGTGTCGGTTATCGACAGGTCTTGCAATATCTCGCTGGCGCGTACACCTGGGATGAGATGCTGCATCGCGGCATCGTCGCTTCCCGACAGCTTGCCAAGCGTCAGATGACCTGGCTGCGCGCCGAGTCGGACTGTCACTGGCTGGCGGATGAGCCCGCTCCACTTGAACTGGCCCTGCGGCTTATTGATCAGGCGCTGTCGGAGCAGGTTCCGATATCTGTTCTGACGTAAAATACGATGGTATGACAAGGCATTTTCAACGACACTGATAGTGTCTCTTGCGGTGGGTTTGTCCGTCCCGGCTGCGGCCCACCTTTATCCGGCGTGGTTTCCGAATCAGGAGCCACGGAGGTTTCAAGCCGGGCAGTCATGCTCGATCACAACAACAAGGAGCCAATCCCAATGTCCAAGGGCCAAAGCCTGCAAGACCCTTTTCTCAATGCGCTGCGGAAAGAGCGCGTCCCGGTTTCGATCTTTCTGGTCAACGGCATCAAACTGCAGGGCCAGATCGAGTCCTTCGATCAATTCGTGGTGCTGCTGAAAAACAATGTCAGCCAGATGATCTACAAGCACGCGATTTCAACTGTGGTGCCTGCTCGCAATGTCAAGTTGCCGGCGACTGACATCGACGGCGATCTGCCGGAGCCCGGCAACACTTGAGCGCCATGCCTGACGAGTCACCAGCGCGCCAGACATCCAATACTGCCGGGCATTCGCTCGTTTTCGAGCGCCCCTCGGTCGGCGAGCGGGCGATCCTGGTGCAGCTTGACATCGGGGGCCATGCCGAGCCGGACGAGCGCGAGGAATTCCGGCTGCTGGCGCTGGCTGCCGGGGCCGAGGTTGTCGGCACGCTCGGCGGCTCGCGCGCCGTGCCCGATCCGCGTCTTTTCATCGGCACCGGCAAGGCCGACGAATTGAAATCGCTGGTGGCGGCGACGGAGACCGAGCTGGTGATCTTCAATCATCCGCTGTCGCCGGCCCAGGAGCGCAATCTGGAGCGTCTGCTGCAATGCCGGGTGGTGGATCGCGCCGGTCTGATCCTGGATATTTTCGCCCAGCGGGCGCGCTCGTTCGAGGGCAAGCTCCAGGTCGAGCTCGCGCAGCTCAAGCATCTCTCGACCCGTCTGGTGCGCGGCTGGACCCATCTGGAGCGCCAGAAGGGTGGCATCGGTCTGCGCGGTCCCGGCGAGACCCAGCTCGAAACCGACCGGCGTCTGCTCGCCAAACGGGTGGACATGCTCGATCGGCGTCTGGAGCGTATCGAAAGTCAGCGCGCGCAGGGGCGTAAGGCGCGGGCCAAGGCCGAGCTGCCGGTGATCTCGCTGGTCGGCTACACCAATGCCGGCAAATCGACCCTCTTCAATCGATTGACCGAGGCCGGCGTTTTTCAGGCCGATCAATTGTTCGCGACGCTTGATCCGACCCTGCGCCGTCTGGCCCTGCCGAGCGGGGGCAAGGTGCTGGTGGCGGATACGGTTGGCTTTGTCAGCCGTCTGCCGCATGAGCTGGTGGCGGCCTTTCGCTCGACCCTGGAGGAAACCCGCAACGCCACCCTGCTGCTGCATGTGATCGACGCGGCAGCGCCCCATCGCGCCCGTCTGATGGCCGATGTCGAAACCGTCCTGGCCGAGATCGGCAGCGACGAACTGCCGCGCCTGGAAATATTCAACAAGATCGATCTGCTCGACGGTGAATCGCCGCGTCTGGAGCGCAATGCCGAGGGGCTCCCCGTGCGGGTCTGGCTGTCGGCACAAAGCGGCGCTGGGATCGATCTGCTGTTGCAGGCGCTGGGCGAACTGACCGGCGGCGAGCCGGTTCATCGCACCATCCGGCTGGAGCCGGGCGAGGGCAGGCTGCACGCCTGGCTCTTCGAGCATGCGCGGGTGCTGGCGGACCGTCCGATCGAGACGGGCGGCTGGGAGACCGAATTTGTCATCGGACGCCCCGACCTCGAGCGCCTGCTGGCGCGTCACGAATCTCTGGGGCGGCGCTTGCTGTAGGCGATCGATCTGGCACTCATCTTAAAATCGACTTCACCGGCGCGGGCGTTTGCCGTGACCCGACCGGTCACTTACAATCAGCCGCTCTATGGCCTGCAAGGCTTGCTTTTGCCGTGTCCGAGCTTGATATCGCAAATCGGTGTCGGCATCTTTGGCCGGACAAGCCGATTGTACGCATGGCCCGATGCCAGCGGATTTGATCTGGCGCCCTGTCGGAAGTGGTTTCAGCGTCACCTCTGATGCGACAATCCCGGACGATTTCCCCCAACTCAAAATCTGAATAAAGACGGAGAAGCTATGGCCTGGAACGAGCCAGGTGGCGGTCAAAAAGACCCCTGGAGCGGCAAGAATGGCAACGATCAGGGTCCGCCGGATCTTGATGAAGTCGTGCGCAAGCTCCAGGAGCGTCTTGGCGGACTGTTCGGCGGCCAGAAACCGGGCGGTGACGGTTCATCGGGCGGAGGAGGGCGCTTTGGCGGCACGGGCGGGGGTTTCAGTGCACGCGCCGTCGGCATCCTCATCGGTGTCCTGCTCATCGTCTGGCTGGCGACCGGCATCTATATTGTCGAACCCGCCGAACGTGGCGTTGTGATGCGCTTCGGACGTTATGTCGACACGACCGGTCCTGGTCCGCACTGGCACATTCCGGCGCCGATCGAATCGGTCGTGAAGGTCAATGTCGATGAGATCTCCACCTTCAGCCATCGCGCGGCCATGCTGACCCAGGACGAGAATATCGTCGAGGTTGAGCTGACCGTGCAGTCACGCATCCAGGACGCGGCGGATTATCTCTTCCAGGATCAGGATCCTGAACGCACCCTCAACGATGCGACGGTCACGGTCGTGCGTGTCACCATCGGTCAGAGCAAGCTCGACTATGTCATGACCGAAGGGCGCGGCGCGGTGGCCGTCACCATCAAGGAGCGGATCCAGGAGCTCATGGATCAGTACCGTACCGGTTTGGTGGTGACATCGGTCAACATGCAACCGGCCAAGCCGCCAGATCAGGTCAAGAGCGCCTTCGACGACGCCATCAAGGCGCGCGAGGATAAAGAGCGGCTCGAAAACCAGGCCGAAGCCTATGCCAACGAGGTCTTGCCACAGGCACGCGGTCAGGCGGCGCGCATCCTCGCCGACGCCAAGGCCTATCGCGATCGTGCCATCGCTGAGTCCGAAGGTGAGACGGCACGCTTCACGGCGGTGCTGGAGCAATACAGCAAAGCCCCTGAGGTCACGCGCCAGCGCCTTTATCTGGAGACAATGGAGCAGGTGTTCAGTCAAAACAGCAAGGTCTTGCTGGACGTGCAGGATGGTGGCAACAGCCTGCTGTATCTGCCGCTGGATCAGTTGCTCAAGCAGCGCCAGACTCAGCCGGCCGAACCGGTGCTGTCGGAGCCGGTCAGCACCCTGGCGCCGCCACCGACCAATATCGAGACCGCTCCCCAGCGGATGGTTGATCGCGAGCGGAGGACGCGCTGATGGCTCAGCCCAACAATCTTAAAACCCTGCTGCCAGTCGGTCTGGCCTCGCTGGTGCTGTTCTTCTATGCCTTTACCTTCGTGGTTCAGGAATACGAGGTCGCCATCAAGCTGCGACTGGGTGAGATCGTCTCGGACGATTACCGTCCCGGTATCCACTTCAAGATCCCGCTGATCAATCAGATCAAGACCTTTGACCGGCGCATTCAGACCCTGGATTCGCAGCCTGAGCGGTTTCTGACGATCGAGAAGAAAGACGTGATCGTCGATTCCTACGCCAAATGGCGGATCGCCAATGCCGCGCAGTTTTACCGTTCCACCGGCGGCAACAGCGCGCGCACCAGCCGGCTGCTGTCGGAGCGGATCAACACCAGTCTGCGTGACGAATTCGGCAAGCGAACCATTCAGGAAGTGGTCTCCGATGATCGTCTGGCGCTGATGCAGATCCTGACCAACGAGGTCAACACCAATGCCGGTGATCTGGGTGTCGAGGTCATCGATATCCGGGTCAAGAAGATCGATCTGCCGCCCGAGGTCAGCGAATCGGTGTATCAGCGCATGCGCGCCGAGCGTGAGCGTGTGGCGCGGGATCTGCGCGCCAAGGGCTCGGAAGCGGCGGAGCGGATTCGCGCCGATGCGGATCGCCAGCGCACGGTCACCATCGCGGAGGCCTATCGGGAATCCGAGCAGATCCGGGGTGAAGGTGATGCCAGGGCATCGGCCATCTATGCCGAGGCATTCAATCAGGATCCCGCTTTCTATGCCTTCTATCGCAGTCTCAATGCCTACCGGACGACCTTTAGCAAAGGTGGTGACATGATGGTTCTGCAGCCTGATTCGGATTTCTTCCGTTTCTTCCGCGAGCCGTCCGGCGAGCCCTGGGGCGCGTTCAAGGAGCGATTCTCGCGTTAAACCGCGTTTAAACCGCGCCCGGTGCGGTATGTGATGTTTGGGGATTGGGTCGGTCTTGGCCGCACGACGACTGTCGGGACTGGCGCGGTTTAAAATATTCAATCATTGAAATTTAAACCGCGTCTCCGCTGAGGTGAGTGACATCCCCAAAGCCAAACACAAATTGAAAATCACGCATATCGTGCTGGACGCGGTTTAGGCTTCCCGAAAAATCCCCCTCGTGGGGATTTTTTGTGGTTGGACAAACGCCGGCTGGTCTGAAAAGATAAACACCCTTTGACGGTTTGCTTTCTGTTGGAAGGCGTGCGTCCATTTGTCAGAATCCTTGCTAAACCGCGTCCAGCGCGAGAGGCTGAGTTTTGAGTGAATTTCGACGTTCGGCGCATCCGCAACCCTTGGCAGGGACGCGGCTAAAATTCATATTTTTTAATATTTTAAACCGCGCCAGCTCCGACAGTCGTCGATGCCGCCAAGGCCGACCCAAACCACAAAACTCACATAACGCACCGGGCGCGGTTTATGCGTGACCTCCTCGTTGCTTTGGCGCTCATGCTGGTCATCGAAGGCATTTGGCCCTTCCTGAATCCAGCGAGCTTTCGGCGCGTACTGGCGCTGATCGCACAGGAAGGCGACCGTCCGCTGCGGATCGCGGGGCTGCTGACCATGTTGCTGGGTCTTGGCCTGCTGTATCTGGTGAATTGAGAACCTGGAAACCGAGAATGGCTGATGAATGAGGAACGGTGGCTGCTGCCAGCCGGTATCGAAGAAGTCCTGCCGCCCCAGGCGCGGATCGTGGAGTCGCTGCGGCGCGAGTTGCTGGATCTCTACGCGGGTTGGGGTTACGAACTCGTCATCCCGCCCTTCATCGACTATCTGGAATCGCTTCTGACCGGCACCGGTCAGGATCTCGATCTCCAGACCTTCAAGCTGACCGACCAGTTGACCGGTCGGCTGCTTGGCGTCCGCGCCGACATGACGCCGCAGGTGGCGCGCATCGACGCCCATCATCTGCGCCGCGACACCCCGACCCGTCTCTGTTATCTGGGCACGGTTCTGCATACCCGCACCGACGGTTTCGCCGGCACCCGCAGCCCGCTTCAGATTGGCGCCGAGATCTACGGTCACGCCGGGATCGAAAGCGACGCCGAAATCCTGCGTCTGATCCTTTTAACCCTGCGTACCGCCGGCATTGGCGAAAGCTATCTGGATCTCGGCCATGTCGGCATCTTTCGCGGTTTAGCGCGTCAGGCCGGTCTGGACGATGCGCAGGAACACGCCCTGTTCGATGCGCTCCAGCGCAAGGCGGTCCCGGAGATCGAGACCCTGATCGCGGATTTCGGCGTCAGCGGCGCGCCAGCGGAGATGCTCATCGCCCTGGCCGAACTCAACGGCAGCGACGCCCTGACGCGCGCTCAAGTCGTGCTGCGCGCCGCCGACCGTCCGGTGCGCGAGGCGCTGGACTATCTGCACCGGCTCGCCGACGAACTCAGCCGCTGGCTGCCCGAGGTCTCCATTCACTATGATCTGGCCGAGCTGCGCGGCTACCGCTACAAGACCGGTGTGGTCTTTGCCGCCTTCGTCCCCGGCTGGGGGCTGGAGATTGCGCGCGGCGGACGTTATGACGACATCGGTCGGGTCTTCGGGCGCGCGCGTCCGGCAGTCGGCTTCAGTACCGATCTCAAAAGTCTGCTGAGTCACGGTCAAGGGCTCGAACAACGCTATCAGGCGACCGCTCCGGTCTATGCGCCCTGGTCCGCCGAGCCGGCCCTGCGCGAGGCCGTTGACCGGTTGCGCGAATCCGGACGTTGCGTGATCAATGCGCTGCCGGGACTGACACAGGATCCACGCCAGCTCGGCTGCCAGCAGAGGCTGGTGGAGCGCGACGGGCGCTGGGAATTAGAAACAATCGGCAACATCGATAATGAGTGGGAAGCGTAAGTGATGGGCAACAACGTCGTTGTAATTGGTGCGCAGTGGGGCGATGAGGGCAAGGGCAAGGTCGTCGATCTGCTGACTGACCGGGCGGCGGCTGTGGTGCGCTTTCAGGGCGGTCACAATGCCGGGCATACCTTGGTCATCGACGGCGTCAAGACCGTCCTGCATCTGGTGCCGTCCGGCGTGCTGCGCGATGGCGTGCGCTGCCTGATCGGTAACGGGGTCGTGCTGTCGCCGACGGCGCTGTTCGATGAGATCGGCACCCTGGAGCAGGCTGGCGTGCCAGCGCGCGAACGGCTGGGCATCAGCGCCGCCTGTCCGCTGATCCTGCCTTATCACATCGCGCTCGATCAGGCGCGCGAGCGGGCGCGCGGCGAGAAGGCGATCGGCACCACCGGGCGCGGTATCGGCCCGGCTTATGAGGACAAGACCTCGCGGCGCGGGATCCGGCTCGGCGAACTGTTCGACATCGCGCATTTCCAGGAACGTTTGCGCGAAGTGCTCGACTATCACAACTTCACGCTCGAACACTATTTCAAGGTCGCCCCGGTCGATTATGCCGCCGTGCTTGACGAGTCACTGGCGTATGCCGAACGTCTGCGTCCGCTGGTCGTCGATGTGCCCGGACTCCTGCACGAGCTGCGGGCGCAAGGCAAGGACATCCTCTTCGAGGGCGCGCAGGGCTCGCTGCTCGACATTGATCACGGCACCTATCCCTATGTCACCTCGTCCACCACCACCGCCGGCGGGGCGGCGAGCGGCAGCGGGGTCGGGCCGCGCGATCTGGATTATGTCCTGGGCATCGTCAAGGCCTACACCACGCGCGTTGGCGCCGGTCCCTTCCCGACCGAACTGCACGACGACATCGGCGAGCGGCTCGGCGCGCGCGGTAACGAATTCGGCGCTACCACCGGACGCAAGCGCCGCTGCGGCTGGCTCGACATGGTATCGCTCAAGCGCTCGTTCGCTATCAACAGCGTCACCGGCATCTGCATCACCAAGCTTGACGTGCTCGACGGGCTGGAGACGGTGCGCATCTGCACCGGTTATGTCATGGACGGTCAGGAACTGAGCGCCCCGCCGATCGGTGCAGAGGCCTTTGCCCGCTGTCAGCCGCAGTATCTCGACTGCCCCGGCTGGTCCGAATCCACCTTTGGCGTCACCGACTTCGATGATCTGCCGGCCAACGCGCAGGCCTATCTGGAGACCATCGAACGTCTCAGCGGGCTGCCGATCGACCTGATCTCGACCGGCCCCGACCGGGTCGAAACCCTGATCCGGCGTCATCCGTTCGATGTGTGACTTATCGGCGCGGGCGTCAATGTTTACGTGATCGCCACTGGGCAAGCACTCGGTTCCTCATCCATTTTCACCACTGTGGAGTTATCCGATGCCTCTCAAAAAATGGTTTGTCTGGTCGGTGCTTGTAACAGGGTTCTGGGCTGCGGTTCCGGTGGTTGCCGAAGAAGTCCCGGCTGCCGTCCAGCAGATCGTTCCAATGCTACAGGAATGGGGAACTCATCCGACTCTGGTCGAGGCCGTGCGCCAGCAGAATGCACTCGCCCGACCGCTGGATGAGATCAAGCGGATGGATGCTGAGTGGATGGCCGAAAGTGGAGTCACACCCTTCATGGAAGGTCTTTTGAGTAATGAGGCCGCCCAGGAACTCAAGCGGCTGGAGCAAAGCAAGCCCTATTTCACCGAACTCTTCCTGGTGGACAACCAGGGCGCCAACGTCGCCATGACCAATAAGACCTCTGACTATTGGCAGGGCGATGAAGATAAGTTCACCCAGTCGTTCAAGGAAGGGCAGGGGGCTGTGCATCTCGGAGAGGTTAAATTCGACAGCAGTGCGCAGGTTTATCTGGTGCAGGTCTCGGTGCCGGTCATGGATGCAGGGGTTGCGATCGGCGCCATGACCATCGGCATCGATCTCGACCGCCTCGGGCAGGGAGGGCAGTAATAACTGCCATCCTGGCGCAGATGGAAAGGTTCGTGCGGAAGATCCTGGCAATGGGGTTAGGTATATGAAATGGTTTCAGAATCTTGCCTTTCGTTACAAGTTGATCCTGCCGTTGGGGCTGATTACCTGTCTCTTCATCCTGTTTGCCTGGAGCACTTTGTACCGTGTCGATGCGCTCGGTATGGAGGTTGCTGATCTGGTTCGAACCGATGTGCCAGTGGTTGAAAACCTATTGCAGGCTGACCGCGACCTGTATCAGGCGCTGGTGGCCGAACGCACCCTGATCTTCATGGATGTCAGTTCGCCAGCCTATGGTGGGATGACCGCGCAGCATGCCGAAAATGTCAAACAGGCACACGACAGAATTGATCGGGCGGCCGCCATGCTTGCCGCCAGCCATCTGGGGATGGCGCCGGATATCGCGGATAAATTGGATTTATTCAGTGAATTGCATCATCGATGGGAAGCGTTGAGCAATCAGGTCGTGCAGGAGCGAAGCTCCGATACCAGGGCCGGGCGCTCGACTGCAATCAATCTTACCCTGCGCGAGGCGAGCGATGCCTTCGAGCAGATGCGGGCGGTCTTGGATGAGCTTGAAGAGATCGTCATCGACATGTCTCAGCGAGCCGCCGAGCGTGCCGAGGCGGGCGTTGCTGCCAGCCGACTGCAAACCCTGACCCTGCTTGCGGTTGGTCTTGGCATCCTGGCATTGGTGATATTCGGATTGCCGCCGCTGATCCTCGGTCCCCTGCGCAGCATCCTGAATCGTCTGCAGGATATTGCCGAAGGCGAGGGGGATCTCACCGCGCGGTTGAAGGAAGATGCCAATGACGAGGTCGGTCAGATGGCGAGGGTGGTCAATCGTCTCCTCGCCAAGTTGCAGAAACTCGTCTCACAGGCCGCCGTTTCGGCGGAACAGGTCAATGCCGCCTCTGAGCGCCTGGCGATGGTGGCGACCGAGAGCGATGAGACCATGCTGGAGCAGTTGACCCAGATTCAGATGGTGGCGACGGCGATGCATGAGATGGCGGCAACGGTAAACGAGGTCGCACGCAATACCGCGCAGGCGGCAGAGAGCGCCCGTAACGCCGATACCGGCGTTCGCTCGGGTGCCAGGGTCGTGGCTGAGGCGTCGGTCGCAATCGAACAGCTTGCCGAGGTGGTATCCAGGGCGGCGGATGCCATGGCCGTGCTGGAGTCCGAAACGAAGCGGATTGGCGCCGTGCTGGAGGTCATCAAGGGGGTCGCCGAGCAGACCAGTCTGCTTGCCTTGAACGCGGCCATTGAGGCGGCGCGGGCGGGCGAACGGGGTCGTGGTTTCGCCGTGGTCGCCGCCGAGGTACGCAATCTGGCCTCGCGCACCCAGCAGTCAACGGGTGAGATCGAATCGATGATCGCGTCCCTGCAATCCAGCACCCGGAATGTGGTCGAGGTCATGCAAACGGGGCGCAGCATGGTTGACTCAACCCTGCAAAAAGCGACCCAGGCTGGCGGCTCACTGGAAGAGATCACCCGTGCAGTAGCGATCATCAATGACATGAATATGCAGATCGCCAACGCAGCCGAAGAACAGACGGCTGTCACCGAGGAAATCAACAGCAACACCATCCGTATTCAGGGTCTGGCCGAGCAGACGGTCGAAGCGAATCGTCAGACGGCAATGACGCGGACTGATCTGGTGTCGCTCGCTCAGTCGTTGCGTGCCGGTTTGGCGCAGTTCAAGGTCTGACCGACTACAAGGAAAACTGGTTATGGCCCCCCGAAACGAATCGCCCCCATCGAGTCTTGCCTCACCAGGTCAGACGACAGACGACCAATGGACGGTCGCCGACATCATCGACTTCGAGTATTACCTTGACGCCGACGAGCAGTCGCTGCGCGAGCATCCAGCCGCGCGCAAGACGCTCGCTGATCGTGACCGATCCATCTATCTGGACCAGATCGCGGGCCAGATCGGGCCGCATGAACCCCATACGTTGCCGCATCGCCGCGCGAGTCTGTTTCACTGGCTGACGGCGCGGCGCGCCAGCGAAGAACCGGACATCCGGGCGCTGCTGCCGGGGAATGCCTTCGCGACGGTTCAGTCCTGGGGCGCGCTGCTGCTGGCGGTCCTGGGCTTCCTGGCGGGCGTCGGTCTGGCGTCCGCCCTGCTGAGTTACGATGGGCAGCGTCCGGTCAGCGTTCCCTGGTATGTCTTTCTGCTGGTCGTGGTTCAATTCCTGCTGGTGCTGGCGGCGGTCTCGGCCTGGCTGATGCACCGGATGCGGCGGGACGGACTGGCCGGACAGGATGGCTGGCTGTTGAGCCGCGTCCTGCGTCCAGCCTTTACCCGCACCGCCCGCTGGTTGCAGCAGCAGCGTCTGCACCATGTCACGGACGAGGTGCGCGAGCGGGCGCTGGCGACCCAGGGACTGCTGAAATCGCAATATGCCGTTTATGGCGCGGTCTCCTATCTGCCCCTGCTGATCCCGGCCCAGGTATTCGGGGTCGCGTTCAATGTCGGGGTCATTCTGACCACGGTCATGCTGGAATTCTTTACCGATCTGGCCTTCGGCTGGGGCTCTTCGCTGGTCGCCCATGCGCAGACCGTCCATGACATCGTGCGGGTCATCGCCTCGCCCTGGAGTTGGCTGTTCGGCGAGGGTATCGGCTATCCGACGCTCGAACAGATCGAAGGATCCCGCGTCAATCTGGCGCAATGGGCCTCCGCCACCTCGGGTGCGGGGCTGGACCCGGAACACCTGCACTCCTGGCGCTGGTTTCTGGTGCTGGCCGTCTTCACCTATGGCCTCCTGCCACGGCTGATTCTGCTGGGGATCTCGGTGCTGATGCAGCGTCTGACGCTGCTCCGGCTGCCCTTTACCCATGCCCGGATCCAGGCGCTCTATGCCCGTATGCTGACGCCGCGTCTGGAAACCGGGGTGGCGGCGCATCAGACGGGCTCAGAGATGCCGATTCCGGCGCCGCTTGCGCCACGTCAGCCCGGTGCCGAAGCGCCACGCGAGGAACGATCAGCCACAGTCACCACGGCGCGTCCCTGGCGCGAGCCACCCCATCCACTGCCGCTGGTCAGGCCTGCGGATGAGCCATTCCCGTCGGCACCGCCCGACGTCAAGCCCGACTCCCTCTCCGCTCAACCGGATCCTGCACCCGATGCCCCGCCACTGGCATTGGTTTCACCGTCCGCGCTTGCAGAAATCGATTCGGAACCCGAGCCCCAGCCGGAACCAGGGCCGAAGATCGAATCCGCGCCTGAGTCGCAGCCGGAGCCCGAACCGCAGTTTGAACCTGAACCTGAGTCACAGGCTGAGCCTGAGCCTGAGACCGAATCCGCGCCTGAGTCACAGCCGGAACCCGAACCGCAGTTTGAACCTGAACCTGAGTCACAGGCTGAACCCGAGCCGCAGCCGGAACCTGGGGCGCAGATCGAACCCGAATCTGAGTTGCAGTCGGAACCTGAGCCGCAGCCGGAGTCTGAACCCCTGCTCGAATCCGAGCCTGAGCCACAGGAGCCCGAGCCGCAGCCCCAGCCTGCTGCATCCTTAACGGATCGCGAAGACGCGATTCGTTTTGCCCCGGATGCCTGTCTGCTGCTGGTGCATGTGGATGTGGACGATGTGCTGGAAGAAGCGGACCGCCCGCGTCTCGAACGACTCCTGATGCAGCTCACCGGCTGGCGCGTCTCAGCCTATGCAACCTTTGGCGCCGGCAGCGCCATGGCCGAACAGGCGCTCGCCCTGCTCGACGCGGGAGACTGGCAGGCGCCGCCGCCACGCATCGCCGTGATCCAGGATGGCTCCCAGCCGCCGATCACCGAGAATCTGGTCTTTCTGCGCCAGTTGCGCGCCACGACCGGCGCTCAGGCCCAGATTCTGCTCGCACTGGTGGGCGATCCCGAGGATGACGACCGTCTGCCGCCGCTGCGTGCCTTCGATTACACCGACTGGCAGCGCAAGATCGATCAGATGGCCGATCCCTATCTGCGCCTGGAGATGCTGGCGTCGCCCGAGGAACAGGGAGAAGACTGATGGCGGAAATCAAGATTCCACGTCTGGCCATCATGGGACACCCCAACGCGGGCAAGTCTTCGGTGGTCGCGACCCTGACCGAAAACGACTGCATCGCCATCGACAAGCGCGCTGGCACCACGACGGAATCGGATGCCTACCCGGTCGTCATCGATGGCTGCACGGTCATCGAGTTCATCGACACCCCCGGTTTTCAGAACCCGAACGCCATCCTGGAATGGTTTCAGGCGAATGAGAACGAGCGGGATCTGGCCCGCGCCTTCGTTGACAGTCATCGCGACAATCCGCTGTTTGCGCATGATTGCGCGCTGCTGGAGCCGGTCGCGGACGGGGCGGGCATCATCCTGGTGGTCGATGGTTCCAAACGGATCAAGGAAAAGGATCGGGTCGAGATCGAGCTGCTGCGTCTCACTGCCCGCCCGCGCATGGCGATCCTCAACAATCTGACCAATCAGACCCGCCACATGGAGCAGTGGCAGGATGCACTGAGCAAGGCGTTCAACTCAGTGCGCGCGTTCAACGCGCACCGCGCTACCTACGCCGAGCGCATCAAGCTGCTGCATGCCCTGAAGAGCATCGACCAGCGTTGGGAGCAGCGGATCGAGGACGCCATCGACGCCTTTGCGCGCGACTGGGAACGGCGCACCGATCAGGCCGTCGCCACGATTCTGGATCTGCTCAAGGACGCCCTGTCCTATCAGGTTTCCAGGGTGGTCAAAGACAAACACATCATCTTTCAGAGCGGGCGGGATCGGGTCAAGGCCGAGGTCGTGGCCGAATTCGAGGATGGTCTGCGACGGCTGGAGCGCACCGCTCAGGAGCAGATTCGGGCGCATTTCCGGCATCACGTCTGGAATGTGGCGTCCGACTCCATCCTGGGTCAGGATCTGCTGTCGGACGATGTCGGTCAGGCGCTGGGTCTGTCCAGACGTCAGCTCGCACTGGTCGGCATGGCCGCCGGGGCGGCCTCCGGCGTCTCGATCGATCTGGTCACCGTTGGTCATTCGCTGGGGGCTGGCGCCTTGATCGGCGCGGCCACCGGCGGGGTGCTTGGCGTGGTCGGCGGCAAGGCGCTGGCGAAGCTGAACATCGAGCGTGCGCCCGGCACCCATCGTTTCATCCTGGGACCGGTGACGAATCCCCGTTTTCCCTTCGTGCTGCTCGACCGCATCCTGCTTTACAGCGCACGCGCCATGAACTGGTCACATGGTCGGCAGGCCGCCGAGGAAGACGCCCCCGACAAGGTGCCGGAGAAGGCCGTTGTCCGCAAACAGGGCTTCAGCGAGGAACTGTCCGCCCAGCAGAAGCGCGAGCTGGCGCATTTCTTCAATGCCGCCCGACGCGGCAGGGAGTCGGATCGCGAACCGCAATGCGCCGAGATCGTCAAGGGACTCCTGCGCGGGCTTTCACTGAGCGAGATCGACAGCCGCAGCAATCTTTAGATACCGTGTTTCTTTCCGACTTCCGCCAGTCAGGCTTGCATGCCCTGATGATGTTCGCCAGAATGCCTACTGAATGTAGGAACATCAGGTGGGCGCCTTGAGCCCGAGGCAGCATATGAAAGCGTTAAGTATCAGGGAGTTGAAGAACAATCCGTCGGCGGCTCTGCGGGATGCGCAGACGGACGATCTGGTGGTCGTGATGAATCGGCAACAGCCGCAGGCGCTGCTGGTCGATCTTGCGCGTTTGGGGGCCGCAGATCTTTCCGGCGTGAAATTCGCGCTCGCAGTTGCCCTGTTCCGGCAGGGCAATGTGTCGCTTGGTTATGCTGCCCGCATTGCGGGCCTATCGGTTTCGGCCATGATCGAGCGGCTTGGGCGCATGGGGATTCCGATCGTGAATGTCGATGATCGTGAGTTGGATCACGACCTTTCCGCGATCGAGACATGGCAGTGCCGCCAGTCCGCCTGATCATCGCCGATGCCGGGCCGCTGATCGTCCTGTCCCGGGTGGGACAATTGGGCATCCTGCAACAGGTGTTCGGCAAGGTTTGCATCACAGACGCTGTTCAGGATGAGCTCTTGGCGGGTGGCACCTTCCCTGGGCAAACAGAGATCAAGGTGGCACTGGCGGATTGGATTGAGGCCGTGACGGTGGACATCGGACTGTGGGAACCCGCCAATCCGGACTTGGGCGCGGGCGAGACGTCAAGCATCTATCTGGCGTTGCAGTGCCCGGGCAGCCTGCTGATTCTCGATGACGCCGCCGCCCGGCGTGAGGCTGATTGGCGTGGTTTGAACTATGTCGGCCTGGTCGGTGTGGTGCTGGAGGCCAAGCGGCGGGGGCACATCAAACAGGCCAGGCCATTGCTTCAGTCGATCCAGAAGGCGGGCTATTTTCTGAGCGCGCAACTGCTGGACAGGGCGCTGACCACAGTGGGCGAAGGTAGCTGTTCTTCTGACTAAACCGCGTCCAGTGCGATATGCGTAATTTTCAATTTGTGTTTAGCTCTGGGGAAGTCAACGACATCAGTGGAGGCGAGGTTTAAAATTTATATTTTTTAATGCCTTAAGCCGCGCCAGCGCCGATAATCCTTGAGTCTGCCAAGGCCGATCTGATCCACAAAGATCGCATGCCGTGCTGGGCGCGGTTTAAATGAGTTGTTTGGCATGTGACTGCGAGATCTCGGCAGTCATGTCGATATCTCAAAGCCACTGGTTCACGAAAAGCGCATCAAGCATCTACATGCTGCTTGACTTAAGCGGAAATCGCTCTGGATGTTCAATGATTTCCCTGGTTAAATCGACATCCAGGTCGGGCCAATAGAAATGGTCGGGCGCTTGCTCTTCTACGTTTATGATTGACTTGATGGTCTTTTCTTTAAACCACGGAAAATCATCATACGACATGAATAATTCTTTTTCATGGGCCAGCAGCCATACCCCATGCGTAGAAATGTTAGTGACTTCCACCGCTGAAATGCTGTTGCCATGCGCTGACAGGCTCATTGTAATGAACCTCGACGAGTGACTCTATTTGCTTTAATTGTGTTCTGGAATACTTGTGATTTCTGGCAAGTTCAATTTCAGGCTCAAGCCAGGATTTCGCTTCTCCCTCACCAGATGCCACATGGACATGCATCCTTTCCTCTTCCCTTGAGAAGAAGAAAAATCGATACCCACTTTCCTTGAATACTGTTGGGCTTATTTCACCTGCTGCACATAACGAATCGGTTAAGCGGGTCCGCTGACATTGTCTTGCAGAATGAGCGCTGCGCCGTCGTCGGGATCGCTCTTGAACCGCTTTTTTATAGGCAGTTTCTGCTGTAAATGTTGGGGTTCACTCTCGTTCACCTCAACCTACGGCTCTATCCCCCTGCCTCCACGATCACGGGCTTGTCCAACAACCGGTTCAGATCGTCGCTCGCTTCGCTCGGACGATCTAACCTTATTCGTTGGGCGTCTTGAATTCATGATCTCATGCCTAATTCTTTCAGTTAAGCCCTGCACTTCTTTAGACAACTCCCTATATTCGTCAGTAATTTGCTCTTGGCTTTTATTTGACAAGAAAAAGAGCTTACTAGCTGCATCTTGAATCAGCTGAATTAATGCACTCCTTTTGTTGATTCGATTTATATTTACCCAGCGATTTATAGCGCCGCTCGATAGGCCGTAAAGCTCTTCGTTCCAGTTTTCGGAATTTATAAGCAACAAAATATCTCTTTGTGCCGCAATACGATTATTGAACTCACTCATGGTGCACCTTCTTTAGACAAGCAATCACTCATCCACTCTATAATTACTGGAGCAACTGACTTGGCCGTCTTTACTTCTGGCTCTGATATAGGATCACCATAACCTCTAGTAGACAAAATACGGGCACGCACCAAAATATCAAAGGCCCCCCTCTCTATAGGAAGCTTTTTTGCAATAAGTAATGGCGATAGCCGAGAGAATATTGGGTCTCCTGTGCCAAGAGAAAAACAAGTGGCAAAGTTTCTAGTCGCAAGAAACATGCAAGAAAGATTAAATACCATGCTGTTACTAGATTCCATCAAGGAGCTGTACGATTCTGTAAATAGCTTTTGAAATTTTTTGCAATCGTTCGCAGCATTTGAGTATTTCGATGGCGCTTGTAAGTCCCTCAGGAAGTTTGCTCCATCAGATGAATAAATCAGACTGGATTCCAAGTGCAAATGCCATGAAAATGGGTTTCCTTCTTCCCAAAGTTTCTTTATACGCTCATACGTATAGATAGAGAATTTGTTTGGGTCAATTGACTGATTTGGTTCAGATAGACATGCGAGCAAATCAATATCTGAGCTAGCATCAATTTCTCCTCTGCATATTGAGCCAAATGCATATAGGTGCATGTTCATCTGCGACTAAACCTTTTAACAAGGAGTGTCGTTAAGAGAGCAAATGAAACAAACCTTATTCCTGTGATAAGTGAGATGATTCCAGTAGTGAAGTTATCAGGAGACAATATGCCCAAGAATATCGCTGGTGACTGCGCAAAACTTGACCAGTAAAAACCGATATTCAAAGGGTTTCCGTTGGTATTGGTGTCATATACCGAAATGGAAACAAGGACAATAAAAATGGTCCTTACGAATTTCAGGATGCTTTCGCCATTTCCCCATACAAAGTTAAGCACCCAAAATTCAATCCATTTTAAGAACTGTACTATTCCGTTGAAAAATCCTGGATACTTTTCTTTGTAATAAGTTTCGCCTGATCTCCATGATTTGTATAGATATACGGATGTCGCATCAAGCTCCACCATTATTGCTTTATTAACGGCCTTTGCGTCTCCCACTTGCTGATAATTCATTCGCAAGGATCGGGAGAAGCGCATCCTAAGATTTTCTTCCCTAGGGGCTTCGCTTATCAATATATCGTCATCTAGCTGACTGCGCTCGAAGACTGAGAACTTAAAATCACAGCCTCTGAAGGCTGTTTGGTGAAAATTTGAGCCAATGAATTTACACCCGGTAAAATCACAGGTATCAAACACGCAGTTATTAAAATAGCATCCGTCAAATACACAATGCTCAAATGAAACGTTCTTAAATTTTATTTTTATAGCGTTTAATCTTTCGAGCACCATGTATTTAAAAAAATCTTGCTCGTCAGAAACATCCTTTGGAACGTAGAAGTCTGTAACAACCTTTCGGTTACCTTTTTTGATTACTTCGCTAGATTCATTTTGGCGGCCTTGATCCTCGTTCCGACCACTTTCACCCACCGAGTGCGTAGTCAGGCCATCCTGGCCTGACACCGTCCGGGCTGGAAGCCCTGACGACGCACAGTCTGAGAGTCGCTGGCCGGGATTATGATCAAGACCCTTTTGGCTATCCATTCAATTCAAACCTTGAGATATTGGTTCTGGTTTTCATCTTTGGCCCAACTACAATTCGACCTCAAAACTGACGCCGAATCCAGCTTGATTACACATCAAATGCGAGGTATAAAATTTTTTACTATTCAAGGCAAGTACTGTCAATTTTTATTTTAGCCTTATTTTATCAATGACATCCGCTCGGCTATCTAATTTGACCCCCATTTCAGATGGCGTTTCGGTTTCCGAGTAAAAGCCTCGTTTACTGGACCGGGTGCGTGACCGGCTGAGGCTGAAGCACGATGCCTTGCGAACTAAACAGGCGCCTGTCGATTGAATCAAGCGATTTATTTTGTTTCATAGCAAGTGACATCCGATAAAAAGTAAGCGCGCCAGAGGGTGAAGCTTTCTGGCGCATCCGGCGGTTGGTTGCAAGGCATGAATCATGGCAAGCATGAGCCCCCTAAAGCGGTCATTCGGCATGTGACTGCGTGAGCCCGTCCCCGCTCTTCTCCTCTGAGGGGGATGGTTTCCCGAAAATCCCTAATCCTCACCAGGCCGGCGAGCGCGCAGTCGTTTGTTGGTGGCCGTGCGGCGTTTGGCATCCAGGCGTCGTTCCTGAGAGGCTTTGGTGGGGCGGGTGGCGATGCGCGGTTTGGGGCGGTGCGCGGCCTGTCGGATCAGCTCTGCCAGTCGCTCGCGCGCATCCGCGCGGTTGCGCTCGCGGGTGCGAAAACGATGGGCCTCGATCATCAGCACCCCTGCCGTATCGACCCGCCGACCGCCGAGACGCAGCAGTCGCTGGCGCACATCCTCCGGCAGCGACGGCGAGCCGGCGACATCGAACCATAACTGCACCGCTGTCTCGACCTTGTTGACGTTCTGTCCGCCAGGACCGGGTGAGCGGATGAACTGCTCCCGCAGTTCGGATTCGTCGATCTGGATGCGGGAGGTGATCTGAAGCATGGCCGGATAGAAAATGGACAGAATGAACAGGATTGTTGAAGATTCACAGGATTGACAGGATATTAAACATCCTGTCAATCCTGCGAAATCCTGTTAATCCTGTCTCATCTGAGCAGCCTGCTCGCCCGTGCGTGCGGTCAGCGCCTGCCGCACCCGCTCGAAGCGTGCAAGCAGGCTCGCGTCCTGCGGTGCCGGGCCGCACAGATACCAGTCATGCAGCAGTTGGGTCGTCCCCTGGAGCGGGTCATCCTCGCCTTCGACCATGCGTTCGGCGAGCCGCGCGACCTGGAATTCCAGACGCTGTTGCGCCAGGTTGGCGGGCGATGAGAGTCCGGTGATGATCTCAAGCTGGAGACAGATCTGGCTGCGCCGTTCGCCATTGGCGGCGTAACGGTATCGCAGTTCGGCCAGTTGTTCGGGATCCTGCGCCGCTTTCAGCGCCAGCTCGAAGCGTGCTGCAAGCGCCTGCTGCAGATCGCTCTCCCCTTGTGTCTGAGCGGCCCGCCAGAGCTGGCTGGCGGTTTCGGCATCGATCAGGTCGGTCGTTTTGCCAAGCAGGCTCAGTTCAAAGCGTTCGCAAAGCTCCGCCTGACGCTGGAGCCGCTCCAGCGCGGTCTGTCGCTGCCGATCCTCGCTCTGCCGCTGGCGTTGCTCCAGGTCATCGCGGCACGCCTGCCACTGGCGCGTGAGCTGGCCCGCGACCTGACGCGGTACGGGCAGTGACTGCGCGGCGCGCCAGCGTTCTTCGAATTCATGCAGCGCGGCGGCGAGCCGTTTGGGATCGGTCTCGCTTGCGGCAAAGGCCCGCGCCTCGGCGCAGATGGTCTCGCGGGTGGCGAGGTTTGACTTGAGTTCGTTGGCATGCGCCTGATGCAGCACGGCGCGGCGTTCGAAGACCGCATCGCAGGCGGCGCGAAAACTCTGCCAGAGCCGGTTTTCGTCTTTCTGACGCGCCGGGACCGTGGTTCGCCACTCCCGTTGCAGCGTCTTGGTCTGCTCGATGGCGGCGTCCAGATCGGGCGCCTCGGCCAGCGCCTGCACCTGTTCGATCAAGCGGTGTTTATGGGCCTGATTGCGTTTGCGCTCGGCGTCCAGGCGCTGGTCGAGCTGTCTGAGCGACTGATGGAAACGACGCTCCAGTGCTTTACGGTGGCGTCCCTCGGTCGGTCCAATGCCGGACCAGAGCTGACGGGTCTCGCGTTCGGCGCGCAGGATCTTTTTCCAGTCCACCCGCTCCCAGTCGATCTTGCTTAAAAAATCCTCGATCTGCTGACAGATCTGCTCGCGCGCGAGCCGGTTCGACTCGCGTTCCACCGCCTGTGCCTGCATGAACGGACGGCAGCGTGCATAGACCGCATCCGAGGCGGCATGAAAACGCTCCCAGAGCGCCTGATTCGCGGGCGAGCCGGTTTTATCGAGTCCTTTCCAGTCCATCTGGAGCGCGTGGAGTCGTTCAGCCAGCGCCTCCAGCGGCAGTTCCCTGGTGATCAGTTCTTCCATGTCGTCGCAGAGTCCCTCGCGATGCTGATCCGCACCCCAGCGACGCCAGTGCTGGAGTTCGCGCAGTTGGGGGGCGAGTGCACGCAGTCGGCGGGCGATGTCGGACTCGGCGCCCTGCTGGAGTCCGCTGGCCTTGATCATGTCCAGCCCGGCCTGGAGGCTTTGGTAAAGCGGATCGGCCTTTTTGAGTTCGCCCGCCGCCAGATGCGTCTCCAGTTCGGCGAGCCGTTCGGGAAGCAGAGCCAGCCGCTGCTCGGCATGTCGGCGCTGGGTCGCGAGCCGGGATTCAAGCCGTTCGGCCAGCGTGAGAAAGGGTTGTGCGGCGTCAGGATCGCTCAGGCCGTTGGCGAGCGCGCGACCCCGTTCGAGCAGTGACTGAGCATCCTGATGATCCAGCGGTCTGGACTCATCGAGCAGTCGTGCGGCCCGGGCGGTGAGCTTCTCCAGCCGCGCCGCGTTCTGGCCGCGCTCGGCAAAGGACTGCCGAACGGCATCCGCCGCCCGCATGAGCGCGTCATAGCGTGCATCGAGCGGGCGTTGCCGCGCCTCCGGCAGTGCGGGGAGACTCTTCCAGCGAGCGGCCAGACGCTCGCACAGGGCGGCGATCCCGGACTCGTCGGTGAGATCGGTGGCGGTCGCCAGTTCGTCGAGCAGCGCCTGACGTTCGGCAAGCGATGTGGCCTGCGTTGCCTGGGCGGCAATCTGCGCCGCCTGCTCGCGGCAGAAATCGTCATGGGCCGTCAGGAAACGCTCGCGTCCGGCCTGATAACGCGCCTGCCAGTCGGCTTCGGCATGCTCCTGGATGGCGGCCCACTGGCGATCCAGATGTTCCAGCAGCGCCCGATCCTGGCCCCAGTTGCCGAGGCGTCCCAGATGCTCGACCCTGGCGCAGAGTTCCTCGCACTGAGCGCCGATCCGGCGCGGCAGTTCGTCCTGCTCGGCGATCAGGCGCAGTTTCTCGCGCGCGGCGCGATAGACGTTTTTGTCCTTTTTGCCGATCTGGCGTAACACCTGCTCCAGCGCCGCCCGGTCCTGCAACCGTTCGACCGCGAGCCCGCGATTGGAGGCCAGCGAATCCCGCACCGCGCACTGAGCCAGCACGGCGGGCGAGGCGATGCGTTCGATCAGCGCACGCCGGATCTCGGCGGCATGTGCCTGAATGGCGAGCGTTTCCAGGAGCGGGAGGTCATCAATGCGGGAGAGTTCGTCGAGCTGCACCGCCAGCGGGATGTCGCAGGCGCTGTCGCACAGTAGATCACGATAACGTGTCGTCGCCGTCTCGCGGACGCCGGAATCAGGGTCGTCGGTGCGAATCTGGCGGAGCAGGGGCAGATTCTGGAGTTGCCGGGTCGCCTCGTCTCGTTTCGCCGCATCCGCATGATGACGCGCCTGTTCCGCCAGGGCTTCCTGGGTTTGGGAGGCGATGGCCTGTTTGGCCTCGACTGCGGCCTGTTGTCGTTTTTTGAGGAAGCGCCCGAATAACATCCCAGCTCCGCCGATGATTGCTGAATCAGTAAGCCATTGTACCGACGAATGGATTGCTGCGCCGTTCCTGACCAAAGGTGGACATGGGGCCATGTCCGGGGATGAAACGCACATCGTCACCCAGCGGGAAGAGTTTCTGCTGGATCGAGTCGATCAGATGCCGATGATTGCCGCGCGGAAAGTCGGTGCGTCCGATGGAGCCCTGAAAGAGCACGTCGCCCACCTGGGCCAGACGCTCGCCGGCATGGAAGAACACCACATGCCCCGGCGTGTGACCAGGGCAATGGATCACCTCAAGCTGTTGCTCGCCAATGGTGACGACATCGCCCTGATCGAGCCAGCGTGTCGGCTCGAAGGGGCGGATCGGCGGAAAGCCGAACATCTCGCATTGTTCGGGCAGCCCCTTAAGCAGAAAGTCATCGTTGCGGTGCGGGCCGATGATGGGCACTCCCAGCCGTTCCACCAGATCCGTGCTTGCGCCCACATGATCCAGATGGCCGTGGGTCAGGAGGATGCTCTCAGGAACCAGTTCCAGTCTGGCGACGAGCGCAAGGATGCGCTCCGGTTCGCCGCCTGGATCGATGATGGCGGCACGCCGGGTGCGCTGGCACCAGAAGAGCGTGCAGTTCTGCTGGAACGAGGTGACTGGAAGGATGCTGAAATCCACGGCGATGGTTGATCCCTGGAGCAGTTGCCGGATGGCGGGTGGGCGGTGAGCGGGCGTGCCGTCAGGCGCGCAGCATCACATAGAGTCTGTCTTTGAGCAGCAGACGCTCTTTTTTGAGTTCTTCGATGGTCTCATCGGCGACCGGCGTTCCGAGTTCCTCGAAGTTGCGCACGCGGGCGTCGAGCGCGTCATAGTCGTCCATGAGGCGCGCGAATTCGGGCTTGTCGGCCCGCAGTGCCGCGATCTTGTTTTCCAGATCCGGGAATTCGTGAAGCAGGTCGTGAGATTCGCCAAGCATGGGGCCGGTCCTCTTGAGTTTGGGACCGCCGCGCGGATCACGCGGTCGGTCAGGGTCGTCAGCATGAGTCGAGCGCGAAAGTATACGCCAGCGTAAGGCGCCCGAAACAGTCCGGTCAGATTTCCGTCAACCACCGTGGCGACCTGGACGCGGTTTAACAGGGGCGATTTAAATCGCCCCTACTTGGTCGAGGCGTCCAGTTGCTTGATGACCTCTGCGGTGAGATCAAGCGACTCATCCATATAGAGCAGACCGGCCTGACCATGCTCGACAATCATGCCGAGCTTCTTCTTTTTGGCGATATCGTTCACCGCCTGACGTGCGGGACCGATGATCTTCCGCCCCTTTTCCTGTTGAGTCTTCATGAGTTCCTGCTGAATCGGCATCACTTTTTTCTGATAAGCCGCGACGCTGGCCTGAAGCTCTTTTTCCTTCTTTTCCACCTGCGCCTTGCTCATCAGCGGCTTGTCGCGTTCCAGCTCCTGTTGCAGTTTCTGGATCTCCTGTTCTTCCTGCTTGAACTCCCTGGCGCGGGGCTCGAATTCCTTGCGCAACTCGTCCTGCAGCGCCTTGCCGAGTTTGCTTTCCTCCAGCACTTTTTGCATATCGACATAGCCAATGCCGGTGTTGTCTGCCGCCTGAGCGGGCAGGATCACAGACAGCGACAGCGCGGCGAACAGAAACAGACGGGTCATGAAGGGGCTCCGGGGATTGACTGTTGGTTGGTATGAAATGAAAAGCCGCAGGGCGAGCGGGTCACGGCGGACGCTGGCTGCATGTTGCGGAGGATGGATTGTAACCATGCCGGGCGTCTGGTGACAGCAGTTGCACTGCCTGGCAGGCCGGCAGCCCCGGCATCCTGCGCTCATGTCGCGCGGGGTCGGTGTGCAGGCCGCCATGATCTCTCCGGACGAGCCGGAGACAGGCGTAATACGACCGCCGCATCCGCGCCGCCGGACGGCTTGGGTGATTGGCCCGTGAGAATGCATGCCTCGTGTTTCGTCCAATCGTCTTTTAAGGCTCGCGATTGGAGATTTCTGCTGTCATGCAAAATTAACCAAAGGTTAAAATCTCTCTTCGATTATCAGGTGATAAGTCACTTTACACTTCGGTAATCGAGCCTCTACTCAGTTTCAGAACGATGTCAATTTCTCGCATTTCTGACGCTCTTGATTCGCCGCAATTCGTCAGACCCTCGACAGATCGCTCCGTATCTCAGGCATCCCAAGCCATCAAACTGAGCAACCGTCTGAAAACGAAGATCAATTTTGCTCTCATGCTGGTCGTGACGGCCGTGCTGATTGCCTACAGCGTGTGGGATGTCCTCAGGGTTCGTGCTGACGAAGGCGCACGTCTCGACCGCGACGTCGCGGCTGCGCTGGATCGCCTCGGCGCGGGATTGCCGAAGCCGCTCTGGGATCTCACCATGACGACCGTTCAGGACATGATGCGGGGAGAGATGGGCCAATCGGCCGTGTTGGGGATCACGGTGCTGGGTACGGATGGCAGACCGGTGACCACACTGGTGCGTGACGGGGAGATCAAGGAGGCCGGCCAGCTTCCGGAATTGACGGGGACATACCTCGAAAGCCGCGAACTGACCTTTCGGGACGGCGACGTCACCCAGTCGCTGGGCAGAGTCGCCGTGCTCATCTCCGACCAGCCCCTGCGTCAAGCCGTCGTGCAGGCGGTTATGCGGAATGTCCAAATTGCGATCCTCTTGAATGTGATCCTGGTCTTGTCGATGGGATTCATCCTGAACCGGATGGTCCTGGATCCGCTTGCCGCGATCCTCGCCCGCGTACAGGACATCGCGGACGGTGAGGGAGACCTCAGTAAGCTGGTCGAGAGTGGGCGCCGCGACGAGCTGGGGCAATTGGGAGATGCGCTGAATCGCTTTATCGGCTCTATACGCCAGATCGTCACCGAGGTCGATGAAGTGGTGAAGGGACTGGCGAATTCAGCCGACGATGCGCGTGAGACTGCCGACGGACTCAATCGGCAATTGGGCCGGCAACAGGAGGATCTGTATTCGTTGACGACTGCACTGACTCAGTTCCGTGCGACAACCGAAGAGGTCGCACGCAATGCTGCCCTGGCTTCCGAGTCCGGCGACCAGGCGGGTAATCGCGCCAACCTGGGGCTGGAGCAGGTTCGGGAAGCCAACCGCTCCAATAGCGAACTGGCTGATACCGTGGATCGGGCATCGACCGTAATCGCCGAATTGCGGCAGAACACTGATGCGATCAGTGGGATCCTGGACGTGATCCGCAGCATCGCTGACCAGACCAATCTGCTCGCCCTCAACGCCGCGATCGAAGCAGCTCGCGCAGGCGAGCATGGGCGCGGATTTGCTGTGGTTGCCGACGAAGTACGGGTGCTCTCGCAGCGCACCCAGCATTCGACCAGCCAGATCCAGGAGACCATCGCCGGGCTGGAGGAGCGTACTGCGCAAGCCGTGCGGGCAATGGCGGAAGGCAAGCACAAGGCGGAGCGGAGCGTCGAGCAGGCTTCTGGGGCTGGCGGCGCCTTCGACGAGATCCACGCAGCCATCCAGAACATCGTGCAGATGATGGCTGGCGTCGCTACGGCGGCGGAACAGCAGAGCGCCACGGTTGCAGAGATTGAGCGTAACGTCACCAATATTCAGCAGGTGCATCAGCAGACTCTGCTGGTTTCGGCGGCGACCGCCGGGTCCGGGGAGCAGCTCTCGGATAGCGTCGGCCGGTTGCGCACCTTGTTCGGAAAGTTCCGCCTGTGAGCAGGCGGCGCTCCCCCTGCGATTGACGGACCGATCCGCTTTCTCGATCCATTTCAAATTCACCGTTGTCCTTACGGAGACTCACATGATGAAAGGTACTGGCGTGGCGCTGGTTCTGGCGCTTTTCTCGGCAATTTGCTTCGGGCAGGGACTGGAGCAGAAACTCAGGGTCTTCACTTGGTACGGTTATGTCACATCGCAGGATATCGAGGCGGTGGACAAACTCTTGGAAGCTGCCGGTAATCCGGTTCGCGTTGAGGTGATTTCGACGGTCGCCGAGGGACCGGAGCAGATGTTTCAGGTGATCCGTCGCGGCGATGCGGATCTCACCTTCCTCACCCTCAACTACATCAAGATGCAGAATGAGAAGATAGGGAAATTGCTTCAGCCGATCAACACGGACTCGTCTCGTCTCGGTAACTATGCCAGTGTTATTCCAGCGCTCAAGACGATTCCAATGGGCGTCATTGACGGCAGGTCCTACTATGTCCCCTTTGGTGGTGGCGCCTATGGTCTCTGGGCAAACATGAAATTGGTGAGCGCGGCGGATCTTCCTCACCGCATCGGTGACTTGCTGAATCCGCGATGGACCGGAAAGATCTCGCTGACCGACGGGCAGATCCAGCCCAACATCGCACTTGCGCTCCTGGCGAACCGTCACGCCCCCTTTGCGATCAATGATCTGATAACCACGAACCGTGCCGAGGCGCTGGCGTTGGCCGCGCCGGGCGGCGAGGTCCAGTCCTTCCTTGGCAAGCTCTACGGCCAGGTCGGTGCGTTCTGGAGTACCGCGCCCACCTTTGCCGCCCCCCTGGAGATCGTTGCCAGCTACGGGCCGGAAATCGGTGGCTTGCGCGCCAAGGGTGAGGATTGGCAGCTCATTGAGTTCGAGGAAGGCAATACTGTGTGGCTGGACACCATGAACATCGTGGCTGGTGTCAGTGGAGCCAAGCTCGAAGCGGCAGAAATCTTCATCAACTATTTCCTGAGCAAGGCGGTTCAGGATCGAGTGGTGAATGGGCTCAGCATGGTGGCGGTGACCACGGACGTGACGAACCCGGAGATCGAAGCCAATCCCGATTTTTTCGACCCCAAGATGTTCTGGCCGCCTTACGAAGCCGCAGCCGACAACATGATGAAAAAAATGTCTGATCACGCCAAAGCGTCTAAGGCGGCGGAGTGACCAAAGCGGACGGAGCTTTCGGCGGGGCTTGGTGACGGCCTCGACATCCGTTGGCAGGCGGGCGGGTGACGTCCGCTTTCAGGAAGGGAACGACCAGACCCCGGATGGGTGTTTGACGCGACTCAGGAATCGGACGGAATGGTCAGAACCTGACCGGCGCGGATCATGTCGTTTTCATGCAGGCCATTCTGCGCGCGCAAGGCAGTCAGGCTCACTCGATAGCGACTGGCAATCCCGGACAGGGTGTCGCCGGAGTTGATGACGTGCTCGCGGGAGACCGTGGACCGATTGACGGGGCGCAACGCAGTGGATCGGGATGGCGGCGCGGCGGGGGCCGGTTCGGTTCCGAGCGGCGTGGAGGTTGCCGGTGCGGGCGGGGCGAAGCGCGCATCCGTGTCGGCGCGCGACGATGCGGAGCGGAAACCCTGCGGTGGATATTTTTTGAAGTAGGTCCGGACCCCGGCCAGGATGGCCTGCGCGAGCCGCTGTTGATGGGCGTTGCTGGTCAGTCGCCGCTCCTCGTCCTGATTCGAAATGAAGGCGGTTTCAACCAGCACGGAGGGAATGTCGGGCGATTTCAGCACCATGAAACTGGCGCGCTGTACCTCGTTCTTGTGCATGTTGCCGAGATGGCCCAGATAAGCGAGAACGGCGTTGGCCGCTTCGGTACTGTGCTCGATGGTCGCATTCTGGGTCATGTCCATCAGGACCGTCGCCAGCAGATCGTCATTCGTGGGGAGATCGATGCCGCCGACCCGATCCGCGTTGTTTTCGCGATTCGCCAGCCACATGGCGGCCTCGCTGCTCGCGCCGCCATAGGACAGCGTATAGACCGAGGAGCCATGGGCGTCGGCATTGTTGTAGGCATCGGCATGGATCGAAATGAAGAGATCCGCGTTCTGCTCGCGCGCCATCAGCATGCGTTGACGCAGGCCGATGAAATAATCGCCGTCGCGGATCATCAGCGCCTGCATCCCCGGTTCGCGGTTCACCAGTGCTGCCAGTTTGCGGGCGATCGCCAGGGTCACATCCTTTTCGCGGGTGCCGCCGGGGCCAATGGCGCCCGGATCCTCGCCGCCGTGTCCTGCGTCAATGGCGACGAGGATTGGGCGCGCCTTGCCCCTTGGAGCATCCGGTCTGGGCAGGGTCTGTGTCATCGTGCGGGGCGAATCGCCGCTGGCGACAGACGTGGTTCTGGGGATCAGGTCAATGATCAGCCGATGCCCCTCGCCGTTGCCCGGGCCTGTCGTGAAGCTCTTGACCCGGACCGCCTGCTTGAGATCCAGGACGATACGCAGATCATCCTGGTTATGCAGACCGCTGCGCAGACCGACGAGCGTCGGGTCTTTGGCGGTGGCGTCGGGAAGCTTGCCGATCAGTGTCGCGGTCGGCAGATCGATCACCACGCGGTCAGGATGGTCCAGGGCGAAGATCCGATGCGACACCGGCGCCGTGGTGGCAAACACCAGGCGGGTCTTGCTGGCGTCTGTCACGACCTGGGCACATTCAACCACCACGCGAGACCCGGCTGCGGGCAATGAAATCAGTAGCAGTAAGAGTGGGAGCAGCCTGTTCACGGATCGCCTCGACGCCATCTCTTGTCAGCGGACGTTGTATTTAAGATAGCAGTTCCGCGACGATCTTTCCAAACTAAATCCGATGATTAAGGCGCTTTTCTCGATAAGTCATGATGATTATGTTGCGCATAAACGACGGTTTTGACTGGCTTTTAAACCGCGTCCAGCGCGATATGCGTAATTTTCAGTTTGTGTTTAGCTTTGGAGATGTCATCGACCTCAGTGGAGACGCGGTTTAAAATTTTATATTTTTTAATATCTTAAACCGCGCCCGCTCGAAGGGTCGTCGATTCTGCCAAGGCCGACTCAATCCCCAAACATCACATACCGCATCGGGCGCGGTTTAGCCGGTGCGGATCACGCTGAGGTGCCGCTCAGACTGGCGATGACCGCCTGTCCGCGAGGACTGCCGGGCTCCAGTCTGAGTCGCCGGCCAGGTTCCGCATACGCGATGCCGATCCGCAGATCAGCCGCCGGCAGGATGCCGGCGCCCCGTTCCGGCCATTCGATCACCCAGAGCACATCTTCCCCCAGCAGGTCGCGCAGACCGAGATACTCCAGCTCTTCGGGATCCGCCAGACGGTAGAGATCCAGATGCTGGACGCGCGCGGTCGGCAGTTCATAAGGCTCGATCAGGGTATAGGTCGGACTGCGCACGGCCCCGCGATGCCCCAGTCCATGCAGCATGCCGCGTGTCAGGGTCGTCTTGCCGGCGCCAAGATCACCCTCCAGATAGAGCACGCAGGGGAGGTGCAGACAGGCGGCAAGACGTGCGCCGAACGCAAGCTGGGCCTCCGGGTCGGGCAAAAGGATCTCCATCAGTGTTCTCCGATACGATTTGCAAGCGGCCGCAGGGCTGCGATGAGGTCGCTGGCGATCAGCCCGCGCTCACCGCCCCGCGCCGCCTGATCACCCGCCGCCGCATGCAGACAGACCCCGGTACAGGCCGCCGCTTCCGCATCCAGCCCCTGTCCGCGCAGGGCCGCGATGAGGCCGGTCAGCACATCGCCCGCACCGGCGGTCGCCATCCCCGGATTGCCCTCGCTACAGACTGACGACGGTCGCTGCGAGTCGCCCCTGATCAGGGTGCCGGCGCCCTTGAGCACGACCACGCCGCCAAAGCGCCGCTGGATCTCGGCGACCGCATGCGGACGATCTTGCTCAACTTCCGCGATGCTCACGCCGAGCAGTCGCGCGGCCTCGCCGGGATGTGGTGTCAGCACCCAATCCGGTCGGGACAATGGTGATTCGGCAAGCAGATTGAGTGCATCGGCGTCCACCACCAGTGGCGTGTGCTGTTCCTTTACATGATTCCAGAGCCCGCGTCCCCAGTTCGTGCGCCCCAGGCCAGGACCGATGGCGAGGACATCGGCCCTCTCGATCAGGGGCGTCAGTTCGCCCGGTTCAGCCACCCCGCTCACCATGAGTTCCGGGCGGCTCAGGTTGAGCCAGGCGGCGTGGTCGGGATGGGTGGCGATGGTCACCAGTCCGGCACCAGCGCGCAGCGCCGCTTCGCCCGCCAGACGCGCGGCGCCCGACATCCCTGGCGCGCCGCCAATGATCAGCACATGACCGCAGTCACCCTTGTGCGCCGTGCGCGGTCGCGGACGCAGTGAATCGGCCTGCTGTCGCCAGTCGATGCGGCGCAGCGATGGCGTTGTCTGCGCATAGACCGCCGCCGGGGCAGCCAGCGAACTGAAAAGCACCTCACCCCGATAATCCGGCCCCTTGCCGACGAAGAGCCCCTGTTTGAGCCCGATGAAGGTGATCGTGGCTGAGGCGTGCACGGCCTCGCCCATCACACAGCCGGTGTCGGCGTGCAGGCCCGAGGGAAGATCGATGGCGAGCACTGGCGCCTGTTGGGCGTTGATCGCGGTGATGGCGTCCGCCCAGATCCCGGTGACGGGACGTTCCAGGCCGGTGCCGAACAGTGCATCAACGATGAGATCGGTGTCAGGCGGCAGCGTCTGGAAAGGTTCCAGGGTTCCGCCAGCATCGCCATAGGCCGCACAACTGGCCGCTGCCTCGCCGCGCAGGCGCGCGGCATCCCCCAGTTGCAGCATCCGCACCGACAGACCATCCGCCCGCGCCAGACGCGCCACCACATAGCCGTCGCCACCATTGTTGCCGATCCCGGCCAGAACCGTGAGACGCCTTGCCGTCGGCCAGTGCGCACGCAGCAAGCGATAGGCCGCCAGCCCGGCCCGGTTCATCAGTTCGATTCCAGGGATGCCATGTTGCCGGATCGCGATGTCATCCAGGTTGCGCACCTGATCGGCGCGGTAGAGCCTGTGGGGAAGCGGGTCGAGGTCGGGCATGGATTTCCGCCTGGATGGTGTTGAAGGGCAATCCGGTTTTTCCGGTCGCCTGAATCTGGGCGCAGAGAATACCGGACTGCCGATCTTTCGTCCGGGTCCAATGGATTTTTCCGACTCTGCGATTGACTGGCGGGTGAGTAGACTAGCCTGCCCCGAGCCTCGCTCCCCTCCGCTCAAACCGCACTCAGAGTCGCCGTGGACCCCAGTTTCATCCATCTCCATCTTCATTCCGAATACTCGCTGGTCGATGGACTGGTGCGGATCAAGCCGCTGGTCAAGGCCGTGGCGGCGGCCGGCATGCCGGCGGTGGCTGTCACCGATCAGTGCAATCTCTTCGGGCTGGTGCGGTTCTACAAGGCCGCACTGGGCGCCGGGCTCAAGCCCATCGCCGGGGCCGATCTCTGGGTGCGTAACCCGGACGATGCGAACAAGCCGCATCGGCTGGTGCTCCTGGTTCAGGATCGTCAGGGTTACGGCAATCTCACCCGGCTCATCTCACGCGGCTATGTCGAAGGGCAGCATCTGGGGGTGCCGCTGGTCGAGCCGGGCTGGATCGAGTCATCCGCCGCCGGGCTGATCGCGCTCTCGGGTGGGCCGCAGGGCGATGTCGCGCAGGCGCTGCTCAATGGCCGGCCAGAGGTGGCCGAGCGTCTGCTTGACCGCTGGCTGGCGGCTTTTGGTGACCGCTATTACCTGGAACTGATCCGCACCGGGCGCGAGCAGGAGGCCGAGCTGGTCGAGGCGAGCGTCGCTCTGGCCATCCGTCGCGGCGTGCCGGTGGTGGCGACCAATGATGTGCGTTTTCTCGCCGCCTCCGACTTCGACGCGCACGAGGCGCGGGTCTGTATCCACGACGGGCGCACGCTCGACGATCCGCGCCGCCCGCGTCTCTACAGCGAGGAACAGTATCTGCGCACCCCGGCGGAGATGCTGGAGCTCTTCGCCGATCTGCCCGAGGCGCTCGCCAACTCGGTCGAGATCGCCAAACGCTGCAATCTGGAACTGACATTAGGCAAGAATTATCTGCCCGACTTCCCGGTTCCAACCGGGATGACCATCGACGCCTTTTTCGCCGAGCAGTCGCGCCAGGGTCTTGACCAGCGTCTGGAGCGCATCCTTGATCCCCGCTCGCCCGATTTCGCCGCGCAGCGCCGTCCCTATGACGAACGGCTGGAACTGGAACTCGCGGTCATCGTCCAGATGGGGTTCCCCGGCTATTTCCTGATCGTCGCCGACTTCATCCAGTGGGCCAAGGACAACGGCATCCCGGTCGGTCCCGGTCGCGGCTCGGGTGCCGGTTCGCTGGTCGCCTACGCGCTCAAGATCACCGATCTGGATCCCATCGAGCATGACCTGCTGTTTGAGCGCTTCCTGAATCCCGAGCGCGTGTCCATGCCCGACTTCGATATCGATTTCTGCATGGAGCGCCGCGACGAGGTCATCGACTATGTCGCGGGCAAATACGGGCGCGAGGCGGTGTCGCAGATCATCACCTTCGGCACCATGGCTGCCAAGGCCGTGGTGCGCGATGTCGGGCGGGTCATGGGACATCCGTATGGCTTCGTCGACAAGGTCGCCAAGATGGTGCCCTTCGAGCTGGGCATGACCCTCACCAAGGCGCTCGCCGAAAGCGAGGATCTCAAGCGCGCCTATGAGGACGACGAAGAGGTGCGCGCGCTCATCGACATGGCGCGCAAGCTCGAAGGGTTGGCCCGCAACGCCGGCAAGCATGCTGGCGGCGTGGTCATCGCCCCGACCCTGCTGACCGATTTTTCGCCGCTCTACTGCGAGCCGGGCGGGGTGAATCTGGTGACGCAGTTCGACAAGGACGATGTCGAGCAGGTGGGTCTGGTCAAGTTCGACTTTCTGGGTCTGCGCACACTCACCATCATCGACTGGGCGCTCAAGACCATCAACGCCGGACGAGCGGCCAAGGGCGAACCGCCGCTCGACATCGACCGCATCGACCCGCACGATGCATTGGCCTTCGCGTTGCTCAAACAGTGTCAGACCACCGCCGTCTTCCAGCTCGAATCGCGCGGTATGAAGGAGCTGATCAAAAAGCTCCAGCCCGACAGCTTCGACGACATCACCGCACTGGTGGCCCTGTTCCGTCCCGGCCCGCTGCAATCGGGCATGGTCGATGATTTCATTGAGCGCAAACACGGACGCGCCGAACTCGCCTATCCGCACCCGGATCTCGAACCGATCCTCAAGCCCACCTACGGCATCATCCTCTATCAGGAACAAGTGATGCAGATCGCGCAGGTGCTGGCGGGATATTCGCTCGGCGGGGCAGATTTACTGAGGAGGGCGATGGGAAAAAAGAAAAAGGAGGAAATGGATAAACAACGCGCCACGTTTGAGCAGGGCGCGGTCGCGCGTGGGGTCGATGGCGGCGTTGCAACGCATATTTTCGATTTGATGGAGTATTTTTCCGGTTACGGATTCAACAAGTGTGTCGTTGGCGACACGCTCGTGGCCGACCCTGTGACCGGCGAGCGTCGCCAGATCAAGGAGATCTATCGCCACGGTATCGGCTCGGTTGCGAGTCTGATGACAAATCACCGCATGGGCCAGAGTCCGGTGGTTCAGGTGATGGAGAACGGGATCAAACCGGTCTTTCGGCTCCGAACCTCATTGGGCAAGACGCTGCGCGCGACCGGCAATCATCCGCTGCTCACAGCGACGGGTTGGAAGCGTCTGGATGAATTGAAGGTGGGTGATCGCATTGCCTCACCGGCACGACTGCCTATCGAGGGTCAGGAACGCTGGCCTGAGCACGAACTTATCACGCTGGGCTGGGTCTTGTCGGAGGGCAATACCTGTCACCCAAGCGGTTTTTATTTCTACAACAAGGATGAGGTGGCTCGGGATGATTTCCTGGCCGCCGCATGTGTCTTTCCCGATACGCAACCCACCGTGCGCCTCAGGCCCGAGCGGGCGGATACCTGGTGCGTCTATGTCGGAACCGGGCGCGATACGCGGATTCGTGTCGGTGCTGGTCATAGCTTCACGCCGCGTTCGGGGGCGCGTCTGTGGCTCGAAGAACTGGGGATGATCGGTCACAAGGCGCCGGACAAGCATTTCCCGGCTGGTGTGTTTCGACTCGACAATGCCTGTCTGGCCGTCTTGCTTGGACGGCTCTGGTCTGGGGATGGCTATATCGCCAGTACCACAGGGAAAGACATGATCCCCTATCTGGCGAGCGCCTCTCAGCGTCTTGCCGGCGAGACTCAGCATCTGCTGTTGCGCCTTGGGATCGTCAGTCGACTGACCGAAAAATACTTTGCTTATAAGGATGGACGCATCGGTTATACGCTCCATCTCGTCGGGCGACGCAGTATCGAAACCTTCGTCCAGGTCATCGGTTCGCATCTGGTCGGACGAGATGTTCAGCTCAATGCCTTGCGTGAGTATCTAGCCAAGACACCGGCCGATCGAGAGTCGATTGACACGCTTCCGCCGGAGATCAAGGACAGCGTTCGACATCACAAGGAAGCCAGCGGTCTGACTTGGGATCAGCTCGCCGAACGCAGTGGCGTATGCATCAAAGAGTTTTATGGCACACCCAAGACGCACAAAAAAGGCTTTCGTCGCGCCACCATCTGCAAGCTGGCCGATTTCTTCGGAGCCGAGGATCTAAGACAGGCCACCGAGGCTGAGATCTTCTGGGAGCGCATCGTCGCCATTGAGTCCGATGGCGCGGCCATGACCTACGATATGGAGGTCGATCACACCCATAACTTCGTCGCCGACGACATCATTGTCCACAACTCGCACTCCGCCGCCTACGCCCTCGTCAGCTATCAAACCCTCTGGCTCAAGGCGCATTATTCGGCGGCCTTCATGGCAGCTGTGCTCTCGGCGGATATGGACAACACCGATAAGGTCGTCACCCTGATCGACGAGTGCCGGGTGATGAAACTCGCCGTCGAGCCGCCGACCATCAATCGCTCGGACTATCACTTCACCATCGCTGACGACAAAACCGTCATCTATGGCATGGGGGCGATCAAAGGGGTTGGCGAGTCGGCCATCGAATCCATGCTGGCGGCGCGCAGCGAGGGTGGGGCTTTCCGCGATCTCTGGGATTTCTGCTGCCGGATCGACCTGCAGAAGGTCAATCGCCGCGTGCTGGAGGCGCTGATCCGCGCCGGTGCGCTCGACGGGCTCGGTCCCAATCGCGCCACACTCATGGCCCATCTGCCGCTGGCGCTCAAGGCCGCCGAGCAGCATCGCTCGACCCAGGCCACCGGTCAGGTCGATCTCTTCGGCGCCCTGGAGCCGACCGCCGCGCCCGCGCCCGATCCCCAACTGATCAGCGAGATCCGCGCCGATTGGGACGACGAGCAGCGTTTGCAGGGCGAAAAGGAAACGCTCGGGCTCTATCTGACCGGGCATCCCATCGACCGCTACGAGGACGAACTGAAGGCGATGGGCGGGCCACGCATCGCTCGACTGCTGGAGACCGACCGCGAGCAGGGCCGGCGCGACCGACGCGACCGCGAAAAGCGCACCATCGCCGGGCTGGTGGTCAGCGTGCGGCATGGCAAGACCCCGCGCGGACGCATGGGTTCGGTCCTGCTTGATGACCGCACCGGACGGGTCGAGGTGACTGTTTTTTCCGAACTCTACGATCAGGTACGCAATCTGCTGGTGCCCGATCAGATTCTGAGCGTGACCGGGAGTCTCAATTTCGACGAATTCCGCGATGCCTGGTCCGTGCGCGCGGACAGCATCCGCACCTTCGAGCAGGCACGTGAGGCGGCGGCTGATCATCTGGCCCTGATCCTGGATCTGTCCGATCCCCTGGCTTACGCCGAGGGCGTGGCGCGGGTGACTTCGCTTCAGGAGACGCTCGCCGCCTTCCGCGATGGCGATCTGCCGGTGCGTCTGCGTTATCGCCGCCCCGGCGCGGTCGGTGAGCTGGTGCTCGGCAACGCCTGGCGCGTGCAGCCTGCGGATGCGTTACTGAAACGCCTGCGCCAACTGCTCGGCGCGCAGGCGGTGAAGGTATCTTATGAGCGGGCCGTGCAGCCGGCGCCGATGATGACAGCGCCGCCGCGTTTGGTTGCCGTGTCCTGATTTGGATTCAACTGAGCAGGCGGTTTGTCCTTTAAACCGCCTGCACCGGGTTGCCGAACATCGAGTTGCGCACGATCTTGCGCAACAGATCGACTGGGATGATGAGCACCGCGAGCAGCAGTACCAGACCCCATTCGTGCAGCGAGAGCCCGACGGTACGCAGGATCTCACCGCCAAAGGTGGTGAAAAACACCTGGAGCACCATGATCCCCGGAATGACGATCATGAACAGTCGGTTATCGAGCAGATGCTCGAACAGGTTCAGCCCCTGGGTGCGGGCGTTGAAGGTATTGAAAATCTGCGCGAACACGAAGAAGGCAAAGAAGGCGGTCAGGAATTTGGCTTCGGCCTCCGGGGTGCCGGGCGTGTGCTCGCCCGAGAACCAGGTATGGGTGATCTCGCTGGTCAGAAAGAGGATGCTCAACGCCGCGATGAAGCCGCCGTTGACCAGCACCGCAGACCACATGTCCGGACTGATCAGCGGTGCATCGCGACGCAGCGGCGGTTCGCGCATATAGCGTGCAAGTGCGGCCTCGCCGGCCAGCGCCAGACCGGCCAGGGTGTCCATGATGATGTTCAGCCACAGGAGCTGGGTCATGGTCAGCGGCAGATCGAAACCGAAGAACTGTCCGAAAAAGACCACTAAAATCGCCGACAGACTCACCGTCAACTGGAAGATCAGGAACTTGCGGATCGACTTGAACAGAGTCCGTCCATAAAGCACGGCCTTGGTCAGCGAGGAAAAGTTGTCGTCGAGGATGACGATGTCGCCCGACTCCTTGGTCATCTCGGTGCCGCTGCCCATGGCGAAGCCGACATCGGCGTTCTTCACCGCCGGGGCGTCGTTGACCCCATCGCCGGTCATGCCGACCACCAGACCCAATTCCTTGGCGAGTTTGACCAGACGGCTCTTGTCGGTGGGGAAGGCGCGCGCCACGACGTAGAGATGCGGCAGGATCTTTTTGACCTCGTCGTCGGACAGCGCCGCCAGTTCGGTCGAGGTCATGACGATAGCCTGCGCGTCGTCCTCCAGCAGCCCCACATCCTTGCCGATCGCCTGCGCGGTTTCCTTGGCGTCACCGGTGATCATGACGACATGGATGCCGGCGTCCTTGGCGGTCTTGACCGAGTGATAAGAAGTGGTGCGCAGCTCATCGCGCATGCCGAAGACGCCGACCAGGGTCAGCGACTCGGGCAGAGCCTTGGTTTCGGGGTCGATAGGCGTCTCGCTCACCGCCACGGCCAGCAGACGCATGGCGCGGGTGGACAGCTCGCTCATCGCTGCCTGGAGCGCGGACGAATTGCTCAGGTCATGGGCCTTGCCGTCGCCGTCGAACCAGTGGGTGCAATGCCCCAGAATCACCTCGGGTGCGCCCTTGACCAGGGTCAGCGCCCGCTCGCCCGTCACCTGGGTGGCCGAGAATTTGCGGGTGCTGTTGAAGGGGATGTGGTCGATCATCTCCGCCCCACTCTGGCTCAGATAGGGCGTGACGAAGCGCAGCAGCGCCTGTTCGGTGCGGTCGGCGCCAACCAGTTTGATGTCATTGGGATTGCTGGCGTCGATCACCGCGCTGGTGTTGTTGCGTAACGCGAAGCCGGCGAGGTCGCGCAGCCTTTGCGGGATGGCGTCGAGTCGCTCGCAGCGTTCGCCGGTGCCGGTCAGGAAGGCGCTGACCGACAGCTTGCCCTGCGTCAGGGTGCCGGTCTTGTCGGTGAAGAGCAGATTGAGACTGCCGGCGGTCTCGATGCCGAGCAGCTTGCGCACCAGCACCTTTTCGCTCAACAGTTTCTTCATGTTGATGGCCAGGACCATGGCGATCATCATCGGCAGACCCTCGGGGACCGCCATGACCACCACAATGATCGCCAGGATCCCCGCTGTCACGAAGTCCTTGAGGATGAGGCCGCTGTCCTGCGCCCAATAGGCATCCAGGCCGCCAGCCTGCAGAAACATGTTATTGAACATGAAGGCGGCAAAGATGAAGGCTGCACCGATATAGCCGAAGGTCGCGATATGACCGCCCAGCACGGTGAGTTTGTGTTGAAGCGGCGAGAGCCGGTCTTCGGCTGACAGCAGTTCCTTCATGGTCTGGCCGTAGCGGGTCTGGTCGCCCACAGCGGTGGCGCGCATCACGCACTCACCATCGACCAGCAGTCCGGCACGCGAGAGACGATGCGCGTCCGGCGTGTCGGTATCCGTCAGATCGGCCGGCTGCGCGGTCTTTTTGACCGGTTCGGACTCGCCGGTCAGCGCCGCCTCATCGACCTCGGCATGACCGGCGATCAGCAGGCCGTCGGTCGGCACGGTATCGCCCGGTTGCAGCAGCACATAATCGCCGACCACCAGTTCGGTGATGGAGATTTCGGTCAGATGGCCGTTGCGGAACACCTTGACCTGAATCATGGATGCCTCTTCCAGCAGCTTCTGGAAGGATTGTTCGTTGCTGTGTTCGGACCAGGTGGCGACGAAGGCGGCGATCACGACCGCAAAGGCGATCCCCGCGCCTTCGTACCATTCGGCATAGCCGAAGACGGTCAAGGCTACTGTGATCAGCAGTGCAACGATCAGGATCACGATAATGGGATCCTTGAGATTGCCGAGCAGCTTATCCCAGAAGGTTTCGGTCTCCTGGCTGGCGACCGCGTTGGACCCGTGTTGGGCACGGGACAGTTCGGCGTCCCGGTCGGTCAATCCTGGATAGGCGAATTTCATGGCGTGTGACTCATGGCAACAGGGTTGAAAGAAGGGGTTAACCGGATTTTCCGCAAATCTCTTAAATTGCGTCCGCGACCGTCTCCGATCATTGTCGTTGTCGTAATCGTCTTCGGCTTGCGAATCTTCGATTACGACAACGACAACGAATGGCCTCGGAACTTTGTAAGGTGCTGCACTGGGACGAGCACCAGCGTGGCGGGCAGTGCAGAGGTTCAGGCGCCGCGAACTTTGCTGACGCCCTGTTCGCGGGCAAAGTCGAGCATGCGTCGAATCGGTATCAGTGCGCGCTCGCGGATCGCCGGATCAATTTGGATTTCCTGGTCGCCGGTTTTCAGCACTGTCTCCAGGTTTTGCAGGGCATTCATCGCCATCCAGGGGCAATGGGCGCAGCTTTCGCAGGTGGCACCCTCGCCAGCCGTGGGCGCGGGGATCAGGATCTTGTGCGGGGCGAGCTGGCGCATTTTCCAGAAGATGCCGGCATCGGTGGCGACGATGAATTCGGGATTCGGCAGTTCGGTGACGGCACGGATCAACTGACTGGTGGAGCCGACCACGTCGGCCTGATCGACCACTTCATCGGGTGACTCGGGGTGGACCAGCACGGCGGCATTCGGATGCAGCCGGCGCACCCGTTCCAGGGCAAACGACTTGAATTCCTCATGCACCACGCAGGCGCCGTTCCACAGGAGCATCTCGGCGCCGGTCATGCGTTCGATGTAATGACCCAGATGTTTGTCCGGCGCCCAGAGGATTTTCCGGCCCTGAGCTGCCAGATGCTCGACGACCGGCAGCGCGATGCTGGAGGTGACGACCCAGTCGGCGCGCGCCTTGACCTCGGCGCTGGTGTTGGCGTAGACGACGACGCTGTGATCCGGATGGGCATCGCAGAAGGCGCTGAACGCGTCCGCCGGACAGCCCTCGTCCAGTGAACAGGTGGCGGCGAGATCCGGCATCAGGACGCGCTTCTCGGGGTTGAGGATCTTGGCCGTCTCGCCCATGAAGCGCACGCCGCAGACCACCAGGGTCTCGGCGTCGGTCTCGGTGCCGAAGCGCGCCATCTCCAGCGAGTCGGCGACCTTGCCGCCGGTCTCCTCGGCCAGCGACTGGAGGTCTTCATCGGTGTAGTAGTGCGCGACCAGCACCGCCTTCTGCGCTGTGAGCAGATCGCGGATGCGCGCCTTGAGCGCGGCTTTCCCGGCGTCGCTCAAGGCCGGCCACTGCGGATGCGGCGGCACCTTGACTGGACGCGACGGCAGGCTGTCCGGGGTCATGAATGTCATCCGACTGACCTTTACGCGGAGGCCGGTGCCGGTTCGGTCGTCGCCTGCGGTGCGGCGAAGTTCGAGACGGCGGGCTGCTGCCAGTTGTCGCGCAGACCCCTGGGGTTGGTGAAGCGTTCGTTCAGGGTCTGAATGTAGCTTTCGCCGCCCTGCAGGACCTCATCGATCTGGCTGCGGGCCCGGGCGTTCCAGCCCGCCGGACGACCAGGCAGCACGCTGCGCCAGAAGCGGGTGCTGCGCTGGAAGGCGGCGATCAGGTTGCCCGGCGGCTTCTGCTGTGCAATCTGCTCGCGCAGCCAGGGCATGACGCTCAGGGCCGCCAGTCGGCGGATGCCGAAGTGGGCCGCGATCAGCATGACCGCCAGGAGACCCTCGAAGCCCTCCAGACCCCAGGGGATGGTCTTGATCAACTCAAACCACTGAGCCTGATAGGACAGGCCCTGCCAGTGGCCGGCGTTGAGACTCCAGGTCATGAAACCCGCAATCAGGGCGACCAGCAGACCGGTTTCGGTCAGCAGGGTGCGGCGACGCCAGCGGCGCACGGCGGCCTGCAGAATGGGCACCGCGACCTGACTGAAATCGGTTGCGCTCTTGCGCAGTGCGGCGATGATGCGATAGGCGCGTTCGATTTCGACCTGTTCCATGCGCCGGTAGATCTCGCCGAGATCCTCGTCGCGCTTCTTCTCGAAACGCTGGCGGCGATGTTCGTCCGGAATATGGGTGGGCGCGTCGGGGCTGTAGATGGTGTAAAAGCGCCCGGCGGTCAGTCCCGCCTCGCCGATGGCGCGCAGCCAGGCCGCCACCACGTCTTCGGGGTTGTCCTCGCCGGCGGTCGAATCGATCTGATTGAGGATATAGAGGAACTTGCCCGAATCGGCGCGGGTGATGGTTTCGCTGACCAGATGCTTGAGTGTGTCGCGCATCGCGCCCGGCTCGGGATGGCGGGCATCGAAGAACACCAGCACCAGGTCTGACAGATCGATCATCTGCGTGGTGACGCGCAGCACCGCCGTGCGCTGGGCGTCGGCATCGAAGCCGGGGGAGTCGATGAGGATCTTGCCGCGCAGACGGTCACTGTGACAGGTCTTGAGCTGGAGATAGGCATCAATGCGTTTGCCCTCGCCTGACGCCACCTGCTCAATGTCATGCGACATGCGGTAAAAAGGAAAGCGTGGGTCCGAATCGAGGGAGACGCCGGGCAGGGTGTGGCTGACCGGTTCTGGGCTGTAGACGATGACGCTGAAACGGTCATCGACGGCCTGATTGCCGGTGCGCTGCAATTTTTGCCCGACATAGTGATTGATGAAGGTCGATTTGCCGGCGGAAAAGGTGCCCAGAATGGAGATCAGCGGCCACCAGGGAATCTGGGTGGCGAAGGACTGATTGGTTTCCATAACGCCCATGCGATAGGCGACGCGATCAAGCGTGCGGAAACTCTGCACCGCCTTGAGCAGAACCGGATTTTCCTGTTCCAGGTGGGATTCCAGTTCCTGCAGGCGTTGCTGGACGGCGTCGGACGATGACGTCATGGAGGGGTTCCTCGGTCGCTTCTTGAAGAGTCCGCGCGGGCATGGTGACGAAATGCCAGTGGCGGATGTCAAAGACCGCGCTGGGGGTGGGTGCAGATGTTACACCCAACCTCGCGGGGAACGGTAGTCGCCGGCTTCGTGCGCGATTCTTCATCGGCGCCACCAGCGCAGGCGGGCATGAGCCGGCTTGAATGTCGAGCACTGCTGAATGCATACTCAGGCCCGGTTTTGATCACGCTCGTTTTTACAGCGTTTTTGGTTTGCGATCCGATTGGGACTCAAAGATGAAAAAGGCTTTTGCTGCGTACCTGATCGCCCTGACCGTCAGTTCGGTGACGGGCGTGCGCGCCGTGACGGCCCAGGGTCTGGCGCACACCGGGGCGGTCGAATCCATTGTCGTTCAGCAGGCGGAGGGCGCGCCAATGCTGTCGCTGGGTGGGACAGTCGTCCCTTATAAAGAAGTGACCCTGGCCGCCCAGCTTCCCGGTCGCGTGACCTTCATCGCCGGTCGCGAGGGGGATCGTTTCGCGGAAGGCAGCCTGCTGCTCGCCATCGGCGACGAGGAGCTGCTGGCCAACCGGCGCGCCCTGCTGGCGCAGATGGCGAGCGCCGATGCGCAGTTGCGCAATGCCGGGGTCCAGTACACCCGCGAGATCTATTCGCCGCAGTCGCGCGCGGCGCCGGGCGGGATGGGGATGCCGAACCTCTTCGACCAGATGTTTACCCGGCCCGTGGAGAGCTTCGTCGGTGAGCGCGACCGCACCGCCGAGCGTTCAGCCGATCTCTTTGCCTCCGGGGCGCAGATCCGCGAGGCCGAGAGCGCCATGATGCGTTTGCAGGCCGAGTTGCAGGCGCTGGACACCCGGATCCGCGATGCGCGCAGCATTGCGCCCTTCGCCGGGGTCATGATCAAAAAATTCGTCGAGGTCGGCGATACGGTTCAGCCCGGTCAGTCGTTGCTGAATTATGCGGACGTGGAATATCTCCAGGTCGAGGTGGATGTGCCGGCCAGACTGCGCGCCGGCCTGCGCGAGGGTCAGATGGTGCAGGCCGAACTCGATCCGGCCAGACGTCAGGTGCCGGTCCGGGTGGCGCAGATCTTCCCCATAGCCGATCCGCAGCGCCACACCGTCAAGATCAAATTCGACCTGCCTCAGGGCGTCTCCGAGCCGGGCATGTACGCCAGGGTACTGGTTCCCGATCTCAGCGCACCGGCACGCGCCAACCCCGTCATTCCGGCCAGCGCCGTGCGTTACAACGGCAGTCTGCCCGGCGTCTATGTCCTCAGTGACAGCGGCGAGCCGCAGTTGCGGCTGATCCGGGTCGGCGAGGAACGCAGCGGCGGCCTGCTCACCGTCCTGAGTGGTCTCAAGGCCGGCGAGCGCGTGCTGGCCAATCCCTCTTCCGGCGTAGCAGCCGGTTGGGCGACAGGCGCACGCCTCAAATAGACAGGATTAACAGGATTTTCCAGGATGGACAGGATTTTCAAATCATTGTTTTTAATCCTGTTAATCCTGTCTGAATAAAAATTCTAATCTAAGCGTCGTATTTCCCGGAAATCACCTCAGCGGCATGACTCAAGATCACCATTCCAGTCCTCCGGGCAGCGCCTCCGCGCCAGCGGATTCGATGTCTTCGCCGGGTAGAGAAGATGTGCATCTCGGCATCGCCGGGCGCACCGCCCGCTTTTTCATCCGCTCGCCGCTGTCGCCACTCATCTATGCCGCCATGCTGATGATGGGGCTGCTCGGTCTGATCCTGACCCCGCGTCAGGAGGATCCGCAGATCTCGGTGCCCATGATCGACATCATGGTGCAGTATCCGGGCGCCTCGGCGCAGCAGGTCGCCAATCTGGCGATTCAGCCGCTCGAACGCATCATGAGCGAGATCCCCGGTGTCAAGCATGTCTATTCCGCATCGCAGCGCGGTCAGGGGCTGGTCACCGTCGAGTTCGATGTCGGCGAAAAAATGGGCGCCTCACTGGTCAAGGTGAACGACCGGATCGCCTCCAACATGGACAAAATTCCGCCCGGCGTGCTGCCGCCGCTGGTCAGGAGCAAGGGCATCGACGATGTGCCCATCGTCACGCTGACCCTCTGGTCGAAGGATCTGGATGAGGATGGCGCACCCGATGTCGATGACGGTCAGTTGCGTCTGCTGGCGCAGGACGTGCTCCAGTCAATCAAGCAGGTCAAAAATACGGGCAACGCCTTTATCGTCGGCGGTCGTCGGGAGCAGATCTCGATTGATGTCTCGCCCGAGCGTCTGTCCGGTTATCGCATCAGTCTCGATCAGGTGGCGCAGACCATTCAAAGCGCCAACGCCGAAACGGTTGCGGGCGGGATCGAGTCGAGCGGCACCCATTTTTCGGTCATGACCGGCGCCTTTCTGACCGGCGTCGAGGACATCAGCCGGCTGGTGGTCGGCGCCTACAACGGGGTTCCGGTCTATCTGCATGAGGTGGCCGATGTCCGTCTCGGCCCCGAAGAGGCGTCCCAACTGGTCGCCTATTACACGGGACCGGCGTCTGAGATCCAGTCGCGGGCCGATGGGCGTCCGGCCGTCACCATCGCCATTGCCAAGAAAGAACTGAGCAATGGCGTGACCGTCGCCGACGCCATCATTGCGCAACTGGAGTCGCTCAAGGGGTCGCGCATCCCCAGCAATGTCGAGGTCAGCATCACCCGCAATTACGGCCAGTCAGCCGATCAGAAGGTCTCGGAGCTGATCGGCAAGCTGATCAAGGCGACCTTCTTTGTCGTCCTGCTGGTGCTGATCGCCTTCCGCGCCCTGCGGCCCTCCATCGTGGTGCTGCTGGTCATCCCGGTCGTGCTCTTCATGACGGTCTTCGTGGCCTGGATCGGCCAGTTCACCATCGACCGCGTCAGTCTCTTCGCCCTCATCTTCTCCATCGGCATCCTGGTCGATGACGCCATCGTCGTCATCGAGAACATCTACCGGCGCTGGCTCGAAGAGGGGAGCACCGACGAGGACACCGCCGTCGATGCGGTGCGCGAGGTCGGCAATCCGACCATCCTCGCCACCTTCACCGTCATCGCGGCGCTGCTGCCGATGGGCTTCGTCAGCGGCATGATGGGGCCGTACATGGCCCCCATTCCGGTGCTCGGCTCGGTCGCCATGTTCATCTCGCTGTTCGCCGCCTTCGTCTTCACGCCTTATCTGGCGATGTCCAGATGGCTGCGTCCATCCATGCGTTATCTGGAATCGGCGGGCAGGCGCGAGCACAAAAGCGCGGAACGCATGGAGGGCTTCTTCCGCCGCATCCTGACGCCCCTGATCGAAAGCCGGGGCAAGCGTCGGCTGTTCAAGCTGGCGCTGTGGGGGAGCTTTCTCTTCGCCTGCTCCTTCTTCTATTTCCACTGGGTGGCGGTCAAGATGATGCCGCTCGACAACAAGCCCGAATTCTCGGTCGTGATCGATCTGCCCGAGGGCACGGCGCTGCCGGTCACGGCCAATCTGGCCCAGCGCATGGCCGAGCAGTTGCGTTCGCTGCCCGAGGTGACGGCGATTCAGGTCTATGCCGGCACCGCCCGTCCCTTCGATTTCAATGGCATGGTCCGTCATTACTATCTGCGTGCCGATCCCTGGCAGGGCGAATTGCAGGTGCAGCTCACCGACAAGCACGAACGTGACCGCTCCAGCCATCAGATCGCCATCGCCGCGCGCGAGCGGCTGACCCCGATGGCGCAGGAGGCAGGTGGGCGGATCGCGGTGGTCGAGATGCCGCCGGGGCCGCCGGTGCTGCAATCGGTGGTGGCCGAGATCTATGGCCCCACACCCGAGCTGCGGCGGGAGTTCGCGCGCGATGTCACCGGCTTCTTCGAGCAGGCCGAGAGCGCGCGCGATGTGGATAACTATCTGCGCGAGCCATTCGATTATTGGCGCTTCAATGTCGATACCGAGAAGGCTGTGCGGCGCGGGATCTCGGTCGATACCATCAACCGCAATCTGGCGATGGCGCTCGGCGGGGCGCCGATGGGCGACATCAAGCGTCAGAGCGGTCACGAGCCGGTTCAGATCGTGCTCCAGGTGCCGCTCGCCGAGCGTTCGCAAATCCAGCGTCTGGGCGATCTGCCGATTCAGTCCGGGGAAGGCTTCACCGTGCCCCTGAGCGAGCTGGGCGAATTCCAGCGCACCCCGGAAGAGGACGTCATCTATCACAAGGATCTGCGCGCGGTCGAGTTCGTCATGGCCGACGTGGGCGGTCGTCTGGCCGCGCCGGTCTACGCCATGTTCCAGGTCCAGGATTTGATGGCTGAACAGAACTACACCGCGCCGGATGGTACTCAGCCCGCAGCGGGCGGCGGCTTCGGTGACGCCTTCCACTGGCTTGGCCCGCCGCCGGATAGCAGCCGTCTGGCCTGGGAGTGGGGCGGCGAATGGACCGTCACCTACGAAACTTTCCGCGACATGGGCGCGGCCTTCGGCGTGGCGCTGGTGCTCATCTATATTCTGGTGGTCTGGGAGTTCGGGAATTTCCGTATCCCGCTCGTCATCATGGCGCCGATCCCGCTGACCCTGCTCGGCATCATCCCGGCCCACTCGATCCTGTTCGCACTGGGGATGGGTGGCGAATTCACCGCGACCTCCATGATCGGCTGGATTGCGCTCGCCGGCATCATCGTGCGCAACTCCATCCTGCTGGTCGATTTCGCCATCCACGAGATCCGCAAGGGCGTGCCGGTGGACGAGGCCATGATCCGCGCCTGCAAGATCCGCACGCGCCCCATCCTCATCACCGCCTTGGCCCTGGTGGCGGGTTCCAGCGTCATCATCACCGATCCCATCTTTCAGGGCATGGCGATCTCGCTGCTCTCGGGCGTGCTGGTCTCGACCGTGCTCACCCTGGTCGTGATCCCGCTCGGCTGTGTCGCCGCCAGCCGGGACATGTGCGCGGTCGCGCTGGCCGGCATGCCGCCTGGGATTGATCAGCCCTGTCAGTTGGATGATGTCGCGCCGGCAAAGACCGCCAAACCCGCACGCCAGGGTTGGCTCGGTCGTGTGCCCGGCATGTTGAGTGAATTCTTCATCCTCTTTCTCTACGCCATTCGCGGCATTTTTCTGCTGCTGTTCGAGGTGGTGAAGAGCCGCGTGACGCCGAAAAAACCACCCACACCGAAACCGGTCAGGTCCGCACTCCGGTCGTCGAGTCCTCCGCCAGCGGGCGGGCAGACTGACGCACCCACGCCAGTCGATACCTCAACCGCACCCGAGCCGCCTGTGGCTGCGCCGGAACCATCGTCCGGTGTGAAAAAAACGGCGAGGAAAAAGGCGAAGACCGATCCGGCATCCGTCGCCGATCCCGAGTCAGCGCCCCGGAAAAAACCCGCACGGCGCGGCATTCGCCTGAAGGTTGAGGGAGAGACCGATCCGGATGCGCAGGGTTAAGGCGTTGCCCTGATCGCCTGAACCGGGTTGTCCGCCTTCACATGGTCCTCAATGCGCGGCGGCAACAACGCCACTTGCGACCGCGCCGTGCCTTGTTTGCAACCTCTGCCCATCGCTCGGCTCCGAATCGAAACGACACTTGCGCAATGGAATGCGGATCTCTTCAACTTTACAGAGGTTTCGGCTCCGCTTAGACTTTTGTTGAAATCATCAACACTGCCGCGCGTCATAACGTCCATGGCCACCGTCAATTTCAGCGTTCCGGAAGCGGTCAAGCAGTCTTTCAACGAGACCTTCAAGGACCAGAACAAAAGCGCCATCATCGCCGAACTGATGCGCGAAGCGGTCGAGCGCGCCCAGCATCGCCAACGGCATGTCGCAGCGATTGATCGGATTCTGGAGCGCCGTCAGCACGCACCCAGCTTGAGCGAGCATGAATTCCGCTCCATCCGCGAGGACGACCGCCCCTGATGCGCTGCGTGGTGGATGCCAGCGTCGCCATCAAATGGTTCTTCCAGTCGGCGCCGGACGAAGCGGATGTCGATGCCGCTGTCGCCCTGCTGCGCGCCAATCGGGATGGGTTGGCTGACTTCCATCAGCCGCCACATTTCATTGCCGAGGTTGCGGCGGTACTGGCTCGAAAGAAACCGGACGAGGCCCAAGCGGACTTGGGCGATCTGCTCGAAATCGATTTTCGTATCATTGAGGATGCGGCGATTCATCAGACAGCCCTCGATCTGGCCATCCGCCTGAATCACCACCTGTTCGATACCCTCTACCACGCAGTGGCCCTGCATATGACCGGCACCGTGCTCGTCACCGCTGATCGGCGCTATTTCGCCAAGGCGCAACCCATCGGCCACATCATCCTGCTGAACGATCTCGCACAGACCGCCCACGCGCACCGGGACGCCTGACACAGAACGCACATCATGACCAAAACCAAGAAGCCCAAGGACCGGCCCGTCATGGCCGGCACCCTGCACCGGCAAGGCGATTGGCTGTGGATTCCGCTGCGCGACGAATGGCGCGACGTGGCGAACAAGGCAGGAGCGAATCCCAACATCACGCCAGGGAATTGTTGGGGTTCGTAAACTCACCCCAACTTACACTGGCTCAGATCGCCATCCTGCGAATGAGGGCACGACCCGAGAACGCTGATGCACTTTAGGTAAGGTCGCGTCAGTCGGTATGGACACTGTTTTCGCGCAGAACCGCCCAATTCAACAGCGCGTCGAGAGCCGGACAAAGTGCCTGGCCCCAATCGGTCAATCCATATTCCACCTTCGGTGGAACCTGATGATGGACGATACGTCGAACGACGCCATCTTTCTCCATCTGACGCAATTGCTGGATCAGCATCTTTTGCGAAATGGCCGGAATTGCGCGTTCGAGATCGGAGAACCGCAGCAGCTTGCCTCCGAACAGATGGAACAGAATCACAAGCTTCCATCGTCCTTCGAGAATCTTTAGCGCCTGCTCGACGCCATCTGCCGCCGAGGCAGGTGTCCATATCTTTTCCATACTTTTTGGTAAGTACCTTACTTTTCAGTGCGTTCTTGTCAATTTTTGAGATTGACTGCATCCTGTGAATTCATCAATTGGAATGGAGCAAACAGCATGCCTCTCAATCTACCCGATCCCATCGTTGCATATTTCGCCGCAGACCGTGGTGACAGTGAGGCCGTTGCCCGGTGCTTCACTGACAACGCCGTCGTAAAGGATGAAGGCCACACCTACAACGGCTTGTCCGCCATCAAGCAATGGAAGGCGGATTCCTCGAAGAAGTACAGCTACACGAGCGAGCCTTTTTCCGCCGAGGAAAAAGATGGCAAGATTATCGTCACCAGCCGGTTGACCGGGAATTTCCCCGGCAGTCCAATTGACCTGCGATATGTCTTCGGCCTCAAGCTCAACAAGATCGCCTCGCTTGAGATCATTCCATGAGCTTCAACCTGTAACTCACCGAATGCCGAGCTACAGCAAGAGCCTATCGAAAGAAGTCACTCCGAAGGGTATTTGCGTGGTGCGGGTCTCGCCGGGCCGGGTGGAGACCGACGTTTCAGCCGCCTTGGCGGAACGCTTCGCGCAGCAAAGATCGTTGGGATGAGCAAGAGCGAATCCCAACATCACACCTGAGAATTGTTGGGGTTCGTAAATTCATCCCAATCTACCTCTACCGCGCTCTATGCCTAACGCCGCAAATAACCGGCACTGAGTCATAGCGAAGCGTTCGAGTTGAGTTGCATTGTTAGCAAACTTCAAGAATCTTATCGCTGATTCTATCGGCGGCTTTTGCGTAAGCACTGTTTTTCAGGTGCAGTTCATTAGCCCAATCATTATTTGCATCAATCATCGGTCTTAGGTCAACATGATGGAAAAGCGGATGTTTCTCGTCGAGTGATTTCAGCATTTCGTTATACGAGTCGATCATTTTCTCGACAATCTCCGTTTGAACATCTGTTTCGAGAATCCTTTTTGCGGTGAGTGCGGGGCGAAGCCAAGGGCCTGCGAATTTGAAACCGATCAGTGATACTGCTTTACCGGTTGGTGCCGTATGGCCATAGCCATGCATAATTATGTGAGTGTCCGGCGAAGCTTTGGCTACCTTCGAAATCAAATCCTCGCAACACTTTTTGAAAACGCTGTTGATCATGTAATCAACGTATTCATTCCGCAGTGGTGTCAGACCTGTTTCGGCGTGATTCAAGAAAGAACCAAACTCATCCCCGGCTATATCATTTCCTCCAGCCGAGAACAAAAACACCTTTGGCTTAAGCTGCTCGATTTTTCGTAATACCGTATGAATTTTTGGCTCTGTCGGTCGAAATGAATCTTTTTTGAACTTCGTGCCGTATACCATGTTTTCCAATGTGTCGCCGGCGTCACCATAGTTCTTAATGGAGTATCCATGATTTCTTCGTAGACAATCAATTAAGTCGGTGCCTGGCAAATAATCGAACCAAGAATCACCCTCTGCTACGATCTGCGCCATTTCGAAATCAGCGCTTGACTTTGTTAATGATCGATCACCAAACGCCTCCTGCTGTTCGATGCCCTCTTCTTTGAATTCTGCGACTTCTTCGTCACTCAATTCATCCATGTATGCATAATTGCTCATTGCTCAAGTCTCCTTATGATATTGTGAGAGTTAATCGTGTATTTGGGTCGCATTGGAACCGCAGGTCGGGATGGGCGAGAGCCAATCCCAACATCAAACCTGAGAGTTGTTGGGGTTCGTAAACTCACCCCAACCTTGTATGTTCTGTTCCCAAGGATTGACACGGAGTTTTGATCAACGGAGTTTATAGAAGCGTGAGCCGGGGAAGCCGTCCCAACC
>NZ_SMAO01000006.1 GCF_004342175.1 Thiobaca trueperi
GGCCGCCACGGCTGAGGAAATGAGCGGTCAGGCCGGGCAGCTTCAGCAGATGATGAGTTTCTTCAAGACCGGTGGCGAATCGGCCCGGCGGCAGGCACGCCCCGACAGCAAGACCATCTCCACATCCGGCGTCAAGGCATTGACCGCCAGTCCGTCGCTGACGCCTGAATTCATCCGTTTCTGAGGTTTCTGTCGAGAGGCGATCATGGCAACCAACCCATCCGACACAACGCCCTCTGCCGTGACCACAACGGTCGATGAGGGAACGAGCCAGTATCTGACCTTCAGCGTGGCAGGTCAGGTGTTCGGGATCGGCATCCTGGCGATCAAGGAGATCATTCAGCACGGCGCCGTCTCCCATGTCCCCATGATGCCCGACTTCATTCGCGGCGTGATCAACCTGCGCGGGGCCGTGGTGCCGGTCGTCGATCTCGCGGCCCGCTTCCATGGCCGTCAGGCTGAGGCTGGCCGCCGCAGTTGCATCGTCATCGTTGAAATGTGCGAGGACGGCAGCATTCAGGACGTGGGCATCCTGGTCGACAGCGTGTCCGCCGTGCTGGAAATCACGCCAGAGGAGATTGAGCCGCCGCCGGCCTTCGGCGCCGGGATCAAGAGCGATTTCATCCGTGGCATGGGTAAGGTGAACGGACGTTTCGTGATTCTGCTTGATGTCGTGCGCGTCCTCGGCACCGAGGGGCTCATCGATCTGGCGACACCGCTTGCCGCCAGTCCGGCCAGGGCGACGACATGATTTCAGGCGATTTCCAGGAAATCGCCTTGACGGTCCATTTGCAACAGTGCGTGGACAATGGATCAATGAGGGTGGGCCAGTCGTGAACAGGAGGTCTTTTCGACGGTAGCGGGCATATCAGACCTGGATTCGCCGAGTATCCGCACGAAAGCGTGTCCAGAGTAAGAGGCTGTGTTGAGAGTGCATTCGGCGTTTGGTTCATTCATGACCCCTGGCGGGGACGCGGTTTAAATATTTATATTTTCAAAACCTTAAACCGCGCCCGCTCCGATGATCGTCGATGCCGCCAGGATCAATCCAATCTAAAAATATCGCATACCGTGTTGGGCGCGGTTTAACAGGAGATTCCGATGAAAGTCACCCTTTCCAGCAAAATGACCGTCGCCCGCAAAATGGGCCTCCTCGTCGGTGCCGCACTGCTCGGTATCGGTCTGCTCGCCTTCTTCAACCACCAGCAGATGGGCAAGGTCTTCGAGGCCGCCAACTACAGTACCGTCAATTCAGTGCCCAGTCTGGTTGCGCTCGATGATCTGCGCGCGCATTTCTCGACGCTGCGGATCCGCGTCCTGCGTCACATCATCAATACCGACCCGGCCAAAATGGAAGCGGTCGAACAGACCATCGCCGAGAGCCGGGCCAAGACCGAGGAGGCGATACGGGCCTACGAGGCCATGATCTCGGACGAGGCCGACGGCGCTCTGCTTCGCCAGGATCAGGAGCTGTTCGCCAAATATCTCGCTTCACTTGAACCCCTGTTGGTCCAGTCGCGCGCCAACAACACCGAGAGGGCGCTCGAACTGATGGAGGAAAACAGCCGTATTGCCAGAGATCTCGGCGCTAAACTCGACGAGCATTTCGCCTACAACGTCGATCTGGCCAATAAGGCCGCCGATCTGGCGCTCAAGACCCGCCGCGACGCCGCCAACCTGGCGCTGATCATTCTCGCCCTGACCCTGGTCACAGTTACCTTCATCGGCGTCGCCATCACCCGCAACCTGCTCCAACAACTGGGCGGTGAGCCCGATTTTGCCGCCGAGGTCGCCAACAAGATCGCGGTTGGCGATCTCAGTTCGCGGATCGACCTCAAGTCCGGCGACAGCAGCAGTCTGATGGCGGCGATGAAGACGATGTCGGCGACCATCCAGCAGATCATCAAGGAGATGAGCCACATGTCCGCCGAGCACGACAGAGGCGACATCGACGTGCGGATCAACGAAGAACGATTCAAAGGCGACTTCCAGGTCATGGCGGCGGGCGTCAACGGCATGGTCTTCGGCCATATCGCGGTGAAGAAAAAGGCCATGGCCTGCATCAAGGAATTCGGCGAGGGCAATATGGATGCCGAGCTGGAACCGTTCCCCGGCAAGAAAGCCTTCATCAACGAGACCATCGAACAGGTGCGCGGCAACATCAAGGCGCTCATCGCCGATACCCGGACCCTGTCCGATGGCGCGCTCAAGGGTCAGCTCGATATCCGCGCCGACGCCAGCCGGCATCGGGGCGATTTCCGGCTGATCATCGAGGGGATCAACGGCATGCTGGACGCCGTGGTCAGCCCGCTCAACGAGGTGATACGAATTCTGACGCTGATGGAAGACGGACAGTTGTCGGAGACGATCAAGACGAGCTATCAGGGACAACTGGAGGAACTGCGCAACACACTCAACAACACGGTCGAGAAGCTGGCGCAGACCATGCGCGATGTGCGCGCCACCGCCAACGACCTGACCTCAGCCGCCGATCAGGTCAGCATGACCGCTCAGACGCTCTCGCAGGGGGCGACCGAGCAGGCCGCCAGCGTGGAAGAAACCTCCGCCTCCATGGAACAGATGTCCGCCTCGGTCGCGCAGAACACCGAGAATGCCTCCGTCACCGACGGCATGGCAGCCAAGGCCGCCAAAGAGGCCGCCGAGGGCGGCGTGGCGGTGCGCGAGACGGTCACGGCGATGAAACAGATCGCGCAGAAGATCGGCATCATCGACGACATCGCCTATCAGACCAACCTGCTGGCGCTCAACGCCGCCATCGAGGCCGCCCGCGCCGGTGAACACGGCAAGGGCTTCGCGGTGGTCGCCGCCGAGGTCCGCAAGCTGGCCGAGCGCAGTCAGGTCGCGGCACAGGAGATCGGCGAGGTCGCCGGTTCCAGCGTCGAACTGGCTGAGAAGGCGGGGCGTCTGCTCGACGCCATCGTGCCCGCCATCGCCAAAACCTCCGATCTGGTGCAGGAGATCGCCGCCGCCTCCAGCGAGCAGTCGACCGGCGTGAACCAGATCAACAGCGCCATGGATCAGCTCAACCAGACCACTCAGCAGAATGCGTCCGCATCGGAAGAGCTGGCCGCCACGGCTGAGGAAATGAGCGGTCAGGCCGAGCAGCTCCAGCAGATGATGAGTTTCTTCAAGATTGGAGGCGCATCGGCCCCGGCACGTCTCGCCGCCTCACCGGCCCGTCCACCCATTGGCAACGCCAGGATCCTGGTCAGCCCGACCGGCAGGAAGCCGTCCGTTGGCCGGCCGCTTCCCGATTCCGAATTCGTGAGCTTTTGAGAGGAAACGGCCATGGGACAGATCCGACAATCCGATGCCGGCGCCGCCGGATTCGGACAGGGGAAGGATGCCGACGCCAATCAGTACCTGACCTTCACCGTGTCCGGCCAGATGTACGGAATCGGCATCCTGGCGATCAAGGAGATCATCCAGTACGGCGCGGTATCCGGCGTACCGATGATGCCCGACTTCATCCGTGGGGTGATCAATCTGCGCGGCGCAGTGGTGCCGGTCGTCGATCTCGCGGCCCGCTTCCATGGCCGGCTGGCCGAGGTGGGCCGGCGCAGTTGCATCATCATCGTTGAGATCGGCGAACAGGCCGCCATCCAGGACGTGGGCATCCTGGTTGACAGCGTGTCCGCCGTGCTGGAGATCGACGCCGACGAGATCGAGCCCGCGCCGGCCTTCGGTGCCGGGGTCAGGACCGATTTCATCCGTGGCATGGGCAAGGTCAACGGCGGCTTCGTGATTCTGATCGATGTCGCGCGCGTCCTCGGCACCGACGGACTCATGCTTCTGGCCGACCCAGCCGAGACACTGGCAAAGGCGGTGGCGCTGTCTGCACCGGATCCTTCTGAATAGAGAAGATGGCAGGGCGCGTCCCTGCCAGGAGTCAAGAGGCGATGCGAGAGACGACCTTGAGCGATCAGGAATTCGCTCATTTCCAGCGATTCATCCACGGCATCGCGGGAATCAATCTGGCGCCGATCAAGAAGTCCCTGGTGGCCGGGCGGCTGGCGAAACGCCTCAGGCACCACGGGCTCTCCAGCTTCGGCGATTATTATCGCCTGCTCTCCAGTGAGCAGGAGGAACGCCAGATCGCCGTGGATCTGCTGACCACGAATGAAACCCACTTTTTTCGCGAACCGCGACATTTCGAGCTGTTGCGCAACCACATCCTGCCCTTCCACCCCCGGAGTCGCCCGTTCAGGGTCTGGAGCGCCGCCTGTTCCAGCGGCGAAGAGGTCTATACCCTGGCCATGGTGCTGGCGGACACCCTGAGGGAGGCGCCCTGGGAGGTGCAGGGTTCAGACATCAGCACCCGCATGCTGGCGCAGGCCGAGTCTGCCCTCTACCCCATGGAGCGGGCGGCGGAGCTGTCCGAAGACCTGTTGCGGCGTTTCTGTCTGAAGGGCATCGGCAGTCAGGAGGGACGTTTTCTCATCTCGCCCCAGCTCCGCGCCAGGGTCCAGTTCGCCTACATCAACCTCACCGCACCCCTGCCATCGACCGGGATATTCGACGCCATCTTTCTGCGCAATGTCATGATCTATTTCCAGCCCGAGACCAAGCGTCAGGTGGTGGAGCGGCTGCTCAGCCGACTGCGTCCCGGCGGCTGGCTGTTCGTCGGCCATTCGGAGAGTCTCAATGGGCTGGCGGACGGCGTCGAAGGCGTTGCCCCTGCCGTCTACAAAAAAATCTGACCGGACACTGACCATGCAAGATATCTATGTACATCCCTGCGAGATCTGGTTCGGCGGCGGCCCGACCCGTCTGCGCACCACCCTCGGCTCCTGTGTCGCCATCACCCTCTGGCACCCGACCCTGAAAATCGGCGGTCTGTGTCACTTCATGATCTCCCGCTCGCCGGTTGCCAGACGTGCGGGTCGCGAAGGCTGTTACGCGGACTCGGCCATGGTCCTGCTGCAACAGAAGATCGCGGCGACCGGCCATCGGCCCGAGGAATTCGAGGCCAAACTCTTCGGTGGCGGAATGATGTTCGCCTGTCCGGACACGCCCAAGCAGTGTCTTTCGCATCGGGTCCAGATATTCAACATCGCCGCTGGCCGCGCATTGGCACAGCAGTACGGACATCCGCTGGTCGCAGAGCACCTGGGCGGACGGGGTCATCGGCAGCTCATCTTCGACATCGAGAGCGGGCTGGCCTGGCTCAAACATACACCTACCAGTTGCGACGGTTGCGCTCTGAAGGAGCAAGCCGCATGACCGAGCGGGTGAAGGTCATGATCGTGGACGATTCCGCCACCGTCCGGCAGGTACTTTCCACCCTGCTGTCGGCGGAACCGGATCTGGAGGTCATCGGCACCGCTGCCGACCCGCTGTTTGCCCTGGAGAAAATGAATCGCAACTGGCCGGATGTCATCGTGCTGGACGTGGAGATGCCGCGCATGGATGGCATCACCTTCATGAAAAAGCTGATGGCCGAGCACCCGACGCCAGTGGTGATCTGCTCCTCACTGACCGAAAAGGGCGCCCAGACCACGATCCAGGCGCTGGCGGCCGGTGCCATGGACGTGATCACCAAACCGCATGTGGGACTGAGAGACTTTCTGACGACCGCCGCCAAGGAGGTGGCAGGTGCGGTGCGGGCGGCCGCCAAGGCCAAGATGAAACGGCTGACGCCGATGCCGGTCGTGCAACCCAAATATTCCGCCGATGCCGTGCTCTCCGCCGTCCCGGATCAGGCCATGCACCAGACGACGGAGAAGATCGTCGCCATCGGCACCTCGACCGGCGGCACGCAGGCGCTGGAAATTCTGCTGACCTGCCTCCCGCGCACCGCACCCGGTCTGGTCGTGGTCCAGCACATGCCCGAGCGGTTCACCACGGCCTTTGCCCAACGTCTCGACGGTCTCTGCGAGATCGAGGTGCGCGAGGCGGCGCAGGGTGATCGGGTGATCCAGGGACGCGCACTGATTGCCCCAGGCGGACATCATCTGGCGCTCAGACGCAATGGCGCTCAATATCAGGTCAATGTGCTGGACGGCCCCCCGGTGAGCCGTCACCGTCCATCGGTCGATGTCCTCTTTCGCTCCGCCGCACGGAGCGCCGGACGCAACGCCATGGGGATCATCATGACCGGCATGGGCGACGATGGCGCACGCGGACTCAAGGAGATGCACGATGCGGGGGCCGCATCGATCGCTCAGGACGAGGCCACCTGCGTGGTCTACGGCATGCCCAAGGAGGCGGTGAAGCTCGGTGCCGTGGAACGGTCATTGCCATTGCATGAAATCGCCGGAGCCATCCTGGCATTCGGGAACGGTCGGCACTAAACCGCTTCTCTACTGAGGTTGGTGACATCCCCAGAGTTAAACACAGGCTGAAATAACGTATATTGCACTGGACGCGGTTTAGTGATCGAGACGATCTGTTATGTATCAGAGCACGCGGAGCCTCAATCCATTCCTCTTATCCAACGGAGCGGATCTGCCGTCGGATCTGATCGAGCAGGCTCCAGAGGGCGTTCTCGTCATGGATCCGGCAGGATCCATCCTCTACGCCAACCGACACTTCAGCCTCATGACGGGCTATCCGGGCGAGACGCTGGTTTCGCACCGGCTCGGCGACCTGATCCCGGATGAGCCGTCCCGAGAGAGTTTGAGCCGCCTGTTCGCCTCCCTCGTCGATGATGTCTGTGCGGAAACGCATCAGGTTTTGTTGAGTGCTCTAGAGTGTCGCGATGGCGCGGAGATTACGGTCGAGATCAAACTGAGCCGGCTTGGCGCCGGCAAGCCGCCTTTCGTCATGGCCTTCGTTCAGGACGTGACCGAGCAGAAACGACAGCAATACCTGCTGTACGTCCTGGCGAGGCACGACGATCTGACCGGATTGCCCAACCGCATGCAGTTGTCCGAACTCCTGGCGACCCGATTCCCGGTATCCGCTCAGGGCGCTTTGCTGCTGCTTGATCTGGACCATTTCAGGCAGGTCAATGAAAGTCTGGGACACGAATTCGGCGATCTGCTCCTGGTTGCCGTCTGTGCCCGTCTGGTCGAATGCCTTCCGGCCGATAGCGTGCTGGTGCGCTTCAGCGGCGATGTGCTGGTCGTTCTGCTCGGAGACGCAGATCGGACGCGCGTCATCGACGTTGCGGAAAGCGTCCTTGCGGCCATGAAGAAACCGATCCTCATCAACGACTGGAAATATCGCCAGAGTCTGAGTCTGGGCATTGCCCTGATACCCGCCGATGGCCAGGATGTGAGTCAGTTGGTCAAAAAAGCCGATCTGGCTCTGGGATGGGCGAAGGCGGCTGGCGGTGCCACCTATTCCTTCTACGATGGCCCCGTGGCGCAGCGCGTGCAGCGCCGGCACAGACTGAATGTTCTGCTGCGTCAGGCACTGGAAAGAGGAGAATTCCATCTTCATTATCAGCCGCGCCTGGACATCAGGACGGGCCATGTGACCGGCTGGGAGGCGCTGCTGCGCTGGAATCAGCCGACGGAAGGGAACATCAGCCCGGCAGAGTTCATTCCCGTTGCGGAAGAGTCCGGTCTCATCCTGGAGATCGGCGACTGGGTGCTGCGGCAGGCCGTGGCCCAGCAGGCAAGCTGGATCGGTCAGGGATTATGCCCCGGCACCATGGCGGTCAATCTGTCTCCACGTCAATTCCGCATGCCGAATCTATCCCGGCAGATCGCGGAAATCCTGGCGCTGCATGCCGTCGAGCCCGAGTCGCTCGAACTTGAGATCACCGAAACGGCCTTGATGGAGGACGTGTCGTCAGCGCGCGAGATTTTGTCTGAAATCAGTCGCATGGGTGTGAAACTGGCAATCGACGATTTCGGAACCGGCCATTCATCGCTGAATTATCTGCGCGATTTTCCCTTTGACCGCCTGAAAATCGACCGCTCATTCGTCATCTGTCTGGGGCATGACAGCCAGCAGGAGGCCATTGCGCAGGCCATCATCGTCCTGGCGCATGCGCTCAATCTGTCGGTCGTCGCCGAAGGTGTCGAAACCGAGTCACAGCTCCAATATCTCGGCGCGAATCAATGCGATGAGATCCAGGGCTTTCTGTTCAGCCGCCCGCTGCCGCCCGCCGAGTGCGAGCGTCTTCTGCGCGACAGACAGGATATCGCGACCATGCCTCACACCCGGGCAAGCTGCCGATAGAGTTCGAGATACTGGTCCATGATCGTCGTCGCGCTGAAATCCTGCGCGACTCTCTCGGCGCCCCGTGCGACCAGGGCCTTCATCAAGGACTCATCGCTCAACAGGTGAGCGATCCCCTGCGCCAGCGCCCTGTCATCTTCACAGGGCACGCACCAGGCATCCTCGCCGTGACGGGCGATCTCGCGTGCGCCGCGAAAGCGGGTCGTGACCAGCGGTCTGCCCCAGGACCAGGCTTCGAGGATGACGTTGCCGAGGGTCTCGGCGTCCAGTGAAGGAAAGACAACCAGATCGGCCATCTGAAAATAGGGAGCCGGATCGATCTGCCAGCCGGCCCAGACGATACGTCGCTCCTGATCGCTCTGCCGCGCCTGTTGTCGCAGCCTCTCGGCCAATGGACCATCGCCGGCCATGACGAGACGCAATGGGCGACCGGCGATGGTCTCGGGCAACCGGCTCAGGGCATCGATCAGGTGGGAGAGACCTTTCACCGGCACAAACCGCCCGAGCGTCATGAGAACCCAGGCATCGTCCGGGATACCATGCAAGGCGCGCCGCGCGGCGACTGCCTCAGACGCAACCGGACGCGCCGGCTCGGCGAAGTTGTAGATATGATGGACACGCTCCGCCGACAGCCCTTGCCGGATCATCCAGTCGCACAGTCCTTTGGTATTGCCGATCCAGCCGTGGGCATGACGGTAAGGGCCAGGTTCGTAATAACCGCCGAGCCGGGCCAGATGGATCGCGCCGCTGCGTTCAGGCAGATGCGTCAGACGGGTGGCGCGCCCCATATAGGTCTGGACGATGGCCGGACGCAGGCGCCGGATCAGACGTGCGACGGCCAGCCGCGAAAAGGGATCCCAGGTGGTGCGAAACGGCAGACGATGGACCGGCAGCGAGCCGAGATCCAGTCCATCGAGCCCGCTGGCGCGCCGGATCGCCAGCTCGGCGGGCGCTCCCTGCGCGGCCAGCGCCCGGCTGAAGCGGATGAACCAGCGTTCGGCGCCGCCCAGCTCGCGGCTGGCGATGATCTGGAGGCTGAGTGGGTTACGGATCACAACCCAGTCATCAAGTTGAGCCGACTCAGCGGACGGCAGCGACAGTCATTGCTCCTGTTGGTATCAGGTTCCGTGAGAGTGGTGCGGACGTTGTGGTGCACGCTCAGATTCATGGTCAGGCATCCCGTCAGGTCGGTGAAGGCATCGTCGGCGGTGGGCTGGCGCGTCGTCAGTTCAGCGCGCCGCGTTCACCGTGTCTCACGGGCCAAGAATAGCGCATGGATGCGGCCTATTACACAAGCACACGGGCCTTGACAGGGGCGGGCATCCCCCTGATTGTGGCATTACCAATGTTGAATCCTGTCTGTTTCACGTTTTGGCGGCATGTCGTCTCCTGTTCCTGATTTTACCGATGCGCCCTGGCGCGATGGCCCGGATCCGGCGCTGATTCAGGGCGCGCACGTCTGGAGCAATGCCGAACTTCGCGACCGTGTCATCGAACGGGTCGCGCGGCTGTGCGCTCAGTCTGTCAGACCGGGTCAAGTGGTCATGGCCCCGGATGTGCCTGGATCGGACCTGATTCTGATGGTGCATGCGCTCGCGAGGATCGGTGCTGCGCTGCTTCCTTATCGGGCGGGACTGGCGTCTGACGAGCGGCAGGCCTTGGCTGCGATGACGGGGAGTGAATGGCAGTGGCATCCCGAGTCAGGCCAACTGGCGCCAACCGGGTTCGGCGCTGACAAACCCGACCGCTCAGACCCACCCATCGCGCTCCTGATCAAGACCAGCGGCAGCAGCGGCGCACCAAAGGTGGTGATGCTGACATCGACCAATCTCCTGGCCTCTGCGACCAGCGCCAATGAACGGCTTGGCCTGAAGACCGGAGACATCTGGCTGGCCTGTCTGCGTTTGAGCCATGTCGGCGGCGTCTCCATCGCCTATCGCTGCGCCCTGGCCGGTGCAACCCTGCTGCTTCACGATGGATTCGACGCGCTGGCGGTGAGTCATGATCTGCGTCACCGGCCAGTCACCCATCTCTCGCTGGTGCCGCCCATGCTGGCGCGGCTCCTGGATCTGGATGCGACACCGCCGCCCCGACTGCGGGTGCTGCTGGTGGGCGGGCAGGCGCTCAGTCGCCCGCTGGCCCAGCGTGCACTGGATGCCGGCTGGCCGCTGCACCTGACCTATGGCATGACCGAAACGGCTTCGCATCTCGCCACCACGTCGCGTCTGGCTGGCATGGCGCCGGAGCCCGGCCGCGTCGGTCGTCCGCTTGCCGGCATGGAATTCGATTGTGCCGGCAGCGAGTCGGCTCCCGCGCGACTGCGGTTCCGTGGCCCGGTGGTGATGGCGGGCTACGCGAATCCGCAGCGGATTCCGGGGCAGGGGCTCGATGACGGCTGGTTCGAGGCCGCCGATCTCGGCTGTCTGACGGATGAGGGTGAATTGAAGCTGCTGGGGCGTGCCGATGACATCCTGGTGATCGGCGGCAATAATGTCTCGCGTGTTCGCGTCGAAGCAATCCTGCAACAGGCGGCGGGGGTCACGGATCTCGTCGTCGTTGGTCTGCCGGATCCGGTCTGGGGGCAGCGTCTGCTGGCTGTTTATTGCGGGGAGATCGATGAAGCCGGCCTTGAGGACTGGTGTCAAACGCGGCTGACCGGCCCCGAACGCCCGCGCGGCTGGCTGCGTCTGCCACGACTGCCGCTGCTCGACTCCGGCAAATATGATCGCGCTCAGATCGCCGCGCTTGCCAATAGACAGGATTAAACCGCGCCCGGTGCGGTATGTGTATAGTTGAGGATTGAGTCGGCTTTGGCAGAATCGACGACCGTTAGAGTGGGCACGGTTTAAGGTATTAAAAATATGAAGTTTTAAAGCGTGTCTCCACTGATGTCGATGACATCTCCAAAGCTAAACAGACTGAAAATTACGCCTATCGCGCTGGACGCGGTTTAAAACGATTTTCCAGGATGAGCAGGATGGAACTGGTGACGAAGCTCCGGCCTCGTCACCCGCGAGACGAAGGTTTTTGACTCCTTCGCGTTCTTTGTGTCCTTTGCGGTTCAAGCGCGCTTTTGGGATTTATTTGTCCTTGTTGGCAGGCGCTGGCTCAGGAGTCGTCTCGCTCATCCCGGCCGGGGCGCCCACTTCTTTCGCCGGCTCAGGAGCCGCTTCGTTCATCCCGGCTGGGGCGGTTGGAGCGGCCATCTCTTTCTGCTGATAGCCCTCGGGGATCTCGAACAGACTCAACGGCATGGCTTCCTGGCGGATGACCTTGACCTCGCTCTCGCTCTCCATCGTGGTTCCCATCATCTGCATCCGGGTTTTGGTGAGGATGGGATAGCCCTTGATCTTGGCCATCTCGGCGCGCTGCGCCGCAGCGGCGGGTGAATCGCCAAGCAGACCGTCAGGCCCGGACAGGCTCATCATTTCAGTGAAGCGATTGACGTCCACCGCCACATCCTCCGTGGCGCAGATCTCCTGATCGATACCCATCATGCCCGTTTTGGTGACCTTGTACTCGTGACAGGTCCAGTCGCCGATCTTTTTGGTCTGTCCGGTTTCCGTGACACTGATCCGGGTCTCTTCCATCATGGCGCGCATCTGTTCCATGCCCGGCTGAGACATGCCGGCCATCATGTCCTTGACATTGATCTGGTAATACTCCTTGGCGCCATGGTTCAGGAAGGTCATGGTCCCATTGGCCGGATCCAGGATCATGTCGGTCCCCTGCGGATCGGAACCCACCACTTTCATCCGGTCGTGCGCCAGATAGGTTTTGCTCAATTCTTCGGTCGGCGCTTCGCCGGTCAGACCGGCAGTGCGATTGAGGGTCTCGATATAAGTGCCCTCGTCGCCAGCCATGACGGCTGGCAGATTCAGGGCCGAGGTCAGCAGGACTGCCAGGGTCAGTCGCAACCCCTGAGTGAACGGATGTGAGCGGTGTGTCATCTTGGTTTCTCGTGATTGGTGGGGGATCTGATAGACAGGATTAACAATCGGTCAGGCCGCGTTTGTCGAGCACCCGTTTGGCCTTGCCGACGAAGCGCTCGATGCTGCGCGGCTCGACCAGATCGACATGGGCGCGGATGCCGGCGACGGTGTGGATCTCACGCCCGATACGGTCGCACAGTGCCTGCATGCGGTCCATGCGGTCGGAGAAGATTTCCGGGTGGATCTCGACCTTGACGTGGACCTCGTCGAGCGTACCCGGACGGCTGACCTCGATCAAATAATGCGGCGTGGTGCCTTCGACCCGCAGCAGCGCCTCTTCGATCTGCGAGGGGAAGACGTTGACGCCACGGATGATGAGCATGTCGTCGGTGCGTCCGGCGATGCGGCTCATGCGCATGGTCGTGCGCCCGCAGGTGCAGGGGCTGCGGTCGAGCCGGGCGATGTCGCGGGTGCGATAGCGGATCATGGGCATCGCCTCGCGGGTCAGCGCCGTGATCACCAGCTCGCCCGGCTCGCCCTCGGGAACCGGCTCCAGCGTCTCCGGATCCAGACACTCGACCAGAAAATGATCCTCCTGGATATGCATCCCGCTGCGCGCCGGGCATTCGCCGCTGACGCCCGGCCCGATGACCTCGGACAATCCGTAGTTGTTGAAGGCCTGGATGTCGAGCTGATCCTCGATCTCACGGCGCATGTCCTCGGTCCAGGGCTCGCCGCCGAAGTGACCGAAACGGATCGGCAGGGCGTGGGGATCCATGCCCATCTCGCGCGCGGTGTCGGCGATGGTCAGGGCATAGCTCGGGGTGCAGATCAATACTTCGGGGTCGAGATCGCGCATGATCTCGATCTGACGTCGGGTGTTGCCGGCAGCGACCGGGATCACGGCGGCGCCGACCTTTTCGATCCCGTAATGCAGACCGAAACCGCCGGTAAAGAGCCCGTAGCCGAAGGCGACCTGGGCTGTGTGCTCGGGACGCAGCCCGCCCGCGACCAGGAAACGCGCGCAGAGATCCGACCAGGTGGCAAGATCCTGCGCGGTATAGCCGACGAAGGTTGGTTTGCCGGTCGTGCCAGACGAGCCGTGGATGCGGGCCAGTTCACGACGCGGCACGGCCAGCAGACCGAAGGGGTGCTGGCGGCGCATGTCGTCCTTGGTCGTAAAGGGCAGGCGCCGGATGTCGGCCAGCGAGCGGATGCTGTGGGGACCGATCCCACGGTGGGTGAAGAGGTCGCGATAGAAGGGCACGCGGGCGGCGCGCGCCACCTGTGCGCGCAGCCGTTCCAGTTGCAGTGCTTCGCGCTCGGCGCGCGGCTGGGTCTCGGCGGCCCGGTCCCACATCGGACAGGACGAAGCCGGGTCTGTGTCATTCGATGGCATCATGTCAGGAAACGAACGTCATCAACTCGTCGCCATCGACGACATGGAGTCCCTGGTCGAGCAGCACCTGGATCGCCCGATCCGGATCCTCGAAGCGGAAGATGAGGATGGCCTTGTCATCGCGGCGCAGCGAGAAAGCGTACATGTATTCGACATTGAGATTGGCGTCTTCGAGAATCCGCAGCGCCCCCGCCAGCCCGCCGGGCCGATCCAGCACATCGACCGCGACCACTTCGGTCAGATTCACCACCCAGCCGGCCTGCTCCAGGATGCGCTTGGCCTTCTCCCAATCGCGCACGATCAGACGCAGGATGCCGAACTGGGCCGTATCGGCCAGCGACAGCGTCAGGATATTGATGCCCTCGGCAGCGATGGCCGCCAGCGGCGCCTCCAGCCGTCCGGGACGGTTTTCGAGAAAGAGCGAGAGTTGTTGGAGTTTCATGACGTTAAGCTCTCTTGAGAATTTTTTGAACCGCAAAGGCGCGAAGAACACAAAGATCAATCGTTGAAATCCTTCGTGTCCTTCGCGTCTTTGCGGTTCAAATATTTGTTTGGGTTCAACCTTCGTTGCGCCGGTCAATCACCCGCTTCGCCTTGCCCTCGCTGCGTGCGATGGTGCGCGGTTCGACCAGACGCAGATCGACGCGGATGCCAAGGATGCGTTCAATGGACTGCGCCAGACGGGCGCGGATATCCTCCAGTCCGCGGATCTTGTCGCTGAAGACCTCCGGCGTGACCTCGACTTCGACCGCGATGCGGTCCAGTCCGCCCGCGCGGGTGAGGATGATCTGATAGTGCGGCAGCGTCCCTTCGACCGCCATCAGCGCCGCTTCCACCTGGGATGGGAAGACGTTGACGCCACGGATGATGAACATGTCGTCCGAGCGGCGACCGACGCGGCGCATGCGGCGGATGGTGCGCCCGCAGGAACAGGGCTCGGTGATGAGCCGGGTGATGTCGCGGGTGCGGTAGCGGATCATCGGCATCGCCTTCTTGCTCAGGGTGGTGAGCACCAGCTCGCCCTCCTCGCCGTCCGGGAGCGCCTCGCCGGTGTCGGGGTCGATGATCTCGGGATAAAAGTGATCCTCGAAGACATGCAGACCATCCTGCGCCGAACATTCGCTGGCGACGCCGGGGCCGATGATCTCGGACAGACCATAGATGTCATACGCCTTGATCCCGGCCTCGGCCTCAATGTGGTGGCGCATGCCGTCGGTCCAGGGTTCGGCGCCGAAGATGCCGATGCGCAGTGACAGGTCGCGCAGGTCGATGCCCAGTTCGCGCGCGCGCTCGATCATGTGGGTGAAGTAGCTCGGGGTGCAGCAGAGCGCGGTGACGTTGAAATCACGGATCAGCATGATCTGGCGGTCGGTGTTGCCGCCCGAAATCGGAATCACGGTCGCGCCCAGCGTCTCACCGCCATAGTGCGCGCCCAGACCGCCGGTGAAGAGACCGTAACCGAAGGCGTTCTGCAGGATGTCGCCCCGGTGCAGGCCGCAGGAGGCGAAGGTGCGCGCCATGACCTCGGACCAGACCTCGACATCCTCGCGGGTATAGGCGACCACGATCGGCTTGCCGGTGGTGCCGGAGGAGGCGTGGAGCCGTACCACATCGCTCATGGGGCTGGCAAAGAGCCCGAAGGGATAGGTGTCGCGCAGGTCGGTCTTGACGGTGAACGGCAGATGCTGGATGTCCTGGAGCGACTGGATCGACGCGGGCGTCAGGCCGCGTTCATCCATTCTGGAACGAAAGAGTTCGACATTCTGGTAGGCCCGCGCCACCACCGCGCGCAGCCGTCGTAACTGGACCTCTTGCAGCGCCGTCCGGGGCAGGAAATCCGGTGCGCTGGCGGGGTGGAAACCACCCTCGGCGTCGTTCCAAAGCTCTGTCAGCATGCGGGCCTCTGTAAATCGTTTTCAGTTGTCAGGGGACAGGGGTCATTCCATGAGGACAACGGGATTCTCAATGGATGACTTCGTCGAGCGTGCGGGCCGTCAGGATGCGGTCGGACCATTGCAGCAGGGTTTCGGCATCGGCGGTTTCGATGACCTGTCGCGTGTTATCCGGTATGGCGCCGAAGCGCTGCGCAATCTGCCTCAACAAGATACGCGCCTCGCCCTGCTGAACGCCTTGTTGAATGCCCTGCTGAACGCCTTGTTGAATGAACCGCTCCGCGAATGCGCTCATGGTCTTGGCCTCCTCGGCATAGTCGCGTTGATAGATCAATCGCTCGTTTTCATCGAGCTGGGCATAGATGTCGATAAAGTCGATATATTTCAGTCGGCGCTCTGTGTCTGGCTCCAGGGTGAGCAGACCGCGCACGGCCTGGGCATAGGTTTCGACTCTGTCGGCTGGCGCATGGGCCATGTTGGGCAGGTTGAGCCGCGCGACCAGATTGGGACTGTCGTAATGATCCCTTGCATTGGCTTGAAACAGTGGGTAAGCCAGATAACGAAAGTCCAGATAGCTCTGGGTATCGCCACCCAACCGCAGCTCAGTCGCAAATCGCCCCTGACGCAGAAAGATCACTATCGGAACGACCCGCACGGTGGCGAGCAATTCAGACAGATCCAGACAATAATGCGCGAGCCGATGGATCGAGAAACGGTGCGGGTCCGTTTCCTCCTCCAGCACGAACAGCAGAGCTGCGCGCCGCCCGTCGGGCCATTCGACGAGCAATGGCACATCCAGTTCGCGAAAACGTTCGCCGAGTCGTTCCTGCAACTGTTCCTGACGCACCGGCAGGATACGGACGGCGTCATCCAGCGCGGACGCCTCGGCTGCGGCGAAGAAGGCGATGGCCTCGCGCGGGTAGTCGAGGATCAGATTTTTGAAGTTCTGATCGTGACTCATGCGGCGGGCATTGCCATGCAATTACGACCGCGCGCGCGCTGCATCACGTCCGATCTCGAATGCCTGCTCGTTGAGCGCGTGGAGCTTTTCGGCCAGATTGGCATGCATGGCAGCCATCCAGTGTTCGTCCGGGATGTCCAGCACCGTGGAGATCGCGCCGAGCAACGCGACATTGAGGCTCTTTTTGTTCTTGAGCGCATCGGGCGCAATCGCATCGGGACCGATCAGGATGCCATCCGCGCGCAGCGTCGGACGGTTGATCTCGACCTGGGTCGGTTCCAGCACCACCAGCACATCCGCCTCGCCCGGCGGGACCATGGGGCTCAAAACGCACTCGCCATAGCGCACGTCGCTGCTCACCGAGCCGCCGCGCTGGCTCATGCCATGCAGTTCGCTCTTCTTGACATCGAACCCGGCGCGAAAGGCCGCATCGGCGAGAATGTCGGACGCCTTGAGCACGCCCTGACCGCCGAGACCGGCGATGACGATATTTTTGACCTTCATCACTCTCCAACCGTACTCAATCATGAATGAATGTTGAACCGCAAAGGCGCGAAGATCGCGAAGGGCTTTCATGAGACTGTGCGATGTCAAACAGCGTGTGACGCCGCCAATCGATGATGCCCTTCGTGTCCTTTGCGCCTTTGCGGTGCGAAAGATTTTCGCGGCGATCAGTCCACGACATCCGCCGCGCAGGTCTCGGTTGCCCGTTGCTCGGCGTTGGCCTTCTCGTAGAAGCGGATCTTGGGCGCCGCCAGCACGCAGGGCTGACGGGTGACGACCAGCGAGGTCTCGTTGCGCGCCAGGAGGTCGATGACCAGCTCGCGCAGTGTCTCAATCTTCTGCGAATCGACCACATGGACGTTCTGTACGCCCATCGACTCGGCCAGCGCCTCGAAGCTGATCTTGCCGGTCGGGGAATGATCGAGCAGACGCCCGGTGCCCGGATGCTCCTGCTGGCCGGTCATGGCGGTGGTGCCATTGTCGAGAATGAGCACGACATGGCCGGTCGGCGGCGGGTTGTAGACCATCTCGGCAAGACCGGTGATGCCGGAATGCACGAAGGTCGAATCACCGATGACGCTGACCACGCGCCGTGCCTGCTCCTCCGGCAGCACATGCCGCATGCCCAGCCCGACACCGATGCTGGCTCCCATGCAGACGCAGGTGTCCATCGCCGAGAAAGGCGGCAGCACGCCGAGGGTGTAGCAGCCGATATCGCCGGAGACGATGCAGTTGAGGTCGCGCAGGGTCTCGAAGACGCCGCGATGCGAGCAGCCCTGGCAGAGTTCGGGCGGCTTGCCCTTGGGCGGAACCGCCTCGGGGCTGGTGTCGCTGGCGAGGATACGGCGCACCCGTGCGACGTTGAGTTCACCGAAGCGATACATCTCTGGCTTGCCTTCAGCCGGGATGCCAGCGGCGCGCAGCGACTCGACCAGCACCGGGTCGCCTTCCTCGATGACCACCAGACGCTCGACGCCTTCAGCAAAGGCACGGATGCGCTCCAGCGGCAGCGGATAGGTCAGACCGACGGTCAGTTGACTGGCCTCGGGCGCGGCCTCGCGGGCGTGCACGGCAGCGATGCCGGTGGCGACGATGCCGAGCCTGGCATCGCCCGCCGTCAACTGATGCGGTCCTTCGGTTTCGTTCCAGGCGGTGATCTCGGCCAGCTTCTGGCGCAGCCGGAGATGCGCGGGCTTGGCATAGGCCGGAATCATGACGCGCGCCGGCACGTCGCGCCTGAAACCCGGTTCGGGCGGGGTCTGGAGCGCCGGGCGCGGACGCACCACGGTCTTGGCGTGACAGACGCGCGTGGTCAGACGCAGAATGACCGGAATCTTCCAACGCTCGGAGATCTCGAAGCCGAGCCAGGTGAAATCGTAGGCCTGTTGCGAATCGGTCGGTTCGAGCATGGGCAGTGCCGCCGCTCGCGCGTAATGGCGGTTGTCCTGCTCGTTCTGGCTGGAGGCCATGCCGGGGTCATCCGCCGAGACCACGATCAGACCGCCCACGAGGTCGGTGTAAGCGGCGGTGAACAGCGGGTCGGCGGCGACGTTGAGCCCGACGTGCTTCATGGTGACGATGGTGCGCGCACCGGCGAAGGCAGATCCCAGTCCGACCTCCAGCGCGACCTTTTCGTTCGGCGACCACTGGGCGTGACCGCCAAGCTGGTCGAAGGTTTCGAGGATTTCAGTGGAGGGCGTGCCCGGATAGCCGGTGCCCAATCGCACTCCCGCATGGAGTGCCGCCAGTGCGACCGCATCGTCGCCGCTCAGTAAAAGCCGTTCGCCAGTCATCGTGTTGGATTGCTCGCTCTCTGGATGTCGCGGGGCGCATTATCAGCCCCTTCGCCGAGCGGCGGCAACCGGAGAAGGGGCCGCTGCCGGATGACGATTCGTTCATTTTCGCCATGCACTCAGAATCGCCATGCAGATCCGGTTCATCGTTTCTGCACGCTCGGGGGTGTCGGCCTCGGTATAGGCGCGCAATTCAGGGGCATTGCCCGATGGCCGCAGATGGGCGATCTCGCCGCTGGCAAAGGTGATCCGCAGACCGTCGGTGACATCGAGCGCGGCGACCGTGCCGAACACCTCGCCGAAGATCGCCTCAATGGCGGCCTGGTCCCGCACGAAATCGCCGCTGTGGAGCGCGGCGATGCGGGTCTGACTGATGTGGGTCGGAAAATTCTTGAGACGGTCGCTGTGGGTCGAGCGGCGCGGCAGATCGCCCGCCAGGGTCGAGACGGGTTTCCTCTGTTCGGCTGCGGCCTGGAGGATGGTCAGCGCCACCAGGATGGCGTCGCGTGTCGGCAGTGCGGGAAGGAGGCGTCCGTCGTATTCGATGTCGGTGCCGAGCAGAAAACCGCCATTGGCTTCGTAGCCGACGACTGGGTTCAGACCTTCATCGATCAGTTGCTGCATGCCCTCGATGACGAAGGGCGAGCCGATCCGGGTGCGTCTGACGGCGGAGAAGGCGCCGCAGCGTTCAACTGCCGTGTTGCTGCTCACCGGCGTGACCACGCCACGGGCGCCGAGCTGGCGCGCGCAGAGGATCCCGGCGATGTCGCCGCGCAGCCAGTTTCCCTGCTCATCGCCGATCAGCGGACGATCACCATCGCCATCCGCCGAGACCAGCGCATCGAACTGGCCGCTCGCCGCCCAGTCGCGGGCCAGGACCACGTCCTCGGGGCGGATCGCCTCAGTATCGACCGGCATGAAACGGGCCGAATAGCCCAGGCGTGTCACGTCGGCGCCCAGCCCGGCCAGCACCTCGGCGTAAGCCTCGCGCGCCACGCTCGAATGTTCATAGACGCCGACGCGCAGACCGGCCAGACAGCCAGCGGGAAAGAAGCGCAGATAACGCTCGACATAATCACGATAAGCGGCGGGATCAGGCGCGGGCAGGGCATCGGTCTGGTCTGCGATAAACTGGCCGGCGTCATCGAAGAGACCGGCGGGACGTTCGACCGCCTGGACACGGATGCCGTCCTCGTCGCGTTTGAGGATCTCGCCGGTTGGCAGATTGAACTTGATCCCGTTGCGATCATCCGGAATATGGCTGCCGGTGACCATGAGTGTTGGGATGCGCCTCGCGATGCCACAGGCGGCAAGCGCCGGGCTCGGGATGAAGCCGGCATTGTGGGGTGAATAGCCCAGATCAAGCACGGCGCGCGCGCAGGCCGCCATGATGCGCGGCGAGCTGGGACGCAGATCGCCAGCGATGCCAACGGTTTGCCCCGGCTTGATCAGACCGGCTGACTGGAGATAGCGCAGAAAGCCGAGGGTATAGGCGTAACAGACCCAGTCGGTCATGTCAGCGGCCAGACCACGGGCGCCGCTGGTGCCGAATTGGACGCCGCTTTCAGTCATCAGATCGCCAATACGCATCATGTTCCTCGCTATGAGTGGTGGCTAACAGACAGGCGATGGACAGATGCACATTCTAAACGCAGGAAACCGGAGGACCGTCGAGTGATCATTTGAACCTTGTGAAACATCAGGGTCGTTCGTATCTGAACGACACGGCGCAGGACGTGCCGGTGCGATGCAGACTCTGGAGTGGGCGGACCGAAACCACTCACATCATGCTGAACGCGATCTTTCCGCAACGATTTTCAATCTGACCGAGGAGCACACATGCCTGACATGCGATCCATTCCTTTTGCTTCGGTTGCTGTTCTGACGCTGGTTCTGGGTCAGGCGGCGCTCATGAACGCCGCCCTTGCGACCGAGCCCCAGGCGGCTGGCGCTGCCGCCGCGCCAACTGCGGCGGTTACAGCGCAACCGCCAGCCGCTGCCACGCCGGATAGGGCAGGGGAGAGCCAGGCGTCCGCGCTGGCGGAGCGTCGGCAGCGTTACGATGCATTGCGCGCCAGCGCCGCTGAAATCGGCGTTGCCTTGCCGGAAAACCCACCGTGGGAGACGGGACGCTTCGGTAGGCCCGATCCGTCGGAGCGGATGCGCGGCATGTCGCCTGAAGAACGTCAGGCCATGCGCGAGACGCGCTGGCAGCAGATGCGTGCGGAGGCGGCTGAACGTGGCATCGAGATGCCGGAGACGCCACCCTGGGTAGAGGCCGAAAAGCGCCGCCAGGAGATGCAGGAGCGTTTCACGCAGTATCGCAAGACCATTGAACAGATGAGCGATGAGCAGCGCGAAGCGGCGCGTGCATTCTTTGGTGCGCCGTCAGAAATGCCCTATACGTATCCGCCATTTCCACCATCCGACGCTTATCCGTCCTGGCATCCGCCCTGTCACCACGAACCGCGTGGCATGGCCTATCCGCCGATGATGCCCGGTTATCCTGCGCCAAACGGGGGTCAGTATCCGCTTGCGCCCTCTGAGTCGCACCCTTGACATGCAAAAGGGTGATCAGCATCCAGTCTTTTGCAGTGGCTTGATGCTGATTGCTCGTTGATCATCCTGAGAATCCTGCCGATTCTTCGGTCACCTGTGGCGGCAGCGGCGATGGGCTGTCTGTGTCTCGATGTACCTCAAGCCAGCGATCCAGCCATCCCTGCACGGCTTCGACGCCCTGTCGTTCCGGTGCGGAGAACAACTGCACCGTAACGCGATCCGCATGGCTCGACACCGCCCGTTCCACCGCCAGTCGCGCCGCCTGCGCCGGACCCTTTTTCAGCTTGTCCGCCTTGGTCAGCAGCAGGAGCAGTGACATGTCACCCTTGAGTCCCCAGGCCAGCATCTGCCGGTCGTAATCCGTCAGCGGATGACGGATGTCCATGACGATCACCAGTCCCATCAGCGAGCGGCGGGCTTCCAGATAATGCGCCAGATGCTGCTGCCATTGCAGTTTGACCGCTTCCGACACCTTGGCATAGCCATAGCCCGGCAGATCGACCAGACGACGCTCGGCGTCCAGCTCGAAGAAGATGAGCTGCTGGGTGCGTCCCGGCGTCTTGCTGGTGCGCGCCAGCGCCTTCTGATGGCAGATGGCGTTGATGGCGCTCGACTTGCCCGCATTCGAACGACCGGCAAAAGCGACCTCGCGACCGCTATCGGCGGGAGCCTGATGGAGCTGGGTCGCGGCGGTGAGAAAATGGGCGCGCTGGTAGAAAGAGTTCATGGGTCGCCGTCTGAATGGACAGGATTAACAGGATTCTGACGATTAACAGGATCCTGTGAAATCCTGTTAATCCTGTCTATTTTCGCTTGTTCAACATGATGAGCCGCAGGCTGAATGCGGTTTAGGAGGTGGCCGGATCACGCCGCCAGTGCCCGGACTGTCCACCGGACTTTTCCAGCAGACGCACGCGCTCAATCGTCATCCCGCGATCAACCGCCTTGCACATGTCGTAAATGGTCAGCAGGCTGACCTGCACCGCGCAGAGCGCCTCCATCTCGACCCCGGTCTGGCCTCGGGTTTCGACTGTCGCGCAACAGCGAACCGCCGCATCCTGGGTCTGGACACTGAGATCGATAGCCACGCGGGTCAGGCTCAGGGGATGGCACAGCGGCACCAGATCGGCGGTGCGCTTGGCTCCCATGATGCCAGCGATGCGCGCGATGCCGAGCACATCACCTTTGCGATGACCGCCCTGCGCGATGAGCGCGAGGGTCTCCGGCTCCATCCGGATCCAGCCCTCGGCCACCGCGCGACGCCGTGTCACCGCCTTGTCACCCACATCCACCATGTGGGCCTCGCCGGCCTCGGTGAAGTGGGTCAGCGACATCAGAACGCCGGCTTCTCGGGGGCGTCCTCGAACATCTTGACGCTCGACATGATCTCCGCGCAGGCCTCCTCGCGTCCGCCCCAGCCACCAACGCGCGCCCATTTGCCTTCGTCGAGATCCTTGTAGTGCTGGAAGAAGTGCGCGATCTGGTCCAGCAGATGCTGCGGCATGTCGCGGAAGCTCTCGACGTTGCGATAGCCCTTGAACAGCTTGTCGATCGGGATCGCCAGCACCTTGGCGTCGTCGCCGGATTCATCGGTCATGGTGAGGACGCCGATGGGGCGGCACTTGATGACCGAGCCGGGAATCAGCGGATAGGGTGTGACCACGATCACGTCCACCGGGTCGCCGTCCGAAGACAGCGTATGCGGCACATAGCCGTAATTGCAGGGATAGTGCATGGCGGTGGACATGAAGCGATCGACGAACATGGCGCCGGTCTCCTTGTCCATCTCGTACTTCACCGGATCCGAATGGGACGGGATTTCGATGATGACGTTGATGACATGGGGGATGTTATCGCCGCGTGAAACCTTACTGAGATCCATGAATCAGCCTCTGTCTATTGCATGAAGGAGGGTCGCCCCGTCAAGCCGTCCGGCTCAACGAAAAAAGGCCCTGACGGGCCTTGCGCGACGTTTGGCGCCTAATTGTAATCCATGACGTGCGCGAAAATCCCGATCCCTGGAATTTTCGCGTACTGTGTCGATGGTGGACGGGGCCGGTCATGATGCCGGTGAGTTGATCATTCGCTGACAAAGTCATCCAGGGTTCCGTCAGCCGTCGCCGGTTAAGCTGTGCCTCAGTCGCGATGACACGCGGCGACAGATTAACCACATTGCCACGGGGGCACAGAACCATGTTGACACATTCATCCCGCACGCGGCTGGGCACGAAACCGGGCCGCTTTCCGGCAGCCTTCCGACGCCAGGCCGGTTTCGTCCGGTTCCCATTCAGCGCGCCCAGCCGGTTTGTGTGGCGTCGGTCCGTTTGCAATGAAAGCGACCTGCACGCCATCATCGAACCGGTTGTCGATATTGAGGAGGCCATTCGCTCCTTCGCCGATTCACAGCCCGCCCAGCTCTACCGTGGCGGTGCCTGAGCGAACGACATCGGTCGCGACACATCACAGGGCATGACGGGCCAGACAGATCGGCACGGCGGATTTTTGATCAGAGCACGAGGAATCAGGCATGCTGAAGCGCGCGTTTGTGGGGCTGATCCTGTTGATGGTGCAGTGTAGCTTGACGATGGCGGAAATATCCCCTGTCTTGCCCGACACCGCCGCATCCCCGGTCATGTCGGTGGTTGCTGACGATCCCTACGAGACCTTCAACCGTCAGGTGTTCAACTTCAACGCCTGGCTGGTGCGCGAGGTGGTGAATCCGACCGCCGATTGGCTGGGATGGCTCCTGCCGCTGCCGATTCAGCAGGCCGGTTATAACGTCTACAACAACCTGACCGAGCCGGAATTCATCGTCACCAATCTGTTCGACGGCAATTCAGAGGGGGCCATTCGTTCCGGACAGCGTTTTGCGATCAATTCGACGCTTGGCATTGCGGGGATCTGGGATGCCGCATCCTGGATGGGATACGAACGCCGCGAAGTGGAATTCATCGAATCGCTCTGTGCGGCGGGATGGGATCCGGGTGCCTTCATCGTGCTCCCGGCCATCGGCCCGGCCAGCGTCTACCCGGCGGTGATGGTCACCGGCTTCTTTGCGGTCGAATGGTATGCACTGTCCTTGATCTCATCGACCCTGGCCACGGCCGATCTGGTGGTGGATCTCAGCGCCTCAGCTGCCAGTCTGCGCCATGCGCGGGAGGTGCCGGATGAGCAGAATTCGGATCCTTATGTGGTCCAGCGCGAGGAATTCAGGCGCTATCTGGAGACCCGCTGTCTGCATCGCTCGCTTTGAACAGGCGTAGAATTTCAATGGAGCGGACGAGCATGGCGCCGGTGTCCTTGTTCATTTCGTGCTTCACCGGGTCCGAATGGGACGGGATCTCAATGATGACATTGAGTTGAAGTTACCCCACGCCAAGATTGGACCCCATGCAACGAAGCTCAGCTTGCAGTACGAACTAACGCGCCGTCCGCACACATACGCCCAGGCTCTGTAAGTAGTCGTTGGTATCGTCATTTTTTTCCATGTAACGGATGGTCATAACGTCGCCATTGAGGCTGATCCAGCCTTCGCTGGTAGCGGCGGCATCGCCAAGAAATTTGACATAGCCTTGAGCTGAAACCGAATAGTTGACTGTGCCATCGTCTTTCCAGGTTTCAACGTCCTCTTGGGTGCCGAGAAAGTTGAATTGCCCCGACTTGTTCCAATCGACCCACCATGACCGCCCGGTATCTGTTGCCGATCCCTTAAACTGTACGCTCCCAGCACCGTTGGCCTTGACGACCGTGACTTTGCTCGTGTGGTTTATGTACGCAAACGATTTTCCGGGTGTGTTGTTTCCGCCGTTTTCTGTCGACTGCTCAATGCATTGGTAAGTCCCCTTGAATGTAGCTTTACTATAAGAACCGCCCTCCAACGCTGCAAGACGCGATTCCAGCCTGCTCAACTGGGTGCGTAGAGCCGCATTGAGATCAGCAGCACTCACCGAACCATTTTTAATTTTGCTGCCGGTCACGGAATTCGTCGCAAGATCCGATGCTTGGACGCACTCGGTGCAGACCAGATCGGTTGCCGGTGCTGCATCAGCGGCACCGACGGACACAAAAGCGAGTGCGTAAAAAATGGCAGGGCTGAAGGGAACGTGTGCAGTTTTTGGCCGCCTTAGCAACATCATTGCAATCCTCAGATTTGTTGGTGTGACCGAAAGACCGATCACACCGTGTATCTTATGATCGGTGTTGTGTCAAATTGTGAAAGGCTTGAGTTTGCATTCTACCGCAACATTTTTGAGCGTCACATACTTGGGCAGTCCGTGCTCGAAGGGCGGGTAATCCTCGCCCTGAATCAGCGGGATCAGATACTCCTTGCAGATCGGGGTGATGCCGAAGCCGTCCTCGGTGATGAAGTCGCGCGGCATGAATTTCTCGACGTTCGCGACTTCGGACAGGGGTGCCTCACCCACTTCCCAGGCATAGGGATTACTGCTCAGACGTTTGACGGTTGGCATCACGGCATTGTGTCCGGCCAGCGCGAATTCGACCCCGGCGCGGCCCATCGCATAGGCCTGCTCGACATCGGTTTTGGAGGCCAGATGACGCGCGGCGCGCTGGAGATAATCGGCGACCGCCCAATGGAATTTGTAGCCCGTGGCGTCCTTGACCATGTTGGCGACGACCGGCGCGGCTCCGCCAAGCTGGGCGTGACCGAAGGCGTCGCGGGTACCCTGCTCGGCCAGGAAACGGCCATCGGGATATTTGGCTCCTTCCGAGACGATGACGGTGCAGAAATCGAAACGCTCGACCTTTTCCTTGACGGTGGCGAGAAAGCGCGCCTGATCGAAGTCGATTTCAGGAAAGAGGATCATGACCGGGATGTCGTGGTCCTCGATCAGACCGCCCGCTGCGGCGATCCAGCCGGCATGACGCCCCATGACCTCCAGCACGAAGACCTTGGTTGAGGTCTTGGACATGGAGCGCACGTCGAACGATGCCTCCAGCGCGGAGGTGGCGATGTATTTGGCGACCGAGCCGAAACCGGGGCAGTTGTCGGTGATGGGCAGATCGTTATCGACCGTCTTGGGGACATGGATCGCCTGCACCGGATAGCCCAGCGCCTCGGAGAGTTGCGAGACCTTGTAACAGGTGTCGGCCGAATCGCCGCCGCCGTTGTAGAAAAAATAACCGATGTCGTGGGCCTTGAAGACCTCGATCAGACGTTCGTACTCGCGCCGGTTGGCCTCCAGGCTCTTGAGCTTGTAGCGGCAGGAGCCGAAGGCGCCGGAGGGCGTATAGCGCAGCGCGGCGATATCCGCATCCGATTCCTGGCTGGTATCGATCAGATCCTCGGTGAGTGCGCCGATGATGCCGTTGCGCCCGGCATAAACATTGGCGATCTGGTCTTTGTGACGGCGCGCGGTCTCGATCACCCCGCAGGCCGAGGCGTTGATGACGGCGGTCACACCGCCGGACTGGGCATAGAAGGCATTTTTGGCAGACATGTTTTTTACTCTTGTGTGGATGTCAGTCGGAGTGTCTATAAGTCGATTTTCTGAAGGTCTGATACAGCGCTGTGTATTTTGACAGGATTAACAGGATTAACAGGATTAAGGTGATTTCCGGAAAGGACGTACCACCTGTAGGGACGATTTAAATCGCCCTACAAGACTTGCAGCCAGACGAAGTCGGGATGCTCAGACCGGAAATCGACTAAAAACAGAATATTAAAAAATCCTGTCAATCCTGTTAATCCCGTCGAAAAACTCGGTCATGGGTACGAGCTTTCCTGAAAATCAGCTAAGGCCGCGCTAAGGGTGGCAGATCCTGGCTCAGACCCAGCGCGCGGTCCATGAAAAGACGCTTGAGCGGCGGCAGTCGGTCGGTTGCCGACAGCCCCAGGCTGCGCAGGCTGGCCAGGGGTTGCTGGTCGTTGCTGAACAGCCGCTTCAAGGCATCCATGGCGCCGAGCATCAACTGATTGTCGCCGCGCCGCGCGCGCTCGTAATGACGCAGGGTCCAGAGTCCGCCGATCTCGCGGCGATGCGCCAGGGCCAGATCCAGCGCCGCTGCGAGTTCGGCGGCATCGAGGAAACCGAGATTGACCCCCTGACCGGCCAGCGGATGGATGGCGTGCGCGGCGTCGCCGATCAGCGCCAGTCCGGGTTGCACATAGTGTTTGGCGTGCTGCAAACGTAGCGGGACAGCGGCGCGCGGGCCATCGAGCGTCAGCCGACCAAGACAGGACTCGCTGGCCTGCGTCAACTCCTCGGAAAAGGCCAGATCGTCCATCGCCAGCAGTTGTGCCGCGCGTTCGTCGGTGGCGGACCAGACGATGGAGCAGCGCCCGTCGGCCAGCGGCAGCAGCGCCAGCGGGCCGGTGGGCAGAAAACGCTGCCAGGCAGTCTCCTGATGCCAGTCGGTCGGGTGGATTGTCGCGACGATGGCGCGCTGGCCATAGTCCCGGCCTTCGGTCTCGATACCGGCCAGCTCGCGGATCAGCGAATCGCGCCCGTCCGCGCCGACCAGCAGGCGGGCATCGAGCCGTCGACCATCGGTGAAAAGCAGGTTGGTGCCCTGCGTGTGACGCTCCATGTCCACAATGCCTGCCGGACAGATCAGGCTGACATCCGGGGCCGACTCCAGCCGTTCCCACAATGCCAACTGGACGACACGATTCTCGACGATATGACCCAGATCCGGTTCGCCCAGATCTGCGCTGTCGAAATGAATCCGCCCGCCACCGACTGCGTCCCAGACGCGCATCTGGCGATAAGGGCTGGCGCCGAGTTCGGCGATGCGCTCCCAGGCGCCTAAACGGGTCAGGAGACGCTGACTCGCCCGGCTCAGGGCGGACACCCGCAGATCCACCTCGCCTGCCGGCCAGTCGCGCACCGGCTCGCGCGCCTCGATCAGGGCGATTGAAAGACCCTTGCCGGATGCCGCGCACGCAAAGGCAGCGCCGACCATGCCGCCGCCCGCCACCACGACATCAAAAGATTGCCCGCTGTCCGTCATCGCGAAACCTCCAGTGGCAGTCCACGGGCCAGACGCGGCAGACGTCCGCCCAATCCCATGAAACGTCTCGCCAGCAGATGGCGCGCGCCCGGCAGCAGATCAAGACCCAGCAGACCGGCCCCGCGCGCCAGTTTCAAGGGTGTCCAGGCCGGTACGAAGAGCCGCGCCAGGGCATCGGTCAGATTGGCGGTGTCGAGCTGATCACGACCGCGCCAGCGCTGGTAAGCGGCCAGCGTCGTCGCCGTGCCGGGATCGCTGCCTGCCTGCGCCACGACCTCGGCCAGGGCGGCGACATCGCGTAGCCCCAGATTGAAGCCCTGACCCGCGACTGGATGCAGGGTATGCGCCGCATTGCCGATCAGCACCAGACGCTCGCGGATCGGATCGCGGGTCAGCAGGAGCTTGAGCGGATAGGCGCGGCGGGGCGCGGTCTGGGTCAGGCGACCGAGCCGATAGCCGAAGCGTTCCTGCAAACGGTCCAGAAACTCATCATCCGTGCACGCGAGCAGCTCGGCGGTTGCGTGGCGACGGCTGGTCCAGACCACCGAATAACGCCCGCCGGTCATGGGCAGCAGCGCCAGCGGGCCGGTGTCGGTGAATCGCTCGAAGGCGACTCCGGTCTGAGGCCGGTCGGCTGTGACGGTCGTGATGATGGCGTCATGCGCATAGTCATGCTCACGGATCTGGAAATCGAGCCGCTGACGGATAGCCGAGTCGCCGCCATCGGCGGCCACCAGCAGCCGGGCGCGCAGAAACCGGCTCTCGCCATTCGTCCGCGTCTCCAGCTCCATCCAGTCGCCCATCACACGCTGCGCGACGAGCTGCGCCGGACAGAAGAAATCGATGTTGGCGGCATCCTTCAGTCTGGCGCGGATGGCCAGACCCATGGCTCGCGCTGGCGTCACATAACCAAGCGCCTCGACACCTTCCTCGGTCTGATCGAGTCGGGTGAAACAGCCCCGTCCGCGCTCCGAGACATGGACCCTGCGGATGGGTTCGGCCTCGGGCGCGATGTCCGGCCAGAGTCCGATGGCGCCGAAGATCTGCCGACTGCCCAGCGACAGGGCAATGACCCGCTCGTCATAGCTCGGCTGACGCGCGGCGATAACCGGCACCGCCTCGATCACCGCGACCCTGAGCCGCGTGCCGGCCAGGGCGCAGGCCAGACTGCCGCCCACCAGACCGCCGCCGATAATCACCAGGTCGTAGTCGTTCATTGATTACCTTTATCTTCAAGTTGGCAGTTCTTCGGGGCGAATTCATTCGCCCAGCAGCAGTTGGCAGAAAATTGTGTGGCGCCGTTTAACGCTCGACTCTGACGACTGACGACTCTCGCCGGACTGGGTTATGTGGCCTCGCCCTGCCTGCGTCCCTCACGCCAGGCTCCAATCTTCGAGGTCCAACCCGAGTCCATCGAAGTGGGCGGTATTGTTCGTGACCAGCATCGCACGCTGTCTCAGCGCCGTTACCGCGATCAGCAAATCGGCATCCGCGATGGGCTTGCCGCCCCGGTGACGTTCAGCCCAAAGGCGAATGGCGTGTTCCCAATGCGCATCATCAAAGACGGGGGTCAGCCACTTCAGCGTGAGAGACTGGTACTGAGCCAGATTGCGGGTCGCACCCTTGAGGAGCAGATAGCGGCGGATCTCATAGTCAACGACAGGACTCAGGACGAACGCATCGTCCGCGGATCGCCTGACCCTCTCGAAGCGTGCGCGTACCCCTGGATGACCCCGCATCAGGTAACTGAGGATATTGGTGTCGAGCAGATACATCAGGGGGTGATGTCCAGTGTATTTAGGATGACCGGATGCCGGGTGCGAAAGGCTGGTAGTTCCTCCCAGATCTTCTGTTCATCGTCGTTCAAGGACCAGGTGAGTGGATCCGCTTCAGGTTTTACCTGATCGGAAGCCTGAAGATCGTCGAGCAAGGTCACCAGCACGGCGATTGGCCGGGTGATCTGCAGCTCTTCGTCGAAGATGATCTGACCGGATGGAGAGAGCGTTGCTTTCAAAGTATGCAGCATCGGTGTGTCCTCGCAGGATATGTCATTCCTTCAGCGTCCTGAAGCCGGCAGTTGGCATTTTGAAAATCATGCGCCTAACTGACGACTGACGGTGCGAATGAATTCGCACCTACGATCCCATAACTGCTTCGATCTCATCGGGCTCTTTGGGTGCCGCCGCTGACAGGATCTCGTTGCCGTCTTCAGTGATCAGCACATCGTCTTCGATGCGGATGCCGATGCCGCGATAAGGTTCCGGCACGGTGTCGGTCGCGGGCAGATACAGCCCCGGTTCGACCGTCAGCACCATGCCCGACTCAAGCAAACGCCACTCGCCGTCACGCTTGTAGGCGCCGACATCATGCACGTCCATGCCGAGCCAGTGGCCGGTGCGGTGCATGTAATGGGGCTTGTACGCCTCATCCTTGATGAGTTTGCCGACCTTGCCTGTGAGGATACCGAGCTGGATCAAACCCTTGGTCAGCACCCGCACGGCGGCCTCATGCGGCTCATTCCAGTGGCAGCCGGGGCGCGCGCTGGCGATGGCGGCCTGCTGGGCGGCCAGCACCAGATCATAGACCTCGCGCTGGGCGGGACTGAAACGGCCATTGACCGGGAAGGTGCGGGTGATGTCGGAGGCATAGCCGTCCAGTTCGCAGCCGGCATCGATCAGCACCAGATCGCCGTCGCGCAACGGGGCGTCATTCGCAGTGTAATGCAGGGTGCAGGCGTTGGTCCCGCCGCCGACGATGGACGGATAGGCCAGAAAACGGGCGCCGGCTGTAGCGCAGGCGTGTTGAAATTCGGCCTCCAGATCCCGCTCATTGAGTCCGGGCCTGCACGCCTGCATCAGCCGGCGATGGGCCTTGGCGGAGATGCGGGCGGCGTGGCGCATCAGCGTCAGTTCGGACTGATGCTTGATGAGTCGCTGCTCATGCAGGACCGATTCAATGTTTACGAAGGTATCCGGCGCGACCGCGCCGGTGCGCGTCTTGGCCCGTACCTGCCGCACCCAGCCCATGATCCGCGCATCAAGTGCGTCCTCGGTGCCGATCGGGTAGTAAAGGCTGGTTCGCCCCTCGATCAGGGTTGGCAGAATGGCGTCCAGTTCGTCCAGCGGATGAGCCTCGGCGGCGCCAAAACGGGCGATGGCGCCCTCGACGCCGATCCGCGTTCCGTCCCACTGTTCGCGTTCGGGGTCGCGCGGGCGACAGAAGAGGATGAATTCGCCTTCCTTGCGCTTCGGCGCGAAGACGGCGAAGGCGTCGGGCTCGGGAAAGCCGGTGAGATAGCTGAAGTCGCTGCTCTGGCGGAAGGGGTAATGCACGTCGCGGTTACGGATCGTTTCACGTGCCGCTGGCAGAATCGCCAGTCCATTGGGGCTCATGGATTTGAGCAGTGCGCGCCGTCGGCGTTTGAATTCGGCGCCGGTCATGACTGACTGGACTCGTCGCGTGCGCCGGCCCGCTCGGCATGGACCAGCAGCGCCGCCGCCCACACGAATTCGGTCACGTCGGTCAGGGCCGACTCGTTTTCTTCGCTGTCTTCCAGGTCGTCGAGATCCATGCGTGTCAGATCGGTAAAATCGCGTAACACTTCCTGGGTTTGCGCAGAGAAATCGCGTTCCGAGACCCCGAGCAGGCCCAGGGCATAGAGAAAACCGCGCACCCAGTCATAGAGCGCGGTCGCGCGTTCAGCCAGCGGGCGGGACTCGTCCGGTAGCAACAGACTGAAACCCAGATCAGGTGAGACGATGTCGGCTTGTGTCTGCGTGACGAGGGAGCGCAGTCTGTCGCGGGCGGCATCCAGCGGTGGAGCGTTTGCATCCGTTTTGGGCAGGAGCTGATCGATCCAGGTCTGTTCCGGGGTCGCGTCACCGCCGCAGATGACGCCGCACAGCATGCCATGCGCTTCGCTCGGGGTCGGAGACAGGGCGCTGGCTTCCAGCAAGCGGCTCATCTCTTCGCAGTCGATATCCATGGCAACCTCCATGACGCCGGCCAGGCGCCAAATACTGAATCGGCTCCGGATCATAGCATGCCCGCCTGCCCGATTGACCGCTCACCATACCCCTTCTATAGTGCACAGAATTTCAATGGAGTCGCGGACTTTGGCACACTTCGACCTCGATCAACTGGAGCAGCAGGTGAGCGCTTTGATTCACCTCAATCAACAGCTCCGAGACGACAATGCGTCGCTGCGCACCCATCAGGAGGCGCTGCTTGCGGAGCGCGGCGAATTGATTGAAAAAACCGAACAGGCGCGCAGCCGTGTCGAGGCCATGCTGTCCCGATTGCGCGCCATGGAGGAAAATTTGTGAGCGATGAGCCGTTGCAGGTCAGTATCAGGATTCTGGACAAGGATTATCGCATCGCCTGCTCCCCGCAGGAGCAGGAGGATCTGCGCGCATCAGCCCGCCTCCTTGATGAGCGCATGCGCGAGATTCGTCAAACCGGGCGCGTGATTGGCTCGGATCGGATCGCCGTGATGGCGGCGCTGAACATCGCGCACGAACTCATCCAGCTTCAGCGGATACGGCCTGTGACGAAAGACGAGACGGATCGACGTCTGAGTCAGATCCAGGAACGGATCTCGACCGCGCTGGCTGCCGAGCCGCCCGTTGAACCGCCGCTGGACGCATCGGCTGAAAAGGTATAGCCTTCATCCCAAGACATCCCCTGTAGTGTTCGAGAGTGGCCGGGTATTTTCTTGAGCCTAATCGCTGCCCTGGGGGCATGACCACAAAGCTGTTGCGCAAGTCCGTCACCGAGCGGAAAGCCTGAAGCGGCGTCGATTGTCCCCACTTGAACCTTCCGGTTCAAGAACAAAGGTCGCAACGGCACCAATGGGGGATGTCCCTTCTTTTACCCGGCATGCATCCGCGAAAAGCCCTCCGTCGTGAGCTCCGTGCCGCACGTCGATCCCTCACTCTTCAGCAACAACGCCGACATGCCGCCAGTGTGGCGAAAAGACTTGCCCGTGCGCGCGTTTTTCTGCGCGCCCGCCGGATTGCCTTTTACTGGCCCGCCGATGGCGAACTCGATCCCCGTCCATTGCTGGAGCAGGCACACCGGCGCGGCAAGACCGGCTATCTCCCGGTCCTGAGACCACGTCTCAACGGGCGGCGCGGTGACAGGCTCTGGTTTGCGCCCTATGTCCCTGGCGCGCCGCTGTGCCCCAATCGTTTCGGCATTCCGGAACCACGGTCACGCCGGGGGCTCAGGCTTGCCTGGAATCTGGATCTGCTCATGATGCCGCTGGTGGGCTTCGATGCCGATTGCAACCGTCTTGGCATGGGCGGCGGCTTCTATGACCGCACTCTGGCCTATCTCCGTCGGCATCGGGCCTGGAATCGTCCGCGACTGATCGGCCTCGCCCACGCCTGCCAGCAGGTTGCACGCATTGAACCGCAGCCCTGGGATATTCCGTTGGAAGCCGTCGTCACCGAATGTGTAATCCAAGTTCGGTCATTTGCACCGCAAAGGCGCAAAGGACGCGAAGAAAACGGGACGCTTGCCAGGTATGACGCCTGACGCATTGGCTGCGGCTCACGGTCTGGGCTCCCCCGAAATCCTTTGTGCTCTTTGCGTCTTTGCGGTTTAAAAGCAATTTTTCGCTCAAGCTCGGGCGCCGACGGCTCTGCTATGATCGCCCGCCTCACATAACCAAATCAGGAGGACGATGCATGAATGCCGATGCGATGAAAAAACAGGCCGCCGAGGCGGCGCTGGGCTATGTCGAAGGCGGTGTGATCGGTGTTGGCACAGGCTCGACCGTCAATCATTTCATCGACGCGCTGGCAACGATCAGGGGTCGCATTGAGGGGGCGGTATCGAGTTCGGAAGCCTCGACCGCACGGCTCAAACAGCACGGTATCCCAGTGCTGGATCTGAATGGTGTGGGCGAGCTGTCGCTCTATGTGGACGGCGCGGATGAATCCAACGACCGGCTGCAACTCATCAAGGGCGGCGGCGGGGCGCTGACCCGCGAGAAGATCGTCGCAGCGGCAAGCCGTCAATTCGTCTGCATCGCCGACGAGAGCAAGCTGGTGGAGGTGCTCGGGCGTTTTCCGCTGCCGGTGGAGGTCATTCCGATGGCTCGCAGCTATGTGGCGCGCGAACTGGTTCAGTTGGGCGGCACCCCGGTCTGGCGCGATGGCTTTGTCACCGACAATGGCAATCTGATTCTGGATGTGCAGCATCTGGAGATCACCGACCCGCGGCAACTGGAGCAGCAGATCAACATGATCGCGGGCGTGGTCACGGTTGGTCTCTTCGCGCACCGGCCTGCCGATGTCCTGATTCTGGGGACGCCGCATGGAGTCAGAACGCTCGGTCGTTAAACCGCGTCCAGAGTGAAACGCTGAGTTTCGAGTGAGCCGGACGTTTGGCGCATCGACGGCCTTTGGTGGGGATGCGGTTTAATATTTTATATTTTTCAGCTTCTTAAGCCGCGCCAGCTCCGGCGCCAGTCGATGCTGCCAAAGCCCGTCCAAACCGAAGGCATCGACATATCTCACTGGGCGCTGTTTAAGAAGGCACAAAGAAACGGGGCCAGATGGCCCCGTTTTTCATCTCGCAAATCCTAAGTTGAACTTAGAAGTTGTGGATCATGCCCAGCGAGAAGCCGCTCCACTCGGAGCCGGCAGTCCAGTCGGCACGGTCGTCAGACACGTCGGTGTAAAGCGCGTAAGCCTTGGTGCGCTTGCTGAAGTTCTGCTCGAAGCCGATGCCCCAAGTGTCACGATTGCCTTCGTACACATCGTTCAGACGCTGTGCAGCCAGGGGCGACAGACCAAGCTGGGGCACCAGATCGTCAGAGCTGAACTCAGCCTGACCGTACATGGCCTTGATCATGCTGTTGCCGAACGAATAAGCGGCCTGAACCTGCCACAGATCGGCCTTCTGAGGGCCGCCCGGCAGATACCAGGTCACACCGTCGTACGAGCCAGAGGTGTAGGCATCGGAACCGGCGATATTGTCGTGATTCTCGTAGATACCAGTCAGGCTGAAGCCGTTCCAATTCAGCAGACCGAGACCGACGCGCCACTTGGTCCAGTCGGTGTCGGAGGTCGTGCAACTGGCGGCATTGACGGCGCAGCCGAAGTTGTTGGCATTGGTGTTGAACAGTTCGTAGCCCAGGCTTTCGTAGGCCAGCGATCCGTAGAAGGGACCGTTGCTGTAGACGGCGGCAAGCGACCAGCCAGCATTGATGCTGTCGGCTTCAGTGTTCTGGCTGCCCAGGACGTTCGAGCCGCCAGCCGGAACCACGGCGGCAGAGAAATTGAAGCCGCTGAAGCTCGGCGAGATGTAGGCGACGACATTGTCGGCACGGATGTCGTTGAAGCCGACGGTGGTGTTGTTATCAGCCAGGCTGTCCGCGAAGAGGTCGAGCTTGCCGGTGGACATCTTCAGCGGGGTGTCATGACGACCGACCAGGAAGGAACCCCAGTCGCCGCCCAGGCCGACGAAGGTGTTACGCATGGTGATGGCGTCGGCGTTGTTGTCCAGATCGTTGTTGGAGTCGGTCGGGTTGATGCCGAACTCGATCTGATAGATCGCCTTGAGACCGTTGCCCAAGTCTTCGTTGCCCTTCACGCCCAGACGGCTGGCGCGACCGCCACCGGCGCCGGTGACAGGGGCGTTACGCGGGATGTAGCCGTTGGTCATGCCCCAGCCGGTGAAGTCCGAGCCGCCACCGACCTGCTGCGGCGCGACAGCCACAGCGCCGACAGGACCAGCCACGCCGGGAACGACGACGCCAAGATTCTCGCCGTTGCGTGCCCAGTAGGACGGGTTGCCCTGGTTGGCAGGCAGGTAGTTGGCAACCGGCGCGATGGCGTTGGTCACGTCAACATAATCGATGGAAACATGCAGCCGGCCATACATGATGGCTTCAGCCGATGCGATAGCGGGCGTGGCGAGTGCGGCGGCGACCGCCAGGGTAAGAAGTTTCTTGTTCATGCTGTTCTCCGCTGTTGTGAATTTGTCAGGTAGACTGCTGAAACCGAATGCAATCATGCTTTGCGCTGTGGACTATAGATGACGGCAGGACGTTTTGCAACAGATTAGGCAAAAAAAGACACACTGCAACGGCGTGTCGCTTTTTTGCATCGCCCGGAACCGTTGGTTTACGTCAGGGATGGACAGCTAACCGCAAGAGGCTATGGACCAGCGTCTTGGTCATGCAAACTGTTGCGAATAAAACACAAAAATAAACCGGATTTCGCTCGGATGCAACTGTTCAGGGCTGGCGGAGACTGGCGATCCAGGCTTTCTGATCATCCCGCTGACGCCTGGTCTCAATGATTGTGCGGATTTTCGTCCTGGCCTGATCAAAGGTGATGGATGTGGCGGCTTCGATGCGTTCGCACAGCAACAGATGAAATCCCAGATCGGATTCCAGGACGCCGCTGACGCGGCCCTCGTCCAGTGCGAAGAGCGCCGCATCCAGTTCGGGGAAAAGCTGGCCGCGCGGGACGGTGCCGAGACGCCCCTCATCCATCGCAGTCGGGCATTCGGAATGGGCGCGGGCGAGCTGGCCGAAGCGTTCGGCCCGTCCGTTCAGTTGCGTCGCAATCCGCTCGATGCGCGCTCGCGCCACGTCGCGCCGGTTGTCGGCGAACTCATCGTTGATGGTGATGAGCAGATGGCGCGCGGTGCGCCGCTCCGGGGTCGTGAAGCGATCACGATGGAGTTCATAAAAGAGTTGTTCATCGACCTCGGTGACCGGCGCGGCGCGTGCGCCGACTCGTTGCATGACGGCATCGAAGATGAGTTCGCGTTGCAGCGCCTGACGCAGCGTCGATTCATCGAGACCGCTTTGCGCCAGATCGGCCAGAAAGGTTTCTTCATCCGGGTAACGCTGGCGGATGAGGTTCACGGATTCGTCGAGACGCGCGTCAGGAATCATGGTGTCGCGCGCCTCGGGCGAGGCGAGCACCAGCGTCTCCAACGCGAAGGTCTGGCTGGCCTGACGCTCGGCCTGGGCCAACTGTTCCACATTCAAGGCGCCGGGAGCGGTCTGGAACCGCTCGCTGGCGGCGCGCAGCAGATGGTAGCGGTACTCGGGGCGCGCTGGATCGGATGATGCGGGGATGTTCATAGCGTTCTGGAAAATCCTGTCAATCCTGTCTATTTCAGGCGTCGTGCTCGGCCTCGATCAATGCCGTCTCAGGCACCAGCAGGGTGTTGCGGTCGTTGAAATGGACATGATAGGCGACCCCGCCCGGCTGATCGCGCACCACACGGATCACCTCGCCGATCTCGCCTGCCTGCACCAGCACCCGGCCCTGGATCGCCAGCGGCAGACGGCTTGCGACCCGGTCACGGAACTCGAAGCGGCTCGGAATCCAGGGCGCGTCTGCCGGTTGCAGTTCTTCCTCGCGACAGCCCACCACCCGGTCGCTGTCGAGAAAATGCACCGTATAGATGATCTGATCCTGCAGAAAGGTGCCGACATCGCGCACGAAGCCGGTGCTGCCGCGACGGATCAGGAGGGCCCCGGTGGCCTCGCCCGGATAGGTGCCGTCGTTGCGCACATTGCGCAGGACACGCACCTCGTCACCGAATTCATAGGCGGGGCGCATGGGACACCTGCTCCATCAGATCGCTGAGGGGCACCGCGACGGTGCGGGGTTCGTGCATCCGAAAGACCCGGAAGACCTTTTCGGTGGCGGCGTCCGAGGTCAGGAAATCCTGATAGGCCGTCTTCAGCCGATCAGCGTAGAGCGCCCAGCGCGCCTGGGTCGAATCGGGCATCTCATCGACCTGCTCCAGATAATCATGAAAGCGTTGCAGGATGTGCAGACGATTGACCTGCACCACGGACGGCACAAAGGCGATGCCGAAATAGTCGAGAAAATCCTCGGCGCTGGAGAGTTCGCTCAGGTCAAGCTCGAATTCGTCGTCGGTCATGGTGGGCTCCAGATTCAGTTGGATTTTTAATTTAGACAGGATTAACAGGATTTAAAACAGTGGTTTAAGAGATCCTGTCAATCCTGTCAAAAAATGTTGTCAGAGGGACGGGCTTTCCTGGAAATCATCTATGTTTTCAGGTAATGCACCTTGTCACCAGCCTGTGCAGCGGCGGCTTCTGCCACGGCGGCGCGGGCCATCGTCAGTAATTCGTTGATGCCGAGCCGGTCACTGGTATCGACCTCGGCGACCTTCTCAAAGCGTGCCAGCGCCGCTTCAGGTTCGTTCAACCGCATCAGCAGATAAGCCGATCCCTTGAGCGCCAGCAGCAGGAAGCGGGTCAGGGTCATGGAGTGCTGGGTCGCCGCGCTCAGATTGGACTCCGACAGATCCTCCCAGCGTGGCGGTAATTCAAGCCGCTCGGCGACGATGGCAATCGCCCGCTCCGCCGTGATCAGCGCCTCGCGATAACGCTGGCGGTAATAGAAATAGCGATAGAGCGCGACCAGCACCGTCAGATGCTGAGGTTCGAGGAAATAGGCCCGCATCAGGCTCAATTCAGCCGATTCTTCGCCGTAGCGTTGGGAGGCGTCGGTCAGCAGCGCCTCAACGTCCGGCGCAAGCGGCTCGTTGAAGTACATCTCTTCGCCAGTGAAGTCGAGGAAATCCATGATCGTGACCTACTGGAGCCGCGCCGCCTGCGGATGCCCTATTTCGGCCAGAAAGCCGCGCAGCTCAAGGGTTTCCGGGGATCGCTTGGTCTGGGTGACGAAACGGCGCACCAGCGGCAGCACGCGCTCGGCCTGATCCGGATCGAGATCGAAGCGCAGCAGATCGGCATAGACCTGCTGCACCGCGCGCTTGCCCGAATGCTTGCCGAGCACCATACGATGACGGCGGCCCAGCTCGGCGGGATCGATGCCCTGATAATTGAGCGGATCCTTGAGCAGTCCATCGACATGGATGCCCGCCTCATGGGTGAAGGCGCCGGCGCCGACCAGGCTCTTGTGCCAGGCGACCGGTTTGCCGGACGCCTTGGCGACCAGCCGTGAGAGTCCTTCGAAATGCGGCAGATCGACCCCGCAGTCGATGCCGTGGACATGCTTCAGCCCCATGACCACCTCTTCGAGTGCGGCGTTACCGGCGCGCTCGCCGAGTCCGTGGACCGTGGTGTTGACATGCGTGGCACCGCCGCGCACCGCTGCCAGGGTGTTGGCGGTCGCCAACCCCAGGTCGTCGTGCGCGTGCATCTCGATCTCCAGATCAACACTGGCGCGTAGCGCGCGGATGCGCTCGAAGACGCCGAATGGATCCAGCAGACCGACCGTATCGGCGAAGCGGAAGCGTCGCGCGCCAGCCTGCTGCGCCGTCTCGGCGGCCAGCCGCAGGAAATCGGGATCGGCGCGCGAGGCGTCCTCGGCGCCGACGCAGACCTCCAGCCCCATCTCCAGCGCCACGCGCACCTGACGCCGGATCTGGTCGAGTGCCCAGTCACGGTCGCGCCCCAGCTTGCGGGCGATCTGCTGATCGGAGACCGGGATCGAGAGATCGATCAGATCGACGCCCAGATCCGCGCACTGTGCGATGTCGTCCGGGAGCATCCGCGTCCAGACCATGAGCCGGGCGGAGAGACCCAGCGCAGCGACGGCGCGGATCGACTCGCGCTCTTCCTCGCCCATCGCCGGGATGCCGATTTCCAGCTCCGGCACCCCGAGCGCATCCAGCCCGCGCGCGATGGCCAGCTTTTCGTCCAGCGAAAAAGCGACCCCGGCGGACTGCTCGCCGTCGCGCAGGGTGGTGTCGTTGATCGTGACCGGAATCGGCGTCTCTGTCATGGCTTGCTCCTGAATCGTTACAGATGGGCCAAGCAAAGGGTGTGCCGATAAAAATAATGCTTTGTTTCAATGCTCTAGTGATTCGAAAACTCGTCTGTTGGCGGGTTTGCGACAAAGCGGGGCCAGTCGTCAGATCAGGTTAGCGCCCTGATTCATCGGATGGAAAGATTTTTTAGACAGGATTAAAAAACCAATGTGTTAAAAATCCTGTTAATCCTGTCAAAAAGACTGTTCTTCGGTGGTGCACCAGCATTGAGTTTGACAGGGTGAAATGGATGCACACCATATTTTACTGCCAACTGCCAACTGCCAACTGCCAACTGCCAACTGCCAACTGCCAACTGCCAACTGCCAACTGCCGTTTCCCCGCGCGGCGAGCTTGCTGCTACCATCCTGTCAATCCTGTCGAAAGCGATAAGCGAGACCCCCATGTCACTGATCAAACCCGTCGCCGGTCTGCGTCCGGCTCCCGGTCGCGCCGCCGAGGTGGCTGCCCCGCCCTATGACGTGATGAATGCCGCCGAGGCGCGACGGATGGTCGTCGGGCGTCCCTGGAGCTTTCTGCACATCTCGCGCCCCGAGGTGGATCTGCCCGAGGGTATCGATCCCTATGACCCGACGGTCTATGCCAGGGCCCGCGAAAATCTGGACCGGATGCTCGCCGAGGGCGTGCTGATCCGCGACCCGTCACCCGGTTATCAGGCATACCGTCTGACCATGGGTGCCCATACCCAGATCGGGCTGGTCGCCAGCGCATCGGTGGCGGCTTATGACGCCGGGCGCATCAAAAAGCATGAGTTCACCCGTCCGGTGAAAGAGGATGACCGGGTGCGCCAGATCGAGGCGCTGAACGCCCAGACCGGCCCGGTGTTTCTGGTCTATCGCGCCACGCCGGCCATTGATGCCGTGCTCGCCGCCGTCAGCGCCGCGCCGGCTGAGGTTGACATCACCGCCGCCGATGGCGTGCGTCATGAAATCTGGACCATCGCCGAGCCGGATCTCATCGCCTGCCTGACGACCGCATTCGATGCGCTCGACGCGCTCTATGTCGCCGACGGGCACCATCGCTCTGCGGCGGCCTCACGGGTCGCCGCCGCGCGTCGCGCCGCCAATCCGCAGCACAGCGGGGACGAGCCCTGCAACGGCTTTCTCGCCGTCATTTTTCCGCACGACCAGATGCAGATCCTCGATTACAACCGGGTGGTCAGAGACCTGAATGGTCATGACGCCGCGTCTTTTCTGCATCGTCTGCACGACGCCTTTCGAGTCGAGCCGAGCACGACGCCGGTCAAGCCGGCACAACCGGCTGAATTCGGACTCTATCTGGAGGGTCGCTGGTATCGGCTGACGCTGGATCCGGCACTGATCCCGGATGATCCGGTCGAACGGCTCGACGTGAGCCTGCTGCAGAACCACCTGATCGGCCCCATTCTGGGTATCCAAGACCCCCGGCGCGACGAGCGGATTGATTTCGTCGGCGGCATTCGCGGGCTGGATGGACTGGTCAAGCGGGTGGATTCAGGCGAGATGGCGGTCGCTTTCGCACTCTATCCGACCCAGATGCAGGATCTCATGGCGGTCGCCGACGCCGGTGAGGTGATGCCGCCCAAATCCACCTGGTTTGAGCCCAAGCTGGCGGATGGGTTGGTCAGCCACGTTCTGGATTAACCCCTCGTCGCAACCGCAAGCGGGTAGTGCCCCAATTCGCAGGATGGAAGGACTTGAATTCAGACAGGATTTACAGGATTAGCATGATTTAAAAAAGTTTATTAGGAATCCTGTTAATCCTGTCGAAAAACATGCGCAACAGGGGACTGCCCGCAAGTGATCCGTCGCCCCGCCCCGTGATGCCTTGCTGGTCCCTGGAGGCTGGCTGCTGGAGGCTTTTCTGCATGTCCAAACCACTCTACAACCTCCCCGAGCAGGACAGTGACGACGAGAGCGCGATCCGTCACTGGCTCGACAGTCTCGCCACCCATTACCCGGAGGAGGAACTCAGGCAGATTGCCGGCGCCTGCGTCGCCCTGACCCGTTACCGTGGCGACCGCCGCATCGAGACCGGCGAGACCCATGTGCGTCATGTGCTCTCCACGGCAGATATCCTGGCGCGTCTGCGGATGGACTCCGAGACCCTGATCGCGGCCCTGCTCAATGGCTGTCTGGAGCAGAATGAACTCACCGACGCTGAACTGACTGCGCGCTTCGGTCCCGGTATCGCGCGCATGGTCGGCGATCTGGCGCGCATCGGTCAGATCGCCAACGTCAATGCCATCATCGCCGCCAAGGATCAGCCCGAGCACGAGGAAAATCTGCGCCGGCTGCTGCTCGGTATCGCCGAGGATGTGCGGGTGGTGCTGGTGGTGCTCGCCGAGCGGGTGCATCTGATGCGCAGCATCAGGGATCTCGACCCCGAGCGCCGCACCAAGATCGCCCGCGACACCCAGCGTGTCTATGCCCCGCTCGCCAACCGGCTCGGCATCTGGCAGGTCAAGTGGGAACTGGAAGACCTGAGTCTGCGCTATCTGCAACCCGAGGATTACCAGCGTCTCGCCAGACTGCTGGCCGAGCGGCGCGGCGAACGCGAGCAGTACATCGCCGATGTCATTGCCACCCTGCACGACCTCTTCGACGAGGCGGGCATCGAGGCCGAGATCAGCGGGCGTCCCAAGCACCTCTACAGCATCTGGAAAAAGATGCAGCGCAAGAGCGTGGACATCACCGAGATCTTCGACCTGCGCGCGGTGCGCATCCTGGTGCAGACGGTCGCGGACTGCTATGCCGCGTTGGGTCTGGTTCACGGGCGCTGGAAGCATATCCCCAAGGAGTTCGACGACTATATCGCCACCCCCAAGGGCAATTTCTATCAGTCGCTGCACACGGCGGTCGTGGGACCGGGCGACAAATCGCTGGAGGTGCAGATCCGCACCCACGACATGCACCGTCATGCCGAATTCGGCGTTGCGGCGCATTGGGCCTATAAAGAGGCCAAGGGTCATGACGCCGCCTTTCAGCGGCGCGTGGTCTGGATGCGCAACTGGCTGGAGTCCAAGAGCGACGGTGAGGACAGCGGCGATGCCGTGTCGCGCTTCAAGAGCGAATTCGAGCCGACGCACATCTATGTGCTGACGCCGCAATCCAAGGTCATCGAGTTGCCCAAGGGCGCCACGCCGCTGGATTTCGCCTATGCCATCCATTCCGAGATCGGCAACCGCTGCCGGGGCGCGCGGGTCAATGGACGCATCGTGCCGCTGACCCAGCCGCTCCACAGCGGTGACAGCGTCGAGATCCTGACCCAGAAAAACGCCGCGCCCAGCCGCGACTGGCTGAGTCCGCATCACGGCTATCTCATCACCGCGCGGGCGCGCAACCGGGTGCGTCAGTGGTTCAAGCAGCAGGATTTCGATCAGCATCTGCACGAAGGCCGCACGCTCCTCGATCGCGAGCTGTCGCGCCTGGGCATCATCGACAAGGCCCATCTGGATGAGATCGCGCTCAAGTTCAATTACCGGCGCGGCGAAGATCTGCTGGCGGCCATCGGTCGCGGCGATCTCGCGGTCGGGCAGGTCGCCCGTCAGGTCGGCGAGCCCAGGGTCGAGGAGCCGCGCGAGACCGAGCCCCGTCCCCGCCCGAGCCACCGGCACAAACCGACGGGGGCGGGCGATGTGATCGTCGAAGGCGTCGATGATCTCATGACCCAGATGGCTCAATGCTGCAAGCCGGTGCCCTCTGACGACATCGTCGGCTTCGTCACGCGCGGACGCGGCATCACCATCCACCGCAAGAGCTGCGGCAATGTGCGCCATCTCCCGCCCGCCGAGGCCGCGCGTCTGATCCGCGTGCGCTGGGCCGATCAGCCCGCCCAGTCCGTCTATCCGGTCGATATCCTGGTGATCGCCGCCGACCGCAAAGGTCTGCTGCGGGATGTTTCATCGATCTTTTCCGATGAGGATGTCGATGTGCTGGGGGTCAACAGCCATTCCGAAAAGAGCACCGACACCGCGTCCATGCGCTTCACCGCCGAGGTCAAGGATATGGATCAGTTGGAGCGTCTGATCAGCAAGATCCAGCAGATTCCCGATGTGCTGGAGGTGCGGCGGTCTTATTGACACGACATCGACATGGTTCTATCCGTCGTCCCTGTCGGCGGGTGAGGACTGTTGTGCGGATTCTGTCTGCCTAAACCGCGTCCAGCGCGATATGCGTAGTTTTCAGTTTGTGTTTGATTTTGGAGATGTCATCTCCACCAGTGGAGACGCGGTTTAAAACAGCCGGTTCAGCCCATTGAGCGCAGCGACGCGGTAGGCTTCGGCCATCGTCGGATAATTAAAGGTGGTCTCGGTGAAATAGCGGATGCTGTTGGCCGCGCCGCGCTGGGCCATGATCGCCTGACCGATATGCACGATCTCGGCGGCCTGTTCGCCGAAACAGTGGATACCGAGGATCTCCAGGGTCTCGCGGTGAAACAGCATCTTGAGCATGCCGACGGTGTGTCCGGTGATCTGGGCGCGGGCGATGCTCTTGAAGTCGGCCTGGGCGACCTCGTAGGGGATCTGGCTGGCGGTCAGTTCGCGTTCGGTGCGGCCGATCGAACTGATCTCCGGCACGGTGTAGATGCCGGTCGGAAATTCCTCGATCAGCGACCAGTCGCAGGCGCCATCGGCGATATGGCCACCGACGAAACGACCCTGATCGTAGCTGGCGCTGGCCAGTGCGGGTGAGCCAACGACATCGCCCACGGCATAGATGTGGGGGAGGGCGGTCTGATAGCTGCTGTTGACATCCAACTGGCCCCGTTGATTGGGCGTCAGACCGATGTCTTCGAGTCCCATGTCGTGCGTGTTGCCGGTGCGGCCATTGGCCCAGAGCAGGATGTCGGTCTTGAATTTCTTCCCTGACTGACAGTGCAGCACGACGCCGTCCGCGCCGGCCTCGACGCGCTCATAGGCTTCATTGTGACGGATCAGGACACCCTGCTGACGCAGGTGATAGCCGAGCGCGTCGGTGATCTCGTCGTCGAGAAACGACAGCAGCCGATCGCGGGTATCGACCAGATTCACCTTGACATCGAGCGCGCTCATGATCGAGGCATATTCGCAGCCGATGACGCCGGCCCCATAGATGGTGATGGAGCGCGGGGTGTGCTGGAGCGCCAGCACCGAGTCGCTGTCACGGATGCGCGGGTGGTTGAAATCGATGTCGGGCGGATGATAGGGACGCGAACCGGTGGCGATGACGATATGCCGGGCGCGCAGCTTGACGGTCAGGCCGCCGGGTCGCTGCACCTCCACCAGATCCGGTTCCAGAAAGCGCGCACGCCCGAAAACGATCTCGACCCGGTTGCGCTGATAATAGCGATAGCGGGTGCGGACCTGATCGTGGATGACACCGTCCGCCGCCCGCAGCAGATCCGGAAACTCGATTTCGAGCTGATATTTCGTGTGCTGAAAGAGCGGATTGCGCCGGTAGTCCGCCAGCATCTGAATCGAATGGCGGAGCGCCTTGCTGGGGATCGTGCCCCAATGGGTGCAGCCGCCGCCGACCGCATCGTGGGCCTCAATGGCGGCAATCCGCTGGCCGGACTTGGCGAGCTTCATCGCCGCGCCTTCGCCGGCTGGACCGGTACCGATGACAAGGGTGTCGAATTCGCGTGTGGTCATCCGTCCGGGCTCCCTTAGCCGGTTTGAGTGATGGCTTAAATCGCGCCCAGTGCAGTATGCGATGTTTTTGGATGGGTCAAGCCTTGGCGGCATCGACGACTGCTGGAGTTGGCGCGATTTAAGATATTAAAAAATATAAAATTTTAAACCGCGTCCTCACCAGGATCCGTGAATGCGCCAAACGTCGAACTGATCCGAAACTGAGCCTCTCGCTCTGGACGCGGTTTAGGTTAGCACAGCAAGTGTCTTGACCAGCGGTTCGGGCGTCATCCGGTCAGGCTGGCGCCTTGTCCGGAAATTCGCACAGATCGGCGATCTGGCATTGCGGACAGCGTGGCTTGCGGGCGATACAGATATAGCGTCCGTGGAGGATCAGCCAGTGATGGGCGTGCTGCCGGAATGCCTTGGGAACATGCCGCAGCAATCGTTGTTCAACGGCCAGCGGAGTTTTTCCCGGCGCGATCCCGGTGCGGTTGGCGACCCGGAAGATATGCGTATCCACCGCGATGGTAGGCTCGCCAAAGGCCGTGTTCAGGATCACATTCGCGGTCTTGCGCCCGACGCCCGGCAGGGCTTCCAGCGACGCGCGGTCGCGCGGCACCTCGCCGCCGTGCTCGGCGAGCAGGATGGTGCAGGTCTTGATCAGATTGCGCGCCTTGCTGTTGAAAAGTCCGATGGTGCGGATGTGCGCCTTGAGCCCCTCTTCGCCGAGCGCCAGCATGGTGGCCGGCGTATTGGCGACCGGGAACAGGGTCGCGGTAGCCCGGTTGACGCTGATGTCGGTGGCCTGGGCCGAGAGGACGACCGCGACCAGCAGCTCGAAGGGGGTGCGGTAGACCAGTTCGGTGGTCGGTGCAGGGTTGGCGTCGCGCAGGCGTGTGAAGATCAGGTGCCGTTTTTCGCTGTTCATGACTTGAATTGTTGTGCAGAGTATCGTGAGATGAGGATCACATTCCTTGTTCATCGTGTTCCGGTCGGGATCCGCACCCTTATTCAGCAGAGAGGTTCGTCGAACGGATGATCAAATCGCCTGTGCTTCGTCCATTGCGGTCCTGGTGGTTACTCCTTTTGCTGTGTCTGCCGGTGGCAGGCTGGAGTGCGTCGGACGAGTCCGCTGCCGCCAGGGCGGAGACAGCGGCTGTTGAAGACGCCACCCCTGCCACATCCGCACCAGTCAGACCCGCCCAGGCTGCTCCACCAAGCCAGCCGCGTCCGAGCCGCGCCCAGGTCAAGGCCATGATTCCGGACGTCGCCAGGCGCTATGGTGTCGAAGAATCGCTGGTGCATGCCGTAGTGGCGGCTGAATCCAACTATAACGCCCACGCGGTTTCCCATGCTGGTGCTGTTGGTCTGATGCAGGTGATGCCTGCGACCGCTGCGGATTACGGCGTTTCGTCGGCGGATGCGCTCTTTGATCCCGAAACCAATCTGCGCACGGGCACCCGACACCTCAAGCGTCTTCTGAATAAATACAAAAACGATTACGGGCGGGTCATCATGGCGTACAACGCCGGTGAGGGGGTCGTGGATCGTACCAACAGTCAGGTGACTTATCTGGAAACGCTCAACTACACCGAGGCGGTGATCAATAACTATCGCCGTCAGGGAGGCACGGCTCCCACCCAGACCGCACTCAAGCAGGTCCGGGCACTGCGCGGCGTGCGCAATCCTGGTCAGGCGCGGCGGTTGATGAAAAAATATCTGGATCCGTCGTTACTGTCGCTCAAGGTCAAGCCCACGCTTGATGTTCGCCTGCTGAATCCGGCGCTGCATGACGTAGGACCGGAAAGCCGGCCCATGTTTGAATTGGATGCGCGGGCCAGCCGTTGAGAAGGTTTCCAGAGAATCAATGAATCAAACGCTGAAAAAATTACGCGAACTGGCTCAGGAAAGCGTTCTGAGTACAGAGGACTCCGTCTTCCAGGAACGGCAGTTACATGCCACGCGCGCCCAACTGGCGGCCCCGCTGATCCGCGCCTTCAGGGATGTGGAGAACGAATTCGTGCGTATTGCCATGATGCAGCAGATCTGGCCGCACGATTATGACCGCCGGGATGACCGCGTCGCCGGGCTGTTGATCACCTGCTTCGGGCCAGAGCAGGCGCCTTATGGCTTGAAGCTGGCTGTGCCCAACGGTTCGCTGAGCTTTGAGGTCTCCTTCAGGTCCGATGGCTCGCCGGTGTTCACCTGTATTCGGGATACCGACGGACAACGCCCGCTGCCGATGGATTTTCCCAACGGCAACGACTGGCTGACCTATTTCTACAAGATCATCGCGGACATGATCGAGCTCTGAACGCGCCCACCCATGCTTGAGTTTCCACTCAGTCTGGCGCTTTACAATGTCGTTCCGGTCATCCTGACTGGTGTCGCACTCTGGTTTCTCATCCGCTTCGTGCGCGATCAGCATGCGCCTCATCATGGTCTCGCGCTGCCTGGTGGCGCGCTCATCCTGGCGGGCGGGACAGCGAAAGTAACCTGGAAGCTGATCGCCGCAACGACCGGGGCAGACATTGAGTGGCTGGCCAATGCGCTCTTTCCGCTGATGGCCCCCGGCTTTGCCCTGCTGGCGGTCGCCATCTGGGGCGCGACGCGCCGGTTGCGCGGTCAGCAACCGCTCGTCGGCTGGCGTGTCGTCCTGCTGGCCGTGCTGCTCGCCTTTGCCATTGCCGCCGTCCGTCAGTGGATCCTGGAGATGCCGCGCGGCTGGTTCCTGCCGCTCCTGGCGCTCGCCAGTCTCGGCAATCTGGGCGCGAGCATCCTGCTGATTCGCGCCGCCCTGGGTTTACACCGCTGGCGGATCGCGCTGCTGTTTGCGATCAACCTCGCCATGATTTTCGCCTTGCAACCCATTGCGATGGCCTCTCCCAAGACCCTCGCGCTGCACTGGATTGAGCAGTCGCTGACGGTGTTCGGAACCGGCTGTTTCGCGCTCGCGGCTTATCTGCTGTGGCGAGCGGCCAATGCTGAGGGTACCTGCGGCAGATAGATTTCAGTGTTGACGAACGCCTCACGTCGGGGAACCTGAGTGACGGCATGTGTTGCATGCAACATGGTTGTGGCCTATTGTGTTGCATGCAACAAGATAAAGGAGATTCGCATGGCAACCACGCACGTTAATGCACGTGTTCAAAAGCACCGCGACGCGCTGCGCAGGTCAGGTCTTCGCCCGGTGCAGATTTGGGTGCCCGATACGCGACGGCCAGACTTTGCGGAAGAATGCCGCCGCCAGTCTCGCCTTGTCGCTCAAGCGGACATGGCCGACACGGATATGCAGCAGTTCATGGATGATGCCTTGGCTGACCTGGACGGCTGGACCGAATGATGCGCGGTGACTTGGTGACTGTCGCCATGCAAGGCGATTTCGGCAAGCCGCGACCCGCTTTAGTGATCCAGGCTGACCCGTTCAACGAGCACGCCACTGTGACCGTACTGCCACTGACCGGCACGCTGGTTGCCGCACCGCTGTTGCGCATCACCCTTCAGCCCGGTGCAGAAAATGGCTTGCAAAAGCCATCGCAGGTGATGGTGGACAAGACCATGACGGTGAAACGCGACAAGGTCGGCCCGGTCTTTGGGCGCATTGATGCCAATGCGATGGTGGAGGTTGAGCGTTGCCTGGCGGTGTTCTTGGGAATCGCAAAATGAGCGAATGAAGGCTCGCTATTTGCCGATGCAAAAACTCGAAAAAATCCGTCCCAGCAGGTCATCAGGTGTGAACTGGCCGGTAATCTCGCCAAAGACATTCTGCGCCTGAAAGAGTTCGTCGGCGACGAGTTCGGCGCCAGCGCCATGCGCCAGATTGTGTTGGGCGGCTTGCAGATGCCGCCAGCCACGGTTTAGTGCGTCGAGATGACGGCGGCGGGCGATGAAGGCGCCCTCAGGGGTTGCACCCAGTCCGGCGCGGGTCTTCAGATGGGCCCGCAGCAGATCCAGGCCCGCGCCGGTGGCGGCGGACAGGGCGATTTCGGTTCCCGCATCGGTTTCGCTGCACTGCGGCGTCAGTCCCAGCAGATCGATTTTGTTCCGCACGCGAATGATGGGGCAATCGGCTGGCAGATCGTTGCGGATCGATTCGTCTGGCCCTTCGGCGGTTTCATCGATCCAGAGCACCAGATCGGCCTCGACCAACTGCGCACGCGCGCGGCGGACGCCTTCCTGTTCGACCGGATCCTCGCTGTGACGGATGCCGGCGGTATCGATGATGCGGATCGGCAGTCCGTCGATCTGGATGTCGAGCTTCAAAAGGTCGCGAGTGGTGCCGGGAATCGGCGTGACGATGGCGGCATCGGTGCCGGACAGTGCATTGAGCAGGGTTGATTTGCCCGCATTGGGCGGACCCGCGATGACGACCGCAAGCCCTTCGCGAATGACCTGTCCCTGATGTGCCTCAGCCATGATCTGGCGCGTCATCTCGATGATCTGGCGCAGATCCTCAGTCACGGCGGATGCCGAAGCGTCATCGATATCCTCGTCCGGGAAATCGAGCGTGGCCTCGATATACATCCGTAATTGGATCAGATGCTCGATCAGGGTCTCGATCCGGCGCGAAAAGACGCCCTGCAGGCTGCGTCCGGCGAGACGCACGGCCAGCGCGGTCGAGCTTTCGATGAGATCGGCGACGGCCTCAGCCTGCGCCAGATCGAGCTTGCCGTTGAGATAGGCGCGCTCGGTGAATTCGCCGGGACGTGCCGGGCGTGCCCCGAGTTCGAGACAGCGGCGCAGCAGCAGATCCATGACGACCGGGCCGCCATGACCCTGGAGTTCGAGCACGTCCTCGCCAGTGAAGGATCTGGGTGCCGGGAAAAGGAGCGCGATGCCTTCGTCGATGAAATCGCCATCGGCCTCGCGAAAGACACCAAAGCTGGCCTGACGCGGGGCGATGGATCGACCCAGGATGGCGAGTCCGATCTGTGGCACAAGCGGGCCGCTGACCCGCACGATGCCCACTCCGCCCACGCCGGGCGGGGTGGCGACGGCAACGATGGTATCGGCGGTCATATAGTTTTTGACAGGATTAACAGGATTTCCCAGGATGGACAGGATTTTTCAGGCCATTGTTTAAATCTTTTTAATCCTGAATCATCCTGTTAATCCTGTCTAAATCGAAACGTCCGATCCCGCCAGAAGGTTCTCGGATGCGGCTCCTTCTCCCCAACCCCTCTCCCGCAAGGGGGGAGGGGCTCAGATGGACCGGTTGTGATTGAGCGGTGACTCAGCGTTTTTGTCTGGCAGCCGCCTTTTCGATGTTGCGGGTGATATGCCATTGCTGGGCAATCGACAGGAGGTTGTTGACCGTCCAGTAGAGCACCAGTCCCGAGGGGAAGAAGGCGAAGAACACCGTGAACACGAAGGGCAGGCTCATCATGATCTTGGCCTGCATCGGATCCGGCGGTGCCGGATTCAGCTTCTGCTGCACATACATGGAGACGCCCATGATCAGCGGCAGCACGAAATAGGGATCCGGTGCGGACAGATTGTTCAGCCAGAAGATAAAGGGCGCGTGACGCATCTCGACGCTTCCGAGCAGCACCCAGTAGAGCGCGATGAAGACCGGGATCTGGATCAGGATCGGCAGACAGCCGCCGAGCGGATTGATCTTTTCGGTCTTGTACAGCTCCATCATGGCCTGATTCAGACGCTGCTTGTCGTCGCCATAACGATCCTTGATCGCCTGGAGCCGTGGCGTCAACTGGCGCATGTTCGCCATGGAGACGTAGCTGGTCTCGGAGAGCTTGTAAAAGGCGAGTTTGATGAGAATGGTCAGGATGATGATCGACCAGCCCCAGTTGCCGACGACGGCATGGATCCAACTGAGCAGCCAGTGAATCGGCTGGGCGATGACGGTCAGCCAGCCGTAATCGACCGCCAGTTCCAGGCCGGGCGCGGTGTCGGCAAGGCTGTTCTGGAGCTTGGGACCGATGAACAGACGATTTTCAAAGGTGTGGCTGGCGCCCGGTGCAATACTGACGGCTGGTGAATACTTGCCGATGATATAGCGCGTGTTTTCAAGCACCTTGGTATAGAAGGTTTCCTGAACGCCAGACGGTGGAATCCAGGCCGCCAGGAAGTAATGCTGCATCATCGCGATCCAGCCATCGCTGACGTTCTGTTCCAGCTTGCTCTTGGTCATGTCCTCGAAGGAGACCTTCTTGTATTTCTCCTCGGGGCTGTAGAGGGCGCCGCCGGCGTAGTTGCTGACGAATCTGGATTCGTTGGGATCCTTGAACTCGGAGCGCTGGAGCTGGTTGTAATCGCGGGCGATGAGCGGCGCACCGGTGCCGTTGGTCACGACCTGCCGGGTGTTCACGACATAACTGCCGCGCGTGAAGGTGTAGATCTTTTTGACCTCCACGCCCTGATCGCTGCGCCAGATCAGCTCCACATCCAGTCGATCCTGATCGGGTTCGAGCCGATAGCTCGGTTGGGCACTCTGAAACAGCGCCTCATGGGTCGGCAGCAGCGATGACTGCTCGCCGAGCAGTCCCGACTGGGCGATGAACATGTTGGGCGGGGCGGGCTTCAGGAGCTGGAACTTGTCCTCCGGGCGCTCCGGCATCACGGCATAGTCAAGCAGCCAGGCGCTGCTGACTGACCCGCCCTGCGGCGAGATTTCGATCTTGAACAGATCGGTCTCGACCTGAATCGGAGCCACGCCCGCCGTCATTGCCGCTTCCGTGGCAGCGCCCGGGCTGACGGCATCCGGTGTCGTCGCGACAGCCGGGATGTCTGCCGGTGTCGAGGCGGAAACGGTGGGGGTCGTCTGGCTCTGCTGTTGCACGACCTGCGGCTGGGCGGCACGGCCATAGTCCTGCATCCATGACTCGTAGATCAGGAACAGCACTGCTGCCAGTGCGAAAAACAGGATCAATCGCTGGTTATCCATGAATCTTAGTCTGCCTTTCGTGAGGAACTGGATCGAGGCCGCCCGCATGCCAGGGATGACAGCGGGACAGGCGGCGTATGGCCAGATAACTGCCATACGCGATGCCGTGGCGCTCGATGGCCTCCACGGCATACTGCGAACAGGAGGGATAAAACCGGCAATGGGGTCCGAGAAGCGGACTGATCAGATATTGATAGACCTTGATCGGGCCAGTCAGGATTCGACGCATGGTTCATGTCCGATGGTGGCCCAGGCGCGCGCTAACTGGTCGAAGAGACGCTGATTGGAAAGTGCCGGTGCCCCGCGCGCGCAGAGCACAACGACATCGACTCCCGGCAGTAAATGGACGTGCGCCCGAAAACTCTCGCGAACGAGGCGTTTGAGCCGATTGCGGTCAACTGCGCGGCGCGCGCACTTTTTCGCAATAGCGAGACCAAGTCTTGCGTCGCTGAGGCCGTTCGATCGATAGAGCACGATGAAGCCGGTCTTTCCTGTCCGCACTGGCTCGGCAAAGACGCGCCGAAACTGAGGAGCGCCGGTCAGTCGCCGTGCGCGCGGGAAACCCCGGTCGATGCGACCGGTCAGTTCATCGGGGTTCAGGGGATGAGGCGTGCGCGGCCTTTGGCGCGGCGGGCGCTCAATACCTTGCGCCCATTGCGCGTGGCGCTGCGGGCACGAAAGCCGTGAGTACGAGCCCGCTTCAGGCGGCTGGGTTGAAAAGTGCGCTTCATGAACGGTACTCCAAAATGTGGTATCCGGGATCCAATGGAATCCCGCCCGGAAAAGGGCCGGAAATGTAAGCAATTTTCAGCGTGAAGTCAATGCCGCGAAGGGCGGCGGAGATCGTCGCGATATTCCGCAGGCAAAGAAAAAGGGCTTACGTTTTTGCGTAAGCCCTTGTTCTAATTGGCGTCCCCACGGGGGTTCGAACCCCGGTTACCGCCGTGAAAGGGCGATGTCCTAGGCCACTAGACGATGGGGACTAAACTTTTTCAATCTATTCGACGTGTGGCCAACCCGTCGAACTGTACTTGAAATTGGTGGAGCCAGGCGGGATCGAACCGCCGACCTCAACACTGCCAGTGTTGCGCTCTCCCAGCTGAGCTATGGCCCCGGTGAAACATCATCCTGAAGTTCCGAGACGCGAAATACTAATGGCGATTGGCGGGTTTGTCCAGCCCTGATTCCATTATTTTTTGCGGTGGTGCTGTTCCGGCCAGGCGGGACGTTCATGGCGACCATCAAAATGGGCTTGTGTCCCAACCGCGCCAGGTGCATGGTAACGCCTTTTCATCCGCCTTTCAGGGGTTTTGTTCCATGATGCGTATCATCCTGTTTCTCATGACCAATCTTGCGGTTCTGTTCGTCATCAGCATCGTCTTCCGGGTGCTTGGCCTGGATGCTGCCATGCAGGCGGACGGCGGAATGGACATGGGCGCGCTGCTGCTGATGGCAGCCATCATCGGTTTCAGCGGCTCGCTGATCTCGCTGTTTATGTCGAAGACGATGGCCAAACGCGGGATGGGGGTGCAGATCATCACGCAGCCCGCGACTCCGTTCGAGCACTGGCTGATGCAGACCGTCGCCCGTCAGTCCGAACAGGCCGGCATCCAGATGCCGGAAGTCGGTATCTTCAACTCGCCCGACCCCAACGCCTTTGCGACCGGCTGGAATCGCAATGCGGCGCTGGTGGCGGTCAGTACCGGGCTGCTTCAGCAGATGACTCAGGATGAAGTGGAAGCGGTGGTGGGCCACGAGATCAGTCATGTCGCCAATGGCGACATGGTCACGCTGGCCCTGATTCAGGGCGTGGTCAATACCTTCGTGGTGTTTCTGTCGCGCATTATCGGCCGGGTGGTGGATCAGGTCATTTTCAAGAATGATCGCGGTCCCGGCGTCGGCTATTTCGTGGTCTCGATGATCGCCCAGATCCTGCTGTCGGTGCTGGCGACCATGATCGTGATGTGGTTCTCGCGTTATCGCGAATATCATGCGGATGCGGGTGGGGCGAGCCTGACCAGCCGGACGCAGATGGCAAGCGCGCTGCGGGCCTTGCAACGCACCCATGAGCCGCAGGATCTGCCGGCACGGGAGTTTGCGGCTTTCGGGATCTCGGGCCGGATTGGCGACGGTTTCAAGGGGCTCTTCCGCAGCCATCCGCCGCTGGAAAAACGCATCGCCGCACTGGAGCAGCGTCTGTTCTGAGGCGTCCATTCGCGTTTTGCGAAGGCGCATGGAATCGGAGAAGGCTTCCTCAAACGGGTCAGGCGGGCGTGCCCGGCCTGACCCCTGCGGACTCAGTTTTTGATGGTTTTGTTCATCATGTCCTGAAGCTCGGTCAGGCCCGTGTTCATTCGCGCCTGGATGATCTTGAGCGAGTCGGCGTTGGATTTGGTCATCATTTCAGCCAGTTCTTTCATGTTGGCTGAAGCCTTCTCGAATGCCTGCCGGGCGATTTCGGCCTGCCGGTCAGTGAGTTCCTTGGAGTCTTTGGCGGAGGACAGTTCGGCGGTCGCGACGCGCATCTGCTCCAGTGAGTCCTTGATGATTTCGGCCTGACGCCGGATCAATGCCTGCATTCCCTCATTGACCGCCTGCGTTGCGGCGGCCACGGCCTCCACATTCTTGCGATAGGCCGCCATCATGGCGTCCATGTCCAGACCGGGAATCTGCATCTGCTTGAACAGCGAATCGAAATCGGCGAAGGGGGTTTTGTTGTCGCTCATCGTTATGATGCTCCTTGAAAATGATTGTTTGACGCGCCGCAAACCATCTCGACGCTCGCGGACTGTATGTGAACGACGGGATCAGGGTCAAATCGCAACCGATAAGCTGGCGGCGAGGGAGCGGCGTCAGGAGGCTTGGCGATTGAGGCTCATGGCCTTAGGATCGCGGGTGGGCGGACCAGAATGGCCGGCTCTGACTTGAGTTTCAGCATAACAAGAATCATCAGACGAGGAGTTACGCATCATGAATCAACCTGAAATCGTTCTGCTCTCCGGCGTGCGTACTGCCATCGGCGACTACGGCGGCGCACTCAAGGACGTGCCGCCGACCCGGCTCGCCGCACTTGTGGTGCGTGAGTCCATCGCCCGTGCCGGACTGCCTGCCGCCGACATCGGCGCCTGCGTCTTCGGCAACGTGATTCACACCGAGGCGCGCGATATGTATCTGTCGCGGGTGGCGGCGGTGGAGGGCGGGCTGTCCCATTCCAGTCAGGCCTTCACCCTCAACCGGCTGTGCGGTTCCGGTCTTCAGGCGATCATCTGCGCGGCGCAGCAGATCCTGCTCGGGGATGTGCAGGCAGCCGTGGCCGGCGGTGCGGAGAATATGTCGCGTGGACTCTATGCCCTGCCCGCCGCGCGCTGGGGGCAGCGTATGGGCGATGGGGCCATGATGGATATGATGGTCGGGGCGCTGACCGATCCCTTCGACAGCATCCACATGGGTGTCACCGCCGAGAACGTCGCGGCGGAATATGGCGTCTCCCGCGCCGATCAGGATGCGCTCGCCGTGGAATCGCACCGCCGTGCCGCCGCTGCCCAGGCTGCCGGGCGCTTTGCTGACCAGATCGTGCCGGTGGAGCTGAAGGGTCGCAAGGGTGTCACCCTGTTCGATACTGATGAGCATGTGCGGGCGGAAACCAGCCTGGAGAGCCTGGCGAAATTACGCACGGTCTTCAGGGAGGACGGCAGTGTGACGGCGGGCAATGCCTCCGGCATCAATGACGCGGCGGCTGCCGTGGTGCTGATGGACGGCGCCGCTGCAAGGGCGCGCGGTCTGACGCCGATGGCGCGTCTGGTGGGCTATGCCCTGGCCGGGGTCGATCCCAAACAGATGGGGATCGGTCCGGTGCCGGCCGTCAGACAGGTCATGCAGCGGACCGGATTATCCGTTACCGACATGGACGTGATCGAGCTGAACGAGGCCTTTGCCGCACAGGCGCTGGCCTGCGTCCGCGAGCTGGAACTCGATCCGGATCGCGTCAATCCCAATGGTTCCGGCATCTCGCTCGGTCACCCCATCGGTGCGACCGGCGCCATTCTCGTCGTCAAGGCGATGTACGAACTCCAGCGCAGCGGGGGACGTTATGCGCTGATTTCGATGTGCATCGGCGGCGGGCAGGGCATCGCCGCCATCATTGAGCGTTGCTAAACCGCGTTAAACCGCGCCCTGTGCGGTATGCGATGTTTTAGGATTGGATCAACCTTGGCAGAATCAACGAATGCTGGAGTCGGCGCGGTTTAAAGTCTTAAATAATAAGAAATTTAAACCGCGCCACACTGAAGTCGTTGACATCCGCAGAGCTAAACACAAGTCGAAAAGCATGCATGTCGCGCTGAACGCGGTTTAATCAGGATCCGGCGCGCGAGTCGCGCCGGAACATTTCCTTGATGCCGCGCACGGCCTGACGGGTGCGGTGCTCGTTCTCGATCAGACCGAAACGCACATGCCCGTCGCCATATTCGCCGAAGCCGATTCCCGGTGAGACCGCGACCTTGGCCTCGCGCAGCAGTTTTTTGGAGAACTCCAGCGAACCCAGGTGGCGGTAGGGTTCGGGAATCGGCGCCCAGGCGAACATGGTGGCCTTGGGCGGCTCGATGGTCCAGCCGGCGGCATCGAGTCCGCCACAGAGCACATCGCGCCGGCTCTGGTACATGTCGCTGATCTCGCGCACGCACTCCTGCGGACCTTCCAGCGCGGCAATGGCCGCAATCTGGATCGGGGTGAAGGTGCCATAGTCCAGATACGACTTGATGCGAGCCAGCGCCGAAACCAGGGTCTTGTTGCCGCACATGAAACCGACGCGCCAGCCGGGCATGTTGTAGCTCTTGGACATGGAGAAGAACTCCACCGCGATGTCCTTGGCGCCAGGGATCTGAAGGATCGAGGGAGCCTTGTAGCCGTCGAAAACGATGTCGGCATAGGCGATGTCATGCACCACCCAGATGCCATGCTCGCGGGCAATGTCGATCACCTTCTGGAAGAAATCCAGCTCGACGCACTGCGTGGTCGGATTGCCGGGGAAGTTCAGCACCAGCATCTTGGGCTTGGGCCAGGATTCCTGGATTGCCTTCTGCAATTCCTCGAAAAAATCCACGTCCGGAGTCAGGCGCACATGCCGCACGTCGGCACCGGCGATGATGAAACCGTAGGGATGGATCGGATAGGCCGGATTGGGCACCAGCACGGTGTCGCCCGCGCTCATGGTGGCCAGCGCCAGATGCGCCAGACCTTCCTTGGAGCCGATGGTGACGATGGCTTCGGTCTCGGGATCCAGATGCACGTCGAAGCGATCACGATACCAGTGACAGATGGCGCGGCGCAGACGGGGAATGCCGCGCGAGACCGAGTAGCGATGCGTATCGCGGCGGGCCGACGCCTCGACCAGCTTATCGACGATATGCTGGGGCGTGCCCTGATCCGGGTTGCCCATGCCGAAGTCGATGATGTCCTCGCCCCGGGCTCGCGCCTCGGCCTTCAACTCATTGACGATATTGAAGACATAGGGCGGCAACCGCTTGATGCGGTGGAATTCTGACTCGGGGGCGACCACGGGGAACCTCTTGCGATTGGAGTGGGGAAAACATGAGAGTCTACCGCCGCTCCGGCGAGATTCAAATACATGCGTCCGTCGAACATCACGTCATGAGTGACGGGCCGACGCAAAACCAGTTAAAGTTCGCGACCGAGTCCGGTCAGGCCGGTCTGGTCGCCATGAGAGGTTGAAATGAGACAAGACAATGGACGCCACCTGATTGAAGAGATCACGGTCACGGGCGGCGCGCTGCTGGACAAGGTCAAGGATCTGATCCAGCAGGGCAACGTCCGGCGCCTCATCGTGCGGCGCCCAAGCGGCAAGGTGCTGGCGGATATTCCGCTGACGGCGGGCGTCGGCATCGCTGGCGTGCTGACCCTGCTGGCCCCGGTGTTGACCGCGATGGCGGCGATTGGTGCCCTGTTCGCTCAGGTTCGCATTGAAATCCAGCGCGATCCCGATCTGTTTATCAAGCGGGCGGATGCAGACCGTGACGACTATCGCCGTTAATGGCGCCAACCCCAAACCTTAAACCACAGAACGAGAGTGACATGCAGCAGATCAAGAAGACCGCCGAATACACCATTCTTCAGAAAAAATCGGGACGTTATGCGGTCAAAAACCGTAAGACCAGGAAGCTGGTGAACGGCGAAGAAAAGCAGGCGATCCTGGTCGCCGAGGCGCTTGTCACGCTGCCCACACCGAAAGCCGCGCCCGCCGAGCCGGAAGCTGAAGCCGCAGCGGAATAAGGCCGTATCCTGCAAAGATGCGGGAATGACTGAGACAGGATTAACAGGATGACTCAGGATTAACAGGATTTGAAACAATGGTTTGAAAAATCCTGTCCATCCTGTTAATCCTGTTAATCCTGTCTCAATGCATTGAAAGCGTCTAACCGCCCTGCCCCGGACGGCGTACCGGTATCTTGAGCGTGACCAGTTCTTCCGCGCTACAGGGATGGATGGCGACCGTCGCGTCCAGATCCGCCTTGGTGGCGCCCATCTTCACCGCTACCGCAAACCCCTGCAACATTTCATCGACGCCATCGCCGATCAGATGGATGCCGACAACCCGCTCTTCCGGGCCGGCGCAGATCAGCTTCATCGCCGTTTTGGGACCGTGCGCGTTGAGCGAGTAGCGCATCGGCGTAAAGCTGGTCTCATAGATGGTCAGGGTATCGCCGAAGCGTTCGCGTGCCTCGGGCTCGGTCAGGCCGACCTTGCCGAGCGGCGGGTGGGTAAAGACCACGGTCGGGACGTTCTCGTAATCCAGCTTGAGATCGGGTTTGTCGTTGAACAGCCGCTCGGCCAGACGACGCCCGGCGGCGACGGCAACCGGCGTCAGCGGCTCGCGTCCGGCCACGTCGCCGATGGCATGGATGCCGGGCACATTGGTGTTCTGGAAGGCGTCGGTCGGAATGATGCCGTTGGGCTGAACCGTCACGCCCGCCGCCTCCAGGCTGAGTTCGCGCGTGTTCGGGGTGCGTCCGACGGCCCAGATGATCTGGTCGAAGCCGGTCAGACGCTCGCCGTTGCGAGCCGCCAGAACCAGCCCATCCGCATCACGCTCCAGTGCGGCGACCTCGAATTCAAGCCGGGTCTGGATGCCGTGTGCCTCCATGTTCTCGCGCAGGGTCGCGCTGATGAGCGGATCGAAGAGCCACAGCAACCGGTCTTCGAGAGCCACGACCGTCACCTCGGTGCCGAAGGCAGTTAGAACACCTGCCAGCTCGACCCCGACATAGCCGCCGCCAACGATGGCGACGCGCTTCGGCTGCGTCTCCAGCCTGAAAAAACCGTCCGAATCGATCCCCAGCTCGGCGCCCGGCATGCGCGGCACGATGGGGCGACCGCCGGTGGCGATGACGAGATGATCGGCACTGTAATGTTGATCACCGACCGCGATGGTGCGGGCATCGACGAAGCGGGCCTGTCCCGTGATGCGGGTGATGCCGGTGCGCTCGGCATAGCCATCCCAATAATCGTTGATATTGGCGACATAGCGATTACGTCCCGCGACCAGCTTCTGCCAATCGAGACCGTCCGACTGGGCGCGTACTCCGAAGTCAGGCGCATCCGATACCGCCTCGGCGAGCTGGGCCGCATACCACATCACTTTTTTGGGCACGCAACCCTGATTGACACAGGTTCCGCCCAGCCTCCCCGTCTCGACCAGGGCGACGCGCCGTCCCAGTTGGGCGGCCTTTTCCGCGACCGCCAGACCGCCGCTACCGCCGCCGATGGCGATCAGGTCGAAATGCTGACTCATGCCGATCTCCTTCCATCTGTTTAAATAAACGACCTGCACGGCGTTTCGCAAAGGCCTTGTGGGTCAACTTGTGGGTCAATAAGTGGGTCGCCGTTCACAGGGAGACCTTGAGTTTGCGTCCACCACTCACGGCAAAGCCCTCGCGCTCATAAAACGCAAGGGTTCTATCGAACTGCGGCAGCGGAGGCGTCGTCACTTCCAAACGTGTCCAGCCACGCGATGCACCGAAAGACCTTGCCTGAGAGACGAGACGCAGACCCAGACCTTCTGCACGAAAATCCGGGCGCACGTACAGTTCGGCGATGGTGCCGAAAGCGCCCTCGGCGTAAAGGGCATAGCTTTCATAAAGGGTAATAAACCCGACTGCGTCGCCATGCCTGCCGCGCGCGACAAAGACATCGTATTTATCGCGATTGAGGAAGTCTTTTAGCCTGGATGTCGTTGCGGCAAGATCAAAATTGAACGCCTGAGTACCAATGGCATTCATGATTTCAGTCAGCAACTCACCGACCATCACGGCGACCTCTTGCGCGTTGTCAGCAGCCGCTTTGTGAAGCGTGAACTCTGCGGTCATGTCATCAGGCTCAACCATTCATTGGATGCAGTGCAAGCCGCCAGTCGCGCTGGCGGCTTGGTCGCAGCGAGGAGTTAGGACTGCGTTTTCAGCCAGGCGATGGTGTCATCCGAGCCGCCGATCAGCTTGCCGTTGACGAACACCTGGGGCACCGTCTTGGCACCGGCGACCGCACGCAGGGTCTGCTCGGTGTAATCCCGGTTCAGGACCAGTTCCTCGAAGGCGATGCCAGCATTGCGCAGCGCCTCTTTGGCCTTGACGCAGAAGGGGCATCCATCGCGACTGAAGACCGTCACGTCATGCGGTTTGGGCGCGTTCGGCGCGAGGTAAGCCAGCATGGTATCGGCGTCCGAGACCTCGTAGGGGTCGCCTTCGACCTCCGGCTCGATGAACATCTTTTCAATCACGCCATCGCGCACCAGCATGGAATAACGCCAGGAACGCTTGCCGAAGCCCAGGCCGTCCTTATCGACCAGCAGGCCCATGCCCTCGGTGAATTCGCCGTTGCCATCAGGCAGGAAGGTCAGGCTCTCGGCATGCTGCGACTTCTGCCATTCGTTCATGACAAAGGTGTCATTGACCGAGAGGCAGACCACGGTATCCACGCCATGCTCTTTGAAGGCCGGAACCAACTGGTTGTAACGCGGCACATGGGACGAGGAGCAGGTCGGGGTGAAGGCGCCGGGCAGCGAGAACACCACCACCGTCTTGCCGGCAAAGATGTCGTCGGTCGTCACATCGACCCATTCGTGGCCATGACGGGTATGAAAGGTGACGCTGGGGACACGGCTTCCGGTACGATCTTGGAACATGGTCGATTCTCCGTTAGGTGTTGATTGGTCTGTCGCGTGGGTTACAGTCTTGCTGGCTGGCTGATAAGCCGCTGACGGGTCAAACAATAATCCAAACAGGTTTATTCGGGAAATCGATTGTAAAAATCGCCGCGATTGGTTGAGGCGATCGGGTTGGCTTCGGCACGATCCTGCGGTGTTCATTTGCCGCGTCCCTGATGATAAACCTTACGGCTGATCGGGTTCAGTCCGGGTCGGGAATCGTCAGCTCCAGATTGGCCAGCAGCAGTTCATCGCCGCTGATGAGCCGGGTGTGGAAGCCGCCGCACGCGCCACACAGCAGCCGGTTGGGCGTGGCGTCGGTGTCGGCGTCGCACTGGTTGCAGTGAACCCGCACCGCTGCGGGTTCGATCACCAGCTCGGCGTGTTCGGCAAGCGTGCCAATGGCGACCAGCGGATAGGCATGCTTGAGCAACGACCCCTCGACACCGGAGAGCGGGCCGACCTTCAGCAGGATCCGATCAACCCGGCTGGCGCCGTGCTCGCGGGCGATCTGCTCGACCTGATCAAGCAGCGCCTGACAGAGTGAGAGTTCATGCATCCATCGCGCTCCGCTCAGGTGCCGAGACAGGCCGGCCGTACAGCCCCGCCTTGTTGATGCCGGAAACGGCGCAGAGGTTGGTGCAGCCTTGGATGGCGTGGTCCATGAGAGTTTATATCCTGACCAGGAGTTTCCCAATGTCGTTTGCTGTTGTGCGTGCTGTGTGGCTGGCGACCCTGATGGCCGTCCCTTCTGTTGCCGCTGTGGCCGAGCCGTTGCCGGATGGCTTTGTCCATCTGCATGCGCTTGCCCCGGAGATCGTGCAGGATATGCGCTATCACGGTTCCTACAACTTCATCGGGCGCCCCATTGATGGCTATCTGGCCCCGTCGTGCATCCTGACCCGTCCGGCGGCGGAGGCGCTCAAGGCCGTGCAGACGGAGGTGGGGCAGGCGGGGCTGCGGGTCAAGGTCTTCGACTGCTATCGTCCGACCCGTGCGGTCGCGCACTTCGTGCGCTGGAGCCAGGATGTCGCCGACCAGAAAATGAAGACCGCCTTCTACCCGCGCATCGACAAGGCGGACTTCTTCCGGCTGGGCTATGTGGCGGAACGCTCGGGTCATTCGCGCGGGAGCACGGTGGATCTGGTGCTGGAGCCGATCCAGGCCGAAACCGACTCATCCGTGGCGGTTGACGCGCACACCCTGGTCGATTGCGCGGCCCCGCACGCCGAACGCCACCCGGACAGTCCGCTTGACTTCGGAACCGGCTTCGACTGCATGGATCCGCTCTCGCATCCCGACAGCACGGCGGTTCCCGCTGCGGCCCAGGCCAACCGCGCCCGGCTCGCCGAGGCGATGGTCCGCCATGGCTTCCGTCCCCTGCCCGAGGAGTGGTGGCATTTCACGCTTGAGGCGGAGCCCTTCCCCGACACCTATTTCGACTTTCCGGTGACGGCGCCCGGCGGGTGAGGCGATGTCGCTATCAAAGATATTGGAGACACATTCAATCATGCACGGTCGAATCACGACAAGCCGCTTTCGCCCCGCCTGGTGGCTGCCCGGCCCCCATCTCCAGACGCTCTGGCCCAGCCTGACGCGACCTCGTCCACGTCTGGATCTGGAGCGACGACGCATCGAACTCGCCGATGGCGATTTCATCGATCTTGCGCAGGCGCCCGTGTCCGGCCCGCGAGTGCTGGTGATCCACGGCCTCGAAGGGAATCTGGAGTCGCACTACGCCGGCAACCTCATGCTGGCTCTGGCGCGCGGAGGCTTCCGACCGGTTTTCATGTCCCTGCGCGGCTGCTCCGGGGAACCGAACCGGCTCGACCGCGCCTACCATTCGGGTGCGAGCGACGATCTGGTGGCGGTGCTGGAGACGCTGAGCGAGGATCCGGAGGGACCGCCCCTGGCGGCGGTCGGCTTCTCGCTGGGGGCCAATCTGCTGCTCAGGTATCTGGGCGAGACCCCGTCCCCGCTTCTGGACAGGGCGGTGGCGGTATCCGTCCCCTTCGTTCTGCGCGATGCCATGCTCCGGCTGGATCTCGGGGTGTCGCGCCTCTACCGGCGCCATCTCCTGGATAAACTCAAGGCCAGCATCCGGCGCAAATTCGCTGATCGACCCTTCCCGCTCCAGGTGGATCTGGACCGGATCCACGACTTCAACCAGTTCGATGAGCGGATCACCGCCCCGCTCAACGGCTTCGCGGGCGTGTTCGATTATTACGAACGCGCCAGTTGTCGCGCCGTCCTGTCCCAGATCCGCACCCCCACACTCATCATCCAGGCCGCCGACGACCCCTTTATGTTCCCCACCACCTGCCCCTGGGAGCACGAACTTGGATCCGGTGTGACGCTTGAACTCGCCGCCGGGGGCGGGCATGTCGGATTCATCGCTGGCAACCGGCCCTGGCGACCCCATTACTGGCTGGAAACCCGCGTCCTGGAATACCTGGAAAACGGCGCCTGAATCTCGCCGCAGACCGCAGATGACCCCTTGACCGCGTTGGTCTGGCCTTGAGTCAAATGTGATACCTTCGATCTGGACGGGATCTCGTGGACATGTTTCTGATGCATGACAGTCGTGAAGAGGTGTGCAGCGTCTGATGAGGCGCCTGACCGCTTCTCAAAACCTTAAACCTGCCAGCGATGTACTGAATCCATGTTTGGCTTCCTCCAGGGTCTGGCCTACGGGCTTTTTGTCTCCTGCCTGCCGTGGTTGATCATCGGCCTGATCAATCCACGCATGGCCCTGCCAGGCGAACCCTTCACGCGGCTGCGGGTGCTGATTCGCTATTGGCTCATCGTGCCCTTCATCGCCCTGCTCATCTGGCTTACCTCGCTGTGGGGCGGCTTCGGCCCGACCCTGGGCGGATGGCTGACCGGTCTGGCGGCGATTGCGGTGGCGATCCCGGCGGAGCGGGCGTGGCGCCGCTGGCGTCTGACCCTGGCCGAGCGTCAGCGCGCGGCCCAGCAGGTGGCGCTGGCGATGCAGGCGCGGGCCGCGCTGGAGCGGGAGGCCCGTGAGCAGGGGATCGCCGTGCTGGATCCGGCCCGCCCGCCGGTGGAGAGCGATGCGGTGATCCTCGCGCTCTGGGAGGCCAAAAAGCGTCTGCTGGCGGCGGAGCGTCCCGATCTGGCCATCCAGTCTGATCGGCTCTATACCCGCTATGCCCATGTGGACGGGATGCTCCGTAGCAAATTCGACCCAAGCGAACTGACCCTCGAACGCTCCCGGGGGCTGGTGGGCGAGGTCGCCCGGACGGCGGTGGATAACCTGAACACCATGGCCTCGATCGCCCATGGCGTGGCCGAGGTGGACGCGGACTATGTGCGCCGCCGTCTGTCTCAGGAGCCGGCCCGGATGCCGGACGCAGAGCGGCTGGCCCTGACCCGGCGACTCGATCTGGTCGCGGAGACCGAGCAGCGTCTGCGTGAGCTGAGCGCGCGGAACGAGGCCGCCATCACCGCCCTGGACGACGCGGCGGTAGCCGTGGCGGCGGTGGAGACCGACCGACCCCAGGCATCGGTGGCGGCGGATCAGGCCCTGGCCGATCTGCGCCGCTTCGCGGAGAAGGCGCATCACTACGGGCGCGATGCTTGGTAGTGCCTCGATTCGCAGGATGAACAGATCTAAATTCAGACAGGATTAACAGGATTAAAAAAAATGATTTAAAAATCCTGTTAAACCGCGTTCAGTGCGATATGCGTAATTTTCAATTTGTGTCTAGCTCTGGGGAAGTCAACGACATCAGTGGAGACGCGGTTTAAAATTTTATATTTTTTAATATCTTAAACCGCGCCAGCTCCGATAATCCTTGAGTCTGCCAGGGCCGATTTGATCCACAAAGATCGCATACCGTGCTGGGCGCGGTTTAATCCTGTCAAAAACATGCGCATCGTAGGAACCCCATCATGAGCACACCCAAGACCCTGCAAACGACCGACGATTCCCGCTTCAATCTGTCGCTGCCCCCGGCGGCGGAGATCGAGGCGCGGGTGAAACAGGAGACCGACCCCGAGACCACGCTGGACGATCCCGCGCTGCTCGCCATGGCCGATGCCTTCGTCGCCGAGGTGCTCAAGACGACGGACCAGGATGGGATCGACCGCCGTCAGCGTCAGGCGGTGGACGAGATGGGCCTGGAGGTGCAGCGTCAGGCGGCCCATCGCAGCCAGATGCTCCAGGCGCCGATCCGCAAACTGGCCCACCAGGGCGACGAGGGCGGACCGGTGGCGCGCTCACTGGTGGATCTGCGTATCCGTATGCAGGAGCTGGATCCCCAGCGTTACGACCTGAGCCGGGCGGGTCTGACGCGGTTTCTGGCCCTGATCCCCGGCATCGGCACGCCGCTGCAACGCTATTTCCAGAAGTTCGAGACTGCGCAGGAGGCGCTCGACGGCATCATCAAGGATCTGGAGTCCGGCAAGCAGATGCTGCATCGGGACAATCTGACCCTGAGCGACGATCAGCAGTCACTGCGCGACAGCCTGGATCAGTTGCGCCGCCAGATCGGACTGGGCCGGATCATCGACCGGCGTCTGGAAGAAAAGGCGCTGGAGCTGCCCCCGGACGATCCCAAGCGGCGCTTCCTGGACGAGGAGCTGCTGCTTCCGCTGCGCCAGCGCATCCTGGATCTGCAACAGCAGTTGGCGGTCAGTCAGCAGGGCATCATGGCCCTCGAAGTGGTGATCAGGAACAACCGGGAGCTGATGCGCGGCGTGGATCGGGCCATCAATGTGACGGTCTCGGCCCTGAATGTCGCGGTCACCGTGGCGCTCGCTCTCGCCAATCAGCGTCTGGTGCTGGATCGGGTGGAAGCCCTGAACACCACTACCTCGAACCTGATCGCCGGCACCGCCAAGGCGCTGCGCACCCAGGGTGTCGAGATCCAGAATCGCGCCGCGTCCACGGTGCTCGACATGAAACAGTTGGAACAGGCCTTCACGGATGTGATCGGCGCGATTGATGAGGTCTCGCGTTACCGGCGCGAGGCCCTGCCCCGGCTCGATGCCCAGATCGACCGTCTTGAGGTGCTGGCGAACCAGGGGGATGCCGCCATCCAGCGCATGGACAAGGGCGATGCCGCCCAGTTGGAGCAGGTGATTGCGCAGTAGAGCCTGGCCGATGTCGCGCCGGGTGAACGCGCCGAGTCAGGATGACCCCGGACTGATCGCGCCCTGGCAGATGATGGTTTGAGACGAATGGAGGCTTTCTGATGCAGGACAGTCGTGAAGACGTGTGCCGCGCCTACGAGGCGTTCGCGGTGACCTATGATCGTCAGCGCGGGCAATTTGACCTTGACGCGCTGCTGAACGAATTTCTTGCCCTGTTACCGGGGCGGGGCGCGCTGCTCGATCTCGGCTGCGGTGCGGGTGAGCCGGTCGCGCGGACCTTCATTGAGCGCGGCTGGACCGTGACCGGCGTGGACTTCAGCGGCGCCATGCTGGAGCTGGCGGCGCAGACCTGTCCCGCGATGCAGCGGATCCAGGCCGACATGCGGGCGGTCGAATTCCCGCCCGGTCACTTCGATGCCATCAGCCTCGTTTACAGCCTCTTCCATCTGCCCTGGCGCGAACATCCCGCACTCTTCGCCCGTTTGCGTCACTGGCTCAAGCCATCGGGACGGCTGCTCTTCACCTATGCCACCGCCGACTACACCGGACAGGAGCAGTTCGAGGGCGACAAGCTGTTCATGGGCCAGCGTCTCTTCTACAGCCACACCACCGAAGCGGAACTCACGGCGCAGCTTGCAGCGGCGGGACTGGTCATCGAGCAGGCCGACCGGCGCGAGATCGGCGGCGAACGCTTCCTCTGGGTGATGGCACGGCGCGCCGAGGCGGTCATTCACCCCAACTCGAAACTGGTCACGCCATAGATCCGGGTCAGCTCCAGAGCCGGCGCCGGACCCGCATACATGCGTGCGGTCTCGAACATCGGCTGCCAGCCGAGGCGTGCGACGAGTGCAACCGCCGCCGGGTTGCAGGCCGGCAGGTCGAGAAACAGGGGGTCCGTCGCTAAAACGTCGGCACCGAGCGCGGCGAGAAGCCGCTCGGCCCCGGCGGGCGTCTCGGCCAGGAGCGGGCCGATCTTGAAGCCCTGCCGACAGGCACGCCGCACGCCATAGCCGACGAGTCGCCCCTGTTCGCGCAACCCGAGTGCGCGGGTCTGAGGTTGTACGATCCAGGCGCGCAGAAAGGCATCGCGGGCGGTCGGAAAGCCGGCGCGGTCGCAGGCGGTGAGGTCGGCAAACGGCTGCTGACACAGATCCACCAGCGCGGGGTCGGCAGACGGGTTCCCGGCGTGACCGTGGCCCTGATAGCGCACCTGCCGGTAGGCCAGCGCGAAGCCCGAGCGACGATAGTTGTCCTGCTGCGCCACCACCCCATCGAGACCGACAGTGCGACCGGTGAGACGCGCCATCGCCGCCTGCCAGAGCGCCCAGCCGTGGCCCTGTCCGCGCCATTCCGGGTGCACGATATAGAGGCCGATGAAGCCAAAGTCCGCGCCGTAGCGCACCGCCGAGATGACCGCCACCGGGGTGTCGTCGATCAGACCGATCAGAAAGCCCTCGGGATCGGCGGCGCGGAAAGGAACCGCATCGGACAGTCCCGGATTCCAGCCCTCAGCGGCGGCCCAATCGAGCGCCAGATCGATCTCGTCGGGCTGCATGGCGCGAATCTGTAAACGCATGTGGATTTCCTCGGATTGCCGGGCAACTGCCGCTGGCAGGTGACTGAAGCGTTGGGGAGCGCGACAGGGCATGACGGGGCTGCGGGTTATACTCGCGCTTCAGACCTGCAGGTAGACATGCCCACCATGATCGAGATCGAATACATCGTCAAAGACCGCCGGGGAGTCGAGCGTTTGCGCACTGCCGATAAGAAGGCTGCCGATGCCTATGACCGCATTCTGGAGAACGCCGAGCGTCTGGCGCAGTGGCTGCGCGCCGATCAGGTGTTGCCCAATCTGCCTGAAACGGATCTGGAGAACCTGACGATCTATCTGGCGCGCCACGCCCGCGAGGTCGAGCAGATCCTCAAAGGCAGGCCGGTGGAGCGGGAGCCGGATGCCGGGCAGGCGTCCGCGCCCGAGAGCCTGCCTGAGAAGATCGCACAAATCCGCTGACCCCCGTTATTGGCACAGAAATCGACTCGCGACCATGACATCATCCCGCACGCTTCCCCAGCTCTTCCGTCACACGGCCAAATGCTTCGCCGGGACGCCGGCCATTCTCACTCAGGAACGCACCTGGACCTATGCGGACCTCGACGACGCCAGCGACGGCATGGCCGCCGGACTGATCGCGCGCGGTATCGCGCCCGGCGAGCGGGTTGGGCTCTACTGCCCGAACGGCGCGGAGTTCGTCTGCTGCTATCTGGGTATCCTCAAGGCCGGTGCCTGTGTGGTGCCGATCAATCTGCTGCTGCCGCCAACGGCCATCGCGTTCGTGCTGAACGATGCCGGTGCCAGGGCGATCTGCTTTCATGCCGCCTTTGCCGAACAGACGGCGGCGGCGCTGGCTGAGACGCCGGGCGTGACGGTGCGGGTCGGGATCGGCCCGGTCGCCCCCGAGATGGTCGATTGCCGGCTCGACGATCTCACTATGGCGGCGGCCCCGCCCGCGCCGCGCATCGATCCCGACCAGGATCCGGCCGTGATCCTCTACACGTCCGGCACCACGGGCCGACCCAAGGGCGCCGTGCTCACGCATGCCAACCTGGCCGCCAATGCCACGGCGGTGGCGGAGGTGCTGGCGGTTCGCCCCGGTGCTGACGGCGACCGCTTGCTGGTCGTGCTGCCGATGTTCCACGCCTTTGCCGCCACCGTGGGCATCCTGACGCCCCTGCTCGTCGGCGCGGCGCTGGTTCCGGTGGCGCGCTTCGACTCAGATCTGATCGCCGAGGCCATCGGCACGCATCGCGCGACCATCTTCCTCGGTGTCCCGAGCCTGTACGCCGTGCTCCTGCGACTCGACGACACCCAGGTCGCCCGTTGGGGCTCGGTGCGTCTGTGCGTCTCCGGCGGCGCGGCCATGCCCGAGGCGGTCATGCAGGCGTTCGAGACACGTTTCGCCGTGCCGGTCCTGGAGGGTGACGGCCCCACCGAATGCGGGCCAGTGACCTGTGTGAATCGACCCGCCGGGCCGCGCAAGCCGCGCTCAGTGGGGCCGGCGCTGCCGGGGGTGGAGATGCGCATCGCCGATTCCAATGGGCATTGGCTGCCCGACGGCGAGCATGGCGAGGTCTGCGTGCGTGGCCCGAGTGTCATGCGCGGTTACTGGAACCTCCCCGACGAGACCCAGGCCAGCTTCTATGGTGACTGGTTCCGTACCGGCGATCTCGGTTGGCGCGATCCGGACGGCTGGTTCTATCTGGTTGATCGGATCAAGGATCTGATCATCACCAACGGCATGAACGTCTATCCCCGGATCATTGAGGAGGTGCTGATCCGCCATCCCGACGTGGCTGAGGTGGCTGTCGTGGGCGAGCCGCACCCCTTGCACGGTGAGATCCCCGTCGCCTATGTCACCGCTGCGCCGGGTCATGACGACCTCGACCTGCGCGCACTCAAGGCGTGGTGCCGCTCCCGACTCGGCCGCCACGAGCTGCCCCGTCGCATCGAGCGCATTGACGCCCTGCCGAAGAACGCCGCCGGCAAGATCCTCAAGCGCGAGCTGCGCCGCGCGGGCGAGCACGAGCGCGGGGTCAGGGTGCCATAGCGGGTGGCTGACGAACGGTGCCGGTGCCGGGGCCGATCAAAAGGTCGTGTTGTTCCAGTCGAACAGATGCGGAAGTGGAGCGGAAAACCCGATGTAGAGCCGCTCGGCTGGGACGGCCAGCGTTTCGGCCAGCAGACCACAGAGCACACGCGAGCACTCGGGCAGATTCAGGTTCTTGAGTTCCAGACGAACAGATCGAGGCGGTCAATGACGAGCAGCGTGCGCTCCGATTCTGAGTCCGACGTTCTCAGTGCAACGGCGATTGAACCAGTCATCCACACCGAGATCCTTGCCCGTCTGGCAGGCATCGAGGCCGCCCAAGGGGTACGGATCCTCTACGCCTGTGAATCGGGCAGCCGTGCCTGGGGCTTTGCCTCGCCGGACAGCGACTACGACGTGCGCTTTCTCTACGTCCATCCGCTGGCGTGGTATCTGCGCGTCCATCCCGCGCGCGATGTGATCGAGCAACCGATTGCGGATGACCTGGACATCAACGGCTGGGAGCTGCGCAAGGCGCTGGGGTTGCTGCACAAGGGCAACGCCACCCTGATCGAATGGCTGGACTCGCCGATCATCTACCGTGCCGATCCGGTGTTTCTGGCGTCGCTGCGGGACGTGGCCCGACGGCTGCACCGGCCCGAACGGTCGTTTTATCATTACCTCCACATGGCACGCGGCAATGCCCGCGCCTACCTGTCCGGCGAGCGGGTGCGGCTCAAGAAATATCTCTATGTGCTGCGCCCGCTGCTGGCGACGCGCTGGATCGAACAGGGACGCGGTCCGGCGCCGATGCGCTTCGAGACCCTGGTCGAAACGCTGGTGGAGGATCCGGCGCTGCGTGCCGCCATCGATGCCCTGCTGATCCACAAGCGCACGGCTGGCGAGGCCGAGCAGGGCGTGCCCAGTCCCGTTCTCAATGACTTCATCGCGCGCGAGCTGGACCGGCTGGAGGCGGTGACGCTGACCGCGACGCCACCGCTTGCCACCACGGAACTGGATCGGCTGTTGTGCGAGACGGTCTGCCGGTGCGCAGAGCCGGCGGCGCTGACCGTCTGACCGGGCGGTCGCCTCAGCGATAGAACAGCGACACGATGGTGAATCCCGCCTGCCCATCCGCTCCCGGTGCGTAATGGAGCGAAGCCGTCCGATACGCGGCCCATTCCCAGCCATAGACGGCGTGTTTGGGATCGCTGGCCTGGGGCGACCCGAGCACCCGCGCGACGGCGGGCAGGATCTGGCGGGTTTGATCCGGGCCGGGGATCTGGAGCAGGAGCGAGGCCACGCGGGAACTGTTCGGATGCGTTTCGACCGTGATGCGGATGCCCCGGTACTCGCCCTCGAAATAGGCGCAATCGGCGTTGATCGACGCAACCCGGCGCAAATCGTCCCGCTGCGGCACCGGCTCATCCTGACGGATGTCGCGCAGGATCTGTTCGACATCGGCGGCGGGATCAGCCATGGCAGCCAGGGGCGCGAGGCAGCACAGAGCCAGCATGAGCAGAATGTGGCGTGCGGTCATGGCGGCTGGTTTCATGGTGCAGCGGGCTTCGTCTCATCGAGCGGCAGGATCACGTTGACCAGTTTCCAGGACAGTCCATCGCGTTGCAGCACGAAGCGCGTCTCCTGGCCGTCATCGCCCGGCACCCACACCGAAAACCGACTCAGTGAATCGTAGCGGTAGCGGGCATCCTGGAAGAGATCCCGTTGCGGCTCCTGTTCCGGTTGCGGGCGGGACTTCGCGCGCGGCGGGGAGCCGATGGACGGGCGTTCACCTTCCATCAGGCTCGCCAGACCGGCGGGCGTGATGAAGGAATCCACCAGGCCATCGACCAGGGTGGACGCCAGACCCGCCGCCAGTGCCCCGAAGGGATTCTCGTCCAGTTCCTCGGCGGCGCTCTTGACGATCCTGACCTTGATCTGATCCTTGAGATTTTGACGCAGGGTCGGGAAATCGACCCGCTCGGCGAGCCGTTCCGAATCCTTGTTCTCGATCCCCTGTCTGATGTCGGCCACCGCGAGATAGGGTCCGGCACCGACCCAGGCGGTCAGCAGCAGGGCCGCGAGACCGATCATCCATCCGACTGTTTTCATGTGGTGCTCCTGAAGTTCAGACGGCCATGCTCACCAGCGCTGGCTGGAGCACGCGCAGCAGATCCGCCGTCGCCATTGAAATGATGTAGCCACGCTTGCCGCCGTTGATGTAGAGACGCGGTAACTCAGCAATGCCCTGTTCACAATAGACCGGCATGGTGCGGCGCGTGCCGAAGGGCGAGGTGCCCCCGACCTGATAGCCCGAATGCCGGTCGGCGACCTTGGGATCGCAGGGCGCGATCCGCTTGGCACCGATGGCACGGGCGAGCGCCTGGGTCGAGACCTGACGATCACCGTGCATGAGCACCAGCATGGGTTGCCGCTGCTCGTCCTCCATCACGAGGGTTTTGATCACCAGATGCTCATCGACCCCGATCTCACGCGCGAACTGGGCCGTGCCGCCGCCCGCGACATAGGTATAGGGATGGCCCGCGAAGGCCACGCCAGCGGCGCGCAGCACGCGCACGGCCTGAGTGACGGGTTCTTTGGCTGGTTTCATGCCGGCATTCTATACCTTGATCATGCCCATTTTTCGCTCTCTCAGGTGCCGCTCCACACACCCCTGAAGTCCGCCTGCGGACGCCCGCTGAATCCGCCCCAGCAGCTCATGCGTCACCGAGTCCAGCCCGAAGCGGCGCATCAGTTCGCGCTCCAGATGCAGCGTCAGATGTGCGGCCATTTCAGCATCGGCCAGGGCGCGGTGAGCCCGCGCAGCGGTCGGCAATCCCGCCATCGCGACCAGATTCCCCAGCTTGTAACTCGCCGCCTGTGGCATCAGGCGCTTGGCAACCAGCATCGAACAGACGAAGGACTGGTGGCGCTGGCGACCGATCCGGCGCAACTCCGCATCCCAGAAACGGCTGTCGAAGGCGGCATTGTGGGCCACCAGCGGGATGGTGCCGACAAAATCGGCGACCTCGGCCATGACCCGTTCGGCGGGTGGCGCCTGACGCACCATCGACGTGCTGATGCCGGTCAGTTGGGTGATGAAGGGCGGAATCGAGAGTCCGGCGTTCATCAGGCTTTGATAGCGATCCACGATCTGACCATCACGGAGCAGGACGGCGGCAATCTCGGTCGCGCGGTCGCCGCGTGCGGGGGAGAGCCCGGTGGTCTCGAAATCAATGACGGCGATGGTGTTCACGTTTCGCTGGCTGTTGCTTTATGTGTAATTTATATTCCGATAACAGACTGTTATCAACCTTTGCCGGGAACGGACATGGACGATTTTTCTCCCTCAGACCTCAAGACCATTCTTCACTCCAAGCGGGCCAACCTCTATTACCTGGAACACTGCCGTGTTCTGGTCAATGGCGGACGGGTTGAATATGTGACCGATGAAGGGAAGCGTTCGCTCTATTGGAACATCCCCATCGCCAACACGACCTGTCTGCTGCTTGGAACCGGAACCTCAATCACCCAGGCCGCCATGCGTGAGCTGGCGAAGGCTGGTGTTCTGGTCGGCTTCAGCGGTGGCGGGGGCACGCCCTTGTTCGCGGCGACCGAGCGTGATACCGATATTCTTTGGTTTTCACCTCAAAGTGAATACCGTCCCACCGAATATCTGCAAGCCTGGGTGCGGTTCTGGTTCGAGGATGCCAGACGCCTCGACGCCGCAAAAAGGATTCAGCGTCTGCGACTTGGCTTCGTCCGTGAGCAGTGGCTGAAAGCGCGCATCCTGACCGAGCGTGGCTTCACGATCGATCACAGCCATTTGGACGCCCTGCTCCAGCAGTCGCTTGAAGGGGTGGACGCGGCGGCTGATGTCAATGCCCTGCTGACCGCAGAGGCGCGCTTGACCAAGCAACTCTTCAAGCTGGCCGCCCAGGCGGTGAGTTACGGCGACTTCGTGCGCGCCAAGCGGGGATCGGGGACGGATCCCGCCAATCGCTTTCTCGACCACGGAAACTATCTCGCCTATGGTCTGGCGGCGACAGCGACCTGGGTGCTCGGCCTCCCGCACGGATTGGCGGTTCTCCACGGCAAGACCCGCCGCGGCGGTCTGGTGTTCGATACGGCGGATCTGGTCAAGGACGCGCTGATTCTGCCCCAGGCATTCCTGTCCGCCATGCAGGGAGATGATGAACAGACCTTCCGTCAATCCTGCATCGAATCGCTGACGCGCGCCGAAGCGCTCGATTTCATGATCGATTCGCTCAAAGCCATTGCGCATGATCTGGGGAGCGAGACGGCATGAATATCCTGCTGGTCTCGCAATGCACCAAGAACGCACTCACCGAAACCCGCCGTATCCTCGATCAGTTCGCCGAGCGACGCGGCGACCGGGTCTGGCAGACGCCCATCACTCAGCAGGGTCTGGATACCCTGTATCGCCTGCTACGCAAGACCGCCCGCAAGAATACGGCGGTCGCCTGCCACTGGATTCGCGGCAAGGATCACAGCGAGCTGATGTGGATCGTCGGCGATGCGCGGCGTTTCAATGCGCAGGGGGCCACGCCGACCAATAGCACTGAGCGCGATGTTTTGCGCAGTGAAGACGAGAACGACTGGCATACCGGCGAGCTGATCCGTGTGTTGGTTGATTTGGCTGGATTGCTGCACGACCTCGGCAAAGCAATCGATGCCTTTCAGATGCGACTGGATGGCCGGTTGGCCGGGCGTAACCGGATTCGGCATGAGTGGGTGTCGGCACGTCTGTTCGAGGCGTTTGTGGGCGATGACGATGACGCCGCCTGGCTGGCCCGTCTGGCGGCGCCGACCGAGGCCGACAACGCCCGCTGGCTGAGGCAACTGCGCAAGGATGGGCTGGACGGCTCGTTTGATTCGCCGTTCAAGACCCTGAGCCGGGCGCCGCTCGCGCAGGCGCTGGTCTGGCTCGTCGTGACACACCACCGCCTCCCCGAGCTTCCGCGCGAGGCGGTCTTTCAGATGTCGTCGCTATCCGGTCTCCTGACGCAGATCCAGCCAGCCTGGAATGAACGCGCCTTTGACGCATCGGATCGTGAGGCGTTGCGTCCGTACTGGCGCTTTTCGCACGGTCTGCCTGTCGCCACCGATGCCTGGCGTCAACGCGCCAGCCGGATGGCGCGCCGCCTGCTGCCTTTCGCGTCTTCGGGCGCGGGCGCAACCTCCGTACTGGACAACCCCTTTGTGATGCACTTGGCTCGGTTGAGCCTGATGCTCGCGGATCATCACTATTCCAGCCTTGAGGGCGCGCACGCTGAACGGGTCAAGGTCACGCCTGGCAGTCCACTGCTGGCGAATACTTGTCGCAAGGGTGGCGAACCCAATCAATCATTGGACGAGCACCTGATTGGCGTCGCCCAACACGGCGCTGAGATCGCTCGCTTCCTGCCCCGCTTTGAACAGCATCTGCCGCGTCTCGGTCGGCGCAAACGCCTGATTCAGCGCGTTCGGCACGAGCGCTTTCGCTGGCAGGACAGGTCATCCGATCTGGCTGTCGGGATGCGCGAACGCTCACGCGAGCATGGCGCATTCATCGTCAATATGGCCTCGACCGGCTGCGGCAAGACGCTCGGCAACGCCCGCATCATGTACGCGCTGGCCGATCCCGCTCAGGGCATGCGCTGCGCCTTCGCCATGGGATTGCGCACCTTGACGCTGCAAACCGGCAGGGCTTTTCGTGACAGGCTGGGTCTGAATGATGACGACCTCGCCATCCGCGTCGGGGGCTCGGCCAGCCGGGCGCTTTTCGAGCACTATGAAGCCCAAGCCGAGGCGACCGGCTCTGCCTCGCGGCAGGCGTTGTTGGACGAAGATACCCATGTACTCTACGAAGGCCAGATCGATCAGCATCCTCTGTTACGCCGCGCAGTGGCTGATCCGAACGTGCGCAAGCTGCTGCTCGCGCCGCTGCTGGTTTGCACCATCGACCATCTGACCCCGGCCACCGAGAGCCAGCGCGGCGGTCGGCAGATCGCGCCGATGCTGCGCCTGATGAGCGGCGATCTCGTTTTGGACGAGCCTGACGATTTCGATCTGGCCGATCTGCCTGCGCTGACTCGCCTTGTACATTGGGCTGGGTTGCTCGGGGCGCGCGTGCTGATCTCATCGGCCACCTTGCCGCCCGCCCTGGTGCAGGGTCTGTTCGAGGCGTACCGCAACGGCCGCCAACACTTTCAACGCAACCGTGCCGCGCGTCCTTCTGGCGCCGAGACGCCACCCGCGATCTGCTGCGCCTGGGTGGATGAGTTCCATCAACAGGTCCAGGATTGTCCGGACGCCGCCAATTTTGCGCAGACTCACGAGCAATTCGCACGGCGTCGTCACGGCGATCTCGCCCACTTGGCGACCGAGCCCCGCCGCCGTGCGGCGGTGCGGCCCGTGCAGGGATTGCAGGGTATCCGCTCCATACCGCTGCTGGCTCAAGCCTTCGCGCCTCAGGTGTTATCAGCCGCAATCAGTCTGCATCGCGACCATCACAGCGTGGATCCACAAACCCGGAAGCGCGTCAGCTTCGGTCTGGTGCGCATCGCGAATATCGAGCCCTTATACGAAGTCGCCCTGGCGCTGTTTCAGCAGACCCCGCCTGATGGCATGCGCATTCATCTGTGCGTCTACCACGCACGCCATCCATTGCTGATCCGCTCGGCGATTGAGGCGCAACTGGACCAGGCACTTCAACGCCACGAACCCGATGCGGTGTTTTTGCTTCCAGACATCCGCCAGCGACTGGACGCTTCGCCCGAGACCGACCATCTGTTCATCGTGCTCGGATCGCCTGTTACCGAGGTCGGTCGCGATCACGATTACGACTGGGCGGTGGTGGAGCCGTCCTCAATGCGCTCGCTGATTCAACTGGCTGGGCGAGTGCGCCGTCACCGGGCGGGGCCGGTCACTTCGCCCAACATCCTGGTCTTCAGCCACAACCTCCGCCATTTCCGCCAGCCCGGCCAGGCTGCGTTCTGTAAACCCGGCTTTGAAACGGACGACGGCGCCTTTCATCTGTCGTCGCACGATTTGCGAGCGTTAATGGCCGCTGAGGAGATCGAGGTCATCGACGCCCGACCACGCATCGTCTCGTCTGAACCATCCGCGCTTTGCCCGCGAGAGCGATTGGTCGATCTGGAGCATGCGCGCATGCTCGACACGATGCTGCCCCAGCAGCAGGCATCCGCCTCGAAACCCTTGGGTAGCCGCGCCCGTGCTGCGGCGGCGACAGCGGCTGCCAAGCCCACGCTGAACGCTAGCACCTGGTGGCATCAGGCTCCACGCGACGCCTTGCTGACCGCCGTGCTGCAACAGAAACAGCCGTTCCGCAAGGAACCCTTTCCGCGCGACGTGACGCTGATCCTGCTGCCGGATGAGGACGAGGAAAACGCCTTGTTACATAGAGTGGTAGACGAAAAAATCCGGCTAAGGACACTCTACGAACCGAATGAAATGCGATGTGAGCACCTGCCCGACACACTGGTCCAGGGTGATCGTATCGAGCCATGGGGGATAACCGACTACATGGCAGCACTGTCGGCCTTGGCATCTGAACTGGACATGCCGCTTGCCACCTGCGCGGAGCGGTTCGGCACTGTGACCGTGCGACCGAATGACAACGGCTGGCGTTATCATCCGGCCTTGGGGTTTGCACAAAAGAGGTGAACGCAATGTTTCAATCCGCGCCCGACCAGGCCGGGCGAAACCGCACGGAAAAGGTTACGCCTTTCCCGTGCGCCATTATCTCCCTCAAGGGGGAGGTTTCAACCAGGGAATTTTCGATGAATGCCATCCGCCAGATCTTCGACGATGCCTCCGAGCAGTTGCGAATCGACCTTCCCCCTGAGCTTCACCATCGCCGCGTGGAGGTCATCATCCTGCCGCTCGACGAGCCTATCGCGCCGCGCAAGGAAACGGGAGGTCCGCGCTATCGGACCTTCAGGGTCGATGAGCGGGTGATCCTTGACCGGGATGCACTGCATGAGCGGTGAGCCATTCATCGATACCAACATCTGGGTCTACGCGCATCTGGAGACGTCCCAGGATCCCAAGGGTGATTTGGCGCGGGCGTTGGTCGAGTCCGACCATCGTTTCGTGGTAAGCACCCAGGTGTTGAACGAATACTACGCGGCGATGCTGAAGAATCGGGCCTCGGATCTGGCGATCCAGAGCAACCTGGAAGCCATGATCCAGCACTGCGAGGTAGTCCTGGTCTCGGTGCCGATCATTCGCCAGGCCCACGTCATCAGGAACCGCTATGGCTTTTCGCTGTGGGATTCGCTGGTCGTCAGTAGCGCGCTGGATGCGGGATGTCCCGTGCTGTATTCCGAGGATCTTCAGCATGACCAGCGGATTGAGGGGCGTTTGCTCGTGTGCAATCCGTTTCGAGCGACATCCAACTGATGCGTAAGGATTTCAGTCGCTGACGCCTGCACTCAGCGTCATAAACCCCACGGCTCAACCGGGGGCTTCTCGCGCATCGGTCAATTGTTCAATCAACTGTCATGGAGAACAGCATGTCATCGCCTGATCCGCAACGATCTTCCGCCATCCGCGCCGCGCTTCATGACCATCTCGCGAGGCGATTGAATGAGGCGCTGTTCAAGATCCGTGGCACTGATTCCAAGGCCGTCAGCGAGCGCAAGAAGCAGCAGGAGTTTTATCAATTGCAACCGCTCCTGCAAAGCGGAGCCGACTGCGTCAGCCAGATTCAAATGGCGACCCACATCGTCAAGGGAATTCACCCAGACCCTAAAGTCAAAGAGGCGACCAACCTCAATGTTGACCCATCGGCTCTGCCTGATTTGCCGCTGGCAGGCTCTCATGTCTTGCGCTCTGGCATCGATATCGATGCAACGGGCAATGGCGCATTCAACAAGAAGATCTACGAGGTCTTCCTGTTGTTACAGGCCAAATTCGACGGCGAATGCGTCTTGGATCTGTTGAAAAGAGGCGACGGCGATGCGCTGGCAGCACTCGGCGACAATGTTGAGGAAGCTGCGGCGATTGCTGACAGGTTGACTGAAATCGATGCCGCCCGCTGTGCGCGGCTTGCATCCCACACCCAAGCCAAGCAGATCTACTGGCCCATCGGGGCCGACCCGCACGACGATGCGGGCTATCACCTCCTGGCGCCGCTGTATCCCACCTCGCTGGTGCATCGGGTCTACCAGACGCTTCAGGATGATCGTTTCAGTGAGGACGCCAAGGCGGCGCGCAAGGCCCGTAAAGCGGGCGAGTGGCACGAACGAACAGTGCACGAATACCAAAACCTCGCGGTGCAGAAACTGGGCGGGACCAAGCCCCAGAATATCAGTCAACTGAACAGCGAGCGCCGTGGAGACAATTACCTGCTCGCATCGCTGCCGCCGGTGTGGCGGTCACTGACGGTGCGACCGCTGTTCGGCGTGGACTCGCTGTTCAACGTCTATTGCTGGCGGCGCGAGGTGCGTGCTCTGGCGAAAGACCTGCGCCGTTTTCTGGAAAGCGATCCGGCTCGCAACAAGGAGACCCGCCAACGTCGGGACGAACTGGTGGACGGGTTGCTCGACGAGCTGATCCAGTTCGCCGCCGAGATCCAGACGCTCGAACCCGGCTGGAGCAAGGATCCGCAATGCGAACTTCCACCCGCGCACTGTGCCTGGTTGGATCCGGATGCAGCGAATCCGCACCCGGACGACGTCATTGAGCGCCTGGCCAGTGACTTCGCCAACTGGCTGAATGCCCAATTACGCGATCCGCTGCCGATGGGCGACCCGGAATATCTGTACTGGCGCAAGCTGGCCCGCGAGCAGATCGAAGAATACGCAGGGGAGACTCGGCATGAGCAGTGAAGCAAAGGTGCCTGAACATCAGGCCGTGCTGGTCCTGCCGCATATCCGTGTGCAGAACGCCAACGCCATCTCCAGCCCTCTGACCTGGGGCTTCCCGGCGATCACCGCCTTCACCGGCCTGATGACGGCGCTGGAACGTCGCCTGGGACGCGATGCCGGTATCGCCTTGTATGGCGTTGGCGTGGTGTGTCATGGCTTCGAGGCGCAGGTGACGACGGCAGGCTATACACGGGCGTTTCGTTTGACACGCAACCCGGTGCTGGCTGATGGCAGTAGTGCCGCCATCGTCGAAGAAGGCCGCGCGCATCTGGATGTAACCCTGGTTTTCGATGTACGGCTCGCGGATGAGCACCGGGGCGAGGCGGAACGTCTCACCTTGGCCGAGCGCGTGGCGCACGAGCTGGCTGGCATGCGGCTGGCCGGGGGCAGTGTGATGCCCGCGCTGCCCGGTCCCGCGCGGCGTCCGATCCGTCCCATGCTGGAACTGGTGCCCGACGAAGGATCCTCCGACGAACAGCGCAAGGCTTATCGAACGTGGTTCCGCCGTGTGGCGCGGCGCTGCCTGCCGGGCTTTGCCCTGGTGTCGCGCGATGATCTGCTACAGGCACGGCTGGCCGAGCTGCGCGCCGATGATCCGACGGCCAGCGCCTTGGATGTCTGGCTGGATCTGTCGCGCTGGAACGCCCGCGCCGTTGCGCGACCCGCGAAGGAAGGCAGCGATCAGCCGTCCGCTGTGGAATGGATCACCGATCCGCGCCCCGGCTGGATCGTGCCGATCCCGGTCGGTTTCGCCGCCCTGTCTGATCTCCAGGCACCGGGCGCAGTCAAGGGGGCGAGAGATACCAGCACCCCGTTTCGCTTTGTCGAAACGGTCTGGTCTATGGGCCAGTGGATCAGCCCGCACCGTCTCAAGAACCTGGACGATCTGGTCTGGTTCACTGACCACGATCCCGAGCATCCCACTGAGCACGCGCTATACCGTTGCCGCAACGCCTACCGCCCGCCAACGCCCGTGCCATCCGATCTGACGAACGACATCCAACACTGAGCACTCACGGAGAGATTCATGGCCGCTAAAGACACCACCCTCAAAACCGCTTCCGTCCTCGCCTTTGAGCGCAAGCTCGATCCGTCCGACGGGTTGCTCTTCGCTGGCGATTGGAACCAACGCGACAGCTCCGCCTGGTCGCCGATCACCCTTCGCGAGAAATCGGTGCGCGGCACGATCTCGAACCGCCTGAAGACCAAGGACCAGGATCCGGCCAAACTCGATGCCGCCATCGAAAATCCCAATTTACAGACGGTGGATGTCGCGACCCTGCCCGCCGATGCCGACACGCTGAAGGTGAGCTTTACCCTGCGCGTGTTGGGCGGTACGGGCACGCCGTCAGCCTGCAACAACGCCGACTATCAGACGAAGCTGTTGAGCACGGTCAAGGGCTATGCGGACACCAACGGCTTTGACGAGCTGGCCCGCCGTTATGCCCATAATCTGGCGAATGCCCGTTTTCTGTGGCGCAACCGACTTGGCGCCGAACAGATCGAAACCCGCATCCAGCACCTCTCGCAGGGTCAGGCGGTCACGACCTGGACCTTCGACAGCCTCAAATGGTCGCTGCGCGATTTCAACGCAACGCCGGAGGCCCAAAACGATTTTCAGGCGATGGCCGATCTGATCGCCCAGGGTTTGGCCGGCAAAAGCCATGTATTGCTTCAGGTGACCGCTTATGCCCGCGTGGGCGCGGGGCAGGAAGTGTATCCATCCCAGGAATTGATCCTCGACAAGGCCAGCAGCAAGAAAAGCAAAACCCTCTATGACGTGCAGGGCGTGGCCGGCATTCACTCGCAGAAAATCGGCAACGCCCTGCGCACCATCGACACCTGGTATCCAAATGAGGGTGAAAACCTCGGCCCCATCGCCGTCGAACCCTACGGCTCCGTGACCTCGCAAGGCAAGGCGTATCGCCAGCCCAAACAGAAGGCCGATTTCTATACGTTGCTCGACCGCTGGGTGTTGAAGAACGAGGCACCGGCGCTTGAGCAACAGCACTTCGTCATGGCGAATCTGATTCGGGGTGGCGTCTTCGGCGATTCCGAGAAGGATTGAGTCATGGATCACTATCTGGAGATAACACTCCTGCCCGACCCGGAGTTTGCGCCCACGGTCCTCATGAACGCGCTCTTTGCCAAACTGCATCGCGGGCTTGTCGATCTGAGCAGTACGCGCATCGGTGTTAGCTTTCCCGGCATGCGCAAGGAACCAAAGAGCCGCAGCCTTGGTGAGCGTCTGCGAATTCATGGATCGCTCGCGGATTTGCGCGGGCTGATGGACCTGCCGTGGCTAACCGGGATGCGGGATCACATCCTGTTTCAGGGACCGGAGCCAATCCCGGATCAGGTCAGCGATTGCAGGGTTCGGCGCGTGCAGGCGAAAAGCAGTCCGGAGCGGCTGCGTCGTCGTCTCATGCGTCGGCGGGGGATTGGCGAGGAAGCCGCGCGACAGTGCATTCCGGACGCTCTGGAAGTGCGTTTGGATCTGCCATTTGTCACGCTGAAGAGCCGAAGCACGGGGCAAACCTTTCGACTCTTCATCGAGCAGCAGGCGGTCAGTCAGAGCATCGCGGGCGAATTTAACAATTACGGGTTGAGTCTGACAGCAACTGTGCCCTGGTTTTGACGTTCACTGCCGAATGGGCAGATCAGAGAGTGGTTTTGCCCCTTTTTTTCATGGTCACGAACGAATTTTGAAAATCAGTCGGTTAGAAGCGGCCCGAAAAATGGGTGAAATCGGCTGTTTTCAGGAATGTTCTTTAAAAAATAAGGGCTTGAAATGATGTGCATCTAGTTCACTGCCGAATAGGCAGCTCAGAAACCCTTCGGCGAGCGCTGGCCTGATCTGGCGGAGTTCACTGCCGAATAGGCAGCTCAGAAATTCCCGGAAGCGGGCGACATACCCGGTCAGCCGTTCACTGCCGAATAGGCAGCTCAGAAATGATGAAAGTCGCCATCGGCGCGCTGTCGGGCGTTCACTGCCGAATAGGCAGCTCAGAAATGGGGCAACGTCACCGCCCGTCAGCGCGGGTAGTTCACTGCCGAATAGGCAGCTCAGAAATCGTGCTGTTCGTTGGCCTGCTCGATCTGCGCGTTCACTGCCGAATAGGCAGCTCAGAAATTGCCGCCGAACAGCATCGTCCCGAGCAGCGAGTTCACTGCCGAATAGGCAGCTCAGAAATCAGTCCCGAATAGACACTCACCGATAGCCGTGTTCACTGCCGAATAGGCAGCTCAGAAATGGAGCGCGGCGAGCTGCGCCTTAAGCGCGTCGTTCACTGCCGAATAGGCAGCTCAGAAAGTTCGGGAACATGACCCTGATTGAGCGCGGCTGTTCACTGCCGAATAGGCAGCTCAGAAAGTCGGCATCACGCGCGCATTCACCGGACCTGGGTTCACTGCCGAATAGGCAGCTCAGAAATCAGCCAGCGCGAGCTGGACGCGCGCGGGCTCGTTCACTGCCGAATAGGCAGCTCAGAAAAACACGTCCAGGCCTGTTTCAGCAATGAACGGGTTCACTGCCGAATAGGCAGCTCAGAAATATCAGGACGAGCGACGCCAGAAATTTTCTGCGTTCACTGCCGAATAGGCAGCTCAGAAAAAAGGGCGACCGCTCGTTCTCGAACGCGTCCTGTTCACTGCCGAATAGGCAGCTCAGAAATCGATGCGGCTTGGCCGGATGCGCTGGAGGTGGTTCACTGCCGAATAGGCAGCTCAGAAATGATGGGCGCAGCAATACCCAGGTCGGTTATCGTTCACTGCCGAATAGGCAGCTCAGAAATGGCGCTGCGCCAGGTCGCCAAACAATCCGAGTTCACTGCCGAATAGGCAGCTCAGAAATGAAACATTGGGCGCCGCGCCCGACCCGGCGCGTTCACTGCCGAATAGGCAGCTCAGAAAATGGAAAAATTGTTGCTGCTTTGGTTCCATAGGTTCACTGCCAAATAGGCAGCTCAGAAATGGGTGCGCGGCATCGAATCCGGGATTGAGAGGTTCACTGCCGAATAGGCAGCTCAGAAATCTCCACGTCAATGCATTCGCTGGTGATGGGAGTTCACTGCCGAATAGGCAGCTCAGAAAATTAAAGATTCGGGCCAAGTACAAGAAACACAGTTCACTGCCGAATAGGCAGCTCAGAAAACCAGCAGCACGAATGGCGATCCGACGTCGTCGTTCACTGCCGAATAGGCAGCTCAGAAATAACCGCGCCGGCGAAAGCCTCGCCGCAGCAAGTTCACTGCCGAATAGGCAGCTCAGAAATGGTAGAACCTCCTCGGCAGCGCCTCTTTGCAGTTCACTGCCGAATAGGCAGCTCAGAAAGCTCCGCGCTGCGCCCGACTCAACATCGCCACGTTCACTGCCGAATAGGCAGCTCAGAAAATCAGGCAGCAGGATGCGGACTGGATTCAGCCGTTCACTGCCGAATAGGCAGCTCAGAAAAACTGCTACATCCTGCCCGTCAACCGTGACGAGTTCACTGCCGAATAGGCAGCTCAGAAAGCATCCTCCGCGCACCGCGTCTGCGAAAACGTGTTCACTGCCGAATAGGCAGCTCAGAAAGCGCCCAGCAATTCAGTTGCCACCGTCTCCACGTTCACTGCCGAATAGGCAGCTCAGAAAGCGTATCTAAGGGGACTGACCATGCTCATCAAGTTCACTGCCGAATAGGCAGCTCAGAAAGCGCACGGACCCGTCACGACGTGCCGATTAACGTTCACTGCCGAATAGGCAGCTCAGAAAGAACTGCTGGCGCAGTTGCGCGCCAGCCATCCGTTCACTGCCGAATAGGCAGCTCAGAAAAACCCCTACCGGATCGGCGGCGCGCAGGCGATGTTCACTGCCGAATAGGCAGCTCAGAAAGTCACCAAGGCCGGGGCGGATGCGACCTACTCCGTTCACTGCCGAATAGGCAGCTCAGAAAAGCTCACGGCTGCGCCGGGCGATCCGGCAGACGTTCACTGCCGAATAGGCAGCTCAGAAAACAATACTGACCCAGGCCGCGACGGGGATAACGTTCACTGCCGAATAGGCAGCTCAGAAATTCGCTATCTGGAGTGCGATCCGCGCGTTGCGGTTCACTGCCGAATAGGCAGCTCAGAAATTGCAGCGGCAGCGCGAGAGCGGGCGCGGGGAGTTCACTGCCGAATAGGCAGCTCAGAAATCCAAGACCTTCCCGGATCATCTTGCGGACAAGTTCACTGCCGAATAGGCAGCTCAGAAAGTGATACTGTTTTCGAGCGCCTTCACGCTCTCGTTCACTGCCGAATAGGCAGCTCAGAAATGCAACACGACGGCGGGCGGATGCGCGCCGCAGTTCACTGCCGAATAGGCAGCTCAGAAAATCACCCGCATGGGCGAGGCGCTGTGCGACAAGTTCACTGCCGAATAGGCAGCTCAGAAATCAGTACGGCATCTGCGTGCATTCGACATCACGTTCACTGCCGAATAGGCAGCTCAGAAAAGCGCGAGAGGTGAGTGCCATTGCCGCCATGGGTTCACTGCCGAATAGGCAGCTCAGAAAAACGCCGCCTGTTATCTGCGCAGCAGCAAAGAGTTCACTGCCGAATAGGCAGCTCAGAAAATTGACCCGGACCACATGATGCACTTCGTCGAGTTCACTGCCGAATAGGCAGCTCAGAAAATCGATGAGCCCGGCCTGGCGCAGACGACGGGGTTCACTGCCGAATAGGCAGCTTAGAAAGTCATGATCGATCCCGCCGCCGGACCCTGGGAGTTCACTGCCGAATAGGCAGCTCAGAAATCGCGCTCGACACCAGCCGCATCGCCCGCCGTGTTCACTGCCGAATAGGCAGCTCAGAAATGGTTCGGCGTCGGCAAAAAGGGCTCTCGCGCGTTCACTGCCGAATAGGCAGCTCAGAAATGATGCGGTTTGAGCGCGGCGATCAGCGGGGCGTTCACTGCCGAATAGGCAGCTCAGAAAGAGGGCTGGATGGGTGCGCCCGGCAACGGGCGGTTCACTGCCGAATAGGCAGCTCAGAAAATTGACCCGGACCACATGATGCACTTCGTCGAGTTCACTGCCGAATAGGCAGCTCAGAAATTATGGTCGGCGAACACCCGGCTCGTTTCTGCGTTCACTGCCGAATAGGCAGCTCAGAAATGTTGGGCGCGGGGATCGGGCAATACAGAGCGGTTCACTGCCGAATAGGCAGCTCAGAAACTGGGCGTTGGATGGATCAATCTGGTTTCAGGAGTTCACTGCCGAATAGGCAGCTCAGAAACTGGCGGACGGATTTCGGGCGGGCTCCTGGTCGTTCACTGCCGAATAGGCAGCTCAGAAATGATCGAGCCCGACGATGCGCAGCTTGATCACGTTCACTGCCGAATAGGCAGCTCAGAAAGACCAAGGGCATCGGGTCAGCGCGAGCAAGGGCGTTCACTGCCGAATAGGCAGCTCAGAAAAGCGGACAGCACCAGGGCGCCCTGCTCGTCGAGTTCACTGCCGAATAGGCAGCTCAGAAAGATCCGCTGTGGTACGAGCGGGCGCGGCAGGTGTTCACTGCCGAATAGGCAGCTCAGAAACTGCATCGGCACAATCAGCCGGGTCCATTTCGGTTCACTGCCGAATAGGCAGCTCAGAAAGCTTCTGCCGGCATGCGCAGATCATCAATCACGTTCACTGCCGAATAGGCAGCTCAGAAAAGACGCGATTGACGCCAGCGCGCCGCGCCGTCGTTCACTGCCGAATAGGCAGCTCAGAAATGATCCGGTCAATCCATTCGATGTCGCCCTGCGTTCACTGCCGAATAGGCAGCTCAGAAAGTGCGCGGATCGGGCGCATAGGAATCGAGCACGTTCACTGCCGAATAGGCAGCTCAGAAAATGCCGATGCTGATGGTACGCCGGCCCCGTTCGTTCACTGCCGAATAGGCAGCTCAGAAAATCGCCAGGGCGATAAACGGATCGCTTTTCCCGTTCACTGCCGAATAGGCAGCTCAGAAATTCAGCCCGCGCGCCCGCAATCCGTCATCCAGGTTCACTGCCGAATAGGCAGCTCAGAAACTAGCGCTTGAAGCTGCAATGGATGGGCAGTTGTTCACTGCCGAATAGGCAGCTCAGAAAAGGAAGCACTCGATGTTTTTCGGGTCGCGCAAGTTCACTGCCGAATAGGCAGCTCAGAAAAGCCGCCTTGCGCACGGCCCAGCGCAGCGCCTGTTCACTGCCGAATAGGCAGCTCAGAAATTTTGGATGGCCGCCAACGTCTCGGCATCGGGGTTCACTGCCGAATAGGCAGCTCAGAAAGGCTGGCCGGGGCGGGGATTGCAGAGCATCAGGTTCACTGCCGAATAGGCAGCTCAGAAAACCTGCACCCCAGCCGCCCGCGCCCACTCCGCGTTCACTGCCGAATAGGCAGCTCAGAAATGCTATCGCACGATGGTGCGGGTGCTGATGTCGTTCACTGCCGAATAGGCAGCTCAGAAAGTTCGCGGAGAGCCGCGTCTGCGCTGACGAACGTTCACTGCCGAATAGGCAGCTCAGAAAATGTTCGCGCACGCTGGATAAACGCCTTTTCGGTTCACTGCCGAATAGGCAGCTCAGAAAATCTGGCGTGGCTCGACGAACAGGGCGCCCTGGTTCACTGCCGAATAGGCAGCTCAGAAATTGAGCTGGACGTCCCCGCTCAGTCCCGATTCGTTCACTGCCGAATAGGCAGCTCAGAAAGATGGCCGACGCCGAGGCGACCAGCACATCGTGTTCACTGCCGAATAGGCAGCTCAGAAATGACGGACGAGATGCTGGAAGCCGCCAAGGATGTTCACTGCCGAATAGGCAGCTCAGAAAGAGTTGAGCGAGGAACTGATCGCGGCTTATGAGTTCACTGCCGAATAGGCAGCTCAGAAAGACCAGCAGAGCCGATTATTTCGCTCGCGTCGGTTCACTGCCGAATAGGCAGCTCAGAAAGTCGTGAGCCAATCACTCATGATCGCCTCCCTGTTCACTGCCGAATAGGCAGCTCAGAAAGCATCGTACCAGGCGCAATGGGTCGCGGCGGTGTTCACTGCCGAATAGGCAGCTCAGAAAGCATCGGCGCAGAACAGTCGCCGCGCTATGCGGTTCACTGCCGAATAGGCAGCTCAGAAAGTTAAGCGGGCTGGGCCGCACCATTGCGCCTGGTTCACTGCCGAATAGGCAGCTCAGAAATGATTCAGCAACCGGACGCGCCACCCGCGTTCGTTCACTGCCGAATAGGCAGCTCAGAAAATTTCGGACGACCGGGTCGAGCGGCTGGATTTGTTCACTGCCGAATAGGCAGATCAGAAAGGGATGGCATCCACGCGCTCATCGAAGTGATGCCGACACGAACGATGATCTCGCCAAGTCGATCAGCCCAGTGATGCTGTATCAGACCCTGTTGAACTGGCTGCCGACGGCATGACCTCAGCGTTTGGCGAGCACCTCCAGCAGCCGCGTTGCCTCTTTGCCGATGTCGCTGGCGGGATCCAGGTCGCGGGCCTTTTCCAGTGCGGATCTGGCCTCGTCCGGATTCCCCGACTGGAGATTGATGAAACCGAGCGTCAGCCAGGGGCGTTGCAGCGCCGGCCCCTTGGCGACGGCGTTCTTCAAGCTCGCGATGGCCCCGGCGTTATCGCCGCTGTAATGCAGCGCCAGTCCCAGATTGTTGTGCACCTCGGCGTCGTCGGGGTTCAGCTCGATCAGTCGCCGATAGATCTGCGCCGCTTCGGCGTAACGCTGCTGCTGAAAGAGATCATCGGCGCGCTGGTGCAGCAGTTCCGGATTGGTTTCGACGATGGTGTCCGGGATGACGCTGGTATCGATGGGGGAGGGCGCGCGCTGGGGCGCTGCGCCCTGGCTGACGCTCGGGGCCGTCACAGGCTGCGCCGGATGACGCAGATAATAATCGCGGGTCAGCGCAAAGACGGTGAAGCCGTAGAAAAACAGAAAGGCGGCAAGCGCGAGCCAGTGCAGCAGTGAGAGTCGGGGCATGATGAAAGCGAATCGATGGATGGGAGACAGGTCGGGCGATCCTAGAAATCCAATCCGCTCCTGTCAAACCTTGACGCCGGGCCGCGATTTGGGTTGACTGGGTCATGAACACATCTGAAGGCTGAACTCCCATGCGCTCGTTCTGGCATCGCTCGTCGCTCCGTTGGCGTCTGTTCGTTTCGTTCGGTGTGCTGCTGGCCGGAACCATGCTTGTCTCACTCTCGCTGCAATCGGGTTTTTACTCCCAAAGCCGGGTAGAGGATCTGTTGCAGCAGGAGTTGCCCACCCAACTGGAGCGTCTGCGCGCGGAGATCGCCCTGCGTCTGGCGCCGAGCATTCAGGCATCGCGCAGCCTGGCCGCCAGCCCCTTCATCGAACGCTGGATCCAGGCCGGGATGCCGGAAGCGGATCTGCCGCTGATCGAGGCCGAAATGTCCAGGGTGCATGCCCTGTTGAATGCCGGCAGCGTCTTTCTGGCCGCGAGCGACGGACAGCGGATGGTTTATCACCATTACCTGGACGGCGTTCTGAAGCATCGTTTGATGGACCGCGACCATGCGGATGACGCCTGGTATTTCAATTATCTGGCGACCGGTGCGCCCTATGAACTGAATCTGGATACCGATAGTTTCAGCGACGCGCTGCAAGTCTATGTGAACTACAGCAGCCCGATACGCAACGCGGCGGGTACGCCCTTCAGCGTCGCCGGGGTCGGACTGGACATGCGTTATCTGGCCGAGATGATCGGCGCCTACCGTCTGGGCGACACCGGGCGGGCGTCGCTGGCGAATCGGGAGGGGCTGCTTGAGGTGCGCGGCGGGGAGGTGCTGATTCAGGATCTGGGCGCCACGCCCGAATTACGCGCGCTCCTGGATCGCGACCAGGTGCGCGTGGGCGAGATCCGGCATGCCGGTCAGGATCTCCTGGTCGGTGTGATCTGGATCGCCGATTTGCAGCGTTATCTGGTGGTGGAGGTGCCGCGTGCGGAGTTTCTGGATCCCATCGCGCGGCAGCTTGGTCAGTCGCTCCTGATTGGCGTCCTGCTGCTGGCGCTGAGTCTGCTGCTGCTCTATCCGCTGACGGTTTCGCTGAGTCGTCCGCTCGTGCGCTTTCAGCAGCAGCTCAAACACATCACCCAGACCCTGGATCTGTCGCAGCGTCTGCACACCAACGATCAGTCCGAACTGGGCGATCTGGCGCAACAGACCAATCGTCTGCTGGAGCGTTTGTCAAGCACCATCCAGGAGATTGTCAGCGGTTCCGAACGGCTCGCCGAATCGGCCAGCCGTCTGGCGCAGACCGCCGGTCTGGTCAGTCGCCGCCAGCTTCTGTCTCCGTCGTCCAACTACTCGATGGCGGCGGCGGTGGAGCAGATGTCGGCTGCCGTGGTCGAGATCACGACGACCATGGAGGAGCTTTCGGGCGCGTCCAGTCAGATTGCCGAGCATTCCCAGTCGGTGGCGGATGCGGCCAGTCTGACGCTGAATCATGGTCAAAAGGGTGAAGCGGCCATGCAGCAGCTTCTACAGGGCATGGCCGAGATTCATCGGGATACGGCGCAGAATCTCCAGGACATCTCTGAATTGAGCGCCAGATCCCAGCAGATCGGCAAGGTGATGGATTTCATCCAAACCCTCGCCGATCAGACCAGACTGATCGCCTTCAATGCCGCGCTGGAGGCTGCCAGCGCCGGTGAATTCGGGCGGCGATTTTCGGTGGTCGCCGACGAGATCCGGCGTCTGGCCGACAGCGTCACGACCTCCGCCCGTGAAATCGAGGACCGCATTCAGGATATTCAGGAGACCGTCGGGCGTCTGGTGACGACCTCCGAGAAGGGGGCAAACGCGATTCAGGCGAGCATGCAGGTCAGTTCGCTGACGGCTGATGATCTGCATGCGCTGGTGGGTGCCGCCAGCCAGACCAGCACCGCCGCCCGGCAGATTTCGCTCTCGACCCGCCAGCAGCAGACGGCCAGCGGTCAGGTGGTGGCCGCGCTGCGCGATATTTCCCAGGCCAGCGCCCAAAACGCCCGGTCGGTGCGCGAGATTACTGACATCAGCGAGGAAATGATCGATCTGTCCGACTCGCTGAACGCGCTGACCCAGGAGTTTCGGGCGCAGGAGCGGCCTGGATCACCCGGCATGACGGATCATGGCCCGGATGCCGGTGCCGACACCCCTGACCCCTCGATCGGGCAGGCCAGTTGACGACCCGATCAGCGGCGCCTACATTCGTGCTCGACACCCCCACCATCGGAGCATTCCGCAATGCTGCAATCAGGCGATCCGGCCCCGCTTTTTTCGCTCCCCAATGCGGACATGGAGCGGGTCAGTCTTGCGGATCTGATTGGCCGCCGTCATGCGGTCATCTATTTCTATCCCAAGGACGATACCCCTGGCTGCACCCTGGAGGCGCTGGAGTTCACGGATCTGCAGGGTGAGTTCGACGCCGCTGAGACCGAGGTCATCGGTATCAGCCGCGATACCTGCATCAGCCACGGCGCCTTCCGTGACAAATACGGTCTGACCATGCATCTGCTGGCGGATATCGATGGTGAGGCGTGCGAGGCCTATCGGGTCTGGCGTGAAAAAGAGGCCCACGGCGAAAAGCGCATGGGGATGGTGCGCGCCACCTTCATCATCGATAAAGAGGGCGTGATCCGTCACGCGCTCTATGATGTCAAACCCAAAGGTCACGCGACCCAGGTTCTGGATCTGGTGCGGGCCTTGTAGTGCGGCGGCGGCAGGCCGCGAAACGGCGCGCCGCTCTCCTTCACGAATCCGTCACTTGTGACCCGCGCGTTCGACTCCCCATAATGGCGGCCCAAATTCTTTACGTAAGGATGATCCGCCATGCTCGACCCCAATCTCTGGTTCTCCGAAGTCGTCGCAAGTGACGGCAGCGCCTTTTCGCTGAAAATCCGCGAAAGGCTCCATGCGGAGCAGACGCCTTTTCAGTTCATCGAGCTCTATGCCACTGAGGGTTTCGGCAATCTCATGGTGATCGATGGCTGCACCATGCTTTCGACCCGCGATAACTTTCTCTATCACGAAATGATGTCGCATCCGGCGCTCTTTACCCACGCCGCGCCGCGTCGGGTCTGCATCATCGGCGGCGGCGATTGCGGCACCCTGCGCGAGGTGCTCAAGCATCCCGGCGTCGAGTCTGCGGTGCAGATCGATATCGACGAGCGCGTCACCCGGCTCGCCGAGCAGTATTTCCCCGAACTCACTGCCTCCAACGACGATCCGCGTGCGCAACTGCTGTTTGAGGACGGTGTGCGCTGGATCCAGGAGACCGCTCCCGGCACGCTGGATCTCATCATCGTTGACAGCACTGACCCGGTGGGACCGGCGGTCGGGCTCTTCACCAGCGCCTTCTATGCCGACTGCTGGCGTGCGCTGGGGGACGGCGGAATCCTGATCCAGCAGAGCGAATCGCCCCTCTATCACATGCAGATTCTGCGTGAGATGCACGAAGCCATGCGTTGCGCTGATTTCACCGATACCCGCACGCTCTGCTTTCCGCAGCCCATCTATCCGTCCGGCTGGTGGAGCGCAACCATGGCCGGCAAAGGCGTGGCGCTTGCGGATTTCCGGGCCGGTGACGCCGAGTGCAAACCCTTCGAGACTCAGTATTACAACGCCGGAATCCACCGTGCCGCCCTGGCGCAGCCCGAGTTCGTCCGGCGCGGTCTGGCGGTGGAAAACTGAATTCATTTGCATGGCGCCTGGGACGGCGCGGATTGGCGGGGCAAAAAAAAAGCGGACCCGGTGAGGGGTCCGCTCAAAAATAACGATCAGGAAACCCTGATCGTGTCAGCGGGTGATCAGATGATGTAGCCGCGTTCGTCGTGCTGCGAGAGGTCGAGACCTTCGGTCTCCTGCTCTTCGGTCACACGCAGACCGATGGTCATATCGACCAGCTTGAGGATGATGAAGCTCATCACGCCGGTGTAGACGATCGTGACCAGCACGCCCTTGGTCTGCACCCAGAACTGGCCGGGGATGGTCATGCCTTCAGCCAGACCGGCGCCGCCCAGGCTGGCAGCAGCGAAGATGCCGGTCAGCAGTGCGCCGACGATGCCGCCCACCGCATGGACGCCGAAGACATCCAGCGAGTCGTCATAACGCAAGGCGCGCTTGAGCTTGGTCGAAGCAAGGAAGCAGATGATGCCCGAGGCCGCGCCGATCGCCAGCGCACCGAGCGGACCGGCGGTTCCGGAGGCCGGGGTGATGGCGACCAGACCGGCCACAGCGCCCGAGGCGATGCCCAGCACGCTCGGTTTGCCGTGCGTCAGCCATTCCGAGAACATCCAGGCCAGCGCCGCCGTAGCGGTCGCGATCTGCGTCACCAGCATCGCCATACCCGCGCTCTCGTTGGCCGCGACGGCGCTACCGGCGTTGAAACCGAACCAGCCGACCCACAGCATGGAGGCGCCGATGACGGTATAGCCCAGGTTGTGCGGCGGCATGGCGGTGGTCGGATAGCCTTTGCGCTTGCCGAGCACCAGCGCCGCGACCAGACCCGCGATACCGGCGTTGATATGCACCACGGTGCCGCCAGCGAAGTCGAGCACACCCCAATCCCACATCAGTGCGCCGTCGCCGCTCCAGACCATGTGTGCGATTGGCGCATAGACCACCGTGAACCAGATCGCCATGAACCACAGCATGGCCGAGAACTTCATGCGCTCGGCGAAGGCACCGACGATGAGCGCCGGGGTGATGATGGCAAAGGTCATCTGGAAGGTGGCGAAGACCGTTTCGGGGATCGCCGCCGTCAGGCTCTCGCGGGTCACGCCGCCGAACAGAACCTTGTCGAGTCCGCCGATGAAGGAGTTGAGATTGATTGCGCCCTGCTCCATGCCGCTGGTCGAGAAGGCCAGACTGTAGCCATAGAGCACCCACAGCACGCTCATCAGGGCGGTGATGGCGAAACACTGCATCAACACCGACAGTACGTTCTTGGAACGCACCATGCCGCCATAGAACAGCGCCAGACCGGGGATGGTCATGAAGAGCACCAGCGCGGTGGCGGTCAGCATCCAGGCCGTATCGCCGCTATTCAGGGTCGGTGTCTCTTCGGCCAGCGCCAGGGCGGGCGCCAGCGCCAGCAGCCCGGTCAGGGCCGGGATGGCAAGCCGTTTGGGATCCAGTTTCATCATGATGGTCTCCTGGAGCGGCGGTCAGAGCGCATCCGGCCCGGTCTCGCCGGTCCGAATGCGGGTGACATGATTGAGTTCGTAGACAAAGATCTTGCCGTCGCCGATCTTGCCGGTGCGGGCGGCGGCGCTGATGGCCTCGATCACCTTCTCGACGAGTTCATCATCGACTGCGATCTCGACCTTGATCTTGGGCAGAAAATCCACGACGTATTCGGCGCCGCGATAGAGTTCGGTATGGCCTTTCTGGCGTCCGAAGCCTTTGACCTCGGTGACGGTGATGCCGGAGACGCCGATGTCTCCCAATGCTTCGCGCACGTCGTCGAGCTTGAAGGGTTTGATGACGGCTGCAACCAATTTCATGGCGTATAAGCTCCCGATGATGGCCAGTCGCGTGGCCGTGATGGTGGATTAGAAGGTTTTTTTCCAGCCGGCCCAGAAGATGGGATCGGTCTCGTAGACCGAGTCGTTGCCGCCGTTCTGGTCGTAGTTGAAGCTCACCGTGCCATAGTCGCCGATGGCGCGGCTGACGGTTGCGCCCCAGTTGCCGTAGCTGTCGCCGTTGCTGTTGGTGAAGCTGTAATAGCCGCCGTGGACATTGAAGGCGAATTCATAGGGCAGGCTGAAATCGAGCGCACCGAAGTAATAGAGGTCGCCGTTGTCGTACAAACCCTCGTCGTTTTCGCCATAGACGGTGTAGGCCAGGCCGGCGGTCAACCATTTGTAGGTCAGTTTGCCGCCGATTTCGGCGAAGTTGGAATCGCGGCCATCGGGGTAGGCGTAGTAAATGGCGTTCAGATCCCATTTCAGATCGTCGTTGATCTTGCCGCCGAAGCCGGTGTAGAGATCCAGCTCATAGGTAGGCGAATTCGGATTGCTGGAGCCGCCGGTATAGCCGATCCAGTTGCCGTTGGCGTCGGTGGCGGGCAGGCCGGTCGCCGGATCGAGCGGAATGATGACTTCCTGGCTGGCGCCTTCGTTGTTGAGATCGATGTTGGAGGCCCAGGTTCCGGCGTAGAAACCGCTGGCATGCGAGTAATCCAGTCCGCCCTGCACCGCCGGGCCATCCTGAGTCTGAGAGACGCCACGCCACATGTAATTGCTGACCGCGCCGATATTGGCGCTGAAGGAATGCGGACTCTCGGCGCTGGCGGTCTGGAGCATACCCAGGGTCAGGGCGCTCAGGGCGAGCGTGGCGATACGTGGTGCTGTCATGGCGTTTATGCCTCTATAGGGATGACTGTCCAGGCTTCGTTGAGTGCGATGCACGCGGAGCCAACCGGCGCCTGGAGAATGCCGGTTAACGAGCGCGATGTACGGTGGCTTTAAGCAGGCAACATGCCAGAATTGATCAATAGCGGAAAACAGACGTTTTTCGGCGTCATGTGCCAAATACACAACAGTGCATTGCGTCAAGTTGGTGCGTTGGCGGCCTTTGTCTCGCCCGCCCGCACCAAAAGAGGTCGCTCGACAACGCAGACGCCGCAACCCGGCATCCCTATAATGTCGCTTCACCCTCAATCCGGCAGTTTGAACCGCTCTTTTCAGGGTTTAGCGTCGCTTTCGCCGTGCCCGGATCGTCAGGGCGTGCAGACGGAGACGGATTGGTTCAGCCACGGGTCGCCCACGACCCCGCACACGGAGATATTCACCCATGTTGGATCCCAAACAATTCGACGATCTGGTTCAGCGGCTGTCATCGGCGATGCCAAAAGGCATCCAGGTGTTGCAGGAAGACATCAACCGCAATCTTCGCGCCTCGCTCGAAGCAGGTCTGGGTCGGCTGGACCTGGTGACCCGCGAGGAATTCGATGTCCAGTCCGCTGTGCTGGCGCGCACCCGCGAGAAAGTCGCCGCGCTGGAGAAGCAGGTGAGCGCCCTGGAGCAGGCGCTCGCCATCGCCCGCTCACCGGCTGACTGAGCGCGCGGCGGCTGACTTGACACTCTGCATTCTTCACAGCCGCGCCCGCGTCGGCATTCATGCCCCGGCGGTGACGGTCGAGGTCCATCTGTCCGGCGGACTGCCGGCGCTTTCGATGGTCGGTCTGCCGGAACTGGCGGTGAAGGAAAGCAAGGACCGGGTGCGCGGCGCCCTGCTCAATGGCCGCTTTCGTTTTCCCGATGGCCGTCTCACCATCAATCTGGCCCCGGCTGATCTGCCGAAGGAGGGCGGGCGTTTCGATCTGCCCATCGCGCTCGGGATTCTCGGCGCCTCGGGACAGATTCCCGCTGAGACGCTCGGACGCTATGAATTCATTGGCGAGCTGGCGCTGTCCGGCGAACTGCGCCCGGTCACGGGTGTGCTCCCGGCCGCTGTCGCCGCACGCGATGCGGAGCGTGAACTCATCCTGCCGCATGAGAACGCCGCCGAAGCGGCCCTGGTCAGCGGTCTGTCGCTGCGACCGGCAGGGCATCTGCTGGAGGTCTGCGAGCATCTGAATGGAACCAGTCTACTGTCCGGCTTCATAGCGGCTGATTCCATCCGGATCGAGCCCGATTATCCCGATCTGGCCGAGGTGCGCGGTCAGGAGCACGCCAAGCGGGCGCTGGAGATTGCCGCCAGCGGCGGGCATTCGCTGCTCCTGCTCGGCCCGCCCGGCACCGGCAAGTCGATGCTGGCCAACCGGCTGCCCGGACTGCTGCCAGCCATGACCGAAGACGAGGCGCTGGAGACGGCGGCGATCCGTTCGGTCAGCGACCGCGCCGCCTTCGATCCCGCCCGCTGGCGCGAGCGGCCCTTTCGCGCCCCGCATCACACCGCCTCAGCCGTGGCGCTGGTCGGCGGCGGCAGCAATCCGCGACCGGGTGAGATCTCGCTGGCGCATCAGGGCGTGCTCTTTCTCGACGAACTGCCCGAGTTTGACCGCAAGGTGCTTGAAGTCCTGCGCGAACCGCTGGAGTCAGGTCATATCGATATTTCACGCGCGGCACGACAGGCGCGCTTTCCGGCGCGTTTTCAGTTGATTGCCGCGATGAATCCCTGTCCCTGCGGTTATCTTGGGGACAGCAGCGGACGCTGTCGCTGCACCATTGAACAGATCGGACGCTATCGGGGGCGCATCTCCGGCCCGCTGCTCGACCGCATCGACATGCATGTGGAAGTGCCGCGACTGGATGTCTCGCAGCTCGGCGGCCCGCTGCCAATGGGGACCGAGACCACCGCCAGCGTGCGCGCACGAGTCATCGCCGCGCGCAACAGACAACTGACCCGCGCCGGCAAGCCGAACCATGCCCTGACCCCAAGCGAGATCGACCGCGACTGCGTCCTGGATCACGCCGGTCGGCAACTGATGGAGCAGGCGCTGACCCGGCTTGCGCTCTCCGCACGCGCCTACCATCGCATCCTCAAGGTCGCCCGCACCATTGCCGATCTACAGGGCGCGGACGCCATCGACACCGCCCATCTGAGCGAGGCCATCGGGTATCGGCGGCTGGATCGGGGGGCGGCGGGGGCAAAATGATCGGGGAATCATCCATGTGTATCTTTTCGACAGGATTAAACCCCGCCCAGAGTGGTATGCGATGTTTCTGGATTGGATCAACCTTGGCAGCACCCACGATTGTCGGAGTCTGCGCGGTTTAAAATATTAAGAAATATGAAATTTTAAACCGCACACCCACTGAGGTCGGTGAAATCCCCAGGCTCAAACACAAATTGAAAATTACGCATGTCGCACTGGGCGCGGTTTAACAGGATTCTTTAACCGCTTGTTTTAAATCCTGTCAATCCTGCCTGAATTCAAATCCTTATATCGAGTTCACATGCTGCAACTGAAAGACCTGAGTTTCCGCCGTGGTCCCAACCTCCTGCTGGAGGGGGCCACGCTCACCGTTTATCCGGGCCAGAAGGCGGGGCTGGTCGGTGCCAATGGCTGCGGCAAATCGAGCCTCTTTGCGCTGCTGCTCGGCGATCTGCACGCGGACGCAGGCGAGGTCGCGATCCCGGTCGGCTGGGAGATTGCGCATGTCGCCCAGCACACCCCGGATACCGACCGCGCAGCCATTGAATTCGTGCTGGATGGCGACCGCGAGCTGCGCCAGATCCAGGCCGAGCTGGCCGAGGCCGATGCAGCGGGTGACGGTCTGCGTCACGGCGAGCTGCTGGGTCGCTTCGAGTCCATCGGCGGCTACGATGCTGAGAGCCGCGCCGCGCGTCTGCTGCATGGCCTGGGCTTCGCGCCGGGCGACGAGCGGCGCGCGGTCAACAGCTATTCGGGCGGCTGGCGGATGCGTCTGGCGCTGGCGCGCACCCTCATGTGCCGCTCGGATCTGCTGCTGCTCGACGAGCCGACGAACCATCTGGATCTGGACGCGGTCATCTGGCTCGAAGGCTGGCTCAAGTCCTATCCGGGAACCCTGGTGCTGATCTCGCACGACCGCGATTTTCTGGATGCGGTGGCGACGCATATCCTGCATCTGGAGCATCAGCATCTCACGCTCTACGCGGGCAATTATTCCGGCTTCGAGCGCCAGCGCGCCGAGCGTCTGGCCCAGCAGCAGTCGGCCTTTGTCCGTCAGCAGCGCGAGATCGCGCACATGCACAGCTTCGTCGAGCGTTTCCGGGCCAAGGCCAGCAAGGCGCGGCAGGCGCAGAGCCGGCTCAAGGCGCTGGAGCGCATGGAGCTGATCGCCCCGGCCCATGTCGATTCACCGTTCCGTTTCGGCTTCGAGTCGGCGGAGAATCTGCCTCATCCGCTGCTGCGTCTGGACGAAGCGGCGGCGGGCTATGGCGAGCGGCCCATTCTCAGCGGGGTCAGACTCAGCCTGGATCCGGGCGACCGCATCGGTCTCCTGGGACGCAACGGCGCCGGTAAATCGACCCTGATCAAGGTGCTGGCGGGCGATCTGTCGCTCCTGTCCGGGCGCTGCGAACGCGCTCAGGATCTGCGCGTGGGCTATTTCGCCCAACATCAACTGGATCAGCTCCACCGCGACGACACCCCGCTCGGTCATCTGCGCCGGGTCGATCCGGGCGCGACCGAGCAGACCCTGCGCAGTTATCTGGGCGGCTTCGGCTTTGCCGGCGACCGCGCGCTCGATCCGGTCGCGCCGCTGTCGGGCGGCGAAAAGGCGCGTCTGGTGCTCGCGCTGCTCATCCGCCAGCGGCCCAATCTGCTGCTGCTCGACGAGCCGACCAACCATCTGGATCTGGAGATGCGTCACGCACTCAGCGAGGCGTTGCAGGGTTTCGACGGGGCGCTGGTGCTGGTCTCGCATGACCGCCATCTGCTGCGCGTCACCAGCGATACCCTGCTGCTGGTCGATGGCGGCGGGGTGCGGCCCTTCGACGGCGATCTGGACGATTACCCGGCCTGGCTGGCGGCCAGCGAGCGCGAGTCGCGCCAGACGAACGAGGGCGACACGGCGCGCGAGAGCGGCGACCGCAGACAGCAGCGCCGTCAGGCCGCCGAATCGCGCAAGGCGTTACAGCCACTGCGCAACCGCGAAAAACAACTGGAACAACGGATGGAGACGCTCACTGCACGACGCGCGGCGCTCGAAGAGGCGCTGGCCGCACCCGATCTCTATGAGCCGGACGGCAAGACCCGGCTGCTCGCGCTGCTGGCCGAACAGCGTCAGGTCGGCGCGGATCTGACCGCGACCGAAGACGCCTGGATCGAGGTCAGCGAGGCCATCGAGCAATTCCAGAGCGATGTCTGATGAGTAACCGGCCATGATACGGATCTCTTCACGCCTGCGGCGTCAGGCGCGGATCGTCATGGCTCAGGGCGAACGGCGTCTGCCCGTGAAACGGCTGCTCGTCTCGCTGATCGTGCTGCTCCTGCTGTATGGGCTGTCACCTTTTGTCACGCTCTGGAGTCTGAACCGGGCGCTGATCCGCAATGATCAGGCGGCGCTCGCGACCCTGGTGGATCTGGATGCCATCCGCGACGAGATCGCGCGCCGGCTCAACAAGGATCAGGACAGCGCCATCGACGCACTCTCCGACCCCTTCATCCAGTGGCTCGAAACGGGGATTCGTCAGCACGGCACCAGGGCGCTCGATACCCTGGTCACGCTCGACTGGGTGCGTGCACAGATGCGCCCTCAACTGACGGTCGGACAGGATCTGCGGTCGGTGCTGTCGCGCGGTTTTTTTGTCGGCCCACGCGACTTTCGCCTCCACATCGGGGCACCCGATGCGCCGCCCGTGATGGCGCGTCTGCATCTGAGCGTGAGTGGCTGGCGTCTGAACATGCTCTATTATTGATCCCGGCCTGAAACGCCTGCCGCAGACGACGATCCGCATGCCTGATAAAAAGCTGCTTCCATCCAACCGGGCGCGCCAAGTGGTCGGCCCGCTTCTCGGGCCGAGCGATAGTCCATTCAAGGACTATCTCCGCGCAACCGACTATTGCACGGCGGTCATGACCTATACCGATCTTGAACATGACCGTGAATACCTGGCCCAGTGGCGCGCCGCCTTCGCGGCGCTGATGGTCGCCAGCGACACTGAACGCGAACGTCTGCTGACCCGGCTGCGCGGCGACCACAGGGACGACCGCTCGCCTTTGCCGGCTCTGCTCGCAAGCCGTCATTGACGATGCGGGCTGGTCGCGGCGGCTGGCTGCATTCGCTCGCGCAGCCACTTGCAGCTACTATAACGAGCAATGCTCACACGCTCCCAATACAGGATCCCACAGCCATGTCCCCTTTGAACGATCGCATCAAGAGTCGCCCGAACGATAAATTTTTCGATCTGCCGCCCCTGCCGCTGGACGCCGAGGGTCTGGCGAAGGATTTTCGGCACTATTACGCCTATACCTTCGGCCGGGATCGGGATTCTCTATCGGTCTATTATCCTTACAAGGCGCTGGCGACGGCCGTGCGTGACCGTCTCATGGAGCGTTGGAAACGCACCCGGCGCGCCTATGACGAAACGGACTGCAAACGTACCTATTATCTCTCGCTCGAATTCCTGATGGGGCGCACGTTATCCAATGCGATGCTCAATCTGGGGATCGAAGACGCGGCGACTCAGGGGCTCTATGACCTGGGCATCGATCTGGAGGAGATCACCAGCAACGAACCCGATGCCGGGCTGGGCAACGGCGGTCTGGGTCGGCTTGCCGCCTGCTTTCTCGATTCCTGCGCCACCCTGCAACTCCCGGTCAGGGGTTATGGGCTGCGCTATGAATACGGCATGTTCCGCCAGTTGATCGAAAATGGCGAACAGATGGAAGAACCGGATCACTGGCTGCGCAACGGCAATCCCTGGGAGCTGGAGCGCCCCAAATTCACCCAGCGCATCCCCTTCGGCGGTTACACCGAGACCTATCACGATCATGCCGGACGACCGAAGACACGCTGGGTGGGTACCCACGATGTCCTGGCTGTCCCTTACGATATTCCCATCCCCGGTTATCGCAACGACACCGTCAATACGCTGCGTCTGTGGAAGGCCGCCGCGACGGACGAGTTCAATCTCGGTGAGTTCAACGCCGGCAGCTATCCTGAATCAGTCGCGCAGAAGAATGCCGCCGAGCACATCACCATGGTGCTCTATCCCAATGACGCCAGCGAGAACGGTAAGGAACTGCGGCTGCGGCAGCAGTTCTTTCTCGCCAGTGCCAGCATCAAAGACGTGCTGCGCGACTGGATCCGACTGCATGGCGCCGATTTCAGCCGCTTCGGCGAACGCAACTGTTTCCAGCTCAACGATACCCATCCGGCGGTTTCGGTCGCCGAACTGATGCGTCAACTGATGGACGAGCATGGTCTGGAATGGGACGCGGCCTGGGCCATCACCCGCCAGACCATGGCCTACACCAATCACACGCTCCTGCCCGAGGCGTTGGAGCGATGGCCGGTGCGGCTCTTCCGTCAACTGCTGCCGCGTATCCTGGAGATCATCTTCGAGATCAACGCCCGTTTCCTGGCCGAGGTCGCGACCCGCTGGCCCGGCGACACGAATCGCCAGCGGCGCATGTCGCTGATCGAAGAAGGCGACGATCCGCAGGTGCGGATGGCCTGGCTGGCCATCGTCGGCAGTTTTTCGGTCAACGGCGTGGCGGCGCTGCACTCAGAGCTGCTGATCGACGGTCTGTTCCGCGATTTCCATGACCTCTGGCCTAACAAGTTCAACAACAAGACCAATGGCGTCACACCCCGTCGCTGGCTGGCGATGTGCAATCCGGGGCTGCGCGACCTGCTCGACGAGACCATCGGCACCGACTGGGTCAAGGATCTCAGTCAGCTCGAACGACTTGTGCCCTTTGCTGAGGATGCCGCCTTCCGCGACCGCTGGCACGCCATCAAGCAGGACAACAAGCGCCGCCTGGCCGAGCAGATCAGCCAGATCTGCCAGGTCGAGTTTCCGCTGGACGCCATTTTTGATGTGCAGGTCAAGCGCATCCATGAATACAAGCGCCAGTTGCTCAACATCCTGCATGTCATCCATCTCTACAACCGCATCAAGCACGGTGATACGGCGAACTGGACCCCGCGTGCGGTGCTGATCGGTGGCAAGGCCGCGCCCGGCTATGTCATGGCCAAGCAGATCATCCGGCTCATCAACAAGGTGGCGCAGGTGGTCAACGCCGATCCGGCAACCGAGGGGCTGTTGCGGGTCGCCTTCGTGCCGGATTATCGGGTCTCGCTGATGGAGGTCATCGCTCCCGGCACCGATCTCTCCGAGCAGATCTCGACCGCCGGCAAGGAGGCTTCGGGCACCGGCAACATGAAGTTCATGATGAACGGTGCGGTCACCATCGGCACGCTCGACGGTGCCAACATCGAGATCCGCGAGCAGGTGGGCGAGGACCATTTCTTCCTCTTCGGCCTGACCGCCGCCGGGGTCGAGTCGCTGCGTCAGCACTATGATCCGAACAGCCTCATCGCCAATGATCCGGCGCTGCGGGAGGTCATGAATCTGCTGGAATCGGGTCACTTCAACCAGTTCGAGGGCGGCATCTTCGATCAGGTCATCTTCTCGATCCGCAACCCGCATGATCCCTGGATGACCGCCGCCGATTTCCGGGGCTATATCGAGGCCCAAGAGCGGGCCGCCGCTGCGTATCGCGACCGCCATCACTGGCTGCGGATGAGCGTCCTCAACACCGCTCGCAGCGGACATTTCTCATCGGATCGCACCATCTCTGAGTACAACCGCGACATCTGGCGACTGACCCCGACCAAACCGCAGGATTGAGGCAATCCTCAACCTGACGGGTCTGCTCCCGCGCCGGGATGGCGCGGGAGCAGACGGTGACAGCCGCCATCAATTCGCCTCAGCGACACGCAGCACTTCCTCAATCGTCGTGCGGCCATCCAGCGCCTTGCGCAGTCCGTCCTGATACATGGTTTCCATCCCCTCGGTGACGGCGATCCGACGAATCTCGGTCGCGGTGGCGTGGGCAAGCACGGCCTGACGGATGGAGTCCGTCATCAGCAGCACCTCGGTAATGACCAGACGCCCGCGATAGCCGGTGCCGTTGCACTCGTCGCAGCCGACCGCGCGATGCAGATCGATCTGTGTCGAACCGCCCGCCATGCTGGCAAAACGCTCGGCCAGTTCGGGCAGGGCGTGATAGGACTCGCGGCAATGGGGACAGAGCCGGCGTACCAGACGCTGGGCGAGGATGCCGTTGATGGTGGAGGTCAGCAGATAATCCTCGACCCCCATGTCCAGCAGACGGGTCACGCCGCTGGCGGCGTCGTTGGTATGCAGGGTGGAGAGCACGACATGGCCGGTCAGCGCCGACTGCACCGCGATGCGGGCGGTCTCCAGGTCACGCATCTCGCCGACCATGATGATGTCCGGGTCCTGGCGGACGATGGCACGCAATGCGCCGGCGAAGGTCATGCCGATGGCTGACTTGACCTGGATCTGGTTGATGCCGGGGAGCTGGTACTCGACCGGATCCTCGACCGTGATGATCTTGCGTTCTTCAGTGTTGAGCCGGCTGAGTGCGGTATAGAGCGTGGTGCTCTTGCCCGAACCGGTCGGCCCGGTTACCAGCAGGATGCCGTAGGGCTGCTCCAGGATGATCCGCAGCCGTTCGCGCGGCGTACCGTCGAAGCCGAGCGCATCGAGATCGAAGCGCACGCTTTCCTTGTCGAGCAGACGCATGACCACGCTCTCGCCGAACATGGTGGGCACGGTCGAGACACGCAGATCCAGTTCCTTGCCCTGGATGCGGATCGGGATACGCCCGTCCTGCGGCAGACGGCGTTCGGCGATATTGAGCTTGGCCATGATCTTGACGCGCGAGATGACGGCGGCGGTGGAGCGCACCGGCGGCGCATCGACCTCTTTCAAAATGCCATCGACCCGATAACGTACCTTGAGCACATCGGCGAAGGGTTCGATATGAATATCCGACGCCCGCGACTCGACCGCCTTCTGGATCAGCAGGTTGACCATGCGGATGACCGGCGCCTCGCTGGCCAGATCCTTGAGATGCTCGATGTCTTCCTCATCGAAGTCGCCGAAATCGGCATCGGTGTCAGTGGGCGCCTCTTCGACCTTTTCGTAGAGCCGCTCAATGGCGGACTCGATCTCGGTCGGCGCCGCGACCGAGGCGCGCACCGCTTTGCCCGCCGCCATCTGCACCGCAGCCAGGACAAAGCTGTCGATTGGATTGGCTAGGGCAACCTGGATTTCCTCATCGTTTTCGGCCAGGGGCAGCACGCGGGCGTCTTTGAGAAAGCGCAGGGTAAAAAGGTCTTCGCCGACCGGCTCGACGGGAAAGGTCGCCGCATCCGCCAGCGGCAGATCCAGGACTTCGGACATGGTGCGCGCCATGTCGCGTTCCGAGATCAGCCCCAGACGCACCAGCATCGGCAGCAAGGGTTCTCCGCCGTCTTCAGCCAGACGCCGGGCGCGGGCGAAATCACCGGGGGTCAGTTTGCCTTCCTGCTGGAGCGAGAGCACCACACGCATTTCGGGCGAGGGTGCCTGGGAGTCAGCCGGTTCTTCGGGCGCGGCGTCTTCCTCTCTGTTCCGGGACAGGGAATCGATCAGCGCAGCGGCGGCGAGTGCGCTCGGGGCGTCTGCGTCCGGCATCGCTTCCAAGCTGTCCTCTGCCTGAGACAGGAAGGGCTCATCCTGGTCATCACGGCGCGCGTGGATGACCGGCGCTTCGTCGAGTGTGGCGTCATCTTGCGCTGGCATTGGATTCGTTCCCCTCGTCGGTTCGTTCGGGCTGTAAGCGTCGGTCATTTCGATCATGCAGGGAGGAAGGGATTGCGGATCACCAGATGGCCGTCGATGATCTGGCCGTCCTGCATGTCTTCCGAATAGAGCGTGTCGCAACCGGCGATCAGTGCGGCGGCAACGATCAGCGAATCGTAGAGCGAAAACCCGTAGCGTTCGGCAACACGGAGTCCGCTGTCATGGGTTTCGATCAACATGGGATCGATCCTGCAAAGCAGGCGGATGGGTTCGAGCACATCGCGAATTTCCAGATACGACAGACCCAGTTTGCGTGAGGCCACCGCCGCAAATTCGTTGAGCACCTGCACACTGATCACGCCGCCGCGAGCGAGCAGAGACTCGGTGCGATCCGCCTTGCCGTGATCCGCCGAGAGCAGATAAAGAAGCACATTGGTATCGAAAAAGACCTTATTCGCGCTCATGCGCGGCGAGCCGGTCAAATTTGAAATCCGCCGGGAGCCGTCCGCGATACTGACGCAACCGGGCCAGCAACTCACTCGCCCCGGGACGTTTTTTGATCTCGAAAACCCGCGCCCCGGCAATGTCGATCTCAATGTCATCGCCTTCCTTGAGATTGAGCGCCTCCACGACGGCAGCCGGCAGCCGCACCGCCAGACTGTTTCCCCACTTTGAAACCTGCATGAGACGCCTCGGAATGCGCTGGATATACTTTTGTAATTGTATATCAGTGGTGTTTGAAAAAGACGAATTTGAATTTAGACAGGATTTACAGGATTTAAAAACAGCATATTAAAAATCCTGTTAATCCTGTCTCAAATATTCTTGGTCGTCGGCGGCCCGTAGCAGGATGTAGGGGCGAATTCATTCGCCACGTTGGTTGCGCGGATGTCGGGGCGAATGAATTCGCCCCTACACGCCGCGCGACATCCTAATCCTGTCCATTCAAAGCATTTGTCGGCTGATCCCTGTCCGGCAGACGGCGCCAGTCCGGCAGCAGGGTCCGCAGGGCGGCGAGCATGCCGCTCTCGTCGGACGACTCGGCGGCCTGCAGCAGATCAGCCAGCCCCGGCTCCATACCGACGCTGTCCTGCCCGTCGCCACGACGCGCGACCCGGATCTTGGGATGCCGGGTCGCGATCAGATCCTCCGAGTCGTAGAACAGCTCTTCATAGAGCTTCTCGCCCGGACGCAGACCGACATAGTCGATGGCGATGTCCTCGCCCGGCTCGTGTCCCGAGAGCCGGATCATCTGTTCGGCCAGATAGCGGATCTTGATCGGCTCGCCCATGTCGAGGACGAAGATCTCGCCGCCGCCGCCGATCACGGCGGCCTGCATGATGAGCTGGCAGGCCTCGGGGATGGTCATGAAAAAGCGTTCGATCTCGGGATGCGTCACCGTCACCGGCCCGCCGCGCGCGATCTGGCGCTGAAAGAGCGGCACCACGCTGCCTGCCGAGCCCAGGACATTGCCAAAGCGCACGGTGATGAAGCGGCAGGGCGATTGACCGTCCAGACCCTGACAGATGCCTTCGGCGAGGCGTTTGGTCGCGCCCATCACATTCGCCGGATGCACCGCCTTGTCGGTCGAGATGAGGACGAAGCGCTCGCAGCCGCAGTCAGCCGCCGCCCCGGCAACGAGGCGGGTGCCGAGCACATTGTTGCGAATGGCCGCGCGCAACTGGTCTTCGAGCAGCGGGACGTGCTTGTAGGCCGCCGCATGGAACACGATCCCCGGACGTTCGGCGCGAAACAGCGCATCGACGGCGCTGGCGTCGGTCACATCCAGCAGATGGCGCGAAAAACGCAGCTCAGGGAAGGTCTCCTGCAATTCCATCTCGATGCGGTAGAGATTGAATTCGCCATGATCGACCAGGATCAGCCGCGCCGGGCCGGCGTTTGCGATCTGGCGCACCAGTTCCGAGCCGATGGAGCCGCCCGCGCCGGTCACGAGAATATCGCGACCGGCCAGCCCGCCGTGGATCCCGCTCCAGTCGAGCGTGATGGGATCGCGACCCAGCAAGTCTTCGATCAGCACCGGCCGGATCTGGCTGATGCTGACCTGACCCGACAGCAGGCTGCGCAACTCGGGGACGGTGCGGAAGGGCCGTCCGGTCGCTTCGCAGAGCTCGACCAGCCGGCGCATTTCGCTGGCGGTCGCGCTGGGGACGGCGAGCATCAGGAGATCGATGTCATCCTCGGCGACGATCTCGGGGATTGACTCGGTCGGACCCAGCACCGGGATGCCGTGGACCTCGCCGCCTTGGCGGCGCAGTTTGTCATCAACGAAGCCGACCGGAAAATAGGCGCGCTGCGGATCGCGGAGCATATCACGGGCGAGCATCTCCCCGGCGCGTCCGGCGCCGATGATGAGCACCCGCTGACCGGACGAGAGATTGAGCCGATGATCCTTGAGCCAGCGATACAGCAGTCTCGGGCCAGCCAGCAGCAGCAGTTGCAGGCCGAGATAGAGGACGGGCACCGAGCGCGGGATGAGTTCGGAGCGGTTGACGATGAAGAGTGCGACCACCACCAGCAGGGTGCCGGCCAGCACCGCCTTGGTGATCCGCACCAGATCGGGCAGCGAGGCAAAGCGCCAGACCCCGCGATAGAGCCCGAACAGCCAGTAGATCACGCCCTGGATCAGCATGACCCAGGGCAGCGAATGCAACGCGCTGGTGAGGAATTCGTGCGGGATCGAATCGAGGTTGAAACGCAGCCAGTAGGCCAGCAGCCAGGCGACCGGGATCGTCAGCAGGTCATGGGCGAAGGCGGCGGTGCGCGAGCGCAGCCGGTCGATCATGGGGTTCATGGACGATCCAGGGCCGAATCGTCGCGATCGGGCGCCGCCGCGCGCTCGACCAGTCCCACCTTGATGTGGATCAGCACATAGATCGCCGCCCAGCCGCCGAGCAGAAACCATTGCTCATGCGCTGGCAGACGCGGCGAGGCGACCGCGCAGGCCGCTGCGGCCATCATCAGCGGATAGGCGCGCTGCAAGACCTGGCGATGACTCCAGCCGGCGAGCACCAGACGCTGATAATGATGCGAGCGGTGCGCCTCCCAGACGCGCTCGCGCCGTGCCAGCCGGGTCAGCAGGGTCCAGGTGGCATCGACGATGAAGGGCGAGAAGGCGAGCCAGGCGGTCCAGAGCGGAAAGAGACCGAGCTGCACGCCCCACAGCGAGAAAGCGGCGGCCAGCAGACCCAGGCTCGACGAGCCGGTATCGCCGAGAAAGATCCGCGCGGGTGGAAAATTGCCGGTCAGAAAGCCGCCAGCCGCCGCCGCGACACAGATCGCGGCAAGGGCAAACAGCGGTTCGCCGCCCGACCAGCCGAGCACCGCCAGCGCCGAGAAACCGCAGATGGTCATGCCGGCGGCGAGGCCATCCATGCCGTCCATGAAGTTATAAAGATTGATCATCCAGACGACATGGAAAAGGGTCAGCACGCCGGCCAGGATGGTCGGCAGCGGCAGCGTCAGGCCCGGCAGATCGACCGCGAACCAGCCCAGACCGCCGGCCAGCAGCAGGATGGCTGCCAGGAGATGGGCCAGCAGACGCATCCAGGCCGGCGCCTCGCCCAGATCGTCAAAAAAGGAGACGCCTGCCACCAATGCCAGGGCCGCCGCCGGCCAGATCAGCGGCGACAGATCGATGCCGGGCACGGCAAGCGTCGGCAGCGACAGTAACAGGCCCAGCAGGACCGCCAGACCGCCGGTACGGGGCACCGGGGTGCTGTGCAGCGAACGGGCATTCGGCAGGTCCATCGGGCCACGTCCAGCCACCCCGTGCGACGCCAGCCAGCGTGTCGCGAGCAGGCTGACGAGCAGTGAGATGATCGGCGCGGCAAGCAGAAGCAGGGTCATCATCGTCAGCATGACATCGCAAGGGGGGCGCTGACGCCTGAATTCGGCAATTTGAACCGGGAAGGCGCCAAGGACGCGAAGAAAATGAAGTTTGTCATGCGAGATAGCCGTTCCAGTTCAAGCATTCACCCCCTCCCCAACCCTCCCCCCGCAAGGGGGGAGTCTGTTCAAACCTCACGAACCAGATCGCTTTCCACCTGTTCGCGCCGTGCGCGGCCCAGCAGCGACTCGATCAACTGGAGGGCGAAATCCATCGCCGTACCCGGTCCGCGACTGGTCACGACCAGTCCATCCACCACCACCGGCGCGCTGACGAAGTTGACCTGCGGATAGTCGGCGGCCTGAATCGCGCCCGGATAACTGGTTGCCGTTTTGCCATCGAGCAGACCGGCGCTGGCAAGCACCTTGGGTGCGGCGCAGATGGCTGCGACGAAACGTCCGGCAGACTGCTGACGTTGCAGCATCGTCCGCAGGCGCGGATCCTCTTCAAGATACTGCGCGCCGGGGAGGCCGCCGGGCAGCACGATCAGATCGAAATCCTGATCCAGCACCGCGTCGAGCGTGGTGTCGGCCAGCAGCACCGTGCCCCGGCTGGCGGTCACGGGCGCATCGGTCAGCGCGGCGGTCACAACCTCGATCTCAGCGCGACGCAGCAGATCGATAATGGTCACGGCTTCCAGTTCCTCGCAGCCCTGGGCAAGCGGGACAAGCACTTTCGGCATGACGATCATCTCCAGATTAAACCGCGCCCAGCGCGGTATGCGATGTTTTTGGATTGGGTCGGCCCCGGGTGTAGGGGCGATTTAAATCGCCCCTACAAGACTCATTGATTGCCGCGCAGACCGAGTCGGTTGAGTCCTTTCAGCATATTCAGCGCCTCGAACAACTGAAAATCCTCGGCAGCCAGCGGCGGTTTTTTGTCCTTTTCGTTCTCCTTGTCTTTCGCTTCCGGCTCCGGCGGTGCGCCTTCGCTGAGATGGCGAACCAGGTTCGCCTCTTTCAGTGCATTCAGATTCTGCTCGGCGAGCGGCTTGAACTCGCCGCGCTCCAGCATGATGTCGGGCGTGATGCCCTGGGCCTGGATCGAGCGGCCAAGCGGGGTGTAATAGCGTGCCGTCGTCAGCTTGAGTGCGCGGGAGTCATCGATCGGCACGATGGTCTGCACCGACCCCTTGCCAAAGGTCTGGCTGCCCATGACGAGCGCACGCTTGTGATCCTGCAGGGCGCCAGCGACGATCTCGGAGGCCGAGGCGCTGCCGCTGTTGACCAGCACCACGATGGGTGCGCCGTTGAGCACGTCGTCGGGACCGGCCTTGAACTGCATTCTGCTGTCCTTGATCCGTCCCTGGGTGTAGACGATGAGTCCATCGGTCAGAAAGGCATCGCTCACGCCCACTGCACCATTGAGGACGCCGCCGGGATTGTTGCGCAGATCGAGTACCAGTCCTTTCAGATTGCCGTCGTTCGCCTTTTTCAGCTCATCAATGGCCTTGAGCATGTCCTCGGCCGTATGAGACTGAAACTGGCTCAGACGCACATAGGCGTAGCCCGGTTCCAGGGTCCGGCTTTTCACGCTCGCCACCTGGATGACGGCGCGTTCGAGCGTGACCTCGAAGGGCGGTTTATCCGTGCCGCGCAGGATGGTGAGCTGGATTTTGGTGCCGGGCTGGCCGCGCATCAATTTGACGGCGTCATCGAGATTCATGCCCTTCACGGGTTTTTCATCGATACGGACGATGGTGTCGCCCGCCTGCAAGCCAGCGCGCTGTGCCGGGGTATCGTCGATGGGTGCGATGACCTTGACGAAACCGTCCTCCTGGCCGACCTCGATCCCCAGTCCGCCGAACTCGCCCTTGGTGCCGACCTGAAGCTCGCGGTATTCCTCGCTGTCGAGATAGGACGAGTGCGGATCGAGCCCCGACAGCATGCCGCGAATCGCGTTCTCGATCAGCGCCTTGTCCTGCACGCCCTCGACATAGTCGGCCTTGATGCGCCCGAAGACCTCGGCAAAGGTTCGCAGATCGTCGAGCGGCAGATCCTGTGCGGGCGGTGGAGTCGGGGTGGTTGCGGGCGGCGCGGCGGTCTCGGCGCCCGCCCGTGCGCCGGTCAGCGCCAGGAGAATGCCGAAGCTGAGAAGCAGACCGGGTTTGATGGGCGTCTTCATGCGCAAATTCTCTGGTTGAAACCTCCCCCTTCAGGGAGAGAGCTTTAAGGTGATTTTTGAAAAACTGATACCTGATACACGCCTTAAATAGACAGGATTAACAGGATGTTCCAGGACGGACAGGATTTTGAAGGCGTTGTTTTGAATCCTGTTAATCCTGAGTCATCCTGTTAATCCTGTCCATTGACGCCGTTTCGGGCGGGTACGGACTGTCCCGGAAATCCCCAGAGACGATGTCCGGGAAGGCATCTGCCGTGCTATCCCTGTCTGCCGGATCCTCCGCACCATTCGACCGGATCCTGAGGGCGTCCATTGTAGCGGATCGCGAAGTAGAGCACCGGTTCCCTGCGCCCGCCGCTGCTGCCGCTGAGCGCAATGGGTTCGCCGGTCGCGACCCATTCGCCGAGTTCGACGATCAGCGCCTCGTTGTGACCGTAGAAGGTCATGAAACCGTCGCCATGATCGAGCACCAGCAGCAGACCAAAACCCCGCAGCCAGTCGGCATAGACGACTCGTCCATCATTGACCGCCCGCACCTCTTCGCCATCCTTTGCGGCCAGCAGGACGCCGTCCCAGCGCAGTTCGGAGTCGTCTTTGGGCGTGCCAAAACCGGCGAGGATGCGGCCTTCCAGGATCGGCCAGACCAGTTTCCCCTTGCGTGCCGGAAATGGCTCACGGTTGATGTTGAGCTCAAGCCGGATCTGCGCCCGCTGGCGCAGATGTTCAACCAGCAGCCGCAGCGACTCGGCGTCTTTCTGCATGGTTTGCAGATTTTCGGACCGGCTTGTGATGAGCGCCTCCAACTGCTTCAGAACCTGGGCGCGTTCCTGTCTGGCCGACTCCAGCCGCAGGCGCGTGGCCTCCTGGTTACGGGCCAGCTCGGCCAGACGCTCGGCCTCCTGTTCGGCGTCGCGCGCCAGGTTGGCCAGACGCTGCGCCAGACTCTGCACGGCCAGGATGCGGCGGATGCGCTCCCGATTGAAATAGGCGAAATAGGACATGATCCGGCTCGCCTGGGTCGGATCCTCCTGATTGAGCAGCAGACGCAGACGATCCGCGCGACCCATGATATAGGCCGTGCGCACCAGATCGGACAGGAGATCAAGCTCCTGCTGCAGGGCGCGGTGCTCATCGTTCTGGCGCGCCCGCAGTTCAGTCGCCACGCGCCGGTGTTCCTTGACCAGACGCTCCAGTTCGCGGCCTGCCAGCGCCAGTTCGGCGACATTGCGCTCGCGCGCCTCCAGTTCTACGACCAGGGCGCGGCGGTCGGCCTGACGCCCGATCAGATCCTTGCCGATGGCCTCAACCTGCTGTTCGATGGAGGCCAGATCCCGCGTGCGCGCTTCGAGAGCGGGATCGGACTGCGCGGTGGACAGCGCCAGCGACGCCTCAGCGAAGAGAAGACAGAGCAGCCAGAAAACGGCGTGACGCAGGGCCCGACGGGGTTGCGCGCAACGGGTCGGCACGTCCGATGTCGGAGACTGCCTGAAAAGCGGGATATTGATCTTCATGGTTTCGCGGCAATCAGCGTTTATCCGGGGTTTGTGCTATCGTGCGGGCCGGCGGCAGAGCACCGGCTTCCGGTACGGCGGCATACCCGTCATCCCATCCTGAATAACAGGCAGGATGAACACGATTCTACAGAATTAAACTGCGTCCCAGCCAAGATCCATCGAAACGCCAAACGTCGAACTCACTCGAAACTCAGCATGCCGCTCTGGATGCGGTTTAGAATGAGCGATCGATTTCATGGCAACTGCCCACACCCCAGAGGATCCAGCGATTGCGTAGCGTGGTCTACCCCGGAACCTTCGATCCCATCACCAATGGTCATGTCGATCTGATTCATCGTGCGGCGCGACTCTTTGATCGCGTCGTGGTCGCGGTGGCGCTCGACACCGGCAAAACGCCCCTGTTTTCCATCGACGAGCGCGTGGCGCTGGTGCGCGGCAGTCTGACCGATCAGCCCAACGTCGAGATCCTGCCTTTCCAGGGGCTCCTGGTCAGTTTCACGCGCGATCTTGGGGTCAGTGTCATCATGCGCGGTCTGCGCGCCGTCTCGGATTTCGAGTATGAATTCCAGTTGGCGAGCATGAATCGCCGCATGGCTCCGGACATCGAGACCCTGTTTCTCACCCCGGCCGAGAAGTACGCCTATATCTCTTCCTCGCTGGTGCGTGAGATCGCCCGTCTGCGGGGCGATGTCTCGACCTTTGTCACGCCGACGGTTCAGGCTGCATTGAAGGCGCGATTTGGATAACATCCGCACGTCAAATCCCCAACCATCAACCATTTACACAAGCTGAAGGAGTTTTCCCATGGCACTGATGATTACCGACGAGTGCATCAACTGCGACGTCTGCGAGCCCGAGTGCCCAAACGGCGCCATCTCCCAGGGTGACGAGACCTATGTCATCGATCCCGCGCTCTGCACCGAATGTGTCGGTCACTACGAGACCTCGCAGTGCGTCGAGGTCTGCCCGGTTGACTGTATCGTCAAGGATCCGAGCCACGATGAGAGCGAGGACGATCTGCGCGCCAAGTTTGAGCGCATCGCGGGCAACTGACGCCTGGCCCGCCCGCAGCAACGCTTCAATGCGCTGACAGGGCGTGCGCCGGAGCCCCGCTGCGGGGCTCCGGCGCGTAGAAGCGATGCATCCCCGTCATTTGTCCCGCTCGACCAGCCAGACATCGGCAATGTGCAGGCTCACATCCGCCGCCATCAGACTCAGCACCAGGAATCCAGCCAGGAGCAGCCAGTGCAGCCCGCGCCACAGCGTGCGCAGTCGGCGACGCCTGGGATGCCAGTCCGGCGCGGGCAGACAGGGAACATGGGCGAAGATATCGATGAAGATCAGGCCGGTCACGGCCCAGAGCAGCAGTATCAGCCCCGGCATCAGGATGTCGTCGCCCGTCCGACCTTCAAAGGCCAGGAGTCCGACGCCAGCGGTGATGGCGCCAAGGGTGACGAGACCGAGCAGCAGTGCCCGAACCCTGATGAGGCGACGCGCGATCCGATGCAGATGATCCAGCATGGCAGAGCCGATGACCGTCAAGACAGAATGAATGATCCCGTCCGTGTCGCCGCAGGGATCGGTATGTACAGGATCCGGGGCGGGGTTCCAGATCCGCTTGAAGATTGCTCGGACAGCCTGTCAGGCGCTGATTCCGGGCGGGACTTGCTGTGGCTTTCCGGCGGTCCTATGCTGTCACCCATGTCGGCGCGGCGTCCTGTCTGTCGCTCCGGGCCGGCATTCGTTTTGCCCAATCCAGATCCCCGGTCAGCGCCGCCTCGCGACGTGCGACCCCTTTCAAATCTTTTTCAACCTCACGGAATCTAACCCATGCTCGCGGCGGAATCCACGGTCGAGCTTTTTCTGACACTCAGCCTCGTTATTCTGGGCATCTTCTCCTTCAACCTGCTGCTTCTGACGCTTGCGCGTCTGCTCCTGCCGAAGCGTCGCATGGCCACGGCAGAGCCGTCTGATACAGATTTGCCCAAGGTGCTGGTACAGCTCCCGCTCTTCAATGAGGGCGAACTGGTCGAGCGCATCCTGAGCGCCATCATGGCTCTCGACTGGCCCCGCGACCGGCTCCAGATCCAGGTGCTTGACGACAGCATCGACGGTTCGCTGGCCCTGAGCCGATCTGCCGTCGCGGCCCTGAGCAACGCAGGCGTTGAGATCGAACTCCTGCATCGTGTCGATCGCACCGCTTTCAAGGCTGGCGCACTGGCTGCCGGGCTCGCACGTTCCGACGCGCCTTTCGTCGCCATCTTTGATGCCGATTTCATCCCGCCACCGGATTTTCTGCGCCGCACGGTTGGCGCCCTGATCGCGCAGCCCGACTGGGCCTATGTCCAGACCCGCTGGGCGCATCTCAACCGGGAGGAAAACCTCCTGACCCGGATCCAGGCGCGGCTGCTCGATTCACATTTCGGGGTCGAGCAGGAGGCGCGCTGGCGTCTGGGTCTGCCGATCCCCTTCAACGGCACCTGCGGCGTCTGGCGGCGCGCGGCCATCGAAGATGCCGGCGGCTGGGAAGGCGATACCCTGACCGAAGATCTGGATCTGAGTCTGCGCGCCCGGCTGCGTGGCTGGCGCGCCGGCTTCATCAAGGATCTGACCGTGCCCGGCGTGCTGCCGGTCTCGACGCGCGCCTGGCGGGTGCAGCAATTCCGCTGGACCAAGGGCTTTGTGCAGTGCTTCATCAAACTTCTGCCGCAGATCTGGGCGAGTCCGGCGCTCCCGCGTTGGCAGAAACTGATGGTCAGCTTGCAGATCGGTCAGCCGCTGGCCTTTCTGCTGGGCATGAGCTGCATCATTCTGGGATTGCCATTCATCGCGGGCGAGATGGTGGCGGGCGAGACCCTGAGCCGCATCGCCCTGGTTGCCTCGACCCTGGGCTTTCTCGCCCCCATCAGCTTCCTCACCCTGGCCGGCACGCGCGGCGGTGCGCGTCAGACCGCGCAGGAGGTTTTGGGCGCGCTGGTCCTGACCAGCGGACTGCTGCTCTCGAATGCGCGCGGCGGACTGGAGGCCCTGCTCGGCTACCGGACCGAGTTCGTGCGCACGCCCAAGGCGCGCATCCAGAGCGGGCCGCGCGCCAGAGGCTGGAGCGGCGGACTCATGGAACTCGGCGCCGGACTTGGACTGCTCGGCTTCGTGCTGCTGGAGGAACCCTTTGCGGTCATTTATCTGGCCATCGTCATCAGCGGACTGCTCGGCGTCGGGGCCATGCAGATCCTGGATGAACGCATGCCCGCGCGTGTCGCCAACACGCAACCCTGAGTTGGGCTGCCGCGCCTGGTGCGGCAGGCGATTTTTGGCCTGGATCAACCCTGGCCGCATCGACGACACGGGGATCTGGCGCGGTTTAGAGCATGAAACAGGATGCACTTTTAAACCGCGTCTCCACTGAGGTTGGTGACATCCCCAGAACTAAACACAAACTGAAAGTTATGCCTATCGCGCTGGACGCGGTTTAACCGGGAGTCAACATTCAACCGATGAGCCTCTGGCCTTTCGTCGTTGTTCTTGTCCTCATCCTGATCAACGCACTCTATGTGGCCGCCGAATTTGCAATCGTCGGCGCGCGCGTGACGCGCGTCGAACAGGCCGCGAATCAGGGCCATCCGCTGGCCGCCGCACTGCTTCCAATCCTGCGCGATCCCACGCAACTGGATCGCCATATCGCTGCCTGCCAGATCGGCATCACGCTCTCCAGCCTGATCCTGGGCGCCTTCGGTCAGGCCACCTTCGCTCTGGACCTGGGTAGGATCCTGGTGTCGCATGGCGGACTCGAACCGCTCGGCGCCCATGCGCTGTCGGCTATCGTCATTCTGGTCGTCCTTTCATCCACTCAGGTCGTCTTCGGCGAACTCATTCCCAAGACGGTGGCGCTGCAATATCCGGTCGGCACGGCGATCCATACCTACCTGCCGTTGCGCTGGTCGCTGGCCCTCTATGCCCCACTCATCAGTCTGCTCAACGGCAGCGGCAATCTGGTGCTGCGGCGGCTGGGAGCGAGTCCGGAGGCGAGTCATCGCCATGTCCATGCCCCTGCCGAGATTGATCTCCTGATCCGCGAGAGCTGCGCGGGCGGACTGCTCGAAAGCAAGGACAGCAACCGTCTGCGCGAGGCGCTGCGGCTGGGTCGTCATACGGTGCGCCAGCTCATGGTGCCGCGCCGCCAGATCGCCAGCCTGGATCTCAACGCCCCCCTGGAGCAACTGCTGACCGAGATCGACGCCTCGCCTTACACGCGCCTCCTGGTGCATCAGGGCGGGCTCGACAACGTGCGCGGCTTTCTGCATGTCAAGGATGTCGCGGCCGCCATCGCGCGCGGGGCCGATCCGCAGGCGCTGCCGTCGCTGGTGCGTCCGCTGCTGGCCCTGCCGAGCCGGCTGACCACGGATCGCGCACTCGGCCAGTTGCGCGATCACCGCGCGCGCATCGCCCTGGTGGTCAGCGAATTCGGCGACGTGCAGGGACTCATCAGCCTCGAAGACATCATCCGCGAACTGCTCGGCGAACTCTCCGACGAATTCAAGTCCGGATCCGATCAGTTGCCGCTCCTGCTGCCCGATGGGCGCTGGCGACTGTCGGGGCGTCTGCCGCTCGACGAGGCCATCGAATGGGCGCAAACCCTGGGCAAGCCCGCCTGGGAGCCGAGCAGGGCGGAGACCCTGGCCGGCTGGATCCTGGAACAGCTCGACGCCGTGCCGGAGGCCGGCTGCCAGTTCGGCGCCGCCGGACTGGATTTCGAGATCGAGCAGATGGACGGCACCGCCATCAACACGGTGCTGGTGCGCCTGCCGGACGGGGCAACTGGAGACGCCGATGCTTGACCTGCTGATCGTCCTGCTCGTCATCATGACCCTGGTGGCGCTCAACGGGCTCTTCGTCGCCGCCGAGTTCGCCATCATCGGCAGCTCGCGCGCCGCGCTGGCGGCGCGGGCGGAGACCGGCGATCTGCGCGCCCGGCGCATTGCCGCCATTCTCGATGATCCGGCCCGGCTGGACCGCTATGTCGCGACCGCGCAGCTTGGCATCACCGTCGCCAGTCTGGGGCTCGGCATGTACGGCGAACACAGGCTCGCCGTCTTTTTCGCCCAGTGGTTGATCGATGCCGGATTTGCGGGACTCGGCGTCCAGCTCACCGCGCATGGTCTGGCGTCCGTACTGGCGATCACGGTCATCACCTATCTGCATATCGTCTTTGGCGAAATGATCCCGAAGGCGCTGGCGCTCAGTCACGCCATGCGGGTGGCGCTCTGGGTGACACCGCCCATGCTGCTGATCGGGCTGCTGCTCTACCCGCTGGTGAGAGGACTCAATCTGATCGGCAACTTTCTGTTGCATCTAGTCGGCGTCGAGCGCGGTCGCAGTGCGGGGCATTATCTGGATCCCAACGAACTGGAATCGCTCGCCCGCGAGAGCCAGGAAGGCGGTCTGCTCAGTGAGGAAAGTGGACGCATCTTCCAGGAGCTGGCCGATTTCAGCGAGATTTCAGCCGTCCAGGCGATGGTGCCGCGTGTGCGCACGCATGGCATCCCGAGCGACGCGAACGACACCCTGCTGCGCGAGATTCTGCTGCGCCATCGTCATACCCGCTACCCCGTCTACACTGGTGATCTCGACCAGATCGTCGGCACCGTCCATATCAAGGATCTGATTGGCCTGCTGCGCGCGGGAAGCGGCCTCGCCCCGGAGGCGGTGCACGAGACCGCTTATCTGCCCGAGACCGCCACCCTGGACGACGTGCTGGCGGCGATGGATCGGGTGCGCAATCAGATGATCGTCGTCATGGACGAACACGGAGGCACGGCGGGTATCCTCACCATCGAGGACATCTGCGCCGAGGCCGTTGGCGACATGGAGGAAGGCGCAGACGATGTGCCGGACGTGCTGCCGGTCGGGCTCGACCGCTATCAGGTGCAGGGCACGGTGCGGCTGGACACCCTGGGCGTCATCATCGGCACTGAGCTGGAACATCCCGAGGTGGACAGCGTCTCCGGCCTGATCCTGAGCGAACTGGGGCGACCGCCGCTGATTGGGGATCATATCCACTGGCACGGCCTGAGTTTTGAGGTCAGCAGTCTCTATGGACGGGGTGTGCGTCAGGTGATCGTGACACGCGAGCCATCCGAGCCCGTTCAGTCTGACGATGTCGCCCCTGCGTGACCGCTCCCCATTTTTCATGCGTTAAACCGCGCAAGCTCCTGCGGCGGCCAGGGTCGCTGCAACCCAAAAACATCGCCTGTCGCGCGGGGCGCGGTTTAATCTATACGGCAGCGATTTGACGATCCCAGCCAGGAGTTTGACCCATCATGTCCAATGCCCCGGACGTCGCCGAAGACACCGGCGCGACAACGCCTTCCACTCACCGCTTCAAGGGCTATGTCGTCGCCGTTGGCGCCTCGGCGGGCGGACTCGACGCCCTTGAGCGTTTCTTCCAGAGCCTGCCGCCCAATACCGGCGCCGCCTATGTGGTGATCCAGCATCTCTCGCCCGATCACAAGAGCATGATGGCGAATCTGCTGGCGCGTCATACCGCCATGCCGGTGGTGACGGTCGAGCACGATATGCACATCGAGGCGGATCGGGTGCATCTGATCCCTCCCGCCAGCATGATGAGCGCCTCCGGCGATGCGCTGCGTCTGAGTCCCAAGAATCCGCGCGGTCTGACGCTGCCGATTGATCTGTTCTTCACCTCACTGGCGAAGGAGTTCGGCAACCGGGCGATCGGCGTCATCCTCTCCGGCACCGGCTCCGACGGCACGCGCGGTGCAGTCGCCATCAATGATGCGGGCGGCCTGCTGCTCTCGCAGGATCCCGAATCGGCCAAGTTCGACGGCATGCCGCGCAGCGTCATCGCCACCGGACTGGTGGACGCCATCTTGCCGCCGGAAGATCTCGGGCCGCGTCTGCTCGAACATATCCATCAACTGCCCCGGGCCAAGATCCGGGTGCCGGCTCTGGCGACCGAAATCGATCAGGATGGTGCACACGAAGAGGCGATGCATCTGCTGCAACACTCCGGCGGCATCAATTTCCGCGAATACAAGCCGGCCACCGTCATGCGCCGGATGGAACGGCGGATGCAGGTGCGCCAGACGCCGGATCTGTTGAATTATGTGCGTCTGCTGGGTGCGGATCGGGCGGAGCTGGCGACCCTGCGGCGTGAGCTGCTGATTCCGGTCACCAGTTTTTTTCGCGACCCCGAAGCCTTCGAGGTGCTGGCCGAAACGGCCGTCAAAACCATCGTCGCCGAACGTCCCGATAACCAGCCGATCCGCGTCTGGGCGCCGGGCATCGCCACCGGCGAGGAGGCCTATTCGCTCGCGATTCTGTTCGCCGAGGCCTTCGAGCGGGCGCGGCGCTGGCCAAACTTCAAGCTGTTCGCCACCGACGTGGAACCGCAGAATATCGAGGTGGCGGGCGCCGGGGTCTTCTCCGAGGCGATCACGGCTGAAATCTCACCCGAGCGGCTGGAACAGTTCTTTCTCCGGCGCGGCAACCATTTCGTCATCAAGAACGAGATCCGGCAGAGCATCGTCTTCGCCCGGCACAACCTGCTGGAGGATCCGCCCTTCACCCGGATGGATCTGGTTTCCTGTCGCAATCTGCTGATCTATTTCCGTCCCGAGGCGCAGGAACGCGCCCTGCGTCGCATGCAGTACGCGCTGGCTCCCGGCGGCTTTCTCTTTCTCGGGCCAAGTGAAACACTCGCCAATCTCCAGACGGACTTCACCTCGGTCAGCTCCAAGCACAAGATCTATCGCATCCTGCGCCATGTCGCGCTGCCTCTGGACAGCGCCACGATTCCGCTCTCGCGCAACGTCCTGGCGGGCACGTCGGCACGCCCCGGTATCCGCACCCACAGCGTCGCCACCGATGCCGCCGCCATCGATGCCGCCCAAACCACGCTGCTGCGCTGCTATGCGCCGACCAGTCTGTTGCTGAACCGGCGTCATGATCTTCTGCATGTGTTCGGCGATGTCAGCCATTATCTGCGTATCGGCGAAGGCAGTGTGACCCTGGATCTGGCCAAGCTGCTGCCCAACACCCTGGTTGCCATCGCCAAGGCGCTGCTCTACAAGGCCGCACGCGATCGCGCACCGCTGCGTTCCGACATCCTCGGGCTGACCCTGTCCGATCAGCGGATCGAGCGTCTGCGACTGGTCGCGCGGCCCATCGAGCCGGCGCATGGCGAACCGCATCTGCTGCTGTCATTCGAAACCGAATCCACCGGTGTCCAGGAGAGCGAAACCGAGCCTGGCCCCGGTTCGCTGCGCATCCAGCCCCCCGATTCGCTGTCGCCGATCGAGACCATCAGTCTCGACCGCGAGACCGCCCAGCGTCTGGAGACCCTGGAACGCGAACTGGCGGCGACCCGCGAGAGCCTGCAGGCCACCATCGAAGAACTGGAGACCGCCAACGAAGAGTTGCAGGCCACCAATGAGGAACTCATGGCCTCCAACGAGGAATTGCAGAGCTCCAACGAGGAGCTGCAATCGGTCAACGAGGAGCTGTACACGGTCAACGCCGAGAATCAGGAAAAGATTGAGATCCTCAACCGGCTCAACGCCGATCTCGACGGCATGGCCAAGGCGGCGTCCATTGCCACCATCTTCGTCGATTCGCAACTGCGTCTGACCCGCTTCACGCCCGAGGCCACCAGTCTGTTCAAGATCCGCGACGCCGATCTGGGACGACCCATCGACGATTTTACCAATCTGCTCCAATACCCGGAATTCATCCCCGAGCTGCGCCAGACGATCATCGATGGCGAGATGCTCCAGCATGAGATCGATGCCGCCAACGGGCGTCATTATCTGGTGCGGGTGCTGCCTTACGCCGTGCGTAATGGCGAGGCGCGCGGCGCGGTCGCCACCTTCGTCGATATCACCACGCTGCGCGATGTCGAGCGTCTGCAGGCCGTGCTGGACTCGCTGCCCGAGTATGTCGCGGTGCTGGATTCCAATGCGAGCATCACGATGGTCAACCGGGCCTGGCGAACCTTTGCCCTGGACAACGCGCATCCGTCGCTGATCCGCGCCGGGCTGGGCGCGGACTATCTCGATGTCTGCGCCAAGAGCCAACTGACGGGTCAGTCATCAATCGACGACGCCGTGGCCGGCATCAAACAGGTTCTGGCCGGCGAGATTCCGGCCTTTTCCATGGAGTATCCCTGTCACCTGCCGAACCGCTCGCGCTGGTATGTCATGCACGTCGCGCCCATTCAGCATCCGGGGCGGGGCGTGATCGTCAGTCACATCAACATCAGCAAATGGTCAGTGAATCAGCATGGTTAAAGGTCGCAGCGGGCGAGGCGGGGACGTCCCGGCGCCGGGGGGCATGATGCGCGACCTGCCCGGCCTGGCCGCCGATCAACTGCGCGCACGGGCGCTGGACGCACTGCATCAGAGACGCTTCGATCTGGCTGACGAGGTGCTGGCGAGCGGCGATCTCAAGATCGCCGCGCTGGTGGAAAATCTGCGCATCTATCAGGTGGAACTGGAACTCCAGAACGACGAGCTGCGGCACAGTCAGCTCCAGACACAGGAGATGCTGGAACGCTTCACGACCTTCTTCAACAGCCTGCCCGTGGCCGAACTGGTCATTGATCGCACGGGTCTGGTCAAAGAGGCCAATCACGCGGCGCAACGTCTGTTCCATCTGCGCGACACCCATTTCCACCAGCATTTCTTCGCCCGTCTGATCGATGAGGCTGACCGGGGAACGGTGATCGGCGCCTGGTCCGGCCTGTCCGCCAATCAAAGCACGGAGCTCACCGAGATCCGCTTTCAGGGCGGTGAGACGGGGCATTTCATCGGCGATCTGCATCTCGCCACCCTGCCCCGGAGCGAGGGTGCGGTGCAGCAGTTCGTCTGCGCCGTCATCGACCGCACCGAGACGGTGCAGCAGCGTCTGGCGCTCCATGAGGCGGGAATACGTCTGCGGCGCAGCGAGGCCGAGCTGCACGAGCGACTCAAGGAGCTTGCCTGTCTCCACGACGTGCTGGCCGCGACCATGCAGCCCGATGTTCCGCTGGAGCAGGTGCTGCAACAGGTGGTCGAGCGCCTGCCCGCCGCCTGGCTGCACCCGCATCTGGCCGAGGCGCGGATTGAGCTGCCGGACATCCGGCGTCAGGACGCCGCGCCCACCTGCGTCGAGACGGCGGGTTTTGTCCTGACCGAGTGGTCGCAGACCGCGCATGCGCGTCCCGATGGACGCTATCGGGTGACGATCACGATCATCTATCGCGAGGCGCCGCCGCATGCTGGCGATTCGCCCTTTCTGGTCGAGGAACAGGATCTGCTCGATGCCGTGGCCAGCCATGTCGCCGTCTTTCTCGCCCGCCATGAGGACGAAGAGCGGCTGCGCGAGAGCCGCGAGCGTTACCGGGTGCTGGCCCAGTACAGCCCGGACTGGGAGTACTGGCTCGCCCCGGATGGTTCCTACCGCTATGTCTCGCCGGCCTGTGCGCGGCTGACCGGCTACGAGGCCGGCGTCTTTCTCGCCGATCCCGGTCTCATGCTGCGTCTGCTTCACCCATCCGACCGGGAGGTCTGGATGGATCATCTCAAGTCGATCCTGGCGACTGAAGGTATGACGCCGGATGCGGACTGTCTGGAATTCCGTATCCGCTCCCGCGACGGTCAGGAACGCTGGATCGAACATATCTGTTCGCCGGTCGTCACCGAGGACGGACGTTATCTGGGGCGACGTGGCGTCAATCGCGACATCACCGAGCGCAAACGGTTTGAAGAGGAGCTGAAACGCAGCGAGGATTTTCTGAATGTCACCGGCCACATGGCGAAGGTTGGCGGCTGGGAAGTGGACGCCACGACACACGCCGTGCGCTGGACCCGTGGCGCACATGAACTCTTCGAGATGGCGCCGGACGGCAAGCCCTCGTTCGAGAACGTGCTGGCCTTTTTTCATCCCAGCGACCGTTCCAGGCTGGAGGACGCCGTTGCCCAGGCGCTTGCGCACGGTCAGGAATTTGACATGCAGATGCGGCTGATGACGGCACAGGATCATTCGCTCTGGGCGCAGGTGACCGGCGAACCGGTGTGGGAGCATGGCCGGGTCGTCAAACTGCTTGGCACCATCCAGGACATCACGGCGCGCATGGAGGCTGACAAATCGCTGCGCCAGGCGGCACGGGTGTTCGAGAGCACCGCCGAGGGCGTGCTGATCACCGATCCCGACGCGCGGATCCTGGCGGTCAACCGGGCCTTCACCGAGGTCACCGGCTATGCCGAGGAGGAGGTTCTGGGCAAAACGCCCCGTCTGCTGCAATCGGGACGCCATGACGCGGCCTTTTACCAGGCCATGCGGGACGAGCTGAAGCGTACCGGGCAATGGCGCGGCGAGATCTGGAATCGCCATAAAAATGGACAGATCTACCCCGAACTCCTGACCGTCAGCGCCGTTCTCGATCAGGCCGGTGAATTGACCCAATACGTCGGCGTCTTCCGTGACATCAGCCATATCAAGCGTTCCGAGGAAAGGCTCGAATATCAGGCCCATCACGACTCGCTGACCGCGCTGCCCAACCGCAGTCTGTTTCAGGCCCGCCTGGAGCAGTGCCTCCAGCGCGCCGCGCGCTACGGGCGACTGGTCGGACTCCTGTTTCTCGATCTGGACCGTTTCAAGGAGGTCAACGACACCCTGGGACACCCGGTCGGCGACGCCCTGTTGCAACAGGTCGCCGACACCCTGGCCAAAGAGGTGCGGGCGGCGGACACCATCGCCCGACTGGGGGGGGATGAGTTCGTCGTCATTCTGGACGACATCCCCGCCGCCAGCTATGCGGCCCGCTTTGCCGAACGGCTGCTGGCGGCCTTCCGCCGGCCCTTCCAGGTCAAGGGGCACGAGCTCTTCATCACCGCCAGCATGGGCGTCAGCGTCTATCCGCAGGATGGCACGGAGATCGACACCCTGATCCGGCATGCCGATGTGGCCATGTATCAGACCAAGAACAGCGGACGCAACGGCTTCAGTTTCTACGATTCCACCATGTCCGAGGGGGCAGGCGAGCGTCTGCGTCTGGAGCAGGATCTGCGCGGCGCCGTGCAGCGCCATGAATTCATTCTCCACTATCAGCCGCAACTGGCCCTGGGCACCCGCGAATTGCGCGGCGTTGAGGTGCTCTGCCGCTGGCATCATCCTCGGCTGGGTCTCTTGTCGCCCGATCAGTTCATCCGGATGGCCGAGGAGATCGGTGTCATCGACGAGCTGGGCGCCTGGGTGCTCGAACAAAGCTGCCGGCAGATGGCGCGCTGGGATCGCGAGGGTTTTCGGGTGCCAAGGCTCGCCGTCAATCTCTCGGTGCGCGAAATCGAGCGCGCGGATCTGGTGGATCAGATCAAATCCATCCTGCAGCGCACCGGCATCGCCCCGCAGCGTCTGGAACTCGAAGTCACCGAATCCATGATCATGCGCCGCGCCGACGCCGCCATCGCCACCCTGATGTCATTGCGCGCACTGGGCGTGACCCTGGCGGTCGATGACTTTGGCACGGGTTATTCGTCGCTGGCCTATCTGAAACGTCTGCCGCTGCACCGGCTCAAGATTGACCGTTCGTTCGTCGAGAAACTGACCGAAGACAGCAACGACGACGCCATTGTTCGTGCCATCATCGCGCTGGGCCGCAGTCTGGGTCTGGAGACGCTCGCCGAAGGCGTCGAGACCCAGGAGCAGGCCGATTTCCTCTGTCGCGAGGGCTGCGACGAAGGTCAGGGTTATCTCTTCAGCCGGTCTGCAACGGCGGCGACTCTGGCGGCGGGCTGGCTGGTCTGATCCTGACCATTCCGGGAAAATGTCTACCAGAGTCAAGGCTCCAAATGGACAGGATGAACAGGATGTCGCAGGATTCACAGGAGACAAGCCATTGTTTTCTTCATCCTGTCAATCTTGAAAAATCCTGTGAATCCTGTCCATTCACGACCTCTCAGTGGGTAGATTGTTTTCAGGAAATCGCCTTAAACCGCGTCCAGCGCGATATGCGTCATTTTCAGTTTGTGTTTAGCTTTGGAGACATTATCTCCATCAGTGGGGACGCGGTTTAAATTTTATATTTTTCAATACAACACCCGGCGGGCAGGACGTATGCATTCCATAGCGAAACAAAGCGTTCTCGTCGTCGATGACGCACCGTCGAACATCGATCTGCTGGTCAGCAGTCTCAGGGACGATTACAACGTCAAGGCGGCGACACGCGGCGAAAAGGCGCTTCAGATCGTCCGCTCGGGTCATCCGCCGGACATCATCCTGCTCGACATCATGATGCCTGGCATGGACGGTTATGAAGTCTGCCGGCAGCTCAAGGCGGATTTCACCACGCGCCATATCCCGGTCATCTTCATCACGGCCAAAATCGCGATTGAGGACGAAATCAGAGGGTTCGAACTGGGCGCGGTCGATTACATCGCCAAACCCATCAGTCCGCCCGTGGTCCAGGCCCGCGTGCGCACCCAGCTTGCGCTCTACGATCAGAACCGGGTGCTCGAACACAAGGTCAACGAACGCACGGCGCAGTTGCACCAGATCCGGCTCCAGATCATCCGGCGTCTGGGGCGTGCGGCCGAGTACAAGGATAACGAGACGGGGCTGCATGTCATCCGCATGAGCTACTATTCGCAGATCCTGGGGCGCGCGGTGGGGATGAGCGAGCAGGAGGCCGAACTGCTGCTGAACGCCGCGCCCATGCACGACATCGGCAAGATCGGCATCCCCGACCGGATCCTGCAGAAACCGGGCAGACTGGACGCAGAGGAATGGGCCGTCATGCGCACGCACTGCCAGATCGGTGCCGACATCATCGGCGACGCTGGCGATTCCGATCTGCTCAACATGGCGCGCGTCGTTGCTCTGACCCATCATGAAAAATGGGACGGCTCGGGCTATCCGAACGGGCTGGCCGGCGAGTCGATTCCGCGCGTGGGGCGCATCGTCGCCATCGCCGATGTCTTCGACGCCCTGACCTCCGCGCGTCCCTACAAACCGGCCTGGACGCTCGACCGGACGCTCGACCTGCTGCGGCAGGATGCCGGAAGCCATTTCGACCCGCAGCTCATCCCGCTCTTTATCCAGGTTCTGCCCGAGGTCCTTGAAATCAGGGAGCGTCATGCCGAGGCCACGTAAAACGATCGGCATCTGCTGGTTCCGGCTCAGGGCCGAGCCTCTGGGCGGGCGGATCCCGATGCGCGCATCCGATGATTCGGAAATCAGGCGGTCTGCGACCCTGTCAGCGGTTCAGGCGTTTTCCTGGACTCGCTCGCCAAGCCGATTGATCCGGAGCGGGTGCTGACGCGCATCGCCACCGTGCTGGGCCGAGAGCCTGAACAGGGCCAGTGAACGCCGCTTAAAAACGATGCGGATTCTGTGAGTCCCGTCTGAATTCAGATGCCTGGTCGTTGGTATAAGATTTCAGGGAAATGATGGCTTTAGAGGGGCGCCGCTCATGCACAGGCAACGCAAGGGGGTCGGGCTACCCCTCCTGATGTTCGCGATCTGGATGGCGGCGACCACAACTCAGGCCGACCAGACCGATGCCCCGACATCCTCTCCGTCCGCCGCCGCGATCCCGCTGACCGCATCCGAACGCGACTGGCTGGAACGTCATCCGGTGATTCGGGCACAGAGCGAACCGGACTGGCCGCCGTTCAATTTCCAGGAATCTGGCGAACCACGCGGCTTATCCATCGACTATCTGAATCTGCTGGCGTCAAAGCTCGGGGTCCGGGTCGCATATCAGAGCGGCTCCGACTGGAGCATCTTTCAGCGCCAGATCCGCGACAAACAGCTCGATGTGATGCTCAACATCGTCAAAACCGAGGATCGGCAGCGTTATCTGCTGTTCACCGCGCCTTACGCGACGACGCCCAATGTCATCGTCAGCCGCCGTGACGACCCGATCATGAGCCTCGACGAGCTGACTGGTCGGCGGGTCGCCTTTCCGCGCGGTTTTTTCCAGGAAGAAATCCTCGCCCGCCATTATCCGGGTATCCAGCGTCTGCCCGTGGACGACGCCCTGGCCTCGCTGAAAGCGGTCGCCTTCGGGCAGGCGGATGCGGCGCTGGGACGTGATGCCGTGCTGCGCTATCAGATCGCCCGGCATCTGCTGACCAGTCTGCGGGTGACGGATGAGGTCGAACTCGGCGACCCCGATCTGGGCAATCTGCGGATCGCGGTGCGCGACGACTGGCCGCTCCTGCATACGGCGCTCGGCAAGGCAATGGAGCAGGTCACGCCCGCCGAGCTGAATGCCCTACAGCAGAAATGGCTGCTTCAGAGCGGCGCAGTGGTCGGCGGTGAGCTGATCGATACACCGGAAAGCGGTTGGTCGCTGCGGGCTATCCTGCCCTGGATCACCGTCATGGTGGTCCTGCCCCTGCTGTTCCTGATGGTGCTCGCCCTGCGGCGGATCAGTCATCACTCCGAGGACCGGCTGATTGACCGACGCAATCTGCATCAGATCGGTCTGACCGCCATCGCCATTTTTCTGGCGCTGGTGTTCACGATTGCCTTCCAGGCGCTCTGGGGCATGGAGCGCCAGTTGCGCGAAGAGCTGGGCGACACCCTGGTCACCGTCAATCAATCCGTGAGCCAGTCGCTGCAGCTGCGGCTGCAAAGCCATGAGCGTGAGATTCGCCGCATGGCCCGGGATCCGGCACTCCGGCGCTGGGCGCAACAACTGTTGGCGCAACCCCGCGAGGCCACGGCCCTTCGCGACAGCCCGGCACAGGAACAGATTCGCGCACTGCTGCGGTCGGATCTGGACGACATGCGCGCCACCGGCCTGTCTCTCGTGACGCCGGATCGTCTCATCATTGCCTCCATGCAGGATCGCGATCTTGGCGAGCAGAGTCGGCTGGCCGTCTGGCACCCGCGTCTATTTGCGCGCGCACTGTCCGGGGAAACGGTCTTTATCCCACCAATCCATGCTGAGACAGCGCCTCTGGATGCCGGGGGACAGCGGGTGACGCCCTCCGCCCTCATGTTTATCGTCACCCCCTTGCAGGATGACGCCGGCCAGCTCATCGCCCTGCTCGCACTGCAATTCGATCCGCGCTCGATCCTCGCACCCATCACCCGGATGGCGCAGATGCACCAGAGTGGCGAGACCTACGCCTTTGATCGCGACGGCAGAATGCTGACGCCCTCGCGTTTTGCCGAGGTGCTGGCGCCGCTGGCGGCTGACTATCGCGGTCAGCCCGACATGCTCGGTCGGCGTCTGCGCGACCCCGGCGGCAATCTGCTTGAGGGGTATCGTCCTGCGGTTCCACGTCCGCAATGGCCGCTGACCCGGATGGCTGGCGCGGCCCTGCGCGGACAGTCCGGGCTGGATACCGAGGGTTATCGCGATTATCGCGGGGTTCCGGTCATCGGTGCCTGGGTCTGGTTGGACGAGGCGGGCATCGGTCTGGCGACCGAAGTCGATCTCAAGGACGTACTGGCGCCCTATCGTTCGATGCGGTTACAGGTGCTGGGCACCCTGCTGGGCATTACCCTGCTTACCCTGGGTCTCACCGCCTTCATCATCTGGCTGAGCGAGCGCACCCGCGACCGTCTGCGGGTGCTGGTCGATGCGCGCACCCGGGAGCTGCGCAAGCTGGCGCAGGCCGTCGAGCAGAACCCGCTGTGCATCGTCATCACCGACGCCGAGGGCTATATCGAGCATGTCAATCCCATGTTCACCCGTATCACCGGCTACACGCCCGAGGAGGCCATCGGCCAGACCCCGCGTCTCCTGAAAAGCGGGCTCAACCCGCCCGAGCTTTACGCACAGCTCTGGGAGACCATCCGCGCCGGTCGGGTGTGGCACAGCGAGCTGCGCAATCGTCGCAAAAACGGTGAGGTCTACTGGGGCGCGATCTCCATCGCCCCCGTCGCCGACGACGCCGGCCAGGTGACACACTTTGTCGCCATGACCAAGGATCTCACCGAGACCAAGCAGACGGCGGAGGCGCTCGCCGCGCGCGAACAGCATTTCAGGGATCTGGTCGATACCATCCCCGGCACGGTCTACCGCTGTCTGATCGACCGCGACTGGACCATGCTCTTCATCAGCGACGAGATCGAGCGTCTGACCGGCTATCCCGCCGCCGATTTCCTGCACAACGCCGTGCGCACCTTCGCCAGCGTGATTCACCCCGAAGATCTTGGCCATGTCGAGCGCGTGATCAATGACAGCGTCGCGGCGCAGCTTCCCTATACCGTGGAATATCGCGTCATCGACCGCCAGGGCGTCATTCATTTCGTCTACGAGAAGGGGCAGGCGAGCTGCGACAGTCAGGGCGTCCCCGTCAATCTGGTCGGCACGGTGATCGACATCAGTGCGCGCAAACGGGCGGAGATGGCGCTGGAACAGGCGCGCGACGCCGCCGAAGAGGCGACCCGCGCCAAATCCGATTTCCTCGCCAACATGAGTCATGAGATCCGCACCCCGATGAACGCCATCATCGGCATGTCGCATCTGGCGTTGCAGACCGATCTTGATCACCGGCAGCGCAACTATATCGACAAGGTCCACCGCTCGGCCGAGGCGCTGCTCGGCATCCTCAACGACATCCTCGACTTCTCCAAGATCGAGGCCGGCAAGCTGGCGATTGAGTCGGTCGATTTCCGGCTGGAGGATGTCATGGACAACCTCGCCAGTCTGGTCGGGCTGAAAGCGGAGGAAAAGGGTATCGAACTGATGTTCGACCTTCAGCCGGCGGTGCCGACCGCGCTCATCGGCGATCCGCTGCGTCTCGGTCAGATCCTCATCAATCTCGGCAACAATGCGGTCAAGTTCACCGATCCGGGTGGCGAGATCGTCGTCTCAGTGACCGTCGATGAGCTTGCCGAGGATACGGCAGTACTGCGGTTCGCGGTGCGCGACAGTGGTATCGGCATGTCGCCGGAACAGCAGGCGCGGCTGTTCCAGTCCTTCAGTCAGGCCGATATGTCCACCACCCGCAAATACGGCGGCACCGGTCTGGGGCTGGCCATCTGCAAGCGGCTGACCGACCTGATGGGTGGCGAGGTCCGGGTCGAAAGCGCGCCGGGCGAGGGCAGTACCTTCACCTTTACCGTTCGTCTCCAGCGCCAGCAGGGCGACATCTCACCGCTGCGCGCCAGCCGCAACGATGTGCTCAAATCGCTGAATCTGCTGGTCGTCGATGACAATCCCACCTCGCGCGCGATCCTCTCCGACATGCTGGCGACCTTCGGGTTCGCCATCGATCAGGCGGACGCCGGCGCCCGGGCGATTGCCATGCTGGAGCAGGCGGATGCCAGCGCCCCCTATGACCTGGTACTCATGGACTGGAAGATGCCAGGGATGGATGGAATCGACACCATTCGCGCGATTCAGGATGACCCGCAGATTACCCACGTCCCCACCCTGATCATGGTGACTGCCTATGGACGGGAGGACGCGCAGCAGGCGGCGGCGGGACTGGATCTGGCCGGGTTCCTCACCAAGCCGGTGACGCCTTCGACCCTGCTCGACACCATCATGCACGCCATCGGGGAGGAAATCGTCAGCATCAGCCGCGCGGCCGGACGGCAGGAAGAAGCCTCGGAGGCCATCGCCAGACTGCGCGGCGCCCATGTGCTGCTGGTGGAAGACAACGAGATCAATCAGGAACTGGCGCTGGAACTGCTGACCATGAACGGTCTGCGCGTCGCGGTCGCGAACAATGGTCAGGATGCCCTGGACCAGCTCGCACCGGGTACCTTCGACGGCGTCCTGATGGACTGCCAGATGCCGGTGATGGACGGCTACGAGGCGACGCGGCGGATCCGTGCCGATCCGCGCTATCGGGATCTGCCCGTGATCGCCATGACCGCCAACGTCATGACCGGTGATCGCGAGCGGGTGCTGGAGGCGGGCATGAACGACCACATCGGCAAGCCGGTGAACGTGCGCGAGCTGTTCACGACGATGGCGAAATGGATTCAGCCGGGGCAACCGGGCACTGTGGCGCAGGAGACGCCGGAGCCGGCGCCCGACGATGCCGAGATTCACGCATTGCCTGGCATCGACACCGACGCCGGGCTCGCCATCGCCCAGCACAACCGGAAGCTCTATCGCAAACTGCTGCAAAAATTTCGCGACAGCCAGCGCGATTTCGCGGTGCAGTTCGCTACCGCGCGGCAGGGGCCGGATCCCGAAGGCGCGACCCGTTGCGCCCATACCCTGAAAGGCGTGGCGGGGAATATCGCTGCCACCGGGATCGCTCAGGCTGCACAGGCGCTGGAGACGGCCTGTCAGACGCAGGCTTCGCCGGAGCGGATCGATGCCCTGCTGGCGGCGACGATCGACGCGCTGGAGCCGGTGATACAGGGACTGGAATCGCTTGAACAGATATCAGCGGTCGCCTCCAGCAGTGCGGCGACCATCGACCGGGCGACACTTGAACCATTCCTGAACAGACTGCGCGGACTGCTCGAAGACGACGATACCGACGCCGCCGACCTGCTCGAAGAACTGGCGCCGCTCCTCGCCGGTACACCGCTGTCGCCAGGACTGGAGCGTATGAAGCGGGCCATTGATGACTACGATTTCGAGGCGGCCTTGCAGGAACTGGAGCGCATTGGCCGCGCCGTCGCTCAGAGCGGTGGGCCTGCCAGTCCCCGCAGCAATTCTCTGACGAAACCCGGTCCCCGGTAGATGAGGCCCGTATAGACCTGGATGAGATTGGCGCCAGCCGCCAGTTTGGCCGCCGCGTCCTCGGGGGCCAGGATGCCGCCGACCCCGATCAGCACCGGCTCCGGACCCACGGCGGCGCGCACCCGTGCCAGCAGGTCGGTGCTGCGGGCGAACAGGGGCCGTCCCGAGAGCCCGCCGCTGAGTCCGTCCGTCGCACTTGCCAGACCCTCAAAGCGAATGGTCGTGTTGGTCAGGATCAGACCGGCGCAGCCGGCGTCCAGCGCGGCACGGGCGCAGGCGATGGCGTCCTCGTCCGCCAGATCCGGCGCCAGCTTGACCAGCAGTGGACGCGGACGGCGCAGACGCTGATTCGGCCCCTGGATGGCGTCGAGGATCCGCGTCACCTCATCGACCCGCTGTAAATCGCGCAGCCCCGGCGTGTTGGGGCTCGAAATGTTCACCACCACATAATCGGCCAGCTCGCCGAGCCGCTCGAAGCTCTGCCGGTAATCATCCGCCGCCTGCTCGGCGGGCGTGACCTTGGACTTGCCGAGATTCACCCCGAGCGGCACCTCGGGCAGACCGCGCGCCCGCAGACGCTCCAGCCGCAGCCCCATCGCCGCCGCGCCTTCGTTATTGAAGCCCATGCGGTTGACGATGGCCTCGTCCGCCGTCAGCCGGAACAGACGCGGGCGCGGATTGCCCGGCTGGGCGTGCGCCGTCACGGTGCCGACCTCGATGAAACCGAAACCCAGTGACTGCCAGGCGGGCACCGCCTCCGCGTTCTTGTCCAGCCCGGCGGCCAGTCCGAGCGGATTGGGAAAGCGCAGGCCCATGAGCTCGGTAGCCAATGCCGGAGCGCGGGCGATGTCGTCCGGATTCAGTCTGCCGGCAGAGAGCGCCGACCAGCGCGCCAGCAGGCTCAGTGTCAGGCGATGCGCCTGTTCGGGATCGAGTTGAAACAGCAGTGGACGGATGAGACGCCACAGGTCGGTTGGATTCATCGTTCAGGGTTTCCTGTGTCAGGATTAAACCGCGTCCGGTGCAGCATATTTGGAAATCCCGAGGCTGTTCGTTGTCGTTGTCGTAATCGAAGATTCGCAAGCCGAAGACGATTACGACAACGACAACGACAACGACAACGACAACGATTGCGGCAGTGACCGGAAACGGTCTCGGAACATCGGCGCTGCTGCACTGGCGCGATATGCGTCATTTTCAGCCTGTGCTGAACGTGGCGGATGTTACAGGCATCATCTGGTCATGATCGCAATAAATGGATTTTTAAATGCTATAGTTTTGACTTTCCAATCAATCCGGGCTATCGGAGGACCATTTTCATGGCGGCGAAAAGAATTCTGATGCTGGTTGGCGATTTTGTCGAAGACTACGAAGCGATGGTGCCTTTCCAGATGCTACAGATGGTGGGGCATACGGTCCACGCGGTCTGTCCGGGCAAGTCGCATGGCGGTCATGTGCGCACCGCCATCCATGACGTTGAGGGCGATCAGACCTATAGCGAAAAGCCAGGGCACAATTTTATGCTCAATGCCGATTTCGCGACCGTCGATCCGGGTAAATATGATGCGCTGGTGATTCCGGGCGGACGGTCGCCCGAATATCTGCGGCTGAATCCAGAGGTGATCGAGATCGTTCGTCACTTCGCGGCGGGCGGCAAACCCATCGCGGCAGTCGCTCATGGTCAGCAGATTCTGGCCGCAGCGGGGGTTCTGGAGGGCAAGCGCTGCACCGCCTACCCTGCGGTTCGTTCCGAACTGGAGCATGCGGGTGGAACCTGGTGTGCAGTCAACGAGAGTGTCTCCAATGCCTATGTCGATGGCAATCTGGTGACCGCTTCCGCCTGGCAGGCACAACCGCAATGGATGCGCAAGTTCCTGGAGCTGCTGGGCACCCGCATCGAACCCTGACCCAAACCTCTGCGATTGATCATGCCAGATAGAGTTGAATCACTGCGGAGCCTTCATGTCCGAAGAAAACCGTTTCGCCATGCGTGGATCCAGCATGCACGCCGCCCTGTCCGCTCTGGGTCTGGGCGATCCCTGCCCGGTTCTGGTGCTGGTGGGCGGGGCGGCCAACATCGCCCCTGAGGTGGCGGACGCCCTGCTGGTTCTCTTTGAAATGCTGGCGCCGGAGCTGGATGCGCTGGGCGTTGCCCTGATTGATGGCGGCACGGCCTTTGGGGTCATGGCTTTGATGGGAGAGGCGCGCCACCGTACTGCCGCCCGTTTTCCGTTGATCGGGGTTGCGGCCCGTGGAACCGTGGCGCCAGCCACGCTGCCGGCGCAGGCGCGGGTCAGTCTTCTGCCCGGTGCTCAGGACGCCGAACATTGGACCGATCCGGAGGCGGCAGGCGGCAAGTCAGCCCGGCTCGACCCCAATCATTCACATTTTCTGCTGACGCCGGGTGATCAATGGGGCGACGAAGCGGCCTGGATCGATGCGGCGGCTGACTGTCTCGCCGTCGGTCTGCCGTCACTGACGCTGGTTGCCGCTGGCGGACAGATCACCCGGCTGGATGTCGCCATGAGCCTTGAGTCCGGGCGACGCCTGATCATTCTGTCCGGTTCCGGCGGTACCGCCGATCAGCTCGCCACCTGGTGGCGTGGCGGCGAGGCCATCGCGGATCTTCCGCTCGGCGACCGGGAGCGCGCCCTGATTCAGGTGATCGAGCTGACGGACGCCGCCGACTGTCTGCCGGACCTGCTGACCCAGGTCTTCGCCCCCTCTGCCGAGTAAGCATCCGCATGCTGTTCGGCGCCGCACCCGTCCATGTCTGTGGGGCCGAGCCACTGGTTTCCTGTGTCATCGCGGGGCTGCACGCCGACGGGCGCGCGGCGCGCCGGCTCGCGCCCGAGCAACTGGCAACCCTGAAGCCAGGCCGCGTCAGCACCCTGATCCTGGCCGATCCACCCGCTCCGGCTGATCTGATCGTTGCCTTTGCCGCCCGTTCGCGGCAGGCGCGTTCGCGCTTTCGCCCCGGCTCCACGCGGCTGATCCTGATGCACGCCGCCGATCCGCCGCCTGCATTGCCTGATCTGGATCTCGATGAGCGGTTACGGCTGGAGACCTTCGCGGTCGAGAACCGCGCCGCGCGTGCACTGCTCAGGCGCTGGCCGCTGCATCTCGGCATGGATCCGCTGTTCGGCCAGCGACCGCATCTGCTGCTCGCGGGCTTTGCCTCACCCGCCCACGCCTTTCTGGTCCAGGCCCTGCGGCTTATTCAGTATGGCGATGCTCGACCACTGGTGACACTTCTGAGCGAGGATCCCGAGTCGCTCGCCGCGCAGATCCAGAGCGCCTACCCTCAGGCGGGCCAGATTGCGGATCTGCGATTCGGCGATCTCGCCGCGCCACGGCTGGCCGGGACGCCTCCCGTGACCCTCGCGCTGGTCGCGCTGAATGATCCAGATGAAAGCGGTCTCGCAGTGGCGCGCCTGCTGGCCCGAACCATCGCCGCTGTGCAACGGGCCTCGTCGCCGATCCTGCTTGAAATCGGCGAGCGCAAAACGACTGGCGACATTGCGGATTGGGATGGACAGATCATCCCCGTCTCCTATCTCCAGGAAGCCTGTCGCGCCGGGGTGCTGCTGGATGGCATCGGCGACGAGGTGGCTCAGACCATCCATGAGCACTATTGCGACAGCATCGCCGCGCAGGGACGCGATCCTGTCAGCGAACCGGCAGGACAGCCCTGGACCCGGCTCGCGACCTCATATCGACAGGCCAACCGTCATCAGGCGGATCATCTCTGGGCCAAGCTCGCCGTCACCGACTGCCGCGCGGTGCCCGAGGACATGGTTGACGCCTTTGCCTTCGCCCCGCTGGAAGTGGAGCGGCTGGCCCTGATCGAGCATCGGCGCTGGGCGGCGGATCGTCATCTGGACGGCTGGAGCCATGCCCCGGTGCGCGACAACGCGCGCAAGCATCATCCCCAGTTGATTCCCTATGCCGAGCTGTCGGAGCCGATGAAAGACCTCGACCGGTTCGCGGTGCGCGGGGTGCCGACCCTGCTCGCCCGTTCGGGACTGGGTGTGGTGCGTCTGCTGATCGTCGGGCTGTCCGAATCGGAATCCGTGACGATCAGCGCCAAACGTCTGCACGGCTTGACCGGGCAGGTTCTGACGCGACTGCTCACCCGCTATCCGGATCGGGCGCTGATCATTGCCGCGACCCTGACGACTCCCGGCGCGCGACAGGTGGTGCGACAGGCGCTGGAGCGAGCCGGCGCCGGCCTCTTCTGGCTCCTGCCCCGGCCCATCGGGGAGCTGCTGGACGCTCAGCCGGAAGACGGGGCGCGTCGCGATCTGCTCGAACTGGGCGCACGGGCCGACCGTCGCATCACGCTCGCTGGCGAGGCCGATCTGGCGCGCTGGTTCACCGAGCGGGCCGAGATCGTCTTCGCCCTGGACGGGCAGGGGGCTCAGGAGCGCGCGGCAAAAGCGATCAGGCCGACACCGGACTGGCGAAGGCTCGACTGGAATTTCGAGTATTGAACAGACGCCTGCATGCCGCCCTGATCTCAGGTCAAGCCGTCTGGCTGGTGCGGGCGGGCGCATTGTTTGCGCCGCTGCGCAGGCTGTAAGATGCGGCGGCAATGAACCGAGAGTCTCCACCCCGGCCAATCCGTGTCGATACGCGACGCACTCCCCCTTTCACGGGTGCGACCGGCTGGATCGAGCGGTTCGGTTTTGCCGGACTCACCCTCGCGAGCTGTCTCGCGCTCTATCTGCGAATCCTGCTCGGTCGGGCGCGTCTGGATCTGCCGGCCTTTACCGCCTCGCTGCGTCAGGCCGGTCTGTCGATGCTGCCGGCCATGACCCTGGTGAGCGCGGCGGTCGGGCTCATCCTGGGGCGCCAGAGCCAGTCGATCCTGGCGCAGTTCGACCTGCCGGGTCTGGTGCTGCTGTCGGTCGTCTACGCGGTGGTGATGGAGGTGGTCCCGATCCTGGTCGGCATCCTGGTCGCCGGACGCGCGGGGGTGGCGCTGGCGGTACGGCAGGCGACGCTGACGGTCAGCGGCGAGATGGACGGTCTGCTGGTGAGCGGTGTCAACCCGCTCCATTTCACCCTGGCGCCGGTGCTGCTGTCGATGCTGCTGATGAGCTTTGCCTTCGCGGTCTGGGGTAGTCTCGTCACCTTCGGCGCCGCCGCGCTCTGGTTGTGGGGGATGGCCGATCTGCCCCCGGCGCTCTTTCTCGATGCCCTGACCCGCGCCCTGAGCCCCGCTGACCTGCTGGCGGCAGTGCTCAAGCCAATGCTCTTTGCGCTCCTGATCGCCCTGATCGCGACCGCCAACGGGACAGCGGCGGGCCGCGATCCCGAAGGCATCGCCCAGGCCGCGACCCGCACCATGATCAGCGCCGTGACCGCCATCCTGATCGCCGATCTGCTCTATATCCTGCTGGTGCGCGGATGACCGGCGCACTGGAGCTGGAAGGGGTTTATCAGCATGTGAACGGTCACATGGCGCTCCGTGACATCCGGCTGGCGCTGTCGGAGGGCGACTGGCTGTTGATCGTGGGACCAAACGGGGCCGGCAAGAGTCTGCTGATGCGTCTGATCCTGGGACTGGATCGCCCCTCGGCCGGCACAGTGCGGGTGCTGGGCCAGGATCTGGAGCGGCTCGGCGGACGTGCCATGCACCATCTGCGGCGCCGGATCGGCGCGGTCCTGCAGGGCGGTTCGCTGCTGGCCAGCGCGACCGTGCTGGATAACCTCCTGTTGCCGCTGCGCGATGCGCCCATGAGCCGTCATGAAATGGCCCGTGCCGCGCGACTGGCGATGACCCTGCTGCAATTGGACGGGCTCGAAAACCATCGACCGCGCGCGCTGTCGCTGGGCCAGCAGCGCCTGGTCGAACTGGCGCGGGCGCTCATCCATCAACCCCGGCTGCTGGTCTGGGATGGCTTTTCCGATGGACTCGATCCCGTCGCCATTCGCGAGACCCTGGCGATGCTGGGCAAACTGCGGGAGAACCGGAGGCTGACCCTGATCGTCACCGACAACCGACCGGATGTGCTGACCGATACCGCACACCGGATCGCCGTGCTGGATCGCGGTCGCCTGCTGTTCGATGGGCCAGCGGCTGAACTGGAACCAGCCGGTGCGACGCGGCTGGAACTGCGTTCCGCGCTCTGGGGGCGCCCGTGAGCATCGGTGAAGACCGGCCAGTCAACCGACTGGAGCGGCTTTATTCGCCGCCCGAGATCGGCGCGCCCGGCAAACGTCAGGCCCAGGCGCAGCGTCGGGATCTCCTGCTGGCCGGACTCTTCGTGCTGGCGATGATCCTGGTGATCCTCGGCGCGCTGGCCCTGCTGCTGCCCGGACTCTTTGGCCGGACTTATCGGGTCGATGCCTATTTCCTCAACGCCACCGGACTGGATGCCGGGATCCAGGTCATTCAGGAAGGCTATGTCATCGGTCTGGTCGAACGGGTTACGCCGGTCTTTCCCGGTCGCGATGACACCGCCATGCACTGTCCGTCGCCGCCCGTCGATGTCCCGCCCCGCCATCCCAAACTGCCCTGCTTTCGCGCCACGCTCCGTCTCAAGGATGGCTGGCCGGTGCCGCGCGACAGTGTGGCCCAGCTCGGCGCCGCCGGTCTGCTCAAGGGCGACGCCATCAAGATCCGGCCCGGTCTCGCGTCCGATCTGCTCGCGGACGGCGCCATCCTCGACGCTCAGGGACGCGAACCGGATCTCATGGCCCAGGTCGGCAAGCTGACGACGACGATCAAAACCCTGGTCGATGAGACCATCGCGCCCGCGCTCGTCAGTCTGCGCAACCAGATCCAGACCATTGAGACCCTGATCGGCGCGGGTGGCGACCAGAGCGAGAACCGCGAGCGTCTGGCGGGCGCATTCGAGAATCTGCGCGATCTCTCGGCACGGCTCAAGGAGGCGGTGGATCCACAGGCCATCGCCGCCATTCTCGGTTCGGTCAGGGAGACGACGGACAATCTGAAGCGGATCACGGGCGAGTTGCGCGGCGCCGCTCCCGGCATCCAGCGCGCGGTGAGCCAGTATGGCGATCTGGCGGTCGATCTGCGGGGTCTGGTTCAGGATAACCGGCCCGCGCTGCAACAGACCCTGGACGAGACCCAGATGCTGCTTCAGGATCTGTCCTCGGCCCTGACGCCCATTCTCACCAACATCGAGGATACGACCCGCAACCTCTCGGCGCTGTCGCGCGAACTGCGCAACGATCCGAAGTCGCTTCTCAAAAGTCGTGAGGCTGAGGATAGAACGCCTTGGTTGAAAGACCGTTAATTAGACAGGATTAACAGGATATTTCAGGATTAAAAAGATTAAAAACAATAAATTGAAAATCCTGTCTATCCTGTTAATCCTGTCGATTTGAGGCGTATATCTGACATGCATTGTTCGGGAAATTACCTCACGGCTCTGTTGCTGGTCCTGCTGCTGACCGGCTGCGGCTCATCCCCGCCACTCCAGTCAGACCGTTATTACGCACTCTCGCCAATCATCCGTGAGACCCCGGCGGCGACCCCAGCCTCTGGAGTGCTGCTGGTCAACACGCTGGCGGCGCGGGGCTTTCTCGGCGGGCGGCAGATCGTCTACCGTCAGGACGGACAGCCACTGCGGGTGGAACGCTACGATTGGCTGCTCTGGGAGGAAACCGTGCCGCGCGCTCTGGCGCAGTCCCTGGCCGACGCCATCCGCGATGCGGGGCTCTTTGAATTTGTCGTGACCCCGGCAGATCGGGCACGGGCGGACTATATCCTGAGCGGCGAGGTGGAGACTTTCGAGCACCGACCGACCGATCAGCCGCCGCGTGTGGTCGCCAGCCTGAATCTGTCGCTGGTCAGGGCCACTGATCGTCGTTCAGTCTGGATGAAAACCTATCGTGGAGAGGAGCAGGTGGACGCGAGCACACCGGAGGCGATCCCCGACGCCATGGCCGAGTCATTCAACCGGCTCACGGCGCGTCTGGTCGGGGAAGTGGTGCGCGATCTGCGGGGGAATAGACAGGATTAACAGGATGTTTCAGGATTAACAAGATTAAAAACAATAAATTGAAAATCCTGTCCATCCTGGAAAATCCTGTTAATCCTGTCCATTGACGGCATATCAGGCGGGCAGATGCCTTCCTGAAAAGCGCCTAAAAAGCAACGGACACCCCACCATAAAGGTCGTATCTGTCCTGCCTGTCTGCGCCGATCAGGGTCGTGCCGGCCAGTGAAAGCTGAACCTGCCGGTTGACCGCCAGACTGAACCCGCCGGAAATCCGCCCATAGGTGTCCTCGGTCACATCGTCCAGGGGGGTCATGACGGCTGCGTTGGGCAGAAAGGCGAAACGGGACTCCAGCAGATCCTGACGGCCAATGCCGAAATCACGCTCCAGTTCGCATTTCAGGTAGGCATGGATCGGATAGCCACCCATCACATCCCGGTGATCCAGCGCCGCGCCAAGAGAGGCCACGAACCGCTCGCGGTCCTGCTGTTCGATGTACTGGGTCAGGATCGGACTACCCTTTTCCCAATAAGCATCCACCGTGCCTTTTGAATAGCCGGTGGACAGCAGCGGGCCAAAGCGGAAACTGTCGTCACCAAAGAAATAACCACCCTGCAAACGCCCGGAATAACTCCAGCCATCGGTATCTGCACTCACCCTGGTCGCTCCGCCGAAGCGGTCAGAGCTGAAATCAACCTTGCCAAGGGTGGCGATCAGATCGACATAATAGCGATCCTGCGCAATGGAGCCGAAGCCGCCAAGCTGATAGGCCGTGGCGCTGACGCTGCCGAAATTCCGCTGAATATCGCTGTCAGAATCGGCGAAATTGAATGCGACCCCGAGTCGGGCGAGAGGATTGAGCTGGAAATCCGCGCCGACGGTGGCTGAGACAATATCCTGCTCATACCCCAGCATCCCAAGCGTGCTGTCCCGCTCGGTATGTCCATAGCTCAAGGCAGCGAAAAAAGGCGCCGTCGAGCAATTCGGATCAGGTGATTTGGCATGCTTTGTTTCAACAGAGGATTTGGGGCAGGATCCAAAACGGGTTTGATCCAACCTGTTTTCGAGCAGTGACGCGAAGTGAAGTGTGATGTCTTCCAGCAGGCTCACATTGACCCGCGACACCTCGGGGGCAAAGATAAAATTATTGGCGACCGTTTTGGCCTCATCGAATGTCAGACGGGCGAACTGCTGGGCAATGGGGTCGGGGTCGTTGACCGAGGATTGGAGCGCAAACTTATAGTTAATTGAGCCAAGTCCGGTACCCTGTCGCGTGTCGATGAACTGAATATCCTGTGCCGTGGTCCCAACCTGAACGATCATCGCGCGGTTGAATAGACCGGGCTGTTCAAGATAAGCGTATTTGTCGTTAAAAGCGTTTTTGTCGTTGCCGAACTGAATCATGGCCGTCCGGTTATAGAACCCGGTCTGCATGACGGCTGAATCTGAAACGACCCCCTGATCGACAATGGCAACCGAATTGGTGCTGCCTTGCTGGATGATGGTGATCGGCGGCTGCATAGCCTGAAAATCGCCCCCGTCGATACTCGCCTGAGACGCGGCAAGAGGCGTCGCCGAATAAATAACTGAGATCGAGCAAACGAGAAACAGCGGTTTCTTCATTTTGTGGTCGTTCAGGTTTTTGCCCATTGTTCAATACTGCCTAAACGGTTGTGAGTCATGGAGTAAGCGGACGCATGCGATCACGAATCCCTTTTCTGAATGCCTCGACCGATGAATCGTCGAGTGTCTGATTACGCGCGCTGGAACTGCGGGGAGCCGGGCAATCGATACAGTCCCGCGTACTGCGCGTAAAGCGATCCTTATCGACTGTCGTGGTGCTTTTCCCCGATGACGCACTCCCGGATTTGCTGCTCTGAATCGTGACATCGGTACTGTTGCCGCTTTTGGTCACGATCTTCTGACCATCGGGCGTCTTGGTGACCTGAGTGCTGCTTGATCCCTTTGCGCCGCTTTGCGTGATCACGGCTGTCGAGCTGCCCTGCTGATGGACCTCGGTGCCCGCGCAGCCGGCGGCGCTGAATGCCATGCCGACGATGGCGGCGATGGAAAAGCGACATATCTCATTCGACGAAACCATGGAGTGCTCGCCTCTCTATAAATGGCCTGACAGGGTTTGAGTGTTTTGCGCGCCATACGCGCGACCGGCGGGCAGGATGCGGTCGCGCATCTGCGAACAGACTGATGGCTATTGGCGACCGAATTGACGAACCGTATTGCTGTTGATGTTACCGGTCTGCTCTGTTCGCGCCTCGTTATTGTATCCCGCCTGCGAGGTGGCACTGTAGTTGCGACCGCAATCCTGCTGGACGTCGGCGCGGTTGCCCTGATTGTTGCGATCAATCTGGACATTGACATCGACACAGGGGCGTCCGCTGTTGTCGCGGGCAGCCTGGCTGTAAACCGATGCGGCTGGAATCAAAAGGGTGAAAGCCAATACGAAATGAAGCGTTTTCATCGATTTTACCTTGGGTGTGCAACTCGTGAAAATTCAACAGAGAATGGGCCGACACCAAAAAATGTCGGCCCATTCTGGCCTTCATCATGATGAAGGGCATCGAGCCGATTCGATGCGGTTCAACGATGAGTCCCGGAGAGACGGTCGGGTCGAATTATCTTCCGCGCTGAGTCGATTCGTTGTAGTTGGTGCCACCACCCTGATAGGTCTGGTTGGTGTTGAAGCGGCTGCCTGCCTGATAAGAACGGTTTGCATTATCGCGACCTTCCTGGTCGGTGGCGTTGTCGTTGTCCGCACCGCTCTGATAGCTGTCGTTGGTATTGACGTTGCCTCTCTGAATGGTCGTGTTCGTGTTGACCTGAGCGAAGGCAGGGGCGGACAGACCGATGGCGAGGGCAGCGACAAACAGCATCTTTGTTTGGTTTTTCATGGTTTTGACCCGTTCGTAATACATGGTGTAGTGGAAGGACTGCTCGCGAGGCGGTATCCCCACGCTTGCGCGCATGAATCGAATATGCCAGGGACACCTGCTGAAAATATAGGCGTATCGATTCAGAACAGCAAGGGATGCGCACCAAACGAATGCACAAGAATAAAGCCGTTTTAAAATCCGGGTTCAGGTCGTATTCATTTTGTCAGCGGGCCGCTGCGATGCAGGCCTGACCGAGCGCCAGTCCGCCATCGTTTGCCGGCACCTGTCGCTGGATGAGAACACGCAATCCTGCCCCGCGCAGGCCGGTGTCCAGGGCTTCCAGCAGGATCCTGTTCTGCATCACGCCGCCGGAGAGCGCGACGGTTCCGAGTCCATGCCGCCCGGCCAGGGTGACCGCCAGATCCACGATGGCCGCTGCGAATCCGGCATGGAAGCGCGCCGCGATCTGCTCATGCGCCACACCCTGCGCCAGATCGTCGCACAGTGCGCCCCACATTGGCGCAGCATCCAGAATCATCGCGGATGTCTCGGCACAGATCGCAAAGTGATAGCCCGTCCCAACGGACGCCATCGCGCCCGCCGCCAGGGCTTCCAGTTCAATGGCGGCCTGTCCCTCATAGAGCATGCGCTCGCCGCCAGGACCGAGCGCTGCCGCCACAGCATCGAAGAGACGCCCGGCTGAACTCGACAACGGGGCGTTCAGACCGCGCTGAATCAGGGTTCGCAGCAGTCCGAGCGGTTTGCCGGCCAGCCGCCGGATGACCTCCAGATCGGGATAACGGCTTTGCATGGCATCCCAGCCGTCGGCGGCTTCAAGCTGGGCGAAGAGATTGCGCCAAGGCTCCAGAATGGCCTGAGCGCCGCCCGGCATGGCGACGGGCTTGAGATGCCCGACCCGGCGATAGCCTCGGTAATCGCCGACCAGCCACTCGCCGCCCCAGAGTGTGCCGTCATCGCCGTAACCCAGCCCGTCGAGCAGGATGCCGAGCACCGGCCCGCCAGCCAGCGGCCAGCCATTGTCCGCCAGTACCGAGGCCAGATGGGCGTGATGATGCTGGACGCCGATCAGCGGCAGTCCGGCGCGAACCGCCTGCTCGCGACCGATCAGACTGGAACGGTAGTCAGGGTGCAGATCGACCGCCAGTCGCTGCGGTCGATGCTGGAAGAGTTCACGGTAAAGCCGGATGCTGTCTTCATACTCACGGGCAGTACGGGCCTCTTCCAGGTCGCCGAGATGCTGCGAGAGAACCGCCTGACCATCCCGCGTCAGACAGATCGTGTTTTTGAGTTCACCGCCAAAGGCGAGGACCGATGGCATCCGCTCGAAACCGGGCGGCAACTGGAGCGTCGCCGGGGCATAGCCGCGCGCCCGGCGCAGGAGTCGGGGCGCGCCGGCCATCACCCGTACCACCGAGTCATCGACCCGATTGATGATCGCCCGATCATGCAGCAGCGAAACATCCGCCAGACCATGCAGGCGTCGCATCGCATCCAGATTATCGATGCTCTGCGGCTCATCGCTCAGATTGCCGCTGGTCATGATCAGCGGGCGATCCCAGTCGGCGAGCAACAAATGATGGAGCGGACTGTAAGGCAGCATGAAACCGAGCGTGGTCTGGCCGGGCGCAATCTGTGACGCAAGATGACGGGACGCGGACGCGCTGCGTTCCAGCAGCAGAATGGGTGCCGCCGGGCTGGTCAGCAGCGCGGCCTCTTCCTGACTGACCCGGCAATGGTCGCGGATGACGTCCAGATCGCGCGCCATGAGCGCGAAGGGCTTGGCGAAGCGGCGCTTGCGTCGGCGCAGTTCGGCAACCGCCGCGTCATTGGTGGCATCGCAGGCGAGATGAAAGCCGCCGATGCCCTTGATGGCGAGGATGCGCCCCTCGGCAAGCAGCCGGCTGGCGGCAGCGATGGCGTCTGCGGCAGCAAACCCCGCCGGATCCAGTTCGCGTCCCTCGGCATCGACCAGCCAGATCCGGGGGCCGCAATCCGGGCAGGCATTGGGCTGGGCATGGAAACGCCGGTCAGACGGATCGGCATACTCGGCGGCGCAGGCCGGACACATGGGGAAAACCGCCATGCTGGTGCGCGCCCGATCATAGGGAATGCTGGCGACGATGCTGAGTCGCGGCCCGCAGTGGGTGCAGTTGGTGAAGGGATAGCGATAGCGCCGATTCGCCAAATCCCGAATCTCGGCGGCGCAGGCGGTGCAGGTGGCGGCATCGGGAACGATCCCGGTCTGGATCTCGGTGGCATCGCTGGCCAGGATCAGAAAAGAATCCGTCGGCAGCCGATCGCCAAGTGGGGCGCGCTCAATCGTATCGATCCGTGCCAGCGGCGGACACTCAACCCGCAGCCGCTCGCAGAACTGATCCAATGACTCAGGAGACGCATCCGCTCCCGCCTGGATACGGATCAGCACACCCTCGCCATCGTTGCGGACATCGCCGGTCAGATCCAGATCGTGCGCCAGTCGCCAGACGGTCGGGCGAAAACCGACCCCCTGCACCAGACCCCGGACGCGGATCAGCTCGGCAGGCATGGGCTTGCGTTCAATTGAACATGCATCGATTCAGGAGGCATTGGGCCGGGTTCTTCGCTTGAGCGCCGACGTTGCCGGCAAATTCTCGCGCATGGACCGGGCGGTTTGCCGGCCACCATCAAAGCGACAGGCGCCTGAAGAGCGATTCAGGAATCGCCTTGATGATCAACATGATGTAACGCCAGAACCAGGGCAGATAGACCACAGTCGCGCCGCTGTCGATTGCGTTCAGGATCCCGCGCGCGATGGTATCGGGCGAGACCCATAACAGTCCCTTTTTGAAACTTGCCGTCATTGGCGTATCGACGAATCCAGGTTTGACCGTGATGACCCGCACACCCGAGCGATGCAAGCGATTGCGCAGACCCTGCAGGAACAGCGTCAGCGCGCCCTTGGCGGTCCCATAGACATAGTTGCTCTGTCGCCCACGGTCCCCAGCGACGGACGAAATCACGACGATGCATCCCCGCCCCTGCGACTCGAAGCGATTGGCCAGGATCGTCAGCAGCGAAATCACGCTCAACAGATTGATCTCGATCGCCGCGCGGGTCTGCTCAAACGACGCCTCGCATGCTGATTGATCGGGCAGGGTGCCATAAGCAAACAGCACCGTATCGAGTCCATCAAGCGCCTCGGCTGCCTGCTCGATGATCTGAGCATGACGCGAATCATCAAGCGCCTCCATCACGGCAGTCGCCACGCATTCCGCGCCGCGAACGCTGGCATCATCGGCCACCGCCTGGAGCCGTTCAGCCTGGCGTGCAACCAGAAACAAGCGGTCTCCCGCCGCAGCGAAGCGTCTGGCTGTGGCCCGGGCGATGGCCGATGTCGCGCCGATAATCAGGATCTTTCTCACGTCAGGTCTCCTCTCATACGCCGCCTGAAACTGGAATCGAAGCGCGGATCACGCAAGGCGTCCAGCCTGGGCCAGTGCGGATAGCGCGCGAAAAAATCCTCCCCGCACATCCGTGCATCCTTGGCCGGATAGATCCGCCCACCTGCCTGCCTGACGACCGCATCAAGCTGGTCCAGCAGCGCGAAGGTCTTCCTCCCGGCATTGGGGAAATCCAGAGCAAGCGTCACGCCCGGCAGTGGAAAGGACAAAAGCCCCGGCGAGACCGGATCGCCAAACACTTTCAACACCGCCAGAAACGACCCGACGCCCGCCTGCGCGATCCGCTCCAGGATCTCGCGCACGGCATCGGGACCAACCGTGCGCGGGACGACGAACTGATATTGCAGGAAACCGCGTGGACCGTAGATGCGATTCCAGTCGCCCACGCCATCGAGCGGATAGAAGAAGGGCTCGTAGTGGACCAGATCGCGCTGTACGCCAGGTGGATGGCCATGGAAATACGCCGCGTTGAACAGCCGCAGGGTGGCCGGGTTGATGGCCGAAAATGGCGGACCGACAGGAATCCGTACACGCCGTCGCGAGGGGCGTGGCGGTTGGCTCGGACTGATCTCGGCGTGATTGCCCCGGATGAAGACCCCCCGTCCAAGCCTGGCCCCGCCCGCCAGACAATCGATCCAGGCGACCGTCTGCTCGAAGCGCGCGTCCGACTCGGCGGACAGCTCGAAGAAGGCGTCCAGCGTGTCATAACGCTGTGTTTCGGTCTCGATCAAGGGCGTACTGATGCGCCGCAAGCGAATTTCCGCCCAGGTGATGAGTCCGGTCAAGCCGAGTCCGCCAATCGTCGCCCGATAGAACTCAGGGTGCGACTCCGGCGAACACAGCCGCCGGCTTCCATCCGAGCGCAACAGCTCGAAGGCCGGCACATGACAGCCGAAGGTGCCCGCCCGATGATGATTCTTGCCATGCACGTCGTTGGCGATGGCGCCCCCGACCGTCACGAAGCGCGTCCCCGGCGTCACCGGCAGAAACCAGCCGCGCGGGACGGTCAACGCCAGGATCTCATCGAGCAGGACGCCCGCCTCGCAGCGCAGCAGACCTGAATCCTGATCGAAGGCGATGAAGCGATCGAGCGGACGCGCATCGATCAGCGAACCGCCATCGTTCAGGCACACATCGCCATAACTGCGCCCGTTGCCGAAGGGCAGCGCAGACTCATGCGCTTCTTCGGGCAGAGGGAGTGAATCGAATCGCCAGCGCTGGAGCCTGACCCGCTGTGTGGCGCGTGGATAGCGATTCCAGGACGTGTAACGATGAGTCATCAGACCAGACCAGTGAGGCTTGAGGACGCCAGCCACACGCATCCCGCCACGAGGGCGAAAACCGTGTAACTGACCGGATCGGTCAGCGCGAACACAACCGGATCCTCATGCAGGGCACCGCGCCGGGCCAGGAGCCACACCCGGCTGATCCAGTAGAGCAGCAGGGGACAGGCCAGCCACAGCAGGGACGGTTCGGTGTAAAGCGCCATCACGTCCGCGCTGTCGATGTAGAGCGCCAGCACCAGCGCCGACAGATAGCCGCTCACGATGCCAAACTGCGCGAGCGTCTCCAGATCCGCCGTCCGATAACCGCGTCCGGCGGCGAAATTGCGCCCGTCCGCGTAGCAGAGTTGCAATTCGGCATAGCGCTTGGCCAGCGCCAGACTCAAAAACAGAAACAGCGACAGGGCCAGGAGCCAAAACGACAGCGGGATTCCGGTCGCCGCCCCACCGGCCCCGATGCGCAGCGTATAGAGTCCAGCCAGAGTCAACACATCGATCAGAACCCACTGTTTCAGGCGCAGTGAATAGGCCAGGGTCAGCAGATAATAGAGTCCGAGCGTCACCGACAGCCAGAACGGCAGCCACAGCGCCAGCAGGAAGGCCAGGGTCAAGAGACTCGGGATCAACCACAGGCCTTGTTGAATCGGGATGAGCCCGGCCGCGAACGGACGGCGGCATTTGGTCGGATGCGCGCGATCCGCCGCCAGATCCAGCAGATCATTCAATACATAAACACTGGAAGCACAGAGCCCAAAGGCGAGAAAGGCCAGGGCCGTCTGGAGCAGCAGGGCAGGGTTGAATACTTGATGGGCGGCCAGCAGCGGCACGAACACCAGGGCATTCTTGACCCACTGATGCACCCGCAGCGCCTTGAGATAGGTGCGCAGGCTGATCGCTGGTGCGGGGATGATACGCTCGACCTCGGCCATTCCGGCGACGTGACGGGCCAGCGGCGCACTGGCGTTGACGACAATGGCCTTCCTGGCGTGGCTCCAGACCCGCAGATCGCTGATGGAGTTGCCGGCGTAATCGAAACCGCTGGCGCCGAACAATTCCACAAGACGATCGCGCTTGCGCGTGCCTGAGAGATTGATTTCGGCGTCGCTTGCCAGGATGGCAGCGAACAGCCCCAGATGACAGGCGATCTGTTCGGCATACCGCTGATTGGCGGCGGTCGCCAGCACCAGCCGTCGCCCCTGATTCTGCTGATCGCGCAAGTAGGCCAGCAGTGGCTGATTGAACGGCAGCCGGGTCACGTCCAGTTCGACCCGCTGGGCGATCTGGTGCTTGAAATGGGCTTTACCCTTGAGCAGCCACAGCGGCAGCACGAAGAGCCAGAACGGATTGCGCTTCAGCAGCACCAGCACGGATTCGATCAGCAGATCCGTCTGGATCAGGGTGCCATCCAGATCCACGCACAGCGGGCGGGGTCGATCATCCGTCATCCGTCTTCACCGTATCCAATAGAAAGCTCAATCGGCTGTGGTCGGCGAGGTTGGTCATAGTGGGACTCCGTGATGCCGCACCTGAGCATGAATCGGCTGGGGTCGTGTCTCGGGATCGACGAGGATAACGTCGATGCGTTGATCGCCCAAGGTGATTTGCAGTTGGGCGGCCAGACGACTCGCCATGGCGGCGCGATTGGCGATTCGCTGATTGGTTTCAACGAACAGATCAATGTCACCGCCGCGAGCCGCCTCGTCGAGGCGTGATCCGAATAAACGCACGCACGCGCCAGGGCCAAACATCGCGGCGACGGTCTCGTGGATGATTTTGGATTGTGCTGGGGTGATTCGCATCGCTTATTTCTCAAGGGCATGAATGATGTCCGATTTCGTCAAGTCGCCGCTTCCAATACGGGCGACCGGCGATGGACCCAGATCCACCTGAGTCAGGGCGCCATCCAGATCCACACACAGCAGGCGCGTTGGCGAAGCCGTCATAGGTTCGCGTGCCGTTGCGTGCCGCCGAGCTCCAGCCAACCCAGGGCCGCCAGACCCAGGACCACTGCAAACCACAGCGTCGCCAACCGACACAGCAGGGTCGCCGCCAAAGCGGTCGGCATCTCAACACCGGCCAGACCCAGCAAGAGCACCATCACGGCTTCCGTGCTCCCCAGACCGCCGGGAATGAAGGATAGCGCCCCGGCCAGGATGCCGGCGGCATAGATGCCCAGGGCCGACAGAAGTGAGATCGGTGTCTCCAGTGCGTGCAGAATGACAAAGAAACCGATCCCCTCGGCTCCCCAGGCGATCAGGCCCAGCAGCAGGCCCGGATGACGCAGCTGCGGTTGCAGCAGTTGCGCCGAATCGCGCAGGAGCGCGCGCAGATGCCTGATCCCGCGCGCGAGTCGCGGCCAGTTGCACCGCGTCGTCAGACGGCCGAGCAGGCGATCAAGTTGCGGATGGTGCAGCAGAGCCAGTGCCGCCAGGACACCGATCAGCGCCACGGCGACCGGCCAGCGCGCGCTGGCGAAGCTCCAGGCCGCCGCGATGGCCAGGATTGCGATGGCTGCCAGATCCAGCAGGCGCTCGACGAAGAGCACCGCCAGACTCTGGCTCCAGGGTACGCCGTGACGGTTGAGGTAGAGCGAGCGCACGGCCTCGCCTGCCTTGCCGGGGGTAGTGGTGAAGGCAAAACCGGCCACATAGTAGGCGAGGTGTCTGCCCCAGGGGATCTGTTTACCGAAAAGATGCAAATACCAGTGCCAACGAGCGAAACGAATCAGGTAGTTGAGTAACGAGAGACTCAGGAGCAGCGCCCAACCCGAGATCCCAAGCCGAATGGCCGCATCGGCGACGACCGAGGCATCGGTGTAGACCATGGCCCCGGCATACAATGCAATGCCAAACCCAACCGAGACGAGTAAAGGGCGAGCCAGACGGCTCATCATCAGCGGTCAACCGCCCGCCTGCGGCGCCACGTCAACCATGGCCAGACCAGCAGCAGGAAAGTGGTCGTTGCAGCTAAACCAGCCATGGTCACCAGATCGGCAATCCGCTGTTTCGTGCTCTTCGCGAACGGGAATGGGCGATACGAAACGAACGCCTCTGCCGCCGCCCGCTGGTCCACGCGGAAATGGTCTCCAGGTTCGCATCCGTTCTCTTCAGGGAAAACGTAACAGGCTGGATTCTTGATGTTTAGATAGCCGTCTGCCTCATCCATCACGTCGCCCAGCACCAGTCTTCCCTGCGGGAATTTTTCCAGCCGGTAACCGAAGGCCGGGTTGTAGCATGCCGCCTGCGAAACGCCCTCCACAAGCACGTCGTTCCGATCCACGCTCCCGTATAACCCTTCGTTGCCGGTGGCCGCTTTAATCCCGACAAAGTTGATCCGATGCGCTTGTGCCGCGCCTGCTGCGAGCCGCTGATAGCCCGCCAGGAGAGAACCTGGGTTGTAGGGCTGATCGCGGTAGTACAGCCTCAGATCGACGAATTGCAGTCCAATAAGAATCAGGATGGATGCAGTGGCGAACCGCCAATGGTTGCCTGTCCAATACTGCGCCGCCATCGCGAACAGAAGAGGCAGGACGGCCAGATAGATCACAATCCAACGCATCGGCCACGCCGTCGCTCCGATCAGCGGCACCTGCTTGAGCCATGTGTTGAATTGCGGCGTATAAAACATCAGGACGAGCGGAATAAAGGCCAGCACGACGATTGCGAGCGCCGGCCAGCGCGCACCTGTCAGTCGAAGCCCCTGAGCACCGTCGCGTCGGCGCAGGAAAAAGGCCGCAAGAAGGCAGATCAGGGGCGCGATGGTAAAGCCATAAGCCCATTCATGGGGCAGCACGCTCCACTGGACGTTGACCATCGAGGCGAAGGCCTGACGCGCGGCGGCCTCGCTCGTCCAGAACAAGGCAAGCAGGGTCGTCTTGATGAGCGCCCAAGGGTCCGCGAACCCTGGCAATTGGTATTGAGTGCGTTCAAAGCGCCCGTAAAACGCCAGACTCGCCATCAGTTTGCTGGCAGAAAAAACCACGCTCACCGCGACGGCCAGCATCATGCGAGCGAGCAGGTCTCGCTGCCATGGCTGCACCAGGCGATATGCAAGCAGCACAAGTCCGACCCCAAGCGCGCCTGGCACCATCAGCGTGGGCAAGCCCGATTGCAGCCAATAAGCGGCGATGAGGCCGGCGAGCAAGGCAAACCCCACTTTATGCACAACGCCGTCTGCGGGCCGAATCAGATACCAGGCCAACCAGGGAACCAGGGTCAAGCCGTGATAACCGTATTCGCCCAGAATGGTGCGATAGGGCTGAAACGTATTGAAGAAAAAGAGCGCCGCCGCGAAGATCGACCAGCCGAGGGAAAGACCAAATGCCCTCCTGGCCAGCACATACATCCCGAAGTAGCCCAGGGAGGCGAACAGCAGCAGTGTGAGGTAAGCGGCTGTCAGCGGATCGACAATAAAACTGAGCCACTGGGGCACGGAGTAGTAGCCGGACTGCGGATCGGCGAACAGCGGAACACCCGCGCAGAATGAAGGCGTAAACCAGGGCACCTCGAAGAGTCCGTTTTTTGCGAACCAGATAAAACCGTCCGTGCAGCCCGCCAGGGCGAGGCCAAAGTCGTGTCCCAAGGTACCGCGTGCGGTTGGAAAGAAGTCGTGATAGATGAAATGGAAGAGGGAAAGGAATACTCCCCAAGCGGCAAAGACATAGACGCGATCATTGATTTTCATGAGTAATTTGCTTTTCTCCGGCATCGTCAGGCAGGTCCATATGAGTCATTGCCGGCCTCTGAAATTGCCGTATTCCATCGACGTCGCTGCGGCAACGCCGTTTCTGAATGTAAACATTTTATGTCCAAAGAAGCTCAGAATGACCTGTGTTGCCAACAGCAAAGCGCCTGCGATATACGGCGCGGCATGCGGGTTATCCGTCAGATACGCCACAACGAATACCGATGGAGGCAGCAGTGCCAATCCCAGCAGGATGCTTCCGCTATAAATAATCAGACAGCGTGCCCATTCAGTAAAATAGTGACCCTTGGTCTTGAAGACGAACCATTTGTAGCCGAGAAAAGAAACCGTGATATTCAGCACGCTTGACAGCAGACTTGCCGCCAGGTAGCTGGCAGGAATATAGGAGGCCAGGAGGGCGGTGAACAGTGCGAACATACCGTAACCGAACACCGTATTCCAAATTCCGACAACGAGATAACGCCCAAACTGCCCAGGCGGGATATGCGAGGTCAACGAGGTCAGAAAGGAACGAGGCTTCAGCATGTAAGACTGGCTCAGTATTCAGCGTGAAGAAAAAAGCTGCCTCAGCACAATCTGGCAATCGCAGCCGCGTTATCGAGCACCACCAGATCGCGTAAGACATCTGGCGAAAATCGCCCATAACCCCAGCTCACGCCGATAAACTGCAAACCGTTTTCGTGCGCTGCCTGCGCGTCGTCCGGCGTATCGCCAATCAGACAGGCATCCTGCCCAGGGATGTCATGTTTCTCCAGCAACCAACGGATCAGCGCGGCTTTCGATGCGAAAACAGGGGAAACCGAATCCAATGCATGGATGCCTGCAAACAAGGACGTCCAGTCCAGCATATTCAGAATACGTAAGGTTGGACGAATGCGTTTATTTGTTACGATGAACATTTTTGAACCGCTTGATGCCAGCGAGCGCAGTGTCTCATCGATACCTGGATAGACCAAGGTCTTCAAATAACCACTGCTATCGTATTCCTCACGGAAAAAATTCGCCAAACGCTCAACGGTGCCTGCATCCTCAATGCCTGCGATCCTGCTCAAAATCACATGTAACGGAGGCCCGATCAGCGATTGATCCAAGGGCACGACTGGAGCGATACCTGCCCGTGCCAGGGCTGTGGCGAACGTGTCAAGAATACCTGGAGCAGAGTCGATCAGCGTGCCATCGAGATCGAATAACAGAATGTCAGGCATGATCGAATCAAAGTCCGCGCTGGTAGATCTGGTCGCGAAGCGTGCTGTTACGGGAATAAGGGCTATCCACATCATCGATCATGAGCGGCTTGTCCTTGCTGATGTCTGACAGGATCTGCTGACCGTTGAGGATTTCCCGGCAAGACAGTTGGCCCTTTAGCAAAGGAATCGCGAGATAGAAATCGCGGTTCAGGTTGCGATGATGGATTTCGTATCCTGCGGGCAGGTCACGCTTGGCGTAAACACCCCGAACCAGCGCATCGAGATACTGAACTTCCTTGCGTTTTGGAGTGCGTTTGGTTGTGCTTTCCCCGCCACACATCTCAACCGCCTTGTGGTAAGCCTTGAACCAGGCATCAATCTGGTGCGGGAGCGAGCAATAGGGTGAAACCGGGATGTCGTCATCCTCGATATCGATGTGACGCTCCCAGATTCGGGCTCCTTTTGCATAGGAGATCAGCATCGAAGCGTGCCAATCGGTGTATTCATGGGTCGAAAACCCAATGACATTGTTCGGGTAGCGCTGACGCAGATAGTCGATCTGGTTCAGTTCCAGTTCGCCGTCCTCGGACGGATAGATCGAGACACAATGATTGATCGCGAGCGGAATATGTCGATTGGCAAAAAATTTCACCAGATCGTCAAGGTCTTTCAATGAGGAACCGCCGGTCGATACGATGACCGGGCGTTTTGTCAGCGCAATGCGTTCGATCAGGAACCAATCGTTGAGATCGGAACTGGCGATTTTGATGATGGGAAGATCCAGCTCCTCACAGAAATCCACCGATGCCTCATCAAATGGCGTAGCCATCGGGATGCAGCCCTGCTCCTTGATGCGGGCCACCAGCGTGCACATCTCGGCCTTTGGAAGTTTCGTCGCCTCAGTTTTGCTGATGTAGCGGACATCGCGTGTCCCTTTGAAATCCGGATGGACAAAACTCTCGACATCGCGAAACTGGAGTTTGATGGCCGCGCGCACGTTGTTGAATTTGACGACCTGAGCGAAGTCATTGACGATCTTAAGACCGCGATCAAGACGCCCCCAATGATTGTTGGCAAGTTCGAGCACAAAAAGATTCTCGAAAATTCGCTTCATTTTGAATTTCTCACTAAGTTATCACTATGCCACTTATGTGCTCGTGATTAATCGTAGTTGTATCGCTTCAGAAGTCGCTCGCGAGCGTCGTCGAGATCAAATAAGTCGGTAACTCCGAGCATATAATGGCAATGGGCGCAAGCCGCGTATTCGCTGCGCAGACCTTGCAAGTGTGCTTTTCGGAGTCTGCCTAGCTCAGGGCCATTCCAGATTTCAGGAATAGATTTCTTGGTTATGTCGCCAATGATTAGGGCTAGCGCCCAATCGTCGCAGCAAGGAGAAACGGTGCCATTAAAATTTATTGCGAGCATCTTAAAAGGCTCTGGGCAGACGATGCGGCTTGGCTTAATGGGGGTCACGCCATCCATGCCAACTCGGGGATTCAATCCGAGCGTGAAATCTTTTATATTTGAATTGCTCCAGCCCATTATTCCCTCTATGCGAGCGACATCTGAAATTGGCCTGAAATCTCTTATGAACTTCTCACGTTCACTATTAGACAGGCCAGTGTCTATTATTTTTGCCAGTATTTTCGTGGCGCTCCGGCGACGTCTTGCTTCAGAATAAAAGTAACGTACATTCTCAAGAATCGAATCATAATCGTCGTAGTTCTGAGTGACTCTTAGATATCCCTCATTAGTCACATGCTCTACGGAGATGCGTATAGCATTCAATCCTGCGTCCAAAAGGGCGTCAGAAAGCGCGGGGGAAAGGCGTGATGCGTTTGTGGTTATTTCTGTGCTTGAGGCAACTTTGTGCGACGTCGCGTAGGCTACCATCTCCGCAATATCCTTATGGAGTAGCGGCTCTCCATCCTTGTGGAGAGAGAGTACAGCGATATTTCCTCCGAATGCGGTGAGTTGGTCTATTATCGATTTGTATAGGGAGAGTTGCATTAGTCCGATGGGGCGATTGACGGACCGAAGTAGTTCTTTGTCAGAAGTTGGACAGAAGACGCAACGGAAATTACAGGCATTGCAGACGTCGATCATGACGTATTGCGGCGCGCCTAATGGCAGCATTCGCGATAGCGAGCCTGCTCTTCGAACAAGAAATCTTCCGATGGCATTCTTTCGGAGCAGGATTTACCCGAGTTGCGTGTTGATAAGGCGGTATCCGAGCATGGTAACGAGGTTATACATATCCACACGGTGGCTCTAATTTAGTGAGTGTTATGGACTCGCGCTCGAAATTGATACGCTCTTTTTCGACAACAAGAGGTCTTTTCATGACCTGAGAATGAATAGACAGAACGTATTCGCCGATAATTCCGATGAAAAATAACTGCACTGCGGCAAAGAAGAAAACGCTAATTAAGATGGGCGCTGTCCCGACCGTAAAGTAATCCCAGAACATCAGCTTGAGCAGTAAATAGGTGATGGAAACGCCCAGACTGAGTAACGCCAGCAGAAAGCCGGCCATAGCAGCCAAACGAACCGGCACCTTGGAATGACTGGTGATGCCAAGCATCGCCAGATCATAAAGCGTGTAGAAATTATTCTTGGTGATTCCGCGCAGGCGTCTTGGCTGTTCGAACGGAATAGTTGCGTACTCGAAGCCAAGCTCGGAAATAAGACCACGAAAATACGGATAAGGGTCGCCAATTTTTCTGATTTCATCAATCACAGAACGATCATAGAGTCCAAAGCCGGTAAAATCAGGGATCAGCTTGACATCTGAGATTCGGCCGATGGTACGGTAATAGGTGCGGCGCACGAGAGTCATCAAAAAAGTCTCTCTCGATTTCGGCTTGACACCGACTGCAATTTTATATCCTGCTTCCCATTGCTTTAAAAATGCACCGAGTAGTTCAGGTGGATCCTGAAGATCGGATGCCATCGTAATAATCGCAGCGCCCCTTGCCTGCATGATTGCATGGACTGGCGAGCGGATGTGTCCGAAATTTCTGGTATTGACGATCAGCTTGATTTTCGGATTGGTTTGAGCGATTAGCTTGATGCGCTCGACCGTGCGATCAGTCGATGCATTGTCGATAAAGATATGCTCATAGTCATATTTCGGAAATGGCGCCAGTGCCGTCCCTATTCTTTCCACAAGTTCGGAGACGTTATCCTCTTCGTTGAAACAGGGGGTGACAATGCTAATAAGCACTGAAGATTCAGTTTGATCAGACATCAATGCTCGCCATCCACAATCGAATGAAACGGATACGCGACGCCTAATGCACAGTAGTCCTGTTCAATTTGATCGGCGGCGACCGCAGCAGCACAAATGACCAGTGTATTATCCGGTAGATTCTGCAACCCGACCTCCGGGCTGAGGATGAGTTTACCCGCGAAGCGTAAGCCTTGTTTTTTACTGTCGCGATCAACAATCGCCAGAAGAGAGTGCAGGGGAAACCAGGGCTCGCCAATGAGCCGCTGCGCGAGCGATCCGGCACCCCACAACACAAATGGCGTTTCATTCCCCATGAGTGCAAGCAGGCGGGTGCGCAGTTGCGTGACACCTTCGATGCTTTCCTCAACGTATTTCGCGAGTGAAGAATACAGTGACTCACCCGGTTCAAAAGCGGTCATGCCTGTTTCAAAAAGGCCGAAAATCGCGGGATAGCCGGCCCCGTTCTGGAGACAGATTTTTTTCTGTCCCATTTCAACAATCGACAACCCCAGCACATGAGCAAAATATGTTAGTGATCCCCGTCCAAAATGATTGATGTGCTCGGGGTCGAAGAAGTAAAGAGGCGGAAAGTTCTGTAGATCGTATCCTGCTGGATCCGGTACCTCGATATAGATCTTACCCCCAGGAGCGAGCAAGGCGAGCACCGATTTCAGCACGGCCTGCGCGTCGAATACGTGTTCAAGTACATGACTGAGAATGATCAGATCGAAAGATGGTTCGTTGCGATCGCTCCACCAAAGATGTTCTGCAGGCAGCACAATCGTGTGCGCATTCATTCCGGTAGCACGAATTCGCTCCACACAAACTGGTGATGGGTCAAATCCCGTCAGATCCTCGAAACCATTTTTCCTCAATTCTTTAAGCAATCCTCCATTGCCACAGCCAATGTCCGCGATCCGCGCGCCTGGTGGCGCATGGCGCGATAGAAACGCAGCCAAGGTTTCAAGACGTTGACGATCCATCGGCTCATCACCGCCGCCAGTGGCAACGCCTGGATCTTCGTATTTTGAAAATGACCGGTAATGGTCATCGTAGTCAGATGCCCGCGCCTCTGAATCGGCGAACCCGCTTCCACATCTCCGGCATACTGCTACATCATAGTGCGAAGGCAAAGGCGACGTTTCCGGCAGAACGAAATACATCCTATGCAGGTAGTGGCATTCATGTGAATGACATGCTGGACAGGGCCGAGTGGATGTCGCCAGAACGACGTCCTGTTTTTGTGTTTGCAGAGAGACTCGTTTTTCAGCAAACGGCATAAAGCACACTGTCAAAGGTATTGGATTCATGAATCCGATATGTCAGTTGATACCGGGGCTCAATGCGTTGCAGAAACTCAGGGATTTTCCAGATGTCGTCCCAGCGGTGATAGGCGGCAATCGCCAGGACTGGCCGGTCTCTGGCAATGATGCCTTGTGCACCTTCGAGGGCGGCGAGTTCGTGGCCTTCGATATCGAGCTTGATGTAGTCGATGCGCTGATTCATGAGACAGTCATCCAGTGTCACGCACTGGATGCGGCTCTCGCCGCTGGACATGATCGCGCTGGCCTCACCATTTTCGCATGAGAAAGCAAGCCATTCGGTGGCGTTCGATAATCCGCAAGGAAAGCCGGTTACCGGAAAACCGAAAGTCCTGGCTTTCCGGGCAAGTTTGGAAAAGTTTGCCGGATCGGGTTCGAAGACGTAGGCGCCGGCCAGTTGGAGTCGTTCAGCGGCCTGCATCAGGGTGTCGCCATCGTAGGCGCCGCCATCGACGTAGACGACCGGCCGGCCAGTCGCTACGAAACTGGCAATGACCTCATCCGGATAGTACTGGCAGGTGCCCGATGGCTGAGGCGCCCTTTCTGGCGATGCACCAAGCCGAAAACGCAGCGTATCCATAAACTGTTGTCGGCTTTCTTCGTCACCGAGCATCTGCAAGGCGCGTTCGATCTGCGGGCGCTTGTCGGCGTAGTGTCTGCGATCAGTCAGCCAATAGCGCCAGCCCATCTGTTGCTCGATCACCTCGAAATAATCCTGAGGCAACCGCAGGCGGTCGATGCCCCGAGCATGGCAAGCGGCCGCCAGCAGACTGAGATCCGATGCCGCGCTACGATTGAACACCGCCAGCCACATCGGCAATGCACAGAGATTTCTATCCAGATCCCCCAGGGATACAACCGGAACATTATCGATCGTGCCAGCCGATTGGCCGGACACCACGAACGCACGCACCGGAATGCCTAGATCTTGCAGAGCGGAAAACACCGCACGCGCGAAATGACCCGCACCGAAGAGCGTAACCCCGTCATGCCTCGCCTCGTCGATTGTCGCGTGGATCTTTGAACCAATCTCGAAAAAATCGAACATCATTCAAACCTCCTCGCTTCCAGGGACAGGGCGGCGTGGTTTCGCACATTGCGCCACCGCTTCCGCTCGCACGGCCGCAAGCTCCTCGCTCGGAAGAAACGGAAACATATCGTCAAGTTCAGGTGTGGCGAATGTGCCGTCTTCCAGCATGCGTGATTTGATACGGGGCTCGAAGGGTTGTGCTGGATCGACATCGATATGGATCAGCGCCGGACCATCAAGTGCGAGCATTTCGTTGAACTCAGGCAGATCATCGGGGCCGGAGATACGGGCGGCCTGGAGTCCGTAAGCGCGCGCGAGTGCCGCGTAGTCGGGGAACTCAACGCCCGAGGCCGGTGTGGCGCCAACGATGCCGCCGAAGAAATTTTCATGCGTCTGGCGGATCGACAGATAGCCGTCGTTGGCGATCACGATGACCAGCACCCGCGTGCCCAGCGTCTTCAGTGTCTGCAATTCCTGGACGTTCATCTGCAGGCTACCGTCGCCCGCCAGGCAGATCACGCGTCTGGTGCCTGCGCCCATCGCGGCTCCGATCGCCGCCGGCAGGTCGTAGCCCATCGAGGCCGAGCCGGAATTGCTGAACAGACGTTGCCCGGCGTGCAGTCGGCCAACCTGGAATGGCAGGATGCAGGCTGAGGCATTGCCGCAGACGACGATGTCGTCATCGCGCAGTTGGCCGAAGACATGATCGACGATGGCATAAGGATTCAGGCGGGGCGCGAGTCTGTGATGCGGTTGCAAGACCGGATAACGATCCTGCAACGCATGACACCAGCGCGCCCAATCGCTGTAGTCGGGCAGGGCGGCGAGTTCGATTTCGGCGGCCAGGGTGCCAATGAAACGGGCGGCATCGGCAACGATTTTCAGCGAGGGTTTAACGAACGGCTTTTCAAGTTCGGCCGGATCGATATCGATCTGGATGATGTCGGCATTCTGAGCGAACGTGGACCAGTTGTAGCTGACCTGACGGATGTTGAGGCGCGAGCCGATTACCAGCAGACAATCGCAGGCTTGCAGACAGAAATTACCCGCGCGCGTACCGATCGTACCGGGACGCCCGGCAAACAGCGGGTGATCGCTGGCGATGAGATCGTGCGTCCAGGCGGTGGCGACCGGAATGCCGGTCGTTTCGGCAAGTGCGAGCAAACTGGCCGTTGCGCCAGCGATGCGCACGCCGCTTCCGGCCAGAATCAGCGGCCGTTGTGCGGCGCACAGGCGCGCGATGACCTGTTCGCAATCGTCGATCAGGGTCGGTGATGCCAGCGCAACCGGTGACGGGACGGACGGTATCTCTAGCGCAACGGTCGCGGACTGGATATCGAGCGGAACCTCGACCCAGGCCGGGCCGGGGCGACCGACCGTCGCCGCCGCGAGCGCGGCGGGGAGCAGGGTGATCAGGTCTTCGGGCCGGCGGGCCACCTCCGCGTATTTCGTGACTGGCTTCGCCATGTGGATGACCGGGCCTTCCTGATCGCCGAGCTGACGCAAGCCGACGACCGGAACGAAATCCAGGCAGGTTTCACGTTTGACCTGCCCGGACAGCACCAGCATCGGCACTGAGTCGGTATAGGCGCCGAATACGCCGTTGAGGGCATTGATGCCACCGGGTCCGGTCGTGACATTGACCACCGCCGGTTTGCCGGTGACACGCGCGTAACCCTCGGCCGCCATCGCGCAGGCCTGCTCGTGGTGCATGTAGGTGCAGCGCAGTCGGGGATGCGTGCCGAGCGCATGATTCAGAAACATCGCCCCCCCGCCGGTGACGCAGAACACCTGCTCGATTCCCTGAGCAACCAACCAGTCGGCAATCTGTTGAGAAACATTCATGAGGCGTCCGCCTGGATTGCGTGAATGTTGGGGGTGCGCTCAAAAGACGGATCCTGCGCGCGCGCCCAACGCAAGGTGCGCTGTAGCGCCTGATCGAGCGGTGTCCACACCTCCAGGCCCAACTCATCGCGAGCGCGTGTGATCGATGGCACATAGCGCGTCGGCGGTTGTCCCGATGGCGCACCCTGAATCCGCACGCGGTCATCGCCGCCGGCAGTCGCAACCGCCCGGGCGAGATCGGCAATGCTCACCGCCACGTCGGATCCGACGTTGTAGGGGCGATTCGGCTGGCCGTCGAGCAGTACCGCGAGCAGCCACACCACCAGATCGCCCGCATAGAGATAGGAACGGTAAGGCGTGCCGTCGCCCTGGATCTCGATGGGCCTGCCGTGCAGCAGGTCGCGCATGAAATTGCCCACGGCAAAATGCGCGTCGAAGGGCAGGAAGGGGCCAACGAAGGCGAAGCCGCGCGCGATCTTTACCGGCAGACCGGATGCGGCGCACAGGAACTCAGCCGCGCGCTTGCCTTCACCGTAAGCGGATGCCGGCGAATTTGGATCGGGAGCGCCTGCATGGTTTTCGTCCAGGCGCTCGATGTGCGTCGGCTGGGGGCCATAGACAGCGCCCGAACTCGTCAGCAGCATGGCGGCGCAGCCAGCGCGATCGGCGAATTCCAGTACATGGCGCGTACCGCTGGTGATGGTGTCGAACATCAACAGCGGTTGCGTACGGTTGAGTTGTTCGCTCGCGGCGGTCGCGGCATGGATCACGAACGGAAAGCTGCCGGGAGGCGGAGTGAAATCCCGCACGTCACCGCGCCACCAGTCAAGCGCGTGATGTGTCGCCAGCGCACTGGCGCGACGGGTAAATGTCTCGGGATCCCGGCTCAACACGGTGATACGCAGACGCAGATCCAGCCGGTCATCGGCCCAGGTCAGGGCTTCGAGCAGCCAGCGACCGAAAAAGCCGGTGCCACCGGTGATGAAAAGCCGTTCGCCGGCGAGTCGCCGCAACCAAGGCTCGGCGAGGGAAACGATTTCGTCGAGATCGGCGGCGAGTGGGTTGGGCGGCATCAACTATTTGCCTATGGCGAAGAATTGGCTGAATCTGTCGCTGGTGTAATCAAGCATCTCCCGCATCAGCCCCGGCCACAGACCAATCCAGAAGGTGTCATTCATCACCCGATCCGTATTTTCGAGCGAACCGGCGATGCGGTATTCGCGCCCAGCCATCGAAGGCTGACGGATCAGATTGCCACCGAACAGCAGGCGGGTGCCGATCCTGTGCTCGTCCAGGTATTTGATGAGATCGATCCGCGCGGTATTTGCTTCGGGTTTGAGCGTGATCGGATAGCCGAACCAGGAGGGGTCGCTGTCCGGCGTGGCGCGCGGCAGTTCCAGACGATCAGCGAGCGGTGCAAGGCGATCACTGAGATAGGCGAAATTGGCCTTGCGTGCGGCGATGAAATCCGGCAGTCGATCAAGCTGCGCCAGCCCGCAGGCCGCCTGCATGTCGGTGATTTTGAGGTTATAGCCAAGATGGGAATAGGTGTATTTGTGGTCGTAGCCCGGTGGCAGCGCGCCACGCTGCCAGTCGAAGCGTTTGCCGCAGGTGTTGTCGCAACCGGGTGCGCAATAACAGTCACGTCCCCAGTCGCGCAGTGATTCAAGGATCTTGCGCAGCCGTCCGCTCCGGGTGAAGACCGCCCCGCCCTCGCCCATGGTGATGTGGTGGGCGGGGTAGAAGCTCAGGGTGCCGATGTCGCCGAAGGTGCCGACCAGCTTGTCTTGATAGGTCGAGCCGAGCGCATCGCAGCAATCCTCGATCAACCACAAATGATGCTCGCGTGCGATGCGGGTGACCTCTGCCAACGCGAAGGGGTTGCCGAGCGTATGCGCGAGCATGATGGCGCGGGTGCGCGGCCCGAGCGCGGCCTCGATCCTGTTGACATCAATGTTGTAGGTCGGGATGTCGATATCGACGAAGACCGGCACGCAGCCGTTCTGCAGGATCGGGTTGACCGTGGTTGGAAAGCCGGCGGCAACGGTGATGACCTCGTCGCCGGGACGCAGGGCGCGCGCGCCGAGCGTGGGTGAGGTGAGCGCGGTGAAGGCGAGCAGGTTGGCCGATGAACCCGAATTCGTCGTCAGGACATGGCGCACGCCGAGTATCTCGGCAAGACGCGACTCGAAGGCGGCATTGAAGCGTCCGGTGGTCAGCCAGCCGTCGAGTGCGGCCTCGACCATGTTCTGCATTTCCGGGGCGCCGATCACCTTGCCGGCGGGCGGGATGGGGGTGACGCCGGGCTCGAAGGGGCGGGGTGTTATGCCAGCTTCCGCGAACCCCTTGACACGATGCGCTGTGGCTTTGCGTAACAACTCTCCGCGTTTGGCGGCATTCAGGCGGGCGACCGGGCGGCACTGGCTAGCCTGTAACGTGATGATCTTATCGACCCGCGCGACACTGTCCAATCGCAGCACGCCTTCTGCCAGATCGGCATTGCCGATGGCAACGGCAAAGGGGTCGAAGGCATAGGCATCGACTTCAGATGTCATGTACGCAACTTGAACATCCCCGGCATGACGTTCGTCGTTAACCGAAATCACGACACCCGGCCTCACCTTGCTGCCGGCGCGGTTGGTGTACGGAAAATCCAGCAGCACGATATCACCGGGCTTTAACATCGAACGCCTGCTCCCAATCCACGTCGCTGTCATCGTCGGTCGCAAAAAAGCCGGCCATCCCGAGCGCCTGAAAATCCTGTTCGGAATCCTTGGCGATACCCTGAAAGATCGATGCGGGTATCCCTGTTTTTCCTTCCCGATCAAGCACGATCACTAACAGCTCGGCATCTTCGATGTCGGTCAAAGGCTCAAGCAACTGGATGCGGCCATGACGGTAAACGGCTTTGACGGCTTGCATGTCAGCCTCCCGAATCTGTTTGGTAGTCAGCGATCTCCGCCAGCGACCAGGCGCGCATGTCGTTTCCAGCATCCAGCGCCCGCTGCCAGGCAACGATGCGGGCGAGGGTTTCGGTCAGCGGCCAGCGGGGCGTCCAGCCTAAGCGTTGTCTGGCTTTGGCGCAATCCAGCCGAAGACTGTGCGCCTCATGGGGCTGCGGGGCATCGTCGCACTGCCAGTGACTGCCTTCGCCCCAGGCGGTGGTCAGGCGGTCGGCCAGCCACTGCACGGGGCGGCTGTCGCGGTCGTCAGGTCCGAAATTCCAGGCCTCGGCAAAGGCCGTTCCGGCAGTCAACAGCTTTTCGGCCAGCCGCAGATAGCCTGACAGCGGCTCCAGCACATGCTGCCAGGGACGGATCGCCTGCGGATGACGGATGATCGCCGGGCGGCCCGCCGCGAGGGCGCGCAGCAGATCGGGAATCAGCCGATCTTCGGCCCAGTCGCCGCCGCCGATGACATTGCCGGCGCGGACGCTGGCCAGGGCGACGCCGTGCCCGGCATGGTCCGCCGGATTGAAATAGGAATCGCGCCAGGCGCGGGTGATGAGTTCGGCGCAGCCTTTACTGCTGCTGTAGGGGTCATGGCCGCCCATGGGGTCATTCTCGCGGTAGCCCCACACCCATTCGCGGTTGTCATAGCACTTGTCGCTGGTGACGTTGACCACGGCGCGGACGCTGGTCGTCTGGCGCACGGCCTCCAGCAGATGCACCGTGCCCATGACGTTGGTGGCGAAGGTGCCGACCGGATCCGCGTAAGAGGCCCGCACCAGCGGTTGCGCCGCCAGATGGAAGACCATCTCCGGGCGATGGGCGGCGAGTGCGGCAGCGAGCCGGTCAGGGTCGCGGATGTCGGCGATGGTCGAGGTCATGTGCTCGCCGATGGCGGCGAGTTCGAACAGACTCGGACGGGTGGGAGGCGCCAGGGCATATCCGGCCAGATCGGCCCCCAGCGATTGCAGCCACAGCGACAGCCAGCCGCCCTTGAAACCGGTATGCCCGGTGATGAAAACGCGCCGACCGGACCAGAACGATACGTTCATGACCAGATCTTCCAGGGTGCGCGACCAGTCGCCCAGAGGTCTTCGAGCAGGTTCTTTTCGCGCAGCGTATCCATGGGTTGCCAGAAACCGCGATGATGCCAGGCGGTGAGCTGACCGCCACGGGCGAGCGTTTCGATCGGACCCGCTTCAAAGGCGCAATGATCGCCATCGATCAGATCGAGCACGGCTGGTTTCAGCACGAAGAAGCCGCCGTTGATCAGACCGCCATCGCCGTGCGGCTTTTCCTTGAATGACACGACGCGATCCGCCGTCAGCTCAATGGCGCCGAAGCGGCCTGGTGGCGTGACGGCGGTCACGGTGGCCAGAACCCGCTGCTCGCGATGGTAGGCGATGCTCGCGCCGATATCGATGTCACCGACACCATCCCCGTAGGTGAAGCAGAAATCCTCGTCGTGCTCGACATAGCGACGCACGCGCCCCAGACGGCCTCCGGTCTGCGTCGCCTCGCCGGTATCGACCAGCGTCACCCGCCAGGGCTCGGCGTGGTGTTCGTGGACTTCCATGCGATTGCAGGCCATGTCGAAGGTCACGTCCGACATGTGCAGGAAGTAGTTGGCGAAATATTCTTTGATGACATAGCCGCGATAGCCGAGACAGATCACGAAATCATTGATGCCGTGCGCGGAATAGATCTTCATCACATGCCAGAGGATCGGGCGCCCGCCGATCTCCACCATGGGTTTCGGCTTGAGCTGGGTTTCCTCACTGAGTCGGGTGCCGAGTCCGCCGGCCAGGATGACGGCTTTCATTTTTGGCTTTTCTGCTCGCTATGGTTTTGTGCGTTCGAGTTCGGTTTTCCAGTGGGCGCAGACATCTTTTGGTGCCGTGGGCAAAGCACAAACCTGGCTAAGCACCTGGGCGCGTCTTGACTGTGCATCCTCTTTCGCATCGGGAATGAAATAAGCAACAGCTTGCGCAAAAGCGGCTTCAGCGTCTTCCCATCGGTCAAGCCCGTATAGCGAAAGGGCTTTTAGCAGCCATCCGCTGGGATAAGTTGGTGCATATAGCAACACTGTACGAGCGTCAGAAAAGGCCTCGTTAAATTTGCCGAGCATTAAATGAGCTGTAGCGAAGTCAGTATAAATAGAGCGATAGAAGAATGCGGCGTCAAAACCGCTTATGGATTCAATGTCAAGCTCGGAAATCCCCATCGATTGAATGAATTGATGGGGTGGTGTCGGACTCATCTTTAAGGTGTCGTGAAACAGCGTCAGCGCTTTCTCAGGTTCGTTTATTTTCAGGTGGTACTCGCCTTTCAGTAATTTTGCGATTGCACGCTGACGCTCCGGTGTTTTTTCATGGTTGTTTTCATAAAACTCATCAACCCTTTTCAAGATCAAATCTGCTCTTGGAATGTCGTTGAAGCGCAGGGCGGACGCGGCATAGTTATTTTGAATGGCGGGCACATTCGGGTTCCGGGAATCGGCCCATGCCCAGAGGCTTAGCTCGTTATTCCATAATGGAATGGTCACCCTGATATTGGCGATGGCGGAGATGATGATCAGTGCCGCCAGCATGCCTGCCAGGATAGGCAGGCTGCGATGCATGGAAGGCGATAATTGAATGGATTGCAGTTGCAGCGTTGCAGCACTTAAGGCGAGAAAAACCAGTGGCAGTGTCAGGAAGCGTTCATGGCCGATACTGCCGCCGATGGGTATCGGCAGAATATTGAGGACAGGCAGCAGCGCGATGCCCCAGCCGGCCAGCAGAACGGCTGACCAGCGACGGCTCTTGATCAGCAATGCGAGTGCAAGGAGACCGACGGTAAGAGACGCGATGCCGAGCCAGCGCGCGCTGCGGCTCATGTCGATGACGTTGAATGGATGTTGCGGGTTGATATCAGTGAAAGGCCACAGACTCATCTTGATGTAAAAGAGCAGTGTTTGGCCGACAAAACCAGCGTGGTGCCAAACATCCTCGAACCCTGCGTTGACGCCCTGATCGCGACTGGTGATTTGCCCGAGAAGAACATGCCGCAGTATCAATACCAGTACGGCGGTTGCGGCTAATAATGCATAAAGACGCCATTCTCGCGATTGGAAGAACGAGATCGTTAATGCGCTCCAGGATCTGCGGAAGCCTTGTTGCCCCAAATAGATCAATAGCAGCAGCACGGGCAATGTTGCCGCCATCTCTTTGCTGAGGGCGGCGAGCAAAAAGCAGATGCTGACCCACAAATCGCGGCGCCAGCCATCAAACCCAAGATAACCCCAGATGGCGAGCAATATAAAAAAAGTAACCAGCAGATCAAAGCGGCCAGAAATCCAGGTGACAGGCTCGATCAGTGCCGGGTGCAGGGAATAAAACAAGGTCGCGAGCAGGACTCGCCAAGCCCTTGCCGTGAATTCTCCGTTCGCCGTTAAGCGGATCACGATCAGACCAACCAGCAGGGAGTTGGCAAGATGCAGGCCGATGTTTACAGCATGCGAAATGGCTGAATCGACCCCGGCCAGGCGAAATTCCAAGGCAAAGGAAGCCAGGGCAACGGGTCGAATGTAGGCTGTTCCTGGCAGAATTGGTTCAAATAAAGTCTGCCACAACAGATCGGGTATGCGGAGAGCCGGGTTGTTGGCAAATAATTGCCAATCGTCCCAGACATATTGGCCGTCGATGGCGGGCCAGTACGTCAGAGCGGCCAGGACGACGGCGAAGATGACCAGTGCGGGAAGCCAGCGATCAGGGTACATAAGTTGAATTGCCCGCAACTATGAAACAAAAACCACAAACGCCCCAGTCAGTGGGGCGCTTGTAGGTGCACACGATGGTGTTTCGGGTTTGAGAATCAGAGCATTTTCAACGCTCAAAAGCGCACCATCTGCCTCTGGTCGTAACCCGACCCACAACGCTCGTATTAGCGGCAGTTCGCTGGAACGTACTTCGCCTTTGTGGCATCAGAAACCTTGCACGTCCATGTCATCTTGTCTGCGGTCAGGTTGGGCGTGTCTGCCACAAAGACCGGATCCGGGCTCAGAGTCAGGACTACGGCGCCAGCCTTGTCGGATGTGGAAATAGTGATGACACCGGTGGAAGCATCGACCGATACAGCAGAAAGATTTTCAGTCGTGCCTGGAGGGGTCCATCCCAAATCAGCCGACACCGTGCCTGAATAGGCATTTTCGGCGACTGTTGCCTTTGCTGCGGAGCCGAGCGACAGACCTTCAGTCACACGGGCACGGATGAGGTAATCCTGATAAGCAGGAATCGCAATCGCCGCCAAAATACCAATGATCGCGACCACGATCATGAGTTCGATCAAGGTAAAGCCCTGTTGATGCTTTTTCATAACGCTCTCCGCAATGGATGAAACTTTAACTGTTGAGGGAGACTGGGTGGCGGTCTGATACGGCTTACTGCGCTGTCGAAGTCCCCCGAGCGGGCTAAGGCAGCGAGCATGCCAATCTTCAGGATGTAACCCGCGACACCCATGAAGCCTCGCAGTTGCTGGATAGGCCGCACTCGCCGCCCGCCACGGGTCTGTTGAGTCAGATCCGATGTCACACCTCCCCTTGTGCCAACCGGGATGATGGCACACCCACTCCCGTGCCAACTGAGGCGATGGCACACCCCCTGTGCCATGCGGGCGGTTCATTGACGTCTGGTGTTGGGATAGACTCGCTGGTCTGATGGGTTTGACCTTTCTGATTCAGCGAGAGTAACGAGATGCCTTCGATTCGCCTGAGCACCGCGATCACGATCACTGGATTGAGTCGGCGCACCCTGTGGCGCCGCATCAACGAAGGCGGTGTCTCCACCCTCGGCACACACGAACCGGGGGAAGAAACGCGCTTGAATCTGGATGATGTGCTGCCGTTGTCCTCGCTGCCGCTGGAACCGGAGGATCGCGCCATCCTTGTTGCCGCTGATCGGGGCGATGCGGTGGCCCAATGCGATCTTGCCATCCTGCTGCTCAATGCCGACCGACCGGCTGCGGCGATTCCCTGGTTCACGCTGTCCGCGCGACAGTTTTATGCGGATGCGATGTGCTTTCTGGGGCGGTGTTATCTGTCCGGCGAGGGGATCAGCCGCGATGTCGATACCGGGCTGATGTGGCTGAGTCAGGCGGCGGCGAAAGGGCATCCGCTCGCGGAGGATCTGATGGCGTTTTTGCTCAGTCCGGCGGGACGTCAACGGCGGGCAGCGGGAGATCCGCCCGCCCTGGATGCGGCGCTGAATGACATCGAGCGCCGGATGTTGTTGGCGGCTTTGGCAGAGACGGCTGATCCGGCGTGAGGCGGGAGGTTGAGCCATGGGTGGTGCCCCAATCATATGATGGCGATCAACCCCTGACCAAACGCACCCTCTGGCGTTATATCGACAGCGGACGGCTCGCCGCCAGCCGCTCAACGCTCCGAGCCAGACAGTGTATTCCGGGCAGATGTAGCGAGGTGGAGGCGATGAAAGCGATTATCGATATTGCGCATGCAGGCCAAGTGTTCGATGCGGCTTTGGCCGATCTGGCAGCCGGCGGCAATGCCGACTATGTTCTGAGCTTCGAATCCGCACACACGCTATTTTCCGACATCACCCCGGCACGCCTGGACCTGCTCGATGCCTTGGCCCGTCTCGGACCATGCGGCCTTGTCACGCTAGCCAAGGCAACAGGGCGCCATGAGGCCGATGTGCTGACCGATAGCCGACGCTTGATCGAGCTTGGTTTGATCGAGCGCGGAGATGACGACAGGATTAAGGTGCCGTTCGAGATGCTGGAAATTCGCATGACATTGGCGAAAGCCGCTTAAAGTTGTCGATGCATCTGATCAGCCTCTGCACCGCCGTCGCCCTCACCGGCCTGACCAAACGTACCCTATCCCCCCACCGCCAGCCGCCGCACCGCCCCAAAATCAGTCTTGCCGCTACCCAGCTTGGGAATCGCCTCAACCCGCATCACCTGCGCCGGGATGCTCAGTGGATTGACGCCGATCTCCAGCAGACGTCGGCGCAGCAGGTCGGTGTCAATGTCTTCGGCGGTCAGCAGCAGGATGCGCTCGCCCTTGCGCTCGTCGGGCAGATTGACCGCCGCGACCTCCAGTTCGGGCATCCCGAGCGCCCGTCTGACCTGTTCCTCGACCGCGCTCAGGCTGATCATCTCGCCGCCGAGCTTGGCGAAGCGCGAATAGCGATCGACGATGGTGAGGAATCCGTCGGCGTCCAGATGGCCCTTGTCGCCGGTTTTGTACCAGCGTTGGCCGTCCAGTTCGACGACGGCCTCCTGGGTCTTCTCCGGATCCTTCAGATAACCCTTCATGACCTGCACGCCGCCGATCAGGATCAGGCCGTCCTCGCCCACCGGCAGCGCCTCCAGGGTCGCCGGATCGACGATGCGGAAGCTGGTGCCGGGCAGCGGCATGCCGACGGTGCCGGGGCGCGAGCCGGTCTGGATCTTCCAGGTGTCGGTCTCCAGCGCATCGGGGACGTTGACGCTCGCCACCGGCGTGGTCTCGGTCGCACCATAACCCTCGTAGATTGGCTTGTGGAACTTGAGCGCAAAGGCCTCGCGCACTTCCGGCCCCAATCTTTCGGCCCCGGCGACGACGATCCGCAGCGATTGCAGCATCAGCGGATGCACCCGTTTGTTGCGGGTGTAGAGCCGCAGGAAGGTCGAGGTGCTGCACAGCACGGTGGCGCGATAGCGGGCGACGGCCTTGGCGGTGCCCGGCGCGTCGGTCGGGTCGGGATGGCAGACCATGGGGATGCCTTCGAGCAGCGGCAGGAAGGTGGTCGCGGTCAGGCCGAAGGCATGAAAGAGCGGGAGATTGGCAAGGATGATGTCGTCCTGCTCGGTGTTGAGCACATCCGAGATCTGGCGCACGTTCGCCATGATGTTGCGATGGGTGAGTTCGATCCCCTTGGGTGTGCCCTCGCTGCCGCTGGAGAAGAGGATTGCCGCCGTGTCGTCCGCCTTGCTCGGGCGGGCGAAGAATGCGCGCAGCAGCGGTGCGGGCAGCAGACTGGCGACGCCGAGCATGGTCAGCGCACGCAGCGGGCCGATGCTGGCGCGCAGGCCTTCCATTGGGTGCAGGGTCACATCCGGCAGCGTGGCGTTGAGATCGATCCCGCGCTGTTCGAGCTTGCGCAGAAAGCGGTCGGCGGTGATGACATGGCGGATGCCGGCTTTCTCGACGCCGGCCCGCAGTGACTCGGCGCTGGCGGTGTAGTTGAGGTTCACCACCGTCTTGCCGGCCATGAGCGCGGCCAGATTGGCGATGGCCCCGGCGCTGCTCGCGGGCAGCAGGATGCCGACAACCGGCTCCGGCGTCAGTCGCCGCACCTTGCCGGTAAACAGCAGCACCGCCGTGAGCAGACGCCGGTTGGTCAGGGTCGTGCCGATGGAGTCGATGACGGACACGCGCCCGAGGTCGCGTTTGACACTGGCGAGCCAGGCGTGGGGCAGGGTCGGCAGAGTCGCGACATGGCTGTGCCAGGAGGTCACCGAGAGTTCGATCACCGCCTGTTTGACCCGCTCGGCACTGGCGTCGCGCGGCAGTGGTGGACCGAAGGCGACGATCACATCCTGCACACGCCCTTCGCCGCGATTGGCCTTGAGCTTGGCGCTGGCATAGGAGAAACGGCTGCCCCAGAGACCGCGCTGATAGAAGGGCAGGATGACGCCCGATCCGGCCTCGCGCGCCGACAGCTCGAAGCCGCGCTTGAACTCGGAGAGCTGGCCGTTCTTGCTCAGGGTGCCTTCGGGGAAGATGCAGACCACTTCGCCCGCCTCCAGCAGCCGGGCGACGGTCTTGATCGCCTCGCGGCTGCGTCCGCGCGAGATCGGGATCACGCCGAAGAAATCCAGAAAGCGGCGCAGATACCAGCGTTCATAGATCCAGCGTTCCATGACGAAGCGCACCGGGCGCGGGCTTGCCAACTGCACCATCGCCCAATCGACCCAGCTCACATGATTACCGAGCAGCAGCACGCCGCCCTGCGCCGGCAGATTGTTGAGTCCGATGACATGCAGCCGGTAACGGGTCGCCATGACCCGCGCGATGAGAAAGCGCACCAGCGATTGCGGCAGTTGATAGAGCGTGTAAAACGCGCCGAGCAGGGCAATCACACCGAGCGCGATCATCAGCGCCAGACTGCCGACCTCGACGAATGCCGCCGCCACCGTGATTCCGAGGAAACTCAGCATCAGGATGTTCTGGACGAAATTGTTGGCCGCCAGCACGCGCCCCAGTCCGTCCTCGCCGGCATTGAACTGGATCAGCGCATTCAGCGGCACCAGAAAGAGTCCGGCCAGGAAACCGAGCGCCAGAAAGTTGAGCCCATGCGCCCAGGCCGAGCCGAGCCCCGGCAGGATGAAGAGCGCCGCCGCGATGCCGATGGCGCCGACCGGGATCAGCCCGGTCTCGATGTGATGACGCGAGACGCGCCCGGCGACGATGGAGCCGAGGATGATGCCGATCCCCGAGCAGGCCAGCATGCCCTGGATGACCACGGTGTTGTGTTCGCCCAGCGTTTCCTTGGCGAAGGCCGGAAAGACCGCCAGCATCACCTGCGAGATCGACCAGAAGACCGACAGTCCCACGATCGACAGCCAGATGACCTGATTGTCCCAGGCGGCTTTGAGGTTCAGCCGCAGATAGCGCCCGCTGCGGTATTCGCGCCAGTCGAACGGCATGTCATTGCCGGGGGTGGTTTGCGGTAGACGGTAGGCCATGAAGACCTCCATCAATGAACAGCCCACCAGCACCCAGCCGAGCGGGGCGATCAGGTGCATGATCTCGTCGGGTGTGCCGAAACGGGCTCCGGCCAGACGACCCTCGAACAAAATCGAAAAGAAAAAGATCCCGGCCAGGATCGCCGTGGTGGTGGTGGCCTGCACCCAGCCATTGGCGGCGGCCAGCGGTTCCTTGCCGACCAGTTCCTTGATATAGCCGTATTTGGCTGGCGAATAGATGGCACTCTGCGCCGCCAGCAGAAAGGTCATGCCGAAGGCCAGCCAGAACCAGCCCAGGTAATAGCAGAGCGTGATCGCCAGGGTCAGCGCGACCGCGACCCAGGCGCTGGCGCGCATCACTCGATGCTTCGGGAAACGGTCAGCGAGAAAGCCGGACGGCGTGAACAGCAGCACGAAGGGGAGCAGAATCAGCGCATTGACGATGGCCGTCAGCAGGATCTGCGCATCGCCGTCATGCGTTTTGAAGACGGTGTTCTGGATGACGATCTTGTGCCCCAGATCCACGAAGGCATTGAGAAAGATCATCAGGATGTAGGACAGAAAGCCGGTGATGCGGAAGAGCTGACCCATACTATGCCTCGTGTTAAACCGCGCCCAGTGCGGTATGTGATCGTTGGGGATTGAGTCGGCCTTGGCAGAATCGACGACCGTTCGCGCGGGCGCGGTTTAAGATATTAAAAAATATAAATTTTAAACCGCGTCTCCACTGAGATCGATGACATCGCCAAAGCTAAACACAAAATGAAAATGACGCATGTCGCACTGGACGCGGTTTAGCTAACAACTGAGAAACATCGCGTAATGAATTTTGACACCTGTCACAGCCATGCGAGGTACGGGCGTCGGCTGGATTTGCCTTGTTGCTTTGCCCTTTAATCTGTCGCCACGACGGTATCGTAAAGCCCGTAATGGGTCAGCCCCTCATGGCTCTCAATGCCCGTGTAGCGAAGCGACGCATCTTCATAACGTCGGAACGCGAAAACGGCCTGGTTCATCTGTTCGGTGTTGAACACCTTAAGCTCGACGAGCTTACTGAATTCCTTCACCGTCAGGCCGGTGACGGCACGGAACAAATCCGGTTCCAGTTGGGTGATGACATCCTGGAGCGTGTTCTCGCGAAAGTCGGTGAGGTACATGAACGCCGGAATACGGGTGGCGAACTTGATCAGTTTTTCCTGCACCAGCTTGCGCTTGGACTTGTATTCCTTCTCCTCGGCGGAGAGTTCCTTTTTCTCCTTGTCCGACAAATCCTTTTCCTTCGCCTTGTTCTTGAGCGCCTTGACCTTCTCGCTCTTGTTGATGATGGTCTCGATGATGTTGTCGCCCAGCGCGCGCCAGCCCTCGATGCGCTCCACGGCCGCCATCGCCTCGGGGTTGTCCATGATGCGCCGCAGCGTGCCGTTATCCACGTTCACCAGCAGTGCGCTCTCCCACTTGCGCGCCAGTAGCGTGGCCGAGGTGCCCGCCATCGCGATATCGAGGATGCCGCCCGCGTCGATCTGCGTCATGTTCGCGCCGTCGTAAGCCAGTACGGGCAGGAAAGACACGAGATCCTTGACGGCGTTCTCTGGATTCGACTCGTTGGGCGACAGGCCGATGCCGTACTCGGAAAGCTGCCGCAGGGCGCGGGTCGGCGCGAAGTCGAACACGAAACAGACCGGCTTGAGGATGTCCTCCTCGTGCGGATTGTCGCCGTTGGGATTCTTGATGGACCAGGGCGATTGCACGCGGAACGCCGCCTGGAAGTAGGTCTCAGGCGACTTGAGATTGCGCAGCATCAGGATCGATGACCACTGCGGGACCGTCACGCCGGTGGTGAGTTTGCCGCAGGAGAGCGTGATGCTCTTGGTCTCGAAGCCGCTGCCGATGGCCTGACGCACGGGCGGCAGCGCTTCCAGTCCGATGCCCGCTTGAGCGCCCGCTGCCACGATCACCCTGTAGTCATGCCAGAAAGTGTTGTGCTTTTCCGCGAGCAGACTGGCCATCGCATGGCAGGCCGCGACGTTGGGCAGAAACCAGAACGCATGTTGCAGGTACGGCAACAGACGCACATCGGAATACGGGAATGGGGGCCGCGTACCCGTCTTCAGGTGCTCGATCGATTTGGCCATGTAGCCGCCGCGAATGATGTCCAGCCACTTCTGCACATCGCTCTTGTGCGTGAACTTTGCCGCTTTGCCGGTCCCCGATGCCTCGAAGAAAGCGTTGAGGTCGAACTCGTCGAATTCCCCGTCGCTCGCAATCACCAGTAGTTCATCCGGCATCTGATACGTCAGCAAGCGCATCTGCGGCAAAGCCCCGTAGGGGTTCCGCTGCCCCGGATGCTTGGCGGCGAACGCCTCCTTGGCACGCTGCTCGTCGGTATAGGTCCAGTTGAAAATCTGCTCTTCGATGAACTCGCCGGTCGCCAGCGCCTTGAAGGGCGTGCCGGACAGGTAAAGATACGCCCGCGTGGTGATCGGCAGGAACGCGGCTTCCTGCTCCGAAAGCACGGCGAGGTCTTCGTTCATGTCCGTCAGCCCCCCGGCGTATTCGAGCCCGGCCTCCTTTTTCGCGACGGCGTCCTCTTCGCCCTCGAACAATTCCTTGGCGGTCTCGCGCCAGGCGCCGAAATGGTATTCGTCGAATACCACCAGATCCCAGTTCACCGTGTGGATCCATTCATTCTTCGGCTTGATGTTGCCGGCGGCATCGCGGCCGAGCAGATCCTGAAATGAACCGAAATAGACGACGGGTTTTGCGTGGTCGATCTGCGTCGGGTCGCTGCCGGATGAGCGCGACAGATATTGCCAGCCGTCGAAGTCGGCATGGCTTTCGAGGTCGGTCTGCCAGGCGTCTTCGACGGCGGGTTTGAAGGTGAGCACCAGTACGCGCTTGGCGTCGAGTTTTTTGGCGAGTTGGTAGGTGGTGAAGGTTTTGCCGAAACGCATTTTGGCGTTCCAGAGAAAGCGCGGCGCGGCGTTCTGTTTTTCTGCCCGGATCGACTGGTAGTAGTCAAACGTTTTGTTCACCGCCTCGGCCTGCTCGCGGCGCATCGGGAAGGTTTCGTGATGCGTTCCCGCGAACCGCTGGCCGGTGCGCAAATCGGTGAGCACGGTTTTCACGTCCTTGACCGTACAGCGCATCCATTCCAGTTGGACGTTTGCGAAGCCCTTCCTGACCAGTGCCGCGCGCACTTCGTGATCGCTGAAAATGCCGCCGTCGTCGCGCTCGGCGGATTCGTCGAGTTCGATCCGGTAGTTCTTGATGGCGGCGGTCTTGAGCTGCTCGGCGACACGCTGCTTCACGTCGCGTGTGGTTTGCCCGACCTTGAGAAGCCCTTTGTGCGCCGCGTCGGCAATCGAGTAGGCGTAGATGCGCGGCCGGGCTTCTGGTTTAGGCGCGAGGATTTCTTCGACGGGCTTATTCATCCGCGTCACGCTCTTTTTCAAGCGCCAGAGCAAGACGCAGCGCCTCGCTTTCGCGTTCAATCTCCGTGCGAAGTTCTTCTTCCGTGGGCAACACCAGCTTGTAGCGGCTGGCGAACAACTGTTCGCTGCCGTTCAGCACGGAGTAACGCACCACTGAATGATCCTTGGCCTCGCACAGCAGGATGCCGACCGTCGGGTTATCGCCCTCGTTGCGCTTCAGGTCGTCGTACATGCGCACATACATGTCCATCTGGCCGATGTCCTGATGGGTCAGCTCGCCGGTTTTCAGGTCGATCAGCACGAAGCATCTGAGCAGGTAGTTGTAGAACACCAGGTCGATGTAGAAATCCTTGCTCTCGGTGCTGACGCGCTGCTGGCGTGCGACGAAGGCGAACCCCTTGCCCAGTTCCAGCAGAAAGGCTTGCAGTTTGTCCATCAAGCCCTGTTCCAGGCTGGATTCCAGCACGCGGCCCGCGCTCGGCAAGCCCAAAAATTCCAGCATGACCGGATCGCGGACGAACGCGCGTGGCGAATGTTGCAGACGCGCCAGATGTTCCCGCGCCTCGTCGGCTACCGCCGCCTTGTCCTGGCTGAGTAGCAGACGCTCGTAATACAGCGTGCCCATCTGCCGCTCCAGCGCGCGCGAACTCCAGTTCTGTTCGGCGGACTCGTGCATGTACCACAGGCGTGCCGCTTCGTTGTCCAAGCGCGTCAGCAGGCGATAGTGCGTCCAGCTTAATTCGTGACGCAGCGCGTCACACTTTGGAAAAGCGAGATAAAACAGCCGCATATAGCGTAGATTGGAGGCGTCGAAGCCTTTGCCGAACTCGTGCGTCAGTTGCTCGGCGAGCATGGGCAAGAGCCGTTTGCCATACGCAGCGCGTGCCTGCCCGCCCTGCTCGAATTCGACGATGTGACGGCCGATTTCCCAGCAGGTGCGCACCTGAATACTGTCCACGGCACGCAGTGCCTGGGTGCGCGCCTGTGCGATCAACTGGCGCAACTGGCCCAGCAAGGGCGCGGCGCTCGTGGCCGGGTTCTGGGCTGAAGTTTCGTCGATGGGTTTATTCATCGGCACTGTCCTTAAGGAAGCTGAAGCGAGAAGCCGTGCGGGGAGCCGGTACTCGCCGGGTGGCTTATCCTCGACGGCGACTGTTCGCTCAAGGGCGCTCCAGATTCTCCACCCGCCGGGTGGATTTTCCGGGGCGGGATCAATTCAGTACCCGTCGGGTACTGTATTGGTGCTGCCGCGATCGCTCTCGTACTGTAAACAAGGTAAGACTTTCTGAAGTTCTGGAGATTGGGTACGGAAAAACCATGACCGTAGCGCTGCGCCAAGTGCCCGGACAAGGTTTCCAGAACCTGCTTGCCGTACCCCGCCCGCTGCTCGCCCTGCTGCAATTCCTCCACGATCTCGCGCCCGATCAAACAGTAGGCGAGCACCATGTTCGTGTTCACCGCCCGGACGACATTGCCCCGCGCCTGATCAAGGATGGAGACGACGCGCCCAAAGAGCGCGTCGGGCTGCTCCGCAGGAATCGTCTGCTTTGGCTTACTCATTTTCGGCTTCGTCTGGGACGGCTTCATCGAAAAGTTCGCTGTCGTGCTCGGCGACCTGCGATTCGATGAAGGCGATCTCGTCCTTGGTCAGCCCGTACCGCTTGTAGAGCTTGGCGTCGGTCCATTCTTGGTTGAGGGGAAGGTCTGGTACGAATGCGTATACGTCGCGCGTGGCGTGCTGCGTGGCCTTGCGGAGAGAAACCAGAAACCTGACAAAGCGTGTTCGCAGATATTTTGCGTAGTTGATGGCTTCTGTCTCGTCATCGAAGTGGCCGGCAACGAGGTAGGTTTCAGTACATGCAGTACCCGGCTCGGCAATGATGGGCTTACTGAGGAATTTGGTCTCAACCGCCGCGCTTGTTCCCTGAACGGCTGTCATCAGCACCTTCCACTCGTCAATCCACGCCGAATTGACAGCAATCGTCGTGCGCTCAATCCAACCGGTACGCTGGTTCTCGAAGAGCTGTATCGGTTTCTTCAAGCCCGCTTTAGTAGGCTTGCCCTTGAAGTTCGTCGCCAGCCCAAATGGCTTACGGCTGGATACGCGAGCATCTAACGTCGGCTCCTCCTTCGCCCTGACCTTCTCCAAAATTGGCACCGCCTCATTGCGCCGAATCAGAATGTCATAGGAATCGAGGTAACGAGCCACCGCTGGCCCCGTCGGCTGTCCGTCCCAGATCGTTTGCACCGTGCACGGCCCCTGATAGTCGCGATCCCACAGAAAATAGGAGATACCGCCACGAATCTTCACCCCCGGAAAGCCCTCGTAGAGCTTCGGGTAGTCCACGATCTGCCGCATACGCTTGTCCGACAGCATCCTCTGCCGGTATTTATCGAGCCCCTTGCCGCCTGCCATCCAGCGCGACGGCGTCACGAATACCGCGTAGCGCGGTTCGAGTTCAAGCGCCTGCTCCACGAACAACTGATAAATCGGCGCGGCACTCGTGCCATAGCCGCCATCGGCCAACTGGTAGGGCGGATTGCCAATGATCACGTCGAACTGCATGTCGTCTCCAAACAACTCGGACACCCGAGCCTTGATGTCATTGGTGTGGATGAACGCATAGGCGTGGGTTTCCAGTTCTTCCCCACGGTCAAGGGCACTTTGGCTGGCCCCACAGAAGGTGCATTTGCCATTGACCCAGACATGCTCGACGCGCTCGAACCAGATGTTGCCCGCCTCACTGTCAAAGCCCTTGGCGACGGAATGCGCCCCATTGGCTTGCTTCGAGCAATACACGCTGCGCCGCGCCAGCAGGCTGGTCAGATGCGTAATGCCGATGCCGAACACCTGCCGGGTCAGGATGTGATCGACGCGGGCCTGGAGGTCGGGCATCTCGTCCGCCAGTCCCTTGACGAGGTGGCTGGCGATCTCGCGCAGGAAGACGCCCGACTTCGTACAGGGATCGAGAAAGCGTACTGTTTTATCGGCCCAGAGATTCGCTCCGTCATGGCTGCTCGCCCAGGCTTCGGCCAGCGTATCCAACATCCGGTTAGCGAACTCGGGCGGCGTAAAAACTTCGTCGTTGGATAGATTCGCAATGCAGGTCAGCACGTCGGGATTGCGCCCCCGCAACGAAAAACTCGCCTGTTCAGTCATCCCGTCGCTTCCAGATGCAAGGAGGCCAGATCGTTCACCGTCATTGGCGGATAGGTTTTGGTCGGTGTAAAAATTTCGTGCTTGCCGAGGTGAGCGAAGAGCGAGCCTTCTGCGCTGAAGGCGGACGAACCGGTCAGCACCTCAAAATTGAAATCGCGCCGTTGAAACTTGCCCTTACCGAGATAGCCCCATTCCGCAAAGGTGATCGGTTGTCCATCGCTGGCCAGCATTTTCAGGGCGTCGCCATGGACGAGATTCCACGAGAGCACGTAAAACGCTGCCCGGTACAGGTCGTCCGACGTCTCGATATTCAGGTACTCGGCGAAGATGTCCAACAGGTTCGCGCGGCACTCGGCGATGTTGTCCGCCAGCAGTTCGATACCGTAGATGCACATCAGCGCATACAACGCAAAGTGCCGCCGCTCGAAATCCGATTGGCCATATTTGAGTTCGACGGCAGCGAGCTTGCGTTGCAGGACGCAAACCAGAAAATTCCCGCTTCCGCACGCCGGTTCAAGAAAACGGGAGTCGATGCGCTCCGATTCGTCCTTGACGAGGTCGAGCATGGCATCGACCATCCACGCGGGGGTAAAGACCTCCCCGTGGTCGGTGACACGCTGTTGGGACTTGATTAGGGACATGAGCGGAAAACGTCTGGCTGTGACTCGCATGGATTTTGCATCCTACTCCCCGCCGCCGCCAGAAATCCAGCCTAAACGTGGACGCTTGCCGGGCTGGATCGCAGCGGCGATGCGAGCCGACAAAAAAGGAATCGAGGGCGCGCGAATGCACCTGCCGGACGGCGGGATGCCCGTCCAGTTGGCGCAGGGCGAGCCGGGTCGAGCGTGAGATCCGCGGCAGGCGGCAAACTTGATCCTGGACCCCGCACAGCCGATAGTGGCCGCCTCTCCATCTGGCGACCAGATCACAACATCATGCGCGACCCCGTCACCCCTCCCAATCACAGCCCACGGCGCAAGCATGCCGCACGCGCACGCACGCGCCTGCCGCGCGTCAAGCGCTCCCAGCCGGGACTGCCTGCCGGCATCGAATACCATGAGCTGACGCAGAGCGCAAACAGCGCGCCAGCGCGGGTCTGCTGCATCGACTACAGCCCCGAGCGGATCCAGGTCCAGGAGGTCGGCGACATCGCCGCCTTTCTGACCAACCATCGCCCCGATTGGACCCAGGTGCGCTGGATTCATGTCGAAGGTTTGCAGGATCGCCGTGTCGTTCGCGCGCTGGCGGAGAAATATCAACTGCATCCGCTGGCGATTGAGGATGTTCTGGACGGCGGGCATCGCCCCAAGCTGGAGGATTTTCCGGCGATTGGCGAGCTGCCCGGACGGCTCTTCGTCATGGCGCGCGGCGTGCGTCTGGTGGAGGATCAGATGCTGGCCGAGCAGATCGGCTTTTTTCTGGGGCGCAACACGCTCCTGAGTTTTCAGCAGACCTCCAGTCCGGCCATCAACGAGATTCGGCAGCGGCTGGACAATCCGCGCTCGCGGGTGCGCCAGCACGATGCCAGTTTCCTGCTCTATGCCCTGATCGATGCCCTGGTCGATCGCTTTTTTCCGCTGCTCGACGCCAGTTCGGAACGGCTGGAGATGGCCGAGGAGGCCGTCCTCACCTGTCCCGAGACCCAGAGCCTGCACGCGCTGCATCTGATCAAGCGCGATCTGGTGATGATCCGCCGCACCGCCTGGCCGATGCGCGAACTGGTATCACAGCTCCAGCGCGAGCATCACGAATGTCTGTCGGCGATCACCCAGACCTATTTTCGCGATGTTTACGATCATTGCGTGCAGATCATCGATCTGATCGAGACCTACCGCGAGATCGCCAGCGCCGTGGCCGAGACCTATGTCTCGGTCGTCTCCAACCGCACCAACGACATCATGAAGGTGCTGACCATCATCGGCACCATCTTCATTCCTTTGACCTTTCTGGCCGGCGTCTATGGCATGAACATCCCGATGCCCGAAACGCACTGGCAAGCCGCCTATCCGGTGTTCTGGGCCGTCTGTCTGGGCATCGCCGGCTTCATGCTGTGGCGCTTCCGGCGCGGCGGCTGGCTGTAGGCGGGTTCCGGGAGACGCGGGGATTCCGGTCAGACGGCCTCGGTGGCCCGATAAAAAGCTATAAGTGTTCGGGATCGGCAGTAAAGATGATGGTGAGCCAGCGATCCGGCCCGGCGCAGCCGATGGCCTCGCCGATCTCCGCGCGCATGGCGTCGAACGCCGTGATGGGCAGACTGAGATCGGAGGGCACCAGGACCGAGATCTCGATGAAGCAGGCGCGACCGGTCTTGGAAAGATAACTGCGGTAGTCCAGGAAGCCGTGACGGCGGACGAATTCAGCCATCGCCGCGCGCACTTGCGCGTCCGTGTCGGGCGGACTGATGAGCAGGATCTCGCGATAGGAGTCGCGCGCCTCGCGAAAGGGCAGGGGCAGCAGGACCAGGGTGACGATTGCCAGCACCAGCGGATCGATGAAGCGGATCCAGCCCTCGGCGGCGGTCCCGCGCATGAGCAGCGCCGCGCCGAAGGCGATCAGGAGCGCGGTGGTGATCAGCGCCGACAGCAGCCACGCCTTCAAATCCAATCCGACCAGGGCTGAATCGATGCGCTCGGCCTGACGTCCCAGCCACCACCACATGCCGAAGGAGATCAGGGCGACCAGGGCGGCATAGCTCAGGGCAAGCCCGAACTCCGGCTCATAGCCGCCCTTCAGGAGACTGTTCACCGCGCTCAGAAAGGCATAAGCGACCAGGGCGATGAGCACTGAGGATTTCAGGGCGATGACCAGTGGCTCCAGATGCCAGAAACCGTACTGGAAGCGGCGGTCATCGCCCTGCATGGCGACCAGTCGGGCGACCTTGAGGGTCAGCCAGGTGATGGCGACATCAGCCAGCGAAAAGAGACCGTCGAAGAGGATCGCAGGAGAGCGCGCCATGAGCCCAAAGGCAACCCCGAGCCCGGCGATCAGGAGCGTCGCCCACACCGAGAATTCTAATAGCCGCGCCTCCAGCTCGTTGCGTAACCGCATCACACGTTCGTTCCGCATCCTCGCGTTCCCCTTATGCCGCTGGATCGTTATTGGTCGATTGTCTGGCAGACCGGGGGCGCATTGTAGCAGCGGGCGGGCGAGGATTCAGGCGCCTCAAGTACTGGCTCGTGCCGCGCCCTTTGCACAACCACATGTGCAGAGGCATTCAAACATGTCCTTCGCTGCGGGTGTTCCATTGACAGCCGGCACGCAATACGAACAAGATCGCCGCCCTCGTTATCCGATCCTCGCGATCCCCGCTGTGGGGCAGGGGGCTCGACAAGAACCATTTTTCAGGAGTGTTATCGATGTCTGTCTGTGTCTGCGGTTCCGGTCTTGAATTCGCTGCCTGCTGCGAGCCGATTCTGGCCGGTCAACCGGCGCCAACGGCTGAGGCGCTGATGCGCTCGCGCTATGCCGCCTATGCGGTCGGCAATCTGGATCATCTCGAACGCACCGCCACGTCTGAGGCGCGCGAAGCCTTCAATCGCGCGGATGCCGAGCAGGTGGCCGATGAGACGACCTGGCTGGGACTGGAGATCCGTCAGGTCGTGGATGGCGGGGTTGAGGACGAGACCGGACAGGTGGAATTCGTGTTCCGTTACCGTTTGCAGGGGCGGAAGATGATGCAGCACGAACTGGCCGATTTTCGTCGCGAAGACGGCCTGTGGCTGTATCAGGGCAGTCAGATGAATCCCAAATCGCCGCCGGTGCGGGTGTCGAAGGTCAATCGCAACGATCCCTGCGCCTGCGGTTCGGGGAAAAAAGCCAAGAAATGCTGCGGGGTCTGATTTGTGGCGAGTGTCGTTCCCGGACATCGCCTGAAATCAGCCGGATCCCGTAACAGGGGCGTGGATGTGCTCCGCGTCCTCTGTATTTTCTACATCGTTGGCTACTGGCATCTGATGCCTTATACGACCGCCTTGCCGGGATACGCCAACTGGTTCACCGAGGCGCTGAAATACATCGCGCTCGGAACCTTCGTCTTCTGTTCCGGTTTTCTGCTCGGACGCCAGCCGGTGACGCTCGATCCGTCTGGACTCGGCACCTTCTACCGGCGCCGGCTGCTGCGCATCTATCCGCTGTATCTGCTGGCCCTGATCCTCTTCGGACTGGCCGGTCTCGCCAGTCTCGGGCAGGTCATCGACGGCATCTTTCTGATCTCGATGTTCGACCCGCCGGCCATGCCGACGCTCTGGTTCGTCACCATGATCATGGCCTTTTATCTGCTTGCGCCGCCGCTGATCCGGCTGGCGGATCGCCCTGTCTGGATGCTGCTCGCCGTCGCTCTGCTGATGCTGGCGCTGATTGTCCAGCATCGGCTGATTCAGACCATCGACCTGCGGATCCTCATGTATCTGCCCGTCTTCGCGCTCGGCATTTTTTACCAGCGACAACCGGCGCTCAGGGGTTTTCTGACGGACAACCAGTGGCCGTTGCGGCTGCTCCTGTTGCTGATGCTTCCGTTGAGCCGGATCGGCAACGAATGGTCAGTGAGCGGCGCCCTGACCATCGTGCCCTTGATTCTGATCGGCGCCCTGACGCTGTTCGTCCTGGCCGACCGGATCGCCGGTCGGCTCCATGGTCCGACCATCGCCTTTCTCGCCTATACGAGCTTCGGTCTCTACCTGTGTCACCGACTCGTCTTCCAGGCGTTAATCGGGATGTATTTTCCGGAGCAGGGATGGGTTCAGGCGCTTTATCTCATGGCGGTCGGACTGCCTGCTGGCATCCTGCTTGCCTATGGCGTTCAGCGCGGCTATGACGGACTGACCGGCGCTACCCGCCTGCGCTGACCAGTGCGGTCAGGGCGGCGATGAAGGCGGCGTTCTCCTCCGGCAGGCCGACCGTCACCCGCAGACAGTCTTTGAGCTGCGGATGTGCTCCGTTGAGGTTTTTGATGAGAATCCCGCGTTCCTTGAGTCCGGCGAAGATGGCGTCCGCCGTGCCGTCCGCCATGCGGATGAGGATGAAATTGGCCTCGCTCGGATAGGCGTGAATGCCGGGGATGCGGTGCAGCGCCTCGAACAGATGGCCGCGCTCGACCCGGATGGCGTGGGTCTGCTCGTCCAGCACGGCCTTGTGTCTGAGCGCGAAGGTTGCCGAGACCTGGGTGAGGACGTTGACGTTATAGGGCAGACGAACCTTGTCGATCTGCTCGATCCAGGCCGGCGGACCGACCAGATAGCCGAGCCGCAGCCCGGCCAGACCCATCTTGGAGACGGTACGCATCACCAGCAGATTCGGCCAGTCGCCGATCAGGCCGAGAAAACTGGCGTCGGTGAAGGGCGAATAGGCCTCATCGACGATCACCAGACCGGGCGCGGCCTCGATGATGCGGACCATGTCGTCGGCGTCGAAGCGGTTGCCGGTCGGGTTGTTGGGATAGGCGAGATAGATCAGCGCCGGCTGTTCGCGCTCAATGGCCTCCAGCACGGCGGGCAGATCAATGGAAAAATCGTCCGTCGCGAGCGGCACGCCGACATGCTCCATGCCGGCGAAGAGCCCGATCATCCGGTACATGACGAAACCGGGCTCCAGCGACAGGATCTTGCGTCCCGGCTGGGCGACCGTCATGGCCAGCATCTGGATGATCTCGTCCGAGCCGTTGCCGAGCAGCAGACCCATGTCGTCCGGGATGTCCATCGCCTCGCGCAGCGCGGCCTGGAGCGCCTGCCCTTGGGGATCGGGATAGCGGTTGATCTCGACCGCGCGCAGCGCGTCAAGCCAGTCGGACTTGAGCGCCTCGGGCCAGACATAGGGGTTTTCCATGGCGTCCAGCTTGATGAGTCCGGCCGCTTCGGGGACATGATAGGCCCGCAGCGCGCGGATCTCGGGGCGGACCAGTTCGGCGATCAGATCATTCATCAGACATCCTCTCCACGATATTCAGCCGAGCGTGCATGCGCCGTCAGACCTTCGCCGCGCGCCAGCACCGAGGCGATCCTGGCGAGTTCGGCTGAACCGGCGCGCGAGGCCTGGATGAGACTGGATCGCTTCTGGAAATCGTAGACCCCGAGCGGCGAGGAAAAACGCGCGGTGCGCGAGGTCGGCAGAACATGGTTCGGCCCGGCGCAGTAGTCGCCGAGCGCCTCAGCGGTATAACGGCCCATGAAGACGGCCCCGGCGTGACGGATGCGCCCGACGATGGATTCGGGGTCTTCAATCGAGAGCTCCAGATGCTCGGGCGCGATGCTGTTGGCAACCGCGATGGCGTCATCCAGATTGCGCGCCAGGATGAGTGCGCCGCGCCTGTTGAGTGCGGAGGAGATGATGGGCGCACGCTCCATGGTTGGCAGCAGTTTGTCGATGCTGGCCGCGACCTGATTGAGAAAATCGCCATCCCAACTCACCAGAATCGACTGGGCGTCCTCGTCGTGTTCGGCCTGCGAGAAGAGATCCATCGCGATCCAGTCGGGGTCGGTCGCCCCATCGCAGATCACCAGGATTTCGGACGGGCCGGCGACCATGTCGATGCCGACCTGACCGAAGACGGCGCGCTTGGCGGTCGCCACATAGATGTTGCCGGGACCGACGATCTTGTCCACGCCGGGGATGGTCGCGGTGCCATAGGCCAGCGCCGCGACCGCCTGTGCCCCGCCGATGGCGAAGGCGCGATCCACCCCGGCGATATGCGCGGCGGCCAACACCAGATCGTTGAGTTCGCCGTCCGGGGTCGGCACCACCATGATGAGCTCGCCCACCCCCGCGACCTTGGCCGGGATGGCGTTCATCAGCACCGACGAGGGATAGGCCGCCTTACCGCCGGGGACATAGAGCCCGGCGCGATCAAGCGGCGTCACCTGCTGACCGAGCAGGGTGCCGTCCGGCTCGCGGTAGCTCCAGCTTGCGAGCTTCTGATGTTCGGCATAGGCGCGGATGCGTGCTGACGCCTGTTCCAGCGCCTCGCGCTGCGCGGTGTGAATGGACTGCCACGCCTCCTCCAGTCGTGCGCGCGGGATCTCCAGCGCGGCCGGCGAGACGGGCGTCCAGCGGTCGAAGCGAGTGGTGTAATCCAGCAGGGCAGCATCGCCACGGGCGCGTACCGAGCGGATGATCTCGGCGACGATCTGTCCGACCCGATCATCGGAAACCGACTCCCAGGCAAGAAGCGCGTCGAGCCGTGTGCGGAAATCGGCGTCAGCGGTGGATAGACGTTGGATGTCGGTCACGACTGATTTCACTCCTATGGGATGGGACGCTTGATCACAAAGTTCAGGGTGGTCCCTGTCTACCCGGCGCTGCGCGTGGTGACGGCCTCACGCAGCAGGGTCAGCAATGCGTTCACGGTCTCGTGTTTCATTTTCCAGGATGCCTTGTTGACCACCAGACGCGAGCTGATGTCGGCGATATGCTCCAGCGGCACCAGCCCGTTGGCCTTGAGGGTGTTGCCGCTCTCGACCAGATCGACGATCAGATCAGCCAGACCGACCAGCGGGGCCAGTTCCATCGAGCCATAGAGCTTGATGATCTCGACCTGCTGGCCCCTGGCGGCAAAATAGCGTTCGGCGCTGTGGACATATTTGGTGGCGATTCGCAACCGGCGCGAGGTCGGCGGCTGGGTGTCCGGTTTGCCGGCGACCATCAGCCGGCAGCGGGCGATGCCCAGATCCAGCGGTTCGTAGAGTCCCTCGCCGCCGTGCTCCAGCAGCACGTCCTTGCCGGAGACGCCAAGGTCCGCCGCGCCGTACTGCACATAGGTGGGCACGTCGCTGGCACGGATGATGACGAATTTGACCTGCGGATGCGTCGTTTCCAGGATCAGCTTGCGGCTGGTCTCAGGATCTTCCAGCGGCGCGATCCCGGCATGGGCCAGCAGCGGCAGGGTCTGTTCGAGGATGCGGCCCTTGGAGAGCGCGATGGTCAGGGGTGCGTTCAGATTCATGTGATGGCCGTCCGACTGTCCCCGGCGACGCGCTGGATGTTGGCGCCCAGGGCGAGGAGCTTTTGTTCCATGGTCTCATAGCCGCGATCCAGGTGATAGATGCGGTCGATCAGGGTCTCGCCAGTCGCGACCAGACCCGCCAGCACCAGACCGGCGGAGGCGCGCAGATCGGTCGCCATGACCGGCGCGGCGGTCAGACGCTCGACCCCGCGACAGATGGCGACATTGCCCTCGATGCGGATATCGGCGCCCATGCGCTGCAACTCGGGGACGTGCATGAAACGGTTCTCGAAGATGGTTTCGGTCACGGTCCCGACCCCTTCGGCGATGCTGTTCAGGGCGCAGAACTGCGCCTGCATGTCGGTCGGGAAGGCCGGATGCGGCGCGGTGTGGATCTCCACGGCGCGCGGGCGTCGGCCCCGCATGTCGAGCTCGATCCAGTCCGATCCGGTGACGATCTCGGCGCCGGCCTCGCGCAGCTTTTGCAGCACGGCGTCCAGACAGTCCGGGCAGGTGTCGTTGACCCGCACCCGTCCGCCGGTCATGGCCGCGCCCACCAGAAAGGTGCCGGTCTCGATGCGGTCGGGCATGACGCGATAGTCAGCACCGCCGAGCCGGTCCACGCCCCGGATGCGGATCAGATCGGTGCCTGCGCCCTCAATGCATGCGCCGAGCGCATTGAGGAAATCGGCCAGATCGATCACCTCCGGCTCGCGCGCGGCGTTCTCGATCAGGGTTTCGCCCTGGGCCAGGGCGGCGGCCATCATCAGATTTTCGGTGCCCGTGACCGAGACCATTTCCATCACCAGACGCGCTCCCTGCAACCGATCCGCGCGGGCGCGGATATAACCGCCTTCGACCGTCACCTCGGCCCCCATGGCGCGCAGTCCGTCGATGTGCAGATTGACCGGACGCGCGCCGATGGCGCAGCCGCCGGGCAGCGAGACATCGGCACGTCCATAGCGCGCCACCAGCGGTCCCAGCACCAGGATCGAGGCGCGCATGGTCTTGACCAGCTCATAGGGCGCGGCGAAGCTGGTCAGCGGGCGCGGCTCGCTCCACACCGTATCGCCATCCTGCGTCAGTTGGGCGCCCATGCGCTCCAGGAGCGCGAGGGTGGTCTTGATGTCACGCAGTCGCGGCACATTGGTCAGCGTCACCGGCGCCTCGGCCAGCAGGGTCGCGGCCAGGATCGGCAGGGCGGCGTTCTTGGCGCCCGATGCGCGGACTTTGCCATGCAACGCGGAACCGCCGGTAATCAGAAGTTTATCCATGAAATAATTGGGAATCGCGGAAGGGTGAAAGAGGCTGCCAGGCGCAATCCGGGCGGTTTGAATCCTGATGCGCGTCTCAAATAGACAGGATTAACAGGATTTTCCAGGATGGACAGGGTTTTTCAAACCGTTGTTTTAAATCCTGTTAATCCTGTCCATTGACAGTCTGTCGGTCGGGGTCGGGGACGACCGGCAGCAGATCCTGAAGATTGGAGAAGGCGGCGATCCGGTGCAGCGAGTCCGGCAGATGGAGATAAACGAGACGGATGTCGCGCGACTCGGCCATCTCCATCCATTCGAGCAGGAGCGCGAGCCCCGCGCTGTTGGCGAACTCGACCGCAGCCAGATCGATTTCCAGATGCGCGAGCGAACGCAGCGCCGGATTTCGGAACAGCTTTTCAGCCTCGGCGACCAGACCGGGCACGGTCGTGAAATCCAGCGCGCCAGCGAGACGCCAGCGACCGGCATCCGTCTGGAGCGTCACCGCCTGCCGGCTCACTCCTGACCCTTTGTGTTCATGTCGGTCAGCTTCGCGATCAGCGCATCGAGTCCGCTCTGACGGATCTCGTTGGCAAAACTGGTGCGATAGTTGCCGACCAGACTGGCGTTGTTGATGACGACATCATAGACCCGCCAACTGCCGCTGCTGTTGTGCATCCGGTAATCGACCGGGATGGGCGCCGCGCCTGATTCGCGCACCTCGGTCGAGACCGTCACGGTGCCGGGTCGGCTGCCGGGCTTGGACGGCAGATAGCGGATCTCCTGCCCGGAATAGCTCAGCAGCGAGCGCGCATAGGTGCGGATCAGCACCTGCTTGAAGCCGTTGACCAGTTGGCGCTGCTGCTCGGGCGATGCCTGCCGCCAGGATTGACCCAGGGCACCCTGAGTGATGCGCTCGAAGTCGAAATGCGGGGCGACGGTCGTTTCGACCATGCCGTAGATCAGGGATGGATTGCGGTCCACCTCGGCGCGCCGCGCCTTCAGCGTAGTCAGCATCTGTTCCGCCGTGCGCTGCACCAGCGCGGTCGCCTCGTCCTGAGCGGCCAGCAGACTGCCGCTCCAGGACAGTGGCAGGAGAACCAGTAACAACAGAAAAAAATTGCGTCGCTCAAGCATTGAACTGCGTCCAGTTGGGATAGGGGTGTTTGTGAGGTGGTTTGACTGCGTCAGCCATCAACCAGCACTGCGGCTGACGCAGTTCAAGTCGTTCATTAAACCGCGTCCAGCGCGATAGGCGTAATTTTCAGTTTGTGTTTGGCTTTGGAGATGTCATCGACTTCAGTGGAGACGCGGTTTAAAATTTTACATTTTTTAATACTTTAAACCGCGCCCGCTCGAACGGTCGTCGATTCTGCCAAGGCCGACTCAATCCTCAAATATCACATGCCGCACCAGGCGCGGTTTAATGATGTTTAAATTTTTTAACATCTTAAATCGCGCCAGCTCCGGCAGTCGTCATTGCTGCCAAGGTTTGTTCAAGCCACAAACATCGCATCGCGCAATGGGCGCGATTTAACCGCTCTCGCCAGCTTTTTTGAACAGGAACTGCCCAATCATCTGTTCGAGAACCAGTGCCGATTGGGTGTGGACGATCTCGTCTCCGTCGCGCAGATAATCCTGACTCCCGCCCGGCTCCAGGCCGATGTACTGCTCGCCGAGCAGGCCGGAGGTGAAGACATTGGCGAAGGTGTCTTCGGGCAGGGTGTCGATGCCGGCATCGATGCGCAGCGTGACCACCGCCTCGTAGGTCGTTTTGTCAAACGACAGGCTTTCGACCCGTCCGACACGCACCCCGGCGACGGTCACTGGTGCCCGTACCTTGATACTGCCCACATTCGCAAACCGTGCGGTGAGCCGATAACCTTCGGCGGTCGAATCCAGGCTCAGATTGCTGATCTGCATGGCCAGAAAAAAGAGTGCGAGGAAGCCCAGCGCCATGAAGGCGCCGACCGTGACCTCAATCGTATGCCGCGTTGCCATGCCGTCAACCTCCGAACATCAGTGCCGTCAAAACGAAATCCACGCCCAGGACCACCAGCGCGGCATGGACCACCGAGCGCGTGGTGGAGCGGCTCACGCCTTCCGAGGTGGGGACCGTGTCGTAGCCCTCGAAGAGCGCGATCCAGGTCACGATGACGCCGAAGACCAGGCTCTTGACGATGCCATCCATCACATCATCGAAATCGACCTTCGCCTGCATCTGGCTCCAGAAGGCGCCCTCATCGACCCCCAGCAGACCCACGCCGACGAAATAACCGCCCAGCACGCCGACCGCGCTGAAGATGGCCGCCAGCAGCGGCATGGCGATCACGCCGCCGTAAAAGCGCGGGGTGAGGATGCGCCGCACCGGATCGACCGCCATCATTTCCAGCCCCGACAACTGCTCGGTGGCCTTCATCAGACCGATCTCGGCGGTCAGGGCCGAGCCCGCACGTCCGGCGACCAGCAGCGCGGTGACGACCGGCCCCAGCTCGCGCACCAGCGAGGTGGCGACCATGACGCCCAGACTCTGCGCCGCGCCGAATTGGGCCAGCACATAGTAGCCCTGGAGTCCGAGCACCATGCCGACGAAAAGCCCCGAGACGCCGACGATCAGCAGCGAAAGCACGCCGATATTGAAGATCTGCGCCGTCAGCAGACGCGGTCGGCGCAGGATCTCGCCGACGCCGAGGACGATGGCGAACAGCAGCAGATGCGCCCGGCCCAGACGCTCCAGCGCGCCCAGTCCGCCGCGTCCGAGACGCGCCAGGGATTCCAGCCGCATCAGCGTCCTCCCCGCGTGCGCAGATCGTCCGCCAGATCGGGCGCCGGGTAATGAAAGTGCATCGGGCCATCCGGCAGACCGTCCATGAACTGGCGCACCTCTTCGGATGGATCGGCGGCGAGTTCGGCGGGCGTGCCGTGGGCGATGACCCGCCCTTCCGAGATCACATAGAGATCATCGGCGATGCTCGCCGTCTCGCGCACGTCATGCGAGACCAGAACGCTGGTCAGACCGGCGGCGTCGTTGAGCTGACGGATGAGCGAGACCAGCATCCCCATCGAAATGGGATCCTGGCCCGCGAAGGGTTCGTCATAGAGGATCATCATGGGATCCAGCGCAATCGCCCGCGCCAGTGCCACCCGCCGCGCCATGCCGCCCGAGAGTTCGTTGGGCATCAGGTCGCGCGCACCGCGCAGACCCACGGCCTCCAGCTTGAGCAGCACCAGTTTGCGCAGCAGCGAGGGACGCAGATCGGTATGTTCGCGCAGCGGATAGGCGACATTCTCGAAGACCGTGAGATCGGTCAGCAGCGCGCCGCTCTGAAAGAGCATTCCCATGCGTCGGCGCAGTCGAAAGAGTCCGCTCTTGTCGAGCCGATGCACGTCCTCGCCATCGACCTCGATCCGCCCGGCATCCGGGCGCAACTGACCCGTGATGAGCTTCAGCAGGGTTGTTTTACCGGTGCCGCTTGGTCCCATCACGGCGGTCACGCTGCCGCGCCGGATATCCAGATCCAGATCGTCGAAGATCACCCGCGAACCGCGCCGGAAGCTCAGACCCCGGATCCGCACCAGCACCTCAGGTTCGTTTGCGACAGACGCAACCGAGCCATCGACCGCCTGGGCCGCTGGCGAGGAAGGATCAACGAGGGGTTCTGATGGCAGTGGATTGCCAGCGTCGCGAACCATTTAGGGCTGTTCCTGACGTTTCGCCCGGCCACGTCGCAGCGTCGCCATCAGGCTGAAGGGAAGCGCGCCATTCTCGCGAGCGGGGAGTGGAACGTCAAGTGAACTCAGCCAGAGGATGACCAAATGAACCGGATGGCTGGTGCAGCAGTGCAGATGCTCCGAGACCGTTCGTTGATCGTTGTCGTTGTCGGCTTGCGAAACTTCGATTACGACAACGGCAACGACAACGATCAGAAACGGCCTCGGGATTTCCAAGGTGCTGCACTGGGGCGCTCAGGATTCAGGCTTCGCGTCTGCAATTTGATCCGGGATGCGACCGGCAAAATCGGCGTGATCGAATTCCAGATCGGCCCGGCGCCCGGTCGCGCGGATGACCGGACCCAGGCTCAGACCCTGCACCAGAATCGAGAAGACCACCACAATGTAGGTCACTGAGACCAGCACATCGCGGACCTCGCCATGCGGCAAGGCCAGGGCCATGGCCACCGAGATCCCGCCGCGCAATCCGCCCCAGGTGAGGATCGCGACGACCCCGGGCGCGTAATGGCGAAACCGGGTCAGCGCCGCGATTGGCAGCCCGGTGCTGATCGCCCGCGCCGCCAGCACCAGCGGGATCGCCAGCAGGCCGGCGGTGAAGATCCCGACAGTCATCGTCAGAATCATCACTTCGAGCCCGATCAGCACGAACAGCACCGCATTCAGGATCTCGTCGATCAGCTCCCAAAAGCTGTCCAGATAGCGCAGGGTCTCGTCCGAGATGATATGGTCGCGCGCCAGATTACCGATCAACAGACCGGCGACGACCACGGTGATCGGCGCGGAGACATGCCAGTGTTCCGCAACCGCGTAGGCGCCGCTCGCCACCGCCAGGGTGATCAGCACCTCGACCTGATAATGATCGATGCTGCGCATCATCAGATAGGCGAGGCCGCCGCTGAACAGGCCCAGCGCCAGACCGCCGACGGCCTCCTGCAGGAAGATGGTCAGGAACAGACCGGGATGCATCGCCTTGTCGCCGATGGCGATATCCAGCAGCACCAGGAACAGCACGACGGCCACGCCGTCGTTGAACAGCGACTCACCGGTGATTTTGGTTTCCAGGCTCTTCGGCGCCTGGGCCTGTTTGAGAATACTGAGCACCGCAATCGGGTCCGTCGGCGAGATCAGCGCGCCGAACAGCAGACAGTAGATCAGCGGGACATCGAGCCCGATGAAGAAAAAAATCAGCCAGGCGCCAGCCGCGACGATGAGGGTCGAGATCAGCACACCCGCGCTTGCCAGCAGCGCGATGACCCACTTATGGCGGGCCAGATCGGAAAGTCTGACGTGCAGCGCACCGGCAAAGAGCAGAAAGCTCAACATGCCGTGCAATAAGGTCTCATCGAACTCGATGCTGGCGAGCATCCGTTTGGCGTCCTGCTCCAGCCACTCGGTGCCGGGGATCGGCAGCAGCAGCGCCAGCGACATCAGGAGCGCGATCAGCATCAGGCCGATCACCGTGGGCAGTTTCAGGAAGCGATGGTTGAACCAACTGAAAAGGGCGGACAGCGTGATCAGGGCGGCGACGATATCGAAGATTCTCATGGCGGCTGTGCTCCAGATGTGGGCGTTCATCTTATCCGATTGCTGGCGGCAAAGCGGATGAGAAGCGAGCGCCTCGCAGCCAGGGGCGCCATGCCGTGACACATCCGATTGAGCGGAGGGCAGTCACCGTTCAAGAACAAATTGAGCAATTCAATGCGTGTGTCGGCTGTAATCGTTGTCGTAATCGCAAATTTGGGATCGGATGGCTTCGACAACGACAACGACAACGACAACGACAACGACAACGACAACGGAGCTACGGGGAAGAGTCAGGAATAATGTTCATCTTTTTTGACTTGTCCCATTAGGGGGCGCCCGCTCAGTTTGACAGGCCGTCCAGGCAGATATAGTCTTACTTTGATCTTACTTGATTGGGCTTGCCCTATGGAAACCACCAAACTCTCCAGCAAAGGCCAGGTGATCATACCCAAGGCGTTTCGAAGCACTCATCACTGGGAGCCTGGTCTTGAGCTCATGGTCATTGATACCGGTGAGGGTCTCCTGCTGAAACCGAAAGCCCCGTTTCCCCCTGCCGAACTTGCAGACGTTTTCGGCATGTTCAGCGGCAAGGTTGCCCCAAAGACCGACGAGGAGATCAGGGCGGCCCTGACCAGAGATATTCGGGAGCAGTGGCGTGATCGCAATTGATACCAATGTATTGGTGCGGCTGCTCGTGAGTGACAACCATGCACAGAGCAAGGCCAGCCACATGCTCTTTGCTGCCGAGGACATCTTTATCCCTGACACAGTGCTTCTTGAGACCGAATGGGTGCTGCGAGCCGCCTTCGAGCTGAGTCCGGCAGATATTTGTACGGCCTTGCGGCGAGTATGCGGCCTATCCAATGTAACGGTCAGTGACGGTCAACGTGTTGCCCAGGTCATTGACTGGCATGAAATGGGTTTTGACTTTGCTGATGCTTTCCATCTTGCGCTTGGTAAAGAAAAGAACTCGCTCAAGACATTTGACGTCGACTTCATCAAGAAAGCAAAAAAGTATACCGATCTGCGAGTGGAGCAGCCCTGACGTCAGGCTAACCCGGCGCATACTGCGCCTTATATCCGCTTCAAAGACCACGCTCTAGCTCGGCGGCGCAGTATGCGCTCGGGTTTAGCCATTTGTTATGGTCGTAGGTTGGGATGAGCGAGAGCGAATCCCAACATCACACCTGAGAATTGTTGTGGTTATTAAATTCGCACCAATCTATACTGGCCAATCGGAAATGTTCTCTTATCAAATTAAAGTATATAAACAGAAAAGCCGAAAAATCATATAATTTCAGTATATTTGACTGCCTTTGTTGCAGGATTTGTAACGTATATATCTCCATCGCAAAAAGTAAAAAAATGCCAGAATTTTTATTTTCTATTGCAAGCCCATCGTTAGTTAGCACCACAGAGAACCTAAGTACGTTATATTCAATACCAGTTGTTTTTTTTATGTATGCTGATAAGTGGTGTAAGATATCTTTGATCCTTCTTTCTGCGCGCTCAATGTCTTTCATTGCGCCAATAATCACCATCTCGTTATCTGCGTCAGTGTTTGCCATCGTCAGAGACCCTGGAAGAAAAAATACGACCCCATCTTCTGGAGAGAATGGAATATTGATGCCATGCTTGATCATTTTTGTGAATTCTGTATCGGTTATATCTCTGCAAGACACCCCCATTCTTTTTATTCTGTAAGGCTCTAGAAGGTGAGGCCAGTTTTTGTGTATTATATTAAGTAGCTTCCTGTTTAAAAAGCCAGTCTCGATATCGTGCGAAAGAATGTCTACTAAATAAGCGCGATCTTTATCAAATTTCGCGAAAAGGATGCTTTTTGTTCCTTTAATTAAGCCTTTTCTTTTTCCTTTGTTTTCCACTTTATCTCCAAGGTGAAGATGATGAAGCCCGAACACAGTGAGCGTTAAGTCCGTATGATTGAGCTCGCCCTGTCTGTTGCTAAGGTATATATTTACATCTTGGCCGCGTGCTATCCTGTAAATGATATTTTGTATTACATCCCTTTTTTCATATTTAAATAGGTTGTGCTCATGCAATTCATTTGATATAAATACTTCTCTTTTGTCAGTAGATATGCTCTTCTTCTTGGCATTTAAAAACTGCCTAAGAAGTGTGCGGCAGTCATTTGAGCTGCTATTAAGTATGCATTTCAATTCATTAATCAGGGTTGTTTCGAGATCACAAATAACAATAGCCATGATGCAAGAGATATAGCGTTAATGCCTAGCTACAATTCGACCTCAAAAATGACGCCGAATCCTGCTTGTTTGCACCTCAAATGTGAGGTATGAGTTTTTTACCACTCCTGGTGCGCACTGTAAATTTTATTTTTGGCTTTTTTGTCAATGATTTACGTTCATGTTCCCAGTTTGGCTTCCATTTTAGACGGCGTTTCGGTTTCCGAATAAAAGCCTCATTTACTCGATCAGGTGCGTGACCGGCTGCGGGTGAAGCACTATTTCTTGCGGACTAAACAGGCGTCTGTCGATTGGATCAATCGCTTCATTCTGTTTCACGCCAAACGCCATCCGGCAGGCATGGGTGCGCCAGAGATTGAAGTCATTCTGACGCATCCGGCGGTTGATCAAAAGGTGTCTGCTGCGATATAGAATCATGTGCTCAATCGCGGCGTCCGCAGTCCGCTGGATGTCTAAACTCTCAGGTTCTTGAGTCATGAATCGAATGGATCACCCCAAGTGGGAAACAGATGGTCGCGACTGGCCGAATTGCGAATTCAGCGATTTCGTGTCGGCGGGCGGTTTGCGCTGGCATGTGCAGCGGATGGGGCAGGGGCCGGTGTTGCTGCTGCTGCATGGCACCGGAGCGGCGACGCATTCCTGGCGCGATCTGGCGCCGCTGCTGGCCGACCATTTCACCGTGGTCGCGCCGGATCTGCCGGGGCATGGCTTTACCACGGCGCCGCCTTTCGAGCGCATGTCGCTGCCGGGTATGGCGGCGGCGGTCGGGGATCTGATCGAGGCGCTGGGGGTGAGGCCGGAGCTGGCGCTCGGGCATTCGGCGGGGGCGGCGATCCTGATCCGGCTCTGTCTGGACGGGCGGATCGCGCCACGCGGTCTCATCAGCCTGAACGGGGCGCTGCTGCCCTGGCGCGGGCTGCCGGGTCATGTCTTTTCGCCAGCGGCCAAGGTGATGGCGAAGAGTGAATTGATGTCGCGGATCTTTGCCTGGCAGGCGGGCAATCGGCGGGGCGTGGCGCGTCTGGTGGCGAATACCGGGTCGCGTCTGGAGCCGTCCGGGCATGAGTTCTATCGGCGTCTGGTGCGCAGTCCGGGGCATGTGCGTGCGGCGCTGTCGATGATGGCGAACTGGGATCTCAATCTGATCGAACAGGCGTTGCCGGAGTTGCAAACGCCTTTATATCTGGTGGTGGCGGAGGGCGATCAGACCGTCTCGCCGCGTGAGGCGCGGCGGGTGTGCGAGCGTCTGCCAAGCGCGGAGTTGACGACGCTGCCGGGGCTCGGGCATCTGGCGCATGAGGAGCGGCCTGCTGATGTTGCCGCAATCGTGCAGGGGGTTGCCGCGCGGGCACTCATCTGAGCAGTGTGTCTCTGACAGGATTAACAGGGTTTTTAAAGCGTTGTTTTAAATCCTGTTAATCCTGGCTGAATTCAAATCCGCTCATGCTGTGATGTTGAGGCGCTACCGCTGAATGTCTGGGGTTTCTGGATGACGCGAAAGAGTGACAACGCCCGGATCTTGCTATACTGTCAACCAGTCTTGACAATGAATTGGGTAATGCAGACTTGACACTCGCGGCTTCCCACCTTTCTGAAACGAATTCCGGTCAAACCAAACCGCACGCGGTCATCATCGGTAGCGGCTTTGGCGGTCTGGCGGCGGCGGTGCGGCTGGCGGCGCGCGGCTATCGGGTGACGATTCTCGAACGTCTCGATGCGCCCGGCGGGCGCGCCTATGTTCACGAGCGCGACGGCTTCCGCTTCGATGCCGGCCCGACCATCATCACCGCGCCCTTCCTGCTCGAAGAACTCTGGGAACTGTGCGGTCGCCGGTTCAGCGATGACGTGGAACTCAGGCTGATGGATCCCTTCTACCGGATCCGCTTCGACGACGGCAAGATCTTCGATTACAGCGGCGACGCCGAGAAGGTGAAGGCGCAGATCAGGCAGTTCTCGCCCGCCGACGCCGAGGGCTATGACCGCTTCATGGCCATGAGTGAACAGGTCTTCAAGATCGGTTTCGAGGATCTGGGGCATGTGCCCTTTACCTCCTGGGCCGACATGGCGCGCATCGTTCCCGACATGGTGCGGTTGCAGAGTTACCGCAGTGTCTACAATCTGGTGTCCAAATACATCAAGGATCCCTACATCCGGCAGGTGCTCTCTTTTCATCCGCTGCTGGTCGGCGGCAATCCCTTCACCGTCACCTGCATCTATACCCTCATCTCCTTCCTGGAGCGCAAGTGGGGCGTGCATTCGGCGATGGGCGGCACCGGTGCGGTGGTCAAGGGTCTGGTGAGTCTGGTCGAAGGGCAGGGGAGCCTGATCCGCTACAAGACCGAGGTCGAACGTATCCTGGTCAGGGGCCGCAAGGCGGTCGGCGTGCGCCTGACGACCGGCGAGGAGATTCCTGCTCAGATTGTCATCTCCAATGCCGATGCGGCGACGACTTATCACAAGCTGCTGCCCGATGTCGAACGGCGGCGCTGGACGGATCGCAAGCTCGACCGCGCGGCCTATTCCAACGGGCTGTTCGTCTGGTACTTCGGCACCAAACGCCAGTATCCGGACGTGAAGCACCACACCATTCTGCTCGGCCCGCGTTACAAAGAGCTGATTCAGGACATCTTCAAGCACAAGCGGCTGGCCGACGATTTCAGTCTCTATCTCTATCGTCCGACGGCGACCGATCCGAGTCTGGCCCCCGAAGGCTGCGATACCTTCTATGCCCTGTCGCCGGTGCCCAATCTCGATGGAGACACGGATTGGGCGAGCATGGCTGAGACTTATCGCGCCAAAGTCGCACGCTATCTGAGCGATTCGATTCTGCCGGGGCTGGAAGATCAGATTGCGACCTCGCTGGTCGCCACGCCCCAGGATTTCAATGACCGGCTCCTGTCCCACAAGGGTGCCGGCTTCAGTCTTGAGCCCACCCTGATGCAGAGTGCGTGGTTCCGCCCGCACAATCTGAGCGAAGAGGTGGATGGTCTTTATCTGGTTGGTGCGGGGACGCATCCGGGGGCAGGCGTGCCCGGTGTCATTTCCTCCGCCCGTGTCCTCGATACGGTGGTGCCTGATGCTTCAAGCCATGTCTAATCCAATGCATTCCTCGACCGCTCAGGCCGCGGCGGATATTGCCGCCTGTCGCGACCTGCTGCGCTGCGGCTCGCGTTCCTTCTATGCCGCATCCTTTCTGCTGCCGCAGCGTTTCCGCGATCCGGCGATTGCGCTTTATGCCTTCTGCCGCATCGCCGACGACGCCATCGATTGCGTCGAAGGCGATCCGGTCGCACAGGCGGCGGCGCTGGCCATGCTCTATGACCGGCTCGACCGCATCTATGACGGCTGCCCCATCGACGATCCGGCCGACCGTGCGCTGGCCGATGTCGTGGTGCGCTTTGCCATGCCCAAGCGTCTGCTGACGGCGCTGCTGGAAGGGTTCGAGTGGGATGCCGAAGGGCGCCGTTACGAGGATCTGTCCGGTATTTACGACTATTCGGCGCGGGTCGCCGGCACGGTCGGCGCCATGATGGCGACCCTGATGGGCGCGCGTTCCGAGGAACTGGTCGCCCGCGCCTGCGATCTGGGCGTGGCCATGCAGCTCACCAACATCTGCCGCGATGTGGGCGAGGACGCGCGCAACGGACGGCTCTATCTGCCGCGCGCCTGGATGCGTGAGGTCGGGATCGAGCCGGACGAATGGCTCAAGGAGCCCGTCTTCAACGAGGCGCTGGCCTCCGTCATCCAGCGTCTGCTGGACGCAGCGGATGCGCTGTATCAGCGTTCGGATGCCGGTATCGCCGCGCTGCCGATGGGCTGCCGGGCGGGCATTAACGCCGCGCGTTATCTCTATTCCGAGATCGGGCGTCAGGTCGAGCGTCAGGGTCTGGATTCCATCAGTCGGCGCGCCGTGGTGCCGCCACAGCGCAAGCTGCAGCTGCTGGCGCCGATTCTGGGCAAGGCGGTCCTGTCGCCGCGCTATGTGCCTGCACCGCCGCTGGAAGAGACCCGCTTTCTGGTCGATGCCGTGGTTGCTGCGACCCCGCCGCAGTCGGTTGCGAAACAGGCGGCCGGTGTCAGTGATCGCGTGGTCTGGGTTGCCGAACTCTTCGGACAGCTTGAGGAACGCCAGCGCGTATTGAGCATGCGCTGAGCCTTCATTGCGCGCCCGTCATGGGCGCGCTTGATTTGACTCCAGGGTGGCGTGTCTGATGGCTTCGGTTGCCCATTGATTCAGGGTTTGGCCGTGGGCTGCTGCGGCAATCACGGCGGCCTCATGTTGAAAACTACGCATATCGCACTGGACGCGGTTTAACGCCGACGCGGCATCCGAAACGGCAGCAGCGTCTGCACCCAGCCGGAGCGGAAGCGGTCAAGACAGAGACTTTCGTGAACGGATGTCGCCGACTCGCCAAGCAGGCGGGTTTCCACCACTGAGCGTGCGTAAAAGGGCGTGTCTTCCAGGGTGTCGATGACCTTGGCCGACTGCCCGGTTTCGCTTTGGGTGCCGCGCGCGATGCGCCAGATGTCGGTCGTGGGCAGTGGCACTCGTGGTGGCGGGTCGAATGGCTCGACCTCGCCCCGGTGATCGACCCGCAGCGCCAGCTCCGCCGCCTGTCCTTCACGAGCCGTCACGTCATAGAGGATCGCCGCCCCCTGGCGCAGCTCGGCGCGCGACCAGTCCCAGCGCTTGAACGCCTTCTCCAGCGGTTCGCTGCCCCGGTTGGAATCCAGATAGCCGGCCCCGCTCCAGCGCAGATCGGGATGCCGGAAATTGACCTCGACCCGCGCGACCGGCGCGATCGGCCACCAGCGATGATTCCCGGCCGGATCCAGCGGAAAATCAAGCGCGTTGATGGCCTCGGGATAGACCCGCACCTGTCCGCGCAGACGCGAGGGGATCGGCGCGCTGATCTCATCAATGTCGATGACCAGCGCATCGTCTTCCCAATGAACATGGCTGGGACCAATGGTCAGATGGTCGCGATCACGTTGCAGGGCGTCCCGTCCGCGCTCGGTCATGGCCCAGCGTTTGCCCCGACGGCCATAGAGTGCGACATTGAGCGCGCAGTGATCGAGCGGATCGGCATTGCCGCGTCGGCGCGACCAGGCGTAATAAGGCGAGAAGACGCTGCCGAGCAGGGCGATCAGGGTCAGCCCGTGCTGACCGTCGTCACTGAGCGCATCGACATACCACCAGAGATAACCGTCCTGCTCGACCTTCAGGTCGAAGCGAGGTCCGCGAGCAGGCTCGCCGCCGCCAGGCGTCCCGACATCGCCGCCATCGGCACGCCCGCGCCCGGATGGGTGGCTCCCCCCGCCAGATAGAGCCCTGGAATCCGCGTGCGCGAGGCCGGTCGATTGAAGGACGCCTTCCAGCCGTGGGTGGCCTGACCATAGAGCGCCCCGCCCGTGGCCGGAAAGAGCCGGTCGAACATCGCGGGTGTCGTGACCAGGCTGTGCTCGGGGTTTCTCGTGACCTTCAGGCCACAGCGTTCCAGGAGCGAGAAGACCCGCTGTTCGCATTGTTCGATCTCCGCTGCATCGAATGGATGGGTGTCACCCCTGGCCGGGGCGTTCAACAGACAGAACAGCCGCTCCGCCCCGAGCGATGCCGTCTGATTGCGTTCATCGCGATCCAGCGCGCAAATATAGACGGTGCCTTCCCGAGGCAGGCGGGCGTGGCGGAAGATATCGTCGAACTCGGCGGCATAGTCGCGTGCGAAAAAGATATTGTGCCGCAACAGCGGAAAACCATGGGTCTCAGCCACCAGATTCCAGGTCATGGCCGAGAGTGAGCGATCCTTCGGGGAAACACGCGCGACCGATTTCGTCGCGCCTTTGCCGAAATGGCCGCTCGACAGGGCGGACGGGTCGCCATTGACGATCACGGCATCGGCCCGGATGGATTCGCCATTGGCGAGCCGCACGCCGGCTGCCCGTCCGTATTCGATCAGAATCTCGGTGACATCCATGTTGTATTCGATGCCGACCCCGTTCGCCTGGGCCAGCCGCGCCAGCGCCACGGCGGTCTGGTGCATGCCGCCTTCCACCAGCCACACGCCCTGCCGTTCGACATGAGCGATCAGCATCAGGGTGGCGGGAGCCTGGAAAGGCGAGGAGCCGCAGTAGGTGGAATAGCGCCCGAACAACTGGCGCAGCCGCTGATCCTTGAAATGCTCGCCCAGTGACTGCCACAGGCTGTCGTAGGGCTTGATGTCGCGCAGACCGCCGAATCCGCGCACCCCGCAGCGACCGATCAGGCCCAGCAGGCTCGGCTGCGTGGAGCGGATGAAGGTCTCGTCCAGGGTTTCATAGATCGCCCGGGCCTGCTCACAAAAGGATTGGTAGCCCCTGGCAGCTGCCGCACCGGCGAAGTCGCCGATAGCCGCGACCGTGCGCGCCTGATCGGCGAACAGATCCAGCCGTTCATGCTCGCTCCAGGCATGGCGTGCTATGATCTCCGCCGGTCGAAGCTGGAGATAATCGTCGAGTCTGGCGCCGGCTTCGGCGAAGATGTCGTCGAAGATCCAGCGCATGGTGAAGACAGTGGGACCGGCATCGAGTCGATGCTCGCCGATCCGCACCTCGCGCATCTTCCCGCCCGGTGTTCCGGCGCGCTCGAAGAGTCTGACCTGGACGCCGCGACTGGCCAGTTGAATGGCACTGACCAGTCCGCCGATGCCGGCACCGACAACAATCGCTTTTTCCGTGGGCATCAGGGTACAGTCTCCCTCGATTCGCATTGACGCATCGGATATTGATGTCTATTGTACATGACACGGTCAAGTGTCAACTAATCCTTACATATGAGTGCAGTTAGCGGGGGATCATCAATGGATGCCACAACAAGAATCGAGCGGGCGCTGACCGCTGCCATAGACGCTGTGGCCCTCCCCGGCTGTCCTCCCCGTCTGATCGAGGCGGTTCGTCACTCCGTCTTCCCCAGTGGTGCGCGGGTGCGTCCCCGGCTCTGTCTTGCCGTCGCAGCGGCTTGCGGCAGCAAGGATTATGCGGCAGCCGACGCCGTCGCGGCGTCCATCGAACTGCTGCATTGTGCCTCATTGGTGCATGATGATCTGCCCTGTTTCGACGATTCTCCGCTGCGCCGTGGCGTGCCCTCGGTGCATCGCGCCTTTGGCGAGCCGCTGGCCGTGCTGGCGGGCGATGCGCTCATCATCCTTGCCTTCGAGCATCTGGCACGCAGTCTGGCCGATACCCCGGAGCGTCTGGGACCGCTGCTGCTGACGGTCAGCCGCTCGGTTGGCATGCCCTTTGGTATCACCGCCGGCCAGGCCTGGGAGTGCGAGTCGCAGGTCAAGGTCGAGGATTATCACCGCGCCAAGACCGGTTCGCTCTTCACTGCCGCAACCGCCGCTGGCGCCCTGGTGGCCGGTGCCGATGCCGCCGCCTGGAGCGTCGTCGGCGACAAAATCGGCGAGGCCTATCAGGTCGCGGACGATCTGCGTGACGTGGCTGCCAGCGCCCAGGAGCTTGGCAAGCCGGTCGGTCGTGATGCCGTGCTCAATCGTCCCAGTGCGGCGGGCGAACTCGGCATTGAGGGCGCCATCGCCCGGCTGCGCGGTCTGGTGACGGGCGCGATCGATGCGATTCCGGCCTGTCCGGGGCGTGATCAGTTCGCCGAGGTGCTGATGGCCGAATCGCATCGCATCATGCCCAAAAATCTCGCCCAGCATGCGGCTTGATCCACGCGGATTGATTGCCTGTCGCGGTGTCGCGGATCCGGTCTAGGTGGCGCTGTCCATGTGGGTTCCCAATCGCTTGCTGGATCTGCGCAATCGTGTGTTTGCAAATCCCGCTTTTCAACGCTGGGCCGCGACCTTTCCCCTGACGCGCCTCATCGCCCAGCGCCGGGCGCGTCAACTCTTCGATATCGTTGCCGGTTTTGTCTATTCGCAGGTGCTGTTCGCCTGTGTGCGTTTGCGCCTGCTGGACCATCTGGCCGAAGGGCCGCTGACCCTTGACCAACTGGCGCGGCGGCTCGATCTGCCGCCGGATGGCGCGCGCCGCCTGCTGCGCGCCGCCGTGAGCCTGCGGCTGGTCGCCGTGCGCGGCCGGGATCGCTATGCACTGGATGAGCTTGGCGCGGCCATGATGGGCAATCCCGGCATCGCGGCGATGGTCGAGCATCACGCGATGGCCTATGTGGATCTGCAGGATCCCGTCGCGCTGCTGCGTGGCGAGGCACAGGGGCAGGCGCTCAAGGATTATTGGGCCTATGTCGGTGCCGACGTGCCTGCGTCCGCAGCGGGCCATGCGGTCGATGGCTATACCGCGCTGATGGCCGACTCGCAGCATCTGATCGCTGGCGATGTGCTGGATGCCTGTTCGCTCAAGGACCATCGCTGTCTGCTCGATGTCGGCGGTGGCGACGGTTCCTTTCTGGTCGCGGCGGCCAAACGCTGGCCGCATCTGCGCGTCATCCTCTTCGATCTGCCGGCGGTCGCCGAGCGCGCCCGCGCACGTTTCGCCCGCGAAGGGCTGGCCGAGCGTGCCACGGCGATTGGTGGCGACATGCTGCGCGACCCCCTGCCGCAGGGGGCGGATATCGTCTCGCTGGTGCGGGTGCTGCACGATCATGACGATGAGGTGGCGCAGCGCATCATCCAGGCGGCAGGTCGTGCGCTCGCTCCGGGCGGCACCCTGCTCGTCACCGAACCCATGTCCGGCACGCGCGGCGCCGAGCCGATCGGCGACGCCTACTTTGGCTTCTATCTGCTGGCGATGGGCAGCGGACGCCCGCGCACCCCGCGCGAACTCAAGACCATGCTGCGGGCGGCTGACTTTGATCGGGTGCGTCTGGTGCCGACCTGTCGGCCCATGCTGACCCGGCTGATGCTGGCGCGAAAATAAGTGACTGACGCGCAACTTTGGCTAAACTGTCGGATCTTTCAGATTCAACTGTCCGAGTCATGCCTTGAACTCCGATACACCGACTCTCGAAGCACTCGCCGTCGTTCTCGAACAACCTGAACGTCTTTCTCTCCAGCGGCTTCCGCTCACCCCGCCCGAGGCCGGCGATGTCATCGTCGATATGGAATGGAGCGGGATCAGCACCGGCACCGAACGTCTGTTGTGGTCGGGCACCATGCCGCCTTTTCCCGGCATGGGCTATCCGCTGGTGCCCGGTTACGAATCCGTCGGGCGCGTGACTTATGCCGGCCCTGAATCGGGTCTTGAGGTCGGTCAGCGCGTCTTCGTGCCCGGCGCGCGCTGTTATGGCGAGGTGCGCGGGCTCTTCGGTGGTGCGTCCTCGCGTGTCGTCGCGCCGGGTGCGCGGCTGCTGCCGGTGCCCGAGTCGCTTGGCGAGCGGGGCGTGCTGCTGGCGCTGGCTGCCACCGCCTATCATGCCATCGCAACGCCCTCAGCCAGCGTGTCGGCCCACGCCGCCCTGCGCGCCGAGTCGTCGGCGAGCGCCACAGCCGCCGGTGTATCAGCGAGTTCCGTCGCGACGGCCGGCACAAGCACCGCGCCCGCCCCAGCGCCCCATGTCGAGCTGATCGCCGGTCACGGCGTGCTCGGGCGGCTGCTGGCACGCATCGCCGCGCTGGGGGAGGGCACCCGTCCGGTGGTCTGGGAGACCAACCCCGTGCGTCACAGCGGCGCCGAAGGCTTCGGCTACGACGTGATGCAGCCCGACGACGACCCGCGCCGCGACTATCGCACCATCTGCGACATGAGCGGGGACGCCAGAATCCTCGACAGCCTGGTCGCGCGTCTGGCGCGCGGCGGCGAGATCGTGCTCGGCGGCTTCTATCACGAGCCGGTCAGCTTCACCTTCCCGCCGGCCTTCATGCGTGAGGCCCGTTTCCGTATCGCCGCCGAGTTCCAGCCGTCCGATCTGGCGGCGGTGCGTGACCTGCTCGACGCGGGCCGGCTCTCGCTCGACGGGCTCATCACCCATTGCGTCCCCGCGACCGAGGCGGATTCCGCCTATCGCACCGCCTTCGGTGATCCGAGCTGCCTGAAGATGATCCTCGATTGGAGAACCATTGCGTGACTGTATCCGTCAATATCCCCGCACCCAGCGCACCCTCGGTCAAGCAGACCCAGATCATCGCCATCTATGGCAAGGGCGGCATCGGCAAGAGCTTCACCCTCGCCAATCTGTCCTACATGATGGCGCAGCAGGGCAAGAAGGTGCTCCTGATCGGCTGCGATCCCAAGAGCGACACCGCGACCCTGCTCTTTGGCGGGCGCAACTGTCCGACCATCCTCGGCGTCTCCAGCGAGAAGAAGAAGGCCGGTGATTCGGTCGCCATCGGCGACATCTGTTTCAAACGCGACGGCGTCTTTGCCATGGAACTCGGCGGCCCTGAGGTCGGGCGCGGCTGCGGCGGGCGCGGCATCATCCACGGTTTCGAGCTGCTCGAAGGTCTGGGCTTCCATGAATGGGATTTCGATTACGTCCTGCTCGACTTCCTGGGCGACGTGGTCTGTGGCGGCTTTGGTCTGCCGATCGCCCGCGATCTGTGCCAGAAGGTCATCATCGTCGGCTCGAACGACCTCCAGTCGCTCTATGTCGCCAACAATGTCTGTTCGGCGGTCGAATACTTCCGGGGTCTGGGCGGCAATGTCGGCGTCGCCGGCATGGTGATCAACAAGGACGACGGCACCGGCGAGGCGCAGGCCTTCGCCACGGCTGCCGGGATTCCGATCCTCGCCACTATCCCGGCGCATGAGGAGATCCGGCGCAAGAGCGCCAATTACGAGATCATCGGGCACCCCGACGGTCCCTGGGGTCCGCTGTTCGAGTCCCTGGCAGCCAACGTCGCCGAAGCCCCGCCAGTGCGCCCCAAGCCGCTGGCGCACGAGGCACTGCTCGATCTCTTCAAGGGCGATGCTGTCGGACGCCATGTGGTGCTGGAACCGGCGACCCTGGCCGATATGTGCGACGCCTCGGCCATTGCCAAGCCGTCGCTCGAAGTCGTTTACGACGATGTCTGAGCGCCGGGAGGAATCAGCGATGGTCCAGGATTCGACTCAGGCGAGTGGCTGCGCCAGCGCCTCGGGACAAAAGCGCGGCCCGCACGATCAGCCGCAGACCATGTGCCCGGCCTTCGGCGCGCTGCGCGTCGGTCTGCGCATGCGCCGCACCGCCATGGTGCTGGTCGGCTCCGGCTGCTGTGTCTATGGTCTGAGCTTCACCGCGCATTTCTACGGTGCGCGACGCTCAATCGGCTATGTGCCCTTCGACTCTGAGTCGCTGGTCTCGGGCCGGCTGTTCGAGGACGCGCGCGAGGCGGTGCTCAAGCTCGCCGACCCTGACAAGCTCGATACCATCGTCGCCATCAATCTCTGTGTGCCGACCGCTTCCGGGGTGCCGCTGCGACTGCTGCCCAAGGAAGTGAACGGCGTGCGTATTCTCGGTATCGATGTGCCCGGATTCGGCACCCCGACCCATGCCGAGGCCAAGGACGTGCTCGCCGGGGCCATGCTCCAGTACGCCCGTCTGGAGGCCGAGCAGGGGCCGGTGCAGGCCCCGCGCGGTGGACGCGCCGAGCGCCCGACCGTGACCCTGCTGGGTGAGATGTTCCCCGCCGACCCGGTCGGCATCGGCATGATGCTCGACCCGCTGGGTCTGGCCGTCGGCCCGGTGGTGCCGACCCGCGAATGGCGCGAACTCTATGCCGCGCTCGACTGCCGGGTGGCGGCGGCCATCCATCCGCAGTATCAGGCCAGTGCGCGCGAATTCGCCGCTGCCGGTCGCCCCATCGTCGGCTCGGCCCCGGTCGGGCGCGATGGGACGGCGGCCTGGCTGGATGCCATCGGTCAGGCGTGCGGTATCGCTCAGGACAAGGTTGACACAGCCAAGAACAAGTTCCTGCCCGCCATTGGTGGCGCGCTCGCCGCCATGCCGATCAAGGGCCGGGTCATCGTCTCCGGCTATGAAGGCTCGGAGCTGCTGGTCGCGCGTCTGCTGATCGAATCCGGCGCGACCGTGCCCTATGTCGGCACCGCCTGCCCGCGCACGCCCTGGAACGAGCCGGATCTGGCGTGGCTGGAGGAGCGCGGCGTCCCGGTCCAGTTCCGCGCCTCGCTGGAACAGGATCTGGCGGCGGTCGAGTCGCTGGAGCCGGATCTGGCGATTGGGACGACACCTGTGGTTCAGGCGGCAAAGGAGCGGCAGATCCCTGCGCTCTATTTCACCAACCTGATTTCGGCGCGTCCGCTGATGGGACCGGCGGGTGCTGGGTCGCTGGCGCAGGTCATCAATGCCGCGCTTGCCAACAAGGAACGCTTTGCCACCATGCGGGCCTTCTTTGAGGGCGTGGGCACGGGCGAGACCAGTGGAGTGTGGCCGGTGATGCCGGTCAAGCGCGGAACAGGGCGCGCGGCTGGCAAGTCTGCGCAGTTGTAAATTAAGGGATAGGACGTTTGTCGTGATTCACAATTTCGTTGGTTGGACTGCGTGCAGTCTGGCTGACGGAATTGTGTGCGCAATCTAGAATACGTTATGCCTCTGAGAAATATAGCTGAGGACTGAAATGTTAGAGCAGGAAGCATTAAATCATTGGCGCTTCTTTATATCTTTAGAGAAAGATTTAATGACCGTAAAGGATTACATCGAAATCGCTCAGGACAACTACAACTCTTACTCTTTTGAGCTATCAAAAATACTCCAGCTATCGTGCGCCGAAATAGATTGTATATGCAGATTGCTATGTAAAGAGATTGATCCTTCCACTGACTATCAAGATCAAGCTGTATTTAGCGGAAACATCGCGCAATATAGAAAGACCGTATTAACCAACCTGCCTAAACTTCCCGAGGCTGAGGTTCACATAACAACACCTGGAATCAACGCATTTAGGCCGTGGGCTGACTGGCAATCGCTTGACTCGCCTACGTGGTGGAAAAGCTATAACAACGTCAAACACTATCGCCATGTTTGTTTCAAGGAGGCAAATCTGAAAAATGTGTTAGAAGCAATGGCGGCCTTGATGATTATAGCGTCTTATCTTTATCGAACAGTTGTGGCTCAACCTTATGCTAACCCGATGCCCCCGCCAAAATTATTTACAAGCGAATATACAAGCCCTTTCTTGCTTGCACGTGCAAATAGTGAGCTGCCAGACTTCGCATAACACGCGCCTCAAGCCAGTCCCATACTGCGTCTACAGAGCCGTATCTAGCGAGGTATGATGGGTAGAACGGCCACGCGATGATCTTGACGGTTGCTGTAACGCTTGTTGGCCGTGAAACCCATCATTCACCGCAGCTACAATCTACAATCGTTCGTGACAGCTTGGACTTTGTTTTGAGAGCAACTGAATGCCAGTTTTGTCAGTGTTTTTTGGAATGATTGTACGCATGTGGCACGACGATCATCCGCCGCCACACATTCATGTTGCGTATCAAGGATTCGAGGCTTTAGTGCAAATCGACACAGGCCAAATTCTAAAAGGCAAACTTCCGAAAAAAGTTGCATCGATTATCAGTGACTGGTGCGAGACTCATCGAGTTGAACTGCTGGAAAATTGGGACCGTGCCCAGCGGTTCGAAACACTTGAACGTATTCAGGGGGCTGATCATGATTAAAATTCTTGAATTCGATTATTTGGGAAACGGATGCCTCGAATTGACTTTTTCCGATGGCGCGAGAGGAATTTTTAACGTCTGGTCTTATTGCTCGACTCGGCATGGTCCTTTGCTTGAACCGCTTCAGTCAGAATCCTATATTAAACGTTGCTTCATCGACATAGGCGCTCTCGGTTGGCCCAATGGCTTGGAGCTGTCTCCGACACGTCTTTATGAACTTTGCGAAATAAAGAAAGCGGCATAACTGCAACGGTCACTGTTTCTGGAAAACCGAGTATTGATGTCCTGCCGGGCACGCTTAGCAAGGATGGGTAGAACGGCCACGCGATAACCTTGAGGATTTCTGTGACGCTTATTGGCAGTGAAACCCATCACTCACCGCAGCAGATAGTAATCCATCCATCCATGGCCTATCGCCGAACGAAAGCGCAAGAGATTTGGGCTGTCGATTGGGTGAGCTTTTTTGCGCAAAACGCCATTTCTGGTAGGAAGTGTTTGCCATGAAAATCAAACTTGCTTTGTTTTCTATCCCGATACTGATGGCGGCTATTTCGTCAATGGCTTCATCGCATTATACGATCTGCGGCGAAGAAGGAAAGGCATGCAATATAGATGGCGGCAAACCTGTTATTTTGCGATATGGGGCGAATCCGGCCTCCGAAGACCAGCCTGAGAGTGATTCAGGTGGATATATCTATACTCCGTTCAGCGGAATCAATGAGATATGGTGCGGCAATGATCTCGGCGATCCGGCTTGGGGCATAGCCAAACAATGCGATACCATCGATAACATTCCATCGATTGCCGGTGTCGAATCTCATGTTTGGGGATATCAGTGCGCTGATCAAGATGGGAGCTGTCAAATACATAACGCGGATATTCCAACGTGGGTCCATTATTATGCATCTGATGCGGATGGCAATCTTAAGGCAATTACAGGCATTCAGGACAACACCTTTCCCTGCACGAATGCGCAATTCAAGTACGATCCACTGCCGGACGCAAAGAAAAAATGCAATATCGGCGAGCCCGTCATCAAAAATAACGATGGCTATCCCGTCAAACTGAATTGGATTGAATGCGCAGCCGAAGATCAGTTCTGTCAGCTCAGGATGCCTGATGGAAGCGATTGGATAGATGCGGCTGCGAACACCCCGGTCCTGATGCGATTCAGCTTTTGGGGTCGGTCGGTTTACCAGCTTGGTTCATTTAAAAAAGGCTTCCTGTGCTCGCATTCGACTTTCGGAAACGATTCGACGCCTTATTCGACAAATGGATACTGTTCTTATGTTTTACTGCCTAACAAATATCGGGCGAATGTTCAAATTGCATCCTCGGATTCGATCATCGGTGGCGATGTTCCTCAACCGAAAATGTTGGGTGGATTACAGTATGGGAGAACATTTGTCGCGTGGCAGAAAGTCGCTGAATTTAAATGCGCCAAAGGCGCTGAATGTGATTTAAGTTACGCTCTTGCTTATGGCTCATCGAGCAAAAATTATTTTACGAAAACGACGGAGTGGGCCGAGTGGGTAACGAATTCGGTTGGATTGGGCGTCGTGGGTATCAAGGCTTCTGTTGAAGCATCGGCGAATTATGGCGATTCTGAGAATTTTCAAAACGCTTTAAATGTCGAGTACGGACAAAAAACAACGATAAACTGTGTCGAAAACAAATCTCCGTATGCTTATCATCTGGTTCTGTATCAATTCGAAACCCAGACCGATATAACCTGTATTTTGAGTGGAGATTGCAGCACAGTTACCCAAACGATGGATACATTTTGCGCTGTCAATCCACCAGACGGTTATCAGGGGCCACAATGCCTGCCTGGTGATTGTGCGGATGAATTTTGTTACACATGCAAAAATTCGATTTAGCCAGGATGGGTGGAATCCTTGGTTTTCCAGCAAGATTGGTTCAGGATTTTGTCCAAAACTCCAGGCCGTTCGGCTGCGGCGGCTCAGGAGCCGGACGGGCGAACAGATAACCCTGGAGCAGATCCGCCCCTTCGGCCACGACATGGGCCAGTTCGCCGGGGGTTTCGATGCCTTCGGCAAGCACTTGAATGTCCAGCTCGCGGGCGATTCCGATCAGCGCCCGAAACACCGTCTGACGACCCGGATCGGTGTCGATATGGCGGATGATCTCCATATCGACCTTGATGATGTCGGGCCTGATCTGGGCCAGCAGGTTGAGCGAGGCATAACCGCTGCCGACATCGTCCAGCGCCACGCGATAACCGGATGTGCGATAGAAGTCGAGGATGCGCTTCAGATGCTCGATATCATCGACCCTTTCGGTTTCCACCACCTCGAAGACGATGCGATCCGGCGCGATCCCCAGATTTTTCGCCCAGCCGACCGTGCTTTGCAGACAGTGCGCTGGGTCATAGATGGCGGTCGGAATGAAATTGATGAAAAGCTGGCCGTCCAGACACTGCGCCGCCGCACTGTGCAGGGCCGTTTCGCGCGCCTGACGATCAACCTGAAACAGCAGATCGTTGTCGGCTGCGGTGGACAGGATCTCGCCCGGAAACATCAGGCTGCCATCCTGACGCTGTCCGCGCAGCAGCGCCTCATGCCCGATGACCGCCCCGGTGTCGGCGGCCAGAATGGGCTGAAACCAGGAGATGAAACGCCTGTGTTCCAGGATGTCGAGCAGGGCGTCGGCATCCAGCAGACTCAGCCAGCGATCCAGGGTGCGGGCGCGGGTGAAGGCGTGGAAGGTCAGGGTCTCGCCCGAATCCAGCCGCAGCGCCGAAATGCCCTGATATTCGAGACGGTTGAAGGCGCCCGAATCACGGACGAGGACGAGAAATTCGCGCAGGCGTGTGTTTGGGAGACGGACCACTCTGTCCTCGACGCACCCTCCCAGTCCCTGATGCTCCAAAAAGCCGGTCAGCTTGTCCATCAGCTCGCGCACGGCGCAGGTCAACAGCAGGTTTCCCGGCTCATCGGATGATAGCGGAATCGTCTGGCAGCGAGCGCATGGCATCGTCAGGTTCCCCCGCGAATGTCGCTTAAACAAAAGGGGCTAGGTGTTGCCACCTAACCCCTTAGTTTTTATTGGTACCGAGGGCCGGAATCGAACCGGCATGGGGTCACCCCCGTCAGATTTTGAGTCGTTTAAAATCAACGACTTACAGCGCGTCACAACACATTGCAGCATGATTTTTAAGAATTTTTCACGGGTTCCGTGCGACAGTGTAAGGCGAAAAGCTGGCAGATGTTAGCGAACAGTGGCGCATGAGTGGCGCATGGTATCGCCTATATGCTGAGAGCGCCAATATCAGAACGCAACCAGAAATAGGTTCGGGCGCTCATTTCCGTCACTGACGGAAATGAAAGGCGCAGTAACGGCTAGATGTGGTCTAGATCGGTCTGCCACAGGCGAAGCTGACGGCGCATGCTGCTTGCGCGGGGCGCGCGGCCAAATTGCGCCAGGAGGGCGCGGCGGATCTCGACCGGGCGCCGGCCTTGCTGGTCCAGCGTGATTGCCAGGGCTCTTTCCGGTGCGGTGTAGTGGCGGGAGTCGCCCGTGGTCGGGCTCTCTTCTCTGCGCTGCTCCAGGGCGGTGACGCGGGCGCGAAGGTCTGCCAGGGCGTCCGGTTCGCTCAAGCGATCCAGGGCGCGAAGGATCACGCTGGTCATGGTTTCGCCGGGGCCGGCCAGACTGTGCAGACGGGCGCGGGTGCCGGCGGGGAATTTCAGGGCGATTTGTTCGGGCATAAGGTCTAGATGCGGTCTAGATCGCTCAACGTGCGAGCATTTGCCGGGCGCGCTGCGCTTGGCGAGTCAGGTGGCGTTGCTGGTTTTCGAGCCGGCGGTAAAGGGCGGATGGGTGCAGCTCCAGGCGCTTCGCGGCCTCGGCGATGTGCCAACCGCAGTCGCGCAGCGCCTCCAGAATGTCATGGTCGGTCAGGCGTGGCGGGGGCGGAATCGCGATCTTGGCGCCGGCCAGCTCGGCGGTGATCCGACGAATGACGGTCTCGGCGATCTCGCCGGGCACTTCTTCGCGCAGGATTTTGGTGAAATGCTGAAACACGTGGACCTCGCAGGAAGGGCGCTCGCTGGGTCGCACCCACTTGGCACATCGGCGGCCTGAAATGGGCCGGGCGAGCGGTGCGGCCAGCGGTGGCGGGCGGTCCAGCGAGCGAAAAGGGTGCGCGTCGTGCAGCGCGGGCTGTTCCCGCGCGTCCGGTGACGCTCAGTCTGTCCCGGTGGCGCGGCATTGTTTAGGAGGTTCTTTGCGCCGGGCTATGCCGCGCCTCGCCCGGTGCGCCCGCAGAAATCAGTCGAAAGTCATCCGCACGCAGCCGGTACGGGAGACGACCGCGTAATCGTAGACGTGCGAGCCCGTCAGCACTAACGCGCGGTCGCCTTCGGCGGGCTTGGGATTTCCAGGCCGGAGACGCAGACTTTGGCCCCCCTCGCCGCGCAGCGTGGCGCGGGCCAGGACCGGCCACGCTTCGGGGTCGCTGAACAGGTACCAATGCTTTTCCAGGTAAGCGGTCGGCAACACTTCGGGCGCGGCGCGGTTGTTGGAATCACCGTACATTGCGCAAACGATCTTACGGGCCGCGTGCTCGCTCCCAGCCGGGCAGAGCAGAAATTTCGGCTCGCAATCTGCCGGGGAGCCGTTGACTATCTGGTTGCGCAGCACGCCGATAGCCAAGCCGAGACCGGTTTGCTCGGGTGTGCCAATTACAGAATTCCCGCCCGCCGCGTGGAATGCCGGCTGGCCGTCCGAGAGGGTGTGATCCTGGTTCAGCAACGCGAAGGCGGCGCGCAATTCATTTTGTGCAGCCGCGATCAGTGTGGACTCGACCATGCGCGCAATGGCCTGGATGTCGTCATTCGCGATCAGGATCTCGCTGAAAAACAACCGGATAGGGCTGCGAACCAAAGCCAGATCCTCGGCGCGGGCCTTCGGCGTGAGGTTTTGCCAGGGACGTTGCTCGCTGGTGTCGGCGGCCTCGATCTCGGACTCCAGCTCGACGGTTCCGACCTTGCCAGCGTGATAGTTGTTCAGCTCGACCGGGCGGCAGATTTTCAGGAGCGTTTTCAGGAGCGACGGGGTGCGCGACAACGCCAATCGAGAGGCGAAATCGGCGAGCAAATCGCCAAGATGTGCGGTGCCTGGGCCGAACTGCGCGAAAATCTGGCGGTCGTCCCACGCGGCGGCGTGGCGTCCGTGGAGCGCCTCGCAGGCCTCGCGCGCAAAGTCGCGAAGGCTGGGCGGGTTGAGCGCCAGTTTCGAGAGCACGCCGGGGTAGCAGTCCTCCCCCAACCTCTGCCCGGCCAGCGCCCAAAACAAATCCCGGTGCGCTTCAAGCGACGGGCGCACATAGGGAGTGTCCTCGCCGCGCTCGTATTTTGCGCGAAATCCGGCAGTCAGGCGCTCTTGCGCCTCGCGCAGTTCGGCCAGACTCATGGCCGCAACGCGGGGATCCTTGGCCTCATAGCGGGCGGCGTGGGCGTCGTTATCGTCGTCTGTGTTCACACGGGGTTCCTCGTGGTCGGTGGTCCTTTCGGGCGATAGGGTGAGACTACCGGACACGCAACTGACGCTTGCCGTCAGTCGCTCAACATTTTGAAAATCCGCTCGCGCGAGCAGCCGATTCCACCCCTGAGGACCGCAGTCAGGCGGGTTTCAACATCGTCGCGCGGCAGGCGGGCGCCGGCCTGGATCCGCAGCCACGCGGTTTTGAAGCGTCTCAGCCGCTCGGCGATCTCGCCGGCTGCGCGCCAGGGGCGCGAAAGATCCGGGTCGAGCTGTTCGGCCAGGTCATAAAGGGCGCGGATGCCATCGATCTGCGCTTGCGCGCGCGCGATGCGCTCCTGGGCGGTGCGGGCCAAGGGTGGGCTCATGCGGTGACCTCCGGCTGATCTGCTGGGGGCGGCGGCGGTTCCGCCAGCCGAAGCGCGGCATGGATCGTGTCGGCGGTGTCTTCGTCCAGTCCAGCCAGGCCAGCGGACAGCGGCTCGTCGGCGGCGCGGCTGAATGCCTGATCCAGGCACTCGCACAGCAGGTCATCGTCGATCAGCCCGTCCAGGCTGGTTTCCAGGTGATGCAATCTCCGCTCGGCTCGGATCAGCAGCTCGGCGAGGCATCTTGTCTGTTGCGCAGCTCGGGTTGCGCGAGCCTCGGCGGCGGCGGCGCGAGCCAGGGCGGCGGATCGCTCGGCCTCGGCGCGTTCGATCTGCTGGCGGATCGCGACCAGGATCTTCGAGCGCGCTTGTGGGGCGTCCGACCTCAGCAATTCAGCGGCGGCGCGGGACGGGTTGATTCGTCCGTCCGGGCGGGTCGTCAACTGCCCCCGGCTGACCATCTGACTGATGCGCTGCCGCGTCACTCCGAACAGCCGCGCGCAGTCCGCTTGACAGAGCGCGATTCCATCGGGGTCCAGACCGATGGGCAGCTCGTCGGTTGACGGTGGGGCTTTTTTGCTCTGAAACACGTCTGTTTTCACTAATTTGTCCATCTGTTCAACGGCTTGTAAGCAGTGTTGCCTATGCTGCAACGCCGCGCGCTAGAAAAAACGCGGGGCCGCAATGACCCGCAGCGCAGGAGCCGGGAAGAACCTACTCACTACCCTTGACCCTCTTCGCCTTCTTGACCCTCTTCGCTTCATTCATGATCCGTAACATATTGATATTGATGGTTAAAAAATGATCTATCGAAGAGGGTCAAGGCTTTTTCTGGTGGGTCGTTTTGGGCGCTTGTAAGTCATTGATTTTTGGCGAAGGGGTTCAAAGATCCCGAAGAGGGTCATGTTTTTTGGGTTGAACCGCTTGACCCCCTTCGCTGGTCGGCTCAGGGGAGTGACCATATCCATCCCTTCGCGAAATCCTGCTTGTGGGATTGCACGCCGAGTGCCTTCTTGGCGCGCTTGAGCGTTTCCGGCGAATGGCCGTCGTCGCGCGCCTCCCGCTGGATTTTCTTCACGTCAGCGGGGCCGTCCCTGAGCATCGCCAACAGGAATTCCTTAGCGTCTGCTATGGCGCTGCGCTCCTCTGGATCTGCTCCTGACGCCTCTGCTTGAGCCAGCAAGTCGCGTGCGCTCCCCTCCAGGAAATCGCCCCAGAGAATGCGCGTGGTCTCGATGCCGGGGATCGGTTCGTGAAGCTCCAGGTCATAGGCGAAACCGCCCGTATCGGGGCCGATGTTGGACTTGGCGCGGGCCAGGATCCGCCCGCCTCCCTCGTCTTCCGACAGGCGAGCGGTCGCCAGTACCACACGGGCCAGCGCGCCGAAGGACAGCGAGCCGGTGACGCGCTCAACGGGGTCGCGTCCCGCCGATCCCTTCGTAAAGTGGGAGATTCCAAGCACGGCACAGCGGCGCAGCATCGCCAGATCGACTAGCGGTTGCAGGGCGCGCCGGACCTCGGCAGCCTTGTTGGAATCACCCGCGACTGCCGACACGATGGGATCGACGATCAGCAGCGCCGGCAGCGGATCCATCTCGGCGATATGATCCGCCAGCACGAGGGCATCCTTGCTGGGATCGAAGGACCGCTTCTGTCCGCCCTGGATGAATCCGGTCACGATGTGCACGCGATCCAGATTCGCGCCAGCGGCGAGTAAGCGCGGGACGAGGGTATCTCTGGGGTCATCTTCGCCTGACCAGATCAGCACGTGACCCGGTTCCGCGTGGGTGCCGTCAGGCCAGCGCCCGCCGATGGTCAGGGTGGCAGCCAGCGCCATGGCGAGGGTGGTCTTGCCGGTGCCGGGTGCCCCGGCCAGCACCTCGACCTTCCCGCGTGCAATCCATCCCTCCCACATCCAATCAATCGGCTCGGGCTTGATCGACGATGCCGTGACGACCGTGACCGCGCCCGGATCGATGGACGGTTGACTGCGTCCGCCATTGGCACGGGGTGCCGGATCAGATGCAGCAGCAGGCGAGCCATCGCCCTGGGGCGGCGGTTCGGGCCTTGCGTTTTCACGCGGTTGGGCGGCCTGTCGGGTTTTCCAGCCGAGCGTTGCCGGGTTGATGCCGATCTGCGCGCACAGCCATAGCGCGGCCTCGGTCGCGTCCTTTGCCGGTCCCCAATCCAGGACCAGATCAATCGGCGTCCTTCCGACTTCCTCGCCGAAATCCTTGATGCCTGCCGGCAGGATGGACAGGTCTTCTTCCAGGTTGCGCCCCAGATCGGCGGACGAGACGCGAAAGCCGTCGTGATAGGGCCGCGCTTTCGGCAGAAGGGCGGGAACCCATGCACTCAAGGTTTGCAGCGCCTTGCTGTTCATCTTGGCATGGAACGATTCACCCGGTACGGGGTGCGCGGTCTGCCGGGTGGTGTCGCGCCCTGGGCTATGCAGCGGCGCCAGGGTCTCGACCACAAAGGCGCTCACGTCCTCGATGTCGCCTCTGACCGCATCGCCGGTCACGGTGAAATACCGACCAGCGGCATAGGCTTCGATCCCGCTCTGGTTGGATCCGAGCGACTTGAACGGCAGGCCATAGCCGATGGCATGCAGACCGGTGCCGCTGGGGGAGGTCTCGATATAACCGGGCAAGGCTTCGCCCACGGCAACCAGTTCGGATCGCTGGTCGAGCTGATCCAGGTCGATCCCCTGCCAGTGGTTGCCGGTACCGTCCGGGCCAAGGGCGAAGCCGGCGCCGGTGAAGCGCCCGGTGTCCAATGCCTCAAGCATCTGCTCGAAGGTGCAGAGCCGATCCCAATCCGCTTGGGTATCGAGCACGCCCTGACGGCGGGAACCGTCGCAGTAATAGGGGATTTTGCGCGGTTTCTTCGTCGGGTCGGGGTTGGGCTCCAATCGCCAGACCAGCCAGCGCGGGGCCTCACGCATGGTCTGGGGGATCTCGACCGTCAGCAGCAGACGCGGGTTGACGGCGGGGGTTGAGGGATGGGGAGCGACCAGCGCCCCCGATCCTTGGGGGCTGTCGGTCACGATGCGCGTTCCTCCTTGGCCTTCGCGAGATCATCGTCCACGCGCTGGCGCAACGCTTCGCGAAGGGTGCGGCTGGCCGCTTCGGCCAGGGTGCACCCATCGATTCGAGCGAGGCGTGAGAGCAGCCCGCGCTCGAAGGCGCCGAGCGCGAGACGAACATCTGCGTCGGGATCGTCTTGCTCGCCGGCCAGATCGGAGGCGAGGCGTTCAAGCGTCTCTGACCAGCGGTCGATGATCAGCGCGAGGCCGGTGGCCTCGGGAACACCAGATCCGGCGACGGTTGCGCCGATGTAATCGACCTCGGCGGCCAGCTCATTGAGCGTGTCGAGCACGGGGAGGATGGCGCTCATGCTGCACCTCCCGAAACCGATTCGGCATGCTGCCGGATCGCCGCACTGAGCAGACTCGCGGCTGTTGCATCCGGGTCGCTGCCTTCACGCTCGGCGATCTGAGCCAGCAGCGCGGCTTCCGCTTCGGACAGATCCAGAACCAGAGAGACGGAATCGCTCGCGGCGTCCATCAGCTCGCCATCGGGTTCCACGGCAGAGCCGGCCAGAATCCGATCCGCTTCTTCGCCCAACACGTACCAAAGGCGAGCATGCGCGGCGGTCAGCATTTCCGTTTCATGAGCGCGCCACTTGAGAAACTCATCGATGTGTTGCGCGAGTTCAAGCAGCGCCTCGGCCTTCGGCTCGTATTGCAGCGCCTCGGCTAAGTCGATTGAATCGCGCGACAGGACAAACAGCGCAGCGCGCCGGATCGGTTGCCAGCCTTGGTGCAGCGCCTCGGCCTTCTTGATCTGGCGAGGGGTCAGTGCGGCGTTAAAGGTGAAGGGTGTCTTCATGGGTCGAACCTCAATGCAGAGTTGCAGGGTTCGACTGACAGACAGGCGGGCAGGGGCAGGACAGACGACAGACAGTGCTGACGCACTGCACCCGTGTTGGGTATAATCATCCTGCCGGTGCTCAACTGGTATCGTCAGTCGGGCTTAAATGTCCAGTTCCCTGCCAGGGGATCTGGAACGGCTACAGATTAAACCGGGTCGGTCGCCCAATGCAACGCCTCGCTGTTCACGCAGCGGGGCGCTTTCATTTCCGGTCCACTTCCGGGCCTGTTTTTCTCGCCGGGACTGCCGGCGCTGAACGGATCGGCGGTTCATGCGGCTTTCCTCATCCGCTCGCCGCCCCTTAAGCTGGCGCGACCATCGATCAGCCATGCCATGTATCGTTCCCGGTGAAGCAACAAACGTCGCCCGCGCCGGATCACCGCGCCAGATGCCTCCAGGCCATTGGTGTGCCGATGGAACAAGTCTTCACGAAGACCGCCCACGCTAAGGGCCGGCTCGGCTGCTGCCAATTGTTTGACGCTGTACAGGGTGGGGGTCGTGGTGGGCTCGGTATCTTTGCTCATTTTTTGCCTCTGCCGGCAGGAGTTGAGGGAATCGCGCCGGGCGTTGTCCGGTGCGATGTGGCAGAGATTAAAAAATGAGAGGTGTCCGGTCGCGGACGTTTCCAGCGATTTTCAGCCTCGAAACGTCCGGTTGAGTTGCGCTGGCGTTGCGCTGTCAGTAAAAAATCACGCACTCTCCCGGCTGGAACGGTGGTGCCATCTTGCGCGCGTGCCGGATCAGATCAGCCGATATGTCGCTATCCTGCTCAATGTGCGGTTCCAGGATGGCGCGGGCGATCAGTGCCAGGGTTTCATGGCCGATCCACAGATCGGGGGGCAGAATGCTGACCGCTGCCACAGCGAACGCAGCATCAAAGGCGTGGACCCATGACCTAACCAGCTTGGTGTAACCCACTGTGGCATGGGCTTGATGCGGATACATTGGGGTCGGGTTACTTTCCTCAGCGGCTTGAGCCAGCGCAGCCAGGAGAGCCGCTGGTGGGACAGTCCGCAAGGACTTCTCCACATCCGCCTCTTCCCAATGCTTGAAACGCGGCAGGCGCCATCCGGACGCCTCAAGCAGGGTTTGTGTGTCGGACAGCGCGGTTGGGGTCGATAAGGCGCGATGGGCCGTATGTTCCAGATGATCGTGCAGCAAATCGGCGAGCTGTCCCGACAGCTCGGCAATATCGGCTTGACGCTTGCGCGCCCTTTTTATCTCCGCCTGGAGATCGGGCTGAAATCCGGCACCTGGGGCTGAGCCGATGAACTGGTTCAGGATGAGGCTCCAGCTCAGTGGGTCGGCGACACCTTGGCTGCTCAGGTCGCGCCACAGCTTCTCGTATTTGGAATCCAGCAGTCGGTTCAGCGCCTCCACCTCCAAGGAGTTCCAGCTTGCGGGGTTGCTGGCATGAGCCGCACGGATGACGTTCGCGTGGTTCCAGACATCTCGTGGCAGATGAGCGGGCTTGCTCATTCCGCTGCTCCACCAAAGACCGCCCGATTCATCCGCTCCACCACACCAGTGGTGTGCGCTTCGCTCAGGTGGGCGTACCGCTTCACCATTTGCAGGGTCTTGTGCCCCAGAACCTCGGCGATCTCGGCAACGCTTGCGCCATTCATGGCGAGGTAACTGGCGGCGCTGTGTCGCAGGTCATGGAATTTGAAATCCGCGATCCCCGCGCGGTCGAGTGCGAACTGAAATGCCGCCCGCAATTCGACGGGCTTATCTTTCCGTCCAGGGAAGACCCACGGCGAGGCGTCGATCCTGCTTTGCTGTTGAGCAGCCAGCAGTGCGCGGGCCTGTCCGACCAGGGGGACCAGACGGCGCTCGCCGTTTTTGGTGTGCTCCAGCAGGATCCGCCCCTGTTCGATGTTCACCCGATCCCACGTCAACCCGAGAATCTCCTGCGCCCGCATGCCGGTTGACAGCGCCAGGACGACAGCCGCCAGCAGGTACGGCTGTTTGGATACCCGGCATTCCGTCAGCAGTCGCTCGCGTTCGTCGTCGGAGAGGAAGCGCACTCGACCGCGCGCCTCCTTGAGCTTGGTGACTTTGCGCACGGGGTTGTCGTCGATCCATCCCCATTCGCGCACCGCGACGGTGAAGGCATGCCCCAATGCAGCCAGATAGCGATTGACGGTCGCCCCGTTCATCAGCCCGCCGCGATTGGTCTGGGTGCGTAGCAGTTTGTCGCGAACCTCGCCGATCATGGCAGGGGTGACATCGGCCAGGCTGTAAGCGCCGATTTCCGCGCGCCAATATTGGAGCTGGGCGGTTTGCATCTTCCCCTGACGGCCTTTGAGGGGAATGACATCGCGAAGATAGCGGTCGATCAGATCGGCCAGGGTGCGCCGGGTGCTTTCGATGGTCTTGAAGTGTCGGCGCTCGCGAATCGCGGCCTCGGTCTGGGTACCCCAGCGGGTCGCATCGGTCTTGCGCTTGAAGGTCGCAATCTGGACGGGATGACCTTTGAGCCGGACGCGAACCTGATAGCAGGTCTCGCCGTTGGGATTGATGCGCTTGGTGATGGTTGCCATGCCTTTTTCCGTCAGGTGCGGTCAGGTGTGGCAGTTGATTATAGCGTCAATCTTTTTTGGCAGTGGCGCATGAGTGGCGCATGCGCGGCGAGCGCCACGAAAAAGGGGTTAGGCTTTTTGGCCTAACCCCTTGATTTGATTTGGTACCGAGGGCCGGAATCGAACCGGCATGGGGTCACCCCCGTCAGATTTTGAGTCTGATGCGTCTACCAATTTCGCCACCCCGGCAACGCAGCGCGTGAGTATAGGGTAAACGCCCGGAAATAGGTACCCTAAAATCGTTCGCTGCGGATGCGTCGGGAGGCGTCTCAAGCGACGGACAGTCTGCTCAGGCGGCAACGGATCGCGAGTGGGGTCATGCCGAGTTTTCGGGCGGCGGCGGGGATGTTCCAGTTGGCTGGATCGACTGTTGCAGAGGGGTTCTGCGGTGCAGAGCCGTTCGGGTGCACTGCCGTCTGCATGGTGGGGTCGAGCGGGTTCAGGGGGGCGCTTTTGGTCAGATAGAGATCCTGGATCTCGATCCGTTCGCCATCGCAGAGTGCGGTGGCGCGCTCCAGGATGTTTTCCAGTTCGCGGACGTTGCCGGGGAAGGCATGACGTTGCAGTGCCGCCAGCGCCTCGGGTGAGAGTGTCAGGGGTTGTGGGGTGTATCCGGGTTCTGTCTGCTGACGGGCAAGCCGTGTGAGCAGGCGGGTGACGAGCAGCGGGATGTCCTGGGGGCGCTCGCGGAGTGCGGGCATGCGCAGCTCAATGACATTGATGCGATAAAAGAGATCCTGCCGGAAACGCCCCTGCGCGACCTCAGTGGCGAGATCGCGATGACTGGCGCTGATGATGCGTGCGTCAACCGCAACCTCGCGCTGGGCGCCAACGGGGCGCACGCTTTTTTCCTGGATGGCACGCAGCAGTTTGACCTGGGCCGGTCGTGGCAGGTCCGCAACCTCGTCGAGAAAGAGCGTGCCGCCCTCGGCGGCCTGAAAGAGCCCTTCCTTGTCGCTGACGGCGCCGGTGAAACTGCCTTTTTTGTGCCCGAACAGCTCGCTTTCCACCAGATCCTGCGGAATGGCCCCGCAGTTCACGGGGATGAACGGGCCTTCGCGGCGTGGTCCCTGCACATGAATCAGTCGCGCCGCCAGCTCCTTGCCGGTGCCGCTTTCACCCGTGATGAAGACCGGCGCCTGATTGCGCGCCAGTTTGGCGATGAGGCGGCGGATCTCTTCCATCGCTGGTGATTCGCCGAGCAGCGGCGTGGTGGTGGAGGTGTCGTCGCCGAGCGCGCGGCCGCGCAGCTTGAGTGCCGAGCCGACGAGTCGTCGCAGCAACTGTAGATCGACCGGCTTGGACACGAAATCGAAGGCGCCGGCCTTCATCGCGGCGACGGCCGATTCCTGGTTGCCGTGGGCGGTGATCATGGCGACCGGAAGCGCGGGATGATGCTCGCCGATGTAACGGATCAGGTCCAGACCCGTGCCATCCGGCAGGTTCATGTCGGTCAGACAGAGATCGAAGCGGTCCCGCTCCAGTTGCCGTCGGGCCTCGCCAAGCGTCAGGGCCGTCACGGCTTGAATGTCCATCCGTCCCAGGGTGATCTTGATGAGATCGAGGATATCGGCCTCGTCATCGACGATGAGTGCCTGGGCTTTATTCATGCTTGCTCCGTGTGGCGATTCTGCGCCAGGGCCATCCTGTCGATGCTGTACTCGGGTGCGGCCTGACTTGTATTGTGAGTCCGCATTGTATGAAATTTCCCCAACTGAGGAATGAGGATGGCGTGATGCACCACGAGTCTGCCCCGGATCCAGCGGCCCCGCCGACTGCTGCCGAGGTCTTCCAGCGTCCGACCGGAATGGGGCTTGCTCAGGCCAGTCTACGCTGCCCCAAATGCGGTGCGGAGCAGCCGCCCGGCGCCATCTGTCGTCACTGCGGGATCGTCTTCGATAAATATGAGCAGGCGCAGCGGCGGGCGCGGAGCGGCGGGCGGGCTGCTACCACGCTGTATCGGCGGGATGGTTTTCCTTACCGCTTCGTCAATCAAGTCCTGTGGCTGGTCTTTCTCGCGAGCCTGGGACTGGCGATCTGGAGCCATTGGCAGAAGAACCGGTTCCCGCCGCCGGCGTTCTATCACGCGGAACGATTGGGTGAGCCGCTCCAGACCCCGACCGCCGCCGCGCCCTTCGAGATCGAGACGCAGGGCATTCGCTATACCATCGAACCCCTGTTCGATTATCAGCTCGACGGCGTGGTGGTCAGTCTGCACGACAGTGATGTCTTCTGGGACATCTATCACTTCAAGGACTGGAAGGATTTCATCAATATCCGCGATCTCTGCGTCGTCTGGGGCGACAATGTCACTTCCGGCGTCTTTCGCGACATGCAGTACCATAACAGCACCTGGACCTGCTGGATCTCGACCGGCAGCGCCGAAACCGCGCAGCGCTTTGCCTGGGATCAGCTCTCGAACAATCATCTGCTGACCCATGATCCGGCCATCCATGAGGCGATCAAATCCGCCGAGCTCGGCGATCAGATCCATCTGCGCGGTCAACTGGCCCGTTATTCACATACAGGCGGATTCGCGCGCGGCACCAGCACCACCCGCGCCGATACCGGCAACGGCGCCTGTGAAACTATTTATGTCGAGCAGTTTGGCATCACCCGCAAGGCCAATCCCGGCTGGCGTCTGATCTATCGGCTCGCCGTTGCGCTGACCCTGACCGCCCTGCTGGGGCTGATCGTGATGCTCTTTGTGGCGCCGGTCAGGGCGCTGAAATGAGGCGCGACAAAATGATGAGAAACAAGCATGTCTGAGACGACCTGGCCCCGCCTCTTTCCGACCCTGGCCGCTGGCGACCCTGCGACCCGCGCACTGCTGGAGGGCGCCCAGTCCCTGGAGCTGCCGCCGGAGCAGCCCGTGTTCTTCGCCGGCTCGCCCTGCCCCAACTATGTCATGGTGCTGGAGGGAAGCATCCGGGTGCAGATCCTCGGCGAGGGGGGGCGCGAGGCGCTGCTGTACCGGGTCGAGCCCGGTCAGGCGTGCGTTCTCACCACCTGCTGCATCCTGTCGGGGGATGATTATCCCGCCGAGGCCTTCACCGAGTCCCAGGTCAGAATCCTGATGGTCTCCAAGCCGGTCTTCGACCGTGCTCTGGCCGAGGCACCGGCCTTCCGGCGTTTTGTCTTCGACAATCTGGGGGCGCGCATCGCGCAGTTGGTCAAGCGGATGGAGGAGCTCGCCTTCCGCCCGATCGGGCAGAGACTGGCGCATTTTCTCCTGCTGCGAACCGCCCCGGAGCCGTCCGCGCCCCTCATGGCGACCCATCAGGAAATCGCGGCGGAGATGGGCACTGCCCGCGAGGTGGTGTCGCGCCATCTCAAACGCATGGAGACCGCCGGTCTGGTCAGGCTGGGGCGCTCGACGATCCAGATCCTTGACCGGCAGGGTCTGGAGCGCATCGACTTCAGTGTTCTGTGATCAAGTCACTGACGGACCGGGTCGGCTGCTTTAAGGTGATGAAAGTCCCCAATCCCTGGGGGCCATTGACGCACCACTGGGAGAAACGGCTCGTGAACATCACCAAAAACATCGGCACCACTGATCGTGCGATTCGCGGCGTCGCCGGAATCGCCCTGATTGCCCTGACCGTCACCGGCAATCTCGGACCCTGGGGCTGGATCGGCATCGTTCCGCTGGCCACGGCCATTCTGTCCTGGTGCCCGGCCTACACCCTGTTTGGCTTCAAGACCTGCAAAGACTAAACCGCGTCCAGAGCAAAAGGCTAAACTTCGAGTGAGTTCGACGTTTGGCGCATCGACGGCCCTTGACCGTGACGTGGTTTAACTCTCTGTAAACCGCAGAGGCTCTCACGGCTGTCGATGCGGTCAAGGTCGATAGCATCCGAAAACACCGCATACCGCACCGGGCGCGGTTTAACAGAGCACCATCATGCGCATTGCAGTCACCAGTCAGAATTTCAAGACCATCACCGGGCATGCCGGCAAGAGCCGTCGCTTCATCGTCTACGACGTGGATGGATCCGCGCCCCCTGTCGAGGCGGAACGACTTGACCTGTCTTCCGGGATGTCCATCCATGATTATCACGGAGAAGATCATCCATTGTTTCAGTTGGGGCTCAATGCCCTGATCACCCAGAGCGCAGGGGCGGGGTTCATGCAGCGCATGGCGCGTCATGGCATCAGCGTTCATGCGACCAGCGAGCCGGATCCCCAACGGGCCGTCGCGCAGTTGGCAGCCGGTGCGCCGCTGGCGGCGGCCTTGCCTCATGAAGACGACCATGACCACCATCATCACGATCATCGGCACGATCACGCCGATCAACATCATCCGGCGCAGGTTCGGCTTCAGGTCGGGAAGCCCTGATCTTCGCCGTCTGCAACAGTGGTTGCTTTGGAAATCCCGAAGTAGTGTTCGTTGTCGTTGTCGTTGTCGTCATCGATTTGCGAATCTTCGATTACGACAACGATCATGATCGGAGACGCTCTCGGAACCGTTGCGCTGCGGCACGAGACAGCCAGCCAATGAATCCCTTTGGGGTTTAACCCGAAGCCACCCGTTTGACGGATGGATTGTTACACCTGTTCCGCCTTTTCCAGAGACACTCGCTCATGGACAGTTTTACCCGCAATTACAGCGTTGTACTTGGTTTGATCGTGCTTGCGCTCATCGTCATCGGCGTTCGCTCGTCCTGGCAGCCCGGCATCAACAGCATGAATGCCATCCTCGAAGACGATCCGGTGGTGTCCAATTATCCTTACCAGTTTCGGGTCGTTTCATTCAGCGACGGCGTGGCGACCATGCTGACGCCACGCTCATTCGACATTCCGGCCTACCGCTTTCTGCAGGTCATCTACCCGAACCTGAACGGTCTGCGCGAAGACGATCCGAAGATGATCGCGGCCCAGAAGGCGCTGGTGGATGCCCAGAAACGCTCAATGGATGTCATCGAAGCGTTACCGGAGGTCGAATCCGTGCATTGGGTGCTGGATGTCCGCTGGCTCGCCGACCACGGTATCGCCAATCCCACCCCGTTCTGATCGAATTGATCCTGCCGCACCGAATCCCCCGAGGAGCCCCAGCATGTCATCACCCCTGCGTATCCTGGTCATCGGCGGCACCGCCGCCGGCCCCAAGGCGGCAGCCAAGGCGCGCCGCCTGGACGAGTTCGCCGAGATCACCCTGATCCAGCGCGAGCCGGACCTGTCCATGGCATCCTGCGGCTTCCCTTACTATGTCGGCGGCACCTTCGATGATCGCAATCTCCTGATCGGCAGTCCGGCCGGCATCACCCGCGATCCCGCTTTCTTCCATCAGGCCAAGCGCATCAAGGCGCTGGTGGAGACCGAAGCGGTGGAGATCGACCGCGCCGCCAGGACCGTCACCTGTCAGCACCTGCCCACCGGCGAGCGATTCAGCCTGCCCTATGACCGGCTGGTGATCGCCACCGGGGCCAGGCCGTTGCGTCCGCCCGTTCCAGGTATCGATCTGGCTGGTGTGACGAGCCTGCATTCACTGGCCGACGCCGACGCCTTGCGGGCGGTGCGCGATCAGCAGTCGGTCAGGATGGCGGTCGTGGTCGGCGGCGGACTGATCGGATTCGAGGTCTGTGAGGCGCTGCGTCTGGCCGGGATTCATACCACGGTCATTGAGAAGACCCGGCAGATCCTGCCTTTTCTGGATCCGCATCTGGCCAAATTGGTCGAGAACCATGTCCGGACGCATGGAGCCGACATTCTCCTGGGTCATGGCGTCACCGAGTTCCTGGGCGAAAACGGACGGCTCACCGGCGTCAAGCTCGACAATGGCACCGAACTGCCCTGCGAACTGGCCGTGGTGGCGGTGGGCGTGAAACCCAACAGCGCACTCGCGCAGTCGGCGGGGCTCACCATCGGTGAGTTCGGCGGGATTGCGGTCAATGAATTCATGCAGACTTCAGACCCCGACATCTATGCCGCCGGCGACTGCTGCGAGTGCACCTCGCTCATCACCGGGCAGCAGATGAATGCGCCCTATGGCGATATCGCCAACCTTCAGGGGCGGGTGGCCGGTCAAAACGTGATCAACGCGGACAGCGCCCGCTTCCCCGGCGTCACTCAGACCGGCATCTGCAGGATTTTCGACTATACGGTGGGTTTCACCGGGCTCTCGGAGCAGCGGGCGCGGGATCTTGGCATGGAGATCGAGACCGCGACCATCGCCGGGACCGACATCCCCGGTTTCATGGGCGGCAAACTGCTGGTCAGCAAGCTGGTGGCCGAGCGCCAGTCCGGTCGGGTGCTGGGCTTCCAGTGCATCGGCCCCGGCGACGCCAGCAAGCGTGTCGCGACGGTGGCCATGGCGATTCGCGGCCAGTTGACCGTCGCCGATCTGGTCAATGCCGATCTACCCTATGCCCCGCCTTACTCGCTGGCGCTGGATCACGTCATCGTGGCGGCCCAAGTGCTGGAGAACAAACTCGCCGGGCGGATGCAGGGATTGTCAGTCGCAGCGGTCAAGACGCGCGTCGATCAGGGTGCCGATTGCTTCATCCTTGATGTGCGTACCCCCCGCGAGTTCGAGGCGATGCGTCTCGGCATCGGTGAGACCCTGATTCCGCTCGGCGCGCTGCGTGACCGGCTGCACGAGCTGCCTCAGGACAAGGATCGGGAGATCATCGTCTATTGCCAGATCTCGCTGCGTGGCTACGAGGCCGCCATCATCCTCAGCGCCCGTGGCTGGCGCAATGTCAGGGTGATGGAAGGCGGTGTGCTGGCCTGGCCCTATCCGCGCGAGAAATAGTCGTCGCGGCTAAGTGTTTGATGCAGCACCTTAGAAATCTCGATGCTGTTCGTTGTCGTTGTCATCATTGAAGATTTGCGAGCCGACGATTACGACAACGACAACGATAGAAATGGTCTCGGAACATCTGCACTGCTGCACGAATCATTGACATCCGTCGGCCCGGATCATGTGTTACTCAGAACCTTTCACCGTCAGATCGCTATCGACTGACTTCACGCCGTCCACACCACGAGCGATTTTCTGGATGCGGTCGATGCTTTGCTGCGAATCGACCACGCCGCTCAATTTGACCGCGCCGTTTGTTGTGTCGATGTTGAATTGAAAGATCTTGATCGATGGGTCGCGCAGGATCTCGGCCCTGATTTTTCCGGTGATGGTCGCTTCACCAAGATAATTGCCGGTTCGTTCAGCCCGTCTGTCGAGCGAATCCCTTGCCTCATCCATTTTTTCGCCAATTTTTTCAGCGGCACGATCAATCTCTTGCCCGGCCTTTTCGGCGGTGCCCTCCTGCTCGCAGGCAGTCAGTCCCAAAGTCAAGATGAGCGACAGCGAAGCGAGGCCAAGGATTGTTTGTGATGAATTCATAACGCGCTCCGGGAATTTTCTTGCAACAGGGGGCGGGACATAACGATGCGATCCAACTCTATTCTGCGCGACGATCCCATCATTACCTAGTCCGTAGGGCTACGCAGGTAACTTTACCCGGTTTGTTCATCCAGCCAGTCGCGCGGCGGGAGAAAGCGCGCGTAGAGTTCGGCTTCGGGGCTGCCCGGTTCGGGGCGATAGTCATAGCGCCAGCTCACTTCGGGCGGCATGGAGACCAGAATGGATTCGGTGCGTCCGCCCGACTGGAGCCCAAAGAGGGTGCCCCGGTCATAAACCAGATTGAACTCGACATAGCGTCCGCGCCGATAGGTTTGAAAGGCGCGTTCACGGTCGCCCCAGGTCGTAGCCCAGCGCCGTTCGACAATGGGCAGATACCCCGGCAGATAGTGATCGCCGACGCTTTGCAGCAAGGCGAAGCTGTGTGCGAAGCCGCCCTGATCGAAGTCATCGAAAAAGATGCCGCCGATGCCGCGCGCCTCCTGGCGATGCCGGATGAAGAAATACTCATCGCACCACTGCTTGAAGCGGGGATGGAGATCCGCGCCGAAGGGCGCACAGGCGGCCTGCGCGTTGCGGTGCCAGTGCACGGCATCCTCGTCGAAGCCGTAATAGGGCGTGAGATCGAAACCGCCGCCGAACCACCAGACGGGCGCGGCGCCGTCCTGTTCGGCGATGAAAAAGCGCACATTCAGATGGGACGAGGGGACATAGGGATTCAGCGGGTGTGAGACCAGGGAGACCCCCATCGCCTCGAAGCGGCGTCCGGCGAGTTCGGGTCGATGCGCGCTGGCCGAGGGCGGCAGACGCTCGCCGAAGACATGCGAGAAATTGATGCCGCACTGCTCGAAGACGGCCCCCTGCTGCATCACGCGGGTGCGTCCGCCACCACCGCCGGGACGCTCCCAGACATCCTCAATGAAATCCGCTCCGCCGTCCGTTTCACGCAGGACGTGACAGATGCGGTCCTGAAGGCCAAGCAGATAGTGTTTGACGGCTGGCGAATCAGGTGTGTTCGGCATGGCGGGGTTTGCTCGCGTGGATCTTGTGAATGGACTGGAGTCTCAACCCGATGCATCCGCACCATCGAGCGGCAGATAGCCGGCACGCAGCAGCGGCTCGATCCGATCCGCCGGCAGCGGTCGGGCAAAGAGATAACCCTGCGCCACCTGACAGCCATGTTCGAGTAGAAAATGCCGCTGAGCCTGCGTCTCCACCCCTTCGGCGATGATGTGCAGGTCGAGTGTGGCGCCGAGCCCGACGATGGCCTTGACGATGGCGGCGGACTGACGGTGTCGCTCGATGTTACCGATCTCAGCGAGAAAGGATTGATCGATCTTGATCGACTGCATCGGCAGACGGTTGAGATAACTGAGCGAGGCGTAGCCGGTGCCGAAATCATCGATTGAGAGCGCAAAGCCCATGTCGCGCAGATTGGACAGAATGGCGACGGCCTGATCGATGGAGCGCATGGCCGCACTTTCGGTGATCTCGAATTCCAGCTCGGCGGGATCAAGCTGAAAGTCTGCGACACAGCTGCCGATCTGTTGCGCCAGACCCTCCTGATACAGCTCGCCGGCCGAGAGATTGACCGCAACCGGGACGGTCGGCACGCCCGCCGCCCGCCATTGACGGATCTGTCGGCAGGCCAGACGCAGCACCAGCGGGCCGAGCTGGAGAATCAGTCCGGTGGCCTCGGCGATGGGAATGAAGCGTGTCGGCGAGACCAGACCCCAGTCGGGGTGATTCCAGCGCACCAGTGCCTCCAGGCTCAGGATGCGTCCGGTGGCGATCTCGACGCGCGGCTGATAGTGCAGCAGCAGTTCGTTGCGCTCGAAGGCCTGACGCAGGGCCTGTTCGAGCTGGAACTGTTCCAGGATCTCGCGATTCAGGGTCGGGGTGTAAAAGCGATAGAGCCGCCGCCCTTCCGTCTTGGCGATGTGCAGCGCGGAATCGGCATGACCGATCAGATCGCTGGTGGTCTGGGCGTCTTCGGGATAGAGCGCGATGCCGATGCAGGCGCTGATGGTGGCCCGGTTGTCGCCGAAGACGATCGGGCTGTCGAGTGCGCTCTGGATGCGCTCGACCAGCGCGATCGAATCCTGTGCGCGTCGCAGATGTCCCGCCAGCAGCACGAATTTGTCTCCGCCGAAACTGCCTAACCGGTCGTTTTCGCCCAACAGGGTTTGCAGGAGCAGCGCCACTTCGCGCAGCAGCCGGTCGCCGGCGGCATGACCCAGTGAATCGTTGATGAACTTGAGATTGTCCAGATCGATCGAGAGGACCGCCAGACCGTGCGACTCCAGCCGCGCCTGGATCAGCGCATGATCGATCTGCTCGCGCATCAGGGTTCGATTGGGCAGTCCGGTGAGCGGGTCGTAGTGGCTCAGATAGGCGAGCCGTTCGGACAGCGCCTTTTTCTCGCTGATGTCCTCGGCCAGCTTGACGAAGTGCGAGATGACGCCCTGCTCGTTGCGCAGCGGGGTGATGAGCGCCTGCTCCCAGTACAGTTCGCCGGATTGACGGCGGTTCTGGAACTCGCCGCGCCAGGTCTCGCCGCCCAGGATGGTGCGCCACATCTCGGCATGGACCGTGGCGGGCGTGGTGTCCGATTTGATCAGATCCATGGTGCTGCCACAGACATCCTGGCGACTGTAGCCGGTGGTCTCGCAGAAGCGTTCGTTGACATATTCGACCACGCCCCGGGTATCGGTGATGAGGACGATGCTCGGGCTTTGCTCCACCACCAGCGCCAGTCGCTGAATCTCGGTTTCGCGCTGCTTGTGTGCGGTGATGTCCACCATGCCGCCATAGAGCCGCCGTGTGCCTGCCGGTGCGGACTCCAGCAGACATTCAGTGGTGGCGCGAATCCAGCGCAGCGAGCCGTCCCGGTGACGCAGACGCAGTTCGTGGGTGGAGGTTTCGCCTGGCTCGATCCCCATCACCCGCGCGTCGAAAACGGCGACGTCTTCCGGGGCGATCAGAAAACGCCAGGAACCGCGCGCCAGCACCTCGGTCAGCGGGTATCCGGTCAGGGTCTCGATGGAATCCGTCATCCAGTCGATGATGAAGCGTCCATCCCTCCCGTCGAGGCAGGAATAGGCCACGTCGCTCATGATCTTGGTGAGCTGGCGATAACGGGCCTCGCGGGCGATGCGCTCGGTCTGATCGATGATGGTGCAGACGAATTCGGGATCCTTGCTCTCCGATTCCGGCAGACGGAGCAGCATCAGATCGGCGATCAGGGTGGCGCCTCCGGCGCCTTGCAGAAAGACCTCGGGGCAGTTGGACTGACCTGTGGCCCGCGCCTGGCGGAAGGCATTTTCGAGGACGGGGACATGATGCGGCTGGGCCAGCAGAATGAAAAGCTGGCGATTCAGCGGCAGCACGTCTGCTGCCGCTGCATTGGATTCCTTGATCACACCTTCCCAGGACACCAGCAGGGCGGGCAGCGGCAGGTCGTAATAGAGCCGCACGAAGCGCGCCAGAGCCAATTCGTTGACCTCCTGACTGTCGCGCAGCGCCTCCTGCTGGATCAGGAGCTCAGCATGATAGATGTGCAGTTCTTCGAGCAGGGTGTCGAGCGTGAAATCGCCGCGTCTGAATTCGATGAGGGTCTTGTCAAAGGTGCGGTCACGGAGGATCTGTCGTGCCTGTTCGCGCAGTCGTGTCGTTTTCACGAGGTTTTTATGGGGCTTCATGTCAACTGCGTCCAGTGGGTAAACGCCAGGCATCGAGGAGGATGAGCAGGGTTGCATCAGGGGGCGTCCCGAGCCAGGCCAGTGCGCGCACCCAGGGAAGCCGCAGATGGGCCGCCATCAGCGGCGGGATGGGAGAGAGCGTAAGGGCCGGAATGCGGCAGCGAATCACCGGTTCCTCCACCCGCAGCAGGCGGATGCCGTCCGGATGGGTGATGGACAGCAGCCGTTCCTGTGCAGCCGGCTGGCGTTCGGGGAGTTGCAGCAGCGCGGCCAGCGTGATCGCGGACTGCGCCCCGTTCGCGTGCATGGCCTGCACCTTGTCCGCCTCCAGCGCGAAGTTCAGTCCCCCGGCGGCACAGCGCACGACCGCGAGGCCGGCCTCAGCCCATTCCGCGCGGGTCATGAAGACATGACTCCGGCGCGATGTTGAATGGCGTGAAACAGCCGCTCCAGATCCAGTACGATCACCGTCTGTTCGCGATGCCGCAAGACCCCGCTCGCCAGTCCCCGCAGGGGTTCCGGCAGTGTCTCGGGTGGTGGCTGAATGGATGACTCGATCACATCCAGCACATCCAGCACCCGATCAACCCGCAGCCCGCTGCGCACGGGCGGGTCTCCCGCCCGGCCCTGTCCCAGGAGGATCGACGTGTGCCGGTCGGTGGGCGCGTGCGCGGCGCCCAGCAGATCGCCGAGACGGATCACCGAATCGATATCGCCGCGCACATTGATCACGCCTTCCAGGAAGGCCGGGCAGCCGGGAACGAAATGAATGGTCGTCAGCGGCAGGATCTCGATGATCCGCGATCCGGGAAAGGCGAAGCAGGCGTCACCGATGGCGAAGATGACGAGCTTGAGGGCCGGCGCATCGACGGTGACGATGCCCGCGCCAGCCTGGCGACGCTGCTCCAGAATCTCGGCCAACTGGTCACGTTCAGGCGCCATTGCCGGCTCCTTCGCTGTCGTGCGTGTCAGGAACGGCATTGATCCCGGATGGCGTATCGGGCTCCTCGTGGGCGATTTCCACCCGATTGCGGCCCGCATGCTTGGCCCGGTAGAGCGCCCGATCCGCCGCCTCGGTCAGAGCCGAGGCATTGGTGAACTCAGGAAAGCCGGCGACCCCGGCACTGAAGGTGCAGCGGAATTCGATGCCATCGGCAAAGAAGGTGACGGCGGCAAAGCTCGTCCGCAGTGAATCGATGACGCCCTTCGCCTGCTCAGAGTCCAGCCCGACCAGGACGACCGCGAACTCCTCGCCGCCGTAGCGCCCGACCAGATCGACCTCGCGCAGACGCAGCCGCAGGGTGCGGGCCAGCGCCATCAGCACCTGATCGCCCGCCGGATGGCCGTAGGTGTCGTTGACCGTCTTGAAGCGGTCCACGTCGAGCATGGCCAGACAGATCGGGCTCTGGCTCCGCCGACCGCTGGCCATCGCCACCTCCAGCAGTTGCAGGATGGTGTTGTGGTTGAAGAGTCCGGTCAGGCTGTCGCGGATCATCAGCGAGCGCAGGGTGCGCATGCGTTCGGCGCGCAGATGCACCTCGGTCACCAGCCGCTCAGGCTCCAGCGGCTTGGTGAGAAAACCGTCGGCGCCGACTTCGAGCGCCTTGAACTGGCGATCGACATTGGTCTCGGAGGACACATAGATGATCGGCAGACTGAGATAGCCGGGGATCTGGCGCAGCACCTGCGCCAGTTCGACGCCGGAGCAGTTGGGCATGTAGAGATCCATCAGCACCAGATCGGCGTCGAAGCTTTCGAGCACGGCGGGCACCTGCTCCGGCTCGGTCACGACGCGGGCGATCATCCCCGACTCTTCCAGCGCCATGGCGTGAAATTGCGCCATGTCCGGGTCGTCATCCACGATCAGAATGTGAAAGGGCTCCGGCGGCGCGCGATTGGTGAGCTGGTCGAGAATTTCGGCCATTTCAACCGCCTTGACCGGCTTGGGACAATAGGCGCTGCCGCCGACCTGGACCGCCCGCAGCCGGGCGCTGAAGTCGTCGTGACTGGAGATGAACACGGTGGGGATGGTCTGACTCAGACGGGTGCTGAGTTCGGCAATGGCGGCCGGGCCGGCGTGCTGACCCTCGGGGAAGATCACGTCCATGATGATGGTTGAGGGCGGCTCGACGGCGACGGCCTCGCGCAGGGCGTCCAGGGTCACGAAGGGCGTCACCCGATAACCGAAGCAGCTCAGCTGCGTGGCGAGTTCCTGGACGAGAATCGGATCGTCGTCGCACAGATAGATCAGCCGCTGACGGCGCTCGCCGGGGTAGGCGTCGCTGGTTTGTCTCGGGGCGATGATGAAGCCTGGACCGTGATCGTGTCCGTTGGGGGTGTCGAGATTCAGATCGAGCCCGGCCAGCGCGTCCAGCCGCCGGGTCAGTTCGTCAAGCAGCGGGGCAGTGACCTGTCCGTTGCTGTCCAGGGTCTCGCGCAGCGCCTGTTCCGCCGCCCTGGCCGGGGCGTTGATCGACTCGAATCCGAAGGAGGCGCCGGAGCCCTTGATTGTGTGGAAGATGAGATGGAGCTGCTTGAGTCGTTCAGCGTGATCGTCGCCGGGAGCCAGTTGGGCCAGCAGATCGCGCGCCAGTGCCAGCCGCCCCGGAAACTGCGAGAGGAAGGATTGGCGGAGCTTGCGTTTGCGCTCCATGAATGATTCGGTCTTGCCGGTCGCCATGTCCGTTTCTCTTATACCAGGGCGATTTCTGAACGATTCACAGGGATCGGTTCAAAAATAAGTGAAACAACTCGACGAAAGAACACTTTTGCCACGGTCGTTGTCGTTATCGTTGTCGATTACGACAACGATAACGATCAGATTCGGTGTTCAACTTATTTCTGATACGTTACTGGCGGTTCAAAGCTGCGCGATCAGACGCGGCAGGTCGGTCTCCAGCGAGTCATCCTTCATCAGACAGGCGGCGAGGCCCGGCGTCTGGGCCCGCAGCGGTTCCGGATCATCGCCGGTGAGCAGCACGAAGGGCAGATCCAGCCCCTGCTCGCGGATCTCCCGGAAGAGTTCCAGCCCGCTCAGGAGTGGCATGTGCAGATCGGAGACCAGCAGCTCAAAGGGCGTCTCGTCCGCCAGATGTTCCAGTGCCTCCAGGCCGTTCGCGGCGAACAGACAGTCATGACCGGCCTCTTCCAGGATGGCCTGTGTCATTTCCCCGGCCAGGGGATCGTCGTCAACGATCAAAATACGCATCTTGCTCGAAACCTCCGCCGGAGACTTAATGTGTTTTATGAGGAATGTCATGGGCTCACTGTCTCTGACATTCTACGCTTTGTTTGTGTCTTGATCGGGTTGTTGGCACCCCGATCCACAGTCTGGAAAACGGCGCGTTCGGACAGGGTCAATGTTTTAAACCGCGCCAGCTCCGACAGTCGTCGATGCCCCCAGGGTTGATCCAGGCCAAAACACGGCATACCGCGCCGGGTGCAGTTTAACCCAGCAGGTTTTTCAGCGTTTCCACCAGACTGGACTGGTTGAAATCGCCTTTGACGATATAGGCGTCGGCGCCGACCAGCACCCCGCGCTGTTTGTCCTCCTCTTTCTGGCGTGAGGTGATGATGATGATGGGTGTGGTGTGATAACGCGGATTCTCACGCAGCCGGGCGGTCAGCGAGAAGCCGTCCATGCCCGGCATCTCCACATCGGTCAGCACCGCGTCGAAGTGTCCGCCGAGTGCCTTCTGCCAGCCTTCGAGTCCATCCTCCGCGAGCGTCACCTGATAGCCGTGGGCCTCCAGGATCTCTTTTTCGATCTCGCGGGTGTTGAGCGAATCATCGACCACCAGGACGTGATGCGTCTGGCGTGCGTCGCGATCCGGCGCTGCCCGGTCGGGTCTGGACAGGCTCTCGCCCCGTGCGCGGCGGGCCGCCTCCAGCAGCGCCGGCGCCTGGAGCACGCTGACCAGCTCATTGTTTCCAGTCACCACCATCCCGGAGACCAGGCCGGAGTGACGCATGTGCGCGGGCAGCGGTTTGATCACCATGTCGCGTTCGTCGATGAGTTGCGTCACCACCAGCCCCAGTTTGATCTGATGGACGCCGATCACCAGCACCAGATGTCCGCCCGGATGCGGCGACTCCTCGCGGGTCTGCGAGGGCATGGGCAGATGCAGCAGGTCGGTCAGCGGGACCAGCGGGACGAATTCATTGTGCAGCACCAGCGCCGGGCGATCAGCGATCTGGATGGTCGATTCCCGAGGCACCCGGAGCAGTTCGACGACATGCTGGGCGGTGAGACCGAAGCGCATTCCGCCGGCCTCGAACAGGAGCACCCGCATCACGGCCAGCGACAGCGGAAGCTGAAGCGTCACGACCAGCCCGCTCCCCGGACGGCTGGAGACCGACACCGCGCCCTGGAGATCGAGAATGGATCGCTTGACCACGTCCATCCCCACGCCGCGTCCCGAGATGTCAGTGATGATGGGGCTGGTGCTGAAACCGGGCTGAAAGATCAGCTCGGCGACCTGATCGTCGGTGATGTCGGTGCGACGGGCCGGATCGATCAGACCCTTCTGGATCGCCTTGGTCAGCACCCGCTCCCGGTCCAGTCCGCGTCCGTCATCGCTGACCTCGATCAGCACGCCCACGCCTTCGGCCCGCGCTGACAGCCGGATGCGTCCGAGTGGCGGCTTACCCGCTGCGCGACGTTCATCCGGTGGTTCGATGCCGTGATCGATGGCATTGCGCAGCAGATGCACCAGGGCATCGCCCAGACGGTCGATGAGATGACGGTCCAGTTCGATCTCGCCGCCGCTGATCTCGCAATGAATCTCACGACCCAGGTCACGTCCCAGTTCGCGGGCGACACGGGCGATGGGGTCGAAGACCGTCGCCAGCGGCAGCATGCGCATGACGAGCGCCCGATCATTGAGGTCGCTGATCAGGATTTCCTGTTCCATCGCCAGATCGCGCAGTGCGAGCGTGAAATGGTGCAGCGCCGCTGTCTGCCCGGCGAGCTGTGTCGGAATGGGGTCGCTGTCCTCGTCAGTCAGCGACTGCATGGCGCGGTCCAGCGCCTGCGCATCCAGCAGGCGCTGGCGCAGACGGGTTTGATTGGAAACGACCTCGCCCATCAGTTTGATGAGCTCGTCCAGCTTGTCCAGGCGTACCCGCACGCTGTCCGGGGTGCGCAATGCGGCGGGCGCCTCCCTGTCGGCAGGGGAGGGCGTTGCGGCCGCTGGTCCGACGACGGCGGGCTGTCTGTCTGGCGTCGCCGCTGCTGGTTCGGTCGGAACCGGACTGGTGACATTCGGGGCGCTGACCGGAGCGGGCGGGGCGCCGCTGGCGGTCTGGGCGAGCTGCTCGCAGAGTGCCTGATCCGCTGGCGGGAGCTGGCCGCCGCTCGACTCCACCTGTTCGACCAGTGCGCCGATGGCGTCCACCGCGCGCATCAGCAGACCGCCAAGTTCCGGGGTCTGGTTCAGCCGCTCCTCGCGCAGCGCCCCCAGCACCTCTTCCAACTGGTGCGCGGTCTCGGCGATGCTGTTGAGCTTGAGCATCCGCGCCGAGCCCTTGATGGTGTGCGCGGCGCGGAACAGGCCGTTGATGGTCTCGGCATCCAGTCGGCCGCCCGCCGCGATTCCGGTCAGTCCGGCTTCGAGCCGTGCCACATTCTCACGCGCCTCGCCGGTAAAGCGGCCCAGGAATTTTTTGATGTCGAGCGCCATGATGCCGTCTCAGTCTGCTGCGGTGTCAAGCCGGGCCAGACGGGTCTCACACAGCAGACGCATGTCATGCAGGGAGAGCGGAGAGGGGAGCGGGCTGGCGTCCGGCGTGACGCTCTGTCCCGGCGCGATCACCTGTTCCAACTGATGCAGCAGGATGCGGTATTCGCGCCCCGCCAGTTCCCGTTGACCACCGCTGCGGTAGAGCTCGGCGAGCTGGAAATGCGCACGCCAGGAATCCGGGCGATGGTAGATGGCCCGGCGCAGATGGGCGATGGCGGCGGCATGGTCGCCCTGATCCTGAGCGATGCGCGCCAGCAGCAGGAGCGCATCGAGACACCAGGGGTCGAGTTCCAGCGCCCGTTGCGCCGCCTGTGTCGCGCCGGGGATATCGCGTCCTTCGAACAGCAGATGCGCCAGGAGCGCGAGATCCTGGACGTGCGCGGTCTCGCTCTCGCAGTCTGGCTTCAGCCGTTCCAGCGCCTCGTCGAAACGCCCGGCCTGGGCCAGCGCCAGCGCCTCCTGATCGCCGTTGTGCGCAGTCGGTGCAGGCCGGAGCGCGGCAGACGGCGGCGATGTCAGACGCGGGTGCGCCGGACGTGATGCGGTGCGGCGGTCAGGATTGGACAGAGGTTTGGCTGGCAGACGGGTGGAAAGCGCGCTGAGTGCGGTCGAATCGCCACGCGACAGCCTGCCTGCTGCTGGGCGCGGCAGGCTGATTGGCGCACTGGAGACGGGCGGATTGCAGAAGAAAAAGACCCCGTCGCGCTCGCGCAGTGTCAGAACGCTGAAATCGTTGGCCAGGGTCTCGGCGATGCCGACGATGAGCGATCCGCCCGGATTGAGCAGTCCCTTGAGCTGCTCCAGCACATGCCGACGGGTTGGTACGTCGAAATAAATCGAGACATTGCGGAAGAAAATGACATCCTGACCCTGTAACTCAGCCGGATACGCGGGTGCAAGCAGATTGAACGGCTGGAACCGCACCTGACGGCGGATGCTGTCATTGATCTGGCGCTCGGCGCCATCGCCGGGCGTGAAATAGCGCCCGATCAGCTCCGACGGAAAGGCGCGGAACGCGAAGGGGCTGTAGCGTCCGGCGCGGGCGCGGGCGAGCGCGACCTGATCCACGTCGCCTGCGTTGATCTCGAACAGCGACTCGGCGAGTTCGCCATAGCGTTCGTGCAGGGCGATGAGGATGGAATAGGGCTCTTCGCCGCTGGAACAGCCGACCGAGAGAATGCGGACCCTGGCGCCCGCCTGCTGATGGGCCAGTAATTCAGGGCAGAGTCGCTCAGTCAGCAGCCTCAGATGCTGGGGCTCACGGTAAAAATAGGTCTCGTTGATGGTCAGCAGACTGGTGAGTGCGTGCAGCTCGGCTTCGTCCTGGTGCAGGCGCGCCAGATAGTCTTCGGCGGAGCCGGCGCTGACCCGCTCGATTCGATTGGCGAGCAGTGCGCGCCATTGGGTGCCGGTGTCGCCGCCAAAATGCAGCCCGATCCGTTCCTGAATGAAGGTCTGCAAGGGTTGCAGATTCATGATCCGACCTCGCCGGCGCGGGTCGGGGCGACGCGCGCGAGCCAGATCAGCTCGCTGGCGATGGCGTCCAGCGGACGTATCGTCTGCACCCCGCCAGCGGCGATGGCTTCGCGGTTCATGCCGAAGATCACCGAGCTGGATTCGTCCTGCGCGATGGTCACGCCGCCCGCGCGGCGGATGTCGAGCATCCCGCGCGCGCCGTCGCGGCCCATGCCGGTGAGGATGACACCAACCGCACGCTGACCGCAGACCTCGGCCACCGACGACAGCAGCCGGTCGCAATTGGGGTGATAGATATCCGTCTCGGTGCGGGGGATGAGCCGGATGCGGTCATCGGGCATCAGGCTCAGATGGGTGACGGGATCGGCCAGATAGATGTATCCGGGCCGCAGCGGCTCGCCCGCGCGGGCCACCGTCACGGTCAGCGGACAGAGGTCGTTCAGCCAGCCGGCCATGGCTTCGGCGAAACCGTCCGAGAGGTGCTGGGCGATCAGCACGGGGGCGGGAAAATTGGCCGGCAGCATGGGCAGAATCCGCGCCAGCGCCTGGGGTCCGCCGGTGGATGAGGCGATGGCGAAGACGCGCCCCGCGAGTGGCGCCGATGGCAAGGTGGCAGCCCCCCTTCCCCAGCCCTCTCCCGCAAGGGGGCCGGGGGGCAGCGCACCGGGCAATCCCGTGTGCGCTTCGCCGGCTGGCGGGATGATCAGTCCGGGGGTTGCATCGTGCGTGCGGCGGATATGGCGGATCACCGGAACACCGGCCAGCATCCTGAGCCGGGCGGTCAGTGTGGCGCCATCGTCGATGGTCGGCTTGCCGGTCGCTTCCAGCGCGCCCCGCGCCACCGCCGACATCGCATGGCGCGCATCGGCCAGATCCGACAGCACCAGAATGGGTGTCGCACGCACCGCCATGATTTCCTCAATGGCGGTCATGCCGTCCATCTCCGGCATCTGGAGGTCCATGGTGATGATGTTCGGCTTGAGCGTCAGCACCTGCTCGACCGCCTCGCGGCCATTAATGGCCTCGCCGCAGATGGTGAGACGCGGATCCTCCTCCACCAGGGCACGGATCAGCGCGCGCGCCGAGTCGCTGTCATCGACCACCAGGACACGGATTGGATTCATCGGTTGTCAGGCGCCTGTGTGGACGGTGTCGCGCGCGGTTTCGTCCAGGGTAAAACGATCCACCTGGAACTTGAGATCCGCTGAGAGCCGGGTCATCTCCTGCGTGACCTGCGAGATGTGGCGTACCGATTGTGCCGTGTCGGAACTGGCGGTGACGATCTCGCGCAGCGCCACCACGACCTGATTGCTGGCGGTGCGCTGCTGCTGGGTGGAGAGACTGATCTGCTGGGCCGAACTGGTGGTCTCGCTCGCTGCCTGCACCAGATCCTGCAGAAAGGCGGCGGTGCGCGAGGAATCGTTCATGCCCTGCTCGATGCCGAGCGCGCCCTTTTCGGAGGTGATGACGAGGCGTCCGATGGACTCCTGGATCTCGCCCACCTTTTTCGCGATCTCGCCGGTGGACTCGGTCACTGAATCGGCCAGCCGGCGGATCTCGGCGGCCACCACGCCGAAGCGTTTGCCCGCCTCGCCCGCCGAGGAGGCTTCGAGCGCGGCATTGAAGGCGATCAGCTTGGTCTGATCGGCCACGGTGTCGATGATCTGCATGATCTTGGAGATTTCCTTGGACTTGCCGCCCAGATCGACGATTTCTTTCAGTGAATGCTGATTGTCCTGGCGGATCTCCTCCATCCGGACCACCAGTTGCTGCATGGCATCGGCACCCTGGAGACTGTCGTCATAGGTACGCCGGGCAATCTCGACCACCGATCCGGAGTATTCGGCGATCTGGCTCGACGAGGCGGAGAGTTCTTCCATGGTCGAGGTGATTTCGGCCACCGAGGCCGACATTTGGCTGGAGATCGCCGCCTGACTGTCAACCGAGCGGGCGATCTCGCGCGCCGCGCCATCCACCGCGCCGGAATGGCTGCCGACCTGCGCGACCAGATCATGCAGACGCTGGCGCATCTGATTGGCCACCTGGGCCAGTTCGGCCAGTTCGTCGCGCCCGCTCAGGACGATCTGTCCGCTCAGATCGCCTGCCGCCACGCGATTGACGCCCGCTGCGACCAGTCCGATGCGCCGGGCCAGCGTGCGCGCCGTCACCAGCGCGATGATCAGGCCCAGAAGCATCATCAGACCGCCCGCGAACCAGGCCAGACGAGTGGTGTGATTCAGGGCTGCCAGCGACTCGCTGCGGTCCATCGCCACTTCCACCACCCCGAGCGGCGCGCCTGAGTAGTCATGCACCACTTCGGCATAAACGGCCAGAGGCCGGCCGTCGATCAGCACATTGCGGGATTGCGGGGTACCGGCGAAAGCGGCCTGGATGGCTTCCGGGTCCAGCAGCGGCTGCTCGCCGCGCGTGCCGGCAAAGGTGGTGAGGACGCCGTCACGCATCACATGCAGCGCGGCATCGACCCCATAGTTTTCTTTGAAGGCGGCAAAGAAGGTCGGGCCGAACGACATGCCGAATTCCACCGAACCCAGATGCCGGCCCTGCTCGAATACGGGCACCATGCCGCGTGCGCCCAGATCGGCGACGCCGACCTCCAGACCGCGCTGCGGTTTGAGCTGGGTGTTGGCGGTGACGACCGAATGGCGGAAACCGGAGAGATCGTCGCCGTATTTTTCGGGCTTGTGCAGTCGCAGGAAAGAGGTGGCCGGCGGGGTATGGAACTGGAACTGGACCGCTCCGTAATCCTGCTCCAGGACTTTGTAGGCGGGGAGCAACTGATCCTGCAGCCAGGCCCGATCACCGGCGGCGAAATGCTGCCGGATCTCCGGGATATTGGCGACGAGGGCGCTCAGGGTTTGCGCCGTGCGCGTCTCATGGTCGATATTGACCTTGATGATGCCGGCATACTGGCGCAGTGTCGCCTGCTCCGCCGTGGATACCACGCCATCCAGGTGACGCAGGCTGGCGACGGTGAGTGCAGTGACGGCGATGACAATCGCGATCCCCATGCCAAGCAGGATGTTGGCCCAGAGACGAAGGTTTGTGAACATCGTTGAAACATCCCGGTGATGGCGCGCGTGCTCTGGGGCGCGATCCTACCGGATGCCGGGACGGGATAGAAGGATCGTGATCGCGGCCAATTCTCTTTCCGACTTCGCCGATTGGGTTTTTCCGCAAGGCTTGGTTAGACTCACCTCAATCTTGCCTCCACCCAACAACAGGGATCATCCTTCATGCACCGCACCAGCGGCATCCTGCTTCACCCAACCTCGCTGCCCGGCCCATTCGGGATCGGCGACCTTGGACCCACCGCACAGCGTTTCATCGATTTTCTTGCGGCAGCGGGGCAGGGGCTCTGGCAGATGCTGCCGCTCGGTCCGACCGGCTATCGCGATTCACCCTATCAATGCACCTCGGCCTTTGCCGGCAATCCGCTGCTCATCAGTCCCGAGCGGCTGGTCGCGGCGGGCTGGATCGCGGAAGCCGATCTCGATCCGCCTGAATTTCCGCTCGATCAGGTCGATTTTGGCGCGGTCGCGGTGTGGAAGCGCGATCTGCTGCAACGCGCGATGACGGGCTTCAAGACGCGCACCAATGCTGCCGAACATGACGATTACGCCCGCTTCTGCGACATGCATCGGGTCTGGCTCAACGATTACGTCCTCTATCACGCGCTCAAGGTCCATCACGACCTGCTGCCCTGGACCGACTGGCCGCCCGCGTTTGCGTTACGCGATCATGAGGCGCTGGCCGACTGGTCCGGCGTCCATCGAAGCGAACTCGATCTCCAGTGCTTCATCCAGTATGTGTTTTTCCGCCAGTGGAGCGAGCTGCGCGACTATGCCAGGGCACGCGGCGTCCATCTGATCGGCGACATGCCGATCTTCGTCGCTCATGATTCAAGCGAGGTCTGGACCCATCCCGAATGGTTTGAACTCGACGAGCGTGGTCATCCGACGGTGATTGCGGGCGTCCCGCCGGACTATTTCAGCGACACCGGCCAGCGCTGGGGCAATCCGCTCTATCGCTGGCCGGCGCTGGCGGCGGATGGGTACAGCTTCTGGATCGAGCGGCTGCGACGGGTGCTGGAACTGGTCGATCTGGTGCGGATCGATCATTTTCGCGGCTTTGCCGCCTATTGGGAGATCCCGGCCAGCGAGGAGACCGCCATCAACGGGCGCTGGGCGCCGGGGCCGGGGCGGGATCTGTTTCATGCCCTGCGCGCTGCGCTTGGCGAGGATCTGCCGCTGATCGCCGAGGATCTCGGCGTTATCACGCCCGATGTCGAAGCCCTGCGCGACGAGCTGCACCTGCCCGGCATGGCGGTGCTGCAATTCGGCTTCGAGGACACTGCCGAAGGCTTTGGCCGCTCGGCCTTCCTGCCGCACAACCATCGTCGGCGACTGGCCGTCTATACCGGCACCCATGACAACAACACACTGCTTGGCTGGTGGGCCGGCAAGGAAGACTGGATCCAGCGCAACGCCCGGCGCTATCTCAACAGCGACGGCCAGGCGATTCAGTGGGATTTCATCCGCGCCGCGCTCGGCTCAGTCGCTGAACTGGCGCTCTTCCCGATGCAGGATGTGCTCGGACTCGGCGATAGCGCCTGCATGAACCGTCCTGGCACGGCGGAAGGCAACTGGATGTGGCGCTATCGCGAAGAGATGCTCGACGAGTCAGCCGCCGCGCGACTGCGTGAACTCAGCCGGCTGTATGGGCGGCTGCCGTATGGGGGAGGCTGACCGGATCGTTTTCGGCCATCGCTATCGAGTGTCAGCCCGCATCGCCGCCCGTGCGGCATCAGCGAGAAAGCCCGAGCGGGTAGAGCCGTGTGCTCGGGCGTAGTCGTCGATTTTGGCCAGCAACAGGCGCGGCAGAGTAATGTTGAGCTTTTCAGCCGGGCCGAAATAACGCTCGACCGGCACCTCGACCACGGCCCAAATCCAACCCGCAAAATCGGGATTGATCTGGTGTTCCGCCAGGGTCTTCGGGATCGGCAGATCGCCGCCGTCTTCGATGACGGTCTCACACCACAGATCGATTGCCTCGCGCGCCTTGTCGATCGCCTCATCCAGGCTGTCGCCAGCCGAAAAGCAACCTGGCAAATCAGGCACCGCCACCCCGAACGCAGTGCCCGGCGTGGCGGGTTCAATCGCAATGATGAATTTCATTCGCCGCTCCTGTCGAGTCCAGCCTGTTTCAGCACCTGACGCACCAGTCCGAGGCCCAGATCCTGCCTGGGATGCGGAACACTGAGGTGTCCGGGCTTGCTGGGGTGCGTAAAGATGTGATGACTGCCTTTCACGCCCCGCAGCGTCCAGCCGTCCGCCTTCAGTTGCTTGCTGTTCCTGGTGGTTATCATAATCCCTGGGGATTACCTGAACCCGGCACGCTACAATGACTGCTCATCCTCAACCAAGGTGGACAGCCATGCCCCATCCTGCCTGGAATCAGCCGCTGTCGGTCGATGACTATCTGGTCGGCGAAGACGGTGCCGACTGCCGTCACGAATATATCGACGGTCAGATTTATGCCATGACCGGTGCCAGCGATCGGCACGGGTTGATCGTCGGGAACATCTATGCTCGGTTGCGTCCGCTCCTGCGCGGCACGCCCTGTCAACTCTTCGCCAACGACATGAAGGTTCGATTGCAGATCGACAATCAGGATCTGTTCTACTATCCCGACCTGCTCCTGAGCGGCGATCCGCACGACCGAGAAACATACTATCGCACCCAGCCCTGTCTGCTCGTCGAGGTCCTGTCCGATTCCACTGCGCGCATCGACCGGCGCGAGAAGCGCTGGGCTTATCAGACGATCCCCAGTCTGCGCGAATACCTGCTGATTGCGCAAAACCAGCGTACGGTCGAGATCCACCGCCGTGCGCGTGGCTGGGTGCTGGAGACCGTCACGGAAGGCAGCGTCCGGCTCGATTGTCTCGATGTCGAGTTGCCGCTGGATGTGATCTATGAGGATGTGATGCTCTGATGGGCGCAAGCCAGACGCCCGCTATTTCTCCGCCGTCAGATACGCGATCCAGCCTGCATCCGGCGCGCCGCTCTCGACCGGCACGAAGACACCGTCCGGGTGGCCGTCGGCGTCCCAGCCCTGCCAATAGACCTGAACCGTTGCAAAGCCCGCCTCGGCCAGCAGCTCGCGGATTTCGGGCAGGGTCCAGAGACGCCAGTCGTAGCTGAAGGCGCGCTCCAGGACTGAGCCGTCATCGAAGCGGAAATGGATATGACACAGCAGTCGCCCGGTCACGGGCTCGTAGACCGCCTGCTCCCAGACATAGTCGAAATCGCCGTGCAGCGGATCCTGGACCCGGCGTTCCTCGGTCAGAACGCGATAGGAGTCGTAGCCGCCGTAGGCGTCGAGAAAAAAGACGCCATCGTCCTTCAGCGTTGCCCGAACCTGCTTGAAATATCGCAGCAGTCCGGTGCGTCCGCAGAGCAGCCAGTAACTGAAATTGAAGGCCAGCACGATATCCGGCGCATCGGTTCGCACGGTCAGCACGTCCTGCTCCAGCAGCGCCATCCGCGATTGCTGATCCTCTGACAGCGTCTGGAGACAGCGCCGCCGACCCCATTCGAGCACCTCGGGGTCAAGATCGATCCCGAAGGCGCGATTGATCCGGCGTCGGCTCACCCACTCGCGGCAGATCGCCGCCGTGCCGCAGAAGTCCTCCCGCAGCAGCCGGGCGGTGCGTCCGCGCAATCGGCGATAGGTCCGGTCGATGAACGTCACCTCCAGGGACGGGTTCTGCACCGAGAGTTCATACAGTCGATGACGGTCAGCGCCTGCGGCGCTGGTTGGGTGGGGCCGGTTCACAGGTTTCGCGTGCCTGTCGGATTTGAACAATGGCGATGATGACGCCAATCGGATGTCTGATGCAAAGCGCGATTTGAAAGCAACGCGCGCTTCCTGTATCTTTGCCAACTCGCAAGCGCCAGGGACGATAAACGGACAGTCTGCCACCCACTTGCCTCCCCGCAACGGCAGCCGTCAAGCAAGCGATTCTGCACCCCGGAGAGGTGTCCGAGAGGCTTAAGGAGCACGCCTGGAAAGTGTGTATAGGCTAATACCCTATCGAGGGTTCGAATCCCTCCCTCTCCGCCAATTCAGGGTCTTTCTAAGGACTCGCATCCAGTTCATCCATCGCAGGCAGTCCGCCTCAGAGTCCATGCACCGTCTGTCTCGATCTTGCCATCGGCATGGTTTATCCGTTGCAGCGTACAGTGGAGTGGACATGAGTGTCTCAAGACGCCCGCAGCATGAACGCTTTCATCGCCAGACCGGTCGAGCCGGAGGCGCTTTTCGTCATCCTGCTCAAATGGCTGTCGCGAGATCGGTCGTGACGACCGTCAGCCGGGAGGAGTGGGCGTGAATCTGACGGTATGGCGTCGTATCGCCGCGATTCTGGTCGCGCGCAATCGTGAGTTCTATCGGGATCGTGCGGGTCTGAGCTGGAATCTGCTGATGCCGGTCATGATGGTGCTGGCCTTCGCCTTTATCTTTCGGGGCGGGCCGGAGGATGTGTTCAAGGTGGGCGTGGTCACTCAGGACGGCAATCTGCACAGCACGACCTCCCCCTTTCTGGCCCTGGATTATCTCAGTTTCATCCCGCTGACCGAGCCGGATGCGGCGATTGCGAAGGTCGAGCGGCATCAGTTGGATCTGCTGCTCGATCTGCGCGGGACGCCGGCCTATTGGGTGAACGCGGATTCGCCCAATGGCTATCTGGCGGAGCGTCTGCTGCTGGGCGCCTATGCATCCGCGATCGGGCCGTCGCCCGAACGGCGTGCCGTCAGCGGTGCGGCGCTGCGCTATGTGGATTGGGCGCTGCCGGGCGTGCTGGCGATGAACATCATGTTTTCCAGCCTGTGGGGCGTGGGCTGGGTGATCGTGCGTTATCGCAAGAATGGTGTGCTGCGGCGGCTCAAGGCGACGCCGCTCAGTCCCTGGGAATTTCTGACCGCACAGGTGGCCTCGCGGCTGATCGTGGTGCTGGGGGCGAGTCTGCTCGTCTATCTGGGGGCAACGGCGCTGCTGGACTTTCCGATGCGCGGCTCCTATCTGGCGCTGGCGCTGGTCTATGTGACCGGTGCTTTGTGTCTCATCAGTCTGGGCCTGATCGTGGCGTCGCGTCTGCGTAGCGAGGAAGTGGCCGACGGTCTGCTCAATCTGATTTCCTGGCCCATGCTGCTGCTGTCGGGGGTCTGGTTCTCGATGGAGGGAACGAGTGTCGCGGCGCAGACGCTGTCGCACCTGCTGCCGCTGACGCATCTGGTTGAGGGCGCCCGCCGGGTCATGATCGACGGGGCCGGTGTGGTGGACGTTCTGCCTCAGATTGGCCTGCTGGCCGGGTTGGCTGCGCTCTTTCTGGTGCTGGCAGCCTGGCTGTTTCGCTGGGAATAGGGCAGACCGGCTCGGGCGTCAGGAATCGCGGCCTGCTGGCGGTGCGTTCAGCACCTTGAGTTCGACCTTGGCGACGCCCTTCTTGATGATGCCGAGTTCCTTTGCCGCTTCGCGCGACAGATCGAGAATTCGCCCTTTGACGAATGGGCCGCGGTCATTGACCTTGACGATGATGCTGCGTCCGGTGCGGGTATCCGTCACCTTGATCCGGGTGCCGAGCGGCAGGGTCTTGTGGGCGGCGCTGAGCCGGTTTTTGTTGTAACGCTGACCGCTGGCGGTTTTCAGGCCATGCAGGCTGTCGTGATAGTAAGACGCGATGCCTTGCTGGGTTTGACGCAGATTGTCGCGGGCCTGGGTGTCGCTGCCGAGCGGCAGCAGGAAGATCATGAGCGCGGCAGTGGCAAGGGTCTTTTTCATGGAGCCAACCTCTTTCGGTAAACGACCGATCCCGCGGGTCAAGGCATGTCGGGATCTCGGTCGATAAACAGGGAAGGCGGCAGTCTAAGGGAAAACCCTGTATGGGGTAAACCCTATATCGAATAAAAACGAACACTTTTTGACGGCTTTCAGGCGGATCGCGGGTTCCGCGTGGCCTGTTTTCTGATCCCATTGGCCTCGGCGAGCGCCGGATTCCGATTCCCGAATCCGTGCTCGCCGAACCCTCGCGACAGGTCAGTTCTCCCGGCTGACCGGTTGCGGCACACCATTCTTCTCAGCGCAGTCCATGACGGACATGACACCGACGAGACTGGCGGGGAGCTTCTGCCAGGCGCTGGTGAGCGAGACCAGGACCGAGGCCAGATAGGGGATGGACTGCACCACCAGCACCGCGACCCAGATCCGCACGTCGAGCATGTAGGCGTCCTCGCGCAGCATGACCAGCGCGCCGGCAAGCAGGAAGGCGAAGGCGAACAGCGCCTCCTCGCGGGCGTCGGCGAGGGCGCGGATGACCGCTGGCGCCTCGGCCATCTTGGGGGTGCGGAAGAAGCCGAGCTTGCCGGTGACGAGTCCGCCGAACATGGCACGCGAGATGGTGTGTGACAGCGCCAGTCCCGCCAGTCCGGCGGCGAGACTCTGACGCAGGGTGGCGGTGACGCGGCGGCGATAGAGGAAGAAGCTCTTGGACATCTTGAAGACGAAGAGCACCAGCGGCACCAGCGCGACGGTCATGTAGGGCGGGGTGATGGCGTCCGGGAACATCACCATCGCCACCGACCAGCCGAGCGCGGCGAAGTTGAACAGCAGATTGAAGCCGTCGGCGAACCAGGGCAGCCAGCCGGCGACGAAGTGATAACGCTGCCCGGCTGAGAGTGCGGTCGGGCGCAGCCCCAGCAGCGCGTGCCGGTGATGCAGGAGGATCCGCACCGCGCCATAGGCCCAGCGGTAACGCTGCTTGCGGAAATCGGCGAAGGTGTCGGGCATCAGACCCCGGCCATAGGTGCAGGGGATATAGAGCGCCTTGTGTCCGGCCTCGAACAGACGGAGCCCGAGTTCGGCGTCTTCGGTGATACACCATTCGGCCCAGCCGTTGACCTCATCGAGCGTTGTGCGCCGGATCATGGTCATGGTGCCGTGCTGGATGATGGCGTTGCGCTCGTTGCGCGTGACCATGCCGAGATGGAAAAAGCCCCGGTATTCAGACATGCACATCGCCTTGAAGGCGTTCTGGTCGGCGTCGCGATAGTCCTGCGGCGCCTGGACGATGGCGACCTCGGGATCCATGAAGCCCGGCACCAGGTGGCGCAGCCATTCGGGAATCACGATGTAATCGGCATCGATCACGGCCACCACCTCGGCGCGCGGGTCGGTCTCGCGCAGGGCGAAGTTGAGCGCGCCGGCCTTGTAGCCGGCGAGCGGATCGACATGGAAGAAGCGGAAACGCGGCCCAAGCTGTTCGCAGTAGTCGCGCACCGGCTCCCAGACCGCCGGATCCTTGGTGTTGTTATCGATTACCAGCACCTCGAAGCGCGGATAATCGAGCGCCGCCAGTCCGTCGAGCGTCTCTTTCAGGAGTTCGGGCGGCTCGTTGTAGGCCGGCACATGGATCGAGACGAAGGGCAACTGATCGTCCGGGACTGAGCGCAGCGGGAAGGGCCGGCGCCATTTGCGCAGCCAGATGGACTCGGCCCATTCGTGCGCCTCGGCCATCAGGAGCACGATGACGCCCACCCCGCCGATCAGCAGCAGCAGGCCCACAATCGCCGTGGCCGGGGTCATGTACTGGCGGGTGTAGTCGTAGACGATCCAGACCGCCGCCGTCGAGATGGCATAGGTGATGAGCGCGAGAAAGCCCTTGCCGCGCTTGGAGAGGGTCGAACTGTCGCGGTAGAGAAAGGCCAGCAGCAGCACGCCGATCACCACCGAGAGCCCGGCCAGCTCGCGCCAGTGCGGGATGCGCACCACCGGCTGGCTGAACTCGAATTTGGCCTCGCGACTGGCGTTGTAGACGCCCCAGTAAGTACCCGTCGCGCCCTCGGTTTTGGCCTTCCAGGGCTGGTCGAAGGCTTCCATCACATAGTAGATATAACCCTCGGCCTCGGCGCGGGCCAGAAAGCGTCTGAGAAAGCGGGTCTGGTTGGCCGTCGATGCCTCCGCCCCCCGGTTACGCCGGCCATTGCTGGGCCAGCCGACCTCGCCGATGATGATCGGCTTATTCGGATAGGCTTCCTGCACTTCCTTGTAACGCTTGATGGAGTAGTCCACCGCCTGCTCCAGCGGTATACCTTCCCAGTAGGGCAGCAGATGCACGGTGATGAAATCGACCTGTTCGACCAGCTCGGGATGCTTGATCCAGACATGCCAGGGCTCGGCGGTACTGACCGGTAGCCAGGTGAGCTTGCGCACCCGTTTGAGATAGTCGATCAGGTCGGGCACCGTGACATCCGCGCGCAGCAGCGACTCGTTGCCGACGATGACCCGTACCAGGTTGCGATTGCCTTCGCGCAGCACCTCGCCCAGGCGTTTGATCTCGATTTCGTTGGCGTTACGCTCGGGACCGATCCAGGCACCCAGTGTCACATTCAGGTCATGGGCCGCTGCCAGGCGGGGAATGGCGGCCAGGGTGTCCTCGACGGTGTAGGTGCGGATCGCGTGGGCGCGTCCCTGAAGCAGCGCGAGATCCGACTCGATATGCTCGATCGATGGAAAGCGCTTGCGGCTCGGATCGTCATCGATGCCCATGGGCGAGAAGGAAAAGCCCTGGATACGGGTCGGCCACGGTGGCTCGTCCATGGGCTGGTTCAACAGCCACCAGGCAGTGATCGTCAGCAGTGCGATCAGGGCGGGGATGACGAAATTGATCGAGCGGTTCATTGCGACGCTTCTCCATGGGCCGATTCGCGCGGCGAGTCAGTGGGCCGGGTGATGACAGGGGTGGTTGATGTGTCCGCTGCCGCAGCGGGCGGTGGGGTCTGTGCAGGGTCCGCCTGCGGCCCACTGACCGCGAACCACTGCCAGGTGCCGGCCAGGGCGGTCAGGGTTTGCGTGGATCCGAGTGCGGCCTGCACTCTGTCCGACGGGGTCAGGGCAATACAGTCTGCGAAACCCTCGGGGAGCATGAAGGGTCTGTTTTGAGGTTCGCCCCAGATCCGTATCTGAGGCGCCAGACGATAGGCCAGCGAGATGGCTTCGCCGATGGCGACCGCGCCGTCGCTCGCAATGATGAGCGTGTTTGCCGTATTCGCGATCCGTGCGATCTCGCCATTGCGGGTGCTGAATTGCTTGGTCGGCCAGGTGTCGGCGCGCTGGATGGCGAGTTGCGACAGTCCGCCGAGTCCGAGCAGCAGCGCCAGCACGCCGAGCCCGAGACGCCGGGCCAGCGCGCCCGATTCCGCCGCGATGGCGGTGCCGATCACCCAGGCAACCATGATCTGCACGGCCAGCAGGGTCGGGAGCGCATAGCGGACCTGCCGCGAGCGACTGCCTCCTTGGAGCAGATCCGGCCCGAGCACGATACCGAGATAGACCAGGGCGGTGAGCAGCAGCAACCAGACCGCCGGACGTGGGGCTTGGCGGATGAAGAGCCAGATCGCCCAGGCGAGTGGGATCAGCAGCAGGCCCGATCCGGGCAGCGGTTGCTGACTGGGTTCATGACTGAGATCAACGAAGGTGTGGGTCAGGTGTCGCACCCAGGAGGCGAATAGATCGTCGAGGCCGACCGGATGCCGCATCCAAGAGGTGATGTCCCCGATCCGGTCGGGCTGGGTGGCGATCACCCACAGCCAGGGCGAAAAGAGCAGCAGCGCAACCCCGACCGCGAGCGACCAGCGGCGCACCAGCCGGACGAACTGTCCCGGCTGATTTGAGCCGTCGAACCGGACCCGCAGCGCATAAAGGGCGTGCACCGGAAGCATCAGCGCAAACAGCAGATGGCTGTAGAGCCCGAGCGTGATGAAGACAGCGTAGAGCCACCAGTCGGCGCGGGTCTCGCGGCGCAACGCGCGGGTCAGTGCCGCGCTGGCGGCGACCAGCAACAGGAGCCAGAGTGCATACTGACGGGCCTCCTGAGCGTACAGAAGCTGTAACGGCGAGCAGGCGACCAGAGCGGCGGCGATCCAGGGTGTCAGTCCGCGCGCGCCGAGTTCGCGTGTCAGCCAGTAGACGGCGGGAATCAGCAGGACGCCAAAAATAGCCGAGACGCCGCGCACCGCCGTCACCGGATCGAGCGGCAGCGCGGTTGCCAGTCGCGCCAGTAGATAATAGAGCGGCGCATGTTCGGGGTGTTCGGCCAGCGCCCTGAAGGTATCGAGCCAGGTGTGCGCGGGATCGGGCTGCTGGAAGCGCAGCAGATCGGCGGGCGTCAGGATCTGTCCGCTGAAGAGCGCGGCCTGCACCTCGCCGTGCTGATAGCCGAAGACCCGGATCAGGGTAAAGACCTCGTCATGCCAGACCAGCAGATGATCGAGCCCGAGCAGCCGCGCCGCACCCGCGCCAAGGATGACGAGAGTCAGCAGGGTCAGCAGACGGGGAGCGACAAAGAGCAGAGGCGGATAGCCGGCGACGCCTGCCGGGGCGAGCGGGGAGAGCACGGTTGATCATCCTGAATGGAGCCTTGTCGCATGGAAGGGGCCATGGCGCGGGGGCGACAAGGCGGCAGCCCCGAGCGCAGCGGCGGCTATGATAGCCTGATTCGGGCGATGGGGCAGGGGCGAAGCCGCCTCGTCTTGAAGCGGGGGATTGCTGACGGGCGACCGGGAAACGGAGAGAGGACTGACGGCGGGATGCGGGGATGATCAAGGGGGCGCAGCGAGCGCCCCGTCACGTCGATTCAGATTGGCTTGTTCTGGTTCTGGCGGCGATAGCCAATTCCCACCATGCCCAGCAGCGCCGAGCCGAAGAGCCAGACAGCGGCGGGGAGGGGGACGGTGGAGACGGTCATGCTTTGGATTTTGAACCCGTCGATTTTTCCATCGTTATTCTGAAGTGATGCAAAAACTCTCCATACATCGTCGCTTGGCATGGACTGAAAATTATAAGTGACCGATGATGCGTTGTTTGATGGATCTTGGGTGTAATGATTAAGGATGGTTCCCAGGTCGCCAGCGACTCCGTCGTATCCCAGAGTGATGTCTGCGTCCTTTCTGGTTTGACTGCTGGAGTCAGTGTCCCAAATGGTTAGCGTAATACTTGTTATGGATACGTTTTGTGCTGCACCTCCTTTGGAATTGGAAAAGGCAAAGCTGACAAAGTCAATTCTGCCGCTATTATCAACATAGTGCGCATCATCGGAAGAATTTTTAACGCCAAGGCCATTGGTTGTATAAAGGCCTAAAGATGCCTGTGCAGGTGAAGTATCTGATGCTGAGTCCAGATACCACCCTTTTGCTGCTACTGACAGGGTGTTGGATGTGTCTGTGAAGTTTCTCGTATTTCCGGGGCTTCCATCACTATCTGAATTGCTAGAAAAATTAAAAGTATAAGTCGCCGCATTCGCTGCCGACCATCCGCCAAGCGCGATGATCAATCCGCTCGCGCCGATCAGTGTTTTGAGTGTGTTCATGTTACGGCTCCGATGAAAACTGATGCCTGTTCGGTTTGAAAGCCGCCTCAGGCTGTGCGCTGAATTCGCTTGATTCGCTGATGGTTCGGTTGACGGGAAGTGAAATCCGCCAGTCATAATGCATGACTGGTGCAGATGTTCTGATACCGTCTCTGATCGTTGTCGTAATCGAAGATTCACAAGCCGACGATTACGACAACGAACGGCCTCGGGATTTCCAAGGTGCTGCATCACCCTCTAGCATTTAACACGCCAAATTTTCAAAACCTGCGCCCCGGTGATTCTTTGTTTTTTAAAACAGTGGTTTGGCTGAGTGCCGTGCTGGAAACCCGCTGCCTGCGTTGGAGACTCGCTCTGCCGGGGCTCACATTTTTATGACGTTGCATCGGCTGAATGCCGAAAACCAACTTAAATTCCAAAGAATTAGCCTGTCACATCTGTCACGCTCGGTGTCACGAAAATTTGACAGTCGCGATCTGGTCCGGACAGCGCCTGGATTGAGGAGTCGAAATGACGTCACCCGACCTGCACGACCTGGAACTGCTCCTGCGTTCCGATACGCCGCTGGTTCTGATCGAGCCGATTGAGGAACCGCGCATGATCGAACTCTTCACCCGGCTGGCGATCCGGCTCTCGGAACCGGCCTTCTGCTGGACGGTCACGGACGGACTCCAGCGCATCGAGTTCGACGCACCGGCCCAGTATGGTCTGGCGGATCCCGCCGAGATCCTGCGGCATATCCGGCTCACCAATCAGCGCGGCATCTATCTGCTGCTCGACTTTCATCCCTATCTGGACAAGCCGCTGCATGTCCGGCTGCTGAAAGAGATCGCGCAGGGCTATGCGGAGCTGCCGCGCACCCTGGTGCTGGTCAGCCATGGCCTGGAGATCCCGTCCGAGCTGCGTCATCTCAGCGCGCGTTTCTCGCTGCGCCTGCCGGATCGCTCGCGCATCATGGCGCTGATCCGCGAAGAGGCCAAACGCTGGCAGGAGTCCGGCGAACAGGGTCCGGTTCGCGCCAGCCGCGAGGCGGTGGAACAGCTCGCGGGCAATCTGCTCGGTATCACCGAATCGGACGCCCGCCGGCTCATCCGCAACGCCATCCGTCATGACGGCGCCATCCCCCAGGAGGATGTGAAGACGGTCAAGCGCGCCAAGTATGAGCTTCTGAGCCCCGAGGGCATCATCAGCTTCGAGCACGACACCCGCTCCTTCGCCGACATCGCGGGGCTCGCCAGTGGTTCGGAAGGTGAGGGGTGGTCGTCGCATTCTGGGCACGCTGCTGACCTGGATGGCCGAACGCACCACGCGGGTCTTTCTCACCGCCACCGCCAACGACATCTCGCGTCTGCCACCGGAACTCATCCGCAAGGGTCGCATTGATGAACTCTTTTTTGTCGATCTGCCGACCGCCGAGGTCCGGCACGAGATCTTCGCCATCCATCTGCGTCAGCGGGGTCTGGATCCGGATGGTTTTGATCTGGACGCCCTGGCGGAGGCGAGTGAGGGTTTCGCTGGCGCAGGCATCGAACAGGCGGTGGTCTCCGCGCTCTATGCCGACAGCGCCCGGGACGGCGCGCTGGACACCGGAATTCTGCTGAACGAGCTGGCCTGCACCCAGCCGCTGTCCGTGATCATGGATGCCCGGATCCAGGCGCTGCGTGATTGGGCGCGGGAGCGGACTGTGCCAGCGCATGCTTAGGTTATGATGCTGGTCATAGGCTTCACTCCGGTTGAAAAATCGATGCAATCGGGCCGAACCATCCCCACCTGCGGCAGTAGATCGGGATTCCCCGAATACCTGCGGTCAATCCTCTGAGACGTTGCAATGCAATACAAGGACTACTACCAAACCCTCGGCGTGGCGCGCGATGCCTCCCAGGCCGAGATCAAGCGGGCCTATCGCCGGCTTGCGCGCAAATATCATCCCGATGTGAGCAAGGAGCCGAACGCCGAGGCGCGTTTCAAGGAAGTAAACGAGGCCAACGAAGTCCTGCATGACCCTGAAAAACGCGCCGCCTACGATGCGCTCGGCAACAACTGGCGTGCCGGTCAGGACTTCCGTCCGCCGCCCGGCGCCGGCTCGTCGTCTGGATTCCATTTCGAGCAGGGCGATGCCGGCGATTTCAGCGATTTCTTCTCCAGTATCTTCGGGCGCGCCTTTCAGCAGGGCGGCGGGGCCAGGGAGGCCCGGCGGCGGCGCGGTCAGGATCAGACCATCAGGCTTGCCATCGATCTGGAAGACGCCTATCGCGGGGTGACGCGCCAGATCAGGCTGGATGCCCCCGAGCCGGATGCGAACGGCCAGCGGAGCACACGCTCGCGCACGCTGAATGTGCGGATCCCGGCGGGCGTGACCCAGGGGCGTCAGATCCGGCTCGCCGGTCAGGGCGGCCCCGGTCTGAATGAGGGGCCGGCGGGTGATCTCTATCTGGAGATCGAGCTCAATCCGCATCGGCACTTCACGGCGGACGGACGGGACATTCAACTGCGCCTGCCCATCGCCCCCTGGGAAGCGGCGCTGGGCGCCTCGGTGACGGTGCCGACCCTGGGCGGTTCGGTGACGCTCAAGATCCCGGAGGGCTCGCAGTCCGGACAGCGGCTGCGTCTCAAAGGTCGCGGTCTGCCCGGCACCCCGCCCGGCGATGAGATCGTGGTGCTGGAGATCGTCACGCCACCGGCCAAAACCGAGGCCGCCAAAGAGGCTTATCGACTCATGGCTGAACGTCTGCCCTTCAATCCACGGGCCGAACTGGGAGTCTGACCCATGACGCAGACCGAGACAGACATCGAAGGAACCCTGCTGGACGAGGCGCTGATCGTCTCGTTCGCCGAGCTGACCCGACTCTGTGGCACCAACGGTCGCGCTGTCAAACTCATGGTGGCCGAGGGGCTGCTGCGCCCGCAGGGCTGCCAGCCGGACGACTGGCGTTTCAGCGGCGACGAGATCCGCCGCGCCCGCCTTGCCGTGCGGCTCCAGCACGATCTGGATCTCAATCTTGCTGGAACGGCGCTGGCGCTCGATCTGCTCGATGAGCTGGATCGTCTGCGCACGCGGTTGCAGGCGCTGGAACTGCTGGCCGAACAGCGGCGGCGGTAGACTCTCATACCGGACAGGGCATGCGTGCCTTCTGCGCGGATACGTCCACGTTAGGCCGGGGGGCGGCGCAGGCTGCGTACATTCGGCAGTGCGGTGTTTCAAACGTCATCGGGGGCTGAGTGCGGCGAGCGCGACCCAGGAGCCCCGGGCAGAGTCAGGCGACGCTGCGTCTGGCTCAATTTTCTTCTCGCTCATCGGCGATGATCCATCTGACTCCCAGAGAGGTACGGACATGCTGAAAAGCCTGCATCTGACAGCCCGCATCAGTGCCGATGGCATGCTGCATCTTCCCGTCGCAGAGTTTGCCGATCAGGAGGTCGAGGTGATTGTGCTCCCCGCTGCGCATCAGAAAACGCCGCCTGTCCTGTCGGGTCAGGAGGCGTTACAGAAAGCGCGGGAGGTCGGTTTTATCGGCAGTTTCGAGGCCGAGCCGGATTTTTCTGTCCGCTATAAGGAAAGGCTCGACTGGTCCGGTAAAGCATGATTATTGCCGACACGGGTTTTTGGGTCGCCTTGGGGAATCCCAGGGATGACTACCATGCACTGGCCGTGCGGACCTTCGCGACATTACGGGAGCCCCTGATCACGACCTGGCCGGTGATGACGGAGGTTTGTCATCTGCTGCTGCAACGGCGTGGCACAAGCGCGCAGATCGCCTTCATTGAGCTGTATCGGCAGGGAGGCTTGACGGTCTTCGAGATCGATGTGTCATCCGCCGAGCGGCTTGATCGCTTGATGAAAGATTATGCCGATTTGCCGATGGATTTGGCCGATGCTTCGCTCGTGCTGCTGGCGGAAGCCTTGGGTCACGGACGTATCCTCAGCACGGATCGCCGCGATTTTCATGCGTACCGCTGGAAAAATACACGTCCCTTCACAAACCTGCTGCTGTCTTGAGTCATGACGCCGCGCGATGGTCTGTCATGCGCCTCCCGCGCAAAGCGAATTTATTCGCACTTTTCCCGCTGCTGCAACTCCCACATCGCCGCATAATGCCCGCCCGTTTCCAGCAGCGCGCGATGCGTGCCCTGTTCGCGGATACGCCCTTCTTCCATGACCAGGATGCAGTCGGCATCCACCACGGTCGAGAGCCGGTGGGCGATGACCAGGGTGGTATGGTTCTCGGCCACTTCGGCCAGGGTCTGCTGGATCGCCTGCTCGGTGTGACTGTCGAGCGATGAGGTCGCCTCGTCGAAGATGAGGATGCGCGGGCGCTTGAGGATGGCGCGGGCGATGGCGACACGCTGTTTCTCCCCGCCGGAGAGTTTCAGCCCGCGCTCGCCGACGACCGTGTCCCAGCCGTCGGGCAGGCTCTCGATGAAGTCGCGGATGTGCGCCATGCCAGCGGCGCGCTCGATCTCGGCGCGGGTCGCGCCCGGACGGCCATAGGACAGGTTGTAATAGAGGCTGTCGTTGAACAGCACCGTGTCCTGCGGGACGATGCCGATGGCGGCGCGCAGGCTGTCCTGGGTGATCTCGCGCACGTCCTGACCATCGATCAGGATGCGCCCGCCGGTCACGTCATAGAAGCGAAACAGCAGCCGCGCCAGGGTCGATTTGCCGGCCCCGCTGTGACCGACCACGGCCAGCGTCTGCCCCGGCGCGATGCTGAAATCCAGCTCGCGCAGGATGGCGCGCTCGGGCTGATAGTGAAAATCCACCCGCTCGAAGCGGATGCCGCCCTCGCGGATGACCAGTGGTCGGGCATCCGGGCGGTCGCGGATCTCCGGCTCCCGCTCCAGCAGTTTGAAGACCAGATCCATGTCGGCCAGGGCATATTTGATCTGGCGGTAGACGATGCCGAGAAAGCCGAGCGGGATGAAGAGTTGCAGCAGCAGCGCATTGACCAGCACCAGATCGCCGACGCTCATCTGACCGGCGACGACTCCTTGGGCGGCGAGGGTCATGATGAGCGTGACACCCACGGCGATGATGGCACCCTGACCGAAGTTGAGCAGCGACATCGAGCTTTGACTCGCCACCGCCATTTCCTCCCATTCGGCGAGCGTGGCGTCGTAGCGGTCCAATTCCAAGCGCTCGTTACCGAAATACTTGACCGTCTCGTAATTGATGAGACTGTCGAACGCCTGATGGTTGCCTTGCGAGTCGAGCCGGTTCATGCGATGGCGATATTCCATCCGCCATTCGGTGATGGCGAAGGTGAAGGCGAAATAGACCGCCACCGTGCCAAAAGTCACCAGGGTGAAGGACAGCGCATAGCGCCCGAGCAGGATGGCGCCGACCAGTGCGAATTCGACCAGCACCGGCAGCATGCTGAAGACCACATAATTCAGAATGGTCGAGACCGAGCGGGTGCCGCGCTCCAGATCGCGGCTGACCGCCCCGCTCTGGCGCTCCAGGTGATAGCGCAGCGAGAGCCGGTGCAGGTGCTCCAGTACCCGGGTCGAGAGACGCCGCATGGCCCGATAGCGCACCCGCGCAAAGACCACGTCGCGCAGTTCATTGAAGAGCGCCGCACTCAGCTTCAGCAGACCATAGGCCAGCAGGAGCGAAAAAGGCAGAATCAGCGCCTGCGTCTGTCCCGGCTGGAAGGCGTCGACCAGATGCTTGAGAATCAGCGGCACCCCGACATTGGCGACCTTGGCCAGCACCAGACAACTGATCGCCAGCGCCGCGCGGCCCCGGAACTCCCAGAGATAGGGCAGCATGCCGCGCAGGTTGTGCCAGTCACGGCGGTCGCCGTGGATCTCTTTAGTGGACAGGATACGAATCATCTGGGATCTGCTGCATCAATCAAAGCCCCTTTTCCAGGCAGGGATGAGGGGGAGGGGAAAGGCTCAGGGGCGCAGATGATGGCAGAATATGCCACTGACAGCACGGGTTGCTGTCAGCCCGCATTCCAGCTCAGCATCCGCCGCCGGAACAGGCGCCGGAACTCAGCCGCGCCAGGATAAAAGCGCAATATATGGTGGTTGACTGATCTGAAAATTACCATATATTGGCCGCCTCTCAGGCTGATCCGCCAGCCTCGATCACCCATACCCGCCACCCGCTTTCAGGAGCCGCCATGTCCGCCAGCCGCCCGTCATCGCCCCGTCCGGACTCGACTCACGCCATCCCGTCCGCCCCGGCGGTCGGTGAGACCGATCACGAGATCATTCACACCCCTGGGCGGGTGCAGGTGATCCGGCGCAACGGTCAGGTCACGCACTTCGACCCGAGCAAGATCATGGTCGCCATGACCAAGGCGTTTCTGGCGGTCGAGGGCGGTTCGGCGTCGGGTTCGACCCGCGTCCATGATCGCGTCGCCGAGCTGACCGCACAGGTCGCCGCCGCGCTTACCCGGCGTCTGCCCGGCGGTGGCACGGTGCATATCGAAGACATCCAGGATCAGGTCGAGCTGGCGCTGATGCGCGCCGGTGAGCACAAGGTTGCCCGCGACTATGTGCTCTATCGCGAGGCCCGCGCCCGCGAGCGTGCCGAGAAGGCCGCCGCCAGCCGCGAGACGCCAAAGCCCCATCCGCTCAATGTGACCCTGGCCGACGGCAGCACCCGCCCGCTGGACGTGGAGCGGATGCGCCGGCTGGTCGATGAAGCCTGCCGCGACCTGGATGCGGTGGATCCTGCCGCCATCCTCGCCGACACCCTGCGCAATCTCTTCGACGGGGTGCGCGAGGCCGATGTGCGTCAGGCGCTGGTCATGTCCGCGCGCGCCCTGATCGAAGGCGAACCGCAATACAGTCAGGTCGCCGCGCGGCTGCTGCTCGACATCCTGCGGCGTGAGGCGCTCGGTTTCCTCGATCTGGCGGTCGGCGTCGAGACCCAGGCGGACCTTGCCGAGCGTTACGCCGACTATTTCAGCGCCTACATCAAACGTGCCGCCGATCTGGAACATCTCGACCGCCAGCTCGCCCGCTACGACCTCAAACGGCTCGGCGCCGCGCTCAAGCCCGAACGCGATCTCCAGTTCAATTATCTGGGGCTACAGACGCTCTACGACCGCTATTTCATCCACACCACCAACGGCATCCGCTTCGAGCTGCCGCAGGCGTTTTTCATGCGCGTCGCCATGGGGCTCGCCATCAACGAGATCGACCGCGAGGCGCGCGCCATTGAGTTCTATGAGCTGCTTTCCAGCTTCGATTTCATGTGCTCGACGCCGACCCTGTTCAACTCGGGTTCGCTGCGTCCGCAGCTCAGTTCCTGCTTCCTGACCACGGTCCCGGACGACCTCGACGGCATCTACAGCGCCATCAAGGACAATGCCCTGCTGTCCAAATTCGCTGGCGGTCTCGGCAACGACTGGACCCGCGTGCGCGGCATGGGCGCGCATATCAAGGGGACCAATGGGAAGAGTCAGGGGGTGGTGCCGTTTCTGAAGGTGGCGAATGACACGGCAGTCGCGGTCAATCAGGGGGGTAAACGAAAAGGCGCCGTCTGCGCCTATCTCGAAACCTGGCACATCGACATCGAGGAATTCCTCGATCTGCGCAAGAACACTGGCGACGACCGGCGGCGCACGCATGACATGAACACCGCCAACTGGGTGCCGGATCTCTTCATGAAGCGTGTGGCCGAGGACCAGCACTGGACGCTCTTCTCGCCGGACGAAACGCCTGATCTGCACGACCTCACCGGGCAGGCGTTCGAGCAGGCGTATCTGGCCTACGAGACGCGCGCCGAGCGTGGCGAGATGAAGGTCAGCAAACGGCTCAAGGCGGTCGATCTCTGGCGCAAGATGCTTGCCATGCTGTTCGAGACCGGCCATCCCTGGATCGCCTTCAAGGATCCCTGCAATCTGCGCTACACCAATCAGCATGTCGGGGTGGTGCATAGCTCCAACTTGTGCTGTGAAATTACCCTGCACACCAATGATCTGGAGATTGCGGTCTGCAATCTTGGGTCGATCAACCTCGCCGCTCACGTCACCGATAAAGGGCTCGACACCAGGCGGCTGCAACAGACCGTCCGCACCGCCATGCGGATGCTCGACAACGTCATCGACTACAACTTCTACAACGTCCCCCAGGCGCGCAACTCCAACCTGCGTCATCGCCCGGTCGGGCTTGGCATCATGGGTTTTCAGGACGCGCTCTATCAACTGCGCATCCCTTACGGCAGTCCCGAGGCGGTCCAGTTCGCCGATCACAGCATGGAGCATCTGAGCTACCACGCCATCCAGGCCAGCGCCGGTCTGGCTGAGGAACGCGGGCGCTATCCGAGCTTCGACGGCTCGCTCTGGAGTCAGGGCATCCTGCCCATCGACAGCATCCGGCTGCTGGAAGCAGGGCGCGGCGGCTATCTCCAGATGGACACCAGCCAGACCCTGGATTGGGACAGTCTGCGCGAGCGGGTGAAGACGGTCGGCATGCGCAACTCCAACTGCATGGCCATTGCCCCGACGGCTACCATCAGCAATATCGTCGGGGTCAGCCAGTCGATTGAACCGACCTATCAGAACCTCTTCGTCAAATCCAATCTCTCCGGCGAGTTCACCGTCGTCAATCCCTATCTGATCGATGACCTCAAGGCGCGTGGACTCTGGGATTCGGCGATGGTCAATGACCTCAAATACTTCGACGGCTCGGTGCAGCAGATCGAGCGTATCCCGGACGAGCTGAAACAGCTCTACGCCACCGCCTTCGAGATCGACGCCCGCTGGCTGGTCGAAGCCGGCAGCCGCCGTCAGAAATGGCTCGATCAGGCGCAGAGTCTCAATCTCTATCTGCGCGAGCCCAATGGCAAAAAGCTCGACAACCTGTATAAGCTGGCGTGGGTGCGTGGATTGAAAACGACCTATTATCTGCGTTCCATGGGGGCAACCCATGTCGAGAAATCCACTATGGCCGATGCTGGCCGGGCGAACAAACTCAGCGCGGTTGGCGGGAATTACCTGTCGATGGAGGGCGGGAAGGTGAGTGGGAAAGGGAATGGAGTGGCTGCGCCGAATGCGTGTTCGATATTGGATCCGGAGTGTGAGGCTTGTCAGTAGGGTCAGTCGGCTAGGATTCTCGGATGGTGGACTGGTGTCGGCCTAATCCCGAGAATCCTAGCTCACTCTAGAACAGGTTGAATCTCAGCATGCATCAGTTAAAACCGGGCAAACGCGCATTCTACAAGTACACGTCGCCCGAGACCGCTTTGGCCATTTTGCAGACTGGAAAAGTAAGGTACAGCTCACCATTAACATTCAACGATCCGTTCGACATTCAGTCAGGGCTGCATTTCGATTTTGATCTTGAAGCGCTTCACAAAAAGATTATTGACCGCATAGGAGAACTTGCAGCGGCACCGGATGAGCCTCGCGTCGATTCCGATGACTCTTGGGGTAAACTCGTTCTAGAGGCAAGAAAAAATTATCCAATACATGGTTTTCCAAGAGATCGATGGGTGACGATCACCAAGGCCCCATTCGATTTTCTCTTGTCAATGATTAAGGACACCCGCCGACAGTACGAACAGCACTGGAAGAACAGACTACTACCCGGAAGCAGAGTCTTCTGCGTGTCAGAAGATAGAGATAATTTACTCATGTGGGCACATTACGGGAGCAACCATACGGGCGCTGTATTTGAATTCTGGTCACTCCCGAGTGAGGACAACCCTCTTTCAGTCGCGAGCCCTATTCAGTACAAAGAAACGCCGCCGAGCTTTTTCTCTGAGGAAGAATGGATAAATGACCTCACAGGCTTAAACAAACTCGATCACAATGCACTATATAAAAGATACGCCTACATCAAAAGTACCGAGTGGTCGTATGAGCGAGAGTGGCGCGTTTGGTATCCGCTTGTAGATGAACGGCAGCTATACGATAACGTAGCCATTCGAAAATCGGAGTTCACATCCATCTACATTGGGTGCTGCTCAAAGCCGGAATTCGAGAGAAATATACCGCTCTCATTTGAGTTTTTCGCCGACAGGCATTTTGTGACACATCAACCGGATCTGTAGAATCTTCGCCATGTCTGACTACTGTCTCACT
>NZ_SMAO01000007.1 GCF_004342175.1 Thiobaca trueperi
TGAGGGCGATCGCGACCACCTGGCGCACGCTCGCCGAGTCGTCCACGATCATGACCGTCTTGCTCATCTCAACCTCCGGGTCAGAAGAATGTGATGTCGGAACTCGCAACTCAGCCTTGTTACTCCGGACCCGGTTTAAGCCAATAGGCGCGGTCCTTGATCAGATTGAGCAGTTGCGAGTAATCGAGTGATTTGTCGAAAAACCAATCGGCTTCGAGCGCCAGCCCCTTGCCTTTCAGGTCCGTGCTGTTCGTGAAAAGCGCCACCCTTGTTTCCGGTCTGGCTATGTGCGGGTGACGCAGCAGATCCAGGCCGTTGCCGTCGGGCAGGGCAGTGTCCAGGATGACAAGATCGGGTACGCAGCCCGCCAGACAGTACCGGGCCTCCGCCAGGGTGCGCGCGTAGAACAGGAGTGAGATGAAAGACATGTCGTGCAGCATGTCGAACACCCGTCTCCAGACGAGCGGACTGTCATCGATGATCAGGATTCGCATACCAAACCCGCAGCATGGATTTCATGTGCGACAGGTTATGCGCTGCGTATTGGCGGGAATATCGGGGGAGTCTGAAGGTTCCTGTCAGGACAGGCTGAATTTGCTGTCAGATTTACCTGACAGTGCGCGCGGGATTATCAGGAGAGCAGTCCGTGCTCCATGGCATGGCGCACCAGTTCGGCGGCGGATCTGACTTCCAGCTTCTGCATGATCCGCATCTTATGCGTGCTCACGGTTTTGGGCGAGAGATGCAGGATTTCCGCAATCTCGTTGAGACGTTCACCCCTGACCAGATGGAGAAAGATCTCGTACTCGCGATCCGAGAGTCGCTGACAGGGCGGCGCGTTGGTCGCGTCCCTGCCCTCGAACACCAGTTTTTCCGCCAGCATCGGGGAGATGGCGTGTCCGCCGCCCGCGACCCTGCGCACGGCATCCAGCAGGACGGCGGGCTCGCAATCTTTGGTGACATAGCCGTTCGCGCCGGCCTTGAGCACCCGTGCCGCCGTCTCCGTCTCGCTGTGCATGCTCAGCACCAGCACCGGCAGATCGGGCCAGAGATCCTTCACCCGTTTGACGAGGTTGACTCCGCTGAGACCCGGCATGCTCATGTCGGTCAGCAGGAGATCGAAGCGTTCGGTGCGCAAACGCTCGATGACATCCGCGCCGTCGGTGGCCTCGCCCGCGACAATGAGATCCGCACCGAGGGCGAGTATCTGGCGAATCCCCTGACGCACCACGGCATGATCGTCAGCAATCAGGATGCGGGTCATGGCGCTGGCTCCGGTGATTCAGTGGCAGGGCGATCCGCAGGCGTGTGCCGCTTCCGGGATGGCTGTCGATATGCGCACTGCCGCCATAGATGAAGACGCGCTCGCGGATGCCCATGAGTCCAAAGGTCTTTTTGCTGCGCACCTGCACGGGGTCGAATCCCTGACCATCATCGCAGACCTCCATCCGCAGTTGATCGTCCAGCCGGGCAATTCGAATATCGACCCGCGTGGCGCGTGCGTGACGCGAGACATTCGTGAGGGACTCCTGGAGGATGCGGAACAGGGTGGTCGCCAGCTCCCCGTCCATTTCCAGCTCATCCTCGGACGGCGCATCCAGAAGGCAGGGCGTCCCGGTTCGCGACTGAAAGTCCTCGGCAAGCCATGTCGCCGCCGAGATCAGACCCAGATCCAAAACGCCGGGGCGCAGGCGCGCGACCATCCGGCGCGTGTCTCCGATAACATGATCGATCAGCTCGCGCATGGTACGCAGACGCTGTGACACCTCGGCGTCCGGCTCCGGAACGTGCATTGCCAGCAGACTTGCCTCCATGCGCAGCGCCGTCAGATACTGGCCCATCTCGTCATGCAGCTCGCGTGCGATGTGGGTCCGCTCGTCTTCGCGCACTCTTTCCTGATGCGCCGCCAGGGTGCGCAGCATGCCGCGCGAGCGACACAGCTCCTGCTTCTGCTCCTCCAGGTCGTTTCTGGCGTCTTCCAGCTCGCGAATTTGCCGGTAGGAGCGGATGGCGACAGACAGACAGGTGAAGAGCCCCGACCGCGTCAGTTCCGATTTGGTCTTGTAGTCGTTGATGTCGTAGACGCGGGTGGTCTCGATCTGAGGCACCATTCCAGCCTGTCCCGTCCGCAGAATGATGCGAATGACCCTGTCCAGAAGCTCTTCACGGATTCGTTTGACCAGACACAGCCCGGCGTCCCCGGACTCCATGACGACATCCAGCAGAACGACAGCGACGTCTCGCTCGACCGCCAGGATGTCGTAGGCCTCGTGGGCCGAGTAGGCGTGCAGACAGTGCAGCGGGCGGCCTTCGATCAGCAGACCGCGCAGGGCCAGCACGGTCGCGTCGTGCACATCGTTTTCATCGTCGACGATGAGCAGGCGCCAGGTCTCCGGATCGCCCTGGCGCACCTGACTGTCTCCGGGATGCAATCCCGGTATCCGGCATGCGGCGTCCTGTCTGCTGGAATACTTGATCATCTGTTCTGCCCGGCCAGCCAGGTCTCCAATTGGCCTGCGGGCATTGGACGAGCGAAGAGAAAGCCCTGGCCTTCCTGGCAGCCAAGCTGGATGAGGTGTCGTCGCTGTTCCTCGCTTTCCACGCCCTCGGCAAGGGTGATCAGATTGAGCTGACGTCCCAGGGCAATGACCAGACCCGCGATACCGCTGTGGTCGCCGTGTTCATCGATCTCTTTGATGAAGCCGCGGTCGATCTTGAGCCGGTCGATCTCCAGTTGCTTGAGGATGCTCAGAGAGGAATAGCCGGTGCCGAAGTCATCCAGGGCCACGGAGATGCCCATGCGGCGAATCTCTGCGATCTTGGCGCGGGTCGCATCAAGGTGGCCGATCGCAACCGATTCGGTCAGTTCCAGCTCGATCAACTGCACATTCACCTGGCAGTGCTCAAGCGTGCGTTCAAGCATGGGAACGAACCCCGGCTCACGAAACTGGGTGTGTGAGACATTGATCGCCATTCGGAAACCGGGATGGCCCAGATCGATCAGACGCTTGAGCTGGCGGCATGCCGTGCGCAGGACCCATTCGCCGATGGGGATCATCAGACCGGACTGTTCGGCCAGGGGAATAAACTGATCCGGTGGGATCGAGCGCCCGTCTTCCGTCTCCCAGCGCAGCAGGGCTTCCGCCCCCAGCGCCCGGCCGCTGATCAGATCGACCTGTGGCTGGTAGGCGAGGTAAAGATGTTCGGCGGAAAAGGCAGCGCGCAGGTCCGTCAGCATGTGGATCCGTTCGCGCGCCGCCGCGCTCAGGCTGGCGGAGAAACAGGTCGCGCGACCCCGATTGAGAACCTTGGCCTGCTTCAGGGCGATGCTCGCATCCTTCAGCACCTCCGCTCCCGCCTGCGAGCCATCGCTGAGATCGATCAGGCTGGCGGTTGCCGAGAGGCGGATCATTTCATTCTGCACCGCGAAGGGCATGGAGAATGCCTGCTCAATGCTGTCCTCGGTCAGCGTCACCGACGGACCAAGCACGGCGAAGGTATCGCTGCCGAGACGCGCCAGGAAGGCAGGTGGCCCAAAGGTGTCCTCCAGCCGGTCAGCCACGGCGCGCAGCACCAGATCGCCGAAATGATAGTCGAGCACGCTGTTGATCTCGGCAAAATCGTCCAGATCGATCAGGGCGAGCCGGCTGCCCCGTCCGTTGACGCGCTCGGCGATGATCTGAAGGAAGCCATTGCGATTCGGCAGGCCCAGCAGGGAATCGCGATAGGCGAAAGCATACAGGCGCTGCTGTAGCAGAATGTTCTCGAAGCCGACCGCGACATTGGCGCAGAAGGCCCGGAGCAGATGGTGATCGACCCGGCCCGGGGGCCTGGAAATGTTGACGAAGGCGGCGATGCCGTCGGTCTCCCCGACACCGAAGTGGAAGCAGGCGCCGCTCGCAAACACATGCTCATGACGGTCGAGGCACTGCTGCATGAGCGCGCGCAAACCGGCATCGGGCAGATCGTCCAGCGGACGCCGGATCAGCTCGCGATAGCGCCCGATGGCGCCGATGATGCGGGTCGGTTCGCTGCTGCGGTTCGCGGCGGCGCAGACCAGGCCATCGGGTGCGATTCCCAGGATCGCCGACAGTTGCGAGATGACCCACTCCGCATAGCGTTGCAAGGCGCACATATTGCTGCAATCGCCGCTGGCGGAAACAACCAGATCGAGCCCCTGACGGGTCATTTTCAAATGATGAATCTGCCGGTAGGAGCGGATCGCCACGGCGAGGGTGGTAAAGAGACGTGTCCGGGTCAGCGCGGATTTGGTCTTGTAATCGTTGATGTCGTAGGCGCGGATGGTCTCGATCTCTGGCGCGTAGCCGGGCTGGCCGGTGTGCAGGACGATGCGGACCTCGTCATTGCCAAGCTCATCGCGAATGCGCCTGACCAGTCGCAGACCGGCGTCGTCCGACTCCATCACCACGTCGAGCAGGACGACGGCGACGTCGGGCTGGCTGGCGAGAATCGCGTAGGCCTCCTGCGCCGAGTGTGCGTGAGAGAGCCGCAGCTGCTTCCCCTCGACGGACAGGTGGCGCAGCGCCATCTCGGTGGCCTCGTGGACGTCCGCCTCATCATCGACGATCAGGATATGCCACGGCTCGGCAGCCATTGGTCGATCCTCAACATCATCCTCGGCAAAGGTGATGAGGTCGTCATCCGCGAAAACTGGCTGATGCATAGGATTTCCCGTTTTCTTATTTGTGCGTCCGCTTTGTCTCCCAAAACGCGCCAGCTCATACGATCGCCGATGCTGCCAGGGCCGATTCAAACCAAACACATTGCATACCGCACCGGGTGCGGTTTAGCGGCATTGATGATGTTGGGAGTAGACGAATTGTCAACGTAAAACCGGCGGGTGGCAAGCGGTCAGGATGGCGTACCTGGCTTGTTTCCGGTGAGCAGGGTGGCTGTCGTGGCGGACGCCGCATTGAGGTTCCCGCACATCTCGCGTGAACCCAGTCCATTGATGAGAGACCAGGCATCCAGGATCTCGGATGCGACCTCGCGCACCTTGCGGCGCTCTCGGCGTGAGCGCTCCCGGATTGCCGCGAACGCCTCCTGGTGGTCGATGCGGTGTCGCTCCATGAGAATGCCGATCGCGACGTTGACCACGCGACCGGTGCCGACCGCCTGGGTCAGGCGATCCTTCTGCTCCGACAGATCCTGAATGTCCCGCGCCCGTTCCAGTGCGGTCCTGATGGTGGGAAGCGCACGGGTGACGTCGATGGGCTTGATCAGATACCCGAGCGCACCCTGACGCACGGCTTCAGCCACGGATTCCTGGTCGTCGTAGGCGGACAGAAAAATGACCGGGATGCCGACCTCGCGTATCAGCGCCGCCGTCTCGATGCCCGACAGGCCGGGCATCCGCAGGTCCAGAATCGCCAGATCGGGCGGAGTCGTCCGCGCTGTGGTCAGCGCCTCGGCCCCGGAGCCGGCCAGTTGCACCGTGAAGCCGGCATCCCGCAGTCCCCGTCCGAAGGTCGCCAGGACGACCTCGTCATCGTCCACCAGCAGGAGCGTTGCTGTCTTCATCGTCTTGTTCTCCGCATCGGTTGATGGCGGTTGCTCGCGTTCTGACCACCAGCAGCGGCGGCTGCACGGTCAGGTTAGCGGTCACGTGGCCGTCGGTTTGCGCGATGCCGAGGGTCGCGCCCTGGCGCGGGAGCATGTCGCGCACCAGCCCCAATCCGGTGCCAAGCCCGTATCCCGTCGCGAAATCGAATCCACGCGGGAGCACACCGGGATTGGTCATCGTCACCTGGATCGAGTCCGTCTCTTCCCGGTATGTGACCTGCACGGATTCGCCGCTCGCTCCAAGCGTGCGCCATTTAAGCGCATTTTGCAGCAGCTCGTTGATGACAAGCGCAAGTGTGACGGCCTTTTCGCGTGCGATGAAGAGGTCCGTGTCGGCACGATCCTGGATGGACAGCCGCACCGGAACCGAGCCCAATGCCCTGGCATTGCACACGATGGCTTCGAGTATCTCCAGCAGACACACGTCGGAGCCCGCTTCACGGCTTTGCAGTCCATAGACGGCGGCGATGGATTTCACCTGGTTCATGGCCTTGTCGATGAGGTCGCCGCCGTTTCCCGCCTGCCCCCGGTTCTGCGACAGCAGACCCAGGAGTCCCTGCAGGTGGTTCTTGATCCGGTGGTGAACCTCCCGGATCAGCACATCTTTCTGCTCCTGAAGGCGAGTCAGGCGGGCCTGCTCGGCCCAGTGCCGGTCACTGATGTCGTGAATCACATGGATGCTGCCGCGCGGATCGCCCCGGTCGTCATACAACCTCGACGAGGTGATGCGAAAGAAGCCGCTCAAAGGCCCGCCATCGATTTCGGTCACATAGACCCGGTCATCCTGGGGACACTCCGAGCGGTCATGCCGGGGCCAGATGTCGTCGTATGCCTTGAGGTGCAGTCGATACAGAAGATCGTCGCTCCATACGCCAAGGCTCTCGGTGTAAGCGCGATTGGTTTTGATGATCCGGCCTTCGTTATCCATGATCACGATGGCGTCCGGTACGGTGTCGAAGGTCTTCGACCATTCTTCATTGGCCCGCCGCAGATTGTCCTCCATCTGACGCCGTTCGGTCAGATCGATGGCGGTGCCAAAGACCTTGACCGGTCTGCCCTGGCGATCACGCATCAGGCTTCCCCGGAAGGCCAGGCTTCTGTCGCCCCCGTACAGAGACATCACACGCAGGACTTCATCGAATTCGGCAAGGTCGTCCGCCTCTACCCTGCGTCTGATCGCCTGCGCGATCACGCGGTCATCGGGATGCATGCGGTCAATCCATTGATCGATGTTCATCGTGGTTTCTGCGGTGTCGTAACCCAGACTCCTGTGCAGGACCGAGTGGGTGAAGAGCTGTACCTGGCCCGTTCGCAGATCCCATTCCCAGACGCCCACCTTTCCGGCGTCGGTGGCGAGGGTATAGCGTCGCTCGCGCTCCATGAGCTGGCGCTGGACTTCCGCCTTCTCCGCCGCCGCGCCGATGACGCCGGCCGCCGAGCGCAGCGCGGCGATCTCGGCGAGCGACCAGTCGCGCTCCTCTGCGCAGTCGTCGAGTCCAAGGAAGCCGAGAAACTCGCCATTGGCAAACAGGGGAACGATGAGAGCGGAACGAATACCCAGGGACTCAAGCAATCTTCGCTCGGCTGCCGAACAGGTCGTTTGTCTGGCGACGACGGGCTCGCCGCGACTCAGGGCGCCATACCAATGGAGCAGTCCGTGGGCTTGCCAATCGAAGCCCTGCTCGCGGACATTCGCGATCTGCGGCTCCGCTTCCTTGGCACACCACTCGAACCTCAGGCTGCATTGAGGCCGGCCATCGTCATCGATATGGCTCTCGAACAGATAGGCACGGCTGACCCGTGCCGCCGCGCCAAGCTGTCCAAGCGCCTCATCCATCGCCTCGGTCCATTGGCTGCATTTGAGAAAGAGCAGCGACAGATTCGCCACAGCCGTCAGGATTGCATCGCGGCGGGCAAGCTCTCGCTCGATGGTCTTCTGCTGGGTGATGTCGTTCCAGACGGCGAGGATATGCTCTCGCCCCTGAAGATTGAGCAGACGCAGGGTCACCAGGCTATCGATCAGGCTGCCATCCCGCCGTCGGGGTCTGAGTTCCAGGGTGAGGGTGCCGCATTTCCTCAGTTCGACCAGTTTCTGCTGGAAGCGTGGCTCGAAGACCGCAGCGGGTAGCGCATGAATATCCGGCAGCCGCAGATGCGAGAACTCGTCCGCGCTGTAGCCAAGCAGGGTGTGTGAGGTCCGGTTGAACTGGACGAAACGCAGCGTTTCCACGTCGATCAGATCGATGCCGACGCCGGCCTGATCGAAGATGGCCGCCAGCAGTGCCTCACGCTCTTCAAGCGTGCGTTGTTGGGCCTTGCGTTCGCTGATGTCGCGGTCGATACAGACAATGATGGGACGCCCGTCGATGCGTGCGCCCCGGATGCTCACCTCGACATCGTACATGGATCCGTCTTTGCGCCGGTTGCGCGTCTCCAGGGTTGTGTTGGTCGTCACGGGATCGGGAAAGACGGCGCGGATGTCGGCCTCGTTCATCTCCGCATTGATGTCCCAGGGCTGCATGCCGAGCATTTCTTGCGGTGTGTAACCCAGCATCTCCGCGAAACGCGCATTCACTTCGATGATGCCGACTTCCGGGTCGAAGATCGCGACCCCATCCCTGACGAGATTGAAGATGGCGCGATAGAGTTCTTTTCGCTCCTGCAACACATCATCGACGATGGTGCCGGGCAGTCCTTCCAGATGCTGGGGCTGTTCGCTGGCCTCGATCCGGGGCAGACCGCGCTCCAGCGCCTGGGCGATCTGGCGTGTCAGCGTGTCCGGCATGGGGTTGGATTCGCTCATCGGTCTGGCGGGTATCTGCCTGCTGAACCTGAGCGGCTCATCGATCGGCGCGAACCCGGTATCGATGCTTTAAAAACGCCTTTTTCCTGCCATGAAGCCAAGCAATCCCAATGCCGAGCCGAATAACCAAACGGCTGCCGGTATGGGGACGATGGCTGGCAGGTTTCCGGCGAATGCGGCATTGTGGAACTCAATGTTGCCGCTAAACGATTGAGCAATCAACTGACCATTGAATTGACCGTAACCGCCTGTCACATCGGCGAAGGGGGCTAAGACGGTGCCAAATGGATCTTTGGATCCAGCCAGATTCAATGCGGTAGCGTCGCTGAAATTATAAATAACATGCGTCGCATCGACGCCTGTCAAAGACACCTGGCCATTTTGGAAGATCTGTCCGGAACCGGTGACGTTGATCAAAACGGTCGAGCCCGCAGTGGCGTTGATATTGACGGTGTTGGTGCCGGTCAGATCATCGCCGTTGATGGAGAAAACATTCAAATCGGTATTGGTGCCATTCAGGTTGAGACTGCCGGAATAGACACTGGTTGAACCGTTGGCGGCCAATGCCCCCAAACTGGTTGACAGATTTTGATATTGGCTTTGCGCAGCGGAGAAATCCACCAGCGTCTGCGGCAAAACACCGCCTCTTGCTGTAAAGCTGGTTAAGTTCGCGCTGCCGCCAGTGTAAATCGTGCCGTTTTGACCATCGCCGACCCCGCCATTCGTGGCGGTCACATTGCCGCCAGCCACCAGTCGGGCGGAAGAGCCGGAAATTGTTGATGCAACGGAATAGCTTTGCAGGCTCACATCACCGCCCGCCGCCAGATTGCCTTCGGTATCGCTGTTTGAGCTGGTGAAGTTGCCGAAAACAAAGACATTATAATCGGCGGCTGGCCCGATCAATGCTGCGTGCGCGCAGGTGACGGTTGATCCAAGTAATAAGGATGTCAGAAGAGTTGTCGTTAAACGCATGTTGCCACCTTTAGTGGTTGTTGAGTCAGGACCGGAATATAACATCGCCCGACCAGGTCTGTATGACGCCCGTTCAAACCGGATTCCCATCGAAGAGATCGGGCGTCTTTTCGGTCTGAAGCGTCTTCGGCGCCGCCAGTCCGAAATGCAGATAGGCCGATTGAGTCGCCATGCGTCCGCGCGGGGTGCGCATCAGATAGCCCTGCTGGATCAGATAGGGCTCCAGCACGTCCTCAATGGTGCCGCGCTCCTCGCCGATGGCGGCGGCCAGACTCTCCACCCCCACCGGCCCGCCGTCGAATTTCTCGATGACCGCCTCCAGCAGACGCCGGTCCATGTGATCGAAGCCCTGCGCGTCCACTTTCAGCATGGTCAGCGCCCGGTCGGCGACCTCGGCGCTGATGCGTCCGTCGGCACGCACCTGGGCATAATCGCGCACCCGTCGCAGCAGGCGGTTGGCAATGCGTGGCGTGCCGCGCGCGCGCCGGGCGATTTCGGCGGCGCCCTCGGGATCGGTCTCGATGCCGAGGATCTGGGCCGAGCGTTTGACGATGCTGGTCAGGTCTTCAGCCGAGTAATATTCGAGCCGCTGCACGATGCCGAAACGGTCGCGCAAGGGCGAGGTCAGCAGACCGGCGCGCGTGGTCGCCCCGACCAGGGTGAAGGGCGGCAGATCGAGCTTGATGGAGCGCGCCGCCGGTCCTTCGCCGATCATGATGTCGAGCTGATAGTCCTCCATCGCCGGATAGAGCACCTCTTCGACGACCGCGCTCAGACGATGAATCTCATCGACGAAAAGCACGTCGCCCGCGTCCAGATTGGTCAGCAGCGCCGCCAGATCGCCCGGTTTCTCCAGCACGGGGCCGGAGGTCTGGCGCAGATTGACCTGCATCTCATGGGCGATGATATGCGAGAGCGTGGTCTTGCCGAGTCCGGGCGGGCCAAAGATCAGCACATGATCCAGCGCCTCCTTGCGTGCCCGCGCCGCGCCGATGAAGATCTCCATCTGTTCGCGCACCGCCGGCTGACCCACATAGTCGGCGAGCTTGCGCGGACGGATGGCGCGATCCAGCGCCTGGTCGTCGGTCGCGGCCTCGGGGTTGATGAGACGATCAGGGCTGTTCATGTCGAGCCTGCTTGCGAACGGGGGAATGGACAGGATTAACAGGATTTTTCAAGATTAAAAAGATTAAAAACAAAGATTTGAAAAATCCTGTCCATCTTTGGAAATCCTGTTAATCCTGTCTATTTTCAGGATTTCGAGCCTGCTGTCGGCAACTGCCGATACTCCGAGCAGCGTCGGGGCGTCGGGATGCCCTTGCCCGGATTGAGCAAACCGAGCGGATCGAAGGCCGCCTTCACTGCATGAAACTGCCGGAGTTCATCGGGCGTGAACTGGACGCACATCTGGTTGATCTTCTCGATGCCCACGCCGTGCTCGCCGGTGATGGTGCCGCCGACCGCGACGCAGAGTTCAAGGATGCGTCCGCCCAGTTCCTCGGTGCGCTCCAGCTCGTCGGGCTGGTTGGAATCGAAGAGGATCAGCGGATGCAGGTTGCCGTCGCCAGCATGGAAGACATTGGCGACCCGGAGGCCATATTCTTCCGACAGCTCGGCGGTGCGGCGCAGGACTTCAGGCAGGGCGCGGCGCGGGATGGTGCCGTCCATGCAGTAATAATCGGGCGAGATGCGCCCGACCGCCGGGAAGGCCGATTTACGACCCTGCCAGAAACGCAGCCGCTCGGCGTCGTTCTGCGAGGTGCGGACCTCGGTTGCGCCGCTCGCCAGCAAGAGGTTGCGTACCTGCATCACCTGTTCCGAGACCTCCTGATTGGTGCCGTCCAGCTCACAGATGAGCAGCGCGGCGGCGTCGGTCGGATAGCCGGCATGCACGAAATCCTCCGCTGCCTGGATCGCCGGGCCGTCCATCATCTCCAGTCCGGCCGGGATGATGCCCGCCGCGATGATCGCGCCGACCGCCCGTCCCGCCTGCTCGACATCCGCATAGGCCGCCAGCAGCGCCTGGGCGCGTTCGGGGATCGGCAGCAGTTTGACCGTCACTTCCACCACCACGCCGAGCATGCCCTCGGAGCCGATGAAGAGCGCCAGCAGGTCATAACCCGCTGAATCCAGCGCCGCCGAGCCGAGTTCGATCAGCTCGCCTTCGGGGCTCACGAAGGTCAGTGCCAGCACGTTATGGACCGTCAGCCCGTACTTGAGACAGTGCACCCCGCCCGAGTTTTCGGCCACATTGCCGCCGATGGTGCAGGCGATCTGGCTCGACGGATCGGGCGCGTAATAGAGTCCGTGGGGGAGGGCGGCTTCGGTGATCGCCAGATTGCGCACCCCCGGCTGGACGCGGGCGATCCGGGCCAGCGGATCCAGTTCCAGAATGCGGTTGAAGCGCGCCAGACTCAGCAGGATGCCTTCGTTCAGGGGCAGCGCGCCGCCTGATAGGCCGGTCCCCGCACCACGCGCCACCACAGGCACCCGGCGTTCATGACAGAGACGCAGAATGCGCTGTACCTCGTTCACCGTGCGCGGCAGCACCACCAGCAGCGGCAGACGCCGATAGGCCGAGAGCCCGTCGCATTCATAGGGCTGGACCTCCTCGGTGCGCTCCAGCACCGCGTCTTCGGGCAGAAAGCCACGCAGTGCGGTGACCAGATCGGCCCGGATCGCGGTCAGTTGCGGGTCGTCGAACGGGATCTGGTTGGGCTGGATGAGGCTCATTAAACGGCGTCCAGAGTGATTGGCGGAATAGACAGGATTAACAGGATTTTCCAGGATGGACAGGATTTCTAAATGACTGTTTTTAAATCCTGAGTCATCCTGCTAATCCTGTCCATTGACGACATCTTGGGCGGACTCAAGCCAGTCCAGATCGGTCAATTCAGCCGCGCGCGCTTCATCATAGCCCAGTGCCCGGTAATCCAGGATGCCGTCCGGTGCATGACAGTCGCGGCACGCGCGCCCGGCGCGCTGGATGCCGTGGTTGAGCATGAGTGTGCCCATCTGGCGCATCCAGCGCGGTTCGACCTGGCGCAACCGACCATCGACCAGCGGGTATTCGGCCCGCCAGCCGCCGCTGACGCCGAAATAGGACATGAACTCGTCCATCATGTAACGCTTGAAGGGTGGCTGATACATGCGTACCAGGATGGGATCCTTGAGCGCCTGGATCACCGAGGCATGGCTGTCGCCGGTCTCGTAATAACGGGTGTAATCGAAGGGCAGGATCATGGCACCGAATGGACCCTGATTGCCCATGTCCTCGTACATCATGGCGTTGAAGAGCTTGAAGGGATAGATCCGGCTCTCGCCTGCGTCCATGGCGGCACGCAGGTTGTCGCGGATCATGGCGCGGCGGCGTTCGAGCAGTTCAGGCGCAAGCTGCGACAGCGGATCGGTCGCGGCCCGGACATAGTCGTCCACATCGATCTCGGGATAGGTGCGCTGGAGTTCGACCGCCCTGGCACGGACGGCGGCGACGATCTCCGGGTCCTCGATCCGCACCAGTTGGCGCATCAGCGGATCGTAGTCGCTCCTGCCATTGGGATTGCTGCCGAGCGCGTTGGCGAGAAAGGTGCCGTTGCCGTTGAACCAGAGGAAGGTGAAGCCCTTGCCGGGCTCGCCCGAGCGGTAGATGTCGGTGGGCTCGAAGACGCCTTCCTCCGGATTCCAGGTCGGATGCACCCAGTCACGCAGCACGACGTTATTCGGCTGCAATTCACGGATATGGCAGGTCTCGCAGGCGATGCGGGCGATGTGTCCGTTGAGCAGCGCCTTGTGCTCGGATTGGTTGTGCGGCGCTTTGGAGTGGCAGGTCTCGCAGGCGACATCCTTGCCCGGCAGGTCGTTGGCGACCAGATCGACACCGAAGCGTCCGCGCGGGATCTTGTGACCCTCGGGCACATGGCAGTCGGTGCACTGGATATTGGCCGCAGCGTGAACATCGTCGGCCGGGCTGAAGGGGGTGCCGCGTTTGGCGCCCGCGTGCAGCAGACGCGGGTTGTGCTCGCCGGGCGACTGCGCGGCGACATTGTGCAGATAGACATCCCCGCCCAGATTGTGCTGATGACAGTTCAGACAGTTCCGGTTCGTGACCCGCCCGACACTGAGCGCGGCGCGCAGACTGCGGTCCTGATTCCAGCGCAGACCCACGGCATCGCGGAGCACATACCGCTGATTCATGTCGTATTCGGCGGCGTGACAGATCAGACAGTCGATGCCGGCTTTGGCGGCGTCCGGCACGTCGCCGACCGGCATCATCTTTTCGGTCGCCGGATAATAGTTGCCGCCGATGTGGCACTGACCGCAGCCCTCGCTACGGGTCACGGGTTCGCCGTGGGCCGCTTCGGGCCGGCTCTCGATCAGCGCCGCCCAGCCGGTCCAGGTGAAGCTGCCGGGGATGCCGCAGGCGCGGTTGATCTTGCCAAGCGGGATGCGCCGCTGACCGCTCGCGTTGACCTGTCGTCCATCGTAGCCAAAGGTCGAAAAGCCGGCGTCATCGCTCTGGAACTTGAAATGAACCGAGTTGACGAGGTCGTCGAGCGTATCGACCCGCGACACGCGCCCGTCGCCATGGGTGACGCGGATGGTCGCATGACACTGAAGACAGGTTTGGGGGCCGTCGTAACGGCGGATGCCAGCGTCGCGAAAATATTTGATATGCGTGGGTTCATGCCCGCGCACGAAAGAGGGCGTCTCCATCAGCATCGCGATCTTGATCTGACGCGCAAAGTCATCCTGATCGGTGCGCACGGTCGCGGCAGCGGCGCGCTGACGGGCCGCTTCGCTCAGATCGCGCGCCAGTGACTCGAATTCGGCCTGAGTCAGCGTCTGACTGTTGGGGTAGGTCAGGGTGGCGCTGACCTCGCCGACATAGCGCTTGAACAGGAAGGGATAGACGACCTGGGCGATCAGGACCAGGGTCAGCAGCAAGCCGAGACCGATGATGACTGGTCGCCGCGTCCTGATGAATGAAACGCTCGGGGTCGGTGTCGTCATGCGTCGTCACCCCGCTCCCGGTGCCAGCCGGTGAGCATGGCGCGCAGATTGGTCAGCAGCGTCTCGCCGGTGGTGATGATGTAGAGATGGACCAGCAGGAAGAGCGCCAGCAGATAGCTGGTCAGCACATGGAGCAGGGCGACGATCCACACCGCGCCGACCCCGAACAGCGTCTCGGGCAATTCGACCGAAAAGAGAAAGGACCAGCCGCTGAGGATGAGCAGCGGCATCAGCAGATACATGGCGCCCAGATAGCTGAGTTGCTGAAGCGGATTGAACTTCGCGTCCGCCGTGACCCGGAAGGGGTGGGGCGCATCGCGGAAGATGCCGCTGAGATAATAGTGTGCCTGCGCCAGCGTCCGTCCGGTCAGACCCGACCAGCGCACCCGATAGTGACGGCCATTGGCGGTGCGGAGATTGCCGATGACGAAGCCGATCCAGCCGAGCGTCAGCAGGATGCCGGCTGCGTTGTGCAGCGGCACCGCCGTCTCGAAGTCGAGCAGCCAGACGGTTCCGGCATAGTGCATGCTCACGCCCGAGACGATGAGTGCGAGGAAGAGCGCCGCATTGAGCCAGTGCCAGAGGCGCAGCCAGCGTGGATAGAGATAGAGTGCGGTCATGGTTTTGGGTGTTTTCCGGGAAGGTTTCTACCAGAGTCAAGGCTCCAAATGGACAGGATGAACAGGATTTCCCAGGATTTACAGGAGACAAGACATTGTGTTCTTGGTAGTCCCCTGTTGGGCATGTTTTTCGACAGGATTGACAGGATGTCCAAAGTGACTGTTTTACATCCTGTCAATCTTGAAAAATCCTGTGAATCCTGTCCATTGACGACCTCTCCGTGGGTAGATTGTTTTCTGGAAATCACCTGGCCCTCCGGCGATAGGTGAGATAGCGGCCCATGCCATGTGCGATGAGCGCCAGCAGGGTGAGCACCAGGATGCCGAGACTCAGTGCATCGAGCGCCGGATTGCGGCTCATGCCGACCACATAGGACTCATTGAACAGCGCTCGCGCCAGCAGTCCGCGCGGCGCCTGATCCGCCTCGGGCCGATACTGCTGGAGCCGCGTCAGCAGATCCGAATCTCTGGCATGGCAGGTGATGCAGTGACGGGCGCTGTCTGCGGCGCTCAGGATGCGGTGCGACAGCCGGCCATCTGGCGTTTCCGGTGCTGGCGTATGGCAGTCGAGACAGCGCACTGCCGCCCAGTGCATCTCGCGTTTCGGCAGCCAGACATGACTGTCGCGCAACGCATCCACGACCTTGCCGTGACAGGTCAGACAGATGGCATTGCCATCCTGAACGACCTCGACCATCGGCTTGCCCGGACGCGAGACCGCGAAGGCATGCGGGTCATGACAGGTATGACAACTGAAACGCCCGGCGCCCTTTGCGCCAGGGGCGACATGCACGCTCTGATCGTATTCGGCCTCAATCGCCTGGAAGTGATAGGTCGCGGCGTCAGGGTCGTCATCCTCATGACAGCCGACACAGCTCAAGGATTCGGGTCGCTCGCCGGCTGGATGCGGATAGCGGCGATAAGCGCGCCGATGGCACTCGGTGCAGGCCATCTCACCATGAACCGAAGTGGCGAACTGTCCCGGATTGACCGCGAGATCGACGATGTCTCCGGTCTGTCGGTCCCGATAGGCGAGCGTCGCCATCGCATGGCAGCGCAGACAGGCGCGGTTGTCGGGTGCGGCGGCGACGGCTGCGCCCGCCGCAGGAGTAAGCGCAATGGCCGTGATCGCAAACAGCAGCATGGCGGTCAGGAAACAGACATCGATCAGGCGGGTGGCACGGAACATGGGCAGGTGTAGAGACATGAGGTACTGGGGGTGTGGCCCGATTCACAGGATCAGTGTAGACGCAGTTTAAAATTTCATATTATTGAATATCTTAAACCGCGCCAGCTCCAGCCTTCATCAATTCCGCCAAGGCTGACCCAATCCCCAAACATCACATACCGCAGTGGGCGCGGTTTAACTCGATTCTGCCTTTGAATGGAGCGGATGAACAGGGTTTTCAGTCGGGGTGCAAATGGACGGCCAGCCAGAGACAGGGAGGCTGACGCGATGTCTGCATCACCCGATGCGGCGTGTGCGCAGGGATCAGGCGGTAATCGCCCGCCCTGAGCAGAATCTCTTCACCCCCGATCCACAGCCGCGCCTCGCCCTGGAGCAGACAGATCCACTCGTCCTGGGGCTGGTCATAGAGCGTCGGATCGGGCCGGTCGCTGCTGAGGATGCGCTCGATCTGGAGATTGCGCCAGCGCAGCAGATCCTCGAAGCATTCGCCCGTTTCAAGCGCAGGCAGGTTTGCAAAGAGGTTGCCGACGGTGTTGTGAGTTGGTTCAGTCATGTTAAATCGCGCCCAGAGCGATAGACGATGTTTGTGGATTCTCTGGTCACGAAGCGCCAGCTTCGTGACCTCAGCGATGAAGCTCTGCTTCACGAGACCGCTGCTTCGAGCCCTCGCCGGGATCGATCTGAGCGCGCATCCTCGGATTCGCGAAGCGGAGCTTCGCGCAAAGAGGTTGCCGACGGTGTGGTCGGTCTATCAACCTTTGCCGGATGACCGAGATCATGCCAGCATAACCGCCCATTGCCAGCCATGCCGAGCGCCCTTGATCAAACCATGACCCCCGAATCGCCCATCACCACCATTGCCCATGTCATTCAACTCTCGGTCGCGCCAGTGTTTCTACTGACTGGCATCGGCGCCATGCTGGGGGTCATGACCAGCCGTCTGGCCCGCATCGTTGACCGCGCCAGGGTATTGGAAGGTCCGAAGACCAACGATTCCACCAGCCAGGAAAAAGCTGCGGAAGAGCTCGTCAGGCTGTCGCGTCGGGCCAGGCTGATCAGTGCTTCGATCGGTCTCTGCACCCTGACCGCGCTGCTGGTGTCAGCGGTGATCGCCATCCTCTTTCTGGGCGCTTTCCTGACCTTCGATGCCGCCGTGCTGGTCGCCATGCTGTTCGTGGCGGCGATGCTGGCCTTCATCGTCGCGCTCCTGTTTTTCCTGCGCGAGGTGTTTATTGCCATCTCCGGCCTGCGCTTCGGCTACCGTTAAACGGCGCCCAGTGCCGCATGCAAGGCTGGTGCACGGTTTTTGCCCTCTCCGCTACCAATAGACGCTGTAGCTGGCGCAGTTTAAATCTTGAATTTAAAAGAAATCTAAACCGCGTCCCGCCAGTGTGCGCGATGGCCACATGATCGATACAAACCACAGAGCAATGAGTTTCACACTGGACGCAGTTTAGATGCTGAGTTATCTCCACGGCTTTCATGCCGGCAATCATGCCGATGTCTTCAAGCACGCGGTCCTGACCCTGCTGCTGGATGAACTTCTCATCAAGCCCAAGCCGCTGGCGTATCTGGACACCCACGCCGGTGCAGGCATCTACGATCTGCGCGCGGATCAGGCCAGCCAAACCGGCGAGGCAGCAGAGGGGATCGAACGTCTGTGGGCGCAGCGGGAGACATTTCCCGAACTGGCGACCTATTTCGACGCCATTACCGCGCTGAATCCCGCAGGCGGATGTGCGTGCTATCCGGGCTCACCCGAGCTTGCACGGCACGCACTGCGCGCGGATGACCGCCTGATCCTGATGGAGCTGCATCAGACTGAGGCGCAACGTCTGCGTCAGGCGCTGGGCGGCGATGCGCGAACGCACATCCATCGGCGCGACGGCTTCGAGGGTCTGCCCGCGCTCCTGCCACCTAAACCGCCGCGCGGACTGGTCCTGATCGACCCGCCCTATGAGATCAAGACCGATTACAGCCGGGTCGCCGAGATGCTCGCCACCGCCCTGGCGCGCTGGCCGAACGGGGTCTATGCCATCTGGTATCCGCGTCTGGGCGTGCGCGACCGCGCCGGGCGTCTGCTGCAACGGCTGCTCAAGACGGTCCCGGAACTGCTGCTGGCTGAACTGACGGTGCGTCCGCAGTCGGACGATTTCGGCATGCACGGTTCCGGCATGGCGCTGATCAATCCGCCCTGGCAGTTTGAGGATCGATTGACTCAGCTATTGCCGCGACTGGCTGCGACGCTGGCGAGCGGGACGCTGCCGGATCAGTCGTCCGGCTGGCGTCTCGAATGGCTGGGGCGGGCGGCTTAACCGACCTTGACGAGACTTCAAAAGAAGCGCACGGCGTGCGTTACGCTATCTGTTCGCCAGTGCGTCGAATATGCTGATGCAGTTTGCGGTCGAATGTGAAGACCTCTTGCCCTTCGATTACGTGATAGGCCCACAGCAAGGTATCTACAAAGTCGAGGGTGCTGGTGCTGTAGCATTCAAGCGCCTTGAGAAAGATTGCGGGTTTGTCCAGGCTCACAAGTTTCTCATCCAGCAAACGACTGAGCTGTTGCTGAATGTCTTGCCGCTCGACTGCATACACTTTTTGCAGAACATAGATCACTTCGCACGCCGCTTCCATCGGCAATGTCACCGTCTGTCGTTCAAGGATCTCGGCGGCCTTGGGCGAGAGTTCCGCGTGGTCGTCCAGAACATAGCGCAACACGATATTGGCATCAACGAGGCTCATGTTTTTCGCTCGCTGTCACCGGCCAGGCGTCTGGTTCCTGGGCGATCAAATCAGGCTGGGCATACTGTTTCAGGCAACCACGCAAGCTGTGACTGCTCTTGACCGGTTGAATGCTTTGCGGCGCGGGCAGGACGATAATTTCGACCTCTCGTCCCCAAAAAAGCTCGGGCAATTGGATGTGAACGGTGCCATTTTCGACGGTTTGAATCTGACGGATCGCTTCCATTGTTGATACCTAGTGTGTTGTTTTGATTGACCATTTTGCATTGCAGGTGTGTTTTATGAGTAAGGTTTTTTCCAGGTCGTGATGAATTCTTCCGGAGTCATATCACATCAGTCTGGTCGGTCAGGTTAGCTCAAAGGGCGTAACCCGACATGAACGGCACGTTAAAACCGCTGCGTTTCAGGAAGAAAACGGGGCGCGGCAACGCTAACGAAGATCCCCCATGGATGACCCTGCCAGCTCCATGTTCCCTGTGGTGCGGCGGCCGTCTCCTGCCCCCGACACAGACAGATCCCGCCAACGGCGAGCAGCGATTCGTCCGCGAAGATCAAGGGCACATAGGGCCTCAGCCAGACGGGGATGCCGGCCTCCTGAAACAGCTTTTTCAGCGGACGCGCATGACCGGCGGCGCTGGTGCGGCAGCTCAACCCGGTCTGGCCGAAACGCACCACGAGCCTTTTCGGTTCGCTCTTCCCATCGACTGCCGGATGCCAGACCAGACGGCCCAGCCCGTGTGGCAATTCAAGCGTCGCGATCGCGTCGCCGACCGACCACTGGATCTCGGTCGCGGGCGACGGTGGACAGGGTAACGGTGCGAGGACGAACAGCGCGTCGCGATAACGCCGCACCTCGCAGCCTGCCCAGGCAACCAGCGGGTTGGCGTCCGCGCGTGCGGGCAGGACTTCATCCAGAATGCGGTCGAGGTGCCGGGCATCCGGCGCGGCGAATCCGGCCTGTCTGATCCAGAGCCGCAGCGCCGCTTTCTGGAGTGCGCGATCAAGGCGCGACAGGGCGGGGATGTCGAGCGTTCCGGGACGTTCGCCGCGCAGACCGGCCAGCGTCTCGGCGGCCAGACGTTCGCTCAGTTCCGCTGCTTCGGCGCAATGGCTGGCGCTGCGCGCGAGGACGGTCGAGACCGCCGGCCAGCGTTCGCGCAGCAGCGGCAGGATACGATGACGCAGATAGTTGCGATCCAGTGCCGTTTCGCCGTTGCTGGGGTCTTCGCTCCAGTCGAGTCCCTGAGCGCGGGCATAGACCGCCAGCGCATCGCGCGTGACATCGAGCAGGGGACGCAGCAGATGACCCGCTCCCAGCGGTGCGGCGAAGGGCATCGCCGCCAGACCCTGCACGCCGCTCCCGCGCAGCAGCGCCAGCAGCAGGGTTTCGGCCTGATCGTCCCGGTTGTGGGCGGTCAGCAGCAGATCGCCCGGCCCCAGCAGATCGACGAAGGCCCGATAGCGCGCCGCACGGGCGACGGCCTCGATGCTTGCACCGGGCGGCGGTTGCAGGTTTAGACGACGGATGAGGAGCGGGATCGCGAGCGCCTCGCAACGCGACGCACAGCGCGCGGCCCAGAGGCCGGAATCCGGGTGCAGACCGTGATCGATATGGACGGCATGCAGCGCACCGGGGAGCTGCGTGCGGATGGCTGCCGCAGCGGACAGGAGCACGCTCGAATCGAGACCGCCGCTGAAGGCGATCCAGCAGCGTGGGGCAGAAGCAAAGGCGGCAAGCCTTGCCGCAAGCTGACCCGGATCGAAGCCGGACATATCGCGCTCCTTCCGGGTCCGAACGATCAAATTGAGACAGGATTAACAGGATGATTCAAGATGAACAGGATTCCAAACAGGTCATAAAAACATCCTGTCAATCCTGAAAAATCCTGTTAATCCTGTCCATTCAGGCCCGGATCATTGACACCGCACGATTTCGGAAATCGCCTTATTCCTTGAACCGCCCGTAACTCAGGATGCGCTTGTAGCGTGTGGCGACCAGATCATCCAGATCGACATCGGCGAGCGCATCGAGCCGTTCCAGCAGCACGCTCTTGAGCGTCTTGGCCATGGCGTCGGGATGGCGATGGGCACCGCCCGGCGGCTCCTTGATGACCTGATCGACCAGACCCTGTTCGAGCAGCTTCTCGGAGGTGATGGCCATCGCCTCGGCGGCAAGCTGGGCCTTGTCGGCGCTCTTCCAGAGGATGGAGGCGCAGCCCTCGGGCGAGATCACCGAGTAGGTGCTGAACTGCAACATCCCCAGCCAGTCGCCGACCCCGATCGCCAGCGCGCCGCCAGAGCCGCCTTCGCCGACCACGGTGCAGAGGATGGGGGTGCGCAGACGCGACATCTCGCGCAGATTGCGGGCGATGGCCTCGCTCTGGCCGCGTTCTTCCGCGCCCACGCCGGGATAGGCGCCGGGGGTGTCGATGAAGGTCAGGATCGGTAGCCCGAAGCGCTCGGCCATTTCCATCAGACGCAGCGCCTTGCGATAGCCCTCGGGGCGCGGCATGCCGAAGTTGCGCAGGATCTTTTCCTTGGTGTCGCGGCCTTTCTGATGGCCGATGACCATCACCGGACGGCCATCAATGCGCGCGACCCCGCCGACGATGGCACGGTCGTCGGCAAAGGCGCGGTCGCCGTGGAGTTCGTGGAATTCGTCGAAGATGCGGCGCACATAGTCGAGCAGATAGGGCCGCAGCGGATGGCGCGACAACTGCGAGATCTGCCAGGGATTGAGCGAGGAAAAGATCGACTCGGTCATCGCCATGCATTTGGTATGGAGCCGCTCGATCTCTTCCTGGATGTTGAGTTCGTTATCGTGACCGACCAGACGCAGCTCTTCGATCTTCGCCTCAAGCTCCGCGATGGGTTGTTCAAAATCGAGAAAGTTCAGGTCCATAGCACCCAGAGTCGTGATTGTCTGTTAAGAAAGATGGCGGGCGGTCAGCGCGTCCCGTCCCGCTCCAGCAACGCCTTGAGGCGTGCGATCTCGGCCTCCGCGCGCTCGGCGCGCTGCTGCGCGTCTGCCGCCGCCTGCCAGGCCGCTTCGGCATAGGTCGGCAGCAGGGTTCCGTCCGGCAGCGCCCAGCGCAGCCAGGTGCCGTCGAGACTCTGATACTCGCCCTGCCAGAGCACCAGCGTCAAACCCAGCAGTGGACTGTGCAGACGGCCCTGACCATCGGGCTCAATGGGCTGATAGAGGCCATCGGTCAGACGAAAACCCGCCCGGTCGTCCTGATTGAAGGGGTCGAACCAGAAATATTCGGGTACCCGCATCAGATCCTGATAGATCGTCTTTTTCTCGCCCTTGTCCGCCGCCGCCGTGGTGGGCGAGAGCAGTTCGATCACCACGTCCGGCGCCTTGCCCTGCTCCCACACCACCCAGCTTTTGCGCTCGCCGCGCGGCACGCCCAGCACCACAAAGACATCCGGCCCACGGAAATGCCGGCCCCGCGTCTGCTCCAGGCTGAAATAGACGAACATGTTGCCGTTCGTATAACCCTCGCCCCGCTCCTGCAACCAGCGGTCCAGGGCATCGATCAGGATGTCCATCTGCCATTTGTGGCGTTGCGTCTCCATCGGCTCTCCGTCATCGCAGGGGAGTTCATCCTGGGTCGGCGGTGTCGGCGGCATCCATTCCGGCGGATAACCCTGCGGCCAGGGATCATCAGGCAGCAGTGATTGGGCCAGGGGCATGAGATCTCTCCTCGCAATCTGACCAGCCTTGGCGGGTGGCTCAATCTAACGCAGCCGATGCCCCGAGTACAGTTTGACCCGAGCGGAGCAGGCGTTCCAGCCAGCTTTCGACCTGTGTCCAGGCGCCGTTGAGTGCTTCGCGGAACTGATCGAAGGTGCCGTGCAGATCGACCAGGGATTCCGTCTGGATCCGCTCCAGCCACATATCCGCTGGCGGCGCCAGCCACCAGAGCGCCAGGACGGCCATGAACATGACGAAGCTGCTCCAGGGACTGGCGAGACTGAATAGCTTGAGCGCCGTGCCGAATGAGCGTTTGATTTTGCGATTGAAGAGATCGACGCTGTAAAACTCATCCAGACACAGATGGGTGAGATAGCCGATGCCCACCATCAGACCCGCGAGCCAGGATAGTTCCGGCGACTGCCGCCACAGCCAGTAGGCGATATTGGTCACCGCCAGCGCCACCGCCGCGATTGCCAGCCAGGAATGCCAGATCCCGCGATGCACGGTCAGACGCGAAAAGATCTCGAAAAAGCCATAGCGCACGCTGAGAAAGACGCCGCCCCAGATCAGCGCGAGTTCCAGCGGCAGGAAGCGGCCGGTCAGCGGCAGCGTCATGATGAAGGCCAGCACCGCGCCGAGCGCGCTGAAGAGCGCATTGCTCGGTCGGGAGGTCTTGAGGTCGATATCCGGCAGCAGACTGCCGACGACACCGAGCGTGAAATAAGGCAGCGCCTGCCCCGCCTGGACCAGCCCCGCCGTATGCAGGCCAAGCGTGGTGACGGCGCTTACCAGGATGCCGACATTGAGATGCGTCTGAAAATTGGCCATGCCGGGTTGATCGATCCGAAGCGGTTCGCGCGCCGCCGTCGGCGCGGAAAGGTCGCAAGGTTACAGGATTGGCGCGACGAAGCGCAGATCGCATGAACAATGCCAGCGGAATTCTCTGGTCTCTGGTCACGAAGCTCCCGCTTCGTGACCTCAGCGATGAAGCTCTGCTTCACGAGTCCGCCTGCGCCTGGATCGATCTGGGTGCTCTCCACGGATTCGCGAAGCGGAGCTTCGTCTCGCGGGTGACGAAGCCGGAGCTTCGTCACCAGGTTCGCATCGTCACCCGGTCGAACTGGCAACTTCTTCTGACACGAAATGCACGGATAATAGCCACCCTCAATCGTCACCCACAGGTCTTCGCGTCATGTCCCGGACATCCTTGAACATTGCACTCATCCAGCAGTCCGACCAGGGCAGCGCCGCCGCCAATCTCGATGACTGCGAGGCCGCCATCCGCGCCGCCTCGATTCGCGGGTGCAATCTGGTGCTGCTGCAAGAGCTGCACAACGGTCCCTATTTCTGCCAGACCGAAGACCCCGCGCTCTTCGATCTGGCCGAGCCGATCCCCGGCCCCACCACTGAGCGTCTGAGCGGGCTGGCGCGCGAACTGGAACTGGTCATCGTCGGCTCGCTGTTCGAGCGCCGCGCGCCGGGGCTCTATCACAACACCGCCGTGGTGCTGGACAGCGACGGCTCGCTCGCCGGGATCTATCGCAAGATGCACATCCCCGACGATCCCGGCTATTACGAGAAGTTCTATTTCACCCCCGGTGATCTGGGTTTCAACCCGGTCGATACCGCCGTCGGGCGTCTTGGCGTGCTGGTGTGCTGGGATCAATGGTTCCCGGAAGCCGCCCGCCTGATGGCGCTGGCCGGCGCGCAACTGCTGCTCTATCCCACCGCCATCGGCTGGGATCCCAAGGACACCCCGGACGAACAGGCCCGTCAGCTCGACGCCTGGATCACCATCCAGCGCAGCCACGCCATCGCCAACGGACTGACCATCGCCGCCTGCAACCGTGTCGGCTTCGAGCCGGACCCGAGCGGCATCACCTCCGGCGCGCGCTTCTGGGGTAACTCGTTCATCTGCGGCCCGCAGGGTGAGATCCTGGCCCGCGCCGATGATCAATCGCCCAAGCTGCTGGTGGCCGAGGTCGATCTCGCCCGCACCGAACAGGTCCGCCGCGTCTGGCCCTTTCTGCGCGACCGGCGGATCGATGCCTATGGCGATCTGGGGCGGCGCTATCGGGATTGAGCACGCCGCGCTGCAAATATCCCGGGAAACAGGTCACAATAGTCTCTTTTGCGCCGTGCCCGAGGCTTGCAGCCATGAGTGAAACCATGAACAACGTCCCCCGCCGTCCGGTGGTCCTGATCATCCTGGACGGCGTCGGGGTGAATCCGGCCAAGGCCAACAACGCCGTCGCACTGGCCCGCACGCCGAATCTGGATCGCTATTTTTCGCATCAGCCGCATACATCCATCCAGGCGTCCGGGCTGGCGGTCGGTCTGCCGGACGGACAGATGGGCAACTCGGAGGTTGGGCACATGTCGCTCGGCTCGGGCTGCGTGGTGCGTCAGGATCTGGTGCTGATCGATCAGGCGATCAGTGATCGCGGCTTTTTTACAAATTCCGTGCTGGTGGACGCCGCCAAAGCTGCCGCCGCGCAGGGCAGACCGATTCATCTCATGGGTCTGGTGTCGGATGGCGGCGTGCACAGTCATGTCGAGCATCTCGCCGCGCTCATCCGGCTCTGTCAGGAGCAGGGCGCGCGGCCCATGGTTCATTTCTTTGCCGATGGGCGCGACACGCCGCCGCGTTCGGCGCTGAGTTATCTCAAGTGTTTCGATCAGGCGCTGGACGCCGCAGGCGGTCAGGTTGCGACGGTCTCCGGGCGCTATTACGCGATGGACCGCGACAACCGCTGGGAGCGCACCGAACTGGCGTGGCGGGCGATGGTGGATGGCGAGGGTCGCCGCGCCGCCAGCGCACGCGAGGCCATCGAAGCGGCCTATGCGGTGGGCGAGGATGACGAGTTCATCCGTCCGACCATCATCGATGGGGCCGATCTGATCCGTGACGGCGACCAGGTCATCCATATCAATTTCCGCAAGGATCGCCCGCGCCAACTGGTCTCGGCCTTCTTCCAGCCGGATTTCGACCATTTCGACCGGCGCGGCGTCAACGGGGTCAAAGTGACCTGCATGATGGAATACGATCAGTGGTACGGTCTGCCGTTCGCCTTCGATCACGACATGCCCAAGACCTCGCTCGGACAGATCCTGAGCGACGGCGGTCTGACCCAGTTCCATTGCGCCGAGACCGAGAAATACGCCCATGTCACCTTTTTCTTCAATGGGGGACGTGACGAGCCCTTCCCCGGCGAGGAACGGGCGCTGATTCCATCCCCCAAGGTCGCGACCTACGACCTGCAACCCGAGATGAGCGCGCCAGCGGTGGCCGATGCGGTGATCGAGGCCATCCAGCGCCGTACCTTTCCCTTCATCGTGGTCAATTTCGCCAATGGCGACATGGTCGGGCACACCGCCGTGCGCGAGGCGGTGATCGCCGCCGTCGAGGCGCTGGACCGCGAGGCCGGGCGGGTGATCGAGGCGGCGGTTGCGGCGGGCTATTCGGTGATCCTGACCGCCGATCATGGCAACTGCGACGAGCTGGTCGATCCGGTCACTGGCGAGCCCCACACCCAGCACAGCCTTTATCCGGTGCCCTGCCTGGTCATCGACGAAACACCCTGGAGGCTCTCCATCGGCGGCGGGATCGCGGACATTGCACCCACCGTGCTGCATCTGATGGGTCTGCCGATTCCGGATGTCATGGATGGCCGTTCGCTGCTGCTCGGCCCGGCGACGGTCTGAGCGACATGCAGGTTTATCTTGATCTGCTGCGCGATGTGATCGACACCGGCATCGACAAGGGCGACCGCACCGGCGTTGGCACGCGCTCGGTCTTCGGGCGGCAGGTCCGTTTCGATCTGCGCGCCGGCTTCCCGCTGCTGACGACCAAGCGGGTGCACATCAAAAGCGTGGTGGCGGAACTGCTGTGGTTCCTGTCCGGTTCGACCGACAACCGGGTGCTGCAAGGGCAGGGCGTCGGCATCTGGGACGAATGGGCCGCCGAAGACGGCGCGCTCGGTCCCATCTATGGCGCCCAATGGCGAAGCTGGACCTGTCCCGATGGTCGGGTGATCGATCAGCTTGCCGAGCTGATTGCGACCATCCGTGCCCGTCCCGATTCGCGTCGGCTGCTGGTCACGGCCTGGAACCCGGCGGACCTGCCGGACGAGTCGGTCAGTCCGCAGGCGAACGTGCGCGCCGGGCGCATGGCGCTCGCCCCCTGTCACTGTCTCTTTCAGTTCTACGTGAGCGATGGCCGGCTGTCCTGTCAGCTCTATCAGCGCAGCGCCGATCTCTTTCTCGGCGTGCCCTTCAACATCGCCAGCTATGCGCTGCTGACGCATCTGATCGCGCAGCAATGCGACCTGGAAGTGGGCGAGTTCGTCCACACCTTCGGCGATCTGCACCTGTACCGCAATCATCTGACGGATGACATCGTCTTTGCGCAGCTTGGACGCGAACCGCGCCCCTTGCCGACCCTGCGTCTGGCGCGCCGACCCACGAGCCTCTTCGACTATCACGCCGAGGACATCCTGATCGATGGCTATGACCCGCACCCGGCCATTCGCGCGCCGATTGCGGTTTGATTCAATTCCTGCAACCTGTTGACCACCGGATCTCTCATGGACCTATTGCTGACCGCGTTCTTCGATTACGGACTCTTTCTTGCCAAGACGCTGACCCTTTTGCTCGGAATCGCTGCGCTCATCGTTCTGATCCTGCGTATTCGTCAGGGTGGCGATCGCGGGGAGCAGCTTGAAGTCACCGATCTCAACCAGCGCTACCGCGAGCTGACCGATGCGCTCAAGGAATTCTCGCTGCCGAAAAAGGCTTACAAAACCTATGTCAAGGCCGAGCGCAAGCGCGACAAGGAGCGCGACAAGGCCGAAGAGTCCGCGCGCAAGCGTCTCTTCGTCATCGAGTTCAATGGCGACATCCGCGCCAGCGAAGTGGCGGCGCTGCGGGTGCTGGTGACGGCGCTGCTGCTGGAGGCGGGCGAGGGCGACGAGGTGCTGGTGCGGCTCGACAACGCGGGCGGCATGGTCAGCGAGCATGGGCTCGCCGCCTCACAACTGGCGCGTCTGCGGGCGAAGGGCATTCCGCTGACGGTTGCGGTCGATAAGGTCGCCGCCAGCGGCGGTTATCTCATGGCCTGCGTCGCCGATCGCATCATCGCCGCGCCCTTCGCGGTGCTGGGGTCGATTGGCGTGCTTGCCGAACTGCCCAATTTCCACCGTCTGCTCAACCGTTACGGGGTCGATTTCGAGCTGCACACGGCGGGCGAATACAAACGCACCCTGACCCTCTTCGGCGAGAACACCGACGAGGGCCGGCAGAAACTGCGCGAACAGCTGGAAGAGACCCATCGTCTGTTCAAGAGCTTCGTCGCCGAATACCGCCCCGCGCTCGATCTGGAGCGGGTCGCCACCGGCGAATACTGGCATGGACAGCGCGCTGTGGAACTGGGTCTGGTGGACGCCATTCAGACCAGCGATGACTATCTGCTGGCCGCGAGCAGCGAAAAGGATCTGCTGAAACTCAAATACCGCGCCCACAAAAAACCCATCGAACGGCTGCTGTCGAGCATCCAGGCGATGCTGGAGCGGGCGTTTGCGACCTGGCGGGGTTAGGCTTGATGTGTGGACTCTGGCGTTGGAGTCCACGGAAAGAGGTGATGTCCGTGCTGGTTTTTTTAGGTTACTGGCTGGGCGGTTGTTCCGGTTGCTGAAGTGTTTGCTCGTTTACCGAAATGACGCATGAGAGAGGGTGTCAGTATGTGCTGCTGTAACGCATTGATGGAAATATTTTTCAGGCGGCAAGAGATGTGGTTATCAGTCTTGGATGTCATGGGTGACGCTTAATGTTGCTGATTTAGGCGTCAATTTGAGGTCTAATTTGGTAGTTAGCCGCGCGAATGCTTTGCGTATTTTTATTTAAAAAGAACATATTATGACCGATGATGATCTTAAAAAGATACTTCTAGATGGTGATCTCGAAGAGTTTGTTGATTCGATTGTTCTTTCTAAGGAATCAACTCATTTTCCAACTGAAAAAGTATGCATGGTAGCCGAAGTACTAAAAGCAAAATTTGCCATCGAGATAATGCCAGCTCAGATATATGTTGTCGGTTCAGCGAAAATTGGCTTTGGGATTTTTCAGAAACGAACGCGGGAGGGAAGCATCTTACCTGCATTTCGGCCTTTCCGTGCAGAGTCTGATATTGATCTGGCAGTAGTTTGTCCAAAATTATTTGAACTTATTTGGGATGAACTTTCCACATACGCAAACAAAATGCCATCAATTCCGTGGGATTCGGGTCGGCTTGGTGATTACATGGTATATGGCTGGCTCCGTCCAGATCATTTTCCAAGGCATGTGCGTCTACGACGATGCGACGATTGGTGGGACGTTTTCCACGGATTATCCGCAGATAGTCGTTTGGGGCGTCGATCCATTCGGGCTGCGCTATATCATTCCTTTGAGCATTTAAGAAGATATCAATTACGTGGGATCAATCAATGCAGGCTCTCACTGGAGGCTAGACGGTGAAAACTTCTCCAACTAATAAAAAGGTTCGTGAGCTGATCAGTATGGTTAAAGAGTCTAAGTTGTTACCTAGACCTGAGTTCCAACGTAGGCTTGTATGGTCACGTGACGACAAAAACCATTTTCTTGATAGCGTGTTACGGGGATATCCATTTCCCGAAATATACTTTGCAGATGGTGATGTTAATTTAGAAACTGGCGAAGGAACTCAACTTTTAGTTGATGGATTGCAGCGGGTAAGCACGCTAATTCAATATTTTGATGGTGACGACAATCTTAAACTAACCTCTGCCCCTACTTACCGCGCGCTTAATGAAGACGAAAAGAAAGCATTTTTGCAATATGATGTTGCGGTGCGCGATCTCGGCGGGATATCAAAAGAAGAAATAATTGAGGTTTTTAAAAGGCTTAACGCCACAAAGTATTCTTTGCTCGACATAGAGATAAATAACGCTGTTTATGCTGGCGCATTAAAGACATTTTGCGAGCAGATAGCAGAAAAAGATTTCTTTCGTGCACACAATATTTTCAATGCATCAGACTACAAAAGAATGGGCGATCTGCGGTATGTCCTTTCACTTGTTGGGACAATGGTACAGGGCTATTTTAATCGTGATGATGCGTTTGAAAATCTTTTGGATCGTTATAACGATGAATTTCCTATGCATGCCGAAATATCTGGGAGACTTCAAAACATATTCGATTTTATTGAGGAATGCGGATTCGACCCAAAAACTAGAGCCTGGAAAAAAGCCGATCTCTTCACGCTGTTAATAGAGCTCGATCAGGTTCTACACATTCGAAATGAAAGATTACAGCCCAGCAAAGTATTAGAAGAATTAACCTCCTTCTATGACGGCGTTGATAGTTCAGGGGTCAATCAGGGTTCAGTGAGTTCTATTTACTACAAGGCCGCACTTCAAGCATCTAACGATAAAATAAACCGGGTCCGTCGTGGAGCGATTATTGGAGGCATTCTACTCGAACTTAGCGAAAGCGAAATAAGAGAAAAATTAAGAGTAGAGGGCTTGGCATAGCAAGGTAGAATTGGCAGAAGAACCACGCGATAACCTCGGCGATTGCCAATGAAGGTTATTGGCCATGAAACTCATCATTCACAACAATAAACGAGAAATGATGGGTTTCGCTTCGCTCTACCCATCCTACTCCTATAGCAACCTACTGATTTAAAATCAGAAAACTGGTTAAAGAGCGGACGGCATACGAATATGAGCCTTGATCGAATGTAATCGAACAATTACATTGTGCAGATGTTGACGATCAAGCAACTACCCGAGTTCGCTGCGTGGCTATCTGGTCTGCGGGATGCCGCAACCCGGCTACGTTTGGCCAAGCGGTTGGACAAGGCAGCGCGCGGTCTGTTGGGCGACGTGAAGCCGGTCGGAGAAGGCGTGCATGAGATGCGCGAGGACTTCGGTCCTGGCTGGCGCATGTATTACGTCCAGCACGGCGCGACATTGATCGTGATGGTCGGCGGCGGGGACAAATCCACGCAGAAAGCTGACATTGCCAAGGCTATCAGGCTGGCCGCAACGCTGGAGGATTGAACCATGACTCGGAAGATCAAGATTGCCGACCTGCCGGAGTTCGATATCACCGAACATCTGGACAGCGAGGAAGCCATTGCTGCCTACCTGACGGCCGTGATCGAGGAAAACGATCCGTCGGAGCTGGCACACGCGCTTGGCATGGTGGCGCGGGCGCGTGGCATGACACAGGTGGCGCAGGACGCAGGGCTGGCCCGCGAGGCGCTATATAAGGCGCTGCGGCCGGGCGCGCAGCCGCGCTTCGACACGGTGCAGCGTGTGTGTGCGGCATTGGGCGTCAAATTGAGCGTGACGGCCGCTCACACCACGCCTGACACCCTGGCGAGGTAGGGCCGTTGGGGTGAGCGGAAGCGAACCCCAACGAAACCTCGAAGCAGTGAATGTTGGGGTTCGTTCCTCACCCCAACGAATCTGGAATCCACCAGAAGCTGTGCGACGGGTCTGATCTGTCACTATCGACCCTTCTGGGACAACCTCGCCGTCCAGGCTCTGGACGGTCAGTGTCAAAGGTGGCAGCACAGCTTTCGTTAACCCCGATCGTGCTTAACCCGCAGTGATGAGTTTTTGGGCTCGCTCAACTTGATTGGGAAACAAATCCCCTGGTACATGTGCTTTCCCAAGGGCTTTTGAAACCATGGCCCTCGCGCACTGAGAGTGTTCGCCATGGCAGTAGTGTTTCTTGTAGCTTTCTGCCATCGATGGCATGTTGGCCATTCTGCCATTGAAAAAAGGACAGCCGCTTAACGATTGACAATCCGCCATGTCACGCTCCTGATCATCGAATTTGCAATATCCAGCATGGAAACGTGCGTCTGATTCGGCATGCCGGCAACAGATTCCGGCCGTCTGAGTGTAGGATAAAACGAAACGCTTCACCGGTTACCGATGAAGGGCACCGAGCAGTTCCGGTGCCGGTTCTGTTTCACGGGTGATTTCGGCGAACCAACTTAAAGAGCGGATAGGGGTACGAATATGAGCGTCGTTTGGAACGCAACCACGTATGACGGCGAGCGACGCCGGCTCGTTCATTGCTTCGATGAGTTTTACGGCACAGCCGCTGAGTTGGTCGCGCGTTTCTGCCCGAATGAACCGGCCATTCTCGATCTTGGCGCTGGTACGGGCATTCTGTCGGCGGCGATTGTCGAACGGGTTCCAACTGCCAGACTCCATTTGCTCGATGCATCCGCCGAGATGCTGCACCAGGCCGCGCGCCGTCTCGCCAACTGGCAGCCGCACATCACCGTTCAGTCGTTAAGCGAAGCACTGCCGGGTGGCCCATTCGATGCCATTGTGTCGGCCCTGGCCATCCATCATCTCGACGATGCGGATAAACGCGCACTCTACGGACGCATTTTTGCCGCGCTGTCTCCGGGCGGTCTGTTCATCAACGCCGAACAGGTAGCCGGTCGCAGCGCCCGTGTGCAGAATCTCATTGAAGCCGTGCATATTGATCGTGCGCGCGCACTCGGCAGCTCCGAAGACGAGATTGAAGGCGCCATCCAGCGTATGCGTTACGACAGGTGCGCAACCGTTTCCGATCAGGTTGACTGGCTGAGCGACATTGGCTTTGAGGATGCCGAATGTCTGTTCCGTTCTTTCCGTTTTGCGGTGTTTGCCGGATGGAAGCCGGGTTTGTTGGCATCTTAAACCGCGTCCAGTGCGATATGCGTAATTTTCAATTTGTGTTTAGCTTTGGGGAAGTCAACGACATCAGTGGAGACGCGGTTTAAAATTTTATATTTTTTAATATCTTAAACCGCGCCCCTCTAACGCTCGTCGATGCTGCCAAGGCCGCCCCAATCCCCAAACATCACATGCCGCACCGGGCGCGGTTTAGTCATCGCGAGAGTCCCGAAATGTCTGTCAAGCCCCAACCTCAACCGCAGCAGAATCATCTTCTGGCAGCCCTGTCGCCTGAGGTTCAAGAGCGTTTATTCCCGTATCTGGAACTCGTGCCGCTGCCGTTGCGCGCGATCATGTATGAAGCCAGGCGCCCGATGCGCCATGTCTACTTTCCAACTGACTCCATCGTCTCGCTGCAATACGTGATGGAGAACGGGGCATCGACCGCGATCCTGGTGGTGGGTAACGAGGGATTGTTGGGTATCACCCTGTTCATGGGCGGGGAGAGCACGCCAAGCCGGTCGCTGGTACAGAGCGCCGGTTACGCCTATCGCCTCCCCAGGCCGCGGGTGAAAGAAGAGTTCAAGCGCCACGGCCAGTTGCTGGTGCTCATGCTGCGCTACACGCAGGCCCTGATCACGCAAATCGCCCAGACTGCGGTCTGTAACCGGCACCATTCGATCGACCAACAGCTTTGCCGCTGGCTTCTGCTTTCCATGGATCGCCTGTCGCACAATCACCTGACCATGACGCAGGAATTCATCAGTAACATGCTTGGCGTTCGCCGCGAGGGGGTCACCCAGGCCGCGCATAAGTTGCAGCAGCTTGGGGTGATTTCATATTCGCGCGGATTGATCAAGGTGCTGGACCGGCCAAGGCTCGAAACGCTGAGTTGCGAGTGCTACGAGGTGGTCAAGAAGGAAACAGAACTGCTGCTACCTTACCTGCCGCAGCGCAGCGTGATCACGAATGCCGACTCGATTCCGACTGCGAGGCTTCCAATGCAGCCTGCGTAGCGAGGTAATGCTCAATGGCTTCCCAGCCGGTTGCGGAACAGCCAGCCGGCCGTCCCCAGGGTGGCGGCGGCGATCAGGGCCAGCGGCCAGAGCTGGTGGTACAGCCGGTCAAAGCCCGCCCCCTCCAGAAAAACACCGCGCAGGATGATCAGGTAATAGCGCAGCGGGTCCACCAGCGTCAGGAGCTGGACGGCCGGGGTCATGTTGTCGATGGGGGTGGCGAAGCCGGACAGCACCACTGCCGGCACCAGAAACAGAAAGGCGCCCAGCAGCGCCTGCTGCAGGGTCAGGGCCAGCGACGAGATCATCAGCCCGACACCGACCGCCGCCAGCACGAAGAACAGAATCCCCAGGTACAGCACCCACAGCTCGCCCTGAAAGGGCACGCCGAACCAGTAGACCGCCAGCAGCGCCACCAGACTCGCCTCGAAGACCCCGATCAACAGCCCCGGCATGGCCTTGCCGATCAGAATCTCCGCCGGGTGCAGCGGCGTGACCAGGAGCTGATCGAAGGTTCCCTGTTCGCGCTCGCGCGCCACTGACAGTGACGTCACCATCATGGTGACGACCATGGTGAGCAGCCCCACCAGACCGGTGACGAAGAACCAGCGGCTCTCCAGGTTGGGGTTGTACCAGGCGCGGCTGACCAGATTCACCGGTGCGCCCTGGAGTCCGTGGGCGGCGATCCAGTCCGCATTGAACCGGCTGACGATCTGATTCACGTCATTGAGCGCAATCTGGGCGCTGTTGGAGTTGCGCCCGTCGATCAGCACCTGGAGCTGACCGGTGCGCCCGGCGGTCAGGTCGGCGGTAAAGTCCGGTCCCACCTGCAACACCAGCAGCACGTCGCGATCATCGATGAGCGCGGCGATCTCATCCTGACGGCTGATCTGACCGGCCAGGACAAAGGTTGGCGACCCCTGGAAACGGGCCAGCAGTTCCCGTGAGGCGTGGCCATGGTCGCGATCATAGACCGCATAGTGCACGGCATTGAGATCGAAAGACGCCGCATAGCCGAAGACCAGCAGTTGGATCAGCGGCGGGACGATGATCACCATCCGGCTGCGCTTGTCCTTGAAGAGCGCCAGGAACTCCTTGATGGTCAGGGCCAGAAGATGAGCGAACATAGCGTTACCCGATGAATACCCTTACTCGATGCGTTTGCGCAGCAGTCGGCGGCTGAGACCCAGAAAGAAGGTCGCCATCAGGGCCAGCGCGGCGGCATTGGGCAGGATGACGGCCCAGACATCGCCGGCCAGAAACAGGGTCTGGACGATGGTGACGAAATAACGGGCCGCCACGATATGAGTAATGACGCCGACCACCGCTGGCATGCTGCCGATATCGAACAGGAACCCGGAGAGCAGAAAGGCCGGCAGAAAGGCAGCCAGGATGGCGATCATGCCGGCCACGAACTGATTCCGGGTGACAATCGAGATCAGGAGCCCCATCCCCAGGGCCGCCAGCAGAAAGAGGGTCGCGCAGACCGCCAGCACCCACAGCGAACCGCGCAGCGGCACCCCGAACTGGAACACCGCCATGGCGACCGACAGCACCATCCCGCCCATGCCCAGCACGAAATAGGGCAGGATCTTGCCGATCAGGATCTCGTTGACCGTCACTGGCGTCACCAGCAGCGCCTCCAGGGTGCCACGTTCCCACTCGCGGGCGAAGACCATCGCGGTCAGCAGGGCGCCGACCAGGGTCATGTTCACCACCAGCAGACCGGGAACCAGATAGTTGCGGCTGCGCAGTTCCGGGTTGAACCAGATCCGCGCCTGCACGGCGACCGGCGTGGCGATGGCGATCTGGCGGGCCGTGAGTTCCCGTTGCAGCCAGACCGCCCAGACGCCCTGGACATAGCCCTCCAGCAGACGCGCAGAGTTGGCGTCCACGCCATTGACCAGCACCTGAATCGGCGCCTCGCGATCAGCCTTCAGCCGCTGGGCGAAGTCCGCCGACAGCACCACCAGACCCGTGACCTCCCGTGCCCGCAGCGCCTCCCGCCCGGCCTGACGGGTGCGGTAGACCCGTGGCGCGAAGTAGGTCGAATGCTGGAAGGCGCCCACGAAGGAGGCCGCTTCCGCCCCCGGCTGCATGACGACGAAGCCGACAGGAACCCCTTTTGAATCCAGCGAGACCCCGTAGCCAAAGAGCAGCAGCAGCACCGCTGGCAGCACGAAGGCGATGGCGATACTCGATGGATCGCGCAGGATCTGGAGCGATTCCTTGCGCAACAGGCCGAGCAGACGGCGATTGGGTTGCATCGTTTTCATTATTCAGGTTGATCCCGTGCCTGAATCAGCGCAATAAAAGCCGTCTCCATGGTCATCTCGGACTCCGGTTCTCCGTCCGGGCGCGGGGCCTGGGCCTTGATCTCGCTCGGGGTGCCGATGGCCAGGATCTCACCGGCAGCCATGATCGCCAGACGGTCGCAATATTCCGCCTCTTCCATGAAGTGAGTCGTCACCAGCACCGTCACGCCGCCCTCCGCCAGGGCATTGATGCGTGTCCAGAACTCGCGGCGGGCCAGCGGATCCACGCCGGAGGTGGGTTCGTCCAGAAAGAGGATGTCCGGTTCGTGCATCAGTGCGGCGGCCATGGCGAGACGCTGTTGATAACCCAGCGGCAGGGCGCCGCTCTCCATTCCGGCCAGATCCTGGAGATCGAAGGCGTCCAGCGCCCAGTCCAGGCGTGCGGCGGCGCGTGCGCCGGTCAGCCCGTAGGCGCGGGCGAAGAAGCTCAGGTTCTGGCGGGCCGAGAGATTGGCATAGAGCGAAAATCGCTGGGACATGTAACCGATGCGTCCGCGCGCCCGGGCGGCGGCATGGCGCAGATCGACCCCCGCCACCCGCACCTCGCCGCTGCTGGGTGGCAGCAGCCCGCAGAGCATGCGGAAGGTCGTGGTCTTGCCGGCCCCATTGGCCCCGAGCAGACCAAAGACCTCGCCCGGACGAACGGCAAAGCTCACCCGCTGCACCGCCAGGAACTGACCGAAGCGCCGGCTCAGATCCCGAACCAGAATGGCGTCGCCGCGAAAGGACGGCGTGACCCGCACCTGAGGGATCGGAATCTCGCGCCGCTCGCCCTGGAGCAGGGTGACGAAACCATCCTCGAAGCGGGGCGGCACGGCGTCGCCGCGCACCGGCTCGCCGAGGGTTTGCGACAGCGCCGTGCAATCCGGGCGCTGACCGGGCGCCATCACCACCCGCACCGATTCACCCTGGAGGACGGCATCCAGCACCCCCGGCTGACGGGCCAGGGTCGCTTGCAGCCGTCGTCGCCTGGTCGGCGCGCCAGTCACCCGGAAGGTGCGCCCGGTCAGCGGCGCGCTGAACTGGCCGGGTGGACCATGCGCCACGACTTGCCCCTGATGCAGCAGAATCACCTCGGCGCAGCGTTCGGCCTCGTCCAGATAGGCGGTGGAGAGCAGGACGCTCATCGCCTGCTCGGACACCAGGCGGTAGACGATGGCCCAGAGTTCACGCCGCGACACCGGATCCACCCCCACCGTCGGCTCATCGAGCAGCAGCAGGCGGGGCGGGTTCACCAGGGTGCAGGCCAGCCCGAGCTTCTGTTTCATCCCCCCGGAGAGCCGTCCGGCCAGCCGGTCGCGGAAGGGCGCGAGCCCCGTCATCGCCATGAGTTCGTCATAGCGGGCGGGGCGCGCCGCGCAGGGCACGCCCTGGAGATCGGCATAGAGATCCAGGTTTTCATTCACGCTCAGGTCTTCGTAGAGCCCGAAGCGCTGGGGCATGTAGCCGATGCTGGACTGCACCGCCAGTGGGTCGCGGGCGACATCCAGACCAAGCACGGTGGCGGACCCGGCGTCCGGGACCAGGAGTCCGGCAGCCAGACGCATGAAGGTGGTCTTGCCGGCCCCGTCCGGCCCGATCAATCCGGTCACCACGCCAGGCGTCAGGGTCAGCGTCAGATCGCTCAGGGCCGTGATGGCCCGCCCGTCCGCGCGGAAGGTTTTGCACAGACCGCGCGCGCTCAAGGGTGAGGCTGACATGGCGGATGGGGTCATGTTTTTTTAGACAGGATTAACAGGAGTAAAAACCCAGCAGATGTTCCGAGACCGCCGCTGTTCGTTGTCGTTGTCGTTGTCGTCGTCGGCTTGCGAATTTTCGATTACGATAACGACAACGACAACGACAACGATTAGCCCTCGGGATTTCTATCGAAAGCAGTGGACCGGCTGACTCAGCCGCCGATCCCGGCATCCGACGCAGGCGGCGCGCAACCGGGCGGTACCAGCGGCGCGGCGCGCAGATCCAGTTCGACTGTCACCGGCATCCCCTGACGCAGTTCGCCGTCTGGATTGCAGACATAAACCCGCGCCTGATAGACCAGATCGACCCGCAGCTCGGTGGTCTGGACCTGTTTGGGCGTGAACTCGGCGCTCGGGGCGATGTAGCCGACCCAGCCCGGATAACCCTTGCCGGCAAAGCTGTCGCTGTAGACCATCGCCGGCTGGCCCGGTTTGACCCGCCCCAGATCGGGTTCGGCCAGATAGACCCGTGCCCACAGCGGATCGGCGAGTGCGATGGTCAGGACCGGACGCTGGGCGGAGGCCATGTCGCCCGGTTCCAGGATGCGGTTCTGCACGATGCCCGCCGTCGGCGTGATCAGGGTCGCATGCTGGAGATTCAACTGCGCCTGCGCCAGATCGGCCTGCAAGGCGGCGAGCTGGGCCGCCGCCGCCGCGATGTCCTCGGCCTGACTGCCCGCCAGCCCCAGATCCAGGCCGGCCTGAGCGGCCTTGACGCCCGCCTCGGCGGCCTGAGCGGCGGCGACCGCATCCTCGACATCCTGGGGCGAGATCAGGTTGCGGGTCTGCATCTCGCGGGTGCGCCCGGCATGGCGGGCGGCATTGGCAGCCGTGGCGCGGGCCGCCTCCAGATCCGCCCGGAGCTTGGCGAGCGCCTCGGGGCGGGTGCCGGCGATGCGCTTGTCCAGCTCGGCCTGCTGGGCGTCCACCCGCGCGCTCGCCATGTTGCGGGCCAGGATCAGATGTCGGTCATCGAGCCGTGCCAGCACCTGTCCGGGCGCCACCCGCGCGCCCTCGACCACCAGCAGTTCCGCGATCCGCCCGCTGACCTCGAAGGCCAGATTCACCAATCGCACATCGATATCCCCGTACAGGGTCAGCCGCGCCGAGTCGGCATCCGGATCGAGCCGATCCTGATAGAGCAGCCAGCCACCGCCGCCCAGGGCGAGCAGCAAGAATGGGATCAGGATCAGGGGCTTTTTCATCGTGTTGTTCCCGGCGCCTGACTTGGCATCAAGTTGCTGGCGCAATACAGTTGGTCAGGCGCTGGCTGTGGGTCTTCGGCGCCGGTGGTCTTCCGATCATGGCGGGTCTGATGCAATCCGTGGCGGATTTTAACCGCCAGAGGGCTTGGATGCTCAACTGCAAAGAGTCTTTATGCTTCTTTTTCTGCTTGTTGGGCGGCTGGCGCTGGCGGACGCCGTTCTGGCAGAAACAGTCGATTCCGGTCCTGATTTCTTTTACATTATTGTGTGTGCGACACGCGGTTTCCGTGTTCGCTCAATCATGTCAGCGATTGGGCGCTTGTTCTGGTTGTTGATGTGTTTGCCCGCTCACCGAAACGACGCATAAAATAGGGGGCTGTCAGCATATGCTGATGCAACGTATTGATGGAAAGATTTTTCAGGCCACAAAGAAACGTGGCTGCCGATCTTTAGCGTAGTGATTGAGCGTTGAAGCCGCACGCCGCTTAGCTTTGATCATTAGGCGTCCTCAACACACTCTCTCAGCAGGAACAAACATATGCCATATAAACCATATTGGAAGTCTGAGTTTCAGAATTGTTTAACCTCCGTAGCGGGCAAGGGCAACTTGCTACGCTGGGAAGAAATCTCCGACTCTCTGAGCACTAACGAACATCGGGTTTGGGAGTACGTTTATAGATTTCGCCTGAAGAATCCTGCCGTTTCAATCATCATTTATTCGTCGGTTTATAAAGAAACGGATCGTTCTAGAGACATAAACAGCGATGCAGTGCGAATTGTGTTTGAGTGGCATACAGAAAACGGCGACCTATATTCCAAGGTGGCAAAAAAATACCGAGTTGATTCTCTATTTGAAAATCTAGGGGGTGAGCTCATTTCCGCATCCAAGGATTGCTTCGATCTAAAAAAATATTCTTGGGTTTCCTCACTAATAGAAACAGATGATTGAGGTATTTCAGCTGAACGGTATACACCTAACCCAGCGCCCCTGAGCTTTAACGTTAGGCGCTTGGAAGCAGTGGAGCACTTGCAGAAAAATTATCATTTGTCTGAGCCCAATGAAATCAATCACTAGGGAGGCGCCTGAGATGACAAAAGACCAATTAGCGACGATCAAATGCGAAATTCGATTAAATTTTCACTACGTCAATTACCCCGAAAACATTTCCGCTGGCCTATGGCGAGATGGAGCGGGAAAAATCCACTTCATGGACGATATGGGACTAGATCACTTAAAAGCGTCCATACGAAAAGTTGAGCGTGATATTGCTCGCCTTTATAGGTCAGACAGGGAACAGGAAGTAATCGACGCGCTTATTCCTCTGGCAGAGCAGAAACTTTCCGAACTGAAAGACGAATTTAAACTGAAAGCCAATGCCTGACTTGGCGCTCAGCCTCTCTCCTTTCAGTCGCTGGACGCTGCGCGATAAAGCCGCGCAGCGCCGTTTAGCTCTGCGTTATATTTCAATGCTTCACCCATGAACCGCAAACACCTTGGCATCGTTATCTTTGAAGAGATCGAAATTCTCGATTTCTGTGGCCCTTTTGAGGTCTTTTCCGTCACTCGCCTTGATGAAAACCGGCGTCGCGAAGAACCGTCACCGTTTGACGTTTCGCTGATTGCGCAATTCCGTCAGCCGGTCACCACCACGGGAGGCATGAAGGTCATTCCCGATTTCACCTTTGATGACTGCCCGGCTCTCGATATGTTGATCATTCCCGGAGGCTGGGGCACACGTCAGGAAATGCGCAATGAAGCCATGCTATCGTTTGTGCGTTCCCGCGCTCCAGATGTTGAAACATTGGCCTCCGTGTGCACGGGCGCACTTATTCTCGGCAGTGCTGGGCTGCTCGATGGTCTTTGCGCCACCACGCACTGGCGTTCTCTGCAAATGATGCAGGAGCTTTTTCCCAGGGTCACAGTCGATACAGGGTCTCGCGTCGTCAAGGCCGGCAAGGTCATGACTTCGGCAGGCATTTCTGCGGGAATCGATATGGCGTTGCGGATTGTTGCCGAGTCTTGCGGGGAAGACATTGCCCGCTCAACGGCTCGTTACATGGAATATCCGTTTCCAGAAAACAATGAGCGTTAAAACCAGCCGCAACCCGGTGTCCGCGCCGACCGCCATCCTCGTTGCCGGCCCTGCCCGCAGCGGCAAGAGCGAGTGGGCCGAGCGTCTGGCCTATGAGTCGGGTCGGCCAGTCGTCTATGTCGCGACCGCCAGGGAGGATCCGCATGACGCCGACTGGAGCGCCCGCATCGAGGCCCACCGTCTGCGTCGCCCGGCGCAGTGGTCAACCCTGTGCGCGCCGACCGAACTGGAGACGGCCCTGATCGAGCACGGCGGCGCGGATCGGTGTCTGCTGGTCGATTCGCTCGGCACCTGGGTCGCCAATCTGATCGAACTCGACGATCGGTCCTGGCGCGAGCGGGCCGGGCGTCTGCTTGAGGTCGTCGATGCTTGCCCGGCGCTGCTCATTCTGGTGGCTGAGGAAACCGGCTGGGGCGTGATCCCGGCCTATCCGGTCGGGCGGACCTTCCGCGACCGGCTCGGCGACCTGATCCGCCGGCTCGGCCCGCGCTGCGGCTCAAGCTATCTGGTGACTGGCGGTTACGCGCTTGATCTCGCGCAAATTGGCGTGCCGGTGGTTTGATTTTCCGTCTGCCTGCCGCCGCTCTACCATCGGGCTCGCTTTGTCCTGGGCGCGGGCCTCGTCATCGCGGAGCCGTGCCCCGCCAAAAGTCATCAGCGCCAATCTCTCTTATTCCATCTGGAATTAGGCTGCTTCCATAGGGTCGGGTAGATCGAGCAGGAAGCAGCGCTGTTCGTAGGCTTCGACCAGCGTAACCAGGATGCCGAGACGCTCACCCTCGGGCGTGTCGAGTTCGGCTGTCATCAGACTCTCGATATCGCGAAGTGCTTCGCGATATCGAGAGTCGGTTTTGATGGGCTTGATGTCCATGGTTTATGGGGATCTCTCCGGCTGCTACTCCATCCTGTGAATCCTGTCTATGCCCGCAACGAGACAAGGCTTGGCCGCCAGGGCGGGCCTGGAATCCGCAGGCGGACATGACAGGCATAGGGCGCCTCGAAGAGAAAAAAACCATCCTCTGACATCCGCAGCACCTCGCTTGCCAGGACGCGAATGACCCCGCCGTGGGTGACGAGCAGGGCATGCGGATCGGTGGCGCAGAGCAGGTCGCGCCAGCCGTCCAGCACGCGGGCGCGAAACGCGGCGAAGGTCTCGGCGCCCGGCGGGGTGTAATTGACCGGATCGGCCCAGAAGCGGTCAAGCAGCTCGCCCGGAATCTCGTCCGCCGCCAGACCTTCCCAGACACCGAAACCGCGCTCGCGGAAGACCGCCCGTTCCTCGAAGGGAAGCCCCAGCTCGCCGGCCAGCTCGCGCGCGAAATCGGCGCAGCGTCGCGAGGGCGAGCTGATGATGCGGGTCCAGCCGGGCCGGTCTGACGTGGCGCGGCGCATCTGCTCCCAGCCGAGCGGGCTCAGCGGATCGTCCTGCTCGCCGCGAAAACGGGCGCCGCCCTGGACCTCGCCATGACGCAGCAGATCCAGGAAACATTCGCTCATGGTCTCAGGCCTCGCTCACCCCGGCCTCGGCGAAGGTCGCCATCCGCTGGTGGACGGCACAGGCGAGCCGCAGCAGCGGAACCAGGGTCTCCCCGCCGGTCGCCTCGCCGAGCCGCAGCCCCAGATCGAGATAGGGATCGGCATTCAAGGCCGCCATCATGTGCCGGTGTCCTGGCTCGGCGGAGCTGTGCGAGAAGAGCATCCAGTCGCGCACACCCGGATTGAGTCGCACGGCGGCGAGCGCGGCTGAACTGATGATGAAACCATCCACCAGAATCGGCAGCCCTCGTTGAGCGGCGGTGATGAAGGCGCCGACGCTGGCAGCAAGATCGAAGCCGCCGAGCCGACGCAGCAGCTCAAGCGGGGTGCGCGCGGGCGTGACATGGAGCGCCAGCGCCCTGGCAACCACTTCCGCCTTGCGCGAGACGCCGCCGGCATCGAGTCCGGTCCCAGGGCCGGTGAGCGCCGAGGGTTCCAGATCCAGCAGGGCGCAGGCAAGCGCGGTGGCGGGTGTGGTGTTGCCGATACCCATCTCACCGCAGATGAGGAGTCTGGCCCCATTGTCGAGCGCACGCTCGACCGCCGCGCGCCCGAGATCGAGCGCCGCCCTGAGCTGCGCTTCGGTCATCGCCGGTTCGCGCGCGATGTTGCCGGAGCCCGCGCCGAGACGTTCCGAGCGGACGCCATCGATTGGCCCCGGATCGGTCACGACCCCGAGATCGAAGATCTCCATCCGGGCGCCAATCGCCTCCGCCATGACCGAAACGGCCGCGCCGCCACGGGCGATGTTATGGAGCATCTGGAAACTGACCGCCTGCGGATAGAGCGACACGCCCTCCGCCGCCACCCCGTGATCCGAAACGAACTGGAGGATCTGGACCGGATCGGGGGAGGGTGTCGCCGTCCCCTGCATCCCGCACAGCCGGATCGCCATTTCCTCCAGCCGTCCCAGCGAGCCCCTGGGCTTGGTGAGCTGATCCTGGCGACGCTGCGCCGTCTCGGTTGCTACTGCATCGATCAAGTGGCAGGGATCCTGAATCCAGCCAAGGCTATCAGCCATCATGACGCTCCAAAGGTTAAAAACGGTCGTTGTCGTTGTCGTTGTCGTAATCGACTAACGACAACGACAACGATCAGATTCGGTGTTCAGCTTATTTCTAACACGTTACTAAAAGGCCAGCACCAGACCAAGGATGACCGCGAATGCACTGCACAGCACAATCAAACGCAGCGCGCGGACGAGGTCAGCGGCCCCGAGATCGGCGGGCCAGTCCGGGTCGCCCATGAAGGTCTCGTTGATTAAACGCCCCTCGCGCCAGACCGGGCCGATCAGCCGGACCCGCAGCGCGCCCGCGCAGGCGGCTTCGCTCCAGCCGGAATTGGGGCTCGGCAGCATCCCGTGATAGCGCCACGCCGAGCGGATGGCGAGCCAGGGATGCAGACGCAGCACAGCCGCTGCGGCGGCGATCAAGAGCACTGACAGCCGCGCCGGCAGCCAGTGCGCCAGATCGTCGCTGCGTGCGCCCGCCCAGCCGAAACGGGCATAACGCGCGTTGCGGTAGCCGACCATCGAATCCAGCGTCGAGACCGCCTTGACCAGGATCAGCCCCGGAAGACCAAAGAGACAGAGCGCCCAGACGGGCGTCAGCACGGCGTCGGTCAGATTCTCGGACAGGCTTTCGATGGTGGCGCGGACGATCCCATCGCGTTTGAGCGGTTCGGTATCCCGTCCCACCAGCATGATCATGTGACCGCGCGCGGCGGGCAGGTCATCAAGGTCTTTCAGAACCCGCCAGCCCTGTTCCGCCAGTCCGCGCAGACACAGCAGGCTGTAGGCGATATAGAGATCCCAGAGGAAGGCGAGCCAGGGATGGAGCAGATCGAGCCCGGCGCGAACCCCGAACCAGAGACCCAGCGCGCCCCCGACCACCAGGATCCAGTGCAGCACGCCGCCCAGCCGCCCGTTGAGCCCGACGGCAAAGAAAAAACGCTCGCCGGCCAGACTCAGGGCGCCGATCAGTCGGATCGGATGCCAGCGATAGACCGGATCGCCCAGGGTGACATCGAGCAGACAGGCGGCGAGGATGAGGATCAGGTGTTCGTTCATGTTTCAATCCACGCCCGGTTCAGCGGGGCGGGGCAGCTAATCCGTCCCGCATCGTTCGGATATTTGTTCATGACCATTTGCGCTCGAAGCCCTTGACGACGGCCAGCGCCGCCAGCCGACCGGGCGGCAGATCCTGACGCGCTTGCAGCAGGGCGCGAAACGGATCGAAACGCTCGGGCGTCACGGCGACCTCCGCTGCGAGCAGTGCCGCCTGATTCAGGATCGCCTCGCGGGCGACCTCCGCATGCAGCACGCCGGTCAGTTGCAGATCCAGGATTTCGGCCAGACCATAGGCCGCCGCCGTGCTCAGGGGGTCATGGATGATGGCGGGCAGGTTCTGCTCGAAGCAGGTGGCATCGACGGCAGCGAGTTCGGTGCGCGCCAGCTCGCACAGTGTCGTTTCGTCGCAGCCGTGACGACCCAGGGCCGCGCAGAGCGTGCGCCGCAGCTCGGCGCAGACGCCGTTCTGGAGCAGGAGACAGCGCGTCACCGCCTCATGGGTTGCCCGTCCCAGCAGTTCGCCGAGGCTGTTGTGACTGCCCGCCCACTGTCGCTCCCATTCGCCCTGGCGCGCCAGCGGCGCGGCAATGGCGAGCTGATCGGTCCCGGTGCCGGTCGCCAGACGCGCCGATTGCAGACTGGGCATGCGCAGATCCAGCACGGCGGTGCTCTTGCCCTCGGTGATCAGGGTTGTGGCCCGCACCAGACAGGCCGGGGTGCAGGGCTGGTTGATGAAGACCAGGGTGACGATGGTTCCCGCACCCGACTCGGGCGGCGGGATGGTGGCGGAGACCGGATCGGCCTGAGCGGCACGTTCCAGGGGCCGGCTGCCATCCCGGTGCTCGTGCCAGCCAGCCGGATCGCCGGCGCGGGTCGCGTTGCCGAGCACGCCAGCGGTCGCCACCACGGCCACCGACAGATCGGCGTGTTCCGCCCGCGCCAGCACCGCGCACTGCATATTGGCGGCGGTCGCCATGAGTGCGGTCGATGCAGGCGGAAGCTGGCCGGCGGCGCAGGCCGCCCGATGCCAGGCGTCGCGCCCCTGATCCGGATCGTCGGCAATCCGCACCACATGGGCAACGCCTTCGCTGCTCTGGTGATTGGCGATGTGGGTCAGATCCTCGCGCAGCCCGCCGTTGATCCGGCAGGTACTGAGCACGCGATGAGGCCGCTTCAGTTCGGCTGCCAGATAACGTCCCTGCCGGCGCAGACGATAGCGGTCGGTTTCCTCAAGCAGCATCCGCGCCCCGGTCAGCGTCGGCTGGACCGTCCTCCCGCGCCGGACGGAAACGGCGCGGAAAGGCGGGGTCATAGAGCTTCGATGGCTGGCTACTCGTGCGGGCGCGTGCGCCCAGGGCCGGGCTGACCAGGATCAATGCCTGACGCTCGACCCCGGCCTCGCGACAGCGGGCGGCGATGTCCTCCAGGGTGCCGCGCAGGACCAGTTCCTCGCCGGGCCAGGTCGCCTTGTGCACGACCACGACCGGAGCTGTCTGCGCCCAGCCGGCCTCGGCGAGATGTGCGGCCACGGACTCGATGCGCTCGATGGACAGAAAGATGCACAGGGTGCAGCCGTGCGCCGCCAGGGCGGTCAGGGACTCGCCCTCCGGCATCTGGGTGCGCTCGGACAGCCGGGTGAAGATGACGGTCTGGGTGATCTCGGGCAGGGTCAGACACTCGCCCGCCGCTGCGGCGGAGGCCATGGCGGATGAGACCCCGGAGACGATCCCGACCGGAATACCGGCCTCGTCGAGCGGGCGCGCCAGTTCGGCGAGGACGCCGTAGAGGGTCGGGTCGCCGGTCTGGAGCCGCACCACGGTTTCATGACGCTGCGCGCGCTCCAGCAGCCAGGCCGTGACCTGTTCCAGATCCATCGACTTGGAGTCGGCGATCTCGCACCCCTCGGGCGCCCATTGCAGCACGGTTTCGGCCACCAGCGAGCCGGTGAAGAGGATGGCCCCGGCCTCGGACAGCAGCCGCGCACCGCGCACCGTGATCATATCCGGCGCACCGGGGCCGGCGCCGACGAACCAGACCTTACCCACGGGTCATCCTCCCTATCGGTGTGCGGGGTTCTGGGAGTGATCGGGTTCGGGACAGTTGCATGTCGGTGGTCCTCGTTTCTGGCAGGGGCAGCGGAATCGGACATTCTTCTGGTCCGCTCCAGCATTTGTCAAACCGGTCTTCAGGCGGTTTTCGGGATCGTTCAGACCAAATTGAATCCGTTCGTGGTGAGCTTGTTTCGGAGTGCGTCAGAATCGTTCCGGACGGGGCGAATGCCCCTTCCGGCATTAGGTCGGTGAGGGTTAGGCGGAGCATGGCGCCTCAATGCTTGCACTGATCTGATAAAATGCCATCATTTGACGCATGAACAGCAAGCACCGCAAAACCCTTGAAGCGATCTTCTCCGAACCCGTCAACGGGAATTTGGAATGGTCGCGGATCGAAGCGTTGCTGATCGCGCTTGGCTGCCGCGCGATCGAAGGAAACGGCTCATCTGTCACTTTCGAAAAAGACGGACGTAAAGCCAACGTCCATCGGCCGCACCCGCAGAAAGAGGCACTGAAATACCGCGTCAAGCAGGTGCGTGAATACCTCCAACAGCTTGAGATCACCCCATGAGCGCAATCAACGTGATGAGCTATCGCGGCTATCAGGCCAGCATGACCTTTGATCCGGACGATAAGATCATCGTCGGGCGCGTGATCGATATTGACGACATCATCGGCTTCCATGGCGAATCGATCAGCGAATTCGAGAACGCCTTTCATGAGGCCATTGACGACTATCTGGACGCCTGCGCAAAGCTCGACCAGGAGCCCGACAAGCCCGCCTCTGGCCGGTTGATGCTGCGCGTCGATCCGGCCATTCACGCCGCCGCGATCAAGGCTGCCAAGCGCGAGCGCACCAGCCTCAACCAATGGGCGGCCAAGGTGCTGGCACAGGCCGCTCACGCGCAACGCTCCGGGGTGGAGGCGGGGTGAGTTTTCTCGTACCCTGGCTCCGAGCGCGAGTCATGACCGATGGCAAAGACTTCTGAGTGATCAATGTGCCGGGGGCGTTTATGAAACATCTGCGTTTGGCCATGCTTTTCGTCCTGTGCGGCGGCTTGCTTCTGAGCAACGCCGGAGCCCGTGACATTCGGGATGAGATCTCCTGGCGTTCAGCCGCCAGCCTTTACGAACAGCGCTTTTGTCAGCGTCAGCTTCAAGGCGAGCTTTGGTCGCGCACGGAACTCTTTTTCGGGTTATCCCGATCCTCTGGTCCAGACATCACCGAAGCCGAATTCCAGCATTTCGTTGATACCGAAATCACCCCGCATTTCCCCAATGGCCTGACACTGATTGATGCGCGCGGTCAGTACCTGGATGCCAGCCAAACGATCATTCAGGAAGGGGCGAAAGTGCTCATCCTGCTCTATCCCTTTGAACGGGACAGCAACCAGGCGATCAACTCGATTCGTGAACGCTACAAAGCACGCTTTCAACAGGAATCCGTGATGCGGGTTGATGACACCGCGTGCGTGTCTTTCTAAACCAGCGCCTTGGGGTGGGTTCACGCACCCCAACCATTTTCAGATCGGACATTCCTCTGGTCCGCTCGGATGTGTGTCAAACCGGCCTTTAACGCTGAATTCACCTCACCCGGACGGTTCGATGCCCGCCAGCACACGGCACGCTGTGCGCCGCGCCGCCTCAATGAAGCCCACCAGATAAGGCCGCTGCCGATCGATCCCGCGCGTGCCCGCATAAAGCATCGACCACAATCCCGTCTCGCCCAGCGAGGCCACGGCGATCTGGCCCTCGGCCAGCGGCGCGGCCAGCACCCAGCCCGGTAGCGCCGCGACCCCGCGTCCGCTCTTCACCAACTGCACCATCATCAGCGACAGCTCGGATGTCCGTGTCCCCGCCGGCTCGATACCGGCCGGTTCGAGAAAGCGTCGAAAGACATCGAGCCGCGAACGCTCGACCGGGTAACAGATCAGGGTTTCGTCGCGCAGATCGGCAGGTTCCAGATAGCGGCGTCCGGCCAGCGGATGGTCGCGCGCCATGACGAGCAGGATCTCGAAGCGAAAGAGCGGCGCGAAGCCGAGCGCCGGGTCATCGGTCGGATCGGAGGTCACGACGAGATCGATCTGTCCCTCGGCCAGGGCCGGCAGGGCCGAAAAGCTCTTGCTGGTGATCAGGTCCAGCTCGACCTCGGGCCAGTCGCGCCGATAGGCGTCCATCGCCGGCAGCAGCCAGTCGTAGCAACTGTGACACTCCACCGCGATGTGCAGCCGCCCCCCGATGCCCTCGCGCAGACGGCGCAGATCCGCCTCCGCGCGCCGGATCTCAGGCAGCACGCACTCGGCCAGCGCAAGCAGACGCTGACCGGCAGGGGTGAGGCGCAGCGGGCGGCTCTTGCGCACGAACAGCGGCTGACCGAGCAGATCCTCAAGTGCCTTGATCTGGTGCGAGAGTGCGGACTGGGTCAGAGACAGCCGCTCGGCGGCGCCGGTCAGCGAGCCCGTTTCCTGGAGTTCGAGGATGGTTCGCAGGTGTTTCAGCTCCAGCATCATGAAATTAATTCATCGAAACGCGAAATATCATCAATTTACCTCAGATCTGAAGCGCCGGATACTGTGACCATCGCGCAGCCAGCCACCAGTCGTCAGACTTCGGAAAACTCGCGGCTCGGCTTGTTCCGAGCGACCGGGAGCAATTCGGCTGAATATATTTTCATATTATTTAACACCTTAAACCGCGCCAGCTCTGACAGTCGTCGGTGCTGCCAAGGTTGACCCAATCCAAAAACATCGCATACCGCGCTGGGCGCGGTTTAAACGGAGACTTCCATGACCATCGCACACAACCTCGGCTTTCCCCGTATCGGCGTCGCGCGCGAGCTGAAATGGGCGCTGGAGTCCTACTGGAAAGGCGAGAGCGACCGCGACGCCCTGCTGGCGACGGCCAGGACGCTGCGCGGGCGTCACTGGACGATCCAGCGGGAGGCCGGTCTCGATCAGGTGCCGGTCGGCGATTTCTCGTTTTACGATCAGATGCTGGACCACAGCGCCATGCTCGGTGTCGTGCCGGAACGCTTCGGGCCGGTCGCGGACAGCGTCGATCTGGATACCTATTTCCGCATGGCGCGTGGACGCGCCCCGACGGGCGAGCCCGCCGCCGCCTGTGAGATGACCAAATGGTTCGATACCAACTATCACTACATCGTCCCCGAGCTGCGCGCGGATCAGGTCTTCCGGCTTGCCTCCGGGAAGCTCTTCGATGAGGTGGACGAGGCCAGGGCACTGGGTCTGACGCCGCGCCCGGTGCTGATCGGCCCGCTCACCTATCTGTGGATGGCCAAGACGCGCGGCGGCGACTTCGACCGGCTCAGTCTGCTGGAACGCCTGCTGCCGGTCTATGGCGAGATCCTCGCGCGGCTGAAGGCGCAGGGTGTGGACTGGGTGCAGATCGATGAGCCCATTCTGGTGCTGGACCTGCCAACCGACTGGCGTCTGGCCTTCGAGTCGGCCTACAGCCAACTGACGGGCAACCGCCCGAAACTGCTGCTGACGACCTATTTCGGCGCCCTCGGGGACAATCTGCATCGCGCCTGTCACCTGCCGGTGGACGGTCTGCATCTCGATCTGGTGCGCGCCCCCGAGCAGCTTGAGCGGGTCATCGACTGGCTGCCGGGCACCAAGGTGCTGTCGGTCGGCATCATCGACGGGCGCAACGTCTGGCGCGCCGATCTCTCCGGCATTCTGGACCGGCTCGAACCCCTGCATGCCCGGCTCGGCGAGCGGCTGTGGATTGCGCCCTCCTGTTCGCTGCTGCATGTCCCCGTCGATCTGCAACAGGAGGACGGGCTGGATGCGGAGATCCGCGCCTGGATGGCCTTCGCGACCCAGAAGATCGGTGAAGTCTGCGTCATCAAAGAGGCGCTGGAACAGGGCCGCGAGGCCGTCGCCGAGACCCTGCGCGCGAGCGATGCCGCCGTCACGTCGCGGCGCGGTTCCGCCCGGCTCCAGCGTCCCGATGTGCGCGGGCGCGCTGCGGCGGTCGATGACGCCCAGGCCCGGCGTCAAAGTCCCTATGCCGCGCGTGCCGAGGTCCAGCAGGCGCGCTTCGGTCTGCCGCCGTATCCCACCACCACCATCGGTTCCTTTCCGCAGACCCCGGAGATCCGCGCCGCCCGCCGCGACCACAAGTCCGGTCAACTCGACGACAGCGGCTATGCCGCCGCCATGCGCGAGCAGATCGCCATCGCGGTGCAGGCGCAGGAGTCTTACGGGATCGATGTCCTGGTCCACGGCGAGCCCGAGCGCAACGACATGGTCGAATATTTCGGCGAACAGCTCGACGGCTTCGTCTTCACCCGCAACGGATGGGTGCAGTCCTACGGCTCGCGCTGCGTCAAGCCGCCGGTGATCTTCGGCGACGTCGCCCGCCCGGCGCCCATGACGGTGGACTGGACACGCTATGCCCAGTCGCTCACCGAGCGTCCGATGAAAGGGATGCTGACCGGCCCCGTGACCATCCTGCAATGGTCCTTCGTGCGCGACGATCAGCCGCGCGCCGAGACCTGCCTACAGATCGCGCTGGCGCTCCGCGACGAGGTCCGGGATCTGGAGCAGGCCGGAATCGGCATCATCCAGATCGACGAGCCGGCCTTCCGCGAGGGACTGCCGCTGCGCCGCGCGGACTGGCCGGGCTATCTGGAGTGGGCGGTGCGCTGCTTCCGCATCGCCTCCTGCGGGGTGGAGGACGCGACCCAGATCCACACGCACATGTGTTACTCGGAGTTCAACGACATCATCGCCGCCATCGCGGACCTGGACGCCGATGTCATCACCATCGAGACCGCCCGTTCCGACATGGAACTGCTGGACGCCTTCTCCGACTTCGCCTATCCCAACGAGATCGGCCCCGGCGTCTACGACATCCATTCGCCCAACGTGGCGCAGATCGAGGCCATGATCGGGCTGATGCGCAAGGCCGCCGAGCGCATTCCGCCCGCGCGGCTCTGGGTCAATCCCGACTGCGGACTCAAGACCCGTGGCTGGCCGGAGGTCGAGGCATCGCTGCGCAACATGGTGGAAGCGGCGCGCCTGCTGCGCGGGACGGCGGCCTGACGCGGCGAGCCGTCGGCGGGTGAAAGACTATTACATCGGACTCGGCTGCAACCTGAACCCGGCGCGGGGCACCCGCGCCATGCTGGAGGCGCTGCTCGATCTGGCGCCCGAGATCGGGATCAGCCGCATCGTGGCGACGGCGCCGGTCGGCGTCGTCACCGATGCCCTCTATTACAACGCCGTCGTCCGTTTGAGATCGCCGGAAGAGCCGGCGACGCTCAAGACGCGGCTGATCGCCATCGAGACGCGGCTGGGCCGCAATCGCGACCGCTGCGGGCGGGCCTGCCTGGAACTGCCCGCCGATCTGGACATCCTCTGCTGCCTGACGCCCGGCGCCCATCCTGTGTTGGCGGACCTGCCGCGCGAGCCCTTTTTCCAACCGCTCATCCTCGAACTCTGGGCAGCACTCGGCCTGCGACTCCCCTGTCCACCGTTGCCGCTTGCAACCGGGATCCCGGTACTTGTTCAGGGCCAGTGGTGCGGTTTGCAAACGGTCTTTGCGTTTCGTTTTGCCGTTTTTCGGGCGGCTGGGGCTGCCGGGTGACGTTGTGGCTGAAAGAGTCGATTCCTGTCTTGATTTCCTTTACATTCCGGCTTGGCTCAATCCTGTCAGCGACAGGCTGCCGGCTGGGCGCTTGCTCTGGTTGCCGATGTGCTTGCCCGTTCTCCGAAACGACGCATAAAACAGGGGCTGTCAGCATATGCTGGTGAAACTTATTGATGGAAAGATTTTTCAGGTGACAGAGAGGCGTGGTTGCCAGTCTTTGGTGTCATGATTGACGTTTAAATCGACTGATTTAGGCGTCAGTTTTGAGGTTAAATTGTAGTTATGAGTAAGAAAGACCAAGCATGAGGCAAATATCTGGAACAATGTTGACTCCCGACCTTCGGAAGCACACCTCTTCAAAAGGGGTTGCTTCTGATAGTGGATATGTTGTCAATACATACAGAGAGTTAGTAGAACAAGTCGCAAAGCTATCTTACCTTAACAAAGACTTCCTTCTGTTTTTTCGAGGGCAAGCGAACGATTATAAGAACAAGGCTGGAAAGTCAACATTTTATCCAACTATTTATAGAAGTGACTATCTAACCCAGCAAGAGTTAGATTATCGTTTTGACAAGCTTTATAGCGCCAGCAAAATTCTGGCTGAATTATTCAAAAAGCATAAAATTGAAGGCCAATATGAATTAAGAAGAAAAAAACATATTCAATGGAGTATTTTGCAGCACTACGAAGTAACTGAAACTCCTCTTATAGATGTTACCCAGTCAATCAGGGTGGCTTGCTCGTTCGCACAGTTGAATAACGACCAGAAAACAGCATTCATCTATGTATTTGGTCTTCCATATTATACAAACAGAATTTCAATTAACTCTGAGCATGATCTGATAAATATAAGGCTATTAAGTATTACTCCACCTCAAGCGCTTAGGCCATACTTTCAAGAGGGATTTTTGGTTGGTACAGATGATATTACCAATGAATACGAGCGTAAAGAAGAGCTTGATCTAAATAATCGGCTAATCGCAAAATTTGAAATACCTAACTCAGGTTTATTTTGGGGTAATTCATTTGACCGGATTCCAGAAGACGCTTTATACCCCAAAAATGACGAGATAGAAAATATATGCAAAGATATTGATAGAGATTTAAAAACAGAAATTGCTCCATTAAATATCGGTATATTCCTCAAGCTGTGGGCTGAATTAGAACAGGTTGTCTTAAAACAAGCTAGGCTGTATATACGCGATGCTCACAATGTTAGAAATGCAATTAGTGTATTGCTAAAGTACGAGGAAAGTAAATATAGCCTCTTGAAAGAACTTGACAATTTGAGGATGTTTAGAAATGCCGTTGTGCATAAGCCAACATCAATTAATAATGATGAGCTAAATAAAAATATTCAAGTGTTGGAAAAGCTCAAGCGAGAAATCAATGCATACAACTCATAACAATGCCATAAACTCGGACCACAAAAAGCTACGCTGCGCTCCGTTTTTTGTGTCCGGTTATGGCTGGCGTTCGGCATCAAGGAGAACTTCCCAAGCGGGACGTGGTATTCACCCCGTCCCGAATGTTTGATGTGCCACTGACCATTGTTAGCATCTAAACATTCCGAACAGGCAGATGCCCCGTCCGGCGAGGATTTGCGAAACCGCCTCTTTTCGACCTCTTGTGCGTCAATAACATATTTGTTATCGTCGCCGCATGGACTACTCCATTGAGTACTACAGTGACGCAGTGGCCGAGAAGATCCTCGCGCTCCCGGACACGCTCGCCGCAAGATACCTCGTACTCGCAAGAAGAATAATGGCTGTTGGTCCGAATCTCGGGCCTCCGCACACGGACGCCTTCGGCGATGGCCTGTTCGAACTACGGCTGAAGGGTCAGGAGGGAATTGCCAGAGTCTTCTTCTGCGCACTCGTTGGCCGCAGGGTGATGATTTTGCACTCCTTCATCAAAAAGACCCAGAAAACTCCACAGCGAGAAATTGAGATTGCGCGCAAGCGCATGAAGGAGGTCAGGCATGCGAACTCATGATGAAGTTGTTTCCAAGCTGATGCAGCGTCCCGGCGTCTGTCAGGAAGTCGAGCGCATCGAACGAGAGGAAGGCGTGCTACTTGATATCCTGTTAAAGGCGCGTCAAGAGGCCGGGTTGTCCCAGGCCCAGGTCGCCGAGCGCATGGGGACTCAAGCCCCAGCGGTCGCACGCCTGGAAAGGGCTCTGGCTACGGGGAAACACTCGCCTTCGCTGGCAACACTACGCAAGTACGCACAGGCTTGTGGCAAGAAACTCTCAGTTCACCTCTCGTAGCCGGTGTATCGCGTAAGTCCCCTGACAAGCGGTTCAAGAGCGGTCCCCGTAGACATGGCAGAGATTATCCTGCCATGCTGCGCCAGCGGGGCAGAGCTTGACCTGTCATTAAACCGCGCCCGGTGCGATATGTGCTCGTTCAGGATTGAATCGGCCTTGGCAGAATCGACGACCGTTCAAGCGGGCGCGGTTTAAGATATTAAAAAATATAAATTTTAAACCGCGTCTCCACTGTGGAGATGACATCTCCAAAACCAAACACAAAATGAAAATTACGCATATTGCGCTGGACGCGGTTTAAACGCCACAATCACCGCGCCGAAATGTTTCTGGAGACGCCACAGATGCTCAGCCTGGAATTCCTGATCACCTCGTTCATTGTTGTGCTCATTCCCGGTACCGGGGTTGTCTTCACCATATCGACGGGCCTTGTCCAGGGCCGGAAGGCAAGCGTGTTTGCTGCGCTTGGGTGTACGGCTGGCATCGTTCCTCATCTTCTGGCTACCGTTCTTGGTCTTGCCGCCATCCTGCATACGAGCGCCCTGGCGTTCCAAGTCCTCAAGTACGCTGGCGTGGCCTACCTGTTCTACATCGCCATTGTCACTTGGCGTGACAAATCAGCCTTTGCCATCGACGGCACAACCTCTGCATCGACAGCCATTGGTCTCGCGGTGAAGGCGTTCCTGCTCAACATTCTCAATCCCAAGCTGACGATTTTCTTCCTGGCGTTTCTCCCGCAATTCATTCAGCCAGGAACGACGGAACCGATCTGGCAGCTTCTGATTCTGAGCGCCACCTTCATGGTCATGACGTTCGTGGTCTTCGTGGCTTATGGGTTCCTCGCTCATGCGTTTCGCAAAGCAGTCATCGAGTCATCCCGAGTCCAGGGATGGCTTCGGCGAGGCTTCGCTGCAACGTTCGCCGGTCTCGGCGCAAATCTCGCGTTCACCGAAAAGTAACGCGGGGAAGTGCTAACGAGACAAAGCGCCAGACCTCTCCGCATTGGCGGCGACGACTTCGGACTGACCCGCAACCATCCCTTCAGCGACGGCAATAAGCGCCCGGCATAAAGCCGTCATCAGCCGACAAACGGTCTTGAGCGGCTTTGATGGCCGTGCTTTAGTTCATCGCGCTATCAATAACTCCGTTAAAAAGTCGCCTGACCATTCATTCAAATTCGCCACGCACCCCGTGGCGAATTCAGGTTGAACATGATCCTATTCACAGGAGGACGGCCGTGTTTCCTCAAAACAAGATAGAGCCGCTTCAACTGGCGCTTAAATCATTGGAGCTTTACGAAGGGAAAATTGACGGGATCGTTGGGCCGCTGACATTGGCCGCGATAAAAAAATTCGAGGCGCTTGCGCTTGAGCGGCCTACCCTTGACAAGCCGATGCCGCACGAATCCGCAGAAAAACCCGATGCGCTCAACAGCATCATTGATGGGCAGGGCGCGGATATCGAAGATGCGCTTGTCTTCACATTGAAAAACGAAGGCGGATATGTGGATCATCCGCTGGACAAGGGCGGCCCGACCAACAAAGGAATCACGATCCGCACGCTGTCGAAATATCTTGGAAGAAAGGCGACCAGGGATGACGTAAAAAACCTGAATTATGAAACGATAAAGATCATTTACAGGAAATATTATTGGGATGTGCTGAACCTTGATCATGTGCTGGATCAAGGCATCGCGACCGCACTCTTTGATATGGGTGTTTTGTGCGGTACGGGCACGGCTTCCAGGATTTGTCAGGATATGTTGGGGATCACTCAGAGCAAAAAAATGGACTTGCAGACGCTTGATGCCCTGAATGAGACAACCGATGAGCAATTCATCCCCGCGTTTGCCGACAGGAACATCCGTAGATTTGAAGAGATTGTTGCAAAGAACCCGGATCAGAGGGTTTTTCTGAAGGGCTGGAAAAACAGAGCCAACCGGCTGTTGTCCCTTGTCAATAACGACGACATGGAGGCCGATGTTCCTGCATCCGCGCCGCAAACACCCATTGGCGAAGGTCTCTATGATCTGGCTGATCAAGCGGGCGTGCCGCGCGAAGATATTAAAAAAATGATCGACTGGCAGGCCGCAAACAATCCGGTGTCCAATCCCAGATACTGGGTTGTCTTTAAGATCAGGGAGCATTCAAAGAACAAAAGGATGTATGTTTTTGACCGATTGGACAGGAAGGTCAAGGTCGTTCATGCCGTGCATGGAACAGGCAGCGATCCAGACAATGACGGGGTGGCGACGCTATTTTCAAACGTCCCGGAATCAAAAAAGAGTTCACTGGGGCTTTATAAAACACTGGGAACCTATGTCATGGCAAAACATGGCAGGGCGTTAAGACTTGAAGGGCTTGAATCGACCAACAACAACGCCTTGAAGCGGGGGATCGTGTTTCATGGCGTTCCTTATGCGGGTGATGAGTACGTCAAGCAATATGGTCGATGCGGTCGGTCTTTTGGATGTCCTGCCGTTGAATATGCTGTCGTGCAGGATCTGATCGACAAACTGAAAGGCGGTTCGCTTTTTCTGATCTCATGAACAGCGGAGAAATCCTGGGCAGCGGCTCCGGTGTCCAATCAGTGGCTGGATTTCTCTGTCAGCCGGTCGCAAGGAGAAACCTGTGAACTACATTGCATATAACGGCGGCTACAAGTACCAGTTGAAAGAAACGTACACCGTCGTCATTGACATCAGACCTTCCCAGTCGATCATTACCGATTACATCGATCTGGATATGGCGGGGAATCTCACAATTCGGAAAGGCTATGCGTGGGACGGGCCATCCGGGCCAACGATTGACACCTTGAACTTTATGCGCGGTTCATTGGTGCATGACGCCCTTTATCAGTTGATGAGGGATAGTCACCTGGATCGCGCCGTCCATCGAGACGCCGCTGATCGAACCCTGCAAAACATTTGCAGGGAAGACGGCATGTGGTCTGTGCGCGCCTGGTGGGTCTATCAGGGTGTTCGACTGTTTGCCAACCCCGCGACGGATCCCATGTCAAGCCGGCCAGTCATGAAAGCACCAAAAGGCTGTGAATCGTGAAACCCAATCTCAGGGTTCACCGGACGCTGCGCGATCAAGCCGCGCAGCGCCGTTCGCCTTCACGTCAGGTGATGAGTGGACGGCTGTTGTTCGATCATCCTTCAGTGTCCCGCCGCAGGCGCGTGGCGCGCAGGCTGTGGACACAGCCGCAATAGGTCTGTTGATAGAAACCGTATTCCCGGTTCAGCTCGGCCTTGCGTTCGGTGAGCCCGCCCTTGCGCCAGTCGTGTTCCCAAAAGACGAGTCCCGGCCAGTCAGCCGCCGCTGCCCGACCGGCATCCAGGATCTGGGAACGGTCCTTCCAGCGCGAACTGGCGAGGGTGGTCGTGAAGACGCTGAAGCCGTTGGCGCTGGTGTACCGCGCCGTTTCGGACAGCCGCAGTTCAAAGCAGAGTGCGCAGCGCGGCCCGCGCTCGGGCGCATCGGCCAGGGCGGCAGTCCGGTTCATCCAGCCTTTGGGATCATAGTCGGCATCGACAAAGTCGAGTCCGAGCGCCTGGGCGTGACGCTGACTCTCCGCCTTCCGCCGCTCATATTCGTGTCTGGGATGGATGTTTGGATTGAAATAGAAGACCGTCGGGCGGATGCCGTTGTTCAGCAGGCACTCGACGATGGCGCTCGAACAGGGTGCGCAGCAGCTATGGAGCAGGATCCGGTCGGTATCGCCCGGCGGCACAAGTCGGGTTGGCGCACGCATGGTCTTGAAGTCTCCTCTAAACCTTCAGTGATTCAGCTCAACAACCAACAGCTTTAGCGGCCCTTCTCACTGACCGCCGGAGATGGGCGACGGGACGATTGCATGCCGGATGGGTCTCATCTATCGTTGCGCGCAGCATCCTGACTATTTTTCCTGTCTGTTCCGATCCTTGTCAAAAATCCCCGCCTGCATTCCCGATCACCACGCTGCCCCGGTGACGCCCGCCCGGCCTGACGTGCTGGTCATCGGGGGCGGCACGGCGGCGCTGTGCGCGGCCATCTCGGCGCGTCGCGCCGGGGTCTCGGTGCTGCTCCTGGAACAGGCGCCGAGGTGGCTGCGCGGCGGCAATACCCGGCACTCGCGCAATTTCAGGTTTTGCCACGAGTCGCCGACGCCGCTCGCGACCGGACTCTATCCCGAGGATGAATTCCGCGCGGATCTCTGGCGGGCGACCGGCGGCACGGCCGACCCGGCCCTGGCCCGGCTGCTCATCGAACGCTCGGCAGAGACGACAGACTGGCTCGCAGGCGCTGGCGTGCAGTTCCAGCCAACCGCGAGCGGGGTGCTGCCGCCGTCGCGCAAGACCGCTTTCCTGCTCGGCGGCGGCATGGCGATGCTGAACGCGCTCTATGCCACCGCCGAACGGATCGGGGTGACGATCCGCTATGAATCGGGCGTGCAGGATCTGCGAATCGAGCAGGGGCGATTGATTCAGGCGCAGTGTCGGCAGGGAGCCGAAACCTGGGCGCTCAATCCCCGCGCTGCCATCGTCTGCTGCGGCGGCTCGCAGGCCAACCGCGACTGGCTGCGCGCTCAATGGGGCGAGGTCGCCGATGGCTTCATCAATCGCGGGACGCCCTTTGCCGCTGGCGAGGTGCTGGAATCACTGCTGCACCAGGGCGCCCGGCCGGTCGGCGATTCCCGCAACCTCTATCTGGTGGCGGTGGATGCGCGCTCGCCAGCCGACGACGGCGGCATCGTCACCCGGATCCGCTGCATGCCGGCTGGTATTGTGGTCGATGCGCGGGGACAGCGTATCCACGATGAGGGCGGCGATACCGCCTCCACCCGTTATGCGGTCTGGGGCCAGCGACTGGCGGGCTGTCCCGGTCAGACCGCTTATCTCATTCTCGATGCGCGGGGGATGCGGGAAGCGCCGCCGTCGCTCTATCCGCCGGTTCTGAGCGAGCGTATCCAAGACCTGGCGACGGTGCTGGACATCCCGCCGGACTCACTCACGGCCACACTCGCGCGCTACAACGCCGCCGTCCGCCCGCCCGCTGCGGAGGAAGATCCAACCGGCTGGCACACCGAGGGTCTGATTCCGCCCAAGTCACGTCATGCACGGCCTTTGACTGAGCCGCCGTTTGGTGCCTATCCCATGCGTCCCGGCGTCACCTTCACCTATCACGGGGTCGGGGTCGATGCCGCCACGCGCGTGCGGCTGGGTGACGGCGGCATCGTCGCGAATCTGTTCGCGGCGGGCATGATCATGGCGCCCAATCTCATCGGACGCGGCTACATCTCCGGTCTGGCCCTGACCATCGGCATCGTCTTCGGGCGCATCGCTGGCGAGGAGGCGGCGCGTCATGTCCGTGGATGAGGATCAATCTGAAGCGCGCCGCGTGCTCGGGATCTGCAATGCCTGCGGTTACTGCAACGGTTTCTGCGATCTCTTCGAGGCGGCGAAGCGTCGTCCCGCGCTGGCGGCGGACGATCTGACTCACCTTGCCAATCTCTGTCATGGCTGCCGCAACTGTCTCTATGCCTGCCAGTACGCCCCGCCGCATACCTTTGCGGTCAATGTGCCGCGCACCCTGGCGCGGACGCGCCAGCGGGGCTATGCCGAGCATGTCTGGCCCCGCGCCTGGTCCGGTCTGCTCGTCCATCCCATCCTGACCGCGCTGCTGTTCAGCGGCGGCGCCATCGGGTTGCTGGTCGGGATGGTGTGGATGACGGTGCCGTCGGAGATGCTCTTCGCCAGCCAGGCGGGGGCCGGCGCCTTTTACCGCATCCTGCCCTGGTGGGTCATGATGCTGATCGGCATCCTCCCGCTCGGCTGGTCGATGCTGGCGATCGGCATGGGTCTGCGGCGTCACTGGCGCGCCACCAGACCCGAGGCGCGGGTCTCCGCGCGCCATCTCCGGTCGGCGCTGTATGACCTGTTCAGTCTGCGCAATCTGCGCGGGGGAGGGCCGGGCTGTAATGATCTGGATGATCGACTCTCGCACCGCCGTCGCCGGCTGCATCAGACGCTGCTCGCCGGACTTCTGCTCAGCTTCGCCGCGACCCTGGCCGCCACCCTCTATCACCACGCACTGGGCTGGCAGGCGCCCTATCCGCTGCTGAGCGCGCCGGTCCTGCTCGGCGCCCTCGGCGGGATCGCCATGACAATTGCCGTCGTGGGGCTGGTCTGGCTCAAGTGGCGGGAGGACCGGGCGCCGACCGATTCCGAGGCGCGTGCAGCCGATCTGGGCCTGCTGACCCTGCTGTTCCTGGTCGCCACGACCGGACTGGTCCTGCTCGTCTGGCGCGCGACACCGGCCATGGGTCTGCTGCTCGCGGTCCATCTGGGCAGCGTGCTGGCGTTCTTTTTCCTGCTGCCCTACTGCAAATTCGTGCACGCGGGCTACCGCTTCCTCGCCCTTCTGATCGAGGCGCTGGAGCGGGAGACGTCCCGTTGTCCCTGATCTCAGCAGCGGCTTGGAAACTCTTCTATCTGTCAAGTCAGTCGGTTGGTCATCAGCGACTCTGTTATGCTCCTGAACAGGCCAGCGCCTTGATACGGGTCACATTTTCTATCGCCTCTGTGCAGACAGCATCCCACGGCCACATGGCCGAATCGACGAATGAGGTGCAGGCTATGCTGGTATTCAATCACGCCGCGACGAACAAGATGTCATGAGCAGCACCTCTTCCGACAGTCAGGCCGCACCACCGGGATATCCGCGCAGTGACCTGGCGCTCGATCATCTGCCGGTGGGGGTTGTCTTTCTGAATGTCCAGGGCGAGATCACGAGCGCCAATCCAGCCGCCGAGCGGATTCTCGGACTGTCGCTGGAACAGATGCGTGGTCTCTGCTCTGCCGACCAGTGCTGGCGTGTCGTCCACGAAGACGGCTCATCCTTCCCCGGTGAGCAGCATCCGGTCATGGTCGCCTTGCGCACCGGCCAGCCGGTGCGCGACGTGGTGATGGGGGTGTTCAATCCGCAACGCGCGTCGCAGGTCTGGATCAAGGTCAGCGCGGTGCCGATCCCTGATCCGGCAGGCGGTGCCCTTGAAGGTGTCTGCGCCTTTTTCGAGGACATCTCGGCCCAGAAAGCGGCGCAGCAGCAGGAAGCCGCCTCGGAGGCACGCTTTCGGGCGGCCTTCACGGCGATGTCTGAGGGCATGGCCCTGCATCGGCTGGTCACTGATGCCGACGGTCACCCCGTGGATTACCGGATTCTCGATGTCAATCCGGTTTTTACCGCCCAGACCGGTCTTGCGCGTGAAACGGTGGTCGGTCAGCTCGCCTCGGTCGCTTACGGCAGCGGCTCGGCGCCCTTTCTCGAATGCTACGCCCAGGTTGCGCAGACGGGTCAGCCGCAGGTCTTCGAGCGGTACTTCGAGCCTTTGGCGCGGCACTTCCGGGTCAGCGTTTTCTCGCCGGAGCCGGGACACTTCGGGACCGTCTTCGAGGACATCACTGAGCGCCAGACCGCCGCCGAGGCGTTGCGCGCCAGAGAGCAGGTTCTGGTCAGCATCTTCCGCACCGTTCCCATCGGTCTTGGTCTGCTGCGCGAACGTGTCTTTCTGGAGGTGAACGATGGCTTCTGCGCCATGCTCGGTTATCGGCGCGAGGAGCTCATCGGCCACAGCGCACGTATGGTCTATCCGGATGACGCCGAGTTCGAGCGCGTGGGCCGCGAGAAATACGCCCAGATGCGTGAAACCGGTTACGGCGAGATCGAGACCCGACTCCAGCACCGGGACGGACGGATCATTGAGGTGCTGCTGGTCTCGACCCTGGTGGATCGGGAGGCGGCAACCCCGGAGGTCACCTTTACCGCCACCGATCTGAGCACGCGCAAGGCGGCCGAACGTCGGGTGCGCGAAAGCGAGCAGCGTCTGCGGCTCGCCCAGGATGCCGGGCATATCGGGATCTGGGACTGGGATCTGCTGAACGATGAGGTTTACTGGTCGCCGGAGTGCGAGCGGCTCTATGGCGTGTCTCCCGGCGGCTTGCGATGCGGGGCCGACTGGCGCGCCCTGGTCGAACCGGCGGATCTGGCGGGGATCGATGCCCAATGGGCAGGCGCTATCGCACGACACGAGCCGTTCGAGGTCGAGTACCGCGTGCGCCGCCCCGGCGGCGAGACGCGCTGTCTGGTCAGTCGGGGGCAGGCGCAGTACGACGCTGCCGGCGAGCCGATCCGGCTCTCCGGCGTCAACCTTGACATCACCGAGCGCAAACAGTTCGTCGAGGAGTTGGCCTTCGATGCCCGCCGCGCCGAAATGCTGCGAACCCTGCCCATCCTGGCCGGCACCCTTGATGAGCGGGCCTTCATGCAGGCCGGGCAGGAGATGGCGGAGGATCTGACCGGGAGTCGTATCGCCTTCATCCATTTCGTCAATGACGATGGCAAGACGCTGGAGCTCGTCACCTGGTCGCGCCGGACCCTGGAGTCCTACTGCCATGCGGTCTACGACAGCCATTATCCGGTCAGTCAGGCCGGCATCTGGGCCGATGCACTGCGGTCGCGTAGCCCCGTCGTCTTCAATGACTACACGACCGCCGCCGAGCGGCGCGGCTTGCCGGAAGGACACGCCGAGCTGCAACGACTCATCTCGATTCCGGTGATCGAGCATGGTGCCGTGGTGATGCTTGCCGGGGTCGGCAACAAGCCGAGCGACTACACGGAAAAGGACGTCGAGGCCGTGCAACTGATCGCCAATCAGATCTGGAGCACGGTCCAGCGTCGCCGCACGCAGGCGCGGCTGCGGACCCTGGCGCTGGCCGTCGAGCAGAGTCCGGTCTCCGTCATGATCACCGATACCGAGGCGCGCATCGCCTATGTGAACCGCGCCTTCGAGCAGACGACGGGCTATGACCAGGACGACATCCTGAACCAGAACCCCCGTCTCCTCCAGTCCGGCCTCACCCCCCCGGAGACCTACCGGCAGTTGTGGGACACCCTGTGCCAGGGTCAGTCCTGGCACGGCGAGTTCGTCAACCGGCGCCGCAACGGCGAGGTCTATTGGGAGATCGCAGCGATTGCGCCCATTCATGCCGAGAGCGGCGAGACGACCCACTATGTGGCGGTCAAGGAGGACATCACCGAGAAACGGCGCCTGACTGAAGAGCTGGAGCGCCATCGTCACCATCTCGAAGAACTGGTCACGGCGCGCACCCTGGAGCTGGAGGAGGCGCGTGATCGGGCCGAACTGGCCACTCAGGCCAAGTCGGCCTTTCTCGCCAACACGAGCCACGAGATCCGCACCCCGATCAACGCCATCCTGGGGCTCTGTCATCTGCTGCGCCGCGATGGACTCACGGCGGTCCAGCGGGCGCGACTCGACAAGCTCGATGGAGCGGCCCGTCATCTGCTCATTCTGCTCAACGATATTCTCGACCTGTCCAAGATCGAGGCCGGCAAGCTCCAGTTGATGACGGGCGATTTCGGGCTGGCCGATCTGTTCGAGGAGGTCCGCTCTCTGATCCTCGCCATGGCTGAGGGCAGGGGGCTCAGTGTCACGCTCGATCTCGATGACGCGCCGCGCTGGGTGCATGGGGACGCCACGCGGCTGCGTCAGGCGCTGCTCAATTACGCGGGCAATGCGGTCAAGTTCACGGAGCGGGGCGGGATCGTGCTGCGGGTACGTCTGCTGGGCGAGGACGCCGACGGGGTGAGACTGCGTTTCGAGGTGCAGGACAGCGGCATCGGCATCCCGGCGGAGGTGCTGCCACGGCTGTTCCAGGCATTCGAACAGGCGGATGTCTCGACGACGCGCACGCACGGCGGCACGGGTCTCGGGCTCGCCATCACGCAGCGGCTGGTGCATCTGATGGGCGGCGAGGTTGGCGTGGAGAGCGAACCTGGACGCGGCAGCACCTTCTGGCTCCAGGTGCGTCTCGCCCGCGCCCAGGCACCTGCGTCCCGGACACCGATACCGCCCGCCGATGTGGAGGCCTGGATTCGTGCGCACCATGCCGGCTGTCGGGTGCTGCTGGCGGAGGATCATCCCATCAACCGCGAGGTCGCATCGGATCTGCTCGGTGACCTGGGACTGGTCGTGGACGCCGCCGTGGACGGCGCCGAAGCCCTGGAGAAGGCGCGCAGCGGCGACTACGCACTGGTTCTGATGGATGTGCGGATGCCCAATCTGGATGGACTGGCGGCGACCCGCGCGATCCGTGCGCTGCCGGGGTGGGACCAGCGTCCCATCCTGGCGATGACGGCCAACGTCTTCGCCGAGGATCGTCAGGCCTGTCTGGAGGCCGGCATGAACGACTTTGTCGCCAAGCCGGTGGAGCCGGCGGCCCTCTGCGCGGCGCTGATGAAGTGGCTGCCGCCGCCCTGCGCGGCAGGGGTCGGAGAATCCCCGAGACCACTCAACGCCGCAGCGGCGGCGTCTCAGATCCAGTCTGAACCCGCCCTGATCCGGCTGGCGGCGCTGCCGGGTTTCGATCTGGCCCGGGGGCTCTCCATCGTCAACGGGAAATCGGGCAGGCTGCTCCAACTGGTGCGCCGTCTGGTCGCGACTCATCAGAATGACCCGGCGCGCATCGCCGCGCACCTGAAGGCGGGCGAGTCTGAAGCGGCAGGCCGGCTTGCACATGGCCTGAAGGGGGTCGCGGGCAACCTCGGCGCCATCGGGCTGGCGGCAGCAGCCACCCGTCTCGATACGGCACTGCGCGAGGCTGGGGGGCTGGATGCGCCGCTCGCAGAAACCTTGCTGAAGGAGATAGATCAGGCGTTTCAGGATCTGTCACCGATCCTGGCCGATCTCGGGCCGGAATCCGGTCAGCCCCTTGAACCGCCGACCGACACCGATGCGGCAGCGGCGGTCCTGCGCGAACTCACCAGATTGCTGTCAGATTCCAACCCGGCCGCTCTGGGTCTGTGTCAGGCGCATTCCAGGCTGCTCAGCGCGCTGTTCGGAGATCGCTATGCCCGACTGCATGGCTGTATCGAAGACTTCGACTTCGAGGCCGCACTCGCTATGCTGCGGGCCGAGCGATCAACGCCGGAAGGGTAGCAACGTGTTAAACCGCGTCCAGGGCGATATGCGTAATTTCCAGTTTGTGTTTGGCTTTGGGGATATCAGCAGCCTCAGTGGCGACGCGGTTTAAAGTTTCATCTTTTTGAATATCCTAAACCGCGCCAGCTCATACAGTTGTCGATGCTGTCAAGGTCCGATCCAAACCAAAAACATCACATATCGCACGGGGCGCGGTTTAGAACTGGACGGAACATGAAAACGAGCATTCTCATTCTCGGCGGTATCACCGAGGCTTACACCCTGGCCGAGACGCTCGCGGCGAGGGCGGATCTGCGGGTCGTGAATTCACTCGCGGGACGCACCAGCAATCCCCGTCTGCCGGTGGGCGAGACGCGCATCGGCGGTTTCGGCGGGGTCGCGGGTCTGACGGCCTATCTGCGCGAGCAGTCAATACACGCAGTCATCGACGCCACGCATCCCTTTGCCTCCCGCATGGGCTGGAACGCCTTCGCGGGCTGCTGTGCCACTGCGGTGCCGCTGCTGCGGCTGGAGCGTCCCGGCTGGACCGCCGTGCCGGGGGATTGCTGGGAGCCGGTGTCGGATTGGGAACAGGCCGTGGCGACCCTGCGGGCGGGCGGATCGCGCCGGGTGCTGCTGGCGGTCGGGCGTCAGGAACTGGCACCCTTCGTCGGGCTTGATGACATCTGGTTTCTCATTCGCGCGGTCACGCCACCCGACCCCATGCCACCCTTGAGCGCCTTCCATCTGCTGCTCTCGCGCGGTCCTTTCGATCTGGAGAGTGAGCGGGCGCTGCTCGCTGACCAGATGATCGACACCATCGTCTGCAAGAACAGTGGCGGGGAGGCGACCACCGCCAAGCTGGTCGCCGCGCGCGAGCGGGGGATTCGGGTCATCATGCACGAGCGTCCGCAACGGCCAGCCCTGCCCGCAGCGGCGACGGTTGAGGATGCAGTGAGATGGCTGGACGAGGCGCTGGTCCGCGCGCGAGCGGGTTGAACCGCGTTGCCGCACAGAGTCGATTCGAAGCGATCCGCTCCGAAAAGAAAAAGCATCTATGTGTGTTGCCGTACCGAGCACCTTCAGTTCTGGCTGTAGTGTTTTCAGACAGCGATGGAAACAGCATTCCATGCTCCGCGCATGGCGCTATACGGCCATGGTCTAGATGCCATCTCAGGAGATTCTTATGAATAAAGTGAACAAGGATCAGGTCAAAGGCCGCTATAAAGAAGCGAAGGGCCGAGTGAAGGAGGTCGCCGGTCAGGCTGTGGGGAAGAAGGGTTTGGAACACCGGGGCAAGACCCAGAAGGACGCCGGCAAAGCCCAGGCTGATAGGGGCGATGTGACGGCGGATCGCCCGAAGGGCAGCTAGAAAAACGACTGTCGTTTCACCGGACAACCAAATCCAGACAGATCGGCTGGCCTGCTGCCGAGCAGCAACGAGTGACCAGCTATTCCTAACCAGGCCTTTAGCGCGCCGTAGCGATCCTGGCCCTCTCGGAGATCCAACGATGACACACCAAACCCGAACGCTTCGGTTGGTCCCGGATGAGTTCAATGCAGGGCAGCAGGCACGGATGCAGGGGCGGATGGGGATGGGGCCTGGTCCGGGCAAGTAATCCGGGAAGGATCCAGGTCCGATGGCAGTAGAACCCGAACGCTGATCAAGACGGACAGCGTTCGGGCAGAACCGCCGCGCGAATCGGCTCCAGGCCTGCGATCCATCGCGACCGTCAGACGCACCGCCAAAGATCAACGATTGCCAACTTCACCCTGGGGCTGGTGGCCCTGCATTTGGCCGGCGTGCTGTTTTCCAGCCTGGCACATCGGGAAAACCTGATCGGCTCCATGATCACCGGCTTCAAACGGAAAGCAGACTGAAGAGCCCAGATGTTGCTATCGTTAGAGCCGCGTCCCGCCTGGGGAGTGGCCCTGAGCCAGACCACGCTTTTCCGGTGCGTCCGACTGTTGAGTCGGTTCTTGAGAATCAGACGAAGAGGCGAGCATGAGATCAACCTCGTTCAAAGCCGGCGTCCTGGGGACACTACTGGCCCTGCTGGTTCCGACTGGAGAGGCCTTTGCCAATCCGCCATTCGAACGAACCGAAGCACGTGAGCGGTGCACCAGCTTCGTGGCGACCAAGCAACCCTTCTTTGGGGAAACTCATCTGCATACGGCGTACTCTTTCGACGCCGTCGCACTCGATACGCGCAACACCCCGGCGGATGCCTATTGGTACGCGAAGGGTGGGCGGGTCGGCCTGCCGCCCTGGGCTGACACCCGCACCGCAGAGGACATTCCGCCGCTCAGTCAGCCCACGCTGGTCACCGAGCATCCCTACTGCATGCCCGGCGAGCACTGCCAGTTCATGGCTACCCGCACCATCCAGTTCCCCGAGGGACGCGCCCTCGACTTCGCGGCGATCACCGATCACGCGGAGCAGTTCGGCGAGTCGAACATCTGCACCTTCGAGGCCACTCAAACCTGCACGAGCGACAGCGACTGCAATCCGGTCGTCACCGGGCAAGCGTGTTCCTCGGACAGCCTGTGCCGTCCGAGCGGCTATGACAGCGCCACCTGCATCGCTGCCCGAGATGAATTCTCGCGCATTCGTCAGGGGGCTGTGGCCAGCGTCATGGCCGGATTCGAAAACGTCAGTCAGAATCCGTCACGCCCGCCGTTCTGCGGCCCGGACGGGTCGCTCTGTACGCGCCAGGCCAAGTTGGTCTGGGACCGGATTCGCGCCGACGCGGAGGAGGCTTATGATCGGACCTCCGCCTGTACCTTCACGTCGTTCGTCGCCTATGAGTACACGGCGATGGCAGCCAACGGTCGGTGCGCGGACGCTTTGGCGTTACCCTGTTGGGACGCGGCCCAGAACAACGCCCACCCTGACGTACCCGACAGCTCGGCGCCATCTGCGGATTGTCCAAGCGGCGCGGCCTGCATCATGAACTTCACGGGTAACTCCGGCGCCGACAACCTGCACCGCAACGTGATCTTTCGCAACGATGACGTGCTCGACCAGCCGATCAGCAACGTCGAGCGTCCCCTTGGGTGCGGCTTCGGCGCGGCCTGCACCTCCACACCGGACTGGCCGGTGGCGTCGCCAGCGGTGATGCTCCAGACGTTGAAGGACGCCTGCATCGACAACCCGGCGAAGCCACGCTGCGATGTCCTCACCATCCCGCACAATCCGAATATGAGCCGCGGCAGTCTCTTCATTCTCCCCGACAATACGTCCGACGGGCTGACGGAGGCCAAACTGCGTCACCAACTGGAGCCGCTGGTCGAGATCATGCAGATCAAGGGGCAGTCGGAATGCCGCTACAACGCCAGGACCGGGATGGCATGGACGAATCCGCCCGACGAACTGTGCGATTTCGAGAACCAGGGCTGGGCACGGCTGGGCGGGTCGGCGGACGGCTATCTCACCGACGCGATGCAGACCACCGACAGCATTCCGCCACGCAGTTACGTGCGCAACACGCTCGCGAACGGCATCGCCTATGCCGCCCGGAACGGCGTCAATCCGTTCCAGCTCGGCTTCGTCGGCGCCCTCGACAACCACAACGGCACGCCCGGACAGACGGACGCCCAGCAATATGCGAAGAGCGGCGCGCACGGCATTCAAAGCTTCGCGACCTCCGCCGAGGCACTGAACGAGCGATTCTTTCTCGGCCTGGAGACCAACGCGGGCGGTCTGGCCGTCGTCTGGGCCGAGGAAAATTCGCGCGATGCGATCTTCACCGCCCTCAAGAACCGCGAAACCTATGCCACCAGCGGCACCCGCCCGATCGTGCGTGTCTTCGGCGGCTTCGGGTTGCCGGCGGACATCTGCACGCGGGGCGACTTCGCCGCGCGCGGCTATGCCAACGGTGTGCCCATGGGCGGTACACTGCGTGGCACCTCAGGTGGCCAGGCCCCGCGCTTCGCCATCAGCGCGCTCATGGACCCCGGCTGGTCGGGCCATCCCGGCACGCCATTGCAGCGGGCGCAGATCGTCAAGGGCTGGGTGGACGCCGCCGGTCAAACGCACGAAGCGGTCTATGACGTTGCTGGCGCGGGCGACGTGCAGAACGTCGATGACATGGTCGACCTGCGCACCTGCCAGCCGAAAGGCGTCGGATTGACGGACTTCTGCACCCTGTGGACGGATCCAGGTTTCGATCCCGCCCTGCACGCCTTCTATTACGTCCGCGTCCTCGAAAACCCGAGCTGCCGCTGGAATCAGTATTACTGCAACGCGCGCGGCGTCGATTGCAGCCAGCACATGGGCACCTGTCGCGGCGAAGGTTCGTCGTTCGATGGGCTGGGCTGCGATAGCGAAACCGACTGCGGCGATGCGGTCTGTACCCTGCCGGACAGTTACGAGGAGTACGAATACACCCAGTGCTGTAGCGGCATCGTGCCGCAGACCGTTCAGCAGCGCGCCTGGACCTCGCCGATCTGGTATGTCCCGGCCCGCCGCCGGCCACCGACCCCGTCTCGCGACCTGAGCGCGCGGGCGGGAAGTCAGGCTGCCGCCGAGTGAATGAGCCTCTGAGGTGGCAGTGGCTCCGGCACCCGGTCCTGCATTTCGTCCTCATCGGGGTGATCCTTTACGGAGCGAGCCTGCTGTGGAGTCCATCCGTGCCCGAGCAGCCACCGGCGCAGCGCGAACCGGTCGTCATCTCGGCGGCACGCATCGAGACGATGCAGACGGACTTCGCTCGACGCTGGGGGACGCGGCCCACGCCGGAACAGCTCTCGGCCTTGATCGCGCAAGCGGTCGATGAGGAGCTGCTTTATCGCGAGGCGCGACTGCTCGCGCTCGATTTCGAGGACAGCAGCGTACGACGCCGGCTCGTCGAGAAGATGCGCGCCGTGAGCGATCGTCCCGGGCGCAGCCCCGACGAACTGGTGCGCGAGGCCCATGCGCTCGGACTCGACGACGACATCGTGGTCCGTCGCCTGCTGATGGAGAAGATGCGTCTCGTCCTGGCGCAGGATCCGATGGCGCCCCCGCTGACCGAAACGGACTTGCGTGACTATCTCCACCGACACCGCGACCGCTTCGAGCAGCCGGACGAGCTGACGTTCTCGCACATCTTCTTGAGCAAAAGCGCACATGGCGCGGACCTTGAGGGAGACGCGCAGAGGATGCTGGCACAACTGCGCGCACGATCGACACCCCTGTCTGTCGCCCTCGAATGGTCGGACCCGTTCCTCCTGGGTCAGCAGATCCGCGCCTATTCCCAGAACCGCCTCACGGCCCGATTCGGCAAGTCCTTCGCCGAGCAGGTTTTTACCCTGCAACCTGGGAACTGGTCGCCCCCCATTGCCTCGCCTTACGGCCTGCACCTTGTGTGGGTCGAGGAGAAGACCGCACCTCGTCTGCCCGAGCTCGCGACGGTCTGGCGGCAGGTCGCGGAAGGTGCGCAGAAAGAGCGTGCGGACGCGCAGTTGGCACAGGGTATGGCAGCGTTACGCAAGCGATACGAGATTCGTATCGACGGGCGCACCGATCCGTCCGCGCGCGATGCGGCGCTGACATCGCCACCACGACCATGACCCCGCTGCGCGTACTCCTCGCGCTGACCCTCATGTGGACCTTGGGCGCGGCCTCGACCGTCCTGGCGCATCCGCTCGACCCGGCGCTGCTGGAAATCCGTGAGTCACCGACGGGTACCCTGGACGTATTGTGGCGGTGGCCGGCGTCGCAAACCGCCGGCGGTTCGCTAGAGGCGATCCTCCCGGACGCATGCAAGCCCCTGTCCGCGCCCGAGATCAGCCATTCGGGTCCGCGGGTGACGCGGCGTTGGCGTGCGCAATGCGGTGAGGGCAGCCTGGTGGGCGAACGTATCGGCGTCGCTGGCCTGCGTGAACGACAGACCGATGCCTTGCTGCGTCTTCACCTGGCTGACGGGCGCTTGATTCAGGCGGTGCTGCGCGGCGACGCCCCAGCGGTGACGGTTCCTGATCGCTCCGGTCGCTTCGACGTGCTGCGTGACTATGTCCGGCTCGGCTTCGGACACATCCTGAGTGGTCCCGATCACCTACTGTTCGTGCTCGGGCTCGTACTGCTCGTGCAGGGCTGGCGACGGCTCATCTGGACCGTCACCGCCTTCACCGCCGGGCACAGCGTCACGCTCGCGCTCGCCGTGCTCGGTGTGGTGACCATTCCCTCGCAACCGGTCGAGATCCTGATTGCCTTGACCATCCTTGTCGTCGCCGTTGAGCTGACCAGCGGCGAGCGCGAGACCTGGATCCAGCGGTTTCCGTGGGCCATGGCATTCACGTTCGGACTCCTGCATGGACTCGGTTTCGCGGGCGCACTGACGGAGGTCGGGCTGCCGGGAGACGAGGTGCCCCTGGCGCTGTTCGCCTTCAACGTCGGCATCGAACTCGGCCAGCTTCTTTGTGTCGTGGCAATCCTGGCGGTCAGGATCAGTCTGGTCAGGGCGCCAGTGTGCTGGCCAACCTCCGCCGCGCGATTTCCCGCATACGTCATTGGCTCGCTGGCGGTCTTCTGGGTGATTGAACGCACGGCGGCAATGTTCTGAGCCGCTCTTAAACCGCGCCCGCTCCGACAATCCTTGAGTCTACCGGGGCCGATCTGATCCAAAAAACATCGCATACCGCACGGGGCGCGGTTTAAGAGGATTCCGTCGTCGTGTCGGGATACCAGCGCGGCGTATAGACCCAGACCCCGCCATTCTGGCGCGGAAACTGGCGTGTCTGGGACGAACCGACGATCACCAGGGTGCGCATGTCCACCTGTTCGGGCTGGATCTCGCCGAGCGTGGTGACGAGCACCCGCTCATCCGGTCGCCCGACATCCCGGCCAAGCACGATCGGGGTTGCCGGCACGCGATGGCGCCGCAGGAGATCAAGCGCCTGGGATAACTGCCAGGGACGCGCTTTGGAACTCGGGTTATAGAGCGCGATGACGAAATCGGCGAGCGCGGCATGCTCCAGACGCCGTTCGATCTGCGACCAGGGCTTGAGATTGTCGGAGAGCGACAGGACGCAGAAGTCGTGACCGAGCGGCGCGCCGATCCGGGCGGCAGCGGCCTGGGCGGCGGAGATCCCCGGCAGGATCGCCAGATCCACCCTTTGCCAGGCGGGATCCTCGGACTGGTCGAGCGCCTCCATCACGGCGGTCGCCATGGCGAAAACGCCGGGATCGCCGGACGAGACGACAACGACGTGCCGGCCCTGCGCGGCCAGCGTGAAGGCCAGACGGGCGCGGTCCATCTCGCAGCGGTTGTCCGAATCGAGGATCCGCTGATCCGGACGCAACGGCCCTGCCATCTGGGTGTAAGTGGTGTAGCCCACGATATCCTGGGCGCGATCCAGCTCATCCCTGACATCCGGCGCCATCAGCCCGGCAGCGCCCGGACCCAGCCCGATCACCGCCAGCCGGCCCGGACGAGGTGTGGGCAGGGCGTCGTCGCCGTCTGCGGTCGCTATCTGTCTCACCTCCGGCGCGTCCGTCATCAGCCCTGCCACCGTTCGCCGGGGATCAGGATCATCGAGAAGTAGGGCACGCTCTCAGGCGCGATCTCGGCAAGCGGCAGAGTGCGCTCGCCCTCCATGGTCGCACGCTCGACATAGCGCGCCCGCGTCTCCAGCCCGAGCTTGAAGATGACCCGGCGGACCTTCTCGAAGTTGCTGCCGAGCTTCATGATGGCGGCGGCCTCGACCCCGGACAGCCGTTCGATCAGGGTCTCTTCCGGGAGTGTTCCGGCCAGCACCTGCAAGCGCTGATCGCGATAGACCAGAGGTGTGCGCAGCACCGAGGCGCTGGCGACGACCGAGCAGACGCCCGGCACCACTTCGGTCTCGAAGCGGTCAGCCAGCCGGTCGTGCAGATACATGAAGGAGCCGTAGAAAAAGGGATCGCCCTCGCAGATCGCCGCCACGTCGCGTCCTGCCTCCAGATGGGCCGCGACCTGCTCGGCAGCCTCGTCGTAGAAGGCGCGCATCGCGCCCTCGTAATCGTAGGGCGGTTCGGGTTTCCGGCCCGTGACCGGGTAGACGAGCGGCAGACGGATCTGGTCCGGGCGCAGATGCGGCTGCACGCTGGTCAGCGCATTGCCGCGTTTGTCCCTGCCGATATAGTAGGCCACCACCGGCGCGGCCTGGAGATAGCGCAGCGCCTTGAGGGTGATGAGATCGGGATCGCCCGGACCAACGCCCAGGCCATAGAGTCGTCCCTTATTCATGCCGGTCAGGAATGGCCCCGCCCCAGTGCATTGACGGCCGCTGCCGCCATGGCGCTCCCGCCGCGTCGCCCGCGCAGGGTCACGAAAGGCACGCCCCGGCTGTCGGCGGCGAGCGCCTCCTTGGATTCGGCGGCACCGACGAAACCAACCGGAAAGCCGAGGATCAGGGCCGGTTTGGGCGCGCCCTCGTCGAGCATCTCCAGCAGACGGAAGAGGGCCGTGGGCGCATTGCCGACGACCACCAGCGCGCCGCTCAGATGCGGACGCCATAGCTCCAGTGCCGCCGCCGAGCGCGTGTTGCCGAGTGCGAGCGCCAGCTCGGTGACGGACGGATCCTGAAGGGTGCAGATGACCGGATTGTCAGCCGGCAGGCGGGCGCGGGTGATGCCCTCCGCCACCATGCGGCTGTCGCAGAGGATTGGCGCACCCGCTTCCAGTGCCGCGCGGCCAGCCGCACCCGCACCGGGTGAGAAGAGCAGATCCTCGATCACCTCGGGCATGCCGCAGGCATGGATCACACGAACCGCAAGCGCCTCCAGATCCTCCGGAATCCCATCCAGAGCCGCCTCGGCGCGGATGATGGCAAAGGATTGACGATAGATGTCGTGTGCATCACGGGTATAGTCGATCATGGAAGGTCTCGGTGGCGCAGCGAGCCGGAACGAACCGGTTCAGGGCGCGGGTCGGGGATCTGCCCAGGCCGGAAGCGCGGGGAAATCGGAGAAAGGGTGTGCGCGAACAAGCCGGGCAGTATAATTTCGACTCAATTTAAAATCCACCACGCCCTAAAATCCACCACGCCCGGACTCTTCGGTGATGCCTCCCAACCCCCAGATACCCGCCGGATGGTCAGCGCGCGCCCACCCTCCAGCCCTTGACGCCAATCAGATGGACGGGCGCCATCAGCCGGCGTGGCGCGCATGACCGCCTGGCTCACCATCGTCGGCATCGGTGAGGACGGGCTGGCGGGTCTCGGCGATGAGGCCCGTCGCGCCGTCGCCGAGGCCCAGGTTCTCTTTGGCGGCGAGCGTCATCTCGCCCTGGTCCCGGAACGGGCCGGCCAGCAGCGATTGTCCTGGCCGAGTCCTTTCAGCGCCGCCTACGAGACGCTGCTTGCCCACCGTGGTCGCCCCGTCTGCGCCCTGGCGAGCGGCGATCCCATGCTGTTTGGCATCGGCGGCAGTCTGGCGGAGCGACTGCCCCCCGATGAGATGCGTATCCTGTCCGCGCCCTCATCGGTCTCGCTGGCGTCCGCCCGGATGGGCTGGTCACTCCAGGATACCCGGCTCGTCCCGGCCCACGGTCGGCCACTGGAGCGCGTCAATCTCTATCTGGCGCACGGGGTACGCATCCTGGTGCTCTCAGCCGACGGTCAGACGCCGGGCCAGCTCGCCGCCCTGCTCGCTGTGCGCGGATTCGGTGACAGCCGGCTGACCGTCTTCGAGCGACTCGGCGGACCGGCGGAACGGCGGCTGGATGGACTGGCGGCGCAGTGGACGCACGGTCCCTGTGCGGCGCTGAATCTGGTTGCGGTCGAGTGTCGCGCTAGTCTGGACGCGCAGCCCCTGTCGCGCCGCTGCGGACTGCCGGATGACGCCTATGCACACGACGGACAGTTGACCAAACGCGACATCCGGGCGGCGACCCTCGCCCGGCTGGCGCCGCTGCCCGGAGAACTCCTGTGGGATGTTGGCGCCGGCTGCGGCTCAATCGGCATCGAATGGATGCGCGCCGAGAGCCGCTGCCGCGCCATCGCCATCGAGTCGGACGCCTCCCGGCGCACGCTCATCGAACGCAACCGCGCCGCGCTTGGCGTGCCCAATCTGATCCTGGTGGCCGGGCGCGCCCCGGAGGCGCTGGCAGGACTGGAGCCGCCAGACGCCATCTTCATCGGTGGCGGTCTGACTGTGGCAGGTGTGGCTGAAGGTTGCTGGGATGCGCTCAAGCCCGGTGGACGTCTGGTCGCCAACGCGGTCACGGTGCAGAGCGAATCCTTCCTGGTTGGATTGCGCGCGCGGATCGGCGGCGAGCTGACCCGGATCTCGGTCGCCCAGGCCGCACCGCTCGGGCGCTTCGACGGCTGGCGCACGGCGATGCCGGTAACCCTGTTGACGGCGGTCAAGCCGTGTCAGAGCACCCGAGCCACTGAGCCCGAATCATCCCCTGCGACTTCATAACATGGTCGTGTCGTCAAGGTTCGAAATGGAACCTTGAGGCGCGCACCCGGAAGCGCCACGCTAGGGATCCAGACCAAGATTGCACAAGGATGTGCTTTTTCGCTGGCTGTATCGGCCTGGAAAATGGCGATCCATCGGTTGCTACCGATCCGCGCTGAATATCTTCACTCCCTGACTATCCTGACCTCTACTGCCGCTGTGCGGCGAACCTGGCCCGCGCCGACGAGATTCGGACGCTGGCGACAGGGGGGACGTGATCGCTCTCGTCCGTCTGGCACTCAGGATCCATGACGCACTTCCCGCCAATACCGAGTGGGCACGTCTCCACGTTGCGTATCGCAAACGCGCTCGGGATGATCCCGTGGCTAACCTGAAGCGCTCACAGATCCATCTGCGCGCGGCACTCTCGGTATGCAGGCGTGATCGCTTCCCCACGGATTGGTTGCGCTCCCAGCATAGTCTGGCCCTGACCGAGACGCGGGCCGGCAACTGGCCGCAGGTCGAACGCATCGCCCGCGAGGTCATGCGATTCCTGGAAGGGGCCATCGCCGGGCTCGTCAACTGGTACGAGATGCGTCGCCTGATTGGTGCCGCCAGTGCCACCAAGAACCTTGGTGTTCTCGCTATCGCCCAGCAGGGAAATGTGGCAGAGGCGTTCACGTTTCTGATCCAGGGGCGGGGGCTTGTGCACCGGGCACTGCTCCGGAGCGGCGCACTCGCCGCAGGCGATGCCAAATCAAGACTGCCGCCCCTGGAGGAAGCCGTCGTCGCGTTCTGCGTCCCTCCTCTGGACGGGCGGGATCTGCTGGTGTTCGTCGCCTGTACCGACGACGCGGCGCAACCCGTGCGGCTGGTCCGCTTGACCGGACTCGACCACGCCACCCTGGAGTCACTCTTCGAGTGCAGGGCGGGCCGCGAATCGAGTTGGCTCGACGGCTATCAGATGCTGCTTGAGCAGGGGGATTCCACTGCATTCTCCCGTGCCATGGAGCAGGTCGCCCAGACTCTGGACGGGTATCTCGCTCCGTTGTGGCAGGTCCTGGATACCTTGCCGCCATCGGTGCGGCGCCTGCGCATCGCCCTCTCGGGGGTCTTGTCGCTGTTTCCCCCAGCGATGGTGCGCGGTGGCGAGCGGGAGGTCTTGAATCGCTTCGATCTGGCGAGCGCCGTGGGGAGCCTGTCGAACACCTCAGCCTTCGCCGCGCGGAATGCCGGCCATCGACGGTTGCTCACGGTAGCGGATCCGACCGGGGATCTGCCCCACAGCCGGGCCGAGGGGCGCATGCTGGACGCCCTGTTCGAGAGCGAATCGAGTCTGCTGGGCAGGCGAGCCACCAAGCAGCGCGTGCTGGACGCCATCTCCATGGCCGGGCCGCTGGATTATCTGCACTTTGCCTGTCACGGTCGCTTTCGGTGGTGCCATCCGGAGGCATCCGGTCTGTTGATGGCGGGAGGCGAGGTCTTGCAACTGTCGGAGATCCTGGGCCGCATTCGGCTCGGGTCCGATACGCTCGTCGTCCTGTCCGCCTGCGAGACCGGGATCGCCGAGTACCGCGAGCTGCCCGACGAGACCTATGGGCTGGCCCTTGCATTTCTCGGCGCTGGCGCAAGCGCGGTTATCTGCTCCCTGTGGCCGGTTTCGGATCGATCCACCCGACTCCTGATGCTCAAGCTTTACGAATACCTGCATGCTGGAGCATCGGCACCGTCCGCCCTGCGCTTGGCCCAGACGTGGCTGAGGAATGTGGCAGGGGACGATCTCGAGTTGCTGGTCCAGCAGTTGGATCCGAGGGTCCGGGCAGCCGGCAGGCTGGGTGCCCCGGATCCGATGCGCATCAAATGGGTGTCGGACGACCCTCCAGGCGGATCACCTGGAGAGCGCCCTTTTGCGCATCCCTTTCACTGGGCCGGCTTCGTGTGCGTCGTCTGATCCCTGCGGTGAGCGGCCCGGCTCAGGGCTTCGACAGCACCAGCAGGTTGACGCCTCCCAGGTAATGGCGCTGGTGACATTCCAGAACCTCGAAGCCCGTGTCGCGCGACTGCCCGATCAGCAAATCCATCTCCACGAAGGCGGCCCCGGGATTTCGGGCGAACTCGAGATTGAGACGCTCGAATTCGGGAAAGTCGGGGTGGGCCAGCAGTTCTCTGGACGATTCCCGGAGCAGCCGGTCCATGTCCAGCTGTGGATTGGGCGTCGCCAGGACGAAGCGTCCCCCGGGGCGCATGACGTCACGGATATGGGCCAGGACGTCGAGCGGACGCGGCCACGCATAGTAGCTGTGAATGGAGACGGCGCTGTCGTATTGCCCGCGTACTGCCTCAATAGCGCCCTGCTCGATGCCGAAGCGCTCGCGATTCAGCCGCGTGATCGTCCAGCGGGCCATCCTGACCATGTCCGGGGCGAGATCCACGCCGGTGTAAGAGTTCACCGCCGGATCGTCGGCCAGGAAGGGAGCGATCCGGGCTGTACCGCAACCGCAGTCCAGGACGTCTCCGCCGAGCTGCGCCGCCACCTCGCGATAGAGGGACAATTGGAAGGAGGTCGTCACAGAGGCATGGGAGCGGGCGTAGCCGTTCCACAGCGTGCTCGGATAGGCGTCGGCGCTCATCAGTTGTCCTCCCTGCGGATCTGGACGGTCGGCGCGTCGCCGGGCCGGCTTGCCCCGCTCCAGGAGAAGAAGCGCGGCTTCGTCCGGTCGAGCCACCACTCCATGCACACGTAGGGATGGTTTCCGCCGAAGGTCAGATCGCGGAAGGAGATGGCGACCCGTGCGTCCATCAGCCGCTGGTACAGCGTGACCTTGTTGTCCGGGACGAACATCAGGTAGAGCTGAATGCCCCAGGTCGCGCCGAGCTCGAAATAGGCCCGGTAAAAGGCATTGAGTAAGCCCCGACCCTCGTCGTCGATCATGAACCGGCCCAGCTCCGCGAACTGGATGCCGTCGCGCCGATAGCCGTCCACCAGCGGATCCACCAGGGCGGCCTCGGGGATACCCAGGGCGCCGTCGAAGGCGATCCGCGCGGTCGCGCAGACCCGTCCCTCGGGGGAGCGGGAGAAGATGACGCAGGATTGGGCGTCGTAAGGGTCGTTGCGCAGGGTGTTCACGTCCGGAAATTTGCGCGAGTAGACGCGCTGACGCAGATCCCAGATTCCGTCCCGGATGCGACGCTGCTCGATACCCTCGGACCCAGGCTCCAGGGCGAGCTCGGTGCGGCCTCGGGTCCAGAGAATTTCGCACAGGCTCCCCTGGGCGTCGCTCCAGGGCGGGGCGATGCGCGCGGCTGCCGGCAGCCTGTCGAGGACTGCCGCTGGGCTCTGAATTGTCATGCTTTGACCTCCGCTCGAAGAAGAAAACAGATGGTCAAGACGTCCTGACTGCTAATGCGCGGAGATCAGGTTATCCCTGGGTGCGGGTGTTGTGGGAACGGTTAAGGCGCTTTTAAGACGGTTAAGCGGTTGTTCGGCAAGGCCACCCGCGTGGCTGGTCGTCCGCTCCGCTATATGCAACTTCATTCAAACATATCAAACACGATACTGCTTGATCTGCCTGCTAGAACTCGGATAGACTGGGGCCGTATCCCACTTCAGGAGCGCCCTCATGCCCACGCTCTCGCCCTATTTCGCTCGTAACAGCCTCAAGAACCTGGGCCTTTCGGACGCCGTCCGCCAACACGCCGAGCGCCTGCTGGACCTGGCCGGGGACGACGATCGCATTCAGGTCGCCCGCATCCACGAGACCATGTTCCCCCTGAGCACCCCTGCGAGTGCGAACGCCGCCCTGAATCGCTTGCTGCGTACCATCAACGACGCCGCCGAGACCCAGGGCCTGGCCCTGCGCGCCGAGATCACCGCAGACAAAAAGGCCGGCCCGGCCAACCGCTTCGTCTGGTTCGACGGCCCCCTCCCGGCTCCGGCCCCCGCCTATACCGGGGAGCTGAACGCCATCCCCGCCGGGCAGTTGGTGACGGATCAAAGGGGTCTTCCCCAGGAATCCCTGCCAGTCGTCGTCCTCATGACCTTCAACCTCCGCGAGGCCACCGCCGTCATCGCCCGCTTCCACCCGCAGGGGACTCCCCCCACCGAGGTCCGCAATGGCATGACCTACAATCGCCTGGGGATCCACGGCGGGATGCAGATCATCCAGCGGGTCAGCCGGCAGGGGGAGGGCGAGGCCCAGAATGCCGCCCGAGACGCCATCACGGACTGGGCGCCCAAGGCCATCATCGGGGTCGGCATCGCCTTCGGGGTCAATCCTGCCGAGCAGGCCATCGGCGACGTGCTGGTCTCCGAGGCTATCCGGGGCTACGAGTTGGGCCGCATGAACGCGGACGGCACCTTCGACCTGCGCGACGACAAGCCACCCGCATCCCAGGTCCTCCTGAATCGCTTCAACCACCTGCGCCAGAGCTGCCAGGCGGACCCCAACGCCTGCCTCAATTGGCCGACGGTGCGCTTCGGCACCCTGCTCTCCGGCAACAAGTTGGTCGATAACCTGGATTACCGCACCAGCCTCCTCAAGCTGGAGAAGGAGGCCATCGGCGGCGAAATGGAGGCGGTGGGTATTCAGCTCGCCGCCGGGCGCTTCAATCTGGACTGGATCATCGTCAAGGCGATCTGTGACTGGGGCGATGGCCACAAGGGCACGAAGAACAAGGAGAAAGACCAGAAGTTCGCTGCCCAAAACGCCGCCCTGGTTGTCCACAGGGCACTTGCCCTCGGCAGCCTCTACGAGGGCCGGCAACCGCCGACACCTGGCATCAGCCCCCCCTCCGGGGGCGGTCGCCCCGCTCCGGGTCTGCCACCCGGGGCCAGACTCATGGGCCTGCGCGACCACGACGCCATCGGCACCAAGCTCCTGATCCCCGACGCACAGGGCCTCCTGTCCACCATGGATAAGGACGCCGAGGTCATGCACCGGGGCGGAGATCAGCCGGGCGTCGATGTGATGGAGTATCTGATGCAATGGGTGGACGCCCCCGATGCACCACCCCTCTTCACCCTGCTCGGCGAGTACGGCATGGGAAAGACCGTCACCTGTCAGCGCCTTGCAAAGATCCTGGATGAGCGCCGCAGGGCCGATCCAACGCGGCCCCTGCCGCTGTACTTCGACCTGCGCCATGTCACCGGCCTGGAGCAGCGGGTGCCAAAACTCAAGGAGATTGTCGAGGAGTGCATGGCGCGGGGTTGGGACGACCAGGGTCCCGGCGAAGGCTATTTGCTGGCAGATGTCCAGCGATGGATCGCGCAGGGGGCATTGGCCATCTTCGACGGCCTCGATGAGGTGCTCAACAGGCTCACCGAGGCGGACGGACAGGTCTTCACCCGGGAGCTGCTGCGCCTTACCCGAGACCGCCACCGGGCGGATGGGCTTGCGGGTCGATTCAAGGCCCTGATCTCCACGCGCACCCAATATTTCCGTACTCTGCGCGACCAGCAAAATCACTTCACCGGCCAGGAACGCGGCGAGTATCGGGCAGATGCCTACCGCGCACTCGTCCTGCTCCCGCTGTCGGAGGAACAGGTCGAGCGCTATCTCGCCGCCGCACTCCCAGGCATTGACCCGGTGACGCTGCTGGACACCGTCCGGTCCGTCCATAACCTCACGGAGCTCACCCAGCGGCCTTACACCCTGAGGCTGGTCTCGGAGTTCATACCGGAGATCGAGCAGGACCGCCTGGCCGGGAAAAGGATCTATGGCGTCACCCTGTACCGCCGGATGGTTCAGCGCTGGCTGGAGCGCGATAGCGGCAAGCATCACATCCGCCCGGAACACAAGCTGATCCTCGCACGCCACCTCGCCGCCTTCCTCTGGCAAAGCGGAGACGGACGGCTCCCCGCCGAGCGCATCGAGCGCTGGTTTCACGCCTGGCTGGAGTCCGAACCGGACCTGCACCGCCGTTACAGCCGCCTTCATCCAGACCAGCTCGAGGAGGATCTGCGTAACGCCACCTTCCTCGCCCGCCAGGACGACCCGAGCGGCAGCAGCTTCCGATTCGCCCATACATCCCTCCTGGAGTTCTTTCTCGCCGACTATCTGCTCCAGGCCCTGCGCGACCAGGCCCCCGATCGCTGGGCGATCAAGCGTCCCAGCCAGGAGACCCTGGACTTTCTGGGCCAGTGCCTGGCGGAGGCTGCCGACCCGATCCTGATCCAAACCCTTCAGGGCTGGCGGACCCCCTACCGTCCCCAGACCAGCGAGCTGCTCCTGGCCTATGCCCTGCGCGCCCACGACCGGGGGTGGCCTGTGCCTGTGCTTCGGGGTATTGCCTTGAACGGGGCGCGACTGGACGCGCTGAGCTGCCGCTCGACACTCGGCTCACCCCTGCTGGACCTGAGCGAGGCCGACTTCAGCGGGGCGAGTCTGCGCCGGGCGGTGTTCGAACGGGTGCAGCTCAGCGGGGCCAGCTTTCGCGACACCCAACTGGCCCAGGCCAACTTCCTGGACTGCGACGCGATCCGGACGGACTGGAGCGGCGCTGAGTCCACCGCCGCCATTTGGCGCAACACCCGCCTCCAAAGCAGCCTGTGGCACGGCGCCTGCGGTTACAGGCCCCAGTTCTTGGCATGCGATGAACCACCAACCGCATCGCCGAACACGGCCCCACCCGGGTTCGTCCGGCCCCAGGGTGCGCCTCCCTCCGATCGGCTCGGCCCCGTCGAGGCCCCCTGCTCCACGCTGTGCATGCTGACCGGCCACCAGAGCTGGGTGATGGGCTGCGCCTTCTCGCCCGACGGTCGGCGGCTCGTCTCGGCGGGAGCTGACGGGGCCGTGCGGCTCTGGGATGCAGCCAGTGGCGAGGCGCTGCTGACCCTCTCCGGCCACCAGGACTGGGTGACGGCCTGCGCCTTCTCGCCCGACGGTCGGTGGCTCGTCTCGGCGGGAGCTGACAGGACCGTGCGGCTCTGGGATGCAGCCAGTGGCGAGGCGCTGCTGACCCTCTCCGGCCACCAGGGCAGGGTGTGGGGCTGCGCCTTCTCACCCGACGGTCGGCGGCTCGTCTCGGTGAGTGATGACGGGGCCGTGCGGCTCTGGGATGCGGCCAGCGGCGCGGCGCTGCTGACCCTCTCCGGCCACCAGGGCGAGGTGATGGGCGGCGCCTTCTCGCCCGACGGTCGGCGGCTCGCCTCGGCGGGTGAAGACGCGACCGTGCGGCTCTGGGATGCGGCCAGCGGCGAGGCGCTGCTGACCCTCTCCGGCCACCAGGGCGGGGTGTGGGCCTGCGCCTTCTCGCCCGACGGTCGGCGGCTCGTCTCGGCGGGTGAAGACGGGACCGTGCGGCTCTGGGATGCAGCCAGCGGCGAGGCGCTGCTGATCCTCTCCGGCCAACAGGGCTGGGTGACGGCCTGCGTCTTCTCGCCCGACGGTCGGCGGCTCGTCTCGGCGGGTGATGACGCGACCGTGCGGCTCTGGGATGCGGCCAGCGGCGAGGCGCTGCTGACCCTCTCCGGCCACCAGGGGTGGGTGTGGGCCTGCGCCTTCTCGCCCGACGGTCGGCGGCTCGTCTCGGCGGGAGCTGACGCGACCGTGCGGCTCTGGGATACAGCCAGCGGCGCGGCGCTGCTGACCCTCTCCGGCCACCAGGGCTCGGTGACGGCCTGCGCCTTCTCGCCCGACGGTCGGCGGCTCGTCTCGGCGGGTGAAGACGGGACCGTGCGGCTCTGGGATGCGGCCAGCGGCGAGGCGCTGCTGACCCTCTCCGGCCACCAGGGCTGGGTGACGGCCTGCGCCTTCTCGCCCGACGGTCGGCGGCTCGTCTCGGCGGGTGATGACGGGGCCGTGCGGCTCTGGGATGCGTCCAGCGGCGAGGCGCTGCTGACCCTCTCCGGCCACCAGGGCGCGGTGATGGGCGGCGCCTTCTCGCCCGACGGTCGGCGGCTCGTCTCGGTGAGTGATGACGGGGCCGTGCGGCTCTGGGATGCGGCCAGTGGCGAGGCGCTGCTGAGCCTCTCCGGCCACCAGGGCTGGGTGTGGGCCTGCGCCTTCTCGCCCGACGGTCGGCGGCTCGTCTCGGCGGGAGCTGACGGGGCCGTGCGGCTCTGGGATGCGGCCAGCGGCGCGCCACGACGAATCCACGCCGTCTCCGGTCGCGGATATGAGGGCCATGCCGTCTGGGAACCCTGCGAGAACCGCCTGATCGAGGCCTGTGGCGACGCCTGGCGCTGGCTCGCCTGGGTGCGCCCCGACCCCGACGGTTGGCCCGAGCGCCTGCCTCTGGAGACCTTCGGCCCCATGCCCGAGCCCCATCGTCTGCGCCGGGTCTGATCTGTTGGGTCCACCGAAGATGTTCAATGTTTCTATGACTTGGCCCTCTTTCCCGGCCGGGGCGACTCCGGTATTTTTGAGCCTCTTAAACCGCGCCCAGCACGGTATGCGATCTTTGCGGATCGGGTCGGCCCTGGCAGACTCAAGGATTATCGGAGCTGGCGCGGTTTAAGATATTAAAAAATATAAAATTTTAAACCGCGTCTCCACTGAGGTCGATGACATCTCCAAAGCTAAACACAAACTGAAAATTACGCATATCGCGCTGGACGCGGTTTAGTCCCTATTGCGTGCGGAAGTGGGCCTCAATGGCAGCTCGACGAAATCGCTGTGTGACGCTCGATGCCGGGAAAGTACGCTCCTATGCACGCAAGTTAGGGATTGATTCGCCGCAGCAACTGGAGATTCTCTACCGCAAGCGGATCCGCGTGCCCGAGACCATGAGCGTCGGCGTCGTGCGCAAGGCATGGAACGGGGAGTGCGTGGATAAGGGACCGGCCCGCAAGCTCGCCGACTGTCTCGGCTTGAACGATTTCCTGCCGCTGTTGCACACCGATCCGGAGGTCAGCCCCTGGGGCCGGTTGATGGCCGACGACTCCCTGCGGGCCCGCTTCCTGCAGTTCGTTCCGAAGGCGGAAACCGATCTGCGTCTGGTGCGTCTGGAGAGCGGATCCCGCGAAGATGGCTTGCCCAGGGTTGCGTTGAATGCCGCGTGGTTCCTGTTCTGCTCCGGAAGGCGCGACCAGGAGGTGTTCCTGCTTATTCGCAGTCACGACCGGTTCGTGCAACTGGCGCCTGTTGAAGGGGAGCATTTCGTCAATCGCCTCGAAGGGGCCGGTCTGCGTTATCCCACTCAAGGAAGCCTGGAGTTCGAGTCTGCTGACGGTAAGGGTTGGCGGCAGTTCGTGGCCGTGCGCGCAAATCGTATTCCCATGCCCTCACGGGGACCGCTCACCGGCTATGACCTCACCTTGAGCGAGCTGGATCAGCTTGCGTTGCGATTGCTGGCGCCGGTTCAAGGGCGCCTGGATCTCGCCGTGGATAGCTTCGAGTTTGTGCTCGACAGTTGATCGGCATTTCCCCATCTGTCTGCACTTCACGGTCTAAGAGTCCAACGCATGCAACTGATCGTCGATTACGTCAGCGAGCTCTGTGCCGCCGAAGGCATGGATCAATGCTTCGAGGCATTGGAGCGGGCCGTCATCCGCCTCGGATTCGACGGCATCGCCTATAGCTCGTATCTCCTGCGTCTGAATGGAGAGGGAGGTGCCTCTCCCGTGATCCTGCGCTCGGAAGGCTTCGATGTGGCCTTCCTGACGCATTATGCGGAAGCCGGATTCGCTGATCAGGACTTCACCATCAAACGTATCCTGCAAGGCGACTTGAGCCCCATGGACTGGTGGCATGAAGCGGAGCGGGGGACATTGGAGCAGGAGGAGAAGGCGGTCATCGAAGTCGCCCGTCACGACTATGGTCTATGCAATGGGATCTCCATCCCGACCCTCAGCGACCGGGATGAGATTGCAGGCGCCAGTCTGGTGAGTCGCGACAGGGGGCCGGAATTCGGAAGGCTGCTCGACGAGCGGCTTGAGGTGCTGCGCAATCTCGTTCGTCTGTTCCATGACCGTCTCCACGCCGACCCCGTCTGCCGCAAGACCATGATGCTCGCGCGACTCTCGGATCTTTCCGAGAAGGAGCGAAAGACCCTTGAATTTCTGACCACCGGACGCCCGTTGAAGAGCATCGACGGCAAAGACGTCACACCCGCTTACGCCAACAAGCTGCTGAACGATCTGTCCCACCGGCTGGGGGCGAGTAACCGTCAACAGTTGCGCTATGTCCTCGGCCTTTACCGCATCCATGAGCTGTGGGATTCATGATCGCGATATTGGCGCGGCGTTAAAGGAACAGCGCCGCCGCCGCCTCTGGCGCAGAGTGAAAATAAAGGTGCAGGTAAGTCGCCCGCAGTGCGCCCTGATGGTAGAAGGGCTCGCCGGGCTGGCCGTCGCGCTGACGTTTCCCGTGGGCCAGGGGAACAAGCGTTGTCTCCATCGTCGAGTGATGGAAGCTGTGTCCGCGCAGACAGCCATCAGAGGTGTCGAGCGACTGCATGCCAAGCCCGGCGAGACGTTGCCGCATCTGGCCCCGTCCCGGCAGCAGACCGGCCATTTCACCCGTGTTGCCTTCCTTGTCGGTCAGCCGTTCGAGCAGATAGAGCATGCCGCCGCATTCGGCATAGAGCGGACGCCCGGCGGCCAAATGGTCGCGCAGCGCGCGCTTCATGCCCTGATTGGCGGACAGGGTGTGCAGATGCAGCTCCGGATAGCCGCCGGGGAGATAGATGGCGTCGGCGCTCACGCCCGCATCGGCGAGCGGGGAGAAAAAACTCAGCTCGGCGCCCAGCGACTGAAGCAGACGCAGATTGTCGGCATAGAGAAAGGAGAAGGCGGCATCGCGGGCGACCGCGATATGCCGTCCGGCGAGTCGCTGTGGCGTGGCCAGTGGCGTCGGCGGGGGGAGGAAGGCGACCGGGTCTGGCAGTCCGGCCAGTGCGGTCCCGGCGATGCGCTCGGCGGCGGCATCGAGACGTGCATCGAGATCGGCGATCTCGCTGGCCTGGACCAGCCCCAGATGCCGGCTCGGCAAGGTCGCCTCGGCCAGTCGCGGGATAGCGCCCAGATAGGGAAGCGACGCCGGAATGCCGGCCTGGATCATCTCGGCGTGTCGGGCGCTGGCGACCTGATTCGCCACCACACCGGCGAAGCGCAGTCCCGGACGGTAGCTCGCCAGACCCAGCGCCAGCGCGCCGAAGGTCTGCCCCATGCCGCGCGCATCGATCAGGGCGGCGACCGGAATCCCGAAGGTCTCCGCCAGATCCGCCCCGGATGGGGTGCCGTCGAACAGACCCATCGCCCCCTCGATCAGGATCAGATCGGCCTCGCCGGCCGCCTCGTAGAGTTTGTGCCGACAGCCGGGCTCGCCCACCATCCAGAGATCGAGCGGCCCGACCTCGTTCCCGCTGGCGCGGCTCAGGATCATGGGGTCGAGAAAATCCGGCCCTGTCTTGAAGACCCGGACACGCCGGCCAAGCCGGCGGTGATGGCGCGCCAGGGCCGCCACCAGCGTGGTCTTGCCCTGTCCCGAGGAGCAGGCGGTCAGGAAGAGGGCAGGGCAGTGGCGTGGCGCCGGATCTGACATGGCAATCGGCCGATCAACAATGGACAGGATTAACAGGATTTTTCAGGATGGACAGGATTTTTAAATGCTCAGGTCTCAGTGTCCTTCCGCCGACGCAGCAGGTAAATATCCATCAGCCAGCCCTTTTGGTCCCGGATCTCCGACTTGGTTTTCAGCAGGTCATCGGTGATCTCGTCCAGTGGGCCGGCGGCCAGGATCTCATCCTGACAGCCGAGATAACCGCCCCAGTACAGATCCATGTTCTGTCCTCTGAAGCGCTGGAAGGAGGCGTTGTAGTCGAGCATCACCACGGCGTTGTCGATCTCGGCGGGATCGCAGGTCTCGACATGGCGTCCGGTGGTGATGGTGATGCTTTCGCCGACCCGGTTGAGCGGGATTCGGTGCTTGGCGGTCAGCACCTGAACCGAGGTGATGCCGGGGATGATCTCGAAGTCGAGCGCGCCGTGCGAGCGGGTGACCAGATCGGCCACCAGGCTGACAGTCTGATCGTAGAGCGATGGATCGCCCCAGAGCAGCAGACCGGCGCTTTGACCTTCCCGCAGTTCGTCCGCGATCAGACGCTCAAAAAGCACGCGCTTCTCGTCGTGCCAGCGCAGCACATCGTCGCTGTACTCGCCTGATGTCCGCCGGGTGGGACTTGTGGCGGTGACGATGCGGTAGGCGTCCTCGCCCAGATAGTGGTTCAGCACCTCACGCCGCATCTGCACGAGCTCGTCCTTCCCGCGACCTTCCTTTTCCAGAAAGAAAAAGACATCGACCTGTCTGAGGGCGTTGATCGCCTGGACCGTGAGATATTCCGGGCCGCCTGGCCCCATGCCGATCAAATAGATTTTCTTCATCAAACCCTGTCTGGTCTAAACCGCGTCCGGAGTGAAATGCGTGGTTTTTGTTTTTTTCAATGCTGTGGATGCCATTGGCCTCGGTGGAGACGCGGTTTAGAAATTTTTATTTTTAATCTCTTAAACCGCGCCGGCTCCGACAATCCCTGAATCTGACCGAGCTGATCCGACCCACACACAGCACATACCGCGCTGGGCGCGGTTTAACGAATCCAGTCGATGAGATTCATCAGCGGATTTTCGCCTGATTCGGGACCGAGCACACGTCCGCGAACGCTTTGCCCGGCCTCGATGACCGATTGCGGATCGCCGGTGAGCAGCGGATGCCAGTCCGGCAGGGCACTGCCCTCGGCGAGCCGCCGGTAGGCGCAGGTTTCGGGCAGCCAAGTGGGTTTTTCCAGGACATCCAGGGCCAGGGTCACGCAGTCTGGCATCTGCCGGGCGCGGTTGTCATAGTCGCGGCAGCGGCAGGTGTCCAGATCCAGCAGGGCGCAGGCAATGCGCGAGTAGACGATGCGACCGCTGTCTTCGTCCTCGAATTTCTCCAGACAGCATTTGGCGCAGCCATCGCAGAGCGCGTCCCATTGGCTGGCCGTCATGGCCTGGAGCGGTGTGGTCTCCCAGAAGCGTTCAGTCATTACATCAACCCAAGCTGCAACAGGGCTTCGTCGCTCATGTTGCTCTGACTCCAGGGTGGGTTCCAGACCAGTTCCACCCGCACATCGCCCACGCCTTCGACACTGGCGACGGCATTCCTGACCATGATCGGCATCATGCCGGCGACCGGACAGGCCGGTGCGGTCAGGGTCATGTCGATGGCCACGTCGCCGTTCGGGGCGATCCCGATGCGGTAGATCAGGCCCAGGTCATAGATATTGATCGGGATCTCGGGGTCATGGACATTGCGCAGCGCGGCGATGATGGGCTCGCGCAGTTCCTCGGCATCCATCTGTTCCACGGCGACATCCTGATCCAGGACCGCTGTTTCTTCCCCTTCTTCATGCTTCCCGAAACCGGCAAAGCGGGCCAGTCTGTTCATATCGACCTCGACCTCTCGACAACGCTGCTAATGGTCAGAACGGCAACCTTGAGATTCGGCATGGTTCAACTGAGTGGAGCGGATTCCAGACGCTGACCGACCTGCTCGGAGACCTGTTCGCGCAATGCCTCCGAACTCAGTGTCTCGATGATCTCGCCGGCAAAGCCCAGACAGAGCATGCGGCGCGCCACCGGCGCCGGGATGCCGCGCGAGCGCAGATAAAACAACCGCTCCGGCTCGATCTGACCGACGGTGGTGCCATGACTGCATTTGACATCGTCGGCGTGGATCTCAAGCTGGGGCTTGGTATCCACCTCGGCGCTCGCGGACAGCATCAGGTTGCGGTTGGACATGGCGGCGTCGGTTTTCTGCGCATCCCTGGCGACCAGCACACGACCGTCGAAGACGGCCCGTCCCTTGCCGTAGAGAATGCCCTTGAAGTTTTCGCGGCTGGTGCAGCGGGGAACCCCATGCTCGACATCGAGATGGTAATCCATGAGCTGCCGGTCGCCAGCCAGATAGAGCCCCTGGAGGTCGCATTCGGCCTGTTCGCCGCGAAAGCGGGTCAGCAGTTCGGTGCGTGACCAGGTGGCACCCAGACCGATGTTGACGCCCTGATAACGGCTGCCGGCGTCCTGGGCGAGATAGAGCGTGGTGAGATGGAAGGCGTTGCGGCTTTCCATCTGGATACGCTCATGTTTGAGGACGGCATCGCGCCCCAGTGAGAGTTCCAGGACCGCATTGGTGCAGTAAAGGGCGTCGTCGAGACTCAGATACCGCTCGATCAGCGTGGCCTGAGCGCCGTCTTCCAGCAGGATCAGATGACGCGGCTGGGCGACACGCGGCGCGTCCTGTCCGACGGACAGATGGATCAGCTCGATGGGGCGTTCCAGACAGACCGCACGGTCAAGCAGCAGCACCAAACCGTCGTCGAGGCTGGCGGTATTCAGGGCGGCAAACAGCGACTGCTCTGTGCCAGCGACCCGGTTCAACCGCTCACGCAGCGCATCGGGATCCTGAGCGAGCAGATCGCGCAGACCGCCGACCCGGACACCTTTGGGCAGATCGCCCGGCGCGGATCCGGCAGGCGTATAACGACCGTTGACCAGCAGGATGCGATGACTGTCGAGCCCCGGAATCAGGATTCGTTGCAGCGCGTCCGGCTGAAGCGCCGCAAGGGGGGCATCGCCCCGCACGAAGCCCTGCTCAAGCAGCGCCTTGAGACTGGTGTAACGCCAGCCTTCCTGCCTGGAAGTCGGCACCTCCAGCTCACCCAGACGCGCCAGGGCGTCATGGCGCCGGGCAGTCAGCCAGTCAGGTCCGGCAGCGTCAGGACGCCCGCCATCAGCCGCCAGCCAGCCAGCGAAGTTGGCTGCTGCGCCGGTCATGCCGCCTGCTCCGCCGCATCGATCCAGCCGTAGCCTTTTTCTTCCAGTTCGAGCGCCAGTTCCTTGCCGCCGGAGCGGATGATGCGCCCCTGTGCCAGGACATGGACATAATCCGGCTGGATGTAATCGAGCAGACGCTGATAGTGGGTGACGACGATCATGGATCGCTCGGGCGAGCGCAGTGCGTTCACCCCGTCGGCGACCACCCGCAGCGCGTCGATGTCGAGCCCGGAATCGGTCTCGTCGAGGATGGCGAGTTTCGGCTCCAGCAGGGCCATCTGGAAGATCTCGTTACGCTTCTTCTCGCCGCCCGAAAAACCGGCATTGACCGCGCGTTTCAGGAGCGAATCATCCAGATGCAGGATTTTCAGCTTGTCCTTGATGAGCCGCAGGAAAGAGACGGCATCCAGCTCGGGCTCGCCGCGTGCCTTGCGGATGCTGTTGAGCGCGGCCTTGAGGAAATAGGTGTTGTTGACGCCCGGCAGCTCGACCGGGTACTGAAAGGCGAGAAAGAGCCCGAGCTGGGCGCGCGCTTCGGGTTCGAGTGAAAGCAGATCCTGGCCGTGAAAGGTTGCTGTCCCGGCCGTGACCGCATAGCCCTCGCGTCCGGACAGGACGTGCGACAGGGTGCTCTTGCCGGCGCCGTTCGGACCCATGATGGCATGGATCTCCCCCGGCCCGATCTCCAGATCCAGTCCCTTGAGGATCTCTTTCTCACCCACGTTGGCCCGCAGGCCCTTGACAGACAACATCTTTGCTACTCCTGTGAACTGCGTCTTGCGGCTTGGGCGACACCCATGCCAAATCGAACCTTGTCGCAATCCATGAGCGTTGTCACCGACGCGGTTCAAACGATTGATTTAAAAGTTTTCATTTAAACCGCGTCCGGCTGAGGCTGGCTGGAGCAGGGAGGTTTGGTCCACCACGGCATCCGCCCGATTACCAAGAACGCGGTTTAAATTAACCGACCGCTCCCTCCAGGCTGATGCTCAGGAGCTTCTGCGCCTCGACCGCGAATTCCATCGGCAGCTCGTTGAAGACCTCCTTGCAGAAGCCATTGACGATCATGGACACGGCATCTTCCTCGGTCAGTCCGCGCGAGCGGCAGTAGAAAAGCTGGTCGTCGCTGATCTTCGAGGTGGTCGCCTCGTGCTCCATGTTGGCCGAGGGATGCTTGACCTCGATATAGGGGAAGGTGTTGGCGGTGCAACGGTCGCCGATCAGGAGCGAATCGCACTGGGTGTGATTGCGCGCCCCTTCCGCGCGCGGGCCGATCCGCACCAGCCCCCGATAGGTCTGCTGGCCTTCGTTCGCCGAAATGCCCTTGGAAACGATGGTCGAGCGGGTGTTTTTGCCGATATGGATCATCTTGGTGCCGGTATCGGCCTGCTGGCGACCTTTGGTCACGGCGACCGAATAGAACTCACCGACCGAGCCTTCGCCGCGCAGGAGACAACTGGGATATTTCCAGGTGATGGCCGAACCGGTCTCGACCTGGGTCCAGGAGATCTTGGAGCGGGCGCCGCGACAGTCGCCGCGCTTGGTCACGAAGTTGTAGATCCCGCCCTTGCCCTGGGCGTCGCCCGGATACCAGTTCTGCACGGTCGAGTATTTGATCTCGGCGTCGTCCATGGCGATCAGTTCGACGACAGCGGCATGAAGCTGATTCTCGTCGCGCTGGGGGGCGGTGCAGCCTTCCAGATAGCTCACATAACTGCCGGCCTCGGCGACGATCAGGGTGCGCTCGAACTGGCCGGTATTGCGGGCGTTGATGCGGAAATAGGTGCTCAATTCCATCGGGCAGCGCACACCCTTGGGGACATAGACGAAGGTGCCGTCGCTGAAGACCGCCGCATTGAGGCCAGCATAGAAATTATCGGTGTGCGGTACGACCGACCCCAGGTGCAGTTTGATGAGATCGGGATAATCATGCACCGCCTCCGAGATTGAACAGAAGATGACGCCGGCCTCGGCGAGCGTTGCGCGAAAAGTCGTCGCCACCGAGACGCTGTCGAAGACCGCATCGACCGCGATTCCGGCCAGCGCCTTCTGTTCCTCCAGCGGGATGCCGAGCTTCTGGTAGGTTTCGAGCAGCACCGGATCGATCTCGTCCAGGCTCTTGGGCATGTCCTCGGGCCGCTTGGGCGCGGAGAAATAGGAGATCGACTGGAAATCGATCTTCGGGTAGTGGACGGCGGCCCACTCGGGTTCGGTCATGGTCAGCCAGTGCCGATACGCCTTCAGACGCCACTCGGTCATGAATTCCGGTTCGCCCTTGCGCGCGGAAATGGCGCGCACGACGCCCTCGTCCAGACCGGGCGGAAAGGTATCGGACTCGATCTCGGTCGTGAAACCATGTTCATATTCGGATCCGACGATGTCATCGACGGCTAGGGCTGAGGTCATCGCTCCTGGCTCCGTTTTTCTGAGTTTGTTCGTAGGTTTTTAAGTATAGGCCCGCGCCCACATGAATCAACAGCCCGGGCGCCGCTCGACCGGGACGGCGTCATGGGTTGCGATTTGTGGGAAAAACCGGCCGGAAGGCGACATGCCATTGATTTAAAGATACTTAATATTCCAGAAATGGCTTCGATCGATTGCATGTGCTCGCAAAACTTATTTTATAGTGGAATGGCCGCCAGCACCCCATCTTAAGACATCGATTCTTCCTGACCTTCAACCCGACGATCACGCCGAATCCGCTCCTGGATTTGGCTCTTGGAGCACACCATGACCCGCAATCCCTTTCTGCCCAAGTTCTCGGATCTGCCTGCCGAAATCGCCATCTTTCCCTTTGCCGGAGCGGTCCTGATGCCGGGCGTGCAACTGCCGCTGAATATCTTCGAGCCGCGTTATCTCAATCTTGTCATGGATTCGCTGGCGTCCGATCATCTGGTGGGCCTGATCCAGCCAACCAGCGAAACCATGACCGACGACATCCCCGCGCTCCACCGGATCGGGTGCGCCGGGCGCATCACCTCCTATAGCGAGACCAGCGACGGTCGGATCGTGCTGGTGCTGACAGGTGTCTGTCGCTTTCAGGTCTCCAGCGAGATCGACGGGCGCCAGGGGTATCGGCGCGTGGTGGTGAACTGGGAGCGGTTCGCGGCCGATTGTCATGACGATCCAGGGACCATTGCGGATCGCAAAGGCTTTCTGACCTCGCTCAAGTCCTACTGCACCCTGCGCGGGGTGGAAGTGCCCTGGGACGACATCGAAAAGATGCCCGATGGCGAGCTGGTCAATCTCCTGTGCGCCCATCTGCCGCTCAGTCCTGAGGACAAACAGGCGCTCATCGAAACCGTCACCACGGCGGAGCGGGCGACCCTGATGCGCGGACTGCTGGACATGGCCTCGGTCTCCAGCATGCATGTTGCCGAGCATCGTCACTGACTCAGTCTTGCCAGCAACGCCAGGAGCGTCTGCCGATCCAGCGGTTTGACCAGATGCTCGTCGAATCCGGCTGCCAGCGAGCGCACCCGCGCCTCTTCATGTCCCAGACCGGTGACCGCCACCAGCCATAACCGCTCGGGTTCGGGAACCCGTTCGCGCAACCGCCGCGCCAGTTCCAGTCCGTCCATGCCCGGCATGCCGATATCGAGCAGAGCCACGCGCGGGCACTGGCGCTCAACGATTTCCAGCGCCTCCAGCCCGGACGCGGCGGTCTCGACCGTATAGCCGAGCAATTCCAGCAGCATCGCCAGCGCCTCGGCCACATCGGCGTTGTCATCGACCACCAGGATGCGCGGCGTATTGCCGGCGACTGTTTGGGCCGGCGTGTTTGCATCAGCCGTCGGCACCGGCGCCGTGAAGGTCTGCGCCAGCACCGGCAGATAGACCCGCAGCTCCGTTCCCTGTCCGGGTCCGGCGCTGAAGGCGTCCAGCCGTCCGCCATGCAGTTCGGCGAGACGGCGGGCGATGGCCAGCCCCAGACCCAGACCGCCGCTGGAGGCATCCGGCGGCCGTTCGCCCTGCGAGAAGAGACCAAAGAGCGCCTCGATGCGCTCCGGGGCCATGCCTTGTCCGTTATCGCGCACCCGGATCAGCACCTCGGTGGCTTCGCCGCCTGTCATCAGATCGGTCTCGACGCGAACCTCCCCGCCTTCCGGGGTGTAATTGGCGGCATTGACCAGGAGATTGAGCAGAATCTGCGACAGTCGCACCGGGTCGCCCTCAACCAGGACGTTGGGCAGGCTGGCGGTCCACAGGAGTCGATGCCGACGTGCGCGCATGAGTGCGCGCACGCCATCCACGGCCTGCCGCACCACCTCGGTGATCTGCACCGGGCGCCGTTCCAGATCGAGCCGTCCGCGCACGATCCGCGATACATCCAGCAGGTCGTCCAACAGGTGCGCCATGTGGGCCGTCTGCCGGTCCAGGACATCGACCGCCCAGAGGATGCGCGGGTCGCGACCGAGCCCGACCGTGCGCACGATGTCCAGGGCATTGCGAATCGGCGCCATCGGATTGCGCAATTCGTGGCCGAGCATGGCGAGGAATTCGTCCTTGCGCCGGTCGGCGGTGAGCAGCGCCTGCTCCGCCGCCTTTTTCCTGCGGATGTCGCGGGCCACGGTCGCCAGTCGGGTGCGACCGGTGCCCGGATCGTCGAGACGCAGCACGTCCCAGTGAATCAGGATGGGCTCGCCGGTGCGGAAATGACGAAAACGGAATTCGCCGGCCCAGCGACCGTTTTCCATCACGTCCGGCAGCACGGTTTCATTGAACAATGCCAAGTCATCGGGGAACAGATAGTCCTGCACCCGATGTGCGCGAACCGCCAGATCGCTTTCCAGGCCGACCAGCGACTGTCCGGCCGGATTCAGATAGATGCCATGCCCGTTCAGGGCGGAGATGCCGATGAAATCGGTGGAACACTCGACGACGGCAGCCAGATCGCGCGCCTGGGTTTCGGCCAGCCGGCGATCCGTGATGTCGATGATGGCCGCCAGCGCCAGGCGGGGCCGGCTCTGCTCGCCGCGGATGAAGGTCGCGTTGGCGAGCACCCAGACCGCCTGTCCGTCGCGCCGGAGATAGCGTTTTTCGGTGAAATAATCGGCGTCCCGGCTGGCCATGGCGCGCTCATAGTTCGTCTGATCGCGCTCCCGATCCTCCGGGTGAGTCAATTCATAGAAGCTCATGCCGAGCAGTTCGTCGGCATCGTATCCCAGCAGGCGGCAGAGACGTTCGTTGACCCGCAGCAGACGACGGGGCAGGGGATCGATCAGCACCATGCCGACGGTCGCCAGCTCAAACAGCATGCGCAACTGGGTCTCGCTCTCGCGCAGCGCCTGTTCGACCCGCCTGGATTCGGTGACATCCCGGTGGCTGACGCAGTGTCCGGCGAAACCGCCATCGATCACGCAGAGCGTCAGATTGAGGGTCACGCCGGTCGGCCCGCGCATGGGTGCCAGGGTCACATCGAAACATCGCTCGCCATGTGGATCGGGCAGGGTGAGACAGTGGCGTTCGGCGCAACCGGTCGCGAAAACCCGGCGTGCGCAACTGATCAGCCCGACATGACTGAGGAGCGCATCCAGCCTTTGCACGAGCGATGGCGCGTCCGAATCCCGGTTGTCGCCGTCAGGATAAATCCAGGTGGGCTGCAATTCAGCGTCGAGAACACAGAGCGCGAGGGGCGGTCCCTTGTTTATCCGGGACGGATCAGAGGGAACGGGAGGCGGCACAGGCGGTTCGGGGTACAAGAGCGGGATTGAGTGGTGTTGATGGGCGGTGCAGGGACAATACCTGTGGGACGGGGGAGGGTTCAACCTTGAAATCAGGCTATCGCAGGTCTACTTGACATCAATCTCACTGGCTGAACAAGAACGAGGAGTTTTTCATGGCAGTCATTCTGACCGAGGCGGCCGCACGTCATGTGGCCACTATGCTCGCCAAGCGTGGCCGTGGCGTTGGTCTGCGCGTGGCAACCAAAAAGAGCGGCTGCAATGGCTTTGCCTACGCAGTCGATTACGCCGACAGCGTTGAGCACAGCGACCGGATTTTCGAGAGTCACGGCGTCAAGGTCGTGGTCGATGGCGAGAATCTTGAGCGTCTCGACGGGATGGAAATCGACTTCGTCAAATCGAGTCTGCTCAACGAGGGCTTTGAATTCCGCAATCCCCATGTCAAGAATCGCTGCGGCTGCGGTGAATCCTTCAGCGTCTAAACCGCGTCCAGTCCGGCGCTTCCTGGACTGTTTCGGCCTGCGGTCGCTGAATGAGCTGCCGCCGCTGGCCGGGATTCGCGATCCCGAGGCGATGTCAGGCGGCGCACTGACATTGCCGGATACAGGGACCGATTCAAGGTGATTTCAGCTTGAAATGGATCGGGATGCGCACCCAGGCCGCGAGCGGCTGTCCGTTCCGGTGCGCGGGCTTGAAGCGCCAGCGTTTGACCCCCCGGATGGCGGCCTGATCGAGACTGGTCACACCCGATGAACCATCGAGCCGGACCTCGCCCGGCTGCCCGCCCGCACCCACCAGCACCCGCAGATGCACCGTGCCTTCCTGGCGCAGGCGGCGTGCCGTGCCCGGATAGTCGGGTGGCGGGTTGTTGAGATAGGCGACCGGCGAACTGGCGGCGGCGCCGGCGGACCCTTTGCCAGCCGTCCGCTCTGTGCCGTTCTCCCGGCGGGCGGATGGGGCGTTGTTCGCCGCCCCCTGATCGGTCCTGGCAAGACGGCGGGTCGTCTGCGCTGATGGCGCAGGACGCGGCGGCGACGCTGGTTGCGGCTTGGTCTGGGGTTTGGCTGCCTGTTTGGGCTTCGGCTTGGGCTGGGGTTTCAGCTCCGGCGCGACGACGGGTTTCGGCGCCGGTTCGGGAACCGCAACCGGGGGCGCTGGCTCGGGTGGCGCTGGGGCCACCGGCTCGGGCACTGGCGGCGGGGTCGCAACAGGCGCCGAAGCCGGCTCCGGCTCAGGATCCGCCACAGACGCAAGACCGTCCGTCGTCGCAGCGGACTCGGCCAGCGAGGGGAGGGAGACCAGACTGACCTCGATCAGGGTGCTCGGCGAGGAAAATTCAGGCGACGGTGACCAGATCGCGAGTCCGGCCAGCAACGCGCCTTCGGCCATCACTGCGATGGAGGCGGCCAGCCACAGCGGTACTGATGGCAGTGGCGCGACCACGCGTGTCACGTCCCGGATTCCCGCGTGGCGATGCCGATGCGGGTGATGCCGGCGTGACGGCAGGCATCCATGACGGCAACCAGATCGCCAAGCGCCGCCGACTCGGCCCCGGCAATCACCACGCGCGTCTCATGGCCCTGCGCAAGCAGCCGCTCACTGAGCTGCGCCAGACTCAGATCCTGCTGATCGACCCGGATCAGGCCCGCCGCGTCCAGACTGATCATCACCTGAGGCGACTCCAGGCGCTCGGCACTGGCGCTGGCCGGCAGCCGCCCGCCGATGCCGTTGGCGGGGATCATGTCGAGCGTGACCATGATGAAAAACACCAGCAGAAAGAACATGATGTCGATCATGGGGACGATTTCGATACGGGCCTTGCGGCGCTGGAGATAACGCATCAGCGTGCTCCGGCGCTGTCGGCTTGCGGGGAGAGCGCCGTCTGTGGCGGTCCGAAGCGGTTGACCAGCATCGCCTTGAGCGTTTCGAGCTGATGCACCGCGAGGCGGACCCGCTCGTTGAGTCCGTTGAAGAACACCAGGCCGATGACGGCGATCAGCAGTCCGGCGGCGGTCGCCACCAGCGCCTCGGCGACACCGCCGGTGACGGCATTGTGCGAGGCGCCGGGTTCGGTCAGGACATGGAAGGCGTGGAACATGCCGATGATGGTCCCGAGCAACCCGAGCAGGGGGGCCAGCGTCACGGTGGTATCCAGCACCCAGAGTCGCCGGTCCAGCAGCGGCACCAGACGCAGGATCACCTCGTCGAGCCGGCTGGCCAGCATCTGTGCACTGGCGGGCGGTAGCGCCAGCGTGGTCTCCAGCAGGACGGCGTGGATGTAGCGGGCCTGGGTTTCGCGGATTCGCGCGAGTCCGGCCCGGTCATGATCGGCCAGGGGGATCAGGGCTTGCGACAGCGTCTCGCCATGGCGGGTGATGTTGCGCAGCACCCAGGTTCGCTCGACGATCACCGTCAGCGTCACAGTCAGGAGCACGACCATCAGGTAGAGGATGCCGCCAGACTGGTTGGCCAGTTCCAGCCAATAGGGAAGATTCGTCACAGGTTGGTTCCTTCGGAAGGTCGTCGGAATTGGTGACGCGCGCGGATGAACCTCTTCGGCAGCATCGTCGCGGCAGTCGCGACTGTAAAAAAACGGGTGGCCGGAGCCACCCGACAACTCATTTGCATGAGAACGGAGTCAGGCATGCCGACCCCTTGCCGCAAGCGGCGCGGGGTGCATCGAATCAGAAGAATCCCAGGGCGTTGGGGCTGTAGCTGACCAGCAGGTTCTTGGTCTGCTGATAGTGGTCGAGCATCATCTTGTGGGTCTCGCGCCCGATGCCCGACTGCTTGTAGCCGCCAAAGGCAGCGTGCGCCGGATAGAGGTGATAGCAGTTGGTCCAGACGCGACCGGCCTGGATATTGCGCCCCATGACGATGGCGCGCCGTCCGTCGCGGCTCCAGACACCGGCGCCCAATCCATAGAGCGAGTCGTTGGCAATCGCCAGTGCCTCCTGCTCGTCCTTGAAGGTGGTCACCGATACCACCGGCCCGAAGATCTCCTCCTGGAAGATGCGCATCCGGTTGTGGCCGCGGAAAATGGTCGGCTTGACGTAGTAGCCGCTGGCGAAGTCACCATCCATGATATTGCGCTCACCGCCGATCAGGCACTGCGCCCCTTCCTGCTTGCCGATGTCGATGTAGGACAGGATCTTTTCGAGCTGCTCGCCTGATGCCTGGGCGCCCAGCATGGTGTCGGTATCGAGCGGGTTGCCCTGGCGGACCTTGCTGACGCGCTCGACGGCGCGGGCGATGAACTCGTCGGCGATTGATTCCTGGATCAGTGCGCGCGAGGGGCAGGTGCAGACCTCGCCCTGGTTGAGCGCGAACATGGCAAAGCCTTCCAGCGCCTTGTCGAAGAAGGCGTCGTCCTGATCCATGACATCGGCGAAGAAGATGTTCGGCGACTTGCCGCCCAGTTCCAGCGTCACCGGGATGATGTTCTCGGCGGCGTACTGCATGATCAGCCGTCCGGTGCTGGTCTCGCCGGTGAAGGCGACCTTGGCGATGCGCTTGTTGGTCGCCAGCGGCTTGCCGGCCTCCACGCCGAAGCCGTTGACGATGTTGAGCACACCGGGGGGCAGCAGATCCTGGATCAGCTCGGCCACCACCAGAATGCCGACCGGCGTCTGTTCGGCGGGCTTGAGCACCACGCAGTTGCCAGCGGCCAGCGCCGGGGCCAGTTTCCAGGTCGCCATCAGGATGGGGAAGTTCCAGGGGATGATCTGGCCGACCACCCCCAGCGGCTCATGGAAGTGATAGGCCACGGTGTCCTTGTCGATCTCGCAGATCGAGCCTTCCTGAGCGCGGATGCAGCCGGCGAAATAGCGGAAGTGATCGATGGCGAGCGGGATGTCCGCCGCCATGGTCTCGCGGATCGGCTTGCCGTTATCGACGGTCTCGGCGTAGGCGATGGCCTCCAGGTTCTGCTCCATGCGGTCGGCGATCTTGAGCAGGATGTTGGAGCGTTCGGCCGGGGAGGCGTGGCCCCAGGCGGTCTTGGCCTTGTGAGCGGCATCCAGGGCCAGTTCGATGTCCTCGGCGGTGGAGCGCGCCGCCTGACAGAAGACCTTTCCAGTCACCGGGCTGATGTTGTCGAAGTACTGACCCTTGACTGGCGGCACCCATTGACCGCCGATGAGGTTGTCGTATCTGGCCTTGAACTGGACCTTGGCGTCAGGTTGGCCGGGTAGTGCGTAAATCATCTTCAGTCCTCCGGGTTTCTTGTTTATTTGAGTTGGTTTCCAGCGTGGTTCGGCAGTCTTCCTGGTGCCTTAGCGCACAGGCCATGCCAGATCGCCAGAAACCGTTTAACGCCTGTTTAAACCCTTTTTATTCAATCAACTGCGTGACGGGGGCTGACCTTTTTGGCGGACGCCTGAGCGGTTTTGCCGTTGTCTGCACTGTTCCGTTTCGGCACACCTGTCCCGGCTCGGGTCAGTCGCTCCCCGTCGCCGTTCATTTTTCCAGGTAGTGCCCGACGCCGATCAGCGACCCGCCGACCCGGCGCACATAGGATCGCTTGTGCTCGACGGCATTGGTGACCGGGTTGAGCCAGACATAGTCGACCGTTGCATCGTCGGCCGTGCGGGTCTTTTCCACCATTTCCGCAATGAGCGCATGGCCTGCCGCGTCCTTGAGACTGAGCGCATCGGTGCCGACCATGACCGGCTTCATGCCCATCGCCTCGAATTTGCCGCTCTCCAGCCCGACCGCAAAGACATAGAGGTCGTCGCGCACGAACTGTCCGTGGCGGTCATTGAACACAGCGGCGGCCTTCTCGATACCCTCCTGGCGGACAAGGTCCACCGCCTCATCCAGCATGGCGCGTGCGGCGTCCGCCGTGGCGCGCGGCGCCGAGTAGCCGACGCCCACGACATAGTCGCCGACCCTGCGGACATAGCTGACCTTGGGCTCCACGCTGTTGGTCGCCCGGTTGAGCCACATGTAGCGCACGGTCAGCTCAGGCGACTTCTGGACGCCTTCGATCATCTCGCGGAACAGCGGGTTGCCGGCGGCATCCTTGGTGTCCAGGACGTTCATCCCGACCAGTGCTTCCGGGGCCGCGCCACTCGCGTGATAGACACCCTTGAGGTCGAGCACGAAGACATAGAGATCCTTGTGGACGAAGGTGCCTTTCCGGTCATTGAAGGCGGCGAAGGCGCGCTCAGGCCCATTGGTCTCCAGGTAGGCGACGGCCTTGTCGAACATGGCGCGCGCCTCGCGCGGCGTGGCGCGAATGCGTTCCGACGCCATGACGTCGTGAACCAGGCCGACGACGCAGAGCGCCAGCAGCAGCCAGGCGCGAGAGTGGATGAGGATGCCTTTATTCATTCGGTGTGCTCCATCGTTTGGTCGTGGTTTGGTCGGGGCTGGCGAACAGCATGGACAGAATCGGGTCTTGGTGCCGTCGGTCCCCATGGCCTGAAGCGAGCGGGGCGCGCATGCAAGCCGCCCCTGGATGACTCTGGACGCGATGCCAGCAAATCACGCGCCAGTTGCCTCCGGCAGTGGCGTCACGCGCGCCGGCCTGAGGTTCCGGGAGCAGGCCGGGTCTTGCCCGGCGCGGGTGGCGCAATGGCGCCGGATGAGGATCACGCTGCCTGTTCCGAAAAACAGCGATTGCTCAAAATCGGAACAGCTCATGGCTGTGCGAGCAGGCGCTCGCCCCTCGTCCTCGGATCGAAACTCACTCCCGCATGGCTGGTGAGTGCGGTTTGCCCGAACCCCCCGATGCTGGCTGGCCTGTGTTTTGCAAATGCCCTCACGCCGGCCGTGACACGGTCAACCGGAAAGCACTCGACAACAACAGAGGAGGCCAGGAGCCAACCATGAGCACCCTGAAAAAACTGCCATTCACATCCAGCGCGCTCGCCGTGGCGCTCGCGGCGACCCTGTCGCAACAACAAGTCATGGCCGCGACCGGCGTGACCTGGGAGGACATCCTCAAGGACGATCAGACCACGAACGATGTTTTGAGCTACGGCCTGGGTCTCAAGGCGCAGCGTCACAGTCCGCTCAACCAGATCAACACCAGCAACGTGTCCGCCCTGGTGCCGGCCTGGAGTTTCTCCTTCGGCGGCGAGAAGCAGCGCGGCCAGGAAGGACAGGCGTTGGTGCACGACGGTGTCATCTATGCCACCGGTTCCTATTCGCGGATGTTCGCCATCGATGCGCGCACCGGTAAGCGTCTGTGGGAATACAATCACCGCCTTCCGGACGACATCCGTCCCTGCTGCGACGTGGTCAACCGTGGTCCGGCGATCTACGGCGACAAGGTCTTCTTCGGCACCCTGGATGCATCCATGGTTGCCTTGAACAAGGATACGGGCAAGGTCGTCTGGAAGAAGAAGTTCGCCGATCACAAGGTCGGCTACACCATGACCGGCGCACCCTTCATTGTGAAGGATCAGAAGAGCGGCAGGGTACTGCTGGTGCACGGCTCCTCGGGCGACGAGTTCGGCGTGGTCGGCTGGCTGTTCGCGCGCGATCCGGACACCGGTGAGGAGGTCTGGGCACGTCCTATGGTGGAAGGCCACATGGGCCGCCTCAACGGCAAGGACAGCACCACCACCGGCAATGCCAAGGCGCCGAGCTGGCCGAACGACCCCAACTCGCCGACCGGCAAGGTCGAGCCCTGGAGCCATGGTGGCGGGGCACCCTGGCAGACCGCCAGCTTCGATCTGGAACACAACACCATCGTCATCGGCGCTGGCAATCCGGCGCCCTGGAACACCTGGAAACGTACTGCGCCGGGCGACGACCCGCGCAACTGGGACAGCCTCTTTACCTCCGGCCAAGCCTATGTCGATGCCAGTACCGGTGAGCTGAAGGGCTTCTATCAGCACACCCCGAACGACGCCTGGGACTTCTCCGGCAATAACTCGCTGGTGCTCTTCGAATACAAGGATCCGAAGACCGGCAAAGAGGTCAAGGCTACCGCACACGCCGACCGCAACGGCTTCTTCTTCGTCACCGACCGCGACAAGCTCGCGACCGGTGCCGGCTACCCGAACAAGCCGACCGCTTTGATCGGTGCCTGGCCTTTCGTCGAGGGCATCACCTGGGCCTCGGGCTTCGATCTCAAGACCGGCAAGCCGATCGAGAAGGGAAATCGTCCGCCACAGCCAGCGGAGGGTGCCGACAAAGGCGAATCCATCTTCGTTTCGCCGCCCTTCCTCGGCGGCACCAACTGGCATCCCATGTCCTACAGCCCGGAGACCGGTCTCTTCTACATCCCGGCCAACCACTGGGCGATGGATTACTGGACCGAGCACCTGACCTACAAGGCCGGTTCCGCTTACCTGGGGCAGGGGTTCCGCATCAAGAAACTGTTTGACGATCATGTGGGCACCCTGCGCGCCATCGACCCGGTCAGCGGCAAGATCGTCTGGGAACACAAGGAAGTCTTCCCGCTCTGGGCCGGTACCCTGACCACGGCTGGCGGACTCGTCTTCACCGGCACCTCCGACGGTTTCGTCAAGGCATTCGATGCCAAAACCGGCGATGAGCTGTGGAAATTCCAGACCGGCTCGGGCGTAGTCTCGGTGCCCGTCACCTGGGAGATGGACGGCGAGCAGTACATCGGCATCCAGTCCGGTTACGGCGGTGCGGTGCCGCTCTGGGGTGGCGACATGGCCGACCTGACCAAGCAGGTCACGCAGGGCGGCTCCATGTGGGTCTTCAAGCTGCCCAAGCAGGTCGTCAGCGCCAAGTAACCTGAACGCCAATGACCGAACCGCCGGGATCTCGCGCATCTGCGCGGGATTCCGGCCCGTCCCTGGAAGATGCCATGCCGAATCGAACCCTGTTCCGTCTGATACTCGTGCTGGTCCTGCTGATCGGTTCATCCGGCGCGGGCGCGGCGGATACCCCCCCGGATGATCAACCGGAGGACGAGACGCTGGTCATCAACGGCTGTCCCATCTGGCCCTATACCCGCTGTCCCGGTGCCGATCTGCGCCATGCCGATCTGGTCGGCAGGAATCTCGCAGGGGCCGATCTGTCCGGGGCCGATCTCACCCGCGCCGATCTGCGCGGCGCCAACCTGGCTGGCGCCAATCTGGAGGGCGCCAATCTGACCGCCGCCCGGCTGAACAAGGCCAACGCCCCAGGCGCTTCCTTTCGTCGTGCCCGTCTGGTCGCCGCTGACTTCGAGGCAGCGCGACTGATGCGTTCTGATTTCTCCGGTGCCGATCTGACCGGTGCCAGCCTGGAGTTCGCGCGGATGAACTTCGCCTGGTTCGTCGGTGCCAGGCTGATCAGCGCCAACCTTCAGGAGAGCAAATTCAACACCGTCAATTTCACCGACGCGGTGATGGAGGGATGCGTGAAGCGCTTCGCCATCTTCCCGGACGCGACCTTCGACAACTGCCAGGGCTGTCCCACGGACTGGTAAGGCCATAAGCCGGGATTCCATCATGCCAAGCTCAATCGATCCGCAACGTCTTCACGCTTTTCCACGCGCCTGGATGACAGGCGCACGCCTGCTGTTCGCCGCTGGCGCGCTGGCGACGGCGGCACAGGTCCGGTCCGCCGCGCCGGTGGCGGTGTCGCCCACCATCGATACCACCGGGCTGGCCGCGCTGCCAGTGCCCTGGCCGGCGGAGAATCCCTATCGCGGCGATCCGCTGGCGGCCAGAGTGGGCCAGGACGCCTTCAATCAAGCCTGCGCCAGGTGTCATGGTCCGGACGCCGACGGCTCGCGCGCCCCGGCGCCCGATCTGCGCCGCCTGGGCCGAAGCTGCAAGCGGGTGAGCGATGCCGATCTCAAGCGGCGCTGCATCCAGGATGTCGATGCCTACTTTCGCGCCTCGGTCCTCAAGGGCAAGGTCAAGGTCGGCGTGGTGCACATGCCGGCCTGGGACGGCATCCTCAAGCCCGAACTGGTGTGGGCGATCCGGACCTTCGTCGAAACGCCTGCCGTGACCCCGGCTGGCGCGGCGAACGCCATCCCAACGCATACCAGCCGCTGAGGGTGGCTGACTGACTCGCATACAGGAGGAATCGCCTATGCAAAAAATGGCCCTGATCGTCTCCGCCGCCATGCTTCTGGCGCTGCCCCCTATCGGCGGCCTGGCGGACGATTCGCCCCGCGCTGGCATGGCCGACCCACTGGGCTCGCCACGCTGGGAGAACCTGCGACGCGCCTTCTTTGGCGATGCCGAGGTCGTTTTCGACGACCGCGTGAAGGTCAACGCGCCCGCCGTGGCCGATGAACCGCTCAACGTCCCGGTCGCGGTCGATGCCAGCGCCCTGACCGGCGTGGAAGAGGTGCTGGTGCTGGTCGATTTCAACCCCATCGTCAGGGCGCTCCGTTTCGAGCCCGGCGAGGCGCGTGCCAGTCTGGCCTTTCGCCTGAAGCTCAATGAATCCACGCCGATCCGTGCCGCCGTTCGCACCGCCGACGGTGTCTGGCATCTGGGCGGCGCCAGGGTGACGACCAGCGGCGGCGCCTGCACGCAGCCCTCGGCCGGATCGGGTGCCTCCGACTGGCAGCAGGATCTGAATCAGGTCGGCTCCCGTTTATGGCAGCGGCCGGACGGCAGTCTGCGCCTGCGGCTGCGGATCGTGCACCCGATGGATACCGGACTGGCCAAGGGCATCCCGGTTTTTTACATCGAGACGCTGGAGATCACGGCTGGAGACGGGCGGAGTCTGATGCGGATCGAGCCGGCTGAGCCAGTGGCCGAAAATCCCGTGTTCACGCTCGATATTCCGCCCGGCTTGTCTGTCGATAGTCCGCTGCGCATCGCCGGACGCGACAACAACGGCAACCTGATTCACGCGGAGACGATGCCATGAAACGCTTACCGATGCCCACCAGCGGACTGTTGCGACTCATGCTCCTGATGCTGCTGACCCCGTTTTCCTTTGCCGGCGCGGCGGATTTCGACTACCGCCTCGAATCGCGCCGGATTGCCGATGGGGTCTATGTCCTGATCGGGCGGACCGAGGATTTCTCGCCGGACAACGGCGGTAATGTCGTCAACTCCGGTTTTCTGGTGGGTGCGCAGGGCGTGGTGGTCATCGACACCGGGCCTTCCCGACGCTATGGCGAGCAGATGCGCGCCGCCATCGCCCGGATCACGCCTTTGCCCGTGGTGCTGACGATCAATAGCCACAAGCATCCGGATCATTTCCTTGGCAATCAGGCGTTCCCGCCGGAAACGCTGGCCGCCCTGCCGGAGACGATCCGCGCGATCGAGGTTCAGGCGCCTGCCTTCATTGAGAGGATGTACAAACTCAACGGTGCATGGATGGGCGCGACCGAACTGGCCGCGCCGCGCCGCGCACTCGCACCGGGGCGGCTTGAAGCCGGCGGGCGCGAACTCGAACTGATCGCGCTCGACGGCCATACCGAATCGGACCTGGTGGTGCTCGACCGCGCGACCGGCACCCTGTTCGCCGCCGATCTGGTCTTCAATGGCCGCGCGCCGACGACACCCCATGCCAATCTCAAGCACTGGCTGGCGTCGCTCGACCGACTGGAGCAGCAGTCTTTCACTCAGGTCGTGCCGGGGCACGGCCCTGTCGCCCCCGACGCAGCGCCAATCCGCGAGACACGCCGCTATCTGCACTGGCTGGACCAGACCCTGCGTGAAGGCGCCGAGCAGGGACTCGACATGAGCGAGATGCTGGCGCAACCCGTACCGGACACCTTCTCCGGTCTGGCCCTGTCCAGCCAGGAATATCGCCGTTCGGTGACCCGGCTCTATCCGGAAGCCGAGCGCATCGCCCTCGACATGCGGCGCTAATTTGAATTCAGACAGGATTAACAGGATTTAAAACAATCATTTAAGAATCCTGTTAATCCTGTCAAAAACAGGCGCATCGGAGCATGCGCCATCGATCCGACCGCCTCGCCCGCCACCGCTTCAACCCGCATACCCTCCAGCTTGGTATGCCACTGGCGCAGCAGGTCCAGTGGACGGCGGCGGTAATGCTTCTCGGCGGTGGCGCTGGATCTGCGCCACGATTCCCACAGGCATCTCGACCCACTCACAGAGGGTGCCGAACGACCGGCGCAGGCCGTGCAGACTGAGATGAAGGTCTTGACCGGTGAACCGGGAGTGGTCCGCACGGCCAGTTGTGGCGTGTCGGCATCCCACAAAAAGGCTTGCCCCTTCCTCATGTGACAGGCAAAGTTGCGAATCCGTCCAGCGGTCAGTTTTGCTCTCATCTCCGAAGGTTTCCATGTAAGCGCGGGTGTAAGCAAATTATGAAATCTCTGATGCCGCACCGGGCGCAGTTTAGGGGACTGGAGTCGATGACGATGAAGCTGATCAAATTCTTCAAGCTGACGGCCGGACTGGTCGTCGTGAGCGCCCTGACCTTTCTGGGGGTGCGCGCCTACGATGCCTGGCGCAGCGCGCCGCTGGAGGTTTGGCACACCTTTGTGCCGCATGAGCTGGATGCCGATGAACTGGATCGCGCCGACTGGAATCAATACCTCGCGGCGGAAAAGACGATCTTCGATGAGATCGACAAGGAGGTCACCCAGCGTCTGGAGCCGGATGAGCAGGTTCCGGCCAACCGTTATTTCGAGGGCAGCCCCATTTATCCGGGCCATTTCGCTCAGGACTGGAATCGCTCCTATACCCTGACGCCGGAAGGCGAGGCCGTCGGTGCGGTGGTTCTGCTGCACGGACTGACCGATTCGCCCTACAGCCTGCGTCATATCGCCCGGCGTTATCGCGAGCGCGGCTTCATTGCGGTCGCGCCGCGCCTGCCTGGTCACGGTACCGTGCCTGCCGGACTCGCCGAAGTGGAATGGGAAGACTGGGTCGCCGCCACCCGGCTCGCCGTCCGCGAGGCGCGCAAACAGGTTGGACCAGACAAACCCTTGCACATCGTTGGTTTCTCCAACGGCGGGGCGCTGGCGATGAAATATGCGCTGGATGTCATCGACGATCCGGCGCTGCCGCGCGCCGACCGCATCATTCTGATCTCGCCGATGATCGGCATCACCGAGATGGCGCGCTTTGCCGGCTTCGCCGGTCTGCCCGCCATCTTCCCGCCCTTTGCCAAGGCGGCCTGGCTCTCGGTCATGCCGGAATTCAATCCTTTCAAGTACAACTCCTTCCCCGTCAATGGGGCCCGTCAGTCGTCGCTCATCACCCGCGCACTGCAACCGCGACTCGCCGCCTATGCCCGCGAGGGCCGGCTGGAGACCCTGCCGCCGATCCTGACCTTTCAATCGCTCATTGATTTCACGGTCAGCACCCAGGCCATCGTGGATGCGCTCTATGCGCAACTCCCGGCGAACGGCAGCGAGCTGGTGCTGTTCGATCTCAATCGCCAGACCAAATTCGGCCCCCTGCTGCGCAGCAGCACCGAGACCATGCTGGCCCGGATCCTGCCGGCTACGCCGAGACGTTTCCGCACCACCATCATCACCAATGCCGGCAACGGCTCCGCCGAGGTACTGGAGCGCGTCACCGAGGCCGGCGCGACGACGGAGCAGAGCCGCCCACTGGGTCTGATCTATCCCAGCGATGTCTTCTCGCTCTCGCATGTCGCCCTGCCATTCCCCGTCACCGATTCGCTCTATGGCATGGAGCCCGACCGCTCCGAGGATTTTGGCGTCAACCTTGGCGCGCTGGCAGTACGCGGCGAGCGCGGTATTCTCATCGTCAGCCTGGATGCGCTGATTCGCATGTCGTCCAACCCGTTCTTCCCTTATCTGCTGGAGCGGATTGAGGAGGGAATGGCGGGTAAAACGATCTAATACAGCAGTGCAGATGTTCCGAGGCTGTCTCTGATCGTTGTCGTTGTCGTAATCGTCTTCGGTTTGCGGGTCTTCGACAACGACAACGAGAGGTGCTGCACGAGTGCTCATCTGCGGGTGGGACGACCCAGGCGCACAGGTGCGGGGGCTCGCCCCGGCGCAGGGCCGCTCGCCCTAACGCGCCTCCAGCACCAGGATGCTGCGTTCCTGAACCCACAGCGAGACAGCATCCGCATCCAGCGCCGTTTGCTCGGCGGGCGCCACCATGTCGGCGGGCGAGACGCGGGCGGTATCAAGCGCCAGATGCCAGCGCAGAGGGGCGAATGCCGGCAACTGGAAACGGCGGCCCTGATCGCTCATGTTGATCAGGATATGCAGGATATCCTCACCCGGACAGGCCGGGGCCAGCGTCAGGGCCAGCCATTGCGCGAGCGGATCATCCCAGGGCGGGTCGTCCAGCGTCTCGCCATGCCAGGCCACATCGGGCAGGTCGGAACCCGGATGCGGCTGTCCGGACAGAAAATGACGCCGCCGCAGACTGGGATGACGCTTGCGCAGCGCGATCAGACCGCGCGTGAAATGCAGCATCTCGGCATGACGCTCGACCAGCGACCAGTCGAACCAGCCCAGCTCGTTGTCCTGACACCAGACATTGTTGTTGCCGTGCTGGGTGCGCAGGACTTCATCGCCGGCCAGCAGCATGGGGATGCCCTGACTGATGAACAGCAGTGTCAGCAGATTCCGGGCCTGACGCTGGCGCAACGCCAGAATGGCGGGATCGCCGGTCTCGCCCTCAATCCCGCCATTCCAGCTCAGATTGTCGTCGGTGCCGTCGCGATTGCCTTCGCGATTGGCCAGATTGTGCTTGCGATGGTGTGAAACCAGATCCCAGAGGGTGAAACCATCGTGACAGGTCACGAAATTGATGCTGTTCGTCGGCTGACGCAGATTCGCCTGATAGAGATCGCTGCTCCCGGAGAGCCGGGTCGCCACGTCGGCCACCAGTCCCGGATCGCCGCGCACGAAACGGCGGATGGTGTCGCGATAGCGTCCGTTCCATTCCATCCAGCGATAACCGGGAAAGCTGCCGACCTGATAGAGCCCGGCGGCGTCCCAGGCCTCGGCGATGATGCGTGAGGCCGCCAGGGTGTCGGACAGCTCAATCTCCCACAGCACCGGCGGATTCGCCATTGGCCGGCCATCGGCGTCACGGGCCATGGCGCTGGCCAGATCGAAGCGGAAGCCATCGACATGCATCTCGCGCACCCAGTATTCGAGCGCGTCCAGGATGAAATGCGTCACCAGCGGGTGATTGGCGTTGACTGTGTTGCCGCAGCCGGTGAAATCCAGATAGCGGCTTTTATCGAGCGTGTCGAGGCAGTAGAAGGTCTCGTTGCCGAAGCCCTTGAAGGTCAGGCTGGGGCCGATGGCGCCGCCCTCGCTGGTGTGGTTGAAGACCACATCGAGAATGACGCCGATGCGCGCCTTGTGCAGCGCCTTGACCATCTCGCGGAATTCGCGCCGATGCGTGCCGGCCTCTGGTGTGACGCAGTAGCCCGGATGCGGCGAGAAGAAACCGAAACTGCTGTAACCCCAATAATTATGAAGCCCGGAGTCCCAGACCGCATCCGGCACATCCTGCTCATCGAAGGCCATCACCGGCATCAGTTCGACATGGGTGATGCCGAGCGACTGGAGATAGGGGATCTTCTCGATCAACCCGAGAAAGGTGCCCGGATGCTGGACGTTGGCGCTGGGATGACGGGTGAAACCGCCCACATGCAGTTCATAGATGACGGTCTGTTCGGAAGGCAGACGCAGGGTGGTGTCGCCTTCCCAGTCATATTCCTCGGCCAGCACGATGCCGCGCGGCGAATCGTGCGGCTGCACGCCCTCGCGCAGACGGCGCCAGCGTTTCCAGTCGCAGACATTGACTGCGCGAGCCCAGGGATCGACCAGCTCGATCTGCGAATCGAATCGCCAGCCGTGTTCCATCGGCGCATAGGGTCCATCCATGCGCCAGGTGTAATGGGTGCCGGGCGGCAGATCCACCACCATGACATGCCAGGAAAAGAAGGTGTGATTGATCCGGGGATCCAGACGGATGGTCTGAAAAGGCTCGGGACTCGTGGCGCTTTCATAGAGCAGGAGTTCAGCGCCGGTGGCATGGCGGCTGAAGACCGAGAAATTGACCCCGGCATCCTCGACAGTGGCGCCTGGAGGATAGCGACGGCCCGGCAGGACGCGATAGGAACCCTGTGAAACTGGCATGGCGGCGATCTGTCAGTGGCGTGGGATCGAGACTTGAAGATTGAGGCAGGATGAACAGGATTGAAAGCAGGCGGCTAAAGAAATCCTGTGAATATCCTGTGAATCCTGTCGAAAAAGGCTCGGTCACAGGTATCAGTGAGGTTTGATCATAGCACGCCGCCCGATGTTCAGGATTCCCCGCGTGCTTCGTCTTGCACCCACAACCGGACGATCAGCAAGCCGCATGCCGCCGCCGCTGCGCCAATCCCGAAGGTGACGAGCGCACCGGATCCGGTCCACAGCCAGCCGCCGATGAGACTGCCGGCGGCCCCGCCCGCGCCGAAACTCAGGCTGTTGTAGAGCGCCTGTCCCCGTCCCTGAGTACGTCCCGGAAAGGCATGGTGGACCAGATGAATGGCGGCGGCATGGAAGGTGCCAAAGGTCGCCGCATGCAGCATTTGTGCAAAAATCTGTACTGCCAGGATCTCCACGCAGGCGCCAATCATCAGCCAGCGCAAGGCTGCCAGACCCAGGCTCCAGAGCAGCACCCGCCGCGCGCCGAAGCGGTCCAGCAGACGATGCATCACCAGAAACACCAGCACCTCGGCGATGACGCCCAGCGCCCAGAGGTTACCGATGGCGGCGCTGGAATAGCCTGCGGACTCCAGATGGATCGAATAAAAGGCGTAATAGATCCCGTGACTGAGCTGCATCAGAAAGCAGGCGCCGAAGAAGGCCAGGATCTCCGGTCGCCGCAGCAGACGGCGCAGCGAGGGCGCCGGTCCCGCGCGCGGCGCGGGTGCGCTGTCAGGGATCATCAGCGCACTGAGCCAGAGGCCGACGCAGAGCAGCAGCACCCAGATCGGGATGACGGCGAGCCCATCCTGCTCCAGACGCCAGCCCAGCGCCGCGACGACCAGGATAAAGCCGACCGAGCCCCAGATCCGCACCAGCGCATAGCGGCTCGGTCGCTGACCGAGATGATTGAAGGTGACGGACTCGACCTGCGGCAGCGAGGTATTCCAGAAAAAACTGAAGAGCAGCATGGCCGCCGCCATGCTCCAGAAGCCATCGGCGGCGAAGACGGTCAGAAAGGCCAGCGTCGCAAGCAGTGCACCGAGCCGGACCATCGGCATGCGGTGTCCGCTGCGATCAACGATGTGACCCCAGATCATCGGGGCCAGAATCTTGGTGCCGGAGAGGATGGCCATGAGCTGGCCGATCGCCAGCGCATCGAAGCCCTTGCCTTGGAGATAGAGCCCCCAGAAGGGCACCAGTGCGCCCAGCGAGGCAAAGTAAAAGAGGTAATAGCCGGAGAGGCGCCAGTAAGGCATTTCGATTTAGACAGGATTAACAGGATTCTTCAGGATTAAAAAATTAAAAACAATTACTTAAATAATCCTGTCCATCCTGGAAAATCCTGTTAATCCTGTCTATTTCTAAGCGACCGATGGCGGAATCGGCCTCGTCGGCGGCACCACGTCGGCATTCTGCGCACGCTGTCGCAGGACGTGATCCATCAGCACCAGCGCCAGCATGGCCTCGGCAATCGGCGTGGCGCGGATGCCGACGCAGGGATCATGACGCCCGGTGGTGATGACCTCGGTTGCCGCGCCGCTGGTGTCGATGGTGCGTCCCGGCAGCCGGATGCTGGAGGTCGGCTTGAGCGCGAGTCGCGCCACGATGTCCTGACCCGATGAGATGCCGCCAAGGATGCCGCCCGCATGATTGGACAGAAAACCATCGGGAGTCAGCTCGTCGCGATGTTCCGTGCCCTTTTGCTCGATACAGGCAAAGCCGGCGCCGATCTCGACCCCTTTGACGGCATTGATGCTCATGAGCGCATGGGCGATGTCGGCATCGAGCCGGTCGAAGATCGGCTCGCCCAGTCCGGTCGGCATCCCGGAGGCGACCACGGTCACCGCCGCACCGATTGAATTGCCCTCGCGGCGCAGATCGTCCATGTAGGTTTCGAGATCGGGGACCGTCTCGGCGCAGGGCCAGAAAAAGGGATTGCGCTCAATCTGATCCCAGTTGAATCCGCGCGGACGAATGGGGCCAAGCTGAGAGAGATAGCCACGGATCAGGATGCCATAACGCTCGGCCAGGTATTTCTTGGCGATGGCCCCGGCGGCGACCCGCACCGCCGTTTCGCGCGCCGAGGAGCGTCCGCCGCCGCGATAGTCGCGCACGCCGTATTTCTGGTCGTAGGTGTAGTCCGCGTGACCGGGACGATAGCGGCTGGCGATCTCGGCATAATCCTTTGACCGCTGATCCTCGTTGCGAATCAAGAGCCCAATCGGTGCCCCGGTGGTACGCCCCTCGAAGAGACCGGAGAGGATTTCGACCGCGTCGGATTCGCGCCGCTGCGTGGTATGACGCGACTGCCCCGGCTTGCGCCGGTCGAGATCGCGTTGCAGGTCGTCAGCCGTGAGTGCAAGGCCGGGCGGACAGCCATCGACGATGCCGCCGATGGCCGGGCCGTGGCTCTCGCCAAAGCCGGTGACGACGAAGAGTTTGCCGAAGCTGCTGCCTGACATGACTCAGTAGGCCGGTGGCGGCACGACATCGGCCGGATTGAGCCAGGCATTGCCCTTTTCCAGCACGTCGCGCGTGAGGGTGCTGGTGGCCTGATGCAGTTTGACGCCGTTGATGATGTAGCCGTAACGCGCGTCCATGTAATCGAACTCGGCCTGGAACAGATTGCGCTGGGCGTTGAGCACATCGACCTGGGTGCGGGTGCCGACTTCCAGACCGGCCTGAGTGGATTCCAGCGCCGAGCGCGCCGAGACGATGGCAGCCTGACGGGCCTTGACATCCTCAATGCTGGTCAGAATGCCACGGAAGGCGTCCTTGACCTGCTGATCGACCTGACGCCGGACCTGATCGAGCCGATCCTGCGCGGCGCGGAATTGAAAGCCGGCCTGACGGGTGCGCGAGGTCACGGCGCCGCCCTGGAAGATGGGCACATTGACCGACAGACCGACAAATCCCGTATCGGTATCCGTGCCGAATTCGGCACCGGTGCGGGAGATGTCATAGCCGGCCTGCATGTTGACACTGGGATAGTGACCGGAACGCTCGATCTCGATGGTCTTCTGCGCCGCGCTGGCCGCCTCGCTGGCGGCGATGATGCCGAAATTGCTGCGAATCGCAGTCGTGGCCCAGGTGTCGATGTCATTGGGCTCGGGTGGCGCCAGGGGGAGTTTGTCGCCCAAACGCGCCAGTGGCGCATTGATCGGGCCGACGATGGTCCGCAGCAGTTCCCAGGCATTGTTCAGCAGATTTTTGGCGTTGATCAGATCCGCGCGCGACTTGTCATAGGCCGCCTGACTTTCGTTCACGTCGGTGATCGCCACCAGACCGACCTCGAAGCGTTGCCTGGACTGCTCCAGTTGGCGCTCGTTGGCGCGCAGCAGCGCATCCTGCACCGTCACGGCATCGGCTCGCCGCAGGACATTGAAATACGCCTCGGTGGTCTTGACCATGAGATCGATCTGGGCGTTGCGATAGGTCGCCTCGGCCTGCGCGATCACATTGTCGGACTGCTTGAGCGTCATCCAGTTGCCCCGGTTGTAAACCGACTGGTTGATCACCGCCTGCAGGCCCTGGGTATCGTAGTTTTCGGAGCGGCTGACGCGGCTGCCGGTGGCGCTCCGGCCGCTGCTATCGACGTTCTGGTAGGCCAGATTGCCGGTCGCGCTCACACTGGGGAGCAGCAGCGCCTGCGCCTGGGGTTTGACCTCACGGGTCGCGAAGAGGGTCTGTTCGGCCTCGCGCAGCGCGGGGGAGCTGACGACTGCCATATCGTAGATCTGGAGCAGATCCTCAGCCTGACTCACTGGAGTCAGACCGCACATGAGCATGGCGATCAGGGTTGGAAGACGTTTCCGCATCGGCTTTGGTTTCCTGTTCCTAAGCGGGCAAAAAAGGCCGCAAATCTAATGGTGCAGTATAGGGGACAAGCAGGCTTGCCCTCAATGAGCGGGCCAAGGGCGCGCCAGATATTCTGGATCTTTGCAAATTCAGTTGCTTAACCAATCTGGACCTCGTGCTCCACGTCTGCCTCATCAAGCAATCCGGATCTTTCCTTGATTTTTCCATCGTCACCAACTGGTCGGTGCCGCCGCCCGAGGTCAATCGCGATCCTTCGGAATGGCACCTCGAATGCACAGTGATGTCTGAACGGCGTCAGCAGTACGCAAGGTCGTATTTTTCGGCCCAACGAACGTCGCCGTCTTCAAACGAGCCGGCGCCTGGCGGAGGCCAAAATCATTCGGAGCAAAAAAGGTTATGAATCAGTCCACTATTCGAGCGGTCTCCCTCGTTCTTTCGCTCAGTGCATCCATGACGACGAGCGCTCAAATCCCAATGGCCGGCGACCTCGGCGACACGCCCATCGTCAACACTTCGGAGGCGACCGACAGATTGCCGGTCTGCCCGGATCACTGCCGGATCGGCGCGTTCAATGACACGGCGAGCTGTCATCTATGGGATTCACGAACCGGCCTCTGGAGCCATGATCCAGATGATCGTGAATACCGGCTGCATAACCGGGCGCGCCATCATATCGCCTGGCTGAACCAGTGGATGATGCCTGCCGGCGGCGTCATGGCCGCCGAGTTCGCCGACGCGACCCTGAGCGCGGTTCGCTCCTATGGCGGGCGGCGTGACTCGCCGATCTGGACCGGAACCTATCTGGCCGCCGAGGCGCTGCGCCTGATGAATACGGGTGCGCCGGACGCCGAGCGCGCGCTGCGCGAAACGGTCGAGACGCTGCATCGCTGGTGGAACATCTCGGGTGATCGCGGCTATCTGGCCCGTTATGCGGCGCCCGCCGATAGTCCGGCGCCGATTCAGGCGCTTCTGAGCGCCGATGATCCCGAGGTGCATCGGGATGTGAGTTATGAGAACCAAATCTGGCACTGGCGCGGCAACATCAGTCGCGATCAGTACCAGGGCGTGATGCTCGGCTATTCGCTGGCCTATGAGGCAACCTCCAACCCGACGATACGCGAGATCATCCGGCATGACGTGGTGGAATTCGTCGAACAGCTGATGAACAGCGAACGCCAGCGGGTCAATCTCATGATCAATGGATGGAACCTGAAAGCCAATGTCACCATTCCCTACGCCGTCTTCAGTCAGGCCGACGCACCCAACGGGACACCGGCCCTGACACTCAACACCAACCCTTTCGATGTTGTCGGCGAAGGCGTGCTCTTTTTTCTGCCCAATGCCGCCGATCTGGTGCGTCAGCTACCGGGCTTCGGCGCTTTCCCCGATTTTTACCAGCCGACCCAGGCGATTCAGCTCGCCGCCATCTTCCGCGTGGCGCTCCAGGTGACTGAGGATGTGCCTGAATATGCCGAGCGTCGCCAGATCATCGCGGAGCACTATGAGCGCCATGCCGACGAGTGGCTCGACATCGCCGCCGACTGGCGTAACACCAACCGCTGCGATTCCGGCTACTTCGGTCTCAACATCGGTTTCATGCCGCTCTACAACTGGATCCGGCTGGAGACGGACCCGGCACGCCGGGGACGGCTGCAGCGTGAGGTCTTGCGCGACGCACTCTGGGCCGAGGTTGCCGGGCACAAAAACGTCTTCTTTGCCTTCATCTATGCCGCGCAGGCGCCCGATGAGGATGACACGCGCGCCGTGATCGATGCCCATGTCGCCCAGTTGGCCCGCTTCCCTGACGCCCCCAATCTATCGCATCCGATCGATCTGCGCGGCCGCTATCCCGAGAGCACGACCTGTCCAGGGATCTCAGCCGAGGCCGTGAATGTCGATGAGCGTCCGCCAGCATCATTTACCTGGGAGCGGCATCCCTGGAAGCTCCAGGACGATGGCACGCCCAACATGGTCTATGGCGGGGTCGATTATCTGATCGCCTATTGGATGGGGCGCCATCATGGCTTCCTCGCTGATGATGCGCCGGGAACCTGTCTGCTCTGGAGGCAGTAATCCCTTTGCCTGAGGCCGTCTAACCGGCCTTGAACAGAAACGGCAGGACATCCGCATACTGTGAGGCGAAATGCACCAGCAGACCCTTGCGCACATGCTCCGGCACTTCCTCGAAATCGCCCCGGTTGTCTTCGGGCAGGATGATTTCCCGGATGCCGGCGCGACGGGCGGCGATCAGCTTTTCACGGATACCGCCGACCGGGAAGACCTCGCCGGTGAGTGTGATCTCGCCGGTCATGGCGATACGGCGGACGGGTTGATCAAGCGCCAGTGACAGCAGCGCCGAGGTGATGGTGACGCCGGCTGAAGGACCGTCCTTGGGCGTGGCGCCAGCGGGGACATGGACATGGATGAATGACTTTTCAAAGAAGGCCGGATCCGCGCCAAACAGCTTGGCGTGGCTGACCAGATAGCCGTAAGCGATCTCCGCCGATTCCTTCATGACATCGCCAAGCTGGCCGGTCAGCTTGAAGCCGCGCGCGAAGCTGTGGGTGCGCGCTGCCTCGATCGAGAGTGTTGCGCCACCCATTGAGGTCCAGGCCAGACCGGTGACGACGCCGGGGCCGGACAGCTTGCGCTCATCGCGGAAGACCGGGCTGCCGAGATAGCCTTTCAGATCGGGTTCATTGACCGTGATCGGCGTTTCCTCGCCCTCCAGCATCCGCACCGCGACCTTGCGCACGATCTTGCCGAGCTGTTTTTCCAGCCGGCGCACCCCGGCATCGCGCGCATAACCCTCGATCAGTGCACGCAGCGTCCTGACATCGAGCTTGATGGCGCCCTTGCCGAGTCCGGCACGGTCGATCTGACGCGGCAGGAGATATTTGCGGGCGATCTGGAGCTTTTCCTCGGCGATGTAACCCGAGAGCTTGATGACCTCCATGCGATCCAGCAGCGGTCCCGGAATGCTGTCCAACTGATTGGCGGTGCAGACGAAGAGCACCTTCGAGAGATCGAAGCGCAGATCCAGATAATGGTCCAGGAAATCGGCGTTCTGCTCCGGATCCAGCACCTCCAGCAGGGCCGAGGCCGGATCGCCATGATAGGAGGCGCCGATCTTGTCGATCTCGTCGAGCATGATGACCGGGTTGGCGGTACCGGTATCCTTGATGGCCTGAAGGAATTTGCCGGGCATGGCGCCGATGTAGGTGCGTCGATGGCCCTTGATTTCGGCCTCGTCACGGATGCCGCCGACCGAGAAGCGAAAGAAGCGCCGTCCCAGTGCATCGGCGATGGAATGGCCGATGGAGGTCTTGCCGACGCCGGGTGGCCCGACCAGCAGGATGATGGAGCCGGCAATCTCACCCTTGTGGATGCCGACCGCGAGAAATTCCAGGATGCGTCCCTTCACGTCCTCCAGACCGTAATGGTCGCGATCCAGCACGCGCCGGGCGCGCTTGAGATTCAGCTTGTCCGCTGAATGCAGGCCCCAGGGCAGCAGCGTGATCCAGTCGAGATAATTGCGGGTGACGGCGTACTCGGGCGAGCCGGTCTCCAGCATGCCCATTTTCTCCAGCTCTTCCTCGACCCGCTTGCCTGCCTGTTCGGTCAGCGTGAGCTTCTCCAGCCGCGCGCGGAACTTGTCGATCTCGGCGGTGCGATCATCCTTGGCGATGCCCAATTCTTTCTGAATCGCCTTGAGCTGTTCGCGCAGAAAGAACTCGCGCTGCTGCTTGTGCATCTTCTCCTCGACCGTGCGCCGGATCTTCTGCTGGGCGCGCGCGAGTTCGAGTTCGTTGTTGAGCAGCACCAAGACCTTTTCCATGCGCTGAAGCAGCGGCAGGATCTCCAGCACCTCCTGCAACTGCTGCTTGGTGGAGGTCGTGAGACTGGCGGCGAAATCGGCCAGATGTGACGGGTCATCGGGGCCAAAGCGGTCGAGAAACATCCGCAGCTCTTCGACATAGAGCGGATTGAGCGGCAGCAGCTCCTTGATGGTGTTGATGACCGCCATCGCGTAGGCCTTGACCTCCGCGTTGGGTGGCCCCTCCGGCTCGGGCAGATAAGCGACACGGGCGCAGAAGGGCGTCTGTGGATTGACCCAGTCGGCGACGCTGAAACGCTGGAGACATTCCACCAGCACTTGCAGGTGTCCGTCCTGCTGATGGATACGATGGACCCGGCAGGCGGTGCCGATCCGTCTGAAATTGATGGTGGTGGCCTCCTCCGAGGTCTCGCTATCGACCAGCACCACGCCGAGGATCTTGTGGTCGGTATCGGCCACCGCGCGGATGGTCGGCGCCCAGTGCTCGGCGTTCATCATCAGCGGGACCGCCTGTCCCGGAAAGAAGGGGCGGGATGCGACGGGTAGCAGATGGATTTCGATGGGCAGGACGTCATTGGCCCGCGCCAGTTGGATCGGCTCCATGTCTTCCATCTCGCTGTCGATCAGATCCTCGTCCGTCATGTTCACCTCGCTTGAAAAACCCTGGTTAAGGGCAGCCAATTTCAGGTCTTCGGTGCCGATTTGCAAGTGCGGGTTAAACGCAAGGGAGTGAACGCTGTACTCTGAATGCTTCGCCCAGCCAGCCCGGCTAAAGGTTTCAGCCCATCAGCCGATACCTTGAACGGATCCCAGTGATTACCCCACGGCCTACCGCTGATGTCCAGCAGTCCGCCGACTCAACACAGACAGGAGATACAGTCATGGCAATGGTCATCAATTCAAACATCGCATCGCTGAATGCACAGCGCCAGATCACCAAGTCCCAGAGTGGGCTGGCGCAGTCGATGGAACGTTTGAGCAGTGGTATGCGCATCAACTCAGCGAAGGACGACGCCGCCGGTTCAGCCATCGCCAGCCGCCTGACCTCGCAGGTGCGCGGCCTCAATCAGGCGGTGCGTAACGCCAACGACGGTATCTCGCTGGTGCAGACCGCCGAAGGCGCCCTGAGCGAATCGTCCAACATCCTGCAGCGCATGCGCGAGCTGTCGGTGCAATCCGCCAACGGCACCTACACCAGCGGCAACCGCTCGACCCTGAACGCCGAGACCCAGCAGTTGGTCAAGGAATTGGATCGTATCTCCTCCAGCACCAATTTCAACGGTATGAATCTGCTCGACGGCACATCAAAAGATGTCAAGTTGCAGATCGGCGCCGAGGCCAATCAGACCATCAGCGTCAATATCGGCGTCATGGATTCCAAATCGCTGGGTGTGGCGAAGACGGCGGGTGTGGGCGCTTTGGGACGGACGGGTGGCGGTAGTGATTTTGCGAACGTAGTCGATGAAGCAGCTAATACGGATCCGGACGTGAGTACGCTTCTCAAGTCCTTGGGCGACGGCGACCTCACCATCAACGGAATTGCCATCGGTGGCGCGACCGCTGCCTCCGATACTGCTTCAACTTACGGCAAGAGCGCGAGCGCCATTTCGACTGCTGCTGCCATCAATGCTCAAACCGATAAGACCGGCGTCACGGCGGTGGTGGGCGAGACCAAGCTTGGTGGTCAGGATATGAGCGAGCATGATGGCTCGGCTCAGGACGGTAACATCGTATTGAATGGCGTTACGATCAAGATCTCGACTCAGGCATTTGATACGACGACAGAGTCCTCCCGCCAGGCGGGTAATGCAGCAAGTCGTGCCGCTGTTGTTGATGCCATCAATAAAGAATCGGCGCGGACGGGTGTCACGGCTGTTGATACCGGAAGTGAAAATGGGGGCGTTTCACTCGTCGCGGCGGATGGACGCAACATCGCGTTGGATCTAAGTGAAATAGGCGGCGAAACGGCTTCTAAATCTATGGGTTTAGGGACCGACGTGATTGTCACCGACGCAACGACCGATCCGCCTACCAGGGCATATAATGATTTCTCTATCACCACTGGTACAGTGACATTGGTGTCCACCGGCGGCAAAGAGATCAATATCACCTCTGGTGCGACCGGCAGTGCTGCCGACGCGGGCTTTGTCGAGGGAAACTACAGCGGTACTGCGACCCAGGTATCGTCGGATCTTAAAGATTCGGCTGTGGCGATGACGGCGGGCAATGTTCTGGTCAACGGCGTTTCGGTCGGGCCTTCCTACGCGATAGACGACACCGCATCCAGTCATGGCAAGGAATACAGCGCCATTGCCAAGGCGGCAGCCTTCAATCTGGTGTCCGACAAGACCGGCGTCACGGCGGTGGCGAACCAGAACATCGCCAAAAACACAGTTGCACAAACAAATGATGGTGCCACAGTGACCGCCAGGATCAATGGCGTTCTGCTGGATACGGTAACCACCGCAGCAGACTCCGACATGAGCGCCAATCGCAAGGCATTCATTGATGCAGTGAATGCAAAAACCGCAGAAACCGGTGTGCGGGCGGTCGATACCGGCATCAACGGATCTGATGGAACCAGTGGCAGTGCAATGGGTGGCGGCGTGCAGCTCATTGCGGATGATGGGCGCAACATTGCGGTTGCAGTCGAAAACGGAAGCGAGGTCGGATTTGCTACTGCTGATATCGCAACCGACACTGGTGATACTGCCGAACCAACAGTCTTTGTCGGTGAATACACCCTCAAATCGGACAAAGAGATCGATATTGGGCGTGGAACCAATGCCAATCTCTCATTCTCGGGTCTGAGCGTCGGCACCTACGGCGGCGGAGAAGACGGCATGTCGCTCGCCAGCATCGACATCTCGACCGTCGAGGGCGCAAACAAGGCGATCAAGGCCATCGACAACGCACTCGAAAAGGTGAACGATGTGCGCGCTGATCTGGGTGCGGTCAACAACCGGCTGGACTTCACCATCAACAACCTGTCCAGCATCTCGCAGAACGCCTCGGCCTCGCGCTCACGCATTGAGGACGCGGACTTCGCGGCGGAAACGGCCTCGCTCTCGCGCTCGCAGGTGTTGACGCAGGCTGGCAGCGCGATGCTGGCGCAGGCCAACGCAGCACCGCAGCAGGTACTCTCGCTTCTGCGTTAAACTGAAGGTCAGGTGAGTGACAGATGGGCGGTTCTCCACGCGGGAACCGCCCGTGCGAACAGGAGAGAAATATGGCCAGCGATCCCTTGAGTCTGGCGGGATTGACACGGACGATTCCGTCTGCCAGCGGCGCCGGAATGCGCCCGGCCCCGAACGTCGAGAACGGCTCGGCTGGCGCTGCGCCCGAGAGCAGTCAGGCCAGCGTGACGACCGGTGCTCATGCCAGCAGCCTGGATGCATTCCAGCGCGGCGGATCCGGCGCGGTCAAGGCGAGTGACCAGGAGACGGTCGAGAAACTGAACGAGGCGGTTGATAAGATCAACGAGATGATGCAGAACGGCAAGCAGACGCTGACCTTTCAGCTTGACGAAGAGTCCGAACGCATGGTGATCCGGGTGCTGGATGCGCAAACCAAGGAAGTCATCCGCCAGATCCCAAGTGAAGAAACCTTGAAATTCGCAAAATATGTCGATGGTCTGGTGGGATTGATTTTTAACAAAAAGGCTTAGCAACGATTGCATGTCTGAAAGCCAGTTGATCGCCATGTTCCATGCTGGAACAGGGCGAAAATGCAGCGATCGAATTCAAATCAGTTGGCGTTCGTGCCGAGTCGCTTGCACGCGAGCCGGAAAGCGGCCCAATACCATCACGCCGGAAAAGCTCAAGATCGGCGTCTCCTATGTCGTGAATCCGATCATCGTCAACTTCACGGATAACCTGCGTTATGACCGTCGCGGGCGCGACCTGCCGACGGTTTACTGCGAATCGCTCAAAATCGGTCGCCCTGCCGAGTTCATCGAGTTGGGCGAGGAGTTTCGTGTGATTCCGCCCCTGCCAAACCGGGCCTGAAAGCTTCCGGACGGGGCGAATACCCCGCCCGGCTCGGTTCACTCAGGATCGGCCAGTCAATTCAAGATTTCGGTGCGGGTGCCGATAAAGATTCAGAGAATCAATGCGGGCATGGCTTGGAGTGGCTTGCCCCAAACGCTGAGGGGTGGCAATCATGGCAAGCAACGACATCATCAGTTCGCTTGGCGCCGGTTCGGGGATCGATATCGCCAAACTCGTCACCCAGTTGACGGCGGTGGAGCGCGCACCCCAGCAAGAACGGCTCGATGCGCGCAAGGAAAAGCTGGAGGCGCAGATCTCCGGTTATGGTCAGTTGAAGAGCGCGCTCGATAGCGTTCAAACCGCGATGGCGGCCCTGGGCGATAACGATCTCTTCAATGCCCGCTCGGTCTCCGTGCCGAGTTCCGATGTCATCACGGCCAACAAGGTGGCGCCCGGCGCTCAGACCGGCACTTACAAGATCGAAGTCACGCAGGTGGCCAGCGCCCAATCACTGGCGATGGCGAGCCAGTCTGACCGTGCCGCCGCACTCGGCAAATCCGGTGATCTGAACATTCGTTTTGGCGAGTGGGAGAATGCGTCCACATTCAATGTCAACAATGATCGTGCCTCGCTCAAGATCAGCGTCGCGGCGACCGATTCGCTTGATAGCATTGCCGAAAAGATCAACAGCCAGAATGCCGGTGTGCAGGCGTCGGTGCTGAAAGTGGATGGCCAGTTCCAGCTCATGCTGACCTCGCCCTCGGGCAAATCGAACGCCATGGAGATCACAGGCAGCACCGCCAGTCTGAGTGACTTCAACTTCAATAGCACGAACCGGACGGCAACGCAGACCCAGGCAGCGCAGGATGCCGAGTTGACGCTCAATGGCCTGAAAGTCACGCGCGAAAGCAATGACATTGATGATGTGATCCCCGGACTGTCTTTCACAATCAACAAGGCGTCACCTAGCGAGAGCCTGAGTTTTTCGATTACCGCAGACAAAAGTACCGCCGAGCAGTCGATTCGCGATTTTGTGACGGCCTACAACACGTTTCAGAAGAGCGCCCAGGAACTGGTGGGCTACAGCCGCGACAAGGACAACAAGCTGGTGCGCGGGGCGCTGGCCGGCGACAGCGCCGCCCGAACCATGATCAGCCGGCTGCGCGAGACCATCGGTGGCTCCGTGCCGGGCGTGCAGAGCGGGTTCACGGCGCTGACCAATGTGGGGATCCGCACTGAGCGCGACGGTTCGCTTTCGATTGATGAAAAGGAATTCAGCGCGGCGATCAGCGGGAATTTCAACCAGCTTGAAAGTCTGTTTGCCACCCGCAGCAGTTCGACCAACACGGCGGTCTCGGTGAATCCCGGCACCTTTGCCAATCGCGCGGTCTCGGGCACGCACGATGTCGTCATCACCCGCGATCCGACGAAAGGGCAGGCGGTTGGCAATGCGATCACTCATCCATTGGCGACGGGTACGTCACTGGTAGCCTCCGGGGAAAGCGGCGGCTACAGTTTCAAGCTCAACGTGGGCGGAACCCAGTCCGACACCATCGAACTGACCGGCAGTTATGGTTCAAGCGCTGCCCTGGTTGCGGCGCTGCAAACGCAGATTGATGCCGATACCAGTCTGGCGGGAAAGGGTGTGACGGTCGGTTTCGATGCCGGTACCGGGCGTTTCAGCTTTGCGAGTCAAACCAGTCCAACCGACCCGGTTACGTTCAGCGCGATCGGCAACCAGATGGGTGCGCTGGGGTTCACGCCGACTGCTGCCAGCCTCACTGCGAACGACATGACGCTCGCGCTCGACCCGGACACAGGGGATTTCGTGACCCCGCTCGATACGTCCGCCCCCGGCGATTACAGCTTTAAAATCAATGTCAATGGGGTCGGATCGGACCTGATCCAGCTCACTGGTACCTATGCCAACCCTCAGGCTCTGCGCAACGACCTGCAATCGTTGCTCGATAGCGATGCCGCGCTCACCGCCGACGGGGCGGGCGTGGATGTCAGCTTCAATGACCAGACCGGAAAATTCAGCTTCGTCTCGCGGCAGTCCGGCGAGGCGTCCGAGGTGAGCTTCACGCAGGCCAGCCCCCAGATGGCCGAGCTTGGCATTGATAACAGCCTGACCGCAGCCGGCACCGGCCTGACGGCCATGACCCATTCATTCAGCACGCCGACGCTAGTGACCTCCGGCCCGGGTCTGGATTACAGTTTCAAGATGAGTGTCGATGGGATCAAATCCGGTAGCATCACACTCACCGGCAGCTATGCCTCAGTCGAGGAACTGCGCGCCGATCTGCAATCACAGATCAATGGCGACGCCACGCTGAAAAAGGCGGGGGCGGCAGTGGATGTGAACATCAATACCGATCCCGATACCGGCGTCCAATCGTTCAGCTTCGTCTCGCGTGAGTATGGTTCGATCTCGAAGGTTAGCGTCACCGAGGCCAGCGCCGATATGGCCGCCCTGGGTATCGCATCGTCGGGTCTGACCAGCACTGATGGTGTCGATGTGAAAGGCACCATCAACGGTCAGGAGGGTTTCGGTGCCGGCAATGTGCTGCTGCCCGCGCTCGACTCCGCTGCCTATGGCCTGAATCTGAGCGTCAGCGAGGGGGCGACAGCACAGGGCGCCTTCCAAATCAGCTTTTCGCGCGGCATTGCCGGTGAGCTATCCAAGCTGATCGATGATTTCCAGGGCGCAGCGGGCGTGTTCAAGACACGCGAGGACGGCATTCAGAAGCAGCTTGACGGGATCAAGGAAGAGGTCAGTCTGCTTGATACCCGGATGGAAGGCATCTCCGCCCGTCTCACCGCCCAGTTCACCGCCATGGAACGTATCGTCAGCAGCCTCAAGGACACCGGCAGCCAGTTGGACGGCCTGAATGACCGGCTGCCGTTTACGGCCTCAAGCTAAACCGCATCCAGCGCGAGATGCTGAGTTTTGAGTGACTTCGACGTTTGGCGCATCAATGACCATGATGGCGATGCCTGACTGAACATTTGACCCCAGGGGTCGCGACTGCTAGAAACAGCGGCGTTTCCAGTCAAACCCCTGGCGGTTTCCATGCAGCCTCTGCTTCACTCGCGTCTTGCTCCGATTCTCCCCGCGTTGTTTGCCCTCGGCAGCGGTGCGCTGCTTGTCCTCGGTTTTGCGCCTTTCTCATTCTTTCCGCTCGCCGTTCTCGCGCTGCTGGGATTTTTCCACAGTCTGACGGGCGCGACACCGCGCGCCGGTTTCTGGCGTGGCTGGCTGTTCGGTGTGGGCCTGCTGGGTTTCGGGGTCTTCTGGATCCGTATCAGCCTCAATGAGTTCGGCAACATGGATGCCTGGGTCGCCCATCTGCTGACGGCGCTCTTCATCGGGGCGATGGCGCTCTATTACGGCCTGGCCGGCTGGCTGATCTGCCGTCTGGATGGCGGTTCGGTCTGGGTTGGGCCGCTGCTTCTGCTGCCGGGCGTTTATGTGCTGCTCGAATGGCTGCGCGGCTGGCTCTTCACCGGCTTTCCCTGGCTCAATCTCGGTTACACCCAGATCGAGGGGCCGCTCGCCGGTTATGCGCCGGTCGCGGGGGTCTATGGCGTCAGTCTGCTGGTCGCGCTCTCCGGCGGTCTGCTGTGGGGGCTGATCCGCTGGCCGGGTCGCGCCCGTCTGGCGACGGGATCCTTTCTGGCGGCGATCTGGCTCGGCGGCGTCGGTCTACAGCAGGTCGAATGGACCGAGCCTTCTGGCCCGGCATTCAAGGCCAGCGTGGTTCAGGCCAATATCCCGCAGGCGGTCAAATGGGCGCCGGACGCCGGGGTCATGATCGCGCAGGCCTATCTGGAGCTCACCCTGGATCATCTCGACTCGGATCTGATCGTCTGGCCGGAGACCGCACTGCCTGATTTTCTGCATCAGGTTCGCGCTCCGCTGCTGACGCCCCTGGCCGAACGCGCCCGCGCCGAGGGCACTGAAATCGTGCTCGGCATTCCGGTGATGGAGGAGACCGGACGCTATTACAACGGCCTCCTCAGCATCGGCAGTCGCGAGGATCTCTATGCCAAGCGCCACCTGGTGCCTTTCGGCGAATTCATGCCCTTCAAATCCTGGCTTGGCCCGCTGGTGCAACTCTTCGAGGTGCCCATGTCGGATTTCAGTCGCGGCGACAAGACGCGCCCCCTGCTGGTGGTGGGCCAATATCTGGCCGGTGCGTCCATCTGTTATGAGGACGCCTTTCCGACCGAGGTCGTGCAGGCGCTGCCCGAGGCGCAGTTTCTGATCAATGTCAGCAACGATGCCTGGTTTGGTGATTCGCTCGCCCCGCATCAGCATCTGGAGATTGCCCGTATGCGCGCGCTGGAGACCGGGCGTTTTCTGCTGCGCGCGACCAATACCGGGATCTCGGCCATCGTCGATGAGCGGGGTCGGACGATGGCTTCCGTGCCCTCATTCGTGCGCGGTGGCGCGACCGCCGAGGTGCAGCCCCGCGTTGGCGCGACGCCCTTTGTCCGGTTTCACAACTGGCTGGCCATCGGGTTGGCGTTGACGATGATCGTGCTTGGTTTGCTGGTCAGGCGATTAGGCCAGGGTCGATAAGCACGCTTACGCTGCCGGCCATGGAGAGCGAAGCGAAGGCCGGTAGTCCCGGGTAGGCGTAGAGCGCGGGCGTAGCGCCGGAGTCGCGTAGGGGCCAGCGGTCCCGAAGCGGCGAAGGCGATATGCAAGCGCCTCCGAGACGCCGTCGAGTCATTCGTCGTAGGGCCGGTGCGCAGCCCAAGCGCGCCCGTTGGGCGCTGCTTGTGGCGGAGCGGCGGCCCGGAGCGGGACGAGCCCGGGCCAAAAAGTTGTCACGTCGCGAGGGCGTAAGGGCGACTCGGAGTCCCGTTACGCATCCTGAGCGGCGTTGACACCCCGGAACCGCGCCCAGCGCAGTATGCGATGTTTTGGGTTGGATCGATCTTGACAGTATCGACGACTGTGTGTGCCGGCTCGGATTAAGATATTGAAAAATATAAAATCTTAAACCGCGTCTCCACTGAGGTCGGTGACATCCGCAGGGCTGAACACAAGCTGAAAATGATGCCTGTCGCGCTGGACGCGGTTTAAATCGTACTGATCTCAACCTCATACACCCCGCCGATCACGACATACTCATCCTCGCCTCTGAGCATGCCCGGCAGCAGGCGGTTATAGAAAAAGACCTTGGGCAGCGGAGCCCGGGTCATGAGGATGTAATCGCCGAATTCGTCCGCCCGCTCGCGGTGGCTGGTGAAGCTGTTGAGGTTGTTGAAGAGCACCCGGTAGCGCCCGGCGCCACAGGTTCCCAGGATTTCGTGATCATCGATGCGGTTGATGCCGCGATAGAGTCTGAGATGGCTGGCCGCAGACTGTTCGCGCCGCAGTTCGTACTGGCAATAGGTATAGAGCAGGTCGAGCTGCGCCTCCAGTGCATTGGTCGCATAGAGACCCCGCGCGCCTTCAAGCAGATAACGCTGGTAGGCATCGCCGCTGTGATCGAGCAGTGAGCCGGCGTGATGACGCGCCAGCAGACCGAAGCGGCTCTCGACCCAACGTTTGAGCACCGCCCCCTCGCGTCCATCCGAATCGAATGACCAGCCGCGCACCAGACGCAGATAGTTGGCGTTGACCCGCGACTTGCGCTGGCGTCCCGGCATCAGTCCGGCCTCTTCCGGTTCCTCCAGCAGAAAACGCACCGTCATGTAATCCATGAAACGCTGCGCGCGCGTCGGCTGATCGGGCAGTGAGTCCAGGGTGGTGAAGAGCCCGGCATGAAAGTCGCGAATGCCGTCGATTTCCAGTGCGACCGGATGCTGCTGATAGGTCAGACTGCCCAGGATCACGGCGGGCAGGTTGCAGCGATTCATTGGCAACCGCGCACAGGCGGGGAGGGTGGGTGTCGGGTGTCGCTCGGTTTGTGCGATTTGTCGGTTGTTGTCCATGCAGACCCTGCGGCTTTGTCGCGGATGCGACCAGATCAAATGACGCTGTCATTTGATTGGGTTTATTTTTATTTTTTAATCAGTCAGTTAGGTCTGATTTAAAAACTGGCACGGGGGTTGCTTTATTACTGTCGTCGAGTGAATTCGTTCAACGCTTGCAACAGCAGGCACCACAGGAGAGCAATCCATGGCAATGCGTCAATGCGCCATCTACGGCAAAGGCGGTATCGGCAAGTCCACCACCACCCAGAATCTCGTCGCCGGTCTGGCCGAGCTGGGTAAAAAGGTCATGATCGTCGGCTGTGACCCCAAGGCCGACTCGACCCGTTTGATCCTGCACTCCAAGGCGCAGAATACCATCATGGAGATGGCCGCCGAAGCGGGTTCGGTGGAAGACCTCGAACTGGAAGATGTGCTCAAGGTCGGCTACGGCAACATCAAGTGCGTCGAGTCCGGCGGTCCTGAGCCGGGTGTGGGCTGCGCCGGTCGCGGTGTCATCACCGCCATCAACTTCCTCGAAGAGGAAGGCGCTTATGAAGCCGATCTGGACTTCGTGTTCTATGACGTGCTCGGCGACGTGGTCTGCGGCGGGTTCGCCATGCCGATCCGCGAGAACAAGGCGCAGGAAATCTACATCGTCTGCTCCGGCGAGATGATGGCCATGTTCGCCGCCAACAACATCGCCAAGGGCATCGTGAAATACGCCAGCTCCGGCAGCGTGCGTCTCGCCGGCCTCATCTGCAACAGCCGTAACACCGCCCGCGAAGATGAACTCATCATGGAGCTGGCCCGTCAGTTGGGTACTCAGATGATCCATTTCGTGCCGCGCGACAACGTGGTGCAGCGCGCCGAGATCCGCCGCATGACGGTCATCGAGTACGACCCCAAGGCCAAGCAGGCCGACGAGTACCGCAGCCTCGCGCAGAAGATCATCGACAACAAGATGTTCGTCGTCCCGACCCCGATCACCATGGATGCACTCGAAGACCTGCTGATGGAATTCGGCCTGATGGACGGCGAAGACGAAAGCATCATCGGCAAGACGGCGGCGGAAGAAGCGGTTGCTTAAGCAGTTGGCAGTTGGCAGAAAACCATGTGGTTCTGTTTCAGCGCGTCAAGCTCAAATCTGACGACTGACGACTGACGACTGACGACTCAAGTTACCGAAAACACGCAAGTCAGAAAATTCTGATGCCGGGAGTCCGCAAATTGGCGGCACGGCAGGAGCAAAGGTCATGACAGCATTGACTCGTGAAGAGACCCAGGCCCTCATCCAGGAGGTGCTTGAGGTCTACCCGGACAAGGCCAAGAAGGATCGCGCCAAGCATCTGGCCGTCAACGATCCTTCGGTGGAACAGTCCAAGAAGTGCATCACCTCCAACCGCAAGTCGCTGCCTGGCGTCATGACCATCCGTGGTTGCGCCTATGCCGGCTCCAAGGGTGTGGTCTGGGGTCCGATCAAGGACATGATCCATATCTCGCACGGTCCGGTCGGCTGCGGCGCCTATTCGCGTGCCGGTCGCCGCAACTATTACGTTGGTCATACCGGCGTCAATACCTTCGGCACCATGAACTTCACCTCGGATTTCCAGGAGAAGGACATCGTCTTCGGCGGCGACAAGAAGCTCGCCAAGCTGATCGACGAGATCAATGAGCTGTTCCCCCTGGTCAAAGGGATCAGCGTGCAGTCCGAGTGTCCGATCGGTCTGATCGGCGACGACATCGAGGCGGTGTCCAAGAAGAAGGGCAAGGAACTCGACAAGCCGATCGTGCCGGTACGCTGCGAAGGCTTCCGGGGTGTGTCCCAGTCGCTGGGTCACCACATCGCCAACGACGCCATCCGCGACTGGGTCATCGGCAACCGCGATGGTGATCCGACCTTCCAGACCACGCCTTACGATGTGGCCGTGATCGGCGACTACAACATCGGTGGCGACGCCTGGGCCTCACGCATCCTGCTTGAGGAAATGGGTCTGCGCGTGGTGGCTCAGTGGTCCGGCGACGGCACCCTGGCCGAGATGGAACTGACCCCCAAGGTCAAGCTCAACCTCATCCACTGCTACCGCTCGATGAACTACATCAGCCGCTTCATGGAAGAGAAGTACGGGATTCCGTGGATGGAATACAACTTCTTCGGCCCGACCAAGATCGCTGAGTCGCTGCGCAAGATCGCCGCCTTCTTCGACGAGACCATCCAGGCCAATGCCGAGAAGGTCATCGCCAAATACGAGGCCGAATACAGCGCCATCATCGCCAAGTACCGTCCGCGTCTGGAAGGCAAGCGGGTCATGCTGTACGTCGGCGGTCTGCGTCCGCGCCACGTGGTCGGCGCCTACGAAGACCTGGGGATGGAAGTGGTCGGCACCGGCTATGAGTTCGCCCACAACGACGACTACGACCGCACCATGAAGGAAATGGGCGAGGCCACGCTGCTCTATGACGATGTCACCGGCTACGAGTTCGAGGAATTCGTCAAGCGGGTCAAGCCTGACCTCATCGGCTCCGGCGTCAAGGAGAAGTACATCTTCCAGAAGATGGGCGTGCCCTTCCGTCAGATGCACTCCTGGGATTACTCGGGTCCGTACCACGGCTATGACGGCTTTGCCATCTTCGCCCGCGATATGGACATGACCGTCAACAATCCCTGCTGGAACAGCATGCAGGCGCCCTGGCTCAAGCCCGCTGAGGGTGAGACCGAGGTCAAGAAGCTGGCCGCCAGCGCCTGATTGACCTAGCCACCAGCTTCCAGCCGCCAGACTCCAGCGTATCTTGCTGGTCCTGAAGGCTGGTCGCTGGAAGCCCCGATGAACCCTTTGCATGTCGTCGTCCGCAGATTAGCGGCGCGGCAGGAGCACACTCATGAGCCAGACAGTCGATAAGATCAAACCCTGCTACCCGCTGTTCGGCGATGCCGACTATGTCGAGAACCTCGCCAACAAGCGGGCGACAGTCGAGGAAGCGCCGCCCATCGATAAGATCGAAGAGGTCTTTCAGTGGACGACGACCAAGGAATACCAGGAGCTGAACTTCAAGCGCGAAGCCCTGACCATCAACCCGGCCAAGGCCTGTCAGCCGCTCGGCGCGGTGCTCTGCGCACTGGGCTTCGAGAAGACCCTGCCTTATGTCCATGGTTCGCAGGGCTGTGTGGCTTACTTCCGCACCTATTTCAACCGTCATTTCAAGGAGCCGGTTGCCTGTGTCTCCGACTCCATGACCGAAGACGCGGCCGTCTTCGGCGGCCAGAAAAACATGTTCGACGGTCTGGAGAACGCCAAGGCGCTCTACAAGCCCGAGTGCATCGCGGTCAGCACCACCTGCATGGCCGAGGTCATCGGTGACGACCTCAATGCCTTCATCGGCAATGCCCGCAAGGAAGGGTACATCCCGGAAGAATTCCCGGTCCCCTTTGCGCACACCCCGAGCTTCGTCGGCAGCCACACCACCGGCTGGGACAACATGTTCGAGGGCTTCCAACGGCATTTCACGCTGAATTACATGGAAGACAAGGTCGTCGGTTCCAACGGCAAGATCAACATCGTGCCCGGCTTCGAGACCTATCTCGGCAACTACCGCGTCATCCATCGCATGATGAATGAAATGGGCGTCGGCTACAGCCTGCTGTGCGATCCGACCGAGGTGCTGGATACCCCGGCCGATGGCGAATACCGCATGTATGCTGGCGGCACCCCGCTCGCCGAGATGAAGGATGCGCCGAACGCCATCGACACGCTCCTGCTGCAACCCTGGCAGTTGCCCAAGACCAAGAAGTTTGCCGAGATCACCTGGAAGCAGCCGGTCAACCACATCAACATCCCCATGGGGCTGGAGTGGACCGACGAGTTCCTGATGAAGGTCTCCGAACTGACCGGCAAGGAGATCCCGGCGTCGCTGGCCAAGGAGCGCGGGCGTCTGGTCGACATGATGACCGACAGCCACACCTGGCTGCACGGCAAGAAGTTCGCGCTCTATGGCGATGCCGATTATGTTCTGGGCATGGTCAAGTTCCTGCTGGAGCTGGGCGCCGAGCCGACCCACATCCTCTGCAACAGCGCCAACAAACGCTGGAAGAAAGAGGTTGAAAAGGTGCTGGCGTCCTCGCCCTACGGCGCTGGCGGTCAGGTCCATATCGGCTGCGACCTCTGGCACATGCGCTCGCTGTGCTTCACCGACAAGCCGGATTTCCTGATCGGCAACAGCTACGGCAAGTTCATCCAGCGCGACACCCTGCACAAGGGCAAGGAATTCGAGGTGCCGCTGATCCGCATCGGCTTCCCGATCTTCGACCGTCATCACCTGCATCGGATGACGACCCTGGGTTACGAGGGCGCTATGTACATCCTCACCACCCTGGTCAATGCGATACTGGAGCGTCTGGACGACGAGACCCGCGAGATGGGCGTGACCGACTACAACTACGACCTGGTTCGCTAATCTGAAATCGCGGCGCGTGGCGCGGACAGTGCCACGCGCCGCAATTTCCGATGTGTTCAATTTTTTAACTCCCTCTCCCCCGAGGGGGAGAAGGTTGGGGTGAGGGGCGGTCGGTTGCACTCACCGTGATGATTGAGCGACGAGACAAGCGCCATGCCCAATGTGATGATTCGCAAGAACGACGCGGGAGACCTGCTCTTCTACGTCGCCAAGAAGGATATGGAGGAGACCATCGCCTCCGTGGAGACGGACACCTCCGAGACCTGGGGCGGGGAAGTGGTGCTGACTGACGGATCCCGTTGGTACATCGATCCCATCAGCCCGCCACCCGTTTTTCCGACCACCCTGCGCTTCAAGCGCGGTGATGAGTGACATCTGGAGAAATCGTTATGGCCATGAAAATCGTCCGTGAACTCTGTACCGCCTGTGGCGACTGCGAGCCGGTCTGTCCGACGCAGTCCATCACGCCCTTCAAGGGCGTCTACAAGATCGACGCCAACACCTGTAGCGAATGCGAGGGCGATGGCGAGCCCGGCTCGCCGCAGTGTCTCGATGTCTGCATGGAAGACGACTGTATCGTGTCAGTCTGATGCCATCGATTGTCGGGTTGGCGTTGTCCAACCCGATCTGGCGCGGAAAATGGACAGGATTAACAGGATTTTCCAGGATGGACAGGATTTTATAAATCATTCTTTTTAATCCTGTTAATCTTGGGTCATCCTGTTAATCCTGTCTGTTTCTTCAACAGATGATGCACTGCCTAACTGGGGACATGCACGATGCCCAATGCCTCGCTCTCTGACGATATCGCCCTGCGCATCGGTCTGGCCGCGCGCACGCTGCCGGATACCGATCCCGCCCGTCTGCTGCGGGTGCTGGCGGACGCCGTGGGGCTTCCGCCCACTGCCGAGCGTCTGGCCGGACTCAAGGTCAAGGATCTCAAGCAGGCCGCCTCGGGTGATCTGGCCGATCTCGATATGGATGCACTCAGGGCGGCGCTCGCCATCCTCAAGGGCGAGGCCGGGCTCCAACTGGCCCCGCTCCCGCCGACTGACCCCTATATCGAAGGCGAGATGCCGGACTCCATCCGGGTCGCCTGCGCCTCCAATGGCGGCGAGGAACTCGATGGTCACTTCGGGGCCGCGCGCCATTTCCTCATTTATCAGGTCTCAGCGACCGAAAGCCGTCTGATCGATGTCCGCACGGTCGATGAATCTCAGGCCGGCGATGATCGCAACGCCTACCGCGCCGAACTGATCGCCGACTGTCAGGTGCTCTATGTCGCCTCCATCGGCGGTCCGGCGGCAGCCAAGGTCATCAAACGTGACATTCACCCGATCAAGGACGCCGACGGCGGCAGCGCCCGCAAACGCATGCTGGCCCTGCAGCCGATCCTCGCCAGCAACCCGCCACCCTGGCTGGCCAAGGCGATGGGTCAGGCGCCGGAGGCCCGCGTTCGTTTCGAGCGCGAAGAGGTCGAGGCATGATCGAGCCCGTCCGTCTCCAGCAGGTCGCCGAGATCGTGCGGCGCGCCGGGCTCAATGAGCAGACCCTCGCCGCCCTGCGCGAGACCTTCGAGGATCTTCATTTCACGTCCTGCCATGACGATGATGTCGGCCTCAGCGAACCCTTCCATCGCGGCGAAGGCTTCAATCTCTATCTGGTCGATGGGCGTCAGCATTGTCTGAAGCTGACGACCGATCCCGAAGCCGCGACCGGACTCCTGCTGGCCCAGGTCGATGGGGACGGTTAGGCGATTGGTGTTTCTCCGATGAACTCGTTTTTTGACAGGATTAACAGGATTTTTAATGCACTGTTTTTAATCCTGTAAATCCTGTCTAAATATTGGATCCTGGTGATGAAGCTCCGCTTCGTCACCCGCGAGACGAAGCGCTGCTTCGCGAATCCGAGGGTAAATGATCGGGTCGATCCAGAGCCGCCGTCTCGTGAAGCAGAGCTTCATCGGGGAGGTCACGAAGCCAGAGCTTCGTGACCAGAAGACGAACGAACGGCCTCGGGATTTCCAAGGTGCTGCACGAGTAATCACCTAAACCAAAAATAAGATGGTAAAGAGGCGATGGCGAACACACTGAGCAAGCTGGAACCGGGACTGGCTGAACTGGAGTTGCAGATCGCGGAGGTCTGCCAGTCGGTCGATGCCTCAGAAGGAATCGAGCCACTCCTGACGGCCATTCAGCCGCTGCTGCCGGATCTGGGCATCCAGCATGCGATGACCCGCGTCGGCTGGCATCGACTGGGCGGGGTGGTGGATCAGGATGGTCAGCGTGTCGCCCATCAGCTCAGGGAGTGGGCCGAGGCTGAATCCGGCGGCGATGTCGATGAGCTCCTGTTCAGGTTTGCCGACAGGCCCTATTTCGCCACCCGGCTCAACGGTCAGACGCATTATCTGGTCGCCCCCACCGGCCCGCTGGCGCAGGACTTTATCCAGATCGAAATCGAACAGTTGCAGGAAGTGCTGGACCGCCATCTCATGATGCCGGACTGGTTCCCCGACAGCCTCAACGATTTCGTCGATCCGCTCGATTTTCCGCGTCTGGAACACCAGCCGGTCGGCTCGCCGCGTCTGCTGTTTCGGCGCCTGACGCGCATCCCCGAGCTGATCGACTCGCCGGGCGCCAGCCCGCGTCTACGGCGTTTTCTCGCCGAGTGGGATCAGAGTTCAGCCGCCGAGTCCGAAGGCTTTTGTCAGCATTGGGTGCTTGCGATTCGCGAATATCAGGATCAGGACGGCGACGCCCATCAGAGCGCCAAGCCGGTGCCCGCGCTGGCGACCCGGATCCCGATCCTGCCTGATGCCGAAGTGGCACGGGGCGCGGGTCTGGCCAATCAGATCCACGGTTTCGACCGTGAACTTGGCTACCACTTCGCCTGGTATTTCCACATGCTGACCAACCGTCAGGTCTCGCACAAACTGGCCGAGGCGGTGCATGCGGATCTGATGGGCGCCTATGCCTATCTCCCCGCGCGCGATCTCAAGATCCTGCGTCAGTGGTATCAGGATCCCTACGGGGTTTAAGGTGGTTTCCGGGAAAGTTTCTACCAGAGTCAAGGCTCCAAATGGACAGGATGAACAGGATTTCGCAGGATTCACAGGAGACAAGTCATTGTTTTCTAAATCCTGTCAATCTTGAAAAATCCTGTTAATCCTGTCTATTTAAAAGACAAAGCGTGAAACCCGGTTTCATCGAGAATGTGGCTCGGGGGTGGATCCCATCGTTCACGCTGTGCCAGAATCCCGTTCCAGGCTTGAGTCTTTATTTGCTTGGGAGGGAACCGCAGGATGACGAATCCACCACGCCACGAGACCGACCGCTCAGGCGTCATACTCTTCCTGACCTCCGACGCGAAAGCCGCTGCCGACCTTGAAGCGGCGCTGACACCGCACGGTCTGCAACTCGCAACCTTTGCTGATCCCATCACGGCGATGGCGCGTTTCACGACCGAAGCGCCCGCGCTCCTGCTGTTCGATACGCGCCTCCTGTCCGATCCGGCAGACGTGGGGGCGCTGACGACCTGCTTTGCGACCGACCTGCGCTCGCCGCCCCCGCTGGTCGTCCTCGCGCATCAGGAGGATATCCGTTTGCGGCTCGCCGCCATGCGCGCGGGCGCGGCGCTCTATCTGCCGGCGTCACACGAATTCGATGAACTGGCCGAGCGTCTCGCGCACGTTTTGGGTGTGCCGCGTCAGGCGTCTGATCGGGTGCTGGTGGTGGATGATCAGCCGGTGGCTGCGCTCTTCGCCAGCCGGGTTCTGCAGGGTGCCGGCATCCTGGTCGAGCGGGTCTGCAATCCGCTGGAGGTGATGCAGGCGCTGGATCGCTTCAACCCGGATCTGGTGCTGATGGATCTGCATATGCCGGGCGCGTCGGGGATCGAGCTGACCGGCATCATCCGCGAACAGGATCGTTTTGCCGATCTGCCGATCATCTTTCTGTCCGGGGAGCTGGATCCTGAGCAGCAGATGGCCGCGTTGCGCATTGGCGGCGACGATTTTCTCGCCAAACCGGTCGCGCCGGATCGGCTGGTGGAGGCGGTGCGGCAGCGGCTTCAGCGATCCAGAGAACGGATGCGGCGTTTGCGTGGACCGGGAACGATTGACGGGCTGACCCGGCTGGCGACCCGCGACCGGCTCTTGCAGCGTCTGGATCGACTGATCGGACAGATCCCGGCTGGCCGGCTGGGCGCGGAAGGACGCAACCCGTCCGCTCAGCGCGCGCTGATCTATCTGGAGCTGCAAGGCTCGCAGGAGGCGCTGGAGCGTCTGGCAGCCGAAGTAGCGGCACGGGTCAGCGAGGACGATCTGGCGGCGCGGGTTGGCGAGCGCGCGGTCGCGATACTGATGCGTCGCGAGCACAACCTGGCGCTGGCCGAAGCCGCACAGACGCTGACCTATGAGGTTGGCAGGGCGCTGGATGAGACGGCCGCTGGTGTGGCCCTGGGTGCGGGCTGGTATCCGCTCGTCGGCGGTTGCAATGATTCGGTGACGCTGCTGTCACGTGCGGGCAGGGCCGCACGCTGGTCGTTGCGCCAGGGCGAGCGCCGGATCGAGCACTCTGCGCGCGAGGAACGGGGCGCGGATGAGGCGACGCACGAGTCAGCCATTCGGGAGGCCATCCAGGCCGACCAACTGCAACTGCTGTTCGAGCCGATGGTGGCGCTGACCGGCATCCAGGGTGAGCGTTACGAGATGACGCCGCGTCTGCGGCTTGGCGACGGCGAACTGCTGCCGCCCGCCGATTTTGCCCCCATTGCCGCCCGCACCGGTCTGGCCGCTCGCCTCGACCGCTGGCTGCTGTCTGCCGGGCTGGACGTTCTCAAATCATGTCTGGACGCCGGCAGGCCGGTTCAGATCTGTATCCATCAGTCGCTTACCGGCGCCGCCGACGAGGATTGGGCCGCGTGGGTGCGCGATCAGATCAATACGCGGAATCTGATCCGGCTGCGTCCAGTCGTGCAGTTCGAGGTGGCCGAAGCGGATGCCTGTCTGGATCTGGCGATGGCCCGCGCCGGTCAGCTTGGACGCCTGGGCATCCGTCTCTGTCTCAACGGTCTCGATTTCAGTCAGCGCAGCCCCCGAGTCCTGCATGCCCTGCCTTCGGCCTTCGTCCGCATCGCCCGACGTGTCGTCCAGGGACCGGAGGCCGAATCCATTGCCTGGCTGGTGCAATCCGCCAAAGCCTGCGGCAACCGTGTCATCGCCACCGGTGTCGATGGTCCGGAGTCGATTGCCCGGCTTTATGCCGCTGGCGTCGAGTTGATTCAGGGGGCTTATGTGCAGCCGCCGACCGCGCAGATGGATTTCGATTTTGCTGGCGCCGAGGGCTCGGACCGGAACCGGGCGTTCTGACATTCAGTATTCGCGCTCATAGGCCGCGCCTGCGCGGGTGCCGCCGGTGGCGCCGACATCGGCCTCCAGACGAATGTTGGGCGTGAGTTCGATCCGCACCACGCCCTGGGTCTCATTGGTGCGGGCGCTTTGGCGGGCGCCGAGATAGACCCGCTCGGAGAGATAACGCCCGCCTTCGACGGTGGCGCCGCCCTGTTCGTCGGTGCCGACCGAGAGTCGATCCAGCCCGAGTCCCGTGCGGGCGCGGTCGAGCACGCCAAAGCCGCCGCCCTTGCCAATGCCCGCGAGCGATGCCGCCGCCATGCCGAGACGCGCCGCCTGCAACGGCGAGAGTCGTCCCCCGGCGACGCCGAATAGCAGACGCGACAGCACTTCGTCCTGGGGCAGTTCGGGCTCGCCGCGCAGCTCGATGCGCGGCGCGCTGGCGGTCCCCAGCACGGCGAGGATGGCGGTACTGTCGGCGGTGGTGACACGTGCCTCCAGATCCAGGGTCGGATCGATCCCGGTGGCGCCGTCGAAGCCGATGCGACCGCGCGAAAAATTCAGCGTCTGGCCCACCAGTTCGTATTCACCGCGCAGCAGTTTGAAGCCGCCGCTGAGATTGGGATTCGCCGCCGTGCCGCGCACCTGCACCTCGCCGCCGAGTTCGGCATCGACGCCGCGCCCGCGCAGATAGATCCTGCGGGGTGCTGAGACCGAGAGATCCAGCCCCAGATCGAGCGGCGCGCTGGTCTGAGTGCGCGGCGTCGGTGGATTGGGATGATCCGCCGTGCCGCGCTCGCGCACCTCCAGGGTGGCGATATTCGCCGGCAGGTGTTCCGGCAGGCGAATATCCACCTCGTCCAGCCGCACGTTTCCCGCCAGATCCAGACGCTCGCGCGCACGTCCGCGCAGGGTCAGGTCGGCGTTGCCTTTGACACTCGCGATGTCGCTCTGCACCGGGCGCGCCTCGCTGGCGACCAGACGCAGATCGACCGGCAATCCGGGCGCCAGAACCCCGACGCTGCCATCGAGCGTCAGGCTGCCCGGCCCCGCCCGTGCCGTCAGTCGTTCCACGCGCAGGGTGTCGTCGGCCAGACGCAAGGTGCCGGTCATCCCGGTCAGGGCCAGACCGATGGTCCGATCGCGCAATGTGGCATCACTGAGTTGCAGCGTGCCATTCAGACGCGGCGCGGCGAGGGTGCCGACGATGCGGGTGTCGAGGACGGCCCGTCCGCTGATCTGGCGTCCGCCGCTGGTCAGCAATGGATCGAGCAGCCCGAGATCGACCTGACCATCGGCGCGCAGGGCCAGCGCACCCGGCGCGAAAGGCAGGCGACCATCAATGCGTCCGCGCACTTGCAGGCTGGCGCCTTTGCCAGTGGCGAGCCGCGCGTCGAGATCGGTGCCGCGCTCGCCCAGATCCGCCGAAATCTGGATCTGCGTCGCCGGCAGACTGCGCGCCGCGCCCTCGTTCAAACGCAGCTCGGTCGCCTGGACGCGCAGCGAGCCGGTCGGTGCGTCAAGCGCGCCGGCCAGCCGGATCTGTGCGCCGAGGGTGCCGGTCAGCGGTACATCCGGTGCGGCGAGCTGGACCAGATCCAGCGGCAGCCCGGCGAGTGTCGCGTTGAGATCGAGTCGGGGCATCAGCCGCCCGGCGAGATCAAGCGTGCCCTTGCGCAGACCGAGACGCAGACGGTCGACCGCCAGCCCATCGGCGAAATTCAGGGTTGAGGGCGCGAGCAGACGCAGGGTCTCGCCGCGCGCACTGGTTTCCAGACGCTGGACCGCCAGCCGGCTGGCGGGCGCGTCCAATCGTGCGCTGGTCGTCAGCACGAGCGGGCCGGCGGGGCTGGTCAGCCTGGCGTCCGCCGTCAGATCGAGCGCGTTGGCCGTGCCGCGCGCGGTCAGCGAGAGATCCCCGCCGATCTCTCCAGCCGCCAGTCCGCGCAGACGCAGCGTCGCATCGGTCGTGGCCGCGCCCAGCGGCGACTTGACCTGCGCAGTCAGCATCAGCGACTCGATCCCCACCGCTCCGGGCAGGGTCAGACCCTTGCCGTCGGCCTCGATCAGTGCCTGACCCGCATCCGTCAGCGCGAGTCGCGCGTCGAGACGCCCGGCGACTGTGGGCGCGGGTTGTCCGCCGGTCGGCGGCGAGAGGATGGCGAGCAGTGGATTGAGATCGGCCAGACGCGGGGCGTTCAGCCGGATCTCGCCCTGCGGCAGCGTGGCGCCGTGTGGCAGACGCAGACTGCCCGACGCGGCGACGCTGGCCCAGCGGCTGTCGCCGAACGACAGGGTCAGCGCGCCATCGGTCGTCCGTCCCGCTTGCAGGTCGATGGCGACCGGCTGTCCGGCCCAGTCGCCGTTCAACGTCAGCGCGACCTCCGCTGGCGCGAGCCGGGCAGCGAGACGCCCGGCGAGCCGTCCGCGACCGGCCTCTCCGAGATTGGCATCGGTTTCGAGTTCAGCGACCAGCTCGGGCGCGTCCAGGCTGCCCGACAGGCCGCCCAGCGCCTGAAGCCGACCGGACCAGCCGGGACCGAGCGCACCGAGGTCGGACAGATCCAGCGCCCAGCCCAGGGTCAGCGTCTCGCCTGCCAGTTGGCCCTGCGCGGCGACCTTGAGTTTCGCGCCCTTGATCCGGGCGGAGTCGAGCTGCCAGACATCGCCGTCCTGTCTGACCTTGAGCGCGAGCGGTGCCGATGCCCCAAGCAGCGCGACCAGCGGCCCCGGCGCCTGAGTCAGCTTCAGGTCGCCGCTCGCATCCAGATGTGGCGAGTCGCCCGCCGCGCCAGCGACCTCGAAACGGGCACTGCCGGCCAGTTTCGCGCCAATCAGGGTCGCGAAGGCGGCGAGGTCAGGGAGGTTCAGGGTCGCACGACCGGTGCGCTCGGCCAGCCGGCCTTCGGCGGCGAGATCGAGCAGCGGATGTTTGGCGCTGAGCTGGAAGGGGAGGGCAGCATCCTGTGGGCTCAGCTCGCCCGTGATATGCAGCGGGTCTGTCGTCACCGCTGCGGGCAGATCCAGTGGGGCGCGAAGACCCTGGAGCGCGGCATCGAGGGTCAGGCGCGCGGCGTCGCCCTCGGCGGTTGCGGTCAGGCGGTCGAGCCCGTAATCACCGAAGGCGAGTCCGTCCAATTCGAGTCTGGCGTTGCCCTGAGGCGCGTCCAGGGTGCCGCGCACATCCGCCTTGAGCGCGATCCGCCGCCAGCCGAGATCCTGCGCCGTCAGCGCCATCGCTGGCACCTCGGCGGAGAGACGCAGCCCGCTGGTGGAGCTGGTGTTGAGATCCAGCACGCCCTCGGCGGCGGCCTGCAAGGGTCCGGCTTCCAGTCTGGCGTCGAGCGCGAGCGCGGTGGACGGCCCTTCTGCGCGGGCGTCGAAGCGCCAGCCATCCAGGTCAGCCGGGACGCGCAGGCCGAGCGGCTCGGCCAGCCGTGCAAGCAGACCGCCGGAGGCTTCTTCCAGTCCGAGCTTCAGGTCATAGCGCCCGGCGTCGATGCCCCATTCCAGGCTGTAGCGATCCGCGCGGCCAATGGCGGCGACACGCAGTGCGCCCCGGCTTCTATCGATGGACAGTGCATCGCCGCTGCCCTCGACCGTCAGTCGCGGCGCGCCGGGCAGTGCCTGCTCCAGACTCAGATCCGCAATCGCCAGATGTTGCAGCAGCACCTGCATCGGCAATCGAATCGGCCCGCTTGGCTCATCGTCGTTTGCTTCTGGCAGGCGACTCAGGACCACCGCACGGGCGGTCAGCGCCTCGACGGCGATTTTGCCGCGCGGCAGTTGCCAGAGATCCAGATCGAGTACGGCATCTTCGACCAGCAGCCAGACGCCCGCTTCGTCGCGCAGCTCCAGACGGGCGAGACGCGGCGCGGTCGGCAGGGTGCCGCTCAGTCCCGACAGCACGACCTGACCACCGGTCAGCGATTCCAGCCTGGCGACCAGGAAGCCGCGTCCGGGTTCGGTATTGACGGCCAGCAGCAGCAACGCCAGCAGCAGGACGGGCGTCAGCAGGATGATCGACAGTGGCAGCAGAAAACGGCGCATGCTCAGAATGCCTGTCCAATTCCAATATAAAGCTGCACTGGCGAATCGCCGTCGTCGGGATTGAGCGGGGTGGCGACGTCGACCCGCACCGGGCCGATGGGGGTGTAATAACGCACCCCGAGACCGACACCGACCGCCAGCGCGCCAGTGCCGGGAATGCCGTTTTCGCTCACCATGCCAGCGTCGGAAAAGGCGACCGCGCCCCAGTTGGCACCGAATCGCTGGCGCCATTCGAGCGCCATCTCCAGCAGCCCGTCGCCGCCAGCAGGCGAGCCGGATGCCGTCTCGGGGCCGATGGACTGGAAGGGATAACCGCGCACCGAGCCGCCCCCGCCGGAATAGAAGCGCCAGTCCGGCGGCACCGCTTCCGGGCCGGCGCCGACGATGCTGCCCAGCGCGAAACGACCGGCGAGGATGGAGCGTCCGCTTTGACTCCCTGAATCGGCTTCCTGCGCATCGCTGTCTGCCGCGCCTGCCCTGGTCAAGCCGGCGAACAGATTGCCGGTCAGCCCCTGAGTGAGATCGAGATAGGTCGATCCGGCCACACGCGCGACGAGGAAACCCGAGCCGTCGCCCTCCAGCACCTGGGTTGGCGTGACCTGGGAGCCGAGACGCAGGCCCCGATGCGGATCCAGCGGGTTGTCGGTGGTGTCGTAAGTCAGGGTCAGGGGCAGCGAAAGCAGTTGATAGTTTCGCGCCGTTCCGTCCTGCACGATCCGCGAACGCTGGAAGGCCAGCCCGGCGCTGGCGGAGAGTCCGGCAGAAAAGCGCCGCTCCAGTGCCGCGCCAGCGGTCACGGCTTCGCGATCATAGGCATCGAGACTTTCCTTGACCCCGCCCAGATCCAGGCGCAGATCGAGATTGCGCAGCCAGAGATCGGGGATGCGCAGACTGACGTTGGCGAGATAGCTGAGATCTTCCGGCGCGCTCTCGATCAGATGTCCGATCTCGCCTTTCACGGTCAGTTGCTCGGCCCGGCCAAAGAGGTTGCGATGGATCCAGGAGGTCGAGAGACTCGCGCCCTCGTCGGTCGAATAGGCACCGGCAAAGCGCAGCACGCGCGGCGGACGTTCAGCGACCTCCAGGGTCAGCGGCAACTGATCCTGCGCATCCGGTTTGGTGTCCGGGGTGAGTCGCGCCCAGGCCAGCACGCCACCCGCCAGCAGATCCTGGCGCGCCGCTTCCAGACGGCTCGGGCTGTATGGCTCACCCGGCGTCAGACCCAGGCGGCGCAGAACATAATCCTCGCGCAGCCGGTCGAGTCCATGCACCGAAACGGTTCCCAGACTGAGCCGGGGACCGGGATCGGCCAGATAGACGACATCCATGGTGCGGGTATCGTGATCCACCACCGCATCGGGTGGCGGGAGGGTGGCCAGGGCAAAGCCTTCCTCGCGCAGGGCGCGCAGCACCGCTGCACCGGCGGCGAGCACATCCGCTGCGCGCGCCGGCTCGCCGGGCTTGAGATGGAAAGCGGCCCTGGCAGCCTCGGGCACGGGGCCGTCGAGCCGCACGACCCCGAGTTGATAAAGCGGTCCCGGATCGATCTGGACCGACACTGCGACCGGCGGCGCCGACGGCAGGTTTTCGAGCATTGGAAGCAGAGTCGGATCCCGGGTGGCAAGCCCGGCGATGCGAACCTGAATGGACGCATCGTAATAGCCGAAACTGCGCAGCACGTCATCGAAGCGCGCCGCGTCGGCCTCGGCGCGGGCGATGAGCGCGAAGGGGCCGACCGGTGCCTCCTCGCGCAACCCGGCGAGCTGGGATGAATCGGTGACCGCCTGATCGATCCGGGCATTGCCGGTCGGTGCCAGGGTCAGACTGTAAGGCATGGGGTCGGCTGCCAGCACGGCGGTCACGCCAGTCAAGCCCGCACAGATCGATAGAAACCGCATCCAGCGGCGGCTGGGGTTGGGATTCGCCATCTTGCGATTCAAGCCAGTCCCATCCCATGCCATGGTCAGGTCACGACATCCGGCTCGCGGCGTCCGGTGCGGGCTTCGATCTGCGCCAGATCGCGGGCGATCCGGATCAGCGGCTGCATGGCCTCCTGGGTGTCCTGATGATGACGCGCCGGATCGGGCTCGTAATATTCCAGATAGACCCGCAGGGTCGCGCCCTCGGTACCGGTGCCGGAGAGACGGAAGACGATCCGCGCGCCGCTCTCGAAACCGATGCGGATGCCCTGGCGTTGCGAGCAACTGCCGTCGATGGGGTCGGTGTAGGTGAAGTCGTCGGCGTAACGGACGGTCTGGTCGCCCAGCGTCTGGCCGGGCAGGTCGGGCAGCAGATGGCGCAGATGATCCATCAGACCCTCGGCGCCGGCCAGATCCACCGCCTCGTAGTCATGCCGGGTGTAGTAATTGCGACCGAAGCGGCGCCAGTGCTCGGTGACGATCTCGGCGACCGGCTGCTGACGCACCGCCAGCAGGTTGAGCCAGAAGAGGACCGCCCAGAGCCCGTCCTTTTCGCGCAGATGATCCGATCCGGTGCCGAAACTCTCCTCGCCGCAGAGCGTGATGCGACCGGCATCGAGCAGATTGCCGAAGAATTTCCAGCCGGTGGGGGTCTCGAAGCATTCCACCCCCATGAGTTCGGCGACCCGGTCAGCCGCCTGACTGGTGGGCATGGAGCGGGCGATACCGCGAATGCCGGATTGATAGCCCGGCGTCAGGTGTGCGTTGGCGGCGAGGATCGCCAGACTGTCGCTCGGGGTGACGAAGACATTCTTGCCGAGAATCATGTTGCGGTCGCCATCGCCATCGGAGGCGGCGCCGAAGTCGAGTCCGTCCTGACCCTGAGTGAGCGCGACCAGCTCTTGGGCATGGGCGAGATTGGGGTCCGGATGTCCGCCGCCGAAGTCTTCCTTGGCCTGACCGTTCATGACCGTGCCGGGCGCCGCGCCGAGCCGGTTTTCCAGGATCTCGACGGCATAGGGTCCGGTGACGGCGTGCATGGCGTCGAAACGCATGCTGAAATGACCGGAGTTGAACAACTGATGGATGGCGTTGAAATCGAACAGCGACTCCATCAGCGCGGCATAGTCGGCGACCGGGTCCATGACGATGACCTCCATGCCGCCGAGCGCAAAGGTGCCGAGCCGGTCCAGATCAAGCGGCGGGGTGTCAAGGGTCAGATAGCGGTCGATGGTCTGGGTGCGGGCATAGACCGCGTCAGTCATGGCCTCGGGCGCTGGCCCGCCGTTGGCGGCATTGAACTTGATGCCGAAGTCTTCGTCCGGGCCACCCGGATTATGGCTGGCGGAGAGCACGATGCCGCCCTGGGTCTTGTACTGACGGATAATGCAGGAGGCCGCCGGGGTGGAGAAGATGCCGCCGCGTCCGACCCGCGCCTGTCGCACGCCATTGGCGGCGGCCATGCGCAGGATGACCTGGATCGCCTCGCGGTTGTAATAACGGCCATCGCCGCCGACCACCAGTGCGCCGCCCTGGAGTTCGGGCTGGGTGTCGAAGATCGACTGGACGAAATTTTCCAGGTAGTGCGGCTGCTGGAAGACCTTGACCTTCTTGCGCAGGCCGGAGGTGCCGGGGCGCTGGCCCGCGATGGGTGTGGTGGCGATAACCTGTGATTCCATCTTCAAACCCTTGACTTGTGGTCGGATTGCCTGCACTAAGCGGGCGAGTGTCGGCGTGGGATGACGGTTTTCCCGGCGCGCCGTGATGAATGTCTGGCATTGTATCCCCCCAGGCCGCCCATGCGACAATACCGAATTGGCCCGGAAGCCACTTCCGGGCCGGTTTCAACCCAACCCATACAGATAGAAGGTCACAAAGCAAGATGACAGTCGAAGCGCATAAGGAAACACTGGAATTCAAGGCCGAGGTCAGTCAGGTGCTGGATCTGGTGATCCGGTCACTCTACTCGAACAAGGAGATCTTTCTGCGCGAGCTGATCTCGAATGCCTCGGATGCGGCGGAAAAGCTCCGCTTCGAGGCGCTGAGCGACGATGGACTTTACGAAGGCGACAGCGAGCTGCGGATTCGGGTCACGGCCGACCGCGAGGCCGGCACGCTCACCATCTCGGACAACGGCATCGGTCTGGGCCGCCAGGAGGTGATGGAGACCATCGGCAGCATCGCCAGTTCTGGCACCCGCCGTTTCATCGAGAGCATGTCCGGCGATCAGGCCAAGGACAGCAAGCTGATCGGCCAGTTCGGCGTCGGCTTTTATTCCGCCTATATCGTCGCCGACAGGGTCACGCTGATCTCGCGTCGCGCCGGTCTGGGCGCCGAACATGGCGTGCGCTGGGAGTCCGATGGTCGTGGCAGCTATACGCTGGAGACGGTCGAGAAGGCCGGTCGCGGCACCGATGTCATCCTCCATCTGAAAGAGGACGAAAAGGAGTTTCTGGATAGCTGGCGGGTGCGTTCCATCATCGGCAAGTTCTCCGACCACATCGCCCTGCCGGTCGAGATGGCCAAGGAACTTTACGGCGAAGAGGCCGAGCAGAAAAAGGGCGAGCCGCCCGAATTCGAGCAGGTCAATCGCGGCACCGCGCTGTGGATGCGCAGCAAGTCGGAGATCACCGACGAGGAATACAACGACTTCTACAAGCACGTCTCGCACGACTTCCAGCCGCCGCTGGCCCATGCCCACAACCGGGTCGAGGGCACCAACGAATATACCGCGCTGCTCTATGTCCCGAGCAAGGCGCCCTGGGATCTCTTCGACCGCGAGCAGAAACACGGCGTCAAGCTCTATGTGAAGCGTGTCTTCATCATGGACGAGGCCGACAAGCTGATGCCGCACTATCTGCGCTTCGTCAAGGGCGTGGTGGACTCCGACGACCTGCCGCTGAACGTCTCGCGCGAGATCCTCCAGCACAACCGCAAGATCGATACCATCCGTCAGGCCAATACCAAGCGCGTACTGGGTCTGCTGGAAACCCTGGCGACCGAGGAGCCGGAGAAATATGCCAGCTTCTGGGACGAATTCGGCAAGGTGATCAAGGAAGGTCCGGCTGAAGATTTCGCCAACCGCGAGAAGATCGCCAGTCTGCTGCGTTTTGCCTCGACCCACAGCGAGGACAATGCCCAGCGCGTCTCCTTCGACGACTATCTCGGGCGCATGAAGGAGGGTCAGGACAAGATCTATTACATTACCGCCGACAGTCCGGCAGCGGCCCGTTTCAGCCCGCATCTGGAGGTCTTCCGCAAGAAGGGCGTCGAGGTCCTGCTGCTGTCGGATCGGGTCGACGAATGGCTGGTCAGCCATCTGACCGAGTACAAGGACAAGCCGCTTCAGTCGGTGGCCAAGGGCGATCTGGATCTGGGCGAACTGGCCGACAAGGACGAGCAGGAAACCAGGGAAAAGGCCGCCGCCGAGCATGGCACCCTGCTGGAGCGTCTCAAGACCGCGCTCGGCGAGCGGGTCGAGGCGGTGCGTCCCAGTACCCGGCTGGTCGATTCACCCGCCTGTCTGGTGGTCGGGGCGGACGACATGAGCGCCAATCTGGCGCGGGTGCTCAAGGCCGTCGGTCAGAGCGCACCCGAGACCAAACCAACCCTGGAGGTCAATCTGGATCATCCGCTGGTCAGGCGTCTGGAGTCCGAAACGGACGAAGGGCGCTTCGGCGATCTCGGCATGATCCTCTTCGATCAGGCACAACTGGCCGAAGGCGGTCAGCTTGACGATCCGGCTGGTTTCGTCGGACGGCTGAACAAGCTGATGCTCAATATGATGATGGCCGGCGGCTGATGAGACGCAGGCCAGCGCGCCGCAACGGGCGCGCTGGCCTGACTGAAGCAGCATGATCGACACGAAACTGCTGAAGGTGGTCGGACAGCGGTTGACTCGGGTTGAAGGCAACCGGGATTCTGAGTTACCTTGATCGGCTCTCAATCATCTGCGCCGATTCTTCGCGGCGCGCGGGCGGGTATCCCATCCATGTGCGGAATCGTTGGAATCGTCGGCCACAGTCCGGTCAATCAGTCACTTTACGATGCGCTGCTGGTCTTGCAGCATCGCGGCCAGGATGCCGCCGGGATCGTCACCTGTCAGGGCGACAGACTCTATCTGCGCAAGGACAAGGGTCTGGCGCGGGATGTGTTCCAAACGCGCCACATGATCCAGTTGCCCGGCAACATGGGGGTCGGTCATGTGCGCTATCCTACCGCCGGGGCCGCCGGTTCGGCTGAGGCGCAGCCTTTCTATGTCAACTCGCCCTATGGCATCGTGCTGGCGCATAACGGCAACCTGACCAATGCCGAAGACCTCAAGCGCGATCTCTTCGTCGATGATCTGCGTCATCTCAATACCGAATCCGATTCCGAAGTCCTGCTCAACATCTTCGCCCACGAGTTGCAGATCCAGGGCAAGCTGCGCATCGACGAGCAGGATGTCTTCCGCGCCGTCGCCGGGGTGCATCGGCGCTGTCTGGGCGGTTATGCTGCAGTCGCCATGATCCCCGGTTTTGGCCTGTTCGGCTTTCGCGATCCCAACGGGATCCGTCCGCTGGTCTATGGTCGCCGCGAGACCCCCGAAGGTACCGAGTACATGATCGCCTCGGAGAGTGTGGCGCTCGACACCATCGGCTTCCAGATCATCGCCGATGTCGCGCCCGGCGAAACGGTGCTGATCACGGTCGATGGCATGATCCATACCCGCCAGTGCGCCGCGCAGCCGGTGCTCTCGCCCTGCATCTTCGAGTTCGTCTATTTCGCCCGCCCGGATTCGATCATCGACAACATCTCGGTGCACAAGGCCCGTTCGCGCATGGGCAAAAAGCTGGCGGCCAAGATCAAGCGCGAGTGGTCCAATCACGATATCGATGTGGTGATCCCGATCCCGGACACCAGCCGCACCGCCGCCCTGCAACTGGCCAATCATCTGGGCGTTCCCTATGCCGAGGGCTTCATCAAGAACCGCTATATCGGTCGCACCTTCATCATGCCGGGGCAGAAGGTGCGCAAGAAATCGGTGCGGCAGAAGCTCAACGCCATTGAGCTGGAATTCCGCAGGAAGAACGTCCTGCTGGTGGACGATTCCATCGTGCGCGGCACCACCTCGCAGCAGATTATCCAGATGGCCCGCGATGCCGGCGCGCACCGGGTCTATTTCGCCTCCGCCGCGCCGCCGGTGCGCTATCCGAACGTCTATGGCATCGACATGCCGGCGGCCAGTGAGCTCATCGCCCACGGTCGCACCGAAGACGAGGTGGCGCGCGAATTGGGGGCCGACAGACTGATTTTTCAGGATCTCGACGATCTGATCGAGGCCGTCCAGAAAAAGGGCAAGAGTCATGTCGATCGTTTCGATACCTCGGTCTTCGATGGTCATTATGTGACCGGGGATGTCACACCTGAGTATCTCCAGGCGCTCGAAGCCCGGCGTAACGACAGCGCCAAGGAGAGCCGTTTTCCGTGCAGCGAGAGCGCCATTGATCTCTACAACAGCGACTGAGTTATCCCCCGAGTCCGGCGAGGCAACCGGCGGGATCGGCGGCTTCGCCACCCGCGCCATTCGCACCGGGCATCAGCGGACGCCCGAGGGCGAGCACGGCGAGCCGATCTTCACCACCTCCAGTTTCGTCTTCGCCAGCGCCGCCGAGGCGGCGGCGCGCTTTGCTGGCGAGCAGTCGGGCAACATCTATTCGCGCTTCACCAATCCCACGGTGCGCGCCTTCGAGGAGCGTCTGGCCTCGCTGGAGAGCGGCGAACGCTGCGTGGCGACCGCCTCCGGCATGGCGGCCATCCTGGCGGTCTGCATGGGTCTGCTGAAGACGGGCGACCGCATTCTCTCGTCGCGCAGTCTGTTCGGCAGCACCACGCTGCTGTTCAACAAATATCTGGCGCGTTTTGGCATCGAGACCGACTATGTGCCGTTGAGCGATCCCGGCGCCTGGGAGGCCGCGATTCATCCGCGCACCCGGCTGCTGTTCTGCGAGACGCCATCGAATCCGCTGACCGAAATGGTCGACCTGCGCCGCCTGGCTGACATTGCCCATCGTCATGGTTGTCTGCTGGCGGTGGACAACTGTTTCTGCACCCCGGCGCTGCAACGTCCACTGGAGCTGGGTGCCGATCTGGTCATCCATTCGGCGACCAAATATCTCGACGGTCAGGGCCGCTGCGTCGGCGGGGCCGTGGTCGGCGATCACAAGCTGGTGGGCGAAGAGGTTTATGGCGTGCTGCGGACCGCTGGTCCCACGCTCAGTCCATTCAATGCCTGGGTCTTTCTCAAGGGGCTCGAAACGCTCGATCTGCGGATGCAGGCGCACGCGCGGGGCGCGGCGCAACTGGCCGACTGGCTGCTGGCCCAGCCAGCGGTCGAGCGGGTTTATTATCCCGGCCTGCCTGAGCATCCGCAGCATCATCTGCTCGGCACGCAACAGCGCAATGGCGGCGGTATCGTCGCCTTCGATGTGCGCGGCGGTCGCGAAGCGGCCTGGCGCGTGATCGACTCCACCCGGCTGTTGTCCATCACCGCCAATCTCGGCGATGTCAAGACCACCATCACCCATCCGGCGACCACGACCCACGGACGCCTGAGCCCGGAAGACCGCGCGACTGCCGGCATCGGCGAGGGGCTGATCCGGGTTGCGGTCGGGCTGGAGGAGGGCGCCGACATCCAGACCGATCTGGCGCGGGGACTGGCGGGGCTCTGACGCCTGATAGCTGAATCCGGCACGCTCGATCTGATCAGTCGCCGGACTCTATCGATTGCCGGCACGAGGTGAGCGATCAGAGCTGACCGCGCTGTCGGACCTCTTCAATCGCCATTTCGCCAATGACGGCCTGCTGCTGCCGTCCCCGATCCCGAGCCGCTGGTGCGCAGCGAGCTGCGTCTTGTCCGGCGTTGGCAGGGGCGCGGCAGTTCACTTCGAGACCAGCGTCAGGCGGCTGTTTTCATCATCGATCGTCATCTGAAAGCGGCCCAGCACATTCATGCCGAGCAGCGCCTGACCGCCGAGCAGCGAATCCTCAATGAAGGCCGCATCGACATCGGCGATGCGCCGCTCGCCCAGCCAGATCGCGACGAGCGTGCCGATGCGCGCCTCGACCGCCCCATTGGCCGTCTGCACCTGTTGACTGCGCAGACCATCCGCTGCCAGGCCAAGCGACCCGATCAGCGATGCCGGCAGCACCACCTGGTCGGCGCCGGTATCGATGAGCAGGGATTGCTGCACGCGCTGCTTGTTGGGGCCTTCAAGGGTGATGTTGACGATATGTGCAGATCCCTTGCGCTGCGTCGAGAGGACGACTTCGCCGGTGTCGCTGGCGCTGGACTGGCTCTTGCCATCGCCTTCGACCACCATCGGTGGTGGAACATAGGCCACCTTTTCGCCGAGGATGATCACACGCTCGATCCGGTTGTTCGGGGCGGTCACGATGACATGATCGAAATTCTCCAGCAGGGCGTGCAGGCGCGTGAGCAGGTTGCCGCCCTCGACACGCGCCCTGGCGTCGGCGGTCTGCTCGATGCCGCGTGCCTCGAAGCCATGACGCGACATCAGCCGTTCGAGTTCAGCCTTGACCTCGACGACCTGAACCGGTTTTGGCTTTGGCCTGGGCGTTGCGGGCATGGTCCCGGCAGATGCGGGCGCCGGTTCGATCTGAGGTGCTGCCGTCTGCGCCGCCGCACCAATCAGCCCGCTGGCGAACAGCAGGATCGACAGCGCAAGACGGCAGATAACAGGATGCGTCACGGCAGGGCGCGCTTTATTTCTGATTCTCTTTTTTGGCCTTTTTCTCGGCCTTTTTCTCTTTCATGCTTTTCAGCGGCGCTTTCTTCGTTTCCTTCTTTTTGTCTTCGCCTTTGCTCATGGTTGATGCTCCAGTTTGCATGCGCCCGCTGGCGCGGAATCGAATCCTGACAGTTCAGATCGAACATCAGGCTCCAGGCGGATTGCCGGTCACGTCATAAAGACCGCGATGCCCGCTTGAAATGGCGTTTAGCATGCCGCCCCGGTGGCGTCAAGGCCGCGAGCGCGAGGGCGGGTATGGTAGAGTGTGCGCCATTTCTCGATGGAGACCGATCCGATGTTCCCGATGCCTTCTTCCACCCAGCTTTATGTCTTTCTGATCGCAACCGTTTTATTCGCCATGCTGACCGGCTGTCAGGCGCTGCCATCCGCCCGACAGACAGTGATCCCACCCACGGACGTTCCAGGACAGGAGTGCGTTGCTCGCTGTGATCTGCCCTACAGCCAGTGCGAGCAGCGCCAGCGGCTGCGCGAAACGCAATGCCAGCAGGATTTCAAGCAGATCAGCGACGATCATGCCGCCTGCATCGCTGCCAAGGGGCGCCAGTGCCTGCAACCCGTGCCCTGCCAGGGCGCAGATATGGGGATTTGCGCGACCCAGCGTGAGGAATGTGTCCTGACCTGCGGCGGGCAGGTTGAATCACGCCCTGAAATCTGGCCCTGGAAGAGCCGGGACGCCTCTCAACCTGCCCCTGAAGCATCGCCTTAAGCGCCCTGGTGCGCCAGCGTCTTCAGCACATTACTGCGCCGGTCGTGCGAAATACTCCCGCGTCAAGCGGAACACCACCGGACTCAGCAGCAGCAGCGCGACCAGATTCGGCAGCGCCATGAGTGCGTTGAGCGTGTCCGCCACCAGCCAGATGAAGTCCAGCTTGGCCAGCGCGCCAACGGGGATCATCAGCACCCAGAGCACGCGGAATGGCATGATGATACGTTCGCCGAACAGATATTCGGCGCAGCGCTCGCCATAGACGCTCCAGCCCAGGATCGTGGTGAAGGCGAAGAGAACGAGTCCGATGGCGACAATGTAGGAACCAAAACCGGGCAGACTCTGCTCAAAGGCGGCAGTGGAGAGCGCGGCGCCGGTCAGGCCCGAGGTCCAGGCGCCGGAGACGACGATCACCAGTCCGGTGATGGTGCAGATCACCAGTGTATCGATGAAGGTGCCAATCATGGCCACCGTGCCCTGCGCCACCGGGTCGTTGGATTGCGCGGCGGCATGGGCAATCGGCGCGCTGCCGAGTCCGGCCTCGTTGGAGAAGATGCCGCGCGCCACACCGAACTGAATCGCCGCCGCGATGGTTGCGCCAGCGAAACCGCCAGCCGCCGCCGTGGGATTGAATGCCTGGACGACGATCAGTTCCAGCGCCGGGCCGATCTGATCCAGATTCATTGCCAGAATCACCAGACCGCCACCGACATAGACTACTGCCATAAAAGGTACGAGCGCCGCCGACACGTCGCCGATACGTCGGATGCCGCCGAGCAGCACCAGCCCGGCAAAGACCGCCATCGCCACACCGCTGACCCACAGTGGAACGCCGAAGGTGGTTTGCGCGGCGTGCGCGACCGAATTGGCCTGCACCGTGTTGCCGATGCCGAATCCGGCCAGCACCCCGAACAGGGCAAAGGCGGTCGCCATCCACAGCCATTTCTGGCCCAGACCGAGCTTGATGTAATACATGGGGCCGCCCAGGTGGTTGCCCTGGCCATCCACCTCGCGATAGTGCATGGCCAGCACGGCTTCGGCGTATTTGGTCGCCATGCCGACCAGCGCGGTACACCACATCCAGAAGAGCGCGCCCGGCCCGCCGAGAAAGATCGCGGTCGCCACCCCCGCGATGTTACCGGTGCCCACGGTGGCCGAAAGGACCGTCATCAGCGCCTTGTACGGCGTGATGTCGCCGGCCCCCTGCTGTTTGCGTCCCTGCCAGAGCATGCGAAAGCCGAAACCGAGTTTCAGCAGCGGCATCAGGCGCAGCCCCAGCATCAGGAAAAACCCGACGCCCAAGATCAGCACCAGCATCGGCGGTCCCCAGACGAGACCGTTCAAGGTATTCACCCACGTCGAGATCAGTTCCACCGCGATTCCCCCAGAATGTAAACAGCCCAGAAACGCGCGCAACGATAACAGGCGGGCAGGTCATTGTCCCCATCTGATCTACATCTGAAAACACGAGTCTTTACCGCGACCGGCCACAGGTCTTATGCTCCTGCCGCTTCGCGACCTCGCCAGCGCGTTCCAGCGCAGAGAACCCGACACATGAAGCTCCTGATCGATTTCTTCCCCATTCTTTTATTCTTCATTGCCTACAAACTGGCCGGCATCTATGTCGCCACCGGGGTGGCGATTGTCGCCTCGGCGGCTCAGGTCGGCTGGTTCTGGCTGCGTCACCGGCGTGTCGAGACCATGCATCTGGTGACACTCGGACTGCTGGTCTTCTTCGGTGGACTGACCATCGCGCTGCACGACCCGATTTTTGTGATGTGGAAACCAACCCTGGTCAACTGGCTCTTTGCGATCGCCTTTCTTGGCAGTCAGCTGATCGGCCAGCGCACCCTGATCGAACGCATGATGGGGCACGCCATCGACCTGCCGACGGTCATCTGGTCGCGTCTCAACCTGATGTGGACGGTCTTCTTCGTCCTGCTTGGCTTCGCCAATCTGTTCGTGGTCTATGTCTGGAGTGGTTTCTACGCGGCCCAGCAGACACTGATCGGCGCCACCGGCGATGCCGCCATCGATCTCTCCACCTGCGCGGCGGTCTATGCCGACCACCTGCTCGCGCTGTGCAACGCCGCCCAGGCCGGCGAGGAGATCTGGGTCAACTTCAAACTCTTCGGTATGATGGGCCTGACGATTGCGTTCGTGATCGCCCAGGCGTTTTACCTGTCCCGCCACATGCCAGATCAACCCGACCCAAAGGAGACCGTCTGACGTGCTCTACGCCATCATTGCTGTCGATTGCGCAAACAGTCTGCCCGACCGCCTGCGCGTTCGCCCCGCTCATCTGCAACGCCTGCAAGCCCTGCAGGATGAGGGACGATTGATCCTCGCCGGGCCACATCCGGCCATCGACAGTCCCGATCCGGGCGAGGCCGGTTTCTCCGGTTCGCTGATCGTGGCCGAATTTCCTGATCTGACCGCCGCCGAGGCCTGGGCCGCTGCGGATCCTTATCGGGAAGCCGGTGTCTACCGCGAGGTCACGGTCAAGCCTTTCAAACAAGTCTTTCCCTGACGTTTCAACCCTCCGTTCAAGTATCGAACTGTTTTACCCACCACCCATGGAAAAGCTCATGATGAAGACCGCTCGTATTCCGCTCGTGCTCTGTGCCCTGCTGGCATCCGGAAGCCTGGCTGCCGAGGATAAGCCCAACGCCAGCAAGCAGGATGATCCCAATGCCCTGATCGCGACTGTCAATGGCGCCCCTTATTCGCTGAACGTCTTCCGGATGTTTTACCAGGAGCAGCTCCAGCAGAGCCGGAACGGCAACAGTCCTGAATTCCAGCAGCAGGTGCTCGATGAATTCATGACCCTCGTTGTCGCCTCGCAGGAAGGTGATCGCCGCAAGCTCGCAGACGATCCGGATGTGGCGGCCGCCTTGCAGGCGGCGCAGCAGCTGGAGCGCATGAAGCTCATCTCGCAGGCTGCCGGGGCTGCCATGGCGGACGAAATCAACCCGTCCGAAGACGAGCTCAAGACCGCCTACGATAAGATCAAGGCCGATTTCGAGGCCCGCACCAAGGAACAGGGCGAGCGGATCGAGTACAAGGCGCGTCATATCCTGGTCAAGGATGAAGACGAGGCCAAGAAGATCATCAAGCAACTGAACAAGGGTGAGGATTTCGCCGAGCTGGCCAAGAAAAGCTCCACCGGCCCGACCGGCAAGGATGGCGGCGAACTCGACTGGTTTGATGCCAGTCAGATGGTCGCGCCCTTCGCCGAGGCCGTCGCCGCCATGAAGCCCGGCACCTACTCCAAGACCCCGGTGCAGACCCAGTTCGGCTGGCATGTAATCGAGCTTCAGGAGACCCGCAAGGCCGAGGCGCCCAAGCCGCCGACCTTCGAGGACGCCAAGCCGCAGCTGGAAGCCCTGCTCAAGCGCCAGAAGATTTCCGAAGCGATTGCCAAGATGCGTAACGAGGCCAAAGTCGAGTTCAACGAGGAGATCGTCAAGATCACGCCGGACAAGACCCCGGAAACCGCGCCGAAGGACAAATAAGGCGGCAAAATTCCTCCAGCGGATAGGAGTTGGGTTGAGGGATGCCCTTACGATGCAAGCGGCGCCTGATCCTTGCCCTCCCGCTCATCCCGGCCCTTCTCTCCCGCAGGGGAGAAGGGCGTTCAAGGCGTTGCTCCATGAGCATCCCGCGTCCAGTGGCGCATCGACGGCTCCTGGCTGAAACGTAGAAATCCACGCCCTTTTGGCGTGGTCAGTGTTCAACGGCTCTGCCAGTTGAGCAAACTGCTTCCGTCGTTTGCGTACAAGCCAGCTAAAGCGACTCGCCGGGGCCAGATTGCAGCTCGGCACAGGCGGCCCCTCAAACCAACGTCATCCGTTGGATCCTGGTGACAGCTCGTGCAGTACCTTAGAAATTCCGAGGCCGCTCGTTGTCGTTGTCGTAATCGAAGATTCGCAAATCGACAACGACAACGACCATGATCGGGAAGAACCTCGGAACCTCTGCACTGCTGCATCAAAACCCTTCAGCATCCCCGCTCAAGAACTCCCGCCGGTTGCCGTTACATTCACCGTGAGCGGGATCGGGCAGTACCCAAGACCCCGTCAGAGCAAAATCAAAAACGCCGAAAACAGCAGCAGGTTTCGATTATGTCGATCGAATCATTCACGACCAGCAAGGAATCTGCGGAGACGGCGCGTCTGTCATCCCGGGTCATGCAGGTCGAGCATTCGACGATGGTGGATCAGATCGTCGAATCCATCGACAGCTTCCTGCAGAACCTGGATCGTATACTGGAATTCGATCTGGATGAGACGAGCGGTTTGGTGGCCATTAACGTGATTGACGCCAAACGCCATGAGATCATTCGCCGCATTTCGCCTGAGCAGGCATTGAAACTCATGGCGCGGGTACGCGAGAACGGGGCATGGGAGATGCCCGCTTAACTGAACCAACCGATCCGCGACTATTTTTATTCAAACGAGCAATCGTTCACATCAACCACTTGTCGGGAGTGATGACACCATGTACGCGATGCGCAGAGAACTCAATCAATACCGTCAGGCCGGCCCCATCGCCGAGGCCGCTGTCGCTGACCCACATCGCCTGATTCAAATGCTGTTTGAAGGTGCGCTGGAACGCATCGCGGTGGCGCGCGGGGCGATGCTGCAAAACAATATCCGTGTCAAAGGCGAGAAACTGGGTCAGGCCATTACCATTATTGATGGTCTGCGCGGCCTGCTCGATCACAACCAGGGCGCGGATCTGGCGGAAAAGCTGGATGCACTTTACGAATACATGGGCCGGCGTCTGCTGGAAGGCAACGCCCGCAACGATCCGGACGCGCTGGACGAGGTGATTCGTCTGCTGCGTGAAGTGAAATCCGGCTGGGATGCGATTCCTGAGATGTTGCGGCAGGCATCCTGAAGGGCTGTACCGATGGTTTGATGCGTTGACTCGGTTCGGATGGCGGCGGCGGCACCCCCGACATCCAATGCCGCTGACCGAACCGGGTTTTTAATCTGCTGCAGGACGGGTTTTTCAGGAGCCTGTCACAGCATGGCGCAAGCTGGCGAATTCGCGCATGAACTGACTGAGCAAATCGACCGCTGCGGGTGTCATGGCGTTATAGATCGATGCCCGAATTCCGCCCAATGAGCGGTGTCCCGTCAAGCCGCTGAATCCTGCCCCGCTCGCCTGTCGCAAAAATTCCCTTTCCAATTCGGCCGATGGCAGGTTGAAGGTCACGTTCATCAGTGATCGATGCTCGGGCATGGACCAGCCGGCATAAAAACCGCTGCTGTCGTCAATCGCGCTGTACAGGCGTTCGGCTTTTTCACGATTGATGGCATCCATCTTTTCCAGCCCGCCGATTTCATGCAGGAGCCAGCGGGTGACGAGCAGCACCACATAGATGGCGAAGACCGGCGGTGTGTTATAGATTGAGCGGGCCTTGAGGTGGGTGCGGTAATCGAGTAATGATGGGAGTCCATCTGGCGCGTGGGCCAATAAATCGCGCCGAATGATGACGACGGTGACGCCCGCCGGGCCTATATTTTTTTGCGCGTGTGCATAAATGAGATCAAAGCGGTTCGGATCGAATGGACGCGAGAGAAAATCCGATGACATGTCGCAAACGCGGATGATCTCATCCAGTCCCGGAATCGCATGGAACTGAATGCCTTCGACTGTTTCATTTGAAACATAATGAAAATAGGCGGCATCGGTCGAGCAGGAGAGTTCAGGGGGTGCGGGCAGACGCCGGAAGCCGTCTGACTCGCCATCCCAGATGACGCGCACATCGCCCAGCAGACGCGCCTCGGCAATCGATTTGCCGCTCCAATAACCCGTGTGCAGATATTCCGCTGTCTGGTGGCGATGAGGCAGCAGCAGCATCGGGATCATGGTGAACTGGAGCGTGGCGCCACCCTGTAGAAACAGCACCGCATGACTGTCGGGAAGCTGGAGCAGATGGCGGATGTTGCGCTCTGCTTCATCCACGACTGCCGCGAACCAGTCCGAGCGATGACTGATCCCCAGAATCGAGAGCCCCACTTCCGGCACACAGGTGATGGCGGCCTGCGTTTCAGCCAGCACGCTCTCCGGCAGCACGCCGGGGCCGCCGGAGAAATTGAGTCTGTTAAGCCTGTTCATGTTTCAATCCGCGCCCGGCCAAGCCGGGCGATACTTGCACGGAAGAGGTTACGCCTCTCCCGTGCGGCACCACCCCCTGAAGGTGGAGGCTTCACCCCAGGGATTTTCGATGACCTGTCTGATCTGAGGTCGCCTGGTCCGGCTCAGTCGCCCTGATCAGCATGGTGCGAAAGGCGGCGAACAGTTTGCGCATGGCGGGCGATTTATAGGGATAGAGATCAGGCGGATCCAGATCGTGAACGATCATGGCGTGATCGACCTCGAAGATCAGCAGTCGTCCGTCCGGCATCTCGGCGCAGTCGATCCCGAGATAATCCAGCCCGATGGCCTCATGGATGGCGGCAAGCGCGGCGCCATGCCTGACCGCGAATGATTGATCGAAGGTCGCCATAAAGGTGGCTTCCTCGGCGCGCTTCTCGGCGCTGTCTGCCATTCCTGCGTTGAGATAATGAATCATCCAGTGGCTGGAGACGGCCATGTGGCAGGCGAACGGCTGCCCGGCGATCAGGATCACGCGGACTTTGCGGAACAGACCATCCTGACTGTGATAGTCGATGAAGGGCGAGACGAAAAATTCCTCGCCCGGCAGCCTGTTGAGGAGGGCGACCAGTTCTTCGGGTGTATCGAGCTTGTTCAGATCATGGCCGGCGTGCGAGTCGAGCGGACGAACCAGGAGCGGAAAGCCCAGCTCGTGCGGGGAGTCGCTGCTCGCCGCGAGGTCGTCGGCCACCTGGCGCAGGCGTGCCCGGTCGATCCGCCGGGTAGGCGGCATCAGGGTGCCGGGTACTCCCTGCAGGAGCCGCGCCGCCATTTCTCTGGCGGTATGGCTGATATGCAGCGGGTTGTTCAGGATGGGGCGGGGCCAGTCTGCCAGATGCGGCAGCCAGGATGTCAGCAGCGCCCGATTCGCCTCCGATTCGCCGATGGCGATAAAGAGCACATCGTGCTCAGGGATCTCCACCGGATCGATGTCGCCCGGCGTGGCGTAATAGAGGTTCAGTTCGATGTCGCTGTTTTCCAGCAGACATTCGACCGGGACGTTTGCCATCAGATCACCGGGCGCCATCAGCGCCAGCAGGCGGAGTCTGATCGGCGGTTGGGCGGGAAGTCGATAATGCCGGCTGATCCTGAGCGCCTCCTGCTGGAGCTTGAGTGCGAGATCCTGGTTGCCGTGAAACTGAAAGATGATCGCCGCATCCATCAGCGATGCCGCTTCCTGCGGATCGTCCGTCGCCTGCCGAATCAGCGATTGACAGAGTGACGTCAGGTCCGCGCCAGCGAAATGCCGCCGCAAGAGCGCGGCAAGGCCGAGGTAGTGATGCATGAAGGCGGGATTCCGAATTGACCAGTAGCTGAGGATTCTCCGCCCCGCTTTCAGTTGGCGCAAGCGATGAACTGTCGATTGTTTGACGCCGTTCATCCAGTCTCGTCAAGCGGGCGCCTGATTCAGGCTGCATTGGCTGCAAGAGCGACAGAAAGCCGTCGTTTCCCCACGCGGCGATGTCCGGGAAATTGATGTCGGTGAATTTAATTTTTGACAGGATTAACAGGATTTTATATCTTGTTCTTAAACCTCTTAATCCAATTCGGGTCTGTTTAAACCGTATCAGTTTCTGTCGGTCAGGCTAGCGTGGCTTAACCCGACCTGCGGCCTACTTTTTCACAGGATTGAATATCTTAAATCGCGCCAGATCCAACGGTCGTCGATGCTGCCAAAGTCGATCCAAACCAAAAACATCACCTAATCGCACGGGGCGCGGTTTAATTGGCATCAATTTCGCTTAGATCCGTTTACGATCAATCTCGTTGGGGAACGCCGTGAACTTAACCAGCCAAGCCGATACGCCACGCCTGACACTGGTATCGTCGGTTGAGCCGTCGTTGCTGCGCCAGCCGAGCGAAGACATCGAGCCCACGCGGTTTTTGCAGGCGATTACGGCATCGCTTGATCTGGAGCAGGTTCTGAACACCCTGAATGACTTTCTGCATGATCTGGTCGGCCACAGCGGATGGGAATATCAGCATGCAGACGCCGCCTGCCGGCTGGAGGGTGGCAACCCCGACCGCCATCGGCTTGAATATGCCCTGACGCTGAATGGTCAGGAAATGGGAGCGCTGAAACTCATGCGCGGACGCCGTTTCTCCGAAACCGATCAGGCCCGGATCGAGGGTCTGCTGGGTCTGGCGGCACCGGCGCTGCACAATGCGCTGCGTTTTTATGCCCTGACTCAGCAGTTGGAGCGCGATCCGCTGACCGGTCTCGGCAATCGTCGCGCCCTGACCCTGCAGGGCGGTCAGTGGCTGGCGGACAGCATTCGTCACAAGCAGCCGCTGTCGATGCTGGTCATGGATCTCGACCGCTTCAAAGCGGTCAACGACACCTATGGTCATCCAGTGGGCGACCGTCTCCTGTGCAGTCTGGCCGACAGCCTGCGCGCCGTCACCCGCACGGCTGATCTGTGCGTGCGGATGGGCGGCGACGAGTTCGTCGTGCTGCTGCCGGGAACCGGTCTCGCCGATGCGCTGGAATGCGCCGAGCGGATCCGTCAGGCCGTGGCGAAGCTCGCGCTCATCGCTACGAGTGGCGACCCGGTCAAGACCAGTGTGAGCATCGGGGTGGCGACCCATCGGCCTGGAATGGATCTGGACCATTTGTATCATCAGGCGGATGATGCACTCTATGCCGCCAAGCGTGCGGGCTGCAATCGGGTGCTGGCGGGCGCGAGTCATGCGGACGGCGAGCGGAAGAGTGAACCGTTTGGCATGTATGGATGAGCAAATTGCCGTAAACTGCCCGCCCATCGGATGGCGGCGAGATGTCAGTCAAACCAAAAAGCGCCGTTGAGGCGCTTTTTACATTTGGTCGATGAGGTTTTTCAGGAACAGATGTGATGCATAAGATGCGATTGAGCGTGAAGCTGATGCTCGGCTTTCTGTCGGTGGCGATCATCGTGCTGGTCGTCGGGTTGTTTGGCATCAAGGGCGAGCTGGACATGCGCGATCAGCTCGTCACCGTTGGCGAGGTGCTGATGCCCGCCATCATCCAGCTCGACCGGCTCAATGTCGAACGACTCCAGGTGCGCGCCCAGACGCTTGAGGTGCAGAACCAGTCAACCTGGTCGCCGAGTGTGCGCGAGACGCTTGATCAGCTTCTGCGCCAGCGCGCCGCATCCTGGAAGAACCTTGAGGATGCGCTGGCCTGGTATGAAAAACTGCCGCGATCCGTGGCCGAGCAGGCGGTGTTCGATGCGCTCAAGGCCGAATACAGCAACTGGCGGAAGGTCAATCAACAGCTGGAACAACTCATTCAGCGCAAGATGCAGGCGGCGGATCAGGACGCCTATGCACCCCTGCACGATGAGTATGACCGGCTCGTCACCGCAAGCTTTCTGATCTCCGACCGCGTAGGTGTCCTGATCGAATCCATGGTGGCGCTCAACAATCAGGACGCCCAGACGGTGATTTCCACCGCCCTGGCGGAAGGGCGTCAGACGGTCACCATCACGGCGGTCGGCATGGGGCTGGGGCTGCTGCTGGCAGTGTTTTTGGGCTCCTTCATGACGCGCGACACCCTGCGCCGGCTTGGCGGCGATCCTGCCGAGGTGGTGGCGCTGGTTGAGCAGGTCGCGCAGGGCGACCTGACGGTTCAGATCGCGCTGCGCCAGGGCGATACGACCAGTATGCTGGCGGCCTTTGCCCGGATGGTGACGAATATCCAGCGTCTGCTGCGCGAGGTCTCGACCGCCAGTTCGCAGGTGGCGGCAGCGGCCGAGCAGTTATCGGCGACGAGCGATGAAATGCGCGAGCAGGTGCGCCTGGAGCAGTCCGAAACGGATCAGGTCGCCACCGCCATGAACGAGATGACGGCCACGGTGGAAGAGGTGGCGCGGCATGCCGCCGCCGCCGCGCGTGCCGCTCAGGATACCGATAAAGAGACTGATGCCGGCGGCAAGGTGGTGATGCAGACCATCGCCGCCATTGAGTCGCTGGCGCATGAGGTCGAAGCGGCCGGGCAGGTGATCGCACGTCTGTCCGAAGACAGCAGCGAGATCGGCGCGGTGCTGGATGTGATCCGGGGCGTGGCCGAACAGACCAATCTGCTGGCGCTCAATGCCGCCATCGAAGCGGCGCGCGCCGGTGAGCAGGGACGCGGTTTCGCCGTGGTTGCAGCCGAGGTGCGCACCCTGGCCAGCCGCACCCAGGCATCGATCCAGGACATTCAGGAAAAGATTGAGCGGGTGCAGACCGGTTCGCTCGGTGCGGTGCAGGTGATGGACAAGGGGCAGGCCAAGGCGCGGGAGAGCGTCGCCCAGGCGCGGCGCGCGGGCGAGTCGCTGAATGTCATCAGCGTCTCCATTACCAGCATCAGCGATATGAACCGCCAGATCGCCAGCGCCGCCGAGGAGCAGACGGCGGTGGCCGAGGAGATCAACCGCAACATCCATGCCATCACCGGAACCGTGGACCAGACCTCCGCCGGTTCGATGCAGATTGCCAGCGCCAGCGAACAACTGGCGAGACTGGCGGCGCAGTTACAGGACCGCGTGGGGCAGTTCAGGATTTAAGGAGATTTCCGCGCAACGCACATCCTCATAGATCGCTTCAATGGGGCACTGAAAATCGATGGAGGCGAATTCAAGCGTCTGCCCCACGCCGGAGGACAGAAACAGCCACTGTCCATCAGGCCGGCGCCGGAAGACATCGACCGTCATGCGTTCGGTTTCGATCAGGACGCACTCGGTCAGCGAGGGGATCTGGCGGTAATAGCCAAATTTGGCGCCACGGTTATAGGCGGCGGTCGATTCCGACAGCACCTCGACGATGAGGCTCGGATGGCGCTTCATCTGTGGCTCGCCCGCGTCGCCTGGATGGCAGGTCACGAAGACTTCGGGATAGAAGAAGCAGTCGGCAGTGTTGCTCATTCCCGTACGCCCGATCCTGGCGGGTTCCGTCATCATCGGCCATCAGAGGTTGCCGTCGCTCAGGTTGATTCTTAGAATCAAGCCATGACCACGCAGCCTGCGCATCAACCTGGGGTCAGTCATGTCATGACGAACGGCCACCTCGACGAACCCCGCACGGTCCATGGCGTTGTGGCGCTGCGGTTCGATTTCGGTCCCGCGACGATGGACTGGCGCGTCGTCGATCCATTCCGCTCGATCCGTTCTAAACGCGCCTGATCCGGGTGCCGGCCATGTCTGAGTCATCGACATGAAGCTGCGCCGTCTCTCCCTGGTCTTTTTTGCCACGCTGCTCCTCATGCTGGGCGCCAACGGGATCTTTACCCTGTTCGTCTGGAATGCGCACACACGTCTCGGCGAAGCGCAGGAGCACCGCCAGCGGGCGCTGGTTCTGGTGCAGGCTCTGCGCCAGGAGTCGGAGCTGCTGGCGCGTCTGGTCAGTCTCTACACCAACTCGGGTGAGCCGCGCTTTCTGCTGTCCTATTACGACATCCTGGGGATCCGCGAAGGCAATCAACCCGCGCTCGCGCATCCCAGCCCCGGCATCTACTGGGAGCAGGTGATTGCGGGCGATATCGAGCATGTGCTGCCGGAGCAGGGGGTACGCCAGTCGTTGCGGGAGCGGATGCGCTCGCTCGGCTTCAATGACACCGAACTGGCAACGCTCGATAAGATGCTGGCAGCCACGGAGGCGCTGAAGCAGATCGAACAGATCGCCTTCGCCGCGACTCAGGGGCTTTACGACCCCAAGCGACGTGAATTCATTTCCGATGGCCAGCCCGATCATGCTTTTGCCAGACACTTGATCGACAGTCAGGATTACAACCGACGGCGTCTGCATCTGTCCGAAACCATCGAAGAACTGTTGGCACAGGTGGACCAACGCACGGGTGACGAACTGCGGCGTGCGCGTGCGCAACTGCAAAACTGGATCCTGGTGTCGAGTCTCGGGTTGCTGCTGATGGCACTCCTGATCGGGGGAGAATTGCACATTCTCACCCGCCATGTGCTGCGTCCGGTGCAGCGATTGCGCACCGTGGCGGGTCAGTTGGCCGAGGGACGTTACGAAGGGCGTGTCGGTCATCTTCGCGGGGTGGATGAACTCAAGGTTCTCGGCGCCATTCTCGACGACATGGCCTGCGCCATTGATGCCGACATCCACCGTCGCGAACAGGTGCAGCAGGAACTGGAAAGGTCGCGTCTCCGCGCCGAGGCGGCGACCCAGGCCAAGAGCCGTTTTCTCGCCAACATGAGCCATGAGATCCGCACGCCGATGAATGCCGTCATCGGCATGCTCTATCTGGCGCTGGAGACGCCGCTCACCGCATCGCAGCGGGATTATCTGGACAAGGCGCAGACATCGGCCAAATCCCTGCTCGGTCTCATCAACGATATTCTCGATTTTTCCAGGGTGGAGGCGGGCCGGCTGAAACTCGATGAGGCGCCTTTCCAACTGGAACAGGTCATTGCCGAAACCCTGGCGCTCGTGCAGCAGCGTGCGCGGGAAAAAGAGATCGAGCTGCTGTTCGAGGTCCACCCGCCAGGGTTGATGGATGTGCATCGACATCTGCTCGGGGATGCGCTGCGTCTGCGTCAGATCCTGACCAATCTGCTGTCCAATGCGGTCAAGTTCACTCATGCCGGCCATGTGCGTCTGACGCTTGATCTGGTGCGTGAGGGTGAGCGCGCGGTCGTCCTGCAATTTGCGGTCGAGGATACCGGGATTGGCATGACATCGGAGCACATGGACCGGCTGTTTCAGGAGTTCACTCAGGCCGACAGCTCCACCACCCGCGAATACGGCGGCTCCGGGCTGGGGCTGGCGATCTCCAAACGACTGGCGGAGATGATGGGCGGAGAGATCGAGGCCAGCAGTCAGCCGGGACAGGGATCGATCTTTCGCTTCAGGGTGGGTTTCGCCCGCATTCCTGAGGGTGTTGATTCCGCCGTGCCGGGGTCGGTTGCAGACGGTCCGCCAGCACCGCCCGATGCCGTCCGCCCGTCACTGCAGGGGATGCGCGTCCTGCTGGTGGAGGACAATCCGCTCAACCAGCAGTTGGCCGTCAGTCTGATGCAGGCGCGCGGGGTTGTGGTGGACGTGGCGAATCATGGCGCCGACGCATTGGCGCGGCTGGCGGCCAGTCCTGCCAACCATTATGCCCTGGTTCTGATGGATCTCCAGATGCCGGTCCTTGATGGATATCAGGCCACGATCCGTCTGCGTGCCGATCCCCGTTACGCTGATCTGCCGATCGTCGCCATGACGGCGCACGCCCTGGAGGAGGAACGCCAGCGCGGGCTGGACATGGGCATGCAGGATTATCTGACCAAGCCCTTCGAGCCGCGCGACCTCTACGCCATTCTGGCGCGTTATGTGCCACAGGATCTGACGCCGACGCCGGAAACCGTCCTGACGCCAGCAGACGCCGCCTTGACGGATCCACTTGCCAGTATCGCTGGACTGGACATCAGGGCGGGCCTGAAATATGTCAGCGGCAACCGACAGCTCTATCGCAAGCTGCTGGGCGACTTTCGCGATCAATACCTGTCAGTGCAGATGAGGCTGCGCGGCAGTCTGGAGCAGGGAGACTGGGATGCCGCCGTGCGTGATATCCACACCCTGAAGGGTCTGGCCGGCACCCTGGGGATGAGCGCGCTGCAACCCGTGGCCGCTGCGCTGGAACAGGCGTTCAGGGCGCGTGCGCCGCACGCGACGGATCTGCTGTCGTCGCTCGACGCCGTACTGGGCCCACTGCTCGACGATCTGGCGCAACTGAAGACCCCCGCCGCGCAGGTCCCGAAAGCGCCGCCCGATACGGGTGACGGGATGCGCCACCTGGAGCGTCTGCGCCAGTTGCTGATGGAAGGCGATGCCGAAGCGCTCGATCTGTGGTATGAGCAGGCGGATGTTTTTGAGTGCATGCTGCCGCACGCGACCTGGCGGCAGATCAGACGCGCGCTGGAACATTTCGACTTCGATCTGGCTCTGAGACAGCTTGGGGTTACGGCTGATGGTATAAGGGAAGACTAGCGCATGACGTTACGAGAACCGACGCGCCCGACCATTCTGGTGGTGGACGACACCCCCGCGAATCTGGCTCTGCTCGGTCAGATGCTCAAGCGCGATTACCGCGTCAAACTGGCCAACAATGGTCAGCGGGCGCTGGATCTGGCGCACACCGCACCGCCCGATCTGGTGCTGTGCGATGTGATGATGCCGGGCATGAGCGGATTCGATGTCTGCCGCCAGCTCAAGTCCAATCCCGACACGGCGCGGATCCCGGTGATTTTCGTCACGGCCGCCATGGACATTGAGGATGAGCGGCTGGGGTTCGAGGTTGGCGCCGTGGATTACATTCACAAGCCGGTCACGCCCCTGATCGCGCTGGCGCGGATCAAGACCCATCTCCAGATCAAACATTGGCAGGATTTCATGGCGGATCAGCGCGCCTGGCTGGAGCGCGAAGTGGCGCGTCAGGTCGATCAGGTGCTGCAACTCCAGTCCGCCTCCATTCATGTCATGGTGTCTCTGGCCGAGTTCCGCGACGAAGAAACCGGCAACCATATCCGTCGCACCCAGGAATATGTGCGTCAACTCGGCAACTGGATGCTGCACCACGGTTTTCATGCCGATGCGTTGAACGCCACCACGGTCGATCAGATGGCCCAGGCCGCCCCGCTGCACGACATCGGCAAGATCGCGATTCCCGACCATATCCTGCTCAAGCCCGGACCCCTGACGCCAGATGAATTTCTGGTCATGCAGACGCATACCGTGCAGGGCTACAGGATTCTGGAGCAGGCGCGCAAATCCATGGGCGAGGCCAATCCGCTGCTGATCCATGCCGCGCAGATCACCCGTCATCACCATGAACGCTGGGACGGCGGCGGCTACCCCGATGGCCTGGTCGGCGAGGCCATTCCGCTGGCGGCGCGTCTGATGGCGGTCGCCGATGTCTATGACGCACTCCGCTCGACGCGACCCTACAAGGGGCCCTTCAGCCACGAGGATTCCATGGGGCATATCCGCGCCGGACGCGGCACCCAGTTCGATCCGGATCTGGTGGACGCCTGCGTCAGCATGCAGGATCTCTTCGCCGAGATCGCCGCAAGTCTGGCGGATCAGTGAGATGCGCAGGATCCGCACGGGCGTTCGTTATTGGCTGGCCCTGTCGGTTCTGAGCGCACCGCTCGCCGCGCATGCCGGGGTCGAGCTCTCGGGCTTCGGGACGCTGGGCGCCGCTATCTCCGATCAGGATTTCATCTATCAGCGCTATCTCGACGATGGCGGCACCCTGAACCGGGACTCGCTGGCGGGACTCCAGCTCGATGCCCGGCTCACGGCGACCTGGGGCATGACGCTTCAGGTCAAAATGGCCCCATCGGCCTATGACGACAACGCCTGGGAGCCGACCCTGACCTGGGCCTTTCTCTCCTGGCGACCGAGCAACGACCTGCTGCTGCGCGCCGGCAAGCTGCGTCTGCCGCTGATGCTCTATTCGGCCAACAGCGATGTGGGAACCACCTTCGATTTCGCCCGTCTGCCAACCGAGGTCTATTCGCTGCTGCCGACCACGGATCTCAAGGGGCTGTCGTTCGCCAAGACCTGGCTCGACCACGACCGCGAATGGGTGCTTGAAGGCTACCTGGGTCAGGCTTATACCGAGTGGCGCTATTATCTGCGCGGAGGGCTGGAGCCGATCTTCTCCCCCGGCACAATGTTTCTTGGCTATGACATGGATATGGTCGGATCAGTCCTGTCGCTGTACAGCGGCGACCATATCTGGCGCATCGGTCTGCACCGGGCTGACGCCACATGGGATCAGGGTCCGGTGCCCACCCGCTTCCCCTTTGTCCCGCTCGCGCCCGGAATGGGTTACTACCAGATATCGGATGCGATGCCGGGACCGGGCGTCCCATACATCGACCAATACGTCATCTATCTTCTGACGCTGGGCGCCGAGATCGCGCTGCCCAGGGATTTTCGCCTGATTGGCGAGTATGGACGGCGGCATTTCGAGAATGCGACCACCGGGCCGGACACCAGCGCCGGCTATCTGGCGGTGCTCAAGCGCATCGGACGCTGGACGCCTTATGTTTACTGGGCTGGCATCCGCACGGACGAAAGCGTGCTGGATCATATCGATTCGCTCAACCGTAACCGACTGCCCGATTTCATCCCCGGCGCCGCCGCGATCAATGCCTCGCAGCGGGTGGGGGCCGATCTGCTCAGTCCTTATGAACAGGATTCCTGGGCGGTCGGCACCGCGTACCGTCTGTCTCCCAGGAGTCTGCTCAAGGCCGAATGGATGCATACGCAAACCGGGCGTCTGTCCAGCTTCGTCGATACGCCGCCCGCTGAAGACAGTGGCGGGCGGCAGATCAATGTCTTTTCCCTCTCTTACAGTTTCACGTTCTGAGGGAAGAGACGTGCGTATCCCGCTCACCCTGCTGCTCATCTCCGCGCTCCCGGTCCTGGCTGATCCCGTCATCATCGGCCACCAGGGATTGCCGCCGCTCGATGCGAAGACACTGGAGCGCATCTATACCGGCAAGGTCGTCGAGCTGAACGGGATGCGTCTGACGCCAGTCAATCTGCCGCCGCGCAGCACACTGCGCGAACGCTTTCTCCAGAATTATCTGGGACAGGACGAGGGCAAATACACCGGCTACTGGACCGTCCGCCGCTATATCGGCAAGGGCACGCCGCCGCGCGAGCTGGACAACACCGCAGAGGTGATTCAATTCATCTCACACACGACAGGGGCCATCGGTTATGTCGATGAATCAGATGTGAGTCCGGACACCCCTGTACTGCTGCGCCGGTCGCCATGACGCAGGTCACATTTTGGTGCGATGGGCAGGGTTGGGGCTCGCTGAAGTCGGTTTTCACTGACATAATATCCCGCAATTTTAAGAGGGCAGATCGAGTTCCAGGGTCAAGCAAGGCTTCTTGGATCGCAGGGTGTCGTACCGCAATTTTTTAGGAGGAGGTACCTTTGGATAGGCAGTCGTCCGAGCGAAAACCATTTAGCTTGAACATTTTTCACCAGATCCTGCTTGCCACCTGCCTGGTCGCACTCATCCCGATCGGCGGTCTCTGGTATCTGGGGGTCCATGAAACCCAGCAGGAGCTCACGACGAGCGTCTCGCGGAATCTTTCGGCAAGCGCGGATTCCATTGCCGGGAGCGTGGAGCAATGGACCGGTATGAATCTGCGGATGCTTGAGCAGAATGCCGCAACCCCGGCGATTCGCAGCATGGAAGCCCGCTCGCAGGATCCCGTGCTGAAGACGCTGACCGACACCTACAACTGGGTTTACCTCGCATTCACCGTCCTCCCGGACGGTCAGAATCTCGGGCGCAGCGACGGCAGGGAGCCGACCTTCTACGGCGACCGGGTCTATTTCCAGCAGGTGATGGGCGGCGCTCCGATCGGCAGGCAGCTCGTCCTCGGCAAGTCGTCCAACAAGCCCGCCTACATTCTCGCCAAACCGATCAAGGATCAGGCCGAGAAGACCCTCGGGGTCATCGCCATTGCGATGACGCTGGAGGATCTCTCGAAGACCATCACCAACACCCGCATCGGCAAGACCGGGTACGCCATCCTGGTGGACGAAGAGCATCGGCTGATCGCTCACGGGGATGGCTCGATTTCGTCCGAACTACAGGACTTTAGCCGTCATCCGGCCCTGGCGAAGCGGGCTGGCGGCGATGGCGTCAATCGTGTGCACGACGAGAGCGGCAAGGAACTCGTCACCTACGTCAAGGCGCTCAATCAGGGTTGGAAGCTCATCGTGCAGCAGGACGCTGAAGAGGCCTACGCCCGGGCCGAGCAGGCTCTGCGCGGCGCACTCGCGTTGCTGCTGGTGACCCTGGTCGTCGTCATCATCGTCGCCCTGCTGCTCGCCAAACGCCTGAGCGCCCCCATTCGTCGCCTGACGGCGGCTGCCGACGAGATCAGCCGTGGCAACCTGGAGGCCGTGATCGGCGAGGGTGAACGGATCGACGAGATTGGCGCCTTGTCCAGAGCGATCGAGCGCATGCGCGTCAGTCTCCAGATGGCCTTTGAGCGTCTGCGCAAGCGTTGATCATGGCTGACAATACGGTTCCATTTGCAGAGATCCTGTCCGATCTCCGGCGACTCTCCGAAACGGGCGCCACCGGCGCCATGTTCATCGCCACCAGCGATAACCGGAGCGCCCAGCTTGCACTGGACAAGGGCAGGATCGTCTATCTCTACCATGCAGGCCGGGTGGGTCTGCGTGCGCTGGAGGAGATGGCCCTCATCCAGGGCGGGCGTTACCGTTTTCAGCCCGGCAACAGCTCCCTGCCGCGCCTTGATCTCCCCGACACGGCGAGCATTCTCGCCGCGCTGGCGGGAGGACCGATGCTCGGGGCGTCCGCCGGTTCCAGGGCGGATCCGCTGACGCCGACCCAGAAGTCTGTGCTGGAGAGCTGCCTCGCCGAATTCGTCGGGCCGATTGCAGGGATCCTCTGCGACGACCATCTGCCGTCCGCCGTCGATCTGGATTCGGCCATCAAGGCGCTGGAGCGGGAGCTGCCATCAGAGGTGCAGGTTCAGCAGTTCCAAAACATGGTCCGCTCAAAGCTGCGCTGAGGACGACCGTCTTGCGGAGAACTGCGCTTTCATGACGTTCTTGTGACGGGTTACCATTCACGGCAAGCATGCGATGTAACCTGACGATTGAGACAGGGTTACGATGACAGGACTCATGCTTCTCGACACCGTGGTCACGGGTCGCCATTGATGATCCTGACCGCATGGCAGCCAGACAGGTCACTTTGAACACGGTCCAGCCAATGCAGAAGAAAAACACATTCGCCATCTCATTGCTTGGATTGACTGAGTCCGAACGACGGGTGGTCAAGAGCCTCTGCCTGCTTTCGAGCCATCGGCAGCGGTCCTACGAGGTCATTGGGCAAACGGCGCAGGATCGCGCCGATATCCTCATCGCCGATGGGCAGGACCGGGAAGCCATGAGCGCGTTGGCGGCGATACGCAGTACGCGGACGGTTCCGGCAGTCATCGTCGATGCAACGCTCGAAGCGGCGGATTGCGATTCCCAGGTCCGTCGCCCGATTGCCGCCTCGCGTCTGCTGGGCGTCCTCGACCTGCTGGTGACGCAGAAGCTTAATTTCTTTCCCGAGCTCGTCATAGGAGGGGGTGGCGCGAGCACCTATGCTGCGGGGAGCGGGCAACTTGTCGATAACGCCGAGCCCCGTCCGAAGCGTCATACCGCCCTTGTCGTCGATGACAGCGTCACCATCCGCAAACAGATCGAGCTGGCCTTGCGACTGCACGACATCGAAGCGGTGTGTGCGGAGACCGGGGAGGAGGCGCTGGCTCTGCTGGAGCGTCAGCAGTTCGATATCATCTTTCTGGACGTGGTGCTGCCGGGGCAGATCGATGGTTACGAGATCTGTCGATCAATCAAGAAAAACGCGCGTCACAAGTCCACGCCCGTGATCATGCTGACCGGGAAATCCTCCCCCTTTGATCGCGTGCGCGGCTCGCTGGCCGGATGCAACACCTATCTCGCCAAGCCGGTCGAAAATCATACGTTCAACACGGTACTCAAGAAATATCTCAAGACGCTGCATGTGACGCTCCCTGTTTAGGGAAACGCTGATTGATTTCGATACCCTATGGAAACGCTTAATCGGGCCGGTCTCATCGGCATCGAAGACGCGCCTGACTGTTCATTTGCTCACGAGGATTATTCGATTATGGTTACCAAGGCACTGGTGGTCGACGATTCCGCGACTGATCTGCTCAATATCAAGACCATTCTCAGCGATGCGGGATGCATTGTGGTCACGGCCTCCGATGGCGCGGAGGCCATCGCCAAGGCGAAGGCCGAGCATCCCGCCATCATCTTTCTGGATGTCATCATGCCGGGAATGGATGGCTACGAGGCCTGCCGGCTCCTGTCCGGCGACCCGGCGACCAGAGAGATCCCGATCGTCTTCGTCACCAGCAAGGGGCAGAAGGCGGACAAGGTCTGGGGGCAGGTGCAGGGCGCCAAGGGGCACCTCGTGAAACCCTTCACGGCGGAGCAGGTCATCGATCAGCTCAAGGCATTGACCTGAGGTCGTCACATGCTGACCAAGGAGCTTTCAGCGGCCCCCTCCGGATCCGCCTGGGAGGATCCGCCCTGGCTGACGCCATCTCAGGCGCTGACCCGCTTCAGGCTCTCCGGGGACCTGGCTCCGGGCCAGTCCCGATCACGAGCGGAGCGGATCCGATACGGCTTTCGTGTCGGCTCGCTGAATTTCCTGGTTGAGCCGCAAACCGTCAGCGAGGTCATCGCGATGGTCCCGATTGCGACGATTCCCAATGCCTCACCATGGCTGCTGGGCATGATCAATCTGCGCGGGAACCTGGTGCCGGTTTTCGATCTGGCGATGCTGTGCGCGCTGGACGCCCCCGGCGATGATCCGGGCCGCTGGATCCTCGTTCTCGACCGGGCGGACCATGCCGTGGGACTGCTGATCGACGGCCAGCCGCAGGCGGTCAGGGACATGACCCCGCTGGAGACACTGCCCAGCCTGCCGACGGCGCTTCGTGGCTCCGTGTCCGGAGGGTTCATGGCTGATCAGGAGGTCTGGCTGGATTTCGATCATCGCACCTTCTTCCGATCCATCAGCCAGGTCGCCGCGAGCGGCGACTGATTGTCTTTACGTCGCGATCAATGGCATGACGGGATCCGTCAGGCCTTTTCATGAATCGATCCGTTTGGATCCTGATTCGAACTCAAGGAGAAACAATGAGCTCCACCAGCCCGAGCGCGTCCGGTTTTCGCTTCTCAGACCTCAAGCTGGCCAATCAGATCACCCTGATCGCCGGCCTGCTTTCCCTGACCTTTCTGTTGAGCCTTGTCCTCTTTTCGGGGCGCTTCACCAATCAAGCCATGACCAGCGCGAGCGAGATCGCGTTCAAGGAGCAGGTGGATGGTTTACGGCGTGCCGCTGACCTCGTTTACCGGATCTCTGAAAATCAGGCATCCGGCATCGCTGCACAATTCGAGGCGGAAATTGGTCGCAACCTGCGCGTCGATGCGTCCCGAACGATCCCCGTTCAAGGCACGCCCGCCCCGGCCGTCGAGCTGGGCGAGAGGATCCTCAACGAGGAACCGTCCGCACTTGATGACTTCACCGCCCGCACCGGTGCGGTCGCGACCGTCTTCGCGCGTGTCGGCGATGATTTCGTGCGTGTCTCCACCTCGTTGAAGAACGAGAATGGCGAGCGGGTTTTGGGCACGCTCCTCGACAAGACGCATCCGGGTTATCGCGCCCTGCTCGATGGTAAACCCTTCGTTGGCCGCGCCCGCCTGTTCGGCACCGAGTACATGACGAAATACGTGCCGATTCTCGGCAAGGACGGACGGGTGTCCGCCGCCTTCTTCACCGGCATGGACCTGAGCGCGACCCTTGCCAATCTCTATGAGATGTTCAAGAACACCACGTTCGGCGAACAGGGTTATGCCTACGTGGTCGATGCCTCGAACAACGAAGACTTCGGCCTGATGCTGGTGCATCCATCGCTGACGGGCGAGCGGTTGCACGAACTCGTCGATGGCAGCGGCCAGACCGGAACCCTGCGTCCCCTGCTGGAGCGCGAATCCGGTCTGTTCAGCTACGTGTGGTTCGACGCCGATAAAAAGGCGGACGACAAATTCGTCGCCTTTGACCGTTCAAAACCTTGGAACTGGGTTATCGCCGGCGGTACCCAGCTCTCCGAGATCACCGGCCCCGGTGCACGGATGGAACGCCTGCTTGGCGTGCTCGGCATGGTCGGTTCGCTGTTCCTGGCATTGCTGCTCTGGATCGCCATTTCGCGTCGCATGAAGCCGCTTGCCCATCTGCGTCAGGTCATGCTACGGCTCGCCGAGGGCGACGACGAGGCGCGCTCGAAGCTGAGCAGCCGGGACGAAGTCGGTGAACTGGGCGCTGCCTTCGACCGCATGATGGACGAGCGCGTGGCCATCCAGAACGCGATCAAGCGTGAGAACGAGCAGTTGAACGAGTCGGTGCTGAGTCTGCTGCAAGGCGTGGCGCAGTTGTCGCGCAAGGATCTGACGGTCAAGGTTCCGGTGACCGAGGACGTGACCGGCGCGGTGGCCGACGCCTTGAACCTGCTGACCAGCGAGACCGGCAAGGTGTTGCTGGAGGTGTCCGACATCTCGGCGGACGTGACCGCCGCCTCGCTCAAGGTGAAGGAGCAGGCGGAAACCGTCATGGCGGCGGCCCAGGCCGAGCGTCACGAGGTGGAGCAGACCGCCGACGCGCTCGCGGCCGCGTCCGTTTCCATGAATCAGATCGCCGACCTGGCGCGTGTCTGCAACGAAGCGGCAGACAATGCCATCGCGACGACCCAGCGCGCGCTGCTGACGGTGACGGACACCGTGGGTGGCATCAACAGCACCCGCGACATCATTCGCGAGACGGAGAAACGCATCAAGCGTCTGGGTGATCGCTCCCAGGAAATCAGCGGCGTGGTCAACCTGATCAACACCATCGCCGAGCGCACGCACATCCTGGCGCTGAACGCCTCCATGCATGCGGCCTCTGCCGGTGAGGCCGGTCGCGGCTTTGCGGTGGTCGCCGACGAGGTGCAGCGTCTGGCTGAAAGCGCCCGTCAGGCAACCGCTCAGATCACGACCCTGGTCAACAGTATCCAGGTCGAAACCGCCGACACCGTGAACACGATGAACGCCGCGATCACCCGTGTCGTCGAGGGCAGCAAGCTCGCCGAGCAGGCCGGCGAGCAGATGCAGAATACCCAGACCTCGACCGCTCAGCTCGTCGGTCTGGTGCAGCGGATCGCCGCGACCTCGCAGGACCAGGCCACGGTCAGCAACGCCCTGGTGGAGCGTGCCGGCAGTATCCGCAAGAGTTCGGAGCAGACCAGTCAGCGTCTGGAGGAACAGAGCGTCTACACCACGAATCTGGTGGAGTACGCCAAGAACCTGCTTTCCACGGTGCGCGTCTTCAAGCTGCCGGCTTGAGTCCCGACAGCAGGCCCCGGTCAGGTAGCCGGGGCCTGCGCGTCAGTCGTTCTCCAACACTGCGACGGGAGTTGCCATGGGAATTCATCAGGTAAGCGCCGACGGCCTGCCTCCGGACGCAGTTGGCGGGGGGTTGTTCGACTGTATTGACGCATTGGGCGGTGCGTTCGTCGCCGACGGTGAGGAATCCGAGTCCTTGATCTGGTGTCCGCAACAGGTTGCCGGGATTCTCGGCGCGCTCGCGGAGGCCGCCGACGAGGCCGGACTGCCAGGGCTGATCGATGTGAGTGTGCTCCTGGCCGACCGGATCTCCATGATTGACGGGGAGCCATCAAACCAGACGCGGTTGGGTGAGTTGCTGGTTCGTTTTCCGCTCCTGGTCATGGATTATGTCCTGGCGCCGGGGGATCCTGACGCCGTTGAGGCGATCCTCGATTTTCTACAGGAGGAGGGTTGGCCGGTTGGCGCCGCCGCTGAGGAGATCGAGTTGCTGCGTCTGCTGCTTCTATCGTCCCCCGCGCTGGACGATGACTCCGCAGAGGCCGCGCTTCCGCTCGTCTGCGCCGCGCCCGAGCCTGAGCCCGATCTGAATCCCGCCGAGACCGCAACGGGGGGCGGGGTTCAGCTTGACTTCTCCTGCGATGCGAATTTAGTTCAGTCCATTCCGACCGAGATGCTGGCGCTGGCCGTCGAGGCGTTCGAGGCCAGTTATGCGGGGCTGGACGAGGCGCTGGCGCTGGCGGCGGCGGAAGACCGCGAGCAGCGCGATCAGGGCTGGGAGCAGCTTTGCGATGAGCTGGAGCGGCTGGCCGCCGGTGCTGAGGCCATGGGATTCGGGGCGCTCGCCCGGCTGCTGCTCGGCGCACGGACATTGCTTGACGCGCGACGCCCGAACCTGGACGTCCTGGCCGTCATGGCCGATTTGCCCGACCGTCTGCGCGACTATCTGAGCGATCCGCTGGAGCCGTCACGGGCGGACGCCCTGGTTGCCATTCTCCGCGAGCTGGATGTCGCGGGCGTTGCCTGCGAGGGGCTGAGTCAGCTCGCCCGCTCGCTGTCATCCGTTGAGTTCATCCGCCAGGATGCGGTGGAGCAGGAGCGACGTCCGGTCGTCGCGGAACGCGATGCGGTTTCCCTGGATGTGCCGGACGACATCAACCAAGAGCTGCTTGATGGTCTGCTCATCGAACTCCCGATTCAGACCTCCGCCTTCACCGAGGCCATCCAGCATATCGCCTCAGGACAGGGGCGGGTGGTCGATCTCGATATCGCCAAGCGCTCCGCGCATACCCTGAAGGGGGCGGCTAACACGGTCGGCGTGAAGGGCATCGCCAGCCTGACCCATTATCTGGAGGACATCCTGATCGTGCTGGCCGAGCACCGGGCACTCCCCAACCTGGGGCTGTCCCAGACGCTGGCTTACGCGGCGGATTGCCTGGAGGCGATGAGCGAGGCCCTGACCGGCTCCGGTCAGGCGCCCGAGGATGCCATCGACGTTCTTCAGGATGTGCTCAATTGGGCGAACCGAATCGACGCGCAGGGAATCGAGGTCGCCGCCGCCGCACATGACGCGGCGTCTGCGGATGAGTCGCCGGAATCCGAGGCCGCACCCGCGCGGCCCGAGCGTGACGCCGTGCCGATGCTGCGGGTTTCGACCAGTCTGGTGGACGAGCAACTGCGTCTGGTCGGCGAGGCGATGACCTCGACCGCCCAGATCCAGAACCGTCTCCAGTTGGCACTGCGCCAGATCAAGGCGGTCGATGAACAGAACCAGATGTTGCGGCAACTCGCCCATGATCTGGAGGATCTCGTCGATCTTCGCGGCGTCGCACTGCCCCGACCGGCGATGACTGACACGGGCTTCGACACGCTCGAATTCGATCAATATGACGAACTGCACACGGTCGCCAGGCGGCTGGTCGAGATCACGACCGACGCGCACGAAATCACGCGCGGCACACAGGAGCAGATGGTGCAACTGGCCGATCTGGTCACGCTCCAGGCGCGCACGCAACTCGAAAGCCAGGACGCCGTACTGCGTACCCGCATGGTGCCTGTGACGACCGTGGCCGCGCGTCTGCATCGGGCGGTTCGTCAGACCGGACGTCTGCTCGACAAAGAGGTGGAACTGGTCCTGAAGGGCGCGGAAACCCTGATCGACGGTAATCTGCTCACGCATCTCGTCGATGCGCTCATGCACGTTCTGCGCAACGCGGTCGATCATGGCATCGAGCCGGCAGAGCGCCGCCTCGCCGCTGGCAAGGATCCGGTCGGTCACATCGAACTGACTTTCCGGCGCGAGGGCGATGTCACCATCGTGACCTGTCGCGATGACGGTCGGGGACTGGATCTGGAGCAGATTCGCCAGCAGGCGCACCGTCGGGGGCTGCTCGGGGAGGCCGGTTCGCTGTCCGATGACCAGCTCGCCCGCTTCATCCTGGCGGCCGGCTTCTCCACCCGTGAGGGCGCAACCCAGGTCTCCGGGCGCGGCATCGGACTGGATGCCGTCAATGCCATGGTGGAGGAACTCAAAGGCTCCATCGCTTTACGGACACACCACGGAGCCGGACTGTCAGTCGAGATCCGTCTGCCGACGACCCTCCTCTCGGTTCAGGCTCTGCTCACCCGTTCGGGCGGGACGATGCTGGCCATCGCCGCCCGTGGCATCGAGGAGATCCATTTCGTCACCGCCGATCAACTGCGGTTGCTGGGAGACCAGTGCATCTATCGGCATGGCGGGCAGATTCTCGATGTTCTCCCGCTGGCCGATTTGCTCCATCTCGATCATCGCCAGCATGCGCGCGAGCCCGATGGCGCCAGGCGGGGTGAGACGTCGGTCGGACAGCCGCTGATGATCGTCAGAATGAGTTCGGGTGTCCTGAAGGCCGTTCTGGTCGAGGAGATCACCGAAAGCCGCAGTCTGGTCGTGAAGAAACTCGGCCCTTACGTGGGCCGCATCGATGGCGTGGTGGGCGCGACCATCCTGGGCGACGGGGGCGTGGCCTCGGTCGTGGATCTGCCCGATCTCCTGCGCGCGGCGGAGGGCGCAGGATCCGCGAGTGGCGAGATCCACCTGCCCCGGGCCGTCGCCGGATCCGGTCTGGAGCGACCCAGCGCGTCCGCCGGCATGGTCCGCACGGCGCTGATCGTCGATGACTCCATCTCCGCGCGGCGCATGACGGCGCAGGTGTTCCGGGATGCCGGATTCGACGTGCGAACCGCGATCGATGGACTGGAGGCGGTCACGCTGCTCAATCGCCTGGTGCCGGATCTGATCATGACCGATCTGGAGATGCCCCGCATGAACGGGCTGGAACTGGCGGCGCATGTGCGCGCCAGAGACGCGACCAGAAGCGTCCCCATCGTCATGATCACCTCGCGCTCGACCGAGAAGCATCGTCAGCAGGCGCGGGCCAATGGGGTCGATCTCTATCTCACCAAGCCGTTCAGACCGGACGATCTGCTCCGTCAGGTCGGCGTACTGGTCGGGGGGCGAGGATGAGCGAACCGAATCACGCGCGTGCGGTTCTGTCCTTTGCCGGTCTGAATCTGCTGCTGGCGTCTGGGGATCTCAGGACGATTGAGTCGGCTTCTAACCTGACCTTCAGTGATCCTCCCGAGCATGGCCTGGGGTGGATCCATGTCCTTGAGCAGCGCTGTCCGGTGTTCGCCCTGTCGAGCGATCTCACACCCACGCGCCAGCTCCCGGAGGGGCGAGGACTCTGTGCGATCGTCGATCATGGTGATGGCCTGTCAGGGCTTCTGTGCGAGGGCATTCGGGTGATCAAGGACGAGGTTGGTCCCCTCATGCCGCTGCCGCCAGCGATGCGACGGCCCGATTCCCCGATCCAGGCAGTCGCCCCAGATGGTTCAGGAATCCTCTGTGCCGTTGATGTGCGTGGATTGGTGCACCATCTTGAGCTCGCGTCACTGATCCGGCCAGGAAGCGGTCAGATCGCGACGGGGGCGGATTCATGAGCCGGTGCAGCGGCTGGAAACTCGAATTTGGAGCCGGGGAGCGGGCGGTCATCGGGCCGCGCGAGCTGTTGCACCTTTTCGATGCGCCACGCATTCACGCGGTTCCGCGCACCCCCGCGCATTGCCGACATCTGCTCTTTTGGGAACAGGGCGTGCTGCCCGTGCTGGATCTTGGCGCCTGGTCGCGCGGAGAGAGGTCCGGGGAGACGGCCACTTTAATCGGTCTTGTGGGGTTCGCCGGATCCGCAGGCGGGGCGCCGGACTTCGGCGCCCTGGTCTTGTCGTCCGTCCCGACGCGGATCGACGTGGATGACGGCTGGGCCTGCGTACTGCCCGAGACGCTGAACCGATGGCGTCGCGTCGCCTGTGCCTGCTTTGAGCTGGATGGTGAAATCCTGCCGGTGCTCGACCTGAGCCGCTGCTTCGCGCCCGGCCTGCCGCCTTCCACCGAGGACTGAAGCGATTGCCGACAGGGATCCTGATGCCGCGCGCTAAACCGCGTCCAGTGCGATATGCGTAATCTTCAATTTGTGTTTAGCTCTGGGGAAGTCAACGACATCAGTGGAGACGCGGTTTAACTTGAATCATGAACCTGCCGGCTTGTCCGCCACCGCCAGCACATAATCCAGCCCGCGATACACCGTCCGCGCATCGAGCCTGAGCGCCAGGGCGATGGGCAGGCGCGTGGCCGGATGCAGACGGGCGACGGCTTCGGGATGCTGGCGCAGATAGTCATGCAGCGGCGCATAGATCCGCTCGCGGATGGATTCCAGCCGCACGTTCGCAAAACCGCTGGCCGTGAGTTTGGCGAGATAGGCGTCCTGGCCGTAGACATTTTCCGGCGGGATGGCGAATTTGCGCGCGACCTGACGCCATGACCAGCGTTGCGCCAGCCGCGCCCAGCGCCCGGATTCAGGCGGCATTGGGATGATGTCGGCGAGCACCAGACGCCCGCCGGGTCGCAGCACGCGAAAGGCTTCCTGAAAAAAGCGTTCGCGTGTGTCGAAATGAAAGGCGCATTCGAGCGCCACCACCCTGTCCACCGATGCCGACTCCAGCGGCATCGCCGTGGCTGACCCCAGACGCAGATCGATCCGCTCGGCCAGCCCCGCCGCACGCACCCGCTCGCGCGCCACCTCGACCTGCGAGGCGGTGACATTGAGTCCGACGATGCTATCGGGCCGATAGCGGGTCTGCCAGAAGAGATCCTGATCGGCGAAGCCGAAACCGACATCCAGGACGCGGTCACCCGGACCCATTGCGGCAGTGTCCGCCACCAGCGCGGCCAGCGCCTGACAGGCATCATCCAGGGTCGTCGCGCCGTTCCAGTAGCCGAGATTCAGATAGAGCGCGCGTTCGGTGGCGACATCGGTTCCCAACAGGTCATAGACCCCGCTCACGCCCAGGCGCTGAAAGGGGTTGTAGAGCCAGTTGAGATAGCCGAGTCGTCGGCGAAGCACGGTGATCGTCGCTTGGGATGGCTGCATCAAAGCGTTCCTGTTCAACCTGAAGTGGCTCATTTACAGCGCGTGAAAAGCGACTCCACATCCTGTTCCGGGAAGCGCACGTCTTCGTAGAGTGCTTCAATGGGGCACTGAAAATCGGTGGAGTCGAGTTCGAATGTCTGTCCCGCGCTGTAGGACTGAAACAGCCACTGTCCGTCAGGCCGGCGTCGGAAGACATCGACCGTCATGTGCTCGGTCTCGATCAGCACATACTCATTCAGCGATGGAAGCTGGCGGTAATAGCCAAATTTGGCGCCACGGTCATAGGCGGTGGTCGATTCGGACAAAACCTCGACGATGAGGCTCGGATGGCGCTTCATCTGCGGTGCGTCCGCGTCGTCGGGGTGACAGGTCACGAAGACATCGGGGTAGAAAAAGCTGTCGGCGGCGTCCACCCGCACCTTCATGTCGGCGATATAGACCCGGCAGGGACCGCCCCGGACATGGGCGCGGAGTAAGGTTGCCAAGTTGAGCGCAATGGTGACATGCGATTCATTGGCGCCGGCCATGGCAAAGACCTGTCCGGCGATATATTCGTGTTTGATGCTGGAGTGCGCTTCGCCTTCCAGATAGTCGGCGGCGGTGATGGCGTCGCGTTCGGCAGTGCTGGTCATTCAGTCGGTCTCCTTTGGCGGCATACCTGAAATCAGCGTTCGGCAAGCGATTCGACCGGCGGCTCGCAGTGCGTTCCCCGGCAGCGATAGATCCGGGGCCGCTCGCCGGCTGACATGGCGGCGAGGGTTCCCGGCAGACCGGTCTCGTCTGAGGGGATGGCCAGCACCAGCCGGCGTGGTCGATAACCCTGCTGTGCCTGATGCTGCAGGGTCGCCAGCCTGTCATCGGCGGCGCGGATGATGAGGGTCTCGGGCGGCTCCAGATGTTCGTCCAGGGCGAACAGGAGTGTCGCATGGGCGTAAGGCATGCGCTGGATCGACTCGGCGGCCAGTTTGAGGGTGTTGGCGGCGGCATCCAGATAACGCGGCTCGCCGAGCAGATGGCCGAGACGCTGCAGGGCATGGGCGGCGATGCCGTTGCCGGCTGGCATGGATTCGTCGCCAAGTGGCTTGGGACGATGGATGAGCGGTTCGTGATCGCGTCCGGTGAACCAGAAACCGCCGCTTTGGGGATCGTGAAACTGATCCAGCAGCACCTCGGCGAGATCAATGGCGAAGCGCAGATCCGCCGCCGACCAGCGGGTCTGCAAGAGTTCCAGCAGGGCATCGAGCAGATTGGCGTAGTCGTCCAGATAGGCGTTGAGATGGGCCACGCCGTCCCGGCAGGTCGCCAGCAGCCGCCCGTCGCGCCAGAGTGTCAGGCGGATGAAGCGCAGCGACTGTTCCGCCGATTCCAGATAATCGGGCCGCTCCAGCACCCGCGCGGCGCGGGCCATGCCCTTGATTGCCAGGGCATTCCAGGCGGTGAGGATCTTCTCGTCGCGACCGGGATGCACGCGCCGTTCGCGCTCGACATAGAGCGTCGCGCGGGCGCTCGCCAGCCGCGCCTCGATCTCGGCGAGATCCAGCCCCTGTTCGGCGGCGACTTCGGCGGGTGTCCGGTAGCCGTGCAGATGCCAGCGGCCCTCAAAGTTGGCGGGTAGGTTCAGGCCATAGACGGCGGCGAAGGGCGCGTACTCGGCCTCGCTCAACAGCGTCTGCACCTGTGCGCGGTCCCAGACATGAAAGCGGCCTTCGTGACCCTCGCTGTCGGCGTCCAGGGACGAGTAATAACCGCCCTCGGGCGACTGCATCTCGCGCAGGATCCAGTCGGCGGTTGAGTGCGCGGCATCGCGAAACAGCGGTTCGCCGGTCGCGGTGAAGGCGTCGCAGCAGAGCGCCAGCAGCGGGCCGTTGTCATAGAGCATCTTCTCGAAGTGCGGGATCATCCACTGCGCATCGACCGAATAGCGGCAGAAACCGCCGCCGAGCTGGTCGGTGAGCCCGCCCCGGATCATGCGCTCCAGGGTGAAGGCCGCCATCCGCAGCGCCCGCTGGTCGGGCTGACCCTGGGCGAGCGTGGCGGCATACCGCCTGAACAGCAGTTCCAGGTTGGTCGCATGCGGAAACTTGGGCGCATCGCCGAACCCGCCGTGCTCGGCATCGAAGCTGGCGGCAAGCTGACGCAGCGCGGTGTTCAGCAGTGCGGCATCCGGCAGCTTTCCGGCGGCGATGGGTTCCAGCTCGGCCAGCGCCGCCATCAGACCCTGATTCTGCTGGCGGATGGCCTCGGGCTGTTCGCGATAGGCCCGCTCGACCCCTTCCAGCAACTGGCCGAATGAGGGCAGACCGAAACGCGCCTCGCGTGGGAAATAGGTGCCGGCGAAGAATGGCGTATGGTCGTCAGGGGTCAGAAAGACCGTCAGCGGCCAGCCGCCGGTGCGCTGACTGAGCAACTGATGCGCGCTCTGATAGATCCGGTCCAGATCAGGGCGTTCCTCGCGGTCCACCTTGATGTTGATGAAGAGCCGGTTCATCAGCTCCGCTGTTGCGGGATCCTCGAAGGATTCATGCGCCATCACATGGCACCAGTGGCAGGCCGAATAACCGATGGAGAGCAGGATCGGACGATCCTGCTCACGGGCGAGAGTCAGCGCCTCGTCGCACCAGGGCCACCAGTCCACCGGATTGCGGGCGTGCTGCTGGAGATAGGGGCTGGTGGTCGCGGCCAGCCGGTTGGCTGGCGCGGGGGGGTGTGGCGTTGCGATCGACATGGGCGGAGCCTCCTGGTTTTGTGACTGAGGTGGGACATCTGACCATGAATCTGAACCGAATCCGGACTGCCAGCCATCCTGTTCAGTCCGCATCAAGCGCGTGACCGGGTGCGCGCGGCTCCACCGGCGCATCGGCCAGTTGTGGCCCGGTTTCGGTGAAGCGTCCCAACTCAAGCTGGCGCTGGATGCGCCCCAGACTGTTGATCGAGAGTCCGCCAGTCTGGCCGGGGTAATAGGCGCCGGGGTTTTTGGCCAGATTGGTGAGGCGTGGCGCCAGCCGGTAGGCATCGACGCCCATGGCATGGAGTCGCGCCAGCGGGTCGGCGCTGTTGCTCAGGCGACGGCGCGAGAGCGGGCCATCTCCGCCGACATCGAACATCCAGGGGATATCGACGAAATAGAGTCCGACCAGTCCGGCATCCCGTTTGGGGTCGAAATCGCCTACATAGACATGCGAGGTGGAGATGACCGTCAGCGGGCGCGTTGACGCAGTGCGGATCGCCGGATGGATCCGGCGCGCCATGTCCGCCGTTGCGACCAGGAACAGCAGGTCGGCGGATTGACCGTCAAGCAGTTTCTGCGCTGTTTTCTCATGGCTGGCTGCCACCGGGTTGAAGCTGGACTGTCCCGCCAGGATACCGCCCAGACTCAGCCATTGCTGGCGAAAGGCGCTGGCCAGACGGTTGCCCCAGGCACCTTCCGGATAGAGCAGCAGGGCGCGTTTCAAGCCGCGCGCGAAGGCTTTGTTGGCGACCTCGGCGGCCTCGTTTTCGGGCGAGAGCGAAAACTGGAAGAGGTTGTCGGTACGTCGCTCGGCACGGGTGCTTTCGTTCAGGGCCAGTGTTGGGACTTTCAGCGTCCGTTCACTGGCGAGCGCATCCACTGCCGGCTTCTCCAGGGGGCCGATGACATAGTGCGCCCCGTCTTTGATGGCCCTGGCATGAATGGCGCCGACACGTCCGGCGTTGGTGCTGTCGGCGAACTCCAGGCGTGGCTGCGGGGCACCCGTATCGACACGGCTGGCGGCTTCGATGCCTTCTCTGACGGCCTTGGCGGCAGCGGCGAAGCGGCCACTGCGGGGAAGCATGACCGTGACCCGATCGCCGCTTTGATAGCCGCCCGACAGATTCCGGCTGTAGGCGCGCGCCAACTCGGGCAATGCGGGATGTCCGCTGCGGCCCCGTTGCCACTGGCGGTAACGGATCTCAAGCTGTGACGGATCAGCGCCGGCCTGCCGGGTCAGGAGGGCGATCTCGGCCCAGCCCCGCATGGCCCAACTGCCCGTGCGGGTCAGTTTCTGTAACTCGGCCTGGGGCAGGGTGTTCAGGGTCGAGAGCAGCGAGACCTGATTGACCAGGCGCTGATCGTTCTGCTCCAGCAGCCGGTCCAGATCGTTCAAGGTCTTGGCGGCATCGAGCGGCGAGCTGGCGAGTCGCTGGGCGGAGGCCAGGGTGCCGAGTCGCCGGGCCTTGAGATCGCGCGGCAGCGACTGAACCTGCATGCGCCCCAGAAATCTGGTCGCATCCTGCGGACGCCCCGTCAGCAGCGCCAGATCCGCCTGGGCGAGCAGCATCATCTCGCGCTGGGTCGCCGTGAGTTCCTGACTGGGGATGGCGTCAAGCGTCTGGCGGGCGGGAGCGGTCTGACCGGCGGAGAGATAGGCATCGACGGCCTTGAGCTGAAGCTGTGCTCGCGCGGGCGGTCGCGCCTTGCCAGCCAGATCGAGATACAGCTTGGCGGCTTCCGTCGCCTTGCCCTGGGCTTCAAGGGTGGTGGCCTGAGTCAGCGCGGCACCGGGAACCGTTGCCAGAACTTTGGATTCGTCGAGTGCCGGGCTGGTGGCGCAGCCGGACAGACCGAGAACCAGAAGCAGGGGTGTCAGCCACGCCAGAGTGGACAGGCGGTCATGAGTCACGCGATTCTTGGGCATGATCCGTTCCGTTTGAGAGGCTCTCGGGGGCACAAGATGCAGCAAAGAAGTGGGCTACTATACGTGGTCGCCACGCCGATCGGCAATCTTGCCGACCTTACCGAGCGCGCGCGCCGGATCCTGTCCGAGGTCGATCTGATCGCCGCCGAGGACACCCGCGAGACCCTGCGGCTCCTGAACCATTGCGGGATTTCGGCCAGTCTCATTGCCTATCACGACCACAACGAAACCGCGACCGCGCCGCGTCTGCTGGCGGCGCTGGAGGAAGGGCGCGACGTGGCACTGGTCTCGGATGCCGGGACGCCGCTGATCAGCGATCCCGGTTACAGTCTGGTCGCGGCGGCGCGTGAGCGGGGTCTGACCGTGGTTCCGGTACCGGGCGCCAGCGCTGCCATCTGCGCACTCTCGGCGGCGGGCCTGCCGAGTGATCGCTTTCTCTTTCTCGGCTTTCCGCCGCGCACCCGTTCCCAGCGCCAGTCCTGGCTGGAGGCGGTGATCGCCGAACCCGGTACGCTCATCCTCTATGAAAGCGGAAAACGGGCCGGTGAGACGCTCGCCGACATCGGCGCGGTACTGGGTGAGAACCGCCGCGTGGTGCTGGCGCGCGAACTCACCAAACGCTTCGAGACCTTCCTCTTCGGTTCGCCGCACGAGCTGGCGCAGCGATTGGAGACCGATCCCGAACAGCGGCTCGGCGAGCTGGTCATCCTGGTGGAAGGCCGGCGCGAGGCCGTCGAGGGGGATCGCGCCGAGCAGGAGCGCGTCCTGCGCATTCTTGGCGAGACCCTGCCGCTCAGTCAGGCCGCCGCCCTGGCCGCGCGCTTGACCGGCGCCAAAAAAAACGCACTCTATCGACTTGGGATCGAACTGGGATTGGGGACGTCCGTCTGCGATTCGTGACATCGCCCGGCGAAACCGGGAGAATCACGGCATTCCAGCCGTGCGGTGTTTCGATCTCCGCGTCGCGCGGGGTTTGCCGCCGGGTCGGTCAGCATTCCGCCAGTCTGTGAGACGAGACATCGCCGTGTCGACATTGATGATCTTCGAACATCCGCTCAACGAACGTATCCGCACCTTGCTGCGGCTTGAACACCTGTTCGGGCAATTGGATCATTTCGTTCCTCAACCCAGCCCCTGGGCCGCCCGCGCCGCCATCGGCGCGTTGCTGGAGATCGCCGACATCGTCGCGTGCGCGGATGTCAGAAACGAACTGCTGAAGGAACTTGACCGGCATATCGCCATCCTGAATCGTCTCGCGCACCAGCGCGGCGTCGATCCGGGCATGCTGGCGGATGTGGTGGGCAATCTCGAAGCGGCTGTCGCCGATCTTCAGGAAGTCAGCGGATCGCTTGGGCGGCGCGCCCGCGAAGACGATTTTCTCAAGACCATTCTGCATCGCGTCAGCATTCCGGGTGGAACCTGTAGCTTTGACCTGCCTCATTTTCACTCCTGGCTGCTTCAGCCGCCGGACGTTCGCCAGGCCGGTTTTACCGGCTGGCTGTCAGACCTCAGACCCGCCAGCGCGGCCATTCAACTGGTGCTGTCGTTGATCAGAACCAGCGCCCGACCGCAGTCCATGCTGGCCGGGAGGGGTCTTTTTCAGGAGGCTCTGGATCCGCAGGTTCCGTTGCAGATGCTGTGCATCGGACTCGACCCTGCCGCTTGCGTCTATCCTGAAATCAGCGGACACCATAATCGCTTCAATATCCGGTTCATGCATGCCTGGCCCGATGGACGATCCACGCCCTGTCAGGAAGACATCCCGTTCAATTTAACCTGCTGTGTCCTTTGATTCATGACCACGACTGTCACCTGTCCCCACTGCGGCAAACCGGTTGAATGGACCCCCGCCGCCACCTGGCGACCTTTTTGCAGCCGCCGCTGCCGTCTGATCGACCTGGGCGACTGGCTGGATGAAAACCATCGGATCGCCGACGCCACGGATGCCCCGGGCGAGGATCCGCCTCCATCCCAACATGAAACCGGGCCAGCCTGGCACTGATGATGTTTGACCGACTGCAAGAGGATATCGCCTGCGTCTTCGAGCGCGATCCGGCGGCGCGCACGCGCTTTGAGGTGCTCACGACCTATCCCGGCGTCCATGCCATTCTGGTGCATCGGCTCGCCCACCGTCTCTGGCGGCGCAATCTCAAATGGCTGGCGCGCGTGCTCGCGAATGTCGCGCGGCTCTTCACCGGCATCGAAATCCATCCGGGCGCGGTGATCGGACGGCGCTTTTTCATCGATCACGGCATGGGCGTGGTGATCGGCGAGACGGCGGTGATCGGCGACGACTGCACGCTGTATCACGGTGTCACGCTCGGCGGCACCACCTGGCAGAAAGGCAAGCGTCATCCGACCCTGGGGCGCGATGTGGTGGTGGGCGCCGGGGCCAAGGTGCTGGGGCCGATTGAGATCGGCGAGGGGGCGCGAATCGGCTCCAATGCGGTCGTCGTCAAATCGGTGCCGCCTGGCGCGACGGCAGTGGGTGTGCCCGGACGCATCATCGAGCCTGCCGGGGATGCGGCGACCCGGCGGCGCGCCGATACCGCCAAACGCATCGGCTTCGATGCCTATGGCGCAACCCGGGATGTCCCGGATCCGGTCGCCAACGCCATCAACCGGATGCTGGATCATATTCATCACATGGACCGGCGCATGGAGGCGATGTCGCGCGCGCTGGAGGCGCAGGGCATCATGCGCCATTTCGAGCATGACGCCGATCTGGACCAGATGGAACTGCCGTCGGCAACGGTAGCCGATGCACCCGCTGCCGACACCCCTCAAACCTGAGGGGCTTAATTGATCGTTCTGGTCGGGTAACGTATCATGCTTAAACTGCATTCAGCGCGAGATGCTGAATTTCGATTGAGTTCGAAGTTTGGTGCATCCACGGCCTTTGGCGGGGACGCCGTTTAAAATATTTTTTAAACCGCGCCAACTCCCATGGTCGCCGAAGCTGCCAAGATCGATCCAACACAAAAACATCGCATACCATACCGGGCGCGGTTTAAAAATCTTGATGCAGGAGTGCGTTGCACGTGAGACTGACGACCAAAGGCCGCTATGCCGTGACCGCCATGCTGGATCTGGCGATCCATCAGGGGCAGGGACCGATCGCGCTGGCCGACATCGCCCAGCGTCAGGGAATTTCGCTGTCTTATCTGGAGCAGCTTTTCGCCAAGCTGCGCAAGCGCACGCTGGTGACCAGCGTGCGCGGTCCCGGCGGCGGTTACAATCTGGCCCGTCCGGCGTCTGACATTCCGGTGGCCGAGGTGATTGCGGCAGTGGACGAAAGCGTGGACACTACGCGCTGTGGCGGCGGTCATAACTGTCAGAACAACGGGCCTTGCCTCACGCATGCGCTCTGGTATGACCTGAGCAATCTCATCTACGAACACCTCAGTCAGATCAGTCTTCAGCAACTGGTGGACCGTCGCGACGATCTGGACGAGCATCCACCAACCAATTGCGCGACCGTCGATGTCAAGCTGGGCGTCTCGCGTCTTGCGAGCGCCTGAATGCGCGCGGGCAGCGGTTTGCAATGATCTGTAGCGCCCGGTTTGTGCAGGCTGGACGGCAGCGTCAGCCTGGTCGTACCCTTGTGCGTTGTCTGTGAATGTCGGTTCGGTTCATGGTACTGAACTCAGCTAAAAACTATTTTCAGCTCTTCGATCTGCCGGTGGGCTTCGTGGTTGATACCGGTCTGCTGGCCGAGCGTTATCGCGCCCTGTTGAGAGCGGCGCGGGAAGAGGATGATCAGGCCGGTGACCTGATCGATAGCAGCAGTGTTGCGCTGGCTCTGATGCGGATCGATGAGGCCCATCGCGTTCTCGCCGATCCGCAGAGCCGGGCGGAATATCTGCTTGATCTCTATGCGGACGATCAGGCAATGGATCCGGATCCTGGCGAGACGCCCGGCAATGGCGGCGCGCTGCTGATGGAGCAGATGGAGCTGCGCGCGATTCTGGCTGAGGCGGCCAACCGCCCGGATGCCGCGACAGCGGTTGCTGAGGTGCTGACGCAGTTGGCGGAGAAGGGCGCGGCGCTGGACAAGGAACTCCAGGATCTGTTCGCCGACCCCTCGCCACGCAACCTCTGCGCCGCACGCGAAATTCTGCGCCAGCTTCAGTTCCTTGGCCGGTGTCGGCGCGATGCCGAGAACCGTTCAGCACTGCTCCCAGGGTAGACCGCGAAAGCGCCAACCGCCGAGACTGTTGCGGTGATGGTGTTCGTCAAGATCGCCCTCGAACCCTTCATCGATGTGATAGACCGATTTGAGTCCCTCCTGGATCAACATTCTGCCGGCTTCGAGCGAGCGTTTGCCGCTGCGGCAGATGAGAATGACCGGCGCGCCGGAGTCGCTGGTTTCGCCACCGACGCCACCGAGCAGCAGTTTGCGGATCTCGGTGACGAAATGGGGGTTGACCACCCAGTCCGGCTCATCGATCCAGGGGATGTGAACGGCGCCTTTGGGGTGGCCGACGAAGAGAAACTCCATCGACGAACGGATATCGACCAGAACCGCCTGCGGATGCGATTCCAGCATGTCCATTGCTTCCTGGGGGCTCAGATTCTTGGGTTGGTCGCCGGTCATGCAGAGGTTCCTCGTGTGACGATGATGGTCGCTGCGATGCGGTTGGCATGTCGTGAACCGCCGCGCGGGATGCGCAGTGTAGCAATTGGTCCGGCGCTGTCACCTGTGGCGACCTGACCGAACCCTTTTCTCCGGGAGATGTGTGGTGGCGAATCAATCAAGGCGCAAGCGGCGTCCGGCTGTGCTGGCGTTCAAGGATCGTCTGGCGCGTGTGCTCATGCATCTGGTCTCGCGTCTGCCGCTGTCATGGATCCATCGGCTGGGCGCTGCCGCCGGTCTGCTGGCGGCGCACTGGCCCAACCGACAGCGTCGTAACGCGCTTCTCAATCTCGCGCTCTGTCTGCCGGACCTGACCCCGGACGAACAGATCCGTCTGCGCGACCGGAATCTCAGGGAGTTCGGCAAGACTTATTTTGAGATCGCCTATCTCTGGCTGCGTCCGGCTGAACAGGCATTGTCCCTGGTGCGCGAGGTCAGGGGGGCTGAACTGCTCAAGCGCGAGCCGGGCCGGGGGCTGATCGTGCTCTCGCCGCATCTCGGCGCCTGGGAGCTGGCCGGTCTCTATCTGGCGGCGCAGGGACCAACGGCCATCTTCTATAAACCCCAGACCTATCTCGACGACATGATCCGCGCCGCGCGCGCCCGCAGCGGCGCCGAGCTGGCCCCGATCACCGCCAAGGGCATCCGGGTGCTGGTCCAGTCGCTGGAGCGTGGCGACTATGTGGGGATCCTCCCGGATCAGGAGCCAAAGGCCGACAAAGGTGCCGTCTTCGCGCCCTTTTTCGGGATACCTGCTTTTACCATGCTGCTGGTCAACCGTCTGGCGCGCCGCACCGGGGCGCCGGTCATCTTCATGTTCGCCGAACGTCTGGCGCGGGACGCCGGATTCAGGATTCACTGCATCCGGGCGCCCGAGGGGATCGACAGCGAGGACGATGTCGAAGCCGCGACCGCACTCAATCGCGGGATCGAGCAATGCGTCATGACCTGCCCCGAGCAGTATCTGTGGCCCTACAAGCGTTTCCGTCGCCGCCCGGATGGCGCGCCCAAGATCTATACCGGCGCACTGGGCGATGACTCGGCCTTCGCGGTTGTCGAGCGCGTCAGGCACGCCGGTTGACCTGATGCGCGTCCAAAATAGACAGGATTAACAGGATTTCAACTTATTGTTTTTAATAAAATGAGAAATCCCCCGGCTTTGCCGGGGTGACCGTAGCAGTTTGACATTTCCGGGAGTCCATCGGGGACACTCCGCCGCGTGAGCCGCCAAGCACACGATTGAGGAGAGTCCCGATGGACGACTTTGACAGCCTAAGCCACTCCAAGTGGGAGTGTAAATATCATATTGTGTTTATCCCGAAGTGTCGCCGGAAGGTGTTGTACGGACAGCTCCGCGCCCATCTCGGCGAGGTGTTTCACAAGCTCGCGCGGCACAAGGAGAGCCGCATTGAGGAGGGGCACCTCCTGGCCGACCATGTTCATATGTTGATTGCGATTCCACCGAAGTATGCCGTGTCCGAAGTGGTTGGTTACATCAAGGGCAAGAGCGCCATCCATTTGGCACGGGTCTACGGTGAGCGGCAACGTAACTCTCGAGGCCAGCATTTCTGGGCGCGCGGGTACTTTGTCTCGACGGTGGGTCGGGATGAGGCGGTGATTCGCGCCTACATCCAGTACCAAGAGGCGCGAAGACCAGCGCCTCGAACAGCGCTGACTTGCCGCCTTTAGGCGGCCCAAGAACCGTGGGGCCGCGTTAGCGACCCCTTGCCGCTTTGAGCGGCTCACGAATTCAAAGCCCCCGGCTCTGCCGGGGGATGGTTACTCCTGTTAATCCTGTCCAAATTATTTAGAGTCATCCGGCCTCTGACTGCCGGCCATGATTGGCCCGATGCATCCAGTCGCCAACCCGGCGCAGGATGCCGACCAGATCGTCGATGAAGGTGAAGACGACCGGGATCACCAGCAGCGACAGCAGTGTCGAGGTCAGCAGACCGCCGATGACGGCAATCGCCATCGGTGAGCGGAAGCTCGGCTCGGCGCCCCAGCCGAGCGCAATCGGCAGCATGCCGGCGACCATGGCGATGGTGGTCATGAGGATCGGGCGAGCGCGTTTGTGACAGGCGTCGAGCAGCGCCTCACGTCGGGCCAGTCCATGCTCGCGACGGGCCATGACGGCGTATTCGACCAGCAGGATCGAGTTCTTGGTGACGATGCCCATCAGCATCAGCACCCCGATGATCGATGGCATCGAAAAGCTGTTGTGGGTCAGCAGCAGGGCGGCGAAGGCGCCGCCGACCGACAGCGGCAGCGCGGCGAGGATGGTCGCCGGTTGCAGGAAATCGTGGAACAGCAATACCAGCACGATATAAATACAGAGCACGCCGGTCAGCATCGCGGTGCCGAAGCCGCCGAAGACCTCGGCCATGCGCTCGGCGTCGCCGGAGGCCGGTCGCTCGATCCCCGGCGGCAGACGCAGCAGTGAGGGCAGTTGATCGACCTCGGCCAGCACCTCGCCGACGGTGCGCCCGGCCAGCTCGACCTGGATGGTGATGTTGCGGTTGCGGTCCAGACGTTCGATCTGCGCCGGGCCGCTGCTCAGACGCACCCCGGCCACCGCGCTCAGGGGCACCTGCCCCGACCAGGCGGGCAGACGCAGTTGGGCGATGGCGTCCAGATCGCGCCGCAGCTCGGGATCCAGACGCACCCGGATCGGGATCTGCCGCTGGGGCAGATTGAGCTTGGGCAGTTGCACCGCGAAGTCGCCGGCGGTCGCGACCCGGATCGCGGTGGCGATGGCCGCCGTCGTCACGCCCAGATCGGCGGCGCGGGCGAAGTCCACGTCCACATGGATCTCGGGGCGTTGCAGACTGGCGTTGGAGGTGACGTTGCCGACGCGGGGCAGGGTGCGCAGATCGCGTTCGACGGCCTGACTGGTGCGCTCCAGCAACTCCGGGTCGTCGCCCGCCAGCACCACTTGCAGCCGTTCGCCCACATCGCCCAGACCCACCGAGAGACGCACGCCGGGCAGTTCGCGCAGGCGCTCGCGGATCTCCTGCTCGATGGCGGCCTGCTTGCGCGGGCGATCATGGCGATGCTTGAGGTTGATCATCAGTGACGCCTTGCGCACATCCGTGCTGCCGCCTTCGGCAAAGGGTCCGCCGCCGGCGATGGCGCCGACCGTCGTAAAAATGCGGGTGATGTCGTCGATGGGCGCGATCAGCTCGCGCGCCCGTTCTGCCGCCGCGCGCGTTTCCTCCAAGGTACTGCCCGGTGCGAGTTCGAGCTTGACGGCGGTCTGGTTGCGGTCGGAGGGCGGGATGAAGCCGGTCGGCAGCAGCGGCACCAGCGACAGCGAGCCGGCGAAGAAGAGCACCGCCGCCAGCAGCGTGGTCTTGCGGTGTCCCAGACACCAGTCCGCCGTCGCGAGATAGACGCGCATCAGCCGCCCGTCGGCGATGCCGGGACCGCGCGGTTTGAGGGTATAGGCGGACATCATGGGGGTCAGCAGGCGCGCGACCACCAGCGAGAAAAAGACCGCGACGGCGGCGGTGATGCCGAACTCGCGGAAGAATTTGCCGGGCACCCCGCCCATGAAGGCGGTCGGCAGAAACACAGCCACCAGGGTCAGGCTGGTGGCGATGACGGCCAGACCGATCTCGTCGGCAGCCTCGGTGGCGGCCTGGATCGGCCCCTTGCCCATGCGCAGATGACGCACGATGTTCTCGATCTCGACGATGGCGTCATCGACCAGGATGCCGACCACCAGCGCCAGCGAGAGCAGGGTCAGACCGTTGAGACTGAAGCCGAGCCAGTGAATGACGGCGAAGGTCGGGATGATCGAGAGTGGCAGGGCGGCGGCGGCAACCAGGGTGGCGCGCCAGTCGCGCAGGAACCACAGCACCACCAGCACAGCGAGCAGGGCACCTTCGTAGAGCAGCTCCATCGAGCCCTGAAAGTTGTCCTCGACCGGCGCGACCGTGTTGTAAGCCTCGTCGATGCTGACCTGCGGAAAGCGCAGGTTCAGCTCCGCCACGGCACGGCGTACCCGCTCGGCCACCTCAACCTCGCTGGATCCTTTCAGACGGCTCACCGAGAAGCCGACGACCGGCTTGCCGTCAAGCAGGGCATAGGCGGTGCGCTCGGCGATGCTGTCATGCACCTGGGCGATCTGGTCGAGACGCACACTGCGCCCGTTGGTCAAAGGGATGTCGAGCGCGGCGATAGCGGCGATGTCGCGCACTGCACCAAGCGTGCGCACCGACTGTACCCCGTCGCCGATGTCGCCGCGTCCGCCGGAGGCGTCCTGCTGCACCTGTTTGAGCCGTGCCGAGATGTCCGAGGCCGTCACCCCGAGCGCGGCCATCCGCGTGGGGTCCAGATCCACTCCGACCTCGCGCTCGACGCCACCGACCCGATCGACGGCCCCGACCCCTTTGACTGCGAGCAGCGCCTTGCTGATCTCGTTATCGACGAACCAGGACAGCGCCTCTTCGTCCAGACGCTCGGAGGCGACCGTGAAGGTGACGATGGCGCTGCCGGCGGTCGTCACCTTGGAGACGACCGGATCGGTCATGTCCTGCGGCAGATCAGCGCGCACGCTGTCAACCGCGTTGCGCACATCGTTCAGGGCCGTTTCGATGGGGACATCGATATCGAAATCGATCTGGATCCGCGCGCTGCCGTCGCTCAGTGTGGTGTGGATGTGCTTGACGCCGCCGAGGGTCGCAACCTCGTTTTCGATCTTGCGCGCGACATCGGTTTCGAGCTGGGCCGGTGCCGCGCCTTCGAGCTGGGCGTTGACGATGATGCGGGGGAGTTCGATGTCCGGGAAATTCTGGATCCCGAGCGCGCGAAAGCCCGCCAGACCCAGCAGGGTCAGCATCGCGAAGAGCAGGATGGCGGGAACCGGGTTACGGATCGACCAGGCGGAAACATTCATGGATGCGTCACCGCCGCAGGATCGGTCGCGGCGAGACGCACGCTGTCCCCATCGTTGAGGAAGGCGCCGCCGGTCATCACGAGCGGGACCGGGGCCGTCAGCCCGGAGACGATCTCGACCCGGTTGTCGGCGCGGCGTCCGGTGACGATCTTGTGCTGGATCACATGGCGGTCATCGCCGACCGCGAAGACATAGCTGTTGCCATCGCGCCAGACCACGACCGATTCGGGCACCGTGAGCGCGGACGATTCGCCGACGATGATCTCGCCGCGCGCAAAATCGCCGGCGCGGGCCGCGCCGGGATCGGTCAGATCGATATAGACCAGCGCCAGACGGGTTGCGGGATCGAAGGTCGGTGCGGGCATGCGCACCACGCCGTTCAGGATCCCCCCCCCGAGACGGATGCGCGCCGCCTGACCGGGACGGATCTGCGCAAGCTGATCGGCCATGACCTCGGCGCGCCATTCGATACGGTTCTGACGCACCAGCCGAAACAGCTCGGCGCCGGCCTGCACCACGCTGCCGAGCGTGACGCTGCGTGAGGAGATGACCCCATCGTCAACGGCGCGGATGTGGGTCTGATCGAGCCGGATCTGCTGTCCCCTGAGCTGCGCCTCAGCGGCAGCCAGATTGGCCTTGGCGCTTTCCTCGGCGACCAGATACTGCTTGCTCTGCTGTTCGGAGAGGGTTGGACGTCCGGCCAGCTCGCGCGCCCGCCGTCCGTTGTCCTGGGCCTCGGAGAGCGCGGCCCGCGCCTGCTCCACCCGTGCTTCCTGGAGGGCCAGATCCGCGAGCACGGTCTCCTGCGCCAATCGCGCCAGTTCGTCGCCGCGTTTGACCACGGAGCCCACATCGGCTGACAGCGCGACCACGCGCAGACCGCCGATCTCAGCGGCGACCACGGCCTCCTGCCAGGCGCTCAGACTGCCGTTGGCCGGGATCGTGATCGGCCAGGTCTCGACACGGGGGATCACGGTTGTCACTGTGAGCGCCGCGTTCGCGGGCTCCGTCGGCTTGGCGGTTGCCGCGAACGCGAGGATCGGCAGGATCAGTAAGATCGCGAGGCAATGGATGAGGATGGATCGGCTCTGGCGTGCATTCATACAAAAACTGGATGACGACCTCGTAAAGGGGGTGACGGCGCGGTGGTCTATGTCGGGGCAAATCGGACGCTATCGAGTGGGAGGAAGAGCAGGGCGCTCCGGTCTGCGGCCTGCAATCTGGAGATCGCTTGAGTAGGCAGAAGGTTTCGCGTTGCCAGGAGTCAGGGATGAATCAATGTTTCTTCCAATGCCTGCTGTGAGTCGATCCGCGCTGTGGTCTTAAGCCCTGAATGCATAACGAACTTTGGACCGCACGAAATACCCGTCAATCGTATCGCTCGTCCTTCCAGCGCCGCAATGCTGTGAAGACCTCGGCGCTGGAGCCGAGCGAACGTCCGGCGAAACCTTCAGCGGCGGCGATGACGCCGGGCTCGCGGGTGCGCAAAAAGGGATTGGTTGCGCGTTCCAGATCAAGCCGGGAGGGAACTGTGGGCTGATCCAGGTCGCGCCGCTGCTGGTCGGCCAGGATGCGTGCGGCCAGCGCGGCGCTGTCCGGCTCCACCCAGCGCGCAAAGCCCAGATTGGCGAGGGTGTATTCGTGGGCGCAATGGCAGAGCGTTTCGCCGGGCAGTGCGGCGATGCGCTCCAGCGAGTGGGCGAGCTGCTCGAAGGTGCCGTCGAAAACCCGTCCGCAGCCGGCGGCAAAGAGCGTGTCGCCGCAGAAGAGCCGCCCTGCGCCGAGACAGGCGATGTGGGTGGCGGTATGGCCGGGTGTTTCCATGATGCTGAAGGCGGTGCTCAGGCCAGCCGGCTGAAGGCTGTCGCCCTCGCGCAGATGATCAGTCAGCAGGGGAATACGCCGGTCGTCCGGCCCATAGATGCGCAGAGCCGGAAAGGCCGCCAGCAGTTCGGCCAGTCCGCCGATGTGGTCCTGATGATGGTGCGTGACCAGCACCGCCGTCAGGGTCAGACCATCCGCCCGTAGTGTCTCGATGACCGGCTCGGCATCGCCCGGATCCACGACCGCCGCCGTGCCGACGCCTTCTGTCAGCAGCCAGATATAGTTGTCGTCAAAGGCGGGGATGGGGTGGACCTGGAGCATCATCGTCAGTTGTCGATTAAGGCGATTTTCCGCAAAACTCGTACCGGCGCTCACCTGAAATGGACAGGATTAACAGAATTTTCCAGGATGAGCAGGATTTTTCAAATGATTGTTTTTAATCCTGTTAATCCTGTCTAAATTGACGGCATTTCAGGTGGTCAGGAACTTTCCCTGAAATCATCCAAGTTCAGCCTGCACGCTGGCGATGATTCCGGGCGCGTCCAGTCCGCACATCGCAAGCTGTTCGGCGTGCTCGGCGTGGTCGATATAACGATCCGGCAGACCCAGATGAAGGCAGCGCACGACCAGACCCTGGCTGGAGAGGAATTCAGCCACGCCGCTCCCGGCCCCGCCAGCGATGGCGTTTTCTTCGAGCGTGACCAGGATGTCATGATCCCGCGCCAGATCCCGGATCAGTGCCTCATCAAGCGGTTTGACGAAACGCATGTTCGCCACCGTGGCGTTCAGGGTCTCAGCCGCTGTCAGCGCGGGTGCAACCAGACTGCCGAAGGCGAGCAGGGCAATCCGCTGGCCGGTGCGAACGATCTCACCGCGACCGATGGGCAGGGCGGGGGCGTCTGAATCAATCGTGACTCCGGGGCCGCCGCCGCGCGGATAGCGCACCATTGCCGGGCCTTCATATTCATAGGCGGTCTTGAGCATCCGCCGACATTCGTTTTCGTCCGACGGGGCCAAAATCAGCAGATTCGGGATGGGGCGACAAAAGCTCAGATCGAAGCTGCCGGCGTGGGTCGCGCCATCCGGCCCGACCAGTCCGCCGCGATCCACGGCAAAGGTGACATCCAGATTTTGCAGACAGACATCATGGACGAGCTGGTCGTAGGCGCGCTGCAGGAAGCTGGAATAGATGGCGACCACCGGCTTGAGCCCTTCGCAGGCCATGCCGGCGGCGAGTGTGACGGCATGCTGTTCGGCGATGCCGACATCGAAATAGCGGTCGGGGAAGCGTTTGGAGAAGGCGGTGAGTCCCGAGCCCTCGCACATGGCCGGGGTGATGCCGACCAGACGTTTGTCGGCGGCAGCGGCGTCGCACAGCCAGCCGCCGAAGATCTGGGTGTAGGTCGGCCCCTTGGCGGTGCCCTTGCGCAGCTCGCCGGTCTGGCGGTTGAAGGGCGTCACACCGTGATAGGTGGTCGGCTGACCCTCTGCCGGCTCGTAGCCGCGCCCCTTCCTGGTGACGACATGCAGCAGGCGCTGCCCCGGCATCTCCTTGATATTGCGCAGCGTCTTGATCATCGACGCCATGTCGTGGCCGTCGATGGGGCCGATATAATTGAAGCCCAGCTCCTCGAACAGGGTGCTCGGCATCAGCATGCCTTTGACATGCTCTTCCCAGCGACCGACCAGATGCCGCAACTGGGGCATGCCGGCGAGCGCGTTCTTGCTGCCTTCGCGCATGGAGGTATAGATCTTGCCGGAGAGCAGTCGCGACAGATGATTGCTGATGGCCCCGACCGGCGGCGAGATCGACATCTCGTTGTCGTTGAGGATGACGACCAGATCGATGTCCATCGACCCCGCATGATTGAGCGCCTCGAAGGCCATGCCTGCGCCGAGTGCGCCGTCGCCGATCACCGCGATCACCGTGCGCCGTTCACCGCGCTGCTTGGCCGCGAGCGCCATGCCGAGCGCGGCGCTGATGGAGGTGCTGGAGTGACCGACGCCGAAGCTGTCGTATTCGCTCTCGCAGCGTTTCGGAAAGCCCGAGAGACCGTCCTTCTGACGCATGCTGATCATGCGGTCGCGGCGTCCGGTGAGGATCTTGTGCGGATAGGCCTGGTGGCCCACGTCCCAGATCAGCCGGTCGTGCGGGGTGTCGAAGACATAATGCAGACCGATGGTCAGTTCCACCACGCCGAGCCCCGCCGCCAGATGGCCGCCGGTCTGGGAGACACATTCGACCAGGAAACCGCGCAGCTCGCTTGCGACCTCGGGAAGCAGGCTCTCGGGCAGGGCGCGCAGGTTGATCGGGCTGTTGATCGAATCAAGGAGTGAGCGGCGGTGGGAAACGACGCCGGAGTCGCTCAAGGTGCGGTGTGGCATGGTCTGAGTGTCTGTTTTTTGACAAGCGGCGTAGTTTAGACCAATCGCTGGACGGTTGCCCAAGCAAACCATGTCCGCTGTCCGCCGCCTTGACTGCGAATCCCTGCCGGACGTTCTGAATGGCGTTCAGGCGCGCACGATCTGGATTCGCCGGCCCTGCGGGCTGATCTGCTCGCTGCTGGTCGTCCGTTCGGCGATAGCTGGCTGTCCCGTCCGCCGGTCGAAGATCACCAGCCAGCCGGTTTCCAGTCCCAATCCGGCCAGATAACCATCCAATTGCATCAGACCCTGAGTCAGCGGGTCCGGGGCACCATCGCGCCAGACCTTGAGTTCGATCCCCAGCGTCACCGCGCCATAGCGCAGACAGAGATCCATGCGTCCCATGCCGATGGCATATTCGCGTTCCAGCGTCCCGCCGCCGTTGATGACCCGATGCAGAAAGGCCATCAGCACCAGATGCGGCGCGATCTCGTGATAGGGCGCGCTTTTGAGCAGCGGCTCGCCGTGCTGGCGCCAGAAGGCGAGGAAGGCATCGAGCAGAGCGTCGGGGTTCAGCGAACCGTCCGGATTGAGCCAGGTCGGGGCGATCCGGGGCAGCGAATCCTGCGGCCCGCTGGCCAGCGCACGCGGCAGGACTTCGCGGTAGATGGGATTGGCGACGATCAGACCGCCCGCGCCGTCTCGGCGCAACAGCCCCAGATCGACCAGATACTGACGATCATCCTCGGCCACTTCGCCCGGCTCGGTGCCGGCCAGCATCGGCTCGATGATCCGTCGCACCCGGGGCTCCTGCAATTTGTGCGCAAGCTGATCGAGATGGGTGACGCGCTCCAGGATCATCGACTCCTTGGCCTGATCGATCAGCTCCCGGGTAATCGGCTGGGTGCGGTCGCGGGCCGTGCGAATCTCGAAGCAGGCACGATAGGCCAGGGCATTGACCAGCCACGGCTGGCCCTGCGTCAACTCCCACACCCGGTCGAGCGCCTCCGGGGTGAACACCTGCCCGGTCTCGTGGGTATGTTCCAGCAGCAGGGTACGGGTCTCCCCGGCGCTGAAGTCGCCCAGTCGCAGCGACTTGGCCTTGATGTTGAAGGCACTGCCGCCGGTGATGGGTTCCGCTTCGGATGACGCATGAATCCGGTAGTCGCGCAGGTCGCGCACCCCGCAGAGGATGATCGTCTGCGGAAAGGCCGTCGGGCGCTGGGTGTAGCCGGCGCGCAACTGACGCAGCAGCGAGATCAGGGTATCGCCGACCAGGGCGTCCACCTCGTCGAGCAGCAGCACCAATGGCTGCGGGCTGTGCTGGCTCCAGGATTCCAGCAGCCCGCCGAGCATCCCCTCGGCGCTCCGCGCCGCCAGAGCCTCTTCGTTCCAGGCAAACAGGCGCTCATCGCCCGTGTAGAGACGGGCGGCGGCCGCGATCGTCCCGCAGATGGCGCGCATGCCGCGCGCCACATCCTCGCGCGCCGTCTGGGCGATTTCCAGATTGGCATAAACCGCCCGATAGCGCCCCTCGCGGTTCAGATGCTCCATCAGCGCCAGCAGGCAGGAGGTTTTGCCGGTCTGGCGTGGGGCGTGCAGCAGGAAATATTTTTCCTGGTTGATCAGATCGAGAACTTCCTCCAGGTTCCAGCGCGACAGGGGCGGCAGGCTGTAATGGCGGTCGGGGCGGACCGGGCCTTCGGTGGTGAAAAAGCGCATGGCGGGTCTCCAGATGGCGAGGGCGCGAGGCGTCAAGGATAACCCGGAGCGGTTCGGCCAGGGCCGTTCGCCCGCTGATCGGGGGATTGATTTTTGTGTGTAAGTTATGGCAGATTCGCCCGCGCGCCGAAAACCCTGCCGATCCTGTTGAATTCTGGGCCATCTCCACCGGAATGTTGACATGATGTCGTCCTGCCGCATCCTCATTGCCGAGCCGAGCCGAGCCGAGCCGAGCCGAGCCGAGCCGAGCCGCTGGCCGTTTTCCCCCGTTTTTCGCCGGGATCCATCCCGTTTGCCCATGCCGCCGTCAGGTGCGCCGAACGGGCGCCGGTGCGCCGTGATGGTCCGTCCTGACCGCCACCCGCACACGCCGCGCCCAGAACGGGCGGCACCCGTCCGACTCCGTTTTCATCGCCTGCGCCGGCCATCTCATCCATCCCGTTCTCCTGGAGGCTCCATGCGTCGCCTGATCGCCCTGCTCGTTTTCGTCTTTGTTTCGCTGCCGGCGCTGGGCGATGTTGCGCCGCCGGTTCCGCTCAACGACACCGGCCAGACTCAGTGCCTGAACGCCGCCGGCAATGCCCTTGAAGCCTGCGATGCTACCAACACCGACGATTCCGCCAACTCTCCGCGCCAGGACGCCCGCTTCGGGCGCGACGCGGCGGCCGCCGCTGGCGTCCTGACCAAGACCGGCGGCGGTGCGGCGGGGTTCGATTTCACCAGGATCTGCAACAGCGGCGATGCCGTCGGGACCGGTGCCTGTCCGGCGAATCCGTCGCTCGGCAGCGATGCCAACGACTGGGCCTGCACCCGCGACAACGTCACCGGCCTGATCTGGGAGGTCAAGACCGACGATAACGGTCTGCGCGACAAGGATTGGACCTACACTTGGTTCAACGGCACGACGGGCACCCCGGACGGCACCAACAATTGCAACCCCAACACCCGCTGCGACACCGACAAATTCGTCGCTGATGTCAACACCGCCGGTCTCTGCGGCTTCAGCAGCGGTTGGCGTCTCCCCACCCGCCGCGAGCTGCTGTCCATCGTCCATCTGGGTGCCAGCAGTCCGGCCATCGATACGGCTTATTTTCCCAATACAGTCAGCAATTGGTATTGGAGCGGCGATTTGTACACGCCCAATCCGGCCGGCGCCTGGAGCGTGCATTTCTACGATGGCAACGCCCTCGCCTACGACCATGACTATGGCTACCACGTTCGTCTCGTGCGTGGCGGACAGTGATTTGACCCTTTTGATGTGATCGCGCCATGGCCCGTTATCGTCATTTACCCATCTGGAAGGCCGCGCTGGAGCTGGCCGTGCATCTGGAACAGGCGGTGCGCAGTTTTCCGCGCTATCACAAATACACCCTGGGCAGCGAACTGCGCCAGACCGCGCAGCGTCTGTGCCGACTGGTGGCACGCGCCAACGATGCGCGCGAGACGCGCGCCCTGGTACTGGACGATCTGGTGCTGACGGTGGAGGAGATGAAAACACTCCTGACCCTGGCCAAGGAGGTCGGTGCCTTCGCCCAGTTCAACGATTTCGCCTGGAACGTGAATTTCAACAATGGCAACACCAACGCCAACAACCATGACAATGACAACCACGTTCGTCTCGTGCGTGGCGGAGCGTGAACGCGCGGGCGCGGCGCGGGGCGATCAACTGTCCCGCACCGTCGAACCCTTCGGATTGGAAGCCCTGTGGCGCGTCTATCTGGCCTGCCGCCGGGGCAAGCGCCAGCCCCGCGATACCCAGCGTTACGAGTCCAGCGTGCTCGATCATCTGGTCTCCACACGCGACGCCCTGGCCAGCCTGCGCTGGCGCCCCTCCCGCACCCTTGCCTTCGTCGTCGATCAGCCCAAACGGCGCGAGATTCATGCCGCGACCTTTGCCGATCGGGTCGTCCATCATCTGCTGGTAGAACGGCTGGCGCGGCTCTGTGAGCCGGTGTTCATCCATGATTCCTACGCCAACCGCCGGGGCAAGGGCACCCATGCCGCCGTGGCGCGCCTGCATGCCTTTATGCGCTCGGCGACGCAGGGCGGGCGTCTGCCGGCTTATATTTTCATGCCCGGCTGGCCGCGTTCGAGCGCGCCCATGTCCGCGCCAACGCCCTGCGGCTGCCGCCAGCGGCACGCGAGGGGCTGCGCGCCCAGGTCGCCAGCTTTCTGGGACATTGCCGCCATGCCAGCGCCGCGCGGCTGTGGCGCGGCACGCTGACGCGCTTCCCCTGGCTGGCGGCGGTGTTCGACCATCCCGAGGACGCCACGCACGGCCGTCCTTTGCGCCCGGCCTGGACGGCGGCATCGGTTTCCGGTCTGGCCGGGCAGTATCGTGCCCTAGCGCGGCGTCACCCTGAGGCGCGGCTGCTCATGCAATGCGGCAACCGCTGGCTGCTGACAGCCCCGCACGCGGCCGGCGCACGGCGGCTGGTCGCGCCCGGTGCGAGCCGGGTGCGCCGCCCCGGTCTGGGCGAGTGCCTGGAAGTCGATCCCCGCGATCTGCCGGCCCTGCGCGAACGCCTGAAACGCGCCGGTCAGGCCCATGCCCTGGCGACCCAGACCGGCCACTACCGGACCGGTTTCAAACGCCGCGAGCTGGTGCTGCTCTGGCGTCCCGCCACCTCAACCGCTTCGCCTTTTCTTGCCTCATCCACTGGAGTGACGTCATGATCCGCCCGTCCCGATCCCTGCTGTTGGCCGTCCTGGTCCTGCTGACCCTGGCGGGTGTCCGGCCCGCGCTGGCCCAGGTCTCTCAATTCACCGTCAATGCAGACGGCACCGTCACCGACAGCGTCACCGGTCTGATCTGGGACCGCTGTTCCTGGGGGCAAGATCCCAATACCTGCGCTGGCACGGCCAGCCTCCACGATTGGCAGCAGGCGCTGGGCGTGGCGGTCACGGCCAATGGGGCGAGTCACAAGGGCCACACCGACTGGCGTCTGCCCAACCGTAACGAGCTGGAATCCCTGGTCAAGATCACGGCATCCAATCCGGCCATCGACACGAACGCCTTTCCCAATACGCCGTCAGGCTGGTATTGGTCGTCCACACCGTACACGCCCGGTCCAGCCTACGCCTGGTACGTGACTTTCAACGATGGCAACGCCTACGCCGGCCACCATGGCACTGACTACCGCGTTCGTCTCGTGCGTGGCGGACAGTTATTTGACACTTTTGATGCCTTGGCGCCCTCCCACAGCGTCACCTCCTCGGCGGGCACGGGCGGCGGCATCAGCCCGACCGGGGCGCAAACCATCAACCACGACGCGACCACGACCTTCACCGTTACGCCCGATACCGGTTACAGCCTCGCCAGCGTCGGCGGCACCTGCGGCGGCAGTCTGAGCGGCACCGCTTACACCACCAACGCCATCACCGGTGCTTGCACGGTCGAGGCGAGCTTTACCCTCAACAGCTACAGCGTCACCCCCTCGGCAGGCGCAAACGGCAGCATCAGTCCGACCACGGTACAAACCATCAACCACGGCGCGACCGCGACCTTCACCGTCACCCCCAATCCCGGCTATACCGCCAGCGTCGGCGGCACCTGCGGCGGCAGTCTGAGCGGGACGACCTACACCACCAGCGCCATCACCGGTGCTTGCACGGTCGAGGCGAGCTTTACCCTCAACAGCTACAGCGTCACCCCCTCGGCAGGCGCAAACGGCAGCATCAGTCCGACCACGGTACAAACCATCAACCACGGCACGACCGCGACCTTCACCGTCACCCCCAATCCCGGCTACATCGCCAGCGTCGGCGGCACCTGCGGCGGCAGTCTGAGCGGGACCGCTTACACCACCAACGCCATCACCGCTAATTGCACGGCGGCAGCGAGCTTTAACTGGATGGGCGGCGGGGGGCCATCCCCGGTCAACGGCGTCTGCGGCAGTGCCCACAATGGCCTTTTCCACGATCTGCCACCCAGCACGAGCGCCCTCTGCGCCAGCGGTACCGTCAGCGCTGTCACGGGCAGCGGACCCTGGACCTGGAACTGTCTCGGCTTCGATGGCGGCACAACGGCTAGTTGCCGGGCCGACCGCGCCGTTCAGACCTATACCCTCACCACCACGGTCAGCGTTGGCGGGACCGTCAGCCCGCCCTCGCAGGTCGTGAACGCGGGGGCTACCGCGACCTTTACCCTGATTCCCGCGACCGGTTATGCGATCAGCAGCGCCAGCGGCTGCGGCGGCAGCCTGAGCGGCGCTAACTATGCCACCGCTCCCGTGACCGCTGCCTGCACCGTTACGGCTAATTTCGCCGCGAACTGGATGGGACTGGTCGGCGACTGGGACGGCGATGGCGCCGCTACGGCCGGGTTATACAACCCCGTGTCCGGCACCTTTTATCTGCGCAACGCCAATACGTCGGGGCTGTCTGATGTCGTCTTCCGCTATGGCCCTGCGCCGTCCGGCTGGTGGCCGCTGGCCGGCGACTGGAACGGCGACGGCATCAGCACGGTCGGGTTGTATGACCCGGTCACCGGCATCTTCTACTTACGCAACACCCATACCCCAGGGTTTGCAGATGTCACCTTCCGTTATGGCCCCCAGCAGACCGACTGGTACCCGCTGGCCGGCGACTGGAACGGCGATGGGATCGATACCGTCGGACTCTACGTCCCGCAGTCGGCGATCTTCTTCCTGCGCAACACTCACACGCCGGGCGTTGCCGATGTCAGCTTCCGCTATGGGCCGGTCGCTAACGGTTGGCTCCCGCTGGCCGGCGACTGGAACCACGACGGCACCACCACCATCGGGCTCTATGATGGTTGGGCCGGCCTGGTCTATCTGCGCCAGACCAACGCCCCCGGTGTCGCCGATGTGATCTTCCGCTATGGGCCGGTCGATAACGACTGGTGGCCGCTGGGCAGCGACTGGAATGGCGATGGCACGGATAGCATCGGGCTGTTCAAGCCGGTGACGCGGACCTTCTATCTGCGCGATAGCAACGCCCCCGGCGGGGCGCAGTATCCGGATGAACGGGGTTTCCTGATCATGGCCCCCGCCGCTGCCCCCTGAGACAGACGCTCGGCCGCAGGCGAAATGTCTGATTGCTGGGTCCAGTCGCCCGCGAGCGGGCGACTGTTGCGCCGTTTGAAGCTGAGGGCAATTGATCCTGTAAGCTTGTGAAGACGTATCGGCGTGACTCTCAGGGCGCTGGATCAATCCGCCGCACAAGCGCTGAAAGCCAATCAATCTGGAGTGAAACCATGACTGCCCTGGCCGAGCAAGTGACTTTCGATGCCGACGCTTACCTGGCGTGGGAGCGCGAGCAGACCGACAAGCATGAGTATCTGAATGGCGAGGTTTTCGCGTTTGAGGATCTGCCGTCGCATGAGAGCTGATCCGGGCGTCAGTCTGGCTCAGGTTGGCCGGCTGGAAGCGTCGGCGCGGCAATGCTGGCTGCCTCGGCGAGAACGAAATCCCGGAAGGCGCCAGCGGCGGGGGAGAGGCGCTTGCCGCGCCGGTAGACCAGATACCAGTGCCGCCGATCCGGGAAGCCCTCCACGTCCAGCGTCACCAGTCGCCGCGTCTCCAGCTCCAGTTCGATGGTGTGCAGCGAGACCACACTCAGTCCCAGCCCGGAGCGCACCGCCTGCTTGACTGCTTCGTTACGGGTCATCTGCATGCCTTGACGGATGGTCAATGCGCGTTCGCTGAAAAAGCGTTCCATTGCCTGCCGGGTGCCGGAGCCGGTCTCGCGCATCACGAAGATTTCCCCTGCCAGCCGCGCCAGCGGGATCTGTCGCGCGCCGGCCAGCGGATGATCCGGAGGCGCGATCACCACCAGCGGGTTGTCCATGAAGGCTTCGGATTCCACGTCGATATCCGTCGGCGGCAGACCCATCAGCACCAGATCCACGGCGTTGCTGTCGAGCAGTTGCACCAGATTTTCGCGATTGGTGACATCCAGCCGCAGACCGATGCCGGGATAACGGCGCTGGAAGACCGCCAGCAGACGCGGGGCGAAATAGTTGACCGTGCTGGCGACGGCGATCTGCAAACGCCCGCGGTTGACGCCTTTCAGGGATTCAAGCACCTCTTCCATCTCGCGCAGCGAGCGGTTGACGGTCAGGCTGTAATGCAGGATCTCCTGCCCGGCCTCGGTCAGGAGGATGCGCTTGCCCAGACGCTCGAAGAGCGGCAGCCCGACCTCGTCCTCAAGCTGGCGCACCTGCATCGAGACGGCTGGCTGGGTCAGATGCAGTTCTTCGGCGGCGCGGGTGTGGCTCAAATGGCGCGCGACCGCCTCGAAGACCCGGAGTTGTCGGAGCGAAATATTCATCTGTGGTGTGCCCTGAGTGAGTCAGGTCGGTTGTCGAAAGGTAGTATTGACGGTAGCATCAGTGGTCGTAATCAATGGAGAAAATTCCTATGCGCGCCGAGAAATTATCCATTTCGCTGCCCCCCGAATCGATCAGGCTGATCGATGCCTATCGAACCAGCCACGCCATCAGGAGCCGTTCGCAAGTCATCGAGCATGCCTTGCGCAAACTCAGGGAAGACGAATTGGAAGCGGCCTATCGGGAGGCCAGCGCAGACGAATCCGACTGGGATGCAACCGCTGGCGATGGGCTGGCTCATGAAACGTGGTGACATCCTGTACGCCGATCTCAGTCCGACCGTCGGTTCCGAAATCAACAAACGGCGTCCGGTGCTGGTCGTTAGCAACGATGCCAGCAATCGGGCAGCGAGCACGGTCACGGTCTTGCCCATTACGTCCAACGTATTGCGGATCTATCCGTTCGAGGTTGCGCTGTCGTCGGCCGATTCGGGTCTGCCCAGGGATTCCAAGGTTCAGGCCCAACAGATTCGCACCATTGCGAAGGAGCGCCTGTCAGGACCGGTCCTTGGTCGGCTCTCGTCAGAGCGGATGCGTGATGTCGATGCCGCGATGCGCCTGCATCTTGCGTTGTAGCGGTCAGCTACCAGCCGTCAGCGACCAGCGGAATTCTTTCCTTGCCGTCCGCATGTTTTCCTTATGCATGACATAAAAAACCCTGAGTGTTAATGATAGATCTTCTGCCTATAATCCACACTCAGTCAGGTGATGCACCGACCGAGCGCGCCGCATCCAGGGCGCAGGCAGAGCCGGCTCGAACTTACCCATCTCTTTTTTCGAGGACGATCCAGCATGGCCAAGACATATAACGCGGGCGTGAAGGAATATCGCGAAACCTATTGGATGCCCGATTACACCCCGAAGGACACGGATCTGCTCGCCTGCTTCAAGATCACCCCGCAGGCCGGTGTGCCGCGCGAAGAGGCGGCGGCGGCGGTTGCCGCCGAGTCCTCCACCGGCACCTGGACCACGGTCTGGACCGATCTGCTGACCGACCTCGATTACTACAAGGGCCGCGCCTATGCCATTGAGGACGTGCCCGGCAACGACGACGCCTTTTATGCCTTCATCGCCTATCCCATCGATCTGTTCGAGGAAGGCTCGGTGGTCAACGTCTTCACCTCGCTGGTCGGCAACGTCTTCGGCTTCAAGGCGGTGCGTGCGCTGCGTCTGGAGGACGTGCGCTTCCCCATCGCCTATGTCATGACCTGCAACGGCCCGCCGCACGGCATCCAGCTCGAACGCGACATGATGAACAAGTACGGGCGCCCGCTGCTCGGCTGCACCATCAAGCCCAAGCTCGGTCTCTCGGCCAAGAACTACGGCCGTGCGGTCTACGAGTGTCTGCGTGGCGGTCTGGATTTCACCAAGGACGACGAGAACGTCAACTCACAGCCCTTCATGCGCTGGCGTCCGCGCTTCGACTTCGTGATGGAGGCCATCGACAAGGCCGAGCGCGAGACCGGCGAGCGCAAGGGTCATTATCTGAACGTGACCGCGCCGACGCCTGAGGAGATGTACAAGCGCGCCGAATACGCCAAGGAGATCGGTGCGCCCATCATCATGCACGACTACATCACCGGCGGCTTCTGCGCCAACACCGGTCTGGCGCAGTGGTGCCGCGACAATGGCGTGCTGCTGCACATCCACCGCGCCATGCATGCGGTGCTCGACCGCAACCCCAACCATGGCATCCATTTCCGCGTCCTGACCAAGATCCTGCGTCTGTCGGGCGGCGACCATCTGCACACCGGCACCGTGGTCGGCAAGCTGGAAGGGGACCGTGAATCCACGCTCGGCTGGATCGATCTGCTGCGCGAGTCCTACATCAAGGAAGACCGTTCGCGCGGCATCTTCTTTGACCAGGACTGGGGCGCCATGCCCGGTGTCTTCGCCGTCGCCTCGGGCGGGATTCATGTCTGGCACATGCCGGCGCTGGTGAACATCTTCGGCGACGACGCCGTGTTGCAGTTCGGCGGCGGCACGCTCGGTCATCCCTGGGGCAACGCCGCTGGCGCCGCCGCCAACCGGGTCGCGCTTGAGGCCTGTGTCGAGGCGCGCAATCAGGGCGTCGCCATCGAGAAGGAAGGCAAGGACGTGCTGCTCAAGGCGGCGGCCTCCAGCCCCGAGCTCAAGATCGCCATGGAGACCTGGAAGGAGATCAAGTTCGAGTTCGATACCGTGGACAAACTCGACGCGGCGCATAAGTAAGATTGTCGAACCGCAAAGGCGCAAAGGGCACAAAGATTTTGATTCGAGTGCCCTGGCGCCTGGCGGTCGATCAAGAACGCGATTCCCTATTTCCAACATTTGATCGTTGAGGCCCGGAGACCGCATCCCTGTCTCGCACAGGATCGCTTTGCGTTCTTTGCGCCTTTGCGGTTCAAAAATCAGAGGACCGATCACATGAGTGAAATGCAGGATTACAACTCCAGCCTCGAAGACCCGAACAGCCGTAAATTCGAGACCTTTTCCTATCTGCCGGCGATGGATGCCGCGCGCATCCGCAAGCAGGTCGAGTACATCGTCTCCAAGGGCTGGAACCCGGCAGTCGAGCACACCGAGCCGGAAAACGCCTTCGATCATTACTGGTACATGTGGAAGCTGCCGATGTTCGGTGAGACCAATGTCGATGCCATCCTGGCCGAGGCCGAAGCCTGTCACCAAGCGCATCCCAACAACCATGTGCGTCTGATCGGCTTCGACAACTACGCCCAGTCCAAAGGCGCCGAGATGGTCGTGTTTCGCGGCAAGCCGGTCTGACAATCGGTTTTCGCTCCCGCGAAAACCGATATGTTGAACAATCAGGGATTGACTGGAAAAGCCCCTGTCCTGACGTGCGGGGCAGGGGCTTTCCTGTTATGGCCGGGGTGTGTGAACGAGAGAGCAATGAGATGAGCGAAATCGACCGCGACCAATATCTGATCGAACGTGAGCCCTATTATCGCCCGGTGCAGAATGAAGTGGCGATGTATCGGGCGGCCTACGAGGCGCGCATGCCGGTCATGCTCAAAGGGCCGACCGGCTGCGGCAAGACCCGCTTCGTCGAATACATGGCCTGGACACTCGGCAAACCGCTGATCACCGTGGCCTGCAACGAGGACATGACGGCCTCGGATCTGGTCGGGCGCTTCCTGCTCGACATCAACGGCACCAAATGGCAGGACGGCCCGCTGACGGTGGCCGCGCGCATCGGCGCCATCTGCTATCTGGACGAAGTGGTCGAGGCGCGTCAGGACACCACGGTCGTCATCCATCCGCTGACCGATCATCGGCGCAATCTGCCGCTGGAGAAGAAGGGCGAGCTGGTTCAGGCGCACCCGGATTTCCAGATCGTCATTTCGTATAACCCCGGCTATCAGAGTCTGATGAAAGACCTGAAGCAGTCCACCAAGCAACGCTTCGGCGCGCTCGACTTCGATTATCCGACCGCCGAGATCGAGGCCGAGATCGTCGCCCACGAGGGCGGAGTGGACAAAGCGACCGCCGAAAAACTGGTGCAAATCGCCCATCGCAGCCGCAACCTGAAAGGCCACGGCCTGGACGAAGGTATGTCCACCCGGCTACTGGTCTATGCCGCGCAGCTCATCAGCAAGGGTGTCGATCCGCAGTCCGCCGCCCGCATGGCCCTGGTCTGTCCGCTGACGGATGATCCGGATATGCGCGATACCCTGGATGCGGCGGTGAATACCTATTTCTGAGCGGTTCCGCGAACATTGCTCAACCGTGCGTCCAGATTCGCTGGAACCTCGAAGACGAGAGCCCGCGCGACCTTGCGCTGATGCAGCAGCCCCAACTCGGCCAGTCGGAGCAAGTCGGCGCGCGCCGTCTGGTAGACCACGTTGTGGCTCTGGCGATGACCCTCAATGGTGTAGCGCGCGCCGGGGTGGCGGACGGCGTGACGGATCAGCGCCAGTTGCCGGTGATTCAACTGGTCGCGTAAGTGCGCGGAGGTGCGCAGCATGGATTCCGTCGCCTGCGTCTCGTCGGCCTTCCGCCGCAGGTAGGCATGGAGCCCATCCATCGCGGCGACGATGGTTTCCAGTTGTTGGATAAGGAAGTAGGTGACATCGGAGTCGTCCGTCTCGGTGAAGAGATAGGCGCGGGCGTACTGCGCGGGAGCCTTCTTCAGAATGCTGGAGATGGACACGAACTCCAGCAACCAGTATCCCTGGGAGATGGCGGACCAGTAGAAAAGCGCGCGGGCGACGCGGCCGTTGCCGTCGATGAAGGGGTGATCGTAGGCGAGCCCGAAGTGCAGCAGGATCGCCCGGATGATGGGCGGTACGAAAGGTTCTGGTTCGAGGTTGTTCGCGAAGCGGCACAGCCGCTCCAGGCGTTCGGGCAACTCGTCCGCATGGGGAGGTGCGTGCAGAACCCTTTGGTCCCGATGATCGACGATGTCGATTGGCTCGTCCGCGCGGCGCAGGCGTCCGGCTGCGGTTGGGTCATCCAGGGTGTCGCGGGTCAGGACGCTATGCAGTTCGAGGATGGTTTGCGGTGTGAGCGGTTGCCCGATCCGTTCGGAGATCGCCCGCATTGCCTTGAAATTATTGAAGATCATCCGCTCGCTCTTATCCCTTGGTCGGCGACCTTGGCGAAGCATCTCCTTGGCGACCTGGCGGGTGGTCGAGGCGCCTTCGAGCTGACTCGAGTTGATGGCTTCCTCGATCAGTGAGCGCACCAGATAGGTATCCCGCGTTGCGGGGCTCGCGATCGGAGCCTCCAGGCGAATCTGGCCGGAGGCGTCCCGGTCGATGCGATGCAGCAGCGCGAGGATCGGATCGGCGAGGGCGAAGACGAACGGCTTGCCGCTTTTGTCCGTGAGCGGGGTCGGCTTGTAAAGCTGCTGCCGCGCCATCTTGACCGCGAACCACCATTCCTCTGTGCTGAGCTCAGAAGGCGGTTGGCGATGTCGAAGTTCGTCCCAATGCAGATAACGTCCGCCCGGAGCTGGTCCGACCGGGTTGCGAAACAAAGCGGCGAGGCGTGCAGTGTCGTCTGCATCGACGAAAGATTTCAGCAGGGACTCGATGTTGGGTGGAGATCGCGGGATCTTCATGAGGCACCCTCTGCTTGGCTTGAACTACTAATTTAGTCGTTATTAGTACCAAATTAGTATTCCAGGTGATAGTCCGTTGCCTGGTGTGACGAACCGTTCTGTTTGGGTGGAACCATGACCATCGACTTCAAAGACTATCTCTCCTGCCTCAAATCCGACCCCGAACACGCCCATCTCCAGGCGCTGGAATCGAGCTATCACGAGGCGGCGCGGGTGATGTCGCCGCAGGGACTGGATCACTATCTCACCGGTGTCCGGGCCATGTGCGGGCTGAACAAGGGGCCGGATCTGGTCCTGACCTATGTGCAGGAGATGCCCGGGGTGGCGAAAGAGGTCGGCGAGGACATCGTCCCCGAGATCGTGAGCGCGCTCATGAAACTGGCCTCGCATACCTCGGGCACGGTGGTGACGCTCATCATGGCCAATATGCCACTCGCCGCCAGCCGGCTCGGCGATGCGGAGGTGCTGCGCGGTTATCTCAATCTGCTCCACCTGCTTGCCGGCAAGGCGCCGCGCGGTCTGCGCCCCATGATGGAGAACATGGACGAACTGCTCTCCAAGCTGACCCTCGGCGGGCTGCGCCGCTGGGCGCTGTGGGGCGCGCAGGCCCATGCGCGCGACCTGGACGGCCAGATGGCCTATTTCGGGCTCCAGACCGAGTCCTCGCGTGCGGTGCTCCAGAAGGAACGGCGCGGCACGCTGTTCGTCGATAACCAGCGCAGGCTCAACTTCTATCTGCGTGCGCTCTGGGCGCGGGCCTTTTTCATGCGCCCGACCTCGGGCGACTATGAATCGCGTCGGGGTCTGAAACCCTTCATTGAGGATTTTCAGATCCATCTGCCGGATGCCTTCGACGCCTGGCGCGGCATCGCCGGACTGGAGATCTATCGCGCCGCCGCCGCCCATTGCGCCGCGCATCTGGTCTACACGACGCAGCCGCTCGGCGCCGAACCGCTCAGTCAGACGCAGCGGCTCTTTACCGGACTCTTCGAGGATGCGCGCATCGAGGCGCTGGCGATTCGTGATTTCCCCGGTCTGCGCAAGCTCTGGCAGCCATTCCTGACCGCGCCCCCTGCGACCGACGAAGACATTGAGCATCATCCCATGCTGGATCTGATGATGCGTCTGGCGCGTGCGCTGCTCGACCCCGATTACCGCGACGGTCTGGCGCTGATCGATGAGTCAGCGGCTGATTTCCATCAGGCGTTCGCCGCGCGTGGCGAGGACAACCGCATCAGTCTGGAGGCCGGTCTGACCTTCTATGAACGCGCGGTCCAGATCGCGGCGCTGCCGAGTCTGCGCATCCTGGAAAACTGGCCGATCCCCTATCGCGACGACAATCGTTATAGCTGGGCCTTCGACGAGAATCGCTTCCTGACGCGCGGTGCCGACTATCTGCCCATTACCCACCAGCAGGTGCGGCGCAAGGTCAGTCTGATGGAGATGGTCAACGAATTGGACTGCGAGCTGGCCGGCGACGATGCGCAGGAAATCTGGACCCTCGCCACTGAATTCTGGCTCGATCAGGAAGGCTGCACCATCAACGAACTGGAGGGCAGGGAACCGGTTTCCGATCCCTTCCATTATCAGGAATGGGACCATCAGGTACAGCTCTATCGCCCCGACTGGGCGACCGTCATCGAACGCCGTCAGGGACGCGGCGATCCCGCGCGCATGGACGCCATCCTCACCCGGCATAAGCCGGTCGCCAGTCGTATCCGTCATCTGATCGATGCGCTCCAGCCGCAGGGCATCGTGCGTCGGCGTGGCTACGAGGAAGGCGAGGAGCTGGATCTCAATGCCGCCGTCCGTGCCATGATCGACATCCGGCGCGGTGTCATGCCCGATCCGCGCATCAATATCCGCATCGACCGCCATGTGCGCGATCTGGCGATCCTGGTGCTCATGGATCTGTCGCAGTCCACCAACGAGAAAGTCGGAGTCAGGGAAGGCGAGCCGGGCTACGCCGAGGCGCCGAGCATTCTCGATCTGACCCGCGAATCGACCGGCCTGCTGGCCTGGGCCATCGACGCCATCGGCGACAAGTTCGCCGTCCACGGTTTCGCCTCCGATGGACGGCATGACGTTCAGTATTACCGCTTCAAGGACTTCAATCAGCCCTATGACGATCAGGCCAAATCACGCCTGTCCGGCATGAAGGGCGGACTCTCGACCCGCATGGGCGCGGCGCTGCGTCACGCCGGCTGGCATCTCTCCCAGCAGCCGGCGCAGAAGCGTCTGGTGCTGCTGATCACCGACGGTGAGCCGGCGGACATCGACGAGCGCGATCCGCAGTATCTGCGTCACGACGCCAAAAAGGCGGTGGAAGATCTGCGCATGAAGGGCATCCAAACCTACTGTCTGACGCTCGATCCGCAGGCTGATCGCTATGTGGCGCGCATCTTCGGCGAAAACGGCTATTCCATTGTCGATCAGGTCCAGCGGCTGCCCGAACGTCTGCCAGCGGTCTTCGCCGCGCTGACGGGATGAGCGGGATGGCGTTCAGGTCTTGATCCCCACCCCCCGGCGCAGCAGAATCAGGCTGAAGGCGCCGAGCACCAGGATGAAGATCAGGGTCATGCCGAAGGCGATGCCCAATGGAATGTCGCTGATCCCCAGCAGCCCGTAGCGAAAGGCATTGACCATATAGAGCAGTGGATTGGCCAGCGACACGCCCTGCCAGAAATCGGGCAGCAGTTCGATGGAATAGAAGACACCCCCGAGATAGGTCAGCGGCGTGAGCACAAAGGTCGGGATGATCGAGATGTCGTCAAAGCTGTTGGCATAGATGGCATTGATGAAGCCGCCAAGCGAGAAGAGCGTCGCGGTCAGGAGACACACCAGCAGCATGACGCCGAAGCTGTGGATGCGAATATCAGTAAAAAGCATGGCCACCAGCATGACCGCCGCGCCGACGACGAGTCCGCGCGCCACGCCGCCAGCGACGTAGCCGGCGAGGATGACCCAGTTGGGCGCTGGCGAGATCAGCAATTCCTCGATGTAGCGCGAGAATTTGCTGCTGTAGAACGAGGACACCACGTTGGAATAGGAATTGGTGATGACCCCCATCAGCACCAGTCCGGGCACGATGAAGTCCAGATAGTCGAAGCCGCCCATCGTCCCGATGCGGTCGCCGATCAGACGCCCGAAAATGACGAAATAGAGCGTGGTCGTGATGACTGAAGGCAGGATGGTCTGCACCCAGATCCGGGTGAAACGCAGGATTTCCTTGGTGAAAATGGTCTGAAAGGTGATCCAGTAGCGTGGCCCGCTGCGCATCAGACGTTTCACGCCGCACCTCCTGCTGCGACCGCACGCCGATCAACCATCTCCAGAAACAGCCGTTCCAGGCGGTTCTGTTTGTTGCGCAGACTCAGTACCTCGATGCCGCTGTGCGAGAGCGCCGCGAAAAGTCCGTTGATGGTGTGGTCCCGATTCATTTCCACTTCCAGGGTGCAGTCGTCCAGATAGTTCAGGGTGAAACCGCTGAGTTCAGGCAGTGCGGCGGGCACCCGTCCCCTGAGATTCAGTACGAAGGTTTCGGTATGCAGCTTGCCAAGCAGATCCGCCACGCTGCTGCGCTCGGCGATCCGCCCCTGATTGATGATGGCGATCTGGCGGCAGAGACTCTCGGCCTCTTCCAGATAGTGTGTGGTGAGGATGATGGTCGTGCCCCCGGCGTTGAGGTCGCGCAGGAATGACCACATGGAGCGGCGGATCTCGATGTCCACGCCAGCGGTCGGCTCATCCAGGATCAGGAGCCGTGGCTGATGGACGAGTGCGCGGGCGATCATCAGCCGGCGCTTGAGCCCGCCCGAGAGCTTGCGCATCTCGGTGTCGCGGCGGTCCCAGAGGTCAAGCTGCCGCAGATAACGCTCGGCGCGGACTTTGGCCTCGCGGCGCGGGATGCCGTAATAGCCGGCCTGATTCAGGACGACCTCGAACACCGGCAGAAAGAGATTGAAGTTGAATTCCTGCGGCACCAGACCGATGCAGGATTTGACCGCCTCGGGATCGTGGTCCAGGTCGTGACCGAAGACCTCGACCTGCCCGCCGGTCTTGTTGACCAGCGAGGCGATGATGCCGATGAAGGTGGATTTGCCGGCGCCATTCGGCCCCAGCAGGGCGAAGAAATCGCCTTCTTCCACACTGAGATCAATCCCTTTGAGCGCCTGAAAACCGCCTTTGTAGGTTTTGGTGAGTTGTTGAACGGCGAGTGCGGGCATGGATGTCGATGTCATGTTGAGTGCGCGCTGGGCTTTGGTCTGCGCTGGCGCCGTGAAAATGGATGGGCTTCGTTCCGCTCATCCTAACGCCTTCGGGATGCTGGTGCAGCAGTGCAGATGTTTCGAGACCGTCCCCGAGGCCATTCGTTGTCGTTGTCGGCGGCGTCGGCTTGCGAATCTTCGATTACGACAACGACGAGCGGCCTCGGGGTTTCCAGGGGGCGGCACGAATGTCGCAGTGAGGACTGATCCTGGCGCACCGGATCGCGGGATTGACGTTTACGCCGGACGGTCGAATGGGCGATGATCGCGGGCCATTTCACTTGCGGAATCCGGTTCTGGCATGCGTATTCATCTCATCAGTGTCGGGCGGCGGATGCCGGGCTGGGTCGAAGCGGGTTATGCGGAGTATGCCAAACGCCTGCCTGCCGAGTGCGCCTTGAACCTGATTGAAATCGAACCCCTGCGGCGCGGCAAATCGACCGTCGCGGCACAGGCCCGCGAGGACGAGGGGCGGCGTATCCTCAAGGCCATTCCCAAAGGAGCCGTCGCGGTTGCGCTCGACGGGGGAGGGCAGTGCTGGAGCACCGAGACCCTGGCGCAGCAGCTTACCGGCTGGCTCGCCGAGGGGCATGACCGTGCCCTGCTGGTCGGTGGTGCGGATGGACTCGCCGCCGACTGTCTGGAGCGATCCGCGCAGCGCTGGTCGCTGTCTGCACTGACCTTTCCACATCCACTGGTGCGGGTGATCGTCGCCGAACAGATCTACCGCGCCTGGACCCTGATTCAGGGGCACCCCTACCATCGTGGCAACTGAACATCAGATCTATCTCGCCTCCAGTTCGCCGCGCCGGAGCGAGCTGCTGACCCAGATCGGGGTGCGCTTCGCGGTCATTGCCGCCGACACCGACGAAAGCCGTCTGCCTGACGAAGCGCCCGAGGACTATGTGCGTCGGGTGGCGCTGGACAAGGCGCGGATGGCCCGGATGCGGCTGCCGACAGAGGATGCGCGACCGGTGCTGGCGGCGGATACCGCCGTCGTGCTCGATCAATGCATCCTCGGCAAGCCGGCGGATCCTGAGGATGCCGCGCGGATGCTGCGTCTGCTCGCCGGTCGCACTCATCGCGTGCTGACCGGTGTGGCGCTGGTGCTGCCCACGCATGACTGGACGGCGATCAGCGCGAGCCGTGTGACCTTCCGCCCGATCCGCGAGGACGAGATGCAGCGTTACTGGCGCACCGGCGAGCCACTGGACAAAGCGGGCGGCTACGGCATCCAGGGCTATGGGGCGGTGTTCGTTGCCAATCTCGAAGGCAGTTATTCGGGTGTCATGGGACTGCCGCTCTTCGAGACCGCCCAATTACTGGAACGAGCGGGTATCCTCTCGATGACGACTGACAACTGACCGAGATCCCAACCCTGTGAGCGAAGAAATCCTGATCAATGTGACACCGCCCGAGACCCGGGTTGCCGTGGTCGAAAACGGCGTGGTGCAGGAGATCATCATCGAACGCGCCCAGCGTTGCGGACTGGTGGGCAATATCTACAAAGGCCGGGTATGCCGGGTGCTGCCGGGGATGCAGGCGGCCTTCGTTGACATCGGTCTGGAGCGGGCCGCCTTCCTGCATGCCTCCGATATCGTCGGTCCGCAGGGCGAACTGCGCGGCGATCAGATCCACGAACTGGTCCATGAGGGCGACCGGCTGGTGGTGCAGGTGGTCAAGGATCCGCTCGGCAGCAAGGGCGCGCGTCTGACCACCAATATCTCCATCGCCTCGCGCTATCTGGTCTGCATGCCGGCGCTGGCGAACACCGGGGTGTCGCAGAAAATCGAGGGCGAGGAGGAGCGCCGTCGTCTGCGCGAGATCCTGCAGGGCTATGTCGAGAGCCATGAAGGCGATGGCGGCTTCATTGCCCGCACGGCGGCCGAGGGAGTCGGCGAGGAGTCGCTGCTCAAGGACATGGCCTTTCTGGCCCGGCTGTGGCGGGGCATCAGGGAGCGCTGCGCTCAGGCCACTGAAATCGGCCTGGTCCACGACGATCTGCCGCTGGTCCTGCGCGCACTGCGCGATCTGGTCACGCCGGAGGTGGAGCGCATCCGCATCGATTCGCGCGCCATGGTCGATCGGGCGCTGCACTTCGCGACCAAATATATCCCCGACATCCGTGAGCGGATCGAGTATTACCAGGGTGAACGCCCCCTGTTCGATCTCTATGGCGTCGAGGATGAAATCAGAAAGGCGCTCCAGCGCAAGGTCAGTCTCAAATCCGGCGGTCATCTGGTGATCGACCAGACCGAGGCCATGACCACCATCGATGTGAATACCGGCGCCTTCGTCGGTCACCGCAACCTCGAAGAGACCATCTTCAAGACCAACCTGGAAGCGGCCCAGGCGATCTGCCGCCAGCTCAGACTGCGCAATCTCGGCGGCATCATCATCATCGACTTCATCGACATGAGCGAAGAGGAGCACAAGCGTCAGGTGCTGCGTGCGCTGGAGAAGGCGCTGGCGCGCGATCACGCACGCACCCACATCACCGAGGTCTCCTCGCTCGGTCTGGTGGAGATGACCCGCAAGCGCACCCGCGAGTCGCTGGAGCACGTCCTGTGCGAGCCCTGCCCCTGCTGCGGCGGGCGCGGTTCGATCAAGACCGCCGAAACCACCTGTTACGAGATCTTCCGCGAGATCCTGCGCGAATCGCGCCAGTTCGAGGTCGAAACCCTGCTGGTGCTGGCCTCGCAGGAAGTGATCGACCGTCTGCTCGACGAGGAATCCGCCCATCTGGCCGAGCTGGAGGAATTCATCGGCCGTCCGATCCGGCTCCAGGCCGAGTCGCTCTACACACAGGAACAGTACGACGTGGTGTTGATTTAAACCGCGTCCGGCCATTCCCGCGCCCTGCAATACTTCCTGGTCGGCTGCGTCACTGCATTATTCGATGACTGTGATGCCTCCAGGCCGTCATCGTGTGCTTCGCCGCGCCTGACGCCGAGCACGCGGCGCCCGGACTCATGAGGATCTGCGGTCGCCACCCAGATACCAGATCTGGCATCCGCCGAGCATGGCTGTCAACTGGTCGCGAATGACGTCCATATCCGCTGTTTTTCTCGTTCGTCCAGGCGGCTGAATTTCAGCGCGGCATCACACGTTCAGACCGCAGCTATCGAGTTGACGGCGCAGAATGGGGTCGGTTCGGTTCTTCGAGGTGGCGGCCTTCATGAAGACCACCACGCGGTCGATGTCGCGGATCACGCCGAGCAGGCGGCCATCCTCCAGGTACAGTTTGCTCAGTGACTCGAAGGCGACCTCAAGCAGATGCTCATCGACGCGCGCGATCCCGATTGCGTAGGCGATGTTGCAGGCAAGTCCGGGGTGCTGGAGATGCACCCAGCCCGCGAAGCGGCGCCACGCCTCGACCCATCCCACCCATTCGAGTGACGAGACCTCGGTGCGGCTGGTGCGCAGGAAGAGCACCAGCTTGACGAACTCCTTCTGCCAGAGCCACAGGGGGGCGCCGGTCTGCTTGCGCAGGCGTTCGATGGCGCGTCCGTGATGTTGCACACAGTGATCGCACTGGTAGTAGAGCGCCAGGGCGTAGGCGATGTACTCGCGTTCCAGCTCGCTCAGGGTGAAGGGGTCTGACTCGCCTGGCGAGCCGGTAAAGGTGTGGGCATGCAATTCGTTGAGGACGTCGTTGAAGGGTTGCCCCTGAATGGATAGACGTACTGCCTGGCCGGCCATCGAAAATACTCCTGACTCGTTTGCTTAAGGCGATTCACGTGAAAAGCTGAACTTAAATCTTTAGGTTGAAATGTTGCCACTCCGTGCCTGGCAGCGGAGTGGCGGGCATGTTGGCATCATGGGCTGGATCAGTGTGCTTATCAATCGCCGGTGTTCCGTCGGGGTGCGTGTTTATTGACGGAGTTAACAGGATTGAGAGGATTTTTAATCGTAAGGTCGAAATCCACGCCCTTTGGGCGTGGTCAAGATGCTGATCGTTGTTGTCGTTGTCGTTGTCGTTGTCGTAATCGTCGGCGGCTTGCGAATCATCGACAACGACAACGACAACGATCAGAGACGGTTTCGGAACCTCTGCACGGCTGCGCAGGACAGCCACTCGCGGCAGCGCCTTTTGGGGTTAACCCAAAGCCACCCGCAAAGCGGGTGGCTTTTTACATCCGCTCATCCTGCGAATCGGGGCGCGGCCTGATCGCCGAAGCGAACGCGGGTAATGCCCGGCATCCGGTCTCTGAGCCAGGACACGCGGGTCAGCGTCTGCGAGAGAAGGCTGTACCAGCCGCGTGGGAAGACAAAAGGCAGGCTGTTGATCTCGGCCAGATCGGGCACCCAGGCGCCGAGTGTCGGGGCCATGCGATCACGGCCAATGCCCCAGGGCATGGGCGGCGTGCGGTAATGCGGGGTCTTCCACCAGCCGCGCAGCGTCTTGCGCGAGATGTCCAGTCGGTTGTACGGATCAGGCTGTTCGCAGGTGGGATCCTGGCGCGAGATTGCCTTGCCGACAGTGCGGGAAGGATGGTACAAATTCGACTAATAACTTCAATTCTCATTAAACCGCGTCCAGAGCGAGATGCTGCGTTTCGAGTGAGTTCGACGTTTGGCACATCCACGACCCTTAGCCGGGACGCGGTTTAAAATTTTATATTTTTTAATAACTTAAACCGCGCATGCTCCGACGCATCGTCGATGCGGCCAAGGTCGATCCAATCCAAAAACATCGCATACCGCTCTGGGCGCGGTTTAACCTGTTTTGGTCTGCGATGAGGGGCTGGGTTATGCCGTTGGCGGGTAGCCTGTCATCGTGTCGATGATCCGGTATGCCGAGACGGGAACGGACCATAGAAGGGCGTCAGTCTGCGTCCATCAACAGCGCAAAAGGCGCACACACCGGAGGGAACCTGGCCTGTCCCGGTTTCTGTCACAGAGCGAGATGAGTGCCATGACGAATCACGATGAACCGCCACAAGCGATTTTGCAGGATGTCAATCGCGAACAGACGCTGGAGTACGCGGGATTCTGGATTCGGGTTGTCGCAAGCCTCATCGACTCGATCCTGATCGTGCTGGTCACGCTGCCCTTGCTGCTATGGATTTACGGAGTCGAGTACTTCGATCCGGAACAGACCGGATTCATGGCGGGTACTGCGTATTTCCTCATTTCATGGGTCTTGCCGGCAATCGCTGTCATCGTCTTCTGGATCTACAAATCGGCGACTCCGGGAAAGATGCTCGTCTCCGCGCGAATCGTCGATGCACGCACAGGCGAACGGGCATCGACGGGCCAGCTCATTGGCCGGTATTTCGGCTACTTCGTTTCTGGAATCCCGTTTCTGCTGGGCCTGATCTGGGTGGCGTTCGACAGGCGAAAGCAGGGCTGGCATGACAAACTCGCCGGCACGGTCGTCGTGCGCGAGAAGAATAGAGGGCCGGAGCCGGTGCGATTCGATCGGCAGGTATGACATGGGCGCTGATTATGAAACCGATCAGGGCGGGTGTATCGGCGTGAGCGGAATCTAAGGAATTCGGCGATGAAACGTGGTCTGTTCCCTATTACTTCTGGCGTCACCAATCAAGGAAATTCGTAAAATGAAGGCATTCGGAATAGCGGCACTGGTTTTCGCGATAATTGGGATCTTTATCCCTGTAATAGGTTACTTTCTCGCGGGGCTGGCTGGCGTATTTGCTTTTTTCTCTGCGGGCAAAGGTACATCTCTCGGGTTGTCGGCTATCTTAATAAATATCATAAATTTTTTTTCTTTCTCCAAGTCTGATATTAATGGCTTCCGAGACACATAATTCAAATGTTGTCCATCAGCAGCAGTCGGAAATGATTTTCGGGGTGCTAATTGCGATATAGGTTATCGCAATAGTCATCTTCGTAATCAGAAAATTTATAAGCAAACCAGAAACGGCAATATGATTACGCTAACAAGCGGGTAAACCCCGAAGCCAGCCAAACAGCGGCTGGTTCGGATTACTCTGATCGTGTAGGTGTGATGTTGGGATTCGCTCTCGCTCATCCCAACCTTGTATGTTCTGTTCCCAAGGATTGACACGGAGTTTTGATCAACGGAGTTTATAGAAGCGTGAGCCGGGGAAGCCGTCCCAACCTGAA
>NZ_SMAO01000008.1 GCF_004342175.1 Thiobaca trueperi
ACGCTTCTATGTCCTCCCGCAAGCGGTCTGAATCATTCATCAATTTGATGGACAGGAGGCAAAAAGGACTTGCGTCAGAACAGAGTATCTACGCGAGCTCAAATAATGATGCTGCTTTCGAGGGCCTAATAGATAGCCTTGTGGATGCAAGGGGAAAGTGTGCTCACCTAAAGAAATACAAATATGGGTATTTGCCGGGTGACCAAAGACTCAAAGAATTGCAGTTTCTAGAACCCCAGCTTAGAGAATTATGCAGGGCATTGATAAAATTCGCATAACAAAACCATCCAGCGGACGCGCCAAAGGAGCGCGCCGCTGATGGTTGCCGTTAGCAAGGTAGAACATACAAGGATGGGTAGAACGGCCATGCGATGACGTTGATGATTGGCACCGATGCCGATTGGCCGTGAAGCCCATCGTTCATCGCGTCGATGGCGGAATGATAGGTTTCGCTACGCTCTACCCATCCTACGCTGGCTATGTTTGCCACGATGAGCTTCGTGCAAATCGAGCAGAGCCTTGGCCTGAGCTTCTCTCTCTGGACTCAGATCTTAACTCTCGTATTCGCAGCGATCTTCGGCCTGGATATGTGCTCCCAGACCTCAGGAAATGAATCGAGGCCCAATTCAAACGTTAGCCGTATGGAAAAACTCACGATTGACCAACTGCATGAGTTGAGGTTGCGTATCTTCGATAACGCAGAGTCTCTGCACAAAGAAGCAACGCTGCTACTCGACAACGGATACTATGCGCGAGCATTTCTGTTGGCGCACTTCACTTGCGAAGAGCTTGGAAAGATTCCCATTGTTGTCGGCGCCATTGGTCGCCTGCTCAAGAATGAGGCGGTAGATTGGAGGAAGGTAATGCGGCGCTTTCGTGATCACAAAGCCAAAGTTGATTCTGACGATTTTCATCAGTATGTGTTTGGTATTGAACTCGACCTATTGCGTGACTCTGACCTAAAGTGGCTAGAGGCAGCAAAGGTTGCATCAAAAAGCCGTGTGAACCACAAGAATAATTCAACGTATGTAGATGTTCAGGATGCCGCAGTAATTTCCCCCTTGGAACAAATTACAAAGGAACAAGCCGTTGAAATGCTGGATCGCGCCTTCCAGTCATTACGTGCCCATTGGCAAACCGAAAGCATGACAAATCCAATAGTCGTTGCGGCTAACAAGGTGCTCCAAGCGACGCCAAAAAGCGGCGCGCCTGAGCTTTAACGTTAGCAAGGTAGGATGGGTAGAACGGCTATGCGATGACGTTGATGATTGGCACCGATGCCGATTGGCCGTGAAACCCATCTTTCATCGCGTCGATGGCGGAATGATGGGTTTCGCTACGCTCTACCCATCCTACACTGGCTAAAAATAAATCTGTCCCGTTTTTATACATGGGTAAGTCACGTGGATGTTGATGAGCAAGCGAAGCAGTACGCCATTGCAGATTTTGACCTCATGTGGTGCCAACGGTATCTCGTTGCGTATATCGAGTTGATGACACTTTCCGAGAACCCGGAATCCGATCCTTGGCTGAACCTCAGGTCGCGAGAGTTCGGACGCGACCACAACTTCCTCGACATACTAGGTCGATCTCTCGTGACCGCTGTGGTTATCAGCTACAGCCGACCTTGGTCAAACAATCGAGGCCCAGCCGGCCGCCTGCGTCTCCCGAATAAGCTTTTTTCTGACATGGCTCAACTGCTCAAGCGCGAGGATCCCGAAGACAGACTGCTTCCCTTCGATCACGATGTTCACAAGAAGGTTCTTGGCTTACGCGACAAGATCGTTGCGCACTCTGACCACTCCGAGTGGAGCTTCGAAATCGCTAGCTCCCGACTGGGTACCGAAACTACGCTCAAGGATCCCTTCACGTATCTCACGCTCGAAGCTGCTCGGCAGTTGCTTGCCAATACACAATCTCTACGATCTGAGATGAACGAATACAGACGAAAAGCCTTGGCATTGTGCAAGGCGTAAGTACCTTCGGCACCCAACGAGGTGCCGCAGCAGCATAGCGAGGCAGGATGGGTAGAGCGATAGCGAAACCCATCAATGCCTTGCAAGCGGCTCATAGAGCTGGCTTCGCGGGCGGCGCAGTGCTCGTCATGCAAAATTTTACAACGGTGCCGATTAACCTAATTTCCCAGCCTTCGCATTAGCCTTCATGACGGTCTGACAATGGCAAAATTCCTGAACACCAGTGCGACGAATTACTTCCTTGAGGAAATGATCAAGGACGCAAAAGATCGCCTTATTCTTATCAGCCCATTCCTCCGGCTCAATGATCGCATCAAGGAGCTTCTCGCGGACAAGAATCGTCTCAAGATCGACGTAAGAATTGTCTATGGCAAGAGCGAACTGCAACCGGAAGAGATTGGCTGGCTCAACGAGCTTTCCTATGTTCGCACCAGCTTTTGCCGCAACCTGCACGCCAAGTGCTACATGAATGAAGAACTTTGCATTGTGACGAGCCTCAACCTCTATGAGTTCAGTCAGGTCAATAACAACGAGATGGGTGTGCTGATCCGCCGCTCGGAGGACGCCGAGCTTTACCGTGATGCTTACGAAGAATCACAGCGCATCATCCGCATCAGTGATGAGGTCAGAATTACGCTGGAGCGTGTCGCCGCACAGGGTGATGTGGGAAAATCGGATGAAGATGAACCAACCGCAAAGCTTACGTCGTCCAAGCTCGGTCAGCGCCTCAAACTCAAGACCACGGAGCTGATGGAAAAGCTGGTATCACTTGGTTATCTGGAGATCAAGGAGGGAAAACATTACCTCACGCCAAAGGGCAAGGATTCAGGCGGTGAGTTTCGTATGAGCCCGAAGCATGGCCCATATTTTCTTTGGCCACATGATTTCAAACCATAAAGCATTCAACCGGTGCGGACTTCGCGACCCCTCAGGATATGCAGACGGTGCTGCTGGATGGTGTCTGATCAATCGCGAACGATGCGGTGCCTGAATTCAACCACGATCCCCGGCTCGGGCGTGCCGCCCGAGCCGGGCAGGGTCCGCCGCGTCTAATCCTGGCGAATCCCCTCAATGCTCAGGATCATCTCGACATCGCGCGAGGCCGGGCCGAGGTTCCGCTCGATGCCGAAGTCCTTCAGCGCGAAGCGGGTGCTGCCCTGGAAGCCGCGCCGTTGGCCGCCCCAGGGATCCGGGCCTTCGCCGATCTCGGTGACATCGATCGACACCGGTTTGGTGATCCCGCGCAGGGTCAGATCGCCCTTGAGGACGGCCGTGCCGTCACCCTTGGCGGTGAAGGACGTGCTCTTGAAGGTCGCTTCCGGATACCTGCTCACATCCAGGAAATCCTTCTCCCGCAGGTGCTTGTCGCGCTCGGCATGGTTCGAGTCGATGCTCGCGGTCTTGATGGTGACCTCGACCCTGGCGGCGCTCGGGTTGTCCTTGTCGTAACTGAAGTCGCCAGAGAACTCGTTGAAGCGGCCATAGAGCCAACTTTAGCCGAGGTGGGGGATGCGGAACTGGATAAAGGCGTGGCCGCCCTTGGTATCGATCACATAGTCCGCAGCCGTTGCGAGGCCGGGCAGCGCCAGCGCGGCGGCGAGTGAGAGGGCGGTGAGTTGCTTGCTCGTCATCATGGTTTTCCTCTGTTTGAGTTGACGGTCGAAAAACGCTCAGACCAGCCCGGCGGAGAAGCATTCCGCCGGGCGTCGGAATCGGGCTGGCGCAGCCGTCGGGATGACGGTCTGGCTGGCGGGAGGCGCAGCTAACGCCGCGCGGGACGGCGCCCGAGCATCCGCAGCAGGGTCGCGTCGCGGTCGATGAAGTGATGCTTCAACGCCGCCAGCGCATGAACGGCAGCCAGGGTCACCAGTGCGATGGCGAGGACCAGATGGACCTCGCCCGCCAGATCGGCCTGATCCGGCAGCCCGGTCAGAATCGCCGGGACGCTGAACAGGCCGAAGACATCGAGCGACCGGCCATCGGCGGTCGAGATCAGATAGCCGCTCGCCATCACCAGGAACAGCAGCAGATAAAGGAGAGCATGCGTCAGGCGCGCGATGCAGGTTCGGCGCCCGCGTGTACCAGGAGTCGTAATAGGTCAGTCAGATCGACGATCCAGAGTCCCATATCTCTCGTCGCTCCCAAGAGCCCGAAAGAGCAGAAAAAATATCGGGTGATAGAGGACTCCTCCGCCCGTCACGACTACCAGAGGCCGGAGCGGCGTTCACGACAGGATCGCCGCGATTACAGCCATCCGCGCAGAGCCAAGGGTCAGTCGCGTAGTTTCAGGCTGGAGAGGCGGGTCAGCTCCGACCGGCGCAAAGGGCGGGGCCGGCGACTGACGATTGAGGCGATGCTCATCAGTCGCCAGCGAGACCGGGCCAATGCACGAACACCGCATGCCGTACCGGATGCGGTTCAGCACCGGAAGCGGCTGATGGTCCGGGACAGCGCTTCGGCGTCCTGTGCGATCTGAGTGGAGGCGGTCGCGTTGGATTCCGCAGCGGTGGCGGTTTGTGCGGCGATGTCCCGAATCGCCACGATGTTGCGGTTGATCTCGGCCGCGACATGCGTCTGCTCCTCGACGGCGGTCGCGATCTGAGTGCTCATGTCCTGAATCCGCGTGACATCCTCGGTGATGCGCCGGAGACAGCCGCCCGCCTCATTGGCCTGCGCCGAGCCGGCGACGCCCTCGTCGCGGCATTCCTCGATCAGCACAACGATGTTGGTCGTCTTGTCCTGCAGCCTCGCGATGATTTCCCCGATCTCCCCGGTCGCGGTCCGGGTGCGCTGCGCCAGGGCTCTGACCTCGTCGGCGACCACGGCAAAGCCGCGTCCCTGTTCGCCAGCGCGTGCGGCCTCAATCGCGGCATTCAGGGCCAGCAGGTTGGTCTGCTCGGCGATGCCGCTGATGACATCCAGCATCGTGCCGATGCTGGCCGAACTCTCCACAAGCTCTTGCGCCGCCTGCGTGGAGCCAGCGAGGCGTTGGGCGAGTGAATCGACGCGCTCAATGGTTGCGGCGACCTGGGCCTGTCCCTGTCGGGCATTGGCGTCGGCCTGTCCGGCGCCTTCGACGGCCATTCCGGTGTTGCGCGCGATCTCCTCGACGGTGGCGACCATCTGGTTCATCGCGGTGGCGATCTGGTCGGTTTCCTGGAGCTGACGCTGTCCGCCGGCAGAGGTCTGATCCGCGTTGGCCGAGAGTCTGGCCGTCATCTGACTGAGACCCTCCACGGTCTGCTGGCATTGCTGGATGACCAGGGCGACGCTGTCGAGCATGGAATCCAGGTGCCCGCCCATTCGCGCCAGCTCGTCCTGACCCTTGAGCCCGAGACGCAGGGTCAGATCGTGGTCGCTGGAGATCCGCTGAATGACCCCAACGGTCTGGCTCAGACTGCGGTTGAGCGTGCGTGCGATCATCAGGGTCAGGAGCCCGACCAGCGCCGTCACGACCGCGACGAAGGCCAGCAGGATCCATCCCGCCCGCTGTTCGGCGTGGCTCAGGACGCCGGCCAGCTCCGTTTCGATGGTCTCGGCCTGGTTTTGCACCGCCTGCATCCGGGCATCGAGCGCAGCCCTCAGACCCTGATCGGCAGCAAGCCCGATCTGCGTCTGTGCCTTCACCAGCGCGAGAAAGTCCTGGCGGTAGTGCCCCAGTGTCTCAGTGACGGATGGATCGAGATCGGGGCGGGCGATGAGGCGCTGGTAGTCGGCCTCGAATTGTTCCACGTAGCGGGTTTGGGAACGCAGCATGAAATCCTTCTCGTCACGGCGAAGCTGGAGGATGCCCGCCAGCAGGTCGTCGCGACCGGTCGCCTTGACGCTCTCCTCCGCCTGATGCACGGCCTGGCGCAGACTGCCGTAAAGCCCGGACTCGGGATCGAGTCCGATCATCCTGTACTCGGCAAAGAACTGCTCGAATTGATCGAGATACTGCGTCATGGCGTCGCGCAGCGATTCCGACGCCGTAAGCGGGAGGTCTTCCCGGCGCAGCAATGCGATGAGCTGTCCCAGGCCGGTATCGAATGCCTGCGCCTCACGACGCAGCGCCTCCGCGTCATCCACCGCAAGCCGCATGAGAAAATCTTTCTCGCGCTGCTGCACGCGCAGCAGCGCATGACTGAGATCCTGCGTCAGGTCGCTGGCCGAGTCCAGCATGTCCAGGTGGCGCCAGGTCAGCCAGGCCGCCGCCAGCACCAGCAGGAGCGCCGCAACCGAGAGTGCCGAGAGGCCAAAGAGTCTGTGTCGAATCGTCATGGGTTATCCGTCTCCTGGAGCGATGGTCGAGTCGATGCGTCAAGGGCTTGCCGGTTCGAGCGATCTGCTTCCATGCAGGTCAGATCAGTCTGTCCCGTATCGTTCGCAAACAATGCCACAGATCAGGACGATGTTCATAGTGAGGTTCCCCCGAAATTTCGTCTTCCAAGAGTGACGTAGACTGACCGTCACACGGGAGACGAAAATGCAGAAGCTGGCTGTATCTGGCCATCGTGCTGGATCTGTTCAACCGCGAGGTGGTGTGCTGGTCACTGAAGCCGCGCCTGACAGCCGATCTCGTCACCGATGCCCTGACCATGGCCTGATTCCGCCGCCAGCCCGCACCAGGTCTACTCCTTCACTCCGATCGCGGGAGCCGTACGCCAGCCATGCCTTCCAAGACAAACTCCAGGAATACGGCATGCCCTCCATGAGCCGCAAGGGCAATTGCTGGGACAATGCCCCGACCGAGAGCTGGTTCAACAGCTTCAAGAACGAGCGGGTCTTCGGGGAGCGCTTCCTGACCCGCGACGCGATGAAGGCGACGGCCGTCGTTTTTGGCAAGGGGCGCCGGCTGTTCCGTCACCATGTCAGTGCGACTTTCTGTAACCAGTCGGCCTGAGTCGGTTCGAGCGTTCAGTTCGGGTTCAGGATCGCACGCATAAGATGGCCTCGACGACGGGAGATTGGGCTCCCGGTCGCATGCACAGAGGACATTTTCGATGAAACGTCAACATGTTCGCATCGCCCTGGTCGCCGCCATCCTGAGTGGCGCGCTGCTGCTCCCGACCCTGGCGGCAGCCCACGGCGGCCCGCACGACAGGGGCTATCGCGATGACGGTCGCTGGGTCGCTCACCCGTACAAACACGAAAAATGGCATCATCGGCACCGTTATGATCGCCGTTACCGTCCCATCGTCATCGAGAGTCCGCCGCCACGGGTGATCTATCGGGAGCCGCCGCGCCGTTATGGCGGCGATAACGGTCTCACCATCATTTATCGCGGCGTATTCGACTGACGCGGGATTTCAGCTCACCCTCACCGGAGCCTGATCGCCATGCGACTGAGGATTGCACTTGCCGCCCTGATGCTGTTCGTCTCACTGCCATCCAGCCGGGCTGATCAGCCGCCGGGCGGGGGGATCTCGCCGGGCGAGGCCGGCGAGATCGCCAGCCGGCAGACCGGCGGGCGCGTGCTCGCGGTCAAGCCCGCCGCTGGCGGTTATCAGGTCAAGATCCTCACGCCGGATGGGCAGGTGCGTTATGTCTTTGTTGCCGGTCGCTGAAGACCATCGGGTGAGGCGCTGACGGCATGCGCGTTCTGATTGTCGAGGACGAGCCCGATCTGCGCCGTCAGCTCATCGCGCGTCTGACTCAGGCCGGTCTGATCGCCGAGGGCAGCGGGGAGGGGCGGGAAGGTCTCTATCTGGCCCGCAATTATCCGTTTGACGCCGCCGTCATCGATCTGGGGCTGCCCGGACTCTCGGGTCTGGAGATCATCCGCCAGTTGCGGGCGGCGCACAGTCTGCTGCCGATCCTCATTCTGACTGCGCGCGACCGCTGGCAGGACAAGGTGGAAGGGCTGGAGGCCGGCGCGGACGATTATCTGGTCAAGCCCTTTCAGGCCGAGGAGCTTCTGGCCCGGCTACGGGCGCTGGTCCGGCGTGCTGCCGGAACCGCCTCGCGCGAGCTGCGCCGGGGTCCGCTGCGGCTGGATCTGACCGCGCAGAAGGTCTGGATGCAGGAGCATCCGGTGGATCTCACCACCTATGAATACCGTCTGCTGGAACAGCTTGCGACCAGCCGGGGCGCGGTGCTCTCCAAACAGGATCTCGCCGACCGGCTTTATCCGCACGATGAAGACCGCGAAAGCAATGTCATCGAGGTGCTGGTCGGTCGTCTGCGACGCAAACTGGATCCCGATGGTCGGCTTGATCTGATCGAAACCCTGCGCGGACGCGGTTATCGCCTGGCTGGCGAGGATAGCGGTTAACGAAGGTTTGTCCCCGCCCGAAACGTCGTCAATGGACAGGATTAACAGGATTTTTCAAGATTAAAATGATTAAAAACAATCATTTGAAAATCCTGTTCATCTTGGAAAATCCTGTTAATCCTGTCTATTTAAGGCGTTTGTCAGGTATGAATTGTTCAGTAAATCAACCGATTAGGTTTCCTGGAATGCCAAGTTCAACAGCACTGACGCGATTGCGACCGTTCTTTTTGGCGAGATAAAGCTGGGCGTCCGCTGCGGCAAGCAGCGCCTCGACGCTGATATCAGGACTGGCGACGGCGGTGGCGACGCCAATGCTGACCGTGACCGTGCTGGCGGTGGGTGAGGCGTCGTGCGGGATGCGCTGGGTCGCCAGATCGGCACGGATGGTCTCGGCCTGCGCCTGACCGGCGGCCAGATCGCAGTGCGGCATGAGACAGACGAACTCCTCGCCGCCGTAGCGCGCGACCAGATCGTGCGGGCGCCGGAAGGCGCGTCTGAGCGTCGCGGCGACCTGTTGCAGACAGGCATCGCCGGCCTGATGACCATAATGATCGTTGTAGAGTTTGAAGTGGTCGATGTCGAGCAGCAGCAGGGTCAGTGGTGCGCCGCTGCGCTGACAGTGACGCCATTCGACGGGCAGCGTGTCGTCGAAGCGACGCCGGTTGGCGACGCCGGTGAGTCCGTCGAGAAAGACCAGTTCGCGCAGCAGATCGCTCTGCGCCTTGAGCGTCAGATGCGTCCTGACACGGGCGCGCACCACGGCTGGATTGAGCGGCTTGCTGATGAAGTCCACCCCGCCGGCTTCCAGGGCGCGGGTCTCGTCGGCGGGATCGTTCTGGGCGGTGACGAAGATCACCGGGATATCCGCCGTCAGCGGGCTGGATTTGAGCTGCCGACAGACTTCCAGCCCATCCAGTTCGGGCATCACCACATCCAGCAGGATCAGATCGGGCAGGACGCGCTGACAGATATCAATGGCCTGCACGCCGCTGGTTGCCATGAAGACCTCGTGATCGGCGTGAAAGATCCGGTAAAGGGTCTGGATGTTGATCGGCTGATCATCGACCAGCAGCAGACGCGGGCGTTCCGGCAGGGCGGTGAGTCGTTGCAGCGGCGGCGGCAGGTTGTCAGGTGTCATGCGGCGAGCAGATCCTTGAGGTTGATCGCGATCTGGCGGGCACGCGGGAAATCGAGCCGCCCCATGGCCTCGTCGAGGGGGGCGAGATGTTCGCCGAGCGCCGCGCCGCATTCATGCTTGAGCGTGTCATGCAGTGCAATGGCACGCATGTTGTGCTCGCCCAGCAGGATTTCCAGTTCGGTGAGCAGTCTGACCAGATGCGCCGGGTCGGACGTGGTGTCGGGTCGCGATGCGGGCGGCGGTGTGAGGGTCGCGGCGGCCTCCAGCAGGAGGTCGATGGCGTCGTTCAGACGTTCCTGTAAATTGGCGAGCAGGGTCTCCTCTTCGGCGGGCGTGGTGTCGGCGTACAGCCTGATCTCCAGCCGCGCCGCCGCCTGCGCCAGAGCCGTCGCACCCAGGGTGCCGGCGACACCCTTGAGCGTGTGCAGCGCGCGGATCGCCGTCTCCCGGTCGTTCGCTTGCAGTGATTGACGCACCCGCCGCACCACCTCGCCCTGATCATCGGCGAAACGTTGCGCCAGACCGGCAAAGAGTGCGCGGTCATGATCGAGTCGCGCCAGCGCCTGAACCAGCTCCAGCCCGGTCGGCGACTCCTGCGTGTCCGCATCCTCAGCCAAACCGGCCAGCGGCGTCGTCGCGACCGGCGCGCGTCCGCTCTGCCGCAGCACGGCGGCGACCAGTTGCTCGATCTCGATTGGCTTGCCGACATGATCGTTCATGCCGACGGCGAGACAGGCCGCGCGGTCGGAGGGCCGCGCGTTGGCGGTCATGGCGATGATCGGCAGCTCGGTCAGGCCCATGTCTTCGCGCAGAATGCGGGTGGCCTCAAAGCCGTCCAGATCGGGCATCTGGAGATCCATCAGCACCAGATCGAAGGGCGGTTGCGCCGTGCTGACACGCTCAATGCCCTGACGCCCGTCGTTCGCCACCTCCACCTCGGCGCCCTGATGCGTCAGCAGTTCCTGTGCCACCTGCCGGTTGAGCGGATTGTCTTCGACCACCAGCAGACGCAGGCCGGCGAGTCGGGTGCTGCCGGGTTGCGTCGGCGCTGGCGGCTCCAGGAGCGGACGCCCGCCCGTGGCATTGGCGACCGCATCGAACAGCATCGAAGGCGTCACCGGCTTGACCAGAAAACCGTTGAGCGGGCTGGTGTCGGCAGCCGGGCGCTCGCCCAGCAATTCCTTGCCGTGGGCGGTGACCATGATGATGGCCGGCGCCGGATCCAGGGTCAGGGCGCGGATCGCCTGGACGGTCTCCCAGCCATCCAGTCCCGGCATCCGCCAGTCGATGCAGATCACGTCAAAACTGCGACCGGCGCTCGCCTCCTGTTGCAGCAGGGCGATGGCCTCGGCGCCAGCGGCGGCGGTTTCCGCGCACCAGCCGAAGGAATCCACCATGCCGGCCAGGATCTCGCGGGCGATGGCGTTGTCATCGACGATCAGCACCCGCTGCGGACGCACTGGCGCCAGCGGTGCGCTGACCTGTCGGATGTCGTGCTCGTGCGCCAGGGTTTCGGCATCCCGCGCGAAGTTCAGGGTGAAGCCGAAGCGGCTGCCCGCGCCGGGTGCGCTCTCCACGGTCAGCTCGCCGCCCATCAGACGCACCAGCCGCTGACAGATCGCCAGACCCAGACCGGTGCCGCCATAACGTCGCGTGGTCGAGCTTTCGGCCTGCGTGAAACCCTCGAAGATCGCCTGCAGGCGTTCGGGGGCGATGCCGATGCCGGTGTCGCTCACGGAGAAGGCGATGCGCGCCAGCGCCGGATTGATCTCCAGTGCATGCAGACTGACGACCACCTCGCCGCGCTCGGTGAACTTGATGGCATTGCCGGCAAGATTGAGCAGCACCTGTTGCAGACGCAGCGCATCGCCGCGCAGCACGCGCGGGATGCCGGGATCGAGTTTGAACAGCACTTCAATCTCGCGGCTGCCGAGGGCGGACGAGAGCACTACCGAGAGGTTGCGCAGCAGGTCGTCGAGCCGGAACGGCGTCTCATCGAGCACCAGTTTGCCGGCCTCGACCTTGGAGAAATCCAGGATGTCGTTGAGGATGGCGAGCAGCGACTGCGCCGCCGTCTCCGCCTTGCAGGCATAATCGAGCTGGCGCGCACTCAGGTCAGTGTGGCGCAGCAACTGCAACAGACCCAGCACGGCATTCATCGGCGTGCGGATTTCATGGCTCATGTTGGCGAGAAAGGCGCTCTTGGCGCGGCTGGCGGCTTCGGCGGTGGTGCGCGCCCGCGCCAGTTCCTCTTCCTGGAGTTTGCGCGCGGTGATGTCGGTCGAGATGCCGCAGAGTCCCCAGATCTGCGTCCGCCCGGCCTCATAAATGGGCGTTTTGATCTCCCAGTAGACATGCCGCCGACCCTGCTCGTCTGTGATGTCGATCTCTTCCGCTGTGCGCTCGCCGGCAAACACCCGCTCATCCACCTCATGCAGGCGTGCGGTAATGGCGGGGGTGAAGAATCGGGCATCGACCGCACCAACCAGTTCGTCGGCGGTGACGCCGAACAGATCAAGCGTCGGCCGATTGGCGTAGAGATAACGATGTTCGCGGTCCTTCATGTAAATAAAGGAGGAGACATGATCGAGCGCCTCACGGAAGCGTTCAGCCTGAACCAGCGCCTCGCGCTGCGCCATTTCGGCCTGCTTGATTTCAGTGATATCCGAGACCAGGACGAAGAAGCCGCGCACCTTGCCGTCCACTACGTCCGGGATGTAATGCGTCCAGGTATAGCCAGTCGAACCGTCGGCCTTGGTCAGGGTGCGCTCAAAGCGCTGCGGTTTGCCCTGGAGCGCGGCACGGATGAAGGATTCGTTCTGGGCAAAGAGTGTCTCGCCCAGCAGCTCGGGGAGCGTGATCTGACGCAAGGCGTCGGGGTCATGCCCGAACCAGTCGCGATAGCAACTGTTGGCGAAACCGCAGCGCAGATCGGTGTCCCAGTAGCCGACCATGCCGGGCAGGATGTCGATCAGCGACCGCATGAAACGTTCGCGGTCGGCCAATGCCTGCTCGGCCTGACGCTGTTCGGTGATGTCGCGCGCTGCCGTATAGATCAGCCGGTTTTCATAGGGCGCGGCATACCACTCGATCACCCGGTAGCCGCCATCGCGGGTACGGTAACGGTTGCTGAAACGGCTGACTGACTGCCGCTCCATCAGATCGGACATGGCTTCCAGCGTGGCGGCGATATCCTTGGGGTGAACGAAATCCAGGAAAAAGGCGCCTTCCATCTCGTCAGGACGGTAGCCGAGGGTTCGCTCCCAGGCCGGGTTGAGCTTGCGAAACCGTCCGTCCATGTCGGCGATGCAGAGCAGATCGAGTGACACGCTGAAGAAACGCTCCAGCTCGGCGCTCTTTTCACGCAAGGCGGCATCGGCGGTGGCGGCCCGGCCAAGGGCGAAGCGGCGCCGACGCTGCGTCGCATAGAGACTGGGCACCGTGATGAGCGCAAGCAGCACAAACAGACCGCCGAGCAGATGGGCCTTATTGAACCAGGGGGCGTAGATGGCGGCCAGATCGCGGCCCACAAGGACCACCAGCGATTTGTCCATCTGGGTGGTGTCGGGCTGGATGCTGTGCAGGGCCAGGAGATGTTGGTGGCCGGTATCAGCGTCAAGATGGCGCAGCACGCTTGTGAGATGACCGCTTGACCGATGCGCCTCCATCACCTGATCCGGGAGCGGCGGTGGCCGATCTTCGGCGCTGATCGGCTCTGGCATCGTCAGAAAGGCCTCGCCATCGCTGTGCGCGAGGGTGCACCACATGTCCGGCGCATGCCGTACCGAATCAAGCAGGATCTTGAATTCCTCGGGGTTGAGTGTGGCGCTGACGATGCCGGCGAACTCGCCATTTGCGCCGGGGATCATGCGCACGACACTGAGCGTCCAGACACCGAGCGAGGTTTTGAATGGGGAGCTGACGTAGAGTCGGGCGGGATCGGGCTGGCGTTGAGCCGTCTGGAAATAATCGCGCTCTCGGAAGTTCTGACCAAGGAGTTCGGGCCGGCTGGTGGCGCGGATGAAACCCTCGACATCGAGAATGTTCATGGTTCGCACGCCCGGCATGGCGTCGGTGAACGCCTTGAGATGACTGCTGGCGTGGTCCATGCCCTCTGTCTTCTGATTCCAGTCCGCCCATTCGCCGACGATATTGGTCAGCGCACGGTTGATGGCGTCGAGCTGGCGGCTCAGGTTGTCATGGATGACCCGCGCCTGGGTCGTCAGCCGTTCCTGTTCGCGCTGTTCGGTGTCCCGATAATCGGCGATCAGGTTGTAAGCCATGCTCGCCGCCAGCACCAGCAGGGCGCCGCCGAGCAGCAGCCATTCAATCAGCAGACTGCGCGTCAGCGGAGACTTGGCGGGCTTCCCGGTCTGAGGATCGGAGAGTGCTGTGGCGCTGAGGCGCGGCATGGAGGCATCCCTCGATCACATTGATGGGCTGAAGGCATGGATGAGTCAATCATAACTCTGGGCAATGAGTGATGAAAAACGCTGTGGTTATGATGCCGGTGAACATGGGGGGGCAGACTCCGGGCCGTCGTCAGTCGTCAGGTCAGCGCCCTGATTCGTCGAATGGAAAGATTTCTTAGACAGGATTAACAGGATTTAAAGCAATAGGTTAAAAATCCTGTTAAACCGCGTCCAGCGCGACATGCGTAATTTTCAGTTTGTGTTTGGCTCTGGGGGTGTCACCGACCTCAGTGGAGACGCGGTTTAAAATTTCATATTATTGAATATCTTAAACCGCGCCAGCTCCGATAATCCTTGAGTCTGCCAGGGTCGATCCGATCCACAAAGATCGCATACCGTGCTGGGCGCGGTTTAACCCCGCTTCACCCCACACCCATAGCGATCAATCCCCATCTCGGCGGCGGCGACGGCGCGGAAGATGGCGCGGCCTTTGTTCATGGTCTCCTGCCATTCCATCTCGGGGATCGAATCGGCGACGATGCCGGCACCGGCCTGGATGTGCAGCCGCCCGTCCTGGATGACGGCGGTGCGGATGGCAATCGCCGTGTCCATGTTGCCGTTCCAGGAGAGATAGCCGACCGCGCCGGAGTAGATGCCGCGCTTGACCGGCTCCAGTTCGTCGATGATCTCCATCGCGCGGATCTTGGGCGCGCCAGAGACGGTGCCAGCGGGGAAGGTGGCGCGCAGCACGTCGATGGCGGTCAGCCCCTCCTTGAGCGTGCCGGTGACATTGGAAACGATGTGCATGACATGCGAATAACGCTCGACGATCATCCTGTCGGTCAGCCGCACGCTGCCGAGTTCGGAGACGCGCCCGGCGTCGTTGCGCCCCAGGTCGATCAGCATCAGATGCTCGGCCAGTTCCTTGGGGTCAGCCAGCAGATCGGCCTCCAGTGCCCGGTCTTCCGCTTCGGTCTGACCGCGCCGCCGGGTGCCGGCGATGGGACGCACCGTGACCACCTCATCCTCCAGCCGGGCCAGGATCTCGGGTGAGGAGCCGACGATGTGGAAGTCGTCCAGATCCAGAAAGTACATATAGGGCGAGGGATTCAAACCGCGCAGCGCGCGGTAGAGATCCAGCGGCGGGGCATGAAAGGGGATGGAGAGCCGCTGCGACAGCACCACCTGCATGCAGTCGCCTTCGAGGATATAGCCCTTGATCCGCTCCACCGCCTGTTTGAAGCCGTCCTCGGTGAAACCGGAGACGAAATCGGTCTCATCGACCGCGTGCGGCGGGGCGCTCTGACCGGCGGGGACAGGATCGCGCAGGCGTGCATTCAGCTCGGCGAGACGCGCCTCGCCCGCTTCCAGGGTGTCCCCGGCGGTCGGATCCAGATGCAGGATGATGTAGAGCCGTCCGCTGAGATTATCGAACACCACCACTTCATCCGAGACCAGCAGCAGGATGTCCGGCGTCCCGAGTTGATCCGGATTGGGGCAGACCGCCAGTTTGGGCTCGATATAACGGATGGTGTCATAACCGAAATAACCGACCAGACCGCCGGTGAAGCGCGGTAGACCCGCGACCTCGGCGGCCTGGAAACGCTGCTGAAAGGACTCGATCCAGGCCAGCGGATCGGCGGCCTCGATTTCCTCGATGACCTGGCCGTTGCGTTCGACCTGGACCTGCTGACCGCGAACCCGGATGAGCGTCCGCGCGGGCAGACCGATGATGGAATAGCGCCCCCATTTCTCGCCGCCCTGGACCGATTCGAGCAGATAGGAATACGGCCCTCTGGCGAGCTTGAGATAGACGCTCAGAGGTGTATCGAGATCGGCCAGCACCTCGCAGGCGACAGGAATCCGGTTGTAGCCCTGCTCGGCGAGGGCGCGAAAGGTCTTGGGGGTCATCGGGGATCTCCGGGCAAAAGTCCGTCAAGGTAAAGCGGGTTAAACTGCGTCCGGTATGGTATGCGATGTTTTGGCACTTAAATAATACGGATTAACCATCATGTCCACGCGTGTTTCGTTTCACGGCCCATTGGTTTTGACCGCACTCATCGTTGCCGGAAGCGCCGCTGCCCAAGCGCCAGCGGATGTCAGCTATTCCATCTCGCCGCTCCTGCATACCGAGAGCGATCTCGATGGTGGCGGCGAGGCGGGTTTCGCGGGCGTGCTGACCACATTCGGGCGGTCTTGGACGCTCGATCCGCAGTCGTCGCTGGGCGTGCGGCTGCACGCCGATTACGAGGACTGGCGCTTCGACCGGGTTGCTGGTTTCGGCGGCGTCGAGCCCTGGGGCCAGCTCTACCGGGTCGGTCTGTCCGCTCCATACAATTACACGACTGACGATGGCTGGCGCTTGGGCGTCACCCCGACGGTCGAATACGCGGGCGAGTCCGGCGCGGAATTCTCCGATGCGCTGGAGTACGGGGCGACGGTCTCAGCGGTGCGGCGCATGAATCCCGATCTGACCCTGGGTTTGGGCGTTGGCGCCTTCGCGCGCATTGAGGAGAACAGCCTGTTCCCGTTTCTGATCATCGACTGGCGCATCACGGATCGTCTGCGTCTGTCGAATCCCTTTCTGGCCGGCCCGGCAGGTCCGGCCGGACTGGAGATGTCTTATGCGCTCACCCCGAACTGGGAGGCGGGCATCGGTGCCTCCTATCGCTCCTATCGCCATCGTCTGGACCAGGACGGACCATTCGCCGGTGGCGTCGGGGAGAATCGCTACATCCCCGTGTATCTGCGCATCGGTCGGGATCTGTCGGAGGGGTTGAAATTGAGCCTCTATGCGGGCGCGGCGACCAGCGCGACCCTGCGGGTCGAGGACGCCGACGGCAACCGGCTGTATGAAGAGGATCAGGATCCGGCAGCCATGCTGGGCCTGTCCCTGATCGGTCGTTTTTGATCGCCTTGAATAGACAGGATTAGCAGGATGGACAGGATCGGATCTGGTGACGAAGCGGCGGTCTAGTGAAGCAGCGCTTCATTGCTGAGGTCACGAAGCCGGAGCTTCGTGACCAGAGAAATATGGCACAGGCGCGGTTTAATCCTGTCCAATCAGCTCCCGGAGTTCGACGAATGAATCGATGACGGCATCAGGCCGGGCGTCGCGGATGTCCTGACCGTGGTTGTAGCCATAGCTGGTGCAGACGATGCCGAAACCGGCGGCGCGGGCGGCCTGCACGTCGTTGACCGAGTCGCCGATCATGAGTGCGTCATGGGGCGCGACGCCGAAATGACTGGCGGCGTGCAGCAGGGGGAGTGGATCGGGCTTGCGGCGCGGCAGGGTATCGCCACTGACGACCAGCCCGAAATCGTTCCAGAGTCCCAGGTGTTTCAGCAGCGGCTCGGTGAATTGGGCCGCCTTGTTGGTGATGCAGCCGAGCGGATAGCCCGCCGACTTGAGGAAATCGAGCCCCTCGCGCACTCCCGGATAGAGCGCCGAGCGGTTGCAGGCGTTATCGGCATAGAGTTCGAGAAAGATCGGATGAGCGAGCCGATAGTCCGACTCCTCCGGCTCGCCATCCAGTTGACCGATCAGCGCCCGGCGCACCAGGCGCTCAAGTCCATTGCCCACCCAGGTACGCACCGCCGCTTCGCCGCGCGGGGCGCGTCCCAACCGCGCCAGCATGGCATCGACGCAAAAGGCCAGATCCGGAACGCTGTCCACCAGCGTTCCGTCCAGGTCGATCAGGATCATCTTGGGCCGATGCATGCGGTGACTGCTCCGGGTTTCTCGAATGGACAGGATTAAACCGCGCCAAGAGCGATATGCTGAGTTTCGAGTGAGTTCAATGTTTGAACGCATCTACGGCCCTGGTCGGGGCGCGGTTTAAAATTTTATATTTTTTAATATCTTAAACCGCGCCAGCTCCCAAGGTCGTCGATGCTGCCAAGGTCGATCCAACCCAAAAACATCGCCTGTCGCACTGGGCGCGGTTTAACGGCTCACGCCGGCCATGGCCGCGCGCATGTCGCGAATGATGCTGTCGTAGTGGTGCGGGTCCGTGTCCTTGCCCTTGCCGAAGATCCCGGAGCCGGAGACGAAGGTGTCGGCGCCAGCGGCCTTGACCTCGGCGATGTTGTCGGCCTTGACCCCGCCATCGATCTCCAGCCGGATGTCCAGTCCCGATTCGTCGATGATCCGGCGCACCCGACGCAGTTTGTCGAAGGTCGCCGGGATGAAGCTCTGACCGCCGAAACCGGGGTTGACCGACATCAGCAGGATCATGTCGATCTTGTCCAGCACATGATCCAGATAGCTCAGGGGCGTCGCTGGATTGAACACTAGCCCGGACTTGCAGCCCTCGTTGCGGATCAGTTGCAGGGTACGGTCGATATGCTCGCTCGCCTCCGGGTGGAAGGTGATGTAGGTCGCGCCCGCAGCGGCGAAGTCGGGGATGAGGCGGTCCACCGGCTTGACCATCAGATGCACATCGATGGGGGCCGTGACCCCATGTTTGCGCAGCGCCTCGCAGACCAGCGGGCCGATGGTCAGATTCGGCACATAGTGATTGTCCATGACATCGAAGTGAACGATGTCGGCGCCAGCGGCAAGGACGTTATCGACCTCTTCGCCGAGCCGCGCGAAATTGGCCGAGAGGATGGATGGTGCGATCAGATCGGGCGTCATGTCGGTGTCCCCCAGGATCTCGGGCAGAGCGCGCACGGCTCGTCCGGATCAGGTCGTTAGTGTGATTTTGAAGCCGTGAACTCTAACCCATGCGGGCGAGATTTTCACTTGGACTCGATCATCTGGACCACGACGAGCCGCCCGCCATCCTCCCTGGACAGGAGGATGCGCTGTCCGTCGGAGAGTGCGAGCCGGCCACCGAGGGGCACCGGGGTCTGGGTCGCGAGGTCCATGAGATCGGGCAGGCGCGCATTGACGAGCGACCAGCATCCCTCGTCAAAAACGAACTGTCCGACCGGCATCTGCTGCGTCTCGGCGAGTTTTTCGTTGGGGGCGATCAGACTGTTGGCGTGCCAGAGAAACAGCGACTGGCCGGGCCAGACCAGCAGGCGGTGATGATCCGTTCTGAACTGTCCCGCCTGTCGTGACGAATAAAAGTTGAGGACGGGCAGGAGACCCGGAAAGGGCGTGCCGCAGAAGGGGCAGCAGGGCTGGGTCGAGTTGTCGAAGACGTACCATTTCTGCTCGCAGCGCGAACCGGGGCAGGGTAGGAGCAGATCGAGCGTCTTGATCAGCGCCGTTTCCCAGTCGTTTGCGGAAGGGCGTTGCGCCGGGTCATGCAGACCCTCGACGAAGGCCTGTCTGAACAGCGGCGCCAGATAGGGGCCAGTGAGGGTGAACGGCAGACGGTCCGTATCGGCCCAGGGCAGATCGGTCAGCCTGACATCGCTGCGCCGGATCCGGTTGCATGGGTCATGCGGATCTTCGATGAAGAGCGCCCCTTCGCCCATCGCCAGCCGTTCATCGCGCTGGGGGTCGTCGGGATCATGGATCTTGCCGCCGCGCAGCGGATGCCGGTAGAGCAGATACAGATAGATCAGGACCGCCAGCGCGTGCAGGTCGGTCTCGCGCTGTGGCAGGCGACGGGCCGGATCGTCGCGTGCGAGATGGCTGGTCATCACCACTTCCGGGGCGATGAAGTCCGGCGTGCCGACCACGTCGGGCGGATATTTGCCGGGCACCACCAGACCGTCGATGTCGATCACGCAGGCCCAGCCCTCGGAGGGATCGATCAGGACGTTGCGGTACGACAGATCGGAGTGCGCCAGCCCGGCCATGTGCAGACGGCGCACGGCGCGCGCCAGCCGGAGACAGACAAAGAGATGACCGCGCCAGTCGCCAAGCTCGCGCGGATCGATGAAACGGTTGCGCAGGCTGGCGGTCGCGAACCATTTGCCCTGCTTTTCCTTGCCCCGGATCCCGAGCATGTCGTGGTTGCGCGAGCCGTGCGCAAAAAAGAAATGACCGGGATACGCCGGTGCCACCAGCCCGAGCCGTCCCTCGTGTTCCAGGATCGCGGTCGGCCAGCAGAAGAGGTTGCGCCAGTAATCGCCGCCGATCTGCTCGAAGATGCTCTCCCGGTAGCGCCCGGCAATCATCTGCAGGCGTTCCCTGGTCAGATCGTCCTGGGGCGATTTGTAGAAGGCCACCACATAGGAGCGGTCGGGCGAAAAATACACGTCCTTCATGGCGCCCGAGCCGATGATCTCATCGACGAACGCGATGGTCTGCCCGTCGACTGTTCTGCATGTCACGACCTTCGCCATTCTCGTTAACTCCGTTACCACAGCACCGCCAGGGTGCGGTCATCATGATTTCCGGGCGAGAAAAAGGCCAGCCAGTCGAGCAGACGCCGCTCCGGATCGGGCGCGCCGAGCAGGGGAGAGAGGTCGTCCCAGAGACGATCCCATCTGGCCGGATCCCGCAGGCCGTTATCGGTTTCAAAACAGGGATCTGACACCCCGTCCGTCAGCAGCAGCATGGCGGTGAGATCAGGGTGATGGGCGATGCCGATGCGGGTGGCGAAACCGGGATCGGCGAGCGTGGCGCGATCCAGAAAACGTGTCTGACCGGCGAACTCGCCGCTGTCAGGCGTGCCCATGAGCCGGATCTGACCGCGCGGACCATAGGCCGCAATCGCCCCATCGCCGATCCAGACGGTCGCAAGAACGGTCTCGCGCCCGGATTCCTTGACGGCGGCGCCCAGCAGGGTCGTGGCGTAATCGCGCGCCGTGCCTCCTGATTCCCGTGCGGCGTCTTCAATGGCCTGCACGGCGTGCAGAGACGCCTGCTGGAAGAGACGTGCAAACCCGGCGGTCAGGGATGGTGGGGCGTCGCTATCCGCGCCCCATCGATCCAGCCCGGCGCTCAAGTGTGCGCCGAGCGCGCCCGTCAGGTTTTCGGACAGACAGGCGCCCGCTGTCGTGACGGCCAGCCTTGAACCCTCGCGGGAGCAGGGCGCGCTGCCGGCACCATCGGCGACGAGCAGGAGACTCCAGCCGCTATATGCATCATGTCGGATGAAACAGTCGTCTTCGCGAAAGCCGCCGACATGCTCATGGGAACGGCCGCGCCGGCTGGCGGCGACGATCCGTCGTCCGCCTGCCGTCAGCAGCCGGCTGTCCAGATGTGGTTTGGGGCAGGGTGCGTCAATGGGCGGCTCGACGATCTTCCACAGGCTTCTGGGATCCGGATTGACGATCAGCAGACAGTCGCCCGCGTGGCTGGTCCTGCCATCGGTGGTCCAGCGCAGCCGCAGCCGGTAGTCGCCAGCGTCGGCAGGGGTTCCGGTCAGATGGCCGGTTGACGGATCGAATTGCAAGCCCAGCCTGTCCGGAAGCGCCACCTCCAGGATCCGCACCGGAGCGCCGCTGAAGTCGCGCCCGCTGAGTGGCGAGTCATAGTGAACGCCGAACCGCGCATTGGGCAGATGGAATGTGGCCTGGGGCGGTGGATTCTGGAGCGTCATGGCTTTATAGACAGGATTAACAGGATTTTCCAGGATAGGCAGGCTTTTTAAGCCATTGTTTTCAATCTTTTTAATCTGGACTTATCCTGTTAATCCTGTCTGATTGACGTTTAACCGCGACTGCGACCGACCTCGAATCCGCCTTCATCCGGCGAGGGTCCGGGCGCAAAAGTGACCTGCCGGTCGCACCAGGGACAGAGCGCCTCGCCGGGACCGTTGATGCACAGCAGTTTGCCGCAGCCGCACATGGCAAAGGCGGTGGCGTTACCGCAATGCGGACAGGCGGGTGCGCCAATCAGTTCGGACGTGTTCACCTTGAGTTCCACGGTGCGCGGATCGGACCAGACGAAGTAGTCCTCGTCCAGCGGATGACAGCCCTCAAGCCGATAGATCGGCACGGCAAAGTTGAAGTCGAGCTGAGTGACGGGCTGCAACTCCCGTTCGTATTTGATGAGATAGGGGCGTTGCGTCTTCTGGCAGCGGCCCACCAGGGTCACGCAGGACTCGTCGATCGGGGTCGGCAACGGATCCTTGATCAGCGTCAGCACCCGCTGATCGAGTGGCGGCAGCGCATGACCGTCAGCGCCTTCGCCCAGACTCCGGCTCTGCACCACGACCGAGGCGCTGATCCAATTCACAAAGGTGGTGAAGTCGCCGGGACGCCGCTCCTCGAAGAGAATGACGTGCTCGGTGAGACGCTGTAACAGCGAGAAATCGGCGTCCTTACCGATACCGATGGCGATCAGGGTGGCCCGGCTGGCATAACGGGCATGCCAGCGCCCGATTGCCGGTCCCGGATCGTCGGTCGGATGACCGTCGGTAAAGAGATAAACGATGGGTTTCCAGTCGCCTTTGCGCTCGGCGGTGGTCTTCACGACCGACTGATCGAGTTCCGCCATGAGCACATCGAGCGCGGCGCCGAGACTGGTGCCGCCGCCCAATGGCAGCTTGGGCGGGTAAAAAGAAACGACCTCCAGCAGCGGGACGATGGTCCGCGCAATCCCGGCGAAGGCGATCACGGCAAGATGGACCGTTTCCAGCGCGTGCGGATCGGCGCGCAGGACGCGGACGACGGATTGCAGGCCATCCTCCATTTTCCGGAGATTGTCCCCGACCATCGATTCCGAGCAGTCCAGCACGAAGAACACGGGCAGTCGGCGCATGTGGCGAGACTCCAGGCAAATGAATGACGGGGCAGGTTACAACTGGATCTCGGATGGCAGTGGCGGCAGCGCGTCTGCGTCTCCGGTGCCGGCATGGCCCGAGCCGACGGCGACGCTCGCCGACACCCATTTGAAGAAACCCGCGAAGGCGGCGGCGTCGAGTGTGTCGAGCGCGATCACCTGCGCGGTAAGCTCGCGCAGATAATCCTGCCGGGCCTTGGGTCCGGCGGCACAGGCGACGATTGAGCCGAAATCGCGGCGCCTGATCTCGGGGATTGTCTGGCGAAAGGTATGCAGATCGGACGGACTGCCATCGGTCATGACGAACAGCAGCGGACGCCAGTCGCCCCGGCTGTCGGGCGTGCTCTTTCTGACATCGCGGTCAACGCACCGGATCAAGAGTTCCAGCGCGGCGCCCAGGAAGGTTGCGCCGGAGTCGGGCGCGCGAATATCGTCGAGCCGGATCGCGTCCAGGGGCGTAAGCGGCAGATATTCGCGCGCCTCGACATCGAAGGTGATGATCGAGAGATGGACGGTCTCCAGCGCATAGGGATCCTGCCGCAGCGCGCTGAACATGCTTTGCAGCCCGGCATTGACGGAGTGGATGGGTTCGCCGCGCATCGATCCCGAGGTGTCGAGCAGGATATAGACGGGGAGTCTTCTGATACTCATTGTTTCCACCGTTGGCGAGCCGGCCGGGAGCAGGGGTTAAAATCGCATTTAAGCCGAAAATGCCGGGCGTGCAAAGAATTTCGATGTCTTGATCCGGCAGTCGGCCATTGCGGCGCGGCACTGGAGCGGCGACAGCCATTGACGGGTTATCATGGGTCACGCCCGATCATCCCTGAATGCCCGTTACTGGGCGCTCAATTGACCGCCATCCACCAAGACCGCCTGCCAGATCAGACGCGGTGCAACCGGGACGACTGACATGACTGATTTGACCGCGACCGCCGACGAGGCCACCGACCTGGAAATCCGGCGACTGCGCTGGCAGTGCCGGCGCGGGATGCTGGAACTCGATCACCTGCTTGACCGCTTTCTCGATCTCGGTTACGCCGCTCTGAATGAGTCGGAACGGGCGACCTTCCTGGCGCTGCTCGGCCAGCAGGATACGCTGTTGAGCGACTGGTTCATGTCGCGCGCGGAGCCACCGGATCCGGCGTTCGGTGCGCTGATCCGGCGCATCGTCGAGGTGGTGGGTGAGCGTCCCCATGATCAGGCGCCGGCTGATCCCGACTGATCCGGCATGGGCGCGCATCGCGAACGCCCACCGCTCCTGATCCGTCCCCGACGGTCACGTCAACTGGCGATCTTTGTCGGGCTGGTTCATGGTCTGGCGTTTGTGGTCGTGCTGGCCCTGCCGATCGGGCTCTATCGTCTCCCCTTACTGCTGCTGATCGGTCTTGGCTGTTTCCGGGTTATCTCCGCTCAGGTGCTGAGACGTTCGCCCCGTTCGATTCAAACGGCGCTCTGGCAATCGGACGGAAGCTGGTTTCTGACCTTTGTCGATGGTCGGCAGCAGGAGGTGACCCTGTCCCCATCGACCTTCGTGAGCCTGTCGCTGGTAGTGCTCAATTTCCGCGCCGGACGACTGCGCCGCTATGCGATCCCCTTGTTTCGCGATGCGCTCGATCCCGAGACGCTGCGTCGGCTGCGCCAGCGGTTACGCAGCGATGGCGCGGTCAGTGCGCCGGATCCGGATGCCGTTTGAGGCTGCTCGTTGGCGGAGAATGGCGGACACGAGTGGTCCGCCTGAACTGAAACGCCAGCTTACTGAACGGCTGGCTGACTTGCGCTGGCCTGATACCAGGCATTGCCGTAGAACCCGCCGCCGACCGCGCCCAGGGTCTGCATCACCCCTTTGAATGCCTGCGCGCCCATGCCGGCGCCGCTTCCTGCCGCGCCGGCGCCCATGCCGGCACCCATTCCGGCTCCGGCACCCGCGCCCATCCCGGCGCTACCGGTCGCCCAGCAATACAGCGGCACAATCAGCCCCTCGGTCAGGATTCCGGCAATCACGGCACCGCCGATCACCCCGGCAGAGACCGCCAGCGCCTGATAACCGTCGAAGGCCGATTCGGCCTGGACGGCGGGTGCTGGTGCGGAGGTCACGGCGGGTGCAGGTTCCGGCACCGCCATCGGTGCGGGCGCTGCCGTTGGCACGGCGATGGGCGCAGCGGCGCCCTCGGTCTGGGCTTGCGCATCGATGGCTGTGAGCGCCAGGGTTGCCGCGATCAAGGCTGTACGGGAAAACGATTGACCAGTCATCATTCATTACCTCATCGATTGTGGGTGCCACCAGTCTAGCGGGTCTTGCGTCGCTCCATACGCCTGACAGGCTGTTAAACTGGCGGCTGGTTTCAATTCATCAAGGCGAGCGTTGCAATGCGCATTCTGGTCACAGGCGGCGCGGGCTATATCGGCAGTCATACCTGCGTGGAACTGCTGGATGCGGGGCTGGAGGTAGTGGTCGTCGATAATCTGAGCAACAGTCGCGAGGAATCGCTGCGGCGGGTACGCACGATCACCGGCAAGCCGCTGACCTTCGTTCAGGCCGATCTGCGCGACCGCGCGGCGCTGAACGCCATCCTGCGTGATGGACCATTCGATGCCGTGATTCATTTCGCCGGGCTCAAGGCGGTAGGTGAATCGGTCGCGATGCCGCTGGCTTACTACGACAACAATCTCGGCGGCACCCTCACGCTCTGTCAGGCACTGGCCGCAGCAGGCGTGCGCAATCTGGTCTTCAGCTCATCCGCAACCGTCTATGGCGATCCGGCCAGCGTGCCGATTCGGGAGGATTTTCCGCTCTCCGCGACCAATCCCTATGGTCGCTCCAAACTCTTCATCGAAGAGATTCTGCGTGATCTGCATGTCTCGGACAGCGACTGGAACATTTCATTGCTGCGTTATTTCAACCCGGTCGGTGCCCATCCGAGTGGACGCATCGGCGAGGATCCGCAGGGCATCCCGAACAATCTGATGCCCTATATCGCCCAGGTCGCGGTCGGCAAGCTGCCGCGACTGCGGGTCTTTGGCGACGATTATCCGACCCCGGATGGAACCGGCGTGCGCGACTATATCCATGTGGTCGATCTGGCGCGCGGCCATCTCGCGGCGTTGCGCAGGCTCCAGACAGGGCCAGGCGTGATGGTGCACAACCTGGGCACCGGTCAGGGCTACAGCGTGCTGGAGATGATCGCCGCCTTCGAGCGGGCGAGCGGGCGGACCATCGACTATGAGATCGTCGCCCGGCGTCCCGGCGACATCGCCGCCTGCTACGCCGATCCGACCCGCGCCCGCGTCGAGCTGGGCTGGCAGGCCGAATATGGGATCGACGACATGGTGCGGGATGCCTGGCGCTGGCAGGCGGGGAATCCGCTTGGATATGCAGAGTAGACGGCTTGCAAGTGATCCTGGAACTGAGGTTCCCTCGGTTTTTCGTCTTCCAAGGGAGTCTGACTGATTCCCTTGTTGCCTGGGTTCCTGAGGGCAACGAGACCGCCATCCCTGCCTGGAACAGCACGGTACCCGGATCATGGAGGTCGCGGGGATGTCTGCCGCGACGGAGGAAGCCGAGCGGCCACCAGCCGGTCAACCGGGCAGGACGTAGCCGGCCTCCAGCGCCAGCGTCGCTTGCTGCCCCGCCACTTGGCGCGCCCGTGAGCTGTCGCACTCACAGTCGCTTGATGGTTGCTGTGGGCAACCACAGGGTCAGCGGCGCATCGGGAAACCGCTCGAATTCATAGCGTTCATACCAGGCCCGCGCCCGCGCGTGCTTGGCATCGACGATTACACCGATCATGCCGATCTCCTCCCCCAGCCGCGCGCAGCGTTGCAGCGCGTCCACCAGGAGACGCTCACCCAACCCCTGGCGTTGGTCGCGCTGGTCGACAGCCAGGCGGGCCAGCCGTGCGGCCGGCAGGGGGAAGCGGGGAAATCGGGTCGCATACGCCGGTGGCAAATGGTCTTTGAGGATGGCTGCCATGGCCAGGCTGTAGAACCCCAGAATCCTCGGCCCCTCGACGGCCACATAGGTGCGACTCACGTTGGCTGCGGCATGTTGGCGGGCGAAGCGGCGCAGGTACTGATCCAATTCCGCTTCGCCGCAGGAGAAGGCACGGCGATGATGCACCGTCGTCAGGGGCTCGATCAGCATCCTCGGCGCGGACTCACGAGCCTGTCTGCTCGGCTTGCCAGGCACGATAGCGCTGCATCGCCGCCGCCAGCTTGGGGCGGGGTTGGTCGAGGTGGTCCAGGGCGTCGACGAAAGCCTCCCAGTCGCGCGGGGTCAGGGTGAGCGATTCCGCCTCACCCAGCACGGCCTTGGCGCGTTCCTGGGCGGCACTCAGCAGAAACGCACTCACCGACATCCCCGCGATGGCGGCCGCGCGGCCAATCAATGCCTTCGTTTCCGCCGATGTGCGCAGATCGATTCGTTCCAAGGCGGCATGCATGTCAGACTCCTCACCAAGACGGGAAATGTACGGAGTCATGATAGGCGGGCTTCAGCGTGCGCGCAAGGCGCGCCTCTGAGCCACCGTGGCGCAACCTCTGCAATCCAGACGGGAGCCAACCGCAAAACGGTGCCGCACGCAAGGGACCGTTTTGCCCTGACGAACCCCGTGCACTGGGATAGGCTTGCCTTGTCTGCTGCCACCAGCGAGCAACCCATGGCCAATGCAATCCGATGCGCTGCGATACGCTGTTCAGTGATGCGTCAACCTCGATACCGGGGCGTTCGAGGATCAGCGCAGACACCGATGCATCAGGACGGCATTGACCGGACAGATGGACGCGAACTGGCGGCTGCGCCGAATGGCGGGCGGCGCCTGGTTCCGCTCGATACGGGAGAAGCCGAAGTGGCGGGCGAGCGGTTCGATACTGGTGGTCAGGACATAGACGTCGGCGATGCCCGTGACGGCCAGTCGCTGAAGCGCCCAGTCGGTCATGACCCGACTCCAGCCCTGACCACGCCGCTCCGGCGCTACTACCAGTGAGCGCAGAAGCGCGATCTGGCCGGTCGCTTCCCAGCCAATGCAACCGATCATCCCGCCGTGTTCCTCGCGAAAGCGGAAAAAGCGCCGCTCCCGGTCGGCTGGTGTCTCGACCAGATCTGCAGTGGGCAAACCGGCCTCACGCAGGATCGCTGCCAGTGCCGGATCATGTGCCTCAACCTCGTCGATGAGCGGTTCGGTCATCTCATCTATTCCTCTGACGGTGTGCGGTTCTGTCGTCATTCAACTTCGGACCAGCGTATCCACCGGAGCAATAAAATCTAGTTGCTGGGCCTCCGCCACGGCCTGCTGGCAGAGCTGTCCTGCTGCGACGTTCAAACCATCGAGCAGATGCGGATCATCGCGCAGCGCCTGTCGCGGACCTTTGTCCGCCAGCGCCAGGACGAAGGGTAGGGTGGCGTTGTTCAGCGCCAGCGTAGCGGTACGGGCCACGGCGCCCGGCATGTTGGCGACGCAATAGTGCACGACGCCCTCGGTCACGAAGGTCGGATCCTGATGTGTGGTTGGACGCGAGGTCTCGAAACAGCCACCCTGATCGATGGCGACATCCACCAGCACCGCGCCCGGCTGCATCCGGGCGACCAGCTCGCGGCTGACCAGTTTGGGCGCGGTGGCGCCGGGGATGAGCACCGCGCCGATCACCAGATCCGCCTCCAGCACCGCCGTCTCCAGATGCTGGGTCGTGGACAGGCGCGTCCTGATCCGGTTACCGAACCGCTCATCGAGCCGGCGCAGGGCGTCGATGTCTCGATCCAGCGCCGTCACCTCGGCCCCCAGACCGACGGCCATCGCGATGGCGTTGCGTCCCACGACGCCTGCACCGATTACGGCGACGCGGGCCGCTTCGACACCCGGCACACCACCGAGCAGTACCCCGCGTCCGCCCTGCGCCTGTTCGAGACAATGGGCACCGGCCTGGATCGCCAGTCGTCCCGCCACCTCCGACATGGGCGCGAGCAATGGCAGGTGTCCGGCCCCATCGGTAACGGTTTCATAGGCGATGCAGAGGGCACCGCTCGCGAGTAGATCGCGGGTCTGCGCGGGATCGGGGGCCAGATGCAGGAAGGTGAAGAGCGTGTGATGCGGCTTGAGCCAGGCGCGCTCCGTCGCCTGCGGCTCCTTGACCTTGACGATCAGCTCGGCCTGATCGAAGACCTCGACCGCTGAGGGCAGGATCACAGCCCCGGCGGCGCGATAGTCTGCATCCGCGAAGCCGATCGCCGCGCCGGCCTGGGTCTCGACGACGACCCGATGGCCTCTGGCGGTCAGCTCACTGACCGAGGCCGGCGTCAGGCCGACGCGATATTCGTGATTCTTGATCTCTTTGGGTACGCCAATTTTCATCGTGTCATCCTCTCAATTTTGGATGATGCAGGACGGTGTTCAGTCAGACACCTTTCTTGTCGGCATGTTTGGCCAGCCGGTCGCCCAGGGTCTGGACCAACTGCACCAGGATCACCAGTGCGATGACGGTGACGATCAGCACATCGGTCTGGTAACGGTAATAGCCGAAACGGATCGCCAGGTCGCCCACCCCGCCGCCGCCGACGATGCCGGCCATGGCCGAATAGCCGATCAGGCTGATGAGCGTGACCGTCAGCGCCCGCAGGAAACCGGCGAGAGCCTCGGGAAACAGCACGGTGGCCACGATGCGCAGGGGGCTGGCGCCGAAGGCCTGTGCCGCCTCGATGATCCCGGGATCGACCTCGCAGAGGGCGGCTTCCACCAGACGGGCGTAAAAGGCAATGGCTGCCACCGACAGCGGCACGGTCGCAGCGGCGGGTCCGATGGTGGTGCCGAGTACGAATTGGGTAAACGGCAGCAGCAGGACCAGCAGAATGACGAAGGGGATGGAGCGGATGATGTTCACCGTCACACTGCCGGTGGCGTAGGCGGCTTTGTTGTCCCAGAACAGCCGACGCTCGGCGATAAAGAGCAGGAATCCCAGGGGCAGCCCGCCGACGATGGCAAAAAAGCCGGAGATTCCGACCATCAGGAAGGTTTCGCCGAAGGCGTGGACCAGGTCAGCGGTCAGAGAAGCCCATTCGCTAGGCATGCAGCACCTCCACGCGGGCCGAACCCTGCCGGATGAAATCGACGGCGGCGGCGATGCGCCCTGTCAAGGGTTCGGTGATATGGGCGGCATGAGTCGAGCATTCCTGTAATTCGCCGAGCAGGGCCACCAGCAGCCCGATGGCCCGATTGTTGATGTATTCGATCTTGCCGTGCAGGATATTGACGGAGATGCCGAAGCGCAGCGCGGCCTCCGACAGCAGCGGATGTTCGGCGCGCTCGCCAAGAAACAGAATCTTGAGCAGCGTGCCCTGAAGATTCGCCGTCAAGCGTTCCGGCAGATCCAGGTTGAAGGTCCGATCAACGAGCTGGCGCGTGAACGGGTGTTCCGGTCGGGCAAAGATGTCATAGACATCGCCCTGCTCGACGATACGACCCTGATCCATCACCGCCACCCGGTCGCAGATCGTCTTGATGACGCTCATCTCGTGGGAGATCAGGACGATGGTGATGCCCAGCCGCCGGTTGATCTCCTTCAACAGTTCGAGGATCGCGCCGGATGTCTCCAGATCCAGCGCCGAGGTTGGCTCATCGCACAGCAGGACTGCCGGATGATTGGCAATGGCGCGGGCAATGCCCACGCGCTGCTTCTGCCCGCCGGAAAGCTGTGAAGGGTAGACCTGCACCTTGTCGCTCAGGCCGACGAGATCCAGGATCTCCGGCACATGCGCGGCGATCTCCGCAGCCTGCTTGCCGGCCACCCGTAACGCAAAGGCGACATTGTCGAAGACCGTGCGGGTGTGCATCAGATTGAAATGCTGAAAGATCAGGCCTGTCTTCTGCCGCTCGCGACGCAGCGCGGCCCCTTTCAGGTCGGTGATGTCCCTGCCGTCCAGCCGCACCCGGCCTGCGCTCGGTCGTTCAAGCAGATTGATGGTGCGCAACAGGCTGCTTTTACCCGCACCGCTGGCCCCGACGATACCAAATACCTCGCCTGTCCCAATGTGCAGCGACGCCTGATCGACGGCGCGTATGACCTGATCCTTGGTGCGAAATTCGATGGAGATATTCTGTAGTTCAATCACCTGGCCTGTCCTCGGTGTGGCGGGTGGCGATCCACCGCGCCACGGTCAGTCATCCGCCATCAAGCGTTTTGATATCGGGTCGTTCGCCGATCAAACCTGATGTGGCTGGTTATTGGATTGCGATCCCTGGGGAAACGCCAGCAATGAGAAGGTCCGGATGTCATCCGACAACCGGACCTTGAACACCGGGCGTTCAGTTACTGGGCGCTCTTGGATGCCAGACGGTCCGTGATCCAGTCGGGGCGCTGGAAGGACTTGAAGACGCGATTCGGATCGTCAATGACGGCGATGAACTCATCGGATTCGATGACCGCAGCGATATCCTTGACGAATGGCTTATCTTTGTCCGGGGTCCGCACCGCGAGAACGATTTTGACGTTCTCATCCAGCACTTCCAGCTCCAGTGCACTGGCGAGATCCAGTCCGGCCGCAATGGCGTAGTTGCCATTGACGACCGAGGCCGTCGCGGTGTCCAGGGTGCGTGGCAGTTGAGCGGCTTCGAGCGGTTTGAAGACCAGTCCGCGCGGATTCTGATCGATATCCTTTTCCGAGGCCGTCGTGGGATCGATGTTCTGATTGAAGGTCAGCAGTCCAAGCTTGGCCAGAAAGCGTAGCGCTCGGGCCAGGTTGGTCGGATCGTTGGCCAGCGTGATGACGTCGCCTTTTTTCAACTCGCCGAGCGATTTGATCTTATTGGAATACAAACCAAGCCCGGCGGTCGGCACCGCGATGATTTCCGAGAGATCCAGACCTTTATCGGCGGAGAACTTTTTCAGATAGAGAACATGCTGAAAGAGATTGGCATCGATGCTGCCATTGGCGAGCGCCAGGTTCGGCTGTACATAGTCGCTGAATTCTTTCAAGACGACCTTGTAGCCTTTCTTTTCCAGCCCCGGTTGAATGGCCTGCTTGATCAGATCGCCATAAGGGCCTGGGGCCACACCGAAAACGATGGTTTGATCTGCCGCGTAAGCGGTTGAAAGGATGCCGGTCATAAAAACGAGAACCAAGGCCGGCACATGATTTGCGAGACGGTTAAGCAATGAACTGAGACGCATGATTTGACTCGCTCCTGAAATAGGAAGATTAACCCGGAGATGATGGTAACAAGTCATTCTTTTCGTTAGAAAACGATTTAATCTGCGATTGATAGCAGGTTTTTGATAATTGCATTTGGGGGGCGGATTCCTGTCTCTGAAATCGCCTAAACGGTTAGCGTGCGGGCGAGCGCTTGTCTGAGGTCGCGCTTGAGATCATCGACATCCTCAATCCCCACCGAGAGACGCACCAGCGCGTCGCCGATCCCCGCGCGGGCGCGCTGTTCCGCCGGGATGGTCGCGTGAGTCATGATCGCCGGATGCTCGATCAGGCTCTCGACCCCGCCCAGGCTCTCGGCCAGGGCGAAGACCTCGCAGGCCTCCAGAAAGCGTCGGGCGCCGTCGAGATCGGTATCGAGTTCGAGCGCGATCATGCCGCCGAAGCTGTGCATCTGGCGGCGCGCCAGCGCGTGCTGCGGATGTGAGGGCAGACCGGGATAGCGAACCCGACGGATGCCGGGCTGCGTCTCCAGCCAGCGCGCCAGTTCCAGCGCATTCTCGCCATGACGCTGCATGCGCACCTGGAGCGTTTTCAGTCCACGCAGGGCGAGAAAGCAGTCGAATGGACTCGGGATGGCGCCCACCGCGTTCTGCAGAAAACCGAGCCGTTCGCGCCATTCGGCCTGGCGGGGTTCGCCGCTGACGATGGCGACCCCGCCGATCACATCCGAGTGTCCATTGAGATATTTGGTGGTCGAATGCACCACGATGTCGAAGCCCAGTTCCAGCGGGCGCTGGATATAGGGACTGGCGAAGGTATTGTCGGCGACGGCGATGAGGTCGTGACGGCGGCAGATGATTGCCAGCGCATCCAGGTCGACCAGCTTGAGCAGTGGATTGGTCGGTGTTTCCACCAGCAGCATCCGGGTCTCGGGACGGATCGCCGCGATGAGCGCCGCCGGATCGGATAGATCCACGAAGCTGAAACTCAGACCGGCGCTGCGTCGCCGCACCCGTTCGAGCAGCCGGTAGGTGCCGCCATAGAGATCGTCGCCAGCGATGATGTGCGCGCCGGAATCCAGGAGTTCGAGCACCGTGGCGATGGCAGCCAGCCCCGAGGCAAAGGCGAACGCCTGCGCGCCGCTCTCCAGGTCGGCGATGCAGCGCTCGAAGGCAAAGCGCGTGGGGTTGTGCGAGCGACCGTAATCCAGACCCTGGTGTACCCCCGGACTGGACTGGGCATAGGTCGAATTGGCATAGATCGGCGGCATGAGCGCGCCGGTCGTTGGATCGGGGGTCTGACCCGCATGAATGGCGCGGGTGCCGAAACCGGGTCGCGCGGGCGTGCCCGGTTCCGCTTCAAGGTCAAAGGCTCTGCTCACGACAGACTCCGGCGCAGATGGTTGAGCAGATCGACACGGGTGATGAGTCCGTGGAAGCCGGTCGCGTCGGCGACGATGGCGACCAGATCCTGATCCAGCACGCGCTGAAGCGCCTCCAGCCCCGCATCCGGGGCCAGGGTCTCCAGCGCCTGGGTCATGGCGCTGGCGGCGGTGGCGTCGAAATGGGACGGATCGGCCTGCACCCGCAGCAGCAGATCGGACTCATCGATCAGGCCGACGATGCGGCCATCATCGATCACCGGCAGCTGCGAGACATCGGCATAGCGCATGCGCTGGAAGACGGTCTTGAGGGTATCGGTCGGGGCGACCTTGATCACCGAGCCTTCCTCATAGCGGCGGGCGACGATGTCGCGCAGATCGCCGAAGTGGGGCCGCGCCAGCAGTCCCTGATCGATCATCCAGTTGTCGTTGTAGACCTTGGACAGATAGCGGGTGCCGGTGTCGCAGACGAAGGAGACGACCCGCTTGGGCGCGGTCTGTTCGCGGCAGTAACGCAGCGCGGCGGCGACCAGGGTGCCGGTCGAGGAGCCGCCGAGCAGACCCTCCGCCCGCAGCAGCTCGCGCGCCGTGGCGAAGCTCTCGGTATCCGGGATCGAATAGGCATGACGCACCGCCGAGAGATCGGCGATGCCGGGGACGAAATCCTCGCCGATGCCCTCGACCGCCCAGGATCCGGCCTCGCCGAAGGCGCCGGTGTGCACATAGTCGCAGAGGATCGAGCCCGCCGGATCGGCCAGGACGAATTCGACCGCCGGATCCGCCTCGCGGAAGAATTGCGTCAGACCGGTCAGGGTGCCGGCGGAGCCGACCCCGCAGACGATGGCATCGAGCGCATGACCGGTCTGCGCCCAGATCTCGGGGCCGGTCGATTGACGATGGGCCGCCGGATTATTCGGGTTGTTGAACTGGTCGGCAAAAAAGGCACCGGGGGTTTCGCGGGTGAGACGGGCGGCATAGTCCTGGTAATAGTCGGGATGACCCTTGCCGACATCCGAGCGGGTGATGTGCACCTCGGCACCCAGCGCCTTCAGATGCAGGATCTTCTCGGTCGACATCTTGTCGGGCACCACCAGGAGGATCCGATAGCCCTTGGCGCGGGCGACCAGCGCCAGACCCAGCCCGGTATTGCCGGCAGTGGCCTCGATGATGGTGCCGCCGGGCTGGAGCCGACCGCTGCGTTCGGCGGCCTCGATCATCCAGAGCGCCACCCGATCCTTGATCGACCCGCCGGGATTCTGGGACTCCAGCTTGAGAAAAAGCTGGCAGGGGCCGGTATCCAGGCGCGTGATCTCGATCAATGGGGTATTGCCGATCAGATCGAGGACGGCGGGGCGGCTGGTGTGTGCGTTGATGCTGTCTGACATGGTGTTCTCCGCCCTATCGCACGCGGATCGAAGGGGCGCTGCAAGGTGGTTGTCTGCTGTGCACTGTAGCGATCTGGATCGCGAGGCCGAACGAAGAAAATCGCAGATGGTTTGCAGTGAAAGTGAAATGGCGGCGTTTGTCGTGTCTTGGTCATCCCCATGCGCGGTTCAGGGTCGAGCGCCGATGCGATTGCGGGCAGGAAGCCTGGACGGACGTGTGTCTCGCAGGCGCGGCGTGATCGACCGCCTGCCGGGACTTGAAGGCCAGCAGACCGGCCTGAAAACGGGCGGCATCGATCAGGAAGCCGTCGTGACCGTGCGCGGAGTCGATGGGCAGCCAGGTGGCATTGGGGATCAGGCTCGCCAGCTCCAGTTGATCGCCGGGCACATAGAGCGCATCGCTGGCGATCGAGCCCACCAGCACCGGCTGGCGGATGGCGCGCAGGACGGACGCATAATCGTCGCGCTGGCGACCCAGATCATGGGTATCCATCGCATCAAGCAGCACCCGATAGCTGTTGGCGTCGAAGCGTTCGGTCAGCGCCCGGCCATGATGACGCAGCCAGCCCTTGACGGCGAAATCGTCGGGGGTCTGCGCCCGCACGCCGAAGATCTCGCCGCCCGTCTGCCGCCCAAATCGCTCGCTCAACGAGCGCGGGCTGCGGTAGGTCGCCATGGCGATGGCGCGCGCGGCGGCCAGGCCGGCCACGGGCGGGTCGCGTGGGTCGTAATCGCCGTCGGCATAGTTGGGATCGGCGGCCAGCGCCAGACGCTGGGCCTCGCTCCAGACCAGACACCAGGGTGAATGACGTCCGCTGGCGGCAAGGGTCGCGACCGCCCCCACCCGCACGGGATCGAGCAGCGCCCATTCCAGCGCCTGCAAGCCCCCCATGGAACCGCCGATGACGAGCCGGATGCGCCGGATGCCGAGCGCATCGGCCAGCGCCATCTGCGCCCGTACCTGATCGCGCAGGGTGACGATGGGGAAGCTGCGGCCCCAGGGTCGGCCATCCGGGGCCGGACTGGTGGGGCCGGTGGTGCCATAGCAGCCGCCCAGGACATTGCTGCACAGAATGAAATCCTGCTCGGGATCCAGCACGCGACCCTGACCGAAGAGCGGCGCCCACCAGCGGTCGGCATCCGCCGATCCGGTCAGGGCATGACAGACGACGATGGCGTTGTCAGCCGCCGGGGCCAGTGTGCCCCAGGTGCGGTAGGCGATTCTGACCTCAGGCAGGAAGGCGCCGGATTCAAGCGCGAATGGCTGACCGAGGGTCAGCCACCGGGTTTCATCATGGAGCCGGAACGGCGTCACGCGGCATCCTCGGAGGCGCGTCGCAGCGCCTGATCGAAGTCGGCCTTGATGTCTTCGATGTGCTCGATGCCAACCGAGACCCGGATCAGATCCGGGCGCACCCCGGCCTGACGCTGCTCCGCGTCGCTCAGTTGCTGATGGGTGGTCGAGGCCGGATGGATGACCAGGGTCTTGGCGTCGCCGACATTGGCCAGATGACTGGCCAGCTCGACATGGTCGATGAAGCGCTGCGCCGCTTTGGCACCGCCCGCAATCCCGAAATTGAGCACCGAGCCAAAGCCATTCCGGAGATAGCGTTTGGCCTTGGCGTTGTAGAGGTTGTCCGGCAGACCGAGATACTCGACCCAGGCCACCTGCGGATGCGAGCGGAGCCATTGCGCCAGTTCGAGGGCATTGTCGCCATGACGCTGCACCCGCAGCGACAGGGTCTCGACCCCCTGGATGAGCTGGAAGGCATTGAAGGGGGACAGCGCCGCGCCGATGTCGCGCAGCCCCTCAACCCGCGCACGGATGGCGAAGGCGATGTTGCCGAAGGGGCCGCCGCTGCCGAAGACCTCCCAGAAATTCAGCCCGTGATAGCCGGGGGCGGGATCGGTGAAGAGCGGGAACTTGCCGTTGCCCCAGTCGAAGGTGCCGGCATCGACGATGATGCCGCCGATGGAGGTGCCGTGTCCGCCGATCCATTTGGTCGCCGAGGCCACCACCACATCCGCGCCGAAGTCGATCGGGCGGGCGACGAAGCCGGCGGCGCCGAAGGTGTTATCGACGATCAGCGGGATGCCGTGCGCATGGGCGAGTGTCGCCAGCGCCTCGAAGTCCGGCACGTTGAAGCGCGGATTGCCGATGGTCTCGACATAGAGCGCCTTGGTGTGTTCATCGATGGCCTGACGGAAATCGTCCGGATCGTCGCCATCGACGAACGTCACGCCGATCCCCAGACGCGGCAGCGTGACCTTGAACTGGTTGTAGGTGCCGCCGTAGAGATAGCTGGTCGAGACGATGTTGTCGCCGGCCTGGGCGAGGGTCGTCAGGGCCGTGAACTGAGCGGCCTGGCCGGAGGCGGTCGCCACCGCCGCCACGCCGCCTTCGAGCGCGGCGATGCGCTGCTCGAAGACATCGGTGGTCGGATTCATGATGCGGGTATAGATGTTGCCGAATTCCTTGAGCGCGAACAGACGTGCGCCGTGATCGGCGTCGTTGAAGGTATAGGAGGTCGTCTGATAGATCGGCACCGCGCGCGCGTTGGTACCGGGCGCGGGCGACTGACCGGCATGGACCTGGAGCGTTTCGTAGCGATAGTTGGTCTTGAGGTCGGTCACGATTGAATTCCTCGATCAAAGGGTCTGAGTGGCGTGGATGGTAGACGGTCGTGGTGTTCGCAAAGCGGGACCGGCACGGCGTGCGGGGATCGGCATCACGGGTCGCCGCTGGAAGCGTCCGGATTGCAGGGCGCGCAGCAGCACCAGTCCCTGCGGCCAGGGACCAAAGCCCGAGTCGATATTGATGTGGCCGGCATCGCCGATGTCGATCACCGCGCTGCCCCAGAGCCCGGCCCAGTGCTCGATCGTCTCCAGACGCATCCAGGGATCGTTGCGGCTCGCCACCACCAGGCTCGGGAAGGGCAGTGGCGTGGACGGGAGATCCACCGCCAGCGAGCGCTGACCGTTACGTCGCGTCCCGGTGCGCACCCCGTTGGGCGAGAAACGCTCCGGATCCGCCGGGGCCACCAGCAGCGCGCCAGCGATGCGTTCGCCCAATCCCCGGCTGGCCGTCACGGCGGTGAGACAGCCGAAGCTGTGTGCGACCAGCCACACCGGGCCGGGCGCTTCCAGGATCGAGCGCCGCGCGGCCTCGGCCCACTGGCTGAGGACGGGCGATGCCCAATCGATGCCCGTGACGCGCCGCGCGCCGGGCAACCGATCCTGCATCCAGGTCTGCCAGTGCGTCGGGCCGCTGCCGTGATAGCCGGGGAGGATGAGGACGGTCCGGCTCATCGGGCGGCCTCCCGGATCGGCAGGTGGGCGACCGCCTGAAACAGCTCGCCTTCGACCAGCTCGGCGCCCAGTGCCTGCGCGCGTTCGAGCGCCTCGGCACTGGCGATGCGCTCGATCCAGAGACCGATGCCGTGGGACTGCGCCTGCCGGCCCCAGGCGCTCAGGGTTTCCTGACCGTGTCTCGACGCCAGCGTCGGCACCGGTATCCCAACCCAGCCCACGCCGAGTTCGCGCAGCAGGGTCCAGTCGGTGTCCTCGACATCGGGACGGGTCGCCAGCAGGCGGTAGCCGTGGCCGATAAAGCTCCGGGCCGCCGCCTGCACATGCGGATCCTGCTGGAGCGCGCGGCCATTCAGACGCAGCACGACCTGAGCAGGCGCCAGCCCCAGCCGGTGGAGCAGCTCCTGAAATACCTGACCATGCTGCTCCGGAATGGCGCTGACATGGCGCAGGTGCACATCGACGGCCAGCCAGGCGTCGGCGTCATGCCCTTCGCTCAGATGATGCAGGGCGTGAAAGGTGCGCAGAAAACGGTCGAGAAAGAGCACGTCCTCGGCATCCCAGGCATGGACATAGAGCGACTCCGGGCGCATCGGATGTCCGCGACTGGTCTCGACCCGGAGTTGTGCGCGATAGGCGACGAGTGCGCCATCGGCGGGACGCACCACCGGCACCTGATGCGGGAAGAGGCGAAAACCCGCAATCCCGGCGGTGAGCACGCGATTGTGATAGCGAAAACCGGCCTGTTGGCTCAATCGCGCGGTCGGGTGCAATTGATGCAGACGCTCGTTGAGATACTCGACAACGCTGGACAACGGCATGGCGGCCTGTCTCCCTCAGAAAATGGGGCGGATCGGGATGATCCTGGGAGTGGACGATAGCGTCTGGTCGTCGCGACAGGAAAGAATATGAACTGATTTCTTTATATTGGCAGGGAATAAATCCCGCGAGGCGGGGCAGTCCGCCTCGCGCCGCAGAGGATGGGTCAGTCTGGCGCAAAAAGCCGCGCCGGATCGTCCGCGCGCGGCGGCCAGCAGCCAGCGTTTGAGCTGGTCGCGGTCGCGGTCGCGGTCGCGGCAGGCGAGGATCCGCTCGCGGTCGGGAGATGGCGAAGGTTTGGAGTATAAAATTGAACAGACTGGCGAACCGCGACCGCCCTGGCTCATCCTCCGCCGCACGGACCCGAAACCCTGGGCCGTCCCTGGCCCGATCCATCTCTCCCTGAATGCCCCTGACGACTGTTGATCCGGTCAGTGACCACTGTTGGAGAGTGTGCGGTGCGCCAGTCGCCGCAGCGCCCGCACCAGGGTGTCGATCTCCTCGTGGGTGTTGTAGAAGGCCAGCGAGGGTCGCACCGTGGCCTCCAGCCCGAAGCGGCGCAGGATCGGCTGGGCGCAGTGATGCCCGGCGCGCACCGCGATGCCTTCGCGGTTGAGCGCCTCGCCGATGTCGGTCGGACGATGTCCCTCCAGCACGAAAGACAGCACACTGGTCTTGTCGGGCGCGGTGCCGATCAGACGCAGTCCGGGCACCTGTTGCAGGGTCTCGGTGGCATAGAGCAGGAGTTCATGCTCATAGCGTGCGATGCGTTCGCGTCCGATCGACTCCACATACTCCAGCGCGGTCGCCAGACCCACCGCATCGGCGATGTTGCCGGTGCCGGCCTCGAAGCGCGACGGCGGGTGCTGATACAGCGTCCGCTCGAAGGTGACGTCGGCGATCATGTTGCCGCCGCCCTGCCAGGGCGGCATCGACTCCAGCACGTCCGCCTTGCCATAGAGCACGCCGATGCCGGTCGGGCCGAACACCTTGTGACCCGAAAAGACCAGAAAGTCCGTGTCCAGCGCCTGGACATTGACCGGCAGATGCGACACCGACTGCGCCGCATCCACCAGCACCTTCACCCCAGCGGCATGTGCCAGTTCGATGACCTCGCGCACCGGCGTGACGGTGCCGAGCGCATTGGAGACCTGACTGATGCTCACCAGCCGGGTGCGCGGCGTCAGCAGACGCTGATAGGCGTCGAGCAGGATCTGGCCGTGATCATCGACCGGGATGACGCGCAGCTTCGCCCCCTTCTCGATCGCCAGCTGCTGCCAGGGCACGATGTTGGCGTGGTGCTCCAACTGCGAGACGATGATCTCGTCGCCCTCGCCGATGTGCTGCCGACCCCAGCTCTGGGCGACCAGATTGATCGCCTCGGTCGTCCCGCGCACGAAGACGATCTCCTCGGGCGAGGACGCGCTGATGAAGCGCGCGACCGTCGAGCGTGCCTGCTCATAGGCTTCGGTCGCCCGCGCCGCGAGGGTGTGGGCCGCGCGGTGGATGTTGGAGTTCTCGTGGGCATAGAAATGGGCCAGACGGTCGATCACCACCTGCGGTTTCTGGGTGGTTGCCGCGTTGTCGAGCCAGATCAGCGGACGCCCGTGGATGCGCTCGGCGAGGATCGGAAAGTCGCGCCGGATCGTGGCGACATCGAAGACCTCGCGTGCGGGCCGGATGGCGGCGGGCGCGGTGTGCGGGAGTTCGGTCGTCCGGGCGTCGAGGAAATAGAAGCCGCTGTCGTGCGCTGGTGACGTGTCCGCTGTGGTGGTGACGGGGCGCGAGAAGACCCCCGACAGCAGACGCTGCAAGTCCGCTTCGCCCGGTAGGCCGAAGGTATCGGGTTGGAGCCAGTCGCCCGGATTGGCGAACGGGGCCGCTGCCAGATCAGCCAGTCCGAGTCCAGCGACAGCATCCGGCGGCGTCAAATGATCGCTGTCCAGTGCCGGTGCCCCCGACCAACCGGATGACCAGCCGCCCGCACTGGCCGCTTTGGCTGATTCCAGCGCGGACGACAGGATCTCCGGCGCGACCGCCTGACGCAGACCGGCGATCATTTCGTGCGCCAGCCGCTCCAGGGTGCCGACATCCGGGAAGCCGACCGGCCAGCCACTGCCCGCCCCAATGGTCTCACTCATAGGTGTGGGCGTATTCATGGTACTTGCCGACCTCCACATCATCGAGTACGGCCAGGGCATCTTCGGTCAGAATCGCCAGCGATGTGTATTGCGAGATCAGATAGGAGGCGATGGCGCTGCGGTTGATCCCCATGAAACGCACTGACAGCCCCGGCCCCTGCTCGCCAGCCAGGCCCGGCTGATAGAGCCCGACCACGCCCCGGCGCTGCTCGCCGACTCGCAGCAAGAGGATCTTGCTCTTGCCGTCCACCACTGGCACCTTGTCGGAAGGGATCAGCGGCAGACCGCGCCAGGTGATGAACTGGGAGCCGAAGAGACTGATGGTTGCCGGCGGCACGCCGCGTCGGGTGCATTCGCGTCCGAAGGCGGCAATCGTCAGCGGATGGGCGAGGAAAAAGGCCGGCTCCTTCCAGACCTTGACGATGAGTTCGTCCAGATCGTCCGGCGTCGGTGCGCCGCTGCGGGTCGAAAGACGCTGGCCCGGATCGACATTGGCCAGCAGGCCATAGTCGGCATTGTTGATCAGCTCGCGTTCCTGACGCTCCTTGATGGTCTCGATGGTGAGTCGCAGTTGATCCTTGATCTGGTCGTGCGGGCTGCTGTAGAGGTCCGACACCCGGGTGTGGATGTCGAGCACCGTGCTGACCGCATTGAGGAAATATTCGCGTGGCTTGTCCTCGTAATCGACGAAGGTTTCGGGCAGGGTCGTCTCTTCGCGCCGCTGCGAGAGCGCGACCTCCACCCGTGACGGATCCTTGACCTTGTTCAAACGGTAGATACCCGCCTCGACCGGCACCCAATGCAACAGATGCAAGAGCCAGCGTGGTGTGATGGTGACGAGTTGCGGCGGGGTCTTGGTCGCGTTGGCCAGTTGGCGGGCGGCATCGTCGCTCAGTGCGTGATGCAGTTTCTGGGTCTCGGCCATGAAGGGCTCTCCTGATGTGGGGTGTTTGGAAATTTTTTCGACAGGATTAACAGGATTAAAAACAGGCTCTTAAAAAATCCTATCAATCCTGTTAATCCTGTCTAAAGCGTTCCCGGAAAATCTCTACAAGGATTCAAGGAAGGTTTGCGGGAAATCGTTTTCCCTGAAGGCGGACGCCTGTTGCGAGTCGGCCTGGGTGACATGGCTGCCGGGCGGCAGGCTGTGGGTCAGCCAGACATTGCCGCCGATGGTTGAACCGCGTCCGATGACGATGCGTCCGAGCACCGTGGCCCCGGCATAGATGACCACGTCATCCTCGACCACCGGATGACGCGGCAGACCCTTTTGCAGACCGCCCTGGTCATCGACCGGAAAGCGTTTGGCGCCCAGGGTCACGGCCTGATAGAGCCGGACGTTCTCGCCGATGACCGCCGTCTCGCCGATCACCACACCGGTGCCGTGGTCGATGAAGAATCCCTTGCCGATCTGCGCGCCGGGGTGGATATCGATGCCGGTCTGGCCGTGGGCGATCTCGCTGATGATCCGTGCCACCAGCGGTACGCCCATCCGATACAGCCGATGGGCGAGACGGTGATGGATGATTGCCAGTACGCCCGGATAGCAGAGCACCACCTCATCGACGCTGTGCGCGGCCGGATCGCCACGGAAGGCGGCATCAATGTCGGTATCGAGCAGGAGGCGGATGGATGGCAGATCGGCGGCGAATTCGCGCACGACACGCACCGCCCGGATCTCGATGTCGTCGCTGCCCCGTCCGGTGTGACGGCTCGCATAGGCCAGTTCCAACCGGATCTGCTGATGCAGTGCATTGAGCGCATGGTCAAGGGTGTGACCGACGTAATAATCCTCGGTCTCCTGGCGCAGCTCGGGCGGACCGAGCCGCATCGGGAAGAGCAGCCCGCAGAGATCGTGAACCACAGTCTCCAGCGCCTCGCGCGAGGGGAACTCGCGCCCGCCCGATTCACGCTCGCGCTGGTGCGCGATGCGCCAGCGTTCGCGCGCCGCACGCAGCCCGGCGACCACTGGGGCCAGATCCCAGTGCGCCGGAGGACCGGCGTTGAGTGGCGTGACATTGTCCGGTCGGCTCATATGGCAACGCCCTTCTCGTCGAACAGCCCCTCAAAGAGAATCGAGCTGAGATACCGCTCACCGGAATCCGGCAGGACCACGACGATAGTCTTACCGCTGTGCTCCGGACGCTGCGCGAGCCGCGCGGCGACCGCGACCGCCGCGCCGCTGGAGATGCCGGAGAGGATGCCTTCCTCACGCGCCAGACGCAGGGCGTACTGCACGGCCTCCTCGTTACTGATGGTCTCGATGAGATCGACCAGCGACAGATCCAAGGTGTCCGGGACGAAGCCGGCGCCGATGCCCTGGATCTTGTGCGGGCCGGGCTTGAGCAGTTCGCCGGCACGGGCCTGGGTCAGTACCGGGCTGGCCTCGGGCTCGACCGCGACCGAGAGGATGGGCTTGCGCTGGGTCTGCTTGATGTAGCGCGAGATGCCGGTGATGGTGCCGCCGGTGCCCACGCCCGAAACCAGGATGTCGATCTGGCCCTCGGTGTCGTGCCAGATCTCGGGGCCGGTGGTGGTCTCGTGGATCGCGGGATTGGCCGGGTTCTTGAACTGTTGCAGCAGCACATAGCGCTCGGGATCGGCGGCGGCGATCTCCTCCGCCTTCGCCACCGCCCCGCTCATGCCCTTGGCCCCTTCGGTCAGCACCAGTCTGGCGCCATAGGCCACCAGCAGCTTGCGCCGCTCCAGACTCATGGTCTCGGGCATGGTCAGTGTCAGCGGGATCCCCTTGGCGGCGGCGACGAAGGCCAGCGCGATCCCCGTATTGCCGCTGGTCGGCTCGACCAGCTCCTTGCCGGGGCCGAGCAGACCGCGCCGCTCGGCATCCCAGATCATGGCCGCGCCGATCCGGCACTTGACCGAATAGGCCGGATTGCGGCCCTCGATCTTCGCCAGCACGCGGGCGGGCGCGCCATCGGTGACACGATTGAGGGCCACCAGCGGGGTGCGGCCGATCGACTGCGCATTGTCTGCAAACCAACTGGACATCGGGAGTGCTCCTCAGGCCGGATCGGCCTGGACTGGGGTGTGACGCCGGTTGTGTGCCGGACGGCCACAGAGGTTTCACTTTAAGGTTTTCGCTGCCGGAGTCGAACGAAGAAGAATTCAGATCGAATGCAGCGGAATTGATAAACCCGAAGGAAGTCGTCGAACCGCAAAGGGCGCAAAGAAGTGATTGAATGTGCTGCCAACCTGCCAGATCGGCGCTTGATGCTTATGCCTTTGGGATCATCAGGCACTTCAATAAGGCCGCCCGTAGCCACCAAGCGTGTTTTATGCATAGCATATACAAGACAAATACTGTGGTGATAAAGTCGGCAAACAACATGGCTGTACTCTGATTCAGATCAAGCAGGCTATTTTCTCCACCTCAAGACCCTGTGTTCACCATGCTGCATTGGCGCCACGCAGATGGCGTTAAAAACAAACCTCTTGTTCTTGATAACAAATAATTAGAGGGGGACTCATCGCATGCAGATCTCGCGACGGCAGTTTTTCAAGATCTCGGCGGCAGGGCTGGGCTATTCCAGTCTGGCGGCGGTCGGCATGGCGCCGATCGCCGCCCAGGCGGAGGTGCGACAGTTCAAGCTGACGGGTGCCCGGGAAATCCGCAATATCTGTACTTACTGCTCAGTTGGCTGCGGTCTGCTGATGTACAGCCTGGGCACCGGCAGCAAGAACTCGAAAGCGGAGATCATCCACATTGAGGGCGACCCCGACCATCCGGTCAGCCGTGGCGCGCTGTGCCCGAAGGGGTCGGGCCTGCTCGACTTCATCCACAGTCCGCACCGCCTGAAGTACCCTGAAGTGCGCGAGGCTGGCAGCAAGGAATGGACGCGGATTTCCTGGCACGAGGCCATCGAGCGCATCGCCAGACACATGAAGGCCGACCGCGACGCCAATATCGTCGCCAGGAATGCCGACGGCGTACCGGTCAATCGCTGGCTCTCCACCGGCGTGCTGACCTGTTCGGCGGCCTCCAACGAAACCGGCATCCTGACCCAGAAGATCATCCGCGCCCTGGGCATCGTCGCCACCGACACCCAGGCCCGCATCTGCCATGCGCCGACGGTAGCGGCCCTCGGCCCCTCCTTCGGGCGCGGTGCGATGACCAACAATTGGGTAGACATCAAGAACGCCGACCTCGTGCTGGTCATGGGCGGCAATGCCGCCGAAGCCCACCCGGTCGGATTCCGCTGGGCGATCGAGGCCATGAAGCAGCGCGGCGCCAAGCTGGTCGTCGTCGATCCGCGCTTCAACCGCACGGCCTCGGTGGCCGACCTCTATGTGCCGCTGCGCGCCGGTTCCGACATCGTGTTCCTTGGCGGCGTCATCAACTGGCTGATCGCCAACGACAGGATCCAGTGGGAATACGTCAAGGCCTACACCAACGCCCGTTCCATCATCGGTGAGGGCTATGGCTTCGAAGACGGCGTCTTCTCCGGCTTCGACAAGGAACAGGGCCGCTACGACCGCAGCAGTTGGAACTACGAACTGGACGAGCAGGGCAAAATCAAGACCGACCCGACACTGCAACATCCCCGCTGCGTCTGGAACCTGCTGAAGGCCCACTACGCCCGCTATACGCCGGAGGTCGTCAATGACCTGACCGGGACGCCCACGGAAGATTTCCTGACGGTCTGCGAACTGCTCGGCGAGACCTCGGCGCCCAATAAGGTGGCGACCGTCCTCTATGCACTGGGCTGGACCGAGCACACGGTGGGCACCCAGAACATCCGCAGCATGGCCATCATCCAGCTCCTGCTCGGCAATATCGGCATGGCCGGCGGCGGCATCAACGCCCTGCGCGGTCACGCCAACGTCCAGGGCATCACCGACATTGGCCTGCTCTCGACCAACCTGCCAGGCTACATGTCGCTGCCCAACGAGAAGAACCACCCGACCTTCGCCGACTACATCGCGAAGGTGACGCCTGCACCGCTGCGTGACGGTCAGCTCAACTACTGGTCGAACACCTCCAGGTTTTTCGTCAGCCAGATGAAATGGTTCTGGGGCGACAAGGCGACCCGGGACAACGACTGGGGTTACGACTGGCTGCCCAAGTGGGACAAACTCTACGACACGCTGCACCTGACCGAGCTGATGCAGCAGGGCAAGGTGAACGGCCTGATCGTCCAGGGCTTCAATCCCATGGGCTCGTTCCCGGACGCCAACCGGGTGGTCGAGGCGTTCTCCAAGCTGAGGTACATGGTCGTCATCGACCCCCTTGCCACCGAGACGGCGAGCTTCTGGCAGAACCACGGCGAATCGAACAACGTCGATTCGTCCAAGATCATGACCGAGGTCTTCCGCCTGCCCTCGACCTGCTTTGCCGAGGAGGAGGGCTCGACAGTCAACTCCGGACGCTGGATGCAATGGCACTACAAGGGCGCGGAACCGCCGGCTGAGGCCAAGGCCGATCCGGAAATCCTCGCCGAACTGTTCATGGCCCTGCGCGACCTGTACCAGCAGGAGGGTGGCAGCGTTCCCGAGCCCATCCTGAACCTGTCCTGGCCGTACAACGATCCCCTGTCGCCGAGCCCGGTCGAACTGACCCGGGAAATGAACGGTCGTGCGCTGGCCGACGTACCTGACCCCAAGGATCCGACCAAGTTGCTGGTCAAAAAAGGCGAGCAGGTGCCTAATTTCACGGTGCTGCGCGACGATGGCAGCACCCTGTGCGCGGTCTGGATCTACGCCGGTAGCTGGACCGAGGCCGGGAACATGATGGCGCGGCGCGACAATACCGATACCGGCCTTGGCAACACGCCGAACTGGGCCTTCGCCTGGCCGGCCAACCGCCGCGTTCTCTATAACCGCGCCTCCTGCGATCCGGACGGCAAACCCTGGGACCCGAAACGCAGGATCATTGCCTGGAACGGCGAACGCTGGGGCGGCGGTGACGTGCCCGACTTCAAGGCCGATGCCGCGCCGGGCAGCGGCATGGATCCGTTCATCATGACCGCCGAAGGTCAGGCCCGTCTGTTCGCCGTCGATAAGCTGGCCGATGGCCCCTTGCCGGAACACTATGAGCCGATGGAGTCGCCGCTCGTCACCAACCCGCTGCACCCGAACCAGATCACCAGCCCGGCGGTGCGCATCTTCCCCGGTGATCGGGAGCGTCTCGGGAGTCGCGACAACTTCCCCTATGTTGGCACGACCTACCGGCTGACCGAGCACTTCCAGTTCTGGACCAAGCAGGTGCGCCTGAACGCCATCGCCCAACCCGAGCAGTTCGTCGAGATCAGCGAGGCGCTGGCCAGGGAGAAAGGCATCGCGCAGGGCGACATGGTCAAGGTCAGCTCGAATCGCGGTTTCATCAGGGCCAAAGCGGTGGTGACCAAGCGTCTCAAGACATTGACGGTCAATCAGCAGACGGTGCACCAGATCGGCATCCCCCTGCACTGGGGCTGGGAAACCCTGGCCAAGAAGGGCTACCTGACCAATGTCCTGACGCCAGCCGTGGGTGACTGCAACACGCAGTGCCCGGAATACAAGGCATTCCTCGTCAACCTCGAAAAGATCCCGACGATCGCGGCAGGGGCGTGAACCATGGCATTGCAATCTCTCGATATCGAGCGCCGTTCCGCCACCACCACGCCTGTTCCCGGCGTGCGGACCCCGCTGGAAGTGGCCAAACTGATCGACGTCACCACCTGTATCGGCTGCAAGGCCTGCCAGGTCTCCTGTTCCGAGTGGAACGACATCCGTGCTCCGGTGGGCAGCAACATCGGCGTCTATGACAACCCGATCGACCTCTCGCCGCAGGCCTGGACGGTGATGCGTTACGCCGAGGTAGAGGAGGGGGGCCGGTTGCAATGGCTGATCCGCAAGGATGGCTGCATGCATTGCGCGGATCCCGGCTGCGTCCTGTCCTGCCCGGCGCCTGATGCCATCGTTCAGTTCAAGAACGGGATCGTGGACTTTCATCAGGAGCACTGCACCGGTTGCGGCTATTGCCTCACCGGCTGTCCCTTCAACATTCCCCGCCTGTCCGAGGAAGATGGCAAGGTCTACAAGTGCTCGCTGTGCTCGGATCGCGTGGCCGTGGGCCAGGAACCCTCCTGCGTCAAGACCTGTCCCACGGGCGCCCTCCGGTTCGGCAGCAAGGAGGACATGCAGGTCATCGCCGCCGAGCGGATTGCCAACCTGCAACAGCGGGGTTTCGCCAACGCCGGACTCTACGATCCCCCAGGCGTCGGCGGTACCCATGTGATGTATGTGCTGCACCATGCCGACCGGCCGGAACTCTACGGGCTGCCGCAGGATCCGGCCATCAGTCCGCTGGTCGAGCTGTGGAAGGGACTGGCCAAGCCCCTGGCGATCGCGACCATGGCCCTGGTCGGTTTCGCCAGCCTTTTCCACTATGTCACCAAGGGACCAAACGCGGTCTCCAAAGAGATCGAGAAAGAGGAGGAAGCGGCATGAGACGCAACCCGAGAGACCTGACCCGCTACACCCCCGGCCAGCGCGCCACGCATTGGGTCGTTGGGATCAGCTTCATTTTGCTCGGGATGTCCGGGCTGGCGTTCTTCCATCCGGCCTTCTACCCCTTCACGATGCTCTTCGGAGGCGGCACCTGGGCGCGCATCCTCCATCCCATCTTCGGGGTGCTGATGGGTTTGGCCTTCATCCTCATGGTCATCCGCTTCACGAAACACAACCTGATGAGCCGGGTCGATTGGCAATGGATCGGGCGCATCGGCGAGATGGTGAACGGCAATGACGAAGGCATGCCGGAACAGGGTAAATACAACGGCGGACAGAAGCTGCTGTTCTGGCTGCTGCTGCTGGGCATGCTGCTGCTGATCCCCTCCGGGATCGTCCTCTGGCGGGCCTATTTCGACTTCCCGGTCGAGTGGGTCCGCTGGGCCGCCGTGGTGCATTCGGCCACCGCCGTGGTCATGATCTGTCTGATCTTCGTTCATGTCTACGCCGCCATCTGGGTCACGGGCACCATCCGCGCCATGTGGTACGGCACCGTCACCCGCGCCTGGGCCAAGCAGCATCATCGCGACTGGTATCGCCAGGTCACCCGCGATTAATGGAACCGGCATCGGCGCCGCTGGCGCCGATGCCGACAACTGACCGGAGACACTCCATGCTCCATACTCATCTGGAGTCTTCCGCCGCTGTATGGCGGGACGAGGCCGGCACGCCAATCGCGACCGCCTGGCGCGAGGTCGTGCGGATTCGCCACGACGAAGCGGCACGCGAAGACGACGAGGTCATCGCAGAAGTGCCGGTGGCCCTGGTCTACAACCGGATTTCACACGCGGTCATGATGGCGTCACCCGCTGACCTGGAGGACTTCGCCATTGGCTTCAGTCTGGGCGAAGGCATCGTCGAGCACGCGCATGAAATCCACACTCTCGACATCCAGACCCATGGTCAGGGTGTCGTCCTGAACATGGTCATCGCCGCCCGACGTTTTGCCGCCATCAAGGAGCGCCGACGCCATCTCGCCGGACGCAGCGGCTGCGGTCTGTGCGGCATCGACAGCCTCGATACCCTGTCGGCTCACGCCACCGGGGTGCGGGTCGATGCCGCGAGGCGACTGAGCGTCGCGGCGATCGACGAGGCATTGCGCCAGCTACCCCATCTGCAACCCCTGCGCAACCGCACCGGCGCCAGCCATGCCGCCGCCTGGGTCGACGGACAGGGGCGCATCCTCTCTCTACGCGAGGATGTCGGTCGCCACAATGCACTCGACAAGCTGCTGGGTGCGCTGGCGCGCACGGGTCAGCCGCTGGAAGAGGGCTTCGCCCTGATCACCAGTCGTGCCTCTTACGAGATGGTCCAGAAGGCGGCCCGCTTCGGGATTTCATCCCTGGTCGCCGTCTCAGCTCCCACCAGCTACGCCATCGAACAGGCCGAGGCGGCCGGCATCCTGCTGGTCGGCTTCGCTCGTACCGGACAGCGGGTCGCCTACAGCAATGCCGAGCGGCTCGACCTGACACCGCAAGCAGCCACCCATCCCAGTGCGATCATGTGAATCGCCGACATCCAACCGACCCGGTTCCCCATGCTCACCGAACAAACGATTCCGACCCCAATCGCCCCCCAACTCCGGCTGACTCCGGCAGCGGATCTGTTCGCGCAACGTGGCAGACGTCTGCGCCAGTTGGCTGCTACGCACACGCTGGGGCCATGGCTGTCCTGGTTTGCCGAATTGTGTGCCGCTCAACAGCTCGCGTTCGAACGGCAGGCCGGTTCGCGCTCCGACGACGCGAACGGTGAAACGACGCCGAGCGCGCCTCCTTCCATTCCGCCAGCACGCATTGCCGAGATCCGCTCGCGATTGATCCCGTTTCTTCCGACCCAGGCCCCGCCGGGTGTCACCCGCTATCCGCGCTTCGCGATCGACATCACGCCATCCGAACTGACCGCCCGTCTCGAACGCAACCGACTCATCGCCAGGGGTGAGGCCATTGGCGCGGGTCGCGAACTCGAAGACCTGCTGATTGCCGCCTCGATGCAGGTCGCCTGGAGTGTCGATGCCCGCCAGACCGCGACATCCAATGCCAGCGCCGCCAATGCCGCGACCTGTCCGCATTGCGGCAGCGTTGCCGTCGGCAGCATCATCCTGGCCGGAGAGGGCAGGGCAGGGCTGCGCTACCAGGAATGCTGTCTGTGCGCCACGCGCTGGAATAGCGTGCGCGCCCGCTGCACGCTCTGCGATTCCGGTTCGGTGGTCCAATATCTGAGTCTGGAGGGCGAATATCCCGCCGTTGCAGCCGAAACCTGCGACCAATGCCACGCCTATACCAAACTCTTTTTTCAGTCCAGGGATATCCAGGTCGATCCAACCGCTGATGATCTGGCGACGCTGGCCCTCGACGTGCTGGTCGGCGAACAGGGATACGCGCGGGCGGCCCCGAATCTGCTTCTGTGTGAGGGCGAGGCGGCATAGTCGTTCACGCTCAAGCCGTATCGGCGTGAACGACGCCTGTCGCGAGTTTTCCTGAATCAGCGCATCAGCAGCGAATCGCGCATCTCGGCCCCGTCAAGGAGCGGCTCGGTCATCGTCTCTCTGCACGACTCAGATCATCAATGATCCGCTGTGCCAGACGCTGCGGATCACGCTCGACGACCATCGCCGCGCCCAGTGCGTCTTGAGTCGTCTCGTGAAAGAACCGCGAGACCGCCGCCGAGCCACCGATGGGGGCAGGCACGCAATGATAAGAGGGCACGCCGAGTAGCCGGAAGCCGAGCGCGGCGCCTACACCCTTTTCATTGCTCCATTCCGGGCTGGCGAAGGCGAAAGGCATGGCCTTGATCGGCTGTCCGGCCAGATCGGCCAGCGCCCGAAAGAGTCCCGAGGCGCGTGCGTTGTCGAGGCATTCGCCCATGTGCCAGACCGGCGGCAGCCCGCGCTCGCCGAGCAGCGCGCGCAGACCGGGACCGGTGCGCTCCAGCGCCGTCTCGGTGCAATAGCCGAGCTTGAGCAGCGGAAAGGAGGCGCAGCCGTTGGTAAGGATCAGACAATCGGCGGCCAACAGCGCATCGGCCACCTCGCACAGGGTCTTTTCGTAGAGCACCTTGGGGTTGTTGCAGCCGACCAGATTGACGATGCCGCGCACCCGGCCATCGGCCAGCGCCGCCAGCAGATTCGGCAGCCCGTCGAACGACTCGGTGATGCTCTCGACCGAAAAGCCGATCTCGGCCTCCATCACCTGACGCGGCACGAAGACATTGGCGGCACGCCGCTGCGGGAATTGATCGATGCCCATCCGCACGATCCGGCGAGCCAACTCATGGACCTCGGCGAGGTTGGCGTGATGATGGTCGAAACCGATGTGCGTGGCCCCCGGCAGGCGGCAGGAGTCGCTGGTGGTCACGACGCGGGTATGGAAGCAGCGCGCCACATCCATGATGCCGGGATAGACATCCTGGACATCGGCGATCCAGAGATCGAGCGCGCCGGTGCCCAGCACCAGTTCGGCGCCGATGGCATTGGCGAGCGGACTGACCCCGCCGTGACGGTAGAGCGACGAGAGTCCGGAACAGCAGATGCCGTAGAAGCGGATGCCGGTCGCGCCGCGTGCGCTCGCCAGCGCGCGCAGTTCCGGATCGTCGGCCGCCGCGACGATAGCCATCGGCAGCACCGGCGAATGACCGTGGATAGCGATATTGACCGTGTCCGGATCCAGCGCGCCGAGATTGGCGGCAATGCGATCACGGCGCGGCGGGCCATAGAGGATGTCCATCGCGATCGATGAGCCGAGCACGCTGCTCCAGGCAAAGGCGAGTCCGCAGCGCAGCAGTTGGCGCATGACGTTCTCCCAATCGCCATCGGTGCCGGTTCCGGTGCGGTGCAACGCCTCGAAAACCTCGTGATAGGCGCTGATCGGCAGGATGTCGAGTGCCTTCCAGATAGCCTGCCGCTCCGGCGGCGCGAGCGCCTGGAGGGTGCGGTGCGCGCCGGGGACGCTGCGCGATAGATCCTCCAGCAGGAGGTCGGCGATCTCGCCCGCGAGTTCGGGCAGGCTCTTGACCGGGTCGTCGATGCCGAAGGCGCGGGCGATGGCGCGCGCCTTGGCCTCGCCCCGGATCGGCAGGGCCACGCGCCCTTCGGCGGCGGCCTTGAGCGTCAGCATCACCTCGCGTCCACGCGCGCCATGCGAGGCCACACCGGCGGCGACCCAGCGCAGGATGTTGCGCGCCACGATCAGATCGGCATCCGCCCCGCAGACCCCGCGCGGACTGCGTGCCGTCACCTTGCACGGACCCATGTTGCAGATGCGACAGCAGGTGCCGTCGAGCCCGAACCCGCAGTGGGCCTTCTGCGCATCGAAGCGGTCGAAAGCAGTCTCGATGCCGAGCTGTTCCATCCGTACCAGCATCTGGCGCACCGCCGGATCGGGGGTCTGGGCCATGACATCGGCCTTGGTGGGGAAGCCTTTGCGTGCCTCCCTGGGTGTCTGTGGGCTCATGCGTGTGCCGTCTGAAGCGTGCCGTCCAATTGCAGGACGCTGGCTGCCAGCGTTTCAGCCGCAGCCAGGAACTCACCCGCCAGCACCGGCGGCGTGCCGGCGAGATCGGCCGCGCGTACCTGCTCGTCATAGGGAAAGGCGGCGACCGCCGGCCAGTCGCCGAGCCAGCAGCGCAGCCGGAGCAATTCAGCGTGATCCCGATAACCGCAGACCACGGCATGGACGCGCGCGATCCCGAGATCCCCGGCAAGCCGTCGTACCGCGATGGCGGTCTCCAGACTCCGCTGTCCCGGCTCGACCACCACCAGCACCAGATCCACCCCGGCGATGGTGCCCCGGCTCAGATGCTCCAACCCGGCCTCGCTGTCGATCAGCGTCACCTCGGCGGGCAGGGCCGAGGCATCGAACAGCAGACGCCGCAGCACGGCATGTTCGGCGCAGTAACAGCCTTCTCCGCCGGCCTTGCCCCAACCGAGCGCCACCAGTGGATTGCCGCCGCCCCAGGTCACGGTGCCACGCAGCAGCAGATCGCCGGTGTCTGGATTGAGCTGAAAAAGTCCGACCGGCAAGGTGCCAGCGTCAGTCGCTGCGTGAAGCAGGGCTTGCTGGCGGGCGAGCGGCTGCGGCCGTTGCTCCCCGTCAAGCGGCAGCACCGAGGCCAGATTGGCGTCTGGATCGGCGTCCAGCGCCAGCACACGCCGACCCTGCGCCGCCAGCGTCCGCGCCAGCGCGCCGGCCACAGTCGTTTTGCCCGCGCCGCCCTTGCCGACGATGGCGATGCGCAGCGGATGCCGGACGGCGGGGTGGGCCGTTCGCTGATCGAGGTGTGCAGAAGTCGGGGCCTGGCACATGGCTTGACGCTCCATTGGATGGCCCAGGGGGCCGGTGAGTTGGTGCCATTCCGGGTCGCCGGGAGCCGGTACTGACGATCAGGCCACCTTAAGACGGCGGCGGCGGTCGGACCAACCAAGGATTTCTGCAAAGCATTGGCGCGAAATCGCACATGGACCACCATCGGGCATGGAGGCTGTGATCTGGCGCGGATGTCGCAAAATGGCATGAGCTTGGCAGATTTTCTGAGTTCACGGCACGGGCGGTCAGGGGCATCATCGCCGCTCGGTCCGCTCACACGGGAGGTCATGTATGTCCATCGTTGCCGTCAACGCCCGCAATCAATTCAAGGGCAAAATTCGCGAAATCGTCGAAGGCCCGGTGGTCTCGGAGGTGGATGTCCAGACCAGCGCCGGCATCGTCACCGCCACGATCACGACCCGTTCCATCAAACAACTGGGGCTGACCGTCGGCAGTGAGGTGCTGGCTCTGATCAAGTCCAGCGATGTGCTGATCGCGCGGCTGCGCGAGGCGTCCGCTGATTCGTCATCATGAGGAAACATCCCTGCTGCTGGTGACGCACGACCTTGCCAAGGCAGTCTATTTGAGTGATCGGGTCATCGTGATGGCCAGTGGCTCGGAACGCACGCATCACAGGGGAGAACCGGTCGGATTCAGCCATATCCGGTTGCGTTTCGAGCTGGACACGGACGCCAGCGACGACCAGCTCGCGATCCTGCTCAAGCTCGCCGAGCGTTACTGTGTGATCGCGCAATCGCTCAGACAGCCGCCTGTTCTGAGCCTGGAGCGCCAGCCAGTCTGAAGCTAATTTCGTTTTTCATCGTGTGGTGATCTTTTAGCGCCCCTCAGGGCGCTTTTTTTATGGATGACGATCATGTCGAACGCAAGCGAACCCTGTTCTCTCGAAACTCTCGCCGTCCAAGCCATGGGTCTGACTCATGCCCCTCACGGCGACCTGATTCCACCCATTCATCTGTCGTCCACCTTCGAGCGGGCCGGCGACGGCAGTTACCCCGGCGGCCGTCTGTATGCCCGCGACCAGAGCCCGGCCTATGATGCGGTCGAGGCCCTGCTCACCGCGCTCGAAGGCGGCTCCGGCGCGCTGCTCTATCCCTCCGGCATGGCCGCCGCGACCGCTGTTCTGCAATCACTGGAACCCGGTCGCCGCCTCCTCGTCCCGCGCATTCTCTATTGGGCGCTGCGCCACTGGATGCAGGCATTCGCGGCGCGTTGGCGGATCGATCTCGCGTGGTACGACAACGGCGACCTGGATTCGCTGGCGGACGGACTCGCGAGCGCCCCGACCGATCTGCTGTGGATCGAGACCCCGGCCAATCCGACCTGGGACATCACCGACATCCGCGCGGCGGTGGATCTGGCCCATGCCGGCCAGACGCTGGTGGTGGTGGACTCCACGGTCGCGACGCCGGTGCTGACCCGCCCGCTGGAACTGGGCGCGGATCTGGTGCTGCACTCGGCCACCAAGTATCTCAACGGGCATTCGGATGTGATCGCCGGGGTGCTGGTGACCCGCGAGGACAGCCCGGCCTGGCAGTGCATCCGTGCCGCGCGTCCGCTGGCCGGGGCCATCCTGGGACCGATGGAGTCCTGGCTGCTGCTGCGCGGTCTGCGCACCCTGCATCTGCGGGTGAGACAGTCCTGTGCCAGCGCGGAGCGGATCGCCCGCATCCTCGCAACCGATCCGCGCGTGGCCGAGGTGTGCTATCCGGGCCTGCCCTCGCATCCCGGCCATGCAGTGGCCGCCCGGCAGATGCGCGGCGGCTTCGGCGGCATGCTCTCGATCCGGGTCGCCGGGGGCGAGTCGCAGGCCTGGGTGGTTGCCGCACGGCTCAGGGTCTTCAAGCGCGCGACCTCGCTGGGCGGGGTCGAGAGTCTGGTCGAGCACCGCGCCAGCATCGAAGGACCGGGGACGCCCTGCCCGCCGGATCTGCTGCGGCTGTCGGTCGGCATTGAGGCGGTGGAGGATCTGCTGGCCGATCTGGATCAGGCGCTGGGTTGAGACGGCGCGCGTCATCTCCGGGCGCCGGTGCGATATGGTCATCGCCGTGCTCTGCCTCCACTCAATCCCGCCGATCCCAGGCGCGATGAGCGAGCCGTGCCGCGAGATCGAGCAGATAGCCGAGCAGACCGATGAAGAGAATCACGGCCATCAGCTCGCCGTAGGCCATGCGGTCGCGGGTATCCAGGATGAAATAACCGAGTCCGGCCTGGACGCCAAGCATCTCGGCCGGAACCAGCACCACCCAGATCAGCCCGATGGCGAGCCGCACCCCGGTGAGCAGGTGACTGACGATGGCCGGGATGATGATGCCGACCAGCACCTCCAGACGCCGGGCGGCAAGACTGCGTGCCAGACGCAGCCAGCGCGGGTCGATGGCCTGGACCCCGGCGGCGACGTTCAGCGCGATCGGCCAGACGGCGGCGAAGGCGAGCAGGAAATAGACCGGCGCGTCGCCGATGCCGAGCGCCATCACCGCCAGCGGCATCCAGGACAGCGGCGAGATCATCCGCAGGAACTGAAAGGTCGCTGTGGTGGAGCGTTCAAAGGTGCGCGAGACGCCGACCAGCAGACCGATCGGCACCCCCACGGCCAGCGCCAGAACGAGCCCGACGACGACGCGGCGCAGGCTGTCGAGGGTGTGCGGCCACAGCTCATGGGTGGCGGCGAGCGCCAGCGTGGCCTCCCAGGTCGCGGCTGGCGAGAAGCGCGCCGCCAGCGCCGAGGCGCCCAGTTCGGGCGCGGTCGCCAGCCACCAGAGCGCCAGACTCAGGAGCAGTCCGCTGGCCGGCAGCAGCCAGCCCGCATCGATCCGCCAACCCGAGGTGATCGACCAATCTGGCTGGATTTCGGCGGACTCGCTCACACCGCGATCCTCTCGCTTCGTTCCCAGCCGCCGGTCACGCCGAAGGCGCGGAGGCCGCCGACGGACTCGATGGCGTTGCGCACGAAGCGGTCATCGACCAGATCGCGCGCGACGAAGGCCGGATCCAGAGTGGCGAGAAACCCGTTGTCGCCTTCGACCTGGGTGTCCTTGAGCGCCCGCACCAGCGCCTCGGTGTAGGAGGGGAAGGGCCAGGGCTGGAAGTCGATGCGCTCGCGATTCCAGTCGGCATGACGATTGGCACCGGTGGCCAGATACTCGCGGTCGCGCTCGGCATTGGGCACCAGCACCCGTTCCAGCACGGGCTGCGGAAACGGCGTGTATTTCCCGCTGCCGTCGCGCGCGAGCAGGGCGGCGGTCTCCGCGCGATGATCGCGCATCCAGTGCTGGGCCTTGATGATGGCATTGACCACCTGTTGCGACCACGCAGGCCGCTCGGTCAGATCCTTCTCGTGCTGGAAGACGACGCAGCAGGCATGGTTGTTCCAGACATCGCCGGTGAAGCGCAGGATCTTGCCGATGCCCTGGGTCTCGGCGGCGGCATTGAAGGGCTCGGCGACGATGAAGCCGGCGATGGCACCGTTGGCGAGCGCCGGTCCCATGTCGGCCGGGGCCATCACGGTCAGGACCACCTCGTTCGGTGCCGGCTTGCCCTGCGGGCGCGTGACCACGGTCAGACCGGCATCGCGCAGAATCTGTTGCAGCACCACGTTGTGGATCGAGTACCAGAAGGGGATCGCGACCTGCTGGCCGCCCAGATCCTTGACCGACTCGATGGTCGGCGCAACAGTGAGCGCCGAGCCGGCCATGTGATTCCAGGCCGTCACCTTCGCTGGAAAATTCGAGCCATAGCGCGCCCAGACCGTGATCGGCGACAGCAGATGCACCACATTCACCTGCCCAGACATGAAGGCTTCGACGAGCTGCGCCCAGGAGCGGAACAGACGCGGTGGCTCAGCGGTCAGTCCCTCTGCCGCGAACAGACCGCGCGCATGGGCAATCAGCAGCGGCGAGCTGTCGGTGATCGGCAGATAACCGATGCGGACGGCGTCGTCGGCGGGTGCGGCCCAGGCCGGCAGGGCGGTCGCGGCGGTGAGCAGGGCGGACAGGCGCAGAAAGTCGCGCCGCGAGCGATCGAGTGTCGTGCTCATGGTGTCTCCGGTAAGGCGATGGGGTCGAATGAAAAGCTGGTTGCGGCGTCGCGTGCGGACGCGCCCGCGCCCAGACCTGCACCAGGAAACGCCGGAGACCGATGCCGGGTCAGGGCGTCCAGGATCTCGGCGCGCAGGCCGAGGATGCGGGGGAGATGACGTTCACGCGGCGCCGGTCCGAGCGCATCGACCAGATCCCATTCGCCGACGATGCCGGCGGGACGTCCGCCCATCAGCAACACCCGATCCGACACCCGCAGCGCCTCGTCGATGTCATGAGTGACCAGCAGGGCCGCGCTCGCGTGCCGATGAACCAGCTCGGTCAGCAGCGCCTGCATCGCCTCGCGGGTGATGGCGTCCAGGGCGGAAAAGGGTTCGTCGAGCAGGATCAGGGCCGGCTGGCGTCCCAGTGCGCGCGCCAGCGCCAGACGCTGGGCCATGCCGCCGGACAGTTGATGGGGATAGCGTCGGGCGTGGTCGGCGAGTCCGACATCGGTCAGGGCCGCCGCGACCCGCGCCCGACGCTCGGCGCGCGGCAGACCCAGACGGCGGAAGCCCAGGCCGAAGCCGGCATTGCCCTCGACCGACAGCCAGGGCAGCAGACAGGGATCCTGGAACACCACCGCGACCTCGCCCGGCGTGCTTTGGACCGGCGTGCCGCGAAACTGGATCGCGCCCGCCGAGGGGCGGGCCAGTCCGGCCAGCAGACCGAGCAGCGAGGACTTGCCGCAGCCCGACTCGCCGACCAGGGCGACGATCTCGCGTGGGCGCACGGTCAGATCCACGCCCGTGAAAACAGGTGGCGCGCCACGGCGGTAGTTTAATGCGAGCCCGCGCGCGGCGAGGAGCGGTGTTGGCATGCTGTGAATCCGGATGACCTTGATGAGGCACAAGCCTGCAAGAAGTTCGCCGCCATCCAAACCAATTTTTTCTGCTAATGATTTCGCGGTGTGGCGTTCAGCCAAAGGCGATCAGTGCATAACGTCCCGGAGATGACCGCCACCATGAAGGCAGCGAAAAAGAGCAGAGCCCATGCGATCATTTCCATCCGCCAGAATCGGCGGTTATGTCGTCGAGGGCCATGTGCCCGCTGGCGATATTCGGCGTCTGCTGGCCGAACGCCCACCAGTGATGGGGATTTCAGCCCCTGGCATGCCGCTCGGCTCGCCGGGTATGGAAGGGCCGTCTCCTGCCGAGTTCTATCAGGTGATGAGTTTTGATGCCGAGGGGAAGACGCAGGTGTTTGCCGGGCATTGACGACGCGATAGCCCGCTACCTTGCCGAGCAACCGCCGCAGCTCTATCGCAGCGGCACCTGATCGCCGTCAGTCTCAGGCGATTGATACCTTGGGAAAGGCCGCCTCTTTGATCTGCTCCGTGGTCAGCGTTGGGGCGCACTCCAGAATGAAGCGGAGTGCGTAGTCGCGCAGATAATGACCGCGCCGCAGGGCCAGTCGGGAGGTGTTGACCTCGAACAGATCGGGCGTATCGAGCAGACGCAGCCCCGCATCGCGGGTGGGGTGATACGCCATGGCCGCGATGAGCCCGACCCCCAGACCCAGCTCGACATAAGTCTTGATGACATCGGCATCGAGCGCGGACATCACCACATCCGGAATGAGTCCGGCGCAGGCGAAGGCGGCATCGATGCGCGCGCGCCCGGTATAGCCCGGATGGTAGGTGATGAGCGGATACTCGGCGAGCGCCTCCAGGGTCAGGGGCGCGACAGCGAGCAGCGGATGACCGTCCGGGACGATAGGCGCATGTCGCCAGGTGTAAAAGGGAAAGCTCACCAGGTCGGCCTCGCTCGCCAGCGCCTCGGTGGCGATGCCGATGTCCGCCTGACCCGCGCGCAACAGCGCGACGATCTCTTCCGGGCCGCACTGATGCAGCTCCAGATGGACCTTGGGAAACGCCTGTTTGAAGCGCGTCACCACGGGCGGCAGGGCGTAACGGGCCTGGGTGTGCGTGGTGGCCAGCACCAGATGCCCCGTATCCTGCTGCGCGAACTGCTCGCCCAGACGCTTGATGTTCTGCGTATCGAGCAGGATGCGTTCGACGATGGGCAGCAGTTCCTTGCCCGGCTCGGTGAGACCGAGCAGACGCTTGCCGCGCCGGGTGAAGAGTTCCACCCCCAGCTCGTCCTCCAGATCCTTGATGTGCTTGGACACGCCGGATTGGGCGGTAAAAAGGGCATTGGCGACCTCGGTCAGACTGAAGTCGCGCCGGACGGTCTCGCGCAGGATGCGCAACTGCTGAAAGTTCATCTCAGGCGGCCTGACTCTGGAAGATACGGATCCGTGAAGGCACCAGCCGCACCCGTTGACCTTCGACCAGCTTGAGCGCCTGGATCTGGTCGCGTGGCAGCATGACCTCGTAATGGATCGGCAACTCGCTGTCTGAGGCTGGTGTCAGACTGTCCAGTTCCACCCGCGTGCTGGCGCCAAAGCTGAGAATACGCACCACGCTGGCGGCAATCCCCGCGTCGTGACCCGGATCGGTGATGATCGTCAGTTCATGCGGACGGGCGAAGGCGACCGCCTGGGCGCCGGACGCGACCTCACCCTGATCCTCGCTGTGCGCCAGGGTGGCCTCGCCCACCCGCAGATGCGCCCCCTCAATGCGACCGTGAAAGGTATTGACCGCCCCCAGAAAGCCATAGACGAACGGGGTCGCTGGCTGCTCGTAGACCGCGTTCGGGGTGCCGACCTGCTCGACCCGTCCGCGATTCATCAGCACCACCTGATCGGCCACCTCCAGCGCCTCTTCCTGATCGTGGGTGACGAAGAGGGAGGTGATGTGCAGCTCATCGTGCAGCCGCCGCAGCCAGCGGCGCAATTCCTTGCGCACCTGCGCATCGAGCGCGCCGAAGGGTTCGTCCAGCAGCAGGACTTTCGGCTCGACCGCCAGCGCGCGGGCCAGCGCGACCCGCTGGCGCTGGCCACCGGATAGCTGACTGGGGAAGCGATTGGCAAGCGGATCGAGCTGCACCAGATCGAGTAGACGATGCACCCGCTGCCGGATCTCGGCCTCCTTCGGACGCTCGCGCCGGGGCTTGACCCGCAGCCCGAAGGCGACGTTCTCGAACACCGTCATATGCCGGAAGAGGGCATAGTGCTGGAAGACGAAGCCCACCCGGCGCTGACGCACATGGGTGTCCGAGGCGTCCTCGCCAGCGAGAATGACCTGACCGCTGTCGGCGGTCTCCAGCCCGGCGATGATCCGCAGCAGGGTGGTCTTGCCGCAGCCGGAGGGACCGAGCAGCGCCGTCAGCGCGCCGGTCGGGAAATCGAGCGAGACCTGATCGAGCGCGACGAAGGAGCCGAAGGTTTTGTGGATGTTGGCGACCTGAATGCTCATGGTGAAATCCTGAATTCGGTGTCGGGGCGATTTAAATCGCCCCGACAGTCGGGGCGTTCCGGTTGGCCTTCCATTCGATGAAGGACTTCAACCCGAGGGTGACCATTGCCAGCAGCGCCAGCAGCGAGGCGACCGCGAAGGCGGCGGAGAAGTTGTATTCGTTGTAGAGGATCTCGACATGCAGCGGCAGGGTGTTGGTCTGACCGCGAATATGCCCGGAGACCACGCTCACCGCCCCGAACTCGCCCATCGCCCGCGCGTTGCAGAGGATCACGCCATACAGCAGACCCCATTTGATATTGGGCAGGGTGACGCGCCAGAAGAGCTGGAATCCGTTCGCGCCCAGCACCACGGCGGCCTCTTCCTCCTCGCGCCCCTGCGCCTCCATCAGCGGAATCAGCTCACGGGCGACGAAGGGAAAGGTGACGAAGATCGTCGCCAGCACCAGTCCGGGCACAGCAAAGACGATCTTGACGTCATGCTCAAACAGCCACTCCCCGAACCAGCCCTGCGCGCCGAACAGCAGCACAAAGATCAGACCCGCAATCACCGGCGAGACCGAGAACGGCAGATCGATCAGCGTGGTCAGGAACCGCTTGCCGCGAAACTCGAACTTGGCGATGGCCCAGGCTGCGGCGACGCCGAACACCAGATTGAGCGGCACCGCAATCGCCGCAATCAGCAGCGTCAGACGCACCGCCGCCAGCGCGTCCGGGTCGGAGAGTGCGGTGACATAGGTGAACCAGCCCTTGCGGAACGCCTCGGCGAAGACCGCGATCAGCGGCATCAGCAGAAAGAGCGCAAAGAAGGCCAACGCCAGGCCAAGGATCAGACGTTTGACCCAGGGCGACTCGCGGGTGGCGGCATTGGTTTGGTAACGACGGGCATCGACCCGCGCGTGCAGGACGCCAGCGACGGCCATCAGCGATCCCTCCCGGTGCGTTTGGCGCTCCACGCCTGCAACAGATTGATGGCGAGCAGCATGATGAATGAAAAGACCAGCATCACCACCGCCACGGCGGTCGCGCCGACATAGTCGTACTGTTCGAGCTTGGTGATGATGATCAGCGGCGTGATCTCCGAGATCATGGGGATATTGCCGGCGATGAAGATGACCGAACCGTATTCGCCCACCGCGCGGGCAAAGGCCAGGGCGAAGCCGGTCAGCAGCGCCGGCAGCAGGACCGGCAGCAGGACGCGGGTGAAGGTCTGCCAGCGGTTGGCGCCGAGACTGGCGGCGGCCTCTTCCAGCTCGGTCTCCAGGTCTTCGAGGATCGGCTGCACGGTGCGGACCACGAAGGGCACGCCGATGAAGACCAGCGCCACCAGCACCCCCAGCGGGGTGAAGGCGACCTTGATCCCGAGCGGCTCCAGCAGCGAGCCGATCCAGCCGTTGCCGGCATAGAGCGCGGTGAGCGCGATGCCGGCCACCGCCGTGGGCAGGGCGAACGGCAGATCGACCAGGGCATCGATCAGCTTCTTGCCCGGAAAACTGTAACGGACCAGCGCCCAGGCCAGCATCAGCCCGAAGACGGTGTTGATTGCCCCCGCCAGCAGCGAGGCACCGAAGGAGAGCTTGTAGGTGGCCACTACGCGCGGTGAAGAGACCACCGCCCAGAATTCGGACCAGGAGAGGGTCGCGCTCGTGATGAAGACCGCCGCCAGCGGGATCAGCACGATCAGCGACAGATAGACCAGGGTGTAGCCGAGCGCCAGATGGAAACCCGGCAGCACCCGTGTCTGGCGGGTGGGGTTGAAGAAGGGCGCCACACTCATGTCAGTGCGGCGCCAAGCTGGAAAGGAGTCCGGTTCGTCATGGCAGGTTAGTTCTGATCTCTCATGAGAAAGCGCAGAGGTTAGTGCAATGACGAAATAACTGGAACGACCGAAGTGTTATTTTGTTATGCGATTTTCAGCATAACGCAGCCGGCGCTCAGGATCGCTCAGAATATCAAGGCGCGCCGGGAATGCGGGGTCGGACGCGATTCAAGCGGTCAGACCCTGAACGTCTCCCCGCCAGTTCGGATACCGGGGCTGCGGTGACGGTCTGTCTGCCGTGACAGGCGCGGTCTGCACTCCGGCAAAGTGTCCGGCCTGATCCTTCAGGTCGCCCGCAAGCCGGGTCAGTTGATGGCCCGCTGCCTCCAGTTGAATCATCCCCGCGCTGCCCTGATGGTTGGCGTCGCTGATCGACACGACACCCTGATTGATTTCATTCGCCACGGCGGTCTGTTCTTCGGCGGCGCTCGCGATCTGGATCATGCTCTCGGAAATCCCGTTAACCGCTGTCGTAATGGCCGTCAGCGCCTGACCGGCCTGAGTGGCTGTCGTGGTGGCCGAGGTGGCGCTCTGCTGACTGCGGGCCATTTCGCCGCCTGCCTGCCGGGAACGCTGCTGGAGATCTGTCACCATGGCGGCGATCTCCTGCGCCGAGACCTGGGTACGCTGAGCCAGGGTGCGGACTTCAGCGGCGACGACGGCGAAACCGCGTCCCTGTTCACCGGCCCGCGCCGCCTCAATGGCGGCGTTGAGGGCCAGCAGATTGGTCTGCTCGGAAACGCCCTGGATGACATCGAGGACGGCGCCGATACTGAGCGCGTCCTGTTCCAGTGACTGAATGGTCTCGGCGGCGGCGGCGATGTCCTCGCTCAGGGCCGACATCGCATTGACGGTTGCGGCAACCGCTCCCTGTCCCTGATCGGCGAGAACCTTGGTCTGCCGCGCGGCCTCTGCGGCGAAGGAGGTATTGCGCGCGACCTCTTCGGCAGAAGCGGTCATTTCCTGCATGGCCGTCGCCACCTGCTCGGTTTCCGTCGCCTGATGCTGCGCCACCTCGCGGGCCTGGATCAGGCTGTCCGACATCTGCCCGGTCGCGGCGGACAGGGTCATGGCCGAGCCATTGATGCGTCCGACCAGCTCGCGCAGACGGGCGACCATGTGATCGAAGTCGCGCGCGATGTCGCCGATCTCGTTCGGTGTCCCCAGGGTCGTGCGGGCGGTGAGATCGGAGTGTTCGACGATGCGGGTCATGGCGTGCTGGAGCGTTTTGAGCTGTCCGACGATGGACCGGTAAGAGACCCATCCCAGCAGTACCACGCCCAGCAGGGTGACGACGGCCAGTCCCGCAAACCAGAGACGCGCGGTCTCGTACAGCGCAAGACTCGACTCGCGTTCCTCGCCGGCCACCCGCAACTGCAAACTAACCAGTTCGCTGATCGTTTCGCTGATGGGATCGATCTGGTCATAGAGCGGGCCGTCGAAATCCGTCAGACGATTCGCGACTGAACCGCTCATTCCCTGCAACCGCTCCACCAGGCGTTCGATCATGGCGTCGGCTTGCGTGAAGCGTTCCTGAGCCTGATCGGCCAGCACTCTTTCTTCCGCAGTGAGATGGTTTTGCAGATAGGTGGACCAGCGTGCGCGGATCCGCGCCTGCGCCTCGTTGACGCTTTGCAGTGCCTGCTCGGCGGTAAAGCGGCCGGCATTGGCCTTGTTGACCGCATCGATGACGAGCACGGCGTAATCGTCGGCGATGGTCTTGAGATCCTGCAGGGGGACCACGCGATCCAGATAGATGCGGTCAACCCCTTCGTGAACCTGATGCAGGAGATTCGCGGCAAGCAGTGCAATCAGCAGCATGGAGGTGATGGGCAGGAGCGCCAGGAGCGCGAGTTTGGTACTGACCTTGGTACGATCAATTAAATTCATGGTATCTGAGAGGCGTTGTGAGGAATGGACGGCTTGATGCGGCAGGCGCCTTTTGTGCGGCAGCGTGAGACGGATCGGCCGGGTCTCGATTTGGGCACGCCGGGCGATCGGATCCGACGATCGATGGTTGAGGCCGGTTCGAGACTTGAGCCATTTTATCAGGAGCCGGCGATCCTCTGGTGCGCATGTTTTACGGCAGAGTTGACTTGGAGAACGAAGCCTTCCTGACTCTCAAGGAATTCGGCGCGGACAAGTCCGAGATCGTGGTGCCCTCACTCTCGCGACTCTGACCGCGCCGCCGAGTTCTCACGGCCGAAATCGTCGATGTCGATGCGATAACCACGGCTCCGGTCGGCATGATTATTCATGTCACCAGCTTGGTCGGCCGGTGACGAGAAGCGCGGCTTAAGGTGGTTTCCGGGAAAGTTTTTACCAGAGTCAAGACTCCAAATGGACAGGATGAACAGGATTTCGCAGGAGAAAAACCTTTCTTCATCCTGTCAATCTTGAAAAATCCTGTAAATCCTGTCCATTCACATCCTCTCCGTGGGTAGATTGTTTTCAGGAAATCGCCTAACGCCCGGCTTCGAGACGAAAACCGAGGTATTCGAGCAGGAACCCGGAGAGTGCGCCGCCCACAAATCCGCCCAGGAGTCCGGCGGGGATATGAGCCAGGATCTGTTCCGGTCGCAGATCAAAGACATGTGCGCTGCGCCGCAGGCCGTCCATCCTCGCCTGAGACAATTCGCCCAGCACGATCAGCCATGCGGTTTCCACATGAGCTTGAGGACGCGATAACCGATGACCCAGAAGCGGATGAACTGCCAGATAACCGCCGTGCGCAGATAGAGTGACTCGACGAAGACCTTGCCGCTGGTCACATAACCGCCGCGCGTGATGAGCACACCGCCTATCCCGAGATCGCCCACTTCGTATTCGTTACTGAGCCAGATCAGACGCGCCTGTTGGCGCACACCGGCCTCGCGCAGGACGTGATCGACATTGCAGATATATTCGAAGGCGGCGCCCTGGCAGGTCGCCATGCCATGTCCGGTGCCGATGAGCAGTGTCTGGCGCACGCCGTTTTTCATCGCCGCGATGGCGGCCTGCAAACGACGGTTCGCCTCCAGCGCATGGGGCGGAGTACAGACTGACACGGTGTGGCCGGTCTCGGGTCCAAGCCCCGGCGTCGCGGCGAAATTCAGCCTGGGTCCGGTGGCATTGATCAGAAAATCGTACGCGATGGATTCGGCTTCACCGACCCGCGCCGGATCGGTGTATTCGATCCTGACAAAGGGTTTGGTGTGTTCGGCGTCGCCTTCCGGGTGAATGGACAGGGCGCTGGCCTGACGAAAATCCACATTCACTTTTTTGTAGATGGGCGCCAGTTCGTAGGTGACTTCAGATTCGGTCATCTCGCCCACGGCGACCCAGATATTCGAGGGCACCCAGTTCCAGGTCGGTTTGGGTGAGACCACGATGACCTGATGTTGCCTGCCGACCCAGCGACCCAGGCAGCGAGCCGCCGTATGGCCGGAGATGCCGGCGCCGAGGATGAGGATACGTGCCATAGCAAACACTCTGTGGTGCAGTGAAGTTGAACAGGGCGCAAGGCCAATCCAAGGCCAATCTAAAAGAGCCCTTGGCTAATAGAGACATTGTCGGGGATCGCGACGACTCGGGAGAAACAAGGTCTTCTGATAAGCAACGCAGGAATCAAGAAAAAGGCAATGGCATACCGACAGACCATTCCCGTCTTTTAACGATTCCTGCAATTCAACTGAATTTTTCTTGGTTTGGCGGTGAGGTGCGACGGCCTAGAGTTGGCCGTCGCCGCATCCGCTCCGGATGCCTCAACGATGGCGTGACACGCAAGCCGCATCGTCTCCGGAATCCAACCGTACAGGAAAAGTCAGCCATGAATCCCTCTCGTCTGCTCGCCCCCGGTCTCGCCGGTCTGGCCCTGCTGCTGGGCACCAGTGCCGTGCTGGCCGAATCGCTCAAGGTCGGTTATCTGCCGGTCACCGGTCATGCCAAGTTCTTCGTCGCCCAGGAACAGGGCTTCTTCAAGGAGGAAGGTCTGAATGTCGAACTGATTGAATTTGCCAACTCCGCCGACGGTCTCAACGCAGTCGTTGCCAACAAGCTGGATGTCGGTGCCTTCGGTACCACGGCCCCATTGGTTCATTACGCCAAGGGCGCCGATCTCCGGATCATCGGCGGCATCATGGGCGAGGATGCGGCCATCGTGGTCAAGGCTGAAAACGCGGACAAGATCCGTAGCGTTGCCGATCTCAGGGGTAAAAAGGTCGCTACGGTCCGTCTGGCCACCGGCGATGCCGTGCTGCGCGGCGCCCTGAAGGACGCCCAGGTGAACTGGAAGACGGATCTGGAGATCTTCGAGCTGAAGAATCCGCCCGCCGTGCTGGAGGCCGTCAAGTCCGGTCAGGTGGATGCCGGCGTCGTCTGGGGTCCACATGACATCCGTGCCGAGCAGCAGGGCCTGAAGGTCGTCATCCGCTCGTCCGAGTTGCAGCCGGGACATCCCTGCTGCCGGCTGGTGGTGCGTTCGGAGAAACTCCAGGACAAAAAGGTCTTGAGACACTTCCTGCGTGCCATCCTCAAGGCCGAGAAGTTCGCCGCCGAGAACCGCAAAGAGACCATCGACGCCATCCAGAAGTATGTGAAGCTGGATCGCGAACTGCTCGAACAGGCCTATTACTCGCCGCATCTGGAGCAGCGTTCCGACCCCAATATTGAGGGCACGCGTCAGTTCTGGGATGTGCTGGTGTCTTCGGAATTCGTCGCAAACACCCGTCCGGTCGATCCGATCTTCGAGGTCAAACTCTACAACAGCGCGCTCAAGAGCCTGGCCAAGGAACAGCCCAAGGAGTCCTTCTGGCAGGAACGTATTGATGAAGCCAAGCGCAGGGACGTGCTGTGAGCAAGATCATCGCCCATGTTGAGCATCGCGAGGGGCTGCGGATCGAGTCGCTGGATTTCGCCTATGGCGAATCGCTCATCCTGCGCGGGATCGATCTGGCGGTCCAGGCGGGCGAGTTCCTCGCCCTGCTCGGACCCAGCGGCTCGGGAAAGTCCACCCTGCTGCGTCTGCTCGCCGGTCTGGAGCGCCCGACCTCGGGGCGGCTCACCGCCGCCGGCGATCCGATCGACGGCCCCGGCACGGAGCGGGCGGTGGTCTTTCAGCATTACGCGCTCTTCCCCTGGATGACGGTCGCGGACAACGTAGCCGAGGCGGTGCACAAGGCCCATCCGGGATTGGCGCGCAGCGAACGGCGCGCCCGTGCCAGGGCGCATCTGGAGCGGGTGGGGCTGGGCGAGGCGGCCGGGCGTTATCCCTTCGAGCTGTCGGGCGGAATGCAACAGCGCGCGGCGATTGCGCGGGCGCTGGCACTGGAGTCGCCGTTTCTCTTGATGGACGAACCCTTCGGGGCGCTGGATCCGGTCAATCGCGCCAAGTTGCAGGATCTGCTGCTGGCGGTCTGGCAGGGCAGCTCGCCGCGTCCGACCCTGGTGTTCGTCACCCACGGGATCGACGAGGCACTGCTGCTGGCGGATCGAGTGGCGGTGATGGGTGCCAATCCGGGACGCATCATCCGCGACTATCCGGTGCCTTTCGCCCGTCCGCGCGAGCGCGTGGCGCTCTATCAGGATCCGGGCTTCCAGCGTCTGCGCGAGGAGATCGCCGAGACGCTCGACGCCGACACCCTGACCCGTCTGGATGCCAACCCGGAGGCTGGATTCCATGCCGCCAACCAAGGAGCTCGCTATGTCTAGTCAAACCAACGTCTTGAGCGTGCCGCTCGATAGGGGTGCCGTACCGGCTACCCGCTCGGTGGTACGCCAGCCGCGCCGCCGCCGCCTGTCCGGCTTCGCCTGGGAACCCTGGGCGCTTGCGGCCATCCTGCTGACCGCCTGGCAGCTCGCCGGTCAGGCATTGGCCGGCGAGGGCAATCCGTTATTGCCGCCCCCATTGGTCGTGTTCGCGGCCCTGCGCGACTCCCTGCCGGAACTGTGGCGCGGGACGATCTCGTCTTTTCTCATCCTGCTGCCCGGCTATGGGACGGCGCTGGTGCTGGGGGTCACGCTCGGTCTGCTGGCCGGCACCACGCCCTGGCTCGGGCGCGCCTTTTTCCCCGTTGCCAAGGTTGCGGCCCCGATTCCGCCGACGGTCTTCATTCCCTATGCGATTGCGGTGCTGCCGACCTTTCATCTCTCGGCCACCTTCGTCGTCTTCCTGGGCGCCTTCTGGCCGATCTTTCTGAATGCCGCTGCCGGCGCGGCAGCGGTCGAAGGTCGGCACCGCGACAATGCGCGGGTGCTGGGTTTCTCGCATTTCGAGTCGCTGCGCAAGGTCGTCTTTCCGGCGAGCCTGCCGCACATCTTCTGCGGCATGGGGGTGGGGCTGGGCTTTTCCTTCATCCTGCTCACGGTCGCCGAGCTGTTCGGCGCCAACGCGGGTCTGGGACGCTTCGTCCAGTATTACGCCGACTATGCCGATTATCCGCGCATGGTCGCCGGCATCCTTTATACCGGCGCCGTGACCTGGGGCGCCATGACCCTGCTCGAACAGGCGCGTCACCGCGCGCTGTTCTGGCAACGCTGAGGAGATTGAGATGAACCATCCGGCCCGAAATCTTATCCCTGTCGCAGCGCCCCGCTATTCCGGGGCGATGGTGATCTCCCCAGGGCAGGCCATGACCAAACCCCGGCGGCGTTCGCCGCGCGGCTCGCTCGGCAGCGAGGCGCTGGCACTGTTGCTCATGATGGTCCTGATCGGGCAGACGCTGCCGCTGCTCTTCACCATCGCCCTGGTGCGGAATGTTGCTGCCGCGCCCGCGCCATCGCTCGCGACTGGGGAATCAGGCGGATTGCCGACGCAAGCGCCGCTGGACAAGGTGCCCGTGCAGACGCCTGGCGACCCCACGATGCCGGTCGCACAGGATCCGCTCTTTCCCGCCGGGGGGGATCTCGCCGGGGCACTCGCGCAGGCCGCGCGCGAGGGTCGGACCGGCGTCGCCGTCCTCTTCGAGATGACTGACTGTGGCGAATGCGCCCGCTTGCGCGCCGGTCCACTGAGCGATCCCGGCGTGCGCGATGCTTACCGGCAGCCGTTCGTGACGCTTGGTCTGCACGCCGACACCCCTCAGCCGCTGCGCGCCTTCGACGGCACCGCGACCACGTCCGCCGCGTTCGCGCTCGGACAGCGGGTGGTCGCGTTGCCGACGGTCGTGCTCTATGACCTCAATGGCCTCCCGGTCGCCCGCCAGAGTGGCGGCGGGACCGACGCGGGCACCCTGATTCGTCTGGCGCGCTATGCCGCCGCAAAGGGTTATGAAACGGCACCTTTCGATGCCTGGCATCCGGAACCATGAGATCGAACCGATGAGTGAATATCGTCGTTATTGGGATACCAAGATCGAGACCCAGCCGCGCGCCGAGCTGGAGGCACATCAATTCGCGCTCCTGCGCCAGCATCTGGCGCTGGCTTATGGTGAATCGCCCTATTACCGCGATGCCTTCGAGCAGGCCGGCGTTACCCCTGCCAGTCTCGAACGGCTCGCGGATCTCGCCCGCTTTCCCTTCGTCGACAAGGACATCGAACGCCAGCGCCAGTTGCAGCGCCCGCTGCTGGGCGATATGACCGCCGTGCGCGAGGAAGACGTTGTCTTCGTCTCCGCTTCGAGCGGTTCCACCGGCGTGCCGACCCTGAGTCCTTTCACCCGGCAGGACTTCGAGGAATTCCAGGACGTGCAGTCGCGGCTCTTCTGGGCCGCCGGGATGCGCCCGACCGACCGCTATGTGCATGCGCTCAACTTCACCCTCTTCGTCGGCGGACCCGATGTGATCGGGGCGCAGAACCTGGGCGCGCTCTGTCTCTGGGCCGGCACCATTCCCTCCGAACGCCTGCTGTTCATCCTGCGCGAGTTCCAGCCGACGGTGATCTGGACCACGCCGTCCTATGCCTGGTATCTGGGTGAGACCGCCCTTCATCAGGGCATCGACCCGGCGCGCGATCTGGCGATCAACCGCATCATCGTGGCCGGTGAGCCGGGCGGTTCGATTGCCGCCACGCGCGAGGCGATCGAATCGCTCTGGGACGCCAGGGTTTACGATTTCTTCGGCATCTCGGACATCTTCGGCGCCTGCGCCGGCATGTGCGAGGAGCGCGATGGACTGCATCTGGCCGAGGATCACATCCTGGTCGAGGTGATCGATCCCGCGACCCTGGCCCCATTGCCCGAGGGCGAGCGCGGCGAGATCGTCTTCACGACCCTGCGCAAGACGGCGCGGCCCATGATCCGCTTCCGCACCGGCGACATCGGCACGGTGGACAAGACGCCCTGCGCCTGCGGTCGCACCCATGCCCGGATCCAGATCACGGGCAGGCGCGACGACATGCTGATCGTCTCCGGGGTCAATGTCTTTCCGAGCGACATCGAATATGTCGTGCGCAATCTGCCCGAGCTGTCGGGCGAATACCGCATCACGGCCTATACCGAGGACTTCACGACCCGCTTCAGGGTCGAGGTCGAGCGTGCGCTGGGCAACACGGATCCTGCCGAGGGTCTGGCCGAGCTGGTGGAACACCGGATCAAGGCACGCATCGGGGTGCGCCCGCGCGCGGTCGCCGTCCTGGAGCACGGCGCGCTGCCACGCGCCACGCACAAGGCCAAGCGCCTGATCGATGAGCGTTAAGGTGATTTTCTGAAAATTTATGCCTGATGCACGCCTTAAATAGACAGGATTAACAGGATTTTCCAGGATGGACAGGATCTTAACCAGTTGTTTTTAATCATTTTAATCTTGAATGATCCTGTTAATCCAGTCCATTGACGGCGTTTCGGGCGGGTACGAATTTTCTTGAAAATAGCCCAAAGTCCAGTCGTTGCAGTTGTTAACCCCGTCACATCCATACCTCATGAGGCTTATGTCATGCCAGCCCTGAGCCGCCGCATCGGCGGTTTCACCGATTCGGTCATCCGCCGCATGACCCGCATCGCCAATGCATACGATGCGGTGAATCTGTCGCAGGGATTCCCCGATTTCGATCCGCCCGAGGCGCTGAAACAGGCGCTCGCGGCGGTCGCGGGCGGGAGTCTCCATCAGTATGCCGTGACCTGGGGCGCACCCAATTTCCGGGCCGCACTGGCGCGCAAGCAGTCGCGCTGCATGGGTATCCCCATCGATCCCGAGTCCCAGGTGGTCGTGACCTGCGGCAGTACCGAGGCCATGATGGCGGCGATGCTGACGGTCTGCGATCCGGGCGACCGGATCGTGGTTTTCTCGCCCTTCTATGAGAACTATGCCGCCGACGCCATCCTCAGCGGCGCCGAGCCCATCCATGTGCCGCTGCGTCTGCCCGATTTCGCGCTGGATGCCGAGCGTCTGGAGGATGCCTTCCGGCTGCGACCCAAGGCGCTGATCCTGTGCAATCCGTCCAATCCCAGCGGCAAGGTCTTCAGCCGCGCCGAGCTGGAGACGATTGCCTTCCTGGCCGGGCGTTACGATGTCTTCGTCATCACCGACGAGGTCTATGAGCACATCGTCTATGCGCCGCACGAGCATGTCTATTTCGCCAGCCTGCCGGGGATGTTCGAGCGCACGCTCTCCTGCGGCTCGCTCTCCAAGACCTATTCCATCACCGGCTGGCGGCTCGGTTATCTGATCGCCCCGGCGACCATCGTCAATGGGGCGCGCAAGGTGCATGATTTCCTGACCGTCGGCGCCGCCGCGCCGCTCCAGGAAGCCGCCGTCACCGCGCTCAACTTCGCTGACGATTATTACCGCCAACTGGTGGTCGATTACACCACCAAGCGCGATCTCTTCCTCAATGGTCTGGATCGGCTGGATCTGCGTTATACGCGCCCGCAGGGGGCCTATTACGTCCTGGTCGATATCACCGAATTCGGTGCCGACAGCGATCTGGCCTTCTGCCAATGGCTGGCACGCGAGGTGGGCGTCGCCGCCGTGCCCGGCTCCAGCTTTTTCCGCGAGCCCATCAATCACCTGATCCGTTTCCACTTCGCCAAGCGCGCCGCGACCCTGGACGAGGCGCTGACGCGCCTGGAATCGCTGCGCCGGAAAGCCGCTGCATGTCACACCATAAAGTAATCAGCCTGGCGGAGGCCGTCCGCCGTCATACCTGGGACGGGATGCAATACGCCAGCGGCGCGGCCCTGCCGGTCGGCTCGGACGCGATCGTCTTCGGGCGCGAACTGCTGCGTCAGGGTCGGCGCGACCTGCACGCCATCTTCCACTGCAACACCCAGCAGCTCAATCTGCTCGCCGCAGCCGGCGCGGTGAGCCGCGCCGAATGCGGCTTTTCCGGACTCGAAGGTTTCGGTTTTGCCAAGGGACTGGGGCGTGCCGTCCAGAGCGGCGCGGTGGCGCTGGAGGATTATTCCAATCTCGCCATGCCCCTGCGGCTGCTCGGGGGCGCGCTCAACTGGCCCTTCGTGCCGGCGACCGTCAATGTCGGGACCGATCTGGAGTTCCGCAGCGCCTTCGACCCGGAGCACTCTCCAAACCGCGACAAGATCCGCACCGTGACCGATCCCTTCTCGGGACGCACGATTGGCGCCTTCTCGACCTTACAGCCCGATTTGGCGGCGATCCATGTGACCCTCGCCGATCCGGAGGGCAACGCCATCATGCTGGGCACCGAATGGAGCCGCTTCGAGCTGTCGCGTGCCGCCAAACGGGTGATCCTGATCGCCGACGCCATCGTCGAGACCGACTGTATGCGGCAGTTTCCCAATCTGGTGCGCATCCCCGGCCTCCTCGTCGAGGCGGTGGTCTACTGGCCCTTCGCGGCCTGGCCGCAAGCCTCGCCAGGGATGTACGACGGCGACGAGGCCCATATGAAAGCCATGAACGACGCCCTGGGCAGCGAGGCGGGAACCGCCGCCTATCTCGCCGACTATGTCGATGGCATCGACGGGGTCGATGACTATCTGGATCGCATCGGGCGTGAGCGCATCGCCGCCTTGAGCCGGGGACCGACCAGCTTCCTGCTCGATCCCTATCGGCGCTGGATTCTGCCGCATGCGGATGCGCTCGCACTCTCGCGCGAAGGAGCGGCGGCATGACCCAGCCCTATACCCGTCAGGAAATGATGGCCATCGCCACCGGGCGCGAGATCCGCGACGGCGAGCTGGCGATCTTCGGGGTCGGATTGTCGATGCTGGCCGGTTTCTTCGCCCAGGCCCATCATGCGCCCCGTGTCCGCGCCATGACCGAGGGCGGTGTCTATGGGGCCACACCCGTCGGCGGTCTGCCGTGGGGGATCGAATGCAATCGGCTGTCGGCCAACGCGGTCAGCTTCACCAATGCCATCGACGCACTTGGCTGTCTGGTCGCCTCGGGTCGCTGCGATGTCGGCATCATCGGCGCGGCCCAGGTTGATCGCTTCGGCAATGTCAACACCACCGGCATCTGGGGCGGCGACATCGGCCCGGTCTACCGTCCGCCCAAGACCCGTCTGACCGGCGCGGGCGGCGCCAACGACATCGCCACCGGTTGCAAGCGTTTTCTGATCATGGTCTCGCATGAGTCCAAACGTTTCGTGGAACGGCTCGACTATCTGACTTCGCCCGGCTATCTGGACGGTGGCGACGCCCGCGAACGGCTGGGCCTGGTCGGCGGCGGTCCCTCGGCCATCATCACCACGCTGGGGATTCTGCGTCCCGATCCGGTCACGCGGGAGTTCGTGCTCGACGCCTGTTTTCCCTTTTCCAGCGTCGAAGAGATCCGCGCCCAGACCGCCTGGGAGCTGAAGATCAGCCCCAATGTCCAGATCGTCCCCGAACCGACGGCGGACGAACTGGAGGCGTTGCGCCGCGTCGATGAGACCGGCATGCTTCGCCGTTAAACCGTGCCTGCATTCATCCGCACGGTGTTGCCGGGGAGTCGGGATTCGCGCCTCTTCATGACCGTTATCGCCGGCACGGTTTAAGAGATAAAACGGTTTAAAAGATAAAGAGTTGCTTCGCGTCCTTTGCGCCTTGGCGGTTCCCATTCCTTTTGCTGGAGAAATATGATGCATGATGAACAGGCGCTGGTTCTGCGCCAGGATGAGGCGGGTGTCGCCACTCTGACCCTCAACCGCCCGCAGGCACGTAATGCCCTGTCGCGCGACATGCTGCGCGCGCTGCGTGCAGCCTTCGCCGGGCTGGCTGCCGACGAGACGGTGCGGGCGGTGATTCTGGCCGGCGCCGGGCCGGCCTTCTGCGCCGGGCATGATCTCAAGGAGATGCGCGCCAAAGGCTATAGCGAAGACTATGCCGAGTCGCTGTTCGCCGACTGCGCCGCACTGATGCTGGACATCGTCCGTCTGCCCAAGCCGGTGATCGCCCAGGTGCAGGGGATCGCGACCGCCGCTGGCTGTCAGTTGGTCGCCACCTGCGATCTGGCGGTCGCCGCCGAGGATGCCCGTTTCGCCACCCCCGGCGTCAATATCGGACTCTTCTGCTCCACCCCCATGGTCGCCCTGTCGCGCAATCTGGGCACCAAACAGGCGATGCAGCTCCTGCTCACCGGCGAGGCCATTGACGCCCCGACCGCGCTGGGTTTCGGTCTGATCAACGAGGTCGTGGCGCCAGCCGAGCTGGCCGCGCGCACCGCCGCGCTCGCGCGTCAGGTCGCGAGCAAATCGCCCCTGACACTGGCTATCGGCAAGGAAGCCTTCTATCGCCAGCTCCCGCTGTCCATCGCAGATGCCTATGACTACACGCGGGAGGTGATGGTGCGTAACCTCGCCGCCCTGGACGCGCAGGAAGGAATCGACGCCTTTCTGGAGAAACGTCAGCCGATCTGGTGCGGGCGTTGAGACAGTGATCTTGCCACGCTGAGGGGCCGGATTAACCCGCCCGATAGCCTTCCAGGCAGTAGGGGTTGAGAAACTCTTGACGTGCGCAACCCTGGAAGCTAATGCTGCTCGGCAGCTCCCGCAAACGGAGGAACAGGCATGACCAGCCTTTACGAACGTGATTTTCATGCCTGGGCAAATGAGCAGGCCGGCCTGTTACGCGCTGGAAATCTAGCCCAGGCCGATTTGCCCAACCTCATCGAGGAGATCGAAAGCATGGGGCGCAGCGAAAAACGCGAACTCGTCAATCGTCTGGTCGTGCTGCTGCATCTCCTGAAGTGGCGCTATCAGCCCGGCCTGCGTGGCAATTCATGGCGACTGTCCATCAAGGAGCAGCGGATTCGCTTGATGACACATCTTGCAGACAACCCGAGTCTGAAAGCGAAGCTCGATGATGCCGTGACACAGGCTTATCGACTGGCCCTGATCGAAGCCGAACGCGAGACCGGTCTGCCGGAATCGACCTTTCCCGCCACCTGTCCCTTTTCTTTCTCACAGATGATGGACGACGCCTTCTGGCCGGACGATGCCTGAGTGCGCAGGCGCGACGCTCACATCCCCGCAGACTCCCGCACCCAGGCCCGCAGTGCCCGCCACTGCCGGTCGCGCGTCGCCTCCAGGTCGGCCAGATCGGCGGCGGTCAGACGGCGGAAGCGCGCCTGCTCGCCGGTGTAGGTCTCCAGCGGTGCGAAGCGGGCCGGATTGCGGTTGAGGCGGACCGCGCCGTTTTCCCATTCCACCAGCGGCCACAGACCGGTATCGACCACGGACTTGCCGAGCCGCACCGTGCTGTCGGCATCGCAGCCCCAGCCGGTGGGACAGGGAGCGAAGACATGCAGGAAGGATGGTCCTTCGACCTGAGCGGCCTTCTGGACCTTCTTGAGGAAATCGTTGGCATAACCGACACTCGCGGTGGCGGCATAGGGGATGCCGTGGGCGGCGGCGATGCGGATGAGATCTTTCTTGGGTGCGTCGGTCTCGGGACGGTAGCCGCCGGGCGAGGTGGTGGTGCGCGCGCCGAAGGGGGTGGCACCGCTCTTCTGGATGCCGGTGTTCATATAGGCTTCATTGTCGTAACAGATATAGAGCATCCGCTCGCGCCGGTCGAAGGCGCCTGACAGGGCTTGCAACCCGATATCTGCGGTCGCGCCATCGCCCGCGAAGCCGACGACGGTGACATCCTCAATCCCCCGCGCCTTGAGTCCCCGCGCCACGCCCGACAGCACGGCCCCGGTGGCGGCGAAGGGGGCGATCATGGCATTGACGCCGAGCGCCATCTGCGGATAGATGAAACCGACCGCCGACATGCAGCCGGCGGGAATGACGGCGATACAGCGCTCGCCCAGCACCTTGAGCGTCCAGCGCACCACCAGACTGCCGCCGCAACCGCCGCAGGCTTTATGACCGACGAAATATTCGGGTTCAGGCAGGTTCTTGATCGTGATCATCGACGAGATCCTTGAGGCCGACGAAGCGCACCCCGGACGCGACGCGAGCCGCCGTGTCCAGGGTCGCCGCCAGTTCGGTAAAGCAGTCGGCCAGATGCGCCCGGCTCACATCCTGACCGCCGAGTCCGGCGACAAAGTTGCGGACCGGCACACCCGCGCCCCGGTCGTAGAGCGCGGCCTTGACCTCCAGCGCGACGCTGCCCTGATGGCCGAATGAGATGTCCTTCTCCAGCACGCCGAGCGCCCGCACTGCCACCGTCCGCTCTGCCCCGAACAGGGCATCATTCAATTCGTCGGTAGGAAAGGGCCGCAGATAGCGCAGACGGATCAGGCCGACCGACTGACCGCTCGCGCGCAGTTCATCGATCACCACGCGAACGGTGCCGGCGGTACTGCCCAAGGTGATCAGAATGAATTCGGCATCCTCGCTGCGATACCCCTCGACCAGACCGGTACAGCCGCGTCCGAAAGCGGCACGAAAGGCGTGCGCTGTGGTGCGAATGTGCTTGGCGGCCTGACACATGGCCCAGTGCTGCCGGGCCTTGAAGACGGCGTAATCGCCGGGGCCGGCGGTGATGGCGAGACTCTGCGGACGCGCCAGATCGAAGGTGCCGGGATAGTCGTCGGGAAAGACCGGCGGCGGCAGGAAGTCATCGACCTCGGACGGCTCGGGCAGACTGACCGCCTCATAGGTGTGAGTCAGCACGAAGCCGTCCAGATTGACCAGCACCGGCGTGCGCACCGCTGGATCCTCGGCGACGGCATAGGCCTGGATGATCATGTCCAGACTCTCCTGTGCCGTCTCGGCATAAGCCTGGATCCAGCCAGCGGAGATCAGTGCCAGTGAGTCGCTTTGGTCGCCATAGATGTTCCATGGCAGGGCAAGGGCGCGGTTGGCGTTCATCATCACCAGCGGAAAGCGTCCGCCCGAGGCGTAATAGAGACACTCGGCCATGTAGAGCAGACCCTGGGACGAGGTCGCGGTGAAGGTGCGCACGCCGGTCGCCGCCGCGCCCATCACCAGCGCCAGGGCGGAATGCTCGGATTCGACATGGACGAATTCAGACTCCAGACGTCCCGACTCGACCATCCCGGCCAGCGCCTCGACCACCACGGTCTGGGGCGTGATGGGATAGGCCGCCACCACCTTGGGACGACAGAGCCGCACCGCCTCGGCCACGGCCTCGTTGCCGGAGAGAAAGGCCAGTTGACTCATGGCTGCGTATCTTCTCCGTCTTCGCCCATCCGGATCGAGTCCTTCGGGCACTCGGCCGCGCACAGACCGCAGCCCTTGCACCAGTCGTCGGCCACCGTCGGATAACCTTCCTGGCTCAACAGGATGGCGGCGTCGGGACAATAGAGAAAACAGAGCCCGCAGCGCGAGCAGGTCGCCAGATCCAGTACCGGCCAGCGGATGCGCCAGCCGCGATTGGATGTAGCGAGCGCCCCCGAGTTGCGTTGCGGCGACGGCGGCCAGTCGTCGATCTGGCGCGAACGCGCGAAGGGTGCGAGTTGGCAGGGTTGATCGGGCGGTGTGTCAGTCATGCGGCGGCGCTCGGGTCGGCATCACGCAATTTCAGGCCCAGGTCATGGGCATGCCAGAAGGCATCCAGATTGCGCGCGGCCCTGGAGCCCTGCCCGAACTCGGCGCGAATGCCGTCCGCAACCGCCTCGGCGGGCAGGAGCCCGGTGAGTCCGATCAGCACCCCCAGCAGCAGGGTGTTGGTGTGCTCCGAACCGAGCCACTCGCGCGCCAGCCTTTTGGCCGGGACGCCATAGTGACGTCCGGGCAGAGCGAGCGTCAGCGGCGCGTCCGTATCCACGATCAGCAGGGTCCGGGGAGTGAGAAAACTGGTGGAGACCGACGACAGGAGCGAGGCATCCATGACCACCGCCACATCGGCGCATCGCGTGGCGCTGCGGTCATGAATGGGGGCGTCGGCGATCCGGGTATAGGCGAACACCGGCGCCCCGCGCCGTTCCGGCCCGAAAGAGGGAAAGGCCAGCGCCTGCCGTGCGGCGAAGCGCACGGCAGACAGACCCAGCAGACGGGCGGCCGTGAAGGCGCCCTGTCCGCCCCGTCCGAGCCAGACCGTTTCGTGCGGTCGGCTCACTTGAGGGTATCGGACCAGATGTTGCGCGCCCAGGCCAGCGCATAGTCCGCCTCCAGCCGGTTGCGCGACGCAGACAGCCCGCCTGCGCCGTCCACCGTGACCAGCGTCTGCTCCTTGGGATCGAACTTGTGGACCGAGGCCACATGCACCGCTTCCTGGGCGGAGACGAAGCTGTAGCAGGTGTTGGCGATGATCGGTGAGCTATTGACCGGAATCCCCGCCAGATGGGCGATGACCGCATCCGCCGCGAGCTTGGCGTGGTTGTTGGCCATGAAGCCCGACTTCGGCATCTTGGGCGCGGCGGCGATGGCGTCGCCAATAACATGGATGCCGGGGATCGCCTTCGACTCGAAGCCGAGGAATTCCACGCCAACCCAGCGATCATTGACGTTGATCAGCGGCGTGGCGATGGCTCCCGCACGCTGCGGCGGAATGATGTTGAAGAGATCCGCTTTGACCTCGTTGAACTCGGTGATCGCCCGGTTGCGGCGCAGATCGAAATCCACCACCTCACTGTTGTTCCGATACTCGACGATACCCGGATAGAGCGTGTTCCAGGCCTCCGTAAACAGCGCCTTCTTCGACACGATGTCCGGATTGGCGTCGAGGATGAGGATCTTGCTGCGCGGCTTGTGCTGCTTGAAATACTCGGCGATCACACTGACCCGCTCGAAGGGGCCGGGCGGACAGCGATAGGGCATGAGCGGCACCGAGATGGCGAAGGTGCCGCCGTTGCGCAGGGCTTGCAGTTTCTGGCGCAGCGCCACCGTCTGCGGTCCCGCCTTCCAGGCATGGAGCACCTGCGCCTGGGCCTCGGACGAGTTGAGACCGGGGATGCTGTCATAGAGAAAGTCGATCCCCGGTGCCACGATCAGGCGATCCCAGGGCAGGGGCTCGCCATTGGCGAGTCGCACCTGACGTTTGTCCGGATCGATGGCCAGCGCCTCGTCGCGGACCAGACGCACGCCATGCCCCTTCAGACCATCGTAGGACAGGGTGATGTCGTCGATGTTCTTGACCCCGGCCAGCACCAGATTGCTGATCGGACAGGAAATGAAATTGGCGTTGCGCTCGACCAGGGTCACATCCAGTTCGGGCGCCCATTTCTTGAGATATTTGGCGGCGGTCGCACCGCCGAAGCCGCCGCCGATGACGACCACGCGCCCGCGCGCGTTGGCACCGCTTGTGGTGGCGCAGCCGGCCAGCGCCGTGGTGGCCAGTGCGGCGGCTGATGCTTTGAGGAAATCGCGTCGATTCATGCTCATCTGGATCTCCTCAGCGGTCCGGCTGGGCCGCGAACCAACCAGCGAGCAGTTTCAGCTCCTCGTCGGTGTAGCCCTTGGCGTGCTGCTGCATCACGGTCGCGGGCCGTTCGCCTGCCTTGAAGGCGAGCAGCATCTTGTACAGCTCCTCGCCATTCCGTCCCGCCAGTTTGACCGCGCCCTGTTGCGCCTGACCGTCGGTGCCGTGACAGGCGGCGCAGGACGCCGCCCAGGCGCGCACCTGATGCGCGTCGGGAGCGGCCTGAAGACTGGTGGCGGACAGGCCCAGGGTCAGGCCGAATGCAATAATCGCTGGATGATGATCGGATCTCATCGGCGCTCCTGATGGATGGAGTGAATGCAATGCCTTGCCGGCCGATTGAGGGATGGCCGACGTGGAAAACCGTCGGCTAGGGTCCCCCAGAATGATGCGACCGCAAACCAAGAAAAGTTGATAAGGAAATCAGCGCGGGAGTCGAAAGCAATCATTTCAGGTATCGCGCGTGGGGCGCGCCCGGAAGCGCGGCAGGCGGATGTCCCAGCGGATCGCGATCACTGAATCCAAGTCAATCCTGACTACGAACGGTCTGGATCTGGCGACCCTCACCGAAGGGCGGAGGCTACAATCCGCGCAGCACCCGCGCCATCCCTGGCGCCCATCACGCGCCGCACGACGGCCTCTGATCCCGACCAGACTGTCGGGATTCTGAAGCCCGCGTGCGCCCGCACGCCAGCCCCTCATCCATCCTGCCGTGTCGGCTTGGCCGTGCGTGATCGACGGCGTCGAGACGACAGATGTTTCCATGATCCCGCTGATGGGGATCGTGTCATCGCCAACGCGGGCGATTCACAAGACCGCGCGCACTGGAGAGACCGACTCCCCGCGCGGGGGTGGCGTCTTCCCGTTGAGGCTGTTCGTTCAACAGGAGATCCAGCCATGTCACGCGGTATCAACACCGTCACCCTCATCGGTCACCTCGGGGCGGATCCCGAGATCCGTATGCATGGATGAACATCGCCCAGTCTGCGGGGTCGAGCCGATCTGTCATGTGTTGCAGATTGCCCCATCGACGTATTATCGGCATGCCGCTCGGCGGGCCGATCCGGCGCAGCGATCCGTGCGGACCCAGCGCGACGCGGTCTTGATGGCACCGATCCAGCGGGTCTGGGACGCGAACTTTGAGGTTTATGGGGTTCGAAAGATCTGGCGGCAGTTGCGCCGAGAAGGCCTTGTCGTGGCCCGCTGCACAATGGCGCGCCTGAAAGGCGTGGTGCGTGGGCAGCCGGTCAACACGACGACCCGCGACCAGGCGGTGGCTTGTCCAGACGATCTCGTTAACCGGCACTTCCAGGCGGAGCGACCGAATGCCTTGTGGGTGTCGGACTTTACCGATGTCTCGACCTGGCAAGGCTTGGTCTACGTGGCCTGCGTCATCGACGTCTTTGCCCGGTGCATCGTGGGCTGGAAAGTCGCCAGCTCGATGCGCACGGAGTTCGTCCTGGATGCCCTGGAACAAGCCTTGGCGGCCCGTCGCCCCGCCCGCCAGGGAGAGCTGATCCACCACAGTGATCGGGGGGCGCAGTCCGTCTCGATCCGCTATACCGAGCGCCTGGGTGAAGCGGGGATTGCGCCATCGGTGGGCCGCGTGGGCGACTCCTACGACAACGCGCTGGCGGAAACCATCAATGGCTTGTACAAGGCCGAGGTGATCCCATCGCCAGTCGTGGAAGAGCCGCGAGGCCGTGGAGTTGGCCACCCTCACCTGGATCGACTGGTTCAACCACCGACGGCTCCTGGAGCCGATCGGTCACATCCCGCCTGCCGAAGCGGAAGCCGCTGATTATCGACAACTTGACGAGTCTGCCTTGACGGCCTGACTCACACCAACGAGTCTCCGAGATTCCCGGGGCGGTTCAGTGTGGTCGAGCGCGGCGCGCGGGTGATGGCCAATCATCTGTTCGGCGATCTGCGTCAGTTCTTCAATTTTGCGCTGGCGCGGGAGTGGGTCGATGCGCACCCGCTGGCAGGGCTGACCAAGGAGAAGATCGGCGGGCGCCAGAAGGAGCGGGAGCGTTATCTGTCCGAGGATGAGATCATCGATCTGAAACAGCGCCTTCCGTCGGCGAACCTGCTGCACACGACGGAGCTATCCATCTGGATCATGATTTCGACCTGCTGCCGGGTGGGCGAGCTGTCGCAAGCCCGATGGGCGGATCTGGATCTGGACAAAGGCGAGTGGTCAATCCCGGCGGGCAACAGCAAGAATGCCAAGGATCACACCATCTATCTCTCTGGCTTCGCCAGGGCGCAGTTTCTGGCACTGAAGACGTTGACCGGTGACTCGGATTGGTGCTTGCCGGCCAGGGACGGTTTGGGCCATGTCTGCCTGAAATCCATCACCAAGCAGATCAAGGACCGGATGCGCGACGAGCCGCTGTCCAACCGAACCAAAGCCGCGGGGGCCTTGCTGCTATCCGGCGGAGCTTGGACGCCGCACGATCTGCGCCGCACGGGTGCAACCATGATGGGCGAGCTGGGCGTGATCGGCGAGGTCATCGAGCGCTGTCTGAATCACGTCGAACAGAACAAGCTCAAGCGGATCTATCAGCGCCATGAGTTGAAGGCGGAGCAGCGGGATGCCTGGCGGCGGCTTGGGGACCGGCTCGCGCTGCTGTTGGCAACTGAAGAACAGGAGAATGTCATCATCGGCCGGTTCGCCAAAACTGCTTGAACCAGATTGCGCGAGGGACTATTTTTTCTCGCAACACGGCCCCTTCAGGTCAAACCGCTTCGGCGGGGAGATCGCGAAGGGGTTTTTTATGCCCGTCCCCACATCCTTGACGAGAGGCGCTTGCCAGGCTGTGGGGATCTGGCCATCGGCAATCAAATTGACGCCAGCCGGTCGAAAACCGGTTGCAGGTCGGCCGGCTGGGGCAATTTCCTCAGTATCTTCCTGCGTCTCTCTCCTTCCGCCATTTGGCCCAGCGTCGCGTTCATGGTCGGGTTGACCACTTTCTCCCAGAACACCTTGCCATGCACCCAGTGGGCGAGTTGTTCGCTCGGAGTCACTGCATCGGCAGCGGTCAACCGCGCCTGAAAATCGGCGAAGATCCGCGCGGGATCGAGCAATGCATCCCACTCGCCCAGAATCCGCTGGATTTCGGCATCGTCTTGAGCCGTGGCCAGACTCGACTCCGAGGCCAGCGCCTCCTTGAAGCCCAAGGCCCGTAGTCCAGACCAGAGTGGCGTCACGACCTTCCAGAGGGCGCCATGCCGCCGAAAGCCAGAAAGCTGACTCTCGATCCTTGACCGAAAGGCGGCTTCGCCTCCGGGAACATCCATTTGCCGGCGTGGCGGTATCGCCGGCCACAGCTCGCTCGGATCAATCAAATAGTTCTCCAGACAAAAACGAGGCAGGATCATCAGGTTCGGCAATTGCGCCTGCCGATCCGCGATCACGGCCTCATCCCACTCGTCCCGATCCACCAGGCCAACCCAATCCGGTTCCAAGGCCAACAGTTCCTGTAGCTGGCGCTTGTTGCCCGCCTCGGCGATGGCCCAGCGTTGCTCCCAGCCGGGAACGAAGCGCTCCAGCAGGATGCGAAAGGCCGCCTTGTCATCAGCGCCCTCGACCAGAAAGGCCCGCTTCGGCTGAGCGCCGATCAGTTCCTGACGGATACGGTCTCGTTTTCCGTCGAGACTCACCGCGACGCCTCCAGCAGGATGCGCCGCCCCAGCGCCTCATAGCGGCTCCACACCTCCGGGACATGGGAGGTAATGATGAGTTGACCGTCCCGGTCAGCGACCATCTTCTCCAGCCGGGCCAGAAAGCCCGAGACCAGCGACGGATGCAGATAGAGGTCGGGCTCGTCGATCAGGGCGATACCGCCTCGCTCCAGCCAGCGGTTGATGAGATAGAGTTGGATCAGCACCTGATGCTCGCCGGCGCTCAGTTCGTCGATGCCGTGGGTGATGCCGCTGCCGTCCTTGAGCCTGACCCTGAGACGATTCTCGCCCAGCTTCACCTCGGTCAGGATCTCCTTGCCGCTGAGAAAGGCATTCATATCTCGGATCAGATCGTGAAAGCGGTGCAGGGCCGCCGACTTCATCGCCAGCAGCGACGCCTCCAACTGGCCTTCCCACTGCTCGGAGACCCGGTAGCTGGTCAGCCAGCGCTGTTGGGAGTTCTCGGGACGCATCTCGCCGACACCGCGCCTGGGGCTGACCCAACGGCGCTCCTCGGCATCGAGAAAGAGCATGTTGGGCGATTCGCCCTTGTCGGCGGAGACCAGCATTTTCTGGCGTTCTTCGGTCCAGCGGTCGAGCCATTGGGCATCGCCACCAGGCCAAAGCAGCTTACGCGCCGGCGCGCCGGGTTTGCCGGTACGGACCACGGACTCGCCGATCACGGCATGATCGGGATAGGTTTGCCGCAACTGGTCGGCAAACGCCTGGACCCCAAACAGCAACAGGGTCGATGGACCGGAAAAGGGCAGTTCCTCCAGCACCAGCGCCACGCCGCCCCAGCGTTGCAGCCACTCTCGTTCCAGGCTCGATTTCGGCAGTGTCTTGCGATGGTGCAGCCAGTGACCGAAGGCATTCCAGAGCATCGCCACCGCGCGCAGCACCGACGACTTGCCGCAACCGTTGGGGCCGCTGAAGAGGATGTTAGGGGTGATCTCGCCGCTCCAGTCGTCCTTGAAGTCGAACGCCTGGGAGCGGAGCGGACCAGCCTCAAAGGTGTGAATGGCCCGGATTTTCATGCCAGCGCCTCTTCTAACCTAACCGCGAAAAACAGTGTGTTGAAACATGGGTCATGCACTTTCTCCCAGTAGCATGGCCTCGAACCAACGCTTGGCCGCTTGCCAACCGACCTCGGCTTCCGCGCGCAAGCGGCGGGCCTCGTCACGGCGGCGGCGAGCTTCGGCAGCAATCCGCTCTTGGACATCTGGCGGAGGCACAGGAAATGGCAACTCAGCTAGAAACTCCGCCGGTACGCGCTGGTGACCCGCCGATCCAGTGAATGCAAAGCGGGCTACACGACGCAGGGCGGGTTGGGAGATAAATTCATGAACATACTCAGCCGTTACACGATTGCTTAATGGACGTAGAACGTGAAACTCCGTCGAGCCAAAGCCGATGCCGTTCTCTAGTCCTTTCGCTATGCAGGACTTACCGTTCTCCATGCAGGGCGTTATTTTTGCCCAAAGCACATCTCCTTCGGAAAAGGCTGTGTAGCCTTTTTTGACCTCGGACAATACCCTGGATTGGAGCTTTACGCCTCCAGCCGCTTGATCCTCAACGGCGTCCATTGGAATAAATGAAACCCGCAAATTCTCATCGATAACTTTGAAGTGGATAGCTGGATTAATTGCTACCTCCTCCCGTAATTTTCTAACCGGAAACTTGCTTGATGATAAGGCTCGAAAGAAAATGGAAAGCGGGGGAGCATAGAGATTCGCGCCGATTTGCCTTCTATTTAGATCACTGTGAAGAACGGCAAAAACCTTGCGCTCATCCTTCGGTGGTAGCGTCAGGCCAAGGGTGTCCAGAACATAGCTGTCAAGACCCGCGAGCAATTCGTCCGCCTCTGCCAACTTGGCGCGGTATTTCTGCCACGCGCCATTCATCTCTTTAATCAAATCAAGTTGCTGGCTGATTGTGGGAGCTGGAATCAACATCGCTGAGAGGTTTTCCAAGTGTAAATCTGGAACCCCCACACCTTTAACAACTCTATTGAAATGATTTTTAGCAAAGCTAGAATTTAAATAGTGCTCTATGAATTTAGGCAAAACCATATTTTTATGAACGCGCAGAAGTGCAACGCTAACAAAAATATCGAAGGTAGGTGCTGCTGCAGGAACTACAGCGGCAAGACCTATCGTTCCAATTTTTGTAAGCAAAATATCGTCTTTCGTTGGAGAGCAACGCCGAGTCAATACTTCATGTTCGGCTTCTGAAATAAATTTTGTGTTCTCAAATGAGATTGCTCCTTCGCGAACATCTTTAACGCTTATAAAATGAATGCCGGTTGGTGTATAGCTAGGCGTTCGATGCGTTCCGTCAGAAATGACAGCGCATAGCTCACCCAGAGAATGACATGTAAAAGGAGAATTTTTTAATCTTCTCTCTGCTAATCGATAAATAGGTTGATGGTAATCTGCGCCTGCTCGTGAAGATAAATCGCCCCGCCGCACAGCAAAGCATTGTGCTTTGCCCGCATCGACGGGGCTCAGACGAAAAAAGGCGTCGGATCCTTTTGGAACGCCCGCCACTGCGCGACCAGGCCAGTGTCCGGGATGATCTCCCGGCGCCGTTCGCTCCAATCCGGTTTCTTGGGGTTGGCGTTACTCCACTCATAGAAGACGCGATAATCGAAGAGGTCGCTTCGCTGGATTTCGATCTTCTCCCTTCCCGGTGTTTCGCTTACCACTGTCACCGCGAAGGTCTTGCGCCCCGTGGCGTCATAGCCGATGTTCTCGGCCAAGGCCATAAAGATCGGCGCATCGTCGGGGACGGTTTCACCCGCAGCGAGTCGGCGCATGAAGACGATGCTCGCCTTGACCCCGGCATCGTAGTGGGCGAAGGCGAATTGCGGCAGCGAGACCACGGCCAGCAACTGGAAATGCGCCAGCAGCCAATCGCGCACGCCTTGCAGCGAGGAATTGGTGAGAATGCCGTCGGGCAGCACGATGGCGACCCGCCCCTTGCCGGGCTTGAGGAAGGTATGCACCCGTTCCAGGAAGAGGATTTCGGTCTTGATGCTGGCGCGATCTTTCACCGCCTTGGCGCCGCGCTTGCTGTCGCGCTCGCCCTTGCCGGATTCATCCGGCTCATTGACTGACGCGCCCTTGGACAGAAAACGACGCAGCTCGAATTGCTCCAGATAGCCCTCGGCCTTCTCGGTGCGTTTGACGACGGAACCGAACGGGGGATTGGTCAGGACGAGATCGAAGCTGCCGGGCCGGAGGCCATGATGCTTATCGAGGATGTAGTCGCGATTGGCGCCGAGCGGTTTCCCTTCAGATGAGGTGGGGCGCTCAAAGAAATCCAGGGCGTCGTGCCCGACGATGTTGGTATGGCCGTCGTCGTGGATGATCATGTTCATCTTGGCGACGCGGGCGAGTTCTTCGTTGATCTCCAGGCCAAACAGGTTCCGCTCGGCGAAGCGATGCCAATACTCGAAATGCTCCCTGGTGCCGGGGCTTTTCTTGCGGTCAGCCTCGCGTCGGACATGATCCAGGGCGTAAAGCAGGAATCCACCCGAACCGCAGGCGGGATCAAGCACCATGTCCGTCCGCGCTGGGTTGAGCACTTCGACCGCGAAGGCGATCAGCTCGCGCGGGGTGAAATATTGACCGAAATCGCCCTTGAAGAATCCGCCCATGAACTCCTCGAAGGCGACGCCTTTGGTGTCCAGTTCGGTGCGGTCGAGTGAAATGCCTTCCAGGTGTTCGACGCACTGGGCGAGGATGGGCGGCTCAATGTTGATCTGATCAGTGAAGACATCCGGCTCCAGTTCCTGCTCGGCCTTGTAGAGCTTGTGGATGCGCGCGGCCAACTGCTCGGCGGTTTCGTCGCCACGCTGAAAGGCGTAGGGCTTGCCGTCCTCGCGATCAGGGTTCTTCTCGTCGCGATGTTTGACAAAGATGATCTTGCAGAACTCGCCAAAGGCGGCGATGGGGCTGCGTCGTCCGCCCTCCCAGAGGGTTTGGTGACACTTGCGAATCGCCGAGCGCAGTTCCTCGCGCGGGATCGCGGCGAGATCTTGACCGTAGACGTTCTTGTAAAAACGCCACTCGGGCGGTTTGCCGTAACGCTTGGGAATATCGGCGATGTGGTTCGTGTCGCGCTCGCCGGCCGGGAACTTGTTGTCGAAGCGCAAGAGGCGGCGGGTCAGGCCAGCGATGGTGCCCGCATAGGTCGCGCCGAGGCTGGCGCGATTGCCGCAGGCTTGCTCGATGGCCTGGGCAAACTCGGCATCGCTCACGTCGGCGCGCTTGCACTCGAAGACGAACCAGGGGGATTTGAGTTCGTCGTCATCAGCGGCGTAGATGACGACATCGGCCCGGTCGTTGGGTGTGCGGCGCGGTACCTTGACCTCGAAACGGATGCGCTCGGGACGATACTGGTACTTGTAGATCAGCTCAGCCCAGAACTCGGCGCGTACCTTTTCCTCGGGGTCGGACCAGCGTTCCGAGTGATCCGCGTCGATGTAGTGGATGCGCTGATTCTTCCCCTCGCCGATGATTTCGGCGTGGCCGTCTGCGATGGCTTGTTCGAGGTAGGTCTTGGGCTGGGCGGTCATGCGGTCTCTGATCCTTACTGCGACTGTTTTGTGCGAGTGCTAGCCATGGAGCGGCTCACCGGCTGGCTAGGGATGAACTGCAAGGTACAGCAAAAACCGCTACCATCCAACGGGTTGACTTTCATACACGACAAGGAGGAAGGGATGGCGCGTCATTACTCGATCAAGAACCTGTTCCGCCAGATGCCGAACGCCTTGCTAGCGCAGTATTTCCAGGCGCAAGGCTTGTTCGTCGATCTGGATTTCACCGGTATGAAGGAAGGAGCCCCCGAGGCGCTCTTTGAGGCTTGGCAGGCGCTTTCGGATACGCAGCGCAACCCGCTGGAGATGGCGTTGCGGCAGATCTTCGACATGAGCTGCGAGAAGGGCTGGCTGGCGATCCTCGACGAGGCGCGTTGGCAGCTCGGGGCGGATCCCCAGGCATTCACGTCTTTCTCCGACCGGCTTTCCGCTCTTTCCAGCCACTATGCCCGCGCGATGATCACTTTCCTTGACTACCGGGCTTGCTGGAAGGGCGCAACCCGTTTCTACCACGCGGACATGCTGTCTTATTGGCGCAAGCGGCGGAATCTTCCCCATCAGCGGGCGGCGGTCGATGCCGCGAGCCTGCGCGAGCTGGCCGATCTGATCAGCCACTATTTTCGTCATGCCGAGGGTCGTGGCCGGCATTGCGTGGTTGAACCCTATCGGCGCAACGATCTCGATTATTTCTTTGCCTTCCCTGAGGATCACTCCCAACAGGCCGCCGAGTGGGTGAACGGTGATTTCCAGCCGCGTCCGCACAACCCGGCCTTCGACATCGTCTATGTCTACTCGCAACAGGAGGGCAAGCTGGATCTGAACTATCGCGGCGGGCGTCAGGCGGTCGAGCCGCTGCAAGGGGTCTTTGCGCGGGCGATCCTCAAGCTCGACGAGTTGCCGTCCGATCCCAAAGACGAACGGGTCTATGACCTCAGCCCGCTGCGGGAGCGGGGCTTTCCATTCGTTTTCGATCCCTGGAGCGGCATCGAAAGCGTCGCTGTAAAAAAACTGCGTCTGTCCTCGACAGTACGATCCGGGGACCGTCTCACCCTGGAAGCCGATCCAACCCGTGACCGGGAGGCCGTTTATGCTTTGATGGACCGGGCGCTGAGAAAGGCGCCGGGGCATCTGTACAACGTGACCCAGGTGGAGCTGTTGGCGGTGGTGGACGTGCACGAGGACAAGCCGGCCAGGAAGGTGACGATCCGGATCACGCACCCGAATTCCTGCTCCCTGAAATATGACGAACTGGGCCTGCGGTTGCGCGCCATGCTGGCGGCGTCGGGGATCGAGCCCAAGGACATGACGGAAGCAGTGGAACCGACATTGGAGCAGGCTGAGGCATGAGCCCGCACGATGTCCTCTGCGTCCTGTTGGAGCGGTTGGGGGCAAACGATGGGACGGCGGTTCTGATCAGCGAGCATGAGCTGACCCACTGGCCGACGGCGGCGGTTGCGGTGCTGAAGTCGCAGGGAATGCTGGTCAAGGCGAGTCCGGCGTCGAGCGTGGTCTGTCCGGGGTGCGAGGACGAGTGCGTCATGCCGGTGCATGTCTTGAACTATCCGACCGGCCGTGCGGCATTCGTCGTCTGCGGGCGGCGGAACGATGTCTGCCGGGTGCCGGTGGCGAGCAATCAGCTTGAACAATGGCAGACCTCGGCCAATCTGATCGCTGATCTACTCGCGCGCTTACTTGGACTTCGCAGACCCAGTGCGTCGGATACTGCCGATTCCGCGCGTTGGGAGGTTGGTCTGTTCAAGGGCCGGCAGCATTCCGGTCATCTGGTGCTCTTACCGGACGGGGGATCGCTCAAGCTCACCCTTGCTGGTCATTCAGTCGCGTTGGGTGATCTCCTGTTCCTGGAAAGCCAGCGATTCGAGGTGGATCGACGGGCTTTGACTCGCTTGGTGGATCAACCCATCGCTGGGGGCGGAGACCAGGAGTCAGCGGCGCAGCGACGGGAGCGACTCCAGAAGCGCGTGGATGCCGAAAGAGCAAGAGGCAATGGGGCATTCAACAAGACCGTCGCGGAGGAAGAAGGCATCGGCGTGTCACGTCTGAAGCAGATCCTCGCTGCCAAGCCCGAACCACCCAAAGCCGGGTCGAAGTGGTAAACATGCCTTTGAACCTGGCTCGCATCACTTAAAAAATTATTGATTAACAGATGGTTGGATTGAATTTCACGGGCTAGCTTGCAAGCCAGTGCCCTAGCTCGTGCGCAATGGCGTCATGTTCAACAACACCCCATGAGGTGCCAACATGACCCGCACGATCCTTCGACTCCCCGCCGTTTTGCGTGAGCGTGGCCGTTCGCGCAGCGCCCACTATCTCGACATCCAGGAAGGTCTCTTCACGCACCCGGTTTCCATTGGGGCGCGAGCCGTTGGCTGGCCGTCGGACGAGGTCGCGGCGCTGAATGCGGCCCGCATCGCCGGCAAGACTGCGGAGCAGATCCGCGCCCTGGTCGCCGCGCTGGAAGCCGCGCGCAAGACGGCGGCGTGAGGGGGTGGTCATGAATGCACCCGCGCGACTTTTTCCTGTCGAGCCGGTGGAAACCGATGAAACCGGCGAAACCGATGCGATTGGCAACGACGAGTTTTTGCTGGCGGTCTTCGGCGACGATCTGGGTGATCTCCACCCCATCGTGGTGAGCTTCAGCGGCGACCCTTCCAGCGTCCCCCGACAAGCCTGGTCTGGATACCCCTGGCTGGGGGAAACCAATGGGGCAGCGATCTTGTCACCCGATGCCAACAACTATTTCAGCCTGGCGGCGTTCCGGCCCGATGAGAAGGGGGCGTATCGGCGCCGGAAGAGCCAGTTCCATGCCCTCTATGCGGTGATGCTCGACGATGTCGGGACCAAAGTGGACCGCGACCGGCTGACCTTGGCCCCGACCTGGCTGCTGGAGACCTCCCCTGGAAATTTTCAGGCAGGATACTGCCTGGATGAACCGCTCACGGATGCGCAGACGGCCAACCGGCTGATGACGGCGATCATTGATGCACGCCTGTGCGATCCGGGTGCCAACGGTCCTTTGGCCCGGCTGGCGCGGTTGCCCGTCGCGGTCAATGGCAAGCACCGCCCGGCGTTCGACTGCCGGCTGACCGATTGGGCACCCGAGCGGCGTTATGCGTTGGCGGAGTTGGTCGCGGGGTTGCAACTGGAGATGACCCCAACGGCGCGGGTCAAGCGTCCGGCGGCGCGTCCGGTCCAGGAGCGGCCCGCCGATGGCGATCCGGTCTGGATTCCCCGTCCCGACGAGAACGCCGTGCTGGCGGCCCTGCGCGCGCGGGGTCTCTATAAGTCCCCGCTGGGCAACGGTAAGCACGACATCACTTGCCCCTGGGTCGATGAGCATACGGGCGCGGTGGATGGCGGCACGGCCTATTTTGAACCGGACGATCAGTGGCCGATCGGTGGCTTCAAATGTCTGCATGGTCATTGCACCGAGCGGCATATCCGCGACCTGCTGCGCCTGCTCGACATCGAGATCCAGGCCGCGCGCATGAAACCAACCATCCATGTCGTGGCCGGCGAGATCCATCGTGTCGTCGATGCAGCGGAGCGGGAGCTGGCGCAGTCGCTGCGGTTCTATCAGCGTGGCGGACTGATCGTCACGGTCGTGACCGATCCCGGAACCCGTGAGACGCGGGTGCAGGACATCTCGCAACCGGCGCTGGTGCGCGCCCTGGCAGGGGCGGCGACCTGGGAGCGGTTCGATGCGCGCAGCGAGGACTGGGTACGCACCGATCCGCCGGCCCGGCACGCGGCGGTGCTCTTCGATTCCACCAGTTATCCGCATCTGCCGGTGCTCAATGGCCTGGCGCGCCAGCCCTATCTGCGTCCGGATGGCAGTCTGATGACGGCGGCGGGCTATGACGCCGCGACAGGGATGTTCGGGGTCTTCGATGCGCGGGCGTTCTCCGTTCCCGAGCGGCCGACCCGCGCCGAGGCGGAGGCCGCGCTGGCCACGCTGAACGATCTGTTGAGCGAGTTCAGCTTTGCTCAGGACAGCGATCGGGCGGCGACGCAGTCGGCGATGCTGACGGCGGCGATCCGCTCCAGTCTGGCGACTGCGCCCATGTTTCATGCGCGGGCGCACATGGTGGGCTCAGGCAAGTCTTATCTCTGCGAGTTGATCACCGCCTTCGCGACGCCCCAGCGGGGCACCCCGACGACCTTCCCGGCAGATGACGAGGAATGCCGCAAGCTGTTGCTGGCGGAGCTGTTGCGCGCACCGGCGGTGATCGAGTTCGACAATCTGACCGGCGATCTGGTGGCGCACAAGAGCCTGTGCACCGCGCTGACCGCCGAGTACATGAGCGGGCGCATCCTGGGCGTCTCCAAGACTGCGACCGTCAACACCCGCGCCCTGTTTCTCTCCAGCGGTAACAACGTCGGGCCGATCCAGGACATGAGCCGGCGCTGTATCACTATCAATCTGTCCCCGTTGTGCGAGGTGCCGGCGGCGCGCCATTTCCAGCGGCCCGATCTGGTGCGGGAAGTGCTGCGCGAGCGCGGTCGTTACGTCTCGGCGGCCCTGACCATCGTGCGCGCCTGGATCGTGGCGGGGCGACCCAAGACCGACTGCAAGTCGCTGGCGAGCTATGGGGACTGGTCCGACCTGTGCCGACAGCCGCTGCTTTGGCTGGGTGGCGCCGATCCGACCACCTCGGTATTCGAGGCCATCGCCGAAGATCCGGATCGGGAGACGCTGGCGCGACTCCTGACCGCCTGGCAGACGGTTTTTGGCAAAACCCCGGCGATGGTGCGCGATGCGGTCAGAGAGGCATCGGCCTTCCGCGAGGAGCAGGTCGAGCTGCGCGAGGTGCTGCATGACATCGCCGACGAACGCGGTGAGATCAACCGGCGGCGACTGGGTTGGTGGATCAAGCGCCATGCCGGACGCATCGTCGATGGCCGGCGGTTTGTCCGCGTCAGCGGCAACCGCTCGGCAGAGGCATGGAAGGTGGAATCGGTTTCGTCGCTTTCTCCGGTTTCCCCGGCACCGGTTGCAACAAGTGTCGCGGCGGATGACAGCGAAGCCTATGCCCGCGCCAGTCGCGGTGAGTAACGAGGAATTCAGTATGCAGGCGCACGACAATGAACGCGTAGGGGCCGATCTGATTCAGGCTGAAATCGTGCCAATGGCATCGAGCGGCAATTATGAGGCGGTACGCTTCAACGCGATGAAGCACGGCATTCTGTCCAGGCTGACGGTCCTGGCGCATGAAGATCAGACCGAGTTTACCGATCTGCTGGCGGCGCTGATCGAGGAGCATCGCCCGGCGGGCATGACCGAGCGGCATCTGGTTGAAGAACTGGCGTCGATCATCTGGCGCAAACGCCGAGTCTTGCTGGCCGAAGGGGCGGCGATCAATCGCGGTTTGCGCAGCGTCGCCCAAAGCCAGCACGACAGCCCGATCCCGGCGGCGGCACCCTTCGAGCGAGGGCTGTTGAAAGAAGGATGCGATCTGCCCGACCTGCTGACGGCCAGTGCGGAGGAGATCGCCGAGCGACAGCGACATGCGGCGCTGGATCTGGCGGCTACCCGCAAGGCGGCGGCGATCCTGCGCAAGGGTGGACTCAATGCCTACGAGAAAGCGCGGCGGGCGCTGATTCAGGAGTCCCGCGACTGGTGGGACGAGCATGTCGAGGAGGGCGAGTATCCAGCGACTGCCGAAGGGTTGGCGGAGTTCATTTACAAGACCTTGGAGCCTATCTGTATTCGCATGGAACAGGAAGCCCGATTGATCCCCGCGATCCAGGTGCAAACCCTCGGTGAAGGGCTGCAAGTGCATCGCCTGGAGAAGCTGAACCGCTACGAAACCCATCTGGATCGCAAATTCGAGCGCACCCTGGCCATGATTTTGAAGCTGAAACAGCTTCGCAGCGGGTAAAAGCGGTCAGTGGAATTACATTTGAAGTCAGGCGGGGCATGACTTCTACCCGTTTTGGCAGCAATCGGGAAATCAAATTGACTGATGATTTCGGCAAAATCCGGGAGTAAAAATGGGCGGGATCGGCAGCGGACGACACCATCAAGGCGGCAAGAACACGACGAGCGATTACCGGTCACTGGATGTTCGCCGGCTGCACCGCGAGGGGTTGCTGACACAGGGACAGGCTTTCGGATGGAACTGGAAATGTGACGGGGAGGCCTTGGCCTCCACCTCCATCAGGACGGCCGCCGATCAGGTGATTCTGAGCTATCGGCACCGCTGCGGTAGCGATGAATGGCATCCGATGGAGTACGCCGTCCGGTTGGACTGGACCGCCTGCACTTATGGCGGTGCGCGTCCCTGGTTCCTTTGTCCGGCGGATGGATGCGGACGCCGGGTCGCGTTGCTCTACATTGGCCGTGCCGGCCTCTTCGTCTGCCGTCATTGTTATCGGCTCGCCTACGACTGTCAGCGGGAAAGCGACGACGACCGGGCGACACGTCGGGCGGAGCGTACCCGCCAACGGATGGGTTGGGAGCCCGGTATCCTGAACTTTCCCGGTCGCCGCCCAAAAGGGATGCACCGGCGGACCTTCGAGCGCTTGCAGGCCCAGCACGACGCATTCGTCAGATCGTCGATTGCGGGGATGGCCGCGCGGTTGCGGCTGGCCGAGCACGGCCTGGGCGGACTCTTGGATGATCTGGATGTCGAGTGGTGAATCTGTTTCGCAAAATGGGCAGCGGCTCCAGCGCGAAACATGCCGCTCCACCTGAAGATCGCGAGCTAGCGTTGCTGGGGTGGGGGTAAAAGTGGGGGTAATTTTCGGGTTTGACCCGAAAACAAAAAAGGCTTAGCACCTTATTTGATGCTAAGCCTTTGTTCTATTTGGCGCGCCCGGAAGGATTCGAACCTCCGACCACCTGGTTCGTAGCCAGGTACTCTATCCAGCTGAGCTACGGGCGCATAAAAATTTTTAACTTGACGGACATGTGCGAATATTTTTAAAAATCATCACGCAAACACCCGATCCGCGAAATTATCCATGCGCTGTGATTTGTTGTCAACCAAATATTTTATAGTCTGTCGGCAGGTCTTATAGTATCGGTTTACCGCCGCTCCTGGAAATCGCTCTGGATCACGCTCTGATCCAGGGTGCCGGGTATCTCTGAGGTCTATCCATAACATGGAACATCTGTATTTTCTGCTCGGACTCGCCGCTATCGTGCTGCTGGCCTTTCTCTTGAGTCTGCGGCGCAGTCTCAGCAAGCGTTTCCGTTTTCCTTATCTGGCGGACAGAACCTTGTTCACCCCCGCGCAGCGCGCCTTTCAGGCTGTTTTGGAACAGGCCGTTGGCAAGACCTATCGGGTCTATGGCCGGGTGCGGGTGGCCGACATCATTGATGTGCGACCGCGTATGCCTCGTCGCGACCGTGAGCGCGCCTATGAGCGCCTCGGCGAGCATTGCTTTGACTTCGTCGTCTGTCGCCCGGACACCTCAGCCATTGCCTGCGCCATCAATCTGGTGCCGCGTTCGCGGCTGCGAAAGAGTCTGCCCCGTGACCGGCTTGATCGCATCTGTGCGGCGGCTCAACTGCCTTTCGTGCGTTTCCGCGAAAGCGATCACTATGTCCTGCCGGACGTTCAGGAGCGGATCGCTGCCGCCATGCAGTTGCGTGTCACCGACGCCAAACACGACGAAATCCCATTCGACGAGGCGGCGGACGCGCTGCATCAACTCTCCGGGGAGATCCGCGAGACGGACCGGGAGCCACGTTTGCAGAGCCGTCGGGCGCCGTTGTCACTGCACAAGCCGGCATCGGCCACCGTTCAGGATCGGGATGGGATCGATGAGGGTCCGGTCTTCAAATTCGACGGCGAGCTGGATGACCGCTGAGGGGTTCTCGATGAACGGCTGGCTGATGAAGTCCGAACCCGACACCTTCAGTCTGGACGATCTGGCGGCGCGCCCAAATCAGACCGAGCCCTGGGATGGGGTGCGCAATTATCAGGCGCGCAACATGCTGCGCGATCAGATGCGGGTCGGTGATCCCATTCTCTTTTATCATTCCAACTGCGCGGTGCCGGGCGTGGTCGGGCTCGCTGAGGTGGCGAGCGCGCCGCGACCGGATCCCACAGCATTCGATCCCGAGGCTCGATACTTCGATCCCAAAAGTGATCCCAGCCGCCCGCGCTGGTATCTGGTTGATGTGCGTTATGTCCGTCATCTGCGACGGACCATCCCGCTCGCTGAACTCAAGGGGGCAGCGAAGGGCGCACTGGAAGGAATGCCGCTGGTACGCAACGGCAACCGGCTTTCGATCATGCCGGTCAACTCGGCACAGTGGGCGTTTATTCTGGGGCTGGAAGAGTTGGCGCAGCCGCTGAATCAGGGTGTGGCGCCATAGTCGATGGTGATTTCATCATCAATGCTGATTGGCTGACAGGCATAGAGATCGAAGCCGTCGAACTCGGCATTCGGCTGATCCCGATGGTTCAGCCAGCGCAGCAGATTGTCGCCGCGCCGCCCGACCAGCACCCCGGTCTCATCGTCGTAGAGCCAGAGCACATGAGTGCCGTCCTCATCGACTTCGGCACCCTCGAAGGTGCCGATGAAATCGCCGACCGCGAAGCCGATTCTGGCGAAACAGCCCAAACCGTGGATCGGCGAGGGCGCGGCGCAGACTCGGCGACTGAGCGCATCAGGTCGATGAGCGCGACGCAATGACTCAGGCCCGTAACGAGTCGTTCAGGAAGGGTTTGAGCAGATCAAGCATGGCGCGGTGAACCTTGGGATTGCCGGCGACCATGTTGCCGGTGTCGAGGAAGCGGTTGCCGCCGCTCAGATCGGTGATGGCGCCGCCGGCCTCCAGGATCAGCAGGGCGCCGGCGGCGCAGTCCCATGGCGAGAGCCCGAGTTCCCAGAAACCATCCGTGCGCCCGGCGGCGACATAGGCGAGATCCAGCGAGGCCGAGCCGGGGCGTCGCAGGCCAGCGGTGGCGAGTGTCATGGCCTTGAACATGCCGAGATAGGTGTCGATGTGCCGCTGATCGCGAAAGGGAAATCCGGTGCCGATCAGCGCACCCTCAAGTGACGGGCGGTTAGTGACACGGAGTTTGCGGTCATTGAGCTGTGCGCCTCGGCCACGCGCAGCAGTGAACAGCTCCTCGCGCAGCGGATCGTAAACGACGCCGCATTCGAGCTGGTCCTTGTGCTTGAGCGCAATCGACACCGCGAACTGCGGGAAGCCGTGCAGATAGTTGGTGGTGCCGTCGAGCGGATCGATGATCCACTGAAAATCGCTTTTGCCCGTCTGCTCGCCGCTTTCTTCGGCCAGAATCGCATGATCGGGGAAACGACTGCGCAGTTCCTGGATGATGGTGGCCTCGGCGGCGCGGTCCATGTCGCTGACGAAGTCGTTGCGGCTCTTGGACTCGAAACTGATCTGGTCGATCCGGTCCGAGTAGCGCAGCAGGAGTTTGCCGGCACTGCGGGCGGCGCGGATGGCGATGTTGAGACTTGGGTGCATGTTGTGAAGGCTATCCAGGGCGGTCGCTGTATCATAGCGTCAGGATACAGCGAGAGTCTTGACGAAACAGCCGCTCATGATAGACCAAATGACCGCATCGCTGGCACGAATCCGTTTCGTGCTGGTGGAAACGACCCACACCGGCAACATTGGCGCCGTCGCCCGCGCCATGAAGACCATGGGCCTGTCGCGCCTGGAACTGGTCGCGCCCCGCCAGCTCCCGGACGCCGAGGCGCTGGCGCGAGCCTCCGGCGCTGACGATCTGCTCGAACACGCCGGCATCCATGAGACGCTGGTCGATGCGCTGGCGGGTTGTCGGTTCGTCATCGGCGCCAGCGCCCGATTGCGCACCATCGAATGGCCGCTGCTGGAGCCGCCCGAGTGCGCCCAGCGGTTGCTCGACGAGTCAGCCGGGGGCGACGTGGCGCTGGTGCTCGGGCGCGAGAGTTCGGGGCTGACCAATACCGAGCTGGCGCGCTGTCATGCGCTGGTGCATATCCCGACCAATCCTGATTTCAGTTCGCTCAATGTGGCGGCGGCGGCCCAGGTGCTGGCCTATGAGATCCGCCGCACCGCACGCGCGGAGCAGGGCGAGCGACTGACCGATCAGCCCCGCGATCTGGCGACGGCAGAGGAAATGGAAGGGTTTTACGGTCATCTGACCGAAACGCTGTTCGCCATCCGCTTCGGCGATCCCGAGCAGTCGCACAAACTCATGCGTCGTCTGCGTCGGCTCTTCAACCGCGCGCGGCCTGACCGGGTCGAGCTGAACATCCTGCGCGGCATACTCAGTGCGGCGCAGGGAGGCAAGACGGCGAGATGCGACGCTGAGAGATAAATTGGCAGTTGGCCGGGATTGTCCTCGACAATTTTTGAAATATCGGGAGCTTTTGAGAGTCGAGCAACTAATTCACGCCTGACTGGTTACCCTTCCGCCACGGTATACGAAACGCCAGTAGGCCCGCGAGTATGACGCCATACAGGATGGGCTCAAAGCGATCCGCCTTGACCAGCCAGAGGTAATGCACCACGCCCAATATCGCGATGAAATAGACCACCCGGTGCAGAGTCTTCCAGCGTCGGCCAAGTCGGCGCGTCCAGCCTCGGGTCGAGGTCACAGCGAGCGGGATCAGCAGCACGAATGCGGCGAATCCGACCGTGATATAGGGCCGTTTGACGATGTCCTCGATGATCGCGCGCCAGTCGAAAAACTGGTCGAGCCAGAGATAGGCCGTCAGGTGCAGACAGGCATAAAAGAAGGCAAAGAGGCCGAGCTGACGACGGAAGCGGATCAGCCAGACCTGACCGGTGAGACGCCGCAGCGGTGTGACCGCGAGCGTGATCAGTAACAGACGCAGCGTCCAGTCGCCCGTCGCATGGATCAGTGTCTCAACCGGATTGGCGCCGATGGTCTCCATGACGACCCGCCAGAGCAGATGCCCCATCGGCGCCAGACAGAGCAGGAAGACGAGCGGCTTGCCGACACGAACCAGGGTCTCGGTGCGGGATGGGGTCATTGGAACGGTTTCCTGAATAGCGCGAATCGTGAAGGCTTGATTCGGACTAAAAGAAACGACGCAGATCCATGCCGCTGTAAAGACTCGCGACCTGATCAGCATAGCCGTTGAAAGGCAGGGTCTCGCGCTTCCCGGCAAAGAGCCCCTCGCCGATCACCCGATGTCGCTTCTGGCTCCAGCGCGGATGATCGACCTCCGGATTCACATTGGCGTAAAAACCGTATTCATTGGGCTGCATCCGGTTCCAGGTTGCCGGCGGCTCTTGCTCGGTGAAACGAATCCGTACAATCGACTTGATGCTCTTGAAGCCGTATTTCCAGGGCACGACCAGGCGCAGCGGCGCGCCGTTCTGATTCGGCAGCAGCTCGCCATAGAGCCCGGTGGCGAGAATGGTCAGCGGATGCATGGCTTCGTCCATCCGCAGACCTTCGCGATAGGGCCAGTCGAGCACTGCGCGGCGCTGACCGGGCATCTGCTCGGGGTCATGCAGCGTCTCAAAGGCGACATACCTGGCTTTCGATGTCGGCTTGAAACGCTGTAGCAGATCGCCGAGCGGAAAGCCGACCCAAGGCACGACCATCGCCCAGGCCTCGACACAGCGCAACCGGTAGATGCGCTCCTCCTGCGTGAAACCCGTCAGGATGTCTTCGATGCCGATCTCGCCGGGCGACTCACATTCGCCATCGACCGCGACTGTCCAGGGACGTGTTCTGAGCGTCTGAGCATTGGTGCTCGGATCGTATTTTTCGGTGCCGAACTCGTAGAAATTGTTATAGCGGCTGACGTCTTTGAAACTGGTCGGCGGCTCGTCGGTGCTCAATGGGCTGGGCTTGAGGTTGGGAATCGCCTCGCCGCCGACAGCCGGACCCGGCAGCGCAGTCAGCAGCCCGCCGGTCGCGATCAGGCCGAGCCCGGCGGCGGATGCCTGGATGAATTCGCGCCGACGCTTCCAGATGGCGGGCGGAGTGATCTCGGACGAGGCGATGTCGGAGGGCGGCTTGATGAGCATGAGGCGTCTCCCGCTGGCTTGATGGTGTCGGCAAATCGAACATGGGCGACCCGCTTTCAGTTGTCAGCGTCTCGGTCGCGTCGAAATCTGACCGGAAAACCAGGCTGGCGGCTGTTTGCTGGAAGTTGACCAATCCTTTAGATACGTCCGCCTGCTTATGGATTCGAGTCCTTTTCACCATGCGGATCATCAGGTTTGCGCCAGGGCGCGCTCAATGCGTTCGCGCCCGAAGGCGTCGGGGCGCTCGATGTAACGCAGCGCCGATTTCATATCCTTCCATCCCACATAGTCCATCAACGACTTCACATCCCAGTGGTTGGCATTGGCCCAACTAGCGAAACCACGCCGCAGCGAGTGTCCGCTGTAGTGCTCGGGCATGGCGAGCCCGGCCTCGACAAAACGCTTGCGTAACAATGGGATCAGGCTGTTGGGATGGAGTGCTTCATCACCGACCGCACCCCAGCGGTTGATGCGCCGAAACACCGGCCCCTCGGTCAACTGCGTCAGACTGATCCAGTCCAGATAGGCATCCACGGGGCAGAGACGCGAGAGCGCCGGCACTTTGAATTCGCTGCCGCGAGCCGAGTGATCGGTTTTGGTGCGCGGCAGATAGAGCGTCATCCCTTCTCCGGGGATGACCTGGATGTGCTCGACCCGCAGACGGTTCAATTCGTCGCCGCGAAAGGCGCGCCAGAATCCGAGCAGAATCAAGGCCCGGTCGCGGGTCGCACGCCGCCGCGCCGCCTGTTCGTCATGATTGGCTGACTCCTGGATGCGCGCCGCGAGCCAGTCATCAAGCCTCGCCAGCTCCTCGATCTGCAATGGGCGCGCCTGCTGTTCGCGTGCCGGATGCAGCTCGCCAATTCCTTTCAACACCTTCCGCACGACCGACGCTTTGGTCGGATCCGGAAAACCCTGCTCCAGATGCCATTGCGAGAGCGCTGCCAGCCGCAGCCTGAGCGTATTCAGCGCCAGCGATTCAGCGTGATCGGCCAGATAGCGCGCCACCGCATCCGCCGTGGCGGGCAGAAATCCACCCCAGACCTCTTCGAAATGACGGATGGCCGATCGATAACCGCGACGGGTGTTTGTCCGCGTGGCGGCTTCCAGATAGCGGTCAACACTGGTCATGCGTCTGTCCTCGGCGACGAATCGGCTGGATGGGGCGAGATAGCGTACCAGCATGTGGTTTTGTGGGTGTTTGAGAAGCCTAACATGGGATAATGCAGCCTTATCCCATGTTATTTTTAATCGGGACGCTTTTCAAATTGACCGTATTTTGGTATGTATAGACATACTATGTAATACAGTATTTTATTGACGAAGGCACATGGCGCGTAGCGGCATCAGTAAATTCAGGGTTCAGCAGGCGCGTGACGCCTTGCTGGCGCGTGGCGAGCATCCATCCATCGATGCGGTTCGCGTCGAACTCGGCAATACCGGCTCCCGAACCACGCTCCATCGCTATCTGCGCGAACTGTCGGACGAAGAAGGCATCAGGGTCGATCAGGAGCAATGCCTGAGTGAGCCGATCAAGGCGCTGATCGCCAGCCTGGCAGGGCGGCTGCATGAAGAAGCGTCAGAGGTGATCGCGAGCGCGCAGGCGCGTCGCGACACGGAGCGACAGACACAAGAGGCTGAAATCATTCGCCTGGCACAGGAGCTGGAGGCGGTACAGGCGCGTGTGATGGAGCTGGACGCAGGCTGGTCCGCCGAACGGCAGGCGCATGAGACGGCGAATGCGAACTGGCAGGCGGAACGGATTCGCGCCAGCGAGGCAGCAAAGGAGAACGAATCGCTGCACTTGCGACTGATGGAACATGAGCGCCACCTTCAGTCGCTGGAAGAGAAACATCGGCATGCGCGTGAATCGCTGGAACACTTCCGGCAGGCCGCCAAAGAGCAGCGGGAGCAGGAGCAGCGCCGTCACGAACAGCAGGTTCAGCAGCTCCAGGCGGAAAATCGGCAGCAGGCGCAGACGCTGATCGTCAAACAGGACGCCATCACGCATCTCAGTCAGGAGACGGCACGGCTCGCTGCCGAACTGAGCGACGCCCGGCATCAACTCCAGGACACCCTGGAACAGCTTCAGGCACAACGGCAGACAGCCGACAGGCTGGCGGTCGCGCACGCCAGACTGGACGTGATGCACGATCAGGCAAGCGGGCGATTACAGGCGGCTGAAGCAGCGAACCGGCAACTGACCGAAGAATTCAGGGAGATGAGTGCGCAACTGGTCGAGAGCCAGCTTGGCGGGCAGCAGATGCAGGCGCAACTGGATGCCCAGGCCGCGCTGTACGCAGATCTGCAACAGCAGCTTGCAGGCCTGATACGACCGGTTGCGGATGACGCAGAGGGTCCGCCTGCACCAGATGCATGAACTCAAAATCAAGAATCGCTGCCAGCCTTGCGATTCTCGATCAGAGCGTATAGACTTCGGCAGCTTAAGGAGAGAAGAACGGCGCGTCTGAATCCAGTCGTCCACAAGGCCCCGTCAAGGGGTTTTTTTATCGCTCTCGCAAAGTTTGTGATGTCATGCGTCGGCAAACCGGTCGGCGCGGCATAGAGGTTGGGCCGATGGCCCAATTTTTTTTTCTAAAAGGCGGATTATGCAGTCGGCTGACGGCAATCTCATCACGCTGACCAGGCGGGTCGTGGAGCCCATGGGCTACGAGCTGGTGAATGTCGAATTCTTCCAGCATGGAGCCGGCGGCGCGACACTGCGGGTTTATATTGACCACGAACGGGGCATCACGCTGGATGATTGCGCCGCAGTGAGCCACCAGCTCAGCGGCGTGCTGGATGTCGAAGATCCTCTGCCTGGCCATTATGACCTCGAAGTGTCGTCTCCCGGCCTGGATCGACCACTGGTGTTCCCCGAACACTTCGCGCGCTTTGCGGGGAGTCGGGTGAGGATCCGTCTGGCCGAAAAGCTCGACGGTCGCCGCAGGCTGGAGGGTCTGCTTCAGGGTTGCGAGTCGGGGATTGTCAGGCTGGATGCAGAGGGTCGCCTCTGGGAGATCCCGCTGACATCCGTGGAATCGGCGCGTCTGGTTCCCGAATTCTGATGCTGGATGACGGTACACACTATTTGATGTCTAAGCTGCAAGTTCTGAGTTGGATACAGGTGGAATGAGTAAAGAGATCTTACTGGTCGTAGAGGCCGTTTCCAACGAAAAGGACGTGCCTGAAGGTGTGATCTTCGAGGCCATCGAAGCCGCGTTGGCATCGGCGACCCGCAAGAAACATGGCGGCGACATTGATGTGCGGGTCGTCATTGATCGCAAAACCGGCCATTACAGCAGCTTCCGCCGTTGGGAGATCATCCCGGACCCCGAGCAGGGCGTCCTGGATGCGCCGTCACGCCAGATCACCCAGTCCGCTGCGGCCATTCTGGAGCCTGCGCTGGGCCCCGGCGACTTCATTGAGGAAGAAATCGAGTCGGAGCTGTTCGGACGCATCGCGGCCCAGACGGCCAAACAGGTCATCGTCCAGAAGGTGCGCGACGCCGAGCGCGCCAAGATCATCGACGCCTTCGCCGAGCGCAAGGGCCAGTTGGTGACGGGCATCGTCAAGAAATCGGATCGTGGCAGTCTGCTGCTCGATCTGGGCAACAACGCCGAGGCCATCGTGCCACGCGATCAGATGATCCCGCGTGAATCGGTTCGTGCTGGCGACCGTCTGCGCGGCTATCTTTATGATGTGCGCGCCGAGCCCAAGGGGCCGCAGCTCTTTGTCAGCCGCACCGCGCCCGAGCTTCTGATCGAACTCTTCAGGCTCGAAGTCCCCGAGGTCGGCGAGGGTCTGATTCAGATTCTCGGTGCGGCCCGCGATCCGGGTTCGCGCGCCAAGATCGCGGTTCGAACCGCCGATCCGCGCATTGATCCGGTCGGCGCCTGTGTTGGCATGCGCGGTTCGCGCGTCCAGGCGGTTTCCAACGAACTCAATGGCGAACGGGTCGATATCATCCTCTGGGACGAAAATCCGGCGCAGTTCGTCATCAATGCCATGTCGCCGGCGGATGTGGTCTCCATCGTCATCGACGAAGAGGCGCGCAGCATGGATGTGGCCGTCAAGGAGGAAAATCTGGCCCAGGCCATCGGGCGCTTCGGCCAGAATGTCCGGCTCGCCACCCAGTTGAGCGGCTGGGAACTTAACGTCATGAACGAAAAGGATGCTGTCGCCAAGAGCGAACAGGAGGCCCGCCGTTCAGTCCAGACCTTCATGGATCAACTGGAGATCGACGAGAATCTCGCCGCAATCCTGGTCGAAGAAGGATTCAGCAGTGTCGATGAAGTGGCCTATGTCCCGCTTGCCGAGATGCAGGCCATTGACGACTTTGACGACGAAACCATCGAGCTGCTGCGCGAGCGCGCCAAGGATGTGATCCTGACCCGCGCCATCGCGTCGGAAGAGGGTGTTGCCCCGGATCCGTCAGAAGCGCTGCTGGCCCTGGAAGATATGGATGATGTTCTCGCCGCCGCATTGGCTGCCCAGGGTGTCACCACCCTGGATGACCTCGCCGAGCTGTCGGTCGATGAACTCATGGAAATCGATGGGATGGACGCAGAGCGTGCGGCGCGCTTGATCATGAAGGCACGCGAACCCTGGTTCGTCGATGCCGCAGAGGAATAGAGGTTTAAAAATCAGTCCATGAGTGAAGTCACGGTCAAGCAACTCGCCTCCACGGTCGGCATTCCGGTCGAGCGACTCCTTACTCAATTGAGCGAGGCGGGCATCAGCGCAAGCGACGCGGATGCCACTCTGACGGAGCAGGAAAAAGTCAAGCTCCTCGGTTACCTGCGCCGCAGTCATGGCAAGGAAGGGGACGAAAGCAGCACGGATCCCAGCCAGGTCACGCTCAAGCGCAAGTCGGTCAGCGAACTGCGCCAGCAGCCCGCCGCCGCTCCGCGCAGCACCGCCGGGGTGCGTCCAGCACCGCCCGCGCGCGGCGGCAAGACCGTCAGTGTCGAGGTCCGACGCAAACGTACCTATGTCAAACGTGGCGAGGACGCCGCACCGACGCCTCCGCCTCCGGTCACCACCCGCCGCGCACCAGTCGAGCGTCCGCGTCCGCCCACCGCCCGCGAGCGCAACGCGGCGAACAGCTCGATCTACGAGGAGGCCCGTCGCCGGACTGAGCTTCAGGCGATGCGCGCCGAGCAGGAGGCGCGTCGTCTGGCCGATCAGGAGGATCAGGCGCGGCTGGCACGTGAGGAAGAGATTCGTCGGCGCGCCGCCGAGGAGGCGCGTCGTCTTGAGGAAGAGGCCCGTCTCCGCGCCGAAGAGCAGGCGCGACTCGAAGCCGAGCGCGAAGCGGCTGAAGCAGCGGCGACTGAAGCGGCGATTCGCAAGACGACCCCCGCTGCGCCCCGTCCCGCAGAGCCTGCCCTGATTGGCACGGAGGATGATGGCGAGGACGCCGCTCCCGCCGCCGCGCGTCGGGCCGAGGCCGCCAAACCCAAAAAAGGCGTCAAAAAACCACCCGAAGTCGCCGAAAAAGACCGCGCGGTCAAAAAGCCGGTGCGTAAAGACGCGAGTGTCCGTACCCGTGATCTGGCGGTGACACCCCGTGCTGACTATGAAGAGGTCGAAGGCGCGGGTGGCGTGGGCCGGGGATTGCGTCGCCGGAAAAAGAGCACCAAACCGCAGCTTCAGGACAAGCATGCCTTCCAGCGACCCACCGCGCCGGTGGTGCGGGAGGTTGAGATCCCCGAACTGATTTCGGTCGGCGAACTGGCCAACCGGATGTCGGTCAAGACCTCCCAGGTCATCAAGGAGCTCTTCAAGCAGGGCATGATGGTTACCATCAATCAGGCTCTGGATCGCGATACGGCAATCCTGGTGGTCGAGGAGTTCGGCCACACGGCGGTGCTTACCGACATGCGCGACGCCGAAGGAACCCTGCTCGACGAGGTTCAGGAACAGGAAGGACAGGCCGAAGCCCTGCCACGTCCGCCGGTCGTGACCATCATGGGGCACGTCGATCACGGCAAGACCTCGCTGCTCGACTATATCCGCAGCACCCGGGTCGCCTCCGGCGAGGCCGGCGGCATCACCCAGCACATCGGCGCCTATCATGTCGAAACCGACAAGGGCACGGTCTCTTTCCTCGACACCCCCGGTCACGCCGCCTTCTCGGCGATGCGCGCCCGTGGCGCCAAGGTGACGGACATCGTCATCCTGGTGGTGGCCGCCGACGATGGCGTCATGCCGCAGACGATTGAGGCGATTCACCACGCCCGCGCTGCCAAGGTGCCGCTGATCGTCGCCGTCAACAAGATGGACAAGCCGGACGCCAATCCGGACAAGGTCATGCAGGAGCTGACCCAGCACGAGGTGCTGACCGAGGAATGGGGTGGCGACACCATGATGGTGAAGGTCTCCGCCAAGGTGGGAACCGGCATCGACGAACTGCTGGACGCCATTCTGCTCCAGGCCGAAGTGCTTGAACTCAAGGCGCCGGTGGACGGCCCCGCGCGTGGCGCCATCGTCGAATCCAGTCTCGACAAGGGACGTGGTCCAGTGGCGACCGTGCTGGTTCAGTCCGGTACCCTGCGTCGCGGCGACATCATCGTCAGCGGTGGCGAATATGGCCGGGTGCGCGCCATGTTCGACGAAACCGGCGCGCCGGTCGAATCCGCCGGCCCCTCGATTCCGGTGCAGGTGCTGGGTCTCTCGGGCACGCCGAATGCCGGCGACGATGTGATGACGGTCAGCGACGAACGTCGCGCCCGTGAAGTCGCCGAGTTCCGCTCCGCGAGGTCGCGCCAGAACCGCTTCGATGAACAGCGCGGCGTCAGCCTCGATCAGCTCTTTTCGCAGCTCAAGGACGGCGAGCAGAAGAGCGTCAATCTCATCATCAAGGCCGACGTACAGGGCAGCCTCGAAGCGCTCAAGGACAGCCTGCTCAAGCTCACGAATGATGAGGTCAAGGTCTCCATTGTCGCCTCGGGTGTCGGCGGTATCACCGAATCCGATGCCAATCTTGCGGTGAGTTCCAGCGCCATCATGCTTGGCTTCAATGTCCGCGCCGATGCCGCCGCGCGTCGCGTGGTGGACGAGAAAGGACTCGATCTGCGTTATTACAGCATCATCTATGAGCTGATCGATGACGTGAAGAAGGCGATTTCCGGGCTGCTGAGTCCGATTGTCACCGAGGAAATCATCGGTCTGGCACAGGTGCGCGACGTGTTTCGTTCGTCGAAGTTCGGCGCCATCGCCGGCTGTCTGGTCAGCGAAGGCGCGATTCGTCGCAACAGCCCCATCCGCGTGCTGCGCGACAATGTCGTGGTCTACGAAGGCGCGCTGGAATCGCTGCGCCGCTTCAAGGATGACGTGAGCGAGGTCAAGGCCGGCATTGAGTGCGGTATCGGCGTCAAGAATTACAATGACGTGCAGCCGGGCGACCAGATCGAGGTCTTTGAACGCACCGAACGGGCGCGCGTCCTGTGAGCGTGAAGGAATTCGACCGCACCGAGCGGATCGGTGCCGAGTTGAAGCGGGTGCTGGCGGTTGCGGTACGCGATCAGGTCAAGGATCCGCGACTCGCCAATATCACGGTCCACGAGGTGCGGGTGACGCGCGATCTGGCGCACGCCAAGGTCTTTTTCACCTGCTTTCCGTCGGATGAAGAGGCCGCCGCGCAGGAGCGTCTGCTCAATGGCCCGCTGGCCGGATTCCTGCGTCACGCGCTGGCGCAGGAGGTGCGTCTGCGCACCATCCCCCAGTTACATTTTGTCTTCGACGAATCGATCGGCTATGGCGAGCGCCTGTCCTCGCTGATCGATCAGGCCGTCGGTTCGCACACCAACGATCAGGGCACGGACCAGGAGCGTTAAATCGAGATGGGACGTCGCCAACATTCGGGGCGCAGTGTCACCGGCATTCTGCTGCTGGACAAACCGCTTGGCCTGACCTCAAACGATGCGCTTCAGCGTGTCAAACGACTCTACCGCGCCGCCAAGGCCGGACACACCGGCAGTCTGGATCCGCTCGCGACCGGGCTTCTGCCCTGCTGTCTGGGCGATGCGACCAAGTTTTCCGCCTTTCTGCTGGACGCCGACAAACGCTATCGCGTGCGGGTGCGGCTCGGTGTCACCACCACCACGGCCGATGCCGAGGGCGAGGTCGTCGAGACGCGCCCGGTGGAAGGCATCGACGAGACGCGGATCCGTGAGGTGCTGAGCGGTTTCCTTGGCAGCATCGACCAGTTGCCGCCGATGTATTCGGCGGTCAAGCATCAGGGGCAGCGACTTTATAAACTGGCGCGCCAGGGTGTCGAAGTCGAGCGTCAGCCGCGTCAGATCGAGATCTTCGCGCTGGATCTGCTGGCCTGCGACCTGCCCGAGATCGAACTCGACGTGCATTGCTCCAAAGGCACCTATGTCCGCACCCTGGCCGAAGATATTGGCCGTGAACTGGGCTGCGGCGGCCATGTGAGCCAGCTTCGACGCACCGGGGTCGGTCCTTATGCCGAGTCCGCCGCGCCCTTCGTCACGCTTGATCAGGTTGCGTCCTGGTCCGAAGACGAGACCCCGAAACGTCTCGATGAGCTGCTGCTGCCGCTCGACAGTGCGCTCGGACACTGGCCGGCGGTGCGTCTGTCAGCCGATGCCGCCTTTTATCTCAAGCAGGGACAGGCGGTGCTGATTCCTCAGTCGCCGACCGAGGGACTGGTGCGGCTGTATGATCCATCGGCCCATTTCGTCGGTGTCGGCACCATTCTCGACGACGGCAAGGTGCAGCCCAAGCGGCTGATTTAATTCGACAGGATTAACAGGATTAAAAACAGTAGCTTGAAGAATCATGTCCATCTTGGAAAATCTTGTTAATCCTGTCTGTTTAAAACGAATACCAGTCAACCGGCCCGATCCCCTGAAGTCATTGTCGGGGTGATCGATCCGGCGGCCAACACCGCCGGATGAGGGCTTTTTTCATTCCTAATGACTCAGGAGACAACCAATGACCATGACCGCAGCGGATAAAAAGAAAATCGTCGATGACTATGCGCGTGGCGAGCGCGACACCGGCTCACCCGAAGTTCAGGTCGCCCTGTTGACGGCGCGGATTCTGGAACTGACCGAGCATTTCAAGATCCACAAGCACGATCATCATTCGCGCCGCGGTCTGGTGCACATGGTCAATTCCCGACGGAAACTGCTCGACTACCTCAAGCGCAAGGATGTGGAACGCTACCGTGCGCTGATCGCACGTCTGGGTCTGCGTCGCTGATTCCAGCCTGGTGCAGCAGTGCAGGTGTTTCGAGACCGTCTCTGATCGTTGTCGTTGTCGTAATCGTCGTCGGCTTGCGAACCTTCGACAACGACAACGAACGGCCTCGGAATTTCTAAGGTGCTGCACTAGCCTTTTGGGTGATCGGGCGGTCAAGACGGCCCCCGATCCGCCCGCGCCCGATGCCAGCCGACGGCGACGGCACGACTCGCCACCCCGCCGTCAGACACCATCCCGCTGGTGCCAATCTTAAGGTTGCAGAGCATCCGGGGCCGCCGCATCGACGGCCCACACATCCCGAGGATTTATCCGTGATTCCCACCCCAATCGTTAAAGAATTCCAGTTCGGCAACCAGACCGTCAGGCTGGAAACCGGCGAGATCGCCCGCCAGGCCGATGGCGCGGTCATGGTCAATATCGACGATACCGTCGTCCTGGTCACGGTCGTCGTCGATAAACGTCCCGGCGTGGCGCGCGATTTCCTGCCGCTGACCGTCGAGTATCAGGAAAAGACCTATGCCGCCGGACGCATTCCAGGCGGCTTTTTCCGTCGTGAGGGACGCCCGAGCGAAGGCGAGATCCTCACCGCGCGTCTGATCGACCGTCCGATCCGCCCGCTGTTCGCTGAGGGCTTCACCAGCGAAGTCCAGATCATCGCCACCGTCAAATCGCTGAATCCGGCGGTCAATCCGGAAGTCCCGGCGCTGATCGGCGCCTCTGCCGCGCTCGCCATCTCGGGCCTGCCCTTCAACGGCCCCATTGGTGCAGCGCGGGTCGGCTACAAGGACGGCGAATACATCCTCAATCCGGCCGTTATCGGTCTCGGACCCGATTCGGATCTGGATCTGATCGTCGCCGGTACCGACAAGGCTGTGCTCATGGTCGAGTCGGAGGCGCGCGGTCTGTCGGAAGAGATCATGCTCGGCGCGGTGCTCTTCGGTCATGAACAGATGCAGGTCGTGATCCAGGCGATCCGCGAACTGGCAGCCGAAGCCGGCAAGCCACCGATGGACTGGAAACCGCATGTCACCGACCCGGTTCTGACCGAGGCGGTGCACCTGTCCGGTGGCGCAGCAATCGCCAGCGCCTATCGCATCAAAGAGAAGCAGGAGCGTTACACGGCGCTCAACACGGCGCGTGCGGCCATCGTCGAGCAACTCTGCGCTGGCGAATCACCGGCCTGGACCGAGGCCCAGGTGAAGGTCGCCATCGAGGCGCTGGAATCGAGCACGGTGCGCGAATCGATCCTTGCTGGTGAGCCGCGCATCGACGGCCGCGACACCAAGACCGTGCGCCCGATCACCATCCGCACCGGCGTGCTGCCGCGCACCCACGGCTCGTCGCTCTTCACCCGTGGCGAGACCCAGGCGATGGTCATCACCACGCTCGGCACCGAACGTGACTCGCAGATCATCGACGCGCTCGACGGCGAACACCGCGAGCATTTCATGCTGCACTACAACTTCCCGCCCTTCTGTGTCGGCGAAACCGGCCGTGTCGGTACGCCGAAGCGACGCGAGATCGGTCATGGACGGCTCGCCAAGCGCGGCGTGCTGGCGGTGATGCCGAGCATCGAGGAGTTCCCCTATTCGGTGCGCGTGGTTTCCGAGATCACCGAATCCAACGGTTCCAGCTCGATGGCGAGCGTCTGCGGCACCAGTCTGGCCCTGATGGATGCCGGCGTGCCGATCAAGGCGCCGGTCGCCGGTGTCGCCATGGGTCTGATCAAGGAAGGCGACCGCTTCGCGGTGCTGACCGACATCATGGGTGACGAGGATCATCTTGGCGACATGGACTTCAAGGTGGCCGGGACCGCCACCGGCATCAATGCGCTCCAGATGGACATCAAGATCGAGGGCATCACCCGCGAGATCATGGAAACCGCACTCGCCCAGGCCAAGGACGGACGGCTGCACATCCTCGGCGAAATGAGCAAGGTCATCACCGCGCACCGTTCCGAGATGTCCGAGCACGCCCCGCGCATCATCGAGATCAAGATCCATCCCGAGAAGATCCGCGATGTCATCGGCAAGGGCGGCTCGGTCATCCGCGCCATCACCGAAGAGACCGGGGCCACCATCGATATCAACGACGATGGCGTGGTCAAGATCTTCTCCGTGGTCAAATCGGCGGGCGAAGAGGCCAAGCGGCGCATCCGGCTCATCACCGCCGATGTCGAGGTCGGCAAGATCTACGAGGGCCGGGTCGCGCGTCTGATGGATTTCGGCGCCTTCGTCACCATCCTGCCCGGTCGCGATGGTCTGGTGCATATCTCGCAGATCTGCGAGGAGCGTGTGCAGTCAGTCAGCGACAAGCTCAAGGAAGGCGATCAGGTCCGCGTCAAGGTGCTGGAAGTGGACAAGCAGGGTCGCATTCGGCTCAGCATGAAGGCGATTGAGGCGGGCGAATAATCCCACTCATCGCTCATTGATGCGTGCGACAAGGGGCCTGACGGCCCCTTTTCTGTGCGCTTTGAGGGCTTCACTCACGGCATGGCCGCATCAGGCAATGCCAGCGGTGACCAGCAGGTTACGCATGCGTTGCGTCAGGTTGTGTTGCCAGCAGCGCCAGATGTCGGCCAGGATCCAGCGTGCGGCGCTGAGTTTCATCTGGCAGAGCAGGCAGCCCGAGCCCGTTCGCGGCGATTTCACTGTCACAGGATGACGTTCCGGCGCGCGGCTCAGGGGCGCGCGTCTGGTCATTTGCGGCCGATGCCGCGTTGGCGCGATCAGCGGCTGTAGCAGTCGCGTCAGATCATCCGTGCCTGGAACCTGAGAAACCCGGTGATGAAAGGTCAGACTGGCGCAGGCTGGATTGCATCGCACAGTCTGCACGCCATCCAGTCTGCCCAGCGCTTCCTCCAGCCGGAGGGCAAGCGCCGGCTCCTTCAGCAGAATCGGCACGCGCAAACGCATCCGTCCCGGAATCTGGTGACAAATCTCGAACAAGACGACGTTTTTTGTCGTGTCGGGCATGGTCAATCGCCCCCTGGATGGGTAAGCCTGGAAGATGAACCAGTTTAAGCAAATCGGGACAAGGATGTAAACAATATCGAATCTTGTTTGCGCATTTGCGTTATGTTGGATCTGGAGCAACAAGGCGATGGCGCAACGAACGAGCGGCGTTAAATCATCCCGGCTGGCGAGCAGATCGTTCAATGATTGCGCTGTCTCCATTCCCAGGGACGCTGATGGAGGCCACGCTTTTCCCAGATCCCCAGCCGACGCTCTTTGGCGCGTTTTTCCGCCTTGAAGAAGCGTGACTCATCGCAATACTGCGGATAAACCGCCGCCTGTCCGGATTCAACCAGAGCCAGATTCAGGCTCCTGTCACCGTCGAACACCTCGCCAACGATGCGTCCATAGCGATCCGTCTCATGCTCCACCAGTCGCACCCTGTCCGGGGTGAGGCGGCGCAAATGGTCGCGGCTCTCCCGACCCCAGGGGCGTTGTCCCATTTCGGGCGCGTCGATGCAGTAGAATCTGACCTTGACCTCCTTGCGACCACAGGTGGCGCGCAGGGTGTCGCCATCGTAGATGCTGTCGATCTGACAGTCCTTTTGGGCGCGCCAGAAAGAGGAAAGCCCGCCATCGAACAGCCAGAAGGCCAGCGCGAGCAGGGCGAGGATCCAGAACAGGGGCGGGCGTTGACGACGCGACAGAATGCGATACCAGGGAATACGAAAAGCGGCCATAGTCGGGTTCCAGGATGAAAAGCGACGTGAATCTTGAGCAATCCGCTTCATCCTGTCCATTTGAAAGCCTGATTCCGGGTATGAGGTTTCCGGCAAATCTCCTAAGATTGCAGCCTTGGTCCTTATAGCGCCCGGAGTCTTCACACATGACCACAAACCAGGGTCCACGCCACGGCAAGACCGGCAAACCCATCGACAGCGCCAGGCTCGACCGTGTTGTCGCCGACGCGCGCAAGGCGAGCGAAGAGCGCGCCGCCGGCTATCGCGATCAGGCGCTCAAGCTCTATGAATGGGTCTGCGGACGCTGTGCGCGCACCTTCACCCGCGAGAATCTGCGCGAACTCACCGTCCATCACAAGGACATGAACCACGACCACAACCCCCCGGACGGCAGTAACTGGGAGCTGCTGTGCATCTACTGTCACGACAACGAGCACCAGAAATACGAGGAACACCTCGCCTCGCTCGCCGCCGGTCGTGGTGGTGCGAAAAGCGGGAGCGGCAAACAGACGACGCACAATCCTTTCGCCGCTCTTGCGGATCTGCTCAAGAAGGATGATTGAAGAGCCGCCAGCCGCCAAAAATGGTGTTGCACCGCTTTTCAATGTCAAGCTCAACACTGATAGCCGATAGCCGATAGCCGAATACCCCCACCTGGAGTTCCCGATCCGCATGTCCCCGCATCATTTTTTCGCTTCCGCGCCCAAGCATATGGGCAGTCTGCTGGCCGAGGAACTCATCCGGCTCGGCATGCGCGACGCCACCGAGGCGCGCGGCGGCGCGCGTTTCTCGGGCACCCTGGAGGACGGCTATCGGGCCTGTCTCTGGTCGCGAATCGCCAATCGCATCCTCTTTCCGCTGGCCCAGTTCGGTGTCGAGGGACCGGACGATCTCTATGCGGGCGCCGCAGACATCCCCTGGGAAGCGCATCTGACCCCAGATCACACCTTTGCCATCCAGTTCGACGGCAACCTGAAGGGCGTGAACCATCCGCATTTTGCCGTGCTGCGCGTGAAGGACGCCATCGCCGACCGCTTCACGCAGCGTTATGGACAGCGACCGAGCGTTGATCTGGAGCAACCCGATCTGCGGATTCATGTCTACGCCCATCAGGACGGCGTCGGCATCAGTCTCGATCTCTCCGGTGAGTCGCTGCATCTGCGCGGCTACCGGGATTCAGGCTCTGCCGCGCCGCTCAAGGAAAATCTCGCCGCCGCGCTCCTGATGCGTGCCGGCTGGCCCGAGATCGCCGCCGAAGGCGGTGCGCTGCTCGATCCCATGTGCGGCTCGGGCACCCTCGTCATCGAGGGTGCGCTGATGGCCGCAGACATCGCCCCCGGACTGCTGCGTGAGCGTTTCGGCTTCCACGGCTGGTTGCAGCATGACGACGCCATCTGGGCGCGTCTGCTCGGCGAGGCACGGATCCGGCGCGATGCTGGAATCAAGCGGCTTGGTGCACTGCGCGGTTACGATCAGAACCCGAACGCCATCCGCGTCTCGCTGCATCATCTGGAGCGGGCCGGGCTCGCCGGTCTGGCCCACTTCGAGCGCCGCGAGCTGACCGACTGTCAACCGGGCCGCGCCGAGGATGAAGGTCTCGTCATCGTCAATCCACCCTATGGCGAGCGGCTCGGCGCGCCGGACGAACTGCCCGCGCTCTATGCCCATCTGGGCGCGGTGCTCAAGGAGCGCTTCGTCGGCTGGCGCGCCGCGCTCTTCACCGGAACCCCGGATCTGGGCAAGCACATGGGGCTGCGTGCGCTGCGGATGCACACGCTCTACAACGGCCCCATTGAATGCAAGCTCCTGCACTTTCAGGTGGAACCACGCTATTTCGTGTCCAATCAGCCGCGTCCACTCGCGCCCGAGGAACGCAGTCCGGGTGCGGTCATGCTCGCCAACCGGCTGGTCAAAAACCTGAAATCACTGCGCAAATGGCAGCGTGATGAGCAGATCACCTGTCTGCGCGTCTATGACGCCGATCTGCCTGAATACGCGCTGGCAGTGGACATCTATGAAGGCGAACAACGCTGGGTGCAGGTGCAGGAATACGCCGCGCCCGCCACCGTCGATCCCAAACGCGCGCGTCACCGTCTGCGTGAGGCGCTGGGTCTGATCCCGGAGGTGCTGGAGGTGCCCGGCGAGCAGGTCTTTTTCAAGGTCCGCCAGCCCCAGAAGGGGCTGAATCAGTACGAGCGACTGGCTGAAACGCGCCATTTCCATGCCGTCATGGAAAACGGACACCGCTTCCTCGTCAATTTCGAGGACTATCTGGATACCGGGCTCTTTCTCGATCATCGCGACGTGCGCCGTCTGATCGGGCGGCTGTCAGCGGGCAAGCGTTTCCTCAATCTCTTCGGCTATACCGGCACCGCGACCGTTTACGCAGCCAACGCCGGTGCGGCATTCACCACTACGGTCGATATGTCGCGCACCTATCTCGACTGGGCGCAGCGCAATTTCAACCTCAATCACATCGCCGGCAGCGAACATGAGCTGATCCAGGCCGACTGTCTGCGCTGGCTGGATCTCATGGCCGGTCGGCGGCGCTATGACCTGATCTTTCTCGATCCGCCGAGTTTTTCGACCTCCAAGCGCATGTACGGCACGCTCGACATCCAGCGCGACCATGCGAAGCTCATCCGCTCCACCATGCGTCTGCTGGAACCCGATGGCACGCTCATCTTCTCCAACAACCTGCGGCGCTTCCGCATCGATCTGGAGGCGCTGTCCGGACTGGATGTCACCGACATCAGCGCCGAGACCCTGCCGCGCGATTTTGCCCGCAATCCACGCATCCACAATTGCTGGCAGATCCGCAACCCGGCTGTCTGATCCCGGCGGCGGAGAGGGGAGGGACTACCACATGAGATCGTCCGGCACCTGATAATCGGCATAGGGGTCATCGGCCTCCGGCTGGTCGGTCGGCTGGTTGTGAACCAGCACCAGACTGGCGTCGCGGGCGCGTACCCGCTCGGCGATCTCGGCTGGAATCACTTCGTAGAATGCATCCTGGCGCACCAGCGCCAGACTGCCGTTGACCAGCCCGGCGTGCTGCGCTTTGTTGATATAGATACGCTTGAGCGCGGTCCCGTCAGTAAAGTTGAAGGCCAGGTCACCGCCATCGCGGACCACCCGGTGACTGTGGATGAGCTGACGGATCTCATTCTCGGCGGCGCGCAGAGCGGCCTCTTCCTGACGCTGACGATTCAGCTCGCGATCACGCGCCGCCTTTTCAGCACGGGCGCGTTCAGCGGCGGCGCGGGTTTCGTTGTCAGCCTGCGGGCCACGCTTGCCGGTCTGTTTGACCTGCTTGCGCTGCGACGTGCGTGTCTGATTGAGTTTGTGCGCGTCGACGAGGCCGGCCTTGAGCAGTTGTTCCTGGAGCGAATTGCCCACGATGAAAATCTCCGCAATGGGTTCGGGGAAGCATGGAGGGCAATTGCATCACGCCTGTCTCATGATTCAGGGGCATCTGATGCATGCGTTTTGCTTTTTAAGTCAGGGGGTTGAAGATCGGCCTGGTCGGTGGCATGCGTCGCGATCCGATCCGGTGCCTTATGTTGGCTCAGATCTGGCTCAGATTCAACAGTGCGCGGAACCGCGCACTCCGGACCCGCTGATCATCCCGACCCGTCCTGAAGCGCGTTCACACAAATCACGCCCAATCATGCCGGATGCAGTTTTAGATAATGCTAATTTTCTGTAACATGGCGATCTGTTCTCGTGCAGCAGTGCAGATGTTCCGAGACCGTCTCTGATCGTTGTCGTTGTCGTTGTCGTTGTCGTTGTCGTTGTCGTAATCGTTGTCGTAATCGTCGTCGTAATCGTCGTCGGCTTGCGAATCTTCGACAACGACAACGACAACGAACGGCACCAGGATTTCCAAGGTGCTGCACTGGCTTTAACGCCTTGAAACAACCGGCGCACGACGATTGGACTGCGCTCATTTTTGATTCTGATCCGGCGAAGGTGCCCCATGCAGGATCCCACGACTTACTCGGACGGACTGATCGGCCAGGTCGAGGTCAAGGAAACGACCTGTTACATGTGCGCCTGCCGCTGCGGCATCCGGGTCCATCTGCGTGACGGCGAGGTCCGTTACATCGACGGCAACCCGAACCATCCGCTGAACAAGGGCGTGATCTGCGCCAAGGGCAGCTCGGGGATCATGAAGCAGTATTCGCCGGGACGCATCACCCGGCCCTTGCGGCGCAAGGCCGGGGCCGAGCGCGGGGCGAGCGAGTTCGAGGTCATTTCCTGGGAGGAAGCCTTTTCCCTGCTCACCGAGCGGCTGGCCCGGCTGCGCGCCGAGGATCCGAAGCAATTCGCGCTCTTCACCGGGCGCGACCAGATGCAGGCGCTGACCGGCATGTTCGCCAAACAGTTCGGCACCCCGAACTATGCGGCGCATGGCGGTTTCTGTTCGGTCAACATGGCTGCCGGACTCATCTACACCATCGGCGGCTCCTTCTGGGAGTTCGGCGGACCGGATCTGGAGCATGCCAGACTCTTTGTGATGATCGGCACCGCCGAGGACCATCACTCCAATCCGCTCAAGATGGCGATCTCGGAATTCAAGCGGCGCGGCGGGCGTTTCATTTCCATCAATCCCATCCGTACCGGCTACTCGGCGATTGCCGACGAGTGGGTGCCGATCAAACCCGGCAGCGATGGCGCCCTGATCCTCGCCATCACCCACGAGCTCATCCACACAGGGCTGTTCGACCGCGATTTTCTCATTCAGTACAGCAATGCCGCCGAGCTGGTCATCAATGATCCGGCACGCGACGACCACGGACTGCTGTATCGCGCCGAGATGCATGTCGAGGAAGGCTGTTTCGACCCGGATAACCGGCTCTGGTGGGATCGCGAGATCAATGGCCCCATCAGCACCCATACGCCAGGAGCCGAGCCGCGTCTGCTGGGCAGTTACGTCCTGCCCGACGGGACGCCGGTCAAACCGTCCTTCCAGTTGCTCAAGGAGCGTGTCGAGTCATACACGCCCGAATGGGCCGAGCCCATCACCGGCATCCCCGCTGCGACCATCCGCCGGCTGGCGCATGAAATGGGCGTCACGGCGCGCGACCAGAAGATCGAACTGCCGCTCAAATGGACCGACTGCTGGGACGACGAGCATGATTCGATCACCGGCAATCCGGTCGCCTTCCATGCCATGCGTGGTCTGGCGGCCCACTCCAACGGTTTCCAGACCATCCGCGCCCTGGGCATCCTCATGAGTCTGCTCGGCACCATCGACCGCCCCGGCGGGTTCCGGCATCGCGCGCCCTATCCGCGCCCGATTCCGCCCTGTCCCAAGCCGCCGACCGGACCGGAGGCAGTGCAGCCCAACACCCCGCTCGACGGGCTGCCGCTGGGCTGGCCGGCCAAACCGGAGGATCTGTTCGTCGATGCGGCCGGCGAGGCGGTGCGTCTCGACAAGGCGTTTTCCTGGGAGTATCCGCTCTCGGTCCACGGCCTGATGCACAATGTCATCACCAATGCCTGGCGTGGCGATCCCTATCCGATCGACACACTGTTCCTCTTCATGGCGAACATGGCCTGGAACTCGACCATGAACACCGGCGAGGTGCGCCGGATGCTGGTCGATAAGCAGCCCAACGGCGAGTACAAAATTCCCTTTCTGGTGGTCTGCGACACCTTCGCCTCGGAGACGGTTGCTTTCGCCGATCTGGTGTTGCCGGATACGACCTATCTGGAGCGCCACGACGTGCTCTCCATGCTCGACCGCCCGATCTCGGAGTTCGAGGGGCCGGTCGATGCGGTGCGGATCCCGATCCTGCCGCCCAAGGGCGACTGCAAGCCCTTCCAGGAGATGCTGATCGAGCTGGGATCACGGCTCAAATTGCCCGCCTTCGTCAACGCGGACGGCAGCCGCAAATATCGCGACTATCCGGATTTCATCGTCAATTACGAGACCTCGCCCGGCTCCGGCATCGGCTTTCTGGCCGGCTGGCGCGGCGAAGACGGCGACAAGTCGCTCAAGGGCGAGCCCAACCCGAACCAATGGGAACGCTATGCCGAACACGGCTGTGTCTTCCAGCACGAGCTGCCGCATAACTATCAGTACATGCGCAACTGGAACAAGGGCTATCTGCACTGGGCGCGGGCGCATGGTCTGATTCGCTATGCCGAGCCGATCATCCTGCATCTTTATTCCGAGGTGCTGCAAAAATTCCGGCTGGCCGCGCAGGGCAAACGACCGGGCCGTCAACCACCCGAGCGACTGCGCGAACGGGTCGAGACCTTTTTCGACCCCTTGCCGTTTTACTACGAGCCGCTGGAGTCGCAACTGACCGACACCGCGCGCTACCCACTCAACGCCCTGACCCAGCGTCCGATGGCCATGTACCACAGTTGGGACAGCCAGAATGCCTGGCTCAGACAGATCCACAGTCACAATTATCTTTATCTCAGCCCGCGTGTCGGCGCAGAGCAGGGCTTTGGCGACGGCGACTGGGTCTGGGTCGAGTCAGTGCATGGCCGGGTGCGCTGCATGTGTCGTTTCTCCGAGGCGGTGGAGCCGGGCACGGTCTGGACCTGGAACGCCATCGGCAAGGCCGCCGGTGCCTGGGGACTCAGCGCCGATGCGGACGAGTCGCGCAAGGGCTTTCTGCTGAACCATCTCATCCATGAGGAACTGCCCGCGCACGCCGCTGGTGAGCATCTGTCCAACTCAGACCCGGTGACCGGTCAGGCCGCCTGGTTCGATGTGCGGGTGCGCGTCTACAAGGCCGATCCCCATGAGCCCGCCATGACCTCACCTCAGTTCACGCCCATGCCGCGACTGCCGGGACAGGAGAAGCAGCGCGGCAAATGGCAGGCATACGTCGCTGGCATCTTTGGCAAGAAATGAAACCTCCATCGACCGGCCTCCTGTCTCCTGTCACCGGCATGCTCGCTCCTGCCGGTAACTGGACCCTGGCGGCTGGAGGCTGACAACATGACTCAACTCGCACTCGTCATCGATCTGAATGTCTGCGTCGGCTGTCATGCCTGCGTGACCTCCTGCAAGGAGTGGAATACCTCCGGCTGGGCCGGTCCGCTGGTGGACCGGAACCCCTATGGCGCGGCACCGACCGGCACCTTCTTCAACCGGGTCCAGACCTTCGAGGTCGGCACCTTCCCCAATACCGAGACGGTACATTTCCCCAAGAGCTGTCTGCACTGCGAGGATCCGCCCTGCGTGCCCGTCTGTCCCACCGGCGCCTCCTACAAGCGCCCGGACAATGGCGTGGTGCTGGTCGATTACGACAGGTGCATCGGCTGTAAATACTGCTCCTGGGCCTGTCCCTATGGCGCGCGCGAGCTGGATGAACAGCAGCGGGTGATGAAGAAATGCACACTCTGCATCGACCGCATCACCGACCTGAATCTGTCCGAGCGCGACCGCAAACCGGCCTGTGTCCTCGCCTGTCCGGCCAGCGCCCGGCTGTTTGGCGATGTGCATGATCCGGACTCGGAGGTCTCGGTCGCGATCCGCGAGCGCGGCGGCTATCAACTCATGCCGGAGTGCGGTACCCGGCCGTCGAATCATTATCTGCCGCGTCACCGGACAGTGATGCACATCGACCCCGAAGCACTGACACGGGTCGATAATCCGTTGCGCAAGGAAGATCTCACCGCCTACACCGGCGAAGAGACGCTGGACGATGTGGCCTGGTAGTTTGTAGGTCGGGTTAGCGTAGCGTAACCCGACATCTTCGGCGGCTATTGAACTCCATCCATCCGTCGGGTTACGCCCTGCCGGGCTAACCCGACCTACGAATCGGAACCCAACCATGCATCCCGCCTTTTCAGTCATCTTTCTGACCACCCTGATCGGTGCCGGTCAGGGTCTGTTTCTGGCTATGGTCACCGGTCAGATCTATGCCACGGCAGGTTTTCTGCCGGCTCAGGAAAGCCGGTTCCAGGCCGTCGGCAGTCTGCTTGCACTGCTCCTCCTGGTTGCCGGGCTGGCGGCGTCCTTCTTCCATCTGGGCCGTCCCGAACGCGCCTGGCGCGCGGCAGCCATGTGGCGGACCTCCTGGCTGTCGCGCGAGGTCATCGTTCTGCCCATCGTGATGGTTCTGGTGTTCGCTTATGGTGCGGCACACTGGCTGGGCTGGACCCGGCCGCTGTTTCAGGTCGGTCGGTCCCTGCCGGTGGATGTGACCCTCCTGCTGGCTCTGCTGGGAACCCTGGCAAGCCTGGCGCTCTTTCTCTGCACGGCGATGATCTATGCGGGTGTGCGTTTTCTGCAGGAATGGCAGACGCCATTGACGGTGAGCAATTTCATCCTGCTCGGTGCGGCCTCCGGTTTCATGCTGGCAGCGGCCTATTCGGCCTGGGTCGGCAATCCGCTGGTTACCTTTTTTGGCACCTGGGCGGTCATTCTGACCCTCGCGGGTCTGGCCTCGCGCATGGCGCATCTGTCGCGCAATGCCTTGATCACGCACAGGAGCACGACCCAGACTGCCATTGGCATCCGTCATGCCGTCGTGGCGCAGAAAACCCAGGGCGCGACCGGTGGCAGTTTCAACACCCGTGAGTTTTTTCATGGCCGGAGCATCCAAGCCATTGACCGGGTGCGGATCGTCTTTCTGGTGCTGGTCTTTGCGCTGCCAATCCTCCTGATTGGCCTCGCCTATGTCACCGGCTCATCGAGCCTGCCCATCCTGGCCTTCGCGACCCAGTTTTTCGGTCTGCTGGCTGAACGCTGGTCATTCTTCGCCGAGGCCCGGCATCCACAGAATCTCTATTATCAGTCGGTCGCCTGAGGGTGCCCCGGCTGCCGAGCACGGCTATTTGGCTGCCGCTGGGGTTTGCGCTGGTGCGGGAGTCTGATGCCAGGGCTGAATCGCGACAGCGGTGATGCTGTTCTTCGGCGAGCCTTCGATGATCCGGTCGCTATAGCTCAGATAGACCAGCGCATTGCGCGGGGCATCGTAGAAACGCACCACCTGAAGGCTCTTGAACAGGATTGAGGTGCGCTTTTTGAACACCTCATCACCATTCCGCTTGCCTGAGCGTATATCGTCGGGCAGATCGATGGGGCCAATCTGCACACAGTCGAGTGAGGCGTCCGAGGTATCCTCGGCGACGCCGACCGCGCCCGAGACACCGCCGGTCTTGGCGCGGCTCAGATAACAGACGACACTCGGAATCTGTTCGTCCTGGAAGACTTCGACCACGATCTTGTCGTTCGGCCCCATCCATTTGAACTTGGTGGCGACACTGCCGATCTGTTCGGCGCTTGCGGCGGCGGCAAGACCGCAGCAGGACAGGGCAATCAGCGTTTTACGCATGGTGATACTCCTGTGAGGTGTTAAGGCTTTTTCCAGGAAAGTTTTTACCCGCCTGAAAGACCGTCAATTAGACAGGATTAACAGGATGAACAAGGATTAAAAAGATTAAAAACAATAATTTAAAATCCTGTCCGTCCTGGAAAATCCTGTTAATCCTGTCTATTTGAAGCGAGACTCAGTCGGTTGGACGGCCTTCCGATCCAGCGTCGTGGAACCCAAACCGCTGCGCCGGTCACGGTGAACAGCACCAGCAGCCAGTCGGGCAGTTGCGCCAGAAAACGGGCGATGAGTTGAAAGATGTCGCCCTTGTAGGCGACCTTGGTCGAGCGGGCGGCGTATTTGACGAAGGTGGTTGCGCCGACACGATCAAGTGTCTTGAGCCCGGAGCGACCATAGGTGGCAGCCAGTTTGACCGTCTCCACACCCAGTTCGCCCGCCCGCGCGCCGGTTTTCAGGGCGACGTCGCCGCCAATCCGATAAAGCGTTGCGGTTTCTTTGCCAAAGGTTTTGGCCAGCCGCGCCATGCGCTTGAGCGAGGCGATATCCTCGGTGTGGCTCAGGAGGTTCAGGCCGCCGGGAACCCTGGCGAGGGTGTGGACATCGCCGAGCGGCTGGCTGACCGCATCCAGTTTACCCGTCCGCTTGACGGTCGCGGCGCCATCGATCATCGCCTTGCCCAGCCAGGGCGGAAGCCGGTCGCCCTTTCTGGCGATCTTGAGCGCGATCACCCCACCTTTGATCGGGGTGGCGGCCCCGGCGGTGGCGAGCTGCGCGGCGCTCGCCGCCAGCCCGATGCCGGACAGCGCCACGATCACCTCATCGACCTCTCTGTCCTGGCTCCAGTTGATGCCCTCTCTGCTCAGGTCACGAAGATCGCCGATCACCAGCAGATCGGCCGCAATCCCTGTGGCCTGTCCGATGGTTTCATCGCTGGTGCCCTGGAACAGTCCCTCCCTGACTTTGCGTGCCCGATAGGCGGCGCTGCTGCGTACCCGCTGGATGTCGTCATGCAGTGCGCGGGCGGCGGGATCCTGACTCACATAGTCATATTCCATGAAGAAGCCGAGATACTCAGCCGCTTCGGCATAGTGTCCGGCCTCGACCAAAGCGCGGGTTTCGGGAACCGGATCGAGACGGGCGAGCGCCAGGACACTCAGCTCGGCTTTCTGCCACAGCACGCCCGCCGCGATGGCGGCGAGCAGCAGGAGACCCAGCTTGAGCGGCAGTTTGAACATGTTTGATCATTCACGGGCCAAACAGTCGATCCGATTCGCTGCGGCTGCGGGTGAGCGCGTCCTCGATCGAGACCCCGAGGAACCAGTTGCCGGTAACGCCAAGGCGAGTGCCGGCTAGCGCGGCATCGAGCTGGCGCACCAGGTCCGTATGTCCGTAGCGCAGCGCTGGCAGGCGGTTATGGACCAGCGATTGTGCGGCGATGCGTGACGGGGCAACGCCGAGCACGGCGCAGGCGCGTTCCACCTGTGCGGCGGCATCCAGCACGCCCGGGCGGAAATGGAAGGCAAAGCCACGGTATGACGGATCCGGCAGGAAATCGCGCGAGACGGACGAGTAGAAGGCGTCTTCGATTGCAATCAGTCCCGCCAGCGGCGGCAGATCCAGATCCGTGTTGCGGAACACCAGCACCAGGGTCGCGAATTCGGCCATCCCGATTCCGCCGATCAGGGCGCGCGCGTCAGTGTATTCCGGGGGCAGCAGCGCGGCGGCGGCGTTCGGCGGAACGGCCAGGGTCAGCGCGCCACAGATGATCGGATCTGCGCCTTCGAGCAACACCCGGAAACCCGCCGCGTCTGCTTCGATGGCGGTGATGCGCTGACTGGTCCGCACCTCGATGCCCGGCTGCGCGGCGATGGCGGCGGGGATGGTCGAGAGTCCATCGGCAAAGGTGAAGGCCTTGATGACGTCTTTGCGGCGCGGTTTGCGGCGAAACAGCGCCTCAGCCGGATAATCGTCGGCGGGCTGGCAGATCACGGCCTGGAAGGCGTAACGCAGCAGATCCCGATAGTTGCGACGACCGAGCACGCTTCCATAGTAGTCGGCCACGCTGCGCCCGATCTTGGGTGCGGAAAAGATGCGCGGGATGGAGCGGGCGGCCTCGAACAGATGCAGGGCCGAGGCAACGGAGCGTCGTTTGCCGTCTTTCCACAGCGAATAGCCGACCTTGACCTTGGGCTGCACCTGTGCGGTCAGACCGAGATCATCCAGGATCGACAGCAGATTGCCGTAGCTGTTGAAGCAGGTGTGTCCGCCGGCCTCGGTCCAGAAACCGCCGAGCGTGTCGAAACGCTGGCTGTTGAGACAGCCGCCGATCCGCTCGCTGGATTCGAGCACCAGGGTGGACAGACCCCGGCGGGCGGAAAAATGGGCGGCGCCAAGTCCGCTGATGCCGGCGCCAATCACGATGTGGTCGAAATCTGTGGTCATGTCAGTCGGAACTGTCCTGGGGGTTGGGGCGGTCGAGATCGACCAGCGAGAGATGGCTCAGATCCCCGACGGGGCTGGTGGCCACAATGGGTTCGCAATCCTCAAGGGTCCAGTCGGGGCTGGCGACGAGGCTCAGGTAACTGGTATCCAGATCGGGCATCTTAACCGGGGTCGGATCTTCGAGAAAACCGCCCTGAGGCGCAATCGCCAGCCCGGATGACCCAAACGCGGGAGCTGTCGGTGGCGACTCCGGTGCATCCGGGTCGCTCGCGGTCGGTGTGGGCGAAGGGGCTGAATGACTCGCGCCTTGCTGGCTGGCCGCATCGCTCGGGGTGATCCTGAGAATGGCCCCGGCCTGATTGAAAACACGCTCGAATTTGGCGGCGGTCGCGACATCGACCTCACGTTTGATGAACACGGGTTTGCCGGTGAAGAGACGCGCCACGCCCGGCTCATCGAGTTTGAAGATGGCTGCCAGTTGCTGGCGCACGGCCAGCGGCTCGGCGCCGGGCGCGAGCGTGCCATCAAAGCTGAGATCGAAGTGGACATCAGCCATAGGGGATCATCCTCTGCATTCAGGCCGGGGCCGGGTTGTCATGGCGAGGGTTCGCCCTGCGGGCGATTGCCTGGAAATCGACTCAGAGCGGTTTGGACAGGCTGAAGGCGCCGCGAATCTCGCCCAGACTGAAGCCGCGCGCCTGATCGTCCGGATACTGTTCGTCGAGCGCGGCGGTGATCTCGGGCGCAATCGCCGTGCCGTGGCAGGCGAGACAGACCTCGCCGGTCGGAATCGCCTGCATGAAGCGGAAACGCTTGACGCCATTGGTTTCGACCACCGCGCTCTGCACCAGTGTCTGGACCTCGGCCCCGGCCGCCTGGCGTTGCGCGAAATCGTTCAGGACGCGCCGCTCCCAGCCATCGGGGGCATTGAGTTCGGTATTGCGCACCTTGAGACTGGTCCGTTTCACCTCCCAACCCCGGCTGGCGCCCAGCTCGCTGGCGATGGCCGGAGCACGCTCTTTGCACACGCCAATGGCCTTGACCGGACCACCCTCTTTGATCGCGGTGGCGAGTTCGCCCTGTAGCTGGGTGGCGAATTGCTTGACGATGGCTCGAGCCTCGTCGAGATCGGGGCTGGCGGAGGACTCGCTGGCGTGCAGCGAGCCGGAGGCGAGGAGTGCGGAGGCGGCAGTCAGGCATGCGAGTCGCTTCATCGTTTGTACTCCGTGCGATGTGGGTGTGAATCGAGTGTGACAACCTGTGGCGCGGGCGCTTGAAGGGGCGGATGCTTGCTGTCATGATCGGGCGCGCCGCCTGCCAGACGCTTTGCCTGCTCAGGCGCGGCTCAGTATAGCAGTTTGGATCACGGCAACCGCTTCAGGCAAAACCCCATGGCAGCGATGATGCAATCGACCCTCCACGACTCCGACTTTTATGCGTGGACCAATCAACAGGCCGCTTTGTTGCGTGCCGGAGAGCTGGATTCCGCCGACATCGAACGGATCGCCGAGGAAATCGAAAGCATGGGCCGCAGCGAAAAACGCGAACTCTTCAGCCGTCTCGCCATTCTGCTCATGCACCTGTTGAAATGGCGGTTTCAGCCGACCCTGCGGGGCAACTCCTGGCGTGCCACCATCAAGGTGATGCGGCGCGATCTGCTGCGTCTGCTGGCCGATAATCCGAGCCTGAAATCACAGTTGCCGGAGATGATCGCCGATGCCTATGGCGATGCGGCCCTTATGGCGGCGCGTGAGACAGGTTTGGCTGAAACGGCCTTTCCAGCGGATTGTCCCTGGGGTTTCGAGGAGACGATCTGCGCTGATTTCTGGCCTGATTAAACCGCGCCCGGTGTGGTATGTGATGTTTGGGGATTGAGTCGGCCTTTACAGAATTGACGACCGTTCGAGCGAGCGCGGTTTAAGATATTAAAAATATAAAATTTTAAACCGCGTCCCTACCAATGGCTGTGGATGCGCCAAACATCGAACTCACTCGAAACTCAGCATCTCGCTCTGGACGCGGTTTAATGGAGATGACATCTCCAAAGCTAAACACAAAATGAAAATTACGCATGTCGCGCTGGACGCGGTTTAGTCACTCATGGATCAGGCCGAACTCCTCGCCATCGACCAGGCCCACGCCTGGCATCCCTACACCTCGACCATCGACCGCGATCCGGTCTATCCGGTGCGTGCGGCGCAGGGCTGCCGGCTGGAACTCATGGACGGACGGATCCTGATTGATGGTATGTCGTCCTGGTGGTGCGCGATCCACGGCTACAACCATCCGGTTCTGAATCAGGCGGCACGCGATCAGCTCGACCGGATGTCGCATGTCATGTTCGGCGGTTTGACCCATGAGCCGGCGATGCGTCTGGTGCGCTCGCTGGTGGATCTGACCCCGGAACCGCTCCGGCACGTCTTTCTCTGCGACTCGGGCTCGGTGGCGGTGGAGGTCGCCATCAAGATGGCGCTTCAGTTCTGGATCGCTGCCGGACGACCGGAGCGGCACCGTCTGATGACGATTCGCTCTGGTTATCATGGGGATACCTTCAACGCCATGGCGGTGTGCGATCCGGTCACCGGGATGCACCATCTCTTCAATCGGGTCTTGCCGCAACAGGTCTTTGCGCCTGCGCCGACCAGTCGTTTTGGCGAGCCCTGCCGGCCCGATGACATCGCGCCCTTCGCCGAGCTGATCGAACGTCACCAGCATGAGCTGGCGGCGGTCATCCTGGAACCCATCGTCCAGGGCGCAGGCGGCATGCGTTTTTACAGTGCGGACTATCTGGCCCGGGTCCGCGCACTCTGCGACCGTTTCGATGTACTTCTGATCGCCGACGAGATCGCCACCGGCTTTGGTCGCACCGGGCGTCTCTTCGCCTGCGAGCACGCCGGGATCGCCCCCGACATCCTGACCCTCGGCAAGGCGCTGACCGGCGGTTATCTGACCCTGGCTGCCACGCTTGCGAGTCGTCGGGTCGCGCACACCATCTCATCCGGTGAGCCGGGCGTTTTCATGCATGGCCCGACCTTCATGGGCAATCCGCTCGCCTGCGCGGTTGCCAATGCGAGCATTGCACTGCTCCTGTCCGCTGACTGGCAGGCCAATATCCGGCGGATCGAGCAGGGGCTAGAGGATGGACTGTCGCCCTGTCGCGGGTTGCCGGGGGTGGCGGAAGTGCGTGTGCTCGGCGCAATCGGCGTGGTCGAGATGGCGCACCCGGTCGCAATGCGTGACATCCAGCGCCGCTTCGTCGAGCGCGGCGTCTGGGTGCGCCCCTTCGGGCGGCTCGTCTATCTGATGCCGCCCTATGTCATCTCGAATCCGGAGCTGGATGTGCTTTGCGAGGCCGTCAGACAGGTTCTGGGCCCGGAAACCACCTTGAGACATCAACCATGAATCAACGCACCGTCAACAAGACTGTCATCCTGGTGATGGCGCTGGGGATCTCGGCCCTGTTTCTGTCCATGATCCAGCAGTTTCTCATGGCCCTGTTTCTGGCGGGGCTCTTCAGTGCGCTGGCGCGCCCGCTCTTTCTGTCGCTGCAGAAACGGTTGGGGGGGCGGCGTCAACTGGCGTCGCTCCTGACACTGCTGCTGATGGTGATCGTCGTCCTGATTCCGGCGGTGATGCTGATCGCCGTGCTGATCGGGCAGGCGCTGGATGTCAGCCAGATGATCACCGTCTGGTTCAAGGGCATCCTCAATGATCCGGCCACCTTCATGGCCTATCTGGAGCGTCTGCCGTTTTATGAGCAACTGGTGCTCAATCGGGAGCAGATCCTGCAACAGGCCGGCGAGGCGGCGACCGTGGTCAGCCGGCTGCTGGTGGAATGGGTGTCCTCCGCCACGCTGGGCGCGGCAAATTTTGTCTTCATGGCCTTCGTGCTGCTTTACAGCCTGTACTTCCTGCAACTGGACGGGCCGAAACTGATCGAAAAATTCATCTATTACCTGCCGCTCAAGACCAGCGACGAGCGTCTGATGCTCGCCAAGTTCACCTCCGTGACCCGCGCCACCCTGAAGGGATCGCTCTTCATCGGACTCTTGCAGGGCACCCTGGCGGGTATCGCCTTCGCCGTTGCGGGTATCCACAACGCGGTCTTCTGGGGCAGCGTGATGGCGGTTCTGTCGGTGATCCCGAATGTCGGGGCGGCCATCGTCTGGATTCCCGCCGCCGCGATCCTGATCCTCCAGGGCGATCCTGTTGCCGGCATCGGTCTGGCGCTCTTCTGCGGTCTGATCGTGGGGAGCCTGGACAATGTTCTGCGCCCCATCCTGGTGGGAAAAGACACCAGCATGCATGAGCTGATGATCTTTTTCAGCACGCTCGGCGGCATCCTCATGTTTGGTCTGGCGGGGATTTTTATCGGCCCGGTAATCGCCTCACTGTTCGTCACGATCTGGGAGATGTACGCCATCGAATTTGCCGAGGTGCTGCCGGATGTGCACCCCGAGGGCGATGAGCCGGCGGTGAGCCGGCGCGAAGACGGTGCATCGTCTGAGCCGGATGCGGAGACGGGGCAGGGCGGTGAGGGACGGGGCGAACCAGCGGAACCGTCCGGCCCGGTATCAGACGATCACACCAGCCGGAATAGACAGGATTAACAGGATTTTTCAGGATGGACAGGATTCTCAAATTATTGTTTTTAATCCTGTTAATCTTGAATCATCCTGTTAATCCTGTCCATTGACGGCGTTTCGCGCCGGGTACGGACTTTCCCGGAAATCGCCTCAATCCTCCACAGGCCGCGCCCACAGATCATGGTCGCCGGAATCGAACACCTCGACCTCGATGAAGTCGCCGATCTCGATCTCCCACTCGCCGGGAATGATGACCTCGCCGTCGATTTCAGGCGCATCGGCATAGCTGCGGGCGATGATGGCATCCTCTTCGAGTGCGTCCACCAGCACGGTGAGCCGCTGACCGATCCGTGTCGCCAGCTTGTCGCGGCTGATCTCGGCCTGAACCGCCATGAAGCGTTCCAGCCGCTCCTGTTTAACCGCTTCGGGCACCGGATCGGGCAGATCGTTGGCGGCGGCGCCTGCCACCGGCGAATAGGGAAAACAGCCGACCCGATCCAGTTGGGCGGCGCGCAGAAAGTCCAGCAACTGCGCGAATTCGGCCTCGGTCTCGCCGGGAAAGCCGACGATGAAGGTACTGCGCAGGACCAGCTCGGGACAGATCTCGCGCCAGCGCGTCAGTCGCTCCAGCACCTTTTCGGTCGCGGCGGGACGGCGCATGGCGCGCAGCACTCGTTCGCTGCCGTGCTGGAGCGGCATATCCAGATAGGGCAGGATCAGCCCCTCGGCCATCAGCGGGATCAACTCATCGACGTGCGGGTAGGGATAGACATAGTGCAGCCGGATCCAGGCCGGCAGGTCGCTCAGTGCGCGTGCCAGATCGGTGATATGCGTTTTGAGCGGGCGGCCCTTCCAGAAATCGGGCCGATGACGCAGATCCAGACCATAGGCGCTGGTGTCCTGCGAGACGATCAGCAGTTCGCGGACGCCCGACTCGACCAGCCTTCCGGCTTCGTCGAGCACCTCGCCGATGCCCCGGCTGACCAGATCGCCGCGCAGACTGGGGATGATGCAGAAGCTGCAACGGTGCATGCAGCCTTCCGAAATCTTCAGATAGGCATAATGCGCGGGCGTGAGCCGGACGCCCGGCGACGGCACCAGACTGACGAAGGGATCCTGCGGGGCCGGCAGATGGGCATGCACCGCCGCCATGACCTCGTCCAGCGCATGCGGGCCGGTGACCGCCAGTACCTCTGGATGCGCCTCGCGCACCAGTTCACCGCGCGCGCCGAGACAGCCGGTGACGATCACCCGCCCGTTTTCGGTCAGCGCCTCGCCGATGGCGCCCAGCGATTCATCCACCGCCGCATCGATGAAACCGCAGGTGTTGACGACGACCAGATCGGCGTCGGCGTAATCGGGGCGAATGTCATAACCCTCCGCCCGCAGTTGGGTCAGGATACGCTCGGAATCGACCGTCGCCTTGGGACAGCCCAGGCTGACGAAACCGATGCTGGGCGCGTGCATGCTTGAAGTTTTCAAACTGACCATCCATCGTTTGATTGAGGGGCGTGATTGGGTAAGGATACGCTTCGTCACCCCGGAACTCATCGTCGGCCCGGCAGCCGCCAGGCCAGCGTCGTCATTCATTTCAACACAGCCAGGGCTCCTGCATCTCCCCGCCATGACTATCCTGCTTGCCAATCCCCGTGGTTTCTGCGCTGGCGTCGATCGCGCCATCGCCATCGTCGAACGTGTGCTCGATCTCTATGGGGCACCCATCTATGTCCGCCATGAGGTGGTGCATAACCGCTATGTCGTCGAGGGGCTGCGGCAGCGCGGCGCCATCTTCGTCGAGGAACTGGAGGATGTGCCGGACGGCGCAACCCTCATCTTCAGCGCCCACGGCGTCCCGCAAGCGGTGCGTCAGGCCGCCGAGGCGCGCGGACTGCGGATCTTCGACGCCACCTGCCCGCTGGTCACCAAGGTCCATCTGGAGGTCGCCCGCTATGGCAAGAGCGGCATCGATGTCATCCTCATCGGTCATCGCGGACACCCCGAAGTAGAGGGGACGCTGGGGCAGTGTTCCGGCGAAGGCAGCGCCATCCATCTGGTGGAAACCGTTGCCGACATCGACGGCCTGACCATCCCGGATCCCGAACGGGTCGCCTATGTCACCCAGACCACGCTCTCGATGGACGACAGCCGCGAGATCATCGCCGCCCTGCAAGAGCGTTTCCCCGCGATCCAGGGACCGAAGAAGAGCGACATCTGTTACGCCACCCAGAACCGCCAGGACGCCATCTGCGATCTGGCGACCCGCTGCGATCTGCTGCTGGTGGTCGGCTCGCCCAACAGCTCCAATTCCAACCGGCTGCGCGAACTGGCCGAGAAGCAGGGCTGCACCGCCTATCTGATCGACGGGGCGGAAGACATCCAGCGCGACTGGCTGACTGACAATCCGCGCATCGGTCTCACCGCTGGCGCTTCAGCGCCCGAGATCCTGGTCGAGCAGGTCGTCGCCCGACTCCGCGCATGGGGCGTCAGTGAGGTGGAAGAGCAGGACGGCATCCGCGAGCAGGTGGTGTTCGCCCTGCCGCGCGAACTGGTGGCGAATGCCACCACGAGTGCGGATTAAACCGCGCGTCCACTGAGGCCGCATTCAACATTGGGCGCGCCGATGGTTCCGAGTGCAGCACCGTCGTTTTCTTAATCGTTGTCGTTGTCGTTGTCGAGTCTTCGATTACGACAACGATTACGACAACGATCTAATCCAAAAACATCGCATACCGTGTTGGCGCGGTTTAGATCAATCCAGCAGCACTCGCCGGGCCTCGTTGACCTTCGCCGCCAGATAGTCCGAACCGCCGCGATCCGGGTGCAGTCGCTGGATCAGTCGGCGGTGGGCGTTCTGGATCTCGTCGGGGCCGGCTTCCGGGCCGATGCCCAGGATGGCCCGCGCTTCATTGCCGTCCATGGGGATCAATGGCGGCGGCGGTGCCGCTTCGGGGCGACTGCGGGGCGGCGGTTCGCTGATGCGGTGGCCGCGCTCGCGGGCCAGATAGACCTCCAGTGCCTCGGCTGACTCGGCGTCCGTGATATAGGCGGTCTGCAACAGATCCAGCAGATCCTCGGTCGCCACCTGTTCGAGCAACTGTCCCCGCAGCGGGCCGGCCAGGATCTCGCCGCTGATCCGTCCGGACAGATGATCGATACCCAGCAGGACGTAACGGGTGGCGACCCGCGATTCATGGGTGCCCTGATAGTTGTTTGCGCGCCGGAATTCACTCACCCACATGGCGGTGGCGCCCGCGACGGCGCTCGGCATCAGGATGAAATTGAGCACCGGGACCATGCCCAGACCGGCAGCGGCGGCGCCGAAGCCCAGACTCAGACTGCGCCGGCTCCGCAATCGGCGGCGCATCTCGCGAAATTTGAGACCGTGGTTGCCCATTGGATAGTCGCTGTATTGCACGGCCAGGATCCAGGCAGTGTAAAGGAACCAGAGAACCGGGCCGACCACGGGAATGAGCAGCAGCACCAGAAAGGGAATCGCCCACAGCAGGGCATAGAGGATCTTGACGGTCTCATCGAAGAGTGTCGGCAACAGCTCGGCGAGCATCCGGCGATAGTCGTTGCCCTGATCGAGCGACTGGCCGGTCAGCATCAGCTCGACCTTTTCGGCCAGCAGGCCGTTGAAGGGCGAGGCGATGAGATTGGCGACCAGACTGAAGCTGTAAAACACCAGGACGAGCAGGATCAGGATGAAGATCGGCCAGATGAGCCACTCCAGCCAGCCGAGCCAGCTCGGCAGTTGCGACTCCAGCAGCGCCATCAGCCCCTCGAATTGGGCGATGCCGGCATAGATGGCGGCAGAGAAGACCAGGATGTTGATCAGCAGCGGGATCAGGACGAAGCGTCTGAGTCCGGGGCGGGCGATGAGCCGGATGCCCTGCAACAGATAGCCGGCGCCGGAGATGGGATGAGTGACCATTTTTCAGAACATCACCTTAAAAAGAGGTCAGGCAGGATCGCTGGCGCCTCCAGGATGGGATTATGGCCGACGCCATCCAGGATCCTCAGATCCGTCGCTGGACGCTGTTCGGCCACCTGCCGTCCCAGATAGAGAAACTTCGGATCCTCGCTGCCGGCGATCCACCGCAACTGCCCCGAAAACTGTGCCAGATCATCCCAGAGACTGGGCATCCCGGCCAGCCCGAAGCATTCAAGAGACCGGGCCAGCCCTTCGGCACGCTGGCTCAGACGGCGCGCCCGCTGCCGGTCGAGCAGCGCAGACGGCAAACGGCGTTGACTGGCAAAGAGCGGCTGGCGTTCCCAGGCATGAACGAAGGCCTCGATTCCCTGGAGCCGCAAAAGCTGAATCCATTGATCATCAGCAGCGCGCCGCTGTTCGCGGATAAGCGGATCGGTCAGTCCCGGATGGGCGGAGATGATGGTCGCGGCGCGAAAACGCCGGGGCGCGGCCTGCATCAAACCCAGCGCGATCCGTCCCCCCAGCGAGTAGCCGACGAGGCGGTCGATGCTGTCAGGCAGACGTTCGAGCAGACGCTGGATCGCGTCCTCAAAGCCGCCGGTCGGATCCGGCGCATCACCGTGCCCCGGCAGATCGATGGCCAGACAATCGGGGTCGTCGCCGATGCAGTCCAGCCAGTCCTGTGCGCTGCCAGTGAAGCCATGCAGGAACAGGCAGCGGGGTTGAGCGTGATTCAGAGCGTGGCCTCGGCGATCTGCGCCTCGCGCGCCTTGTCCCGCTCGATCATGGCATAGGCCGAATGATTATGGATGGACTCGAAGTTCTCCGCTTCGACCACATAGGCGAGGATGCGGCGGTCTTCGTTCAGACGACTGGCAACATCGCGCACCATGTCCTCGACGAACTTGGGATTGTTGTAGGCGCGCTCGGTGACGAATTTCTCGTCCGGACGCTTCAGCAGGCCAAAGAGTTCGGATGAGGCCTCGCGTTCGACCAGTTCAATGAGTTCTTCGAGCCAGATGAAGCCGTCGGTTTGCACTCGCACCGTGACATGTGAACGCTGGTTGTGCGCACCGTAAGCCGAGATCTCTTTGGAACAGGGACAGAGGCTGGTGACCGGTATCACCACCTTGACCTCCAGATTCGGCTGACCGTCACGGATCTCACCGATGAAGGTCACCTCATAGTCGAGCAGGCTGGACACCCCCGAAACCGGCGCCTTCTTGTTGACGAAGAAGGGAAAGCGCATCTCGATATGGCCGGCCTCGGACTCCAGACGCCGCGACATCTCGGCCAGCATGTCCTGGAAGGAGGACACGCTGATCTCGCGTTCGTGGCTGTTCAGGATCTGCACGAAGCGCGACATGTGCGTGCCCTTGAAGTCGTGCGGCAGATAGACGGACATGTTGAAGGTCGCGACCGTGTGCTGTTCAAGACCGGAGCGGTCACGGATCCGCACCGGATGGCGGATGTCTTTGATGCCCACCCGGTCGATGGCGATGCGGCGGGTGTCGGCGCTCCCCTGCACATCGGCGATCGCATTGGCCGCCGTCACACGGCAGGTGGGTTCGAGCGATTGCTCCATGGGGTTGGTTTCCTCGGCGGATCGTCAGGCGGTCGGGCCTGATCATTGGGGCAGGCGGGTCAGAAAACAGCAGGGGCGGGCAGGCTGTGATGCTCCAGAGCGTCAACGCCCGGGGACAGCCAACCGGTCAGAATCGGGTCAAGTGGAGCAAAACCCATCATTCCCTGTCCATTGCGGTGAATGATGGGTCTCACGTCCAGCAGGCGTCAAACCCAATTATTTCGCGATGTACTCGACCAGACGCAGCATGTTGCAGGTGTAGCCATATTCGTTGTCGTACCAGGACACGACCTTGACGAAGGTCGAATCGAGCGCGATACCGGCCTCGGCGTCGAAGACCGACGGGGTGGGGCAGCCACGGAAATCGGTCGAGACGACTTTCTCATCCGTGTAGCCCAGCACGCCGGCCAGATCGCCCGACTGCGAAGCGGCTTTCATGGCGGCGCAGATCTCGTCGTACTTGGCTTCCTTGCTCAGCTCGACGGTGAGATCGACCACCGAGACATCGGAGGTCGGCACGCGGAAGGCCATGCCGGTGAGTTTGCCGTTCAGGTCGGGCAGCACCTTGCCGACCGCCTTGGCCGCACCGGTGGAGGAGGGGATGATGTTCTCCAGGATACCGCGACCGCCGCGCCAATCCTTCATGGAGGGGCCATCGACCGTCTTCTGGGTCGCGGTGGCGGCGTGGACCGTGGTCATGAGACCGCGCTTGATACCCCAGTTGTCATGCAGCACCTTGGCGACCGGCGCCAGACAGTTGGTGGTGCAGGAAGCGGCGGAGATGATCGCCTGACCGGCATAGGTCTTGTGGTTGACGCCATAGACGAACATGGGCGTGGCGTCCTTCGAGGGCGCGCTCTGCACAACCTTCTTCGCGCCGGCCTGGATATGTTTCTGGCACGACGGCTCATCGAGGAAGAAGCCGGTGCACTCGATGACCAGCTCGGCGCCGATCTCATCCCACTTGAGGTTGGCCGGATCCTTTTCGGCGGTCAGGCGGATGGGCTTGCCGTTGACGATCATGGTGTGGCCATCGACCGCGATGTCACCCTTGAAGTTGCCGTGGACCGAATCGTATTTCAGCATGTAGGCCAGATAATCGGGGTCGAGCAGGTCATTGATACCGACGACTTCGATATTGGGGAAGTCTTTGGAGATGGCGCGAAAGACCATGCGACCAATACGACCAAAACCATTGATGCCAACTTTGAGTGTCATGCGTGAAAGCTCCTGTGATAAATAAATTTTTCATTAGACAGGATTAACAGGATTGACAGGATTTCTGAAAATCCTGTCTTTTAATCCTGTAAATCCTGTCTAATTCAAAGCACGCTCTGGACCTTGCTGACCAGATTCTCGACGGTAAAGCCAAACTCCTTGAAGAGCGCGCCGGCCGGGGCGGATTCGCCGAAACGGTCAACGCCGAGCACCGCGCCCTGAGTGCCGACATATTTCCACCAGCCATCCGTCACCGCCGCTTCAACGGCGACACGGGCAGTCACGGCCCTGGGCAGCACCGCTTCCTTGTAAGCCGCATCCTGCCGGTCGAAGGCGTCGGTTGACGGCATGGAGACGACGCGAATTGCCTTGTCGGTCATCGCTTCCGCCGCCTTGACCGCCAGTTCGACCTCCGAACCCGTGGCGATGATGATGGCATCGGGGGTGCCGACGCAATCGCGCAGGACGTAACCGCCGCGCGCGATGTCGGCGAGCTGCGTGTCCGTGCGCGGCATGTGGGCCAGATTCTGGCGCGAGAAGATGAGACAGCTCGGCCCGCTCTTGCGCTCAATGGCGAGCTTCCAGGCGACGGCGGATTCCACCGCATCGCAGGGACGCCAGACGCTCATGTTCGGAATCATCCGCAGGGTCGGGATCTGCTCGACCGGCTGATGGGTCGGCCCGTCCTCGCCCAGACCGATGGAGTCGTGGGTGTAGACGAAGATCGTGGGGATCTTCATCAGTGCCGCCATGCGCAACGCATTACGGGCATATTCCGAGAACATCAGGAAGGTCGCGCCATAGGGGATGAAGCCCCCGTGCAGCGCGATGCCGTTCATGATCGCCGACATGCCGAACTCACGCACGCCGTAATAGAGATAATTGCCGGGCGCATTGCTCTTGCCGATACCCTTGCAGCCTTTCCACAGGGTCAGGTTGGAGCCGGCCAGATCAGCCGAGCCGCCGAGCAGTTCAGGCAGCAGCGGGCCAAAGCCGTTGAGTGCGTTCTGGGATGCCTTGCGCGAGGCGATGGTCTCGCCTTTCTCGATCACCGAGCGGATGAAGTCATCGGCCTGCGCCGACCAGTCGGCGGGCAGCTCGCCGGCCATGCGGCGCTTGAACTCGGCAGCCTCAGCCGGATACGCCTTGGCATAGGCCGCGAACCGTTTGTTCCAGTCGGACTCGGCAGCGGCGCCGCGCTCTTTGGCGTCCCAGCCCTGATAAATCGTCTCCGGGATCACGAAGGGCGCATGCGTCCAGCCCAGATTCTCGCGGGTCAGGGCGATTTCCGCCTCGCCCAGCGCCGCACCGTGGCACTCTTCCTTGCCCTGCTTGTTCGGCGAGCCGAAGCCGATGATGGTTTGGCAGCAGATGAGGCTTGGCTTGTCAGCGACCGCGCGCGCCTGTTCGATGGCGGTCTTGATCGCCTCCGGATCATGGCCGTTGACCTTGGGGATCACATTCCAGCCATAGGCCTCGAAGCGCTTGGGCGTGTTGTCGAGGAACCAGGCGGGGGTATCGCCGTGGCCGCGCACCTCGCCATCGATTGAAATGTTGTTGTCGTCATAGATGGCGATCAGCTTGCCCAGACCCAGGGCACCGGCCAGCGAGCAGGCTTCGTGCGAAATGCCTTCCATCAGACAGCCGTCGCCGAGAAACACATAGGTATTGTGATCGACGATGGTGTGATCCGGCTTGTTGAACTGCGCCGCCAGTGCCTTTTCGGCAATCGCCATGCCGACCGCGTTGGTGATGCCCTGACCGAGCGGGCCGGTGGTGGTCTCGACGCCCGGCGCATAGCCGTACTCGGGATGGCCGGGGGTTCTGGAATGGAGCTGGCGGAACTGCTTGAGGTCTTCGATGCCCAGATCGTAGCCGGTCAGATGCAGCAGGGCATAGATGAGCATGGAGCCATGCCCGTTGGACAGCACGAACCGATCACGATCAGGCCAATGCGGATTGGCCGGATTGTGCGTCATGAAATCGTTCCACAAAACCTCGGCGATATCTGCCATGCCCATGGGTGCGCCTGGATGGCCTGAATTGGCCTTTTGCACCGCATCCATCGCCAGCGCCCGGATCGCGTTGGCAAGTTCTTTACGTGAGGACATGCGTCCCTCCTGAAGTGATGACAGAGACCAAAGCGGTCGCCCGAAGCTAATTTATAAGCCGCTAATATTAAGTATTGACGGTGAAAATGACCAGCATTTTCCACCGCCTGAACAATGTTGATCGCGTCAGTCAGCCCGCCATTTGATCGAGCAGCCCATGCTCGGGATCTGCTCCGCCGGGCCGACCCCGGTCTCGGCGACCTGCCGCATGGCCTCGAACAGATCGCGGCGCACGTCGGCGGGCGCGGCCTCCTTGCGGCTGGCGTCGAGCCGGCCACGGTACTGGAGCCCCAGATCCACATCGTAGCCAAAGAAATCCGGGGTGCAGACCGCGCCATAGGCCCGCGCGACAGACTGACTCTCGTCATAGAGATAGGGGAAAGGGAAGCCGAACTGCTCGGCCACCTGTTTCATATGGTCGAAGGAGTCTTCCGGATAATCGTTGACATCGTTGGAACTGATTGCCACGCAGCCGATGCCGTGCACGGCCAGCTCGCGGGCATCGCGTACCAGACGGTCGCGGATCGCCTGCACATAAGGGCAGTGATTGCAGATGAACATCACCAGCAGACCGCGTTCGCCCCGGCAGTCGTCGCGGGTCCAGATCCGCCCATCGACGCCGGGCAGCGCGAAATCCGGTGCGGGGAGGCCAAAGTCACAGACGGGGGTTTCAAGGGCCATCGTTAACCTCCGAGGTCGTCAGTAGGTGAAATCGTCCCGCTCATGGTAACGGAATGGCGGCCGATTCAAAATGAACCATCGGCGGTCGCCGGAAGGTTTCTGACAGAGGGTTCAACCGCCCGCCAGCGGGCGCCCACATCGATTTTACGCTGTTCAGCCAACACGGTATCATCCGCCGCTCCATTAACCGCCTTCGTGGCGCAGCGATCAGGCCACTGATTACCTATGAGCAAGGATTACATCTTTACCTCTGAATCCGTTTCCGAAGGGCATCCCGACAAGATGGCGGATCAGATCTCCGACGCCGTGCTCGACGAGATCTATCGTCGCGATCCCAACCATGCCAAGGCGCGCGTCGCCTGCGAAACCCTGGTCAAGACCGGTTTCGTGATGCTGGCCGGCGAAATCACGGTGACGGATGCCGATCTCAAGATCGACTATGAAAAGGTGGTGCGCCGCGTCGTCAAGGAAATCGGCTACGACAACTCCGATGTCGGCTTCGACGGCAACAACTGCGGCGTGCTCATCGCCCTTGGCGAGCAGTCCAGAGACATCAATCAGGGCGTCGATCGCGAGACCGAAGAGGCGCAGGGCGCGGGCGACCAGGGCCTGATGTTCGGCTACGCCACCAACGAAACCGACCTGCTGATGCCGGCCCCGATCGACTACGCCCACCGGCTGGTCAAGCGTCAGGCCGAAGTGCGCAAGAACGGCACGCTGCCCTGGCTGCGTCCCGACGCCAAATCGCAGATTACCGTGCGTTACAGCGACGGCAAGCCGGTCGCGGTCGATGCCGTGGTGCTCTCCACCCAGCACAGCGAGGATGTCAGCGAAAGCGTGCTGCACGAAGCCGTGATGGAAGAAATCATCAAACCCGTGCTCGGCGACACCGGCTGGCTCAACGCCGGCACCAAATATCACATCAACCCCACCGGCAAGTTCGTCATCGGCGGCCCGGTCGGCGACTGCGGCCTGACCGGACGCAAGATCATCGTCGATACCTACGGCGGCATGGCCCGTCACGGCGGCGGCGCCTTCTCCGGCAAGGATCCGTCCAAGGTTGACCGTTCGGCGGCCTATGCCGGCCGCTATGTCGCCAAGAACATCGTCGCCGCCGGGCTGGCTGACAAATGCGAAATCCAGGTCTCCTATGCCATCGGCGTCGCCGAGCCGACCTCGGTGTCCATCGACACCTTCGGCACCTCGCGCGTCAGCGAAGCCCGCATCATCGAACTCATCCGCGTCCACTTCGACCTGCGTCCCTACGGCATCATGCGGATGCTCGATCTCACCAACCGTGACCTGATCAAGTATCAGGACACGGCGGCTTATGGCCACTTCGGACGCAATGAGCCTGGGTTTACCTGGGAGCGGACTGATAAGGCCGATGAACTGCGCGCCGCCGCAGGGATCTGATTCGGATTTGGTAGGGCGGAATAGCGTAGCGTATTCCGCCGTATGGAGCTAAATGCCGGTTTTAGAGACCGTGGAGATGGGGGCGGCTGCCTGCGGGCATCCGCCTGACGGCTTTTAATCACGATGGGACAACGGGTAAGGGCAATTGGTCACGAAACCCATCAATTCGCGGACCCGGATGCCATCATCGATCGTCCTCTTGAAATCAAGCGTTTTTTCGTCTTCCCGATCCTGAAATTTCAATGCAGGAAAATGATGGGTTTCGCTGCGCTCTACCCGCCACGCGCGCCTAACCTAAACCTGCAAGGCCGAAGATTGCACCAGCCATGAATTTTGAGTGGGACGAAACCAAGGCACGTAGAAAAGTTTCAGAGGGTCAGCAGATGAAAAAATACGCCATCATTTTATTAGCAAGTCTGTTCATTACATGTGTGTCAGCCGCAACATATGCGTACAACCTATCGCCGCAGGAAAGCGCGTCTTTAGTAAAAAGCTCAGATTGGATTATAAAGCAAGCGTTTCTCACTAAGAAAAGCGGCCTGCAAGTGCAGGGGCAAGGTGTTGTAACGCGATTGCTAACTGATGATCTATCGGGGGATCGGCATCAACGTTTCATTCTAAGGCTCAGCAGCGGCCAGACGTTATTGATGGCTCATAATATTGATATCGCGCCGCGATTGGCTGAATTGAAAGTTGGCGGCCTCATAATTTTTTATGGGCAGTATGAATGGAACAGTCAAGGTGGATTAGTACATTGGACGCACCACGATCCTGACAGTAAACATATCCACGGCTGGTTGAAATACAAGAACAAAACATACCAGTAATCAAGCAAGATAATTATATCCACCAGAAACAAAAGTCAGAAATGATTCGATCAGAGATAAACCAATCGAATCATTTCACCGGATGCGGCTGATTATTTTCCGTATTTCATTTTTGCAGCATCCTGGCAGCTATCCTTTTCATCATCTTTCAACGCATCGCACTTTTCCTTCGCGACCGCATAATTTGCCTCCAGCTTGTCTGTTGCCGCTTCCTGGCGCGCCTCGGTCATCTCCGCTTTTTCCTTCATGCCGGTCTCGGTATATTCCTTGCCCGCCGTCTTATTCGCATTTAAAACCTTTAATTCTGCTTCGGCATCCGCCTTGATACGGGTCTCAACCGCTTTCGCTTCCTTCATGCAGACATCCTGATCGTTACCGCTTTTGTTCTGGCAGGTTGCGCTGGCGACAGCATAGTCCGCCTCGGCCTTGGCGACGACCACGTCATAATCATGCTTTGCAGAGGGTTCGTGACGGGCTTCCAATTCGGCTTTGGCAACATTTTTATTGCTCTTGGCGGCAGCGATACAGATATCCTGCTGCTTGCCCGATTGCGAATCGCAGTTTGCTTTATCTGCTTTGTATTTGTCAGCGATCGTTGCCTCGGCGGCCTGATAGTCGTCTTTCGACATGGTCTGCGCCATCATGCCGGCACTGAAAATCAGACCAACTGCAACAGCGATGGCGGTCATATTGAATTTGTTCATGCGTTTTACCTTTCTGTTCTGGATGGTTGAAAGCGTGACGAGCGACAGCGACGGCTTCCGCGACTGGATCAGGGAAGTTCGAACGGCAGACTATTTTAAAATCTCGCGGCGATCAGTTCGTTAACGCACATAAAACCACTTTGCTTTCAAACAGGAAAACATGGTGTCTCTGTGCGATAACGAACAGACGTCTCCTGTGCCGCGACTTATCCTGCGTCTGTCAACCGTCCGTTCAACCTTGCAGGAGAAATTTTATGACTTTGATTTCGTTGGTGATAACGCTTGCGGTTGTTGGCCTCATTCTGTGGGTGATCAACAATTACATCCCGATGGACGGAACCATCAAAAGAATCCTCAATGCAGTCGTTGTGATCGTTGTGATTCTCTGGCTGTTATCCGTTTTCGGGGTGATTGGACCCATAGCCGGGATGCGGATCGGATAATTTCCTGAAAAATCAATCGCAAGAGGGTGGGCGAAATGAACGCAGTCAGAATTTCAGCCTTTGCGCTGATCATTGCTGGTGGGTTGGGCCTGGCCTATGGCGGGTTCAGCTATACCAAATCGACTCAGCAAGCTCAGGTTGGCCCGCTTGAATTGACAGTGAACGAACAGGAAACGGTCAATATCCCGATCTGGGCTGGCGTGGCGGCGATCGCGGTGGGTGCGCTATTGCTTGTGGCGCCGCGTAACAGCTAGCAGCGATTTCTTGATCATTCGACCGATAGGCCCGGCTTTCACGCTCACGGAGTGAGATGGAACACGTCATCAACCTGAAACAGAGAGGCTCGATATGACAAACACATCCGGTTTGAATCTGATTGCTGTCGCGCTGATAGTCGGTGGCGGCGCGTTGCAATCGGCCAGTGCGGAGCAGATTTATCAGGTGCCTGTATTCATCCTTGGAGGCAGCTCGCCGCAGGTGGCCGACGCCAGCCAGAGCTATGGGATTCGACCCGCAAAGGATCCCGCCTCGCCCATGCCGTCCGACTCCGGATCGCCTATGTCGCCACCCCCGGATGATGTGCTCGGTGGCGCGAACAGTCCGCAGTCAATGGATCGCTCATCGGAAATTCAGAAAGATGATGGCGTTCGCTATGTCTCGGGTGGCATTGGTGAAAGCGAGCGCACCGAACTCGCGGCGGTGTCGAATCAGTTCAATCTGCATTTGATGTTTGCGAAACAGGGGAGTGGTGAATATCTCTCAGCGGTTCGGGTGACGATTTCGGATGCGCGCAGCCAACAGATCCTGACTGCCGAATCGAAAGGCCCGCTGTTCTTTGTTCAACTGGCGCCGGGCGACTACAGCGTGGAAGTGACCCCCACCGGTGAAGTCGGCCATGGTGAGGCCCAGCGCAAGACCGCGCATATCGGTGGCTCGGGCCAGTCGCGGCTGGATTTTTACTGGCGTTAAATCGCGCTCCTTTAGCGTGAATTGTTTTCGCGCTGGATCGATTTCGCGTCAATCAACCAGCGTTTTACCTGGCGCGTTTTAAGTGAATGCAGAATTGATGTACACGCCGATTAGGCATCTCCATGCCGACATGCAGTCGGCCTGACAACCCAAAACAGGAACGATCCAAATGATGACCAAAGACGAATATGTTGCGGCGATGAAAACGCGGCTCGACGAATGGAGCGCGGATCTTGATGCCTGGGAGGCCAAAGGGAGTGAGATCAAGGAAGATGCACGAGAGGCCTATCAGGAGCAACTCGCTGCGTTGCGCGTCAAGCGCGAGGAAGGCGCTAAACGGTTGGAGGAAATGAAGGCCGCGAGCGAAAACACCTGGGAGCAGGTCAAGGCCGAAAGCGAGCATGTCTGGGAGGCATTCAAGGATTCGGTGAATACCTTCAAGGGGCATTATAAGTAGACTTGACTTAAGCGGGGCGGGGCGGGGGATTTCACCCCGCCCCGCACCTTTTTGGTTGCAAGCGATGGTGTTCAACCCGTTCCCCGCTCGGTTGGGACGACCCGAATCCAATCCTGCTGTAGATGTCCCGCAGATGTGCGGGCAATCGATGGGTAGGGGCATGTTCGATTGCCACAGCCCGCTCAAAGACATGCCCCCTGTAGCGATTTACTCGGTCAGATCGCTTAAGATTCATAAACTGCTCGAAGATCCGGCAGCCTGAATTTAGAATTGACCGAATGCTCATGCTTCGTCCTCTCTGGCTCCTTGCTCTCCTGCCGCTGGCGCTTCTGCTGTGGGCGCTATGGCGTCGCTCGCGGTCTGATGCCTCGATCTGGAACAGGCTCGTCGATCCGCATCTGCTGCCGCATCTGCTGGTGGGCGAGACCGGCTCGCCGCGCCGCTGGCCGTTGATTCTGCTGGGTGTCGGTTGGCTGCTGCTGGTTCTGGCGCTGGCCGGGCCGGTCTGGGAACGGTTGCCGCAGCCGGTGTTTGCAACGACCAGTCAGCGCGTGATTCTGCTTGATCTTTCCCCCAGTCTGAATGCCGCCGATTTGAAACCCTCCCGTCTGGCGCGAGCGCGTTTCGAGATCCTGGATCTGCTGCGCGTATCGACCGAAGGACAGGTGGCTCTGCTGGCCTTCAGCCCCGAGCCCTTCGTGGTTTCGCCGTTGACTGGCGATGCGAAAACCATCGCCGATCAGGTTCCGCAATTGACGACGGACCTGATTCCGGTCCCCGGCCCGCGTCGCACCGATCTGGCGCTCAGATTCGCCGGCGATCTGCTGGAGCGGGCGGGTGCACGGAACGGCGAGCTGATTCTGGTCACTGATGATGCGGGTAATCTGGCCGGCGCGCTGGAGATGGCGCGTGCGCTTCAGTCCGCCGGGCATCGGCTGTCGGTGCTGGCGGTCGGTACCGCGAAGGGTGCGCCGGTGCCAGCGGCAGGTGGCGGTTTCGTCCAGGATGCCACTGGCGCGATCCAGATCGCGCGGCTCGACCCCGAGCCGCTGCGCGAGCTGGCGCGGGCGGGTGGCGGGCGTTATCTGGAGGCCGAAATCGGCGATGGCGATACCCGGATTCTGACGGCGGGCGGCGCATTGGGCGAGCGGATCGACCAGACCGAACTGGTTGCGGATCAATGGCGCGAGGAAGGCCCATGGCTGCTGCTGATCCTGCTGCCGCTGGCGGCGCTGGCCTTCCGGCGCGGCTGGCTGGTGCCGGTGGTGGCGCTGATTCTGGTTCTGCCGCCGACGCCGGGTCAGGCCGTCGGCTGGTCCGATCTCTGGCAGCGACCCGACCAGCAGGCCGCGCGCGACTTTGCCGCTGGCGACACTCAGGCCGCTGCCGAGCGTTTCCAGGATCCGGCCTGGCAGGCGGCGGCGCGTTATCGGTCGGGCGATTTTCAGGGTGCGCTGGATGCGCTGTCCGGCTTGCAGGGAGCGGAGACGGATTACAATCGTGGCAATGCGCTGGCGCGTCTCGGGCGGCTCGACGAGGCGGTCAAGGCGTATGAACAGGCGTTGCAGCAGGATCCGAATCAGGCCGATGCGCGTCATAATCTGGATCTGGTGCGAAAAACGCTGGAGCAGAAGAGGCCGCCCGAGTCACAGCCGGACCCATCGCAACAGGACGACCCGCAGAAGCAAGGGGAGGGCACGGATCAGTCGCAAAAGGATCAGGAACCGGGCGAGCAGGACAGTCAGGATGGCGCCGACGATCAGGCTGACGGGCAGGGTCAAGGCCAGTCGTCATCGTCCGAGACCCAGGCCAAAGCGGATCAAAATGACCAGGCATCTGAACCGGATACCGGGACGGCGGATCAGCAGCCGGCCCCGTCAGACCATGACGGATCATCACCCGACGCCAGCGATTTCGGTCGGGATGCGCTCAAGCCGGAGCAGACGCCTGACGCACCGCTGGATGCGTCGGGTACAGCCGCAGCCAGTCAAAACGATCAGCCATCGGATGACCAGCCGGATCGACCCGGTGTCGCTCAGTCATCCCTGACGCCCCAGGAGCGTGAACAGCAGGAGGCGATGGAGGCCCAGTTGCGGCGGGTGCCTGACGATCCGGCCGGACTGCTGCGTCAGCGTTTTCTGTTACAACATCTGCGTCGAGAGGGACGGTTGCCGTGATGCCGAAGATTTCCATCCTGAGCCGGGCGCTGCTGCTCTGGCTGCTGCTCGCCAGTGGCTTGGCATGGGCCGCCGCGCCTCAGGTCCAACTGGATCGCAACCGGGTAAGCGCGGGCGAGACCCTGACCCTGCGTCTGACTGCCGATGGCTCGACCACCGGCGAGCCGGATTTCACCCCGCTGGAACAGGATTTCGACATCCTCAGCCGGGGCCAGAGCAAGGTGACGAGCATCGTCAATGGGGTCATCTCCAACACCCGTCAATGGACACTGCAACTGGCGCCCAAACGGATGGGGCGTCTGATGATCCCGGTCATTTCGCTGGGCGCGGAGCAGAGTCAGGCGACTGCGGTTGAAGTCGTCGCAGACGCTGATCGCGACCCGGCTGACGATCCCCGGCCAGTGTTCATGGAGGCCGAAGTCGAACATCAGAATCCTTATGTCCAGCAGTCTTTCGGCTATCGGGTGAAGCTCTATTTTCGCCAGCAACCGCAACAGGCCGCGCTGTCCGACCCGCAGGTCGAAGGCGCAACCGTCCAGCGTGTCGGCGAGGATCATGGCCACGAGCAGGTCATCAATGGCCAGACCTATATCGTGATCGAGCGATCTTATCTGGTGACGCCTCAGCGCAGCGGGCCGCTGACCATTCAGAGCCCGCGTCTGGATGCCGTGATGCCCGAGCCGCGCGCGAGCAGTCAGCGCGACCCCTTTGCAGATCTGGACGAGGCGTTTGGCGGGAGCCTCTTTCAGGGCATGCCGGGCATGGGCAGTCCGGGGCGGCGCCTGGTCGAACGGGCGTCGGATCTGACCCTCCAGATCCGCCCCCGGCCGGATGATGGATCGACCTCCCCCTGGCTGCCGGCGACCTCGGTGCAGCTCTCGGATGAGTGGACGCCGACCCCACCGGTCTTCAAGGTGGGCGAGCCCCTGACCCGCACCCTGACCATCACCGCGCAGGGCGCGACAGCGGCGCAGTTGCCGGATCTGGATCAGGGGATGCTGGATGGCGTCCAGGTCTATCCCGATCAGCCCCACGCCGAGGATCTGTCGGGCGTCGCGGCGCCGACCGCCATCAAGAGTTTCAAGATGGCGCTGGTGCCGACCCGCGCCGGCCCCCTGACCCTCCCCGAGATCCGGCTTGACTGGTGGGATACGATTGACGATGCGCCACGGGTCGCGATCATTCCGGCGCGCGTGGTGGAGGTTGCGCCCGCGCCGGCTGGAACCGCTCCACCGCCGGTTGCGAGCACCGGGCCGGCGGTCACTGCCGCGCCCGAAGCCGCCGCACCCGCTGCACCCAAACCGCCCATGGCGGGACAGCCGGATGCCGGCTGGTGGCCCTGGCTGACGCTGCTGCTGGGGCTGGTCTGGCTGGCGACTCTGGGGTGGTGGCTGCGTGAACGCCGCGCCCGTCAGGCAACGCCCGGCGCGATCACCGTGAAGCCGGAGGAAGCGGACGAGTCGCTGCGCGCCGCCCGCCGTCAGATCGAGCGGGCCTGTCAGGCCGGCGATGCCCGCGCCGCCCGCACCGCACTGATTCGCTGGGGTCAGATCCGCTGGCCTGCGCAGTCGCCGTCGGGGCTTGGCGAACTGGCGGGCCGTCTGGGCGGGGAGGGGATTGATGCGACTCTGAGCACGCTGGATCGCGCCATCTATGCCCCGTCGAGCGAGGTTTGGGATGGCGCAGCGGCCTGGACAGGTCTCGCGCCTTATCTGGATCGGGCGACAGCGGGCGGCTCGCGACAGACCGCCGATCCCCTGCCCGAACTCTATCCACCCGCCTGAGCCGGCAGACGCTCGATGATCTGACGGTAGCGGATTTCGCCCGTCAGTGCGCCGACCGCAAGGCCGCGCTCGGGATGCACGACAGTCGGCGCGATATCGATCAGCGGTATCAGCATGAAGTCCCGCAACAGCAGGCCCGGATGCGGGATGCGCAGACCCGCTTCATCCAGAATGCGATCACCGAAGAGCAGGATGTCCAGATCGATGGTCCGCGGACCATTTTGCAGCGTGCGTACCCGTTCCAGATCCTGCTCGATGGACTGAGTCTCGCGCAGCAGATCGCGCGGCGACAGGCGCGTGGTCAGCCCGACGACCAGATTCACAAAATCCGGTTGCGCCTCGATCCCCCAGGGGCGGGTGCGATACCAGGGGGATTCGACGGACAGCCAGGTGTCGGGGATGGTGCGCAGCCGCTCCAGACAAAGCGTGACGTGGTGCAAAGGATCGAGATTCGAACCGATGGCAAGAAAGGTCTGCGTATTTTTACTCATAGCGCCATGATACCTTGGCCTTCGGAACAGGGTAGGTCGTGTTTGAGGACATTGTGGTCATGACAGACAGACAGAGCGTTTTTCTGGTGGATGACGATCAGGGGATGCGGGATTCGCTGACACTGATTCTGGAACTGGCGGGTTATCGCGTCAGAAGCTTTGCCTCCGCCAGCGATTTTCTGGACGCCCTGGCCCCGGAGGAGCAGGGCTGTCTGCTGCTGGATCAGCACATGCCTGAAATGAGCGGTCTCGATTTGCAGAGCCTGCTTTTGGAGCGCGGCTGTCTCCTGCCGATCATTTTTCTGTCCGCCTTTGGCGATGTGCCGACCACGGTGCGGGCGATCCAGGGTGGGGCAATCGACTTTCTGGAGAAGCCAGCCAGCACTGAAGTCCTGCTTCAGCGCGTGGCCGCCGCGCTGGAAGAGAATGACAGGCGCTGCGCGGAAGCTGCATCGGCAAACGAGATCCTCGACCGCTTCCGCCAGTTGACCCCGCGCGAGCATGCCGTCTTGAAACTGACCACTCAGGGGCTGACCAACAAGGATGTGGCGCGTGAACTCGGGATCAGCCCCCGCACGGTCGAGAATCACCGCGCCCGCATGATGGAAAAGATGGGCGCTGCCAATCTTGCCGAGTTATGCCGTCTGGCAGCGGTCTGCCAGCCGGACGCCGCACCATGAGATGGGCCATCATATTAAACCGCGCTTGGTGCAATATGTGATGCCTTTGGGTTGGATCGACCCTGGCGGCATCGACGACCGTGTGAGCTGGCGCGGTTTAAGATATTAAAAAATATAAAATTTAAACCGCGTCCCCACCAATGGCCGTGGATGCGCCAAACGTCGAACTCACTCGAAACTCAGCTCTCGCTCTGGACGCGGTTTAAGCGCGATAGCCGATCCGAAATCCGCCCCAGTGGCGCCCATTGACATAGACGGGTGCGGAGATGTCGTGAAGAATCTCGCCCGTGTCGCGTCGATAGGTCTGGATCAGAAAGGGCAGCTCATGCGCGCCGCATTGTTTGCCCACCGGATCGTCGAAGCGGCGCTTGGTCCGGTTGTGCAGCATGTCGCGTGCCTCATCGCCGGTCAGCGGCTGTGAAAAACGCTTGTTGTGGGTGGGAACATAGCCGGTGCGGTCACAGCCGATGGCATAGGTGATTTCGGCATTGCGCTCCAGAATCGGTTCCTGGACGCGCGGGAACAGGCGGTCGGTCATGGCATCGAAATCGGTGGAGAATTTGGGTGGTTTGGTATCGGGGATGGGCCGGTAGGTCGGCTCGAACAGCGCCTCCTCGCTCACCTGTCTGGTGGAGATGGCGTGTTCCAGGATCTTCCTCAGCTCGTCGGCAGCCTGCTGCACGATTGCCGGCATGCGGTTATGGACCGCCATCGCCTGGTTGCCTGTCTTACCAAGACGAAAGACCTTGCTGATCTCATGCAGATTGGCGGCCAGACTTTCGAGCCCCTGCGCCTCCTGGAGCGTCTCAGCGGCGCCAGCGGTGTTGCGTTCGATCATGGTCATGATCTCTTGCACATGCTCCAGCACCCGGTCGGCCTCGCGGCTTTGCTGGGCGATGGCGGTGGCGATTTCCTCAATGCGCGCCATGTTCTGTTCCGCGCCCTGGTTGATGCGATCAAGCGAACCGGCCGCCTGTCGGGCCAGATTCGCGCCGGCATGGGCCTGATCGCTGCCGGCGCGGATCGCCACGATGGCTGCGCGGGTTTCGTTCTGGATGGCGGCGATCATGGAGCTGATCTCGCTGGTGGCGGAGGCCGTGCGTTCGGCGAGCTTTCTCACCTCGTCGGCGACCACGGCGAAGCCGCGTCCCTGCTCACCCGCCCGTGCCGCCTCAATGGCGGCATTGAGCGCCAGCAGATTGGTCTGCTCGGCAATCTCGCGGATCACGCTGACGATGCCGCCGATCGCCTGCGAGCGATCTCCCAGCGCGGCGATGACCTGGGCCGACTGTTCGACCGATTCGGCAATGCGGTCGATTTCAGTTGAGGCCGCCGACACCGCCTGCGTTCCTTCATGTGAAAGGTCTCGGGCGTCCTGGGCATTGTCAGCCGTTTTTGTCGCATGATCGGCCACGGCATTGACGCCAGACGTCATCTGCTCAATCACCTGCACCAGGCTCAACGAAGCCTGTCGCTGATCACTCGATCCATCCGCCACATTGCGCGCATGGTCGGCCAGCACATCGGCGGCGTCCGCCACCCGCTGTGCATCGAAGATGACCTTGCCGATGATCCCCTGAAAACTCTCGATGAGCGTATTGAAGCGATCGGCACAGACACCGACCGGACCAGCCGTGACCGGCGCGCGGCGCGAGAGATCGCCGTCCAGGTGCATGGCGTGCAGGGTGGCTCCCAGCTCGACCAGATGACGGCCGACCAGACGTTGCAGGATGAGCGCAGACACCACTGCGACCGCCACGCCGAGCAGTGCATTGCCGGTCAGAATCGGCAGCGACAGCTCGCCCGTCAGTGCCGCAACCGCCACGCTGCCGAAACCAGCCAGGGCGCCGATCATGGCGCCAATCAACCAGAAAATCATAGTCATCACCCGTGCTTCGCGGTTTTGCGCGTTATTGTCGTGATTCGCCAATGCTGTTTGTCATCGGCGATCCCCCCTCATCATAGCGCCCCGCATTTTATCGGGATTGCCTGTCATCACGCCGCTGCTTTTTTCTGGTGTGCGGTTAAACCGCGTCAGCGCGATATGCGTCATTTTCAGTTTGTGTCTGATTCTGGGCAGATCACCGACCTCAGTGGGGACGCGGTTTAAAATTTCATATTATTGAATTGCTTAAACCGCGCCAGTGCCAACAGTGGTCGATTCTGACAAGGCTGACCCAATCCCCAAACATCGCATACCGCACCGGGCGCGGTTTAGTCACATTTCAGTGCGTCATTCTGACCTCCGGGCACCTCAATGGTGCATCGCTCATCCGGGACGCGGATGGCTTCTGGCAGACACTGGCGTCGCTTGCCGCCTTGTCTGCGGGTTGGCGCGATCCATGCTTGGCGCCTCCGTCCATAACGATCAACGAGATGACAGATGGAATCATTGCAGGCAGGTACAGACGTTTTATTCATCCTGATCGGCGCCGTCATGGTGCTGGCCATGCATGCCGGTTTCGCCTTTCTGGAGGTGGGCACGGTGCGGGCCAAGAATCAGGTCAACGCACTGGCGAAGATCATGAGCGATTTCGCCATCTCCACCATCGCGTACTTTTTCGTCGGCTACAGCCTGGCCTACGGGATCGATTTCTTCAGCGGGGCCGAGGCGCTCCAGGAGAAGAACGGCTACTCACTGGTCAAGTTCTTCTTTCTGCTGACCTTTGCGGCAGCCATTCCGGCCATCGTCTCCGGCGGCATCGCCGAGCGTGCGCGCTTTTATCCGCAACTCCTGGCGTCATTCCTGATTGTGGGTCTGCTTTACCCACTGTTTGAGGGCATGACCTGGAACGGCAATTTCGGGATGCAGGGCTTGATCGAGAGCACCTTCGGTGCGCCTTTCCATGACTTCGCCGGCTCCGTGGTGGTGCATGCGGTCGGGGGCTGGATCGCGCTGGCGGCGGTGCTGCTGCTCGGTCCTCGGGCGGGTCGGTATCGCAAGGATGGCGGCATGACTGCGCATCCGCCGTCATCGATCCCCTTTCTCTCGCTGGGCGCCTGGACCCTGACGGTTGGCTGGTTCGGTTTCAATGTGATGTCGGCTCAGACCGTTGAGGCGGTGAGCGGTCTGGTGGCGGTCAATTCGCTGATGGCGATGGTTGGCGGCATCCTCGCCGCGCTGGTCGTGGGTAAAAACGACCCCGGCTTTCTGCACAACGGCCCGCTGGCCGGTCTGGTGGCGGTCTGCGCGGGTTCGGATCTCATGCACCCGCTTGGTGCGCTCATCACGGGCGGCATCGCCGGCGCGCTCTTCGTCTATGCCTTCACCCTGACCCAGAACAAATGGAAGATCGATGACGTGCTCGGTGTCTGGCCATTGCACGGACTCTGCGGTCTCTGGGGCGGTCTCGCCGCCGGGATCTTCGGGCTGAAGGCACTGGGCGGCATGGGCGGCGTCACCCTTACCGCTCAGTTGGCCGGAACCCTGGTCGGGGTACTGGTGGCCTTCGCTGGCGGCTTCGCCGTCTACGGACTCATCAAGCTGACCATCGGCATCCGTCTGACTGAAGAGGCCGAATATCTCGGCGCCGATCTCAGTATCCACAAGATCACGGCGCAGCCTGACTACAATCGCGGCGAGGTTTGAGTTCAGACAGGATTAAACCGCGCCCAGTGCGATATGCGATGTTTGGGGATTGAACCGGCCTTGGCAGAACTGACGACGGTTGGAGCTGGCGCGGTTTAAGATATTCAATAATATGAAATTTTAAACTGCGTCTCCACTGAGGTCGGTGACATCCCCAGGGCTAAACACAAAATGAAAATGACGCATGTCGCTGATCCTGTCAAAAAATGCTGGTGCCTGAGCGTATCAGGCTGTCAGGACGCACAGCGGCACCCGCATTTCGGCTGGATGCAGTCCGCCGTGAACCCCGATCTGGACATGGGGCTCTTCGCTGGGCAGATGGTCGCGGATGACACGATGATCGCGCGGAAGCAGACAGTAATCGCCGATGCGGTCCAGAAAGCGCGGATGCGGCGTGCCGGTCCCGAACAGACCTGATTCCATCAGCTGCCGGCTCGGCAACAGATCGACCTGATCGCCGAGCACCTGAGCGCAGTAGTTCTCGAATCGGCTGGCGCGATCGGCGCGGACGTAGCAGAAAGCGGCGCGCGGCTCCCCGCAGAGCGGCAACAGCAGACAGTCTGCCAGTTCGGGGTGATCGGACAGATCGATGCTGTCTGTCGGCGTGGTATCGATCTGGCCGTGATCGGCGGTGACGATCAGCCGGGTCTCGCTGCCGGCGGCGGCGGTCAGAAAGTCGGTGATCGCCGCTTCGATCTGGGCCAGATGCGCCACGGCGGCAGCGCTTTCCATGCCCTGCTGGTGACCGATGCTGTCCAGTTGCGGCCAGTAGAGATAAAGATATTGGGGTTCTGTCCGATGTCGCCGGCCCCAGCGATGCGTGCTGGAGCGCAGTGCGCGCAGGGTCTGGCGAAACAGATCCTGAAGACCATCGAAGGCGAGGATCTCGGCGCGTCCGCGATGGGCCAGATTGAAGTCCGAGCGGGCGATGAAATGGGGCGAAACGATGACGCCCCGCGTGGCGATGCGATCGAAAACCGATGTGTGGCCAAAGAGCGCGACGGGATCGATGCCAGCGCGGCGATAGGAGACACCGCCATATCTCGGGACGCCGGGAAGCACGGTCATCACGCAGCCCAGCTCGCGGAAATAGGTATGCCAGCCGGTCAGCCCGTGCTGAAGCGGGGCGTCGCCGGTGAGATACGTGGGGATGGCCGCCGCCGTCGTGGAAGGAAAGACCGAGGTGATGTCCCCGCGTCGCGCACGATTGAGGATGCCATCGGGCGAATGTCGCGCCAGCCAGTCGGCACCCAGTCCATCGATCACCAGCAGGATGAGGTTGGTCGTCTGTGCCAGCTCTGCGACCGGCAGCCGATCCAGCGCGGGATATGCAGACCGCCCGCCACGCGCCTGGATGAGACTGCTCATCAGGTTGACGATTCCGCCCCCCTGGTAATCGGGTCGGGTCAGTTCCATTCGCTTGATGCCTGCGTCGGCCAGCCCTGCACCAGTCGATAGCCATGCAGCCGGCGGCGTCTGTCGATGGCCCGGATACGGTCGATGCCGGCCTCGTAGGAGGGAACGCCGGTCTTGCGCACGCCGCCCTGGCGCGTATCGAGTGAACCCCAACTGGAAACGAGCGTCCAGTCCCCGAACAGATCCTCAACCAGTTGAGCCTGGTAATAACGTGCCTTCTCGGTTTGGATCCAGCGATACATGGTCCAACTCTCCTGGCGTCACCATTGGTCGGACGCCATCAGCTTGCGGTCGAGCCCGGCCCGCTGTGCCGCATGCGTATTGATCGGGTCGGCGGCAGATTTGGCGCGGCATACACACCGGGCCTTTCGTTTTCTGGAGATTATCAGCAATCTCAATCGCTTGCCATGAAATAACGCAGATTTTCCGGCTTTCTGACGCTCGTCTGAGAACGCGGACAGGTGCGCGCAGCCAGATCGGCGCCCGCTTGAGCATCGCGCTGGCTTGGATTAAAAGTAATTAAAAACAAAGGCTTGGTTTTTGATAATGCGGCGGGCGCGCCAATCAGGCGCCGATTGGAAGGGCGCAAACCAGCACCAGCAGGGTTTCGGTGATTTCGACCAGTGCGCCGGCTGTATCGCCGGTGAATCCGCCGAGCCGCTGGAGCATGGTCCGTCTGGCGAGTGCAAAGATGATCAGGGTCGCGGCGACCAGCGCGAGACCGTACCAGCCAGCCATCGCCAGACAGCCGCTCCAGGCGATGAGCGTCGCGATCCAGGCCCTGCGGCGCGGCAGCCAGTTGAATGGATCGGCGGCCATGCCTTCTTTGCGTGCATAGGGCGCGGTCAGCAGCAAAAGCGGTAATTGTGCCCGCGCCAGGAGCGGGATCCAGAGCAGCAGCCAGGGATCGCCCTGAGCGATCAGCGCCTGGAGTCCAGCCCATTTGGCGATCAGCGCCAGACTGATCGCCGCCACCCCCATGGGTCCGCTGCGTGGATCCTTCATGATCTCCAGGGTGCGTTCGCGGCTCGCCAGTCCGCCGACCCAGGCATCCAGGGTGTCGGCGAGTCCGTCCAGGTGCAGGGCGCCGGTGGACCAGACCCAGAGAATCAGCACCAGCGCCGCTGCAACGCCGGGGTTCGTGCCCTGGAGCCCCCAGGCAAGGCTGGCGATCAGACCGCCCAGCACCAGACCGATGAAGGGATACCAGGGCACCGCCCGGCCCGCCTCGGCAGGCGCGGTCAGTCCCGAATCGGGGAAGGGCAGCCGGGTCAGAAAACGCCCGGCGATCCAGAGTGGACGCAGATCGAGCATGATTCAGTCCCCGCTTGCGCTCACGCCGGCCTCGGCAAAGGTCGCCATCTTCGCATGGACGGCACAGGCGAGACGCAGCAGCGGGACGGCCGCCGCCGCACCGCTGCCCTCGCCGAGACGCAGCCCGAGATCGAGCAGCGGATCGGCGTCGAGCGCCTGCATCATGAGCCGGTGTCCGGGCTCCGCCGAGCCATGCGAGAAGAGCATCCAGCCGCGCGTTGCGGGTTGCAGACGCACGGCGGCGAGCGCGGCGGCGGTGATGATGAAACCATCCACCAGGATCGGCAGACCCCGTTGCGCGGCGGTGATGAAGGCGCCCACGGTGGCGGCGATATCGAAGCCACCGAGTCGTCCCAGCAGGTCGAGCGGTGTGCATCCGGACGTGGCGTGCAGCGCAAGCGCCTTCTCGATCGCCTGGGTCTTGCGGGCGATCCCGGCGGGATCCAGACCGGTTCCCGGCCCCACCAGCGTACCGGGCGCGATCCCCAGCAGGGCGCAGGCCAGGGCGGTGGCCGGGGTGGTGTTGGCGATCCCCATCTCGCCGCAGATCAGGAGTCCGGCCCCCTGGTCGAGCGCCTGCTCGACAGCGGCACGGCCCAGATTCAGCGCGCCTGCAAGCTGGCTTGCGGTCATTGCCGGTTCGCGGGCGATGTTGCCAGTGCCGGGCCCGAGACGTGCCGCGCGCACGCCGGCAACCGGGCCGGGGTCGGTGGCGATGCCCAGATCGAAGATCTCCATGCGGGCGCCAAGTGCATCGGCCATGACCGAGATGGCCGCGCCGCCACGGGCGATGTTGTGCAGCATCTGGAGGGTGACGGCCTGCGGAAAGGCCGACACGCCCTCCGCCGCGACCCCATGATCCGAGACGAATTGCAGGATCTGCACCGGATCGACCGATGGGGTCGCGGTGCCCTGCATGCCGGCCAGCCGGATCGCCAGCTCTTCCAGCCGACCCAGCGAGCCACGCGGTTTGGTGAGCTGATCCTGCCGCTGTCGCGCCGCCTCGGCGGCGATGTCGTCCAGCGGGCGACAGGGGGCATTGAGCCAGGACAGGATGCTGGTCATGACGCCACCCCATTGGTCAGGGAATGATGGAAGAGTGGCACGCGACGACTGATGCCGGTGAAGAGCTGATAGGCGATGGTGTCGCTTGACTCGGCGACCTCATGGGCCGAAATGGTCGTACCCCAGAGTTCGACCGGATCGCCAGGGCGGGCGTCCGGCAGCTCGGTCAGATCCAGGGTGATCATGTCCATCGACACCCGCCCGATGAGTCGGGTGCGCTGTCCATTGACCGCAACCGGGGTGCCGTCACAGGCATGGCGCGGGTAGCCATCGGCATAGCCGATGGCGGCGACGCCGACACGGGTCGGTCGCTCGCAGACGAAACGCCCGCCATAGCCGACCGGCTCGCCGGGCTGGAGGTCGCGTACCGAGATGAGCGCGGATTCGAGCGTCATCGCCGGTTGCAGGCCCACCGGATGCGCGTCGGGGAGCGGCGAGAGTCCATAGAGCATGATGCCGGGGCGGATCCAGTCGCCGTGCGTCTGAGGCCAGGCCAGAATGCCCGCCGAATTGGCGAGACTGCGGGGCAGCGCAAGTCCTGCAAGCCCCTGCTCGAAGACCGCGATCTGGTGCGCGGTGTAGGGGTGTTCCGGCTCGTCGGCCCGCGCGAAATGGCTCATCGCGACGATCTTGCCGACATGGGGGCAGGCGGCGAGCCGGGCATGGGACGCGGCGAAGTCGTCCGGCGCAAGGCCCACGCGGTGCATCCCCGAATCCATCTTGAGCCAGCAGATCAGCGGACGCGACGGACGCGACGCCAGCACCCACTCCAGTTGCTCACGGCAGTGAACCGCCATCCACAACCCGGCCTGATCGACCACCGCGATCTCGTCCGGGTGAAAGACGCCTTCGAGCAGCAGGATGGGGTTGTGGATGCCGGATTCGCGCAGTTCCAGCGCCTCATCGACACAGGCCACGGCAAAGCCGTCGGCCTCGTCGGTGAGCGCCTGCGCCAGCGCGACCGCGCCATGGCCATAGCCGTTGGCCTTGATGACGGCGAGCGCGCGCGCCGGGGACGCCAGATGTTTGGCCTGACGATAGTTGTGACGCACCGCATCGAGATGGATGCGGGCGCGGAGCGGACGGGCGAGCGATTTCATGGTGACTCTGAGATGACGGGGAGTGGGAGCAGGTCTTTGATTTAGACAGGATTAACAGGATTAAACAAGATTGAAAACAAAGGTTTGAAAAATCCTGTTAATCCTGTCAAAAGTGATACCGCTTGGCGTCCTTTGCGGTTCAAATACACTCTATTATGATCGCCCAACCAACACCGGGGAAATTGGAATGTCACGCATCAAGCTCGAATTCCCGAACGCAGAGGGTCAGACCCTCGTGGGTTTGCTGGAGACCCCGCCGGAGCGGGTCACGACCGCCCGTTATGCGCTCTTCGCTCACTGCTTCACATGCAGCAAGGATATCGCCGCCGCCAGCCGTATCAGCCGCGCCCTGGCTGCGCGCGGGATCGCGGTGCTGCGCTTCGATTTCACCGGGCTGGGTAACAGCGACGGCGATTTCGCCAATACCAATTTCTCGTCCAACGTCGCGGACCTGCTGGCCGCCGCGCGCAAGCTGGAACAGGACTTTCAGGCGCCGGCGCTGCTGATCGGTCACAGTCTGGGCGGCGCGGCGGTACTGGCGGCTGCGCCGCAACTGCCGTCGGTGGAGGCGGTCGTGACCATCGGTGCGCCCGCGACCGCCGCCCATGTGCAGCATCTGTTCAGCGGGGCGCGCGGACTGCTGGAGGAAACCGGCGAGGCCGAGGTCAAGATCGGTCTGCGCCGCTTCCGCATCCGCCAGCAACTGCTGGACGATCTGGATCAGTATGTCTCGGCGGATCATATCCGTCATCTGAATCGCGCCCTGCTGGTCTTTCACTCGCCGCTCGACACCATTGTCTCCATCGACGAGGCAGCCAAGATCTATCAGGCGGCCCGCCATCCCAAGAGCTTCATTTCGCTCGACAACGCCGATCACATGTTGAGCAATCGTGAGGATGCCGAATATGTGGCCGAGACGCTGGTGGCCTGGGCCAGCCGTTATCTGGGGCTGGGACGCCACGGTTTCGAGCCAAGTACCGGCACCGCGCCCAAGGTCCAGCCGGGCGAGGTGCTGGTCACCGAGATCGATACCCGCTTTCTGCGCGGACTCTATACCGACCGTCATCAATGGCTGGCTGACGAGCCGCGTGCGGTCGGCGGTTCGGATCTTGGTCCTTCGCCCTACGATCTGCTGCTGATGGCGCTCGGCGCCTGCACTTCCATGACGCTGCGGATGTACGCCAATCATAAGGGTCTGTCACTCGACGATGTTGAGGTCCGTCTGACGCATGAGCGGGTCTATGCCGAGGATTGCGGCGATGGCGAGCCCAAAGGGGGCAAGGTCGAACGCATCATCCGGCGGCTCAACATCCACGGCGACCTCAGCCCGGCGGAACGCGCCCGTCTGCTGGAAATCGCCGACCGCTGCCCGGTGCATCGCACGCTGGAGTCGGTCCCGGTGATTTTGACCCGCTATGAGGAGGACGGGCCGGTGTAAGCGCCCGCAATCGCTTGCATGCGCGCTGTGCAGGCGTGCGCCTCGACCAGAAGCTGATCCCAATCGTCTGGCGGATGTCCGCTGTCCAGCATGTGACGAAAGATCCGATAGGCGTCATCGTCGCGCTCGTAGGCGCGTTTGGTGTCTTCGTCGTTCACCCAGGCGTAGACGATCATCCTGCTCGGCGCGTGATAGCGGAAGAACAGACGGTATTGCTGAAAAAACTTGGCGCGGAACCAGTGTCGGCGTGCATCGCCAAGGGTGTTTCCCTGCCGGTACTCGACGCGCGTCGGGTCTTGCGGGATGACCTCAAACGCCAGTCTGGCGGTGGCTGCCAGCCGCTTGCTTGCATTCTTCTTCACATAACCGACCGGATCCTTCAGCTTGAGTGCTTCGACCTGCCGGATCAGCGTTTCAAGCTGCTCAAGAAACAGGGGATGGGCGAAGATCGTCCAGCCATTGACGATCAACGGCAACAGGCGGTTGTGTTCACTCATCGTCTGCCGACAGGGGCCGGTCGAGATCCACGTCCACGCCATCAGTCAGCGACTGGATACGTTGTAACAGATGGGGGTCGAACATTTGGATGCGCTCGGGATGGCTCGCCATGTCGTCGGCCAGAAAACGCAAGAATTGCGAGAGGACGGGGTCATGATCCTCAGCTTGAGCGGCCCGCGTGATGACAACCTCACCGTCGGCGAGGATGGTGTAATGGATTCTGTCACGCTTGCCCAATTTGAGCGCGCGGCGAACGCTCTCCGGGACAGTGGTCTGATAACGGTCGGTGAGCGTCGATTCAGCGTCAAGCATGGCGGGCATGGCTTTTCCAGTGAATGGAGTCGTGGATTGCATACATCCTAGTGCTGACACGCAGACAATGCAATTGCATTACAGGATCCGGGGCACATAGCGGTAGAGATGCCACACATGCAGCGGATGCCGACAGGGCGCGGTCGCGGCTGCCTGCAAGGACGAACCCAGACAGTCGAACAGGGTGCGCCGGGTGTCGGCGGTGAAGCCGGCGATGTCAGGCGGTGCGCCGAAACGGCTGACCAGCCAGAAGGGCTCGTTCACGGCTTCCGGCGTGATGCGCGGGGCGATCCGGCCCCGTAGATATTCGGACGGACGGGTGAGACCGGGCCACTGGCTGGTGTGCAGATCCGGGCGATAGAAGCGCAGCATGGCGGTGGTCTGATAGCGGTCGGCATAGACCGGCGGTTCCAGTTCGCCGACCGCCTGCGCCAGCTCGGCGAAGCCATGCGTCTCGCGCAGGATGCGGTTCTGGCTGTCGGGCAGCGGCAGCAGGCCGGTGGCGGCATGGATGGCGTAGAGACTGACCAGCAGCAGATTGGCGGCAACCGCCGCCAGCGCCCAGCCCCACACCCGCCGCAGCCAGATGGCGGCCAGCGGCGCGGCGGCGAGCAGATACATGACCGGCCAGTTGGCTTCGACTTCGCTCGTCAATGACACAAGAGCGAAAAAGCCCAGCGGAAACAGGGTCGCGGCGATCAGCAGCTCGCGCGCCGGTCGCGACAGACTGGATGCAGCCGCCGTCTTCGGTATGGATTCAGTTCGACCCGCCAGCCAGGGCGCCAGCAGCAGCGGCACCGCGATCAGTCCCCAGAACCCCAGTTGAGTCGCCACATAGCCGAGCAGACTGGTGAGTCGCTCGCCCGGTGACTGCGGGCCTGAATGCTCGATGGTCTCGGCGGTCGCCGCAAGCAGCGGGCCGGCATCGGTGGCGAAACCATGACCGAACTGAAAGCGCATGGTCAGCCAGTCATGCTGCGCGTTCCAGAGGATGTTCGGTGCGAACACCAGCAGCGCCGCCAGCGCCCCCAGATAGGGCCAGGGCGTGCGCAGCGCACGCGGGTCGGCGCGCAGGATGGCCCACAGGAACACCGGGCCGATCAGCACCATGGTGTATTTGCCGAGCAGACCCAGGCCGACCGCCGCCCCCGCCGTCAGCCAGCGTCGGCGATCCCCGGCCAGGGCGCGCTCGCCTTCGTGCAGCGCCAGCGCCCAGGCCAGCGCGAGCGCGGTATCCGGGGTGGTGATGACACCGCCGGCGAGTCCCGGCAGGGTCGCGAAGACCAGAATCAGCGCGAGCCCCAGATCGCGCCGGTCGGTCAGCCCGCCGTGACGATAGAAACGGGCGAGCACCCAGAGCGTGAGCAGTCCGGCGAGGAGTCCACCGAGGCGGGCCATGAAGGCCGATCCCGGCTCCAGCAGGGTCGTGATCCCGAGCAGTGCGACCCCTGGCGGGTGGTCGAAATAACCCCAGGCCAGACTGCGCGCCCAGTCGAAATAATAGGCTTCGTCCTGCGTCACTGGCAGCAGCGCGGCGATGGCCAGCCGCCAGGCGGCCATGACGGCGATCAGGAGCAGCAGCAGAAGCCGCCAGGGATGTGCGGAAGCGATGAGGTTGTGGGGCATGCGGGCCTTATTTCTGTCGATTTGGCGCATCACGGATCTTGGCGGAGACGCGGATTAAAATTTTAAATTTTTTAATGCCTTAAATCGCGCCAGCTCCGGTGGTCGTCAATGCTGCCAAGATTTGTTCAAGCCAACAACATCGCATACCGCACTGGGTGCGATTTAACCGCTCTGGCTGACCTCCTGGACGAACTGCTCCAGTTTGCGGGTGTCGGCGGCGAACACCCGGATGCCTTCGGCGAGTTTTTCGGTCGCCATGGCGTCTTCGTTGAGCTCCCAGCGGAAAGCCGCTTCGTCGTATTCGACCCTGGCAAGATCCATCGCGCGGGCCTTCTCGGCATCCAGTTTACGCGGCAGATCGCCGTCGGTGGAAGCCAGTTCGCCGAGCAGGGCGGGCGAGATGGTCAGATAATCGCAGCCGGCGAGTTCCAGGATCTCGTCGAGATTGCGGAAACTGGCGCCCATGACGACGGTCTGGTAGCCATGACGCTTGTAATAATTGAAGATGCGTGTCACCGAGCGCACGCCCGGATCCTCGTCTGCCGGATAGCCGGCCAGATTCTCGGCCGCTTTGTACCAGTCGAGAATGCGTCCGACGAAGGGCGAGATGAGGGTCACGCCCGCATCGGCACAGGCGACGGCCTGAGCGAAACCGAACAACAGGGTCAGATTGCAGTGAATGCCCTCACGCTCCAGCCGTTCAGCGGCGCGGATGCCTTCCCAGGTGGAGGCGATCTTGAACAGCACCCGGCTGCCGGGGTCGATGCCGGCCTGCTGATAGAGCGCGACCAGCTCATGGGCGCGGCGCAGGGTGGCCTCGGTGTCGAACGAGAGTCGGGCGTCGATCTCGGTGGAGACCCGGCCCGGCACGATCCTGAGGATCTCGGTACCGAAATTGACCGCCAGTCTGTCCATCGTCCAGCGTGATTGAGCGAGACGGTCGCCGTCCCCCTGCCGCTGACCGAAGAGCAGGGCGTCTTCGACCAGTTCACGATAGACCGGCAGTTGGGCCGCCTTGTAGAGCAGCGAGGGATTGGTGGTTGCATCCTGGGGCTGATAGTCGATGATCGACTGGAAATCGCCGGTATCGGCGACAACTGTGGTCATGCTCTTGAGCTGTGCGAGTTTGTTCATGGTTCGCCTCGGGATTTTTCAGTCGTCAGGTGTCAGGGGCAGTCGTCAGCGGTTGGTCTGATGTGCGTTTCGACCGGGTTCAAACGGATTGGTTTGTCATGCCGGGCGGCGGATCCTGCGGATGTTACGCCTCGAATCGCGAATCTTTCGTGACTTAAACCGCGCCCGGTGCGGTATGCGATGTTTTAGGCTGGATCGACCTTGTCAGCATCGACGACCTTGAGAGCGGGCGCGGTTTAAGAAAAATATAAAATTTTAAACCGCGTCGCCGCCAAGGTCCGTGGATGTGCCAAACGTCGAATTCACTCGAAACTCAGCATCTCGCGCTGGACGCGGTTTAAGTGAGTCGCCAGGGAGTGATTGAATGAGTGAGTCATCCAGACCCGATAGGCCGCTCGACCCGACTGAGGACGCCGATGTCGTTGTCAGGACGATTCTGCGCGGCCTGTTCTCAACCCTGTTGGCAACGCTCGACGGGGTGCGGGCGAATGAGGATCCCGAGCCGCTGCACGATCTGCGCGTCGCCACCCGACGGATCCGTTCGGTGCTGACGCAGGTGCGCGGCGTCTTTCCCGAGCATGAGGTGGCCGATTACAAGGCCCGCTTCGCCTGGCTCCAGGGCGTGACCGGCCCGGTGCGCGATCTGGATGTCTATCTGCTCGGTTTCGAGACCGACCGGCAATGTCTTCCGGCCCCGCTGCGACCCTGTCTTGAACCGCTGCACGCGGAGCTGTCGCACCGTTACGACGATGAGCGAGGGCATCTGCTGACCGCGCTCGACTCTGACGCCTTTGTCCGACTGATTGAGGACTGGCGTGTCTTTCTGGACGCGCCGGTCGCCGCGCAGCGACCGGGACAGATCATCCCCGTCAACGCCCGGCGTCCCATCAAGGCCGTCGCCGATGCACAGATCCGGCGTCTGGCGAAGCGCGTGCGGCGCGAAGGGCGGGCGATCCGCCCGGACTCGCCACCCGAGGCGCTCCATGCGCTGCGCAAGCATTGCAAGAAGCTGCGCTACCTGATGGAGTTTTTCCAGGGTCTCTATCCGAAGCGCGACATCCGCCAGCTCATCGATCTGCTCAAGACCCTGCTCGATCAACTCGGACACTTTCAGGATCTGAGCGTCCAGGCCCGCTATCTGACCGAACTGGCGCGGCATCTGCACGAGACGGGACAGGCCGGGACGGACACCCTGCTGGCAATGGGCGCACTGATCGGGCGCCTGCTGGAGCGCCAGCAGGTCGCCCGCGACGCCTTCGACGAGGTCTTCGCCGGCTATCTGGACCCATCGCATCAGCGATTGCTGCGTGCGCTCTTCTAAACCGCGCCCGGTGCGGCATGTGATCGTTGAGGATTGAATCGGCCTTGGCAGAATCGACGGACGTTCGAGTGGGCGCGGTTTAACAGGAGCCTCAAAATGAATCAGTCAGACTTCGCGCTGGTGGCCGACGCACTGAGCTTCGCCGCGCACAAGCACCGGGATCAGCGGCGCAAGGATCGTGAGGCGTCGCCCTATATCAATCATCCCATCGCACTGATGCGGGTGCTGGCGCTGGAGGCCGGCGTGCAGGATCCGCTGCTGCTCTGTGCCGCCCTGCTGCATGACACGGTGGAGGATACGCAGACCACGCCCGACGAACTGGCCGAGCGTTTCGGCCCCGCGATCCGCGATCTGGTGATGGAGGTCACGGACGACAAAAGCCTGCCCAAGGCCGAGCGCAAGGCCTTGCAGATCCGGCATGCGGCGGGTGCGAGCGAGCGGGCGCGACTGCTGAAGCTGGCCGACAAGATCTGCAATCTGCGCGACATGGCCGACAGCCCGCCGCATGACTGGGATCTCCAGCGCCGCCGGGAATATTTCGACTGGGTTGCCGCCGTGGTGGAACAGGTGCGGGGAACGCATTCAGGACTGGAGCAAATCTTCGATCTGGCCTATGCTCGCCGCCCCTGAGCGACCCGCTTCACAGGCTGGTTCGCCCGGATCATCGACCGCCGCACTCAGCGGCGGTTTTGCGTTGCGTTTTATTCACCCCTGCTGAACCCTGGAGCAATCGTATGGAGCATTTCGGATTTCCGACCGAAACCATCGTCATTTTTTTGACCGTGGTCGGCGTCTCACTGTATCTGGATCTGTTCTCGCATCGGCACACCACTGAAATCAGCGTCTCGAACGCGGCCAAATGGTCGGCGTTCTGGGTGTTCCTGGCGCTCTGTTTTTATGGCTATCTCTGGGGACGTTTCTCCAAGGAATGGGCCGATCTCTATCTCGCCGGCTATTTCCTCGAAAAGAGTCTGTCGGTGGACAATCTGATGGTCTTCATGGCCATCTTCGCCTCCTTTGGCATCAAATCCGGCCTCCAGCACCGCATCCTCTACTGGGGTATCCTCGGCGCGCTGCTGTTCCGGGCGCTCTTCGTGCTGATCGGCGCCAGTCTCTTCATGGCCAGCCCCTGGGTCGGGTTCGTCTTTGCCGCACTGGTTGCCTGGAGCGGCGTGCAGATGCTCAAGAGCCGTGGCGATGGCGAAGAGATCGAGGATTACGGCAATCACTGGAGCGTGCGTCTGACCGGCAGGGCGATGCCGATTTACACCCGGCTGCATTTCGACCGTTTCTTCGTCAAGCATGAGGAATTGTTCGTCGGTCGCGAGGAGGCCGAGCGACATGCCCAGGTCACTCGTAAAGGGCTCATCTATGCGACCCCCGCCTTCCTCTGTCTGGCGACCATCGAAACCTCGGACCTCGCCTTTTCATTCGACTCCGTGCCAGCGGTCATCGCCGTGACCCAGGAACCGCTCCTGGTCTATGCCGCCATGATCTTCGCCATCCTCGGTCTGCGCAGTCTCTATTTCGTGCTGGCGGCGCTGACCCGTTATCTGGTCCATCTGGAAAAGGCCGTCATCGCGCTGCTCTTCTTCATCGCGGCGAAAATGGCGCTGCAATCCTGGAACCACGCCATCGGCGATACCGGGCTGCATATCTCGCCGGGAACCAGCCTCATGATCGTGCTTGGCATGCTGGCGATCGGCGTCATCGCCTCGCTGGTCTTTCCCGAGAAAAAAGACACCGCTTAAGGTGATTTTCTGAAGGCTCCATACCGGATAACACGCCACGAATAGACAGGATTAACAGGTGATTGTTTTAAATCCTGTTAATCCTGTCCAATTGGCGGTCTTTCAGGCTGGTAGAAACTTTCCCGGAAAGCGTCCAGGCGCCCGGCTGGAGTCGCATGGGCCGGGTCATGCCGGCTCCAGCATCCCCTTCAACCGATAAAGCGTCTCCAGCGCCGCGCGGGGCGTGAGGCTGTCCGGGTCCAGTTCGCGCAGTGCCGCACAAACCGGGGGATCGGGGATCGGCTCGGGTTCCGGGGTCAGCGGAAACAGCGAGAGCTGCACCGATTCGCGCTCGGCGTGACGCCGGGCGGTCTCTTCCAGTTCGCGCAGCCGTTCACGGGCGCGGGCGATGACCGGAGCGGGCACGCCGGCAAGCGCGGCGACCGCCAGACCATAGCTCTGATTCGCCGGCCCATCGCGCAGCGCGTGCAGGAAGACGATGGATTGACCATGCTCGACCGCGTCCAGATGCACATTGGCAATGCCGGGATATTCGTCCGGCAGCGTGGTCAGCTCGAAATAATGGGTGGCGAAGAGGCTGTAGGCGCCGATGCGGGTCGCCAGTTCCACCCCGCACGACCAGGCCAGCGAAAGTCCGTCGAAGGTGCTGGTGCCGCGTCCGATCTCGTCCATCAGCACCAGGCTCTGCGCGGTGGCGTTGTGGAGGATGTTGGCCGTTTCTTCCATTTCGACCATGAAGGTCGAGCGTCCGCCGGCCAGATCGTCCGAGGCGCCGATGCGCGAGAAGATGCGGTCCACCGGGCCGATGATGGCCGACCGCGCCGGGACGAAGCTGCCGACATGCGCCAGCAGCACGATGAGCGCGTTCTGACGCATATAAGTGGATTTGCCGCCCATGTTGGGGCCGGTGATGACCAGCATCCGCCGTCGGGCGTCGAGCCGCAGACTGTTGGCGACAAACGGCGTATCGATCACGCCTTCCACCACCGGATGACGACCATCCTGAATCTCGATCAGGGCCGTGTCTGTCAGCTCCGGACAGCTCCAGTTCAGGGTCTCGGCGCGCTCGGCCAGATTGGCGATGGCGTCGAGCGTGGCGATGCTGGTGGCGCTGGTCTGCAAGGGTGTCAGGGATTCGGCCAACTGACCGGTCAGCGATTCATAGAGCGCCTTTTCGCGCGCCAGCGCCCGCTCGCGGCTGCTGAGAACCCTGTCCTCGAATTGCTTGAGTTCGGGCGTGATGTACCGCTCCGCGCCTTTGAGCGTCTGACGGCGGATATAGTCTGCCGGCACCTGATCGGCCTGGGCGCGGCCCAGTTCGATGTAATAACCGTGAACCCGGTTGTAACCGACCTTGAGTCCGGGCAGACCGGTGCGCTCGCGCTCGCGGGACTCCAGATCGAGCAGAAAGCGGTCGGCGTTGCGCGACAGATCGCGCAGTTCGTCCAGTTCGGCATCGAAACCGGGGGCGATGACGCCACCGTCGCGGATCAGCATCGGCGGCTGGGGGATGATGGCGCGCTGGAGCAGATCGAGAATGGCGGGATGCGCGCCGATCCCCGCGTCCAGACGCACGAGCAGCGGATCGTCCATGCCGGCCAGCAGGTCGTGCAGCGCGGGCAGTGACGCGAGCGAGTCGCGCAGTGTCGTGAGATCGCGCGGGCGCGCCGTGCCCAGCGCCACGCGGGCGAGGATGCGCTCCAGATCGCCGATGCCGGCCAGCGCCCGGTGCAGATCGGCCAGATTGCCTTCGGCGATCAGGGCGCGAATCGCCGCATGCCGTTCGCTTACTGCCAGCCGGTCACGCAGCGGACGATTCAGCCAGCGGCGCAGCAGCCGGCTGCCCATCGCGGTCGCCGTGCGATCCAGCACGCCGGCCAGGGTGTGTTCGGCGCGGCTGCTCAGGCTCTCGGTCAGTTCCAGATTGCGCCGGGTCGCGGCGTCGAGAATGAGCGCCTCATCGCGCTGTTCGGTGGTCAGACCGCGCAGATGGGGCAGGGCGGCGAACTGGGTGTCGCGGACATACTGGAGCAGACAGCCCGCCGCACCGACCGCCAGCCGCAGCGCGGCACAGCCGAAACCGGCCAGATCGCGGGTACCGAACTGCTGGCAGAGCAGCCGCTCCCCGCTGTCCGGATCCAGATGCCAGAGCGGACGGCGGGTGACACCATGCCCGATCCGCAGCTCGTTCGGCAGCCGGCTGTCTTCCTCGATCAGGATCTCAGCCGGCTTGAGCCGTTCCAGCTCGCTCGCCAGCGCCTCGCGGGTCGTGACCTCCAGCACCGAGAAACGCCCGCTGGAGAGTTCCAGCACCGCCAGACCGAAACTGTCCTTGCCCTCGGCGACGGCGGCCAGCAGGTTCTCGCGCCGATCCTCAAGCAGCGCCTCATCGGTGAGCGTGCCGGGCGTGACCACGCGCGTCACCCGCCGCTCCACCGGCCCCTTGCTCTTGGCCGGATCGCCGATCTGTTCGCAGATCGCCGCCGACTCACCTTTACGGACCAGCTTGGCCAGATAGCCTTCGAGTGCGTGATAGGGCACGCCCGCCATCGGAATGGGGCGACCGGCGGACTGACCGCGCTTGGTCAGGGTGATGTCCAGCAGCCGCGCCGCACGTTCTGCGTCCTCGAAGAAGAGTTCGTAGAAATCGCCCATGCGATAGAAGAGCAGCATCTGCGGATACTCGGCCTTGAGGCGCAGATAGTGCTGCATCACGGGGGTGTGACTTTGCAGGCCGTCCGGTATCTGGTTGGTATCTTTACGAATCAATCTTTTAGCCTGCGATGTTAGAGGCTGGCGAGAAAATCGCCGAATGAAAACAAAGCATTACCCGTCTGTCAAACGCCAAAATCGCCCGGAAATCCCGGGTCGTTGGAAAAACGCATCCAGCAGCATAACGAATCGGATAACCTCTTCGCCCTGCGATTCAGGGTGGTTTGACCATTGCGAGAAGCCTCATGGCCGATGACAAGACAATAAACGAAAAGAAACAGCGGCTGCTAACCCTGCTGCGGGAGATGTTCCAGCTCGACCAGCCCGATCTGGATTTCGGGCTGTACCGCATCCTGCACGCCAGGCGCGGGCAGGTCGAAGCCTTCCTCGAAACCGAATTCGATCAACTGATCGACAGGGTGTTTGCTGATCGCGGTGCGCGCCACGAGGAAGAAGCCAGGAAGGACTACGAAGCGGCACGCCAGCAGGCCATCGAATTCGGTGCGCCGGATCCCGATGCGGCGCCCAAGGTGCAGCAGGCTCGTGCCCGCTACGAAGTCGTCCGCCTGACCGGCGGCGAGGATGCCGAGATTTACGACCATCTGCATCGCTTCTTCTCGCGCTACTACGATCAGGGCGATTTCATGTCCCTGCGCCGTTACGGCAAGGGCGCAGCCGGTGGTGCGGAAACCTATGCGGTGCCCTACGACGGCGCCGAAGTCGTGCTGCACTGGGCCAACAAGGACCAGTATTACATCAAGACCACTGAGAACTTCGCTGAATTCAGCTTCGATCCGCGCCAGGCATTGCAGAAGGACGAACGCGGCATCACCCGCAGCCTGTTTGAAGAAGAAGGCGGCGGCGGGACGGCGCTCAAGGTCCATTTCCGCCTCGTCAATGCCGCCGAAGGCACGCACAACAACGTGAAGGCGGCTGACCGCGACGAGCGTTACTTCATTCTCGACGCCGACACCCCGCTTGCATGGGACGGCAATGAGCTGATTGTCCACATCAATTTCCGCACCGACCCGGAAAAGACCGGCCAGAAGGCCAAGTGGCAGGACAAGCGCAACGAGCAACTGGTGCAGACCGTGCTCGATCAACTGGCCCGTCATTCCCGGGACGGCGGGAATCCAGAACGCGCCGCTGCCTATCACACTGTACTGAGCCGGGACGTCCCCAAGGGCAAGGATAGGAAGCAGCCCCTGCTGGCGCGTTACCTCGGCCAATACACCGCCAGCAACACCATGGATTACTTCATCCATAAGGATCTCGGGGGCTTCCTGCGACGTGAGCTGGATTTCTATTTGAAGAATGAAGTCATCAAACTGGATGACTTCATGGGCGGCGAGGATGCCGACGTGAAGGCCGGCGTCACCGAGGCGCGTCTGAAGGCCATGACGGATGCCCTGGAGAAAGCGCAGGTCATTCGCCTGTTGGCGCAGCGCCTGATCGATTTCCTCGCCCAGCTTGAAGACTTCCAGAAAAAGCTCTGGCTGAAAAAGAAGTTCGTCGTCGAGACGCACTACTGCATCACGCTGGATCGCATCCCCGAGACGTTCTATCCCGAGATCGCGGCGAATGAACGGCAGCGGGAGGAGTGGGTGAAGCTGTTTGCGATTGATGAGATTGAGGGCGATCTGGCGACGCCGGCTTATTCTGTGCCACTGACAGTTGAGTTTCTTAAAGATAATCCCTCTTTGGTGCTTGATACCGCACTCTTTTCTGATCAATTCAAGCAAACGCTCATTCAAATCATCGAAGGTCTGGACGAACAGATTCAGGGTCTGTTGCTGCACGCAGAAAATAGCCATGCGCTGCGTTTGATGAGCAGCAAGTTACGCAACCAAATCCAGTCTATCTACATCGATCCGCCTTACAACACCGGTTCGGATGGCTTTCGTTATAAGGATGCTTATCGCCACGCCTCCTGGCTCGCCATGATCGACGAACGATTGCGTCTGGCGCATGTGCTGGCATCGGAACAAACGTCGTTGTTTGTGTCGCTCGACGACAATGAGCAGGCCGTCTTCCGACAAGCTGCGGATGCCGTGTGGGGGCGTGAGAATTTCGTCGCGACGGTGATCTGGCAAAAGGTTTACTCCCCCAAAAATTCAGCGCGGCATTTTTCGGAAGACCATGATTTCGTGTTGGTGTATGCCAGAAGTGCCGCAAACTGGACACCTTTTTTACTGCCGCGCACGGCGGAAATGGAGGCGCGTTACAGCAATCCCGACCAGGATCCGCGCGGACCTTGGAAGCCGGGCGACGTTTCCGCACGCAACCCTTACAGCGAAGGTCGCTATCCGATCACCTGTCCCTCCGGGCGCGTCATTCCCGGTCCGCCGCCAGGAAGATACTGGGTGATTTCCAAAACGAAATTCGACGAACTGAATCGCGATGGTCGCATCTGGTGGGGAGAAACCGGAAACAACGTGCCTGCGATCAAGCGCTTTCTTTCCGAGGTCAAACAGGGGCGAGTCCCCCAAACCATCTGGCTCTACGCCGAGGTTGGCCATACGCAAGACGCCAAAAAGGAATTGCTCGCCTGCGTCCGGCTGGATGCAGAAGAAGTGGTTTTTCAGACCCCCAAACCCACCGCCTTGCTACGCCGGGTCCTGGCGTTGGCGACCCGTCCCGAATCGTCGGATTGGGTGCTGGATTTTTTCGCCGGTTCCGCGACGACAGCCCATGCGGTCATTCAGCAAAATCGCGAAGACAGTGGGCAGCGTCGCTATGCCCTGGTGGAGATGGAGGATTACTTCGATCAACTGGTGTTGCCGCGCGTCAAGAAGGCGATCTACGCCAGCCAATGGGCCGATGGCAAGCCGCTCGCACGCGATGGCGTTTCGCACTGTTTCAAATACCTTCGTCTCGAATCCTACGAAGATTGCCTGAACAACCTCAGGCTCAATGATCGAGACGAGGGCGTTCGCATGCTGGACGATGCTGACGTCCAGCGCGACTACCTGCTGCGATACATGCTCGATGTCGAAACCCAGGGCAGCCAAAGCCTGCTCAATGTGGCGCAGTTCCGCGATCCGACGGCCTATCGGTTGGAGATCAGGAAAGCCGGTTCCGACGAGCGCGAGCAGCGCAGCGTCGATCTGGTCGAGACCTTCAACTGGCTGATTGGCCTGCATGTCGATCGGCTGCACGCCGGCAGGCGCTTCACGGCGACCTTTGTCCGCAAGCCCGATCCCTTGTTGCCGGGAGATGCGAAGACCCGCCTGCACGTGGAGACGCTGACCGACGTTCAGCCCTCTCCCCCGGCCCCTCTCCCGGAGGGCGAGGGGAGCAAAACCTGGTGGTTCCGTCCCGTGGAGGGCACTATCCGCGCCCGGACGGGCGATGACCGGCACCGGCAAAGCGTGCTGGTGCTCTGGCGCACGCTGACCGACGACCCCGAGCAGGACGCAGCGGTGCTCGATGCCTTCCTGTCGCAACAGATGAAGTGGAATCCGACGCGGCGCGAGGACAGGACGCTCTATGACATCGTCTACATCAACGGCACGCACAACCTGCCGAATCTCGGCAGGTATGGCGAGGTGCGGCTGCTCGAAGAGGAATTCCATCGCCGCATGTGGGCGGGAGAGGAGGTCTGATCGATGCTCAACAAACTGACTGTCAATGGCTTCAAGTCCATCGAATCCTGCGAGCTGGAACTGCAACGCCTCAATGTCGTGATCGGTCCCAACGGCGCCGGCAAGTCGAACCTCATCGGCGTGTTCCGCTTCCTCAATTCGGTGTTGTCGAAGCAGTTGCAACTTTACGTTGGCGAAAACGGTGGGTCGGATCGCCTGTTGCACCACGGCGAGAAGACCACGCCGATGATGTCTTTCCGTTTTGATTTCGGATACAACGCTTACAGCTTCTGCCTGAAACCTGCGGTCGGAGACACGATGGTCTTTGATTGGGAGACGATCTATTTCCACGATACGCGCTATCTGCATCCATGGAATTTACAGATCGGCGCAGGGCATAAAGAGACTGTTCTGCACGATACAGCCAATACGTCTGGAAGTGGCCGCCGTGTGGCCGAGCATGTCTTGCAAGGGGTTCAGAACTGGGTGGTCTATCACTTCCACGACACGTCCAGCTCGGCGCCAGCGAAGAAGACGCAGGATATCGACGACAACCGGGCATTTCGCCCCGATGCGGCCAACCTTGCGGCCTTTCTTTACTGGATGAAACTGAACCATCCGACCGAGTATCGGCACATCGTCGAGCATATACAGTTGGTGGCGCCGTTCTTCGAGGATTTCGTTCTCGAACCTTCGCGCAACAACCCGAACAAGATCAAGCTGGAATGGCGACAGAAGGGATCGGGGGCCTATTTTGACGGTTTCTCTTTGTCCGACGGCACGCTGCGTTTCATCTGTCTTGCCGCGCTGTTGCTGCAACCGTCGCTGCCGTCGCTGATTCTCCTCGACGAGCCGGAGCTTGGCCTGCATCCCTTCGCCATCACCATCCTTTCCGAGATGATCGAAGCCGCTGCCCGGCGCAGTCAGGTGATGCTGGCGACCCAGTCGGTCACGCTGCTGAACCAGTTTTCGCCCGAAGCGATCATCATCGCCAACAACGATGGTTTGCACACGAATTTCCGTCGCCTGACGGAGCAGGATTTGTCGATCTGGATGAACGATTACAGCGTGGGCGACCTTTGGGAAAAAAACGTCATCGGAGGACGGCCCTGATGACCCGGCTGCTGATTCTGGCGGAGGGCCAGTCCGAGGAAGTTTTTGCCAAACGCACGCTGATTCCGCACCTTTCGGACTTTGGCGTCTATGGAAGCGTCACTATCCTGCGGACCAAGCGGATCATGAGCGGCGGCGGATTTCGCGGCGGCGTGTCGAGTTATGCAAAGATTCGTCAGAATGTCCTCGAACTGCTGGGCGACACGAATGCCCGCGTGACCACCTTGCTGGATTTTTACGGTCTGCCGGAGGAATTTCCGGCGCGCGCCACAACCTTGGCGACCCTCGGCCTGACAGCCCGCGACAAGGCGATTCGTCTGCAACAGGCATTTGCGGCCGACATCAACCAGCCGCGTTTCATTCCCTTTCTCGCATTGCATGAGTTCGAGGCCTGGCTGTTCAGCCGCCCCGAAACCGTCGCCGAGCATTTCGGCAATCCGGCGCTGACGGCAACACTGACTAACATCGTGCAACAGGCCGGCGCACCGGAAGAAATCAACAACGATCCGGCAATGCACCCGTCCGCTCGCATCGAGCAGCTGATTCCAAGTTTCAAGAAAACCTCGGATGGTCCGACCATCATTCACAAGACAACGCTGAACACCATCCGCGCCTCCTGCCCGCATTTTGGCGAATGGCTTGCCAGGCTGGAAGGGCTTGGCAATCCGGCGGGTGTCTTGCCCGTCGCTACCTGATCGGGATTCGCACTCGCATGGCAACCACGAAGAAAACCGCGAAAGCCACCAGCACAGAAAGAAAGTCGAAGACATCGACGAAGAGCGCCGACCCCTTCATCTTCAAGCTGGTACTGAACGCCTGGATGATCGAGCAGTTCGGCATCGATCCGTTCGCGGAGCACCAGGACGCCGACGGTCGGCCCATCCCGCCGATCCGTCGCCTGGCCCACGCGATCATCGACGAAGAGAAGGAGGGCTTGCACGAGGATGGGCGGCATCGTTTCTTCCGCGAGCTGAACGCGAACTGGCCGGCGTCCGCCGTGCTGTCCGCCGCCGAGTTTGCCGGTTACGAAGACAATATCCTCGCCCACACGAAGGCGCTGAACGACCGCCGACAGGTCGCTGGACAGCGTCGCATCGTCTGGAAGTATTTCCAGTGGCTGTCGCTGATGTTCGCGGAACGCTACCTTGATCTCTTTTTCCACCAGCCTTTGCGGCTGCTCGATTCGCTCAACGCGTTCCTGACGCGCTTCAACGACTGGCGGACGAAGGCCAACCTGCCAACGGTGATTGAGCCTTTCACGGTCGCCGATCTCAACCGTCTGTGCTTCCAGAACGCCACCGGCAGCGGCAAGACACTGCTGATGCACGCCAATATCCTGCAATTCCGGCATTACGCGAAGGCATCGAACCGCGAGAGCGCCTTTTCGCGCTCGGTGCTGATCACCCCGAACGAGTCGCTGACCGATCAGCATTTGCGCGAGATGGAGCAGAACGGGCTTGTCTCGCAACGCTTCCGCGCGGATCTGCTCGGCTCGCCCGATCTCGGACGCGTCGATGTCATCGAAATCACCAAACTGGGCGATGTCCGGCGCGAGAACACCGTGGCCGTCTCCGAGTTCGGCGACAACAACCTGCTGCTGGTCGATGAAGGCCATCGGGGACTGGGCAGCGAGGAGGAAACCGGCTGGTTGAAACGGCGCGAGGCGATCTCGTCGCGCGGTTTCGTCTTCGAGTATTCCGCCACCTTTGCGCAGGCCGTCGCGGCGGCCGGCAGCGAGTCGATCACGCAGACCTACGCGAAGAGCGTGCTGTTCGACTACTCGTATCGCTATTTCTACGAAGACGGCTTTGGCAAGGATTACAGCATCCTCAATCTGGCGCAGGAAGGTGCGGACGATACGAGCATTGCGCGGCGCTACCTCACGGCCTGCCTGCTGGCCTACTTCCAGCAGTTGCGCCTCTACGACCGGGATGCCCTGGCCCTGCGGCCCTTCCATCTGGAAAAACCGCTGTGGGTGTTCGTCGGCGGCAGCGTCAGCAAGCCGGGCGGCGCGAATCAGGACGAGAAGGCAGCCATCGCCGACGTGGCGAAGATCGTGCTGTTCCTCGGCGAGTTTCTGGCCGACCCGGCGACCAGCAAGCAGGACATCCAGTTGTTGCTGACCAGATCCGGCGCGGCCAATGGCATGGTCGATGCCAACGGCAACGATATTTTCGCCAACGGCTTCCCCATATTGCAGGGCATGCTCGGTGCTGGCGGAACGGTGGATGAGATGTACGGCTGGATGCTCGCCGAGGTGTTTCAGGCGCGGGCGGGCGGTGTCCTGCGCATGACGCGGATCAAGGGCGACAGCGGCGAAATCCATCTCCGCGCCGGCCATGCCGAGCAGCCGTTCGGACTGATCAATGTCGGTGATGCCAAGGGATTGGCCGATCATATCGGCGCACAGATTCCCGCCGGGAAGGTTGAGATCGCCGACAGCGAATTCGACGACCGGCCGCTGTTCGCGGGGGCAAGCGACAGCCAGTCGCCGGTCAATATTCTCATCGGCGCGAAGAAGTTCATCGAGGGCTGGGACTGCTGGCGCGTTTCCACCCTGGGCCTGATGCATGTCGGCAAGTCCGAGGGTTCGCAGATCATCCAGTTGTTCGGGCGCGGCGTGCGCCTGAAAGGCTTCGATTGGAGCCTGAAACGCAGCAGCCGCTGCACCCGCATTCATGTGCCGAGGCCGGCCAACATTCAGTGGCTGGAAACCTTGCAGGTGTTCGGCATTGAGGCCGAGTTCATGCAGCGTTTCCGCGATTACCTTGCCGCAGAAGGACTGCCCGGCAACGAACGCAAGGAAGTCATCGAGGTGCCGATGCACACGACGCGAAACTTCGGCACCCGGCTGAAAGTGCTCCGGCCCAAGCGGAAGCAGGACAACGGCAGGGAATACGACTTCAAGCGCGATGCGCCGCTGCCGATCCTCAAATTGCCGCTGCCGCAGAAGATCATTGCCCGGCAGATCGAGCTGGACGGCTATCCGCGCATCGAGGCGCTCGCCGTTGGTGCGGCTGTGGCAACTCAGGCAGCCGCCCGGAAGACGCAGTTATTCAAAGCCCATCAACTCGCCCTGATCGATTGGGACGCGGTGTTTTTCGATCTGGAAGCCTTCAAGCGCGTGCGCGGCTTCGAGAATCTGCTGATCCATCGCGACGACCTGCCGAAGCTGTTCGCCGACAGCCATAGCGCCTGGTATCGGCTCTATGCGCCGGATACGGTGATGCAGCCGCGCACCTGGGCGGAGGTGCGGCAATGGCAGACGATGGTGACAACCCTGCTCAAACGGCTGATGGAGGCGCTGTTCAATCATCAGGTCGATGCCTTCTTCGCGCAGCGACTCGAATACCGCGAACTGACCGCCGACGACGACAATCTGCCCAAGCCCGGCGAGCGGTGGCAGATGATGGCCGATGCCAACGAAGCGACGCTGATTGCCGATCTCAAACAACTGGCCGCTGAGGTCGAGACGCTGGCGCAGGTGATCAGGAAATCCGGTACTGCCGGCCCGCTGCAAGAAAAGTCGCGGTCGGGCGGACAGCCGCCTGATGCCCTGCTGGGCGGCATTCATCTGTATTCGCCGCTCCTGCACATGCCGGACGGCGCCGGTGCCACGTCGCGGATCAAGATTCTGCCGGTGGCGCTGAAAGACAGCGAATACGATTTCGTCAGCGATTTACACGGACATCTGCGCGATCACGCCACCGACTATGCCGGCAGGGAGTTCTTCCTGCTGCGCAACAAATCGCGTGGCAGCGGCATTGGCTTCTTCGAGGCCGGCGGGTTTTATCCTGACTTCATTCTCTGGGTGCTCGACGGCGGCAGGCAGCATATCGTCTTCATCGAACCGCATGGCCTGATCCATGAGGGAATACACAGCCCCAAGGTGCAGTTCTGCACGGTCATCAAGGATATCGAGAAGCGGCTTGGCGATGGCAAGGTCACGCTGTCCAGTTTCATCGTTTCGCCAACCCCGCTTGGCGCCTTGCAGCAGAATTTCGGCCTGTCCAGACTCGAAGACTTCCTCGATCTGAACATCCTGTTCATGAAGAACGACGGCGAATACATCGGCCGTCTGCTTCGCAAGATCGGCAGACACTAGAGTTTGAACTGCCCGACGAGCCGCATCAGGTCTTCCGCATGCTGTGAGAGTTGGTTTGCCGCCGTTGCGGATTCGTGGGCGCCCCTGGCCGTATCATGCATCGCGTCGGTAATCTGGTGGATGTTGTGGGAGATCTCACCGGTCGTTGCCGTCTGCTGTTCGGCAGCGGTCGCCACCTGGTTGATCTGCATGCTCACGGCATCGATCTGCGTCAAAATTTCCTGCAACGCCTGTCCGCTCTTGCCGGCTTCCTGCGTTCCCTGTTGAACCTCGCTCACCCCTTCTTTCATCGACAGGACCGCGACCCGGGTTTCCGACTGGATCGCGTCGATCATCTCGCCAATCTCATGGGTCGCGGCGGTCGTCCGTTCCGCAAGCGCCCGGACTTCATCGGCAACGACGGCAAAGCCCCGGCCCTGCTCGCCAGCGCGTGCGGCCTCGATGGCGGCATTCAGTGCCAGGAGGTTGGTCTGTTTGGCGATGTTTTCGATGGTGCCAACGATTTTGCCGATCTGATCGCTCCGGGCACCCAGATTTTCCACCGCTCTGGCCGTCTCCTGGACGCGGTTCGCGATGCGATCCATCCCCTGAATCGTGTGATTGACCACGTTGGCGCCGACATTGGCGGACTGACTGGCCTGATTGCTCCCATCTGCCGCCATCTGACAGTTCCGGGCAATCTCGCTGCTGGTGGCCGACATTTCTTCGCCCGCCGTCGCCACTGAGCTGACCTGAGCCGAGACTTGCTCCACCCCGGCGGCGATCTGCTCGGCGGTGGCCATCAGTTCGGTCGCGGCGGAGGCGACCAGATTCGTGGTCTGAGAGAGCGTCGCGACGATCCCGTGCAGTTTCTCGACAAAGCGGTTAAACAGCCGACTGGCAACGGCGATCTCATCTTGGCTGCGGTCATCCAGACGTTTGGTGAGATCGCCTTCGCCCTGCGCCATATCGGTCAGCATGGCGATCATGGCGTTCAGCGGCCGCATGATGGAGCGGATCAGCCAGCCGGCCATCCCCAATTGCAGCAGGATGCCGATGAGACCGACGATGATCGCCATCGTCATGGAGCGGTGGACGGTGTGGTCGAATGCCTGATTCGCCGTCTGACTCTCTTGTCTGAGCGACTCCGCCATCTTCACGGTGGCGTCCGCGACCACCTCAACCAGGTGATCGATTTCAGCATCCAGGGCGGTGATCTCGGGCGAGATTCCAGTGGTCGTCTTCAGCAGGGGCAGCAGTTTGCCTTCAAAGATGGCAACGATTTCGCTGGCGGCCTGCCCAGCCTCTTTGGCCCAGACGTCTTCTTCAGGGGTATCGGCGGCCTGCATGAGGTCATCCAAGAGTTTCAGGCTCTGATCACGGTTTTCAGGCCAGTCTTGTGCCGTGTCGTTCAGGTCACGGTTGATCACGGCATCCGCAATTTCCTGGTACAGAGACAGCCCGACCCGCGAGGCCTTGAGCGCCAGTTGCGCGTCTTCCGCGCGGGTCGCGCTCTCATGCTGCAAGTTTTGTAATGTTTCGAGATAAAAGAACTCGATGCCGACAATGAGAATCACAGCCAAAGTGATGATGGCCGCATTGACCAATAATTTTGCTTTAATCGTCGCCATGTGCTCCCTCATCGTGCAGATTTTCTGGGGTGGATTGGTATATTACTGATCCTGCGTCATTTTACCTAGTAGTCAGTCACGTTGAATGAGAGAGATATTTTAGGCGTGTAAATGGTCCAAGGAAGCCAGAAAGTCAGGTTTCCAACCCGGAGCAGACACTCATGCCGGCCATCAAATATCGCGTGACGCTGACGGACGAGGAAGTGGAGAGATCGAATTCGCCCCCGGCCTGCGCCACATCGTGCAGGCTTATCCCGACGCGGAGGTGATTCGCGTGGTCCTTGACAACCTCAACACCCACACGAAGGCCTCGCTCTATGACGCCTTCCCACCGGACGAGGCGCGCGCCATCGCCCAGCAAGCTGGAGTTCCACGACACCCCCAGGCATGGGATCTGGCTCAACATCGCCGAGATCGCGTTAGCGGTGTTGTCGAACAGGTGCCTGTCACCGCGCATCGCGGATGACGCGACCCTGAAACGCGAGATCGATGCCAATGTCAGCGAGCGCAACGCCAAGGCGGAACCCGTCAAATGGCGGTTCACCAACCAGGAAGCGCGCCGTAAGCTGGCACGCCTCTATCCGCCTGTTTCAACGTGACTGACTACTAGGCTATCAGGGGAGTTCGAGCGTCAAGGGGGGCAGAATCCCATGAATTCGACACCCTACGGAAGATTGCGCTTGATCTCTGGGTGCGTTTTGATCAGATACTCGTAAGTATTCTTTGGAATGCTCTTTGAGAATCAGTTTTCGTAAATGCTCTTTCCCTGAATCATCACCCATGTTCGCAGTCATAAACATCTTTGTTTTGCATTTTCTGTAGCGTTCTTTAATCGTGTTTTCTGTATATTCATCTTCTCCTTTGGCACTGCCTTGGGCGGCCAGTACCACGTTAACCGCCTCTTCTACCGAGATGGAGAACAGATTTTTCAAATGATATATATATAGAACATCGTTTTTATCCAAAACGCTTCGAGCTTATTTTGCTTTAGAGTCTTTGAACCAGCGCGCCTACTGGGAACGCGAAGCCCTAAAATTTCGTCGAGACTCACCCCCCATTTTTCAAGCCCTTTCGCCAGCCAGCCCAACAAGTCTGGATGCGGGTAAATGCGCGCATGATGCAAATCAATCAGCGCCTCGACGTTGCGAACAGGATCCGGGGGGGCGGTGGGACAAACGAAAGCGAATATTCGGATCAAGATCGTCATATATCAGCCGGATAGACGCGCAAGGCGATTCGTATTTATCGAAATTGACCGGCTTTTCAGGCGGATAAGTCACGTAATATGAATAGTCATACTGACGATAAAGATCCTCTTTTTTCGGACAATCACTGGCGTTCGATTTAAAGATTCCGTAATAGGTCGCGAACTGAAAATAGGAATCATCGATTGTCACGGCGAAACCTCTCGACGCAAATCTTTGGCCTGAATCTGGGTATAGCGTTTCAGTTGCTTCCAATCCCGATGACCGCTAATCAAAGCGACTTCCTGCACCTGATAACCGGCCTCGAACAGCAGTGAAATAGCGTGGTGTCGCATGTCATGAAAATGCAGGTCATCAATCCGGCAGCGCATCACGGCGCGGGTGAAATTGGCGCTGATCGATTGGGCCTTGAAGGGAAAGATGCGCGGCTCCTTGTCGCGGCGGGTCTGGCGGTGCACGATCTCCCATGCTTCGGTGAAGAGCGGCACGGTCTGGTCATTGCCGAGCTTTTTGGACGGGTGTTTGCGGTCGCGGATGAGGATGGTTCGATCCGTCTCGTTGATGTCGTCCCAACAGATGGCGACGATCTCACTGAGGCGCATGGCCGACGCGATAGCGAAGCGCACGATGTCCCACATGGGCGTCTGCATATCACGCAGGAGGGGACGCTCCCAATAAGTGCGAAGCTGTTCCAGTTCGTCGGGGGTCGGGCGGCGGTCGCGCTCGATGCTGGGGGCGATCAAGCCCTCACGGCGCAGCACTAGGCGCGCATCGATGGCCGCCTCGACCAGGACGGGGATGTCCCAATGCGCCCGCGCCACTTCCAACAGACCACGCAGATAGATCAGGTCTTGGGCGACGGTCGCCGGTCCAGCGCCGTGGTCGTTCGCGCGCATCTTGGCGTACTGAATGATGCGGGGCTTGGTCAGATCCGCCAGGGCGACATCGCCGAGTTCGCGCGCGAGCATAGCCAGGCAGGCGTCTTTGGTTCGACCGGGCGTGGGCATTTCGCGGCGGTGACGGTCGATCAGATCGCCGACGGTGGTTCGGTTCAGAATCCGGGGATCTTTGAAGGCGCGGGAATCCATTTCATACTCAACCTCACGCGCCCAGCGGGCGGCCTGTTCCTTGGTCTGAAAGGTCTTGCTGATCGGGTCGTGCCCTTTCTTGCGGACAATCGCCCGCCAGCGGTTGCTGCGTTTCTGAAACGTCGCCATGTCGGCTCCTTTGGTACAGTGTGCACCAATGCCGGGAAAAATAGTGCAAATCTGGCTCGCGGCATCCGGTAAAGACAGGTTTTTACCATGAAGAACGATGATTGATGATGTACCAGAAAGGCCGATATGACAAGTCGAATCTCTATAAAACTATGAATAAAAAGGCAATAAAACTCAGCGTTGCCCCCATGCTGGACTGGACAGACCGCCACTGCCGTTATTTCCTCCGGCTCATCACCCGTCACACCCTGCTCTATACCGAAATGGTCACCACGGGCGCCCTGATCCACGGCGACACGGCGCGCTTTCTGCGCTTCGATCCGTCCGAGCACCCGGTTGCGCTCCAGCTCGGCGGCTCCGCTCCAGCCGACATGGCGCATGGTGCACGCCTCGGTGCCGACTGGGGCTATGACGAGATCAACATGAATGTCGGCTGTCCCTCGGATCGGGTGCAGAACGGACGCTTCGGCGCCTGTCTGATGGCCGAGCCGGGGACCGTCGCCGACTGCGTCGCGGCGATGAAGGACGCCGTCACCATCCCGGTCACGGTCAAGACCCGTATCGGCATCGACGACCGCGACAGCTATGGCGAACTGGTCGATTTCGTCGGCACGGTGGCGCAGGCCGGATGCGATGCGCTGATCGTCCATGCGCGCAAGGCGTGGCTCTCGGGTCTGAGTCCCAAGGAAAATCGGGATGTGCCGCCGCTGCGCTATGACATCGTGCGCCAGCTCAAGCGGGATTTTCCGCACCTGACCATCGCCATCAATGGCGGCATCAAGAGCCTGGACGAGGCGCAGGATTTTCTGACCGATCTGGATGGCGTCATGATCGGGCGCGAGGCCTATCACAACCCCTGGATGCTGGCGGAGGCGGATCGGCTCATCTTCGGCGATGAGTCGTCCATGACCAGCCGTCATGAGGTGCTGGAGCGTTTTCGGCCCTATGCCGAGCGCGAACTGGCGTCGGGCGTGCCGCTGAACGCCATGAGCCGTCATCTGCTCGGGCTCTTCCAGGGCCAGCCCGGTGCCCGCGCCTGGCGACGCCGGATCAGCGAACGGGCGCATCTGCCGGGAGCGGGAGTCGAGCTGCTGGCCGCGCGATGAGCTGGATCATCCTGGCGCTGGCGTGCGCCCTGAGTCTGGCCAGCGCGGACGCCGCCACCAAGGCCTGGCTTCAGGATTTATCGGCCACCGAACTGCTGGTGGTGCGTTTCGGCATCCCCGGCCTGCTGATGACACCGCTGCTGGCCGGCCTCCCGCCTCTGGGCGAGCTGCCGCTGGCCTTCTGGGGCTGGCTGGCGGTGATGACGCCGCTGGAGCTCTTCGCGATGTGGCTCTACATGGCTGCCATCCGCGATCATCCGCTCTCGCTCACCCTGCCGTATCTCGCCTTCACCCCGGTCTTTGTCATCGGTGTGGCCTGGATGCTGCTCGGCGAGCGTGTCTCAGCGCAGGGCGCCGCCGGGGTGTTGCTGGTGGTTGCGGGCGCCTGGGTGCTGAACAGCGGTCATGCCCGCTGGCGCGAGTGGCGCAGTTGGGGATTGCCTTTCGCGGCGATCCTCTATGAGCCGGGCTCGCGGATGATGCTGGCGGTCGCTGCCATCTATGCCGTCACCGCCACCCTCGGCAAGGGCGCGATGCGCCATCTGCCGCCCGAGACCTTCGGCGCCTTCTATTTCGCCCTGCTGGGGCTGGCTGTGCTGGTGCTGATCGTGCTGCCGCAACCACAGGTGCTGCGCCGGCTGATCGACCGGCGCTGGCCGGTGCTCGCCGTCGGTATGCTCATCGGCATCATGGTCTATACCCACTTTCTCGCACTCCAGCAGGTGGAGGTGGCCTACATGATCGCGGTCAAACGGGTCAGCCTGCTGTTCGGCATTCTCTATGGTGCCTGGCTGTTCGGTGAGTCGGGACTGGCATCCAAACTTCCCGCCGGTGCGCTCATGCTGACTGGCGTACTGCTGATCCTGCTCTGACCATGTCCAGGGCGTCACCTGAAGCGCGCAATCTGACCTACAATGCGGCCCCAGTCGCGAATCCAGGTTCGCACGCCGTCAAGCCCAAGGTGACACCATGACCACCCATTCCGCGTCTGACACCGACTACCTGCCAGCCAGCGAGCGCGCCGCATGACGGCCCGCGTGCGTGCCCCCAGGCGGGAGATTTTCGGCTGGGCGATGTTCGACTTCGCCAATCAGTCCTACACCCTGCTCATCATCACGGTGGTCTTCGGCGATCTCTTCACCCGTGTCATCGTCGGCGATGCCCCGGACTACCGGCTGGGCAATCTGCTCTGGAGTCTGGCGCTGGCGAGCGGCTATCTGCTGGCGGTCATCTGCTCGCCGGTCGCCGGGGCCATCATGGATTACACCGCAAGCAAGAAGCGCTTTCTGTTCGCGAGCTATCTGCTCACGGTGCTCGCCACGGCGGCGCTCTATTTCGTCGCACCCGGTTATGCCTGGCTCGGGGTGCTGCTCCTGATCCTCTCCAATTTCGCCTACTCCATCGGCGAGTCATTCATCGCCGGTTTTCTGCCGGGTCTTGGACCGCCGGAGGATCTGGGCAAGATCTCGGGTTTCGGCTGGTCGCTGGGTTATCTCGGCGGCATGGCGTCCGCCGTCTTCGTGCTGCTGGTGCTGGGCGATGTCAGCGCCGAGAACTTCGAGCGCATCCGCTGGGTCGGTCCCTGGGCGGCGGTCTTCTTCCTGATCGCGGCCATTCCGACCTTTCTCTGGGTGCGTGAACGCGGGCGGGCGCGCCCGCTGCCTGCGGGACAGGGTTATCTGCGGCTCGGTCTGGTGCGGGTCGGCCAGACTGTCAGGCATCTGCGCGCACATCGCGATCTGGCGGTGCTGCTGTTCTCGGTCTTCTTCTCCATGAGCGGCATCTCCATCATCATCACCTATGCCTTCATCTATGGGGCGCAGGTGATCCAGTGGGACGAATCGACCCGCACCCTGATGTTCGTGCTGGTGCAGATCACCGCCGCCATCGGCGCCTTCGGTTTTGGTTTCGTGCAGGATCGGATCGGCGCGCGGCGCACTTACAGTCTGACACTGCTGATGTGGATCCTCGCGATCCTGCTCATCTATCTCACGCCTTTGCTCAGCGAGCTGGCGCAGGATCGCCTCGGCCTGAACTGGGCGGCGCAGGACATCTTTCTGGTCGTGGGCTGTGTGGCGGGCCTCAGTCTGGGCGCCTGTCAATCGACCACCCGCACCCTGGTCGGACTCTTTGCCCCGCTTTCGCGTGCGGCGGAGCTCTTCGGCTTCTGGGGGCTGTCGATGAAGCTGGCCGGGGTCTTCGGTCTGCTCGTCATCGGTCTGCTGCAAGCCCTGTTCGGACTGCATGCCGCGATCCTCTTCTGCATCCTGCTCTTCGCCGCCGCCCTGCTGATTGCGCGCGGCATCAACGAGGAGCGAGGGAGGGCGGTCGCGGCGGCGCACGATGCGGGACAGGCGCAATGGTGAGTGTGACCCGGCCCAAGCGTTTCATCTTGAGCCAGACCGGTTAAGCGAGTGTAATAAGGCAACTGCCATCAACTTCGCGGCCACGGCTTTCCGCCGTGGCTTTCTCGTTTCTCTCATAACGCAGATGATTGCGCCATGGATGTATTCCCTTTACCTCTTGCCCGTATCGGCATCATCGGCGGCGGTCAGCTTGGCCGCATGATGGCCAAGGCCGCCAAGCGGCTTGGCTGTACCTGTGTGGTGCTGGATCCGACCCCCGGCTCGCCGGCCGGTCAGGTCGCCGGGCATCAGATCGTCGGCGACTACCACGATCCGGCGAAACTGCGCGAGCTGGCCGAGTCCTGCGATGTCACCACCTTCGACATCGAAGACATCGACACGGATACCCTGATCCAGCTCGAACGCGAGGGCCGCCGGGTGCATCCGTCACCCAAGGTGCTGGCGCTGATTCAGGACAAGCTCACCCAGAAGCAGGCGCTGGCGGACGCCGGAATCGCGACCGCGCCCTTCATTCCGATGCCGGAGCCGAGCCCTGAAGCCTTCGCCGCCTTTGGTTATCCGCTGGTGCAGAAGGCACGGCGCGGCGGCTATGACGGACGCGGTGTCTCGATCCAGCGCACGCCCGATGATTATGACCAGCATCTGCCGGTGCCGTCGCTGGTCGAACGCTTCGTGCCAGCGGTGAAAGAACTGGCGGTGCTGGTGGCACGGGGGCTGGATGGCGACTGTCGCTGTTATCCCGTGGTGGAGATGTGTTTCCGTCCCGGTGAGAATGTGCTCGACATGCTGCTGGCCCCGGCGAATATTCCTGCGGCGACGGCGGCGGCGGCGGTGAAGCTGGCTGAACGCACCCTGGAAGTGCTGGGCGGTGTCGGCATCTTCGGCGTCGAGATGTTTTTGACCGCCGATGGCGAGCTGCTGGTCAACGAAGTCGCCCCGCGCACCCATAATTCGGGCCATCACACCATTGAGGCCAATATCACCGACCAGTTCGAGCAGCATCTGCGCGCCGTGGTCGGTCTGCCGCTGGGCTCCACCGATCAACTGTCGCCAGCGGCCATGATCAATCTGCTCGGCGCGCCCGGACATCGCGGTCGTCCGGTCGTCAAAGGCATGGCGGAGGCCCTGGCGATTCCGGGCGTCTGTCTGCATCTGTACGGCAAGGCGGCGACCGCCCCCTTTCGCAAAATGGGTCATGTGACCGTGCTCGACCCGGACCTGGAAACCGCCCGCCACAAGGCCGAGCGGGTGCGCGACCTGATCGAAATCTCTGGAGAAGACCACCCATGAGCCAGCATTCAGCCCCTCAATCAACCCCCCAGGTCGGCATCATCATGGGCAGCGATTCCGACCTGCCGGTGATGCAGGAGGCTGCCGCCATCCTCGCCGAATTTGGCGTGCCCTACGAGATGACCATCGTCTCCGCTCACCGCACACCCAAACGACTCTATGACTATGCCGAAACCGCCGTGGAACGCGGTCTGCGGGTCATCATCGCCGGCGCGGGCGGCGCGGCGCATCTGCCCGGCATGGCCGCCGCCATCACCCCGCTGCCGGTGATCGGCGTGCCGGTCAAATCCGCCTGTCTCTCCGGCGAGGATTCGCTGCTCTCCATCGTGCAGATGCCGGCTGGCGTGCCAGTGGCAACGGTCGCCATCAATGGCGCCAAAAATGCCGGCATCCTCGCCGCCCAGATCCTCGGCGCGGCGGATCCGGCGATGCGCGAGCGGATCGTCCGTTACAAACGCGATCTCGAAGCCCAGGTGATGGAAAAGGTCGCCCGGCTGGAACAAAATCACTAGGTGCCCGCTCGCTGAACTGACTCAGGAGTCATGACCATGAATCCACTGTCACGCATCGATCCCGACGATCCCTATCCTGAAAGTGACGGACAACCCATGGCGGACAACACCGAGCAGTATGAATGGATCGTCCGCATCAAGGAGAACCTGGAGATCCTGTTCGCCGACCGACCCGATGTCTTCATTGCTGGTGATCTCCTGTGGTATCCGGTGCCTGACCGTCAGATCACCGGACCCATCGCGCCCGATGTGCTGGTCGCCTTTGGTCGTCCCAAGGGACGACGCGGCAGCTACAGGCAATGGGAGGAGGGGGGCGTCGCCCCGCAGGTGGTCTTCGAGATCCTGTCGCCATCCAACAGTCTCAAAGAGATGGCGGACAAGCGCGATTACTATGAACGGTTTGGCGTCGCCGAATATTATCTCTACGACCCGGATCGCAACCGGCTGGAGATCTGGATCCGTCAGAATGACCGGCTGTGCGCCGTTGCTCATCTCAATGGTTGGGTGAGCCCGCGTCTCGGCATCCGTTTCGCCCTCACCCCCGAGACCCTGGAGATCTTCGATCCGCAGGGGCGGCCTTTTCTCAACTCAATCGAATTGGCCCGGCAGGCGGAACGTGAGACCACGCGGGCCAACCTGGAAGCCCAACGCGCCGAGCGTGAGACGCTGCGAGCCGAACAGGAGCATGAACGGGCCGAACGGGAGCGCCAGCGCGCCGAACATCTGGCCGCGCGCCTGCGTGCGCTGGGGATCGACCCGGACGCGCCGGCCTGAATCGCGCCGCCATTCCGAGGCTCCACGATTTCAGGCTATTCTTGCAGCGCCCTGACCGGCAGCCCCCGGTCACCGCCCCATCCGTCGAACTGGCCACTACTGGAGTAAGTCGTGGATATCGCCGAACTACTTGCCTTCAGCGTCAAGAACAACGCCTCCGACCTGCATCTGTCAGCCGGTCTGCCACCCATGATTCGTGTCGATGGCGACATGCGCCGGATCAATGTCCCAGCCCTGGAACATCGCTCCGTCCATTCGCTGGTCTACGACATCATGAACGACAAGCAGCGCAAGGATTACGAGGAATTCCTGGAGACCGACTTCTCCTTCGAGATTCCGGGTGTCGCGCGTTTTCGTGTCAATGCCTTCAACCAGAAACGTGGCGCGGGCGCGGTCTTCCGGACCATTCCATCGAAGGTTCTGAGCCTGGAGGACATCAAGGCGCCGGCCAGTTTCAAGGACATCGTCAACGTCCCGCGCGGGCTGGTGCTCGTCACCGGTCCCACCGGCTCGGGCAAGTCCACCACGCTGGCGGCGATGGTGGACTATCTCAACGACAACGAATATGCCCATATCCTCACCATTGAGGATCCGATCGAGTTCGTACATACCAGCAAGAAATGTCTGGTCAACCAGCGCGAGGTCCACAAGGACACGCTGGGCTTCAGCGAGGCGCTGCGCTCGGCGCTGCGTCAGGATCCGGACATCATCCTGGTCGGCGAGATGCGCGACCTGGAGACCATCCGGCTCGCGCTCACCGCCGCTGAGACCGGGCATCTGGTGTTCGGCACCCTGCACACCACCTCGGCAGCCAAGACCATCGACCGTATCATCGACGTTTTCCCGGCGGCTGAGAAAGACATGGTGCGCGCCATGCTCTCCGAATCGCTGCGCTCGGTCATTGCCCAGACACTCCTGAAGAAGACCGGCGGCGGTCGGGTCGCGGCGCATGAAATCATGATCGGCACCCCTGCCATCCGTAACCTCATCCGCGAGGCCAAGGTCGCGCAGATGTATTCGGCCATCCAGACCGGCCAGGCGCACGGCATGCAGACCCTTGATCAGAATCTCAAGGATCTGTTGCAGAAGGGGCTGATCTCGCGCAAGGACGCCCGCTCGAAGGCGCAGAACAAGGAGAGCTTCGAATAAACCGCGCCCAGTGCGATAAACGTCGTTTCATGGCTCTTCAACTGGCTTTGCGTCACGACGGACGTTCGGTTGGGCGCGGTTTAAATATTTAAAAATAAATAATTTAAACCGCGTCGATGCCGACGTTGCAGATGGATGCCAAACTGGCTGACCACTGAAAACGAGGCATACCATGATGGACGCGGTTTAACTGCCAACTTTTTTCGAGCGAGGTTGACGATGGATCTCAAGCGTGCGCTGGAGCAATTATTAGGAGCCCTGGTCGAGAAAAAGGGGTCGGACCTGTTCATTACCTCAGGTCGTCCACCCAGTATCAAAATCGATGGAACCATTCATTCCGCCGCCAAGCAGGCATTGTCCGCCGATCAGGCGCGGGGCATGGTCTACGAGATCATGAACGAACGGCAGCGCGCCGAGTTCGAGGACACCAAGGAATGCCAGTTCGCCATCGATCGCTCACCGCTCGGGCGGTTTCGCGTCAGCGCCTTTGTGCAGCGCGAATCCGCCGGCATGGTGCTGCGCCGGATTGAGACCCGTATCCCGACCCTGGAAGAACTCAAGCTGCCCTCGATCCTGCGCGATCTGGCCCTGATCAAGCGCGGCATGGTGATCTTCGTCGGCGCGACCGGCACCGGCAAATCCACCTCGCTGGCGGCGCTGGTCGGTTATCGCAATCGTCAGACGACCGGCCACATCATCACGGTCGAGGATCCCATCGAGTTCGTGCATGAGCATGACGGCTGCATCATCACCCAGCGCGAAGTCGGGGTGGATACCGAATCCTTCGAGGTCGCCCTGCGCAATACCCTGCGTCAGGCGCCCGATGTCATCCTGATCGGCGAGATCCGCACCCGCGCCACCATGGAATATGCCATCACCTTCGCCGAGACCGGTCATCTGGTGCTGGCGACGCTGCACGCCAACAACGCCAATCAGGCGATGGACCGCATCATCAGCTTCTTCCCCGAAGACTCGCGCGACCAGATGCTGTTGGATCTGTCGCTGAACCTCAAGGCCGTGGTCGCCCAGCAGCTCATCCCGCGCAAGAGCGGTCAGGGACGGCGTGCGGTGATCGAAGTCCTGCTCAACACCCCGCTGGCTGCCGATCTCATCCGCAAGGGCGAGGTGTCCAAGCTCAAGGAGTTGATGAAACAGTCCGCTGAACAGGGCATGGTCACCTTCGACCAGGCGCTGTTCAATCTCTATGAAGAAGGCGAAATCAGCTACGAGGACGCACTCCGCTACGCCGATTCGGCCAACGAGGTACGGCTCGTCATCAAGTTGCAGGGGCGCGGCGCCCAACAGGCGGCGGCGGAACGCTCCGGCATTGGCGACATCTCGCTGATTCAGAAGGATGAAGTGAAAAAGCCGACTCGTTGAACCCTACCCAGTGCGGTATGCGATTTCCTGCCGACTCGCCTCACTGGGAAGCCGTTGTATTTTCGCCCTTTTTGAAACACGGATTTGTCTGCCATGACCGACTCCCTTCAGTCTGCCGTCGATCAGGTGATCGATAGCCGCTATTCCTGTCGCGCCTTCACCGCCTCGCCAGTCTCCCAGGACATCCTCGAAGATCTGCTCCGACTGGCGGCGCGGGCGCCCTCCGGGACCAACATCCAGCCGTGGAAAACCTGGGTCGTGACCGGCGACAGCAAGGTGCGTCTCAGCGAACGTCTGCTGGCGGCCTTCGACGATCCCGAGGAGGCCGCCACCCACAGCGATCCCTATCCCTACTATCCCAGGCAATGGGTGTCGCCCTATCTTGAGCGCCGCCGTCAAGTGGGGTTCGAGCTGTACGCGCTACTGGGGATTCAGAAAGGCGATGCCAAACGCATGCATGAGCAGCATGGCCGCAACTATCGCTTTTTCGATGCGCCGGTGGCCTTGCTGTTCACCCTCGACACCCTGATGGAGCAGGGCAGTTGGCTCGACTACGGCATGTTTCTCCAGACCCTCATGCTGGCGGCCAGGGCGCGCGGTCTGGACACCTGTCCGCAGGTCTCGGTGATTCATTTCCACCGTATCATTCGCGAGCATCTGGGCATCCCGGAGACGGAAATGCTCATTTGCGGCATGGCGCTGGGTTATGCCGATCCCGATGCCCCCGAAAACCGGCTGCGCACGCCCCGTGCACCGCTCGACGAATGGGTGCGTTTTGTATCGTGATGTCGGGATGCTGCCAGTCGCTCGGGAGCCCACCGAGGATTTCCGTTTCAAGCACAACGGACTGAAAAGCTGTCGTGAGACAAGGGTGCGGTGTGATCCGCTTCAGCTGATCAGGGCGGTTGCGCGTTCGGTTTTGCCCTGGTTGTCCGTCCAGATGATTTCGACCGGATCACCGACCGCACCGCCTTTGAATTTGAACGACAGATAGGGATTTTTGGACACGCCACCGTTCCAGGAGGCGGTCAGGACGATCCGATCTTTGGTCTTGCAGATCACTTCCTGGATGAAATGGGCGGCGATGAGGTCGCCGGTCTTGCTGTCCTTGCGTTGACCATTTTCCATCGGGTGGCTCATCAGGCATTTGACCGTGGTTTCGTCGCCGCTCAATTTGGCGCGGATCTTCATCTCTGACATGGTCTCTTCTCGCTATTGCAGTGCTGGATGCGCATCTGACCCGTCTCAGCAGCCACCAACCGTGACCTTGACGTTTTGTGCGTTTTTATAAAGCCTGTCGCCCGCCCGCACTACCGCGATCACATCCGAGGTCTTGGCCATCTTGATGCGGGTGGAGACAAAGGGCATGGCAGATTCGGCCAGCTCGAACGAGGCGACCAGCGGAATGGGGTTATCGACGGCGATGATGGAAATAGAGGTGACGCCGGGCAGATCGGTTTCGACCGTGACTGGGACCACGGCGCCATTCTCGGCAATATCCGGCACCTTGATCTTGATGCGCGCACTCATCTCAGCGGTCTCGCTGCCGAGCAGCTTGGTCAGTGCCGTCGGGACATCCCGAGCCTGAAAGGCCGCTGCGTTCCAGTCAGCGAGTGCCTGACCGGGCCTGAGCAGGCCCGCCCCGACGGCGACGCCAACGGAACCGGCGGCGAGCGAGCCTTTCAGCAGTGTTCGGCGTTTTGAATCGGTCATCTGGATCTCCTGTGGTGAATACTTCGCGCCTTTGCGGTTTAAAAATCCCAACGGGATCAAGGGCGATCTTTTCCGCGCTTTTTCTGCTCGCTTTTTTCCTCCTTCCAGGTTTCGAGCCGCGCTTGGATCTGTGCCGCATCGGCATAGGGAATATCGCGCTGGCGCAGCGCAACCTCAAGCTGACGGATGGCCGGTTCGAGATCGCCTTCGGCATAGAGCTTTTCGGCCCGGAAGCGATGGGTGGCGGCCTGATTGCCGGCCCGCATCGCGGACTGTTCGAGCAGACCGTAGAGCGCGGAGTTACCCGGACGCAGGCGGGCCACGGCGGAGAGTTCGCTCATCGCCTGGGTCGGCTTGCCGCTGCTCATGAGCGCTTCGGCATAGGCGATACGCAGGGGCCAGTTGTCGGACGACAGACTGATTGCCTGCTTGAGCGTTTTCAATGCCTGTTCGGCGCGTCCCTGTTTGAGATCAAGCCGGGCGTTGAGGGTCACGAACTCAGTCAGGCTGGGATGGGCGGCGAGCAGTCTGGTGGTTTCTGCCTGGGCCTCGGCGAATTTGCCCGCGCGTTCCAGCGCCAGGGCATAGCCATAGCGTTCGGCGGTTTCGTTGCGATGACGACCTTCGCGCAGGGTGTTGCCGAAATGCGCGACCGACTGTTCCGCGCGACTGTAGGCGCGTTCACGCAGCGCCGCGCGCGCCAGTTGGAAACGCAGACTGTCCGGTCGCTGGCGTGCGCCAAAGTCCCCCGCCCGGCCAAGCGCGTCGGCGATGCGGTTGGCGTTGACCGGATGGGTGCGCAGAAACTCAGGTGCATTGTTCTCATAGAGCCGGCTCGATCTGGCGAGACGCTCGAAGAAGCCGGCCATCGCATAGGGATCGTAGCCGGCCTGTGCCAGCGTCGTGATACCGAGATGATCGGCCTCTTTCTCATTGTCGCGGGTGAAATTGATCTGGCGCTGGATGGCAGCCGCCTGGATGCCGGCTATCGCCGCCATGCCGGCATCCGATGACACCTGAGCGCCCAGAATGGCGGCGGCAATCAGCAGGGCCGTGGCCGGGATGGCGAGCTTGCTCTGATCCTCGACGCCGCGCATCAGATGACGCTGGGTGACATGGGCGATTTCGTGCGCCATGACGGCGGCCAGTTCGCTCTCGGTCTCCGCCGCCAGGATGAGACCGGCATAGACGCCGATATAGCCGCCTGGACCGGCAAAGGCATTGACCACGGGTTCGTCGATGACGAAGAAGGTGAAACTGCCGGTGGCGTCGCGATCGGCCGCGAGCAGGGCGCGGCCCAGTGATTCGATGTAACTGGTCAGCAGTGGATCATCCAGCACTGGCAGAGACTCGCGCACGCTGCGCATGAACGCCTTGCCGAGCCGTGATTCGGCACCCGTGGACAGGATGGCGTCAGATGAGCTGCCCATGTCCGGAAGATCGAACGATTGAGCCGACGCCTGACTGAGACAGACCAGCGTCAGTGCGCCGGTTGCAAACAGGGAACGTCTGATCCAATGGGTGAAGGGAGTCATGGTCATGATGTGGGTAAGATGTTCGTCCGGCCCTTGAGTTCCAGTCGTCGCAGTTGTCAGGCGGTGTCTGGTGGGGACACCAAAGCCACTGTCATCATGGCCTGCAATGATGGAAAAACAATGCACTGGGGTGGATCTGAGGTCAAGTCCGGCAGCCACCGTCTTTAGCATGCTCTCGGTGATTTAAAAAATCACTGTATGCTTATATCCTTCTCGACTCGACCATCCAGGTCGCCAGCCTGACTGTACGACATGAACGAAGGCTTTACCCAAACCTAAAAGAGCCCGGAGGAGACCGCGCATGAACCCGTTTTACTATGATGCCGTGACCAGAATGGAGCAGAGCCATGTCGATGACGACTATATCCAGGGCTGGCAATGCGGCTTTCTCCAGAACCCCAAACGTGAGGAACAGCGTCTGACCGACGCCTATGAAGCGGGTTACAGCGACGGCGAGGAGAAAAACAGCGATAACTTCGCCGAGTGGGTCCGGGCCTGAACCGGATTCAGGCCGGCATCAGCCGGACGGAGCGATCCGCCCGGTTGATTGCTATCCCGCCCGCCGCAGCGTCTGCAACGGTGGGCGGATCAGTAGCGGATAGGTGGCCAGTGTCCCCGCCAGCCCGATCAATAACCCCGAACCAAACACACCGATCAGCCACAGCGTCGGGTTGAAACTGAATTCCAGCTCGAATAACTGCTCGGCCAGCAGCCAGCCGGTGGTCTCGGCAAAGACCGACGCCAGCAACCCTGCCAACAGACCCGCCGCTGTGAACTCGACCGCCAGACTGCTGAGAAGCGCCCGGCGTCCGGCACCCAGGGTGCGCAGGATGCCATGCTCGACCCGCCGGTCTTCCAGGCTCGCCTGAATCCCTGCGTACATCACCAGCAGCCCCGCAATCAGGGTAAAGAGAAAGACATATTCCACCGCCAGCACGCCCCGGTCGATCACCTGTCGCACCTGTTTCAGGATGGCGTCCACATCGAGTGGGGTCACGCTCGGAAAGCGCCGCGTCAGTTCGGGGATGACCGACTCGCGGTCGGCGGACAGATGGAAGCTGGTGATGAAGGTTGCCGGCTCGTTGCCAAGCAGCGCGGGCGAGGCGCTGACGAAGAAATTGACGTTGAAGCTGTCCCACTTGACCTCGCGCAGACTGGTCACCGGACCGCTGACCTCATGTCCCGAGACCCAGAACACCAGCTCGTCGCCCAGCTTGATGCCGAGCGTTTCGGCGATCCCCTGCTCGACCGAGAACTGTGGCGGCGCCTTGGCGTCCGGCCACCAGTCACCGGCGACGATGCGGTTGTCCGGCTGGGGTTTCTCGCCATAGCTGAGATTGAACTCGCGGGTGGCGAGCCGCTCGGCGCGCGGGTTCTCGTACTCGGTCGGTTTCACCTCGCGCCCGGCGATGCGGATCAAACGCCCCCGGATCATCGGATAGAGTTCGTTCTCATCAATATCCCGTTCGCGCAGAAATGCCCGCAGCGGCTCGACTTCATGCGGCTGGATGTTGATGAGGAAATAATTGGGCGCATTGACCGGCAGGCTGTCCTGCCAGGCGCGCAGCAGATCGACGCGCACCACGGCGAGCAGCAGCAGGGCCAGGATGCCGATCCCGAAGCCTGCGATCTGGAGCACCGCGCCGCTCGGACGCCGCGCCAGTGCGGCCAGACCGAGCCGCCAGACACCCCGGCTGCGCCCGGCCAGTCCGCCCGCAAGCCGCACCAGCAGCAGGACCGCACCGATCAGGCTGACCAGTGCACCGAGCACGCCGGCCAGCAGTTTCCAGGCCAGCGCGAAGTTATCGGCCTGCCAGAAAATCAACAGCGACAGCGCCAAACCGGCGGCGGCCAGCGTCAGCGCGGCTGAGGTGCGGGGTGTCCCCAGATCGCGCCGCAGCGCGCGCAGCGGCGACACCTTCGCCAGTTGCACCAGTGGCGGCACCGCGAAGCCGAGCAGCGCAATCATCCCGGTAGCGACACCGACCAGGATGGGCGCGAGCGATGGCGACGGGAGATCGGACGGGAACCAGCCCGAGAGCGCGGCGACCAGTCCGGCCTGACCGAGCCAGCCGAGCAGACAGCCGAGCAGGCTGGCGATCAAACCGAAGAGCACCAGCCGCAGGACGAAGACCCGCATCAACAGGTGTCGCGGCGCGCCCAGACAGCGCATGACGGCCACGGCGTCGGTCTGGCGCTCCACCAGACGATGACTGGCGAGCGCGATGGCGGCGCCCGCCACCAGGAGTGTCACCAGGGTCGCCAGCCGGAGAAAACGCGCGGCACGATCCACCGCCGCAGCAAACTCGGGCCGGGCCTCGCGGGCATCGACCAGCGAGGCATTGGGCGGCAGACGCGCGGTCAGCCAGGGCTTGATGTCGGCGATGGTTCGCGCATCGCCAGCCAGCAGGAGTCGATGCGTTACGCGGCTGGCGGGGCCGATGAGCTGCGTCGCCTCCAGATCGGTGCGGTTCATCAGCACGCGCGGGGCGAGATTGAAGAAGCCGCCGCCCTGCGCCGGCTCGTCGCTCAGGATGGCGCCGATCCGCAGTTGCGTATCGCCGACGCCGAGCGGATCACCGATCCCGATGTCGAGCAGGCGCAGCAGACGCGATTCGACCCAGACCTCGCCCGCTGGCGGCCCGGCGGCGATAGTGCGATCCGGGCTGTCGAAACCATCGCGTAAGCGCAACTGACCGCGCAGCGGATAGGCGGGATCGACGGCCTTGATCTGCACCAGTTGCGGTCCCCGGTCGGCAACCACGACACTGCGAAATTCCAGCGTGCGCGCGCTGACCAGACCCATTCGGTCAGACTCGGCCTGAAAGGTATCGGGAAGCGACGAAGACGACTCGACCGCGAGATCGGCGGCGATGAGCTCGCTGCCCTGACGATCCATCGTCGCCTCGACGCGGTCGGTGAAAAAGCCCACCGCCGTGATGGATGCCACAGTCAGGATGAGCGCAGCGGACAGGAGATAAAGTTCGCCGCTGCGCCAGTCCTGCCGCAGCAGTCGCAGGGTGATGCGCCAGGGTTGGGTTGTCATTTTAAACGCCCGTTCTCCATCGCCAGCCGGCGGTCGCAGCGTTCGGCCAGACGCAGATCGTGCGTGACCAGCACCAGCGCCGCGCCAGCGTCCCGGCGCAGATCGAGCAGCAGGTCGATGATGTGTTCGCCCGTGACCTGATCGAGATTGCCGGTCGGCTCGTCGGCAAAGAGCACGGCGGGACGCGGCGCATAGGCACGGGCGATGGCGACCCGCTGCTGTTCGCCGCCTGAAAGCTGGCGCGGATAGTGTCCGGCGCGTGCGGTCAGACCGACCCGTTCCAGCGCCTCATCGGCGCGGCGTACGGCGCCAGCGGTGCCGGTCAGCTCCAGCGGCAGCAGGATGTTCTCGCGCGCGGTCAGGGTCGGCAGCAACTGGAAGTTCTGGAACACGAACCCAACCCGCCCGCTGCGCAGCTCGGCGCGCCCGTCCTCGTCCAGGTCTGCGATCCGTTGCCCGCACAGCCAGACCTCGCCGGCAGTCGCGTCGTCCAGACCGGCCAGCAGTCCGAGCAGGGTCGATTTGCCTGAGCCGGAGGCGCCGAGAATGGCGACGGCCTCGCCGGCTCCGATCTCCAGATCCAGACCGGCGAGGATGGTCAAGCCACCAGCCGGACCGTTAACATGCTTGCCTAATCCAATCGCTTGCGAGACGGCCTGAGCCGTGGGTGCTGACATGCTCCGTCTACTCCTGATCAATATCCTCTTGTGGCCCGCCACCATCCTGGCGCAGCCACCGGTGATTCTGGTGCTCGGCGACAGCCTGAGCGCCGGGTATGGCATCGCTCGCGAAGCCGGCTGGGTCTGGCTGCTCGACGAGCGTTTGCAACAGCGCGGTTTGGCGTACCAGGTGGTCAATGCCAGCGTCTCTGGCGAGACGACCGCTGGCGGGCTGACGCGGCTGCCGTCATTGCTGGCGCAGCATCGGCCTGATCTGCTGATCATCGAGCTGGGCGCCAATGATGGTCTGCGGGGGTTCGATTATCCGGTTATCCGCGACAATCTGAGCGCGCTCATTCGTCTGGGACGCGAACAGGGCAGCCGGGTTCTGTTGGTTGGGGTGCGTCTGCCGCCCAACTACGGTGCGGCTTACAACCAGGGTTTTCAAGCCGTGTTTCAGAACCTGAGCGAGACGCTGAAGGTGCCGCTGGTTCCGGATCTGCTCCAAGACGTGGGCGAGCACTGGAATCTGATGCAGGAGGATGGGCTGCATCCGACCGCTGAGGCGCAGGAACGGATTCTGGAGAATGTGTGGCCGGCGCTGGCGCCGCTTCTGGAAATCGCACCAGAGGCGATGAATTGAGTCCGTCGATAAGGCGGGCATGTATATCTTTGAGTTTTACAAGCGTCGGCATGGGCGTCAGGCCAGCCGACTGATCGTGATCTCGCCCATGATCGATGCCCGCGCCGCGAAGCTGGCGGAACGGCTGGGGATCGAAATCTATGGCGATTCGATTGAGGTCGAGGCATTGTAAGTCTGTTTTGAGTCATCGGGCGTCGCCCGCCATCCATGGAGTCGCTATGCATCGCATCACCATCGTCGGTTCCGGCTTCGCTGCCCTGACCGCCATCCAGACCCTGCGCCGATCCAGCGCCAGCCTGGAAATCACTGTTGTCAGTGCGAAGGCTGAATTCGTGTATTACCCCGGACTCATCTGGGTGCCCTGCGGGTTACGCACCGGCGACGATCTGCGGATCGATCTGACGCCGTTTTTCCAACGTATGCGCGTCACCCATTTCGCCGCTGAGGCCACCGGCTTGAGTCAGGATGGACGCATCCTGGAGACCACTGCCGGTCCCGTTGAGAATGACGGACTCATCATCGCCAGTGGCGGGCGGTTCATTAAAAAGCTGCCCGGCATCGAGCATGCCATCACGCCTTGTGAGGGCATCGAAGCGGCCAAGGCCATTCGGGATCGCGTGCGGGCGATGGATGGCGGCAGTATCGCCATGGGCTTCGCCGGCAATCCCAACGAGCCGAGTTCCATGCGTGGGGGGCCGATCTTCGAGTTCCTGTTCGGGATGGACAGCCAGCTGCGCAGTGAGGGACGGCGCGACCGGTTCAACCTGACCTTCTTCACACCCGCCGAGCGTCCCGGCAACCGGCTCGGTCCCAAGGCGGTCGATGCACTGCTGGCCGAGATGAAACGGCGCGGGATCGCGACACATCTGGGTCACAAGCTCAAGGGTTTCTCAGCGAGCAGGGTGACGACCGAGGGCGGCGAGTTTGACGCCGATCTGATCCTTTTCATGCCGGGTCTGACGGGGAACGCCTGGTTCGATCAGACCGATCTGCCGCGCTCGACGGGCGGTCTGCTCCAGGGTGATGCGCACTGCCGGGTGCCCGGCTTCGAGCGGGTCTATGTCGCGGGTGATTCGGGCAGTTTTCCGGGGCCGGACTGGATGCCCAAGCAGGCGCACATGGCGGATCTCCAGGCGCGCACCGCCGCCCGCAATCTGCTGGCGGAGCTTGCCGGACGCGCGCCCGGCAAGACCTTCAGGGTGGAACTCATCTGTATCGTCGATACCAACGACAGCGGCATGCTGGTGGCGCGCAACCGGAAATATAATGTCGTGCTGCCATCGCTGCGCCTCTTCCACTGGCTGAAACGCTTCTTCGAGTGGCAGTATCTGCGGCGGTTTCGTTAGGCGCTTTTCAGGAGAGTGTTTAGCCGCCTGAAATTCTGTCAATGGGACAGGATTAACAGGATGATTCAGGATTAACAGGATTAAAAACAATACCTTGAAAAATCCTGTCCATCCTGGAAAATCCTGTTAATCCTGTCTATATCCAGGATGGCCGCTATGCAACCATCAAGGGAGACTGTCGGCCCCCGCGCCTTCCTTGGGTACCTTGAGCAGGTCGGCGCGGCTCACGCCGAGCACAACGGCGGCAGCGGTCGCGACATAGATGGTGGAATAAGTGCCGAAAACGACGCCAATGATGAGTGCCAGCGAGAATCCTTGCAGGGTGGCGCCACCGAACAGATAAAGTGCGACCACGACCAGCAGCACGGTGCCAGCGGTGATGATGGTACGGGACATGGTTTCATTCACCGACTGGTCCATGATCTCTACCACCGCGCCTTTGCGCATCTTGCGGAAATTCTCGCGCACCCGGTCGAAGACCACGATGGTGTCATTGAGCGAATAACCGATGACCGTCAGCACGGCCGCCAGCACGGTGAGATCGAAATCAAGTCGAAAGACCGAAAAGACGCCCATGACGACAATAGCATCATGCATGGTGGCGGCCACGGCCCCGACCGAGAAGCGCCACTCGAAGCGCAACGCAACATAGAAAAGGATACCAATAAGCGAGAAGAGGACCGCCAGTCCGCTCTGATCCGCCAGTTCCTTGCCTACCTGCGGCCCGACGAACTCGACCCGCCGCAATTCCACCTGATCAGGCGCAGCGGCATTTAATGCCTTGAGCACGCGCTGGCTCAGTTCATTGTCGTTCACATCGCCCTCTGGCGGAATGCGCAGGAGCACATCGCGTGGCGTCCCGAATTGCTGGACCATCACATTGACGAATCCACCCTGAGTCAGCGCCGCGCGGACTTCACCAAGGTCGGCCGATTCCTTGTAGCTGATTTCGATCAGGGTGCCGCCGGTGAAGTCCAGACCGAGATTGAGCCCCTGCACTGCCAGCGAGAGCAGGCTCACAACCATGAGCACGGCGGAAAACACCATCGCTTTGCGACGCTGCGACAGAAAGTTGAAATGGGGAAGTTTGATGACGCGCATGATGGTTTCTCTCAGACAGGCAGGGTCTTCAACCGCTTGCCGCCATACATCCGATTGATGAGTGCGCGGCTACAGGTGATGGCAGTGAACATGGACGTGATCAAGCCGATCGACAGGGTGACGGCAAAGCCCTTGACCGGCCCGGTGCCGAAACTGAACAGCATGAGGGCGGCAATCAGGGTGGTGACGTTGGCATCGACGATGGTCGAAAAGGCTTTATTGAAGCCAGCGGCGATACTTGCCTGAGGCGAACTGCCATTATTCAATTCTTCGCGAATCCGCTCGAAGATCAGCACGTTGGCGTCCACCGCCATACCGACCGTCAGGACCATGCCAGCGATACCCGGCATGGTCAGCGTAGCGCCGAGCATGCCGAGGACGGCCACGATCATCACCAGATTCAGCACCAGTACCAGATTGGCGATCATGCCGAAGGCGCGGTAGTAATAGCCCATGAAGAGCACGACCAGGGCCATGCCGATGAGCACGGACAAAATACCCTGATCGATATTGTCCTGACCCAGGCTGGGGCCGATGGTGCGTTCCTCGACGATCTGGATCGGCGCCGCCAGCGCGCCCGAGCGCAGCAGCAGGGCGGTATTGTGGGCTTCGTTGCTGCTGTCGAGCCCGGTGGTCTGGAAACGGCGACCGAAGGGCTCGCGGATGGAGGCAACGCTGATGACCTCTTCCACCTTGCGGGTGGTCTTGACCGGTTTGCCGTTCACCAGTTCGGTCGTGGTGCGGTTCTCGATGAAGACCACCGCCATCGGCTTGCCGACGTTCTCGGTTGTCACGTCGCGCATCCGCCGCGCGCCGGGGCCGTCGAGGTTGACGAAGACCGCCGGCGTGCCACTCTGGCTGTCGAAGCCGGACGAGGCGTCGGTGATCTGATCGCCGGTAACGATGACCCGGCGCTTGAGCAGGATCGGCTTGCCGTCGCGTTCGTAATAGAGCTTGCTGCCGACCGGCACTCGTCCCGCCACGGCTTCGGCGGCGCTGTGCTCGGTATCGACCAGGCGATATTCGAGGGTGGCGGTCGCGCCGAGAATCTCTTTCAAACGTCCCGGATCCTGCGCGCCCGGCAACTGCACCACGATCCGCCGCTCGCCCTGACGGGCAATGCTGGGTTCGGCAACGCCCAGGGCATTGACGCGATTGCGCAGGGTGGTGATGTTCTGCTCCAGCGCGAAATCCTTGATGCGCTTCTGCTCGGCAGGTGGCAGGTTGGCCTGGATGGCGAACTGATTGTTGTCCTGGCTGACCTGGAGTTGCAGATCGCGAAACTCGCGTCGCAGCACCTTGTCGCCTGCATCACGGCTTTCAGCGTCGTTGAATTTGATCAGGATGGATCCGCCTTCGCGGGTCGCGGTCTGGTAGCGGATCTTGTCATCGCGCAACTGGGTGCGGATGTCGCCGATGTAGCGTTCCAGCGCCTGGTCCAGCGCCGCGTCCATGTCCACGTCGATGACGACATGAATACCGCCGCGCAGATCCAGCCCCAGGTTCATGGGCTTGAGACCCAGCGCACGCATCCAGCCGGGCAGATCAGCCGATTGGGTGAGCGCCGTATGGTAGCTTTTCGACAGGGTGTTCTCGATGACATCCTGCGCCTTGAGCTGATCGCCTGCATTCGCGAAACGAGCCAGGAGTTTGCCGCCCTCCTGCAACTCGATACCCTTGACGGGCGCACCGGCATTTTCCAGCACGGCGCGTACCTCGCCAAGACTGGTCTCGCCGATTTCGGTGCCGCGCGCGGCGGTGATCTCGATCGATGGATCCTGGGAGTAGAGATTCGGCCAGGCCAGCACGAGGCTGGCCAGGATCACGCCCAGGATGAGCAGATTCTTCCACAGGGGATATCGGTTCATTGCAGTTTCAATCTCAACCTGGCTGATCGCCAGAGCATGGGAGGACGGGGGCCGGTCAAGCCGCCAGGCATCGGTGTCTGCCACTTAGGCCGCATCAGCGTTGACGATGCGGCCTGGTGCAGCACCTTAGAATCCCGAGGCTGTTCGTTGTCGTTGTCGGCCTGCGAGTCTTCGATTACGACAACGACAATGATCGGAGACGCTCGGAACGTCTGCACTGTCGCACGAGTGCTGGAGGCGATTCAGAGATCCTTGAGGGTACCCTTGGGCAGCACGGATTCGACCGCCGCGCGCCGGACCTTGATCTGCACGCCATCGGCGATCTCGACCAGGACGAAATTCTCGCCCAAGTCGGCGATGCGCCCGGCGATGCCGCCTGCGTTGATGATCTCATCGCCCTTGGCCAGCGACTCCACCATCTTGCGGTGTTCCTTCTGGCGCTTGGCCTGTGGACGGATCAGCAGGAAATAAAAGATGACGGCGAACAGCACCAGTGGCAGCAGGGCCATGAAGGGATCGCCAGCGGAAGCGGCGGCTTCGCCCTGGGCGAGTGCATCGGAGATGAAAAGGCTCATATCGGTTCCCTATCGTCTGTGGATCCCGGATCGGGATCAGGTTGGGTGAGGCGGGTTGAAGCGGCTGCCGCCGAAACAACCTCGAAAAAAGATGGCTGCGAATTATCGCACAGCGGCGTCCAGAATGGTCGATCCTTATCGCTCCAGGTCCAGGGTCAAAGACACATCCTCAACCGGCCAGCACACCTGCGTCGCGACATGTCTCTGACGCAGCAATTTCGATTTCGCCCTGCGATTGCGCTCGTTCGGGTGCCGTCATATCTTTAAAAACAGAATGAATCTGCCGGAGACGAAGGCATGCGGAACATCACCGATCCACCTGATCAAACGCTGGAAACCAGCGGCACGCTCAGGCTCGACCTCGATCATCAGCGTTTCGTGGGTCACGGGCGGATCGATCTGCTGCGCCGTATCGGTGAGACCGGCTCGATCTCGCAGGCGGCAAAATCCATGAGCATGTCTTACAAGCAGGCCTGGGATGCGGTTGATGCCATGAACAATCTGTCGGCGCAACCACTGGTTCGACGCCAGGTCGGCGGGCGTCATGGGGGCGGCACGGAGCTCACCGACGACGGGCGACGCCTGATCGCCGTGTTCGAGGCCGCCGAGCAGGAACATCGCCGCTTCCTTGCGGGGCTCAGCCGGCGCATCAAGGATTTTGATCGCTTTCACAATCTGTTAGGGGTCTTGAATATGAAAGTCAGTGCCAGAAACCATCTGCGCGGGGTGGTTTCGGCCATCACGCCCGGCGCTGTCAATGCCGAGGTCAGACTCGACATCAATGGTGCGTCATTGATCGCCATCGTCACCAATGAAAGCGTTCAGGCCCTGGGGCTGGCAGTCGGTGTCGAGGCGTTCGCACTCATCAAGGCTTCGTTCGTCATCCTTGCCACGGATGAGGCCGGACTCAGGACGTCGGCCCGCAACCGGCTGTGCGGCAGCATCGAGCGCATCAGCGAGGGTGCGGTCAATACCGAAGTGGTGCTGGCGCTCGACGGCGGCGCGCGTCTGACCGCCGTCGTCACCATTGAGAGTGCCCGGACGCTGGAGTTGAACGAAGGCGGGCGCGTCTGTGCACTGATCAAGGCGTCGCACGTCATCCTGGCGGTGCAGGATTGATCCCGGCAGCCAGCGGAGCGGACGTGGCGTCCTGTTGTCAGCCGTGATGACTTGATCCCTGTCATGCCGATTCCACAGAATGCTTCTGGCGCAGAGGGGCTGGAAATCGGTTTGGCGCTCAATCATCATGCTCATCCCCTCGCCGCCATGCGGCGCTTCATGACGAGACGAGCGAGTGAATTCCATCCCCCATCCAACCATCGAGAACTGCGTCGGTAACACCCCGCTGGTACGTCTGCAACATCTGCCAGGCACGACCGACAACCTGATCCTGGCCAAGCTCGAAGGCAACAATCCGGCTGGTTCGGTCAAGGATCGTCCGGCGCTGCACATGATCCGGCGCGCCGAGGAGCGCGGCGTTATCCGGCCCGGCGATACGCTGATCGAAGCCACCAGCGGCAACACCGGGATTGCGCTGGCGATGGCGGCGGCCATCAAGGGCTACCGCATGCGGCTCGTCATGCCCGAGCACATGAGCGAGGAACGCCGTGGCGTCATGAAGGGCTTTGGCGCCGACATCGTCCTGACGCCCAAAGCGGGGGGCATGGAGGCGGCAATTGATCTGGCCAGTGCGATGGAGGCGCGAGGGGAGGGATTCCGACTCGATCAGTTCTCCAATCCCGATAATCCCGCCGCCCATTATGAGACCACCGGCCCCGAGATCTGGCGCGATACCCAGGGGCGTGTCACGCATTTCGTGAGCGCCATGGGCACCACTGGCACCATCATGGGTACCGGACGTTATCTGAAGGAACAGAATCCGGCGATCCGGATTCTTGGCGTGCAGCCGGAGGAGGGCTCCAACATCCCCGGCATCCGCCGCTGGCCGGAGGCCTATCTGCCGCAGATCTATGACCCGGCCGGGGTTGATCGCATTCTGGACGTTTCGCAGGCGCTGGCCGAGCAGACCGCCCGGGAGCTTGCCGCCCGCGAGGGTATCTTTGCCGGAATCTCATCCGGTGGTGCGGTGGCGGCGGCGCGGCGGCTCTCAGCCGAGGTCAGCGGGGCGGTGATCGTCGTCATCATCTGTGACCGGGGCGACCGCTATCTCTCCACCGGGGTGTTTCCGGGATAACTGAGAGGGAAACGTCCCTCTCGCCTCTAAGTTTGGAGTTGAGAGGCGGCGGCGGGTGCTGCTGTTTCGTGTGGTGCCCGGAGCCGGGGTCGAACCGGCACGACCGAAGTCGAGGGATTTTAAGTCCCTTGCGTCTACCAATTTCGCCATCCGGGCGGAAGAGACTGGCGTCTTGCGATGGTTTATTGCCCGCATGGCGGCTTGTCGCGAAAACGGATCGACAGGTTAACTGCCGTCGGTTCCGAATTCAAGACGGCGTGCGGAACCCTTTCCGGTTCGATTGCTCGATGATGGTGGGCCGTATGCATTCAGTTGGGGCAGATCGGAACCCTGTCACGAGGATCAGGATTCCAGTGAGGTGCGTTCGAGGATGTGCCGGGCCCAGGTGCTGTGGGTGGCCAGTTCGCACATGGACCCATTGAACTGGAAGACCGCCCGGTCATCGACCAGGATGCGGTGGGCGTCCTCAATGTCGGTCGGCGAGAGGCGGAAACCGGACTCGATGAGCGCGATCTGGCTGGGGTGGATCGCTGTTTTGCCGCAGAGTCCGTGAGCAATGTCCTCGGCCAGTTCCTCGCGCAGGATATTCGGGCAGTCGATGTGCTCGAAGACCGGGGCGGTGAGCTGGAAGCCGTGCGGTTTGAAGATGGTCACCAGTTGCGCGACGGTCTGACCCAGCGGGGTGCGGTAGAGCGTGCGGTCGCGCGGGCGACGGATGCCAAGCAATGACAGCAGATCGTTGCCGCCGATACGCAGGGCCAGGATCCGCTCCTGATAGCCACGCTCGATCAGACGGTCGCGCAGCGCGATCATGCGCGCTGGCTCGAAGACATCGCGCGTTTCCAGGGTCGGCATGCAGAGATGCGGTGTGCCTGCCAGCAGTCCCATGTAGTGGTCGGCGTTGTGCAGATCGAATTTGGGGAAGACGAAGCCATCGAGCTTCTCGATGCCGGGCAGGTCCAGCAGCCTGGCGAGTATCTCGGGATTGCGCACCCGCACGAAGCGCAGGAGCGTCGGACGTGGTTCCATGTGTTCAAGACAGCGGCGCAGATTCTCCAGGCTGGATTCGAGCGCGGAGTGGGCGACGGCGTCCTCGGTGCAGAAGATGACCGAGCGCAGCGCCGGCCACCTGGCGCCGTTGGCAATGCGCAGGATGTCCCGATGGCTGGCTGGCACATAGAGCGATCCGCCAAGACGGTAGGCGTTAAGCATCTGAAAGCCCCTGGATGAGCGACACGGCATGATAGGGAAGGTCGGAATCGACCTGCCATTGGACTCCTTTTTCGTGCGCCAACTGCAAGAGATGGGCGACCTCTGGAGCCTCTGTGTCGCAGATGATGACGCGCTCGGGCAGCCGACGCAACAGGACGCGGGTGGCTTCGCCGATGCCGGGTTTGATGAAGTTCGGGTTGTCGATCCCAAAGGTGTCGCGAATGCTGGTGAGCAGATCTGCCGAGCGTCTTTGTGCCGGGGCCGGATCGACCGGCAAGGGGCAGGGCGCGTAACCCTCGGCGAGCAGCGCCCGTACCTCGCGGAGCAGCACTTCGACGAACCAGACCGAGCGATCCGCCGGGGCGAATTCCTCGTAATAAACGCAGCCGTGGAAATCGTTGGGGCCGGTCTGATCATTGAGAACGGAGCGGCTGACCAGTCCCGAGATCGTGGCGTTGAGGATGCTTGACGGGATCAGATAATCCTCATCCGAGGGTGCGACGCCGGCCCCGGCCAGATCAGTGAGGGCGAAGAGACTGGCATCCAGGCTGACCCCATGATTCTGCCGGAAGTTATCGAGCGCCTGTCTCAGTTCGCGGGCGATGACGCCTTTGCCGGTCCAGCCATCGACGAACACCAGTCCCGCCGGATCCTGTCCCGCCTGACTGAGGATGAAACGCAGCGCGTTGGTGTCGATGCCCCGGTCACGGATGATGGAGATGGAATAGTGCGCCGGGTCACGGCCAAAAACCTCGGTCAGAACGTGCTTGAGCAGCACCCCGACGGGCGTGCCGGCCCGCGCCAGCGAGACCAGCGTGATCCCGTGCGGTCGTCGTGCCGCGATGATAGCGGCGAGATCGAGAATGCCTTGCGCCATGCGACGGCGTCCCATCGCAAATGCCTGCTGAAAGACGGCCAGATAGCGTGGCGAGGGGAGGGACTCAGGACTCAGCATTTCGCTGTAATGGTGCTGACCGCTTTGGATCAGGCGCTCTTTCTCGGCCACCTCGACCGGAGCGAGGTCGATGGGTTTGAGCAGAAAGCGGACATCCTGCGGGCGGTAGCTGCCGGAGAAGGTTTCGATACCTGAGGGCTGGTTGAGCAGGGTCATGAGGCGCGCCGCTCTGAAATTTGGACAGGATTAACAGGATGATTCAGGATTAAAAAGATTGAAAACAATGATTTGAAAAATCCTGTTAATCCTGTCAATTACAACATCTGCTGCAAGGTCGCCTCGAACAATTGCGAGCCGCGCGGGGTGATGGCGTAATCGCATTCGGCCATGAAGGCCCCATCGATCAGGCTGTCTCCGACCCCGATGGTCAGGAGTTCGCTGTTTTCGCGACCCAGATGCTCAATGAGATAACGCACGGCATGCTCTTTGCCCAGCGCGCGCGGCAGAACGGCAAGGTTGTTGCCGTTGCGATGCAGCCGATAGGCGTCAGCACGCTCCGCGAGCCAGGGCCGAACCAATTCGTCCTGCAAGCGGCTCAGGTCGTCCTCCCGGTCGTCGCGATATTTGGCCACCAGATAAAACGGCAGGCCGAAGTCCTCAATGATGCGGACATGGGCCGAGAGTCCCGCGCTCTGTATGAAGGTCTCGACCAGATCCAGCAGTGCGTTCAGCTCGCCGATGGTTTCCTGTGAAACCTGCGTCATCCGCTGCATCCACGGCGCATCGGGATGGCCATCTGGATTCAGGATGACTCCGCCGTAGTCGAGGATACGCCAGCTTTGAAAGGGAAGATCCACCCGGCGCAGTGAATCGAGATCCCGCGCCGTGGTGGGGATGAGGGTGGCGTCTGCGTCCAGCAGCCGCCACAACGCCCGCTGCTTCGCCGTCATGAAGGAATGGACGCTGCCATCCCGGAGCGAGGCGACCGGATGCAGATCATCGTCGGTCGGGCATTTGTGACGGCTCTGGAAGAGCGTGTCATCCAGATCCACAAAGACCAGGGTGCGCACCCTCAGACCAGCTCGAATTCCGCCGGATTGAGGCTGAGTTCCATGGCAATCTTGCGCGCGACACGCTTTTCGCTGTCGTCGAAATTACCGTCGGCGCCGGCGATGGCGATGATGAGACGCATGATGAGACGCGAGGCGTCATCGTTGCCCTTCATTTTGCGAATGGCGTCATAGGCCTTGGTCTCGCCCAGATCCTTGTCGAATTCGATCTGGGACATGATGTTCTGGAACGACTCCACGATCTCCTTGCTGGCGAAGACCGACAGCGCTTCATAGTTTTCGATGAAGCGCATCATCTTCTGCTTTTCTTCGGACGAGACATGGCCGTCGGCCATCGAGATCAGCACCGAGCCGCTGACGGCGGCATTCAGAAAATCCTTGTTCTTGAACTTCAGCACCTCGTTTTTCAGGTCGCCGGCCTTCTGTTTCAGGTTGTTGAGAAAGTCTTGAAATGCCATGTGTTTCACCTTGATGGAAAATAACGAGAGTGGATGGAAAAATCGAACAAGCGCCAGTTTTGGCGATTGATAGACAGGATTAACAGGATTTTCCAGGATGGACAGGATTTTTCAAAACATTGTTTTTAATCTTGTTAATCCTGTCCAATTGGCGGTCTTTCAGGCGGGTAGAACCTTAATCGGGGTCGCGGTCGGGTCAATCCTTTCTGCCCTTCACCCAGTCCAATCCCCAGCGGTGGGCCTGATCCATGTCCATGTGGCCGCGATAATACTCGACCAGCTTGGTGATCTTCACCGCGCCGTCCTGGTTTTCGAGCAGGGCGATGGCGCACATGGGGCGATCATTGCGGTGCGAGTCGAGCCGGACTTCGATCTCGGGCTGTCCCGGCGTCTTGATGGTGATGAGTGCGTTGGCCTCGGCCCAGTTGGGCGCGCCTTCGTAGATGAAGGCATAGACGAGGACGCGGCGGATCTTGTCCCAGTGCTGGCCGTTGATCCGCAGATTCTCGCCCTCGGTGCGAGTGCCGCTGCGGTCGTCCGCATCCAGCCCGATATAGGGCAGATTGAAATAATCGCCGAAGGTGTCGCCGAGCGCCTGCACTGCGCTCTTGTCACCGGTGCGCAGCTCGAACAGACAGCCGATGTCCAGATCGGTCCGCTTGTTGCCAAAGCCGAAAAAGCCTTTTTTGCCCTCAGCCGCCGTCCAGTTCAGATTGACGACGATCTCGCCATGTTCGGCGTTGCCTTTTTTGGCCAGCGAGACCGAATTGCCTTTTTTCTCCAGCGTCACCTTGCTGAGATTGACCGGCGGCGCCTGGGGTGCGGGAGGAGCTGGCGGTACTGCCGGGGCTGGCGTGGGCGGTTCGGCCAGGGTGCCGCCGAAATGGCCGACCAGTGCATCCAGACCGCCATTGAAGCCCTGACCCAGCGCACAGGCGCGCCAGACGCCGTCCTTGCGGTAGATCTCCAGCAGCATCAGGGCGCGTTCCTGGGCGAAGTCGCTGCCGGTGAAGGCGAAGCGCCCGGTCTCGCTGCCGCCATCCACGAAGCGGATATGTCCGCTGGCGATGCGCGACATGGTTCCGGCGCCATCGATGGCGGCGGTGACGGTCAGACGCTGGATGGTTGCCGGCAGTCGGGCGAGATCAATGGCGAAACCGGCGGTATCGCCTGCCGGGGTCGCCAGCGCGACCCCGCCGCAGGGTGTGGTCGGCTGGTTGAAGAAGGTCATATAGCGGTCATCGGACAGCCTGCCCTGGGCATCCAGACCGAAGCAGGCGAAGTCGATGATCAGTCCAGGCGCGTTGATGGTGACGCCGAGTGTGAAGCGCTGGCCGTTCGGCACCAGATCGGCGATTTTGGCGCGTTGTCCGCGTATGAAATTCATGGTCTAGCCTACGTTGACGCCATGTTGCAGCGCGAGCGCACGCAGTCCGCCGGCATAGCCCTGACCAACCGCTTTGAACTTCCAGTCGCCGCTGTGACGGTAGATCTCGCCGAAGATCATCGCGGTTTCGGTGGAATAGTCCTCGGAGAGATCGAAGCGAACCACTTCCTGATTGTTGTCGCGGTTGACGACGCGCACGAAGGCGTTGCTGACCTGGCCGAAACTCTGCCGACGCGCCTCGGCATCGTGGATGGTGACCACGATCACCAGCCGCTGGATCTCGGCGGGCACCTTCGATAGCGTGACCTTGATCGATTCGTCGTCACCTTCGCCCGCGCCGGTCAGGTTGTCGCCGGTATGTTCGACCGAGCCTTCCGGCGAGGTCTTCTGGTTGTAGAAGATGAAATAGGCGTCGCTTGGAACCTTGCCGTCTTCCTTCACCAGAAAGAGGCTGGCGTCGAGATCGAACGCCTGTCCATCCGTCGCGCGCGCGTCCCAGCCCAGACCCACAAGGACGTTTTCAAGATTGGGGGCTTCCTTGCTCAGGTTGATGTTGCCGCCTTTGTTCAGACTGATAGCCATGTGTACCTCCAGTTTAAGAGTGGTCAGTGGTCAGACCATAGGTCAGACAATCGGGGCCAAGCTGTTGCAGCAGATCGTCCAGGCCGTCGCGCGGCGTTTCATGACAGACGACGATGCGCGCGTAATCTTTGTAATCGACGTTGTACAGATAGTTGCGGATGCCTTCGCCGTAATTGTCCGCAAAAAGCAGCCGATGTCCAATATCGGCGCCCAACAGGATGGGCGAGCGGGTGGTGGACTGCACGGCGACGGCGAAGCCCTGAGCCTCCAGCTCCAGCCCGACCCGGAAGGCGACATGCATGAATTCGCCCGTGCCCAGCACCAGAATCGCGGCACCCGGCGCCAGTCCGGCGCTGAGACGGGCGATGTCGGCTGGCGGAATCCACAGGCGCCGGTCGATGCCGAAACGTCCGAGGTATTCAGCGAGCTGGTCGGGTCGGCGCCGGTTGTCGCCAACCGCAGCGGGTGCCTGCGGGCGCTCTGGCAGGTCTGCCGGCTGGAATGAAAAATCGCCCGCCAGCGCCGCCACGCATTGCACCGGCAGACCCAGACGTGCGGCGAACCGCTCGGCACAATCCGCGCCGCTGAAATTGGTGATGGCGACGAAGTGGACCCGTTCAAGCTGTGGGTTGCGTGCCCGGTAGGCATCGACCAGATTACATAACGTGGTGCCGGTGCTGATTTCGTCATCGACCAGGATCAGGTCACGGGCGGTCTCGAAGCGTTGAAGATGATCGGCCTGGAGCGGTTCGTAGAGAAACTGGTCGGGTGCGTGGCAGTGCGGTTCCTCAAAGGCCAGGAAAGGCCGACCGGCAAGACGATAGCGCGTGGAATGAATGAACAGCGCCTCGGTCCCCGGTCGCTGATCCAGCAGCGCCTCGAAGACGCCCTGGCCGAGTCCGGTCGCGGTCTCGGCCATCGCCAGCACCAGCCAGGGGCCGCCGCCCAGTTCAAGCTGCGCGGCCAGATGTTGGTGTATCTGGCGCATCCGCGAGGGCAGGGCGGGCCAGTGCTTGCCGAGCACCTTGCTCAGGAAGAGAAAGCCGCGCTTACGATTGTCGCGGGCGGCAAACCCGCAGAGATCATCCAGCGGAAAGGCTGATTCACGAACCTGGACGCTGAGTGTTCCGGTGACCAGTTCAACCCGGCGTGATTCGCTCAAGCAGCAGCCTCGATGCGGTGGAATTGAGGCACTTCCAACACCTGCGTGCTGGCTGCAACCAGGGGGAATGGGCGGTCTGGAAACCCGTGGATGAGTCCATGCAGCGCCAGATATGGCAGGTTGAGCCCCGCTGCACCCGTGTAACCGATACCGCCGGCAAAGCGGGGGTTGATCTCCAGCAGGCGGAAGCCGTTCTGTCCCTCGCGAAACTGGACGTTGAAGAGACCGCGCAGACCGAAAGCGGCGGTCATTTCCGACACGGCATCGGTGAGTGCATGGATCTCCACGATTTCCTGACCATAACCGCCGGCCCTGGCCTTTTTGCGCTGGGTAACGGCGACGAGTCGCCGGCCATCGCCCACGCAATCCAGGCTGTATTCGGAACCGCCGAGAAATTCCATCAACAGCAATGGCTTGAAGGTTTCGGCCTCGCGCAGCAACTGGCGCAGACCGTCGAGATGGATGGAGTAAAGCGCGCCCTGGAGCAGGATCTCCAGCCCGCTGCGCTGTTCCTCAATGACACGGAAACCGGCCCCATTGACACCGTCGGCTGGTTTGACGCACAGCACCTCATGCGCCATGCGCAGCCGTGCATAGGCGGTCTCGAATGCGTCAGGCGTGCTGAATTCAACCGAGTCGGGCGGTGGGATGGAGAAGCGGCGCGCCTCGACATAGAAGCGCGCCTTATCGAACAGGATCTCCAGCATCTCGGGCGCGGCGACTGCGAATAACTCGACACCCTGTGCGGCGAATCGCTCACGGTGCGCAGCCAGTAGACGCGCTTCCTTGCCCGGCCAGAAGCAGTCGATTCGTCGCTCCCGACAGAAATGCAGACAGAAATCGACATAATCCAGACCGGTCAGACCGGTCGGCTCAAGGGCGGTTTCGTGCGCCGACAGCAAGCCGGGGAATCCGCTCTGCGTATGTGAACAGACCAGATGGAATTCCCCGGACCCGTCACCCTGGCGGACGAGGTCGAACAGGGCGCGGACATTGGAAAAGGTCCGGTTGAACCAGATGCGAGTCATTGCCCTGTTGCCTGTGGCTGGAGATTAGAGATGCGGTGTGATCTGCGGCAGCAGTTCGCTGGCGACCCGGCCCTGTCCGACCTCGCCGATGGCGTGCATCTTCCACTCGCCGCTGTGGCGATAGACCTTGGCCATGATCATGGCGTTGTGACTGCCCTGGCAGCTCAGGTCGTAGCGCGCGATTTCGCTGTTGTTGGCACCGTTGAGGATGCGGCAGAAGGCGTTGGCGACCTGCGAGAAATCCTGACCGGTGAAATTGTTGACGGTGAAGACCAGACTTTTGATATTGGCCGGCACGGCGGCGAGATTGACGCGGATCTGTTCGTCGTCGCCTTCGCCCTCGCCGGTGCGGTTGTCGCCGGTGTGCTCGATGCTGCCGTCCTGGCTGCGCAGTTGGCGAAACCACACGGTATCGACCAGATTGCCCGACTCGTCGAACAGCAGACAGGAGGCATCGAGGTCGATATCGCCGCCGCCGCCGAAGAGCCCGCCAAGCAGGCCGCCTTTCTTCACTGAATCCCAGCCCAGCCCCATGACGATCCGGGTCAGACTGCTGCCGGCTTCCTTGTCCAGCGAGATTTTCTGTCCTTTCTGAAGACTGATGCCCATGTTGAGATTCCTCTAGTTAAAGTGAAGCGTTCGATTCACTGCGCCGGACCGCGAAACAGGGTGCGGTTGCGCGAGCAGACCACGACCTTGCCCCTGCCTCTGAATTTGATCACCAGCCCTTCGCCAGAGGTCGCGGAATTGACCAGGGTGCCGAAGAAGCCACCGCTCCCGGAGTTGGGCATTCCGACCTCGTAATGCAGGCCGGACGACCAGGCGACAGCATGATTGTTGTCGATGACGGTTTCGCGATCAGGTTCGATGTCGAGGGTGAAGATGGAGCCGAAGCCGGAGACGGCCAGCTTGCCACGCCCGGTCGCCTCCATGATGACGAAACCGCCGGTGCCGCCGAAGAGCCCGCCCCCGAGGGTGTTCATGCGCGGACGAACCTCCACACCGTCGTCTGCGGCCAGAAAACTGCCGTCGGAGAGTGTGTAGGCAGCGTCCGGGCCGACATCCAGCAGCTCGATCGCACCCGGCAGGGTCGGCGACAGCAGACAGTCACCATCGCCGCCCACTGCGTGGATTTCCTGTTGGAACAGCGATTCGTCATTGGCGAGCCGCCGCATCAGGGCACGTCCCAGACCGCCGCGCATCTGCCCCTTCACTTGCAGGGCCGCTTCCATCATGACCATGGCGCCGGATTCGCAGAAAATCTTCTCGTCCTTGCGCAGACTGACATGCAGAAAGGGATCGACATCCCCGGTGATGGTGAAGACTGGCATGGCAATCTCTCCCGTCGGATGAGGGAAAGCCGCGAGCTTTCAGCCATCAGCAAAACAAGCTGGAAGCTGGCGGCCCGAAATCAGCCGATGCTGACCCCGTGATCCTTCGCCAGTGCGCTGAGTCCGCCGGCAAAGCCCTGGCCCACGGCCTTGAACTTCCATTCCGCGCCGTTGCGGTAGATCTCGCCGAAGATCATGGCGGTTTCGGTGGAGTAGTCTTCCGACAGGTCGAAGCGCGCCAGCTCGGTGCTGCTGTCTTTGTTCAGCACGCGCATGAAGGCGTTGCGCACCATGCCGAAATTCTGGTTGCGGGCCTCGGCTTCGTGGATGGTGACGGCGAAGACCACGCGCTGAACGCCGGCCTCGACTCCCGGCAGATTGATCGACACCGTCTCGTCGTCACCCTCGCCCGCGCCGGTGGTGTTGTCGCCAGCATGGATGACGGCGCCATCGGGCGAGGTCTTCTGGTTGTAGAAGACGAAGTGGCCATCGGACAGCACCTTGCCGCTCTCACCGACCAGAAAGACGCTGGCATCCAGATCGAACGCAGCCCCATCGGTCGAGCGGGCGTCCCAGCCAAGCCCGACCAGCACATTGGTCAGACCCGGATCGGTCTTGGTCAGACTGACGTTACCGCCTTTTTGCAAACTGATAGCCATGTGTTTCTCCTCAGTGTGATGATCAGGGTATTCAACGCAAAATCCGTTACCAGGCGGATAGCCTGGTCAGTGACCACCAGGGGCCAAAATTGAAACGAAGTTGAGTTTAGACGACTCGGCAGGCGGATGGTACAAAGGTTACGGATTCTTCATCGGCAATGGCCATCAGGCCGCCTGCTTCTCCCGTCGTTTCAGCCAGACCTCCAGCCCCTGGGCGTTGAGGTCGGTATCCACCGCCAGCAGTTCCAGCATGTGCGCGTCTTCATGGTTGACGCCGTGGGTGCGGGCGCTGCCGAGCAGATGTTCGGTGACAGCGTTCTTCAGGCGGGTTGACCGCTCGCTGTCCGCGCGTCCTTCCTCCGCCAGCGCCAGTCGGGCCAGATCGCGGATGCTCTGGCGCAGACCGTCCACCAGCGTCTCGGGGCGATCGACCCGGCCATAGTGGGTCAGATACATGGCCTGAGGCGTGAAGGCCATGAGCTTGTCCAGCGTGGTCAGCCAGGCGTCGGGATCGAAGGCGACCGGCGTGGTCGGCGCAAAGAGCCAGGGACCATCCGGGGTGTCGAATTCGCGGTAGGCGATGCCGAAGGTGTCGCCGGTGAAAAAGCCCTGGCTTTCCGCGTCGAGGATGCAGCCGTGATGGTTGGCATGACCCGGCGTGTCGATGAAGGTCAGGGTGCGGCCATTGAGGTCGAAGGTCTGGCCGTCCTCCGCCAGGATGGCGCGTTCAGCCGGAATCGGCGTCAGCTTGCCGAAATCTCTGGCAAAAGCCGTCTCACCATAAACCTGCGTCGCGCTGGCGATGAGCCGGCCCGGATCGATCAGATGGGTCGCGCCCTTGGGATGGATGACGAGACGCGCATGCGGACAGGCCGCCATGAGTCCGCCAGCACCGCCTGCATGATCCAGATGGACATGGGTCGGGATCACATAATCCACCTGCTCAGGCGTCAGGCCAAGTGCGGCGATGACGCCGAGCAGACCGGGCACGCTGTTGGCAGTGCCGGTATCGACGAAGGCCAGGCGATCACCGGCGCGCACCAGATAACAGGCGGCGAGACCGTGACGGTAGAGACCGGTTTCGATGCAATAGATGCCGTCGGCAACTTCATCGAAGTGCGACGTGAAAGAGGGATGGGACATGATGATGGCTCCGCTGTTGGTTCGGACGATGAGTTGAGTGAAAAAGTCGGAATAAGCGACTGGATGCGTCTAATATCCTTGCAGGCGCTCGGGCCGCGCCGTAAGAACCATAACCCTATCGGGAGGAATCGAAGCATGCAAAATATTGCTCTGACCAATCCGGCGGCAGAACGGGAAGCGCTGCGGGTCAACCAGATCGATTTCACACATCCCTGGCAGTGGCTCATCAAGGGCCGGGCCGACATCAAGGCCGCGCCGGGCTACAGTCTGACCTATGGCGCCGGGATCGTCCTCATCGGTGCGGTCATGACCCTGCTGATGGCGCTCGGACACCTGACTTTTCTGGTGCCCTTTCTGATGGCGGGCTTCTTTCTGCTGGCGCCACTGCTTGCCATTGGACTCTATCAGATGAGCGACAACCTGGAACGGGGTGAGTCGCTCAAGACCTGTCAGGCGCTGGAGGCCTTCAAGCGCAATCAAAGCCAGCTCGGCATCACCACCGGCGTTCTGATCATGCTTATGCAGGCCTGGATCCTGGCGAGCGTCTTTCTGTTCATCATGCTGTTCACCGATCCCTTTCCGAGCCTGGATAATTTTGTCCAGGTCGTGTTCTTGTCGGGACAGTACAACCTCATCCTGCTTGCGTTCATTGTTGTTGGCGCTGGCTTTGCCGTCTGCGCCTTCTGTATCAGCGCCATCACCGTGCCGATGCTGATTGACCGTCCGGTCGATGCCTTCACCGCCATGCGCACCAGCGTGCGGGCCGTCACCGTCAACTGGGGACCGATGCTGTTGTGGGCCGCGCTCATCGTCTGCATCGTCGGCGTTGGCCTGCTGACCTTCTACATCGGTCTCTTCATCGCCGTCCCGCTCGTCGGCCATGCGACCTGGCATGCCTATCGGGATCTGGTGCCGGGGGATTGAAGGCAGTTGGCCGACTGACGACTATTCCGGATCGAACTGATAACCCAGCATCTCGATGTCACGCGCAAAATGCCGGGCGATCAGCCCGGCGGTTTCGTCGTTGTAATAACCGCGATAATCCCGTTTGCGATCCTTGGCCGCACGGGCGTGAGGGAGGGCGGGCGGCGCGATGCCGATGCGGTCGCAGGCGGTCGCGAAATCCTCATGCAGACGCTCGTAACGCCCGATGAAATCCACCAGAACCCGACCATGCAGATCGATCAGATAGTCGCTCTGTAAGGTGATGGAGGTATCGAGGTGGTACTGATAGGGCCGTTCCGGATCCAGCTTCCAGCGCAGAAAGGCATCGAAGGTCTCATGACCGCCCAGATAATGTGGTCGCTCGCGGCGGATATGGTGAAAGGAACTCACCTGGAGATCCCAGGGGTTGCGCACAAAGGCGAACTTGAACAGCGAGTCGAAATAGTCCTTGGGCAGCAGCTCCTGAGCGGCGATGACCTTGGCGTGACGCGGCAGTTTGGTCGCGATCCGGTGCCCGCTCAGATGACTGAGGCGGCTGCACAGAAACATCGGGTAATACCAGGGATCGCGCCAGCGCAGACGCTCCAGCGCGGCACGCACGCTGGTGCCCCCGGTCTTGGCGATGTGGACGAAGAGAAAGCGGTATTTGGGGGAGAGCAGCATGGGCTAATCCAGGGTGAGTTGTGGCTATTGTATGGGTCGTCAGGATGACCGGATCAGCCGTGTCAGGTCGGGCGGGAAAACAATGTGCAAAGGAGAGTAGAATAGTCACTCACGCGCCATTTCGCCGCCCTTCATCCCTCATCATTTAGATATTTGACATCGACCATGCCCATCCTGACCACCGAAGACACCGCCGAGCGCATGGCCCGGTTGCAACAGATCATCGAAGACCTGCTGAAAGAAGCCAAGCACCAGGGGGCGAGCGCCGCCGAGGCATCGGTCGGCAGCAGCTCTGGACTGGATGTGGCGGTGCGACTCGGCGAGGTCGAGACCGTGGAACACACCCGCGATAACGGACTGGGCATCACCGTTTATTTCGGCCATCGCAAGGGCTCTGCCAGTACCTCCGATCTCAGTACGGACGCCGTGCGCGATACCGTGCGGGCGGCCTGCGCCATTGCCGAACAGACTCAGGAAGACCGCTGTGCGCATCTCGCTGCGGCGGAGTTGATGGCGACCGAGATCCCGGACCTGGATCTCTATCACCCCTGGCTGCTCAGCGTCGAGGAGGCCATCAATCTGGCGACGGCCTGCGAGGATGCCGCACGCGGCCACGACCCGCGCATCATCAATTCAGAGGGCGCGAGTCTCTCGACCCATTTTGGCATCCATGTCTCCGGCAACAGTCACGGCTTCATCGGCGGTTATCCGACGACCCGTCACAGTCTCAACTGTGCCGTGATTGCTCAAGAAGACGACATGATGCAGCGTGATTACTGGTGGACGTCCGCCCGCTCCGCGCTGGATCTGGAGCCAGCGCACAGCGTCGGCGAGCGCGCCGCCGCGCGCACCGTCGCGCGGCTCGGGGCGCGTCGTCTGCCGACCCAGGAGGCGCCGGTGCTCTTTCGCGCCGAGGTCGCAACGGGATTGCTGCGCAGTCTGGTCGGGGCCATCAATGGCAACAGTCTCTACCGTCGCTCCAGTTTTCTGCTCGATCATCTCGGTAAACGTATCTTTCCCGAGTTTGTCCGTATCCACGAGGAGCCGCACCTGCCGCGCGGTCTGTCCAGCGCGCCCTTCGATGGGGACGGTGTAGCCACCCGCGCCAAGGATCTGATCAGTGGCGGCGTGTTGCAAACCTATGTGCTGGACACTTATTCAGGCTGCCGGCTCGGCCTGCCGACCACCGGCAATGCCGGCGGGGTACGCAATCTGCGCATCGAGATGGGAGACAGGGACCGTGCGGCCATGCTGCGCGAATTGGGAACCGGGCTCATGGTCACTGAACTCATGGGCCACGGGGTCAATGCCGTCACGGGCGATTACTCGCGCGGTGCGTCCGGCTTCTGGGTCGAGAACGGCGAGATCCAGTATCCGGTGGAAGAGATCACCATTGCCGGCAACCTCAAAACCATGTTCGCCGGCCTGGTCGCGGTTGGCAACGACTGTGACTTTCCAGGCGGCACCCGCACCGGTTCCTGGCTCATCGACCGCATGACGATCGCGGGAGAATAGTGGGCGCAAATCCCGCGCCGCGCCTCCCCCAGCGTGACGATGCAGGTCTTTACCAGGTGGGTGCAAGACGATCAATCGATCCTTGAAAATAGAGCACAATGAGCATCAAAACCATTGAAGGCGCGCTCCGCGCCACTGAAAACGCCCGTTTCTGTCTGGTGGTCTCCCGCTGGAACAGTTTCGTGGTGGAGAGCCTGGAAAAAGGCGCAATCGATGCCCTGCTGCGTCACGGCGCGAATGAGGCCGATCTGACCATCGTGCGCGTTCCCGGCGCCTTCGAGATGCCGGTCGCCATTGAGCGTCTGGCGGCCCAGGGCGGTTATGACGCCATCATCGCCCTCGGCGCGGTGATTCGTGGCGGCACGCCGCATTTCGACTATGTCGCTGGCGAATGCGTCAAGGGCATGGCGCAGGTCAGCCTCAAATATGGCCTGCCCGTTGCCTTCGGCGTGCTGACAGTGGACAGCATCGAACAGGCCATCGAGCGCGCCGGCACCAAGGCTGGCAACAAGGGCGCCGAGGCGGCGATGTCCGCCCTGGAAATGGTCGATCTGCTGAGGCAACTGACTTGACCGAGAACACAGCCGACAAGGTCAGCCCGCGCAGCCAGTCGCGCCGCTATGCCGCGCTGGCACTCTATCAATGGCGTCTGACCGGCGAGGATCCGATGGCGATCAAGCGTCATCTGCTCGACGATCCCGAGTGGCTGGATGCCGTCGCCATGTCCCTGAGCGGCGCGCACGAGGACGATCCGCCGGATCCCAAACAGCGGTTCAAGTTCAATCTGGAACTCCTGGATCAACTGCTGACCGGCGTCCCGGCGCGGATCAAGGAGATCGACGCCCAGCTCGATCTCTTCCTGGATCGACCCATCACCCAGGTGGACCCGGTCGAACTGGCGATCCTGCGTCTCGGCGCCTTCGAGATCCTCTTCTCGGACAGTATTCCGGATCGGGTCGCCATCAATGAAGCGGTTGAGCTGACCAAGCTGCTCGGCGCGCATGAAGGGCACAAGTATGTCAACGGCGTGCTGGACAAGATCGCCCGCCGTCATGCCGGGACGCCGGAACGCAAGCCGTGAGCGTTCCCGGATGTCTGAGTTCGAACTGATCCGCGATTTTTTTGCCGACATCGGGCCGGTTCGCGCCGATGTCGCGCTGGGTGTCGGCGACGACTGCGCCCTGCTGACGGTTCCGCCCGCTCATGAACTGGCCGTGAGCCTGGACGCGCTGGTTGCTGGCATCCACTTTTTTCCCGACTGCGATCCGGCTGCCATCGGCCATAAATCGCTGGCCGTCGGACTCAGCGATCTGGCGGCGATGGGGGCCGAACCGGCCTGGAGCACCCTGGCCCTGACGCTGCCAGCAGCAGATCGGGACTGGATCGGGTCATTCAGTGCCGGATTCGCCGCGTTGTCGGCCCGCTATGGTATCCGGCTGATCGGCGGCGATACCACGCGCGGCCCATTGAGCGTGACGGTCCAGGTGCATGGTCTGGTGCCAGTCGGCGCGGCGGTGCGCCGCAATGGCGCGCGTCCGGGCGATCTGATCTGCGTGAGCGGCACCCTGGGTGATGCGGGGCTGGCGCTGTGCGGGCTGCTTGCTGGTATCGAGGTCGAACCGGCGCTCAGACAGCGTCTGGAGTATCCGACCCCAAGGGTTGAACTGGGTCTGGCGCTGCGCGGTCTGGCGACGGCCATGATCGATCTTTCGGACGGACTGGCGGGCGATCTCGGACATATTCTAACGGCCTCTGGCGTTGGCGCAGAACTGGATCTGGCACGCCTGCCGCTCTCGCTGCCGGTGGCTGAGGTCATCGAACAGACTGATGACTGGTCGCTGCCCCTGTCGTCAGGGGACGATTACGAACTCTGTTTCTGCGTGCCGCCGGGGCGTTTCGATGCGGTGCAGTCGCTGGCTGCCGAACTCTCCTGCCCGGTGCGCGCAGTGGGAAGGATCCGCGCCGAACCGGGGCTGATCTGCCGCCTGCCGGATGGCGGTATTCTCACAATCAATGGGGCAGGTTATGACCACTTCGCCGTTCAACCCTGACACCGTCCGCCAGACCGGTTTCGACCGCACCAAGGTCACGCACTGGATCGCCTTTGGTTTCGGCTCCGGGCTTTCGCCCAAGGCGCCTGGTACGGTCGGCACGCTTGCCACCATCCCGCTTTATCTGCTCATGAGCCCGCTGCACTGGACGCTCTATGCCGGGCTGCTGCTGATCTTCACCCTTTTTGGCATCTGGGTCTGCGGACGGGTCGCCGATGATCTGGGGGCCAAGGATCCATCGGCCATCGTCTGGGATGAGTTCGTCGGCTTTCTGCTGACCATGATCGTCGCCCCGCCGGGCTGGCTCTGGATTGTCGCCGGATTCCTCGCCTTCCGGCTCTTCGACATCTGGAAACCCTGGCCGATCCGAGTGGTGGATCGGCAGGTTGGCGGCGGGCTTGGCATCATGCTGGACGACATCATCGCTGGCATCATGGCTGCGCTGGTGCTGCTCGCGCTCAACTGGTTTCTGTAGCAAAGAGTATTTGAACCGCAGAGACGCAAAGCGCGCGAAGGTGTTTCAATTTTCCTGGCCTCCTGCGCGCCTTTGCGGTTTCAGTCTCCCATTTTCGGGTCAGTGGTATTGCTCGGTCGTGTAGTGGCCGGGCGCATGACGCCGATGACGCACCAGTCCGCGCGCCTCCAGGATGACCTTGGCGTCCTTGATCATGGCTGAGTTGCCGCACAGCATCACATGGCTGGTGGCCGGGTCGATGGTGGCGTCCGCACGCGATTCGAGCTGGCCGCTGGTCAGCAGATCCGTGATGCGTCCGTGCAGAGTACCGGCGCAGTCCTCGCGGCTCACCACCGGGATGAAGGTGAAACGATCCGCGTGACGCCTGCCGATCTCGGCCAGGGTCTCCGCATAGGTGAAATCGGTGGCCACCCGTACCCCATGGATCAGGACCACGCGCTTGAAAAGGTCCCAGGGCGCATCGGTGCGCAGAATCGAGAGATAGACGCCCAGTCCGGTGCCGGTCGCCAGCAGCCAGAGTGTCTCGGCGGGCTGGACCGTCTCCAGGGTAAAGATGCCGCCGGCATGCGCGGTGAGCCAGACCTCGTCACCGGGTTTCAGCGCAGAGAGCGGCGGGGTCAGCGGGCCGCCAGCGATCTCGTTGAAATAGATTTCCAGCGGACGACTCTGCGGGGCGTTCACCAGCGAATAAGGCCGACCGATCCGCTCCCCTTCGATGTCCAGGGCAACCTTGATGTACTGCCCGGCCTGATAGTCCGCGATGGGTGCATCGAATTGCAGGCTGTAAAGCCCCGCTGCCCATTGATGCTTGCCGACGACCCTTGCCTTGACCCAATCGTTCATGTCCGTCCCCATTATGGATGATCCGAAAAAAAGCAGTTGAACCGCAAAGCGCGCAAAGAACGCAAAGGATTTCAGAGCACAGCATGATCGGTACGAGCGTGGCGATTGCAAGCCGCCATTGCAATCGCCGCGCGCCCACTCTACCTATCTGAGACCCACATTTGCCCGCCGCCGCTATCAGGATTCAGGAGTCATCCCTCATGAAAAACACGCTGTTAATGTTGAGTCTGGCGGCCGCCAGCGTTCCCGCCACCGCTGATGACAGGACCTGTTCGCCGCTGCTTGATCTCGATGTGCGCCGACTTGCTGGCGAAGAGGTCGTCAATCTCTGCGAAGCCTACCAGGGTAAAGTGATCCTGATCGTCAATACGGCCAGCAAGTGTGGATTTACGCCTCAGTATGAGGGGCTGGAGGCGCTCTATCGCCAATACAAGGATCGCGGGCTGGTCGTCCTGGGCTTCCCGTCCAACGATTTTGCTGGTCAGGAGCCGGGGTCGGAAGAAGAGATCCAAACATTCTGCCGCCTGACCTACTCGGTTGAGTTTCCCATGTTTGAAAAGGTCAGCGTCAAAAAAGGCGGTGCCGCCCCGCTGTTCGAGCGTCTTGCCGCAGCAGGCGCGCCTTATCCGAAATGGAACTTCTACAAATATCTGATTGATCGCCAGGGCAATCTGGTCGATCACTACATCAGCACCACGTCACCCCAAGGCGGCAAGATCGAGAAGGCGATCAACAAATTGCTTTGAACTGGATCTTCGGACAGGTTTGTCGCATCGTCGACCAGGGCAAGTCGTCCTGCAGGTAGTTGTAGCGACCGACAAAGAGCAAGAGACCTGCAACGATGCTGATACGGGTCGTCCGTTGTTCTGGAAAATTAAGCCTTGACGGTGCGTCTGTAATTTGTATAATGCGCGGCTCGCTGTGAGTTGACGACTGAGTGTGAGTGGTCGTTGGGGTTTTAGGGAGGAAGGTGAGTGAGCGAGGAG
>NZ_SMAO01000009.1:0-155056 GCF_004342175.1 Thiobaca trueperi
CAGCACAATCCGGTTATCGCCCAGGGCTGGATCAAGCGCGGCGAGGATCGTGAGATCCGCTCCAACACCGGGCGGCGACGCGTCAACATCAACGGTGCCATCGATCTCAAGCGCCTCGAACCCGTCGTGCGTTTCGACGACAGCGTCAATGCCGTCTCGACCATTGCTCTGCTTCAGCAAATCGCGCAGCGGCATCCAGACGCGGCGGTGATTCACGTGATTTGCGACAATGCGCGCTACTATCGCTCCAAGGCGGTTCGTGAGCACTTGAAGACATCACGCGTGCAATTGGTCTTTCTCCCTCCCTATGCGCCAAACCTCAATCTGATCGAGCGGTTCTGGAAGTATTTCAAAAAGACAGTGCTCTACAACCGCTATTTCGAGTCGTTCGCTGACTTTAAAGCCGCTTGCGAAAATTTCTTTCGTCACCCGAACCAATATCGTGGTGATCTACGATCGTTGCTGACGGAAAACTTCGCCATTGTCGGTGAGTGAGTCAACGAAAAATTGGTATTAGCTCGGTATAGCTTAAACCGCCCGGCATCGACAATCGTCGATCCCGCTAGGAGCAGCGCAGGCCAAAAACCTGACGCATACCGCGCCGGGTGCGGTTTAAATCATGTTAGTCTTGATCAACCCTATTGATCCCGTTCAATTTCTCTCGGCTGAGTGTTCGTGTGAAGAATTCCGTCAATCATCCTGGCGAGTCTGACTGGCAGCTCATCAAGGACAGGTTGTCCCAGGGCGGCGAGGCGCTTGGGCTGGCACTGGCAGCCGATCAGCACAAACGGCTGATCCGCTTTCTCGATCTGCTGGTGCGCTGGAATCAGGCTTACAACCTGACCGCCGTGCGCGATCCGCTGGAGATGGTCGCCAGACATCTGCTCGACAGTCTCTCGGTTCATCCTTTTCTCTTTGGCGACCAGATTCTGGACATCGGGACCGGGGCCGGTCTGCCGGGTCTGCCGCTGGCGATCCTGTCGCCGGAGCGGCATTTCCGGCTGCTCGACGGCAACGGTAAAAAAATCCGTTTTGTGCGTCAGGCGGTGCTGGATCTCGGGTTGGGCAACGTCGAGCCGGTGCAGGCCCGTATCGAGACATACCGGCCAGCGACAAAATTCAGTACCATAGTCAGCCGCGCGGTCGCGGCCGCTGACATCCTGAGCATTCCGCATGCCGAGTTGCTGGCGCCGCCCGGTCGGCTGCTGCTGATGAAAGGCCGCGAGCCGGACGGAATGCCGGATGACTCGGGATTCCCGTCCAGCGCCTTCAGCGTGCACCGGCTGCATGTGCCTTTCCTCGACGAGCCACGTCATTTGATCGAAATCCGGAGTGATTGAGCCGACCATGGTCAACATCATCGCCATCGCCAATCAAAAGGGCGGAGTCGGCAAAACCACCACGGCGGTCAATCTGGCAGCCTCGCTGGCGTCCATGAAGCGGCGCGTGCTGCTGCTGGATCTGGATCCCCAGGGCAACGCGACCATGGGGTGCGGAATCGACAAGCATCAGGTCGAACACACGACCTGCGATCTGCTGCTGACCGACATCCCCATCGCCGACTGTCTGCAACGGATCACGGAGCCTTCGCCCGGATTCGATCTGCTGCCGGCCAATGCGGATCTGACGGCGGCGGAGATCGGGCTGATCGACTCGCCCGACCGCGAACGGCGTCTGAGCCGGGTGCTGACCGGCGCGGCGGGGGCTTACGAGCTGGTCATCATCGATTGTCCGCCCTCGCTCAACATGCTGACGGTCAATGCGCTGGTTGCGGCCAAGGGTGTGCTGATCCCGATTCAGTGCGAGTATTACGCGCTGGAGGGGCTGTCTTCGCTGCTCGATACCATCGATCAGATCCGTGAGAGCCGTAACCCGACGCTCTGCATCGAGGGCATCCTGCGTACCATGCACGACCCGCGCAACAATCTGGCCAATCAGGTCTCGACCCAGCTCGTCACCCATTTCAAGGATCAGGTCTACCGCACCATCGTCCCGCGCAATGTGCGTCTGGCCGAGGCGCCGAGTCACGGTCAGCCGGTGCTGCTCTATGATCCGCTGTCCAAGGGCGCGGCCGCTTATCTGGCGCTCGCCAGCGAGGTGCTGCGGCGTCAGGATAAACGTCAACACGTCGCCTGACCCGAGCGCAGATGGATATCGATCCGAAACCCGCCATCAAGAAGAAAGGTCTGGGCCGCGGCCTGGACGCCCTGCTGGGCGCGGCGCGCGCGCCTGCTCCCGTGGCCGTGCTCGACGGGGCGGCTGATCGCCCGTCTGACCCGCCCGCGCCCGATGCGGCGGTCGAGCGCGTGACCCGTCTGCCGCTGGAGCACATCCAGCGGGGACGCTATCAGCCCCGTCGCGATTTCGACCCTGACGCACTGCGCGAACTGGCCGATTCAATCGTTGCTCAGGGCGTGATTCAGCCGATTGTCGTTCGTCCGTTGCCCGAGCCGTCCGCCGGCGGGCCGCGCTATGAACTCATCGCCGGCGAACGCCGCTGGCGCGCCTGTCAGCAGGCCGGGCTTGCCGAGATACCGGTCGTGGTGCGCGAGGTGGACGAGCCGACGGCGCTCGCCATCGGTCTGATCGAAAACATCCAGCGCGCCGATCTCAATCCGCTGGAAGAGGCCGGCGCCCTGGCGCGTCTCATCAGCGAGTTCGGTCTGACCCATCAGCAGATCGCCGAGGCGGTCGGCAAGTCGCGCACCATGGTGACCAATCTGCTGCGACTCCTGGACCTCAATCCGGATGTCAAGGCGCACGTCGAGCAGTCGCGCCTGGAAATGGGCCATGCCCGCGCGTTGCTTGGTCTCAAAGGAGACGAACAGAGCAGCGCCGCCCGACAGGTGGTCGCCGCCGGGCTTTCGGTGCGCGAGACCGAGCGGCTCGTCCGGCGGTTGCAGCAGGCCGACGAAGCGGATGAGACGCCGGCGCGCGAGCCCGTCGAAGATCCGAATATCCGTCGTCTGCAAACCGATCTGACCGACCGGCTTGGCGCCCTGGTGCAGATCCGGCATGGCCGCCGTGGCGCGGGGAAGCTGGTGATTGCCTACAACACCCTGGATGAGCTTGACGGCATTCTCGCGCACATCAAATGATCGCAGCGAAATGTATTAAGCCGCGTTGACCCTCTATCCGCAACCCCTTATACTCCGCGCTCGGCGAGCGATGTGTGCTCCCCATGACGATGATCTGATGCAACAGCCGGACACGCTCCAAGCCAGAAAGATCCTGAAAATCCAGGCAATCCTCGGTTTGGTTTCAGTCGCCTGTGCGCTGCCGTTCGGTGATTCAGTTGCGCTTTCGGTCCTGATCGGGGCCGGAGTCTGCCTGCTGGCGAATGCACTGCTTGCGGTCTGGGTCTTTCGCGACTATCGCGCCCAGGCGCTGGAGCGACTGGTGTTGCGTTTCTATGGCGCCGAGACCGCAAAGATTGTCCTGATACTTGTTTTGTTCGCCGTTGCCTTTGCAACGCTCGACAACCTGAACATACCGGCGTTGCTTGGCGCCTATTTTGTGATCCAGGTCGCGCCGACCCTGATCGCCGCTCAATCTGGCAACCGAACCACGAAGTGAGAGATGATTGATGGCTGCTTCTGAAACGCTCACCTCCCAGGGATATATCCAGCACCATCTCACCAACCTGACGCTTGGCGTGCATCCCGAGCATGGGTTCGGTTTCGCGCATTCGAGCGCCGAAGCGGCCGAGATGGGATTCTGGGCGATCAATGTCGATACCATGTTCTTTTCGATTCTGCTCGGGGTCCTGTTTATCATCTTTTTCCGGGGTGTGGCGGAGAAGGTGACCGCCGGGGTGCCGGGCGCGGCGCAGAATTTCGTCGAATGGATCGTCGATTTCGTTGAAGAGAATGTGCGCGGTTCGTTCACCGCCAAAAACCCGCTGGTTGGCCCGCTCGCACTGACTATTTTTGCCTGGGTCTTCCTCATGAATCTCATGGATCTGATCCCGGTGGATCTGATCCCCTATCTCTTCGGGCAGCTCCTGGCCGTCTTCGGCGCCGATCCTCACCATGTCTTCCTGCGTGTGGTGCCGACGACCGATCCCAACGCCACCTTTGGCATGGCGCTCATGGTCTTCTTCATGGTGCTCTATTACAGCGTCAAGATGAAGGGTGTCGGCGGGTTCGTCGGTGAACTGACGCTTCAGCCGTTCGGCAAATGGGGTATGCCCGCCAACCTGCTGCTCGAAGGCATCAGTCTGCTGTCAAAGCCCCTTTCGCTCGCACTGCGTCTCTTCGGCAACATGTATGCCGGTGAGATGATCTTCATCCTGATCGCGCTGCTCTATGGCGGCGGTGTCGTGCTCAATCTGACTGGCGGTCTGCTGCAATTCGTCTGGGCAGTCTTCCATATCCTGATCATCACCCTGCAAGCCTTTATCTTCATGGTGCTGACCATCGTCTATCTGGATATGGCCCATCAGGAACATCACTGACGACGATGCGCGCGAAGGGGGCCGGTTAAACGGCCTTCCTTCATGCGTGCCGTATGCGTGAAACCTTATTGTCTTTTCTGTTCATTCATTCTTTTTCTTTCAACCGCGGCGACCGTCTTTCAATCGGCCATTAGTCGCAACACCTTAACCTGGGGGAACTCATGGAACTCGAAGTCGCACAAGCATTCGCCGCAGCCATCAAGTACATCGGAGCCGGACTCATGCTGGGTCTCGGCGCGGTTGGCGCCGGCGTCGGTATCGGCGTACTGGGTGGGCGTTTTCTGGAAGGCGCCGCACGTCAGCCTGAGCTGATTCCGATGCTGCGCACCCAGTTCTTCATCGTCATGGGTCTGGTCGATGCGCTGCCGGTCATCGCGATCGCCATGGGTCTCTATCTGATGTTCGCTGCCTGACACCCATCCGGCTTCCGCCGGGGTCGAGGCCATCCGCCTTTCACCCTGCTGCGGTACGAGGCATAGGCACGAGGCAACGCTATGAATATCAATTTGACTCTGTTTGCCCAGATGATCGCCTTCGCGGCCTTCGTTTGGTTCTGTATGAAGTACGTCTGGCCGCCCATCGTCAATGCATTGGCGGAGCGCAAGACGAAGATCGCCGAGGGTCTCGCCGCCGCCGAGCGCGGTCATCAGGAAAAGGCGCTGGGTGAACAGCGTGCGCTCGAATTGATGAAAGAGGCCAAGGTCACGGCGGCTGAGATCGTTGGTCAGGCGCAAAAGCGCGCAACCGAGATCGTCGAAGAAGCCAAGACCGATGCCCGTACCGAGGGTGATCGACTGGTGCTGGCGGCGCAGGCCGAAATCGAGCGCGAAACCAACCGTGCACGCGAAGAGTTGCGTGAGCGGGTTGCTGCACTGGCGATGGCTGCCGCCGAGAAGATCCTCCAGAAGGAGATCAACCTCGACGCTCACCGTTCGCTTGTCAACGATTTCGCCAAGCAGCTCTAAAGGGAAATAGCCATGGCCGGAGATATCACCACCATCGCGCGGCCCTATGCTGAGGCGGCGTTCGAGCGCGCCAAGGAAAGCGGACAGGTTGCGGCCTGGTCCGAGGCGCTCAACCTGCTGGCAGCGGTGACATCCGATCCGCAACTGGCTGCGCAAATCGGCAATCCGAGCGTGCCCCGCTCGCGTATCCGCGACATTATCCTGGACGTGTGCGGCGATGCCCTGCCGACTGAGGTCGCGAATTTCCTCCAGTTGCTTGTGCAGAACGCGCGTCTGGCGGCTGTGGCGGAGATCGCCCGACTCTTCGAGGTCAGCCGCATCGCCGACCAGGGCGTGCGGCATGTCCTGGTCCGCAGCGCGTTCGAGGTCGATGCCGAGCAGCAGCAGACGCTCGCTGCGGCGCTGGCGCGACGCTTCGGTGGTCAGGTGGATCTGACGGTCGAGACGGACAGCGCCCTGATCGGCGGGATCGAGATTCGTACCGGAGATCTCGTCATCGATGACTCGGTCCGCAGCAAGATCACGCAACTGGCCCACGCTTTGCAATTCTGAATCTGGACACCGCCATGCAACTGAATCCTTCCGAGATCAGCGATCTCATCAAGCAGAAGATCGAAAAGTTCGACCTTCAGACCGAGGCCCGCACCGAAGGCACCATCGTCAGTCTGACCGACGGCATCGTCCGTATCCACGGTCTGTCCGATGCCAAGTATTATGAAATGCTTGAGTTTCCGGGCAATGCCTATGGTCTGGCGCTGAATCTGGAGCGCGATTCGGTGGGCGCGGTCGTCCTGGGCGATTACACCCATCTGTCCGAGGGCGACTGGGTCCGCTGCACGGGCCGCGTGCTCGAAGTGCCGGTTGGCGAGGGTCTGCTGGGCCGCGTCGTCGATGCACTGGGCAACCCCATCGACGGCAAGGGTCCGATCGAGGCCGCTGGTACGTCCCCAATCGAAAAGGTCGCCCCTGGCGTTATCGCCCGTAAGTCGGTCGATCAACCGGTGCAGACCGGTCTCAAGGCCATCGACGCCATGGTGCCGATCGGTCGCGGACAGCGCGAGCTGATCATCGGCGACCGTCAGACCGGCAAGACCGCCGTCGCCATTGACGCCATCATCAATCAGAAGGGCACTGGCGTTAAGTGCATCTATGTCGCGATCGGACAGAAGAATTCGTCCATTGCCTCACTGGTGCGCAAGCTCGAAGAGCATGGCGCGATGGATCACACCATCATCGTTGCCGCCGCCGCCGCCGAGTCCGCCGCCATGCAGTTCCTGGCCCCCTATGCCGGCTGCACCATGGGCGAGTACTTCCGCGACAAGGGCGAAGACGCGCTGATCGTTTATGACGACCTGACCAAGCAGGCCTGGGCCTATCGTCAGGTGTCGCTGCTGCTGCGCCGTCCGCCGGGTCGCGAAGCCTATCCGGGCGACGTCTTCTATCTCCACTCGCGTCTGCTGGAGCGCGCCGCGCGCGTCAACGCCGACTATGTCGAGAAGGCCACCGACGGCAAGGTCAAGGGCAAGACCGGTTCGCTGACCGCACTGCCAATCATCGAGACCCAGGCCGGCGACGTGTCCGCCTTCGTGCCGACCAACGTGATTTCCATCACCGACGGTCAGATCTTCCTCGAAACCGACCTCTTCAACTCGGGTATCCGTCCGGCCATCAACGCTGGTCTCTCGGTGTCCCGTGTCGGCGGCGCGGCCCAGACCAAGATCATCAAGAAGCTCGGCGGCGGTATCCGTCTGGCACTCGCTCAGTACCGCGAACTGGCGGCCTTCTCGCAGTTTGCGTCTGACCTGGACGAGGCGACCCGCAAGCAGTTGCAGCGCGGCCAGCGTGTCACCGAGCTGATGAAGCAGTTCCAGTATTCGCCGATGAGCGTCGGTCAGATGGCGATCTCGCTGTTTGCCGCCAACGAAGGCTATCTTGATGACGTGGATGTCAAGAAGGTCGTCGATTTCGAGCATGCACTGCAAAGCTACATCAAGTCCGCGCGGGCCGAGTTGCTGGCGAAGATCGATGCAACTGGCGATTTCAATGACGAGATTGCCCAGGGTATGCACGCCGCCATCAAGGACTTCAAGGCCAACAATACCTGGTAAACAGCCGCCAGCGATCAGCCTCCAGCCGGAGGCTGGGAGCTCTGGTAAATAGCCGCCAGTCTCCTCTGGAGACTGGCGGCTGGAGGCTGAGAGCTAACGAATTGACACGTATCGAACCTCCATCCCCCCAGACAACAGGCTGGTGGCCGGTCACTGGAGGCTGGGAGCTGAATAATGGCAGGCGCCAAAGAAATCCGCACCAAGATCGCGAGCATCAAGAGCACGCAGAAGATCACCAAGGCCATGCAGATGGTCGCGGCGTCTAAAATGCGCAAGGCCCAGGACCGCATGTCCGCCTCCCGGCCCTATGCTGAAAAGATGCTCCAGGTCATCAGTCATCTGTCCAACGCCACGCCCGAATATCGCCACTCCTTCATGGCGGTGGAGCGTGAACGCAAGCGTGTCGGCTATATCATCGTGTCCTCGGATCGCGGTCTCTGCGGCGGCCTGAACAGCAATCTGTTCCGGCGTCTGGTGATCGAGATCAAGGAGCAGCGTGCCGCTGGTATTGAACCCGTCTTCTGCACCATCGGCTCCAAGGCGCTCGGTTTTTTCAAGCGTTTTGGTGGCACCGTGCTCGGACAGGCGACCCATCTCGGCGACAAGCCGCACATTGAGGATCTGGTCGGCACGGTCAAGGTCATGCTTGATGCCTTCGAGGCGGGCGAGATCGACGCGATCTATATCGCGGGCAACGAATTCGTCAACACCATGACGCAGCGTCCGACGATCCGCCAACTGGTTCCCATCGTCGGCGGCAAGCATGACGGGCTGCCCTATCACTGGGATTACATCTACGAGCCGGATGCCCGCACGGTGCTCGACGCCCTCCTCACACGCTATCTCGAATCGCTGGTCTATCAGGCCGTGGTCGAGAACAGTGCCTGTGAGCAGGCCGCCCGCATGGTCGCGATGAAATCCGCCTCGGACAACGCCGGCAACCTGATCGGTGAGTTGCAGCTCATCTACAACAAGGCTCGCCAGGCCGCGATCACCCAGGAAATCTCCGAGATCGTGAGCGGCGCCGCCGCGGTTTGACCATTGCCAGCCGCCGTCGGCGACCCTGCCCGGGACGTTCGCGGCACAGGATCAGATCCAGACAGAATCGCTAGATGCCGCAAGGCAAGAGGAAAAGACTATGAGTTCCGGTAACGTGGTGGAAATCATCGGCGCCGTCGTGGACGTGCAGTTCCCGCGTGGCGCGATGCCCAAGGTTTATGAGGCGCTGAAAATCGACTCGGCGGGTTTGACGCTTGAGGTTCAGCAGCAGCTCGGCGACGGTGTGGTCCGCACCATCGCCATGGGCTCGACCGACGGCCTGCAACGTGGCGTCGCGGTCGGCGCCACCGGTGCGCCGATTCAGGTGCCGGTCGGTCAGAAGACCCTGGGCCGCATCATGGATGTGCTCGGCAATGCCATCGACGAAAAGGGTGACATCGGCGCCGAGGAGAGCTGGTCGATCCATCGGTCCGCGCCCAAGCTGGAAGATCAATCGACCAGCACCGAGATCCTGGAGACCGGCATCAAGGTCATCGACCTCATCATGCCGATCGTCAAGGGCGGCAAGGTCGGTCTCTTCGGCGGTGCTGGCGTCGGCAAGACCGTCACCCTGATGGAACTCATCCGTAACATCGCCGCCGAGCACTCCGGCTTCTCGGTGTTCGCGGGCGTCGGCGAGCGGACCCGCGAGGGTAACGACTTCTATCATGAAATGATGGAGTCGAACGTGCTCGACAAGGTGGCATTGGTCTATGGTCAGATGAACGAGCCGCCGGGCAACCGTCTGCGCGTGGCACTCACCGGGCTGACCATGGCCGAGTACTTCCGCGAAGAAGGGCGCGACGTGCTGCTCTTCATCGACAACATCTACCGTTACACCCTGGCCGGTACCGAGGTGTCCGCACTGCTGGGCCGTATGCCTTCCGCCGTGGGCTACCAGCCGACCCTGGCCTCCGAGATGGGCGCCCTGCAGGAGCGCATCACCTCCACCCGCACCGGCTCCATCACCTCCTTCCAGGCGGTGTACGTCCCGGCGGATGACTTGACCGACCCCTCGCCGGCCACCACCTTCGCGCATCTGGACGCAACCCTGGTGCTCTCGCGTCAGATCGCCGAGCTGGGCATTTATCCCGCCGTGGATCCGCTGGATTCCACCAGCCGTATCCTCGATCCCAACGTGGTCGGCCCCGAGCACTACGAGACCGCCCGTGCGGTGCAGGGCATCCTGCAACGCTACAAGGAACTCAAGGACATCATCGCCATTCTCGGCATGGACGAACTCTCGGACGACGACAAGCTGGCGGTGTCCCGGGCGCGCAAGATTCAGCGTTTCCTGTCGCAGCCCTTCTTCGTGGCTGAGGTCTTCACCGGCTCGCCGGGCAAGTTCGTGTCCGTCAAGGACACCATCAAGGACTTCAAGGCGATCGTCAACGGCGAGTACGATCATCTGCCTGAGCAGGCGTTCTACATGGTTGGCGGGATCGAGGAAGCGGTCGAGAAGGCCAAGAAGATGGCCAACTAAGGGGGATTTCCCATGGCAATGACAATCCGCGTCGATATCGTCAGCGCCGAGGGCGCCATCCACTCCGGTTCCGCCACCATGGTCTATGCGACGGCGGAATTGGGTGAGGTGGGTATCGCCCCGCGTCATACCGCCTTCATCAGCCGGCTCCGTCCCGGTGACGTGCGGGTGCAGAACGAGCAGGGCGAGCAGGAGCATTTTTATGTCTCCGGCGGCGTGCTGGAGGTGCAGCCGAATCTGGTGACGGTGCTGGCCGATACCGCCATTCGCGCCCGCGATCTGGACGAAGCGGCGGCGATGGAAGCCAAGCGTCGGGCCGAAGATGCACTCGCCGGCCAGACCGCCGAGTTCGAATACGCCAAGGCCCAGTCGGAGCTGGCCGAGGCCGTTGCCCAGCTTCGTGCGATTGAGAAGCTGCGCAAGACAGCGGGTTAAGCAAACGCATCCGGGCATCCAGATGCCCGGCACCCTGACAGACGCCCCCGGTTCGGACAACGGGGGCGTTTGCGTTTGCTTATGTGCGCTGCGCTGAGAACGAGATCCATGGGAGTCGTCGGATGAAACTTGGTGTCGTGATACTGGCAGCCGGTCTCGGCAGGCGGATGTGCTCCGCTCTCCCGAAGGTGCTCCATCCGCTGGCCGGCAAACCCCTGCTGGCGCATGTCCTCGACGCCGCGAACCTCATCGGCGCCGAGTGTCGGGTGGTGGTCTTCGGGCATGGCGGCGAGCAGGTCCAGGCGGCCCTGTCCGGTTACGACTGTCGCTGGGTCGAGCAGGCCGAGCAGCAGGGTACGGGCCATGCGGTCATGCAGGCGATGCCGGCGATGACCGATATGGACCGGGTGCTGGTGCTCTATGGCGATGTGCCGCTGATCGAGCCTGAAACGCTCCAGCGTCTGATCGCCGTGAGTGCGGACACTCGCCTGGGTCTGCTGACAGCCGATTTGCCCGACCCGACCGGCTATGGCCGCATTCTGCGCGATGCCGATGGTTGCGTGACCCGGATCGTCGAGGAAAAAGACGCCACGCCAGCGGAGCGGGCCATCCGCGAGATCAATACGGGCTTTCTGATTGCGGATCGTGCCTGTCTGGACGGCTGGCTGGCGCGGATCGGCAACGACAACGCCCAGGGCGAATATTATCTGACCGATGTGACTGCACTGGCAGCCGGGGAGGGCGTGATGATTGCGACCGCCCAACCCACCTGCATTGCTGAAGTGACCGGGGTGAATGACCGGGTGCAGCTTGCCGAACTGGAGCGCATCTACCAGCGCCATGCTGCCGAGCGGCTCATGCGCGCCGGCGTGACCCTGGCTGATCCCGCGCGCTTTGATCTGCGCGGGGTGCTCCATGCCGCACCCGATGTCAGTCTCGACATCAATGTCATCATTGAGGGCGAGGTCAGACTGGCCGCCGGTGTGCGCATCGGTCCCAACTGTCTGCTCAAAGACTGCGTCATCGGTCCCGGCGCCGAGATCCTGGCCAACTGCGTCATCGACGGCGCCGAAGTGGGCGCGAACGCACACATCGGACCCTTCGCCCGTCTGCGCCCCGAGGCGCGTCTGGCCGCCGACACCCATGTTGGCAATTTTGTCGAAATCAAGAAAACCAGTCTGGGGCAGGGCAGCAAGGTCAATCATCTGACCTATCTGGGCGATGCCGAGGTCGGGGCGGGCGTCAACGTGGGCGCCGGCACCATCACCTGCAACTATGACGGCGTCAACAAATCCAAGACCCGGATCGGCGATGGCGCCTTCATTGGCTCCAACAGCGCCCTGGTCGCGCCGGTAAACGTCGGGGCTGGCGCCACCATCGGCGCGGGCTCGATCATTGCGCGCGATGCGCCGCCTGAGCAGCTCACGCTGACCCGCGCGCCCCAGGTCACGGTCGAGGGGTGGCGGCGGCCTTTGAAAAAATAACGACGGCAGACGGCGAGCTGGATACATCCGCTTTCATGCCCGGTTTTCCGCGCATGATCGACGTAACGACTGACCCGGCAGTTTGAACCGCAAAGGCGCAAAGAACACGAAGAAAAAGATGTTGCGTGCTTCATTTATCAGGTGAAGCCGACAGTAGATAAAATTCTGAAATCCTTTGCGTTCTTTGCGCGCTTTGCGGTTCAGACTGCTTTTTTAGGCTGAAACACCCGGGAGATAGATCATGTGCGGAATCGTCGGCGCCATCGCCCAACGTCCGGTTGCTGCCATCCTGCTCGAAGGGCTGCGACGGCTCGAATACCGGGGCTATGATTCAGCCGGCATTGCAGTGCTCGACACGACGGGTCAACTGCACCGCACCCGCACCCTCGGCAAGGTCGCACGCCTGAGCGAAGAGGTTGCCGCCCGTCCGCTTCCCGGCACCCTGGGCATCGCCCATACCCGCTGGGCGACCCACGGCGAACCCGCGACCCACAACGCGCATCCGCATGTCTGCCGCGACCGCTGCGCCCTGGTCCATAACGGCATCATCGAAAACCACGAGGTCCTGCGTCGCGAACAGACCGCCGCCGGACACCGTTTTACCTCCGAGACGGATACCGAGGTGGTGGTGCATGCCATCTATGACGAACTGGCGGCTGGTCACGATCTGATCGACTCGGTGCGTCGCGCGACCGCCCGTCTGCGCGGCGCCTATGCGCTGGGTGTGATCGATGCTCAGGATCCCGAGCATCTGGTCGCGGCGCGTCAGGGCAGTCCGCTGGTCATCGGGGTCGGCTTCGGCGAGCATTTCATCGCCTCGGATGTCTTTGCCCTGCTACCGGTCACCAATCGTTTCATCTTTCTTGAAGAAGGCGACATCGCCGAACTGACGCTTGATAGCGTGCGCATCTGGGATCGTGACGGTCTCCCGGTCGAACGTCCGGTCAAGGTCTCATCGGTTGCCGCTGACGCCGCCGAGCGCGGTCCATATCGTCATTTCATGCTCAAGGAGATCTTCGAGCAGCCGCAGGCGATTGCTGACACCCTTCAGGGACGCCTCGCCGGCAATCGGGTGCTGCCCGAGACCTTCGGCAATCAGGCGGGCGAGCTTTTCAGCCGTATCCAGGCTGTTACCATCGTTGCCTGCGGCACCAGTTTCCATGCCGCGCTGGTCGCCCGTTACTGGCTGGAATCCATCGCCGGTCTCTCCTGTCAGGTCGAGGTCGCGAGCGAATACCGCTACCGCGCTCATGTGGTGCCTCAGCATGGGCTCTTCGTCACCATCTCCCAGTCGGGTGAGACCGCCGACACCCTCGCGGCGCTGCGGCTGGCGAAGGCGTCCGGTTATGACACCACGCTCGCCATCTGCAACGTCCCCGAAAGCTCGCTGGTGCGCGAGTCCGATCTGGTCTTTCTCACCCATGCCGGCCCTGAGATTGGCGTTGCCTCCACCAAGGCCTTCACCACCCAGCTCGTTGCCCTGCTGCTGCTGACCCTGGCCCTGGGCCGTTTCAACCGGCTCGACGAGACCGAAGAGGCGCGGCTGGTGGCGCTGCTGCGTGCGCTGCCGGGCAAGATCGAAGAGGTTCTGGCGCTGGACGATTGCATCGCCACGCTCGCCGAGCAGTTCGTCGATAAGCACCACACGCTCTTTCTCGGGCGCGGCGAACAGTATCCCATTGCGATGGAAGGCGCGCTCAAGCTCAAGGAGATCTCCTACATCCATGCCGAGGCCTATCCGGCGGGCGAGCTCAAGCATGGCCCGCTGGCATTGATCGACGAGGACATGCCGGTGGTCGCGGTGGCGCCCAACAATGCGTTGCTGGAGAAGCTCAAGTCCAACCTGGAAGAGGTGCGCGCGCGTGGCGGTCAGCTCTATGTCTTCGCCGATTTTCAGGTGCCGATGGAGGAGGGCGATGGTGTGACCGTGATTCGTCTGCCCGAGACCGACGATCTGCTCGATCCATTGATCTTCACCGTGCCGCTCCAGCTTCTCGCCTATCATGTGGCCGTGCTCAAGGGTACGGATGTGGACCAGCCACGCAACCTTGCCAAATCGGTGACGGTCGAATAAGGCGCACATCCAGCGTGCAGGGCGCTGCCTCGCATGCACTGGAAACCTGGTGCAGCACCTGAGAATCTGGACGCGGTTTAAATTGCAGAATTGCGATCCGGTTCCCAAACCGGGTGACGCCAAATCGATAAAATGGGATTAGGCAAGCTGCCGGTTGAACTCGCTTAAAAGCCGGAACGAACTAAAGTCCGCATCCTCGCCGGATGCGGCGCTGTCCCCTCGGTCGGGCGTCATGGCCGGCGACCGTCGTCCGATCTCCCGGCCCAGGAGGCATCTGCATTAGACTTCATCAGGGTTGACCGATCGGGATACCGCCCCATGGCTGAGACAACTACCTCCAATGTCGTCCCCTTCGCGGCTCGCGATCACGCCGCGACGACCGAATTGTCCGGGGAGTCGGCCTCTCTTCTCGCCATGTGCCGGGACCGGCTGGTGCAGGGCGTCTCGACGGTCTTTCTTCAGCGTATCGGGCAGGCAAACGACGAGTTCATCGGCATGGCTGACCGGGCGATCAACCTGGAGCAGCAGCAGATCTGCTTCGCCGCCATGCATTTTCTCGCCAATCGCGCCCAGCCTCTGCTGCAACAGTTCAGCAGCGCCTATGTTGCCGGTTTCGATGCCAGCGTTGCGGCGCTGACAACAGGGCGTCCGCGTCCCAGCCTCCGTGGCCCCGACGAGCTGCGCCTGGTCGATAACGACGATTTCGAGCAGGATCTCGCCATCGGCAAGCTCTCGACGCGCGCGGCCTTCAACTGTTCCCAGCAACTGGTTCCGCTCGACCGCCGTTTTGCGGCGCTGCTGCGCTTGCAGCGCATCAGCCAGGATGACAACCCGCTGCATCCGGAACATCTGTTCAACGCCATGCTTCAGGCGCTGACCGGGATGGATCTCGACCGTCAGCTTGCGCTGGCCCTGCTCCAGTCGTTCGAGCGGCAAACCGCTGCCGCGCTTCCCGGAATCTACGCCGATCTCAATCAATCGCTGGCGCAATCCGGTATTTTGCCGACCATCCCGCTGGCGGCGAACCAGCCACTGTCCACGTCCCAGGCATCCGGCAATGCGGACGTATCCGGCGCCGCACCCTCGCAATGGGCGGCGCCGACATCAGGCCAGACGCCGTCTGGTGCAGCTCCAGCCGCCGTCGTCAATGAAGACATCTTCAATCGTCTGTTGCAGGCGATTCAGACGTCGAACGCGCTCCAGGCCGCACAGGCGTTTCCGGGCGCCCAGACGGGATGGCAGCCGGGAGCGTCGCTGCCTCCTGGTCCGGCCACGCTGCCGCCAGCGGCTGTCGGTGTCAACCAGCTTGTCGATGCGCTCAACGGTCTCCAGCGCGGACAGACCGATCCGCGCACCCTGCCGGGATTGGGCGCGGTGCGGATTGATCCCGGTCAGACCAACGTCCTGCAACAGATCCGCGCTACGCCGATGGCCAACTGGTCGCATCCCATGGATGCCATGACCATCGATATCGTGTCGATGCTGTTCGACGCCATTTTCAACGATCCGGATCTGTCTGCGGCCATGCGCGCCGAGATTGCCAAATTGCAGATCCCGGTGCTCAAGGTGGCGCTGCTCGACAAGGGTTTTTTCTCGGATCGCAAACATCCGGCCCGCCGTCTGCTCGACGCTATCGCCAATTCCGGCATCGGTCGCAATGAAAACGACGAGCCGCGTCTGCTCGCCAAGATCCACGCCATCGTCGAGACGGTGGTCGATGGGTTCGAGTCTGACACCCAGATCTTTGCGGCCCAGGTCGATAAGATCGAGGAATTTCTGCATGACGAGGAAGATCGCGCGCGGGGCAAGGCCACCCCGATGGTCGATCAGCTCGCCGTGCGCGAGCGCCAGGAAGTCGCGGCGAGCCGGGTTGGTGCGGAAGTCGATCTGCGCCTCAATCATCGTCAGATGCCACCGCTGATTGCCCATTTCCTGTCGCAGAACTGGCGACCGGTGCTGATCGAGACCTTCGTGCGTACAGGCGAAACCAGCACGGACTGGTCTGAGGCGATTCGTCTGATGGATGAGCTGATCTGGAGTGTCGAGCCGAAAAACGGTGCCTCCGAGCGTAATCGATTGCTGGCGCTGCTGCCCGATCTGCTCAAGCGACTCCGCAGCGGTCTGGAGCGGGCTGAGTGCGAGGGCGCCTGGGACGATTTCTTCAGCGAACTCATTCGTCTGCACATGGCGGCACTGCACAATGACGCCCCGCCTGAGATGACGGAGGCCAGTCCTTTGCCGAGCCCGCCGCCAGCGCCGCCGCCGTCGCCGCTGCCAGCGGGCGATCCGGCTGATCGTCATCTGCGGCTGGTGCAGGCGCTGGAGCCGGGCGCCTGGATCGAATTCCAGAGCTTCCGGGGCACCCGCAACACCCTGCGACTGAGCTGGGTCAGCGAGTTCAAGCGCGTTTATCTCTTCACCAATCGCCAGGGAGAGAACGCCATGACCCTCGCCGCTTCAAGTCTGGCCGAACATCTGCGCAAAGGATCTGCACGTCTGCTCAGTCAGAATCCGCTGACCGAACGCGCGGTTGCGCAGATGCTGGAAAAAGTGACTCCGGGCGCGCAGGATGCCGACTGATGCCCGCAATGTTCTGACATCCAATGCATAGAAAAGAATCTGACGTCTCTGCTCTGCCCGGTTCCACCGATTCGCCACCCCGTCGCACCATCCGCAGCTTCGTGCTGCGCGAGGGGCGGCTGACCCTCGCTCAGGAGCGCGCCTTCCGTGAACTCTGGCCCCGGTTCGGCTGCGACTGGACGCCGGGCGTTCCGCTCGATCTGGCGACCCTGTTCGGCAATGATCACCCGGTCGTACTCGAAATCGGCTTCGGCAACGGCGACTCGCTGGCCGAAATGGCGGCACAGGATCCAGCCCGCAACTGGCTCGGTATCGAGGTGCATCGTCCGGGCGTGGGCCATCTGCTGCTGGAGATTGAGCGGCGCGGGCTCACCAATCTGCGTCTGATCCGTCACGATGCCGTCGAGGTACTGCGTGATGGCATCCAGCCGGCAGCCCTGGATGGGGTGCAGTTGTTCTTTCCCGATCCCTGGCACAAGCGGCGTCACCACAAACGGCGGATCCTCGGCCCGGCGCTGATGCCACTGCTGGCGCGTGCAATCCGGTCAGGCGGAATCTTTCACGCCGCGACCGATTGGGAACCCTATGCCGAGCAGATGCTGGAAACCCTGGAATCGATCCCTGACTGGTTCGAGAACACCGCCGGTCAGGGCCAGTTCGCGCCACGTCCGGCGGCGCGGCCACTGACCAAATTCGAGCAGCGCGGCGAGCGGCTCGGGCATCGGGTTCATGATCTGGTGTTCCGGCGCCGCTGATGGCCGGGCTGCGGCTCGACGGCATCGGCCATCGGCTCCTGGCGCCGGTGGATCTGACCCTAGCGGCCGGCGAGCTGGTCTTTCTCTCCGGTGCCTCCGGTGCGGGCAAAAGTCTGCTGCTGCGGGCGATTGCTGATCTGGATCCCAATACAGGCGAAGTCTGGCTGAACGGCGAGGCCCGCTCGCGCATGACCCCGCCGGACTGGCGACGCCGGGTCGGTCTGCTGCCGGCTGAATCCTGCTGGTGGGCCGAGTCGGTGGGCGAGCATCTGCCCCGCGCCCGGACGGCTGCCGCCACGACACCACTCGTCCTCGATTGGCTCGCCCGACTCGGCTTCGCGCCCGATGTCCTGAGCTGGTCGATCAGCCGGCTCTCGACCGGCGAGCGTCAGCGTCTGGCGCTGGTGCGACTCTTGGCGCAGGAGCCCGAGGCGCTGCTGCTCGACGAGGCGACTGCCAATCTCGATCCCGCCAGTCGCGACCGGGCCGAGATCCTGATCGAGACCTATCGTCAGCACGCCCAGGCCGCCGTCCTCTGGGTCAGTCACGATCCCGAGCAGCGCAGCCGGCTCAGTCGGGGGCTCGATCAGCGGCCCGGCGGACGCGCCTTCGTCATTCAGGACGGACACCTGGAGCCTGAATCATGACCCTGATTCATCTCGGTCCCTGGGATCTGGCCCTTGCGTCCATCCTGGTACTGCTGCTGGCTGCCATGTCCTGGCGGCTGCGTCTCGGGATCGAGCGACGGGTGCTGATCGCGGCGGCGCGCAGCACGGTGCAGCTCATGCTGGTGGGGCTGGTGCTCAAGGTGCTGTTTGCGCAGACCAGTCTGCCATTGATCGCGCTTATGGCGCTGGTGATGCTGTCGGCGGCGGGTCTGGAGGTGATGCAGCGGCAGAAGCGCCGTTATCGCGGCCCCTGGGGGTACGGCATCGGCGCCTTTTCGATGTTTCTGTCCTCGTTCACCGTAACCCTGCTGGCGCTCACCGTCATCATCGGGGTCGATCCCTGGTACCAGCCCCAGTACCTGATCCCGCTGCTCGGCATGCTGCTCGGCAACACCATGAGCGGCGTGGCCATCGCGCTCGACAGCCTCACCCGTCAGGCCTGGGAATCCCGTGGCCGGATCGAGGCTCGACTGCTGGCTGGCGGAACCTGGGAAGAGGCGATTGCCGACATCCGCCGCGAGGCGCTGCGCGCCGGGCTGATCCCCATCGTCAATGCGATGGGCACCGCCGGTCTGGTGAGTCTGCCGGGCATGATGACCGGTCAGATCCTCGCCGGCAGCCCGCCGCTGGAGGCGGCCAAATATCAACTGCTCATCATGTTTCTGATTGCGTCCGGCACCGGACTCGGCTCGGTCGCCGCCGTCTGGATCGGCTCACGTCGGCTCTTCGACGAGCGTCAGCGCCTGCGGCTGGATCGGCTGGTTTGATTCCAGTTGGCAGGCTTGATCCTGAACAGTTCCCGTCAGATCATTATTCTGACGACTGTTGATCCCTGCCGCGACGCTGCTCATACATGTCAACCGGATCCTGATGGATGAGGATGTCTGAGTTCGGATAGTGCTCGCGGATGCGCGCCTCCGTTTCATCGGCGATCCGGTGGGCGGCGAGCAGCGGCAGTTGATCATCGAGTTCCAGATGCAGCTGAATGATCAGCGACTGGCCCGACTGACGGGTGCGCAGATCATGCACCCCGCGCACCATCGGCACCGCGCGCGCCAGCTCGGTGATGTGACGGCGCTGCGGTTCGGGGAGTTCATGATCCATCAGCAGTTGGATGGCCTCGCGTCCGATCTGCGCCGCGCTGTAGAGGATATAGACGCCGATGGCCAGCCCCAGCAGCGGGTCGAAGCCGGACCAGCCGGCGCTGGCCAGGGTCAGGGCCAGCAGGGTCGCGCCGTTGGTCGCCAGATCCGTTCCATAGTGAAGCGCGTCGGCGCGGATCGCGGTGGAGCTGGTGCGGCGGATGACATAATGCTGGATCGCCAGCAACCCCAGAGTCGCGGCCATCGCAAAGCCGATGACAAACAGCCCGACGCCGATCTCGACCACCGGCTGCGGATGGATCAGGCGGTCGAGCGCCTGGAGACCGAGAAAGAGCGCCGAGCCGGCGATGAAGGTCGCCTGACCCAGCGCCGCCAGCGCCTCGGCCTTGCCGTGGCCGAAACGATGCTCGGCGTCCGGCGGCATCAGCGACCAGCGCACCGCAAAGAGATTGATCAGCGAGGCGCCGGCATCCATCGCCGAGTCCACCAGCGAGGCCAGCACGCTGACCGAGCCGGTCATCAGCCAGGCGACGAGCTTGGCCAGGATCAGCACCAGTGCCGTCGCGACCGAGGCATAGGTTGCCAGCTTCAGCAGGTTGCCGGTCTCGGCGGCGGTCAGGCGCGCGGCGGGCTGCGGTTCGGATTCGTTCACAAACCAACCTCATGAATTGTCTGCCATAAATCCGGCATTTTGAACCGCAAGGGCGCAAAGGACACAAAGAAAATAATCGTTTGCGATTAGCGCGCTGGTGGTACCGGCGGCATCATCTGTTGCTGATGCCGGGTCTGTGAGGTGGCGAATTCCTGCGGGCTGACCAGGCCGTCGCGATTGAGATCAATGTCGCTGAACGTCGGGGCGTTGGCAAGATTGCGCATCGGATAACCCTGTTGCGAGCGCTCCTTGATGCGGTTGGCCCGCGCCTCGTTGAACTCCTTTTCGGTCAGGCTCCCATCTCCGTTCAGATCGAATTCGGCAAAGGTCGGCATGTTCCGGCCCATGCCGCGACCCATTCCTGGTCCCATTCCCATGCCTGGACGGCTTTGCATGATGGTCTGACGCGCGGTGGCGAACTCGCCCGGCGTCAACTGGCCATCGCCATTCAAATCAAAGTCCTTGAAGGTGGGCGCATTGGCCGCGCCACGCATCGGCGCGCCGGTGGCGGCGCGTGCCGCCATGCGCTGTCCGTGAACGGTCTCGAATTCCTGAGGGGTCACAATGCCGTTGCCATCCAGATCGAAGGCGGCAAAGGACAGCGGACCGGGCGCTGGTTGATTCATGGGCGGCTGCGCAAGTGCGGGCAGGGTGCAGCAGACAGCGGCCAGCGCAAGACTGATGGTGCGGGTCATGTTGTTCATCGTGTTGTCTCCGTGCGTGATGACAGATCGGTTCACTCCAGATCCGGCGTGCCGAAAACGCGGATGTCTTGGCGTTTCGGCACACAGGCTATCTGTATTGTGGTCCAAAAGGCTTGGGTAAAAGTGAAGAAATCGTGGTTTTGCCCCGATCAGGTTTTCGTGATGGGTGAGGCTGGAAAAGATCGGAAGGCTCCCTGAGCGGATTGGCAGGGCGTCGGATGTAGGATCGCGAGTTGACCGCCACTCTAAACGGTCAAGCCTGACCAAACGCTGTCAGTCTTGGTCAGGGAGCAGGCGGTCAAGTGGTGGCTTGTGTGCGCGACCGAACGGAAGGAAGGCCGCTTTCGGTGCAGGATGCAAACTGTATGTTACACCGCGTTGCGGTTCGGCTGTCGCGCCCGCGCCGGGTTTGCGCATCGTTGCGCAGACGATCAGGCATGACCGCCGGGCTGGGGCGCGAGTCATCAGCCATCCTCTGCACTCTGCTCACTTTGCTGATCCTCTCGCTGGTGCCCAGAGTCGGGCGTTGGTTGGGCCGGCCTCGAATAGACTCACCATTCAGGCTCGGATGATCGTCATCACTCGCACGCACGGCAATCCGTCGGGCTTCCGAAGGTACGGGCTTCCAGCCCATCAGAGGGGGGTGTAAATGCGACCATGGCTCTGCCGTAATGTCAGACCATGTGTTTGGGCGGTCTTGCTCGGATACATGTGCTGCGCGGTCATCGACTCGGTCATGGCGCAGGAACCGGAGGACCGGGGAGGCGCGCCGCAGGAACCGATCGCCCCGACCAGAGAGGAGCTTTCCCCGGTCGCCGACAAGGTTGATGTCACACCCGTCGCGCAAGACGAAGAGATTCGCCAGAGGCTCCAAACCGTGTTAACCGTGACCGACTGGTTCACCGACCCGCAGGTCAGGGTCGCGGAAGGCGTCGTCTTTCTCAATGGTCAGGTGGAGTCCGATGAGCTGAAAAAATGGGCTGGCGATCTGGCACGCAATACTCAGGATGTTGTCGCCGTTGCCAACCGGCTTGATGTCTCGGAACCCTCGGTCTGGGATTTTCGCCAGGCGTCCAGCGGGATCTCAGCGCTCTGGCGCGACTTCATCCGCGCCATGCCTTTCGTGCTTTTCGGATTGTTCATCCTGGCCCTGTCGGTGGGGACTGCGCTGTTGGCGACACGGGTCGTCCGCGCCCTGCTCCGTCAAAGGATTCAGACGAAACTGTTGCAAAACGTGATCGCGCGCGCGGCAGGTGGGTTCGTTGTCCTCTGTGGCGTCTATCTGATTCTGCGGGTCTCGGGCCTGACGCAACTGGCCCTGACGCTGGTCGGAGGCACCGGCCTGATCGGCCTGATCCTGGGTATCGCCTTCCGCGACATCACCGAGAATTTCCTGTCCAGCATCTTCCTGAGCATCCAGCAGCCTTTCGAGACCGGCGACCTGGTCGAGATCTCCGGCGTGACCGGATATGTGCAGCAGCTCAACATGCGCACCACCATCCTGATGACCCTCGATGGCAATCTTGCGCAGATCCCAAACGCCACCGTTTACAAGACCATCGTCAGCAACTTCACGACGAGTCCCAACCGGCGCGCGGACTTTATGGTCGGCATCGGCTACGACGATGCGATCGCCGAGGCTCAGGAGATTGCACGCAAGGTGCTGGCGGACCATCCGGCTGTCCTGAAGGATCCGGAGCCCTCGGTCCTGGTGGACGGCCTCGGCAATGCAACCGTTAGCCTGCGCGTCTACTTTTGGCTGAACGGGCGCGAGCATAGCTGGCAGAAGGTGCGGTCTTCGGTCATCCGACTGGTGAAGCGCGCCTTTCAGAGCCACGGCGTCTCCATGCCCGACGAGGCCCGCGAGGTGGTCTTCCCGCAAGGCATCCCCGTCACCTTGCTCCACCAGACATCGACGGAGGCGCAGGATCCCGCACCAGCAAAGCAGCGGTTCACCGCCGAATCGCGGCACGCTGAGATGGAAGTCGTATCGACAAAAGCGGAAGCCGGTCTGTACAGCGAATCGATCGTCATCGAGGAGCAGGCACGGGAATCAAGACCCTTGAAGGAAGGGGAAAACCTCTTGCCGGTGGCTTCCGATACGGCGATTTCCGAGAAACACACGAAAGAAAAAAGACCATAGTGTGCTGCCGCACCGAGCGGGCTGATCCTGGGCTGTAGAGTACCCACGATGACAAGGCCACTATGACATGGAATATATCGTTCCATATTCAGGTCACGACTCACCACAATCATTGAAAACACTCATGCCTAAAGAACGAATCGAAGGCCGCATCGAAGAAGTCAAAGGCAAGGTCGTCGGCAATCAGTCGCCTGAGCAAACAGGATCTACCCAGAAGAATGCAGGCAAGAACCACGCAGTTACTGGCGATGATCCGACATCGACGAAGTCCACGACCGCGCCCAAAGCTCAGGAAGCAATCGCTCTATTGCACCGTGACCACAAGATCGTCAGTGATCGTTTTGACGAATACGAGAAAATATACGTCCAGTCCAGGAAAAATAGCCTGGTGGTCCTGATCTGCGCGGATCTCACGATTCATGCGCAGGTCGAAGAGGAAATCTTCTACCCAGCCTTGAATGAGATCCTCAAGGATAAGCGACTGGTGCCGAGGGCGATCAGCGAGCATGCCACGCTCAAAGATTTGATCGCGGACGTGAAGGGACTGAAGCGGGATGGCGACCACTTCGACGCGAGGATCAGGCTGCTGTCCGAGTATGTGAAACATCATGTCAAGGAACAGCAGGATGCCATGTTTCCCAGGGCGGCGGCCACGAAGCTGGACATGATGGAAATTGGCGCCCAGATGGCGTCGCGTAAAGAAGAGCTTGTCGCGGAACGCTCCCGCCGAGCGTAACGCGTCATGATTAAAAGTTGCTCTCCCGCGACTTAAGGAGGCACATCTGCTGGCGGTTGTCAGCGGGTGTTGATGAATTCAACGATGTGCCTTTTTCTCATTCAAATGATGTTTTGTTGGAGACCAACATGAACTACACCGAACGCGATACCTATGGCATGTACAAGGGCGAATCCCATGCAGGAGCCAGTGCTGGACCTGGCCCCGAGCTGATGGGGGTCGATACCCTTGTAGGCAATGATGTCTATAACCAAAGCGACGAAAAGCTTGGTGATATCAAAGAGATCATGTTGGACATGCGCAGCGGTACGGTCGCTTATGCGGTCCTGTCCTTCGGTGGTTTTCTCAGTATGGGAGAGAAACTCTTCGCGGTGCCCTGGACCGCCTTGACACTCGATACCGAGAACAAGCGCTTCGTGCTCAATGTGGAAAAGGAACGTCTGGAAAACGCCCCGGGATTTGACAAGGACCAGTGGCCCGACATGGGCGATCCGACGTGGGAGAAGGACATTCACGCCTATTACGGTACGGAAACCGTTGTGGACGCACCGCGTCACTAACGCGGGTTTGCCACGGCCTCATCCAGGCGCTGGCTCGCCTTGGATGAGGCTGCTATGGGCCCTTCGCTGCATTCGCTGCGCAGCGTCGCTGACGGCTGAATGACGGCGATCCCGGTGACACCTCCAGGAGTCCGAACATGAGTAAGCCAATGTCAACAAACGATTCGGCGGAGCCAGCGCACCAGGGCGCGCACCCGGTGGGCGCCGGCGGTGAGCTGCATCAGCCGGTGCAGGGCGACCACCCGCCACTGACGACCAACCAGGGTTTGCCCGTTTCCGACAACCAGAATTCGCTCCGGGCCAACCCGCGTGGCCCAGCGTTGCTGGAAGACTTCATCCTGCGCGAGAAGATCACCCACTTCGATCATGAGCGCATCCCCGAGCGCATCGTGCATGCGCGCGGCACTGGGGCACACGGCTACTTCGAGTTGACCCAGTCGCTCGCGCCCTACACGACGGCCCAGGTACTGACCGAAGTCGGGACGAAAACACCCCTATTCGCACGCATCTCGACCGTGGCCGGCGGCTCCGGCTCGTCGGATACCCCGCGCGACGTGCGCGGCTTCGCCATCAAGTTCTACACCCAGCAAGGCAATTGGGATCTGGTCGGCAACAACATCCCGGTGTTCTTCATCCAGGATGCGATCAAGTTTCCGGACCTCATCCATGCCGTCAAGATGGAACCCGACCGCGCCTTTCCGCAAGCGGCGTCCGCCCACGATACCTTCTGGGACTACATCTCCCTGACCCCCAAAGCCATGCACATGGTGATGTGGATCATGTCCGACCGCACGCTGCCGCGTTCGCTGCGCATGATCGAGGGCTTCGGTATCCACAGCTTCCGCCTGATCAACGCGTCCGGCGAGTCGACCTTCGTGAAGTTCCACTGGCGCCCCGCGCTCGGCCTGCAATCGACGCTCTGGGACGAGGCCGTCAAGATCGCCGGTGCCGATCCGGACTTTCACCGCCGCGACCTGTTCGAATCCCTGACCAGCGGTCGCCCGGCGGAATGGGAGTTCGCCGTGCAGTTATTCACCCAGGAAGAAGCCGATGGCTTTCCCTTCGACCATCTGGACGCGACCAAACTGATTCCGGAAGAACTGGTGCCGCTACAGGTGATCGGGCGTCTGGTGCTGGATCGCTGGCCAGACAACTTCTTCGCCGACACCGAGCAGGTCGCGTTCTGCCCCTCGCATATCGTGTCCGGCATCGATTTCTCGAACGATCCCTTGCTGCAGGGCCGCCTGTTCTCGTACCTGGACACCCAACTCTCGCGCCTGGGTTCGCCCAACTTCCACCAGATTCCGGTCAACGCGCCTCAATGCCCCTTCGCCAATCAGCAGCGCGACGGCCACATGCAGATGGCGCGGCCCCAAGGGCGGGTCGCCTACGAACCCAGTTCGCTGGCGCCGGACTCGCCGCGCGAGTCACCCGACGTCGGCTTTCGCACTGCGGCGCTACCCGAGAGCGGCGACAAGGGCCGGATCCGTGCTGAACGCTTCGCCGACCACTACAGCCAGGCGCGCCAGTTCTACCGCAGCCAGACCGACCATGAGCAGGCCCACATCGCCTCGGCGCTGGTCTTCGAGCTGTCGAAGGTGGAGCACGCGCACATACCGCAGGCGATGGTCGGCCACTTGCGCCACATCGATGAGGACCTGGCCCGGCGCGTGGCCGACGGACTGGGGCTCGATTCACTTCCAGGTGCCCCGACGGCGGCGCGGCCGGTGCAGGATCTTCCGCCTTCGCCCGCGTTACGGATCATCGGCAAGATGAAGGACACCCTCGCCGGACGAGTGATCGGCATCCTGGTGGCGGATGGCTCCGACGGCGGCACGGTCGAGGCGTTGAGAGCCGCCGTGCTCGGGGCCGGCGCGAGCGTCAAGATCGTCGCGCCCAAGGTCGGCGCCGCCAGGCTTGCCGATGGCGTACTGCTGGCGGTCGACGGTCAGCTTGCGGGGACGCCCTCGGTACTGTTCGACGCCGTGGCGATCTTGCTCTCGGAGGAGGGCGCCCGACGGCTGTCGAGTGAGTCGGCGGCCATCGATTTCGTGCGCGACGCATTCGGGCACCTCAAGGCATTGGCGCTCGATCGCGGCGGGCAGACGCTCCTGCAGACCGCTGGCCTTCGACCCGATGCGGGCGTGGTCGCCGGCGATGACGTCGCCGCCTTTCTCGCGGCGGCCAAGACCCGCCAGTGGGAGCGCGAGAAAAGGGTGCGGACCCTGGCTTGAAGGGATGAACAGGCCGCCAGTGCGAGGTCACTGGAAGCCTTTCATGGGGAACGTCAAAGACTGGGTAAAGCCCATCATCGACCATCGATTGCCCATCATGATCGGGACTTTCTGATGGTCAAACACGCAACACCACAGGAGATTGAAGATGACTCTATTTCACAAACGGCTTGCGATCGTCGCCTTCCCAGCCTTGATGTTGGCAATGGCTGGATTCGCACAGGCGGCAACCGCCGAGGATGCAGGGAAATCAATCGATCAGACGGTTGAAAAGACGGGAACGACAATGGACGAGGCCAAGGAATCGGCCGGCGAACGGACCGAAAAAACCGGAAGCTATATGGACGACTCCGCGATCACCACCAAGGTCAAGGCCGAGATCCTGGGTGATCCAATGCTGAAAGTCTTGCAGATCCATGTGACCACCACGGATGGGGTGGTCTACCTCAGTGGCGAGGTGGATTCACAGCAAAGCATCGACCGGGCCAAAGAAGTCGCGGAGGGCGTCAAACACGTGAAATCGGTCACCAGCGCGCTGGTCGTCAAGGGCGCCAAGTAACATCAGGTCGTTCTGCCTGGAGCACGAACCCAGGCAGAAACGGCAGGGTTCTGAGTTGGCTGGGCACTCCCCGGACGGACGCTAAACCGCGTCTAAACCGCATCCAGAGCGATATGTGTAATTTTCAGTTTGTGTTTAGCTTTGGGATATCACCGACCTCAGTGGAGACACGGTTTAGACATTATTTTTTAATGCTTTAAATCGCACCAGCGTCGACAGTCGTCGATGCGACCAAGGTCGGTTCAACCCAAAAACATCGCATACCGTACTGGGCGCGATTTAAAAGGAAACACTCATCATGCCTCTCATCTTAAGTCTGATCACGGCAACCCTCTTCCTGATCTTGACCGGCGCGACCTACGGTGTCGAAGCGCTCGTGACCAACGCCTGGATCTGGATGGTGTTCTGGTGGCTGCTCGCGTCCGGGGTCAGCGTCTACATCCTGAGCGAGCAGGCGGAGCCGTGACCGTCATGACAGCGATCGAACCCGGTGTGCCTCGGCGCACCGGCGCACGACCCGCTCTGCCTTGAACTGAATCCCGCAGGAACTCCTGGACCGCTCCATTGAGGTCGCGTTCTCCCGCGAGAACGGCACTCTCGAAGCCCCGCCTCCAGTCGGGCATCAACCAACGCGCCTGACGCCAACCTCGAAGAGGATGCGCGCCAAGGATCTGCCTTCTTCGATCAGCCCGTCGAACACATGGCCTTGCCAGGCCCGCCCAATGAAAAAGGCCAGGTGCCTGTGGGCTACCGTACAGAACGATCACCACCATCGGCGCATGGTGCAACTTCCCACCACTTACCGGTAATAACACATGTCTTATGTCCATCCACTTTCCACTAACGAAATCCCAGACGCCCCGCTCATTGCCGATGTGCGTGCGGATCAGGATCAGTCCAATCTCAGTGCCGTGGCCTGGGGCGCTGTCTTCGCAGGCGCTGCGACGGCCGCTTCGCTGTGGATGATCCTGATGATCCTGGGGGCTGGCCTTGGCCTGTCTTCCATCCCGCTCTGGCTGAACGGGGATATGACGGCTGGCACCGTTGGTGTCGCCACCATCGCCTGGCTGGTCTTCAGCACGATCGCCGCCTCGGGCATGGGCGGCTATATTGCCGGGCGCTTTCGCACCCGCTGGTATGGCGTGCCGAGAGATGAGGTCTGGTTCCGCGATACCGCCCACGGCTTTCTCGCCTGGGCCGTATCGGCTCTGGTCACCGCCGCCGTCCTGACCACCATGATCGGGTCTGTGGTCAATAACGGGATAAAGGCAGGCGCAGAGGTTGTCGACGCCGCGCCAGGGGCCGAATTGACGGGAGTACGTGCGAACGGCGGGGGCACAAGCGACCCGCTGGCCTATTACATTGATGCACTCTACCGGACCAACACCACAGACGGGCAGCGCTATACACCGAGTGCTGCGGTGACCGCAGAAATTTCTCGCGTCTTTACCAAGGGCCTGCTCCAGGGCAGCTTGCCGGCGGTGGATGTCCGCTATGTTGGAGCAACGGTGGCCGAGCAGACGGGCCTGACCCAGGACGATGCACAGACTCGCGTGGCGGATACCTTTGCTCAACTCCAGAACCAGACCAAGGAATTGGAGACGAATGCACGCGTCTTGGCAGAGCAGGCCCGCAAGGCGGCTGCCACCGCAACCATCTGGCTGTTCATCTCGCTGCTGTCTGGCGCGTTCCTCGCCAGTCTGCTCGCGATCTACGGCGGCCGTCAGCGTGACGAGTAAGCATTGGTGCAACCTTTCCAGCCGCGGCGCGCAACCGCCGCGCCTGTTGCATGGTTTTAACTGGAGGTCAGCATGCGATCCATCCTTCTGTTCTTTCTCGGCATACCGATTCCGATCATCATCCTGATCGCAATCTTCATGCGTTAGTTCGGTCACGGCCTAATGCCGTCACGGCCAAAAGGGGTCAGAGCCCTTATTCATTCGTACCCGATCTTTGACTTGAAAGATGCCCTGTCGGGGCTGATGCTAAATCCGCAAAGAGGAGATGATGACATGCAGGTTGAAAATACTGAAAGCCAATGGGGCATTGTTCAGCAGACACTGCATTGGGTAGTTGTTCTGGCGGTAGTGATCCAGCTCAATATTGGATTCAATCTCTGGCGCATGACTCCGGACGACCCGCAATGGGAAAAGACGCTGCCGATTCACGCCGGAATCGGATTCGTGATTCTTGTATTGATGCTCTATCGGCTATATTGGCGTCGCAAGCACGCCGTCCCCAAGCTGCCCGATACGCTGACGCCCAGTGAAAAGGCGCTGGCACATGCCACGCACTATGGTCTCTATGGGCTGCTCATCGCCATGCCCATCGTCGGCTATTTTCTCGTGAGTTCGCATGGCCATCCGGTTCCTTTCTTCAACGCTCAGCTTCCCGCCCTGATCGGTGAGAATGAAATCCTCCAATACTCATTGAAGGGCATGCATTTCCTCGGCGCGATGGCGCTCGTCTTGCTTCTGTCCATGCATATTTTTGCGGCATTGCGTCATGCCTGGTCACTCAGAGATGGCGTGATGGAAAGAATGGTGCCGTTTTTGAACCGAGAGAACAGCGAGCACTCCCGATTCGAGGAGACGAGCGAAAAAGGTAACATGAATGAATCAGCCGGTCAGGCTATCGGCAATCAGGAATTAGAGCGAAAAGGAAATAATCAGAAGAAAGCTGGCAAGGTCCAGGCGGGCGTTGGCGATCTTCATGGGAATATTCAGAAAGACAGCTAACACGAGACCGGTTGTTCTGTGCCACCGAGTCCAGATCATGTGACCGGTGGCACGCTCGCGTATCTGTTGTCGTCAATTGCGGAGGAGATGGCCATGTTCCACATACTGTCGGTTCGGCTTGCGACCTCCGTGCTGCGCTCCACCTCCCGGGTGAAGCCGGGGACACCATCGTCGTGCGCGCCTACACCTTGAGCAAAGAGTTCCTGGACCGGGGCTCTGTCGATTCAACGGTTCCCGCACTCCTGGCCACGGGCTGACTCGGTGTCGGCTATCTCAGCCCTGACCCCAAGGACGGCGGGCAGTTCGCGATCGCCGCCAACGGTGACAGCTTCGAGGATATCCCGCCCGGCCCCCTTCCCTGATTTGGACCAAGTCGGTCGAAAGGAGCGCCGAGTGACTCGCCGTCGCCTCCGGTCGGGTCCGGCCCATTGAGGTGGCAGAATTCTTTCTTTGTACGATAGCGACCGGACGGCAATAACTGTTTCGATCAGGCTGTCAATGAATGATGCTTTGACGAAGCACGCCTGGCGACTGAGGCAAGGTCTGCGTTTGACCACAGGTGTCAGGTGAGTCCTAACACGCGCATGCGGAGGTACTTATCGATGAGCCAATTGGCGACCGTTGTCGGGGCTTCAGCGCCCGACCGACTTTCTCGGCTGATTCAGAAGCGTGTCTTCGGCGATCAGGTCAAGATCCCGTTGGAAATTCGCCTGTGGGGAGGTCGGACCTATCGCTTTGGCGATGACGAGCCGGCCGTGAAGATCGTCGTGATGGAACATCTTCCCGATTATCCGGCAGTGCTGCGGCAGATCCAGCGACTACTGAAACCGGGCGGACGCCTCTATCTCGACGCCCGCGCGACCCGGAACAAGTATGACAAGCCCAGCTTCATCGCCCGCTGGGGTGAGACGCTCTACCGTCGTTTCCGGCTCTATCTCTGGGGCTCGGCCCAAGCCTTTCTCAGTCGCCGCGCCGACGCCTTCCGCGTCGTTCTGGAGCGCCCCCTGGAGGCGTAGAGACACTCAGGTTGCAGGCGACCTCAAATACGGATTGATGGACAACGGGACGAGCTGGGCCACGGGGGCATGCTCAACCCGGCCCGCCATCCGGTCGCGCGCTCGATAGCATGGGGGCATGCACCCAGAGAAAGAGCCCGAAGGCCAGGATCCAGCACAGCCCGCCGGCCATCAGCCAGGTCTGATAACCGGCGGGGGCGAGCAGCGGCGCGAGTCCGCGCAGCACCGCCGCGAGATTGATGAGGACGAAGGCAAGCAGCGTCAAAGGCGCCGCCTGCATCGTCCGTCCCGTATGACCCACCGCCACCCGCGCCATCATGCCCAGTGTCACCACCCCGATCGCGCCCACGGTCAGGGCGTGCAGGGCCGCGCGCGGCGTCATGCCGGTGAAGGCCGGCAGCCCGTCCAGGATCAGACCGAGCGCGAGCCAGAGCAGACCGGCGTAGAGTACGGACAGCATGGGCGTGGTCCAGATCCGCCGGTCGTGCCAGCCGATCAGCCGCGCCAGTTGCAGCAGACCCAGGGTCAGCGCCAGGCCACCCGCGAGTTGACCGAACGGCTGGACGAAATCGCTGATCAGGAGCCCGGCGGCGGCGACAAAGAGCAGTGGCTCCAGGAGCGGAAACGCCCGGGGCCGCGCGTTGGGGAGGACGCTCTTGATGAAGAAGGGCATGACCCGCCCGGAGACCATCAGTATCACCAGCACCACCAGATCCAGCATCAGACGATGACCGCGCGTGGCGCCGCCGACGAGCAGGCCGAGCGCATCCAGATGGACCATCGCGCTGGCCGCTGTCATACCGGCGAAGACCAGCAGAAAGACCCGGTTGAACGGATTGGGATCCTGCCAGAGCGGGCGCCAGAGTGCGAGCGCCAGCGCCGGAAAGAAGGCAAGATCGAGCAGGACGACCAGCAGCGACGGCAGCCCGAGCCAGGGCGCGAGCCGACCGGCCAGCCAGAGGCCGACCAGTGCGGCCAGCCGGGCGCCGGTCGCGGTCGGCATTCCGGTCCAGTTACGCGCGGCGGTGAGCAGGAAGCCGGCGATCACGGCGCCGAGATACCCGAACAGCATCTCGTGCGCATGCCAGACGGTGCCAGCGAGATGGCCCGGCTGGGGCCAGAGACCGCTCAGGATCGCCAGCCAGACAGCGACGGAGAGGATCGCCGACAGACCGGCGGCAAGAAAGAAGGGACGGAATCCGAGCGCGAGGACGGGAATGGCGTTGAGACGGGCGGTGAGGGTCATGCGGATCTGGGCCGGTTGGCGGTTGAAGCGAAGCTTGAGCGCAGGCTAGCGACCGCGCCGCCTGCCGGCCTTGATGCCGGTCAAGCGGCGCGGTGCGGCCCGCCGCGCGGGAAGATCTGGTGCGCGACTACCGGGCGTGCGCCCTGGCCGATAGGAGGATCAACCGTAGCCGCAGAGTCTCTTGGAGAATTGCTGCAGGGCGATGACGCCGCTCGTCTCGGCTTGCTGGAGCCAGCTTTCCAACTGCTCGACCAACTGTTCGCGCGTGGCGTTGGAGCGGCTCCATAGGGCGACCAGCTCCTGGCGCATCGCGTAGAAGGTGGTCAGGAGCGGGCTGGCCGCGAGCGCCTGCTCCAGGATGACGCGCTCTGTCTCGGGCAGATTCTCAGCGCCCCGCTGCAGCCCGTTTTGGATCGCTCGCAGTGTCCTCTTCTCGCGTAGCCCGAGGGTTGCGGCAACCTGCCGTTGGCGAACCTCTTGCCGGGCCGTTGGCGTCAGGCTGCGGGCGAACCTGGCCAGTACAGCATAGCGATGGGTGACGATGGCCTGCAAAGTGCCAGCGTCGCAGTGCCGCTTGGTCGGGTCGAAGCGCAACTTGGGCGCCACCCGCCGGACCTTGGCGAGCCCGAGCGACTCCAGAAGGCGGATATACAGCCAGCCGATGTCGATCTCCCACCATTCATTCGATAGCTTCGCCGAGGTGGCGTAGGCATGGTGGTTGTTGTGTAGCTCCTCGCCGCCGACCAGGATGCCCCAGGGCACGATGTTCCTGGAGGCGTCATTGGGCGCGAAACGGCGGTAGCCCCAGTAATGGCCGAGGCCATTGATGACCCCGGCGGCGAAGAATGGGATCCACATCATCTGAACCGCCCAGACGGTAAGCCCGATGGAACCGAACAGGACCAGATCGATGATCAGCAAGAGAGCGATGCCAAGCCGGCTGTGCCGCGCATAGAGGTGGCGTTCGAGCGCATCGTTGGGCACGCCGTGCCCGTAGTGCTCCAGCGTCTCCGTCACCGCGGCCTCGCGGCGATAAAGATCGACCCCGTCGAACAGAACCTTGTTGAGGCCGTAGATCTGCGGGCTGTGCGGATCATCCGGGGTCTCGCACTTGGCATGATGCTTACGATGGATGGCGACCCATTCGCGCGTGATGGTTCCCGTGGTGAGCCACAGCCAGGCGCGGAAGAAATGGCTGGCGAGCGGGTGCAGATCCAGGGCGTGGTGCGCCTGATGCCGGTGCAGGAAGATGGTGACGGAGGCGATGGTGACGTGGGTCAAGCCAAGGATGACCAGCACATACCCCCACCAGGGGAGATCGATGAGACCAAGCGGCATAGGAACGGACTCCAAGTCATGATAGACATAGCATGTCACCCGCGCCCGCCGGGATCGGTACGGTATCGCACATTATGGGAGGCCGTGGCGGCTGGCGGGACTTCATCCGCGCGATGCCTTTCGTGTTTTCGGACTGCTCTTCCTGGCGCTGTTGGTGAGGACTGCGCTGTTGGTGATACGAGGGGTTTTTAAAAAGTCTGCCGGGGGCTACGCACAAATCTGTAACGCTACCCCCATCGTCCGGAGCTTTACACGCACTCCAACCCCCGTCCCTCCCCAGCCTCCTTGTGTGTGCGTCCGTCGCGGATGTGATAGATGCGCTGGAAGGTCGGGATGATCTTCTCGTCATGCGTCACCACGATGACGGCGGTCTGATACTGACGTGCCATGCGGTTGAGGATGCGGATCACCGCCAGGGCGCGTTCGCTGGGATCACAGCCAGAACTCGGGATAGCGCCGCGCGGCGGGGAGATTGTTGAACAGCAGCGCTACGATCAGCAGCACCAGCGGACCCAGCGTGGCCGGGAGCAGCACGAAGAGATAGCCCATGGCATGCACTTGCTCCGAGCCAATGACGGCGATGAGCGCGGTCGCCCCGCCGGGCGGGTGCAGGGTGCGGGTCAGATGCATGAGGGCGATGGCGGTGGCGACTGCGACCGACTGTGCCAGCCAGGGCTCGTCGCCCAGCCACTGCCAGCAGGTTACACCCACCAGCGCCGAGAGCACATGCCCGCCGATGAGATTGCGCGGTTGGGCGAGCGGGCTGCGTACCGCGCCAAAAACCAGCACCGCCGAGGCGCCGAGCGAGCCGATGGCGAGCGTCAGATCGGTCCCGACGAAGAACCACTGATTGAGCCAGGCGACAGCGGCGATCCCGCTGAACAGCCGGTCGATCGCGTGACGATGGGCCAGACGGTAGACGGCGCGGAAATCCATCGTGGTGATGTCGAGATAGCCGGGGATCTCGCGCATCGCCTCCAGGATGTCATCGTCGGTGAGCGCGATCTCGGCGAGGTCGTCCTGCGCGGACGGCTGCTCCGACGACTCGCGGGACGGGTGCTTGGTCATGGCCAGGATACTCCAGGGCGACGGGTTCGCCGTCGCACCACCGTGAGAGGGAATCGCCGCCGCATTGAGCGATGATTGTGCTGCAAGGGATCAGTCCGAGCCGGCGCAACGGGTGCGTGCGTTTCGAAATACGTACTGCAATGGTTGGTTCATTGGACGCGCGCACGGCGTTTGACGCCTTGATGCAGGTCAAGTCCAGGGGGCTCGCCATGGTTCGTGCGTTTCACCAAATCAATGAATCGAACAATAACGACGGGAAAAATACGCATATGGCCGAGCGGGATCGGTACGATACCGAACAGATGAAAACTGCCATTTCGATCACGCTGTAGATATTCAGCAGCGCGTCTTGCGGACACTCAGATCGCAGGCGGCTACGACAGGGACACTGACCGGAGCATGACATGCTGTTCAAACAACTGTGCGAACCGATTTCCAGCACCTACACCTATCTGCTCGGCTGCGAGGAGACCGGTGAGGCGATCCTGATCGATCCGGTGCTGCCGACCTGGCAGCGCGATCTCGCGGTCATCGCCGAGCTTGGGCTGAGGCTGGTCTACACACTCGACACCCACATCCACGCCGATCACATCACGGCGGCGATCACCCTCAAACGCGAGTCCGGGAGCCGGATCGCGCATCCCGCCATCGACGCCTTGCCTTGTACCGACGAGCCGGTGCGCGAAGGCGTGCCGCTGGCGGTCGGCGGCATCCAGATCGACCCGCTCTTTACCCCCGGACACACCGACGGCCATCACGCCTATCGCGTCGGCGACCGCGTCCTGACCGGCGATGCGCTCCTGATCGACGGCTGCGGGCGCACCGACTTCCAGAATGGCGATGCACCCACGCTCTATCGCAGCGTGCGCGAAACGCTGTTCTCGCTGCCCGATGAAACCCTGGTGTATCCGGCCCATGATTACGAGGGACGACGGGTGTCGAGCATCGGGCAGGAGAAGGCGCGCAACCCGCGCCTCGGCGGCGACCGCTCGCTCGCGGCCTTCGTCGCGCTCATGAACGAGCTGGATCTGGCCTATCCGACCTTCATCGACTATGCGGTGCCGGGAAACCGCGAATGCGGCGTCTGTCCCGCCGACGTGCCGGAGGATCTCCAGCGGTACTGCCGGCAGATGGGTGACAGCCGGCAGGGTTGATGCGCGTCCTGGCGAAGCGGATGAGGATGGATCATGGGCGATTGGTGGCAGGCGGTGATCGATACCCTGGTGGCGGATTTCTCCGATCTTCCGAACGCCGCCGAGGCGGCCCGGATCACCGTGCGTCTACTGATCGCGGCGCTGCTCGGGGGGCTGCTCGGCTACGAGCGCGAACAGCAGCGCAAGTCGGCAGGGGTGCGCACCCACATGCTGGTCGCCATCGGCGCGGCCCTGTTCGTGCTCATTCCGCAACAGGCCGGGATCGCGGAGGTGGAGATGAGCCGCGTGATCCAGGGCGTGATCGCCGGGGTCGGCTTTCTGGGGGCGGGAACAATCATCAAGGGCGCCGATGAAGAGCATGTGCGGGGTTTGACCACGGCCGCCGGCATCTGGCTGACCGCCGCCATCGGCCTCGCCGCCGGCCTGGGGCGCGAGTCATCGGCCATCCTCTGCACCCTGCTCGCCTTGCTGATCCTCTCGCTGGTGCCCAAGGTCGAGCGTTGGTTGAGCAGCCGTCGAGGGTAGCCTCGGCACGACCTCTGCGGCGAAACCCTTTTCTGATGCGTCCGTGCGACAGCGTCCAGAGGTGAACCGGTAGACTGTGTGCGCGACCGAACGGAATAGCTGCCACTCTCAGTGCATCATGCGAGCTGATTCGTCGCACGGTGTGGCGGTTCGGTACCCTTTATCAGGTCAGCGATCACAGGATGAAATTCTGGCACAAGATCTTCCAGCTCGGTCACTTCATCATCAGCCTGCTGTTCGTGATCTGTGCCGTCGTCCTCATCGTGCTCGCGACCCTGCAACTCTGGCACAGCCTGCAACTGGACCGCGCCCTGTCGCTCCTCCGGCGCCTGAATGGCGTGTTGGAGAGCATCGCCTTTCTGACCGTCGCCGTCGCCGCGCTGGAGTTGGGTCAAACCCTCCTGGAGGAAGAGGTTCAGCGCGAAGCGCACATGAGCGCCCCGACGCGCGTGCGGCGGTTCCTGTCTCGCTTCATGGTCGTGCTGGTGGTATCGCTCTCGATCGAAACGCTGGTGCTCGTGTTCCGCGTGGGCCATGACGCGCCGGAGCAGTTACCCTATGCCGCCTCCGTGGGCCTCGTCGCGGCGGTCCTGCTGGCGGCCTGGGGCGTGTTCATTCGCTTCAATTGCAGTGCGGAAGAATTGGAGCCGGAAGCGATGGCGCTCGCCAAACAGGAAGACGAGAAGCTGGAGTAGGCCCCGCGCCGGACTGATCCCGGCTGGTGAAAAAACCTGCCGTCATGACACCCTGCTCGCCGGCTTCGAGTGCATCGCAAAAAAGCGCATCATTTCCTGCGAGGCATCAGGGCCCTTGCCATCGGTAAAACTGCCGCGCTGGCTACCGCCGCTCCAGGCGTGACCCGCGCCATGCACCAGCCAGTGCTCGGCCACGATCCTGCCGTCGGAATCCTCGTGCACCCTTTGCGTATAAGCGTGGTGACCGTCATCGGCCAGCCCGGTCTTCGTCTGCGCCCTTGCCGGCGACGCCACGGACTGGCTCATGATGAGATCGCTATTGCGCGGATGCACGGTCGTGTCGCGGTCACCGTGGAACACGATGATCGGGACCGCTTGCTGGCGTGCGTTGGCGTCCAGGGTGGCGGTGCCTTTCATGGCGGCCAAGGCCGACGGCAGATCATTCGCTGCGGCATAGGGCACACCGGAGTGGATGCCGACCGCCGCGTACAACTCGGGATAGGTCGTGCCCATGATGAGAGCCATCGCACCGCCTGCCGAGAGGCCGGCGATATAAACCCGCGACGGATCGATGTGATAGGTCGTGACGACCTCCTGGGTCATGCCCGCGATCAGGGATGCCTCGCCTTGACCACGTTGCTGATCAACCGTATTGAACCAGTTCCAGCATTTCGAGCCGTTGGCCGACTGGGACTGGGCTGGATAGAGCACTAGACAGGATTGCTCCTCCGCAATCGCATTCAGCCGGGTGCCGACGGCGAAATCATCCGGATTTTGCATACAGCCATGCAGCATGACGACCAGTGGCAGTGGCTGCCCCTGATAAGCGGTTGGGACATAGAGCTTGTAGGCGCGGGTACCGGCAGGATTGGTGAAGGAGCCAGCCAGAAATTGTCCCGGCGCAGGCGCATCGCCATCCGCCTGCGCATCGACCGGCGGCGCGAAAACCGGTCGCTCGAATCGCAGCCCATTCAGCGGCGCGTCAATACCCAGCCTCGCCAGCAAGTCCGGCACAAACCCGTTGACCACGCCACCAGGATTGACCGCTGTGCCAAACGGTGGCGGATCGGTGGCGCGCACCCTGTACGCCGTCGCGGCGTTGCCGGGCCATGTGCCTGCCGGCATCCGACCCCGCAGCCTTTGCTGAATCGTCTCGGTCGCGGCGCCTGGCCCCTCTGTTTGCAGCCGGGACATGGCGGCGCGCATTCCAGCCAGCATGGTTTCATTCATCATCATGGGTTCACCTTATCGGATGCGCCCGGCGAGGGCGCTCTTGACCGCAGGACTGGCATGCAGGGCGCCCAGGACAACCAGCGATTCGATCGTCGCCAGCGCCAGTTCCGGCGACACATCGGAGCCAATGCTGGCGAGGCCCAACACCTGGATCTGGAGTGTCTGACCCGCCCTCTGCACGGCCTCCAGATCGGCGCGTGAATAGTGCTGAAGTCCAAGCACCAGACTCCTGCGGGAGATGGTCTGGCGGACCACGTCGGCATGCGTGGTCAACTGATTGCGGATCGCGGTGCGGATCAGATCGGTTCGATTCGAGTAAAAACCTTCCTGTACCAGAAGGTCGATCTGTCCGAGGTCGACGAGTCCCAGATTGATCGTGATTTTCTCGGTTTCACTGACTTTCGGACGAATGTCATGAACGCTCATACAGGTCGCCTACCATCCAAAAGGAATCCGTTTACCATCCATATAGATGGCATATTAGACTCTAAACGTTGTTTGTCAACTCGGCTGCGACTCGGCAGCGTTTCCCTGGTGGGTCTGCGCCGGATGCAGCAACTGATTTCCGGCTATGTGCGATGGCGTACCGATTCAAGGTATCGCCTCGCGCGATAGTCTTTCGAGCTCAACGTCTTGAGGCTGCTCATGGTCCATCCCTCTGCCGTCGTCGCCGGGTTTGGATTGGACCACTTGAGTCAACAGGTTACGGGTCAAGCCCTGGCAAAGAGAAACCACCATGTCCATCATTCTCGAAGAGTCGATCCGCGTCTGGATGTCGGGAAGCCAGACCCTGCGCGAGCGGATCGTCGAGCAGGGCACGGCGCGCTTCCTTGCCGTCCTCGGATCGACTGCGCCCCCTGATCGGGCGCGGGTGGATCAGGCTACCGCAAGTGCCCGCGATGAGGTCTTTGTCGCGCTGACGGCGGACGCGGTGCTGTCTTCCTTGCCCTCCGCGCCGGCCGATGCCGGTGCCCGCGAGGCGTTGCGCAGCCGCTGGCTGAGTCTCAACCCCGAGTGGAATCTCCCTCTCCCCGTCTCCGGACCCGGCCTGTCCGCCCCGCGACTGGCCATCGCCGCCGCCATCGGTAGCCTGCTCGGCATGATCGTGCTGGGTGGCGTGCTGAACCTGGCCCTGGGTGTGCGTGGCCTGGGGATGCTGATCGGTGGTCCCGGCGGCGCAGCGCTGGCCATGTACGCGGTCGGCCGGCTCACCGAGAGCAAGGCCCTGCGAGGCGTGCTCAAGACCCTGCTTGGCGTGGCCTGGACGGCGGACCTGCTGGGCGCCGCCTCGCTCGGGCTCGGCGCACTCTGGGGACGGCTCGCCGGCGTCGGGCTGCTGCGGCGCATCCTGGTCTACGCGGGCGTGGTCTCCCTGCTGGCCTTCACCCGTGGCGGCGCCCAATACGATGCCCGCGCCTATCGCGACTTGGTCCGCGATCTGATCCGCCAGTGGGTCGATGTCTCCTCGGTCCTGCTCTGCTGTCTGTCCGCCAGGCCGGTGACGAACTCCAGCGAGGCGGTGCTGGACGCCGGTCTCGCGCGGGCGATCCAGGATCTTCACCGTTCCGATGCCACAAGTCTGCCGATCGCCGCCGAGGCCCTCTTATTGGAAGCACGCCGGATGGGTCTGGATGGCCTGTCGACGCCTCCACACTTCGGACAGTCCGACCACGCGGAGCACTCACGCCTGCGCTGGAGCCCGGAATTGGAGCAACAGTATCGTCCGTTCGGTCTGATCGAGGACGGTGACACCGTCATCGTCGAGGACGAGCCGGTGATCCAGAATGGCCGCATACTGGAGAAAGGCCGTGTCCGCAAACAGCGATAGCACCGTTCCCATGCCAGCGGAGCCCAAGCCGGTCCTGGCCATCGATTTCGGCACCTCCAACACCTACGTCACCAAGTGTCCAGGCGACAGGGAAGATCCGGTCGGCGTGGATTTCGGTGACGGTCGCGACGGCATCGCCACGGCCATCCTCTACCGCGACGACAAGGAGCCGCTCATCGGCCATGTGGCGCTGGAGGAGTTCGGCGAGGCCAGCGCCGAGCACGACGACTACCGCATCCGCGCCCAGTTCAAACCGGATCTGGTCAGCAGCGCCGAGGCGCGCCTCTATGCGCGTGATTTTCTGGTCGGTCTGCTGGCGCTCGCCCGACGCCAGAACAAGGACATCGCGCCCTTGCAGCGTCAGGTCATCTTCGGGGTGCCGAGCGAGGCGTCCGAGACCTATCGGAATGCGCTGCGCGAGATTGCCGAGGAGGCGGGCTTCGGCGAGGTCAAGACGGTGGACGAGCCCAAAGGCGCGCTCTATTTCCATCTCCAGCGCAAGGACATCACGCCGATCGAAGCGCTCAGGGGCGCGCTGGTGGTCGATTTCGGTGGCGGAACCTGCGACTTCGCGCTCGTCGTGCGGGGCGAGATCCGGCACTCCTGGGGCGACATGCACTTGGGCGGACGCCTGTTCGACGACCTCTTCTACCAGTGGTTCATCGAGCAGAATCCAGAGGCCGTCGCGACCATGCGCCGCGAGCAGGCCGAATTCTTCGTGCTGGCGGTGCGCTGCCGCGAGGTGAAGGAGAAATTCTCACTCGCCATGGCGCTCGACCCCACGACGGTCTATCGCAAGAGCGTGGGCGACTATGGACGCATCCATGAGGCGACCTGGGATGCCTTCCTGGCGCGGGCACGCCGCTACCGGCCATCGGAGACCTTTGCGCAGTATCTGCGCGCGATGAACCCGCTGGCCGGCGCGCATCTGGATTCATTCACACAGGGGCTCGATCTGCTCGACTGGTTTCGCCAGACCCTGCGTCAGGGGCTGGCCCATGAACAGGTGCGCCACCAGGATCTGGCCTGCGTGATCCTGACCGGGGGCAGCAGCGCCTGGCCCTTCGTCGCCGACATCGTCACGGAAGAACTGGAACAGATCGAACGGTCGCCACGTCTGGTGCATAGCGACCGACCCTACGTGACCGTGTCCCAGGGGCTCGCCATCGTTCCGGCGCTCCAGCGACGCCTCGCGGCAACCCAGATCGACCTGCGACGCGAGCTGCCGACGTTCATCGGCACCCGCATCGCCCCCCTGATCGAGCGGCGGATGGATGAAGCGGCGAACCGCATCGCCGAGCTGGTGGCGGTCGGTCTGTTCGACGGGCGCATCGAACCCATTCTGCGCCGCTTTCGCCAGGAGGGTGGATCGGTCGCCGATCTCAAGTCCTGGATCGCGGCGGACGCCAGTGCGTTCCGGCCGCAAATCGAAGCGATCGTGACGACCCAGCTCGCCAGGGTGCTCATCGGCGTTGCCGCCGACACCACCGAGCTGATGCAGGACTGGTACCGGCAACACCGGCTCACCGTCGACCAGGGGCTCACCCATGCCGGAACGCCGGTGGACATGGCCGAGGGATTGAGGCTCGCGGACCTGGATGTCTATCGCGAAATCGCGGGCATCGTCCTGGCGCTGTCCACGACCATCGTGACCGTCCTGGTTGCAGCCATCAGCGGCGGCGCTGGCACTGCGCTCGTCATGTCCGGCCCCCACGGATTGCTGATCGGCGCTCTGGTCGGCCTGATTGCCGCCTTCCTGGCGATGCGCTACGGGATGGACGAGGCCAAACACCGGGCCGAGCAGTGGGAAGGCGCCCCGGTCTGGCTGATCGCGCGCGCACTCTCGGACACCAAGATCGCCCGCCTGCGTGATGACCTCAAGGGTCAGGTAGCGGATAAGGTCAGCGCTCAATCGGAGCAGGCCAGACAGGGGTTGGAGGAACAGATCAGCGAGCGGGTCGAGCAGGAGATCGCGAGTCTGTCGGCGATCAGTCAGATTTGGTAAACCGGATGTCGTAACCCCGGTTCTCTGATCATAAAGCTCCGGCTTCGTGACCTCAGCGGTGAAACGCTGCTTCACGAGACGGTGGCTTCGAAAGGCATCCTGACCGTTGTAACGAAGACGTCAGTCAACATGGCCATAGCAACCCTCTTGGCCTTTGCACGCCCCTGAACGGTGTTGGCTCAATACCGCAGAAATGAGGAGTCAAGATGACAGGTTGGATGCGCTTCACAGAGCGGCGGGCGATGGCGCGATGAAAACCTGGCAATCAGATCTTCCTGATCGCCTGCTTCGTCCGCAGAAATCTTGCCGCTGTGTTCGCCAGCGAACCGACCTGTGCCTGCCATGGAATCTAGGATGATTGAGAGCCGACTGCGACTCGCAAAGACGCTTAGTCCGTTCGCGGAGGGTTCGATACCCGCGCCACAATCATCCAAATCCGGAGAATGCCCATGAATCGTTCAGTACTGATGTCCGCGCTGCTTGTCACGCTAGCCGCGCTGAACCTGACCGCTTGCGACAAACCCACCGTCGTTAATGTTCCCACCGCCGTGCCTGGACCGGCTGGCCCGCAGGGCGCCACCGGCGATCAAGGCGCGAAGGGCGAAACCGGCAAGTCGGGTGAAGGCGCGGCACCCGCGCCCTCGGCTCCAGAGAAATAGACCGGCCCACTCGCAACCTTGAGGAGAAGACCATGAGCCTGGGTAGCATTCTGTTTGTCGTGCTGATCCTGATGCTGATCGGCGTCATTCCAACCTGGCCGCACAGCAAGAGCTGGGGCTACTACCCCGCTGGCGGGCTAGGGCTGGTGGTACTCATCCTGCTGGTGCTGCTGTTGCTCGGACGCCTGTAATGGGGCAGTGCTCCGCGTCGGTCGGGATGGCGCGCTGGCAATGGCGCGCCCCCTGGCTTGGCGTGGCGGCGCTGGCACTGACCGCCTGCGGTGATATCGCCAAACTGCCCGCCGCAGCCGGCACTCATTCCCACCGTGAACATCGCGCCCGCCAAGGGCTGGCCGCTGGTGGCTCCGGCTCGCTCGGCCTGGCATCGTCGGCCAGCACCACGCTGCCCGCGCGGTTCGCCGCGGACGATGTGGGCAATGCGATCTGGCGGGTGGCGGCACTGCGCTGAACCACCGGCAGCAACCACGCGCGTAACCAGACAATCCACCAGAAACGGAGTGCTTCCAAATGCCCACGTTCACGACCGCCGACAAGACGCAGATCCATTACAAGGACTGGGGCGCTGGACCGCCCGTGGTCTTCAGCCACGGCTGGCCCCTCAATGCGGATAGCTGGGAGGATCAGATGCGGTTCCTGGCCGCCAACGGCTATCGCTGCATCGCCCATGACCGTCGCGGCCATGGCCGATCGAGTCAGCCCTGGAACGGCAACGACATGGACACCTATGCCGACGACCTCGCGGTTCTGATCGAGACGCTCGATCTGAAGGATGCGGTGTTGGTCGGCTTCTCCGCCGGTGGCGGCGAAGTCGCCCGTTATATCGGCCGTCACGGTACCCAGCGTCTGGCCAAAGTCGTGCTGATAGGCGCGGTGCCGCCACTGATGCTGAAGACCCCGGCCAATCCCGGTGGCCTGCCGCTCGCGGTCTTCGACGAGATCCGCGCCAATGTCCTCGCCGACCGCTCGCAGTTCTTCCAGGATCTCACCACGCCATTCTTCGGCACTAAGCGGCCCGACGTCTCGCAAGGCCAGCGTGACGCCTTCTGGCTCCAGGGAATGCAGGCCGGTCTCAACGGCGTCCTCGACTGTATCAAGGCGTTCTCCGAGACGGATTTCACGGACGACCTCAAGCGGATTGATGTGCCGACCCTGTTCATCCACGGCGACGATGACCAGATCGTGCCGATCGGCGCCTCGGCCCTGCTCGCCTCCCAGATCGTCAAGGGCTCCACGCTGACGATCTATTCCGGCGCACCGCATGGGCTCTGCTCCACCCACAAGGACCACGTCAATGCGGATCTGCTGGCGTTCCTCGCTTAAACCGCGTCCAGAGCGAAACGTGTAATTTTCATTTTGTGTTTAGCCTTAGAGATTGTCTCGGCCTCAGTGGAGACGCGGTTTAAAATTTTATATTTTTTAATCGTTTAAACCGCGCCCGCTCCGGCAGTCGTTGATTTTGCCAATGCTGATCCAATCCAAAAAACATCGCATACCGCGCCAGGCGCGGTTTAGCTGCGGCATGGACGCCTTGCGAGTGGTGGGAGCGGCCCTTTGATGCCTATGAAAACCAAGCGTTTTGAAACCGATTTTCCGATTGTTTGCGTGGGCGGGTCGGCTGGCGGTCTCGATGCCTATATCCGGTTGCTCCGGCATCTGCCGAGCGACACAGGGGCGGCAATCGTCATCGTGAATCACCTGAGAACCGTCGACACCCGCCTTCACGAGATTCTCCCGAATCACACCACGATGCCGGTTGAGCTGATCACGGAACGCCTGCTGATTCAGCCAAACCATGTATTCATCATCCCGGCACAGCGGGATTTGCACATTTGCGATGACGAGTTTCGTCTCAAGCCGATCTCAAAGCCGAGGGGATGGCCTGATGTGATCACGGTCTTTCTGCGTTCACTCACCCGGTATTGGGATGGCAAGCTGATCGCCGTCATCGTCTCTGGCTACGATGGTGATGGTGCGGCGGCACTCTGCGGGATCAAGGACGTGGGAGGAATCACCATCGCGCAGACGCTCGAAACCGCCACGCAGCCAGGGATGCCAGAGAGCGCCATCGCAAGCGGGTGTATCGATTTCGTTCTCTCACCAGAAGAGATTGCGCTGAAAATTGTCTCTATTGCTAGCGATTCCCACACACCACGAGAAAAATAGCGATGCGTCTATCCGATTTTATCCTCGACGATCTCGAAGTCATTCTTCAAGAGTGGGAGACGTTCGCCGCATCCTTGCTTGAGCCAAACCAAAGGATGGATAAAATTGCGTTACGCGATCATGTCAAAGAGATACTCAAAGCGATTGCCGTCGATCTCACCGAGCCGCAGACAGAATGGGCGGAAAAGCAAAAGTCGAAGGGGAATTCTGATTTTATGGACGCGAAAGGCCATGCATCCATTACGCATGGCAAGGAGCGATTGGCGTTAGGCTTCAGCCTGAATGAGACGGTCGCTGAATATCGAGCACTCCGCGCCAGTGTGATACGACGGTGGCAAAAATCGCTTCTCGATACAGCGGTATCGGACGTAGAGATCGAGGATATCATTCGGTTTAACGAAGCAATCGATCAATCCATCAGTCAATCCGTATCCAGTTATACGTTTAGAAAAGAACAGCGGGCGCGCGTGTTCGATTCGATCCTGTCGTCTTTGCCGGATCTCTGCTTTACCTTCGCGCTCGATACGCGGTTTGCGTATGTCAACAAAGCGATGAGTGAATTATTCTCGCTGCCATCGAGCCAGATCGTTGGAAAAAAATTTATCGACATTGACCCGCGAAATGGCGCCGAGATTCAGAGCCAGATTGAGCACGTCATCCGCGCCAAAACAGAATTGCGCGGAGAGATCAATCATCAAAATCCGTCTGGGCAGATTGAATTTTTCGACTACCTCCTGGTGCCGGTCATAAACCAGGAAGGCGCCGTCGAAGCCGTTTTCGGGATGGCGCGCAACATGACCGAGCGCAAGCAGCGGGAGGATCGAATCTGGCATGCCGCCAATCATGATCCGTTAACCGACTTGCCCAATCGACGCTTGTTTCTCGATCGTCTGGAACAGCAGATGAAGCATGCGTCGCGGAACGGTTCACGCACCGCGCTGTTGTTTATCGACCTCGATGCGTTCAAAGAGGCGAATGATCGATTTGGTCACGAGACGGGGGATCGGTTATTACAGATCGTCGCGGATCGCCTGCGCTTGTGTGTTCGGGATTACGATCCTGTGGCACGCTTAGCCGGTGACGAGTTCTGTATTATTTTGGATGATTCGATCGACATTCAGTCGATCGAACTGGTTGCTGGCAAAATTTTGACGGCGCTGGCAAGCCCGTTTTATATTCTCGATCACAGCGTTCGGATTTCTGCCAGCATTGGGATCGCGCTGTCTCCGCAGGATGCCAGCACGCCTGAAGATGTGATCAAAAAAGCCGATCAGGCGATGTATCGTGCGAAAATGGCAGGGCGTAATCAATTCCGTTTTTTCACGTCCCTGGACGCTGCTTGACGTTGTCTCAAAGACGACCCGACCCGATCCAGATCAGCACCCAGGTCGGCTGATCTTCAGTCGTCCTCGCGGCGTGTCGTCAAGGTGATCAGGTTGCCATCGCCGTCCACCTCAGCCTGAAATTCAATGGGGTGGCAGCAGACGGCGCAGTCCTCAATGTAGTGCTGACTGCCCGCAGAACAGTCCAGGACGGTATCGAAGTCTTCGCCGCAGTAAGGGCAGTGAACTTGGATGTTTTCCAGCATCTGCGCCTCCGCATCGGGGACAAAAACAGCGCCATCAGGCGCATCGGCCTGTTCAGAACCGAATTCCTCATGTGTCGGAGAGCACAGTGTCGAGGTCACGTTTGTGCTCTTCTTCCTGAATCAGGATATTCTCCAGCACGCGCCGCAGACCATATTCCCGGAGTTCCTCGGCTTGGGCGATGCGCTCCCGGTAACGGGTAATGGCCTGATCCTCGCCTGTCAGATCCTGCTGAAGCATGTCCACGCTGCTGAATGAGGTTTCGCGTTTTTCCACTTCAAGTGACGGAACCCCGCCGAGAAAGGTGATCTGGTCGCTGAGCATCACTGCGTGCTCCATCTCCTCCTGGGCATGGATGAGCAGTTCCTTCTGGATCGAGTCGAACCTGGAACCCGTGATGGTTGCCGCGTGCTGTACATACTGGATGGCCGACGCATACTCCCATTCCAGGTCCTTGTTGAGTTCCTGTAATAGCGTTTCTCGTGAAGTCATCATGGTTTTTCCTCGTTGAACTAAACCGCATCTAAACCGCGTCCAGAGCGAGATGCTGAGTTTCGAGTAAGTTCGATGTTTGGCGCATCCACAGCCATTGGTGGGGGCGCGGTTTAAAATTTTATATTTTTTAATATCTTAAACCGCGCCAGCTCCGACAATCATGGATTCAGCAAACACCGATCCAATCCAAGAACACCGCATATCGCGCTGGGCGCGGTTTAGTGCGGTGCCTGCGAGATCGGCGCCGTCCCATAGTAGGCATGGATATCTTTCATCCAGGTCGGATCAGACATGTTGGGCCACTGGTCCTTGTCGAATCCTGGGGCATTTTTGAGGCTATCCTTTTCCACGTTTAGCACGAAGCGTTTGTTTTCGGTATCGAGCGTCAAGGCACTCCAAGGCACGGCAAAGAGCTTTTCTCCCATGCCAAGAAAGCCGCCGAAGGACAGTACCGCATAGGCTACGCTGCCTTTTTGCATATCCAACATGATCTCCTTAATGTCCCCCAGTTTGTCGTCCTGGGGACTGTAGACATCGTTACCAATGAGGGTATCGGCGCCCATCAGCTCGGGACCTGGCCCGACATGGGCGCTGAGATGGCTTTTATCCATGCCTGTGTACATGCCATAAGTATCGCGTTCGGTGTAATTCATGGTCATCTCCGTTCAGCGCATCACATTCAGAAGGAACATCCCGGTCGTCCGAATCATCGGCGACAGTTCGCAACATAGCCCGGCAGTGACACCCGGTCTGTTCGGCAACACACGCAAGCAGCGAATGCTATCGCGGCAGCCACCATCGGGCCACGTCCTGAGCGCCAGATTCGTGCAGCTGTGGCATCTTGACAGCTACCCAGGGCCAAACTCAATTCGCATTTGACTTCTTCGGTTTACGATGAACAACGCCTTTGTGGCAATCAATACAAGTTTTCCCATCCTCCTTTGCGGTCGCGTGACGACGTGCCGCTAAAGAAAACTGTTCCGACAGAACCATGTTTAAAATACTGTGGCAAATACGACATTCTTGTGAGTCGCTCGCTTTCATTTTTGCCCAGACCTGATTAGCGAGTGTCCAGCGGCGAGCCTCGAATTTTTCTGGAGTATCGATGGTTCCATACATCTCCGCCATCAGTTCCTGCACAGCAAAGACCTTCGCGGTTATGGCTGAGATGTGCGATTTGGGAATATGACAGTCAGCGCAGTTCGTCTGAATGCCAATGACATTTTTGAAGTGCAGCGACTCCTCATATTCCTTCAAGCTAATCTGCATCGAATGACAGGAAGTACAGAATTCATTGGTGTTTGTCGCTTCAACCCCATAGCGGATCCCTTCAGCAAAGAGTACGCCCGCAAAGAACGCGAGACCCAAATCAAACATGCGTGATCTCCTGCATGATTCGACGAAGCCCCTCGAAGCGTGGGTTAGGCCAGACGGCGGAAATGAAAAAAGACAAAGAGCACACCGGCGACATGCACGATCACCAACCCGAGGGAGAGATAGGCGAAGAATTCATGGATCTCTTCCCAGTCTTCCCCGCCGTTAGTGAGCGCCCAACCGGTCAAGCCCGTCATCGCAACCGACAACAGCAGCGCCAGAATCATGGCGCCTCCGGCCGGGTTGTGCCCGACATAGCGTGGGGCACGGCAGGCTAGATCCTCCTTCAGATAGGCTAGAACCTGACGTGGCCCGCGCACGAAATCGCTGAAGCGGGCATAGCGGGTGCCGATCACGCCCCAGACCACGCGAATGGCAATCAGGGCCAGGGCCAGATAACCCACCCAGATATGCACCCCGAGCAGCTCATCTTCGACCAGGAAAGCGATCGTAAAGGCAGTGGCGAGCGTCCAATGAAAGGTACGTACCAGCGGATCCCAGACACGGAGACGGTCACTCGTCGTTGCAGACGGGAGGTGAGGGGGCTGAACAGACGTCTTGGTCGTCATCGGCGAGTCTCGCAGTCGCGTGGATCGTGCAGGGAGTGAGCCGGTTAGGTCACCATCAAGGGAGACAGCCTAACGCCGAGCACCTGACCGAACGCTGTGCATCCCGATCAGCCATTGGTCAGATTTGGCGCTGGCGCAGACCGTGGCGCACGGAGATGACGCACACCCTCTCCCTCCTGGGTTGTTTCAGCGGTGCGGATTCTGCTTCAGATGCGGATCGATCGGCGGAATGACGCTCATCTCGGGCGTTCCCGGCAGACGTGGCAGGCTCATCTCCGGGAATTCGCCGGTCAGTCCGTTGAGAAAGGCGACGATGTCCGCGACCTGGGGATCACTGACCTCTTTGTTCAATTGCGCCTTGGCCATGACGCGCACCGCCTGATCCAAGGTCGGGACGCCGCCGTGATTGAAGTAGGGGGCCGTCAGCGCGATGTTGCGCAGGGTCGGGACGCGCCACAGATGTTTGTCCTTCTGGTCCTTGGTCACCATGTAGCGCCCCTGGTCTTCCAGGAGTCCGTACTGGGTGTCGTAGGCGCTACCCGGATAAGTGGGGAATTTCATGAAAAAGCCGGTTCCAACCGGTAAGGTTGGTCCACTGAAATTGGGGCCGGCGTGACAAGCGGTGCAGCCTAACTCGGCGAAGCTGTTCATGCCGCGAACCTGCTGTTCAGTCAAGGCCGCTGCATCGCCCTTGACATAGCGGTCATAGGGTGAGTTGGGAGTGATAAGGGTGCGCTCGAAGGCGGCGATCGCTTTGGCCGCATTGTCGGCTGACAGGGGAGTCGTCTCGTCGGGGAAGGCGGCGGCAAACAGCGGCTGATAGCCCGGAATCTGTTTGAGCCGCGCCATAGCCTGATCCAGGTCGCCCATCCCCTGAGTATCGACAGGGTCAACAGAACGGACGGCTTGGAATGACAAGCCGCATGAAATTGCCACCAATCGTGTCAAGCAAGTACTCATCGCGGGCCTCACTCAAGCGTTCGTCATATCGATCTGTGTTGATTCCCGCAATCCCACAGGGTCAAACGCTTGATCGGCATGAGCGGATCAACTCCGTTCTCATGCCCCGCCTCGGTAAAGCTGGCCGGGCTGCGCCTCGACGAAGTAGCGAATGGCTTCCTCGATATTGAGCCCCAGCTCTATCGCGCTCGGCGCGCTGGCTTCAGTCCGCACCGACCGACGACCCGCGATCCGTTTGGCGGCGCTCACAGAGAACCGGACGAAACCGGCCTGGCGCCGCGGCGTGTGACGGAAACGATTGCGGGGCGTGCGGGAAAGAAGTGAATGCGTGAACATGGGTCGATGCTCCAGTGGCTGTCTTGGGAAGCGATAATTGGCCGCGTTCAATCGCGACTTGGGTACAGCTTAACCGGCGGCCACTGACGGAACCTTAGATGACGTTGTCAGCGAACGATCAGCGAAACCGCGTCCAGAGCGAGAGACTGAGTTTCGAGTGAGTTCGACGTTTGGCGCATCCACGATCTTAGCGGGGACGCGGTTTTAATTTCATATTATTGAATAGCTTAAACCGCGCCAGCGCCAACAGTCATCGATTCTGCCAAGGCCGACCCAATCCCCAAACATCACATACCGCACCGGGCACGGTTTAATCGTCATCGCCATCGCCGTGTTCGCCATGCCGGTCGCGACTCTGCTCCTCCCCACGGTCCTGACGCATCCGGCTCGGCGCCAGCCCTTCACGCTCTCGTCCCGTATTGTCGCCCGCTCGCCCCTGTTCGCCTTCCTCGGCCTCGCTGCTGCGGTGACACTCGACACAGTTCTCGTAATTGAAGATCCCTTCCTCCACATGCGCTTCGCGGATCTTCGAGCGCGAGTGCTCATGACAGCCATAGCAGGTATAGCGGCTATAATCCTGGTCCATGTGACAGGTGGCGCAGGTGGTCTGGTGAGCCTGATCGAAGCGGAAGAACTGATCATGATCGAGGGTGGCCGGCAGCCAGCTTTGTGATGAGTGACACTCACTGCATTGGGCAACCATCTCCCGGTGCAGACTGTCTCCAGGGTTGCGGTGGCATCCGTTGCACTGGTCGCGCGTCTTGACCTGCAACAGCTCATGCGAGAACTGGCCGATGGGGCGGAAGGCCTGCACGCCCTTGTGGTCGCTGTGGCAGGCGACGCAGTCCTGTTCGATCAGATCCTGATGGAAGGGCACCAGTTTTCGCTCGTTGGCAATCGCCAGCCCCTTGGTGGTGACCAGACCGATCTCCGCCGGCTGGTGACATTGAACGCACTTCGCCGGACGGCTGCCGATGAAAGGCGTGTGACAGGCGAAGCAATCGGTTTCAAGGGCCGCATGGGCTTCAATCGGCGGACCGGGCGCGACCATCCATTGCGGATACAGAAAGGTGATCAGCACCAGCAGCGCCAGATTCGCGGCGACGATGTAGAAGATGGGTTTTTTGCTCATGACCACTGCCAGAACAGGAAGATACTGAGGATGTGCGTCAGTCCGAGCACCCCGAAGGCAAGCGTGATCGGGAAATGCACGGCCCGCCATTGCTTCATCAGATCCACCGTGACCGCATCCCAGAAGAGTTCCTGATCGACCGACGTTGTGTTCAGGCCCTGCCCGGCGTAGAGGTCACGTTTCGCGCTCAAGTCGCGTCGCGACCGATCCAGCAGATACTGACCCGTCATCCCGCTGGCCAATGTCACCAGCATCGCCACCAGGGCCAGCCAGGGCAGGATGGTATAGACATGGATTCCGGCGTGGACCAGGATCATCAGCACCCCCAGCCAGGTCAGCACCTCATGCAGACGCAGCAGCGTTTTCGGCTTGCCAAATTGAATCAGCTTGCGCTTGCGCATCGAATAGAAGAAAGAAAGCAGAATCAGGATCGTGCCGGGGATGCCCAGATAGCGTCCGACCCACACCAGATCCAGCAGATGCAGCAGGGCGTCGGCAATCGCGGTCGCGACCAGCAGCGACCCGAACAGGAACAGGAAAGGCAACACTTCTTTGCGAGCGATTGAGCGTTTCATGGCAGTCTCTACAGGGCCAGAGTCAGGTCGGTGGCCGGGGTCGCGATACAGAGCAGACAATGGCCCGGCTTCACGTCCGCGTCCGGCGTCTGTTGGTAAGTCACCTCGCCGGACTCGATGCGCGTCTGACAACTGCCGCAACTGCCAGCACGGCAGCCTGAATCGACCCGGATACCCTGGTCCTCTGCCAGCTCAAGTAAGGATTCGCTGGTCGCGTCCCACTGGATGGTCTTGCCCGACTGGCTGAAACGCACCGCGACCGGGTCGCTCACCGTCGTTGAGACAGGCCCCCGACGCTTGGTCAGCGAGGCGGGACCGAACGACTCGTAATGGATGTTCTCATCCGCGACACCCGACTCACTGAGGGCAGGAACCAGCGTTTCCATCATCGCCGGTGGGCCGCAGACATAGAAATCGTAACGTCCGAAATGAAGCGCTTTCTGGAGCAGCCGGATATCGATCCAGCCCTGATGCTGGTAGTCGATGCCGGGGCGATCCGCAGCGGATGGCTCGGCGTAACAGACATGCAGATGCAGTTCCGGATGCGTGTCGCGCAAACTCTCCAGATGCGCCTTCATGATGTGCTCGCCCCGGTTGCGCACGCCATAGAAGAGCCAGACCTCGCGCGGATCGGCCCGATGGGCCAGCGTGTTGAGGATACTGAGCAGCGGGGTAAGACCGATGCCGCCGGCAATCAGCACGATCGGCAACTCGCTTTCTGCGTCCAGATGAAAATGCCCGGACGGGGCGCGCACCGATAGCCGCGCGCCTTCCTGGATGTGATCGTGGAAATAGTTCGAGGCGATGCCCGGCGGAACCTCCGGCTTGCCGGGCGGTGCCGGCACCCGTTTGATCGATACCCGGTACATGTCCGCTCGTGGGCGGTCGGAGAGCGAGTAACAGCGCACGACGCTGGTTGGCGCACCGCCTGCCGGATCGGGGATCTCCAGCCTGAAGGTGAGATATTGACCCGGCTGATAGAGTGGGAGCGGTGCGCCATCGGTCGGTGCCAGATAGAAGGAGCAGACGCTGGCGTTGCCGTCTTCGATCACCCGGCGCTGGACTACGAACTCCCGGTCACCGGGCCAAGCCGCTGTCTTGGTGGTCATGGCGGGCGCGGGGGACGCTGTGACGCCGGCCAAGGCCGATGGTGGGACGAAATCCGGTTCCGGGCGTTCCAGCGCACGATAGCGGATCTGTTGACGATAGAATCCGAAGGCCGCGAAACCGGCTACCTGGAGCAGGATCAAGCCACTGATCAGGATGGCAAAGGTCGTCGTGCTCATGATGCTTGTCCCAATCTGCATGCGGTTTCACGCGATCAAATCAGCGTTGATGCCGGCAACCAATCGCTGCTTGCCGGCCTCAAAACGCTGGTCGTCATCCACGGCGGCTCAATCCGTCCAGGGGCCGTGGCCGGGGATGTTGATCTGCTGCTCGCTGTAATCGCCCTCAGCCGCTTTGCGATGACAGGCATTGCATTTGCTCAGACTCCCCACGTCGGGATTGTCCTTGATCAGACGCAATGGGATCTCGTCATGCTCTTTCACGAAGTAAGGGTTCTCGCTGATGCGCGGGAGGCCACCGTTGGCCCCGGTGTGCGACTCGGCAAATTTCCGCGCCCGTTTTCCGCCCGTCTGGTCAGCCGCATTGGCGGTCAGATAGGCGCTGATCTCGTTGCGGAGTGCATCCGTTAATGAGGCGTCGTCGCCGTAGTGATTGCTGAGTCCCTCGGGCGACATGACCGCCGCCCAGGCACGGGCCGGCAGCAGACCCGGTTGATAGGCCATGTGGCAGGAACCGCATTCCTCGCCATAGGCCGCATTGGTCACCGGGGCGAAATCGGCATGGGGCTGTGACCGCTCGCTGCGATTGCCGCGCCGGTCATCATCGTCATCATCATCGCCAAAGGCCATGCCAGCGGCCCCCAGAGTGAAGAGGCCAACGGCCAGGATGGAGAGCATTTTTTGGTGATGGTTCATTGGTATGGTTTCCCGTTGTGTGAGTTTTCATGATGGGCAGCAGGCGATGCATCAGCACCGCCGAACTCAATCCCCCCAAGGGCCGTGGCCGGGGATATCGATCTGACTGTCGTTGTAGATCCCTTTGGCGGCACCGCGATGGCAGGCCGGGCATTGGCTGAAACTGCCGACATCGGGGTTGCCGGCCACCAGCGATGTCGGCACCCGGTCATGCTTGCGTTTGAAATAGCGCGTCTCGGTGATGCGCGGCAGCCCGGTTCCCGCCTTGGCATCAAAGCCAACGGCAAAGGCGCGGGAACGGACCTCGCTGGCCTGATCAGCGGCATGGGCCGTCAGATAGGCGAGGATCCCGGTACGCAGCGTTTCCGCCAGCGAGGCATCGTCGCCGTAATGATCGCCCAGCGCGGCGGGATCCATGACCTGTGCCCAGGCCTGTGCCGGCAGCAGTCCAGGCTGATAGGCCAGGTGACAGGAACCGCATTCCCCGCCGTAAGTAGCATTGGCGACCGGGGCGACATCAGCACGGGAGGTCAACCAGCCACCGCGCTTCACGTTCCCGTTGCCGTCATCGCTGACGGCGACGCCAACCGCGCCAAGTGTGACCAGACCCAGCAGGATGAGGATGCCTTTGCGATGGGTCATGGATCCGCTCTCCCGCTTACTGCGTCTTGATATAGGCGACGAAATCGGCCTTTTCGGTGGCCGTGCATTCGCGCCCGAGGGTCCATTTGCAGTTGCGCAGCAGCCATTTTTCGATTTTGGCCTGATCGGTCAGCCGCTTGGGATTGACCGATGGCGCGAGCGGCTCGATCACCTTGCCGGTGTTGGCCTGACGACCCGGCTGAGTCAGATCCTTGCCATGGCAGGTGACACAACTGCGTGCCGGGGAGCCGTCCGACTGGGGATATTCTTTAGACCAGCCCGCTTTGCCTGCCGCCGCATCGGCGGCGAGCAGTGTGGCGGGGAGGCTGAGTGCGCCAGCGGCGACCAGTGCGATGACAAGGCTTGTTTTCATCAATCTTTTCTCCGTTTGAATCCAGTGAGCATGGCCCCGACCCGATTTTCGTGATGGGCGAGGCTGGAAAGAGCACGCAACGGATGACGGCATCATTGGGCTCCCCTAAGCGGATTGGTGCGGCGTCGGATGACGGCGCTGGATCGCGAGGTAGGCGCCACGTTACGCGGTCAGACCTGACTAAACGCTGTCAGCTTCGCTCAGGGATCGGTCAGCAAACAGGCCGCATGATGCGCCATGCACATTTCATCGACGACGATTAGCGTGACGTTCGCGCTGGCGACCCTGTGGCTGGGTTCGGCGACGCTGGCATCGGCAGCGAGTCACGATGTCGAACCGGATCATGAGCGGGCGCGTCAGGCGCTGAATCGCGGTGAGGTCCGGCCCATCGCTGACATTCTGGCGTTGGTCGCGCAAACCGTGCCGGGAGAAGTGATCGAGGTTGAGTTCGATGACGTGGAGCGTCTTGGCAAGGACGCCTGGTGCTATGAACTCAAAATTCTGGCCCCCGACGGACGTGTTCTGGAAATCCAGGTCGATGCCGCGACGGGACGCATCCTCAGCGTCGAAGAAGATTGATACCCAGGCGGTTGAGGACGGAGAGGCTGAACGGGCCGCGCACGACGCCTCAGCGCCGGCATGATGGTTCACACACCTAAAAATTTACTCATGACGAATCGTTTTTATCATCCCAAAATGGCCTCCGCCGGCGCGCGGCTCCTCTCCTACGTCGAACTCATTGGCCTCACGGTGATTTCCATTGCCACGCTCATTGCCGGCGGCCAGGAGGTCGCCGACATGATTGCGCTCCGTCAGGTGACTCTGGCCGACCTGCTCCTGCTCTTCATTTACCTGGAGGTGTTGAGCATGGTCGCGGTCTATCTGGAATCCGGCGCGTTGCCGGTGCGGATGCCGCTCTATATCGCCATGGTGGCCCTGGCGCGACACCTGATCCTTGATCTGAAAGGACTCACCGAGTGGCAGATCATCGCCATCGCGTCAGGGGTTCTGATTTTGGCGGGCGCCGTGCTCCTGATCCGCTACGGCCATGTGCGCTTTCCTTACGAAGTCCCGCGCGAAGGCGCGGCGCGGGAGCGCGGGGAGTCATGACCCATCATCGGCGACTGAATCGACACCGTTGTGGCATGAGATGAAACCGATCCTGTTAACGGTCGCCAATGACATCATGATCGCCCGGCTATCAAGCGCACCGTTTCAATCACGCCGATTACAGGCTAAATCGATGCTTGACCGGAGGCGCAAGGTTGAGTTTCGGTTGCTGCACCCGTCAGCGCTACCGATGCCAGGAGTGCCAAGATCATAACGGATGACAATGCGTGATGAGAACGGTAGCCACCGCGTCGTGACATACGGGAAAGCCTTTAAACGAGGATCGCCGACTTGAACGCAAACGCCATGCTGCAACGCAATGATCCGGCCACACAGACCGCCCATTGGCGTATCACCCTGGGTACCCTAACGAACCGCAAACCGCCCTTGCCCAATCGAACAACCGGTTTCCGTTTCATCCCATTGGCGGAGGATCTCCTGCACACGGGCCATCGCGATGGGCACTGCGGCCTCGACCGCCGGGGTGAGTCTGTCACCCCAGCCGATGACCGCCGGTTCGATCCCCACCAGGGCGCGTCGCTCAGGCAACCGATCAGTCAGCCGCACCATGTCCAGCAGGTCGGCAAGGCTCACCTCATGCACGCTGTTGGCGTGCTGGCGCAACTGTCGATCCATGGCCTCTCCCTCGAAGACGCGAACGGTTCCTGGGGGATCACCCATCGCGGCGGCATCCACGACGATCAAACATCGGCAATCCTCAATCGGCCCCGCGAGGGTGAAACTGAGGGTTCCGCCGTCAAGGAACAGCAGCGGTCCGGCGGGGTCTGCCTCCGCCTTTAGGTGTCGGACGACCAGCGGACCGACGCCCTCATCCGTCATGAGCGTGTTGCCAAGGCCAAGGACGAGCGTGCTTTGCGTCATGTGGTTACTCCCGCCACCATGTCTGTGGATTTTGTTCAATTTACCCTTGACGCTTAGCCTGTCACATCGCGTCAAACGTCCGGAGTGCAAACACGATGTGTCTCGGTATCCCGATGCAGATTCAGTCTATCGATGGTTTCGCTGCCCGTTGCGCCGCCAAGGGCGTGGAACGGGAGGTGAACCTCTTCATGCTCCAGCACGAGCCCTTGGCCGTCGGCGACTATGTGGTCGTCCATCTGGGCTATGCCATGGATCGGATCAGCCCCTCTGCGGCAGCAGCGGCTTGGGAAGTCTATGATCAAATGCTGGCTGCGGACGGCGCTACTTAATCGCTACATAGAAGATGGTTTTAGGTGATCATCCGCTGACAAGGTCATCTAGGGGGTTTCACCCCAAGCGAGGCGTTCAAACGCTGCCCGCTGCACAGGATATCTTGGTTAGAGGTCCGGCTCCGTGGTTGAGATTGACCTGAACCAAGGGCGTGCCGTTTGCGTCGATGATGTGTACTGCACATCCGATACAGGGATCGAAGCTGTGGATGGTCCGCAGCACTTCGAGCGGCTGCGACAAATCGGCCAGGACATGCCCTTGCAGCGCCGTTTCGTAGGGTCCAGGCGTGCCGCCAGCGTCCCGTGGACCGGCGTTCCAGCCGCTGGCTACGACACATTCATAGTTGTCGATCATGCCCGTCCCTGGATTAATGTCGATCCAGTGACCCAGGGCGCCGCGCGGCGCTTCGGTGAAACCGAAACCGATGCCGTTATTGGGCCACAAGGTCGGCTGCTGGAGGCGCCGGAACGTTTCTGGATTCCAGTAGGCTCCCGCTCGATTGCTGTAGTAAAGCTGATACCAGCCCGGGTAAGCGGGAGTGCCTGCCGCTTTGTCGGCGGTTCTGCCCGCCATCTGGTCGGCGATGATTTTGGTCTCCAACATCCGGCAGAAGATGCGACCCAGGGTCGAGTTCAGTTGGTCGAAACGCAGGCCAAGACCGCCATTCGACGCGGGATTGGTCCAGATTTGCTGGACGAAGCGGCGCACCAGCTTGTCGGTCGGTTGGGTGCCCCGCGCATGCATGGTCAGGATATGGGCCAGCGGCCCCACCTCCATGGGCTGGCCATCGTAGCGAGGCGATTTGATCCAAGAGTATGCATCGCTCTCTTTCAGCATATAAGCCGTCCCATCCGGAGGCGGCCCACGATAGTCGAGGACGGTCCAGCCACGCGAGGGATGGACCGCTTGGCTGCTCCCACGCTGATACCAGGCGTGGGTGACGTCCTCGGTCACCCGTTGCTCATCGAAGGGTTCCAGCTTCCCGAGCGCGCCGGCCCAGATGACGCCGGGCGGGAAAACGTAACCGCTCGGGTAGTCGATGGCGCCATCGACGAATTCCTGCTTGACCAGTTTCGGGTCGGGAAACTCGCCATAAGACAAGAAATTGCCGGCGGTGGCGCCGATACTCGCCCACGCCTTGTACCGCTTTGCCACCAAGACGACGTCGGGCATATAGACCTGATCGACGAAGGACTTCATCTTCGCCACCGCCGTCTTGATCAGCGTCAGACCCGCCGTGTTGAGCGAGGTGCCGCCGATCTCCTCATTGACCGCCCCGGTGTTGGTGCTCAGGGTGCAGGGCATCCCACCCACCACCAGATTGGGGTGGGGATCCTTGCCGCCGAAGACCGTGTGTAACTTCACCACTTCCCGCGCCCAGGCCAGCGCCTCCAGATAATGGGAGACGAGCAGCAGATTTTCTTCCGGCGACAGTTTGTAAGCGGGATGGCCCCAGTAACCGTTCGCGAAGAGGCCAAGCTGGCCCCGGCTCACCAAGCCGTTTAACTTGTTCAGGACCGACTGAAAGTACGCGGCGTCGGGAAGCGCCCCATTGTTGGGCTTATAGGCGGGGTTGTTGAGTTTTGTCAGGGCGGCAGTGCTGGCCGGGTTGGCCTTCAAGGCGCTGACGACATCCACCCAATCCAGCGCGTGGAGATGGTAAAAATGCATGACATGATCATGCACATATTGAGCGCCGATCATCATGTTACGGATGTAGTCGGCGTTCCTCGGCACCTTGATGCCAATGGCATTTTCCACCGCCCGCACCGAGGTCAAGCCATGGACGACGGTGCAGACGCCACAGATGCGTTGGGTGAAGGCCCAGGCGTCACGCGGGTCACGCCCCCGGAGGATGATTTCGAGACCCCGCACCATGGTGCTGGAGCTGAGCGCCGGCTGAGTAATTTTGCCGCTTTTCCCATCGCTGGTTTCGGCATATGCCTGGATGCGCAGATGCCCTTCGATGCGCGTCACCGGATCGATGACGATCGTCGATGTTGTTGTTGTAGCCATGACCTTGCTCCTCAATCGAGAATGTCAGCCGCAGGCGGCGGCGGGCGTCCGTGGCAACCGATCCGATGGAACGGTCCTAACCGCGATCCTAATCATCGTCGTCATCGTCATCGTCATCGCCGCCGCCGTCGCTGTGGCAGGTCTCGCAGGGCATGCCGCGACTATGGCCAGAGCCGGTCCCCAGGGGGATATAGAACCCCTGTTTGCCCTCGAAGTTGAGCCCATCCCAGAAATCAGGCTCGGCGCACCCGATACATCCATGGCCGGACATCATGGGAAAACTGGTGCCCTGGTTCCAGCGAATGCGTGAACAGGCATTGTGGGTCACCGGTCCTTTGCAACCGACCTTGTACAGACAGCCGCCCTTGCGCGAGACCCCATCATCGAACTGCTGAACGAACGGCCCGTCCTCGAAAAATTCTTCGCGATAGCAGTCGTCATGCACGGTATCGCCATAGAACATCACCGGTCGGCCCTGACTGTCCAGGGCCGGCATCCCCTTCGCCAGATAGTAGAGGATCACCCCGGTCATCACTTCCGGAATCGGCGGGCAGCCGGACACGTTGATCAAGGGGGTCTTGATGCCAAGTCGCGTCATGAGCGCACCGATCGACAGTGCGCCCGTCGGGTTCGGATTGGCTTTGGGCAAGCCGCCGAAGCTCGCGCAGGTCCCGACCGCGATGACCAGCCTGGCGGTTCTGGCGGCGGCCTCGAAGCGTTTGGCGCCGCTCCGACCGCCACTGATGAAGTAGCCATTGCGCTGGCTTCCATCCCATGGCGCGGGAATCGATCCATCGACGATCAGAATATGACCGGACTTGGTGACCTCTTTCAGCCGCTGCTCGGACCGGTCACCGGCCGCCGCCATCAAGGTTTCGTGATAATCCAGTGAGATCAGGTTGAGAATCAGGTTCTCGATGGTCGCGCCGCCGCTGAAGGCAAAGGAGTTCACCATCGACTCGGTGCAACCGGTACATTCCTGAAACGGTAGCCAGACCACCGAGGGCTTGGTCGGAGACGTGGCCGCCGCAGCCAGCCGGGGCACCATGGATTGCGGCAACGCCATGATGGATGCCAGGCCGGCGCAATAGGAGAGGAAGCGCCGCCGACTGATGCCCGCTTCAAGCAGTCGGCTCGCGGTGGCGTCGTCCAGTGCGATGTCCTTTTGCGCAGGAGCAGGGGAAACGGGCGTGGTCGCGCGATTTCGGAACGCTACAGTCATGGTCGTGTTTCCTCTCGCTGATGGGCCGTGTGGCGGTTGGACGACTTCGGGTGGTGCGGGGCTCCCAGCGGCGACAAAGGGCGGCCCCGGTTTGAGGTCTCGCCGTTGGCCGGTGTCTGCCGGGGTTTCACAGAGCTGGCGGGCCGTTGTCGGCGTCGCTGGGACGATCCGTCGTTTCGTCCATGGCAGCGACCGACTCGCGCGTGGGTACTGACTCCGCCAGACGGCGTTGCAGCCGTCTCAGACCTGCCTGGATCTCGGTCGAATGAGACCGCAGAATGGCCGGGATGGCCGTGATTTCGATGAGTTCAGTCAGGATGCCGCCACGTTCATCGCGGTGAGTCACCCACCACACCCCCGGGTACTGCGTCTCCAGCACCTCGACCTTCGACTCCGTATCGACCACGGCGCTGACCTCGCCGGTGGCTAAAGCGTCTTTGAGGGTCTGATAGGTCGCTTTCCGCATCCGTGGTCGTTGACGTAAATCGATGACGCCAGGCTGTCCGGTTTCGACAAAGTTGGCGAGCATCTCGCTGAGCTCCGTCAGAATGGCGGTTACGCTCGCCACATCGGCCCTGGATCCGCGAGGGCGGTCAATTCGCACCGGAATGTCACTCAGTTTTGTCATTTGTTCGGCCTATCGCCATGGTTGTACCACACGCAAACATCAGGGCGCCGACGCGCATCCCCGATCATCAAGCGCCACAGGTGCAACAGATTGTGGTTTAGTCGTTCCAGGGACCATGGCCGGGAATGTTGATCTGGCGCTCGTTGTAGTCACCCTCAGCCGCTTGGCGATGGCAGGCATTGCACTGGCTGAGGCTTCCAACCTCCGGATTGTCCTGGATCAGACGCGCCGGAATTTCATCGTGCTTGCGCTTGAAATCCGGGGTCTCGGTGATGCGCGGCAGGCCCTGACCCGCAGTCGAATTCGCGGGATTCTGGGCATAGGGGTTACCCTGCTGGGCCAGATTGACGGTGTTGGCGCCGAGGAAGGTACTGATTTCGGTGCGCAGTTCATCCGTTAGAGAGGCATCGTCGCCATAATGATTCGCCAGCGCGGCAGGCTCCATGATCTGCGCCCAGGCTTGTGGCGGCAGTAATCCCGGTTGGTAGGCCATGTGACAGGAGCCGCATTCCTGTTCATAGGTGGCGTTGACCACCTGGGCGAGGGTCGTGCGGGAGTCCATCCAGCCACTTGACTCGCGTTCGTCTTCTTCCCTCTCCTCATCGTCATCCCCAAACGCCAGACCGACAGTGCCCAGCGAGAGCAGGCCGATGGTGAAGATCGTGAGGATCGGTTTGTGATGGTTCATGAGTATGGTTTCCCGTTCGTTGTGTCTTGAGGTGCGAGTCCGGCGACGATGGAGCCGATCAGGTTTTCCGGTGCGAAAGACCATGCCCGCCCAGAATCAATCCTTCCAAGGGCCGTGGCCGGGGATATCGATCTGACTGTCGTTGTAGATCCCTTTGGCGGCACCGCGATGGCAGGCCGGGCATTGGCTGAAACTGCCGACATCGGGGTTGCCGGCCACCAGCGATGTCGGCACCCGGTCATGCTTGCGTTTGAAATAGCGCGTCTCGGTGATGCGCGGCAGCCCGGTTCCAGCATGGGCATCAAAGCCAACGGCAAAGGCGCGGGAACGGACCTCGCTGGCCTGATCAGCGGCATGGGCGGTCAGATAGGCGAGGATCCCGGTGCGCAGCGTTTCCGCCAGCGTGGCCTCGTCGCCGTAATGATCGCCCAGCGCGGCGGGATCCATGACCTGTGCCCAGGCCGGTGCCGGCAGCAGTCCCGGCTGATAGGCCAGGTGACAGGAACCGCATTCCTCGCCGTAAGTGGCATTGGCGACCGGGGCGACATCGGCGCGGGCGGTCAGCCAGCCGCCGCGCTTTCCGTTCCGGTCGCCGTCATCGCTGACAGCCACGCCAGCCGTGCCGAATGTGATGAGGCCAAGGCCCAGCAGGATGAGGATGCCTTTGCGATGGGTCATGGATTCGCTCTCTCGCTTACTGCGTCTTGATATAGGCGACGAAATCAGCCTTTTCGGTGGCCGTGCATTCGCGCCCGAGGGTCCATTTGCAGTTGCGCAGCAGCCATTTCTCGATCTTGGCCTGATCGGTCAGCCGCTTGGGATTGACCGATGGCGCGAGCGGCTCGATCACCTTGCCGGTGTTGGCCTGACGACCCGGCTGAGTCAGATCCTTGCCATGGCAGGTGACACAACTGCGTGCCGGGGAGCCGTCCGACTGGGGATATTCTTTAGACCAACCCGCTTTGCCTGCCGCCGCATCGGCGGCGAGCAGTGTGGCGGGGAGGCTGAGTGCGCCAGCGGCGGCCAGTGCGAGCACAAGGCTTGTTTTCATTGTTTTTCTCTCTGTTTGAATCCAGTGATCATGGAGCCGATCAGATTTTCCTGATGCGACAGACTGGAAAAGATCACGCCGGCCAGATGCAGGACGATCAGTGCCAGACTGGTGTTGGCCAGGAATTCGTGGACCTCTTTCAGGGCATCGCCGCTGAACTCGGGCAGGGCGCTCATCAGTCCGGCCAGCGGTCCCGCGAATTCCTCCGCGCCATAGAGCGCCATGCCGGTCAGTCCGGTCGCCGCGACGCAGAACAGCAGGGCGATCACCATGGCGCCGCCCGCCGGGTTGTGGCCCAGATAACGCGGAGCGCGAAACCGCAGTGCATCCTTGAGATAGCCCAGAATCTGCCGTGGGCCGTGTACGAAATCGGTGAAGCGTGCATGGCGGGTGCCGATCACGCCCCAGACCAGACGCACGGCGATCAGGCTCAGGACCAGATAGCCGGCCCAGACATGTACGCCGAGCAGATCGTCTTCGACGATGAAGGCGGTCGCAAAGCCAGCGGCGAGCGACCAGTGAAAGATCCGCACCAGCGGATCCCAGACGCGGACCCGTTCGGTTGTCACGGGCGTGGTGGTGTCGAGTGAGGCGATCCCGGACGGGGTCGCGGCTTGAATCGTCATCTGTCTGTCCCCTTGCGACGGCTGTCGGTGAAGTCGGTCGCGATCAATCACGACCTTGGGACGCAGATTAACGGGGGGGCGCTGACCGAAGGCTGTACGGGTCTGTCAGCGAATGGTCAGTTAAACACGCGGTTCAGACGGATTGCCGGCTTTACCCTGAGCAAAATAATCGCGCAGAAAATCATCGAAACTCCGGTCATCCGACGCTTCGATCTCGCGCTGGCGCTGGACTGATTCGGCGGCCAGACGGTCGAAGCTGGCCAGGCGTTCGGCGCTCAGTGTCGATGACCGCAGGGCACGCCCGTGCGCTTCGGATAGATGCTGGGCAAAGGCGAAAAAACCCTCGCCGCGTTCGCGCATCCTTTGCAGCATCTGCGCCGACGGGGTTAGATCGGGATGCGCGATCTTTTCCATCTGCACGCGCAGGTTCGCCGCGCGCGGGCCGTCCGCCACCCCATCGAGCAATGCAGCCGTCGCCACCATGCCGTCGAGCAGTTCGTGCGCCCACTGGCGAAGTTCCAACTCGGTATGGTCACGGGCCAGTCGCAGCCCCGGCTCGCGTCCGCGATGGGCCGCCAGCACCTGATTTTCGTCGATGTCGCGTCGTTCGCGCGTGCCGATACGGGGACTGTCGCGCAGCAGGCAATCGAGCATCAGGACTTCCAGAAAGAGCAGTTGCTCGATCCCGACCCCGACCGGCTCAAAGAGATTGACATCCAGCGAGCGCAGTTCGACATAGGCGATCCCGCGCCGACGCAGTGCCAGGCTCGGTTTTTCCAGCCAGTCGGTGATCTGCTTGGGTCGCACCGTGCTGTAGTACTCGTTTTCGATCTGGAGCACATTGGCGTTGAGCTGCTCATAGCGGTCGCCAACCTTGACGCCGATGGCCTCGTAGCGCGGACAGGGCGTCTGAATGGCCCAGGTCAGACTGCGGACATAGGCATCCAGGCTGTCGTAATTGGCCTTGATGCCAACGCCCTCTTCCTGTTTGTTCTGATAGCCGATGTCGCCCATGCGCAGTGAGGTGGCGTAGGGATAGAAGAGTGTGCTGGCATCGAAGTGCTGGAGATCGGTCGCCCGTCCCTGCACAAAACTGGCGCAGACCGCTGGCGAGGCGCCGAAGAGATAGGGCAGGATCCAGCCGATCCGCTGTAAGTTGCGGATCATGCCCATCTGCGCCGCATCGCGAAAGGCGCGGGCCTCGCCCGGTGTGCCGGTCTGCTCCTGATACAGCGTCCAGAAGGCGTCCGCGAAGGAAAAATTGAAATGCACCCCGGCGATCATCTGCATGGTGCGCCCGTAGCGGTTGCCCAGCCCGCGCCGGTAGGCGGTCTTCATGGTTGCCGCATTGGACGCGCCATAACGGGCCAGCGGGATCTGACCGGCGCGCTCCAGTACGCAGGGCATGCTGGTCGCCCACAGCCACTCATTGCCAAGGTGCCGATAGACGTAGCGATGGATGTCGGTCAGGAAGTCGAGCACCTCCTGCGCGCCGGTCAGGGCCGGCGTGACCAGCTCGATCAGCGACTCGGAGAAATCGGTGGTGATGTAAGGATGGGTCAGCGCGGATCCCAGGGCCGGTGGGTGCGGCGAGTCGGCGAGCCGGGCAGCGGGCGTGACCCGCAGCCCCTCTTTTTCCAGGCCGATCCGATTGCCGGCCAGGGTGGCCGACGCCCCGGCGGCGGCGAGGTCCGCCACACGCCGCTCCAGGCTGGTTTGCGAGTCGTTCAATTCGGGTGGTGTCCGGGAGATGAGACAGGATTAACAGGATGACTCAAGATTAACAGGATAAAAACAATAGTTTAAAAGTCCTGCTCATCCTGGAAAATCCTGTTGATCCTGTCTGTTTGAGGCGTGTATCAGGTATCGGTTTTCAGGAGATCATCTTAATCCTTCATGACCGCGCGCGGCTGGCGCTCGCGCTCCATCAGGATCCGGTCGGCGAGGATCCGCGCCGCCTCGTCCACCTCAATGCGGGCGATGGCCTTGCGCTGCGCGTCCAGCGCGTCCTCATCGATCTGATCCGCGTCTTCGTCCACTGGCGTGATGCCGCGCGCCTGAAGAAAACGATTCTGAAGCTCCTTGAAGGCACGCTCACGCCGCTTGTCTTCCTCGCGGCGCTCCGTCTCCCGTAGCGAGACCTGGGTTTGCGCCTCGGCGTCGCGCATCAGCTTGCTGCGCTCGGTGAGCATCCTGAAACCGACATCCTGGGCGATGCGTTCGGCGGACTGTTGCGCCAGCCGGTCCACACTGACCTGTCCGACCCGCTTGTAGTCGGCGGGCTTGATCTGCGTCCAGGGCAGTGCGTTGTCGAGCGAACGCTCGCCATGATTGGTCAAGTAATCGGCGCCCGGAAAGCGGATGTCGGGCTCGACACCGCGCAACTGAGTGCTGCCGCCGCTGATGCGGAAGAATTCGGCCATCGTCAGGCGCAGACGACCGAGATCGTTGTGCTCGCCCGGCACATAGCGGTTGAGATCGATCAGGGTCTGCACCGTCCCCTTGCCGAAGGTGGGCTCACCGATGATCAGTCCGCGTCCATAGTCCTGAATGGCGGCGGCGAAGATCTCGGAGGCCGAGGCGCTGTCGCGATCAACCAGAACCGCCAGCGGGCCGTTGTAGGCGACCCCCGGATCGGTGTCGGTCTCGACCTCGACCTTGCCGAAGTTGTCCTTGACCTGCACGACCGGCCCTGTATCGATGAAAAGGCCGGCGAGCGAGGTCGCCTCGGCCAGCGAGCCGCCGCCATTCGCGCGCAGATCGATCAGGATGCCATCCACACCCTGCGCCACCAATTGTTCGACCAGCTTGCGCACGTCACGCGTGGTGCTGCGAAAATCCTGATTACCGGCGCCTTCTGCGGCGAAATCCCGGTAAAAGGCCGGGATCTCAATAACCCCGATCTTGAGCCCCGGCGCATTGGCGAGTGGATCGACAACAAAGGTCTTGGCTGCCTGATCCTCCAGTTTGATTTCGTTGCGAACCAGCGACACCTCGCGCGTCTGGGCAGTCGAGCCGCTCGATTTCGACAGCAGTTGCAGACGCACGACCGAGCCCTTCGGTCCCCGGATCTTGTCCACCACGTCTTCCAGTCGCCAGCCGACCACATCTTCCAGCGCACCGTCGAGCCCCTGGGCGACCCCGACGATCTGATCGCCTGCGTGGATCTGCCCGGATTCCCGGGCGGGACCGCCAGGGACCGTGCTCTGCACCACGGTGTATTCGTTGTCGCCACGCAGCACCGCGCCGATGCCCTCCAGCGAGAGTTTCATGCTGATGTCGAAATTTTCCGAGGTGCTCGGCGACATGTAACTGGTGTGCGGTTCGAGTGTCTCGGTATAGGCGTTCATGAAGGTCTGAAAGACATCGTCGCCATTGAACTGATGGATTCGCCGCGCCAGTCCTTCATACCGCTTCTGGAGACGCTCGCGAATCTCAGGATCGGCCTTGCCGGCCAGGCGCAGGGTCAGGAAATCGTTCTTGACGCGCTTGCGCCACAACTCGTCGAGTTCGGCGCTGTCCTGCGCCCAGCGAGCGGTGGATGGTGACGAGGCGGATGACGGCGGGAAGGCATAGGATTCCGCGCGACCGAAATCGAATTGACCGTCCAGGAGCTTGAGCGCGCCCGCCACCCGCTCATCGACCCGCATCCGGTAAACGCGAAAGATGTCGAATGCGGCATCAAGTTCGCCCCGGCGCAGGTTCTCCTCAAGGCGACGGGCGCCGTTTTCGAAACGCTCCACGTCGCGCGCGAGGAAAAAGGCGCGGTTGGGATCCAGCGCAGCCAGATATTTGGCGAGCACCTGCCGGGCAAAGGCGTTGTCGAGCTTCACTTTGCGGTAGTGATAACGCTCCAGCACCTTGTTGATGATGATTGCGGACCTGGCGTGCCCCGAATTCGGAAAGAGCTCGGACAGTGGAACGGGATGCGGCGCGGCCAGGGCGGTGGCCGTCATCATTAGCGCAACAGCGGACAGAAACAGTGAAAGCGGCCGTCTCATGGGCAGTACTCGTGTTCGATCTCGATCAACAGAGAGACAAAATTGACCAAAGGAGGTGTCGTGACCAAAAACGCACTCAAGTCGCGGCTTGGTGTGAAACTGACAAATCTTAGGCCATAAAAAGCCTTCACAGTAGAGCCTGAATGAGATTTTTACAACGAATTATTTTTGCAACAGCGTTAAACCGCGCCAGTTCGCACGGTCGTCGATGCTGCCGGGGTCGATCCAACTCCAAAACATCGCATACCGCACGAGGCGCGATTTAAGACGACGGGGCGGGCTTCAGGTCTGATAGACCTTGCGCCGGTACAGATCCGTCCGGCGGCTGACCACCCGATCAACGAAGAGCAGCCCGTCCAGATGATCCATCTCATGCTGAAGGGCGCGCGCCTCATAGCCCTCCATCTCATACTCATGGCTCTGGCCCTGAGGATCCTGGGCCTTGAGACGGATGTGGGTCGCGCGGATCACATTGCCCGTGTAGTCGGGCACCGAGAGACAGCCCTCGCGTCCGATCGCATAGCCCTCCCAGTGGACGATCTCGGGGTTGACCAGCACCAGATGACCGTGATTCGGCGTCTTGGGCCGCCCCGAGACATTCATGATCAGAATGCGCTGGAAGCGCGCGACCTGGGGCGCGGCGATGCCGACCGCCGCCGGTCCCGCCAGACGGGTTTCCTCCAGATCCGCAATGAATGACCGCAGCTCGTCGTCGAATGACTCAACCGGCGCTGAGACCTGTTTCAGCCGTGGATCGGGGAGTGTGAGAATGTCCAGAATCGCCATCGGTCAACCAATCAGCACATCGACAGGCGAGACATCCACGGAAACGCCGCGATCACTCAGGGTGGAGAGCGCCGCATTCAGGGTCTCAAGCGTGCGATCGCAGTAACCCTGAATGTTCATGATGTAGATCGGACGCTCCTGGTGGCCGGCCACATCCGATTCCAGCTCTAAAATATTAAACCCCTGTTCCGCGAGGATTTCGGTGACATCGGCGACGATGCCGGCGCGATCCGCGCCCATGACCCGCACCTGGAGATTGGGCGCCAGATGACGGTGCAGACCGCCCTGCACGGGATCCAGATGGAGACGCAGACCCAGTTCCTCCGCGACCGGCGCCAGCGCGGCCTGAATCTCGGAATCGGTATGCTCGCCGCTCACCATCAGCATGATGGTGAAATTACCGCCGAGCCGGATCATCGACGCCTCGCCAAGATTGCAGCCGACCTGGTAGAGCGCACGGGTCACGCGTGACACGATCCCCGGACGGTCGGCCCCGACCAGGGTCAGCATATTCCAATCAGGCATGGATTTTTTCTCCATCAGACTGTCGTTTGAATGGACAGGATTAACAGGATTTCGCAGGATTAACAGGATTTTTAAGTGCTGTATTCAGGCGCTTTCCGGGAAACACTCCTCTTAGATCAGAATTTTCATTTAGACCGGATTAAAAATATTAAAAACAGTGACTTAAAAATCCTGTCAATCTTGAAAAATCCTGTTAATCCTGTCTATTTTCCCGGCCAGGATCCAGCCAGATCAGGCTCGCCATGCGTCCGGTGACGCCATCGCGCCGGTACGAAAAAAAACGGTGCGGCTGCGAGACCGTGCAGTCTCCGCCGCCATAAATGCGGTCGATGCCAAGCAGAGCCAGCCGCTGGCGGGCCAGCAGAAAGAGATCGGCCAGCCAGCGGCCAGCGCCATGCGGCTGGAAGGCGGCTGTCGCATCAGGGGCCGCCGCGATGAAACGATCACGCACCTCGTCGCCGACCGCGAAGGCAGCGGGTCCGATCGCCGGGCCGAGCCAGACCAGCAGCCGTTCGGGTGCAACGCCCAGCGCGTCCAGGGCGCTGTCCACCACGCCATCGGCCAGGCCGCGCCAGCCGGCATGAACGGCGGCGACCTGCGTTCCCCGGTCGTCGCAGATGAGCAGCGGCAGACAGTCGGCGGTCATCACGACACAGACCGCGCCGGGCGTATCCGTCACAGCGCCATCCGCTTCACGCCCCGGCGCGACCGCATCGGCGTGAATGATCGTCCGTCCATGCACCTGATTCAACCAGCAGGGTTCGGCAGTCAGGCCCAGATGTTCGATCAGGCGGGCGCGATTGCCGGCGACCTGCGCCGGCTCGTCGCCGACATGGTCACCCAGATTGAGGCTCGCAAAGGGGCCGCCGCTCAGGCCGCCATGGCGCGTGGTGGAGACCGCCTGCACCCAGGCGGGTGCGGGCCAGTCAGGACGAATCAGTTCCACGCGCACGCTCCTGTCGAAACAGCGCCAGCAGATCGTCGAGATCCGCCGCCATTGGCACCTCCCAGACCATGGGCTCGCCGGTCGCCGGGTGATTCAGACCCAGACGGATGGCATGCAGCGCCTGACGCGGAAAGCCCTGCAGGGCCGCGACCAGGGCCGGATCGGCGCCACGCGGCGGACGCGGACGACCGCCATAGGTGCGGTCGCCCACCAGCGGATGATGGCTGTGCGTCAGATGCACGCGAATCTGATGGGTGCGTCCGGTTTCCAGTTCGACAGCCAGCAGGGTATGGCCGGCATAGCGTTCCAATACGCGATAATGCGTCACCGCCGGGCGTCCCCGCGCCACCACAGCCATCCGTGTGCGCTGCGTGGGATGGCGTCCCACCGGCGCCTCGATCCGCCCGCCAGCAACCAGCTCGCCAACCGCCAGGGCGCGGTATTCGCGGTGCACCTCGCGCGCCTGAAGCTGCGCCACCAGCGATTGATGGGCGGAGAGCGTCCGCGCGACGACCAGGAGTCCGGTGGTGTCTTTGTCGAGCCGATGGACGATGCCGGCGCGCGGGATCGCCGCCAGCTCCGGGGCATGATGCAGCAGTGCATTCTGAAGCGTGCCATCGGGATTGCCGGCGGCCGGATGGACGACCAGACCGGCAGGCTTGTTGATCACCAGCAGGTGCGCGTCCTCATAGACCAGATCCAGCGGGATTGCCTGGGCGGCGCAGTCGTCGTTGAGCCGGAGCGGGGCATCGATCCGGATCGCGTCGCCGTTCCAGACCCGGTCGCGACAGCGACGTGGCGCATCGTTGACCAGTACCTGTCCGGACTCGATCCACTGCTGCAACCGGCTGCGCGAAAATTCGGGCAGGAGTGCAGCCAGCGCCTGATCGAGCCGGCAGCCCGCCAGCGTTGGATCGACCTGCACCGAGCGGCGCACGACATCGGCAATCGGCATATTCATGAGCGCACCAACTGTGGCGGGCATCGATGTCGAACGCAACAGTCTGAGCCCAACATGCGCCCTTCGGGTATACTGCGGATCATTTTGCAAAGGTGTGTTTGAGACATGTCGCGCACGTTAACACGACTGCCCGTGATACTGCTCGTCGCCGCGCTTGCCGGCTGCGGGATCTTCGGCAAGGAGATCGATCAGACCGAGGGCTGGAGCGCCGCCAAGCTCTATGCGGAGGCGGCAGGCGAGCTGGATTCCAGCAACTACGAGCGCGCCATCGAGCTGTATGAAAAGCTGGAGTCGCGTTATCCATTCGGCCGCTACGCCATGCAGGCCCAGCTCGATGTGGCCTATGCACACTACCGCGCCGAAGAGCCGGAGGAAGCCATCGCTGCGGCGGATCGTTTCATCAAGCTCTATCCGCAGAATCCATTCGTCGATTACGCCTACTATCTCAAAGGCATCGTCAATTACAACCGCAGCGTGGGCTTTCTGGACCGCTACATCCCGGTCGATGCCTCACAGCGCGACCCCGGTTCGGCGCTGGATGCCTTTGTCGATTTTTCGGCCCTGGTCGAGAAGTTTCCCGACAGCAAATATGCCGAGGACGCCCGCCAGCGCATGCTCTATCTGCGCAACAATCTCGCCCAACACGAGGTCAACGTCGCCCGCTATTACATGCGGCGCGGCGCCTATCTGGCTGCCGCCAATCGCGCCAACTATGTCATCGAGCGTTTCCAGCGCACCAGCGCCGTGGAAAGTGCGCTGGAAGTGCTGATCGATGCCTACCGCGCGCTCGGCAAGGAGGAACTGGCGGCGGATGCCAGACGAGTGCTGGATCTCAATCGTCAGGCCGGACGTTTCGTGGCGGATGAACCTGAGCCGGACAAGGGCGACATCGCGCGCAAGCTCTGGGACTACCTGAGTCTCGACAAGAATTAAACTGCGTCCCGTGCAGTATGCGATATTTTTGGATTGGACCAGCCCTGGCTGCATCGATGATTGTCGGAGCTGGCGCGGTTTAAGCTATTAAAAATATAAAATTTTAAACCGCGTCCCACCAAGAACCGTCAATGCACCAAACATTAAACACACTCGAAACCAAGCCTTTCGCTTCGGACGCGGTTTAATCTCAAATCGCCGCTTCGTCCTCTTCTCCGGTGCGGATCCGCACCACTCGCGAGACATCCGAGACGAAGATCTTGCCGTCGCCGATCTTGCCGGTACGCGCTGCTGCCGTGATGGCATTGATGCAGTCGTCCACCTGATCGTCGGCGAGGATCAGCTCGACCTTCACCTTCGGCAGGAAATCCACCACATATTCGGCGCCGCGATAGAGTTCGGTGTGGCCTTTTTGGCGGCCAAACCCCTTGACCTCAATGGCGGTCATGCCGGTAATACCCGCCGCAGACAGTGCCTCGCGCACATCGTCCAACTTGAAGGGCTTGATGATCGCTTCGACTTTTTTCATGCGTGTCTCCGTTAAGGCGCGGCTCTCGAAAGCCTGGAAGTATAAGTTCGCGATCAGGTGATGAACAGCGTCCGTGAGATCGCTGGTCAGAAGCCACTGGTGAGCGGATAGCGCCGGTCGCGCCCGAAGGCCCGTTGCGAGATCCGCACCCCTGGCGGCGCCTGACGGCGCTTGTATTCGTTGCGATCCACCAGCCGTGTGACCCGGCGCACGACATCCGCTGCATGGCCCCGCGCCACGATGGCGTCGATGCCTTCATCCTCTTCGATATAGAGCCGCAGGATGGCGTCCAGGATCTCATAGGGCGGCAGACTGTCCTGATCGGTCTGATCCGGACGCAGTTCGGCCGAGGGCGCGCGGGTCAGCACCCGCTCCGGGATCACCGGCGCGATTGTGTTGCGATAGCGTGCGAGCCGGTAGACCAGCATCTTGGGCACATCCTTGATGGGCGCAAAACCGCCAGCCATGTCGCCATAGAGGGTTGCGTAACCCACCGCCATCTCGCTCTTGTTGCCGGTGGTCAGCAGAATGCGCCCGCTCTTGTTGCTGATTGCCATGAGGATGACGCCGCGACAGCGCGCCTGGATGTTTTCCTCGGTGACATCCGCCGGCTGACCGGCGAAGACCGGCTCCAGCATCCCGAGAAAGGTCTGAAAGGCCGGTTCGATGGGGATGATCCGTGTCGTCACCTCCAGTCGCCGGGCCTGCTCCAGCGCATCCTCGTTGCTCATGTCGGCGGTATAGCGCGAGGGCATCAGGACCGCCTCGACCTGTCCGGCACCCAGCGCATCCACGGCAATGGCCAGGGTCAGGGCCGAATCGACCCCACCCGACAGACCCAGCACCGCCCCGCTGAAACCATTTTTGCGTACATAATCGCGCACCCCGAGCACCAGGGCGGAATAGATGGACGCCTCGTCTTCGAGCGGCGCTTCGCTGTCCAGTGGATCCGGATTGACCGGTATCCCGGCGTCGTCGAGATCCAGCGTCAGCACGGCTTCCCCGAAGCCCGGCGCGCGGGCGATCACCTGACCTGATCGATCCATCACGAATGATGCCCCATCGAAGACCAGCTCATCCTGTCCGCCGACCAGATTCGCATAGAGGATCGTCAGGCCATGATCGCCAGCCCGCCGTGCCACCAGCGCCTCGCGCGCTGTCCGTTTGCCGGCATGAAAGGGCGAGGCGTTGAGATTGATGAGGATCTGAGCGCCGGCCTCGGCGGCCTGGCGGGTCGGGCCGTCATGCCAGATGTCTTCGCAGACACTCAGCCCGAAGCGCAGTCCGGCATGCGTGAAGATCGTTGGTGTCGCACCCGCCTGAAAATAGCGCTTCTCATCGAAGACGCTGTAATTGGGCAGGTGTTGCTTGGCGTACTCGGCGATCACCTGACCGTCGCGCAGTACCCCGGCGACATTGAACAGCCCGCCCAGGGCACGCAGTGGATAGCCCAGCACCAGGGTGATGCCAGCGACTTCGGCGCGGATTCGCTCCAGCGCCGTCTCGACCCGCTGGATGAATTCCGGTCGCAGCAGCAGATCCTCCGGCGGATAACCGGTCAGCGCGAGCTCGGGAAAAACGACCAGATCGGCGCCCGCCTCACGCGCACGCACGGACCAGTCGATGATGCGCGTCGCATTGCCGACGACATCGCCGACCAGCGGATTCAGTTGAGCGATCTGGATACGACAGGCCACGATCATTCACTCCTTCAAAATAGACAGGATGAACAGGATTTCGCAGGATGAACAGGATGATTCAGGATTAAAAGCATTGAAAAAGCGGCTTTAAAAATCCTGTCCATCCTGGAAAATCCTGTTAATCCTGTCCATTTATAACAGCAGCCCCCAATAACTCAGCCATCCGTTCGCCCATCAGCGCGGGTGAGCGCACAGTGACGGCCCCGGCGCGCTCCAGCGCGGCATATTTGCCCTCGGCGGTGCCCTGTCCGCCGGTGACGATGGCACCGGCGTGGCCCATGCGTTTGCCGGCAGGCGCGGTCACGCCGGCGATATAGGCCACCACCGGCTTGGTCATCCGCGCCTGGATGAAATCCGCCGCCGCCTCTTCCGCGCCGCCGCCGATCTCGCCGACCAGAATGACCCCGTCGGTTTCGGGATCGGACTCGAACAGCGCCAGACAATCGACGAAATCCAGACCCTGAATGGGATCGCCGCCGATGCCGATGCAGGTGCTCTGACCCAGACCCGCCTGGGTGGTCTGGAAGACCGCTTCGTAAGTGAGTGTGCCGGAGCGTGAGACGATCCCAATCCGCCCCGGACGATGGATGCTGCCCGGCATGATGCCGATTTTGCAGGCGCCCGGCGTGATGATTCCCGGACAGTTGGGACCGATCAGCACCGCAGACGTGTGCGCGAGCGCGGCCTTGACATGCAGCATGTCAAGGGTCGGAATCCCCTCGGTGATACAGACGATGACCCGGATCCCGGCATCGGCTGCTTCCAGGATGGCATCGGCGGCAAAGGCCGCCGGGACATAGATCATGGTCGCATCGGCGCCCGTGTCCTGCGCGGCCTGCTGTACGGTATCGAAGACCGGCCGGTCGAGATGTCGCTGACCGCCCTTGCCGGGGGTCACGCCGCCGACCAGATTGGTGCCATAGGCGATGGCCTGCTCACTATGAAAGGTGCCCTGTTTGCCGGTAAAGCCCTGGCAGATCAGGCGCGTCGTCGCATCGACCAGAACGCTCATCGCGCATCCTCCGTCAGGCGCCCAGCGGCTGCCACCACCTTGTCCGCCGCCTCGCTCAGACTGCCCGCCGTCGCGACCGCCAGCTCGCTCTCGGCCAGCATCCGTCGCCCCTGTTCGGCATGGGTGCCTTCGAGCCGCACCACGACGGGAACCGTCACACCCACCTCGCGCACTGCCTGAATGATGCCCTCGGCGATCAGATCGCAGCGCACGATGCCGCCGAAGATATTGATCAGCACCGCTGTGACCTTGGGGTCGGAGAGGATGAGCTTGAAGGCCGTGGCGACCCGCTCGGCCGTTGCGCCGCCGCCCACGTCGAGGAAATTGGCCGGCGTCCCGCCGTGGAGCTTGACCAGATCCATGGTCGCCATCGCCAGTCCCGCCCCATTGACCATGCAGCCGATGTTGCCGTCGAGACTGATGTAATTGAGTTCATGCGCCCGCGCCTGCGCCTCGCGCGGGTCTTCCTGACGCGGATCGCGCAATGACTCCAGCTCGGGATGGCGATAGAGCGCGTTGTCGTCCAGATCGATCTTGGCGTCCAGCGCGATCAGATCGCCGGTGTCCGTCACCACCAGCGGGTTGATCTCCACCAGGCTGGCGTCGCACTTGTTGAAGAGCCGATAGAGCCCGTCCATCAACCGGCCCAGCGCCTGAATCTGCGCACCTGCCAGACCCAGCCCGAAACCTAGACGCCGGACCTGATAGGGCTGCAAACCGACCGCCGGATCAACCCGCGTCAGCAGCAGACGCTCAGGCGTTGCGGCGGCGACCGTCTCGATCTCCACGCCGCCATCCGCCGAGGCCATGAAGAGGATGCGCTGCGAGGCGCGCTCCACCAGCAGGCTCAGATAGAGTTCGCGGGCAATCGCCGTCGGTCGCTCCACCAGCAGCACGTCAACAGGCAGACCTTCGGGACCGCTTTGATGGGTCGCCAGACGACTGCCAAGCAGACGCCGCGCCGCCGTTTCGACCTGCGCAACGGAATCGGCCAGCACCACACCGCCAGCCTTGCCGCGTCCGCCGGCATGGATCTGCGCCTTGACCGCCCAGCGCGATCCGCCCAGATCATTGCAGGCCGCCACCGCCGCATCCGGTGTCGTCACCGCGCTCCCGTCAGGCACCGCCAGCCCATAGTCCCGAAAGAGTTGCTTTGCTTGATATTCGTGTAGATTCATCCGCCTGCCCGAGGTCACACTGATCGACCAATAAAGATCCCGACACTTCCACCTTCAGGAGTGGCATCATTCTGGTCTAATTCCAGTCGATTGCCAAAGAAGAATCCGTTTCAGACCCGATTTGACAGCGAGACAGACGGATGTCGGACGAGCGCCCGCTCAAGACCCACACCATCAATGCCGACATGCCCCCGTTCGCTGGACGTGCACGGGCGCGGCGGCGCGGCGCCGACAGCATTGATCCGTACCCCACGTGGGGCGCGCTGCGCTGGCTGTTTCTGTTCCGGCTGCTGATGGTGGTCGGCCTGATTCTGGCGTTCTCGCCAGCCACCCTGGATCCCTCGATTCCGTATGCCGACGCGCAACTGGCGTGGAATATCCTGGCCGTCTACGCGCTACTGGTTCTGGCCAGCGGGATCGGTCTGTCGCGCCGCTGGCCGCGCCGTCCGCATCAGGTCCAGAGCGCCATCGTGATCGATATTCTGACCTATACCGTCCTGATGCATGCAGCCGGAGGGGTGACGAGCGGTATCGGCATTCTGCTGGCGGTGACGGTTGCCGCCAGCGCACTCATGATGGAAGGGCGCCTGTCGCTGCTGTTTGCCGCGCTTGCCTCGCTCGCCGTGATCGCCCAGCAGGTCTATGCGGTCATGCTCGGCGACAGCCAGTCCGCCTCCTTCACGCAGGCGGGTCTCCTGGGTCTGCTGTTTTTCGTGGTGGCCCTGCTGTCCCATGTGCTCTATCGGCGGGTGCGCACCGCCGAAGCCCTGGCGGCCCAGCGCAAGGTCGATATCGATGATCTCGCCAAGCTCAACGGTTTCATTATCCACAGCATCGGCACCGGCATCCTGGCGGTCGATGGTGAGCGTCGTCTGCGTCTGCTCAACCAGGCGGCGTTGAATCTGCTCGGCGCCGCGCCATTCAGGACCGGGGATCTGCTGTCTGATCTGTCGCCCGAACTTGCCGCCTGGGTGGCCTGCCGATTCCAGTCCGACGCGCCCCCAAGCGGCCTGATCGAAATCAACGAACGCGCCATCCATGTTTCAATGAAGCTCTTGGGCGAACGCCGCGCGGCCGGGCTGATCCTCTATCTGCGTGACAATCAGGAGGTGGTCAAAGAGGTTCAACAGATGAAACTGGCCGCGCTTGGCACCCTGACCGCCAGCATCGCGCACAACATCCGCAATCCATTGAGCGCCATCACCCATGCCAGTCAACTGCTGGTCGAAGGTCAGGGTCTGTCCGACGATGATCGTCATCTGCTCGACATCATCCGCCGCAACAGCGCCCGCATCGAGGAAACCGTACAGAGCGTGCTGCAACTCTCGCGCCGTCACCAGCGGGATCCCTGCCGCATGGATCTGAATGACTGGCTGGAGGATTTCGCGAGCGAATTCCGCGAGCGTCATGGCCTGAGCGAGAGCGTTTTCCAACTCCAGTTCGACTCACCCCGGATCGCCGTCACCGTCGATCCCCGTCACCTGCATCAGATCCTCGCCAACCTGTGCGAGAACGCGGTCATCCATGGCGGAGCGGACGGACGGTCAGTGCAGATTCTGATCCGCAGCAGCCAGAGCGCCGATCAGCACGAGCCACTGGTCGAAGTCATCGACGACGGTCCGGGAATCGATGCAGCCACGGCGAACGACATCTTCAACCCCTTTTACACGACACGGATCAAAGGCACCGGACTTGGTCTTTACATTGCCCGCGAACTCGCTGAAACGAACGGGGTGCAATTGAAATACATGCCGGTCGAGCCTCACGGCAGTTGCTTCCGGCTGCTGTTTTCGAACATGGCTCTTGCAGATTAAACCTTCTTCAGATAGCACGCCTTCAGCATGAAGCTGCCTGCATCCATTTTGCAGTCCACCTCGTGATCGCCGCCGACCAGGCGAATGCTCTTGACCCTGGTGCCCATCTTCAGCGTGGTGGATGATCCCTTGACCTTGAGGTCTTTGATCAGCACAACCGTATCGCCATTGGTCAGCACCTGACCGTTTGCATCCCTGACCACGGCCTCTGCGCTGTCATCTGGATCACTGGTCTCCGTCGGTTGCCATTCATGGCCGCAATCGGCACAGATCCGGCTGTCGCCATCCGGATAGGTATTCTCCAGGGCGCATCGCGGACAAGCGGGGAAGGTTGACATGATTCTGCCTGAGTCAAAATTGGCCGCGCATTATAGGTCGGTGCGCATGCCGGCAGCCACAGGCCATTTCATGGTGATCATGTTCTTCAAGACGACGACGGCCTCGCCGGATGCGCGGGCAAGATCGTGTGTGACTGGGGCGTCGGTTTGACGCCCCGCCAATCTCAGCGCGGGTTATAGATCTGATCGAACACCCCGCCATCGGCGAAGTGTTTCTTCTGCGCCGCCTGCCAGCCGCCCAGATCCTCGATCTTCACCAGATCGACCTCAACGAACCGGCCTTTGTGTCTGGCCGCCACCTCGGGATCGGTGGGACGGTAGAAGTTTCTGGCGGCAATTTCCTGTCCTTCCTTCGAGTAGAGGAATTCCAGATAGGCCGTCGCGACCGCGCGGGTGCCCTTCTTGTCCACCGTGCGATCAACCACGGTGACCGGCGGCTCCGCCAGGATCGAGAGCGAGGGCACCAGGATCTCGAATTGGTCCGCACCGAATGCACACGACTGATCGGAGATCGCTGCGATCCTGGGCCGGCGCCTGTTATGCCATTGGGCCCATTGATCCCTCTCCGGGGGCATCGCCTGTCTTGACAAGCGCGATGGTGCCGGAGACACAATCCCCGCCTCCTGCCGCGAGCCAAGCCCTTTCACACCCATGATCACCGCACGCACGCCCGCTTTCTGGCGGGCCACCCTGGCCCTGAGCCTGGGTTCCATGCTCACCTTCGCCAATCTCTATACCCCGCAACCCCTGCTGCCGCTGTTCGGCGCGGCCTGGGGTGTGTCCGCGACCGATGCGAGCCTGACCATCTCGCTGACGACCCTGACTCTGAGCCTGTCGCTTCTGATCTATGGCCCGCTGTCGGACGCCATCGGACGGCGCGGCATCATGCTGGTCACCATGAGCCTGACGACGCTCTGCACCCTGGCGATGGCCTTCGCGCCCGATTTCGCCACCCTGCTGACCCTGCGCGCGGTGCAGGGTCTGTTCATCGGCGGTCTGCTGGCGGTGGCGCTGGCCTATCTGGGCGATGAATTCGAGCATGAGGCGATGCTGCTCGCCATCGGGATCTATATCGGCGGCAATTCGCTGGGCGGCATCCTCGGACGGCTCATCAGCGGCGCGACCGCCTCGGTCTGGGGCTGGGAGGCGAGCTTTCTGCTGACCGGTGTTCTGAGCCTCGTCATCCTGATGGTCTTTGCCTGGATGCTGCCGCCGTCGCGCGGTTTCACGCCCAAGCCGCTGCATCCTGCGGCGATGCTGAACGATCTGGGACGCCATGCGCGCAATCCGCTGATCCTCTTCGCCTGTCTCATCGGCGGGCTCAATTTTCTGGTCTTCATCAATCTCTACAGCTACATCACCTTTCTCCTGAGCGCGCCGCCTTACAATCTCTCATCCTTCTGGCTGGGGCTCCTGTTTCTGACCTATCTCTCGGGCACCCTGACCGCTGGTATCTCGGGACGGATCGTCGGGCGCGGCTCGCAGCCACTGGCGATGGCGGCTGGCGTTCTGATGTTGATGGCAGGCACGCTCCTGACCCTGATCCCGCGACTGGAGGCCATCGTCGCCGGAATGCTGATCAACGCCATCGGCTTCTTTTTCACCCATACCCAGGCGGCGGGCTGGGTGAGCCGCAAGGCCGACGGCGCCCGCGCCAGCGCCTCGTCGCTCTATCTGATGTGCTATTACGGCGGGGCCAGCATCGGCAGTTTCTATCTCGGACCCTTCTGGCACTGGCATGGCTGGCCGGGGGTGGTGGTCGGCGCGATCCTGATGCTCGGCGTGGCGCTGGCGTTCGCGCTCTGGCTGCGCGCCCATGAGCGGCGCGACCCGGTCGGCGATCCGGTCGCCGTCACGCTGGAGGCGTCCGAGCCCAGCGCCGGTTGATGTTGCCCGCAAAACAGACTGTTTCAGCGCGCTTGTTCTGTCATTCGATTGGCCGGTTCAATCTTCAGACCGGCACGCTGGCAAGGATAAAGCTGGCGACCTCCTCATCCCCCACCCGCTGTCCCGGTTCGCCGCCAGTCAGACGATGCACGGCGACCGACGGCAGCACGGCCTGCACGTCTTCGGGGATGACATAGTCGCGCCCGGCAAGCAAGGCCCAGGCCTTGGCGGCATGCAGGAGTCCAATCCCGGCACGCGGCGAGAGTCCATAGGCAAAACGCTCCGAGCCGCGCGTGAACTGAAGGATGGCGTGAACATAATCGATGATGGGCGGCGCGGCGTGGATGCGGTTCACCGATTTCTGGAGTTCGATCAGTTGGGCGTTGGTCAGCGCCGGCTGCTGGCGCGCCACCATGTCGCGCCGGTCCTCGCCCGCGAGCAGCGCCTTTTCCTGATCGGCAGCCGGATAGCCCAGATGGATGCGCATCAGAAAGCGGTCCAACTGCGATTCGGGCAGGGGGAAGGTGCCGACCTGGAACAGCGGATTCTGGGTGGCGATGACGAAGAAGGGTACCGGCAGCGGTCGGGTCTCGCCTTCGACCGTCACCTGACGCTCTTCCATCGCTTCCAGTAATGCGCTCTGTGCCTTGGGCGTCGCGCGGTTGATCTCGTCGGCCAGGATCAACTGCGAAAAGACCGGGCCGGGATGGAAGCGGAAACCTTCCGCCGCCCGGTCATAGACCGAGACGCCGATCACGTCCGCCGGCAGCAGATCGCTGGTGAACTGGATGCGCGAATAGTCCAGGCCGAGCAGACGCGCCAGCAGGTGGGCGAGAGTGGTCTTGCCGACGCCGGGCAGATCCTCGATCAGCAGGTGCCCGCGTGCCAGCAGACAGGCGAGCGCCAGCCGTAATTCGCGATCCTTGCCGAGGATGATGGCACCGGCCTCGTGCAGGATATTCTCGGCGAGATTGGGACGGGCGGGAGTGGATGTTGGGCGTAGGCTCATCGGCGGCTCGCTGAGATCGAGGGACTGTATTGGGGGCGGAGACGGTCGAGGTCAGCGCCAATTTTCGACCTGCAATCCGGCCACCCGGCGAAATTCGTCGAGATTTGATGTGACCACGATCAGACCGCGCGCCACGCCGGTTCCGGCGATCAGCGCATCATAGGGACCGATCGGCTGACCCTGAGCCTTCAGGGCGGCACGGATCGCCGCCGCTGCCTGAGCGTCGGCGGTGTCGAACGGCAGGGTCGTCGTCACCGCGAAAAAGGCTTCCAGAATCGGCTCAAGCCTTGCTGCGCGTTGGCGATTGAGCGCCAGACCGTAAGCGATTTCCATGCGTGTCAACGAAGACAGCGCGATCAGGTCGGGCGGGGTGTTCTTGACCCGCGCCATGACGGCGGGGTGGCCCTTGACGAAGTCCGAGACGGTGCAGGTATCGAGCAGGTATGTCATGCCAGAGGATCTTCGGCTGGATGGGGCAGCGCATTGCGATAGCTTTCGAATGCGGGCGTGTCGGGCAGCCCCGTGAAGTCGAGAATCGCCTGCGGCCATTGCGGTTGGGCCTGTTGCGTCATCCAGGCGCGGACGGCCTTGCGAATCAGTGCGTTGCGCGTTTCTCCCGCCTGCTTCGCCAGTTGGTTGAGCTGTTGTCCGGTGGCATCGTCGAGATCGATATTGAAGTGCATGCGGATATAGCCATTAGCAATATACATAGCTATATGCTATGTCTGGCTGCCCCACGACTCAAGTGTCACACATTCCAGAGCGCCCAACGGTCCAGGGTGCAAGGTCGGCGGCAAATCGCCTAAACTGCCCGCCCTGCTTTTATTATCTCCCCCACGGACCTGCTTTGCGATGCTTGCAAGCGATACATACGACGTGATTGTGGTCGGCGGCGGTCATGCCGGCACCGAGGCGGCGCTGGCGTCCGCCCGCTGCGGTGCGCGCACCCTGCTGCTGACCCAGAACATCGAGACCATCGGCCAGATGAGCTGCAACCCGGCCATCGGTGGTATCGGCAAGGGTCATCTGGTGCGCGAGATCGACGCGCTCGGCGGGCTCATGGCCCGCGCCGCCGACCGGGGCGGCATCCAGTTCCGCATCCTCAACGCCAGCAAGGGGCCGGCGGTACGGGCGACCCGCGCCCAGGCCGACCGTCAGCTCTACAAGGCGGCGGTGCGGGTCGCGGTTGAGAACCAGCCGGGGCTCGCCATCTTCCAGCAGGCGGTCGATGATCTCATCGTCGAGGGCGACCGCGTGGCCGGCGTCCAGACCCAGATGGGTCTGCGTTTCCTGGCCCCGGCAGTGGTGCTGACGGTCGGCACCTTTCTCGGCGGACGCATCCATGTGGGGCTGTCCAACTATGAGGGCGGGCGGGCGGGAGATCCACCCTCCAATGCGCTGGCGCGGCGTCTGCGCGAACTCCCCTTTCGGGTCGAGCGGCTCAAGACCGGCACCCCGCCGCGTCTCGACGCACGCAGCATCGATTTCAGCCGGCTGGCCGAGCAGCCGGGCGACGACCCGGTCCCGGTCTTCTCCTTCATGGGGCGACCCGAGGACCATCCGCGTCAGGTCAGTTGTCATATCGCCCATACCAATGAACGCACCCACGACATCATCCGTTCCGGGCTCTCGCGTTCGCCGCTCTATACCGGTCTGATCGAGGGCATCGGGCCGCGCTATTGTCCGTCCATCGAGGACAAGATCGTGCGTTTCGCTGGCAAGGACTCGCATCAGATCTTTCTGGAGCCGGAGGGGCTGACGACGCATGAGGTCTATCCCAACGGCATCTCCACCAGTCTGCCCTACGACATTCAAGAAGCACTGGTGCGGTCCATTCCAGGGCTGGAGCGGGCGCACCTGCTCCGTCCCGGCTATGCGATCGAATATGATTTTTTCGATCCGCGCGATCTCAAGCCCTCGCTGGAGACGCGCCCGGTGCCGGGGCTCTTTTTCGCCGGTCAGATCAACGGCACCACCGGCTATGAAGAGGCCGCCGCGCAGGGTCTGCTGGCCGGGACCAATGCCGCGCTTCAGGTTCAGGGGCGCGAACCCTGGCATCCGCGCCGCGACGAATCCTATCTGGGGGTCATGGTCGATGACCTCATCACGCGCGGCACCAGCGAGCCCTATCGCATGTTCACCAGCCGTGCTGAATACCGGCTGATGCTGCGCGAGGACAACGCCGATCTGCGTCTGACCGTAATCGGGCGTCGGCTCGGTCTGGTCGGGGAGCAGCAGTGGCGCCACTTCGAGGCCAAATGCGAGGCCATCGAGCAGGAGCGCCAGCGTCTGCGCGAAACCTGGATCCGCCCCGAGACCCTCGATCCGGCGCTGGCGACCCAAGTGCTCGGCGAACCGCTGCGCCGCGAGGCCCGCGCGCTGGAGCTGCTGGCGCGTCCTAATGTCGGCTATGCGGGCATCCGCGCCCTGACCGGCGAGCCGCCCGCGTCAGTCTCGCCCGAGGTCGCCGAACAACTGGAGATCCAGGCGCGCTATGACGGCTATATCACGCGCCAGCGCGCCGAGATCGAACGCCAGCGCGAGCAGGAGTCAAAAGTCCTGCCCGAGCATTTCGATTTCGATCAGGTGCGCGGTCTGTCGCTGGAGGTGCGCGAGAAATTCAACCGCGTCCGACCGGCGACCATCGGTCAGGCCGCGCGCATCCCCGGCGTCACCCCGGCGGCGGTTTCACTGCTGCTGATTCATCTCAGGCGTCAGGCGGGCGCTGGATGAAATCTGTCCTGTCGCGCCCCGTTCAGTTGCCGAGATAGGTATAGCCGTACAGCCCCGCCTTCAGCTCGACGAAGAGCTGTTCGCGGGTCGGTCGGTCCAGCCCCGCCGCGTCCAGTTTGCGCCGATAGTGGGCCAGCAGGGTGCGCGGCTCGAAATGGACATAGCTCAGGAGTTCGTCGGTCGAATCGCCACGCTCGGGCTCCAGCAGCCGGTAACCGCCGGGCGCGCTGTCGTCCAGTTCCACATTGACGGCGTCGGTATCGCCGAACAGGTTATGGATGTCCCCCAGGATTTCCTGATAGGCGCCGACCATGAAGAAACCGAGCAGATAGGGCGCATGCAGACCGGCGCCCGCGTGCACCGGCAGGCTGGCCTCGACCCCGCCCTCATCGACATACTGGTCGATGCAGCCGTCTGAATCGCAGGTGAGATCATGCACCACCGCCCGCGCCTCGGGGATCTCGTCGAGACGCTGGATGGGCACGATGGGAAAGATCTGATCAAGCGCCCAGATGTCCGGCAGCGACTGAAAGAGCGAGAAATTGCAGAAGAGCTTGTCCGCCAGCAGCGCATTGACCTCGTCTGCCAGTTCGCGATGACGGCGGATGCCCGGATCGAGCCGCACGGCCAGCCGACGGCAGATGGCGAAGAACAGCTCCTCCGCCCGCGCCCGACCGGTCAGATCGAGTTGATCCTGCGCGAAGCGTTCGCGGGCGGTGTCGAGCAGTTCGCGCGATTCGGCATAGACCTCCTGTGGCGACGAATCGGCAACGGCGCGCAACTGGCTGACCAGCGCATCCAGGGTGGCATCGCCCTCGCTGTCCTGCGGCGTCACGTCCAGCCCGCCGGCCGCTTCGCGGTCGATGACATTGGCGATCAGCACCGCATGATGTGCGGTCATGGCGCGGCCCGACTCGCTGAACAGATCCGGTTCTGGCAGGCCGCGACGGCGGCATTCGGCGGCGACGGTGTTGACGATGGCGGTGGCGTAACCCTCGAAGCCATAGTTCACCGAGCAGTAATTGCGGGTGCGGGTGCCTTCGTAGTCCACCCCGAGACCGCCGCCCACGTCGATGACGCCGACCGGCGCGCCGAGACGCCGCAGCTCGGCATAGAAACGCACCAGCTCGGCCACGCCGGAGCGGATGTCCTGGAGATTCGGGATCTGCGAACCGAGATGGGCGTGCAGCAACTGGAGCCAGTCCAGCCGCCCGGCCTGCTTCAGTGTCGAAACCAGTTCCAGGATCTGATTCGCCGCCAGACCGAACTTGGCCTTCTCGCCCCCACTGCTCTGCCAGTTGCCCGCCGCCGCCGCCGCCAGCCGCACCCGCACGCCGAGCAGGGGTTCGACCCCGAGCCGTTCGGCCTCCTCCAGAATCAGCGGCACCTCGGACGGCTTTTCGATCACCAGATAAACCCGCAGCCCCAGCCGCCGCCCGATCAACGCCAGCCGGATGTATTCACGATCCTTATAGCCATTGCACACCACCAGCCCGCCGGGCGGCGAGAGCGCCAGCACCGCCATCAGCTCCGGCTTGCTGCCGGCCTCCAGGCCCGCGTGACCCGAGTGCAGGATCTCGCGCACCACGCCCGCCTGCTGATTGACCTTGATCGGATAGACCGGCTGATAGCGTCCCTGATAACCGCAGACCGCGCTGGCCTCGACGAAGGCCCGATGCAGCGAGCGCACCCGATGACGCAGGATGTCGCTGAAACGCACCAGCACCGGCAGCGAGAGCCCTTCCGCCTCGATCTGACCGGCCAGTTCCGGGAGATTGATCTCGATTGGCCCGTGCGGATCCGGGCGGGCGCAGAGATGACCTGCTGCGTTGATGCCGAAATAGCCTTCGCCCCAGCGGTCGATGGCGTAGATGTCGGTGCAGCGTTGGATGGCGTGGTCCATGAGACAGGATCTCGATCAAGATTTTGGAGCGGGGATGGTAGAGTGAATGGCAGAACCTGCCTAGTGCAGACACGGCGCACGTTTTCATCCGCCGTGCCCCTCGCTATGATGCGACTCCGACATTGCACGACAGGATCACCATGAGCGCACAGCTTCTCGATGGCCAGGCCATCGCCGCGGATCTCCGCGCGTCAATCAAAGAAAACGTCGATACCATTCTGGCTGCGGGAGGACGCCCCCCCGGACTCGCGGTTGTGCTGGTGGGCGCCAATCCCGCGTCGCAGGTCTATGTGCGCAACAAGCGCAAGGCGTGCGCCGAGGTCGGTTTTCACTCCGTCCTGCACGAACTGCCGGATTCCACCAGTCAGACCGATCTGCTCGAACTGATCGACCGGCTCAATGCCGATCCCGCCATCAATGGGATTCTGGTCCAGCTCCCGCTGCCGGCTCATCTGGACGAAATGGCCGTGACCGAGCGTATCCTGCCGACGAAGGATGTCGATGGGTTCCATCCCTACAACGTCGGGCGGCTGGTCTTGCGGACGCCGCTGCTGCGCCCCTGCACGCCCAAAGGCATCATGACCATGCTGGCGCGCACCGGGCGGCAACTGGAAGGGCTCGACGCCGTCGTCATCGGTCAGTCCAACATCGTCGGGCGACCGATGGCGCTGGAACTGCTGGCGGCCCGCTGTACCGTCACCATCTGCCACAGCCGGACCAAGGATCTGGCTGAGAAGGCGCGCAACGCCGATCTGCTGGTCGCGGCAGTGGGGCGTGCGCGCTTCGTGCCGGGCGACTGGATCAAGGAAGGCGCCATCGTCATTGATGTGGGCATCAATCGCGGCGAAGACGGCAAGCTGGTCGGGGACGTGGATTTCGCCGCCTGCGCCGAGCGCGCCGCCTGGATCACGCCGGTCCCCGGTGGCGTCGGTCCCATGACCATCGCCACCCTGCTGGAAAATACCTTGCAGGCTGCCGTGCTGCATGCAGGCGAGGCACACTGATGCAGTAACTTGGGAATGCCGAGGTCGTTCGTTGTCGTTGTCGTAATCGAAGTTTCGCAAGCCGACAACGACAACGATCAGAGACGGTCCCGGAACATCTGCACGGCTGCACGAACGCAACGCGCGTTTAATTCCGCGCCACGGATCCTCATCAACAATTGTTGGATCTGGCGCCGGTTTCATCCTGTCGAAACATGTTGCATCGGAGAATCGCCCTGGATCGGCAGCCGTAACCATTCATCAATCCGTGAGTCATTGAGGGGAGATGGCGATGATCGATGGCGTCATGACCTGGATCGGGATGCATCAGGCGTTGAGTCTCTGGCTGGCCGGGCTGTCCGCCGCGATCTTTGTGGTTTCACTGTTGTCTCTGCCGTTTCTGGCGGCGCGTATTCCCGAGTATTATTTCAGCGACGCCCGGCGTCACCGCAGTCATTTCAGGGGACTGCACCCTCTGGCCTATCTGGCGCTGCGCGTCTTTAAGAATCTGCTCGGCTGGCTGCTCATCCTCTCAGGTCTCTTCATGCTGGTTCTGCCGGGGCAGGGGCTGCTGACCATCCTCATGGGGTTGCTGCTGAGTGATTTTCCGGGGAAATTCACGCTGGAACGGCGTCTTGCCAGCAATCCCAGGGTTCTGGGGGCGATCAACTGGCTGCGCGCTCGCAGTGGACAGCCGCCGTTGCGCGCGCCCTCCATCCGTGGGGCTGATGACTCCAGGCCGTCATCCTGAATCGTTGAGGGCTGAATGCCGGTCATCCTGCGGGGATGATGGCTTCGCACCGGTTGACTCCACGACCGCCGCCAGTGTTCCGTCCGCGATCCGCACCTGAATGCGCGTGCCGGGCGCGGTTTGGTGTGGATCCCGAATGATCGCGCCATCCGGCAGGCGCGTGACGATAGCATAGCCCCGCGCCAGCGTGGCCAGTGGGCTGCGGGCGTCGAGCCCGGCGAGGGCGCGCCCGAGACGCCCCCGTCGCTGTTCCAGTGCCTGCGCCTGTGACCAGATGAGCTGTTGACTGAGCGATCTGAGCCTTGCCTGGTCGCGCTCCAGACGCCGCTCCGGTGAACCGGCGGCGAGACGCGCCGCGACCGGCTGAAACTGATTGCGCGCCTGCGTCAGACGCGCGGCGATGAGGTTCGACAACCGCTGCCGGATGTAATCGAGACGCTGCGACTGCTGTTGCAAACGGGCGGTCGGGTGCAGCTGGGTCAGATGACGCGCAAGGGTGCTGAGTTGCTGTCGGACCAGATCGAAACGGCGTTGCCGCGCATTGAGCAGACGCGCGCTCAGTGCCTGGAGCCGCTGCCGGACATGCTCGACCGAGGGCGCGACCAGTTCGGCCGCCGCTGAGGGCGTGGCGGCCCGCCGGTCAGCAACCAGATCGGCCAGGGTGACGTCGGTCTCGTGACCCACTCCGCTGACCACCGGGATGCTGGAGGCGCGAATGGCCCGTGCCAGCGATTCGTCATTGAAGGCATTGAGATCTTCCAGCGACCCGCCGCCGCGTGCCAGGATGAGCACGTCGCACTCGTTGCGGGCATTGGCGAGCGCCAGCGCGGCCAGCAGCGAGGCGGCGGCGCCTTCACCCTGCACCTGAGCCGGATAGATGACGACCGGCAGGGCGCTGAACCGGCGTTTGAGCACCGCGAGCAGATCGCGCACGGCGGCCCCCGTGGGTGAAGTGATCAGACCCACCTGACGCGGAAAGGCGGGCAGAGGGCGTTTGACCGACTCGGCAAAGAGTCCCTCAGCGGCAAGCCTCTGCCTGAGTCGCTCGAACGCCACCCGCAGCGCGCCTTCGCCGCCCGGCTCCAGGTGTTCGATGACCAACTGGAAATCGCCGCGCGGCTCATAAAGCGTCACCCGCGCACGCGCCAGCACCTGCTGACCGTTCTCGGGCCGGAAGGCCAGCAACAGACGTTTGGCGCGGAACATGGCGCAGCGCACCTGCGCCGCCTCGTCCTTGAGGCTGAAATAGAGATGTCCCGAGGCGGGCTGGGCCAGATTCGAGATCTCACCGCGCACCCAGAGCAGCGGAAAACTGCCGTCGAGTACTGCGCGCACCTCGCTCGTCAGGCGCGCCACGCTGTAGATGTCGCGGGAAAAGTCCAGTGTTGAATCCACTCGAAACCCGGTATTTCGCGCTGGGCGCGGTTTAACACGCAATTTTGGCAAGTTTACCGCCAGGATTTGAAATCCTATACTCAGCGGTTACTTTCCAGTCTTTGGAAGCGATTCGCGGAGTCCCATCCCATGCGCCTGATCCAGGAAGCCCTCACCTTCGACGATGTCCTGCTCGTTCCCGCCCATTCCAGGGTGCTGCCGAACGAGGTCGATTTCCACACCAAACTGACCCGCGAGATCGAGCTGCGGATTCCGCTGGTCTCAGCTGCCATGGATACCGTGACCGAGTCCCGACTGGCGATCACCATGGCGCTGGAAGGCGGCATCGGCATCATTCACAAGAACATGAGCGCCGAGCGCCAGGCGCGCGAGGTGCTGACGGTCAAGAAATACGAGAGCGGCATCATCCGCAATCCCATCACGGTCTCGCCCGACATCAGCATCGGCGAGGTCGTCAAGCTGACCCACGCCAATAACATCTCCGGCGTGCCGGTGACCGAGAACGGCAAGCTGGTCGGCATCGTCACCGGACGCGATCTGCGTTTCGAGACCCGCATGAACGCGCCGGTCTCGGCCATCATGACCCCTCAGGAACGCCTCGTCACGGTCCTTGAAGGCTCCAGTCGTGCTGATGTGGTCAAGCTGCTGCATGAGCATCGCATCGAGAAGGTACTGGTGGTCAATGACCGCTTCGAGCTGCGCGGACTCATCACCGTCAAGGACATCCAGAAGGCCAAGGACTTCCCCAAGGCGTCGCGCGACACCCATGAGCGGCTGCGCTGCGGCGCGGCAGTCAGTGTTGGCAAGGGCACCGAGGAGCGCATCGCCGCGCTGGTCGAGGCGGGAGTCGATGTGATCGTGGTCGATACCGCCCACGGTCACTCGCAGGGCGTGCTCGACCGGGTGAAATGGGTCAAGACCCACTACCCTGATTTGCAGGTCATCGGCGGGAATATCGCGACCGCTGACGCGGCGCACGCGCTGGTGGAGGCTGGAGCGGACGCAGTGAAGGTCGGGATTGGACCTGGATCAATTTGCACCACCCGCATCGTCGCCGGTGTCGGCGTCCCGCAGATCACCGCCGTTGCCAATGTCACCGAGGCGCTGGAAGGGACCGGTGTGCCGACCATCGCCGATGGCGGACTGCGTTACTCGGGCGATGTCGCCAAGGTCATCGCCGCTGGCGCGCACAGCGTCATGATCGGCGGCATGTTCGCCGGTACCGACGAGGCGCCGGGCGAGGTCGAGATCTATCAGGGGCGTTCCTACAAGTCCTATCGCGGCATGGGCTCGCTGGGCGCGATGGGCGCGTCCGAAGGCTCCAGCGACCGCTATTTCCAGGAAGATACCGAAAAGGAAAAGCTGGTTCCCGAGGGCATCGAGGGGCGCGTGCCCTATAAGGGCAGCCTGTTGAACGTCATTCATCAACTGGTCGGGGGCCTGGGCTCCAGCATGGGCTACACCGGCTGCGCCACCATCGAAGAGATGCGCACCAAACCGCAGTTCGTGCGCGTCAGCACCGCCGGCATGCGCGAGTCGCATGTCCATGATGTCCAGATCACCAAGGAAGCGCCCAATTACCGGATCGATTGAACGCCTGACAATCGACTGTCAATGACCGCGATTCTCTGGTTCCGGCGCGATCTGCGTCTCGACGACAATCCGGCGCTCGTCAGCGCCATTGCCGACGGGATGCCGGTCATCCCGGTGTATATTCATGCGCCAGACGAGGAAGCGTCCTGGGCGCGGGGCGCGGCGAGTCGCTGGTGGCTGCATCACAGTCTGCTGGCGCTCGACGCCTCCCTGCGCCGGCTCGGCAGCCGGCTGTGGATCGCGCGCGGCGACAGTCTGGCCGAGTTGCGCCGAATCGCGGCTGTCACCGGCGCGACGCGCGTGGTCTGGAACCGGCTCTATGATCCGGTGATCCGTGAGCGCGACACGCAGATCAAGCAGGCGCTGAAGGCAGACGGATTGGATTGCGCGAGCCATAACGCCACGCTGCTGTTCGAGCCGTGGGACATCGCCACCGCCGAAGGCCGGCCCTATCGTGTTTTCAGCGCCTTCTGGCGCGCCTGCGCGAAACGGCTGTGCGAGCCGTCTCCGCTGCCGGCCCCGAGCACACTGCCCGCCGGACCTGACTTGGAGAAAGGGCTCGCGGTGGAGGATCTGGGGCTCCTGCCCCGTTTCCTCTGGGATACGGGTCTGCGCGCGGCTTGGACGCCGGGCGAATCGGCGGCGCTTGCCTCTGCGACCGCTTTTCTCGATGAGCGGGTTGCCGTCTATGGCGCGGCGCGCGATCTGCCCGGCATCCCCGGCACCTCGCGGCTGTCGCCTCATCTGCATCTTGGCGAAATCAGCCCGCGCCGCTTGCTGACGATGGTGATCGCGCGCCATGGCGATCCGACCGCCGCGCGGGTGGAGGCCTTCGTGCGTGAACTGGGCTGGCGTGAATTCGCCTATCACCTGCTCTACCATTTCCCGCGCACGACCGACGAACCACTGGATGCACGCTTCGCCGCCTTTCCCTGGCGCGGCGCTGAGGCCAGCGAGGATCTGGCCGCCTGGCAACAGGGACGAACCGGCATCCCGCTGGTCGATGCCGGAATGCGCGAACTCTGGCACAGCGGCTGGATGCACAATCGGGTGCGGATGGTGGCGGCCTCGCTGCTGACCAAGAATCTGCGGCTGCCCTGGCAGAGCGGCGCACGCTGGTTCTGGGAGACGCTGGTCGATGCCGATCTGGCCTCCAATACGCTTGGCTGGCAGTGGACCGCTGGCTGTGGCGCCGATGCCGCGCCCTATTTTCGGGTCTTCAACCCGGTGCGCCAGGGCGAACGCTTCGACCCGCAGGGCGTCTATGTGCGGCGCTGGTGTCCCGAGCTGGCGCGACTGCCGGACACCTGCATCCATCAGCCCTGGACCGCCTCCCAGGCCGTTCTGACGGCGTGCGGGGTGCGGCTCGGTCGCGATTATCCGCTGCCGATCCTCGATCTTGCGGCGTCGCGTCAAGTGGCGCTCGCCGCCTGGTCAGACACCCGTTTAACCGCCGATGCCCTGGAATCGCGTTGATTTTGTCCATTCCTGTCCATCGCTATTTTCCACCGACCACTGATCTTGCAGCCTCATGCCCAATATCCACGCCGACCGCATCCTGATCCTCGACTTCGGATCCCAATACACCCAGTTGATCGCCCGGCGCGTGCGCGAGGCCGGGGTCTACTGCGAGCTTCATTCCTATGACCTGGACGCCGAGGCGATCCGCGCCTTCGCTCCAAGCGGCGTCATCCTCTCCGGCGGCCCGCAATCGGTGCATGCGGCCAAGACCCCGCGCGCCGACCCCCTGGTGTTCGATCTGGGCGTCCCGGTGCTCGGGATCTGTTACGGCTTGCAGACCATGGCGGCGCAGCTCGGCGGCACCGTGATTCCGGCGACCCATCGCGAATATGGCTATGCCCAGGTGCGGGCGCGCGGACACTCGCGTCTGCTGCGCGACATCGAGGATCACACCAGCCCCGAAGGTCACGGCCTGCTGGATGTCTGGATGAGCCACGGCGACCGGGTGGACGCCCTGCCGCCCGGCTTCAAGGTCATCGCCGAGACCGACAATGCCCCGCTCGCCGGCATCGCCGACGAGGAGCGCCGCTTCTATGGGGTGCAGTTCCATCCCGAAGTGACCCATACCCGTCAGGGGCAGCGTCTCATCGAACGCTTCGTTCATGAGATCTGCGGCTGCGGGCGGCTCTGGACCCCGGACAACATCATCGAAGACAGCATCGCCAGGGTGCGTGCCCAGGTCGGCACCGACAGGGTCGTGCTCGGACTCTCCGGCGGTGTCGATTCGAGCGTGGTTGCCGCGCTGCTGCATCGCGCCATCGGCGATCAGCTCACCTGCGTCTTTGTCGATAACGGTCTGCTGCGGCTCGGCGAGGGCGATCAGGTGATGAGCACCTTTGCGCGTCACATGGGCGTCAAGGTGATCCGGGTCGATGCGGAGGATCGCTTTCTCGGTCGGCTCAAGGGCGTGACCGACCCCGAGCAGAAACGCAAGATCATCGGCAATACCTTCGTCGAGATCTTCGACGACGAGGCCGGTAAGCTCGACGACGCCCGCTGGCTTGCGCAGGGCACCATCTACCCGGATGTGATCGAATCTGCCGGCAGCAAGACCGGCAAGGCCAAGGTCATCAAGTCGCACCACAATGTCGGTGGTCTGCCGGAAGACATGAATCTCAAGCTGGTCGAACCGCTGCGCGAGCTGTTCAAGGACGAGGTGCGCCGCATCGGCATCGAACTCGGCCTGCCGTCCGAGATGGTCTACCGTCATCCTTTCCCCGGCCCCGGACTCGGGGTGCGGATCCTGGGCGAGGTGCGCAAGGAAGACGCCGAAACCCTGCGCAAGGCCGATCATATTTTCATTGAGGAACTGCGCCGTGCCGACCTCTACGATCAGGTCTCGCAGGCATTCGCCGTCTTTCTGCCGGTGCGCTCGGTGGGCGTGGTCGGCGACAACCGGCTCTATGCGCCGGTCATCGCCCTGCGCGCGGTCGAGACCATCGACTTCATGACCGCCCGCTGGGCGCATCTGCCCTATGACTTTCTCGATCTGGTCTGCCGGCGCATCGTCAACGAGGTTCCCGGCGTCTCGCGCGTGGTCTACGACATCACCGGCAAGCCGCCGGGCACCATCGAGTGGGAGTGATTGGGCGTCTGGCACCCATGAACGCCGTCGAAATCGAACAGGCCATCACCGATCTGGCGGCGCAGCCCTTTGACCCTGTGGAGTTCCCTTACGCCTTCCTTGAAGCCTTCGGCAACAAGGCGACGACCATCAAACGCCTGCGCGCCGGGGCGTCGAACAAGTCCGATCTGGGCGGCGTGCTCCAGACCAGCAACATCCATATCCTGACCTGCGATACCGGGCGGGTGACGCAGACGCTGGCCGTCCTCAAGGCCAGCCCGGCGACGGTGAAGGCCAAAGCCAAATTCATCCTCGCCACCGACGGCACCGACTTCGAGGCTGAAGACCTGGCGAGCGGCGAAACCGTCGCCTGCGCTTATCCCGACTTCCCGGACCATTTCGGCTTCTTCCTGCCGCTGGCGGGGATCACCACTGTCCGGCAGATCAGCGAGAACGCCTTCGACATCCGAGCGACCAGCCGCCTCAACCGGCTCTACGTCGAACTTTTGAAGGACAACCCCGAATGGGGCAGGGACGAGCGCCGCCACGACATGAATCACTTCATGGCGCGGCTCATCTTCTGCTTCTTCGCCGAGGATACCGGCATCTTTGGCGGCAAGGGCAAGTTCACCGAAACCGTTGCACAGATGAGCGCGCGGGATTCGTCCAACACACACGAGGTGATCGGCACGCTGTTCCTGGCCATGAACACCGAGCGCAAGGACCGGGCCGCTGCCAACATTCCCCGCTGGGCCAGCAGCGACGACTTTCCCTACGTCAACGGCGGTCTGTTCTCCGGCAGCATGGAGGTGCCGCGATTCAGCAAAATCGCCCGCTCCTACCTGCTGCACGTCGGCGGGCTGGACTGGACCCGGATCAACCCGGACATCTTCGGTTCGATGATCCAGGCCGTCGCCGACGATGAGGAGCGCGGCGAGCTGGGGATGCACTACACCAGCGTGCCCAACATCCTCAAGGTGCTGAATCCGCTGTTCCTCGACGACCTGCGGGCGAAGCTGGAGGAAGCGGGCGACAACTCCCGCATGTTGCTGAACCTGCGCAAGCGCCTGGCGCGGATCCGGGTGTTCGATCCGGCCTGCGGCTCGGGCAATTTCCTGGTCATCGCTTACAAGGCGATGCGCGAGATCGAGGCCGAGATCAACCGGCGGCGCGGCGAGCCTGACCTCCGTTCGGTCATTCCGCTGACGAATTTTCGCGGGATCGAACTGCGCGACTTCCCGGCGGAGATTGCGCGTCTCGCGCTGGTCATCGCCGAGTATCAGTGCGATGTGCTGTACAGGGGCCAGAAGTTGGCGCTGGCCGATTTTCTGCCCCTGAGCAATGAGAACTGGATTACCTGCGGCAATGCACTGCGGCTGGACTGGTTGAGCATTTGTCCGCCGACCGGGACGGGCGTGAAGTTGCTGGCCGATGATCTTTTTCAGACGCCGCTTGATCAGACGGAGATTGATTTCGAGAACGAGGGTGGGGAGACGTATATTTGCGGGAATCCGCCGTATCTTGGGAATACTTGGCAGTCCGCAGAACAGAAAGCAGAAATCCGCGATGTGGCGAATGGTCGCACGCGCTCTCCCGGATTTCTCGATTATGTGGCGGGTTGGTTCATCAAAGCGGCGGATTACATCAAGCACGCTGGCGGTTTGGCCGCTTTCGTCAGCACGAACTCCATTTGTCAAGGACAAACCGTTCCGATTCTCTGGCCGATGGTTTACAGCACCGGCTGCGATATTCTTTTCGCCTACACATCTTTCAAGTGGGCGAATCTTGCAAGCCACAATGCAGGCGTGACCGTCGCGATTGTCGGCATTGGCGCGCCAAGCAATGGGCTGCGCCATTTGTATGAGCATCAAGACGATGGAAGCGTTGTGCTGCGCGATGGCACATCTATCACGCCATACCTGTCTATGGGTTCGCCCGTCATCGTTGAAAAACGTAATGCGCCGTTTTCAGAACTGGCCGTTATGGAATTTGGCAACAAACCAAGTGACGGTGGCAACCTGCTATTGAGCCGAGATGGTCTGCAATCATTAGGGCTGACAGAGAAACAACGAGAAAAATTCATTCGTCGTATCTACGGCTCGCAGGACTTCATCAATGGCGGCGCGCGCTTTTGCATCTGGATTGAAGACAGACATTTGTCAGAAGCGCAGAAGATTCAAGTATTAAGTGAACGTATTGAGGCAGTTCGTGCCTTGCGCTTGGCAAGTCCCGACAAGGGTGCAAGAACCATTCTTGCCAAACGTCCCCATCAGCTCAAACTAATGCGAATTGGCAACACGCACACGATCATCGTGCCAAGCGTTTCCTCGGAGCGCCGTCCATACTTGCCAGTCGGTATCGTTGATGAGCGAACCACGCTCACTAACCTTGTATTTGGTCTCTACGACGCCCCGCTCTGGAACCTCGCCCTCATCGCCTCACGCCTGCATCTGGTCTGGATCGCCACCGTCTGCGGCAAGCTGAAAACGGATTTCCGCTACTCCAACACCCTCGGCTGGAACACCTTCCCCGTCCCGACCCTGACCGAAAAGAACACGACCGACCTCACACGCTGCGCCGAAAATATCCTGCTGGCGCGGGAGCATCACTTTCCGGCCACCATCGCCGACCTCTACGATCCCGACACCATGCCCGCCGACCTGCGGGCGGCGCATGACCGCAACGACGAAGTCATCGAGCGCATCTACATCGGCCGCTGCTTCAAGAACGACACCGAGCGGCTGGAAAAGCTGTTCGAGCTTTATACGAAAATGACGGTCAACAAGGGTCAGCAGACGAAGGTATCGAAGCGATGAGCATTGCCGAAATTGGTAATCAAAAAGCGAGGAAACCGTCATGATACAAGCCGAACTGATTGCAACCCTGGAGCAACTGCCAACAGCGAAACAAGCCGAGGTGCTCGATTTCGCCAGGTTTCTTGTGCAGCGGACGCAACTTGACCAGACTGAACCGAAAACCCTTGCCGAATCTTCGTTGGCGCAATGGATCAGGAACCCGCTCGGAGTAAAGGATTTTCAACCGCTGAGTCGGGAGGACGCGAATGCCCGCTAGGCTTTTTATCGATACGAATATCTGGCTCTATGCGCTGATCCCCAATGCCGATGATCCCAATCATGCGCTGGCCGCCGAATTTATACTCGGGCTGACTCGGCCAGTGATCAACTCTCAGGTAATACGCGAAGCCAGCAGCAATTTATTGAAGAAGGCCGGTATTGGTGAGGTTAAGCTGCGCGCCATCATCCAGGATTGGTATCGAGCGTGCGAAGTTCATCCTTCCAATGCCGCGCAGCACATGCTGGCCTCGGAATTGCGGCAGCGATATGCGTTCAGTTATTGGGACAGCCTGATCGTGGCGGCGGCACTCGATGCGGGATGTACCACGCTCTTCAGCGAAGACATGCAGCATGGGCAGATCATCGATGGCCGTCTGACCATCATCAACCCCCTTGTTGGCAGCTCATGATCGAGACCGCCGTGCACGCCAGCCGGACGGGGCATTCGCCCCGTCCGAAATGGTTTGAACGGTGCCGATCTGCCGCCAAAACGCACGGGACGGCGTGAATACCCCGTCTCGCTTGGAGAAGTTTTGATCGGGTTTTGATTGGCGAGAAGGGGCTTGATGAGTTCGTTAGTTGAAAAATTTGCAATTTCAGTGGATTGCACTCTGCGCATGACATTTTGTCTTCTTGATCGCGCTTTGATTGGCGCCATCGGCTGCGACGTTGGCAGAGGTGGAAATGTCTGACCACGTTCATGTTCCTTCCGTCTCCGTCACCTACGCCCGTAACGGCACATCCACCCAAGCCAATGCCCTGGGGATGCGGCCCATGCAGGAACGGGCCTACGAGAAGCGCGGCGAGCAATACCTGCTCATCAAGTCGCCGCCCGCGTCGGGCAAGAGCCGCGCCCTGATGTTTGTCGCGCTCGACAAGCTGGCGAACCAGGGCTTGAAGCAGGCCATCATCGTTGTACCGGAGAAATCCATCGGGGCCAGCTTCAACGACGAGCCGCTGTCCAGTTACGGCTTCTGGTCTGACTGGCAGGTTGCCCCCAAATGGAATCTGTGTAACGCGCCCGGTAACGACAACGGCGGCAAGGTCAAGTCGCTCGGCGTCTTCCTCGAAGGCGACGACAGGGTGCTGGTCTGCACCCACGCCACCTTCCGCTTCGCGGTCGATGCCTACGGTGTAGAGGCGTTCGACGACCGCCTGATCGCGGTGGACGAGTTCCACCACGTTTCGGCCAACCCTGACAACAGGCTGGGCGTGCACCTCGGGCAGTTCATCGCGCGGGGCAAGACGCACATCGTCGCCATGACGGGCTCTTACTTCCGGGGCGATGCGGAGGCCGTGCTGGCCCCATTGGACGAAGCGAAGTTCGAGACCGTCACCTACACCTATTACGAACAGCTCAACGGCTACCAGTGCCTCAAACAACTCGACATCGGCTACTTCTTCTACAGCGGTCCCTACGTCGATGACATCCTTGAGGTGCTGGACCCCGCCGAGAAGACCATCATCCACATCCCTAATGTCAATTCGCGCGAGAGCACGAAGGACAAGATGCGGGAGGTAGAGCACCTCATCGAGGCGCTGGGCGAATGGCAGGGCATCGACGCCGCAACCGGTTTTCAGCTTGTCAGGCGCCCCGATGGTCAGGTGCTGCGCATCGCCGATCTGGTCGATGACGACGCCGCCAAGCGCGACCGTGTGTCCGCCGCGCTGAAAGATCCGGCACAGAAGCACAACCGGGACCATGTGGACATCATCATCGCGCTGGGCATGGCGAAGGAGGGCTTCGACTGGATCTGGTGCGAGCACGCCCTGACCGTCGGCTACCGCGCCAGCCTGACCGAAATTGTCCAGATCATCGGTCGCGCCACCCGCGACGCGCCGGGCAAGACCAGGGCGAGGTTCACCAACCTGATCGCCGAGCCGGACGCGAGCGAGCAAGCCGTCGCCGAGGCCGTCAACGATACATTGAAGGCCATCGCGGCGAGCCTGTTGATGGAGCAGGTTCTCGCCCCGCGTTTCGAGTTCAGGCCCAAGAACCCCGACAGCGGCCCGACGCCGGGTTTTGATTATGGCGAGAACGGTTACGATCCGAGTCGGTGCAATATCGGCGTCAATGAGCAGACAGGCGCATACGAAATCGAGATCAGGGGGCTCGCCGAGCCCAAAAGCAAGGAGGCGGCGCGAATCTGTCAGGAAGACCTGAACGAGGTGATCGCCAGTTTCGTTCAGGACAAGACCGCCATCGAGCGCGGCCTGTTCGACGAGGAACTGGTGCCCGAGGAACTGACGCAGGTTCGCATGGGCAAGATCGTCAAGGACAGGTATCCCGAACTGGACGCCGAGGATCAGGAGGCCGTGCGCCAGCACGCCATCGCCGCCCTCAACCTCACGCAACAGGCCAAGCGGCTTGTCACCGAAGACGAGGGTGAAGGCAAGGACGCATCGCCCAACACCGCCCTGATCGACGGCGTGCGCCGCCTGGCGATGGATGTGCGTGAGCTGGACATCGACCTCATTGACCGCATCAACCCCTTCGGCGAAGCCTACGCCATCCTCGCCAGGACCATGAGCGAGGACAGCTTGAAGCAGGTCGCGGCGGCCATCTCGGCCAAACGCACGAGTCTGACGCCGGATGAGGCGAAGGAACTGGCGGTGCGCGCCGTCCAGTTCAAGAAGGAGCGCGGACGGGTGCCCGCGCTCGATGCGCAGGATCCGTGGGAGCGGCGCATGGCCGAGGGTGCGGCCGCCTTCATGCGCTACAGGAAGGAGGGGCGCTATGATTGATCTTGATCTCGACGAACTCGCGCTGGAATTGGCTGAGTTTGCCGCCCCCGAGAAGCAGGCCGGACGCCCGCCACGCGAAGCGCGCGTCATCGCGGGCTTCGAGGAGATCCAGCGCTTCTACGAGCAGCACGGTCGCGCGCCCCGGCACGGCGAGGACCGCGACATCTTCGAGCGCCTGTACGCCGTGCGGCTCGACCGCCTGCGCCTGCTCCCGGATTGCCGCGCCCTGCTGGAACCGCTGGACCATCAGGGTTTGCTTGCCGGTGCGCTCACCGCCGACACCCCGCCCGATGAGTACATCGACCTTGACGCGCTGGCCGCCGAACTTGGCAGCGCAACCGCACCGGACGATCTGACCGTGCTGCGCCATGTCCGCACCAGCGCCGACAAGCGCGCCGCCGAGGCGATCGCGGACCGCAAGCCCTGCTCGGACTTCGAGGCGTTCAAGCCGCTGTTCGAGCGCGTGACGACGGAAGTCAGGACCGGCTTGCGCCAGTCCCAGCCCATCGTGGCCGGAAGCCGGGCGATCGAGGCTGGGGATTTCTTCGTTCTCGACGGCATCACGCTATACGTCGCCGGAGTCGGCGAGCCGCTGAAGACGACTGCCGGGGAAGTAGATCGCCGCCTGCGCCTCATCTTCGCCAACGGCACCGAGAGCAATCTGCTGCTGCGTTCGCTCCAGCGCGCGTTCTACGACGACCCTGCCGCGCGCAGACTGGTCTCGCCCGAGAGCGGGCAACTCTCCTTCGGCGGCGAATTCGAGGCCGACGATGTCGAAAGCGGCACGATTTACGTTCTCCGCTCGCTGTCCGATCATCCCTATGTCGCGCAGCACCGCGACCTCATCCACAAGCTGGGCGTGACCGGTGGCAGGGTGGAGACGCGCATCGCCAACGCCGAGAACGAAGCGACCTACCTGCTGGCAAAAGTCGAGGTCGTCGCGACCTACAGGCTTGCGGGGATCAATCGCACCCGGATGGAGAATCTGTTCCACAGGCTGTTCGCACCCGCGCGGCTGAACATCGCCATCGCTGACCGCTTCGGCCGCCCCGTGCAGCCCGAGGAGTGGTTTCTCGTTCCGCTGTTCGTCATTGACGAGGCCGTCGCGCGCATCAAGGATGGCAGCATCACCGGTTACATCTACGATCCCAATGCCGCGAAGCTGGTGAGGGCGAAGGACAGTTCAGGCGCATGAGTGCTGCTGACATGATGCCCGACGCCGACGATCTGCGCTGGATGCGGCACGCGCTCGCCTTGGCGCAGCGCGCGGCGGATGAAGGCGAGGTGCCGGTTGGCGCGGTGCTGGTGCAGGACAACGAGATCGTCGGCGAAGGCTGGAACCGGCCCATCGGCACATGCGACGCCAGTGCCCACGCCGAGATTCAGGCCCTGCGAGATGCCGGGCGGCGCGTCGGCAATTATCGATTCCCCGGCACCCGGCTTTACGTGACCCTGGAGCCCTGCGTCATGTGCGCCGGGGCCATCATCCATGCGCGGGTCAGTCAGGTGATCTATGGTGCGCCCGATCCCAGGGCGGGCGCCTGTGGCAGCGTCTTCGACCTGCTTCCTTCCGATGGACGCTTCAATCATCGCACCGAGTGTCAGGGCGGCGTGCTGGCCGACGAGTGCGGTGGGATGCTGCGGGCGTTTTTTCGCGCCAGACGTTAAATCGCGCCCAGTGCAGCAGGTGATGTTTTGGGTTTGGACCGGCCTTGGCAGCCTCGACGACTGCCGGAGCTGGCGCGATTTAAGATATTTAAAACAATCGCTTAAAAATTCTGTCAATCCTGTCTATTCAATCCGGAACCTCGCACCTCCCGATCCACGATCGCCGCCACCACCAGATCGCCCCAGACATTGATGGCGGTAATGGGATAGTCGAAAAAGCGATCCACGACCAGATAGAGCGCCAGATAGGTCTGGGGCAGTCCGAGCAGATCCAGCATGAAGGCCATCATGGCGATGCCGCCGCCGGGGATGCCGGCAGTGCCGGCGGAGGAGGCCATGGTCAGCAGGACGATGAAGAGCGCCTGCCAGATACTCAGATCGGCGCCGGCCAGTTGGGACATGAAGATCAGCAGGATGGACTGATAGAGCGCCGAGCCGTCCATGTTGAGCGTCGCGCCCAGCGGCAGGGTGAGACTGGTGACGCGCTCGCTGATTCCCGCCGCTTCAAGCGCTCGTTTGGAGACCGGGTAAGTGGCGTTGCTGGAGGCGGTCGAGAGCGCGGTCAGCAGCGGTTCGCGGCAGGCCGCGACAAATGGCCAGGGCGAGCGTCCCGCGCGGACGCGGTAGAGCGTTGGCATGACGATTAGGGCATGCAGGAAAGCGGCAAGCGCCACGGCCCAGACGAAGGGGCGAAGCTGCAAGACCCCCGTCCAATCCATCCCCGCCAGTCCGGTGTAGACCAGCGCCATGACGCCGATAGGGGCGAGCTTGAGGACGCCGGCAAGCATTTGCATCACCAGTGCATCCAGCGCCTGCGCGCCGCCGAGAAGGGTCGCGCGATGATCTGCGGCAAGCCGCCGGGAGGCCAGGGCCGCGATGACCGCGACGAAGACGATGTGCAGCACATTGCCCTCGGCCAGCGAGGCGAAGAGATTGCTCGGAATCAGGTTGGCGATCATTCGCTCCAGACTGAAAGCCGCCTCGGTCGGCTGCGCTGGCGGCAGATCGAGCAGGCCGGCAGGGATGTCGTGCGAGAGACTCAGACCGATGACGGTGCCGAGCGTGGCGGCGACGGCGCTGGTCAGCAGGTAATAGCCCAGTGCCCGCCCGCCGATCTGTCTGAGATCCGTACCCCCGGCCAGCGAGGCATAGATGGAGACCAGAATCAGCGGCAGGATCAGCAGCTTGAGTACCGCGAGAAAGATCTGTCCCAGCCAGGCGACATAAGGCGCGCCAGCGGGAAAGAGCAGCGCCAGCAGGATGCCGAGCAGCAGCCCGATGGGGATGGAATAGAGCCTGTGCATGGGACGGAAGCCAGGGCTCATCGCCACCCGAGCCGGCGCAGATTGCGCTCCACTTCATCCTGATCACTGTAAGGGGTCTTGTGCCCGTTGCGGTCGATATAACGCTCGTGACCCTTGCCGGCGATCAGGGCCACCCAGGGTTCGTCCGTCGGACGTTCGGCCAGCCAGTCGAACAGACGCGCGATCGCCGCGTGACGCTCGACCACGACCTCATGCCCGGTCGGCGGCATCCCGGTCAGGATGTCGGCGATGATCTGCTCCGGCTCTTCGGTGCGCGGGTTGTCGGATGTCAGGATGACATGATCCGAGTGGCGCGCGACGGCCGCGCCCATCAGCGGACGTTTGCCGCGATCACGGTCGCCGCCGCAGCCGAAGAGGGTGATGACGCGGGCGTCGGGAAACCCCTGGCGGATGGCGGTCAGGATGGTCTCCAGCGCGTCCGGGGTGTGGGCAAAGTCGATGACGAGGGTGTGACGACCGACGACCTGACACTCGAAACGGCCATCGACCGGGCGCAGAGACCGCCAGTCCTCGCGCGCCCCCGGACCCAGCACGCCATTAGCTAGCGCCACGGCCAGCGCATAATTCTGACGGTTGTGGTCAAGCGCCAGAAAGGGCTTGGCGGCGAACGCCTCCGCGTCTAGGATCGCCGGCTCCAGTAACTGCACCGGCACCCGCTGCGACGCCTCTTCACGCAGGCGACTGACGACCGCCGGGCTGGTGCAATAGAGTGTGCCGCCGTCCTGGATCAGATCGAGAATGCGCGACTTGGCGGCGAAATAGGCGGCCTCGTCGTGGTGATAGTCCAGATGATCCTGGGTGAAATTGGTCCAGCCGGCGTTCTGGAGCGGGATGCCGTGGGTCCGTCCCTGATCCAGGGCGTGACTGCTGATCTCCATCGCCACGATGTCGCATTGATCCTGCCAGACAGAGAGCAGCCGGCGCAGTTCGATCTGCGGCGGCGAGGTGAAACCCGTTTCCAGCAGCGGCTGGCCGTCGAGAAAAACGCCAAGTGTGCCGATGGAGAGCACCCGCCGTCCCTGAGCCGACAGCATGGATTCCAGATATTTGACGGTCGTGGTCTTGCCATTGGTGCCGGTGACGCCGATGAATGTCAGCCCACTGGTCTTGAGCGGATAGACCAGATCGCAGAAGCGTCCGACCACGGATGCCCAGTCGCCCGGACGGGTGACATGGATGCCCCTGCCTGCCAGTTGGTCGAAGCAGTTCAGCGGGCGGTTGGTGACCAGCACCGCAAAGGCGCTGTCGGCGAAATAACGTCGATAAATCTCAGCGTCGCTCAGGTCATCGTCGAAACGCTGGAAGAAGAGGATCGAACCGGCATCGCAGTCGCCAGTGCGCCACTGGATGTTGGTCAGCTCTGGCGTGACGTCTGGCGCTTGCGACCAGACGAAATCGAGGGTTGCGAGCAGTTGGGACAGCGGGTTGGTGGACATGTCACAGGCTCGCATATTCCAGGATTTCCTGTCCCATCAACACGCAATCCTGATCCAGTTGGTAGTAGATCAGGTGCATGCGGTACTTTCCCTTGTGGATCATTCCCCAAACCTCCAGCACCTGGAAGCTTTGCGCTTTGTTGGCTGGATTGCGAAGTGGCGCTTGCGCGACGACCTTCGGATCGATGACGATCCGCTCATCTTCGCCGAAATGGAATTCGAGCAGACGCTTCGCCTGTTCGAGCGCGTCCCTGGCGCAGAGCGGTGATTCGGCATGGGCGATGCCAAGACTGGAAAGTCCAAGGATAAGCGCCAGCAGCGCCGAGACGGGATACCTGGTCATGAGGATGATCCTGGATGATGTCACACAAGCCGGTCCGGCAGGACGGGCAGTCAAATCGCGGTCAGAACGGCTGACAGAGCCATGCCACTGGCGTCGTGACTGACCCGTGGCTAAAAATCGACCCCCAATCCACGCACAACCGGCGAGGTGTCAGTCCATGTGTTACGCAACCCCTCAGGACGCTGAGGACGCTTATTATGACGCGCTTGAAGCCGGCGATGCATCGGCCATGATCGCGGTTTGGGAATCGTCGGATGAGATCGTCTGTCTGTTGCCGATGACCCCGCTGGCGCTCGGGCCGGCGGTTGCGCGTCTGTGGCAAAGCATCCTGCAACCGGGCGCCGGGTTCGAGATGCAGGTGCGCCATCTGCGCTGGATCGAGTGCGGTGATCTGGCGATCCATCTGGTCGAGGAATGCCCCGCCAGCGAGCCCGGCGGTCAGACGCCGCCGGCCATTCATGCCACCAACATCTTTCGTCGCGGACCCGATGGCTGGCGGCTGATGCTGCATCAGAACTCGCCGACTCCGTCACCCGCGCCGGGCGTGCCGTCACGTGCTCGCAGCCTGATGGCCTAGCGCGCCGACCATGCGGTCGATGCGATGCGGCGCAGATGCCCGGCAAACGAATCCGCCGACGTAAAGCCGACCAGTCGCGCGCCCTTGAGTTCTTCTCCAGTCGGCGCGAAGAAGAGCAGGGCAGGGGGGCCGGGGATGCCGAAACGGCCCTGCATCAGCGCCTGATCCGCGTCATCGTTGGCGGTCACGTCGGCCTGTAGCCGCACGAAGCGGCGCATTTCGGCGATCACGGATGGATCGCTGAAGGTGTAACGCTCCATTTCCTTGCAGGACACACACCAGTCGGCATAGAAATCGAGCATCGCGGGCTGACCCGCCGCGCGGGCGACGCTCAATGCCCGATCCAGATCCGCGACGGTTTTGACACGCTGGAAGCTGGCGTGCTCGACCGGGCCGCCGAACGCCAGCCCGCGCAGCGGTTGCAGCGTGTCCTTGCCCCCGGCGGCGGCGCCGAGCAGCATGAGCGCGCCATAGATCAGCAGGACGAAGCCTACCCCTTTCCACAGCTTGCTCCAGCCGCTGCTGTCCGTCGGCAGATGGCTGAGTGCGCCCATGTAGACCGCCGAGCAGATCAGCAGCAGACCCCACAGCAGCATGGCGACCGCCGCCGGCAGGATGCGTTCGAGCAGCAGGATGGCGACCCCGAGCAGGGCCACGCCGAAGACTGCCTTGATCGTATCCATCCAGACCCCGGCGCGTGGCAGCAGCCTGCCAGCCGAGGCGCCGATCACGAGCAGCGGGGCGCCCATGCCGAGACTGAGCGCAAAGAGCGCCACCCCGCCGAGCGCCGCATCGCCGGTCTGACTGATATAGATGAGCGCCCCGAACAGCGGCGGGGCGACGCAGGGACCGACGATCAGCGCCGACAGCAGACCCATGATGGCGACCCCGAGCAGGGTGCCGCCCTGTTGCCGGTTGCTGAGCGCCGCCAGTCGGGATTGCAGACTCGACGGCAGTTGCAGGTCATAGAAGCCGAACATCGACAGCGCCAGCAGCACGAAGATCAGGGCAAAGGCGCTGAGGATCCAGGGATCCTGAAAGACCGCCTGGAGATTGGCACCGAACAGCCCGGCCAGCACGCCGACGACCGTATAGGTGAGCGCCATCGCCAGGACATAGACCAGTGACAGCGTGAACGCCTTGCGGGTCGTCATGGTCGCGCCATGACCGGCGATGATGCCGGACAGAATCGGGATCATGGGGAAGACGCAGGGCGTAAAGGCCAGCAGCAGACCCATGCCGAAAAAGACCGCGACGATGAGCCAGAGACTGCCGCCAGCGAGGACGGCGGCGATCTGATCCTGTTCGGAGACGGGCGGCTCGGTGATGGCTGGCAGCGGGGCGGGGGGCTCAGTAGTCAGGGTTCCGGCAGATGCTGGCGTGATGAGCGCCGATGAATCCGGCAGGTTCAGTGTCACCCGTTGGGTCTGGGGCGGATAGCAGACGCCGATCTCGGCGCAGCCCTGATACTTGACGATCAGGTTGGCGGTTACAGGCGCGGACGATGAACGCCGGAGGGGCAGGGTCAGATCAATCCGGTCATGATAGATCTCGACCTCGCCGATCTGTCCGTCCGGCAGCACCGAATCCGGCTTGACGATTCCCGCCGGCCAGAGGATGTCACCGAGCGTGATCCCATCGGCATCTTCCAGCGTGACCGCGATCAGCTCGCGATAGAGATAGGTTCCAGGGGCGATCTCCCAGGTCAACTGGATCTGCTCGGGGCTCGCGACCTCGGCCTGGAAGCGAAAGGCTGCTTCGACTGGCGGCAGGTCATCCGTCCCACCCAGACCGAGCGATTGCGCGAAACGGGTCGCTGACAGCGGGGCGGGCAGATCGGCGGCGGCTGGCTTGGCTGGCGTCGGTGCGGCAAACGCTTTGGGCAGCTTCACCTTGAGTGTCTGGCGTTGCGGCGGATAGCAGAGCCCGGCGTCTGCACAGCCCTGAGCGGTGACATCCAGCATCAGGGTGCGATCTGATCCCGGCTCACGGGTGAGCGGCAGACGGATCTCGGCGGCGTGATGATAAACGGCCATCTCGCCGAAGAATTGATCCTGCTTGATCTCGGGTTCGGGCAGGTCGGGGGTGCCGATGGTGATTCCAGCGGTTTCGGTCGCGAAGCGGAGCTTGTCCCGATAGAGATAATAACCATCGGCGATCTTCCAACTGACCCGCACCGCCTCCGGTCCATCCGCCTTCGCCGTGACCCGGAAGGCTTGTTCCGGCTGGAGAAAATCGTTCTGCGCCTGAGCGGGCAGAATGAAACAGACCGCCAGCAGGATCGGCAGCAGGCGCAGCGTGCGCGTCCAGTCCAGGCGAAAGGGCATCCGGGCAATCAGTCCTGCGGTTGGGTACATGTGGTGATCCAGTTCAGATAATCGGGCAGACCTGCGACAATCGGGACCGCAATGAGTTCGGGCACTTGATAGGGGTGCATCTGACCCACCCGCCCGGCGAGCGCCTCGACCCGCTCCTGAGTGGTCTTGATCAGCAGCAGAATTTCGGGCTCGCGCTGCACCTCGCCCTGCCAGCGGTAGATCGAAGTCATGTCCGGCAGCAGACTGACACAGGCAGCCAGTTGCTCATTCACCAGCGTCTCGGCCACGCGGAGCGCCGTGTCACGGTCGGGACAGGTGCAGAACAGCAGGCGGTAATCGGCATTCATCGTCAATGGATTTCCTTCGGAGTCGGTTCCAGGAATGTTGGGGCGACATCATCGTAGGAGCCCGCTTGCGGGCGACTGGTCTCAGAAGCTGACTTTGTTTCCAGCAATCCGCTCAGTCACCGTCGTCCGCAAGCGGGCTCCTACGAGGTGACGAGTGGATTGCATCTGGTGACGAAGCTCCTGCTTCGTCACCCGCGAGACGAAGCTCTGCTTCGCGAATCCGATGGCCAGCGCCCGGATCAAGCCAGCGCGAGGGCCGGAAGCGATCGCCGAGGTCACGAAGCTGGGGCTTGCATCTGGTGATGAAGCTCCTGCTTCGTCACCCGCGAGACGAAGCTCCGCTTCGCGAATCCGATGGCCAGCGCCCGGATCAAGCCAGCGCGAGGGCCGGAAGCGATGGGCGTCTTGAAGCAGAGCTTCATCGCCGAGGTCACGAAGCTGGAGCTTCGTGACCAGGAGGAAACCGGTCAAGATGACTGACTGCGGGATCCCGGTCGCCCGCCCGCCAGTCGCCCTCAAGCGGGCTCCTACTTTGGACTTTGCCAGGCCGAATCGGTAAGGTTTCAGCCTGTGAAGTCTGGTTCCACAGACTCTTTCCGCTTCCATCATCAGGCTTGCGTTCACGCCAGGAGAGACAATCATCGTGCTGCCTATTCTACTGCTTCTCATCGGCCTGCCTCTGGTCGAGATTTATCTGCTGATTGAGGTCGGTTCCAAAATCGGTGCACTGCCGACCGTTGTGCTGGCGATTCTGACCGCCGTGCTGGGTGCCGGGCTGGTGCGTCATCAGGGGTTCGGGGTACTCCGACGCATTCGCGACATGAACGAACGCGACGAATCACCAGCGCTGGAAGTGCTGGATGGTGCGCTGCTGCTCATCGCCGGCTTTTTTCTGCTGCTGCCCGGTTTTCTAACCGACACGGTCGGTTTTTTACTGTTGATTCCGCCGTTGCGCCATTGGACGATCAAGCGCTATCTGAGCAGTCGACATGTCCGCGTGATGTCCGTGTCGGGCTATGCACGCAGCCATGATCGCCGCGCATCGCGCACCATTGAGGGCGACTACCGCCGGGACGATTGACGCGAACCGTCGTCCATCAGCAGGGCCGGGCGCAGATCCGGTCGCGTCTGTTTTCCCCGGCCTGAGCGGGCATGTTGCCCGTCTGAATCGGCATGTCGTTGAGATCTGCAATGTCGTGGCAATATTGCCGTCACATGCATGAGATCAGAGGTTCCGATGAAGACGACCGCCTGTGAGCGCGAAACTGCGCGCATCGCCTCGATTGCTCAGATCCTGTATACCGCCTGCAAACCGCTGCGGATTCTACGGACCATCGCCTGGGGGCCGGAGGTGAAGGAACGCTTTCTCGCCAGTGGCGGGCGCGAGCTGCCGCAGGTGACCTATACACCATTCGACCCGACCGCCAGCATTGAGGCCATCCGCGAGGCGCGTCGCCAGATCGTGCCAGTGACGACCATCGATCTCTGGCTGGAGCGTCAGGCGCAGTCCATCGAACTCGGGGCGCGGATGCTGGCGGCGGTGGGCACGCCGGGCTTCTTCGAGTACGGGCGTCAGGTCTATGGCGAGCCGACCGCGCCGCTGCGCTATGTCCCCATCACCCCGCTCGATCTGGCGCAGACGGTGCTCGACACCATCACTCAGCTTGCACATATCGATGTCCACACCGCCCCGCCGGCTTATCACAGCGCCGAACAGGTGGCGGAAGACATCGGGCACGCGGTGCGCGAGCATTTCGGCGAACAGGCTCCGGCCATTGAACTGGTTGATCGGCTGTCGGCGAATGCGCTGGCGACCTCGCGGGCGATCCGCATCCGGAGCGGTGCCCGTTTCACCGACCGCGATTTCACCCAACTGCTGCATCACGAGGCCTATATCCACGTCGCCACCTCGCTCAACGGTCGCGACCAGACCGAGCTGCCGATCCTCGCGGCGGGTCATCCTGGCACCACGCGCACTCAGGAAGGGCTGGCGGTCTTTGCCGAGGTCATCAGCGGCTCGATTGAACTTGACCGGCTGCGGCGGCTGGCGGATCGGGTGCAGGCGATCCAGATGGCGATTGAGGGCGCGGATTTTTTGCAGGTCCACGCCTATTTCATGGAGCGCACCGACGACCCGGATCAATCCTTCGAGAACGCCCGGCGCGTCTTTCGCGGTGGCGTCATCACCGGCGGTGCACCCTTCACCAAGGATCTGGTCTATCTGCTGGGACTGCTTCAGGTCAATAATTTCATCCGCGCCAGCTTTGCCGCCGGGCGCGCCGACTGTCTCAGCCTGCTGTTCTGCGGCAAGCTCGATATCTTCGACATCCCGGCACTCTGCGAACTCTATGCGCTGGGCCTGTGCCGTCCGCCGCGCTTTCTCCCACCCTGGATCAGCGATCCGCGCTACCTGCTCGCCATCCTCACCTTCTCGCTCTTCGCCAACCGCGTGAGTCTGGAGCCGATTGTCGAGGTCGTGCGCAAGCTGCTGGACAGCGCGCCGGTGGTGCGGATGCCGGGGGTGGTGGGTGAAGCCGGGTGAGTGTCACAGCGACTGTCACAAAAAGGTGACTTGATGTGATTGATTGCTTAGATCCTGCAAACATTGGATGCGGATGAGTCAACACCAAGTTTTTGTGTATTTTTAATGTGACAAAATGATCTGTATGTCTTTTTGCTAAAAAATAAACGATTGATTTTAAATAAATTATTTTTGGTTTGTTTTTTGCATTAAAATTTCCAGTTGTCGGGGCGCGGGTTCGGCAGCAAAACTTAACGTCTGATAATCGATGGCTGCTTTCATTCTCAACCAGAGGTACGACTTATGAACAAGATTTTCTCTTCTTTGATAGGCGGCTTGGCTTTGCTTGCCGTTTCATTTGGGGCGAACGCTGCGACGATTAACGGCCAAGTTCAAATTACCGGAGGCATGCAGACAATTGGAACATATCCGAGTGCAACGGGGGTCAATTTTCTATATGGCGAAGTTGGAAGCTGGCTTCCCAGTAATGCCACAGGTGATCTCAGCGTGATGCTTGGAGCAACGACCGCGAATGGCCAGCTTCAAATGCCAAGTTTTTCATTCGCCGATCCATCTGGAACAACAATATGGTCATTTGTTAAAGGTGGGGATAACTTTACGTTTAAGACCGATACTATTGACAGCAAACAGGAGAATGGATATCTCTCTGTTACAGCATACGGCTTTTTGTCATCCACTAACTCTAACTATGATACGACCAATGCCATCTTCCAATTTTCAACCCAATTGGGAAAAAATGAGGTCACGGCAACATTTTCTAGTGGAACCGCCGTTGTTCCTCTCCCCGCTGCCGCCTGGCTCTTCGGCTCGGCGCTCCTTGGTCTAGTCGGTATCGCCCGGCGCCGCCAGTCGTCCCCGGTTTGAGTCCGGTAGCTGATTCTGCGGCGACACAAGCCGCAGCAGCGGTGTCCACTGCGAGTCAGTCTAAAGTTTCCCGCCGCTTATCTCCAAGCCCCGTCTCTGGCGGGGCTTTTTTATGACATCGTCGATCCACGCACGCTCAGTCAAGCATCTGCCGCCAGAACTCCCGGTGGATCTGTCGGCTGAGGTCCGCATCCACACGCACTTCGATGACCCCGCAGCCAGTGCCGGTCTCGCCAAGACTGTGCGCCAATGCCTGACGAAACCCCTCGCCATCTTCGACGGTGCGATAGCCGATTCCGCAGGATTCAATCAGCCCCTTGAGATCGATTCCCACCGGCGTGCGCCACAGTCGCGCGAAATCAGGCAGTCCATGTTGCGGGAGGTAGTCGAAGATGCGTCCGCCGCCATTGTTCAGGACGATGCAGGGTCGGTTCAGATCGCGCAGCAGCAGGAGCCCGCTGAGGTCATGCAGAAAGGACAGATCGCCGAGCAGGGCGGTGGTCGGGACGCCGCCAGCGTTGAGGCCGGCCAGGGTCGAGGTCTGGCCGTCGATGCCGCTCGCGCCGCGATTGCCGAAGACCCGCAGCGCGCTGGCGCGACTGCCCGACCAGGTGTCGAGTTGACGGATCGGCATCGAGTTGGCGCAGAAGAGCCCGTCACCCTCGGGCAGCGCGGCGAGCAGATCGGCCAGCAGATGGGCCTCGCACCAGGGCGCCTGGGCCAGATAATCCGCCGTGAGCTGATTCAGGCGCTGTTCAGAGTCGATCCAGCCAGCGAGCCAGTCGGGATCCACCAGCCCGGCGCAGGTGAGCCGGTTGCAAAGATGAATCGGATCGACGGCGATCTGGAGCCGGACATCATGATTGGGATCGCTCCAGCCCGCACCCGGATCGATCAGGATGGTTGGGATGTCGGCCAGCCAGCCGAGCAGGGTCTTGGATACCGGCGCGCGACCGATGCGCAACACCCAGTCCGGTTTCAGGCGGGCGGCGGTGCGGGGGTTGCGCAGCAGGCTGTCATAGCGGGTGATGCGATGCACGGGAGCGGAGCCAAAGCGCAGACCGGAAAGCGGATCGCAGAGTACGGGAGCATTGAGCCGTTCGGCACAGGCCCAGAGTGCAGGGGCGAATGCGGGCGGCCAGTCGCCGGGACCGCAGCAGATGACGCCGCGCCCGGATAGGAGCGATGTCAGAGCGGTTTGATCGCATTCCCCCTCTCCCCAACCCCTCTCCCTCAAGGGAGAGGGGCTAAACCTCTCGCTCCTGGGGTCAGGCTCCGCCACGCAATCGGACGCTGGCACCAGGGGTTCGCGAAAGGGCAGATTCAGGTGCACCGGCCCCGGTCGGTGGCCGCGACTCACCGCCGCCGCGCGGGTGCCGAGCGCGCGCATCATCTTGAGCGCAGCCGGGCTGTCTTCAGCCGGGCCGGGGTCATGGAATTCGCGCACGAAGCCGCCGAAGAGCCGGGTCTGATCGATGGTCTGATTCGCCCCCCAGCCGCGCAGCTCTGGCGGTCGGTCGGCGGAGAGCAGGATCAGCGGGATCCCGGATTCGGACGCCTCGATGACGGCGGGAAACCAGTGTGCCAGGGCGCTGCCCGAGGTACAGACCAGACCCACCGGACGCCCCGAGGCCCGCGCCAGTCCGAGCGCGAAAAAGGCGGCGCTGCGCTCGTCGAGAATGGGCGTCAGTTCCAGCTCGGGCTGACGCTGTCCGGCCAGTACCAGCGGCGTCGAACGCGAGCCGGGCGAGAGTACGAGCCGGCGCATCCCGCCCGCGACCAGTCCATCAAACAGGGCGAGTGACCAGCGGAGATTCAGGCAGGCCAGGTCCATGTTCACGCAAACTGCAACGCCGTCGCCATGGCCGCCAGCTTGTGTTCCGTTTCCTGCCATTCGCTGCTCGGGTCGGATCCGGCGACGATGCCGGCGCCGGCATAGAGGTCGGCGATCCGGTCGTCGATCCGTGCGCAGCGCAGCAGCACCCAGAGTTCGCCGGTCAGGTCGGGCTCGACGATGCCGGCGACGCCAGTGTACCAGCCACGCTCCAGTGGCTCGTTGCGGCGCAGCCAGTCGCGGGCGACCTGTCGCGGTTGGCCGTTGGTCGCCGGGGTGGGATGAAGCAGTTCGGCCAGCCGGAAGACATCGACCCCCGGCAGCAGTTGGCCGCGCACGACACTCCACAGATGCTGGGCGTTGTTGAGTTGCAGGATGCGCGGGCCGTCCGCCGGCTCCAGGTGGCGGCTGCATTGGCGCAGCCCGTCGGTGACGGCATCGACGACGACCTGATGTTCACGCAGATTTTTTTCGCAGGCGCACAGACCTTTGGTGATTTCTGCATCGCGTTCGGCGTCGTCGGCGCGGCAGGCGGTGCCGGCGATGGCGTCGGCCTCGATGCGGTCACGGTACTGGGTGAAAAGCCGTTCGGGGGTGGCAGCGACGAAACTGCTCCGGTTGCGGCGGATCTGGATCACCTGACACGACGGAAAGAGATAGGTCAGGGCGGCATTGAGCCGGGCCAGATCGAAGCGTCGATGGCCCTCCAGCCGCAGCCGCCGGCAGACGACGACCTTCTCCAGTCGTTCCTGGTCGATCTCATCGAGTGCGGCAAAGACCAGATCGCGCCAGATTTCCCGATCCGGTTCGCTGGCGCCGCGCTCCAGGTGGGCCGGGGTCAGCGGATCCAGCGCCGGCTGGTCGAGCAGCGGGACGACCTGGTCGAGCCGCGCCGTCCAGCGACTGAGCAGCGCGTCGGCCTGTGCCGGCAGGGGCGTGGTGAGGATCAGCGCCGCCTGTCCCGAACGCGAGCAGAGCGCCAGCTCCGGCAGCCAGAAGAGTGCATTCGGCAGATCGTCCTGATCGGCGTGCAGCGGCGGATGCGGCGAGGCGGCGAGGCCGAGCAGACCGAAGCCGGAAAAGCCGGTTTCGTCGGGATCGATCTGCTGCCAGTTGGCGGTGGCTCTGGTGACGGCGGCGCGCAGTCTTGGCAGACGCTCCGGTCCCTCGGCAAGCCATTCGCCAGCGATTCCATAGCCCGCGCGCCGTTCGCCGCGATGGTTGTGCGCGAAATGGAATTGCGGCCCGGCCAGATCGGGGGCGGTGTTGAGCGCATGGGGCCATTCGAGGATCAGCGAGGCGAAACCGTCCGGCTGGTCGAGTGGCAGGGCGCTGATCGTCTCGCGAAGACGCGCCTGAAGCTGCTCTAAGGCTTTGAGCGGTGCAAGCATGAGTGGGATCGTGGGGCAGATGGGGTGGCGGAGTCGGGGCGCGATGTCAGCGGCGAAAAGCCGCATCAAGACCCCACACGCTCGGGTGGTCTCGACCGGGCAGTTGCTGATTTTCAGGAAGGTTTATACCCATCCGAGATGCCGTCATGGGACAGGATTAATAGGATTTAAAACAATGATTTGAAAATCCTGTCCATCCTGGAAAATCCGGTTAATCCTGTCCATTTATATTTTACTGCAACGTCGCCCAGAAACGATCGATGGTCTCGGCGGTCGCCTCGGGCTTTTCCCATTGTGGCAGGCCGCGTGTCGGGGCGACCCGTTCGGCCCGCCAGTTGGGATGACGACTGAGGAAGTCCGGCAGCTCGTGGAAGTTGATATTCGGATCCTGGTCGTAGATCACCAGCACCGGCTGGGTCAGCCGGCCATAGAGCGTCTCGCCGGCCTGCTGGGTGAAGAGCTGGCCCGAGAGGAAATAGAGCGGTGCATACTTGGCGCCGGGCTGGTGCGTGGTCGCATGGGCGTAATCGATCAGCTCGGGCGGCGTGGCGCCGACGAATGCCTGACGATAGAAGTATTTGATGCTGGGGCGCGTGGTCAGCAGCGCGAAAAGACCGTCATTGATGACCGGTACACTGAGAACCTTGTGCGCACGCTCGGCGGCCTTGCCCGACGGCAGGCCACGGACGTTGAAGCCGGTCGGCGACAGCAGGGTCAGGGTCGTGACCAGTTCCGGTTTCATCAGGGTGGCGCGGGCGGCGAATTCGCAGCCGAGCGAGAAGGCGACCAGATCGGCAGGCACCTTGACCACCTGCTCCAGGAAATCGGTGATGGCGGTGGCGAACAGCTTGGGTGAATAGCGCCGGTTGCTGCGGTCGGAATGGCCGAAGCCGGGCAGATCGAGCGCGAAAACCGGACGCTGCGAGCGATAACGCTCGAACAGTGGCTTCATTTCAAAGGCGCTCGGCGCGGCGTTGATGCTGTGAATCAACACCAGCGGACGCCCGCTTGCGGAGTCATCGGCGTAATAATGGATCCGCCCGGCCTGTTCGCTGATGAAGTCGTGACGCGGTGCGTCGATGGCGGCTGGCAGCGAACGGCTCGTGGCGGAAGGATGCGTGATCGCAGAATCCATGTCATTCGACCTCTGTCTGTTGGTTTAGGGTTGGGTGTCGATGCGCGCGACGGCGGATCTCAGGATGCAGTCGATTCAACCATCAGCGACGCTTGGGCGATGGCTCTCATCCTGGCGCCCGCTGCATTTGACCACAGTTGTCCGCCTTGGGGGGCGGGTTCCATCAATGAAAGACAACCCGTTTTTCAATCCTCACAAGCTTACCGTGATTCTGTCCGTCTGTCTGGTTCTGGCCGGCTGCGCTGGCGTGGCGGCTCCCGAGAACCGGCGTCCGGGTATCGCCATCGAAACCGGCACCCTGCTGTCAGCGACCGGCTGTCCGCTGCACTATGCGCGCTATCAGCCCGAGCAGGGGTCGCACGGCGATCTGATCGTGCTGGGACCGGGCTTTCTGCGCAGTGGGGCGCATCTGGCCGATCTGGCGCAGTCCCTGGCAGCGACGGGCGTCACGACGGTCGTTCTGGACGCCTGCGCTGACCGGATCTGGAGCGGCAGCCATGTGCGCCGGGGATTCGAGATGATCCAGCTCGCCGATACGCTCGCGGCGCGGCGGGTGGTCTATGCGGGATTCTCAGCTGGCGCGCTCGCGGCCCTGGTCGCCGGACGCCATGATCCGCGTGCGCTCGGCGTGGTGGCGCTGGATCTGGTCGATGCACAGAGTCTGGGTCTGCGGATGGCGGATGGGATGACCCGGCCACTGCTCGGACTGACCGGCGAAGCATCCGCCTGCAATGCCTATAATAATGGTCTGGCGGTTTATGCCGCCATTCCCCATGCCCGTGTTGCGCGCATCGCCGGGGCAAGCCATTGCGATTTCGAGTCGCCGACCGACTGGCGCTGTCGGCTGGTGTGCGAGCCTGATGGATTGACCAGGACATCGCCTCGCCAGGACATCATTCGCATGGCAACGGTGGCGATCAAAGCCCTGTTGCTGGACTCGTCTCAGTTCGGTCGGACATCCCGCTAACATTTTGGCGCCTCTCCGATGGCGGTTGCCGAGAGGCGGTTTAGCACGATCTGTCACCTGTCGTACCGCTTCCGTTTATACTTGCGCTCCCGATTTCGCGAATCCCGAGGTTGTTGTCCGCCGCATCTGCGTTCCGGCCAACCTTGACTGTTCCAACCTTGCCGCCGGTGCTCAACCTCGAATCCATGCCTCTGCTCGCTGCCATGCCCATGGGCGCACTCGTTCTGGACGACCGGCAAGGGATCCTCGCAACGAATCAGGCCTTTCTGGATCTGCTGGGTTATTCGCCCGGTCAGGTTGTGGGTCGCGTCTTCGACGATCTGACCCTGACAGACCATGCCGATGCACTGACCGGACTGCTGGAATCGTCCCACGGCGAGTGTCTCCGGTTGGATGTGCGTTTCGCGAACCGACGGGGCGGCGATCTGATGGCGTCGGTCGCCTTTTCGCGCTTCGTCGCGCCCGGCCAGTCTGCGCCGCGTCTGCTGGCCATGATCGTCCGCCATGCGGAGTCTTGCGCGGATCCGCGTCAGGAGACGCGCGCCGATGAGGCGCAGGCATTCGCGCAGGTTGGAACCTGGGAGCTGGATCTCGCGACCGGACAGGTGTTGACCTCGCGCAACTGGTACGACATCTGGGGCTTTTGTCCGGAGCGACCGGTCACGCTGGACAGGTGTTTGCAGCGGATCGACAGCCGGGATCGCGATCAGGTCATCGCGGCGCTCGCGCGGCTCAGCGAGACCGAATCCTCGTTTCAGTTGCGCTTTCGGATCCAGCGCCCCGATGGGCGGATGCGCTGGCTGGAAAGCACCGGACGCCTGGAGCCGGATGGCGCTGGTCTAGCGGGACGTCTCTATGGCTCGGTCCTGGATATCACGTCCCGGTGCGAGGCGGAACAGGCGCTCGCGCGCTACGCCGATATCGTCTCGGCCTCGCCCGACCGCATCGCCTTCGTGGATCGGGGTTGCTGGATCAAGGCCGCGAACGCCGCCTTTCTGGACGCCGTCGGGCGAGCGAACGAGCAGGTGATTGATCATTCGTTCCGTGACATCTGCGGCGACGGCGAACTGCCCGATCTGCTCTATCGCCATCTGAGCCGCTGTCTCGATCACGGCCAGAGCGTGATCGATGACATCCGCGAGACCCACCATAACGGCGACATGCGCGAGGCAGAAGTGAGGCTGTTTCCGCATCGCGACGATCAGGGGAGCGTGACCGGGATCGTGATCTATATCCGGGATGTCACCGTCATCCGCGAGGCGCAGCGGCGTCTGCTGCAATCCGCCGCCGTCTATGCCGCGACCTCGGAAGGTGTGCTCATCACCGATGGTGCGGGCGTCATCGTTGCCGTCAACGCGGCTTTCACCCGGATTACCGGCTATGCCGAGTCCGATGTGCTGGGCCGCAAACCAAATATCCTGAACTCGCAATGGCATTCCCCGGCCTTTTTTGTCGGCATGTGGCGCCGTGTGCTGCGGCATGGCAGTTGGCAGGGCGAGATCTGGAATCGTCGCAAGGACGGCGAGATCTACCGGCAGAAACTGACGATCCGCCGGGTGCAGGACGCGCGCGGGACGCTGATCAATCTCGTCGGGGTGTTTGCCGAGCCGGGCGTGACGATGGGTGCGCCCCGACGCGCCGAACATCTGCTGCATTACGACGCCCTGACCAAGCTGCCAAACCGTCTGCTGTTCGAATCCCGGCTCGAACATGCGCTCGAACTCTGCCATCGGCATGAAGCGCCGCTGGCGCTCTTTCTCGTCGATCTGGATCGTTTCTCCCATCTCAACGCGAGTCTGGGTCATCAGATCGGCGATGAGCTGCTGCGCGTGGTCGCCCTGCGGTTGCGGGAAGCGATCCGTCCCGCCGACACCCTTGCCCGACTGCGCGCCGATCAGTTCGGACTGCTTTTCGAGGCGATCAGCCAGGCCGAGGAGGCCAGCGAGATTGCGCGGCGTCTCCACGCCACCCTGCGCGCCCCCATCCGCGCACGCGGTCATGAGGTGTTCGTCACGGCCAGTATCGGCGTGGCCGTCGAGATTGGTCTGAAGGCGGATCGCAACGCCATGATCGCCCAGGCTGAAGCCGCTCTGCGTCAGGTGAAGCGGCAGGGGCGCAACGCCTTTCGGATGACCGTCATCGAGTCCGCGGATGCCGCCGACGAGCATCGGCATCTGCTCGAACTGCTGCGAACCGGGCTCAAAAAGAACGAATATCGGTTGTTATACCGTCCCCAGGTGGATCTCGAAACCGGAATCTGTCAGGGGGGCGAAGCCTGCATCCATTGGGAGTCCAGCGAGTTGGGGCCGGTTCCGGCGGAACGCTTTCTGCCGCTCGCCAACGAGAGCGGCTTCATATATGAGCTCGGGCACTGGGCGCTCGCCACGGCCTGCCGTCAGCTTCAGGTCTGGCTGTCTCAGGGCTTGCCGGTCTGCTCGCTCGCCATCCCGGTTGCAGAGGCGCAGGTCATGCGCGGCGATCTGCTGCCGGTCCTGGAGCGCCTGCTGATCGCACATCCGGCGGCAGCCACGCTGCTGGAGCTGGGGTTCAGCGAATTGCTGCTCCAGAAACATCCGGAACAGATCGCTCAGGTCTTCAATGGTCTGCATCGCATGGGCATCGGCATCGCGCTCAACGATGCCGGCAGCGGCTGGGTCGCCCCAGCCGTCCTGCGACGCCTGCCAGTCAGGGTCGTTACCATCCACTCGTCTTTTATCGAAAGTCTGCCCGACTCATCAGACGATCTCGCGGTGGTGCAGGCGATCATCGCCATGGCCCAGGCATTGGATCTGGATATCCGGGCCGATGGCGTGCGCACCGATCCGCAGCGTTTACTGCTCCTGAACATCGGTTGCCGTCAGGCGCAGGGCGATTTGTTCGGCGGTCCCTTGCCAGCGGCGCAGATCGAGCGCCGCTTCGGCGCGCCACCCGAGCCCGTGCCGCAACCAGCCTTCGAGAATTAAGGCGATTTCGGGGAAATACGCTACCTGGATCAGGGGTTTGATTGAGACAGGATTAAAAATAGCGGCTTAAAAATCTTGTTAATCCTGTCGAAGAAAGACCCGGTCACAGGTACCAACTTTGCTGAAAATCACCTAAACGGCGAAACCGATTCATGCGACGCTCATTCAAAATTTTGCTGTGGCTGCTGGCTCTGATGGTCGTGGCCGTGCTGGCGCTGGGCACGCTGATGCTCCTGGATCGCCAGCCCATCGTGCCAGCCGATCCGGTCGCCACCGAGGCGGAACAGGCCTGGGTCAGACAGTGGCTGGCGGTGAACCGGCCTCGCGCCCGGCAGACCGGGAAGCGCATCACGCTCACGCTGTCCGAGCGCGAGGCCAATCTCATCCTCAACGAACTGCTCAATCAATTCGGTCAGGGGCAGGCGGTGGTGCATCTGGAGGCCGGTCGCGCCCGACTGCGCGTCTCGCTCGCCATGCCCTGGGATCAGCTTGGCGGATTTGTCAATCTGGAACTGGTGCTGGTTGAGGACGGTTCGCTGCCACAGGTCGAAGCAGCCCGTCTGGCCGGACTTCCGCTGCCCGGTGCGCTGGTTCAGACCCTGGCGGATCGCGCCCTGACGGCAGCCGACCGCACCCAGTTGTTCGAGTCGGTCGAACTCAAGCCGGATCAGGCGCGGATCACCTATATCTGGCGTCCGGACCTGCTGGAACGTCTCGGCAGCGGCTTTGTTGCCGGTACCGATCTGCCGCATCTGCTGCATTATCAGGAGCGTCTGGCCGAGAAGGTGGCGAGCGTCCCGCGTGGTCAGCCGCTCGGGCTGGCCGAGCTGCTCGCCTTCCTGCTGAACGAGGCGCGCTCGCAACCGGCCAGCGCCGATCCGATCACGGAGAATCGGGCCGTGATCCTGGTGCTGGCGGCCTATGTGAACGGTCGCGCCATCCGCGATCCCGCCGACTCGGCAACCACTGTGACGCCACCTCGCCAGCATCCGGTGCGGTTACGCGGGCGTCGCGATCTGGCGCAGCACTTCATGACCTCGGCGGCCCTGGCGATTCAGGGCAATGACGCCCTGTCCACTGTGCTTGGCTGGTACAAGGAAATGTCCGACTCCAACGGTGGCAGCGGCTTCAGCTTTGCCGACATGGCGGCCAACCGCGCTGGCATCCGCTTCGCCACCCTTGCCACCGCAAGTAGTGTTAGCGCGCGGCGGGTACAGGAGTTCGCCGCGCCGGGATGGTCCGAGGATGATTTCATGCCGGCCATCGACGGACTGCCTGAAGGCATGGGTCAGCGTGAATTTGTCGCTGCCTTCGGCAATCCGCAGAGTCCCGGGTATCAACGCATGGTTGATGACATCGACCGTCGGATCGATGCCCGGCGGCTGTTCCGCTCACCTTCGGAATAAAGCAGTTGTCTCGTAAAAAGTAGTTGAATTGCGGGATTGCGGTTCAATCCTGTTGATATTCCAGCATCAGAGGCCGAGGCGAAAGGTCATGTGACCTGGATTGTCCCTTGCTCAAATCGAACACGATTGGCGTGATGATTTGCGTGCGGTCGATTACACTCCGGTTCTCTGTCACCGGAATTCGCGCCGCCGCACCTCATGACGACCAGACAGGCCAGAGGATCAGCCATCCTCATCCTGAGCGCCCTTGGCTATGGTGCGCTCATGGCTGGCGCACCGCTGGTCGCATTCGCTGCCGCTGAATCAGCGCGCGACGATCAGGCGGCGCTGTCCGATCTCCTGAGCATCATCGACGATGTCTCGGCACTGGCCACCCGCACCCGTCTGAACGCCGATTTCGTGCCGGGCATCCTGACCGTCCTCCACGGCGAGGAGCTGGTCGCGCTGGGTGTTCAGAGCGTGTGGGAGGCGCTGGCGCTGGTGCCCGGCGTGCAGATCGCCCGGAATAACAATGGCGCTTTGCGGGTCTTTATTCGCGGACTTCAGCATGGCAACGGCAATATCAAGCTGCTGCTCAATGCGGTCGCCATGAACAATGCCTACAGCGGCTACGCCAATATCCTCTCCATCCCGGTCGAGCAGGTGCAGCGCATTGAGGTGATCCGGGGGCCGGGCTCGGCGGTCTATGGTGAATTTGCCTTTGCCGGGGTCGTCAACATCGTCACCCGCCAGGACGGGAACCGCATTCATCTGCGTGTCGGCAGCGGCGATGCGCAAGGCGCCGGGAGCGTGTTCTCGATGCAGGATACGGCACGGGATCTGCGTCTGAGCCTCAATGTTGCTGGCTGGGAGACAGAAGGGAGTCAGGTGATGGCCGGCACTGACCGGCTGTACGCGCTGGGTCTGGGGGCACTCTCGCGTGCACCGGGGCCGGTCGGCAACGCAGAGGGCAATCGTCTGGCAGTGTTCACGCTCGACCACGGCGATTTCTCTCTGCTGGCACAGTACAACCGCAGCCGGAACGGCCCCTTCTTTGGCGCCTTCAACGTCCTGCCCGCCGCGACCGACAGCCCGGATGCGGTCTTGACCGAACAGACACTGATCCAGTTGCGCCAGGGGTTCGCTCTGGCTGAGACCCTGGGGGGCGAGCTCAAGTTTTCCTGGTGGCAGTTCGAGGGTGACTGGCGGGAAGATGCGCTTCCGCCAGGGACGCCCTATCCGCTGCCATTCGGCAGGATCTATCCGGATGGCGTCTCGGTTCGCAATGCGGTCAGTACCAGTCGCTGGGAGACCGCGCTTGGCCTGAACTGGAGCGGCTGGAAAAATCATCGCTGGCGGTTTGATCTCAGCGCGACCCAGGATCAGATCGATAATGCCTGGTGGTCATTCAACGGCGACCTCAGCACCCTGCAACCGGTGCCGGTACCACGGTGTTATACCGGTGCTCAGAACTTTATCGACGAGGACGCAGGGCGTTCCATTTTGAGTCTCGCCGTGCAGGATGAATACCGTTTCAACGAGTCTTTGGATCTGACAGCGAGTCTGCGCTACGACCGCTACAGCGATGTGGACGATAACTTTTCGCCTCGCTTGGCCGCCGTCTGGCGTCTGAGCGAGAAACATCTGTTCAAGGCGCAATATGCCAGGGCCTTCTTTCCGCCCTCGCTGCTCCAGATCTATGGCAACCCGAGTTCGCCAATCGCCTCGACCGCTTCCGATGCAGAGGCCATCGCCACCACTGAGCTGGGTTATATCCTGCGATCCGGCGACACCGTGGCGCGTCTCACCCTGTTTCATTCTCAGGTGAAGAATCTGATCGTCATCGAAAACAGCCGCTATCTCAATCGCGGGCGGGCGCGCCTGCAAGGGGCGGAAAGCGAATGGGAGCAGCAACTTGGCGCGGACTGGAAACTGGCGGCCAATCTCAGCTACACCGACGCGCTGGATGAGGAAACCAACAGCCCGCTGGCCGGTTCTGCCAAATGGCTGGGCAATCTGAGCCTGCTCTATCGTCCGCATCCCGATCTAATGCTGACCGGCCATTGGCGCGCTGTTGGAGAACGTCTGCGGGCTGCGGGTGATTTTCGTCAAGCGCTCGCTGGAACCAATCATCTGGCGCTGACACTGAACTGGTTCGATGCTGGCATCGCCGGGCTGACGTTCCGGGCCGGAATCAGGAATCTGCTCGGCGAGACGATCAAGTCACCCGCGCCGGTCAACACCTACCGCGACGACTACCCGCTGCTGGAAGAACGCACCTGGTGGGTGCAACTCTCCTACCAGTTTCGTTAAACCGCGTCCAGAGCAAGAGACTGAGTTTCGGGTGAGTCAGACACTTGGCACAGCCTTCGCTCTTGGCTGTGACGCGGTTTGAAATTTTATATTTTTTAATATCTTAAACCGCGCCCGCTCGAACGGTCGTCGATTCTGCCAAGATCGACTCAATCCTCAAATATCACATACCGCACCGGGCGCGGTTTAACCCTGTCAAAAAATTTCTCGCCGAAGTCTCACCCTGCTAAAAGACGATTCGCTTCACCCAATAGCGCGCGCGATTTAGCGCGCGCTATCGAGATAGCGGTCGCGCGCCGCCTTGGCGCGGGCGAAGATCTCCAGCAGACGCTCGCCGTCGGCATGGCGGATGCTCTCGGCCAGGTCGGTCATCTCCACCCCGAAGCGGGCGAGCATGGCGCTCAGTGCCTCACGGTTGGCAACGCAGATGTCGCGCCACATGACCGGATTACTGGAGGCGATGCGGGTGAAGTCGCGGAAACCGCCAGCGGCATAGCGGAAGATCTCGTCGTTCTCGCGCATCCGCGCCAGGGTATCGACCAGTCCGAAGGCCAGCATGTGCGGCAGATGGCTGGTCGCGGCGAGCACTTCGTCATGATGGGCGACCGACATGCAGGTGACGTCGGCGCCAGCGGTTTCCCACATGGCGGTGACGCGCGCCAGCGCCTCCGGGTCGGTCTCGGGCAGGGGCGTGAGGATCACCCGACGATGGTGATACAGCTCGGCAAAGGATGCCTCGACCCCGCTGTGCTCAGTGCCGGCGATGGGATGGCCCGGCACCAGTCGTGGCGGCAGAGTGCCGAAAGCCCCGATGGCGTCCATGACCACGCTGCCCTTGACACTGCCCCCATCGGTTACGATGGCCTGCGGGTGCAGGTGATCGCGGATGGTCTCGAAGACGCCGCGCATGGCGCCCAGCGGCACGGCGACGAAGATCATGTCAGCGCCCGCGACGGCCTCCGCCGGATCCTGGGTAAAGGTATCGACCACGCCCAGTTCAAGCGCCTTCTCCAGATTCGGCAGCGCACGACCGCAGCCGACGACCTCACCGACCGCGCCCGCCGCACGCAGGGCACGCGCCAGCGAACCGCCGATGAGTCCAACCCCGATGATGGCGAGACGTTTGATCATGCCGCGAGCACGTCTTCCAGCGCGGCGATGAAACGCGCGTTTTCCTGCTCCAGACCGGTGCTGATGCGCAGATGATTCGGCAGACCATAGTTGGCGAGCGGACGCACGATGACGCCGCGTCGCAGCAGCGCGTCATTGATTGGACCGGCCGGGCGTTTGAGATCGATGGTGACGAAGTTGCCCACCGAGGGGATGTAATCGATCCCCAGGCGCGCGAAGGCGTCGGTCAACTGGCGCATGCCTGCGCGGTTCAGTTCCACCGAGGCGCGTACATGCTCGCGATCGCCGATGGCGGCAGCGGCAGCGGCCTGCGCCAGCGCATTGACATTGAAAGGCTGACGCACCCGGTTCAGCAGATCGGCGACGCGCGGATCGCTGATGCCATAGCCGACCCGCAGTGCGGCCAGTCCGTAAGCCTTGGCGAAGGTGCGGGTGACGATCAGATTCGGGAAGGTCTCGATCCAGTTGGTCGTGTCCGGGAAATCCGGCTCGGAGACATAGTCGGTATAGGCCTCATCGACCACGACCACGCAGGTCTTGGGCAACGAGCCGATGAATGACCTGAGTGCGCTCGCCGCGAGCCAGGTGCCGGTCGGGTTGTTGGGATTGGCGATCCAGACCACGCGGGTCTGATCGTTGATCAGGGCCGACATGGCGTCGAGATCGTGCCCATAGTCGCGCGCCGGGGCAACCCGCGCCGTCGCGCCGACGGCCTGGGTCGAGATGGGATAAACGGCAAAGGCATACTCGGAAAAGACCGATTCGACACCGGGCTGTAAAAAAGTGCGGGCAATCAGATCCAGCACATCATTCGAGCCATTGCCAAGGGTGATGGCGGTCGGCGAGACACCGTGATGATCGGCCAGCGCCCGGCGCAGCTCGAAGCCCGCGCCATCGGGATAACGCCCGATCTCGCCCAGCAGGGCCGCGATGGCCGCCCGTGCTTTAGGGCCGGGGCCGAGCGGGTTTTCGTTGGAGGCCAGTTTTACCGAATCGCGGATGCCGAGTTCACGCTCCAGCTCCGAGATCGGCTTGCCGGGGACATAGGGGGTGAGTCCGGCAATCCAGGGCGTGGCGATGGAGAGAAAGGGGTTTTCAGCTTGGATCATTGAGCCATTACCTTACAGACAGGATTAAATTTAGACAGGATTAACAGGATTTTCCAGGATGGACAGGATTTTTAAATCATTGTTTTTAATCATTTTAATCTTGAATCATCCTGTTAATCCTGTCCATTGACGGCGTTTCGGGCGGGTACGAACTTTCCCGGAAATCGCCTACAACACCGCCAGCGGATAAGAGCCCAGCACCTTGAACAGCAGCGATTCCTTCTGCAAATGCTCCAGCGCGGCGGCGACCGGCAGATCCTGACGATGACCGATGATGTCGATGAAGAAGACATAGTCCCAGATGCCGCGACGTGACGGACGCGATTCGATCCGGGTCATGCTGACCCCATGCGCGGCCAGCGGCATCAGCAGCGCATGCAGACCGCCGGCCTGATTGCGGCAGGAGAGCAGCAGACTGGTCTTGTCCTGACCGCTCGGCGGCGAATCCTGCTTGCCGATGACCAGAAAGCGCGTGGTGTTGCCCGGATCGTCCTCGATCCGCTCGGCCAGCACCTTCAGACCATAGATCTCGGCGGCCTGGAGACCGGCGACCGCCGCCGCGCCCGGCTCGTTCATCGCGGTGCGCGCGGCATCGGCATTGCTGCCCACCGCCACCCGCTCGGCATGGGGCAGATAGCGGTCGAGCCAGCCCCGGCACTGCGCCAGTGACTGCTGATGCGAATAGACGGTGCGGATCGTACTCAGATCGCTTTCCGGGCTCATCAGATGATGATGGATGCGCAGGCTGACCTCGCCGGTGATGCGCAGCGGCGAGCTCATGAAGAGATCGAGCGTGTGACTGACCACCCCCTCGGTCGAATTCTCCACCGGCACCACGCCGAAATCGCAGGCGCCGGCCTCGACCTCGCGAAAGATCTCGTCGATGGTCGCCATCGCCCGCGTGACCACCGAGTGGCCGAAATGCTTGATCGCCGCCGCCTGGGTGAAGGTGCCTTCCGGACCCAGAAAGGCCGCGTTGAGCGGACGTTCCAGGGCCAGACAGGCGGACATGATCTCGCGGAAGAGTCGCGCGACCTCTTCGCCGTCGAGCGGTCCCGGATTGGCGTCCTTGATCCGGCGCAGCACCGCGATCTCGCGTTCCGGGCGATAGAACTGGACCCCGCCCCCCTCGATTCCGGTCTTGATGTGGGCAACCTGCTGGGCGCAACGGGCGCGCTCGCTGATCAGCCGTAGCAGATCCTGATCGATGGCATCGATCCGGCGTCGAACCGCGTCGAGTTCCTCATCACTGCTGGCGGTCATGGCGGTAGTCTCCGGGCGCATATTTTAAGATTGAGACAGGATTAACAGGATTTTCCAGGATGAACAGGATTTTTACGTCATTGTTTTTAATCTTGTTAATCCTGATTCATCCTGTTAATCCTGTCCATTCCCAAAAGCGCGATCTAACCCAGGCAGCGCACCGAGAGCACGCCCTCAATGGCCTGAAGCTGCGCCAGGGTGTCATCCGGGCAGGGCCGGTCAATATCGAGTAGGGTCACGGCCACATCGCCGCGCGAGCGGTTGAGCATGTCGATGATGTTCAGCCCGGCATGGGCGAGATCGGTGGAGATCTGGCCCAGCATGTTCGGCACATTGCTGTTGACGATGGCCAGACGCACCCCGCCGTTGCGCGGCAGGCAGATGTCCGGGAAGTTGACCGAGTTGGCCACATTGCCGTCTTCCAGATAGTCGCGGATCTGATCGGCCACCATGATGGCGCAGTTGTCCTCAGCCTCGCGGGTCGATGCGCCCAGATGCGGCAGGGTCACGACGCGCGGATGATCTTTCAGCAGATTGCTCGGGAAATCGCAGCAATAGGCGTAGAGATGTCCCTGATCCAGCGCGGCGACCACGGCGACATCGTCGATGATGCCCTCACGCGCGAAGTTCAGCAGCACCGCGCCTTTCGGCAGGGTGCGGATGCGCTCGGCGTTGATCATGTTGCGCGTCTCGTCGTTGAGCGGCACATGGAAGGTGACGAAATCCGAGCGCGACAGCAGGTCGTCGATACTGATCGCCTGCTGCACGTCGCTTTCGAGCTGCCAGGCGCGCTGCACGGTGATGGTCGGATCGTAACCGATGACCCGCATCCCCAGGGCGCGTGCGGTATTCGCCACCTTGACCCCGATGGCGCCGAGTCCGATGACGCCCAGGGTGCGTCCCGGCAGCTCGAAGCCGGCGAAATGCTTCTTGCCGGACTCCACCGCCTGATTGATGGCGGCATCGTCGCCTGACAGACCGCGCGCGAAGTTCCACGCCTGCGCGATGTTGCGGGCGCTCATGAGCATGCCCGCGATCACCAGTTCCTTCACCGCATTGGCATTGGCGCCCGGCGCATTGAACACCGCCACACCGCGTTTGGTCATGGCGGCGACCGGCACATTGTTGGTGCCCGCACCCGCGCGACCGATGGCCTGGACCGTCTCGGGGATGACCAGGTCATGCATCTTGGCCGAGCGCACCAGAATGGCGTCCGGGTGGGCGATCTCGGAGGCGATTTCGTAGCGGTCGCGCGGCAGGCGCTCCAGTCCGGCCACGGAGATGTTATTCAGCGTTTGGATCTTGAACATGTGTATCGACTCGAACCCTATGTGGTGAATCTTGTGATGAATTTCGGAGCGCCTCGGATCAACAGTCTATTTAGGATGCAATGAGGCACGAACCGCATCCTATGGCCCTTTATTTTGCGCAGTTGTTTACACCAAGCGGAGAGGTTATCGCATGGCCGTTCTCATTCTGCACGTCTTCGCTAAGCAGCTATTTCCACATAGTCGACATAACTTTGCGGAACAGGAGGTGTGATTCCATCTTCTCGCATCCCCCCCAGGTGGAAATCAATAGCCTTCTTGATTTCCTTCGCGACATCCTCAACCGAATTCCCTGTCGCAATGCAGCCGGGAAGGTCAGGAACATAGGCGGAAAAACTGCCTGCTGCCTTTTCGATGAAGATTGCATAGCGCATATGTTTTTCGGAGAGCGACTCTGTATTTTATCGGCCACCTCAAGCTATTTAATTTCGCTTACAAGACACTCCCATTTTTAATTTCTTCTAAAGTTTCATATAAAATATCTCTGACATCTTCCATCAACTCTGTGGTTTCGTCAGAAATATTGACTTGTTGCGCAATGCTTTGAATGAGAACAAGCGTGTTCTTCATGTGCTCTATATTTCGCACGCTCTCCCAGCTCATTGCTTCGTCAATGTGAAATAGCAGTTGCGAACAGTCCTTTGTTTCGTGTTCGGTTACTACCGCATCTCTCAGAAGTTTCCAAGCGCCCTGTAATTCAGACAGTATCGTTTTTTCGTAGTAAGATGGTTCTTGATAAAAGCTCATACTTAGCGAGGTAGCCACTAAAGCAAATGGGAATGATGGGTTTCGCTGCGATCTATCCATCCTGCCTCGCTCGCCCCAATGGTCCTATACCCGGCAAAGGATGAATAATATCTTGCCTCGACTCTGTGTATGGCGGCACCATGTAAGCGTAGTGGCTGCATCTTGATTTGTGCTCCAAATGGACCCTGCTTCTCAAGTGCTGATCTGATTCGCGAGAATTTACACCAAAGACAGAATCGGCTCCCTCAGCGGATAAGACGGAACCGATGTATTCACCCTCTGAGGCGAAAAATTTTAGCAGCGAGTGATGCGCCAAAAGCGACCGCTCTGCTAGTTCGAGCCTGCTCCGTTGATTGTCTAAATCATCGAGATATCTGACCCCCGGCCCCCCTGTTAATCGTTCTATCTCCTGCGCCAAACGAGAGCCCGTATCTGTAAGGATGACTCCATATTTCTTCAGAGCAGAAGTGAGCTTCCTTACATCATGGTTATACTTCCTTAAAAATTCAGGAGTGTCTCCGAACCTGATAAGAACCGCCTTAAGGATTTTTTCAAGCGTCTGGAATGAATGCCAAAGGGACAAATGGTATGCCGGACGTGGAAGCTCGAACGATGATACCGATACGTCATAATCAGCCATCGCCAACCATATCCACTTGGCTACCGGGAGTTGTTGGAACTTGCGAAGCCCATCGAGAAAAACACCATCTGGATTCAAGATTTCGTTTAGCGATTCCTCCAACTCGTACTGGATCAGCGTTACATCCGGAAGTGTCACCTCTTTATCTAACGGACTCCATGTAATCACGACGGGAACCGGAGTGGAGAGCGCAACAAAACGAGAAGCAGGCGGCTGGTAGACAACATGTCCATATACGTTGTTGTACCAAACACTGCACACCGTTCGAACATCAAAACATTTCTCAGTGATTAGAGCTTCTGCACGGCCAATAGCTTCATTACGCCAGTTTCGCCCTATGAGCCAATCTGCGGCTAAATACTTGCGATATGCAATAGGGCAACCTTTAGCATCAAGCTCCCTATCCAGGGCGATCAACCCTGGCGCAAGTGCAAAAAAATCGGCAAATGTGACTTTTGTTTCCACTACTAAGAGCTAACGTGCTCCAGATTAATTTCCTAATCCACTTAGCTAGATCGAAAGCAGTTCAGTCAAAAAGCCAACTCAAAACCACAGCATCAGATGCCGTCAATATTAATCCAGCATCTGAAGCCTTCCGCATAACGACACACAGGTGAATCATCAACCGATGCGGCTCGCCACAAGCTCACCGCATCGGATATCCGCTACATCAGCCCTGCCGACGCTCGAAATCCTGCATAAAGGCCACCAGCGCATCCACGCCCGCCTCTGGCATGGCGTTATAGATGCTGGCGCGCATGCCGCCAACCGAGCGATGTCCCTTGAGTGTGGTCAGACCCTGCGCCTTGGCTTCCTTGATGAAGGTGTCGTCCAGCTCGGCGTTCGCCAGGGTGAAGGGGACGTTCATCCAGGAACGCGCTGGCGGATCGACCGGGTTCTGGTAGAACGACGAGGCATCAATGGTGTCGTAGAGCTTTTTCGCCTTGCGTGCGTTGACCGCCGCCATCGCTTCCAGTCCGCCCATGTCCTTCAGCCACTTGAACACCAGCCCGGCCTGATACCAGGCATAGGTCGGCGGGGTGTTGTACATGGACTCGTTGTCGGCGTGGATCTTGTAATCGAACATGGTCGGGGTGCCGGGCAGGGTCTGGCCGATCAGATCCTCGCGCACGATGACGATGGTCAGTCCAGCCGGGCCGATGTTCTTCTGCGCGCCAGCATAGATGAGCCCGAATCTGGACACATCGATGGGGCGCGAGAGCAGGGTGGATGACATATCGGCAACCAGCGGCACGCCGTTGGTCTCGGGCACATAGGGGAATTCGACCCCTTCGATGGTCTCGTTCGGCGTGTAATGGACATAGGCCGCGCCAGCGGTGAGCTTGAGTTCGTCCTGCGCGGGCGCGCGGGTGAACTTGTCGGCCTCGGTGGAGGCGACGACATTGACCGTGCCATAACGGCGCGCTTCGGCAATCGCCTTTTTCGACCAGGATCCGGTGTTGATGTAGTCGGCGCTGCCGCCTTCGCGCAGCAGATTCATGGGGATCATGGCGAACTGGCTGGAGGCGCCGCCCTGGAGGAACAGCACCTTGTAGTTGGCCGGAATCTGCAACAGCTCGCGCAGATCCGCCTCGGCCTGCGCGGCGATGGACATGAATTCCTTGCCGCGATGGCTCATTTCGGCCACGCACATGCCGCTGCCCTGCCAGTCGAGCATTTCATCACGGGCCTGGGCCAGGACCGGCTCAGGCAGCATCGCCGGACCGGCGCTGAAGTTATAGACGCGAGCCATTCTCACATTCCCCATACAGATTGTTGAATTCAGAGATTGGAACCGCGAAGGCGCAAAGGTCACGAAGTCTTTCGATTTGCGTGTCCTTTGCGCCTTCGCGGTTCAAAAATGTTTACGCTGACTCATCCGTGTCGTCGGTATCGGGCGCGCCGCCCTCATCCGCAGATGAATCGCCGTTGCCAGTCTCCTCGCCATTTTCCTTGTCGCCTTCCAGGGCCACGATGCGCTCGACATAGACCAGCCGTTCGCCTTCGCTCAGGTTGATGAGCTTGACGCCCTGGGCGGTGCGACCGACCACCGGGATCTGGTCCACCGAGGTGCGGATCAGTGTGCCGCCTTCGGTGATGAGCATGATCTCGTCGCCCGGACGCACCAGCACCGCGCCAACCTGGGCGCCGTTGCGCTCGGAGGTGCTGATGCCGATGACGCCCTGGGTGCCGCGTCCCTTGGTCGGGAAGTCCTCGACCCGACTGCGCTTGCCATAGCCATTCTCGGTCACGCTGAGCACGGTTCCGGGCTCAGGCACCACCAGCGAGATGACCCGCTGACCGTCCTGCAGACGCACACCGCGCACGCCGTGGGCGGTGCGGCCCATGACCCGCACATGATCCTCGGAGAAACGCACCGCCTTGCCGGCAGAGGTGAAGAGCATCAGATCCTGTCTGCCGTCGGTGATGGCGACCCCGACCAGCACCTCGTCCTCGCGCAGATCGATGGCGATGATGCCGCGCGACAGCGGTCGTGAGAAGTCCTTGAGCGGGGTCTTTTTCACCGTGCCGGCGCTGGTCGCCATGAAGACGCAATAACCGTCTTCATATTCGCGCACCGGCAGCATGGCGTTGATGCGCTCGCCCGCTTCCAGTGGCAGCAGATTGACCATGGGTCGCCCACGGGCGCTGCGTCCGGCCTGCGGCAATTCGTAGACCTTGAGCCAGTAGACCCGCCCGCGACTGGAGAAACAGAGCACCGTATCCAGCGAGTTGGCGACGAAGATGCGGTCGATGAAATCCTCTTCGCGGAAAGAGGTCGCGCTCTTGCCCTTGCCGCCGCGCTTCTGCGCCTGATAATCGCTGATCGGCTGGGCCTTGACGTAGCCCTGATGCGAGAGCGTCACCACCACTTCTTCAGGCGTGATGAGGTCTTCCAGGGTCAGGTCGGTATGATCGACCTGGATTTCGGTGCGCCGGTCGTCGCCGAACTGCTCGCGAATGGCGACCAGTTCCTCGCGGATGACCGCCATCAGCCGGTCAGGATCGGAGAGGATGGTCAGCAGTGCGGCGATCTTTTCCAGGATCTCCTCGAATTCCTTGAGGATCTTGTCCTGCTCCAGCCCGGTGAGCCGCTGTAGCTGCAGATCCAGGATGGCCTTGGCCTGACGCTCGCTCAGGCGATAACCCGCCTCGCTCAGACCGAACTCGCGTTCGAGTTCTTCCGGGCGCGTGGTCTCGGCACCGGCGCGCGCCAGCATGCCGGTCACGGCGCCGGGCGGCCAGGTGCGGGTCATCAACCGCTCGCGCGCATCGGCGGGGCTGGCGGACGCCTTGATGGTGGCGATCACCTCATCGATATTCGCCAGCGCAATCGCGTAGCCTTCCAGGATATGCGACCGGTCACGGGCCTTGCGTAGCTCGAACAGGGTCCGGCGCGTCACCACATCGCGGCGGTGACGGATGAAATATTCCAGGATTTGTTTGAGATTGAGCGTCAGCGGACGGCCATCCACCAGGGCGACCATGTTGATGCCGAACACCTGCTGCATCTGCGTGTGCTGGAACAGATTGTTCAGCAGCACCTCGGCATGGGCATCGCGCTTGAGTTCGATGACGATCCGCATGCCGTCCTTGTCGGATTCGTCGCGCAGACCGTCCTGGGCGATGCCGTCGATCTTCTTTTCCTTGACCAGCTCGGCGATGCGTTCCAGCAGCCGCGCCTTGTTGACCTGATAAGGGATCTCGGTGACGACGATGGCCTCGCGTCCGCTGCGTTTCTGGACCTCGGTGTGGGTGCGCGCGCGCATCACCACCCGTCCGCGTCCGGTGCGGTAAGCCTCGCGGATGCCACGAATGCCGTTGATGAGACCGGCGGTCGGGAAATCCGGCCCCGGCACGATCTCCATGATGTCCTCGATACTGGTCAGCGGGTTGTCGATGAGCGCCAGACAGGCGTCGATGACCTCGCGCAGATTGTGCGGCGGGATATTGGTCGCCATACCCACCGCGATGCCGGACGAGCCGTTGACCAGCAGGTTCGGAAAGCGCGCCGGCAGCACCGCCGGCTCATGCTCGGTGTTGTCGTAGTTGGGCGTGAAATCGACGGTATCCTTGTCCAGATCGTCCAACAGCGAATCGGCGATGCGCATCATGCGTACTTCGGTGTAACGCATGGCTGCGGGCGGGTCGCCATCGACCGAATTGTGAACAAAAACGCCGCATGCCAGCAGGAAATTATGGTGATGATCGACCGTAATGTCGTAGGTGTCCTCACGCTCCGTGAGCAGACGTTGACTGACAACGCAGTTAATATTGTCTTGCTCTGACCGGAGATGATTATCCGGCGTCAGATCCTGCGCTTCCTTATAGGTGCCGTCGCGCAGCATGAAGCGATGGTCGGGGGTACAGCGGACGACATCGCCCGTGTCCAGGGTGAGTTCCAGCAACTCGGCATTGGGGCGGGTCATGCGCGCGTGACGGCCTTCGGCAATGACGATCTTGCCGGCCTTGTCTACGGCATAGACATAGAAAATTTCATTGGGCGGTAGCTTCGCCAGCTCGGCGAAGGTCTTCTCGGTGCCGTCGGCGAGCTTGATGGCGGTATCGCCGGTGAAGCAACCGAAATTCCCCTGCCCATCCACCAGCAGATAGCGCAGCGAGAAACGCTGGGCCATGCGCACCATGGTGTCGTAGATGGCCGAGTCGCCGTGCGGGTGATACTTACCCATGACATCGCCGACCACGCGCGCGGATTTGCGATAGGCGCGGTTCCAGACGTTGCCCTGCTCATGCATGGAGAAGAGCACCCGGCGGTGCACCGGCTTGAGTCCGTCGCGGACATCCGGGAGCGCCCGCCCCACGATCACGCTCATGGCGTAATCGAGATAGGACTGACGCATCTCGTCTTCGAGATTGATGGGCAGGACTTCTCTGGCGAAATCTGGCATGAGCGATGAACCGACTGTGAACGAACGGCGCCGCCCCAAATTGGTGCGGCGCTAGGCTTGAAGGGCGCCAATTCTACCACGCCAAAGGCCAGACCGCGCCGTTTCAAGGCGCTCCGGTGCGGAAAGCTGCCACTCAGAAGAGCAAACCGAGACCGGCAAATTGGGCCGTGCCCCGGTTCGCAGGATGGATAAATACAGCGATGCCCGGCTTCAGGGAGGGCGTATTTGCCGCGAATCCTTCCGGCTGGCGCACGGCCTGCGCTCCAGCAGCTTGAGGGAAAGATATCGGGAGCATCGTTGAAACAGCGCGAGAGCGAATCAGAATGCTTGGGTGCTCATGGTATGGGTTCACCACCCGGCAACCAAACTGCCACTCAATATTCATGCGTAGCGCCTAGAGTTTCGAGCCGGGCGACACAGCGACCCGCTCCAACTCACTAAATAGACAGGGATCATTCGATGACGAACAAGACGCTCAGCATAGCCTTTGCATTATTTGCCGCCATTGGAATGGCAGTGGCGAACGCCGCGACTGACGACGAGTCAAGCGCAACGCTGGATGCAGCTTCCGCTGCCAGCATCAAGACGATACAGCTTGGTCCACGACCCTATTATCTGGTGCAGGGGATGGATGCCGGGCATCTCAAGAGCCGCCTCATGGCCTGCAAGGATGGCCCCTTCCAGCGAACCGATTTCTCCATCGCCCACCGGGGCGCGGCCCTGCAGATACCGGAGCATACCGATATCGGATACACGGCCGGGGCGCAGATGGGCGCGGGGATCGTGGAGTGCGACGTGACCTTCACCGCCGATGGCGAGCTGGTCTGTCGGCACAGTGAGTGCGATCTGGCGACCACAACCAACATCGTCGCCACCCCGCTCAATGCCAAATGCACTGTGCCCTGGACGGGTCCGGGCCAGAGTCCGGCCGTGCAATGCTGCACCAGCGACCTGACCCTGGACGAACTCAAGACCCTCCAGCCCAAGATGGACGCAAGCAATCCGGCAGCCAAGACGGCAGAGGAGTTCCTGGGCGGTACCGCCAGTTGGCGTACCGATCTTTACACTGGTCGCGCAAAGATCCTTACCTTCAAGGAGAGTGTTGCACTCAACCGGAAGAACGGTGTCAAGCACACTCCAGAGCTTAAAGGCGCAACCCATCAGGATCGGGTAGACGACATCTTTGGCAGCCAGGAGGAGTATGCCCAGAAACTCATCGACGAGCTGAAAGAGGCAAAGGTGAACCCGAAGGATGTCTGGCTGCAATCCTTCAACAAGGATGACGTGCTCTACTGGATTCAGAATGCACCTGCCTATGGCCAGCAGGCGGTCTATCTGGACAGCATCGACCCCACCACTAATCCGGCCATCCCGCGCCTGACTCTGGACGAACTCAAGGCGCTGAAGAAGGACGGTGTGCGTATCGTTGCTCCCCCGATGTGGGCACTGCTGGACGTGAATGAAGCAGGCCAGGTAGTACCCTCGCAGTACGCCAAAGACATCAAGAAGGCCGGGCTTGCCATCATCGCCTGGACCTTCGAACGCTCCGATCTGCGTCAGGGCGCCTCCAAGGGTGGCTGGTACTACCTCTTCGATCCGGAAGGCAAAGCCATCAAGAAGGACAGCGACATGTACAAGGCGCTTGATGTCCTGGCCCAGCAGGTCAAGATCCTTGGCATCTTCTCCGATTGGCCGGCAACTGTGACCTACTACGCGAATTGCATGGGACTGAAGTAGAAGGCATCCTGAAATGGGCGGCGTTAAGCGCGCCGCTCATCTTCCAGCACGCAGAGACTTCATGCGAGGTCTCCCGGCTCTTCATGCCACTCACGTCCGGCTATCCCCCGACCCTGGTCGCCACCGCCGGGCGTCGCCCGCTGCGGGACAAAGCCATCGCCTATGTACAGCGGCTGCGCGAGCACCGGATCCAGATCAAGCACATTCGCTACCCCGCGCTGGTGCGCGCCTCCCAACCTCGCATTGCTCAAGGCGAGAACAAGAAGTCGATAGCCGCAGACCTCGGATCTCAAGGCGGGCGCCTTACAGCGCCTTGGACAGTTAAAGCGTGTGGGCAGGCCGTATGGGGGAACGGTCTTGGCTGACGCTCTAACTAATTGATTGAAATGAAAACGAGGGATTTTAGGGTATTGGCGGAGAGGGTGGGATTCGAACCCACGGTACGCTCGCGCGTACACCTGATTTCGAGTCAGGCCCGTTCGGCCACTCCGGCACCTCTCCAGGACAAACTCTGCTGAGTAACTCAAGCAGGGTGCGCATTCTAAACTTGAGTCCGCTGCATGTCCATGCCCATCCAGGGCAATCGCATGAACCGACTTTGCCCGTGCGTCGGCTGGCCTTGCCGTCGATAGCAGCCACCTCCTGTGGCTCCACGGCAGGCAGAACGCTGCTGATCGAGGGCTGGAATGCAGGTGCGAACTCGTCCGGATCGATCAGTTCGAACGGCCGCCCGAACGTGTCATGAGACGAAATGCCATGCTCGGGCTTGAGATCGCGCCGAAACCATTCCAGCTTCTTGCGGAACCAGGCCTCCATCTCGACGAAGGTATCGGCTCCCGCTAACACGGCCTGGTATCGATGAGCGGGGTACGTTCATCGTCTGAGGTATGATTACGCCCTTTGTGTTTTCCACTTCCAACGGCAACATCATCATGGTCGAGTCACCCGAACCGCAGCGCGAGATCCTTCTTGAGGGGGTCACGCTGACCCTGCTTGGCACGGCCCATGTGTCGCGCGCCAGCGCCGAGCAGGTGCGCAGGCTGATCCAGAGCGGCGACTATGATGCGGTGGCGGTCGAATTGTGCCGGAGCCGCTTCAATTCATTGATGGATCCCAAGTCGCTGTCTCAGATGGATCTCTTCTCAGTGATCCGGCAGAACCGGGTCTATATGGTGGTCGCCAATCTGGCTCTGTCGGCCTATCAGCAACGGCTCGCGGATCAATTCGGTATCGAGCCAGGGGCCGAACAACGCATGGCGCTGCGTCTGGCCAGGGAACGCGACCTGCCAATCCTGCTGATTGATCGCGAGATCGGCATCACCCTCAAGCGCATCGCCGCCAATCTTGGCTGGTGGAAACGCTATACCCTTTTTACCGGTCTGCTGACGGCCATGCTGACCTCCGACGAAGTGACCGAGGAGGACGTGGAGCGGTTAAAGGATGGCGATGTGCTGGAGACCACCTTTGCCGAGTTTGCTGCCGACCGTCAGGATCTCTATCGCCCGCTGATTGATGAGCGTGATCGCTATATGGCCGCCAAGTTGCAGCGGGAGGCGGAGCGTGTCGGCGCCAGGCGTGTGCTGGCAGTGGTTGGGGTCGGGCACATGAAGGGGATCGCCGACATCCTGGAGCAGAACCGGCAGGATCCGGTCGCCACGCTCGCAGAGCTGGAGCGTCTCCCACCGCCGAGCCGCTGGCCGACGATCCTGGCCTGGTCGATTCTGCTGCTGATCCTGTCGGGGTTTGCCTATGGTTTTGCCATGAGCCCCGATCTCGGCTGGGATCTGGTTCTCACCTGGGTCTTCATCACCGGCGGTCTGTCGGCGTTTGGCACGATACTGGCCGCCGGACATCCGCTGACGGTCGTTTCGGCCTTTCTCGCGGCACCCATGACAACCCTGAATCCGGCCATCGGCGCGGGCATGATCACCGGCGCGGTCGAGCTTTATCTACGCAAGCCCAGCGTCGGCGATTTCAGCCGTCTGCGCGCGGATGTCGCCTCCTGGCGCGGCTGGTGGCGCAATCGGGTGTCGCGAATTTTTCTGGTCTTCCTCCTGAGTTCGCTGGGGGCGGCGATCGGTACCTATCTGGCCAGCTTTCAGATCGTCAAGCGGCTCTTTGCGGGTTAAATCGCGCCCCGCGCGACAGACGATGTTTTGGGCTTGAACAAACCCTGGCAGCCTCGACGACTGTCGAAGCTGCCGCGATTTAAGATCAAGACTCCAGGTGCTCGCGGATGATCTCAACAGCAGTTTCCATGTGTGTAAAGGCATGGTTGCCGCCATCCCAGATCAAGATCCGACCGCAGTCCGCATAGGCCCGCTCGGCGATGCGGTAGTCGAGAACTTCATCGCCCCGATCCAGAAAAACCGTGGTCGGTACACCGTCGCAGGGGGCGGCGATGCCATAGCGGCGGGCGCTGTCGCACAGGGTCTGAGTGATGAGATACGGCTCGCCGTCGGCCGTGGTCATGGTTTCGCCAAGATGTTCGGTCAGGAATGTCCAGGGCGTGATTGCTGGATTGACCAGATAGAGATGCGAAAACCGAAAGTGTCTGGCCAGATACTGTCCATAGAAGCCGCCCATCGAGCTCCCGATCACGGTCGGACAAACCTCGCCCAACTCCAGGAAAAAGCGCGACAGACGCACAATCGCCTCATCCGGACGATGGGCCGGATAGTCGAGGGTCAGCACCTGGAAATCGCTCAGACGCTCCCGCAGCAGATTGGCCTTGGCGGATTGACTGGAGCTGTTGAGGCCGTGGAGATAGACGAGTCGCGGTTGCATGGCTGACATGATGGCTACGCCGGGGTGGCTTCCGGCTGCTGACTGGCTGCGACAGTCTGCGAGGCGAAAAAGGTATGGCGAAATTGATGGCAGCGTGCGATGAACCCGCTGGTGCTCTTGGGCATGGGCACACGGGCGCGCACGATATTGCTGATCAGATCGGTTCCGTCCCGCAGCAGGCGACTGCCTTCCACGGCTTCCTGGATGTCGAGTGCGCTCGGGACAGTCGGCAGCAGCGGTTCAATGTTGCGCAGCCGTTCGCTGGTCACGACATAGGCGGGCCAGACATCGAATACCACCGGATCGGTGCGGAGAATTTCACATTTGCGCCGGGCCGCCTCAGCCAGTTCATCGATGCGTGTCGCGATATCGACGATCTGCCGGCTGTCGGCAAAGGTGTCCTTCAGCACGGCGGCGAGCCGGTCGATATCGCGCATGGTCATGGCGATCTTCAGATAACGGCCTTCGTAAAAGGACTCGATGGGGATTGAAAACGCCTTGAAGGGCTCGCCCCAGAGTTCGTCGATACCCTCGTCGCCACCGCGATGACGCACCATCTTGCCGAGTTCCAGCGCCTCCAGCAGGTACTGCCCGCATTCGCGCATGAGCGGGTGGTTGGAAGCGATTTCGACGCCGGCACCCTGAAGATCGACCAGGCTATGGAAAATGTCCGCTGCGCGATTGAAGAGCGCGCCGGCCAGCATGGCGCCGTTGACACGCTTGCGTTCGATGTCGGTCTCGGCCTCATAGGCGGCGCGGGCCTCTTTCAGGCGCGAGCCCGGAATGTTGATCCCATGCTCGACATGGTTGAACAGACGATGCGTCAGCGCCTGGATCAGGCGCCGCCGCATCTCCAGCGTCTCCTCCGGTGCGTCGTAATACTTGATCCAATAGCCATCGTAAAAGATGCGCGTCTCGTCATCGAACTTGCATTTGGCGCCGTTTTCTGGGGGCGAAGACATGGGTTGTATCGCTATCCGGTGGTGAACTGATGGGTCTGGGGTCGGGTGCTGTCTGACGCCCGCTTTGCCAGTCTGGAACGGATCCTGATGTGCCTGGTCTATCGGACTGGCCCCTGGGTCGTGCGCCAGAACGGCGATGAGGAAAGTGGCTGTTATAGCGCAATGCCGGCCATGCTGTCAGGTGCCCCTGATTCTGACCGGCGATGAACATCTGTGACGAATGACAATTCCCTTTGAAAAAATGTGAATTCAGAGGTCGTTTTTGAGATAATCCGCAACGCAACCCTTGTCTTAAGTGGTTGTTTCGCGGATCTGTCTTCAACGCATCCGGCTGAGGAGAAACCAGTATGCTTGCATTAGTGATTGGAGTGGTGATCGGTATCCTGATCGGCTGGAATTGGGCGCAGCCCCAACCGGTCAAAGATCTTCAGGATCGTCTCATGTCTTTTGTCCGTTCCTCGACCAACAGGTCTGATCGCTAGACTCTCGCCGCCGTTCCCTGCCCCCTCATCATCCCGGATGTGCATTGGGATACGTGCGGGGGCTGCTTTCCGGCCACTTCTGTCCCGCGAATATCGATAACAATGCAGATCTGTGACACAGATCTCATTCCTGACCCTGCCGGGCGCAACAAAGCGAACTAGTCTGCCAGTGAGGATCCGCTCCATTCACTCTGCGTCGTTGACTTTGGCATTGGTGTGTGGAACAGGGTTTTGGATCCATGGCGGTTACGGCGAGGTGCGCCATGTCCTATCGCGCGGTCATCCTGTTCGCCAGTCTGCTGCTGGGTGGCGCCTGCATGGTCATCGCCCATCTGGCAGGCGATCTGGAGGAACGACGGCTGGCGGCGGATCTCGACCAGCAGGCGCTGCGACTCAAGACCGCGTTCGATGTCCTGCAGATCGAGCTGCAACATGAAATGGTCTCCATCGCGGACCTGCTGGCATCGGATCAGGATGTCAGGCGACTGCTGGCCGAGGCCGCCGCCGCTGTGCAGGCTGAGGGCGGCGGGCGCGGCGGCGAGCGGGCGGCGCAGGTGCGCGAGACGCTCCGGCGCAGGATAGCGCCGCAATGGGAGACCCTGCATCAGGAAATCGGTTTGCAGCAGATTCATGTGCATCTGGCCCCGGAAACGACATCCTTTCTGCGCATGCGTGCGCCCGAAGCCTTCGGCGATGCACTGCGGCGTTCTCGTCAACTGATCCCGGATGTGCAGCGCGATGGACAGCGGCGCAGCGGTTTCGAGATTGGCCCATCTTATGCTGGGGTACGGGGCGTGGTTCCTGTCTGGGCACCCGGCTCAGAATCAGGGGTGCTGATCGGCAGTCTTGAGGTTGGCGTCAGCTTTGCGGGACATGTCGAGCGTCTGAGCGGGCAGACAGGTGTCGGTTACGGCGTTCTGCTCAATCAGGAAGCGGTCGTTGAGACCATGCTCGAAACCTATCATCCGCCTCAGGTCACGGGCGGACTCCGTGGTGATTATCTGCTGGCGGCCTCCCGTCCCGAACTTGCCGACTGGCTCGCCCATTCCAGGATGCCGGACTACGCCGGCACCTATCGTGTGACAAGGCTGGACTGGCAGGGCCAGCTATTCCAGGTCATCCGTTTTCCGCTGCGCGATTATCTGGGGCAACTGGACGCCGCACGTCCGCCGGTCGGCTCGATCATTATCTGGCACAATGTCAGCGAACCGTGGCGAAAGCTGAAACACTTGCGTCAGCAGATCAACGGATTTTCCCTGGCGGGCTATCTGGTCGCGCAGTCCCTGCTTTTGGGAGTGCTGTTTCTGTTGCGCCGCGAATGGCAGCGCCAGCTCGACGCACAGACCGCCGACCTGATCCAACTGGCGACCACGGACGCGCTGACCGGGCTGTTCAACCGTCGCTATTTCCTGGAGCAACTGACTCAGCAACTCATGCGCCTCAGTCGTCTGCATGAGCCCTGCGCCTTGCTAATGGTCGATCTGGACTTCTTCAAGCGCGTCAACGACACCTATGGACATGCGACGGGCGACCGGGTGCTCCAGCACTTTACCGCTGTCGCACGCGGCGCCTTGCGCAAGATCGATCTGATCGGGCGCATCGGTGGCGAGGAATTCGCCGTTCTGTTGCCGGGCGTGAACGGGCAGGGGGCTTTGGACGCCGCCGAGCGACTGCGTCAGGCTGTCGCGGACACCGTGCTGAAAACAGAAGAGGACGCGATCCCGATCACCGTCAGCGTCGGCATGACCCTTCTCGACGGTGCTGATCGTGGCCCCGATGCGGCATTGCAGCGGGCGGATGCGGCGCTCTATCAGGCCAAGTCGGCAGGGCGCAACCGGGTCGGGATCGCCCTGCCAAAACAACCGGGCCGCTTGCCCGGCGCATGACGTACAGCTAAGATCCACGCCCTGCGACGTCTGGTCGATAGAGGCGCCGCATGATGCGACCGCCCCGCGTCAACCTGCGGCCTGGACTCACACCCTGTTCCACCGAGCGCCTGAATTGATCACAGCCCTGTCACAGCGGCGACCGTTCTGCCGCCTGGCGTGCGACTTCCGCCGCACCGAACCGCTTCTCAGCGTCCCTCCGCGACGCGCCTAACTCCCTATATGAATGGACGGCTCATGAATACCACCCACCGCAAACCCCTGCCCGGCACTCATCTGGATTACTTCGACGCCTGCGCAGCGGTCGAGTCGATCAAGCCCGGCGCCTATGCGACCCTGCCCTATACCTCGCGCGTGCTGGCCGAGAATCTGGTGCGTCGCTGCGACCCGGCCAATCTGACCGATGCGCTCCGGCAGCTCATCGAGCGCAGGCGCGAGATCGATTTCCCCTGGTTCCCGGCGCGCGTGGTCTGTCACGACATCCTGGGCCAGACCGCGCTGGTCGATCTGGCGGGGCTCCGCGACGCCATCGCCGATCAGGGCGGCGACCCGGCCAAGGTCAATCCGGTGGTGCCGGTGCAGTTGATCGTCGATCACTCGCTGGCCGTCGAGTGCGGCGGCTATGACCCCGATGCCTTCGCCAAGAACCGGGCCATCGAAGACCGGCGCAACGAAGACCGCTTCCACTTCATCAACTGGACCAAGCTCGCGTTCGACAATGTCGACGTGATCCCCGCCGGCAACGGCATCATGCACCAGATCAACCTGGAGCGGATGAGCCCGGTGATCCACGCCAAAGACGGCGTGGCCTTCCCGGATACACTGGTGGGCACCGACAGCCATACCCCGCATGTCGATGCGCTGGGCGTCATCGCCATCGGCGTCGGCGGACTGGAGGCCGAGAACGTGATGCTGGGCCGCGCCTCCTGGATGCGTCTGCCCGAGATCATCGGTGTCGAGCTGACCGGCAGGCCGCAGCCCGGCATCACCGCCACCGACGTGGTGCTGGCCCTGACCGAGTTCCTGCGCAAGGAAAAGGTGGTCGGCGCCTATCTGGAGTTCCACGGCGAGGGCGCCGCGGCGCTGACCATCGGCGACCGCGCCAGCATCTCCAACATGTGCCCCGAGTACGGCGCCACCGCCGCGCTCTTCCACATCGACGGCCAGACCATCGACTATTTGCGACTCACCGGCCGCGACGACGCCCAGGTGAAGCTGGTCGAGACCTACGCCAAGGAGGCCGGACTCTGGGCCGACAGCCTGAAGGACGCCCAGTACGAGCGCACGCTGTCGTTCGACCTGTCGAGCGTGGTCCGCAACCTGGCCGGTCCGTCCAACCCGCACGCCCGCGTGGCCACCACCGACCTGGCGGCCAAGGGCATCGCCGGCCAGTGGGAAGAGGTCCCGGGCCAGATGCCGGACGGCGCGGTCATCATCGCCGCCATCACCAGCTGCACCAACACCAGCAACCCGCGCAACGTCATCGCCGCCGGCCTGCTGGCGCGTAACGCCAACCGACTGGGTCTGACCCGCAAGCCCTGGGTCAAGAGTTCACTCGCACCCGGCTCCAAGACCGTCCCCATGTATCTGCAGGAGGCCGGTCTGCTGTCCGAGCTGGAGCAGCTCGGTTTCGGCATCGTCGCCTTCGCCTGCACCACCTGCAACGGCATGTCCGGCGCCCTGGATCCGGCGATCCAGCAGGAGATCATCGACCGCGACCTCTATGCCACCGCCGTGCTCTCCGGCAACCGCAACTTCGACGGCCGCATCCACCCCTACGCCAAGCAGGCCTTCCTGGCCTCGCCGCCGCTGGTCGTCGCCTATGCCATCGCCGGCACCATCCGCTTCGACATCGAGAAGGACGTGCTGGGCGTGGTCGACGGCCGGGAGATCCGGCTGAAAGACATCTGGCCGACCGACGCCGAGATCGACGCCGCCGTCGCCGCCAGCGTCAAGCCGGAGCAGTTCCGTCAGGTCTACGAGCCGATGTTCGCCATCTCCGCCGCGAGCGGCGAGCGGGTCAGCCCGCTCTACGACTGGCGTCCGCAGAGCACCTACATCCGCCGCCCGCCCTACTGGGAAGGCGCGCTGGCCGGTGAGCGCACCCTGAAGGGCATGCGTCCGCTGGCGGTGCTGCCGGACAACATCACCACCGACCACCTGTCGCCGTCCAATGCCATCATGCTGGATAGCGCAGCCGGCGAATATCTGGCGAAGATGGGTCTGCCGGAAGAGGACTTTAACTCCTACGCGACGCATCGCGGCGACCACCTGACCGCGCAGCGCGCGACCTTCGCCAACCCCAAGCTGTTCAACGAGATGGTGCGCGACGCGGACGGCAAGGTGAAGCAGGGTTCGCTGGCCCGCATCGAACCAGAGGGCCAGGTCACCCGCATGTGGGAGGCGATCGAGACCTACATGGAGCGCAAGCAGCCGCTGATCATCATCGCCGGCGCCGACTACGGTCAGGGCTCGTCGCGCGACTGGGCGGCCAAGGGCGTGCGTCTGGCGGGCGTCGAGGCGATCGTCGCCGAGGGCTTCGAGCGCATCCACCGCACCAACCTGATCGGCATGGGCGTGCTGCCGCTGCAGTTCAAGGCGGGCGTGAATCGCAACACGCTGGCGATCGACGGCACCGAGACCTATGACGTGATCGGCGAGCGCACGCCGCGCGCTGACCTGACGCTGGTCATCCATCGCAAGAACGGCGAGCGCGTCGAAGTGCCGGTGACCTGCCGTCTGGATACTGCGGAAGAGGTCTCGATTTACGAGGCTGGTGGCGTGCTGCAACGCTTTGCGCAGGATTTCCTGGAATCGACCAAAGCGGCTTGAAAAAGGCCCCTCTCCCGCAAGGGGAAAGGGGAGCAATACGGATAGAATTTGCCTCCCGACCTCGCGCAAGGCACCGTAAATAGCCCCTCTCCCCTCGCGGGAGAGGGGTTGGGGAGAGGGGGAGAGAAAGCAAACCGCACCAACGCATCAAGGAATCTCAACCCAATGACCCACACCCCCCAGATCAAAATCCCCGCCACCTACATGCGTGGCGGCACCAGCAAAGGCGTCTTCTTCCGTCTGCAAGACCTGCCCGAGCCCTGTCAGACGCCGGGCGCGGCGCGCGATGCGCTGCTACTGCGCGTCATCGGCAGCCCCGACCCTTACGGCAAACAGATCGACGGCATGGGCGGGGCGACCTCCAGCACCAGCAAGACGGTCATCCTGTCGAAAAGCAGCAAGCCCGATCATGATGTTGATTACCTGTTCGGCCAGGTCTCCATCGACACCGCATTCGTCGACTGGAGCGGCAACTGCGGCAACCTGTCCGCCGCCGTTGGTTCGTTCGCCATCGCGTCCGGACTGGTCGATGCCGGCCGCATCCCGCAGAACGGTATGGCGACCGTGCGGATCTGGCAGGCCAACATCGGCAAGACCATCATCGCGCACGTCCCCATCACCCATGGCGAAGTACAGGAGACGGGCGATTTCGAGCTGGATGGCGTGACCTTCCCGGCCGCTGAGGTCCAGCTCGAATTCCTGGATCCGGCCGATGAAGGCGAAGGCGAGGGGGGCGGCTCCATGTTCCCGACCGGCAATCTGGTCGATGACCTGGAGGTGCCCGGCGTCGGGACGCTCAAGGCGACGCTCATCAATGCCGGCATCCCAACCATCTTCGTCAATGCCGAGGCCATCGGTTACACAGGGACCGAGTTGCAGGACGCCATCAACGGCGATCCCCAGGCACTCGCCATGTTCGAGACCATCCGCGCCTATGGTGCCGTGCGCATGGGTCTCATCAAGGACATCAGTGAGGCCGCGAAGCGTCAGCACACCCCCAAGGTCGCCTTCGTCGCCCCGCCCGCCGATTATGTCGCCTCCAGTGGCAAACGGATCGCCGCTGGCGATATTGATCTCCTGGTGCGCGCGCTCTCCATGGGCAAGCTGCATCACGCCATGATGGGCACGGCGGCGGTCGCCATTGGCACGGCGGCGGCGATTCCGGGTACGCTGGTCAACCTCGCGGCTGGCGGCGGCGCACGCACCGCTGTGCGCTTCGGCCATCCCTCGGGTACGCTGCGGGTGGGTGCGGAAGCGAGTCAGGTCAATGGCGACTGGACCGTGACCAAGGCCATTATGAGTCGCAGCGCGAGAGTCTTGATGGAGGGCTGGGTGCGCGTGCCGGGGGATGCGTTCTAAAGGAATGTTGGCTGACTGGACTGAACAGGCGCCGGGCGAATACGCCCGGCCAGCCCGAAGATCGATTTGGTCCAAACCGCGTCTTGCTCAACGACGTTGGCGCAACGCCTCATAGAGACAGACCCCGGCGGCAACCGAGACATTGAGGCTCTCGACCTGGCCCAGCATGGGCAGCCGAACCAGGGCGTCGCAGCGTTCGCGGGTCAGACGCCGCAGGCCGCTGCCTTCGCTGCCCAGAACGAGCCCCAGCGGGCCGCGCAGATCGACCCCATACAGGTCTTCAGCCGCTTCGCCAGCGGTTCCGATCAGCCAGATTCCACGCTCCTTGAGCGCGTCCATGACGCGCGCCAGATTGGTGACCTGGATATAAGGCAGGGTTTCGGCCGCGCCGCTCGCGACCTTGCAGACCACGGGGGTCAGACCGACCGCATTGTCACGGGGCGCGATCACGGCCTGGACACCGGCTGCCTCGGCGGTGCGCAGACAGGCGCCCAGATTGTGCGGATCCTGCACCTCGTCGAGCAGCAGCAGAAAGGGCGGTGTCTGAAGCCGATCCAGCAGTGCGGTCAGATCCTGTTCAGCACGCGCAGCCGGCACGCGGACCCAGGCCAGCACGCCCTGATGATTGGCCCCCTCGGCGGCACCATCCAGTTCATCGCGGTCCACCTGACGCACCTTGACGCCGGCCTGACGCGCCAGATCCGCGACTTCAGACAAACGCCGGTCACGCCGGGTGCGCTCCAGCCAGAGTTCGGCCACACCTTCTGTACCGAATTTGAGCGCGGCGCGGACGCTGTGGATACCGGCGACGGATGCGAGGCCACTCATGCTCAGGACGCCGGGGTCGAGCCGGCCGGCTTGCGCTTGCGCCGGTTGCGCGAACGGGGCTTTTTGGCGTCAGCCGGCGCGGTCTCCTTTGCGGCAGGCACGGCGGCCTTGCGCGCACCTTGGGCGGCCGGTTTGCGGGCGGCCTGAGCAGTGGGCTGACGTTCGCCCTGATCGGCCGGTTTGCGTCCGCCCCGACTCGCGGGCTTGCGGGTGCCCGAGTCCGCCGATTGAGCCGGCACGAAATCGATCTTGCGATCATCCAGGTTCACGGCGGCGACCTGAATCCGCAGCCGGTCGCCCAGACGGTAGACTGTGCCGGTGCGCTCGCCATGCAGACGATGACCGATGGGGTCGAAATGATAATAGTCGTTGTCGAGCGCCGTGATATGGACCAGACCATCCACATGCACCTCATCGAGTTCGACGAAGATGCCGAATGAATTGACGCTGGTGATGGTGCCGTCGAACTGTTCGCCGAGCTTGTCCTGCATGAACTCGCATTTGAGCCAGTCCTCGGCGTCGCGGGTCGCCTCGTCGGCGCGGCGCTCGGTGCCGGAGCACTGCTCGCCGATCTGCTGCAATTCGGTCGGGGAGTAATCCAGATCAACCGTCGTCCCGCCCGCAAGCAGATGCTTGATGAGACGATGGACCACCAGGTCCGGATAACGTCGGATCGGCGAGGTGAAATGGGTATAGGCGTCGAAGGCCAGCCCGAAATGGCCGACGTTGTCCGAGCTGTACATGGCCTGACGCATGGAGCGCAGCAGCACGGTCTGGATCAGACGGCGATCCGGACGCTCTTTGATCTGTCCCAGGAGTTTGGCGTAATCCGCCGCCGTCGGTTTGGGACCACCGGGGAGTTTGAGCGCCAACTGGCCGAGAAACTCGCGCAGATCGGTCAGCTTTTCCTCGCTCGGCGTGTCGTGGACGCGATAGATGGCCGGGAGACGCTTGCGCTCGAAGAGACGCGCGGCGGCCACGTTGGCGGCCAGCATGCATTCCTCGATCAGTTTGTGCGCATCGTTGCGCACCAGCGGTGTGACGCCTGAGATACGCCCCTGATCATTGAAGATGAATTTGGTTTCAGTGGTGTCGAAATCGATGGCGCCGCGCGCGACCCGCGCCGCGTGGAGCACCTGATAGAGCTGATAGAGCTCGTGCAGATGCGGCAGCAGATCGGCGTACTGCTCGCAGAGCGCGCCGTCCCCATCGACCACCATGGCGGCGACCTGATCATAGGTCAGACGCGCCTGAGAGCGCATCACGCCCTCGAAGAAGCGGGTGCGCGTGACTTTTCCTTCCCCATTGATGTAAAGCTCCGCCGTCATGCAGAGCCGATCCACATGAGGATTCAGCGAACAGAGCCCGTTCGACAGCACCTCCGGCAGCATGGGGATGACGCGATCCGGGAAATAAACCGAATTGCCGCGCGCCTGGGCCTCACGGTCCAGCGCCGTGCCGGGGATCACATAGCTGGAGACATCGGCGATGCAGACCAGGAGCTTCCAGCCCTTGGGCTTGCGTTCGCAGTAGACGGCATCGTCGAAATCACGCGCATCGGCCCCATCGATGGTCACCAGCGGCAGCTTGCGCAGGTCGGTGCGACCGGCCTTCGCGGCTTCCGGCACCTCGGCGGCGAGTCCGGCCACTTCCGCCTCGACCTCCACCGGCCAGTCCACCGGCAGATCGTGGGCGCGGATGGCGATGTCCGTTTCCATGCCCGCCGCCATATGGTTGCCGAGCACCTCCAGCACGCGCCCGATCGGCGGGGTGCGCGAGGTCGGCTGATCGGTGATTTCGGCCACCACGATCTGGCCCTGCTCGGCCCCCTTGATCCAGTCGCTGGGGATGACGATGTCGTGGGTCAGACGCTTGTTGTCGGGCATCACGAAGCCGACCCCGCTCTCCTGATGAAAGCGTCCGACCACAGTGCGGGTGTTACGCTCCAGGATCTCCACCAGCGCCGCCTCCAGCCGCCCGCGCCGGTCGCGTCCGCTGACCCGTACCACCACCCGATCACCGTGGAAGAGCGCCCGCATTTCCTTGGGGTACAGATAGAGATCGTCGCCGCCTTCGTCCGGACGCACAAAGCCGAACCCATCCGCATGCCCGATCACCCGTCCCGCGATGAGATCACGCTTGTTGACCAGACAGAAGGCCTGATTGCGATTGCGGACCAACTGGCCGTCGCGCACCATCGCGCCCAGACGGCGTTCCAGGGCGATCAGATCCTGCTCGTCGGTCAGGGCGAGAAGCGTCCCCATCTCGTCGAACGATAGGGGCATGCCGTTGCTGGTCAGTGTCTCAAGAATGAATTCGCGACTGGGGATGGGATTGGCGTATTTCTTCGCCTCGCGCTGGCGATGGGGGTCCGCGTCTCTGACGGTGGGCGATCGACGTTTTGCCACGTTCGTTCCTTGCTCCTGCTAAAAAATACTAGTGTAGCGTTGACAAGCCCGGCCTGTCTCACTAATATTCGCGCTCTCGCCAGGGTGAGACGCCATTCAGGCTCATCCCGACCCTCAAGCCGAGGTGGCGGAATTGGTAGACGCGCATGGTTCAGGTCCATGTGGGCGAAAGCTCGTGGAGGTTCGAGTCCTCTCCTCGGCACCATTTCTGTAAGACAAAGCAACCGTGCGATCAATCAGTGGTCGTTCACGGTTTTTTTGTGCGCGCGAATCCTGAAAAAGCGAAGCATCGAACTGACTCGAAACCCGGCGTCCTGCTCTGGACGCCGTTCAGGCGTGGATCGATCCGCTCAGACTGAGCCATCAGCGTCCTCCCATCACCTTTTTCAAGGCCGCGCGGGCACGATTGCTGGGCACGGCAAAACCAATGCCGACATTACCGCCGGTGGGACCGATGAGTGCGGTGTTGATGCCGATCACTTCGCCAGCCAGATTGATCAGCGGGCCGCCGGAGTTGCCGGGATTGATGGAGGCGTCGGTCTGGATCAACTCGCCGAGACGATTGCCCGAAATACTGCTGCGCTCGACTGCGCTGACGATCCCGAGCGTCACGGTCTGTCCCAAACCGAAGGGGTTGCCGATCGCGACCACGAAGTCCCCGACCTCCAGCCGATCCGAATTGCCGAGCGGCAGGGGCTGGATGCTGACGGGCGGGATCTTGAGAATCGCCAGATCGGTGGCGTCGTCCGAACCGATCCGCCGGGCGCGGAAACTGCGCCGGTCCTTGAGCGTCACCATGATTTCGGTGGCGTCTTTCAGCAGATGTTCATTGGTCATGACATAGCCGCGTGCGGCATCGACGATGACCCCGGAGCCGAGGCTGCGCTGCCGCTCGGTCTCGTCCAGCTCGGGCATCGGCAGACCGAAGCGATCCAGAAAGCGCCGGAAATCGGGATCGCGGAGAAAGGCGTGTGGATCGTTTGCGACCTTGGCTTCCACCGCGATATTGACCACGGCGGGTGTGACCTGCCGCATCAAGGGGGCCAGCGACGGATAGCCGGCACTGGACATGAGCCCGGACAGTGCGCCGCTTGATTTCGGTGTCTCGATCCCCGCCGTCTCGATGGGCTGCGGCATCACGCAGGCCGTCAGCAGCAGTGCGTGCAGCGCCAGCGGCCACAGGGCGCGAGCGGGCCAACCAAACCGGAGCGGCGATGAGGACACGGGCAGATCCTGTGAGTTGTGACGACGGCGGTTTAAGTGATTCCCGGAACAGTTCGTACCCGCCTGAAACGCCGTCAATGGACAGGATTAACAGGATGATTCAAGATTAAAAGGATTAAAAACAATGATCTAAAAATCCCGTTCATCCTGGAAAATCCTGTTAATCCTGTCTATTTAATGCGTGTATCAGGTATAAATTTTCCAGAAAATCACCTTAACGCGCCAGGCTGCTCGCCACCCGGCGGCGCAGACTGGCGTCCACCGGCTGGTTGATGAGCAGGGCAAAAGACGCCCATCGCCCATCGCGGCGCACATAGCCGGCATAGGTGCTGACGCCGCGCAGGGTGCCGGTCTTGGCGCGCACATTGGGGTTGCCGTCCTGTGCCGCCAGCAGGTCGCGATAGGGTACGAAGGCGTCCAGCAGATCAACCAGTTGGCGCGCGCTCAGGCGGTTGCCGCGCGAGAGTCCGGCACCGTCCTCGATGACGACATCGCTCCAGCCGAAACGCTTGCGGGAAAAATCGGTCATCGCCCGTCTGGCCGCCGTCATGGTCACCTGCCCCTTGCCCTCGGGCTGCGCCAGCCGCAGAAAGAGCGCATTGGCGACGAAGTTGTTGGAGTATTTGAGCATCGGCTCAACCATCTGCGCCAGGGTGCGGCTGTTGATGTGACGGTAGAGGCGCTGCGCCTGACGCGGCACCGGTGCATTCCGTCGGGGTTCACCGACACGGATGCCGGCGCCGGTCAGCTTGGCGGCGAGCAGTTCGCCGACATAGCGCACTGCCGTGTCATGCTCACGCAGATTGACCCGCTGTTTGCCGGGACCGCCAGCCAGACCGAAGCGACGTGCGGTGGCGGTAAGCGGAGTCTGGGGTTCGGCGCTGCGCACCTGATCGCCTTCGCGGATCAGATTGAGCGTGTTGAAGTTGGCCGCCAGCGCCGTCACCGGCGCGTCATAGGGATTATCCGAAGACGAGCGCCCGGCGATCTCGACATCCGGGCCGAAAAAACTGTCATCCAGACCGATTCCGGCGACCTCGCGCACCCCTTTGGACTGGAGCGCGGCGACGATCCGGTCCAGTTCTTCCGATACCAGATAGGGATCGGCATAGCCTTTCACCCAGAGCCAGTCGGCCTCGTCGCGATAGAAATCGGTTTCGAAACGATAATCCCGGCCCCAGGTCTCCAGCGCGGCGAAGGCGGTCAGCAGTTTCATGGTCGAGGCCGGGACGCGCGGCGTGTCGGCCTGATAGGCGATCACCTCGCGGCCCTGATCCTGGAGCAGCAGACTCGCCTGATTCATGCCCTTGACCTGGGCAATGGGATCGGCTGCCGTTGCCGCCGTGGCGCTACTGATCGCCAGTACGCTTAACAGGAGCAGTGCCAGATCCGGCCAGAAACCAAGACGGCAAAAGGGGAGGGGTGGATTTGTCATGGATGACTCGAAGACCATCTACAGAGACGAAAAGAGGGTAAGAATAGCCCATAATCGCGGGCTTGCGGTCTGCCTGGAGCCCGGATGCTGAATCTCCTCATACTCTATGGACTCATCTGGACTGGTTTCCATCTGGGCGCCGGCTATGTTGCCCAGCGTCTGCCGGGGCGCCTGTTTGCTGACTTCCCGCTCGTCAGTCGTGAATATGGCTGGGAGGATTCAGGCCGGCTCTACGAGCGGCTCGGCATCCGCTGGTGGAAGGATCATCTGCCCGAGGCCGGTGGATTCCTGCGCGGCGGTTTCCCCAAACGACATCTGCAAAGCGGAGATCCGGGTTATCTCGGCCAGTTCGCGCTGGAGACCTGCCGCGCGGAGTGCTCGCACTGGCTGACCTGGAGTCTGGCGCTCACTTTCTTTGTCTGGAATCCCTGGCAGATTGGCGTGGTCATGCTGATCTATGGCGCGGCGAGCAATCTGCCCTGCATTCTCGTGCAACGCTACAACCGTATCCGGCTGCGCCGCGTCGCGCGCACTTTAGCGCGACGAGCGCAGCGGGATGACGCGGCCCTTCCAGCGCACGCTCTGCCGCGTCAGGGTGAGAGACAGCGAGCGTAAAAAGACCGCAACGAAAAAGGCCAGCGAGACCGGATAGGTCAGTGCGGTCAGCCAGCCGAAATTGCCCAGCCGTCGCAGCAGCCACCAGAGCTGGACGACATAGGCGCAATAGGCCGCCAGACCGGCGACGACCCAGTTGGACAGACCGTCAGCCGGCCAGCCCCGGATGGCGTCGAGCACGGCGATGCTGCCCGAGATCCAGGCCGTCAGCATCAACAGCAGCACCGGATCGGTCGCGATGGCGCCACGTCCGAAATTCTTGGTCCAGCCCTCGGCCAGATCACGCACGCCGTGCGGATACATGCGAAATGAAATGACACCCTCGCCGATGAAGTTGTGCGACGGCACGCCGTGTCGGTTCATCTCCCGCGCCAGCGCCACGTCATCGACGATCTCCGCACGCACCAGATGATGTCCACCGGTGCGGACATAATCCGCGCGTGAACAGAGCATGCAGGGACCGAAGCTCCCGTTGGGCTTGACATGCTCTCCGGCCAGGGTGAATGAACGGATGCTGCCCATCATGATGATGGAAAAGAAGACCGAGAGCCGCTCATAGGCCTGGCGCATCCGGTGATAGGGCTGCACCGACACCAGACCGCCATAGCGCGCATGGGTAGCGACCAGACGTCGCAGACCGGAGGGCGCAAGCTCGGTATCGGCATCGAGAAACACCAGCAGCTCACCGCTGGCCTGCTGTGCGCCAACCCAGCAGGCGCGCGGCTTGCCGAGCCAGCCATCCGCCAGTTCGGTCAGCGTCAGGGTCGTCGCCCCCGCCGCGCGCGCCAGCTCACCGGTGCCGTCGGTCGAGTTGTCATCGACCACGATCAGCTCATGGTTCACATAATCCTGTTCGCGCAGCGAAGCCAGCAGAGGCGGCAGACGCGCTACTTCATTGCGGGCGGGCACGATGACCGAAACCCGGATCTCGTCAAGCCGCTCCGGTGCCTGCTCCGGCGTCGGCGGACAGGCGCGCAGACGCCCGAGAAACACAAAGGCCAGACTCCAGGGCAGCAGCAGCCACAGCAATTCTATCGGCATGATCGGCGGGTCCGTGTTTCGCGCGACGTGATGGATGTGGAGGACATGCGCAACCCGGAGACGATTCAATAAGGGTGACGGGAAGCGGAGCCAACATGGGGACTGTCATTCGCGAAGACAAACCGGGCAGCGACTCGCGGCTAAACCGCACCCGCTCGAACGGTCGTCGATTCTGCCCAGGCCGACTCAATCCTCAACGATCACATACCGCACCGGGTGCGGTTTAAATCGACACCCGGCTCAGGGATCCTGGTCTCCAGGAAATCACCTGACCGGATTCGGCGGTTAAGACGATTCCACGCCGAGCCCGGTCAGCCGCTCGCTGATCTGCCACAGACGCCGGTTGGCCTCCGGGTCGCGCGCCTGAGCCGGTGCCCGCAGTGGTTTGCGATTGCCGAAATACTGCCCGCTGACACCCTCCAGCTCCGGGGCGTTGGCGAGATAGAGCACCCGCCGCGCCGCCTGAGCGGGCGAGGGGATCGCCCAGCCGCCGAGCGCGGCCACCAGCTTCCAGAATGGCCCCTGCGCGCCATCGGTGCCGCCGAGATTGGAGCGGAAGACGCCCGGAAACACGGCATTCACTGTCACCCCGCTGTCTTGCAGCCGGCGCGCCAGTTCGAAGGTGAAATGCAGATTGCCGAGCTTGGACTGCGCATAGCCCTGCATCATGCGATAAGGCCGGCGCTCCCAGTTGAGATCATCGAAGTCCATCGCCGCGTCGATGCGGGTGCCGACATTGACGATGCGTGCCGATGCGCTGGATGTGAGCCGGTCGAGCAGCAGATGGGTCAGCAGAAAAGGCGCCAGATGATTGACCGCCAGCGCGCATTCGATCCCGTCCGGGCTCAGACGCCGTGCGGGATAGGCGGTACCGGCATTGTTCACCAGCAGATGCAGCCGGTCGAAACGCGCCAGCACTGACTCGGCCAGCGCGCGGATCGATGTCTGATCCGCCAGATCGGCGACGAACAGATGCAGGTCCGCGTTGCCGGTCGCGGCCTGGATCCCGGCACGCGCAGCCTCGCCACGTGCACGGTCGCGGGCCACCAGACCAACCCGCGCGCCTTCGGCTGCCAGACCCAAAGCAACCGCCTTGCCCAGACCCGAATTAGCGCCGGTGATGAGTGCGGTGCGAAGGACTGTCGTCATGAGCAATGGCCTCGTGGTCGATGGGCGTCAATCGCCGCCGCCGGAGTGACCGCCCTCATCCCGTCCGGTGAAACGCTGGATCTGGCGACGATCGCGTTTGGTGGGCCGGCCATCGGCGCTGCTCGCACCCATGCCGAGATCACGGCGTTCGCGCAGCCGTTCCTCGCGCCGCGCGCGACTGGCCTCGTCTTCACGATAGAGCAGGGCCGCTTCGCTGGCCGGGCGTCGCTGTCGGTTGATCGCCAGCACCTCGATTTCCCAGATGAGGCTGTCTTTGTGGATCTCCAGCCGCGCTCCGGGCCGGATGGCGCGACCGGGTTTGGCGCGCTGACCATTCACCTCGATCTTGCCGCCGTTGATGGCCTCCACCGCAAGCTGGCGGGTCTTGAAGAAGCGCGCCGCCCACAGCCATTTATCCAGGCGCAGTTCTTCGTTGTGGCTGTCCGTGTTCATAAACCGAGCAGGGCGTCCAGTTCGCCCTTGGCATCCAGTTGAGCCATGTCGTCATAGCCGCCGATTGGTCGGTCGTCGATGAAGATCTGCGGCACCGTCTGACGCTGACTGCGTTCCTCCATGATCCGCCACTGCTCAGGATCGTCATCGACCGGGATTTCGGTGAAGGCGACGCCCTTGCGTTTCAGCAGACTGAGCGCGCGCGTGCAATAGGGGCAGGTTTGGGTTGTATAAAGTGTAATCTGAACCATTTTCTCACCTGTGCCGATCGGTCTTTTCGAGTCGTCAGTCGTCAGTCGTCAGAGTCGAGCTTGACACGGTGAAACGGGACAACACAATCCTTGCCAACTGCCAACTGCCAACTGCCAACTGCCAACTGCCAACTGCCAACTGCCAACTGCCAACTGCCAACTGCCAACTGCCAACTGCCAACTGCCA
>NZ_SMAO01000009.1:155152-204783 GCF_004342175.1 Thiobaca trueperi
AACTGCCAACTGCCAACTGCCAACTGCCAACTGCCAACTGCCAACTGCCAACTGCCAACTGCCAACTGCCAACTGCCAACTGCCAACTGCCAACTGCCAACTGCCGGGGCGAATGAATTCGCCCCTACCAAGGATCATTATGTATCGCGAGACACCGCACCCGATCTTTCTGCACGACTATCAGCCGCCGGAATTTCTGATCGATCGTGTTGATCTGGCCTTCGAGCTGGATCCTGAGCAAACGATGGTCACTGCGCGGCTCGAATTGCGCCGCAATCCGGCGGCGACCCGTGGCGACGGTACAGTGTGCCTGCATGGCGAGCAACTGGAGCTGGAATGGATCGCGCTCGACGGTCATCCGCTGAATCCGGTCGATTATCGGGTGGAGCGCGAGTCGCTGACCGTGCAGCGGGTGCCGGATCGCTTTGTGCTGGAGACGCAGGTGCGGATCCATCCGGCGCACAATACGGCGCTCGAAGGGCTCTATCAGTCCGGCGACATGCTCTGCACCCAGTGCGAGGCGGAGGGTTTTCGCCGCATCACCTATTTCCTGGATCGCCCGGATGTGATGGCGCGTTACAGCGCGACCCTGATCGCCGACAAGACCCGTTTTCCGGTGCTGCTGTCCAACGGCAACCGGGTCGCGTCAGACGATCTCGACGACGGGCGTCATCGGGTGCGCTGGGAGGATCCCTTCCCCAAGCCGAGTTATCTCTTTGCGCTGGTCGCCGGGGATCTGCGCGCGGTCGAGGATTCATTCACCACGGCCTCAGGGCGTGAGGTGGCGCTTCAGATCTTTGTCGAGCCGCACAATCTGGACAAATGCGACCATGCCATGCGCTCGCTCAAAAAGGCCATGCGCTGGGACGAGGAACGCTTCGGGCGCGAATATGACCTCGATATCTTCATGATCGTCGCCGTCAGCCATTTCAACATGGGCGCGATGGAGAACAAGGGGCTCAACATCTTCAATGACAAATTCGTGCTGGCGCGGCCCGACACCGCAACGGATGTCGATTTCGACGGCATCGAGAGCGTCATCGCCCATGAATATTTCCACAACTGGACCGGCAACCGCATCACCTGCCGCGACTGGTTCCAGTTGAGTCTGAAGGAAGGCTTCACCGTCTATCGCGATCAGGAGTTCACCGCCGACGTGGCCTCGCGCGGGGTCAAGCGCATCAGCGACGTGCGCGTGCTGCGGAGCCATCAGTTCACCGAGGACGCCAGCCCCATGGCGCATCCGGTGCGCCCCGATTCCTATATCGAGATCAACAATTTTTACACCGCGACCGTCTATCAGAAGGGTGCCGAGGTGGTGCGGATGCAGGCCAATCTGCTCGGCCCTGAGGTCTTCCGGCGGGCGACCGATCTCTATTTCGCGCGACACGACGGTCAGGCCGTGACCACGGACGATTTCGTACGCTGCATGGAAGACGCGAGCGGACGCGATCTGAGCCAGTTCCGCCGCTGGTACGAACAGGCCGGCACCCCGGAACTGCACATTCAGACCAGTTATGACGAAGCGACCCGCACCTGTAGCCTGATCGTGCGCCAGCACACCGAGCCGACCCCGGGCCAGCCGGTCAAGGCGCCCTTCCATCTGCCGCTGGCAATCGGTCTGCTCGGCCCGGATGGTCGGGATCTGCCGCTGCGGCTTGCCGGCGCATCCTCCCCGGATGCGCCGGGGACGCATGTGCTGGAACTGCGGCAGGCAGTCGAAACCTTCCACTTTGTCGATCTGCCGGCGCGTCCGGTGCCCTCGCTGCTGCGCGGTTTTTCGGCGCCGGTAAAGCTGTCGTTCGACTGTACCGATGACGACCTGCTGTTTCTCATGGCCCACGACAGCGACGGCTTCAACCGCTGGGACGCGGCGCAGACCCTGATGCAGCGTCTGCTGCTGAATCTGGTTGAGGATGCGGAGGCCGGGATCCCGGAGTCGTTCTTCGACGCCTTCCGGCGCGCTCTGCGCGACGAAGCGAGCGACCGGGCGCTGCTGGCGGAGGTCTTGACGCTGCCTGCCGAGTCGTATCTGGGCGAGCAGATGGCCGTGGTGGACGTGGACGGCATTCATCGCGCCCGCACCACGCTCACCCGACTGATCGGCGAGCGTCTGCGCGACGATCTGCTGGCGGTTTATCGTGACAACGGCGAGAGCGGTCCCTATGCCTTTACGCCTGAGGCGGTCGGTCGCCGTGCGCTCAAGAATCTGGCCCTGGGCTATCTGATGCAGGCCGAGGATGCCGAGGCGCTCGCGCGCTGTCAGGCGCAGTTCGCTGGCGCGCACAACATGACCGATGTCATGGCGGCGCTGCGTCTGCTGGTCGATCGGGGCGGCCTGGAGAGCCGTCAGGCGCTGGACGAGTTTTACCGGCGCTGGTCGGGCGAGTCGCTGGTGCTGGACAAATGGTTCAGCGTCCAGGCCACCAGCCCGCGCGAGGAGACCCTGACGCAGGTGATTCAGCTCATGCGGCATCCCGATTTCTCGCTGGGCCACCCCAACCGGGTGCGCAGTCTGGTCAGCGCCTTCTGCAACCTGAACCAGGTCCGCTTCCATGCCGCCGATGGTGCGGGTTATCGTTTCCTCGCCGACCGGGTGCTGGAACTGGATCCGCTCAATCCGCTGATCGCCTCGCGTCTGGTCAAGTCGCTGATCCGCTGGCGGCGTTTCGATCCTGGCCGTCAGGCGTTGATGCGGGCCGAGATCGCGCGGATTCTGGAGCGGGAGGACATCTCGAAGGATGTCTTCGAGGTGGCGTCGAAGGCACTGGACGCTGGCTGACCATCAGCAATCGATATCAGGCCGCCGATCGCTGCACCGGGGTGCGGCGGCGTTCCTCGGCTGCCTGACAGACCGCGCAGCGTTTGGCGTTGGGCACATGACGACGGCGGCTGACCGGAATGGGTTCGCCACAATCGATACAGACTGCGCAGCCGGCTCCGCCCTGGGTGTGACGAAGGATCGCGGCAATCCGCATCTGGATTTCCCGTTCCGTGTGGGCCTGGGCCAGATCGAGCACATCGGCGAATTTTTCCACTGGGTTGCTGACCGTGCTGAATGGACGTAGCGCCAGTCTATTCCCGCCTGATGATCCTGGGATGAGCGTTTGATGGCGGGTTGATGACGGCGGCCGCATCAGCCAGCGATGGTCGATGGCGTCTCCCTCATGACAAAATGGCCGCTCAGTTGCAACGGGGCGGGACCATGCTCGGAATCCTTGATCGTTATGTCTTCCGCGAGGTGGCGAAGGTCTTTCTTGCCATCGTCGTCGTCCTGACCCTGATCGTCGTCAGCCTGATGTTTCTGCGCACCCTGGAAGAGGTGAATGTGGGCGGGCTGGGGGTCGATGTGGTGTTTCACTTTCTGGGTCTCCAGATCCTGCGGGATCTGTCCAGCCTGCTGCCGCCGGCCTTTTTTCTCGCCATGCTCGTCACCCTCAGCCGGCTCTCGCGCGACAGTGAGCTGGTGGCGATGAACGCCTGCGGCATCGGTCCGCCGCGCCTCTATCGCGCCCTGCTGCTGCTGGCGATCCCGGTTGCGCTGCTGACCGGCTGGATCGCGCTCGTGCTTCAGCCGGATGCGGCGGCCGGGATTCTGGCGATTCGTGCCCAGCAAAGCGAGCAGGGGGCGCAGATCGCCGGTTTGCAGTCGGGGCGGTTCTATGTCGAGGAGCAGGGCGAGGTCGTGGTCTACATCGGCGAGATCGACCGGCAGAAATCGCTGGGCGATGTCTTCATTCTGGACCGGCGCGGCGGAAATTCACGGATCATCGTCAGCAAAGGCGGTCAGCACCGGATTGAAGAGACCACTGGCGACCATATCGTGACCCTGATCGGCGGTCATCGTTTCGATGGCAATCCGGGCGTCGGCGCCTTTCTCATTGGCGATTTCGCGGAATACCGGATCCGCATCCGGGGCTCCGGCATCCGTCCGCAGCGGAACGCCAGACGCGCCACCACGCCGACCCTGGATCTGCTCGGCTCATCGGCGCTGGCGGATCGAGTCGAACTCGAACACCGGCTGGCGGCGCCGCTGGCGATTCTGACCCTGGCCCTGCTGGCGATTCCGCTGGTGGACATCTCGCCGCGCCAGCGCACGACCGGGCGTCTGCTGCTTGCCCTGCTGGCCTATTTCAGCTTCTTCAATCTCCAGCGTCTGGCGGAAAGCTGGCTGGAGAGTGGCGTGACACCGCCCTGGTTAGGCAGTCTCTGGTATCAGTTCGCCATCCTTGGCATGGTCTATCTGGTGCTGCTCCCGGAGAGCTTCTGGCTCAAGCGTCTGCGCGACCGACTGACATCAGGCTGAGGCCGTGCGCCGACGCAGCAGCCAGCCGATGCCGACCGCGATCAGCAGCGTGAGTGCGCCGCCGACGAGGCCCGCCAGACTCGTTGCCGGATCGACCGCCGGCCAGACCGGCGCTTCCGCATGATCCTGCTCTTGTCCAGGCCTAGAGTCCGCATCCGCTGCGCCGAATCCATAGTCCGGCAGGATGGCGGTCTGTTGCTGCACGGCGCTGAGTGTGGCGTGGATGCCGTCATCGGGGTGTGCAATCTCCTCGGCGCCACTCACTCCGGCGATGGACCATTCCAGACCGTCGGGATAGGTCGAAGCGAACCAGGAGAGCGCGCCGCCGGTGATCACCGCCGTCACGCCGAGCCCGATCAGAACCTTTTTCAAAAGCGGCTGGCCGAGCGGACGCGCCGTTGCGGCGTGACGCAGGATGTCAGGCTGTGCCGCCCAGATGAAGTTCACCACCGCCGCTGTCACCAGTCCCTCGACCAGCCCGATCCCCAGATGGATTGGCAGCATCAGGAGGACGAAGGCAGAGAAGGGCAGCTCCGAGATGCCGGACACGACCGTCTCCAGCACCACGCCGAAGGCGCCGAGTTGCAGCCCCACCACGGCCGCCAGCACGGCGGCGAGCGTGATGCGCCCCGGCGTGGGATGGGCGCCAACGAGCGGTTTGTAGATCAACGGGTAAGCCACGAAACAGGGCAGAACCGCCATATTGAAGATGTTGGCCCCCAGTGCGAGCAACCCGCCATCGGCGAAGACGAGCGCCTGCACGGTCAGCACCGAGGCCATCACCAGAAAAGCAGCGTGCGGGCCAAGCAGAATGGCGAGGAGCAGTCCGCCGCCCAGATGACCGCTGGAGCCGGTGCCGGGGATGGTGAAGTTGATCATCTGCGCGGCGAAGATGAAGGCACCCAGGACGCCCATCAGCGGAATGGTCTGATCGTCCAGCGTCTCCCGCACGCGCCTGGAGCAATGCCAGGTCATGGCGGCGGTGGCCGCCCAGAGGGTTCCGCCAACGGCTGGCGAGAGGAGTGCGTCGGCCATGTGCATGGGTGAGTCTCCCGGTAAAGTGTTACGTGAAAAATATCTGTGCTACTGTCGCTCAACGCTAAACGACGCCCGCGCTTCATGTCAAATCGCCCCTTCATTGTCAGCAGCAGGATCCGGAACTGAGGGTGAACGCCGTGTCCGGCATTGATGCATCGCTCTTTGATCTCGGGCGGCTCGACCATCTGGGGCGTCAGGAAACCCCGCTCCATCGGCTCGATCCCCGCGCCAAGATCCTGACCACGGCGGTCTTTCTCGTCTGCGTGGTATCTTTTGGTCAATACGATGTCGCGCCGCTGCTGCCCTACGCCATCTTTCCCATCGCCCTGGCGAGCGCGGGGCGCATTCCCTTTGACTATCTGCTGAAAAAGCTCCTGATCGTGTCGCCCTTTGCGCTGCTGGTCGGCATCTTCAATCCACTGCTCGATCAGGAGCCCCGGCTTCAACTGGGATCGCTGGCGGTGAGCGGGGGCTGGATCTCCTTCATGTCGATCCTGCTCCGCTTTGCGTTGACGGTCAGTGCCGCGCTGGTTCTGATCGCGATCACCCGCTTCGAGAATCTCTGTCTGGGCCTGCAACGGCTTGGTGTGCCGCAGGTCTTCACCCTCCAGTTGCTCTTTCTCTATCGTTATCTCTTCGTGCTCGTCGATGAGTCGCGGCGTCTGGTGCGGGCGCGGGCGCTGCGATCCGTCGGCGCGCGCGGTCTGGGGATGCGGGTCTACGCCAGTTTGCTCGGACATCTGCTGCTGCGCACGCTCGACCGCGCCCGACGCATCCATATCGCCATGCGCTGCCGGGGCTTCAGCGGCGAGATCCGCTCGCTGCAACCGCTGCGGATCGGTCATCCTGAAATGCTGTTTACGCTCGGCTGGTGCGGGATTTTCATGGTTCTGCGGATCTGGAATCTGCCGCAGATCCTCGGCGATCTGACCCTGAGGCTGGTCACATGAGTCGGTCATTTGTCGAGCTGGAACGACTGGCCTATGCCTACCCGGATGGCACGCAGGCGCTGGCGGACATCTCGCTGCGGGCGCACCAGGGCGAATCCGTCGCCATCGTCGGGGCCAACGGAGCGGGCAAATCGACCCTCCTGCTCCATCTCAACGGCTATCTCAGGCCACAGCAGGGGCGGGTGCGGATCGGCGATCTGTCATTGACGAAAGAGAGCCTGCCAGCGGTGCGACGTCTGGTGGGAATGGTGTTTCAGGATCCGGACGATCAGCTTTTCATGCCGACGGTCGCTGAAGATGTCGCCTTTGGCCCCCTGAATCAGGGACTGCCGGTCGCTGAGGTGGAACGGCGTGTGAACGATGCGCTGCAACGGGTGGGTGCGCTGGCGCTGCGCGAACGACCACCCTATCGCCTGTCCGGCGGGGAGAAGCGGGCGGTGGCGATTGCCACCGTGCTGGCAATGGAGCCGGCCATGCTGGTGCTGGACGAGCCCAGTTCAAACCTGGATCCGGGTGCGCGGCGGCGGCTGATCCGTCTTTTGGCGGGCTTCGAGCAGACCACATTCATCGCCACGCACGATCTGGATCTGGCGCTGGATCTGTGTTCGCGTACCGTCGTTCTGCGCGAGGGCCGCATTGTCGCTGATGGCCCTACGGCCGAGATCTTCGTCGATGCGGCGCTGCTGGCAGCATCCGGTCTGGAACCGCCCCTGCGCATGCAGGGCTGCCCGCTGTGCGGTCAGGCGGCGATTGAGACGACATAAAAAAGGGCGGGGAGATTCTCCCCGCCCCGTCGGTTAAAGGTTATGCGGATGGGGCAGGCGCCCCAGCCCGGTTAGCGACCGACGCCGTGGAGTGCATAAGGCACCAGCGGCAGCAGGCAGATGACAATCCCAAGCCAAATCGCCCGACTCTCGTGCTTGCGCATCACTTCTTCAGTCATGACACTCACCTCGGTTCAGTGGTTGGAACAATGGAAGGTGTGGAAGATGCTTGGGCTGGATCCCGAAGATACATCTCTCTTGCCAACGATGAGCAGAATAGTCATAACCGAGAAGAATACAAGGAATACCGCTTTCGATACGTGGTCATTACCTACTTATTTGGTTGGTTTAGGCTGCGCGCCGGAAAGCGGATGCCGGCACTGAGCCTTTTGGGCCGGGCTGGCCGGATGTTTACTGTCCTCTACCCCCTGTCGCAAGCCGTTGCTCGCAAATATCCACGGTTTGAACAATGGAGATCCCGATGAACTCACCGCACGCCAATCGGGCCGAGGACTGGCCGACCGGTTTCATGCTGATCCAGGGCAATCGTATGGAGACCCTGTGCGGACTCCTGGTGGCCTGGATGAAGCGCCATCCGCTCCATCCGCTGGAAAACGAAACGGTGCTGGTGCAGAGCAACGGCATCGCACAATGGCTCAAACTGGCGCTGGCAGCCAATCCGGGGAATGCGCTGGAAGGCGGCTGCGGCATTGCCGCTGCGATCCGAACCAGTCTGCCGGGGCGCTTCATCTGGTACGCCTACCGTTGTGTCCTCGGCAATCTGCCGGACAGCTCGGCCTTCGACAAGGCGCCCATGACCTGGCGGCTCTATCGCCTGCTGGACGATGTCGCGGCGCTCGGCGCGCGTCTGCCGAACCCCGAGTGTCTGGCCCCGCTGCGCGGCTTTCTGCAGGAAGACGACGACCCGCGCCGCCGCCATCAACTGGCAGCGCAACTCGCCGATCTCTACGATCAGTATCAGGTCTATCGCGCCGACTGGCTGGAACACTGGCAGGAAGGCCGGGACATCCTGATCAGGCCAGACGGCAGCCAGGAACCGGTGCCCGAGACGCAACGCTGGCAGCCGGCGCTCTGGCGCATCCTGACACAGGATGTCGCCGGAGAGACCGCCGGAAATCCGGAGAGCCCTGATGGCGCCAGCCGCGCCGAGATTCATCGCCGCTTCATGGCCAGGATCCACGCTTTGGGCGATGGGCCGCATGCCCTGGATGAGCGACTGCCGCGACGGGTGATCGTCTTCGGTATCTCATCCCTGCCGCGCCAGTCGCTGGAGGTGCTGGAGGCCATTTCCAGCCGCACCCAGGTCATGCTCTTTGCACACAATCCCAGCCGCCATTACTGGGGCGACATCGTCGAGGGACGCGAGCTGTTCAAGCGCGATTATCGCCGCCAGCGCGCACGCAAGGTGCCGGAGAACATCGACGAAACCCGGCTGCATCTGCATGGTCATCCGCTGCTCGCGGCCTGGGGCAAGCAGGGCCGGGACTACATCCGGCTGCTGGACGAGCATGATGAACGCGCGCACTACGAGGGCCATTTTCAGTCCGCGAGCCTGGACATCGATCTCTTCGAGTCACCCGGCAAGGCGACCCTGTTGCAGCAGTTGCAGGACGACATCCTGGAACTGCGTCCGCTGCATGAGCGACAGGCGCTGGCTGTCGCCATCGATCCGCAGCAGGATCGCAGTCTGGAATTCCTGGTCGCCCACAGCCCCCAGCGCGAGGTCGAAATCCTCCACGATCAACTGCTCGACGCCTTCGCGCAGGCGTCCGATGCCGGACGGACGCTGCACCCGCGTGACATGCTGGTGATGGTCCCCGACATCCATCCCTATGCGCCGCACATTGAGGCTGTCTTCGGGCGTCTCGCGCCGGAGGATCCGCGTCATATCCCCTTCCATCTCTCCGATCAGGGACTGCGTCATCGCAATCCGCTCCTGATCGGGCTGGAAACCCTGCTCAATCTGCCGCAGTCGCGCTTTGCGGTCAGCGAACTCCTGGATCTGCTCGACATTCCGGCGCTGCGTGCGCGGTTCGACATCGACGAATCCGATCTGCCCCAACTGCGTGGCTGGATCAGCGGGGCCAATATCCGCTGGGGCCTGCACGCCGCGCAGCGCGCCAGTCTGGGCCTGCCCGAGGATCTGGAGCAGAACACCTGGCGTTTCGGTCTGCGACGCATGCTGCTCGGATTCGCCACCGGCAGGGCGGAGCCCTGGCAGGGCATCGAGCCCTATGACGAGATCGGCGGGCTGGAGGCGGCGCTGATCGGTCCCCTGGCGCAACTGCTGGAGACCCTGGAGCATTACTGGAAGGTGCTTCAGACCCCGCGCACCCCGGATGACTGGACGCAGGTCGTGGCGCGTCTGCTCGACGACGCCTTCGCGGTGGTCACCGAGGCCGATACCCTCGCCATCGGCCAGGTGCAGCAGGCGCTGGAGCAATGGTCGCGCGACTGCCGTCAGGGCGGCGCGGAGACGCAGATCCTGCCGCTGGCGGTGGCGCGCGCCGCGCTGCTGGCCGGTCTGGACGAACCGACCCTGAACAAGCATTTTCTCGCCGGCGCGGTCAATTTCGCTACCCTGATGCCGATGCGCGCCATCCCCTTCCGGCAGATCTGGCTGCTGGGCATGAACGACGGCGACTATCCGCGCACCCGGCGTCCGGCTGATTTCGATCTCATGGCGAATGACTACCGCCCCGGCGACCGCTCGCGCCGCGAGGACGACCGCTATCTCTTTCTCGAAGCCCTGCTCTCGGCGCGCGAGCGGCTGGTCATCAGTTGGGTGGGGCGCAGCATCCGCGACAACTCGCCCCGTCCACCCTCGGTGCTGGTCGGCCAGTTGCGCGATCATCTTGCCGCCGGCTGGCGGCTGGCCGGCGCAACCGATGGCGTACCTGGCATGACGCCGGGCGAGGCGCTGCTGGCGGCGCTGACCACCGAGCATCCATTACAGCCCTTCAGCCGCCAGTATTTTCAGCCCGACCGCAATCCGCGTCTCTTCACCTATGCCCACGAATGGCGGGCGGTGCATGAGGATCGCGCGCCTGAGCCGGAGACGCCGCCCTGTCTTGCCCGCCCCACGCTGGATGCGCCCATTCGGCTATTCGCCCTGGGCGCTTTTCTGCGTCATCCGGTCAAGACCTTTTACAGCCGCCGCCTGTCGCTCGATCTGACCCGAACCGAGCAGGGTATCGAGGACGAGGAGGTCTTTGATTTCGACGGACTGGGGAGCTGGGGCATCCGCGACGCCATGATCCAGACCGTCGCCAGCACCCTGGCGCAACAGATCGATGCCGACCCGCATGCCTGTCTGGGCGCAGCCATGCAGCGTCTTGCGCGCGCTGGCAGTCTGCCCCTTCCGCCTTTCGATGGGGTCTGGATCGAGTCGCTGACCGCTGAACTGAGCGAACCGGTGGAGACCTATCGCAGGCTGCTGCAAGCCTTTCCACAGCCCTGTCCGGCGCAGATCCTGCGTCTGGAGCGGGACGGCATCGTCCTCGAAGACAGCCTGAGCGATCTGCGCGAAAACGCCGGGGGCAATCGGGTCAGACTGCGTCTTCAGGCCAGCCGGCTCGTGGTCGGCGGTGATCTCAAGTGGTCGCACCTGACACCGCACTGGCCGGCCCATCTCGCCGCCCAGCTCGACGGGCCGGTCAGCACGCATCTGCTCGGGCCGGACAGCCATGTCATCCTCGACCCGCTCCCTGCCGAGGCGGCCGCCGTCCTGCTGGACCGGCTGCTGGACGACTATCTCCAGGGTCTGACCGCCCTGCCGCCACTGGCCTGCAAAACCGGCTTTGCCCTGCTTCAGGCGAACGCCGGGCGCAAGGCCGATCCGTGCGCAACTTACGAGGGCGGCTATAACCATGACGGCGAGCGCGACAGCCATCCGGGCTATCGCCGTTTCTGGCCGACCTATGAGGATCTCCAGGCCGATCCGGGGTTTGGCGATCTGATCGAGCGGCTCTATCGACCGCTCTTCGACCACTGCTCGCCCTCCGGGGAGACCGCGCCATGAGCCAGACGCTCGATCCGCTCGCCTTTCCGCTGCGGGGCAGCCGTCTCATCGAGGCCAGCGCCGGCACCGGCAAGACCTTCACCCTGGCCCTGCTCTATGTGCGTCTGGTGCTGGGGCATGGCGATCAGGAGAGCGCCTTTGACCGCCCGCTCACGCCCCCCGAGATCCTGGTCGTCACCTTCACCGATGCCGCCACCAAGGAACTGCGCGACCGCATCCGGCGGCGTCTGGTCGAGGCGGCGGTCTGTTTCGAGTCCGCTCCGGGCGCCCTGACCGCCAGCGACCGTCTGCTTGACGATCTGCGCGATACCTATCCGCCCGACGCATGGCCCGGCTGCGCGCGGCGTCTGCGTCTGGCCGCCGAGTGGATGGACGAGGCCGTCATCTCGACCATCCATAGCTGGTGTTACCGCATGCTCCAGGAACATGCCTTCGACACCCGTGGACTCTTCGACCGCGAGCTGGTAACGGATCAGGCCGATCTCATCGCCGAGACGGTGCAGGATTACTGGCGCGTCCATTTCTATCCGCTGTCCCCACTGGAGGCGCGCTGCGTGCGGGAGGTCGTCCAGTCGCCCGACGCGCTGCGGCGCAAGCTCGCTGACTGGCTCAAGCGTCGGGAGACGCGGTTTTCCTACAAGGGCGAACCGCTGGACGGTGAAACGCTCGACGCCGCGCTGGCCCGTCAGTGTCAGTGGCGCACCGCACAGGATCAGGCCGATCTGGAAGGCGAGCGTCTGAGCGCACAGGCCGCTGAACTGGAACAGGTGGCGCGGAATCTGTGGCAGGCAGACCGCGCAACGCTGGAACAGCATCTGCGCACACTGCGGCCGCATCTCAACGGCACCGTGCACGGCAGCACACACGCAGACAAGTTCGAGGATCTGCTGGCCGAGGTCGCCCGCTGGTCCGGGGGCGAGGAGGCGCCCGGCAAGCTCAAGTCCTTCGCCCAGGGCGCCTTCCAGTTCAAAAAAACGGCCAAGGTGCAGAGCGAGATCAAGCATGCCGCCTTTGAGGCCATTGCCGACTGGCAGTCCGTCAACCCGGCGGCATGGCCTCAGCCAGCCGAGCCTGAGCCGGCCTTTGAAGCCTGTCTGCTCGCCCATGCCGCGCGCTGGGTGGGACACGAACTCAACCGGCGTCTGCTCGCCCGTGCCGAAATGGGTTTCGACGATCTGCTGCGTCAGCTCGATCTGGCGCTCACCCCCGAGCCATCCGCGCAGCCGGGACAGGCCGCACGTCTGGCCGAGACCATCCGCCGTCAGTTTCCGGTGGCCCTGATCGATGAGTTTCAGGACACCGATCCGGTGCAATACCGGATCTTCGACCGTGTCTATCGGACGGCACACAACGATCCGCAAACCGCGCTCATCCTGATCGGCGACCCCAAGCAGGCGATCTATGGTTTCCGAGGTGCCGACATCCACGCCTATCTCGACGCCCGGCGCGCGACGGATGGACGCCATCACACCCTGGGCGTCAATTACCGTTCGACCCGGCCCCTGGTCGATGCCTGCAACCGTCTGTTCGAGCACGCCGAAGGCCATGCGCGGGGCGCCTTTCGCTTCCGGCTCGGGGCGGACAATCCGATCCCCTTTCAGCCCGTCGCGGCTCAGGGCCGCGCCGAACGTCTGATTCTGGATGACCGGGAGGCACCGGCGCTGACCCTCTGGACCCTGGATCAGGGCGAGGATCCGGTTTCGATGGACGATTATCTGCGGCAGATGGCCGACGTCGCCGCGACCCGGATCGCCGACTGGTTGCGGCAGGCGCGTGCGGGCCGGGCCGGTTTCGCGCGCGATGACATGCGCCGCCCGCTGCGACCGCAAGACATCGCCATCCTGGTCCGTACCGGCAAGGAGGCCGGTATGATGCGCCGGGCGCTGGCGGCGCGGCGCATTCACAGCGTCTATCTCTCGGATCGGGGGTCGGTCTTTCAGACTGAGGAGGCGCCCGATCTGCTGCACTGGCTGCGCGCCTGCGCCACGCCGACCGACGAGACCCTGGTGCGCGCCGCGCTGGGCACCAACACCCTGGCGATGCCGATGGACGAGCTGGAGCGGCTCCAGCATGACGAACTGGCCTGGGAGGAACAGATCGAACGCTTTCGCGGCTACCGGCAGGTCTGGCAGCAGCAGGGCGTGCTCGCCATGCTGCGACGCCTGATGCAGGATGCGGAACTGCCGGCACGATTGGTCGGACGCGACGACGGCGAGCGTATCCTGACCAATCTGCTACATCTGGCCGAATGGCTGCAAGCCTCGGCGAGCGCCATCGATGGCGAGCAGGCGCTGATCCGGCATCTGTCGGAGCATCTCGGGCAGGCCGAGGAGGAATTCATCCTGCGTCTGGAGAGCGACGCCGAGCTGGTGCAGATCGTCACCATTCACAAATCAAAGGGGCTGGAATATCCGCTGGTGCTGCTGCCCTTCATCTGCTCCTGGCGGGCGGTGGACGGTCACACCCGACAGGTTGTCTATCGCGCCGAACAGGGTGTTTCGCTGGAACTGGCGGGCAAGAAAGGCTTCGAGACGGCCTGGGCCAGGGCGGACGACGAGCGTCTGAGCGAGAACATGCGTCTGCTCTATGTCGCCGTGACCCGCGCCGAGCAGGCGCTCTGGCTCGGCATCGCACCGCTCAAGAGCGGCAACGCCAAAACACCCCAGTTGCATCAATCGGCCATCGGTCATCTGCTCAATGGCGGCGAGCGTTTTGCCGCGCCGGCTCAGGTCTGGGAGTCGCTGGAGCGATTGCGCGGAGACTGTCCGCACATCCGCATCGAGCCCGCCCCGTCACCCTCGTCAAAGCGGCTGGCGCCGGAACCGGGTGCGCAACTGGACGACGCCCGCACGGTGCGGAGCCGGCATCAAAGGGGCTGGTGGATCGCCAGCTATTCGTCGCTGCGACTGGCAGCCCCGCCATCAACCGGCCCGGATGATTCCGCGCCAATGCAATTGCCGCCGTCATCGGCAGAAACCGCCCGGCAGGAAACCGCACTCGAAGAAGAGGCCGCCGCCGCAGACGCTCAGTCGGAATCGCGACGTTTGCGCCGCATGCCAAAGGACAGCCATCTGCACGCCCTGCCGCGCGGCGGTCAATATGGCACCTTTCTGCATGAGATTCTGGAATGGGCGTCGGCACAGCGGGCGCGCGACGATCAGGGCAACCTGCTGCGCGGCTATGCCGCTGCCGCCGAGTCACCGACGCTGCGGCTGGAGATGCTGCAACAGCGCTGTACGCTGCATGGACTCGCCGACTGGATCGATCCGCTGGATGTCTGGCTGAAGGATTTTCTCGACCGGCGCTGGATACTCTCGGGCCTGCCGGACACGAACGGCCAGATCCCGACCCTGTCACTCAGCGAGCTGGAACCGCATCGGATGCAGGTCGAGCTGGAATTCTGGCTGGAGAGCGGCGATGTCGCGACGCCCCGACTGGATCAACTGGTGCAGTCGCACACCCTGGACGGCGAATCGCGTCCGGCCATCGGCTTCAACCGTCTCAACGGCATGCTCAAAGGCTTCATCGATCTGGTGTTCGAGCATGAGGGGCGCTACTACATCATGGACTGGAAATCCAACCGGCTGGGTCTGGATGACGCCGCCTACACCCCCGAGGCAGTGCGCGCTGAAATCCTGCGCAAGCGTTACGACCTGCAATACGTCCTCTATCTGCTGGCCCTGCACCGCCAGCTCCAGGCGCGTCTGCCCGGCTATGACTATGACCGGCATCTTGGCGGGGCGATCTATGTCTTTCTGCGCGGCGGTTACAGCGCCGGTCAGGGTCTGTTCATGGACAAACCGCCGAGGATCCTGATTGAAAAACTGGATCGCCTTTTTGCTGGCGCTGAGGAGGCGGCATGATCGACCTGACAGAGACCGGTTTCCTGGCGCGGATCGCGACCTGGGCGACTGCCGGGGCGCTCCGTCCGCTCGATCTGGCCCTGACCCGCTTCATCCGGCAGCAGGGACCGGAAACCGATGCCGCCGTGCTGCTCGCCGTGGCGCTTGCCAGCGAGCGCAATGGTCACGGTCATGTCTGTCTCGACCTCAAGGCGGCGCTGGACCATCCCGACGAGCTGCTGACCAGTCCGCGCGACGACGGTGAAGCGCCCGATGTCGATGCGCACGCCGACTTGAAGGCCATGCTGGGCGGGTTCGATCTGGCGGACTGGCTGATCCGTCTGCGCCGCAGCCCGGCGGTCAGCGACCGCCTGACGGGTGGCGATGACGATGGCGTTTCGCCGCTGGTGCTCGGCGGTACAGACACTCAGCCACTGCTCTATCTGCGTCGCTACTGGCAGTACGAGACGCGCATCGTCGCCGGGATCGAGGCGCGTCTGCGCCAGTCCTTCGTCCTGCCGGAAGCTGACCTGCGCGCGCAGCTCGACGCGCTCTTTGCCCCCGGCGAGGATCACAGCGGCTGGCAGCGGATCGCCTGCGCGCTGGCGGCACGCAGCGCCTTTGCCATCGTCACCGGCGGCCCCGGCACCGGCAAGACGACGACCGTGGTGCGTCTGCTTGCACTCCTGCAAGGGTTGGCGATCGCTGGCGGTCAACCGCCGCTGCGGATCCGTCTCGCCGCGCCCACCGGCAAGGCCGCCGCCCGTCTCAACGAATCCATTGCCGACCGGATCGCCAGCCTGCCGCTCGACGGCCCGCACGGCGAACAGGTGCGCAGCCAGATTCCAACCGAGGTCGCCACCCTGCACCGTCTGCTCGGCGCCCGCCCGGACAGCCGTCATTTCCGTCATCATGCCGGTCATCCGCTGCCCGTCGATCTGGTGGTGGTGGACGAGGCGTCGATGGTCGATGTGGAGATGATGGCCTCGCTGCTGGAGGCGCTGCGGCCCGACGCGCGGCTGATCCTGCTCGGCGACAAGGATCAACTGGCCTCGGTGGAGGCGGGCGCGGTGCTCGGCGATCTCTGCCGGCGTGCACGCGCGGCGCACTATCTCCCGACTACCCGCGACTGGCTGCAACGGGCGACCGGCGCCAGCGTGCCAGACATCTTCATCGATTCCGCTGGCGGTGCGCTGGATCAGTCCATCGCCATGCTGCGCAAAAGTTATCGCTTCAAACCGGAGGGCGGCATCGGCGCGCTGGCGGCGCTGGTCAATGAAGATCTGCCCGGTCATCAGGCGGTCAACCGCCTGGACGCCGTGTTGCAGTTGTTCGCGCGTCAACGGCAAGCCGCGCCGGACGATCTGGGGCGCATTGCGGCCATTCATCTGCGTGACACCCAGGATCCGGCATTCGCGGCCCTGGTCAAAAACGGCTATCGCGGCTATCTGACCTGCATGCGCGACCGCGATCCGGGCCATGTGGCCGACCAGACGACCCTGGATCAGTGGGCGCGCGATATTCTCAAGGCGCAGGGACAGTTCCAGTTGCTCGCCGCGCTGCGGCAGGGGCCATGGGGTGTGGAAGGACTCAACCGACAGATCGTCGCCATCCTGAGTCGGGCAAAGCTGCTGGATCTTCGACCTGACCCGGAACAGAGCGGCTTCGAGCGTCACTGGTTCGCCGGGAGACCGGTGCTGGTCACGCGCAATGATTACAGTCTCGGGCTCATGAATGGCGACATCGGCATCACCCTCGCGGTGCCGGTTCGCCAGCGCGACGGCCAGATGCGCCGGGTGCTGCGCGTGGCCTTTCCTGCCGGAGACGGCAGCGGCGGCATCCGCTGGATCCTGCCCAGCCGGCTCCAGTCAGTGGACACGGTCTTTGCCATGACCGTGCATAAATCGCAGGGTTCGGAATTCACCCATGCCGCCCTGATCCTGCCCGACACCCCCAACCCGGTTCTGACGCGCGAGCTGATCTATACCGGCATCACCCGCGCACGTCAGGCGTTCACGCTGGTCTATCGCGAGTCGAGCGTACTGGGGGAGGCGCTGGAGCGCCGGGTGCGACGCGCCAGCGGGATCTGTTTGACCTCCCCGGCGGCATAGAGTGCGCGGGCGGCGGCGTTGGAATCGCGCACTTCCAGAAAGGCGGTTTCAGCCTTGCGCTCGATCAGCAGCTCCAGCAGATGACGCAGCATCTGCCGTCCCAGCCTCCGGCGTTGATGGTGGGGATGCACGCAGAGATTGAAGATGTGACACTCCCTGACCGCGACCGACATGATGCCGTGCGCGGCAATCTCCTGCCCGATCTTTCGACTTGACGGCAATAGCCGACCCGCAGACAGTTCGCAACAATGGCCTTGTTCCAGGGATGCGGACAGGTGGTGCGCTCGACCGCCAGATTGGCCTCGCACATGGGGTTGAAGCGATAACATATCGCTATATCCAAAAGGCGTTTCTCGTCAAAATGTGCCAAATATTTCAAAATCGTCCGGGGCTGGTCAATGTGGCTGACCCTGGAGTATATTCCCCGAGTCTATCGGCCAATTCTCACTGATTGCGGCCGCGGCTTATTCGGATCGCGAGTCGCCCGGCTCCGGTTTTCAATGCATTGATGAGGGCTATCTTATGGGCCTTGGCGGATTGAGTCTTGGTCATATGCTGGTTGTGTTATTGGTGGTTGCGCTGGTGTTCGGCACCAAGCGGCTGGGCAATATCGGCGCTGACATCGGCAGCGCCATCAAGGGTTTCCGCAAGGCCGTGTCCGACCCCGACGATAAAACGTCTCAAGCCGACGAGCAGGTGTCGTCCGGCGGTCCCGTGTCCAAACCCTCAAATTTCAGCTAAACGACCAGATCTTCGCGTGTCCGCTCCCGCGCAGTTCGACGCCTGATCCTGAGCGGCGGCGGTTGAACGCGGGGCAAAACCGATCCGCCGCCATGCGCCGGAGGCCGAACCGGCGACGGGGGCGGTGCCTGAATATATAGCAGCTCCAACCGTTAAACCGCGCCAGCTCTCGCGGTCGTCGATGCTGCCAGGGTTGATTCAACCCGAACACATCGCACCGCACTGGACGCGGTTTAATCCTGTCAAAAGCCATATTTTCGTGTCGGCAGAGCCGGCAGTGATCAGGTGTCGTAATGAAAAAGATCAAAGCTGCCAAAAAGCGTTTGCGTCCGTTTTCAACTCATTTTGAATAAGCGCCTGAAGAGCCTTCCTGTCTTCCCGCGTTTTCGGTAGCGGTCGTTCGTAATCCGGATGCAGGTGCAGCCAGACCGCTGCGGCTATTTCAATGGCGTACTCTTCTTCAATGGGGCATTCGCTCGTATAGTACTCGATGATGGTCGGGATGTGTTTTTCCACAAACACATCGAGGCCGAGATTGATGTCCGCTTGAAGTTGATTCCGAATATCGAGATTGGTGGCGATGTCGCCATAGATGGCGCGCCCAGTGGGGTCGATCATCATGTCCTCCTGATCAAGACAGGTGTGATGGCTAGGCTCCCCCTGCATAAACGACCACGCAGGGTACCGTTTGACCGCAAACGGCCAAGCTGATACAGCATCCCTGATTCTACCGGTGAGGATCCGAGTGGGTTATGAGTGTAAATACTCTATTATCTTAATGGTCGAATCGTTATTTACAGACATCCGCAAATCGCTGTTGCACGGCAAGTCGAGTTTGCTCTATTCTTTAAAAGATTGTGCAGCGCAGCAAGACACTGGCAGCCCCGCTGCAAACGACCATTGAGGTTCTCTTTGACTCCCATTGACGCTTGTCCTCCCGCAGATGCAGCGGACCCAGTGCAATCGAGCTTGGTTGAGGGCATCGCCCGCGTCGTCGCGATAGACGGTCGCGTGGCTTGGCTGGAGCCCGAGCAAACCACCAGTTGCGGCGGCTGTGCCTCTTCCGGACTCTGCGGCGCCAAGGGAATCGGGACCACTGCGAGCCGCCTCGAAATGCGCCGTTTCCCGCTGACGAACGAGCCGGGACTCATCATTGGCGAACGGGTCGTCGTTGGGGTTGACGAACGTGCCTTACTCAAAGCATCGGGAACCGCCTATGCACTGCCCCTGGTGGTGATGCTGGGAGCCGGCTTGGTGGCGCAATGGTTAGCCGGAAGCGACGCGATCACCATGGCCACCATGGTGATCGCGCTGGGTGTAGGTCTCGCGGGCGCACGCTGGGGTGCCCTTTCGCTGGGTGCCCGTGGTCAACTCGCACCACGTTTCATTCGTCGGGCAAGCACCGACGAGTTCTGTCGTACCGAATTAACCAAAGGTGCCCGCTAGTCATGCAGGACTATGTGCTTTTGATGATCGGGGCCGCCCTGGTCAACAATGTCATCCTGGCCCGCTTCCTGGGCCTTTGCTCTTTCATGGGCGTGACGACACGGATCGACACCGCCATCGGCATGGGGCTGGCGACGACCTTCGTCATCACCGTCTCGTCCATGGCCAACTGGGCGGTCCAGGTGTATCTGCTGGAGCCCTACGGCCTGGGTTACCTGCGCACGGTGACCTTCATCCTGGTGATTGCGGGCGCGGTGCAATTCACCGAAATGACCGTGCGCAAGGTGTCGCCGCCGCTGTTCCAGATGCTGGGTATCTATCTGCCGCTCATTACGACGAACTGCGCGGTGCTTGGCGTCGCGCTGTTGCTGGTCGAGGGCAAGATGAGCTTCATTGCCGCCACGCTCTTTGCCTTCGCGTCGTCCATCGGCTACAGCCTGGTCATGGTGATCTTCGCCGGACTGCGTGAGCGTCTCGCCTTGGCCGAGGTGCCGCGCCTCTTCGCCGGCCCGCCAATCGGCTTTATCGTCGCCAGCCTGCTCGCGCTGGCGTTCCTGGGTTTCTCTGGCATGAATACCAACTGAGGTCTGGCTATGTTGATCGCTGTCGGTAGTTTGACCGCCATGGGCGTGGCCTTGGGCGGATTGTTGGGGGTTGCCGCGCGTTTGCTGGCCGTCGAAGAGGATCCGTTGGAAGTGGAACTCCAGGCCATGTTACCCGGCTCCCAGTGCGGACAATGCGGTTTCGTGGGCTGTGCTCAGGCTGCGGCGGCCCTGGCACGGGGCGAAGCGCCGGTCACGCTCTGTCCGCCGGGGGGCAAGGCGGTCGCCGAACAATTGGCCAGGCGTCTGGGGGTGACGGTCGATCTGTCCGATCACGCCCTGCATGTGCCGGTTTACGCTTCGATCGATGAGGCGCTCTGCATTGGCTGCACCCGCTGTATCAAGGAATGCTCCGTGGATGGCATCATCGGCGCGAGCAAGCTGATGCATACCGTCGTTGCCGACGCCTGCCACGGGTGCGGAAAATGCGCTCTGGTCTGTCCCACTGACGCCATCCGGATGCTCGAAGTGCCGGTGACGCTGGCCGCATGGCACTGGCCCAAGCCCTCCATTGATGGCGCATCGCCGCCAAGAACGGCTCCGCGCGTTGAAGACGCCGGACGGACCGCGCTGGCCTAACGGCCTTATCCAATTTCGACCCGGAGCATCAGGCGAATGAAGCTTTTCCCGATCCGTGGCGGCATTCATCCCGAATATCGCAAGGAGCGGACCAGCGAGCGTGTGATCGAGACACTGCCGCTGCCCCATCGGCTCTATATCCCGTTGCAACAACATATCGGCGCCCCCGCCGAAATTTTGGTGTCGGAAGGCGATCAGGTCAAAAAAGGTCAGGTCATTGCCCGTCGCCATGGTCAGATCTCGGCCCATCACCACGCCTCGACCTCCGGGCGCGTGATTGCCGTGACCGAGATCCCGGCCCCTCATCCCTCGGGTCTGCCTCAGCCGACCATCGTCATCGAGCCGGATGAACGGGATGAATGGTGCGTCCTCCCCGATCCCATCCCCGATCCGTTCGCTGTCACCCCCGAAGTCATCGAGGATCGCGTTGCCGAATCCGGAATCGTGGGTATGGGAGGCGCCACCTTCCCGGCAGCGGTGAAACTCCAGTTGGGGATCCGGCACCGGATCGACGCCCTGCTTGTCAATGGAGCCGAATGCGAGCCCTATTTGACCTGCGATGATCGCCTGATGCGCGAATATGCGGATGAGATCATTGATGGCGCCCGCATCATGGCCTATGCCTTGGGTGCGCCCCGGATAGTCGTGGCGATCGAGGAAAATAAGCCCCAGGCGCTGGAGACCATGAGGGTTGCCGCCAGCACCTTCCCGCAGATCGAGGTGGTGGCGGTGCCGGTGAAATATCCGATGGGTTCCGAGCGCCACCTGACGCTGGCCATTACTGGGCGCGAAACCCCGGCACGCAGGCTGACCGCCGATCTGGGCGTCGTGGTGCATAACGTCGCCACTGCGCGTGCAGTCCATCAGGCCGTGCGTCTGGGCCGTCCATTGATTGACCGCGTCGTGACCGTGAGCGGCGGCGCCATCCGCGAACCCAAAAACATTGCCGCCCCCATCGGCGCACGGGTGTCCGACCTGATCGACTTCTGCGGCGGCTTTTCGCAGCGTCCCGAATGCCTGATCCAGGGCGGCCCCATGATGGGCATCCACCTGCCGGGACTGGACGTACCCGTGGTCAAGGGAACCTCGGGGATTCTGGCGCTCACCGCCGACGAAATCAACGAACGGCAGGCGGATCCCTGTATTCGCTGCGGTTCCTGTGTCTCGATCTGCGCCTGTGGTCTCACCCCGGTCGAATTGGCCGCGCATATCCGGCACGACGATCTGGAGGGAGCGGCAAAGCTCGGCGTCATGGACTGCGTCTCCTGCGGTAGTTGCTCCTGGGTCTGTCCCTCGCATATCCCACTGGTGCACTACTTCAACTATGCCAAGGGCGCGTTGCATGCTCAGGAACGCGAGCACCGCAAGACCGAGCGAACTAAATCGCTGGTCGAGGCCCATGCCGCGCGTCTGGAACGGATCGCCGCGCAGCGTGCGGCCACCGTCGCGCGCAAGCCCAAAACGACCACCATTGATGAGATTCAGGCATGATCGTTGGGGAAATCACCAAAAGCGGCCCCTTTACCCACGGGACCAATACCGTCCAGCGCACCATGTTCACGGTGCTGCTGGCGCTGTTGCCGGCCACGTTCTTCGATCTCTATCTATTCGGCTGGCCGGCGATCTTCCTGTTTGGGGTGACGATCGGTTCCTGCGTGCTGGCCGAGGCGCTCATGCTCGCGCTCGCCGGACGGCCCCTGGCCAAGACGCTCAGCGACGGTTCGGCCATCCTCACCGGCTGGCTGCTGGCCATGACCCTGCCCCCCTGGGCGCCCTGGTGGACCGGCGCGCTCGGTGCCGTCTTCGCCATCCCGCTCGCCAAGCACGCCTTTGGCGGACTCGGCCAGAATCTGTTCAACCCCGCCATGGTGGCGCGGGTCGCCCTGCTGGTGTCCTTCCCGGTGGTGATGACCGCCTGGATCGAACCGCACCCGCTGTTCTCGGCCAATGCCCCGAGTTTTGCCGCCGCGCTCGACATCACCTTCGGCAATGGGTTGCCCGATGGGGTGACGGCAGCCACCGCGCTGGGCTATGTCAAGACCGAACTCTCGCGCGGCATCCCCGTTTTTCAATCGCTCAGCGAATACGGGCGCAACACGGACCTGTCCTATACGCCCGACCTCATGGATCTGGCGGCCGGCTACAAATCCGGCAGCCTGGGCGAAACCTCGGCGCTCCTCATCCTCCTCGGCGGATTGTTTCTGATCCGTCGGCGCATCATCACCTGGCACATCCCGGCCACCATGCTCGGCACCCTGTTTCTGCTGGGCACCCTGTTCAACCTGCTGGATCCAGCCCGCTTCGCCCCCGGATACGTCCATATCCTGTCCGGGGCGGCCGTGTTGGGCGCCTTCTTCATCGCCACCGATTACGTCACCTCGCCGGTCTCACTCAAGGGGCAAGTGATCTTCGGCTTCGGCGTCGGATGCCTGACCTGGGTCATCCGCACCTTCGCGGGCTACCCCGAAGGGGTGGCCTTCGCGGTGCTGCTGATGAACTCGCTCACCCCCATCATCGATCAATACACCCGCCCGCGCCTCTTTGGTCGCACGCGCAAGGGTGAGCCTTTGCCATTGAAGGGGGATTGAATGACACAGCGCACCCTGATCCACGGCGTCATCTTAGGGATTTTCTGTCTCGGTTTTGGCCTGTTTCTCGCCCTCACCGAATGGGCCACGCATGACGCCATTGCCGCCCGTGCCCTGGAAGACCGGCAGAACTCGCTCGGGCAGGTGATCCCGGCGAGCCTCCACGACAACAACCCGGTGCTGGACACCCTGAGCATGCAGGACGCCCAGGGCCACGAACTCACCGTCTATCGCGCACTCAAGGCGGGCAAGGTGACGGGTGTCGCCTATGAGATCTTCGGCACCGGCTACGCCGGTCAGATGAAACTCATGCTCGGCATCGATGCCGACGGTCGTGTCTTGGGTGTACGGGCCTTGAGTCATAAAGAGACGCCCGGTTTGGGCGACAAGATCGACGTCAAGAAAGGCGACTGGATTCTTCAGTTCGCCGGACTCGCATTGGGTCAACCACCCGCCGAGAAATGGAAGGTGAAAAAGGACGGCGGTCAGTTCGACCAATTCACCGGCGCCACCATCACCCCGCGCGGCGTCGTCACCGCCATCCGCCACGGACTTGAATTCTTCGCCGCCCACCAGGCGCAATTGCTGGAGGTCAACTGATGGCAACTCACTACGGACGGATCATCCGCGACGGTCTGTGGGACAACAATGGCGTCATCGTCATGCTGCTCGGCATGTGTCCGACCATGGCCATGACCGCCACCGCCACCAACGGACTGGGGATGGGACTTGCCACCGCCGTGGTGATGGCAGCCTCCAATTTCATGGTCGCTGCCTTCCGCCATTACATCACCCGTGAAGTGCGCATCCCGGTCTACATCCTCATCGTGGCGGCAAACGTCACCTTCGTCGATCTGGTGATGAATGCCTGGATGCATGAACTCTACAAGGTGCTGGGTCTGTTCATCCCACTGATCGTCTCCAACTGCCTGCCCTTGGCGCGGCTGGAGTCTTTCGCCTCGAAGGAACCCATCCTGCCAGCGCTGATGGATGGCATCTTCATGGGTCTGGGCTTCACCCTCGCCCTGACCCTGATCGGTGCGATCCGTGAAATCCTGGGTTCAGGCACCCTGTTTGCGGATGCCTCGCTTCTGCTGGGACCGGCCTTCCATTTCATGGAACTGCGCCTGATGCCAGCTGATATGGGCGTGTTGATGATGATCCTGCCACCCGGCGGATTCCTCGTCACGGGGCTGGTGATCGTCGGCAAACGCCTGCTCGATCTCCGCGCCGGTAAGAGTATCCAAATGGCCGGCGCCCATAGCGTGTGAGGATGTCGCCATGAATATCGGTATTGTGTATGCTTTGGCCAAAAAACAGGTGTGGTTGACCATCGAGATGCCGGAAGGCGCGACCGTTCAGGACGCGCTTGCTCGCTCCGGTATACTCACGCAATTTCCTGAAATCGACTTGACCCAGCAGAAGGTCGGGGTCTTCGGCAAAGTCTGTACCCTGGAGACCCGATTGGAAGATGGGGATCGTGTCGAGATCTATCGCCCGCTGATCGCGGATCCCAAAACCCTGAAGGCGCTCGCCAAAGGAGAGCAGGCAGCGGCGCGGTCTGAAAAATCCTGATCTCTATGAATATCGCTCATCACTTAAGCAAGGTCTGCAAGCGTGAAGATCATCATTCTGGGCGCCGGCCAGGTCGGCAGTTCCGTGGCCGAAAGCCTGGTTTCAGAATCGAATGAAATCAATGTGGTCGATACCGATGTGGGACTTCTGCGCCAGTTGCAGGATCGTCTGGATCTGCGCACCGTGGTGGGCAATGCGGCGCTGCCGTCGGTGCTGCGTCAGGCCGGCGCGGAGGATGCCGATCTGCTGATCGCGGTCACCCAGAGCGATCAGACCAATCTCTGCGCCTGCCGCACCGCTGAAACCCTGTTCAAGATCCCGACCAAGATCGCGCGGCTGCGCTCGTCCGATTACACGCAACATCCCGAGCTGCTCGACAACAAAAATTTCTGCGTCGACTTCAGTATCTGCCCCGAGCAGATCGTCACCGATTATCTGCTCAAACTCATTGAATACCCCGAGGCACTGCAAGTCCTCAAATTCGCCGAGGGTCTGGTCAGTCTGGTCGCCGCGCGCACGGTTCCGGGCGGGCCGCTGGTCGGCAAGCCGGTGTCTGACCTGCGCCAGCACCTGCCGCAGATCGATGCCCGCATCGCCGCCATCTATCGCCGGGATCAGCCCATCGTGCCCGAGGGCGACACCCTGATCGAGGCCGGCGACGAGGTCTTCTATCTGGCCGCGACCCGCGATATTCGCCGAGTCATGAGCGAGTTGCGTCACCGTGACCAACCCACCCGGCGCATCCTGATTGCGGGCGGCGGCAACATCGGCTCGCGTCTGGCTGGCGCGGCGCAGGATCGCTATCAGGTCAAGCTGATCGAGCTTGACGAGTTGCGGGCCAAGGGACTCGGCGCGACCCTGGATCGAACGCTAGTGCTGCATGGCGATGCGACGGACGAGAAGCTGCTCGCCGCCGAGAACATCGATGAAATGGATTTCTTTCTCGCCCTGACCAACGACGACGAGAACAACATCATGGCCGCGCTGCTGGCCAAGAGTCTGGGCGCACGGCGGGTATTGGCGCTCATCAACCGGCGCGCCTACGCCGATCTGTTGCAGGCCGATCGCATCGATATCGCCATCTCCCCGGCGCAGATCTCGATCGGCTCGCTGCTGGCGCATGTGCGGCGCGGCGACGTGGCGGCGGTGCACAGTCTGCGACGCGGGGCGGCGGAGGCGCTGGAATTCGTGGTCCACGGCGACCGCTCGACCTCCAAGGTGGTCGGTCGGCGCATCTGCGAACTGGATCTGCCCCGGGGCGCAACCATCGGCGCCGTCGTGCGCGGACCCAGCCCGGATACGCCGGGTGCACCGCTCGGTCAGGTGCTGATCGCGCACGGCGATACCCTCATCGAGCCGGAGGATCATGTGATCATTTTCATCGCGCACAAGGAACTGGTGCCCAAGGTCGAACGCTATTTTCAGGTCGGACTGGCCTTTTTCTGATGCACGCGCTGCTGTCGGTCGCGCATATCCTGGGGCGTCTGCTGATGGTCTTCAGCATCGCCTATGTCATGCCGATTGTCTGCGCGCTCATCTATCGTGACGGCACCCTGCTGACCTTCATCGTCAGTCTGCTGGCCTGTCTGCTGGCGGGCGGTGTGCTGACGCTGGCGACCCAGGCGTATCAGCGGGAGCTGAAGGCGCGTGATGGCTTTATCCTGGTGGCCCTGGCCTGGATCCTGATGTCCAGCATCGCTACTGTGCCGCTCCTGCTGCATCAGCCGATGTCCTTCACTGACGCCTTCTTCGAGACCATGTCGGGTCTGACCACGACCGGGGCGACCGTCATGGTTGGACTCGACACCCTGGAGCCGTCGGTCAATCTCTGGCGCCATGCGCTCAACTGGCTGGGCGGGATGGGCATCATCGTGCTGGCGGTCGCCATCCTGCCCATGCTCGGCGTCGGTGGCATGCAGTTGTTTCGCGCCGAGGTGCCCGGCCCGATCAAGGACGCCAAACTCACCGCCCGCATCGCCGACACCGCCGCCGTGCTCTGGGGCGTCTATTTCATGATGACGCTGGCCTGCGCCCTGAGTCTCCGCTGGACCGGCATGGGCTGGTTCGACGCCATCTGTCACGCCTTCGCGGCCCTGAGCCTGGGCGGCTTCTCGACCCGCGACGCCAGTGTCGGCGCCTTCGACTCACCCGCCATTGAGGCGGTGCTGATCGTCTTCATGGTGCTGGCGGCGCTCAATTTCGCGACCCATTTCACCGTCTGGCGTGAGCGCAGTCTGCGGCCCTACTGGCGCGATGCGGAGGTGCGGGGGGTTCTGGCGGTGCTCTTTCTCAGTTGTCTCGGCTGCACCGTCTATCTCTGGTGGGGTGGTGTCTATGACAGTTTCTGGACCGTCCTGCGCCATGTCAGCTTCAACCTGACCTCGATTGCCACCGACTGCGGCTTTGTCAGCACGGACTATGCGCTGTGGCCCATCTTCGTGCCCTTCTGGATGCTGTTTCTGTCTTCGATCACCGCCAGTTCCGGCTCCACCGGCGCCGGGATCAAGATGATCCGCACCCTGATCCTGGTGCGTCAGAGTGGGCGTGAACTCACCCGACTGCTTCATCCTAACCTCGCCGCCCCGGTCACCATCAGCGGCATCCCCATCCCCAACCGGGTGGTCGTCGCCATTCTCGGCTTCATCTTTCTGTATTTCATGAGCATTGTGGCGATGACCTTTCTGCTCATTCTCGGTGGACTGGATTTCATCTCGGCCTTCACCGCCGTCATCGCCTGCATCAACAACGCCGGACCGGGGCTGGGCCTAGTCGGGCCGGCAACCAATTACGGCAGTCTCTCGGATTACGAGATCTGGGTGCTGAGTTTCACGATGCTGCTCGGACGGCTGGAAGTCTTCTCGCTGCTGATCCTCTTCACGCCGCAGTTCTGGCGCAAATGATCCTCCGCCGGGTGGCGCCAGGGTTGCCCCTGACTCTTGCCGTCATTCAGACGCGCCCGGAACAGACCGGGCAGTCCGGATCGACCGGCAGACGCAGGCGGCGCCAGTCCATGGTCGCGGCATCGAGCAGCAGCAGACGCCCGAACAGGGGCGTACCCAGTCCGGTCAGGATCTTGATGGCCTCGGTTGCCTGGACGCTGCCGATGATGCCCACCAGCGGCGCCAGAACGCCATTGGCCGTGCAGGTCTCATCGAGATGGCCGTCCTGCGGATAGAGACATTGATAGCAGGGATCGCCGGGGCGACCCGAGAAGGCCGTGACCTGACCCTCAAGCCGGATTGCCGCACCTGAAACGAGCGGGACGCGGGCGGTGACACAGGCGGCGTTGACGGCGAAGCGGGTCGCGAAGTTATCGCAGCCGTCCACCACCAGATCCACCTCGGCGACCAGTTCCGCCAGCCGCCCGGCGGTCAGGCGCTGGTTGACCGGGATCAGCTCCACCTCGGGGTTCAGCGCACGCAGTGCGAGACAGGCCGAATCGGTCTTCGGCGTTCCGATGCGCTCGGTCGTGTGGAGAATCTGACGTTGCAGATTGGAGAGATCGACCGCATCGAAGTCGGCCAGCAGCAGCCGCCCGACCCCGGCGGCAGCCAGATAGAGTGCGACAGGCGAGCCCAGTCCACCGAGCCCGACGACCAGCACGCTGGCCGTCCGCAGACGTTCCTGTCCGGCGATATCGAAGTTTGGCAGCAGAATCTGGCGACTGTAGCGCAGCAGTTGGGCGTCGTTCATGGAGCCTTATAAATACCGCCGCCAATGCTCGGGCCGCTCGTCGCGACAACCATGCTCGATCAGTTCGTAACGCCGGGCAAAGAGCCTCTGCGTGCTGTTGATTTCGTCGCCGCAACCGCAGTTGGCGCGCAGGGTTTCTTCCGTGTATTCGTGCAGGGCGCGTTTGACGCGGTGATAGAGTCGGTTGTCCAGATGCAGGCCGAGTTCGATCAGTGCTTCCTCGATGTCACGCTGAGTCGTGCGCAGCACGTCGTAGCTGACACGAAGCAGAGTGGGCGAAACGGGATCGACGCTCAGGATGCCATCCAGATCGTTCAGGAAACGCGCCGCAGCCTGCGCCTGATTTGGGTTGGGGTGAATGTCCTGAAAGGCGATTTCGCGATATTTGATGCGTTCGGCGTCTGGGGTGTCCATGGCATCTTTTTATGTTTGGTGGCGAGTGAGAAAAGCGCGCCGAATCGTCCGTTTGACGCAACCCGGAGATCAGGCGTGCGAGTGGTACGGCTTGTCCTCGCCCCTATCCTCTACAATCCATAGGGTGTTGTCTACCGTCTTTTCCTTGCGGTGCCGACTCGATCCCAAATCAGTCAGACGACTTCACTGAACCGTCATCGCCCAGCGTGATGCGATCCTGGCCGGCCAGATCCCGCCGCGTCTCGATCCGCTGCAACCCGGCGTCCCTGAAAATCGCCCGCACGGCCGCTCCCTGGTCGTAACCGTGCTCGACCATGAGCAATCCGCCGGATCGCAGACAGCGTCGGGCATCGCGGGCGATCACGCGGATGGCGTCCAGTCCGTCTCCTTCCGGGGTTAGCGCCGGGCGGGGCTCGAAGCGCAGATCGCCCCGCTGAAGGTGCGGATCGTCGCCTGCGATATAGGGCGGGTTGGCAAGAATGGCATCCAGGCTGTCCGGCGCAAAGGCCGCGAGCCAGTTGGCATGCAGGACACTGACCCGGTCGAGATGCAGGGCGCGGAAATTGTCGTGCGCGACCGCCAGGGCCGACGCCGAGCGGTCGGTTGCGATCAGTTGCCAGCCGGGGCGTTCGCTTGCCAGGGCGGCGGCAATGGCGCCGCTGCCGGTGCCGAGATCCGCGATGCGCAGCGGGGCGTCGGCAGCGAGCCGCACCAGCGCCGTTTCCACCAGCAGTTCGGTCTCGGGACGGGGAATGAGCGTCGCGGGCGTGACCCGCAGGTCGAGCGTCCAGAATCCCTGCCGGCCACGCAGATAGGCGATGGGCTCGCCGTCCAGGCGGCGGGCGAGCAGATCATCGAAGACTGCGGCGTCCCGAGGCGCCAATTCGCGTTCAGGCCAGGCCAGCAGTGACGCGCGCGACCAGCCGGTCGCCAGCGTCAGCAGCAGTTCGGCTTCGAGACGTGGATTCGTCTCCGGGAGTGACGCCAGGGCAATGGCGGCGCGACGTAAAATCTGGTCGGTGCGATCAGACATGGGGCGCAAATCCGGAGCCGGCTGTCCGGGGCAGGTGAATCCATCCGCCACTTGGCTGCGGTGCAGGGCCAAGGTCTTCAGCCAGCCAGCCGGCGGTCGCCAGACCATGCGGGATGGGGCCACCGATGGCGGCTGCCAGTTGCGCGGTCGGCCAGAGACCGGCGGCGCTTTCCACCAGACTGGTGACGACGACCTGGATTCCAGTCACCAGGGCGTGTTCGGCGATTAAACGGCTGCGCACCAAACCACCGATGACGGCTGGCTTGAGCACGATCCGTCGCACGCCGAGCGCGGATGGATCGAAATGTTCGCTCCAGGCCGGCAGCGATTCATCGCGCGCCAGCGGAAAGTCCGCACCCTCCTGCAAGGCGGCAAGCCGGTCGGGATCGGGGTCTTGCAGCGGCTCTTCGATGGACTCGATGGGGAGTCCGGCCAGACCATCGATCCAGCGTCTCGCGGCATCCGGGGACCAGGCACCGTTGGCGTCGAGTCGCAGCGCGATTCCAGGCGGAAGCCGCCCGGCGAGATCAGTGAGACGGACCAGCTCGGTTGAGGGATCGTCCAGCCCGACCTTGATCTTGAGCACCTTGAAACCCGCCTCGCAGGCCATCTGGAGATCCGCCGGGGTGATCCGTTCGAGCGGGCCGAGCATGGCGTTCACCGGCACCTGATCCTCAGCCCTGTCCGCAAGCCAGCGGCGCAGCGGCAGATCCAGGCGTCGGCTGTTCAGATCGCAGAGCGCGCAATCCAGGGCAAAACGGGTGGCGGGGGTCGCCGCCAGAGCGTCACTCATCTCCATCAGACAGTTGTCGGGCGTCCGGCCAGCGACACAGGTCTGCAACCGGCAGAGTGCATTCCAGGCGGCATCCGTGGTCTCGGTCCCGGCGGCTGGAAGAGGCGCGCAGTCGCCGAAACCATGCAGCCCCCCGGCGCTGATCTCCAGAAGCCAGCCGCGCCGCCGGTCGAAGCCGCCGCGCGCACTGCCCCAGGCCCGGCGCAGCGGCAGATCGTAGGGATGGATCCGCAGTCGCTCGATCAGTTGATTCAAGGGAGCAGAAAACCAAGAACCATCAGGACCACAAGCACGACCTGAAAGAGCGCCGTTCTGGCAAGCTGCACATTGAGCGCCGCGCCGTCAGTCCCGCGAAACAGGCCAAGGCTCAGGATGATGGCGAGTGGCAACGCGGCCAGCAGCGGCCAGCCGGCGCCAGGCAGGCCGGCAAACATCAGAATGGGAACCGGCGCCAGCAGCAGCAGCGCATAGAGGAAGCGGGCGCGCGAACGGCCCAGATAATGACAGAGTGTGCGGCGACCGGCGGCAGAGTCGGTCTCCAGATCGCGGTAATTGTTGACCAGCAGCACGGCGGCGGCAGGCAGCCCAAGCGCGAATCCGGTCAGCAGCGGATGCCAGCCGAAGGTGAGCGCCTGAAGATAATAGCTGCCGCCCACCGCCGCCATGCCGAAAAAGAGCAGCACATGGATCTCACCGAAAGGGCCATAGGCGATGGGGCGTGGACCGCTGGTATAGGCGTAACCGGCGGCCAACGACGCCAGCCCGATGACCAGGATCGGCCAGCCTCCGCGCACGAGCAGCAACAGCCCGAGCAGAAACGCCAGGGCGAACATGAGATGAGCCGCTGTCTTGACCTGCCGCGCGCTGAACCAACCCTGAGCCGTCGCGCGTGGCGGACCGAGCCGGTCGGGGGTATCCGTGCCACGCTCGAAGTCTGCGGCATCGTTGTGCAGATTGGTGCCGATCTGGATCGCCATCGCTGCCAGCAGGGTGCAGAGTGCCGTCATGAGCGCGAGCTGCCCGGTTTCGGCGAAGGCCAGTGCGATGCCGGCGAGCACCGGGGCGAGGGTGAGCGGCAGGGTTTTGGGACGTGCGGCCAGGAGCCAGCGGGTCAGCGGGGTTAAGGGTGAGAGTACCTGTTCAGACATGGGGTGCTTGAGTCGATGAGTGATGGGCGAATCGTTCAACAGCCTGTCCGTCCGGGCATGTCCCCAGTCAGCGTTTCAGGCATCCGCGTCAAAACAAATGCCACCACAGCCTCGGCCAGGGTGATGGCTTCGGCGACATCGGACTGCTCAGGATCCAGCATATCGCCCGGATAGCGAAAAGCGGTCGCGAACGGGATCAAGACCTCGGTGGCCTCGGCAAGCATGCCAAACTCTGTATCCAGGGATTCGCATTCAGCCAGTAACGGGGCTAGTAAATGCGTTTTGCGGAAGGGAATATCGTGCAGCAGCAGATAGTCCTTCAGGGCTTTTTCCGCCGCCTGTTGGCAGTGATAGGCTGCCGTGTCGAGAAGAGGCGGTGAGTCCGTGTAGAGGCGGCGTGCCGAGCGCAGATCATGGTTTGCCTTGGTCATCCACTGATGGATGAGGAGCGCCTGATGCTCATCCATGCAGAACCTGTCCCTGCTCCATCGCCTGACGCTCTAATGATGTGGGTGTCAGCGCCGCGCGCGACATTTCATCACGGGTTCGCACAACCACCTCGATCGGCAGGCGAATGCCGCGCAGGCTGCGATAGATCTCCCGCGCACGCCGATACATCGGCTGATTCGTTGCTTTGAGCACAACCAGAAGGTCGATATCGCTATCTTCGGTCGGATGTCCCCAGGCCTGCGATCCAAACAGCAGAATCTGTTCGGGCTCAACCGCCTGCACGATGCGGCGCACCGCCTCGGCCAACAAATCAGAATCGATGTTTTGCACGTCATCAAACCCCACTCAAGGTCGCCGTGGAAACCGGTGAAAATCCGGCTCGCGCTTGTCGAGAAAGGCGTTGCGTCCTTCCTGTCCCTCTTCAGTGGTATAGAAGAGCGCGGTGGCATTGCCGGCCAGCTCCTGGATCCCGGCCAGTCCGTCGGTATCGGCATTGAATGACGATTTGAGCACCCGTAGCGCGGTTGGCGAGAGCCGGTTCATCTGCCGGCACCAGTCGATCGTGACGGCCTCCAGTTCGGCCAGCGGCACGACGGTATTGACCAGACCCATGTCGAGCGCCTCCTGTGCATCGTACTGGCGGCACAGGAACCAGATCTCCTTGGCCTTTTTGAGCCCGACCGTGCGCGCCATGAGTCCGGCGCCGAAGCCGCCGTCGAAGCTGCCGACCCTGGGGCCGGTCTGGCCGAAGCGGGCGTTGTCGGCGGCGATGGTCAGGTCGCAGATGAGATGCAGCACATGACCGCCGCCGATGGCATAACCCGCCACCATTGCCACCACCGGTTTGGGCAGGGTGCGGATCTGACGTTGCAGCTCCAGCACGTTCAGATGCTCGATGCCGGCCTCGTCCTGATAACCCGCGTGACCGCGAATCCGCTGATCGCCGCCCGAACAGAAGGCCAGCTCACCCGCGCCGGTGAGAATGATGACGCCGATCTCGGGATCCAGATGGGCGCGGTGAAAGGCGTCGATCAGCTCGCGCACCGTCTGCGGACGGAAGGCGTTGCGCACCTCGGGCCGGTTGATGGTGATTCTGGCGATCCGCTCGGCCTGATGGTAGAGGATGTCCTGATAGCGGCAATCCGCAGGCGTCGTCCAAGCGATGGGGGTTTGGTCGATCACTGGACGTGCGTCGGTTTGTTGCATGTTCTCTAAAGACACCTCTGTACCTCATTGGATGGAAATCGGACGCGGGATTCTAGCCGCAAACGCACGCCGATTGACGATCCGGGTGAGTCACGGCTCAACCCAGCAGTCCGGATTGATGCAGGAATGTCCCGATCGCCGTCACAAAGGCATCCGGCCTTTCTTCCTGCGGGAGATGACCGCAATCGGGGATGATCTCCAGGACCGCGCCGGGCAATTCATTGGCCAGACGCACGCTTTCTTCGGGCTTCACCGCCCGATCATGCTCGCCAGTCACGACCAGCGTCGGGAGCGACAGCGACTGGAGCCGGGTGTCCAGACCAAGGTGTCGGGTCGCCAGAAACAATTCAAAAAAGGCTTGATCCCAGGGGCCGATCATGAAATCGGCCTTGATGGTGGCGAGCATGGCATCGGACAGCCGCTCCTGTCGAAACCAGAACTTGCGGATCGCCTTGTCGTAAAGTCTGGCGATCATGACCTTCATGAGGCGCGAAAACAGGGGGCGCAGTCCCTTCATGACGGCGAGCATGGGCGTCGGCACCTGACTGGTCGCATAGCCGCTGTAGATCATGGGGCCGACCAGCACCAGTCCGCGCACCCGCTCGGGATGCCGCAGCGCGGTCAGCAGGGCGATGGTGCCGCCGGTGGAGTTGCCGATCAGGATCGCCTGCTCGAAACCCAGCTTGTCGATCAGGGCCGCCACCAGATCGCTCTGGGCATCCGCGCTGTAGAGCGCGTCGCCTTTGCCCTTGGGGAGCGGGCGCGAGGTCAGGCCGCAGACCGGACGGTCGAAGGCTACCACGGTTGCCTGTTCCGCCAGCGGCTGTATGACCTGACTCCAGGAACGCAGACTCAGAAAACTGCCATGCAGCAGGAGAATCAGCGTCGGGCCGCTGCCGAGCCGTTTGTAATGAATCCTGAAGCCGTTGGCGTCGAGAAACTGGCTGTCAGGATCGGCGAGCCGGTTTTGTAACGATTCAAAGTTGTCCATGCGGGGTGGATACCTGCTGTCGTGGCCGGGTTAATCGTATTCGATATATTTGAAACGGGGATCGTCCGGCGTGCCTTCCAGTGCGCTGTCAGGAGCGGGCCGCCACATCAGCAGGTCCTCGATCCGGCGCGCCAGTTCGAAATCGCGGTCGGTGACGCCCTTGACGCTGTGGGTCGAGAGTTTGACCGTCACGCTGTCGTAGGAAACGGCAAGATCGGGGTGATGCCAGGCGGCCTCGGCGAGATGTCCGACAGCATTGACCGCCATCAGCGTGCCTTTCCAGCCGCCGGTGCGGTACTGACGGCAGAGCTGCCCGTCTTCATAGCGCCAGTGCGGGAGTTCGGTCTGAATCCGGCGCCGGATGTCTTCCGGGTCATGGGGCTGTGTGGTGGACATGATCCTCGCCTCATTGAATGGACAGGATTAACAGGATGGACAGGATTTTTAAATCATTAAACCGCGTCCAGTGCGATAGGCGTAATTTTCAATTTGTGTCTAGCTCTGGGGAAATCAACGACATCAGTGGAGACGCGGTTTAAAATTTTATATTTTTTAATATCTTAAACCGCGCCAGCTCCGGTAATCCTTGAGTCTGCCAGGGCCGACCCGATCCACAAAGATCGCATACCGTGCCGGGCGCGGTTTAAGCGCGGTTCAAATCGCGTACTGGCTGCCCTCTCCGCTCATCGCCAGATCGACCACCTTGCGCGTCAGGTGCGGGGCGAAGCCCTCAATGAAGTCGTAAAGATAGCCGCGCAGCCAGGCTTTGCGCCGAATGCCGAGATGGGTGACGCTGGCATCGAAGAGATGGGCGGCGTCCAGCATGCCGATGCCGCTGTCGGTTTCCACATCGTAGGCCATCCGCGCGATGATGCCGATGCCCAGACCCATTTTCACATAGGTCTTGATGACATCCGAATCGACAGCGGTCAGGACCACGCGCGGTTCGAGACCCAGATTCTGGAAGGCCCGGTTGATCTGGCTGCGACCGGTGAAGGCTGAATCATAGGTCACGATCGGCCAGCGGGCGATCTCTTCCAGACTGAGTGGCTGCACGTCCAGAATGGGATGATGCAGCGGCGCGATCACGCAGCGATTCCACTCGTAACAGGGCAGGCTCACCAGTTCAGGGTAATCGCCGATGGATTCGGTCGCGATTGCCAGATCGGCCTCGCCCGCCAGCACCCGTTCACACACCTGACGCGGATTGCCCTGTTGCAGTGAGAGCTGTACCAGCGGATAGCGCGCGATGAAATCATGGATGACGCGCGGCAGGACGTAGCGCGCCTGAGTATGCGTGGTGGCGATGCACAGATTGCCCGTCGCCTCGTTGCCGAACTCCGCGCCGACCTGACGCAGATTGTCCAGATCGCCCAGCATGCGTGCGGCAATCGCCAGCACATGCCGCCCCGGCTCAGTGATGGCAACCAGCCGCTTGCCCTGACGCCGGAAGATCTCGATCCCCAGTTCATCCTCAAGCAGACGGATCTGCTTGGAAACCCCCGGCTGCGAGGTAAAGAGCGCCTCCGCCGCCACTGAGACATTGAGCCCCTGGCGCGCCACTTCATTGATATAGCGCAATTGCTGTAGATTCATGGTGACAGGCCGGATTGAAGTCTGCTCCAAGGTTATCTCAATCCGGCCTGACGATGGGCCGCTGATTCCGGGAACCCCGTCAGTCTTGAGCGCACTGCCGCGTCCGCCGTCTGAACACGGCGCATGCCTCATCGCATTTGTCTTCTCTGACGCGCTTTGTTACTCTGCGCCGCTCATCTCCGGGCTGCCCGGAGAGTCTGCGTTATGGTGGCCGGCGTCGGTCCCCTCGCAACGCGATACCGTGAACCCGGTCAGGCCCGGAAGGGAGCAGCCGCAGCGGTTGATGCGTGTGCCGGGGTGTGGCTGGCGTCAGCCGCCGCCCTCCATCGTCATCGTGTCCGTCAGGCTGTCGAGCGGCAGTTGGTCGTTGAGTGTGGTGCGCCTTCTGTTACACTCGCGCCCATTCAGGCATCCGCTGCCAATCCTTATTCCGCCACTCCAAGTCGCGCATGTCCTATCAGGTGCTCGCCCGCAAATGGCGCCCCAAGTCCTTCGATGATCTGGTCGGACAACAGCATGTCGTGCGTGCGCTCTCCAATGCGCTCGACCGCGACCAGCTTCATCACGCCTATCTCTTCACCGGCACGCGCGGTGTCGGCAAGACCACGCTGGCGCGCATTCTGTCCAAGGCGCTGAATTGCGAGCAGGGCGTCAGTTCCAAACCCTGTGGCGTCTGCTCGGCCTGTCTTGAGATCGATGGCGGGCGCTTCGTCGATCTGCTGGAAGTCGATGCCGCCTCGCGCACCAAGGTCGATCAGACCCGCGAACTGCTCGATAACGTCCCTTATGCCCCGGCGCGTGCGCGTTTCAAGGTGTACCTGATCGACGAGGTGCACATGTTCTCCTCGCACAGCTTCAATGCGCTCCTCAAGACCCTGGAAGAGCCGCCGCCGCATGTGAAATTTCTGCTGGCGACGACCGATCCGCAGAAGGTGCCGGTCACGGTCCTCTCGCGCTGCCTGCAATTCAATCTGCGCCGTCTGCTGCCGGGCGAGATCGGCGACCGTCTGCGTCATGTGCTGGAGGTTGAGGGTGTGGCGTTCGAGCCGGCGGCTCTGCCGCTGCTCGCCCGCGCCGCCGATGGCAGCATGCGCGACGGTCTGAGCCTGCTGGATCAGGCCATCGCCTTCAGTGGCGGGCGGGTGGCCGAGGACGAGGTGCGGGCCATGCTCGGCACCGTCAGCGGCGATCTGCTGCTGGATCTGCTGGATGCACTGGCAGCCGCCGATGGTGCGCGGCTGCTGGCCGAGGTCGAGCGGGTCGCTGCTCTGACGCCCGATTTCGGCGAACTGCTGCGTGAATTGATCGTGCTGCTGCACCGGCTGGCGCTGGTTCAGCAGGTGCCGGGAAGTCTGGCGGCGGATGATCCCGATCAGGCGCGGCTGGCGGCGCTCGCCGCCGCGATGCCTGCCGAGGATGTGCAGTTGTTTTATCAGGTGGCCCTGACCGGACAGCGTGACCTGCCGCTTGCGCCCGATCCCCGCGCCGGATTCGAGATGGTGCTGCTGCGGGCGCTGGCCTTTCGTCCGGTCGCTGCCGCGGATACCCTGTCGGCGCCGCCTGCACCGCGTGCGCTCGAACGCTCTGTACCGCCCGTCAGCGACGCCGCTCCGCCAGCCGTTCCCGGAACCGGGCCGAATGCGCCGCGTCGGGCGGCGGTGCCGAATCCGGCGCCCCCGCCCGCCGTCTCCGTCGAGTCGGTACGTCTGACATCCCATGCTGACTGGCAGCACCTGGTGGCGCGACTGCCGTTGCGCGGGATCCCCAGTCAGCTCGCGCACCATTGCGGCTTTCTGGAGTGGGCGGACGGACGGCTGGCGCTGACCCTGGACCCGACCGCCGAGAATCTGCGGGTCGCCAGCGCCGAGACCCGGCTGCGCGAGGCGCTGGAACAGGCGCTGGGCGGGCCGGTCAGGCTCGATATTCAGGTCGCGCGACCGCAGCAGGAAACCCTGGCCCAGCGCCGGGTGCGCGAGGCCGATGAACGGCAGCAACTCGCTGAAGAGACGATGCGCGCCGACCCGCTCGCCGCACAGTTACGCGAGCGGTTCGATGCCGACTGGGTGCCGGGGACTATTGCACCAGCCGATTGATCCTGAATTTTTGACAGGATTAACAGGATTAACAGGGTTGTTTATCATACTGTTTTTAATCATGTTAAACCGCGTCCAGTGCGACAGGCGTAATTTTCAGTTTGTGTTGAACCTTGAGGGTGTCACCAACAGCAGTGGGGACGCGGTTTAAAGTTATATTTAATGTCTTAAACCGCGCCTCCACTGAGGCCGCTGACATCCGCAAAGCCAGACACAAACTGAAAATAACGCATATCGCGCTGGACGCGGTTTAACACCATCAACGAGGTAGAACGCGATGAAAGCTGGACTGGGTGGTCTGCTCAAGCAGGCGCAGAAGATGCAGGAAGGAATGCAGCAGGCACAATTGCGTCTGGCGCAGGAAGAAGTGGTTGGCGAAGCGGGCGGCGGTCTGATCAAGATCACCATCAACGGCCAATATCAGGTCAAGCGGGTCGAGATCGATCCGTCGCTGATGGGCGACGATAAAGAGATGCTGGAAGACCTTATCACCGCCGCCTTCAATGGCGCGACCCAGCGCGTGGCCGAAAAGGCCAAGGAAAGCATGGCCGAACTGACCGCCGGCATGCCGCTGCCGCCCGGCATGAAGCTGCCCTTTTAACGCGCCCGGACGTGACTGAACGCTCACTGCTGAATCAGTTGATCGATGCCCTGCGCTGTCTGCCGGGTGTCGGTCCCAAATCGGCGCAGCGGATCGCCTTTCATCTGCTGGAGCGCAACCGTGAAGGCGGCGCCCGTCTGGCGCAGATCATGGCGGACGCCATGCTCCGCATCCAGCGCTGTCGGCGCTGCCGGACCCTGAGCGAGCACGAGCTTTGCGGCATCTGCGCCAATCCGCGACGTGATGCCGGTTTGCTGTGCGTGGTCGAGCAGCCGTCCGAGATCGTCGCCATTGAGCAGGCGACCGACTTTCGCGGGCTGTATTTCGTGCTGGGTGGTCGGCTCTCGCCGCTGGACGGCATCGGTCCCGACGAACTGGGACTGGACGTGCTCGAAAGCCGACTGCATGACGAACCGGTCAGTGAGTTGATCCTTGCCATCAGTCCGACCGTGGAAGGCAGCGCGACGGCGCATTACATCGCCGACAGCGCCGCCCGTCACGGGGTCAGAGTCACGCGCATTGCCCACGGCGTGCCCCTGGGGGGCGAGCTGGAGTATGTGGACGGGGGAACGCTGGCGCTGGCTTTCTCAGGTCGCCGCGCGCTTTAGTGCAGCACCCTGGAAATACCGAAGCCATTCGCTGTCGTTGTCGTTGTCGAAGTTTCGCAAGCCGACGACAACGACAACGACAATGATCGGAGACGGTCTCGAAACATCAGTACTCTTGCATTAGGCGCTTTCGAGGAAACTTTGATATGTCAGAGACCATTTTCAGCAGGATCCTGTCCGGCGACATCCCCGCCGACATCATTTATGAGGATGCGGAGGTCGTCGCCTTTCGCGATGTCAATCCGCAGGCGCCGGTGCATGTCCTGGTGATCCCGCGCAAGCCCATCCCAACCCTGAACGATGCGCAGCCGGAGGATACCGAGCTGCTTGGCAGGCTGTTTCTGGCGGCGGCCAAGGTCGCGGCGCAGGAAGGCATTGCAGAGAGCGGCTACCGGACGGTGGTCAACTGCAATGCGGGGGCGGGCCAGACCGTCTTTCATCTGCATCTGCATGTCCTGGGCGGACGCCCCTTGCAGTGGCCGCCCGGATGATGCTGAAAATAAAAGGGATTGACAGGATTTTTCATGCTTTTTAATCCTGTGAATCCTGAAAAATCCTGTTAATCCTGTCCATTTGGTGAGCGGCAGGACATCCAGAGCATGCGACGCCGGAGCAGTGCATAACCATGGCCGTGAATCCCAAATATCCTGAAGCCGATGCAGCCGCTGGCTTCGATCTCAAGGCGGCGAATTTCATGCTGCCGGTGATCTATCTGCTCAACGCCAATATCGAGGCGCTTGCGGCCAAACTGGGCGAGAAGGTTGAGACGGCACCCGAGTTTTTTCACAATACGCCGGTGGTGATCGATCTGAGCGGTCTCCCGGAAGGCGTGGGCGAGGCCGAATTCCCGCTGCTGGTGGGACTGCTGCGCGGTTATGGCATGATTCCCTTCGGGGTGCGTGGCGGCAATCCGGCACAGAACGCCATTGCCGAGGCGCTGGATCTGGCCATTCTGCGCGATTCCTATGCGCGCAAAACCAAGACCGCTGACGCCGCGACGGCAGCCGACCCGGCTGCGGTGGCGGCGGTTCTCTCTGCGACCACACAGTCCGATGCATCGCCTGGGGTGGCAACTGTGCGGCGTATCAACTCGGGTTTCATGCTGGTCACGCGCCCGGTACGCTCGGGACAGCGGGTCTATGCGGCGGGCGGCGATCTCTCCATCACCGCCGCCGTCAGCTCGGGGGCGGAGCTGATGGCGGATGGCAATATCCATATTTATGGCCCGCTGCGCGGACGGGCGCTGGCGGGCATGAACGGCAACCTCGACGCGCGCATCTTCTGTCTGGATCTTCAGGCGGAACTGGTTTCGATTGCGGGACATTATCGGGTCAGCGAGCACATTCCGAAGGAATTGCGGGGCGTTCCGGTGCAGATCTTTCTGGATCAGAAAATCCTGCGCATCGAGAAAATTTAACGGCTTAAGTAACGGAACAGATCCCTTTAAGGAGGGTGCGATTTTGTCGAGAATTATTGTCATTACCTCGGGGAAGGGCGGGGTCGGTAAGACGACCACGTCCGCCGCTCTGGCCATGGGGCTGGCCCAGCGCGGCAAACGCACGGTGGTCATCGATTTCGATGTCGGCCTGCGCAACCTGGACCTCATCATGGGCTGCGAGCGCAGAGTCGTGTATGACTTCATCAATGTCATCAATCAGGAGGCCAATCTCAATCAGGCGCTGATTCGCGACAAACGCTGCGACCATCTCTATGTGCTGCCGGCCTCGCAGACCCGCGACAAAGGCGCATTGAGCAAGGAAGGCGTGGGACGGGTGCTCGAAGAGCTGTCCCAGACCTACGACTTCATCGTCTGCGATTCGCCCGCCGGGATCGAGCATGGCGCCACCATGGCCATGTACTATGCCGACGACGCCATCGTGGTGACCAACCCGGAGGTGTCCTCGGTACGCGACTCCGATCGCATGCTCGGCATCCTGTCGAGCAAGTCGCGGCGCGCCGAAACCAATGCCGAACCCATCCGCGAATTTCTCCTGCTGACCCGCTACGATCCACATCGGGTCGAAAGCGGCGAAATGCTCAGTGTCGATGACGTGCAGGAGATTCTGGCGCTGAACCTGCTCGGCATCATTCCCGAGTCCAAGGCCGTTCTGACGGCCTCCAATGCCGGTATTCCGGTGATCCTGGATCGGGACAGCGACGCCGGACAAGCCTATGGCGACATGGTGGCGCGCTATCTGGGGGAGGAGGTGCCTCACCGGTTCCTTCATGCGGAGAAGAAGGGCTTGTTGAGCCGCTTATTCAGAGGGTAACCCATGGGCCTGCTCGACTATTTCCGTTCCACCCAGCAGAAGGGGACCGCCAATGTCGCCAAGGAGCGGCTACAGATTCTGGTGGCCCACGACCGCGCCGCACGCGGCTGTCCCTCTTATCTACCCAAGTTGCAGCAGGAAATCCTGGAGGTGATCCGTAAATATGTCGATGTGGATCTGAGCGCGGTTTCGGTGAATTACGAGCAGGAAGAGTCGCACGAGGTGCTGGAACTCAACATCATCCTGCCGGACACGGGCAAGCACCGCATTTGAATTTGGTTTATCCAGCCTGAGGGGCCGATGGCCCGTCACCGTGCTTCCTGATCGGAGTGGCCTGAACGATTTTGAACTGATCGGGCCGATGTCTTGGTTGGCCCATGCATGCAGGGATGATCGCCATGTGAACACACCTGAGTTCGCCACGGAAAAGATCCGCTTTCTCGATGCCGCACTGCCTGCTTTGCTGGCGGCCAGTGCGGTGACGGGGCTGGTGCTGGTCGTCGTGCACTGGAATCTGGTGCCGCCGGAAGTGCTGCTGGCCTGGCTGACCGTCCTGGGTGCCGTGCTGACTGGGTGCGCGGCCCTGGTTTGGTCCTTCCGCCGTGTGCCGGACGCCGCATCGGCTCACCGCTGGCTGCGCCGTTTCCGGTTGGCGGTACTGGCGGGCGGTCTGAACTGGGGGCTCGGCGGACTCATCCTCTGTCAGTCCGGCGATCCGGTCTATCAGTCATTCGTCGGCTTTGCCCTGGCCGGCATCGGCGCCGCTGCGATCACCGCCCTGTCGATCGACCGGCGAACGGCGCTCCTGTTCGTCGTGCCCATGCTGGCGCCAGCCGCCATCCGGTTTTTACTGGAGCCAGCCACCCTCAGTCTGGCGATGGGCATCATCCTGCTGGTCCTGCTGATCTTTCTGATCGTCACGGCCACCCGCATCGAGCGTTCGCTGGGCGAAAGTATCCGGCTGCGTTTACAGGCCGACGAGCAGAAACGCCTGATCCAGATCAATGAGCGGCGTCTGCGCTTTGCGCTGGATGGGACCGGCCAGGGGCTGTGGGACTGGGATATGGAAATCGATCAGGTGTTCTACTCGCGGCACTGGAAAACGATGTTGGGCTATGCCGAATCCGAGATCGGTCTGAGCATCGAAGAATGGAAAAACCGCGTCCATCCGGATGACCGGCCAGCCGTGATCGCCACGCTCAAACGCTATCTGGATGGCGAATCACCGCTGTACGAGGCCGAGCAGCGGCTGCGTTGCCGCGACGGTCGCTACAAATGGTTCCTGACGCGCGCCCAGCTCATCGAACGCACGGCGAACGGCGAGCCGAAACGCATGATCGGCGTCGATATCGATATCGCCGGGCGCAAGGCCGCCGAAGAGGCCGTTCAGCATCTCGCCTTCTATGACGCCCTCACCGGACTGCCCAACCGACGCCTGCTGCTCGACCGTCTGCATCACGCACTCGTCGCCAGCGAGCGCTCGCGGCGCTTCGGCGCGCTCGTCTTTATCGACCTGGACCGCTTCAAACAGCTCAATGACAGCCTCGGCCATGCCGTTGGCGATCTGATGCTCCAGGAGGTGGCACGGCGGCTGTGTCAGAGCGTGCGCGAGATCGATACGGTCGCGCGTCTGGGCGGCGACGAGTTCGTGGTCATGCTGGAGGATCTGAGCGGAGACGCCAGCGCTGCCGAGATCCGCGCCGCTGATCTTGGCGCCAAGCTCCAGGCGGCGCTGGGGCAGCCCTACCAGCTCGGCGAGCACCGGCACGACAGCACACCCAGCATGGGCATCGTCCTCTTCGATGGACATCAGGCGAACCCCGACGAGTTGCTTAACCGGGCGGATATGGCGATGTATCGGGCCAAGCAGAGCGGGCGCAATACGCTGCGCTTCTTCGACCCTGCCATGCAGGCATCGGTCGATGCGCGCCTGCTGCTCAAGCGCGACCTGCGGGAAGACATCGGACTGGGGCATTTCGTCCTGCATTATCAGCCGCAGGTTGACGGCGCCGGTCAGATCATCGGCGCCGAGGCCTTCGTGCGCTGGGCGAACCCACGGCGGATGATGGTCAGCGCCCATGACTTCATCCCGCTGGCCGAAGAGTCCGGCCTGATCCTGCCGCTCGGCGACTGGGTGCTGGAGTCCGCCTGTGCGCAGCTCAATGCCTGGTCGCGCGATCCGGAGTGGGCGGAACTGACCATCTCGATCAATCTCAGCGCCCGCCAGTTTCGCGATACGAACATTGTCGAGCGGATCCTGACGATCCTGGACCGGACCGGCGCCGATCCGCGTCGGCTCAAACTGGAACTGGGCGAAGGACTGCTGTTGCAGGATCCCGAAAAGATACTGGCGCGGATGGAGGCGCTCAAGGCGCGTGGCGTGCGTTTTTCGCTGGATCGGTTCGGTGCTGGCTATTCCTCGCTGGCCGATTTCATCCGTCTCCCGCTGGATCAATTGAAGCTGGACCACTCGTTTGTGCGCGATCTGCTCACCGATCCCAAGGCCGCCGCCATCGCCCGCAGCGTGATCGTCTTAGGCGATGCGCTGGGGCTGGAGGTCATTGCCGCCGGGGTGGAGACCGAGTCGCAGAAGCGGTTTCTGCAGGCACACGCCTGCCAGGCGTTCCAGGGCTATCTCTTCAGCCAGCCGTTGACCCTGGATGAGCTGTCCCGCTTCAGGCCGCCACCAGCAGACGTTGCAGAATCTGGCAATAGATAACAGAGAGCTGGTCGAGATCCGCGATGCCGACACATTCGTCGATCTGATGGATGCTGGCATTGAGCGGACCCAGCTCCAGCACCTGAGCCCCGGTCGGGGCGATGAAGCGCCCATCCGAGGTGCCGCCGCTGGTTGAGAGTTCGGTCTCGATCCCCTGGACGGCGCGGATGGCCGCGCGGGTGGCGGCGACCAGTTCCCCGGCTGGGGTTAAAAAAGGCTTGCCCGACAGTCGCCAGCTCAGGTCATAGTCGAAACCGCCGGCATCGAGGATCTGTCTGACCCGCGCCTGGATGGTTTCAGGGGTCAGTTCGGTCGAGAAACGCAGATTGAACTGCGCGTCCAGATGGCCGGGAATCACGTTGTCTGCGCCCGTGCCCATGTTCAGATTGGCGATCTGGAAGCTGGTCGGCGGAAAATAATCGTTGCCCGCGTCCCAGACCTCGGCGCAGAGCGCAGCCAGTGCCGGGGCGCTGGCATGAAAGGGATTTTTCGCGCGGTGCGGATGGGCGACATGGCCCTGCTTGCCCTGTATCCGCAGCCAGCCCGACAGACTGCCGCGCCGACCGTTCTTGATGGTGTCGCCCAGCCGTTCGCTGCTCGACGGCTCACCGACCAGGGCGTAATCGATCTTCTCGCCCCGCTCTTCGAGCCGTTCGATCACCCTGACCGTCCCATCGACCGACGGTCCTTCCTCGTCGCTGGTGATGAGAAAGGCGATGGAGCCCCGATGGCCGGGATGCGCCGCCACGAAGGACTCAGCCGCCGTGACCATCGCCGCCACTGAGCCTTTCATGTCCGCCGCACCGCGACCGAAGAGCAGACCGTCGCGAATGGTCGGAACGAAAGGATCCGAAGTCCATTGATCGAGCGGGCCGGTGGGGACGACATCCGTATGCCCGGCAAAACAGAAGAGCGGCCCCGTCTCGCCCCGCCGCGCCCAGAGATTGCTGACCTCGCCGAAGGGCAGGTGCTCGATGCGAAAACCGATGGCGGCAAGTCGCTCGGCCATCAAGGCCTGACAGCCGGCATCGTCCGGCGTGACCGAAGGGCGCGCGATGAGATCGCAGGCAAGGGCGAGGGTAGGCGACATCAGCCGAACAACTCCTGATACTGGCTCTCGGAAAAACCGACATGGCGCGCGGCACCGGTGTCGAGTACGGGGCGGCGGATGAGCGATGGATTCTCCAGCATGGCCCGGATCGCGCCCTCCCGGTCCAACCCCTCGCGCACCGACTCGGGCAGCCTGCGCCAGGTGGTGCCGCGACGGTTCAGCAGGGTTTCCCAGTCGAGTTCGTCCACCCAGGCGCGCAGGATGCCAGCGTCCAGCCCCTGTTTTTTGTAGTCGTGAAAGATGTAAGCGATGCTCCGGTCATCCAACCAGCGGCGGGCCTTTTTCACCGTGTCGCAGTTAGTGATGCCGTAGAGCGTTGGGGGACTTCCTGAAAGGCTCATACCGGATGACACGCCTCGAATAGACAGGATGAACAGGATTTCGCAGGATTCACAGGAGGCAAGCCATTGTTTTCTGAATCCTGTCAATCTTGAAAAATCCTGTGAATCCTGTCCATTTTCCTGAATGCCTTAAATGTCGCGCAGCAGCTCGTTGATTCCGACCTTGCCGCGCGTGCGCTCATCGACCTGTTTGATGATGACCGCGCAGTAGAGACTGTGGCTGCCGTCCTTCGCCGGCAGGTTGCCGGAGACGACCACGGCACCGGGCGGGATGCGACCATAGGTGATCTCGCCGGTCTCGCGGTTGTAGATCTTGGTGCTCTGGCCGATGTAGACGCCCATCGAGATGACCGCGCCCTCGCCGACGATCACGCCCTCGACGACCTCGGAGCGTGCGCCGATGAAACAGTTGTCCTCGATGATGGTCGGCGCGGCCTGCACCGGCTCCAGCACGCCGCCGATGCCGACGCCGCCGGAGAGATGCACGTTCTTGCCGATCTGGGCGCAGGAACCGACCGTGGCCCAGGTATCGACCATGGTGCCCGAATCGACATAGGCGCCGATGTTCACATAAGAGGGCATGAGCACGCAGCTCGGGGCGATATAGGAACCCTTGCGCGCGGTCGCTGGCGGCACGATACGCACGCCGCTCTCGCGGAATTCGCGCGAATTGGTGTCGGCGTACTTGGACGCGACCTTGTCGTAATAATTGGTGAAGCCGCCCTTGATGAAACTGTTGTCCTCGATGCGGAACGACAGCAGCACCGCCTTCTTGATCCACTCATTGACCATCCAGTCGCCGTCGCGCTTTTCGGCGACCCGCAGCTCGCCCCGGTCGAGACGTTCGATGACATCCTGCACCGCATCGCGGACATGGGTTTCGACATTGCGGGGGGTGATGTCGGCGCGGCGCTCGAAGGCTTCGACGATGATGCTTTGTTGATCGCTCATGTTTTTTCCGTATCGGTTGAAAGTAAAGGATTATTCCTGCCAGTGCCGGGGGTCGCCGAGTGCATCGGCGCACCTGACCTGACCCCGAACCGGCCCAATGAGTCCCGGTTCGAGCGCCTGGACCATCCAGGCATCGGCGTGCTCGGCTGGAGTCTCGGCGCTGGTGCTCTGTCGTATCTGGATTGGCATGGGAGTCAGGGGCGAATGAATTCGCCCCTACAGCGCCGGATGCGCTGCGCGGCGTCGATGCATTCGTCCAGCGGCGGCACCAGCGCCAGCCGGATGCGGTTGGCGCCCGGATTGTCGCCCGCGACGGTGCGCGAGAGAAAACTGCCGGGCAGCACGGTGAGATTTTCCTCGGCATAGAGCCGGCGGGCGAATTCGGTATCCGCGACCGGCGTTTCCGGCCAGAGATAAAAACCCGCTGGCGGACGCGCAACCGGCAGCACGCCATCGAGAAGATCGAGCACGGCGTCGAATTTCTCGCGATAGAGCCGGCGATTCTCGCGCACATGGCCCTCGTCGTTCCAGGCGGCGAGGCTCGCGTGCTGTGTCGGCAGCGGCATGGCGCAGCCATGATAGGTGCGATAGGCGAAAAAGCGTTCCATGATCGCGGCGTCACCGGCCACGAAGCCCGAGCGCAGCCCCGGCGCATTGGACCGCTTGGACAGACTATGGAAAACGACGCAGCGCCCGAAGTCGCGATGACCCAGCTCCGCCGCGACCTGGAGCAACCCCAGTGGCGGATCGTTCTCATCCTGATAGAGTTCGGAATAGCACTCGTCCGAGGCAATCACGAAATCATGGGTGTGGGCCAGTTCGATGAGACGCGCAAAGGTCGCCCGGTCGAAGACCGCCCCGGTGGGATTGCCCGGCGAGCAGACATAGAGCAACTGGCAGCGTTGCCAGGTCGCCGCGTCCACGGCATCGAAATCCGGGATGAAGCCGTTTTCCGCCCGGCACGCCAGATAGCGCGGCTCGGCCCCCGCCAGCAGCGCCGCGCCCTCGTAGATCTGATAGAAGGGATTGGGCATCAGCACCAGCGGGTCTTGCGAGCGGTCGATGATGGCTTGTGCAAAGGCAAAGAGCGCCTCACGTGTGCCATTGACCGGCAGGATCTGGCGCTCGGGGTCGATCCCGAGATCGCCAGCGGGCGCGAGCCGGAAGCGGCGGGTCAGCCAGCCGGCAATCGACTCGCGCAGCGCAGGCAGACCGCGCGTGGTGGGATAGACCGCCAGTTGGTGCAGATGCGCGATCAGCGCCTCGGTGATGAGCGTGGGCGTGGGGTGCCGGGGCTCGCCGATATAGAGCGCGAGATGATCGCGCCCGCGCGGCGGTTCGATACCCTGCTTGAGCAGGGCGAGCTTCTCGAAAGGGTAAGACTGAAGACGTCCCAAATCCGGATTCATTGCTGGTGTTGCCTGTCTCTGACGCCGTCCAGTCAGACCGCGTTGCTCAGTCAAAGGATCGCAGTATAAAGGCAATCGGGCGCCTCATGGGACGCCAGACCCTGGCCTGTTGGGAAGTCAAACCGAAACGACATCCACTGAACCGAGCGAGGCGCTTCATGTTTCTGCATCGCACGATAAAGCCGGTCGCGCGTCGTCATGCGCCACGAGATCGCCCAGGCGCTGGCCGGATGGCCTGGACGAGCGGGTTTCAATGTCCCTGTTGATGGTTTTCAATCCTGGAGGAATGCCGATGAACTGCTCATCCCGTTCACGCCTGACGCTGATCGCCGCCATGCTTGCGGTCACTTCACTGGATGCCCTGGCCGAGATGCCGCCGCAAACGCCCGCCGCCTCCGACTCATCAGTCGATCATACCTACGCCCTGATGATCACGGCGGGCGCGCTGGGCGGTGCGGTGATCGCGGGCGTCGTGACCAATGGCCTGATTCTGCCGCTGTATTCGTGGTTCGCTGGCACCGCATTCGCCGAGACGACGGTCGCGGGTAGCATGATGGCCGGCAGGGCCGGGGCGGGCACGGCGGCATTCCGGGGCGTCATGCAGACCTTTGGTGCGGTCAGCGGGGGGCTCTATGCCAATTCTCTGTATCAGCAGTGGTGACAGGGGCCAGCGTCCTGTACGGGCGCTGGCGCGTCACGGTTTCGACGCAGGCTCGATATGACTCCGACTTTTTCACTCCACCCGCAGCTTCTTGCCGACTGCCACCGGCTCGGTCGTCTGTCCGCGACCCATCTGCTGCTCCATCGCAATGGGTCCGTTCCCTGGTTCATCCTGGTTCCTGAGACCGATTTGAGCAACCTGCTGGATCTGCCGCCGGATCAACGCGAGGCGGTGCTGGCCGATTGCCGGCGCGTGTCGGACTATCTGACCGCCGATCTGGGCTATCCCAAGGTGAATGTGGCCTGGATCGGCAATCTGGTTCCGCCGCTGCACATTCATGTCATTGGCCGCCGTCCTGGCGATGCCTGCTGGCCCAAACCGGTATGGGGTCATCTGGAGACGGTTCGGGAGTACACCGGGCAGGAGGTCATGGCGATTCGAGACGCTTTGCTGAATCAGCCGGATTGAATCAGTTGAAGCGCATAAGCGCCAACCAATATGAATTCAACTTTCCCTTCTATTAACAAAGACAACATTTCTTTGTAGTCTTGATTGAGCATCGTAGTGACCTGCGAGCGAGTATATTTCTTCTGTTAATTCCCAGACGCTGGCAAGAAGTTCTTCTTGCGGCAGCGTTGATGCCGGGTCTTCAATTTGATGCGATCTTAATAGCCTTACTTTATTGCGTGCCACTCTTAAATCAGGCATTTCAGATTTACTCCAAGATGGGCGTCGGTTAAGCGGCTCCACAGACATGACGTAACGGAATGAGCGCCGTGCCGTCTGCGGGGTCCACTCTTTAACCGCCAGTTAGGACCGTAGGTTGGGATGAGCGAGAGCGAATCCCAACATCATGCCGGAGAATTGTTGGGGTTCGTAAACTCACCCCAACCTTGTATGTTCTGTTCCCAAGGATTGACACGGAGTTTTGATCAACGGAGTTTATAGAAGCGTGAGCC
>NZ_SMAO01000010.1 GCF_004342175.1 Thiobaca trueperi
TCCCGAACTCAGACGTGAAACGGTGGCTCGCCGATGATAGTGTGGGGCTTCCCCATGTGAACGTAGGTTACCGCCAGGGCCTTATACCCAAAACCTCATCTTCTCTCGAAGATGGGGTTTTTCTTTGCGCGCAATTAAGATACCGGCGGCAATCGCCAGGCACGCCGCACTTGGTCTAAGCTGTTTCATCACAGACGCAGCTCAAGACACATCATCCATGTCAAGCCGAACGCCAAGACCTGACGATCTGCCGTCCCATCTCGGGCGCGCGATGCTTTTTGGCGCATGGATCGTGGGGCTTGCGCTTCTGGTGCTGTTCTTCAATGACCTGATTGAACGACAGAACAATCCCAATCCGGATCCGGTCCTGGCTCAGGGTCGCGACGGGGTTCCCGCTGTGGTGCTGCAACGCAATCGCGCCGGTCACTATGTCGCGACGGGACTCATCAACGGCATGCCCGTGCGTTTTCTGGTCGATACGGGGGCGACGAATGTCGCCCTTCCGCTGCAACTGGCGCAACGTCTGGAGTTACCCTTGAGCCCCGGCGGCATGAGCATGACCGCCAATGGCGCGGTACGAACCTGGAACACCCGACTGGAGCGCATCGATCTTGGCGGACTCGTCGCCCACCGGATCCGCGCCACTGTGCTGCCCAACATGCCGGGCGACGAGGTACTTTTAGGGATGAGCTATCTCAAGCACTTGGAGCTGATCCAGCGTGGCAATACGCTGACCCTGCGCCAGCCTGCCGGATCCTGACTGTCTGCCGCGCTGGCCATCTCAAGCCAGATCCCGGTTACCACCCCCGCTCCAGCAAAGGCCGCAGAAAGCGCCCGGTATGCGAGCGGTCATTGACGGCGACCTCTTCCGGGGTGCCGACAGCGATGATCTCGCCGCCCTTGTCGCCCCCTTCAGAACCCAGATCGATGATCCAGTCGGCGGTCTTGATGACATCCAGATTATGTTCGATGACGACCACGGTGTTGCCCTGGTCGCGGAAACGGTGCAGCACGTCGAGCAGATGTTTGACATCATGGAAGTGCAGTCCGGTGGTCGGCTCGTCCAGGATGTAGAGCGTCCGCCCGGTATCGCGCTTGCTCAACTCGCGGCTGAGTTTGACCCGCTGGGCCTCGCCGCCCGAGAGCGTGGTGGCGCTCTGGCCGAGCCGTACATAGGCGAGTCCGACATCCATCAGGGTCTGGAGTTTGCGGTGGATGACCGGGACCGGGGCGAAGAAGGTCAGCGCGTCCTCGACCGTCAGATTCAGCACCTCGTCAATGGTCTTGCCCTTGTAGCGGATCTCCAGGGTTTCGCGGTTGTAGCGCCGGCCCTTGCAGGTGTCGCACTGCACATAAATATCGGGCAGAAAATGCATCTCGACCCGGATCAATCCATCCCCTTTGCACGCCTCGCAGCGTCCGCCTTTGACATTGAAGCTGAAACGTCCGGGTGCGTAACCGCGCGAGCGCGCCTCGGGAACGGCGGCAAAGAGGTCACGCACCAGATTGAAAAGTCCGGTATAGGTCGCCGGATTGGAGCGCGGGGTGCGACCGATGGGGCTCTGGTCGATATCGACGACCTTGTCGAAATGCTCCATACCTTCGACGGCGGCATGTGGCGCGGGCGTCAGGCTGGCCCCATTGAGATGCCGGGCGATGACCGGATAGAGGGTATCGTTGATGAGCGTCGATTTACCCGAACCAGAAACGCCGGTGATGCAGCAGAAACTGCCGACCGGGATAGCGGCATCGACGTTGCGCAGGTTATTGCCCCGTGCCCCCAGAATGCGCAACTGGCGTGCTGGATCGTTGGGCGTGCGCTGGCTCGGGATGACGACCCGCAGTTCGCCTGTCAGATACCGCCCGGTCAGTGAGCGCGGTTCGGCGGCGATCTGTGCGGCGGTTCCCTGGGCGACGATCTCGCCGCCGTGAACCCCTGCACCGGGGCCGATATCCACCACCTGGTCGGCGGCGCGGATCGCCTCCTCGTCGTGCTCGACCACGATCACGGTATTGCCGAGATCGCGCAGATGGGTGAGCGTCTTGAGTAGCCGGGCGTTGTCGCGCTGATGCAGTCCGATGGAGGGCTCGTCCAGGATGTACATGACCCCGACCAGACCGGCGCCGATCTGACTGGCAAGCCGGATGCGCTGCGCCTCGCCACCGGAGAGCGTCTCGGCGCTGCGTTCCAGGGTCAGATAATCGAGCCCGACATCGACCAGAAAACGCAGCCGGGTGGCGATCTCCTTGATGACCTTGGCGCCGATCTCACCACGCTGACCGGGCAGTTCCAGCGTCTCGAAATAGCGCAGGGCATCGCCGACCGGCATCCCCGAAATCGCCGGCAGATTCCAGGGACCGACGAAGACGTGCCGCGCCGACTCATTCAATCGGGTTCCCTTGCAGGACGGACAGGGTTGATGCGAGAGATAGCGCGCCAGTTCCTCGCGCACCGTGCTGGATTCGGTCTCGCGGTAACGCCGTTCCATGTTGCGGACGATGCCCTCGAAGGGCTGCGCTTTGGCGCTGCCTTTCTCATGTGGGAGCCTGAGTTTGATCTTCTCCCTGCCGCTGCCGAAGAGAATGACCGAGCGCGCCGATTCGGCGAGTTCCAGCCAGGGGGTCTCGACATCGAAGCCGTAATGCTCGCCGAGCGAGCGGATCAGTTGGAAATAGTAGGCGTTGCGTCGATCCCAGCCACGCACCGCACCGCCGGCCAGACTCATGTGCGGATGCGCGACCACCTTGGTCGGATCGAAGAACTGTTCGACGCCCAGTCCGTCACAGGTCGGGCAGGCGCCGGCCGGGTTGTTGAAGGAGAAGAGCCGCGGTTCCAGTTCGACGATGCTGTAACCGCAGACCGGACAGGCGAATTTGGCCGAAAAGGTCAGCTCGGGACGCTCCGGCTCGTCGATCCAGGCGATGCGGGCGATGCCGCCCGAAAGATTGAGCGCGGTCTCGAACGACTCGGCCAGCCGCAGGGCCAGATCGGCGCGCACCCGGAAGCGGTCGATGACGACCTCGATATCGTGCTTTTTCTTCAGGTCCAGTTCGGGCGGGTCATCCAGCTCGCACAGCGCCCCATCGATCCGGGCGCGCACGAAACCCTGGGCATGCAGCTCGGCGAGCAGACGCTGATATTCGCCCTTGCGGGCCGAGACCACCGGGGCCAACAGCATCAGTTTCTCGCCTTCGGGCAGGGCGAGCACCTGATCGACCATCTGGCTGACCGTCTGGGCGTCGAGCGGCGCGTCGTGCTCAGGACAGCGCGGCTGACCGACGCGGGCGAACAGCAGACGCAGATAATCGTAGATCTCGGTGATGGTGCCAACCGTCGAGCGCGGGTTGTGCGAGGTGGTCTTCTGCTCAATGGAAATGGCCGGCGACAGACCTTCGATATGATCCAGATCCGGCTTTTCCATGACTGACAGGAACTGGCGGGCATAGGCCGACAGCGACTCCACATAACGCCGCTGACCCTCGGCATAGATGGTGTCGAAGGCGAGCGAGGACTTGCCGGAGCCGGACAGACCCGTGAAGACGATCAGCCGGTCGCGCGGCAGATCGAGGTCGATGCTCTTCAGATTATGGGTCCGCGCGCCGCGAATGCTGATGGTATCCATGAAGCTCTGCCAGTGGTGGCCGATGTTCAACAACGCGGGGGGTTGTGCCGGCTGTCTCGCAACAGAAGGGAAGGATTCAGTGCCTGCGCTGTCGCGCAGGCCAAGCTGCTATTATGCGGAGCTTCGCCGACCAGACGCAAAGGCCAGCGGCCGTGAACCGATCAGACAGACCCGATATCAAGACTGCCAACGTCCCCTTTTCCGCGACCGAACGCCGCGCGACCGCCGGTCTGGCCGCCATTTTTTCGACCCGGATGCTGGGTCTGTTCATGGTGCTGCCGGTGTTCGCGCTCTATGCCCATGAACTGCCCGGTGCAACCCCGATGCTGGTGGGGCTGGCAATCGGCGCCTATGGCCTGACCCAGGCGTTCCTCCAGATCCCGCTCGGCCTGCTTTCCGACCGCATCGGACGCAAGCCGGTGATCTATGGCGGACTGACGGTCTTCCTGCTCGGCAGTCTGGTTGCCGCGCTGGCCGACAGCATCCATTGGGTGATTCTGGGACGCGCGATTCAGGGCAGCGGGGCCATTGCCGCCGTCACCGTTGCCCTCACCGCCGATCTCACCCGCGACGAGGTGCGTACCAAGGGCATGGCCATCGTCGGCGTCAGCGTCGCCTTTTCGTTCGCCGCCGCGCTGGTGATCGGACCTCCGCTCGCGCGCTGGTTCGGCATCGCTGGCATCTTCTGGCTGACGGCAGCACTGGCTGTCATCGGCATGCTGATCCTGGCCTATGTGGTGCCGGATCCGGATCGCTCGACGATGCATCGCGACGCCCAGCCCGTGCTGAGTCAACTCACCGGCGCGCTGACACATCCAACCCTGCTGCGGCTCGATCTGGCGATCTTTCTGCTGCATCTGACGATGGTCAGCCTGTTCGTGGTGCTGCCGCTGTCGGTCGAATCGGCCGGGCTGGCGGCAATCGATCACTGGCAGCTTTATCTGCCGGTGATCCTGCTCGCCATTCTGGCGATGGTGCCGTTCGTCGTCCTCGCTGAACGTCAGGGGCTGGAGCGTCCTGTCCTGCTGGGTTCGGTCGTCGCCCTGGGCCTGGCGATGCTGGGCCTCCATGCCTTCGATGACTCGCTGTGGGCGCTTGCGATACTGCTGGTGGCGGTCTTTGCGATCTTCAATCTGATGGAGGCGGTGCTGCCGTCGCTGGTCTCCAAGGCGGCGCGCGCCGGTGCGCGTGGCACGGCGATGGGGATCTTTTCCAGCGCCCAATTCATCGGCGCCTTTCTGGGCGGCCTGCTGGGCGGCTGGACGCATCAGCAATTCGGCGCCGACGCGGTCTATCTGGTTGGCGCCCTGACCTCGCTGATCTGGATCGGGCTGATGGCGACCATGGCGATGCCGGAGAATCTGACCCGCCACGTCCTCACGCTGGCAGCGTCACCGAAGGACGGTGCACCGGGTCTGGAGCAGCTTTTGCTGGATGTGCCGGGGGTCAAGGAGGCGGTCATCGCACTGGATGAAGGCGTGGCCTATCTGAAAGTGGACAGCCGCCAGCTCGATTGGGCAAGATTACAAACCTTTGCGGCCAGTACCTGACGCGCGCGTCAGACCGCTGACACACCTTTTTCGATGAAACACACAGCGCCCGCGTGGGGCGGGAGGACGGTATGGCAGGCATTAACAAGGTGATTCTGATCGGCAATCTCGGTGCCGATCCGGAGGTCCGGTACATGCCGAGCGGCGATGCCGTGGCGAATGTCAGCATCGCAACCAGTGAGTCCTGGAAGGACAAGAACACGGGCGAGAAGCAGGAGCGCACCGAATGGCACCGGGTGGTGTTCTTCGGGAAGGTCGCGGAGATCGTCAAGCAGTATCTGCACAAGGGCTCGAAGATCTATGTCGAGGGCAAGCTGCGCACGCGCAAATATCAGGCGCAGGACGGCAGTGACCGTTATTCGACCGAGGTGGTCGTTGATATGAATGGCACCATGCAGATGCTCGACGGCCGGTCCGGCGGCGGTTCATCCGTTCCCTTCGACGACGAACCCGCATCCGCCTCGCGCGGCGGTGCACGTCCTCAGTCCGCCGCGCCAGCTCCCGCTCCGACGAGCGGCGGTCAGACGCCCAGAGGCTATGACGCGCCGGGCGGCTTCGACGACGACATACCATTCTAAACTGCCGCCAGGCGGTTTGATTCGGACGAGGGGATCGCTAATAGATCGTTGTACTCATGGTGATCTCGTTCCAGATGTCCTTGACGGTCAGGGTCATGGCGACGCGGCGGTCGCTGTACCAGGTGTGCAGCAGCCGATGCGCCCGCTCGGAGAAGGGCTGTTCGAGATAATCCCGGTACAGCGCCTGGACCTGCGGGTTGTTGTGTGACTGGCGAACCGGCGTGGCGCGATCAATGGCGAACAGCGTATCGCGCCGTTTGAGTGCGTTGCGCCGGTACGCCTTCTTCGAGCGCAGGTTGCCGCCGCCGTCCACGCAGCCGCCCGGACAGGCCATGATCTCGATGAAATCGAAGTCCGCTGTGCCGGCGCGAATGCGCTCGCACAGCTCGCGGGCCGGCCCCAGTCCGTGAGCCATCGCCACCTTCACCCGTCCGATCGGGCCGCCGACCTCGACTGCCGCCGTGCGCAGTCCCTCGAAGCCGCGCAGGGGCGCGACCTCGGTGTGATCGAGTTCGTGCCCGTTGACGATGCGGTACATGGTGCGCACGGCGGCCTCCATGACCCCGCCGGTGGTGCCGAAGATGGCACCAGCGCCCGAATAGGCGCTCATATAGGGGTTGTCGAAGGTGGACGGCGTCAGACTGCGCAGATCCAGGCCGCGACGCTTGAGCAGACGGGCGAACTCGCGCGTGGTCAGCACCAGATCCACCTCCTGCACGTCGCCCGCTCCCAATTGTGATCGCGCGCGTTCGTCCTTCTTGGCCACGCAGGGCATGATGGAGATGACCCGGATGCGGGCGGGATCGATACCCATGCGTTCCGGCAGATAGGTCTTGGCGATGGCCCCGAGACACTGCTGCGGCGACTTGGTGGACGAGAGCAGCGGCAGCAGGTCCGGATAGTGGCGCTCGGCGAAATTGATCCAGGCCGGACAGCAGGAGGTGAAGGTCGGACGCCGTCCGTCGCCGAGCCGGCGCAGCAGCTCGGCACTTTCTTCCATGATGACGACATCGGCGGCGAAATTGGTGTCGAGCACGATGTCCGCCCCGAGGCTCCGCAGCGCGGCGATGATGTGTCCCTCCACATTGGTACCGACCGGAAAGCCGAATTCCTCGCCGAACCCGACCCGCACCGCCGGCGCGAACTGGAAGACGGTGACGATCTCGGGGTCGAACAGATAGTCGAGCACCCGGTCGGTCTCGTCACGCTCGCCCAGCGCCCCGGTCGGACAGACCAGCAGACACTGGCCGCAGGTGACACAGGTCGATTCGGCCTGCGAGAGCCCGTGGCGCAGACCGACGGCGGTGTCCAGCCCGTTCCCGGTCACCACCAGGGCATCGACCGTCTGACCCTGTCGGCAGATGGCGATGCAGCGCTGGCAGCGCACGCATTTGGTCATGTCGCGGACCATCGCCGGGGACGAGCGATCAACCGTGCGTCCCATGACACGCGCCCGGTCATAGAAACGGTTGGTGTGTAGCCCGACGAACTGGGCCACGTCCTGGAGCTCGCAGTTGCCGTGACGCACGCAGGTCGCGCAGTCCTGATTGTGGTCGGCCATCAGCAGCTCGACCTGCAACCGCTGCGCCTCACGCGCGCGCCGCGAGCGCGTTCGAACATTCATGCCCGCTCTGGCCGGCGTCACGCAGGCGGCGGCGAGCAGGGGCTCGTCCGTCTGATTCTGGCTCGCCACCTCGACCAGACACACCCGGCAGGTGCCGGGCGCGTGATCAATGTCGTTCAGCTCGCACAGACTCGGAATGTAGAGTCCGTGGCGGCGGGCGCAGGCCAGAATGGTCTCTTCCGGCAGGGCTTCGAGCGTCTGACCATCGACCGTCAGCAGGAGAAGCGGATCGGTAGCGTTCGGCTGGTTCATGACAGTTCCGCTCCTTCCGGGATGGGTTGCGCGGTGATCACTGAATAGATGCGATAACAGCGCAGACAGCGCCGCGCTTCGCGATAGGCATCATCGTCGCTGATCGTGGCCTCGACCTCCTCGAACATGGTACGCCGGACCTCCGGATCCAGCTCCGGGTGATGTACCCGGTATTCGCGCTTGACCGGCACCTCTTCGCAGTCGCTGGCGAGCAGCTTGTGGGTGTGCAGCAGCGCACGCATGCGGGTGCGCGGGAAGAAACAGGTATGCCCCAACTGGATCCAGTCGTTGATGCTGCGTGCTGCCTGCAAGCCATTGGACATGGCGTGGATCAGGGTCGATGGGCCGAAGGCACAGTCGCCGCCGGCGAAGACACCGGGACGCGAGGTGGAGAGATCGAAGGGATCGATCTCGATCCAGCCCCAGCGCGTCAGGTTCAGACCATCCTGCGGCTGTACCGCCCCGCTCTGCACCTGCTGGCCAATCGCCGCGATCAGGGTGGTGCAGGGCATGAACTGTTCGCTGCCCGGAATCGGCTCGACTCCGCGCCGCCCCCTGGCGTCAATCTCGGTCTGGCGCATGGCGACCAGCTCGATCCCGGTCACCCGGCCCGCGTCGCTCAACACCCGTGCCGGGTTCACCAGCGGATGGAAGACGACGCCCTCTTCGACGGCGGCCTCGATCTCGCCCGGATCCGCCGGCATGTCCGCGCGCGTGCGCCGATAGATCAGATGCACCCGCTCGGCGCCCATCCGCAGGGCGGAGCGTGCGCAATCCATGGCGACATTGCCACCGCCGACCACGACCACGTCGCCGCTGAGATCGGTTTTGCGGATGCCGGCGATGTGGTCATGCACCTTGAGCAGGAAGCTGATGCCGGTCTCGTAACCGGCTGTCGCCAGATCCTCGCCGGCGACACCCATGTGCGTGCCCTCCTGACAGCCGAGACCGAGAAAGACCGCGCGGTAGCCGCGCGCGAAAAGGTCATCGACGCTGAAATCCCGTCCCATCGCCTGCCCGAACAGGAAACGCCCGCCGAGCGTGGTGATGATATCGGTCTCGGAGTGCAGCACGTCCTTCGGCAGCCGATAGCTCGGAATCCCGATCGCTGCCATACCGCCCGCCTCGTCGAGCGCCTCCAGGATATCGACGTGGTAGCCGTGCAGCAGCAGATGGTAGGCGCAGGCGATGCCGGCTGGCCCGGCACCCACGATTGCCACACGCATCTCGGGCGCTAGCTGACGGCTGACCATGTCGCGGGTGAAATGCAGCGCATCCGGCCCCTTTTGACGATCAGCGACATAGCGCTTCAGGGTTTTGATGCCCACCGCCTCATCGACCAGTGCGCGTCGGCAGGCCATCTCGCAGAAGCGCACGCAGACCCGCCCGCAGGTCGCAGCCATCGGGTATTTCTGCAGGATGACACCGAGCGAATAATCGGGTTTGCCATCGCGCACGTAATCGATATAACGCGGCACGTTGATCTTCGACGGACAGGCCTCGATGCAGGGTGCCGTCATGTATTCCATACCCGCCTGCTCCGGCAGCGGCTGCGTCGTTGCGATTTCGGCCTCGATGTCGGCGCGGAAGTGCCTGAAGGCGCCCATCAGGGCCACGGTCGCGGTGCGACCGAGCCCGCAGAGTGATGAGTCGGTCATCTGACGGGCCAGTTCGATGATCCCGTCGAGATCGATCGGCCCCGGTCGGGCCTGGGCGTAGGCCGCCAGCGCATCGCGGATCAGCGGAGCGCCGATCCGGCAGGGTGTGCATTTGCCGCAGGACTGTGCGGCGGCCATCTCCATCTGGCGGCGGAAGGCATCGACCAGACTCACCGAATCGTCGAAGATCAGGAAACCGCGGTCGCCGATGAAGGCGCGGATCGGATTGCCCTTGTTGAAGAAATCGAAACCGTCGAGATCGGGCCACCCGGTCGGGAGCGCCGTCTCGCCAGCACGCCGATCAACTGCCTGCCCATCCCAGACGCCGTAGGCAATCTTGGTCATAGCACACTCCGTATAACGTCGGATGCGGATAATTCACGCGACATGCAGGAAAGTCACCACTAAACCGCGTCCAGCGCGATATGCATAATTTTCAATTTGTGTTTAGCTGTGGAGATGTCATCGACATCAGTGGAGGCGCGGTTTAACAGCGCACAGCATGACTACTCTATGTCCTGAGTATGACGAATGATACATTTTATGACGACAATGTATTGTCATCGCCGGAGTCTGGTTCAGCCTGTCGCGTTTCGATCCGCGCAGATCGAATCGATCTCCCGGCGCCGTCAATGACTAAATGGGATCTGTGGCTGATGTACAATCTGCACAGCCCACTGTTCCGCCAGGCAAACGGCGGCCACTGCCCGACAGACCTGTGGAGATGCAGACATGACCACTCCGGCGCACGCTGACAGCGGGCCTTCCTCGTTCGGCTCATCCCGGATCGATACCGGGGCCGACACCTCCTGGCTCAACGCCGGGGATATCCAGGCCGCCCTCGCGGACAACCGCTGCGAGGATGCCGGACTGGTCCGGGAGATTCTCGCCAAGGCGCGTGAACTCAAAGGGCTCGCGACCCGCGACGTCGCGGCGCTGATCCAGATCCAGGATCCCGCGCTGCTCGACGAACTCTTTGCCTCCGCCCGCTGGGCCAAAGAGGCGATCTACGGCAGGCGCATCGTCCTCTTCGCCCCGCTCTACATCTCCAATTTCTGCGGCAACAGTTGTACCTACTGCGCCTTCAGCAAGGAGAACACGACCCTCAAACGTCGCGCCCTGACGATCGATGAGATCAAACACGAGGCTGAGGTTCTGATCGACCAGGGCCACAAGCGGCTGCTGCTGGTCGCCGGCGAATCCTATCCGAACGGCTTGAAATATGTGCTGGATGCGCTGGAGGCTATCTACGCACTCAGGCTGGGCAACGGCGAGATCCGCCGCATCAACGTCAACCTGGCGCCGCTGTCGGTCGATGAATTCCGCCAGTTGCATGAGATCGGCATCGGCACCTATCAGATCTTCCAGGAGACCTACCAGCGCGATGTCTATGCCGCCGCCCATCTGGGAGGCAAGAAGCGTGACATGGACTGGCGTCTGACCGCACCCGACCGCGCCATGCAGGCGGGCATCGACGACATCGGACTGGGGGTGCTGTTCGGACTGGGCGACTGGCGTTTCGACGTGCTGGCGCTCATGAACCATGCGGCCCATCTGGAAGCCACCTATGGCGCCGGCTGTCACACCATCAGCGTCCCGCGCATCGAGCCGGCGCACGGCTCCGACTTCTCGCGTTCGCCCCTGAACCCGGTGTCGGACGCGGATTTCAAGAAGCTGGTCGCCATCCTGCGGCTGGCCGTGCCCTATACCGGCCTCATCATGTCAACTCGCGAGACGGCCCGGATGCGCCGCGAGACCTATGCACTCGGGGTCTCGCAGATCTCGGCCGGCAGCCGCACCAATCCCGGCGGCTATGCGGCGCATGCCGAAACCGTCGCCCTGCCGGATGAGGACGGGCGGGAGGACTTCGATGCGAGTCAGTTCTCGCTCGGCGATCACCGACCGCTCGATGTCGTGGTGCGCGAGCTGGCCGAGCTGGGCTACACCCCATCCTTCTGTACCGCCTGCTATCGCAACGGACGCACCGGCGAGGACTTCATGCACTGGGCCAAGACCGCTGACATCAAGCAGAAGTGCGGGCCCAATTCGGTTGGCACCTTCATGGAATATCTGCTCGATTACGGTCAGCCGGAGACGGTGCGGGCCGGCGAGGCGGCCATCGCGCGCGATCTGGCCGAGATGGGAGACGCAGAGCGGCGTGTCTCGACGGTGATCCTCGACCGTATCCGCGCTGGCAAGCGTGACGTCTTCTGCTGAGATGGCCGGGGCGCGAGAATCCGCCGCGCGGATCGAGACCGATCCGCTCGGCGATTTTCCCGTTCCCATCGATGCCTATTACGGCATTCATACCGCCCGCGCCCTGGCCAACTTCGATCTGCTTGGCCGACCCTGCCATCCTGAGCTGATCCGCGCCCTGGCGCAGGTCAAGCTGGCCTGCGCCCGCACCAATGCCGAGCTTGGCTTCCTGCCAGCGGAGGAGGCCGACGCCATCCTCGCCGCCTGCCGCGAGATCGTCGCCGGCAGGCTCCATGAGTGGATCCGGGTCGATGCGCTCCAGGGCGGGGCTGGCACCTCGCTCAACATGAACCTCAACGAGGTGATCGCCAACCGCGCCGAGGAGCTGCTGGGCGGGTCGCTCGGCCAATACCGGCGCGTTCACCCCATCCATCAGGTCAATCTGCATCAATCGACCAACGATGTCTTCCCGACCGCGCTCAAGGTCGCGGCGCTCGTCGCGCTGGAGCGGCTGGAGCAGGGCATCGCCCGTCTGCAATCCGCCTTCCAGACTCAGGAGCATGCCTGCGAGGGCATCGTCAAGATGGGTCGGACGCAGCTTCAGGACGCCTGTCCCATGACGGTCGGTGCCGCCTTCGGCGCCTGGTCCGAAGCCTTTGCCCGCGATCGCTGGCGCGTCTTCAAGTGCAGGGAGCGCCTGCGGGTGGTCAACCTCGGCGGAACCGCCATCGGCACCGGGCTGACCGCGCCGCGTGACTACATCTTTCGCGTCACCGACCGGCTGCGCGAGGAGACGCGGCTCAACCTCGCCCGCGCCGAGAACCTGCTGGACGCGACCCAGAACGCCGATGTCTATGTCGAGGTCTCCGGCATCCTCAAGGCCCATGCGGTCAACCTCTACAAGATCTCGTCCGATCTGCGCCTGCTCGCCTCGGGGCCGCGCGCTGGGCTTGGCGAGCTGCGCCTGCCGCCGGTCCAGGCCGGCTCCAGCATCATGCCGGGCAAGGTCAACCCGGTCATCTGCGAGGCAGTGGGGCAGGCAGCGATGACCGCCATCGGCAACGACGCCATGATCACCCAGGCCTGTCAGTCCGGTCAGTTGGAGCTGAACGCCTTTCTGCCGCTGGTCGCCAACGCACTCCTGGAGAGTCTGGCGGTGCTGGAGCGCGCCTGTCTGACCCTGGCCGAACGCTGCGTCGCGGGCATCGAAGTGAACGTCGAACACTGCCGCGACCAGGTCGAAGGCTCCTGGGCGCTGGTCACGGCGCTGGTTCCGGCCCTTGGCTACGAGACCGCCTCCCGCATCGCCAAACAGGCCGCCGCAAGCAACAGGCGGGTCCGCGATCTGGTCCTGGAGCAGGGGCTGCTCGATGCACCGACGCTGGATCGGCTGCTGTCCCCGGCGGCCATGACGGCGCTCGGGTTTCGCTGACCGCACGCAATACCGCCGCTGGAGGAGACGGATTCCGCCATCGAGCATCCACTCACCAATCCAACATCATTCAAACCCATCCAAATCGGGCCATCTCCCATGCTGGACACCCCCAAAAGCCTGCGCCTGCACATCGGCCTCTTCGGTCGCCGCAATGTCGGCAAGTCGAGTCTGATCAACGCTTTGCTGGGCTATCCACTCTCCATCGTCTCGGACGTGGCCGGGACCACCACCGATCCGGTCGAGAAGGCGTGCGAGCTGCCGCCGCTCGGCCCGGTGGTCTTCGTCGATACCGCCGGGATCGACGACGAGGGCGAGTTGGGCGGCCTGCGCATGGCGCGCACCGCCGGGGTGCTGGAGCGGGTCGATATCGCCCTGCTGGTCTGCGACGAGCGCGGCCTCGGCGAGGAGGAGCGCGCGCTGATCGCGAAGCTCCAGGAACGCCAGACGCCGATCCTCTGTGTGCTCAACAAGAGCGATCTGGGCGAGGCACCGGATATCGGAATCGCGGAACTGCTGGGCGAGACCGGCGAGCTGGTGCGGGTCTCGGCACGGGAACACCACAACCTCGATGCGGTGAAGGAGTCCATCATCCGTCTGGCGCCCGAGGATTATCTGCAGGAGCCCCCACTGGTCGCCGATCTCATCCAGCCGGGCAGCACGGTGGTACTGGTGGTCCCCATCGATCTGGGCGCACCCAAGGGGCGGCTGATCCTGCCGCAGGTGCAGGTGATCCGCGAGGCGCTGGACGCGGACGCCATCTGCACCGTGGTCAAGGAACGCGAGCTGGCGTCCGTGTTCGAGAATCTGCGCACACCGCCCGCGCTGGTGATCTGCGATTCGCAGGTGGTGATGAAGGCCGCCGCCGACACCCCGCCCGAGGTGCCACTAACAACCTTCTCGATCCTCATGGCGCGTTTCAAGGCGGATCTGATCAAGCTGACCGCTGGCGCGGCCATGATCCACCGGCTCAATCCGGGCGACCGGGTGCTGATCGCCGAGGCCTGTACCCATGACCTCATCTGCGACGACATCGGGCGGGTCAAGATCCCGCGCTGGCTGCGTCAGTTCGTCGGCGGCGAGCTCCAGATCGACTTCAGCACCGGCAAGCACTTTCCCGAGGAGATCGCCCACTATGATCTCATCATCCAGTGCGGCGCCTGCATGGTGACGCGCCGGCACATGCTCTCCTGGCTCTATCGCGCCGAGCGTCAGGGCGTACCCATGACCAACTATGGCGTCGCCATCTCGCTGTTGCAGGGGGTGCTGCCGCGTTCGCTGCATTGTTTCCCGGCGGCCATGCTGGCCTACCGGGACGCCTGCGCGGCGGGGGAGGCATCGGCATGAAGGCGCTGGATGACTTGCTGACACAGGAGACCTTCAGCGACGCCGACATCGTGCGGCTGCTCGGCCTGACCGATCCCGCCGACTGCAAACGCCTGCGGCGGGCGGCCTACGATCTGACGACTAGGCTCATCGGCGATCTGGTCCACTATCGCGGCATTATCGAGTTCTCGAACCGCTGCACCCTCAACTGCCGCTACTGCGGCATCCGTCGCGACAACCGGGATCTGGAGCGTTACGACCTGAGCCGGGAGGAGATCATCGAGAGCGCCATCTGGGCGGCGGAGAACCACTATGGCTCGGTCTGTCTCCAGGCCGGCGAGCGGCGCGACGAGCCCTTTATCGCCCTGGTCGAGGACTGTATTCGCGAGATCCGCGCCCGAACCGTCTCGGACACCCTGCCCGAGGGCGCCAGCATCACGCTCTCGCTCGGCGAGCAGTCGCCGGAGACCTACCGGCGCTGGCGCGAGGCCGGCGGCAAGACCGAGTGCATGCGTTATCTGCTGCGGATGGAGACCTCGAACCCCGAACTCTTCGCGTGGCTCCACCCGGACGGCTTCGCCCATGAAAAGGCGTATGAGTCGCGCATCCAGGCGCTTGCGGATCTGCGCGCCGCCGGATTCCAGGTCGGCACCGGCGGCATGATCGGACTGCCCGGTCAGACACTCGCCGATCTCTGCGCGGACATCCGTTTCTATCAGCGCCTGGATGCCGACATGCTCGGCATGGGGCCTTACATCCTCTCCGGCGGCGGCGACCTGCTCGATGCGGGCATGATGGAATCGGGGCCGCTGCTCCAGCTCGCGCTCAACATGCTGGCGGTCTGCCGGCTGGTGCTGCGGGATGTCAACATTGCGGCGGCGACCGCTCTTCAGGCACTGGCCGAGGACGGGCGTGAACAGGGCATCGCCCACGGCTGCAACATCATCATGCCCAACATCACGCCGCGCCCGGTGCGCAAACGCTATCAGCTCTACGACAACAAACCCTGCATCGACGAGGAGCCGACCGACTGCCGCGCCTGTCTGGAGGGGCGCATCCAGCGCATGGGCCGGCGGGTGGGCTGGAATCAATGGGGCTGCTCGCGTCATTTCCGCCGACGCATGAATCTCCCGGTCGAGATCCTTCCACTGGGTGAGCCGCCGATGCGGGCCGGCTCGATTGCCGTCCCTTTCGTCTCCTGGCGCGGGGATGCGGTTCGAACCGGTTCCCGAGAGGATTAAACCGCGCCCAGTGCGGCATGCGATGTTTGGGGATTGAGCCGGCCTTGGCAGAACTGACGACGGTTGGAGCTGGCGCGGTTTAAGATATTCAATAATATGAAATTTTAAACCGCGTCTCCACTGAGGTCGATGACATCCCCAGGGCTAAACACAAACTGAAAATGACGCATGTCGCACCGGACGCAGTTTAGTTCATGATATCCAGTCAAGTCGCTCTAGTTGCTTGTATGACAGGGGTATTTTAGAATGCCATTAAATTCTTTGGCATTTTATAGGGGTATTAAACCGCGCTCAGAGCGAGATGCCGGGTTTCGAGTGCATTCGACGTTTGGCGCATCCACGGCCCCTGGCGGGGACGCAGTTTAAAAGTTTATATTTTTTAATATCTTAAACCGCGCCCGCTCACAGGGTCGTCGATGCTGCCAAGATCGATCCAGACCAAAAACATCGCCTATCGCACGGGGCGCGGTTTAACCCCAAACATGATCCTTCATTCGCCGCAGTGGTCGTCACGCCGTCGGACACCGGATTCCTCTACAGGTCATTCGTGTTCCCGCGCCGTTCCGGTCTTCCAGAAACGAAGGGTCGCAACGCGGGGACTGCGTCATCATCGCGCGGCCGCCCGGCTCGTGTTCAACCTGGCAGTGCGCGCCCCTTGCATGGGTTGCGTCGAGTGAGGTCTCTGATGTTGTTGACTGGGCAGGACAATGAAAAAGCGATCATCAGGGAACTGATGAAAACCCTTGGCTCCGAGCGATCGGAACTGATTCCGATCCTCCTCGCGGTGCAGGATGAATTCGGCTATGTCTCCGAATTCTCCATGCAATTCATCGCTGACCAATTGAAGATGTCGGCCAACGAGGTCTATGGCGTCGCCACCTTCTTCCACTTCATCAACAAGAAGCCCAAGGGCAAATTCATCATCCGACTCAGCCGCGACATGTCCTCCATCATGAAGGGCGCCAAGTCGGTCGCGCGCCAGTTGCGCAACGATCTGGGCATCCGCATGGGGGAGACGACCCCGGACGGCATGTTCACTCTGGAGTGGACGAGCTGCATCGGCATGAACTATCAGGCCCCGGCCATGATGGTGAACAACGAGGTCTTTTCCAATCTGACCCCGCCCAAGGTCCATCGCATCATCGAGGACTGCCGCCAGGAGCTCTATGCCCATCGCCCCACCGTGGGCAATGTCGGCGAGACCCATGCGAGCACCCTGAGCTATGCTAGCCACGAGCCGAACGCGGCCCTGAACCGGCTGGTCCAACAGCGGATGAGTCCCGCCGATGTGAGCGGCGAGCTGACCGTCTCCGGACTCAAGGGACGCGGCGGCGCGGGTTTCCCGACCGGCGTCAAGTGGAATCTGGCCTCCAAGGCCGAGGGTGACGTCAAGTACATCATCTGTAACGCCGACGAGGGCGAACCGGGAACCTTCAAGGACCGCATCATCCTCGGCAAATACGCCGATCTGGTGTTCGAGGGCATGACCCTGGCCGCTTATGCCGTTGGGGCGACCGAGGGCATCGTCTATCTGCGCTACGAATACACCCACCTGCGCCCGCATCTGGAGACCATCCTGGCCGCGCGCCGCAAGGCGAATCTGCTGGGCGAGAACATCCTTGGCAAGCCGGGTTTCTGCTTCGACATCCGTATTCACATGGGCGCGGGCGCCTATGTCTGCGGCGAGGAGACGGCACTCATCGAGAGCCTGGAAGGCCGTCGCGGCGAGCCGCGCAACCGTCCGCCCTATCCGGTCGAGAAGGGCTTTCTCGGGCGTCCGACCGTGGTCAACAACGTCGAGACCCTGGCAACAGCGAGCTGCATCGTCGCGCGTGGCGCCAAGTGGTTCACCAGCATCGGCACCGAGCGCTCCAAGGGCTTCAAGCTGTTCAGCGTCTCGGGGGATTGCGCCCGTCCCGGCGTTTATGAATTGCCCTGGGGCATGACGGTCCAGCAGTTGCTGGAGCTGGTCGACGGTCAGGGCGCCAAGGCGGTCCAAGTCGGCGGCTACACCGGCGAGCTGGTCCCGGCGAGTCAGTTCGACCGCGTCATGGGTTACGAGGATTTAGGGATCGGCGGCTCCATCATCGTCTACGGTCAGGGCCGCGAGATGCTGGAGGTGGCCGAGAACTATCTGGAGTTCTTCATCGAGGAGTCCTGCGGCCAGTGCACCGGCTGCCGCATCGGCAACACCAAGCTCCTGGATGGCGTGCGTCTGCTCCAGAAGGGCACCTGCTCCAACCGTTACCTCAACGACCTGATCGGTCTCAGCCACAGCATCAAGACCACCTCCAAGTGCGGTCTGGGTCAGGCCAGTCCGAACATCTTCATCGCCATCAACGAGCATTTCAAGGAAGAGATCATGGCGCGCCCGGTCCTGGCGGCCTGAGGATGGATGGGAGCAACCACGAGATGAGCAGCACACCTATGCAGACAACCACCCAACACCGCCGCCGGACCTTTGTCCCCGGTCCGGACACGGCCATGATCGATGTCTCCATCGACGGCATCCAACTCCAGGTGCCACAGGGGACGACCATCCTCGACGCCGCCCGCCGGATCGGGGTGCGGATTCCAACCCTCTGCCATCACGACGACCTCTGCACTGCCGGCGTCTGCCGCATCTGCGTGGTCGAGGTCGAGGGGATGCGCAATCTTCAGGCGTCCTGCGCCACCCCGGTCATGCAGCCGATCACGCTCAAGACCAACAGCGCCAAGGTACGTTCGGCGCGGCGTCACATCATCGATCTGCTGCTCGCCGAGCACTATGGCGACTGCAACACCTGCAAGCGCAACAACAACTGCGAGTTGCAGTCGCTCGCGACCGAGTATGGCGTCGATTTCTACCGCTTCGGCCATCCGACCGAGCCCAAGTACGCCATCGACCGCAGCAGCACCTCGGTCGTGCGCGACATGAACAAGTGCGTGCTCTGTCGTCGCTGCGTGCGCGCCTGTGATGAACTCCAGGGCGTCGGCTGTCTGACCGTCGCCAGCCGCTCATCGCGTGCGCACGTCTCGACCTTCGCCAACAAACCGCTCTCCGGCGTGGTCTGCATCAACTGCGGTCAGTGCATCAACCACTGTCCGACCGGCGCCCTGACCGAACAGGATCAGACCGACGAGGTCTGGACCATGATCGACAACCCTGCCAAGCATGTCGTCATCCAGACCGCTCCCTCGCCACGCGCTGGCATGGGCGAATGTTTCGATCTGGAACCCGGCACCCCGGTCACTTATCAGCTCAACACCGCGCTCAAACGGATGGGCTTCGACGCCGTTTTCGACACCAATCATACCGCTGACCTCACCATCATCGAGGAAGGCACCGAGCTGATCCTGCGGCTTTACAAGGCGCTGGTGCAGAAGGACGAGAGCGTGAAGCTGCCCCAGTTCACCAGTTGTTCGCCGGGCTGGGTCAAGTACATGGAGCACTTTTACGCCGGCATGCTTGATCATCTGTCCTCGGCCAAGAGTCCGCAGCAGATGTTCGGCTCGCTGCTCAAGACCTATTACGCCGAGAAGCGTGGCGTCAATCCCAAGGACATGGTCGTTGTCGCGCTCATGCCCTGCACCGCAAAGAAATACGAATGCAACCGCCCGGAGATGAATTCCAGCGGTTTCAAGGACGTGGACTACGGTTTGACCACCCGTGAGCTGGCGCGTATGGTCAAGGAATCAGGCATCGATCTGCCCAAGGTGCCCGAGACCGGCTTCGACGAGCCATTCGGCGAGGCATCCGGTGCTGGTGTCATCTTCGGCGCCACGGGCGGGGTCATGGAGGCCGCACTGCGCACCGTGATCGAGATGGTCACCGGCAAACAGGTCGAGAACTTCTACGATCACGCCAACATCCTGCCGGTACGCGGGATCGAGGGGGCGCGTCTGGCCGAGATCACGATCACCGAGGTCGGCCCGGTGCCGGATCTCGTCAAGCATCTGGTCCCGGACTGGGAGTGGCTGAAGGGCGCGACCCTCAAGGTCGGCGTGGTGCACGGAACGGCCAACGCCCAACTGGTGATGGAGGACATCAAGTCCGGCGGTCCCTTCAGCGAGTGCCATTTCATCGAGTTCATGGCCTGCCCCGGCGGCTGTCTCGGCGGCGGCGGTCAGCCGATTCCGACCAGTCCCGAGATCCGCGCCCAACGCGCCAAGGCCATCTACCAGCTCGACGCCGACTACGCGGTACGCAAGTCGCACGAAAACCCGATGGTGCTCCAGCTCTACCGGGAATTCCTGACTGACGGTCCCTGCGGACACATCTCGCACCATCATCTGCACACGCACTATCAGGCGCGCGGCAAGTTCATCGGCTGAACGCGCTGCCATCGTCCGCTGACCCGGTTCGTCTGGACCGGGCAGCAAACCCTCTTCACGGAACAGGCGATGACCGCAAAACACCTGAGCTTCACCATCCTGGGCACCGGCGCGCTCGGTGGCTTTTATGGGTCACGACTGCTCCAGGGCGGATCGACCGTGCGGTTCATTGCCCACAGTGACGTGGACTGGATGCGGACGCACGGGCTGCGGGTCGATTCGCCGCTCGGCGATCTGGTGCACCAGCCGGTCGAGGTCTATGCCAGCGCGGATGCGATTCCGCCGAGCGATGTCGTCTGCGTGGCGCTCAAGACGACCCAAAACGCGCAGTTGCCCGAGCTGCTCAAGCCGCTGGTCCGCGCCGGGACGGTGATTCTCAATCTGCAAAACGGCCTGACCATGGAGGACGAGCTGGCGGCTGCCTTCCCGGATGCCTGCGTAATCGCGGGGCTCTGCTTTCTCTGCTCGAACAAGGTCGGTCCCGGCCACATCGCCCATCTCGACTATGGGCTGGTGAGTTTTGCCGCATTCGATGAGCGCGGACATGACTGGATTCCACGCCTGATGGCGGCGTTCAGCGCCGGCGGAATCGCCGTGGAGTCGCGACCCTCGCTCCCGCAGGCCCGCTGGCGCAAACTGGCCTGGAACATCCCCTTCAACGGGCTGTCGGTCCTGCTCGGGGTCAATACGGATGTCATCATGGCGGACCCTGACGCCAGGGCGCTGGCGGAGGAATTGATGGCTGAAGTCGCGGTCGGCGCCGCTGCCTGTGGCGTTCCTTTCGACACTGGTTTCACCCGCGCACTGCTCGACATCACCGAACGCATGACGCCTTATGCGCCCAGCATGCGGCTGGATTTTCTCGCCAGACGGGAGATCGAGCTTGAATATCTGTACCGCAGACCCCTGAGGGAGGTAGCCAGACATGGCGTCAGACTCCCGGCAGTTGAAGCCATTGCCAGTCAGTTGGCCTTTGCCGACAGGCGAAATCGCGAGGGATGAGATCAGGCGGGTAGACGCTTCATCTCGTGCTGGCGTTAAACTGCGTCCAGTGTGACAGGCATCGTTTCGAGCAAGGATCAGCCTTGCGGCAACCAACGATGTTCGGTGAGACGCGGTTTCACGCCATATGATGAATCCACCCGCATCATCCAGACCTCACGCCCGACATCAACCGACTGACTGGGGACCGACCGATGCTGAGTGGTTTGGGGATTTACACCAAAATCATGCATGAAATCGAGACCGGCGAGGCGCATTTGCCAACCCTGCCGGACGTCGCCCTGCGCATCCGCCGCGCCATGCAGCATCCCAACTGCGACCTGGCGACCATCGAAGGCATCATCCAGACCGATGCCGGACTCTCGGCGCATTTGATCCAGATGGCCAACAGCTCGCTCTATCGCGGCTGGCGCGAAACCAGGGATCTGAAACGCGCCGTCTCGCTCTTCGGGCAGGAAATGACCCGCAATCTCTGTCTGAGCTATTCGCTGCGGGCGATGTTTCGCCACAAAACGCCGACGCTGCGCACACTGCTTCAGACGGCCTGGAAAGACAGCGCACATCGCGCCGCTCTGAGCGCGGTGCTGGCGAAGCAGTGCCGCCGCATCAGCCCGGATCGCGCGCTCCTGGCCGGGCTGCTCCAGGAAATCGGTCTGCCACTGTTGTATGTTCGACTGGAAAAACATCCCGAGACACTGGACAACAGCGACATCATCCATGAACTGGCGGAGGACTTCAGCGCCCGCATCAGTGTGACGCTTCTGGAATCCTGGGGATTCGACGATGAGCTGCTGGAGGTGGCACGCAGTCGTCACGACTGGCTCCGCGACGATCAGAGCAAGCCGGATCTGGCGGACGTCGTCCTGCTCGCCACCTGGCATGTGCGGTTCCTGACCGATGGCGCGGCGAACGGGTTGCCGCCGCTCGACAGGCTGCCGGCGTATCACAGGCTCAAGCCGGGGCCGATCAGTCCGGGCGGAACCCTGGAGATCTTTGACGATGCCGTAGACATTCGCGAAATCGAGACGACCATGACCGGCTGAACGGCAAGCCCGACGCTCAACTGCGTCCAGAGCGTGATACTGAGTTTCGAGTTTCAGACTCAACGAGAGCGGACATGAGTTTCATCACAAAATGGGCGGATCGTTTGTTTTCGGCCCGGCACGCGGATGCGCTGGTTCATCAACCGGTGAACCCTGAGATCGATGACGCCGGGACAGAGACGGGAGAGGAAGCGGAAGAAAATGGCGAGCCTGAAGTCCCTGATCGGTCTGTCGCCGACCTTGACGCGCCGACGTTCGATGTCGATCGTTATTTTTATGCCTGGCTGATCGGTCTCGACGACCTCGTTGAACAGCCGCCAAACGCATTCGAGCAGTCTGTTCTGCATGACTTCGAACAGATGGTCAGGGGACAGCAATCGAACGCCCACCTGGTGCCGCGCCTGCCCACCGTGATCCCGCAGCTCATGCACAGTCTGAAAGATGAGAAGATGACCAGCGCCCAACTGGCGCGGCAGATTGCGAAGGATCCGGTGCTGGTTGGCGAAGTCATTCGGCTGGCCAACAGCCCCTATTATCGAAGAAGCCGGAAAATTGCCAGCATCGAACAGGCCGTGGTGCTTTTGGGCCAGAATGGCCTGAATCAGCTCATCGCGCGCGTGGCCTTCTATCCCATCCTCAATCTGCGCTCGGGGCAGATGACCCAGCGTGCCGGCGCACGCCTCTGGGGTCAGTCCGAGCTGTGCGCCCTGGCCTGTCACGATCTGGCCGAAAAACAGAAGCTGGACGCCTTTGCGGCCTATCTGTCCGGGCTCGTGGTCAATGTGGGCGTGATGGTCGGGTTGCGCCTGATGGATCAGATGTCGGGCAAAGAGGCGCATGACATCCCGCACGCCTGGGATTTCTATCGGTCACTCATCCTTCATGCCGGGCATTTTTCACACCGCATCGTCGCGGAATGGGGCTTTCCCGAGAACGTGATTCAGGCGATTGGCGAGAAGGCCGAACAGGGACCGCTGGAATCGATGTCGCCGCTTGGTCGGATCCTGTGTCGCTGTGATCAATCGAGCAAGCTGGATCTGCTGAAAGAAAATCAGCGTCTGCCGGTCGCGGGCGGAACCGCCAGCGTTTAGTGCGGCACCTTGGAAGTCCCGATACCGTTCGTTGTCGTAATCGAAAATCCGCAAGTCGATTACGACAACGACAACGATCTGAGACGGTCGCGGAACATCTGCACGGACGCACCAGCTCGATTTGACCCGATCCCGGCAATCCATCCGCAGCACACCCCGCCCGCCAGACAGATCTGAACAGGCCGCCAGGGATGCATGCCGACCCACATTGTCGACATTGAGCCTTGACTTTAGCGAGAAAAACGCTAATTTATGCAGCCATTCAGGATAATCTGTCGACAATCAGCGCATGTTTGTTTCAGCCGACGATGTCTCCGATACCAGTGCGACCATCGCCGACCGGATCTTCGACCGACTCAGGCAGGCAATCGTGGAAGGCGAGATTCCGCCCGGCAGCAAGATCAGCGAGCCCGTGCTGGCGGCGCGTTACGGCATCAGCCGGGGACCGCTGCGCGAGGCCATGCGGCGGTTGGAATCAACCAACCTGGTTGACCGCAAACCGAATGTCGGCGCCCGGGTCATCACCCTTTCCAGCGATCAACTGCTGGAGATCTATGTGATCCGTGAGGCACTGGAAGGCATGGCCGCACGGCTGGCGGCGCAACAGATGTCAGACGCCGCCATCGCCGATCTGCAACAACTGCTGGCGCAGCATCGCAGCGAGGTCGCGCGGGACGGACAGACCTATTTCCAGCAGGAAGGCGATCTGGATTTCCACTTCCGGATTGTTCAGGGTAGCGGCAACCGCCGGCTGATCGACATCCTCTGCAATGATCTTTATCACCTGGCGCGGATGTACCGCTGCCAGTTCGGGATGAAGAGTGACCGGGTTCGCGACGCCATCAAGGAACACGAACTCATCGCCGACGCCATCGCGGAACATGACGGCGAACTGGCGGAATGGCTGATGCGCCGCCATATCCGCCTCTCGCGGCGGGCCGTCGAGCGGCGACTGGTCGCCGAGAACAGCGGGCAATCCGTCAGCACATTCAGATCAAGACATTAAGAACCGGCGCACCCTGCTGCGCACTGATCAACAACGAGGCGAAACGATGACTGACAAGACCACGCCCGGCGCCAGACTGCGCCTTGCCGTCCAGGAAGAACATCCATTGCAGGTGGTGGGCGTGATCAACGCCTATCACGCCCGCATGGCCGAGCGCACCGGCTACCGCGCACTCTATCTCTCCGGCGGCGGCGTCGCGGCAGGCTCCTACGGGGTGCCGGATCTGGGCATGACCAGCCTGGACAACGTGCTGGAAGACGTCACCCGCATCACCTACACCACCGAGCTGCCGCTGCTGGTGGATGCGGACACCGGCTGGGGCAGCGCCTTCAACATCGCCCGCACGGTCAAGCAACTGATCCGCGCCGGGGCCGCCGGCTGTCATATCGAGGACCAGGTCGCCGCCAAGCGTTGCGGCCATCGTCCCGGCAAAGCGGTCGTCTCCAAGGCCGAGATGGTCGATCGCGTCAAGGCCGCCGTGGATGCGCGTACCGATGATTTCGTCATCATGGCGCGCACCGATGCGCTGGCCGTCGAAGGCATCGAGGCCGCCATTGAGCGCGCCGTGGCCTGCGTCGAGGCGGGCGCGGACATGATCTTCCCCGAGGCCATGACCGAACTGGCGCAATACGAACAGTTCAGCGCGGCAGTCCAGGTACCGATCCTGGCCAACATCACCGAGTTTGGCGCCACACCGCTCTTCACCACCACTGAACTGGGTCAGGCCGGCGCCTCGCTGGTGCTCTATCCGCTGTCCGCCTTCCGCGCCATGAACAAGGCCGCGCTCAACGTCTATCAGGCGATCCGCCGCGACGGCACCCAGGCCAACGTGGTCGATACCATGCAGACCCGCATGGAGCTGTACGATTATCTCGACTATCACAGCTTCGAGCAGAAACTCGATGCGCTGTTTGCGCAAGGGAAAACCGAGGAATAACGACTAAGGTGGTTTCCGGGAAAGTTTCTACCAGAGTCAAGGCTTCAAGTAGATTGTTTTCAGGAAATCACCCAAAGCACCGCTGAACCGCGAAGAACGCAAAGAACGCGAAGGATGGATCATGTCTTTTCGCACCTTATTTCTTTGCGTCCTTTGCGCCTTTGCGGTTCAAATGCCCGTCCAGAATCAACATCTGCGGCATCCCAGACCCTACTGAGGAGAAATGAACGATGAGCGACAACCAGGAAAGCCAATTGCCCAAGCCGAAGAAATCGGTCGCCCTGTCCGGCACCGCCGCCGGCAACACCGCCGTCTGTACGGTGGGACGCACCGGCAACGATCTGCATTATCGCGGCTATGACATCCTCGATTTCGCCGACCACGCCGAGTTCGAAGAAATCGCCCATCTGCTGATCCACGGCCATCTGCCCAACCGCGCCGAACTGACCGCCTACAAAAAACGTCTGCGCAGCCTGCGCGGTCTCCCGGCCGGCCTCAAGCTGGCTCTGGAGCAGATTCCCGCCGCCTCGCACCCGATGGATGTGCTGCGCACCGGCACCTCGCTCCTGGGCACCCTGGAGCCCGAGAAAGAGGCCATGCCCTATGCCGGCGCCCGCGCCATCGGTGATCGTCTCATCGCCTGCATGGGCTCCATCCTGCTCTATTGGTATCACTGGGCGCACCACGGCCGGCGCATCGACGTGGAGACGGACGACGAGACCATCGGCGGACACTTCCTGCATCTGCTGCACGGCGAAGTCCCCTCGACCGAATGGGTGCGCGCCATGCACACCTCGCTCATCCTCTATGCCGAGCATGAGTTCAACGCCTCGACCTTCACCTCGCGGGTCATTGCCGGCACCAACTCCGACATCTACTCGGCGGTCACCGGCGCCATCGGCGCACTGCGCGGCTCCAAGCATGGCGGCGCCAACGAAGTCGCCTGCGAGATTCAGCAGCGTTACAACACCCCCGACGAGGCCGAGGCCGACATCGTCGAACGGGTTGGCCGCAAGGAGATCGTCATCGGCTTCGGCCATCCGGTCTACACCGTGAGCGATCCGCGCAACAAGGTCATCAAGTCCGTTGCGCTGCGACTGTCCGAGCTGAACCAGGACACCCGCATGTACGAGGTCGCCGAGCGGTTGGAAACCGTCATGTGGGATCAGAAAAAGATGTTCCCCAACCTCGACTGGTTCTCCGCCGTCTCCTATGCCGCCATGGGCATTCCGACTGCCATGTTTACGCCCATCTTCGTGATCGCGCGCACCACCGGCTGGACCGCCCACGTCATCGAACAGCGCGAGGACAACAAGATCATCCGTCCGAGCGCCAACTACATCGGCCCCGAAAACCGCAAGTGGGCGCCGATCGACCGTCGCTGATCAGGCTCTAACCTGAACCGCGTCTCACCGCACGTCACCAGTCGTCGCAGGCCGGTCCTCACTCGACATGACGCCGGTCACCCGGGACGCAGTTTAGAGGTAGACAAAAGACATCGGGTCGATATTCTTGTGCCACGAATATCGATCCATGATCCTGGGTTCGGCCTCCACATCAGAGGATTGATGGGGCAAACCCTGTCCACCAGCATTGGGTGTCCTGTCTATGGCAAATAACACGGATATGACGCCCACATCACCACTGGATGCGTCCGCTCCCAACCTGACGCCGCCAACCGGTGCTGCGGAAGCAACGAACACCGCACCCGCCGACGCCGCTCTCGCGGATACCGATGCGACCAGGGGAAGCCCCGACTTCCAGATTTGCCCGGCGACCCAGGGCAACCTGATGGCCCAGGTCGTCGCCGAACTGGCGCGGCAAAAGAGCGCCCTGCAGTCTGCCGAAAGCGCCCTGATCGAACGCATCGGCGATGTCGATGATGACCGTCGTTGCGCCGACATGCGGCTTCAGCGCGCCTGGCAGACCCAGTATGGCGAGATGAGCGTGCGCGTGAAACGCCAGGGGTGGTTCGGCGCGGCCGCCCTGCTGGTCTGTGGCGTCGTGATCGGGGTGATCCTGGCTCTGTTCCACGTCCGTTTCAACGCGGCGCAGCAGGACATGCGCGAGGAGATCGCTCAGCTCAGAATCGCACTGGAACAGCAGCGAGCGCCGTCTTCGGATCAACTGAATCAAGAGAAGCTGATTCATGAGAGTCTGTCCAGACTGTCCGCATCGATTCAGGCCATCTCGGCCTCTCTGGCGACCCTGGACCGACCACCGGAACCGGCTCCAGCCGCCATCCCCGCCGATCCGTCTCAGATCGGCGAGCAATCCGGCCCGACAGAAACCACCGTCAACCAGGTCGCTGATGAAGATGGTCTGACGACAGCCGGTGACGCCATCGGCATGACCCCGGCCACTGCGGATCCACCGCCTGCGACGGCTGTCACAGAGTCTCCCGCTCCGTCAACGCCACCTGCTGAAGCGCCACTGATCGACACGCCTGATCCGGAGCAGACTGCAACCAATGATCAGAATGATCAGGCAGTCGGCACAAACGCCGGGCCGGTGCCCACTCCGCAACGCATCCTGGTCGGCGATCAGCCCTATGCCCTGCAGTTGATCGGTTTCCACTCACTCGACGCGCTCCAGACATTCCTGGATCGTTTCGATTTGTCATCCCGGGTGATTTATTACCGCGAGGAAACCTATCGCGGTCGCCCCTGGTTCGCGCTCATTTACAGCCTGCATGCCGACCGCGAGGCCGCAATGGCTGCCATCGCCAGTCTTCCCGCCGGACTGAGCGGACTGGATGTCTGGGTGCGCAGGTTGGATCCGGAGACCCCGCTTGTCGTATTAAACCGCGCCCAGAGCGACATGTGATGTTTTGCGGATCGGCCCCGTAGACTCAAGGATTGTCGGAGTCGGCGCGGTTCAAGAGATTAAAAACGCGATCTATACTCGAATCACCTGAATTACCGATGCCAGCCTGCGCGTCGCCGGGGTCCACATTCATGTTTCGAGAAACGTCAAAGCATTTTGATCGCGACCTGGACCAGATCCTTGACCGGGTCTATGGCGCCAACGCCGACAAACGACCCGTTCCCGACACCAATGCGGCCAGCATGCGTCAATTAGTGGTACGTCGCGAACAGGGGTCGCTCGAACTCAAGCTGGCGCTGGCCGATTTGCGTGATCGACGCGAGAAATCGCAAAGCACGCTGCGCATGACGGAGGAAATCAATTTCCTTCAGAATCAAATCAGCGTTTTGCGTGAGTTGAGTGAACAAATCGCCACCCTGCGGGCAAAACTCGCCGCGCTGGATGGATAGCGTCATCCGGGCATTCCCAGACAGAATCCAAACCGCGCCCCGTGCGATACGCATGTCGCTCTGGACGCGGTTTAACGGGTTGTTTCAAAACGGAAGGGCGCAGCCAGCAGGGCATCCGGGGTCTGTATGAGCACCCTTGCCTCCCAGGTCATGCGGGTGCTTGTGCACACCGGCAGCGTTGCCTGTCCGGTGTAATGACCGGCCTGAATCCTGGTCAGTGCAACCCGATTGAAGCCCATATTCATCTCAACCCCGACAAAATCCACCTCAACCGCACGCACATCATCAAGCCCCTGAATCCCCACATCGAGCCGCAGCGGCGAAAGAAGCGGGATGGTGCGGGGGCCAATCTCGAAACTGACTGCGCCACCCTGCGGAAGGCGCGCCATGCAGGCGCCTGAGCGCAGATCGCAGCCGGGGTCACGATCTGCGATCTGCACGGGTTGCGGATAAAGGATCGGCCAGAGCCAATGGGCCAGCAGCGTGATCACAGCGACCAGCACAAGCCCTGCAATCAGGCTCCACCAACCCGAATCCGGTGGCTCAGACTTTATACTGGTGGACAAGTGAGGTCAGGCGTCCGGCGAGCGTCTCAAGATGACCGGTGGCCGATACCACGGTGTCGGTACTCTCAAGCGTCTGCATCGACAGATGGCGGATGCTTTCGACATTGCGGTTCATCTCCTCGACCACCGCGCTCTGTTCCTCGGCGGCCGTGGCGATCTGCGCATTCATGTCGTTGATGCGGTCAACCGAATGGGTGATCGAATCAAGTGAACGATCCGTCTCGCCTGCCGACTGCACGCTCTGCTCCGCCTGCTCGCTCCCACGTTTCATCACAGCCACAGCACTGCGTGCGCCTTCCTGTAGACGCTGGATCATGGACTGGATCTCCTGCGTCGATTCCTGGGTACGCTGGGCCAGCGCCCGCACCTCGTCAGCGACCACGGCGAAGCCGCGACCCTGCTCGCCGGCACGCGCCGCCTCGATGGCGGCATTCAGGGCCAGCAGATTGGTTTGCCCCGCGATGCCGCGAATCACATCCAGGATCTTGCCGATATTCTCCGACTCCTCGCCCAGACGACCGATGGCCTCGGCGGCCTCGGAAACCCCATCGGCCAGTTGTTCGATGCCGGTCACGCTCTGACGCACGATGGCGCGCCCGGATTGGGCCTCGGCGCTGGCCTGATGGGCCGCATCCGCAGCGGCCGTGGTGTTGAGCGCCACCTCGGCGACGGTGGCGGACATCTCGTTCATGGCCGTCGCCACCATGTCGGTTTCCTGATGCTGCTGCTCCATCAGATGGTGCGTGGACGTGCTGGCATTCGCCAGTTGACCGGCTGCCACCGCCAAACCCTCTGCGGATTCCTGGATATTGCCGATGACGGTCGCCAGACGCGACTGGAGCATCTTGATGGCTTGCAGGATTTCGGCCGTTTCGTTGTTTTTATCGACATGGATCGGAAAGTTGAGATCGCCGCTGGCGATCTTCTTGGCCGCCGTGATGCTTTCCTTGATCGGATTGAAGATGGTCGCAGCACTCACCTGCGCCAGGCTCAGAGCGGCGATCAGGGTTCCCAGACCGATCCAGAGATTGTTCAGCCAGCCAGCCGCCAGCGCGCCCAGTCCGATCAGACCGAAGGCAGCGGTCAACCAGGCGCGGTGATTGAGTTGGGGGATGATCGATTTAGGCAGATCCTCCAGCTTGCGCTCGCGGATATGCGCATAGAGACGCTCGGCCGCCTGGATCTGCTCGCGGGTCGGCTTGACGCGCACCGATTGATAACCGACCAGGGTGTCGCCTTCATAGACCGGGGTGACATAGGCATCCACCCAGTAATGATCGCCATTCTTGCAGCGGTTCTTGACGATGCCGCGCCAGGGCCTGCCCTTCTTGACCGTACTCCAGAGATCCTTGAAGGCCGCCGTCGGCATGTCAGGATGACGCACGAGATTGTGATTCACCCCCAGCAACTCCTGCTCGGTGAAACCGCTGATCTCGATGAACGGCTTGTTGCAGTAGGTGATGATGCCTTTGGTGTTGGTGGTGGAGACGATGATCAGTGAATCGGAGTAATCGTTTTCCCGGTTGGTCACAGGGAGGTTGATCTTCATGGTGACAGCCTTATCGCGTCTGCTTGGTGGCGTGGTGTGATCTGGGTCCTGATACGTTTCGATCCCGTCTCCATGACGTGGTCGCATATTAACTCAAGCCACGAGGCGCGTAGAGTGCGCGCCACCGCTTTTCAGGGCAGACGCATGATCAACCCCAGACTTTGTCAGCGATCGGTCAGGAACCTGGCGACATCATGAAGTCATGCTCCGCACGCGGTAAGCAGCGCCACCGTGCATCTGATCAATGCACGCTGCTTGCGAATTCCTGTGCGATCATAACGGTCTTTTCAACCGCAATGAGGTGACTTTGCATGAACCTGAATCCTTCCCTGCAACGCTATAACCTGCTGTCGCAGCTCTTCCACTGGTTGGTGGCGGCACTGATCATCGGTCTCATCGTGACCCAGAAGCTCCACGTCGCAGCGCCCGAGGCCTCGGAAAGCGCCGTCTGGTGGATCAAGCTCCACATCTCGCTTGGCATTCTGCTGTTTCTCGTCGTGATCCCGCGCATCCTCTGGGCCCGTGTCAGTCCCCAACCCGCGCCCCTTCCCGGCGTCGCATGGACGCAGACGGTCGCCAAACTGACCCATCTGGTGCTCAATCTCGCCACTCTGCTGATTCCGATCTCCGGTTATCTGCGCGTGGTGTCAAAAGGCCGCGTGGCCGAATTTTTTGGCACCCCACTGCCCTCGCTCCTTGGCGAATCGCCCTGGATCAACGATCTCATGCACATCCTCCACGGCGAGCCGATGGAGCTTGCGCTTTACGCGCTGGTCGCTCTGCATGTGGTGGCCGCCATCTGGCATCAGTACATCCTCCGCGACGGCGCGCTGGAGCGCATGCTGCCCTGGGGCAAGCGGGCCTGACCGACTTTCCGAACCGCGTCAGTCGCTGGCGCGGATCATGGAGGCGTGCCAGAATCAAGTCGGGAGTTCTGTTCCGGCTCCCGTCCAACCAACATGACGCAGGAGGTTCGACGTGCAGACAACAACCATCAGGCAATTCATGGTGAGCGCCTTCGTCGCTGCAACGCTGACCATGCCGCTGGTTAGCGGTGCAGCCGATGAGACCGCGCCAGCAATCCGCGATGCGAGTACCGACACCTGTCTCTGGTCAACACTGAAATTCGATGATCTGAACGCAACGGAGCAGGGCGCCTGGGCGGTACTGGGCTGGACGTCCGCCAACTGGAACACGGACGACGATGATGCCGAGCCGGCGTCCGAAGACAAGAAATGGTCTGAATTGAGTCCCGAAGAGCAGACCGCCGCCATGTCTCTGGGTTACGACGCAAAAAAATGGGATGACGAATCCTGCGACGATTGACGGCCTGTCCTGAGAGCGCTGTAACCGCTGAAGTCCCGACGCCCTGCCCCGGCTGAACACGCCGGGGCAGGGCGTTTGCGTGCCAAGGTTTGTTCAATCCAAAAACATCGCATACCGCAATGGGCGCGATTCAAAGCCGATTCTCCAGAATGATGAACCAGGGCCGTCTGGGCACGACCTGCAAACGGCCCTGAGTGTCCAGTTCCAGGGTGGTGCGGGAGACTGAATTGCGGACGTTGCCGCCGATGACATCCAGCGTCCGCCCGCTGTGGCTGACCACAAGGTCGCAATGGCTGCTGAGACCCTGGAGCTGGCTGGCGCTGATGTCGCCATCACGGATGCCTGAACGCGACGCACCCCGCGAGGCGCAGACCAGATCGCCGGGACGGGGGCTGTAATCGGCCACGCGCCGGGGCACGAACCAGCGCCCCGGCTCGCTGGCCGCCTCGATGCTTCTGGCGAGATAAACCCAGTGGGCGATTGCCGGTGGAAACTGGCTTTCGGGGACGCCGGCACTCTTCATGATCCAACTGATGAAGGCGGCTGACCAGGGCGACTGACAATCCATGCCGTCGAGCCCCGGCTCGCCGACCGCGCGCCAATAAGCGTTGACGCGGCTGCTGTAGATGCCGCCATCGTCTTCCCAGGCGCCGACATGCGGAATGCTCTCTTCCGTGTTCCTGAGGATCACGGTCTGCCGGCCAAAGAATTCCCACTCCCGGATGGCGCTGGAAAGAATCGCCTGTCTGATCGCCGGCATGGGCGCGGGCGGCGAACCGATGGGACGCCCGGCCCAACGCCCGGCGACGCCGGTACCGGGCTGCTCGGGCGCGGTTCCGCAGGCTGCCAGGAGCAGAGAGAGCGCACCGATCACAACGCCTTTGGGCCATGCCGGGAGGATGGTTCGAGTTGGCACAGGATCTCTCCTTGAAGGCTCCAGACGTTTGGATAGCCAATGAAAACAGGATGACCGCCTTATCTTGGTGGTCTGACCGTGTCGCGGAACCAGGTGCGGTATTCCGCCATGCGCGCCTGCTGGTCGGCTGGCGCCTGACGACGGCAGGTGGCGTAATCGGGGGTCTCGGGTGACGCACCCCAGCGGCGCTCCACGCAATCGTTGGGGTTGTAAGCCACTTCAAACCGCTCACGACGATCTTCCACGATGTCACGCAGACTCAGGCGCCAGGGGCTGCCGTCGCTGCGGGTATAGGTCACAAACCGCTCGTCGAGACGCTGCTCATGAAGCCGCTCGATGCGTGCGGCGGCGTTCTGAGGGCTGTCGCCGCGCAGCACATAGAGTTCAGGATAGCGGCGGATGCGCTCGGGCAGTCCGGCGAGCACCTTCATGGCGATCAGCAGACGCATGTCCCGCGACGGGGTGGCGTAGTCCTCCCAGGGGCCGATGGTCTCGAAGATGGCGGGGCCACCTGGCATGACGATGCGTGCCGGGTTGGCGCGCACATAACGCTCGCCGTTGTCCACCGAGGTCACGCGGGTCTCAAGCTGCTCCATCAGCGCGGCCAGGGTCGATTCATAGGCCGTTTCGGGATCGAGTCCATCGGGGTTGATGAGCTGCTCCAGGCGGGCGTAGAAATCAGCCGGCGCCAGTCCGGCCTGCCCGGTGGAATAGGGCGGCAGACCGGACGCGCCATCCAGCGCGCGGTTGGACAGCAGACGCCCGCCGATCAGTGGCCGGAACGCCTTGAAGCCCGGCCCGGCGCTCGGCGTCTCGGTGAACAGAAAGGTGCCTTCCCAGAAGCGTTTGCGCGTGACCGAATTGTCCGGCTGGGCATCGACCGCCAGCAGCAGACCCGGCTGTCCGGGGCGCTGGGGCACCCATTTGACCAGGATCATGACGTGACCGTAGGGATCGGCGAACAGCGTTCCCGGCCACAGCGCCTCGCGCGTCAGCGGCACCGGATAGAAATCGCTGGACTCGTCATGCAGCGCGGTGCGACCGCTGCCCGAATGAACCGTGTCCATGATGCGCCGGCTGACCTCGCGGAAGGTCTGGGCCGAAGCGGGCGCCCTGGCAAAACGCCTGTCGATCATGGGTGCCTCACAGCGCGGCGGACTGTTGCGGCTACCCCGGCTGCATGGACGATAGGCGACCGGCAGACCCAGTTTCCAGGCGAAATAGGCGCGCAGGATATAGGCCAGATCGGCGCAGTCAGGATCGGCGGGCAGCCGGTTGTCCTCGCCCGCGCCGAGATAATTGAACAGCATGTTGCGCTCGGGATCACGCAGCAGCGGGCCGAGCGAATCGAAGCTCAATGACTGCTCGGGCGGGGCGTTGAACAGATGTTCAATCCAGGCCGCATAGAATGCCTGGGTCGCCGGATCCCATTCGCCGCTGCCCTGCCGCTCTCCACCGCCGCCGATGTTGACCTCGCGACAGGCAGCGAGCCGACCGTTCCGCATGGCATCGATCCGGTAAACCCCGGCGCTGGGGCGAAAGAGTGTGCCGTAGAGACTCCAGGGCGGCCCGCCATTGCGCGTGCCTCTGAGGCTGGTCTGACGCCCGCCGGGATCGGTCAGCAGGAGTTCATCCAGATCTGCGTCGGTGGCGACCGCCATGATCTCAAAAGGATCTCCAGGCAACGGGCGCTGCGGCGCGGTCCAGATCCGCACGGCGTCACCTGCATGACAGTCCGTCGCTGCCACCGCTTGATCAGCGGTCACGAGACTCGCCAGCAACAGGGTGACGCGAAACAAAAATACCGGAATATGCGGCATTGGCATCGGCGGAACCGCCTCCTGAGCAATTTGAGTGAATGTTTGGGTCGTCTCAACCGCCTAAGGTGATTTCAGGGAACAGGATACCTGGATCAATGTTTTGATTGAGACAGGATTAAAGCGCAGCAGCGCAGAGGTTCCGAGATCGTCTCTGATCGTTGTCGTTGTCGTAATCGAAAATTCGATGGCCGACAACGACAACGACAACGACAACGACAACGAAGAGCCGTTGAACGCTGACTACGCCAAAGTGGCTTGAAAATCCTTACAAATACCGGTCACAGGTACGAACTTTACCGAAAATCACCTGAAAACGACGCCACTCAGCCAGCCGGCTCCAGACGCGCATAAGCCAGCACCAGCCATTTGGCTCCCGCCCCTTTGAAATTGACCTGAAGACGCGCCTGCTGTCCGCTGCCTTCGCTGGCGAGCACCACGCCTTCGCCGAATTTGGGATGACTGACCCGCTGTCCGAGTCTGAAACCGCCAACAACCGGCGCGGCGGTCGCGACGCTGCGCGGGATCACCGCCGCAACCGGCTTGCGAGCGATGCCGCCGCCACGGACCTCTTCCACCAGCTCCGGCGGGATCTCACGCAGAAAGCGTGAGGGTGCGGGGTAGTCCTCGCGTCCGTAGAGATGGCGCTTCTCGGCGTGGGTGACATAGAGCCGACGCATGGCGCGGGTCAGACCGACATAGCAGAGTCGGCGCTCCTCTTCGAGCCGGGCGGGATCCTCGGCGGACAGGCTGTGCGGAAAGAGTCCTTCCTCCACCCCAACCAGAAAGACGAGCGGGAATTCCAGTCCCTTGGCGCTGTGCAGGGTCATGAGCTGCACGCTGTCCTCGAAGGGGTCGGCCTGGGATTCGCCGGCCTCCAGCGCGGCATGAGCGAGAAAGGCGCCGAGCGCATCGTCATCCTCGTCGCTCAGATCCTGCTCGAAACGCGCAGCGGTCTCCACCAACTGTTCCAGGTTTTCGACCCGATCCAGACCTTTTCCATCTTTGTTCTTTTGGTAGAAATCGGGCAGTTGCGCCGCTTCGATCAGCCGCCGGGCGGTCTCCGACACGGCCACGCCGACGTTCGTTTGGGCCTGCTCCTGAATGAAGTTCAGGAAGGCGCGCAGGGCGCCGCTGGCCCGTGGCCCGAGCGCACCGGTTGCGGTCAGATCCAGCGCCGCCTGCCACAGCGAGAGGCCGGACTCGCGCGCCTGCTGTCGCAGCAGATCGAGCGTGCGATCGCCGATGCCGCGCGTCGGGGTGTTGACCACGCGTTCGAAGGCGGCGTCATCGTTCGGATTGGCGAGCAGACGCAGATAGGCCAGCGCATCGCGGATCTCGGCGCGCTCGAAGAAGCGCAGCCCACCGTAAACGCGATAGGGCATCCCCGCCTGGATCAGCGCCTCCTCGAACAGCCGCGACTGGGCCGTGGTGCGGTAGAGGATGGCGCACTGATCGCGCCGATAACCGTCGGTCTCGACATGGCTGCGGATGCGCTCAATGACGAAACGGGCCTCGTCCACCTCGTTGAAGGCGGTGTAACGACGGATCGGCTCGCCGGCACCGTCCTGGGTCCAGAGGTTTTTGCCCAGGCGGGTCGGATTGTTGGCGATCAGGGCGTTGGCGGCAGCCAGGATATTGCCGGTCGAGCGGTAATTCTGCTCCAGCCGGATGGTGCGGGTAGTGGGGTAATCGCGCTGGAAGAATTGGATATTTTCAACCCGCGCCCCGCGCCAGCCATAGATCGACTGATCATCGTCGCCGACCGCAAAGAGGTTGTCGTTCTGTCCGGCAAGCAGACGCAGCCAGGCGTACTGGATGGCGTTGGTATCCTGGAACTCATCGACCAGGATATGCCGGAACCGCTCCTGGTAGTGATGCAGGATGTCCGGGCGCGCGCGCAGCAGTTCGAGCGTGGACAGCAGCAGATCGGCGAAGTCGAGCAGACCGCCACGGGTGCGGATCGACTCGTACTCGCGGTAGATCGCGATCAGTTTGTCGAGAAAGAAATCCCCGCCGGCATCCAGATGCTGAGGCCTCAGACCCTCGTCCTTCTGCTGGTTGATGAAGGTCTGCGCCTGACGCGGCGGCCAGCGCGCCTCGTCGAGCTGCATCGCCTTGTGGATGCGTTTGATCAGACGGAACTGATCGTCCGAGTCCAGGATCTGGAAATGCTGAGGCAATCCGGCGTCCTGCCAGTGGGCGCGCAGAAAGCGATGGGCGAGACCGTGAAAGGTGCCGACCCACATGCCGCCGACCGGCTCGCCGAGCATCTCCTCGATGCGTCCGCGCATCTCGCGCGCCGCCTTGTTGGTGAAGGTGACGGCCAGCACCGAGCGCGCAGGCGCACGCTCGACCTGAACCAGCCAGGCGATGCGATGCACCAGCACCCGTGTCTTGCCTGAACCGGCGCCAGCGAGAACCAGGAGACTGCCGGGTGAGGCGGAGACCGCCTCGCGCTGGGCGTCGTTGAGAGAATCGAGAAGGTGAGAAACGTCCATCGGCGGATTCTACCAATCTCAGACAGCCTGACCCTATCTGTTTGTCGATCAGTCAATCGACCGGGGAGGGCGTTTGCGATGCTGGCGGCTGAATCCAATTATTATCTTTTTTTAAGAAAAGATAGTAATGATAAGCCCTGTGGATAACTGAATTGTTTCGATAACATGAATATAAATAAAAGGTTACGTGATTCTGGCAGGTGGGTAAGGCTGTGGATAACTTGTGGTTAAATCAGCCGGGAAAACGCCTGCTGAATTGCGCACAAGTTATCCACAGGTTGATCAACAGCCTTTTCCACAGGTTATCAACATTCATAAATCACTGATTTTCAAGTGTTAAAAATATCTTGCCGCTGAAGCCAAAGAGCCGCCCCGACGATCGACCCCGGAAGCCTCGCGCCGTCGTATAATCCGCTGCTCGACCATTTCGGGTTTTTCACTACACTCTGTTCGGGCACTGATCCATGACCCAATTGAAGAACGATACTTTCCTCCGTGCGCTTCTGCGTGAACCTGTTGATTACACTCCGGTCTGGATGATGCGCCAGGCTGGCCGCTATCTGCCGGAGTACCGCGCCACCCGCGCCAAGGCCGGCAGTTTCATGGATCTCTGCAAGAACCCGGAGCTGGCCTGCGAGGTCACGATCCAGCCGCTCGACCGTTTTCCGCTGGACGCTGCCATCCTCTTCTCGGACATCCTGACCGTGCCCGACGCCATGGGCCTGGGACTCTATTTTTCCGAAGGCGAGGGACCGCATTTCGAGCGTCCGGTGCGCACGGCGGCAGATGTCGAACGGATCGCGGTTCCCGATCCGGAAGGCGAACTCAAGTATGTGATGGACGCCGTTTCGACCATCCGGCGCGAATTGAACGGACGTGTGCCCCTGATCGGCTTCTCCGGCAGTCCCTGGACGCTCGCGACCTACATGGTCGAAGGCAGCGGCTCAAAGAATTTCTCCAAAATCAAAGGGATGATGTTCGATCAGCCAGCCCTGCTGCACACCCTGCTGGCGAAGACGGCGGACGCCGTGACGGCCTATCTCAATGCGCAGATCGCGCGTGGCGCGCAGGCCACGATGATCTTCGACACCTGGGGCGGGGCGCTGGCGCCGGCCAACTATCGCGAGTTCTCGCTGGCCTACATGCAGCGCGTGGTCGAGGGTCTGACCCGCGAGGCGGAGGGTCGCAAGGTGCCGGTCATTCTCTTCACCAAGAACGGCGGCCAGTGGCTGGGTGATATGTCGAAGACCGGCTGCGACGCGCTCGGCGTGGACTGGACGACCGATCTGGCCGATGCCCGGCGCATGGTCGATGACCGGGTCGCGCTTCAGGGCAACATGGATCCCTGCACGCTCTATGCGTCGCCCGAGCGGATCCGCGAGGAAGTCGCCCGCGTGCTGGCCAGCTATGGCAAGGGTCCGGGTCATGTCTTCAATCTGGGCCACGGCATCACCCCGGATGTGAATCCGGAAAATGCTGGCGCCATGGTCGCCGCCGTGCATGAACTGAGCCGCGCCTATCACGTCTGAACCCGTCGCCAGTCGGTCGGGTTAGGCGCGTGTCGCGACGGATTTTAAGTGTTCGCAGAAAGACTTAACGCGCGCCGTAACCCGACTTTACGTCATGGCATCTCATGTCGGGTTAGGCTGCCCTGACCGGATCGGTTTGTGCGCTGTCGATGCCCGGTAGTATCCGGATCCGAGTACCCGGAATCTGACGACGCGCTCCGCGCCCGGCGTGCTGAACAGACTGATCCGGATCAGGGCCAGCGAACCGTGCGGTTCGGCATCGCTCTATAACAGCCCGTTCCAGCCGCCGGCCTGGATCATGCGGCTGTTGCGATAAAAATAGAATCCCTGACGCGCTGCCGCCCGATTGCCGAGCCGATATTTCGGCCGGTCGCTGTTAGGCTGCCAGAGGTGACAGTCTAGCGGGATGTCGCCGATACTCAACACACCGCGCTGTATAAAGCGATGGAAATGCAGACCAGGATGCCGCTCCAGGCGGCGGTGCAGGGCATGGAGAGGGCAGCGGAGACCCCGGCCTGAAACCGGCAGTTTGTCGATGTCGTTCCACAGCGCGACCGTTCCCGACGCGCGCAGATCAATCGATTACCAATGGGAGATACATATGGAGTTCCAGGCATTCTCTATTCGGCAGCTCACCGATGATGTTTTGAAGGGAGCTGTTCGTATCCCGTCTTTTCAGAGAGATTTCGTCTGGGACTTTGATCATGTTGCTTACCTGATGGATAGCATCTATAAGCAGTATCCGTTTGGCTCACTTCTTTTCTGGCGGACTAAGAATCGACTTACAAGTGATAAGAGACTTGGCTCTTTTAAGCTTCCTGAAGCGCCTGATGAATATCCTGTATATTACGTATTAGATGGTCAGCAGAGAATTACGTCAATATTTTCCGTGTTTCAAACAGAACTTGAACCCATTGGAGAGAGGTGGCCAGAAATCTATTTCAACATCGTTTCTGACAATGATTACCAGGAGTCCTTGTTTTCTCCGCAAGAGAATCCCGATCTGGATAAGCACTTCCCACTTTCCTGCTTGTTCGATCCAGTAAAATACCGACAGGCTACTGACCGGTTCGCACAATCCCCTAAAATCTTGCGTGCCATCGATGATTTACAGGCACGGTTCAAAGAAGTCACGATTCCCGTACAAATACTCACAACCGAAGAACGAAGTAGTGTCGCTATCGTTTTTGAGCGAATCAATCGTCTAGGGATGGAGCTGGACACATTACAGCTTCTGAGCGCCTGGACTTGGAATGAAGACTTCGATCTAATTGACGCTTTTCGTGAGTTAAAGGATGAGTTAGAGGATTTTGGCTTTGCTGAAGTTGGTGATAATACTAGTCTTATTTTGCGATGTGCCTCGGCGATTCTTACCGGGGACAGTAGTCCAGACCGCCTGATCGATCTGAACGGAACGCGAGTTAGGGAATCGTTTCCAATAGTCCGAAATGGAATTCTAGGTGCAATTGATTTCTTTCGAAAGCAACTACGAGTTGCAGGCCTGAAATGTTTACCTTACTCTGCCCTGCTAACTCCGTTGGCAGTTTTCTTCGCAGAGCCTGATGGCAAAGATGTCACCTACAGCGCAGAAACTTACCGCATTATAAGAAGATGGTTCTGGCGTTCGTGTTTCAGTAGGCGCTACACAAGCCAGCCAAAGAAGACGGCACAGCGTGACATAGAAGCATTTACAAAGTTAAAAGATGGAAGAAAGTCTAATCTCGACGATATCCAGACTGATTTGGGGGATGATTATTTCTCGCGAAATGTGTTTAAACTCTCGTCTGCCATAACGAAATCGTTTATCTTGATGCTGATTAACGAAGGTCCACGGTCTCTCTTGAGTGGAGCAGAAGTCGATGTAGACCGTGTGCTTCAAAAATACAATCGCGGCGAGTTTCACCATCTCTTTCCTAAAGCGTTCCTGAGAGAAAATGCCGTCGAAGACGACCAGATTAACTGTCTCGCAAATTTTGCAGTGATTAGTGGAGCAGACAACCGCAAGATTAGCAGGAAGCGACCTAGTGAATACCGACGTTTATGCGTCGGTGGGCCGGAAGATTTTGACGCTATATTAAAATCGGCCTTGTGTCCAGCTAGCTTGTTCGACGATAATTACGATAAGTTCTTGGCTGATAGGGATAAGATACTTCTTGAATGCGCACAATCTCACTTAGAGAACGGTTAACTACTTTCGGTACCAACTTCTCGTGACCGACTGAACGCTCTACATACACTCACCCCACCCTCCGAAACGCCTCGAACCGTTCAGCCAGATAATCCCGATTTGGCCGATCCCCGTCATGGCGAGGAAGGCGGATCATCTGGCCGTGCAACCCCTTGATCCCCGCCTCCAGCGTCGGCCCATCGTGTTGCCCGAGCACTGACTCGGCGACGACGATCCGCCCGTCCGGATCGATGCCCAACAGATTTCGGTCGTAAGCGGTGTGGTGCAAAATCGAAAGACAGAGGCCGTTGGTGATATCCGGCTGTCCGCGTTCGTCGCGGTCGGGAATGATGTGGGCGGCTTGCAGCAGTTCCGGGATGGGCAATCCTGAAACCGAACAGCGACGGTCGTAGGCGGACAGCACCAGTTCGCGGAATTCGGCCTGATGCAGCCGGACCTTCGCCTCAATGGTGCTGTAGCGGCGTTCGATGGGTGACGTTGGCTCGCGCGCTGCGGACGGTTGCGCCAACTCATAGTGGCCGACGGTCTCACGTACCTCGGAAGGTTGGACCAATTCAAATTGGCTGCCGATTGCGACGGTACAGAACAGGCTGTGCGGATTCCATTCCATCAGATAGCAGGGGTAGAGGATCTGATAGATGCCCGGCACCAGCGCGTAGAAATAGATCAGGGGCGACTGATCCGCGAACGCCTCACGCAGACAGGTATTGTCATGGTTGCCGGGATCGTCACCCTGAAACGCATAGGAAAAATAGCCATCGCCGACGAGTGCGTCATCATAACGGGCGGTGCGCCCTTTCCGGGGCTTGGTGGTCTTGATGCTGAGGACGCCCCGTTTCATCTGTCGCGGTCGATGAATGCCGCGCGCCTTGCCCGCGAGATAGACCCGCTCGCCACCGAACTCGAAACCCTCCTGAATCGCCTCCCAGGCAACCGCCCCGCCGTCATCGTGCATGAGTCGCGCGCAATGGGCAAAAGCCGCCAGACGAATCTCGTGGTCTCTACCCGTCAATCGAATAGGCTCCTTATTCTTGACTTTGGTGGGTATAGGGCAGCAGCGTCAAACCCATGCAATCATGTGCTCTGCCGCGCTCGCACCGCTCAAAAAGCCAACTTCCTGTGAACGCCAGGCCGAATGAGTATTCGAGGCTTCCGGCAAAGCCATCACCTTGTTTAGCACCGGGAGCGCGTCATCCATCTCCCAGCCTGACAGGTCGAAGTCGAATGTCCCGTCATTCTCCACAGCGGCGACATCGACCGTCAAAGCCGATTGTGGCTGAATTTCGCTGTAACCCCGATGTTTCAGCCATTTTCGGCATCCGCTTTAAACCGCGTCCAGAGCGATATGCGTCATTTTCAGTTTGTATTCGGTTTCGGAGAGGCCACCGACCTCAGTGGAGACGCGGTTTAAAATTTTATATTTTTTAATATTTTAAACCGCGCCTGCTCGAACGGTTGTTGATTCTGCCAAGGTCGATTCAATCCTCAAATATCACATGCCGCACCGGGCGCGGTTTAAAGCGGACGCGGAATAAGCACCGTCCCGGTCTCGGAGGGCTTGTAGTCGGAGCGGGACGCCGGCCTGGTCGGCGTCTGCCTGACAGGTGGCGTCATCGGTTCGATCCGGTCATGCCGGGTGTCCTCGTAGCCCATCAGCAGTTCGCGCTCGAATGCCTGCTCGTCGATCCGCGCGCCCAGGTAGCCGGCCAGGGTTCGCATATCCTGCTCGCCGCTGCCGAGACAACTGGTGCCGCCGGGCGAGGGCGTCATGTTGAAGATGAGTCCTGCCCCATTGGCGATCTTGATCTCGCCCATCTTCAGGCGGCCCGTTCCGGTATCGATCAACTGTGGCCGCACACCGCCGAAACCCTCGGCATGGGTGATGTCGGCGGCATCGATGGAAGGCACGATGCGCCGGATTTCCTTGATGATCAGATGCCGGCTCAGACGCGGGACTTCATAGAGAAAATTGCGCAGGATGTAATCGCGGGTTTCCCTGACGCGCAGCAGATCCCAGACCGCTCGGGCGACCCGCCGGTCGAAGCGAAAGGCATCAGAGAAGCGTTCGAACCGTTCGCGGCGCTGACGATCCAGCATCGGCAGCATGAGCGCGGTTGGCCCGAAGCGGGTCTTGCCATGTTCCTTGATGTCACGGTCGCCATGCACGGCGGCAAAGGGCAGATTCAGATTCTGAAGCCGATAGACCTTGCCGTTGAGCGCCTCCGGGGCGAAATAGAAGGAGCCGGCAACCGGCAGACAGACGTACTCCAGCCCCAGCCCCATCGACTGCGCCATCGAGAGCGAGTGTCCGCCGGCACAGACCACGACCGCCCGCGCCTGGAGCGGACCCCGGCTGGTTTCCACCACATAGTCGTTGCCGTCGCGACGGATGGCGTCCACTTTGGTCGAAAACAACTGGGTGATCTGTTTGCTGGTGGTGCGGTCCATGCGCACGCATTCATGCGAGAAGGATTGCGCCAGTTCCTTGAAGTCCACCGCGCTGTAGTCATCCGGGGTGCCGGTGGCGACGATCTCGTCACGGCGCCAGGCGCCATCGACCAGCGCGACATTCGGCTCGATGTCGGCGATGTCGTGGCGTTCCAGCAGCTGCATGCGCGGATAGAGACCCTTGAAGGCGGCGTAGCGCCGTCGCAGCGCCGCACCTTCAGCCGGGCCGACACCCAACACCATTCGGGGCATTTTGTGGACGATGCGGTCGCGCTCGCGGCCCGGCAGCTTGGTCGCGTAATTGAGCACCATATAGGCGGTGCGTTTGACCGCACTGGCCTTGTCCAGGCTGTAATGGGTCTCGATGTCGCCGCAGTGGATGGTCTGGCTGTTGTTGTGGGCGTGCGAGTTGAGGGTGGCGATGCTGTCCTGCGCCTCGACCAGACACAGCCGGCCGAGATCGGTGAATTTTGCCAGCTCATAGAGCAGGGCCGTGCCCGTGACGCCAGCGCCGACGATCAGGACATCGTAATGGGTGGACATGGTGTTGAGCAGTTCTCCGGCGGCTGTCCGCACCGAAGGCCATCACGGCAGGATGGCGTTGTGCGGTGCAGCAAAGGCGCCACACTAACGGATGTCGAAGCAGGAAAGAACGCCGCCAGATACATTTATTGCATTGCATCGAACAATAATTTCTTTCGTGTGCGACTGTCTTTTCAATGTCTTGAGTCACGCCAGCGCCGACTATCGTCGATGCGGCGAGGATCAATCCGGTCCAAAAATATCGCCTGCTGCACCGGGCGCGGTTTAACCATCACCGAATAGTATTTGTTGCGCCGCAACATTTTCTCTATCCTGTGGTCTGATCGTCACTCGAAAACCAAGACCCGGAGATCTCTCGTGAGCACCAACCCCTTTTCACTTCAAGGCAAAACCGGCATCGTCACCGGTCTCGCCAACGCCGACAGCATCGCCTATGGCTGCGCCCGGGCCATGCATGAGGCTGGCGCCGAACTGCTGCTCACCTACGGTAATGCAAAGGCCGATAAATATGTGCTGCCACTGGCGGCTGAACTCGGCAACGCCGATGCGCTCCTGTGCGATGTGCAGGACGAGACTCAGGTTGCGGCCCTGTTCGAGCGCGCCGCCAGCCGCTGGGGCAAGCTGGACTTCCTCATCCATTCGATGGCCTTCGCCCTCAAGGACGATCTGCACGGGCGGGTCGTGGACTGTTCGCGCGACGGCTTTGCGCTGGCGATGGATATTTCCTGTCATTCATTCATCCGGCTGGCAAAACGTGCCGAGCCGCTGCTGAAGGAAGGCGGCACCCTCATCACCCTGTCCTATTACGGGGCCGAAAAGGTGGTGGACAATTACAACATGATGGGTCCGGTCAAGGCCGCCCTGGAGGCCTCGGTGCGTTATCTGGCGGCCGAACTGGGCCCGCAGGGGATCCGCGTCCACGCCATCTCGCCCGGCCCGATCAAGACCCGCGCCGCATCCGGCATTGCCGACTTCGATCAACTGCTGGCAAGCGCCGAGACCCGCGCGCCGCTGCGTCGTCTGGCGACCATCGATGATGTCGGACGCACGGCGGTCTTTCTCGCCTCCGGGGCGGGCAGCGGACTGACCGGCAGCACCACTTACGTCGATGCCGGCGTCAACGTGAGAGCCTGAACATGGAAATCAAGAACGACAAGCAATTCATCGAGAACCTGACCTTCGACGAGCTCCAGATCGGCGACAGCGCCAGCATCGAGCGGCGTCTGACCATGGACGACATCAAGCTGTTCGCGGTGATGTCGGGTGACGTGAATCCGGCCCATGTGGACGAGGATTTCGCCAAGAGCAGCCGTTTCCAGGAGGTCATTGCCCACGGCATGTGGGGTGGCGCGCTCATCTCGACCGTGCTTGGCACCGAGATGCCCGGTCCCGGCACCATCTATCTGGGTCAGACCCTGCGTTTTCGCGCCACCGTCGGTCTGGGGGATATCCTCAAGGTCACGGTCACGGTACGGGACAAGGATCCCGAGAAGAAGCGCGTCACCTTCGATTGCACCTGCACCAACCAGGATGGACGCAATGTGATCGAGGGCGTGGCCGATGTGCTGGCGCCGACCGAGAAGATCCGCCGTGCGCGCACCATCATGCCACGGGTGCGCATGGCCGAGCGGGCCAAGCTCCACGAGCTGCTTGATGCGGCGAACCAGCCGGAGCCGGTGGCGATGGCGGTGGCGCATCCGGTGGACGCGCAATCGCTGCTGGGGGCCTTTGAGGCGGCTCAGGCCGGTTTGATCGTCCCGGTGCTGGTCGGCCCCGAGGATCGCATCCGTCACGCGGCGGACGAGGCCGAGGTCGATATCTCGGGTTTCCAGATCGTCAACGTGCCTCACAGCCACGCGGCGGCGGAACAGGCGGTGGCGCTTGCCCGCAGCGGCGCGGTGAACGCCATCATGAAGGGCTCGCTGCATTCGGACGAACTGCTGCGTGAGGTGGTGCGGCGCAACTCCGGTCTGCGCACCGAGCGTCGGATCAGCCATGTCAGCGCCTTCGACGTGCCGACCTATCCGCGTCCGCTCTTCATCACCGATGCCGGGATCAACATTGATCCGACCCTGGAAGAAAAGATCGACATCATCCAGAACGCCATCGAACTGGCGCACGCGGTCGGCATCGCGCAGCCCAAGGTCGCCATCCTCTCAGCGGTCGAGACGGTCAATCCCAAGATCCGCTCGACGGTCGAGGCGGCGGCGCTGTGCAAGATGGCCGAGCGCGGCCAGATCAGCGGCGCCCTGCTCGATGGTCCGCTGGCCTTCGACAATGCCGTGTCCGAAGCGGCAGCAGCGACCAAGGGAATCGTCTCGCAGGTCGCCGGCAAGGCTGACATCCTGGTCGCGCCCGATCTGGAAGCCGCCAACATGCTGGTCAAGCAGCTCACCTATCTGGCCGACGCCACCGGCGCCGGCCTGGTGGTCGGGGCACGGGTGCCGATCGTGCTGACCAGCCGCGCCGATGACGCCATCACCCGCATGGCCTCCTGTGCCCTGGCGCTGCTGCTGGCGCAGTATCAGTTGAAGAAGGGACCATGAGCGGCGATCTGCTCATCGTCAACAGCGGTTCGTCGAGCATCAAGTTTGCGGTCTTTGGCCACGCCGCCGATAGCGAGAGCAGCGAGGGCATGGATGCCCTGAGTCTCCGCTACCGGGGTCATTTCTCCGGTTTGGGCGGCGACCGGCCCCGCTTGCTGGTCAGGGATGGCATGGGCCATGACCTGACCGACGAGACGCCGGCCAGTGAGGGCGTGTTCAACCACGCCGCCGCCCTGCAGAACCTGCTCGGCTGGCTGGAAGGACAGCCGGGGTCTGGACAGATCCTGGCCATCGGGCACCGGGTGGTGCATGGCGGGCGTGATTATCGTCAGCCGGTGCGTCTGGATGCAGCGACCCTGGAGCGGCTCGACGCCCTGACCCCGCTCGCGCCGCTCCATCAGCCGCACAGTGTGGCGCCGATGCGGCTCTTTGCCGCGCTGCGTCCCGAGCTGCCACAGGTTGCCTGTTTTGACACCAGCTTCCATACCAGCCAGTCCTGGGCGGCGCAGGCCTATGCGCTGCCCCGGCGATTGAGCGAAGCCGGTTTCATCCGCTATGGCTTTCACGGGCTGTCCTACGAATATGTCAGCCGGCGTCTGGCGCAGCATCTGGATGGGGCGCCGACCGGACGGGTGGTGATGGCACATCTGGGCAATGGCTCCAGTCTGTGCGCGACGCGCGATGGCGTCAGTGTCGCCTCCAGCATGGGTTTCACCACGCTGGACGGTCTGCCGATGGGGACGCGCTGCGGCTATCTGGATCCGGGCGTAGTGCTGCATCTGCTGCAACAGGAGGGACTGACACCGGAACAGGTCGCGCGGGTGCTCTATCACGAATCCGGGCTGCTCGGGGTTTCCGGCATCAGCGCCGACATGCGCGTGTTGCTTGACAGCACCGAGAGCAGCGCGCGTGAGGCGATTGAGCTGTTCGTGCATCGCATTGTGCGTGAGATCGGCGCCCTGGCGGCGGTTGCGGGGGGGATGGATCATCTGGTCTTCACCGCCGGCATCGGCGAGCGTGCCGCCCCGGTGCGCGAAGCAGTCAGCGCCGGTTGTGGCTGGCTGGGGCTGGAACTGGATGCGGACGCGAACGCCGCCCATGCCACCCGGATCAGCACGGATGACAGCCGGGTGAGTGCCTGGGTGATTCCAACCGATGAAGAGCTGATGATCGCCTGTCACACGTTGCGACTGTGCGCTGGCGGATAAGCCGATCTTCCGCAGGATCTACCCACCGTCTGTTCAGCAAACCGAATCCTGGTTGAAATCCATTTTGCGATTGCCAGCGGCGATTGCTCAGATGTGATTGAGGATTGACATGCAGCGGCCCAATCGGGCCGCTTTTTGTTGAAACTTGCGGTACTCAGGAGAATCTTGACCGGCCCCTATTTTGGGAATGAAGCCCCGCGCTTATCATGTGATCCATTATGGCAATCATGGGTCGCTAATCAGAATCGTCGGGGTGTTTCATGGATCGTCAACAAGCCGCTCAATTCATGCTCGAATGTCTGCGCAAGATGGTGCTCAAGAAGGGCTCCGACCTCTTTATCTCCGCCGGTTTTCCCCCCGCCTGCAAGATTGATGGCCGCATGACGCCAATGAGCAGCCAGGCGTTGAGTGGTGAGCAGACCAATACCCTGGTGCGCTCGATCATGAACGACCGTCAGGTGCGCGACTTCGATGCCCACAAGGAATGCAACTTCGCCATCAGTCCCCAGGACATCGGGCGTTTCCGGGTCAATGCCTTCGTCCAGCAGGGACTGTGCGGCGCGGTGCTGCGCACCATCAACGCGGGCATCCCGACCATCGAGGAACTGCATCTGCCGCCGGTGCTGAAAGAAGTGGTGATGAACAAGCGCGGTCTGGTGCTGATGGTCGGCGGCACAGGATCGGGCAAATCCACCTCGCTGGCGGCCATGCTCGGTCATCGCAACGTCAACAGTTACGGTCACATCATCACCATCGAGGATCCGGTCGAGTACGTCCATCCGCATCGCAACTGTCTGATCACCCAGCGCGAGGTTGGGGTCGATACCGAAAGCTGGGAGGCGGCGCTGGTCAATACCCTGCGCCAGGCGCCGGACGTGATCCTGATCGGCGAGATCCGCACCCGCGAGACCATGGAATACGCGATTAATTTCTCCGAGACCGGACATCTCTGTCTCTCGACGCTCCATGCGAACAACGCCAATCAGGCGCTTGACCGCATCATCAACCTCTTTCCGGAGGAGCGCCGGGGACAGTTGCTGATGGACCTCTCGCTCAATCTCAACGCCATCGTCTCGCAGCGTCTGCTGCCCTGCACCGATGGCGGACGCATCGCCGCCGTCGAGGTCATGCTCAACTCGCCGCTGATCCAGGATCTCATCTTCAAGGGTGATGTCGGCGGGATCAAGGCCATCATGAAACGCTCGCGCGAGCTGGGTATGCAGACCTTCGACATGGCGCTCTTCGATCTCCATGAGGCGGGCAAGATCAGCTACGAGGATGCGCTGCGCAATGCCGATTCGATGAATGGCCTGCGTCTGGCGATCAAGCTGGAGGGACGCGAGGCGCGCGAAAAGGATCACTTCACCGAGACGGAAACCCTCAGAATGGTCGGCGATGAGGGAGAGGACGTCCTGGATTCGAACCTGTTTGGCGACTCCTCGCCGGTCTCGCGTATCGAGGATCCGCCAGCCGGAACCTTCGGCGAGCCGCGCCCCAAGCCGCGCGGGTCATTCTAAACGCTCAACGGACAGACACCCATGGACATCAAGCCCTATCTCGAACTCATGATCCGCCACAATGCGTCGGATCTCTTTTTCGCCACCGGCGCTCCGGTCAAGATCAAGATCGAGGGTGTCATGCGGTCGGTCGGCGACACGGTGCTGACCCCGGCGCTCTGTCGCGAGACGCTGGAGGCAGTGATGACTGCGGAACAGATCGGCGAACTGGAACGTGAACGGGAGCTGGATTTCGCCATCGCGCTGGAGGGACGCGCACGTTTCCGGGTCAACGCCTACTATCAGCGCGGCCAGCCATCGATGGTGCTGCGCTACATCCAGGCCAATGTCCCCACCCTGGAGTCACTCAACGCCCCGCCGATTCTGTCGCAGCTCGTCATGCACAAGCGCGGGATCATCCTCATGGTCGGCGCCACCGGATCCGGCAAATCGACCACGCTGGCGGCCATGATCAATCATCGCAATCAGAGCGCCTCGGGACACATCATCACCATCGAAGATCCGATCGAGTTCACCCATTCGCACCAGCAGTGCATCGTCAGCCAGCGTGAAGTCGGACTCGATACCAAGAGCTATGCCAATGCACTCAAGAGCGTGCTGCGCGAGGCGCCGGACGTGGTGCTGATCGGCGAGATCCGCACCCGTGAAGCGATGGAGGCCGCCATCGAGCTCGCCGGAACCGGTCATCTGGCGCTATCAACCCTGCATGCGAACAACGCCTATCAGGCGATGGAGCGGATCATCAACCTCTTTCCGCAGGCGATGCACAAGACGCTCTTCATGGATCTGTCCGTCTATCTGCGGGCGATTCTCTCCCAGCGTCTGGTGCGCACCAAGAGCGGGGCGCGCTGTGCCGCGATGGAGGTGCTGGTCAACACACCCCATATTGCGGATCTGATTCGGGAAGGGCGTGTCGATGCCGTCAACGAGGCCATGCAGCAGAGCAACAGCGAGGGTATCCGAACCTTCGACGACGCGCTGCTGGCGCTCTATCGCGAAGGCACCATCACCCTGGAAGAGGCGCTCACCAATGCCGACTCGGCGCCCAACCTAGAGGCGAAGGTGCATTTCGGTTAAACCGCGCCCGGTGCGGTAGGCGTGGGTTTGCCAGGATCAGGGACGCAGCGCCTCGGGATGGTTCGATGCGACCCGCAGCAGCGCCAGGGCGGGGCCGCGCGGGTGTCGCCGTCCCTGCTCCCAGCATTCCAGGGTCCGGGCGCTGACGCCCAACAGCGCGGCGAAGGCGTCTTGTGTCAGGCCCATGCGCTGGCGGATGGCGCGGGCGTCCGGTTCCGATACCTCGCGGGTGCGTAGCGTCACCTCGCCGCGTTGGTGGGCCTTGATCTCGCGGATGCCGTCAAGGATTTCTTGCCCGATGTCGCGCTTACTCATCACTGATTTCCTCGGCAATCGCCCGCAGGATGTGGGGCGGGATGTTCGCTTGCTCGTTCTTGGGGTAGAGGGTCAGCAGCCAGATTTGACCGGCTCGACTGCGCCAGTAATAGATGATCCGCAGTCCTCCGCGCTTGCCCCGTCCCGATCCAGCCCAGTGCAGCTTGCGCACGCCTCCGCTACCGGGGACCACGTTACCCGTCTCGGGATGCAGGATCAGGGCGGCTTACAGGGCCGCGTACTCGTCATCTGTCAGGTGTTGGGTGACGAGTCGGGTAAAGAGTGAGGTTTCGATGAAGACCATGCCGGCGATGATACGTCAAAGGCGTGGTTTCGTCTGTGTTGCGTGACGGGTTATCCGGCCTGCTCCTGGGTGGATCGGGGCAAGGTCACAACCTCGCCACGCGGGCGCAGACCGATGGCACGCAGCAGGAAGTCGGCGACGGCCTGCATCGGCTTCCGCAGCCGTTCCACGTCGGTAATGACGTAACCGGCGGTCACGTCGCCGCTGGTCTTGTGATTCGCCAGCCGCTTGACGGCATAGGCCGAAATATCCAGTCCTTCCGCCGTGGTCATGAAGGTGCGCCGCAGGTCGTGCAGGGTGAAGGTGATGCCTGACCGGGCGGTGACGCGGTTGAGCTGTCGCTGAATGTCGCCCAGATGCCCAGCCCGGTTGGTGTCGCTGGCGAAGACGTAGCGATCCCCTGGGGCCGCTTGAGTGCGGCGGCTGGTCAGCAGGTCGAACAGGAAGTCAGACAGGGGCAGGGTGTGCGGTTCGTGATTCTTGGTGTCAGGGACCATCTGGTCAAAACGACGGGGCTACCTGGGGGCTACCGCCGTCGTGAATCTTGGTGGGTGTCTGAGGATGTCCGTAAACCTCTAACTCGCTGATTCAAAAGTGATGATGTATGCGGGTGTATCTTGGCGGATCATGGCGTAACTGGCAACTTTAGAACTTGAAATTCAGTCCACGCACCTTGTTGCGGAAATCTTCCGTTACCGACTCGATATCCTGGTCGCTGGAGATGACCTTGGGTGTCAGCACCACGACCAGTTCGGTGCGATTGGCTTCCTTTGAACGCTCGCCGAACAGCGCGCCGGCAAAGGGCAGATCGTAGAGTCCGGGGACGCCCTGCTTGCCGTCGCTGCGCTGATCCTGGATCAGACCGCCGAGCACGACCGCCTGATTGGAGCGCACCGCCACCGAACTGGTGATGTTGCGCGTTTGAAAGGTCGGTGAGTCGAGCGATGAGCTTTTCGTCGTCGCGACCGTGCTCACCTCCTGCTCGATCTCCATCTGCACCAGCCCGCCCGGGGTCACGCGCGGCTTGACCGAGAGCATGACGCCGGTGTCCTTGTATTCGATGGTGTTGATGACACGGTCGTTGACCGATGTGGCCTGCTGTTGCGAGGTGGCCACGGGAACCTGCTGGCCGACCTGGATCTTCGCGACCTGATTGTCCAGCACCATGACCGATGGCGACGACAGCACATTGACGAGGTTCTCGCCGGCCAGTGCGCTCAGGGTGGCGCGGATGGTGTCCGGGCGCGAGATCACGGCCCAGTTGAAACCCGGAAAGATGTTGCTGATGCCGGATTCGGTCGAGCTGTCGAGGGTACCGTCGAGCGAGATGCGGCTACGCTGATCCTTGGTCGCCAGGCCAAAGAAATCCCACTGGACACCGTATTTGAGATTACCGGTCAGGGTGATCTCGACGATGGTCGCCTCCACCAGCACCTGCAACGGGACGATGTCGAGCTGTTTCAGGGCGTCCAGGATTTTTTTGAAGTCGCGCGGATTGGCGCGCACCAGCAGCGAGTTATTGACGGTGTCGGCGACGATGCTGACGCTGGCCGACATCTCGATTTCGCGCGATGAAGCACTGCGGGTGGAGTCGGACTGACCGACTGCGGAATCGGTGCTGGTGTTCGTTTGACTGCTCGCCCCTAGTCCGCCTGAACGGTTCAGCCCAGAGGAACTCCCGGATGAGCCCCGGGAGCCGATGCTCGACTTGCCAAGCCCCGGCGCCACGCTGCCGACCGAGCGATTGCTGCCGCCACCACTGGTACCGCCGAACAGTTGAGAGAGGATGTCGGCGAGCCCCTCGGCGTCGCCGTGCTTGACCCGATAAACAAAGAGGCGCTCGGCGGCATTGCCCGTGGCCTCGGCCATATCCAGTCGCTCGATCCAGTTGCGCGCCTGTTGGATATAGCTCTCCTGAGGCGAGACCACCAACAGCGCATTGGAGCTTTCGATCGGTACGAAGCGGAACAGACCCTTGATCGGGTTGGCCGCTTCGTCGGCCAGCAGGCTTTGCAACTGGGTCGCGACATCGGCGGATTTCGCGTATTCCAAGACGAAAAAGCCGACCGACAGACCGGACATCCAGTCCACATCGAAGACCCGGATGGTATCGAGCAGATTGCCCATTTCCGGGCTGGTGCCAGCGATGACCACCAGGTTGCGCAGGTTGTCCACGCGGATGACGCTGCCTTCTGGCGCCAGCGGCTGGAGGATGTTGCCCATTTCCTCCGCGCCGATATAGCGCAGCGGCACCACCTGCACGCTATAGCCTTGGGGCAGGGCGCGCGCCGATTCGCCAAGCTGCGGCACGACCTTGCCCTGCATGGCATTGGCCAGTGGCACGACCTCATAGGAACCATCCCGGTAGACAATGGCTGCGTTGTTCATGCGCAGCAGGGTCTCCAGGGTGGGGATCAAATCCTCGCGGCGCAGCGGGCGTCCGGTCTGGAGCGAGGTGACGCCCTGCACCGCCGGATGCAGGACGTAATTGACCTTGAGCAGATCGCCGAGAATGACCTTGACCACCTCGCGAATGTCGGTGCCGTCGAAGTTCAGGGTCACGTCGCCGGGTGTGGTATCGACGCTCGGCGGTGTGACCTTGCGGACGAAGGTTCCGGTGCCGCGTTGCAGCGACTCGTTGGATTTTGCCGTTTTGGTGTTTTCGTCACCCAGCGCAATGGTCTCGGCGCCCGTGCCGCCGCGTTCCTTGAAGGCTTCCCGTCTATCAAGCTGGTCGCGATCCACGACATGACCTGAAGGTTCGCCAACCTTGACGGTGGGATCCCAGTAGCCGCGCTCGCATGCTGCCAGTGTCAGCGCCAGGGCGATCAGGATGAGCGGGCGCAGCCAGCGTCCAGGCTGCATCCGACGATAACAATGAAAATCGGCGTACATTGGGCCTCGATGATGACGGTCGCCGCATGGCGGCGAATGGATCATGGTGTGGGGGGGGCAGGCGGCACGCCTTTGGGCAGGCGGGGCGTGCGTCGCGGGACAGGCGCGGGGGCTGCCGCAGGCGACTCTTTGCTGTAATCGCGCAATATTAGCGCATACTCCTCACCCTGTCGCTCCAGCAGGACGCGGTCTTCCAGGATCTCGCGCACCGACCAGCCCTCGAAATCGTCGCCGATTCTGACCCGGCGCAGCTTGGGTTGCGCCGGGTCTTTCACCCAGGCGGAAATGATCGACGGCGTGATCAGGACACCGGTCAAGTCCATGGTATCCAGTTGGGCATTGCTCTCGGGAGTGGCTGGCGCCGTCTGTTCTGCGTCCGGTTCCGGCTCGGGTTTGCGGTCGGGCCGGAAAATGGGACGCTCGATCACGCTTGCGAAGGTCTCCCGTTCAGGTGGTGGCTTGAGTCTGGCCAGTGGATCCGGAGCAGACTCGATCTGCGTGCCGGTCGCCCCAGCCGACTCGTTGCCGAGCCCGGCCTGAGAGGGCGGTGGCGGCCAGTCTTTCCACAGCAGAACTAAAAATCCAAGCAGCAGCAGGACGGTGAAAGCGGGCAGGATCCTCGTCAAGTGCCACCCCCGAGGGCAAAGCCAAAGATGTCCAGTCTGACGGTCAGTTCGCCCGTTGGAGATCTCGGCATGCGACGGGGGCCGCCGGGCAGATCGGGACGCGCTGAGGAACGGATCGACAGCTGCTCCACAAAGAGGAACGGACGCGCCTGCTCGATCTGGTGCAGGACATCGAGCAGGGTCTCAGTCGAGCCTTGGATCTGGGTTCGCACGCGCACGCGCGGCGGATTCTCGCTCTTTTCTTCCGGCAGCAATTGGGTGCTGACCAGGCTGCCCTTGGCCGCCGTGACAATCGTCTGGACCTGACTCTGCAACTGAGCGCCAGCGAGCGCCGGGGTTGGTGCACTGAAATAAAATGCCTTGAAGGCATCGTTACTGCGAACCTGTTCCAGTTCGGCCTGGAGTCCCGGCAGCGTCTGTAGCAACCGCCGGTAGCGGGCCAGTTGGTCCTCGCCCGTCGCGATCCTCTCGTTGAGTTCGGCGATCTGGTTGGTCCAGGGGAGCAGGATACCGGCGAGCAAGAGGAGCGGCACCATGACGAGCAGCAGCCAGACCAGGGCGCAGACGATCTTGGGGGGCAGCTTCAGGGTCATTGGTCGCTCTGAAGGGTAAAGCTGAAGGAAATATTGAAACGCTCCTTGCCGGTGCGGGCGATCTGGGTCACCGGGGATCTGAACGCCACGCCGTCGATTCCGGGTGCCTGTTCCAGAATGGCGATCAGCGCCGTCGCCTGTCCGGATTCGCCACGCAGATCGACCTGACCCTGGTTGTACTCAAGACTCTGGATCCAGGTGTCGTCGGGCAAGCGGTCGGTCAGCTCGCGCAGCATCTCCAGGATTGGCGGCTGGCTCCATTTCTGCTGCAACACCGCCGTACTCCCCTGGCGGGCAAGCTCCAGTTCCTGACGCACCTCATCGACCCTGATCGCCTGCGCGCGGACACGCCGCACCTCCGCGTCGAGCGATTGCGCCATCTGGCTTTTTTGCCACACAGGGGTTGCCATGATCGCCATGCCAAGCAGCAGGGCGACGATCAGCAGCAGTCGGCTGACACTGAACCATGCCTGTCGATGGAGCGGTCGTTCCGCCAGCGGCAGCAGATTCGCCCGTGGCCAGGCGCCCTGCCAGACGATCCGGTCAATCGGCGAACCGGCTTCCTGCAATCGCCTGATCCAAGCCTCCACCTGATCGCGCCGGCACAGCGCCAGATCGAGGGTCAGACGATCAGTCCGCTGAGAACCTTGCAGTTGGTAGTCGAAGACCACGTCCTGCGCCTGAAAGGGCGATAAACGGTCCAGCTCATAGCGCAGCACCTGCGGCAGATTGCTCCGCACCTGGGCCGGAAAGGAAACCCGCCGCGTCAGGATGGCGGTATCTGGCAGCATGAGCTCCGTCACATGTCCGGGATCCCTGCTGCGCTCGAACAAAACGCCCGGCAGGGGCGTGATGCCCGCGACATCGAAATCGCCAATGGGTTCGCGTTCCTGGCCCACCGCAAAAAACAGGTGCGCCGTGGCGCCCTCCGGCTCGACGATCAGACGCCGACGGCGATTCGCCAGCGCCAGACGCGCGAACCGTGGCAGACAGCCCGCAAAACGCTCGCGGATGTCTTGGGACAGGTCAGCAACGGATGGACTGGTTCGAGAGATGCCTTGGGTCAAGCGATTGAAATGATCGGTGAGGGCCATGGATTTGAAAAATATGAAATTTAAACCGCGTCCCCACCAAGAGGCGTGGATGCTCCAAACGTCAGGTTCACTCGAAACCCGGCATCCCGCTCTGGACGCAGTTTAGGTTGACAGGATTTTTCTCAGTGTCAATCGATCAGTCAATCACTCGCCACCCTCAGCGTCCGGTCAACCATCGTTCACTTCTGGATCCGCTGATTGCTCAGGCCCAAGCCCGAAACGTCGCCAGCGAACCAGATAAGGCGGCTGTTGGCCGGACATTACTTCTACCACAGCCTCCATGCGACGCCCCTGTCGGCCAGAGGATCCTTCCCTGACCAGGATCCGATAGAGCGGACCGCCACGGTCAAGTGTGCGTGGTCCGGTGCTGCCGGGAACCGTCGTCTGATCCCGTTCGGCAACCTGCTCCCGGGCCGCTTCGAGCGAGATCCCCTGCGTCGCCGCCAGCACCGCTGGCGAGGCGAATTTCTCCGCCAGCGCTTCGCCCTCGCCCTCAACCGTCACCTCGGGCGCCAGTCGCCGATAGATGTCCGGGGTCATGCCGAGTACCTGTCGCAGCTCCTCGACCGCGACAAAGGGCTCATCCTTGGCGCCGAAAGCAAGTCCGGCCTGTTTATAGTCGCCGTCTTCGGCGCCATTGAGACGCGCCAGATCGTCCTCGTCGCGCCAGTCGGTAATGGCTGACGCCAGCGCGTTCGCCTCATCTTCCGGCACATCGAGCGCGCGCAGCAAGGATTCGAGCAATTCGGGTTCGGCCTGATTCAGATTGATGCGCGACATTTCGTTGAACACCGAGATTCTCAGGTCGGTTCCGGCGAACCACCAGGAGTGCGGTGCACCATTCGGCAGCCAGATTGCCGTCCCTGTTTCCGCTGTGGTCGCCTCGGCATCGGTTTCCGAAGGCTGCGTCATGAAATTCAGGGCGGCATAGGCGAGGGCGGCGTCGGCCAGGAGACGGAAACGAACCGTCTCGACATGATTGTCGGTCAGGGCCACCTCGGTACGCTGGGCGGCGGTCAGGCCGACCGCCATGACCGTGAGCAGGGTGAGCACCCACATGACCAGCATCAGTGCGATGCCTCGCTGGCGTACCGATGGTGACATCAGAATTGCTGCGCTGGCAGGGTGATGAAGAGATCGGGCCATGATTGCGAGGCGGTCGTCAGACGGATGTGCAGGAGTGTGGGCAGGGTGGATTGAGCGAGCCATTCGTTATGCCAGCCGGGCTCGGTTTCGCCGTCGGGGGTGCCATAGTAGGCGACGCTAAAGGCGTCCACTTCAGCCAGCAGCAGGGTTCGCCCAAAGGCACCGCCCGCCCGGTCCAGATCGGATGGATAGTCATCAAGCGTGTTGCCGCCGTCCTTCTCCAATGGCTCCCAGGGCGGAAAGTCGTCGCCTCCGGCCAGCACCTCGGGGTGCAGCAGCCAACGGCTCAGCACCAGTGCCTGACTCGCGCCCCGGCGTTCGAGCGTCAGACGCAGGACGTAGAGCCCGGAGAGGCCGACATGTTCGGAGAGCGGCGCCGCGAATTCGAGTGCCGTATCGCTGCCGCCAAAGACCATGACCGATTCGGCCTGGACCATGACATTGAGGTTGCGGGCCTGACTCAGCGCGCGCGCCAGAAAGCCATGCGCCAGACGCAGTTCGTCGGTCTGGCCGCTGACCTTCTCCACCGCCTCCCAGGCGCGCGAACCGAGGCGCAGCCCCGAAAACAGCAGCAGCGTGATCAGACCGATCATGGCCAGTGCGATCAGAAGTTCGACCAGGGTAAAACCTTGCGGCCGCTGCGTTGGGGCTTTCATCTCTGTTCCATGTTTCAGGGATTCTCGCCCAGACGCAGGGTCGAAAGCGTCAGCCGCCGCACCTTCCCGAGATCGCGCCAGAGCACACTGCCATGGATGACATAGGCCGTGGCGGGCGGTTCGGTCACGGCGTCCTCGCTGAGTTCGACCGGCATGATGCTCAGTTCCCAGTCGAAACCGTTCTCCGGGTCGCCCACAACCGAACCGGCTTCCAGGGGAATCGCATGACCGACGGCGGCGAGTTTCGATTCAATGAGCGAGGCCGCCTGGCTGTATTGAGATGAGAGGATGGTTGTCTGGGTCGCCCGCGCAAAGATGTTCATCAGCACGCCGAGCGACAGGGCGAGGATGGCAAAGGCCACCAGCACTTCGAGCAGCGAAAAACCCTCTTGCCGATGGGTGCTCATGGACCCTCCCAGGTCGCCAGATCGATGCGCCCGGTGAGCCAGATCACACCGATCTGAAAACCGTGATCGCCGTTCGCCAGCAGGATTCGTCCGCCCGTTGAACTGCCATCGGGGAAAAAGCGGATGACACCGCGCTGATCGTCCAGCATCTCGCGGCTGGCCGCATCCAACTGGACCGTCAGACGCTTGGGCAGCTTGAGACTGCGATAGCCGCGAAGATCCAGACGGTGCGCGTCGAGATCGACCAGCAGTTCGGTTTCAGCGCCCTGGCGAATGGCCGATTCCCTGGCCAGACGCAGGATCGCCGCCGTCTGGCGCGCGGCGGACTTCATTTCGAGTCCTGGAAAAGAGGCTGAAAACAGCGAGGGAACCGCCGTCATCATCAGCGCCGCGATGGCCATCACCACCAGCAGTTCGACCAGAGTGAAGCCGTGCTGCCCGGACACAGGGAGCAATCTTGGAACAGAGAACACGTCAAGCGCTTTCCTGGAAAGTGTCTACCCGCCTGACAGACCGTCAATGGACAGGATTAACAGGATGATTCAGGATAAACAAGATTGAAAACAGGTTGTTGAAAAATCCTGTCCATCCTGGAAAATCCTGTTAATCCTGTCCATTTGAGGCGCGTATCAGGGATGGATTTTCAGGAAATCACCTAATCCCAACTGCGGATATCAGCGTTCTCGCCCTCGCCGCCTTCGCGATTGTCGGCGCCGAGCGACCAGATGTCGAAGGCGCCATGCTCGCCGGGGAAGCGGTACTGATACTCGAAGCCCCAGGGATCTTTCGGCACCTCGTCCTTTTTCAGATAGGGTCCGTTCCAATTCGGCGCATCGCCCGGCTTCTCGACCAGCGCTTTGATGTCGCTCGGATAGCGACCGATTTCCAGGCGGTACATATCGAGCGTGGCCGACAGATCGCTGATCTGGAGATGGGCCGTCTTGCTCTTGGAACTGCCCAGAAATTTCATCACCTGTGGGCCGACCAGTCCGGCCAGCAGACCCAGAATGGCAAGCACGACCAGCAATTCGACGAGCGTGAAACCACGTCCGCGTCTGGAATGTATTGAACGCATCGGGATACCTCGGATTCCTAAAAATTCAATGATGAAAGCCGCGCGCATTGTATGGCGCAACGGGTTTGATGACCAAGGACGATCCGCTTAAACCGCGCCCAGCACGGTATGCGATCTTTGTGGGTCAGATCGGCCCTGGCAGACTCAAGGATTATCGGAGCTGGCGCGGTTTAAGGTATTAAAAAATATAAAATTTTAAACCGCGTCGCCACTGATGTCGCTGACTTCCCCAGAGCTAAACACAAATTGAAAATTACGCATATCGCACTGGACGCGGTTTAGAAGACCAAATCATTGGCCCCGAGAATCGCCATCAGGATGGAAATGATGATGCCGGCTACGACCACGCCCAGACCGACGATCAGCGCCGGCTCCAGCAGTGTCAGCATACTCTGCACGCTCGTCCGGGTTTCGCGGTCATAGATGCTGGCGACCTTGGCCAGCATGGCGTCCAGACTGCCCGATTCCTCGCCGACGCGGATCATCTGCAACGCCAGATCCGGTAGCGCCTGCAGGCGCACCAGCGGTCCGGCCAGCCCCCGACCGTGCTTGAGATCGTCGCCTGCCTCGTTGAGCAGGCCGAAAATCTTGCGGTTCGACACCACTTCCTTCGCCAGGTTCAGCGCATTGAGCAGGGGCAGACCGTTTTTCAGCAGGGTCGAGAGCGTATGACAGAGCCGCGCCGTTTCCATCTTCCAGATGAGATCGCCGAACAGCGGCAGATCGAGCACGCGATGATCCACGCGCTCGCGCACCTGCGGATTCTGCATCCAGCGTTCCAGGATCACCGCAATCAGTGCCACCACGCACAGCATGGCCCACCAGTAGTTGCGAAAGAGATCGCCCGCCGCGACCACGATCTGCGTCGGCACCGGCAGCGCCGCGCCCATGTCGTCAAAGAGGACGGTGAACTGAGGCACCACGAAGACCAGCAGCATGATCACCGAGAGCCCGGCGACAAAGAGCAGGATGGACGGATAGACCAGCGCCGAAATGACCGTCTGGCGCAGCTCGGCGACCCGCTCCAGATAATCCGCCAGCCGATTGAGCACCTGATCCAGCGCGCCGCTCGCCTCACCGGCGCGCACCATATTGATATAGAGCCGCGCAAACTGGCCGTCCTGGCCCTCCAGCGCACTCGAAAAGGTCGCGCCGCCCCGCACCCGTTCCTGCAAATCGGACAGCACCCGCACCAGATGCTCCTCTGCGGTCAGATCCACCAGGATCTGCAACGAGCGGTCGAGCGTCATGCCGGCCTCCAGCAGCGTCGCCAGCTCGCGGGTCAGGATGCCGATCTCTTTCTGGCTCAACCGCCGTCGCCGCACCCGCCCCAGCTTGGAGCGCAGACTTTTGGTGGTGCGGGTCTCGATGGGGATCAGACCCTCGCCCTGAAGCTGGCGAATCACCGCCGCCTCGTCCGCCGCCTCGATCTCGCCTTCGACCGACTCGCCATCGAACTTCACGGCCTTATAAAAAAACTTCGGCATCAGGACATCCCGCTCAACAACAGTTCCTGATGCCGGGCCCGCAGTTTGGCGAGCTTGGGCGAGATGACGGCCTGACAGTATCCCTGTTCCGGATGACGGCGATAATAATTCTGATGCTCGTCCTCGGCCGGATAGAAGGTTGGCGCGGGCAGGATCCGGGTCACGATGGGAGCGGGCCAGATCCGGGCGGCTGTCAGGTCGGCGATGGTCCGCTCGGCAGTTTCGCACTGAGCAGCTGAGTGATAAAAGATCACGGATCGATACTGGTCGCCGACATCGGCGCCCTGACGATTGTGGGTCGTCGGGTCATGGATGGTGAAAAAAATCTCCAGAAGTCTGCCGAAGTCGAGCAGATCCTGATCGAATGTGATCTGCACCACTTCAGCATGTCCGGTCCTGCCGTTGCAGACATCGCGATAGCTTGGATGCTCGCGGTTCCCGCCGGCATATCCCGAAACAACCGACTCGACGCCTTTGATGACCTGAAAGGCGGCCTCCAGACACCAGAAGCAGCCGCCGCCAAGCGTTGTGATTTCAATCGTCATCGGCACATCCCCGTCAAGGTGAATGATTGCATGATGCCCGGCGGTTCAGGCTCAACGTACTCCGGCGACCGGCCGCATTTCCCGGTCGCAGACACCACCGACCTCGACCGTTTTGACCGCACCGGCATCGCGGCAGGATTCGCCTCGGTCAGACAGCCGGCAGGTGATCCCCAGCGGTTTGCCTTCGCTCAGCCAGTTCGGAACCTTGCGATAGCGTCCGGCCTCACCCGCGCGGCAGCCGCTGGGAATGCCATAGGCCGGACAGGCACCCGCCCCGCGCAGCGAGACCTTGCGCGCATCGACCAGAAAACCGGGGTAGTTGTCCTCGATCCGCACCACATCCCGCTCCGGGGTTTCGTCGAAGCGGAATTCCTCAAAGGTATAGCCCTCGTCGCGCTTATCGCCGACCTCAATGCGGGTGTTGGCGATCAGGGCGAAGTCGTCCCCCTTCTTTGCCACCGCGCCGGTCATGTATTCCACGCGCGGATGGTTGGGGAAACACTTGCCCATCGCCGGCGCGTGATAGTAGTGACGCATCATTTTGAGATCGCTCAGGCTGTTGTCGGGAAAGACCCTGAGCAGATCGTCATCCGTGCCGAACAGGATGCGCTCGACATCGGGCAGGCTCTGGGCATACATGGCCTGGAGCTTGGTGTAGCGCTCGTTGCCGGCGAGATCGGGGCGCAGAAAACAGGAGGTGAGCCCCGAGATCTGAGTCAGATATTCGTCCCAGATGTTGTATTGCGTGACCGATGACGAGGCGCCCTGGAAATCGCCGGGGAAGCCGCAGCCCTGTTTGCTCTGGCATTGACCGACCGCGCGGTTGCGGATGGAGAGCGCGATGATGTTGCGCTCGCAGGCGCCGTAGGCATTGCAGCCGCGTCCCAGATGGCCCTCGTAGATGGCCGTGCGCATGACGTAATCCAGATGTTTGGCGCGGGCGAGCGTGGTCGGCGAGCCCAGTTTCCCGTTGTCACGGATGAAATCGTCCCAGGCGCGCTTGAGCGCAGTGCGGCGCTGGGTCAGACGGGCATTGGCTCCATCGCAGTCGCTGGAGGCATGGAAGGCGCGCACGATGCGGTCCAGTTCACTCACGCCAGCCTCGGCGCGTCCGCTGCCTGCGCGCGGCGGATCGAATGAAGGCGCCTTCTCCAGCGCATAGAGATTGCGCACGCTGATGACATGACGCACCCTGGACGGGCAGTGATGATTCTCGACCTTGAGATCCTTGCGCGCGGCAACGGCGCGCTTGAAAACATCAGTCGATGCGCGGGTCGCCTGACGCGGATCGACCACGACCTCGAAGCCGACATAGGGCGTGCCGTCCTGGTCTGTCAGCGGCCTGCCGTCGCGCAGCGGCAGACAGGGAATGAGCGATGTCCCCTGGACCAGGGTGCCCGCGCGCGTCCCGCTCCCGGAGCCGCCGACACTGTCGGCGGTGTAATAGGGCACCTCGAACGGGCCATTGAAGCCATAGACCGTCATCACCGGCGTGGCGGGGATCGCCGCCTGGACATTGGCGGCGGCGAAGAAGAGCGCGATGGCGCCCAGAGCTTTGCGCATCAGTGAGTCTCCTGATCGATTGAGATGTGGGTGAGCGCCAGTCACGCAGGCTTGCATTCAATGGGCCGGCGTTTCCTCGGGTGCCATCCATCCCGGATCCGGCAGCCCGCCCTCGATCATGACGGGCCGCATGGCGTGCAGTAGGTTCGGGAACAGATGACCATGTTCGGCCTCCTCGCGGGCCAGCAGCGTCTTCATGTGCTCGCGTCGGGTGGGCATGGTGAAGCAGGCGGGGCAGGAGTCGGGGATGACCGGCAGCCCGGCGCGGGCGGCGAAATCGGCGGTCTGGCGCTCGCGGCAGTAGACCAGCGGGCGGATGATGCGGACATCGCCCTCGTCGTTGCGATAGTGCGCCTTCATGGTGCGGAACTGTCCACCGTGAAAGAGCGACAGCAGCAGGCTCTCGGCCAGATCGTCCAGATGCTGGCCCAGCGCCAGGACGTTGTAGCCCTGTTCGCGACAGATGCGGTACATGATGCCGCGCTTCATCCGCGAGCAGTAGGCGCAGAATGAATCGCCGTCCATGTGTTCCTTCGCCTGTTCCATCAGCGGCTGCTGTTCGTAGTGCCAGGGCACGCCCAGGGTGTCGTAATAATCCTTCAATGATTGCGGATCGAAGCCCGGCACCTCGGGATCGACGGTCAGTACCGCCAGCTCGAAACGCACCGGGGCGTAGGTGCGCAGATGGTTGAGGATGTGCAGGAGCGAGAGTGAATCCTTGCCGCCGGAGACGCCGAGCAGGATGCGGTCACCCTCGCCGATCATGCGGAAATCGGCGATGGCGCGTCCGACCTGCCGGAGCAGCGACTTAGGTGGTTTGAGCGGGTTGATGGCATTCATGCAGGCAAGTGTATCCCAGACCCCGATGGAAGGAGGAGAGCGCAAAGCGATGGGACTCGATGCGCCAGTCGGTCGGGGTCGCGATCAGAACCAGACAGGACGGGCCACCGTGGGTGCGCGAGCGTCCGGCAGCGCCGGGATTGACGACCCAGGGAGGGGCGTCGAGATCCACGGTCAGCAGATGACTGTGACCATAAACGATGGTGCGGGCGCGCGGAAAACGTCGCCGCAGCAGACGATGACGATGACGTGCCGGGATCTGATGGCCGTGAATCACGACCAGGCTCCCGCCGGGCAGTGGCTGTTCCAGGCATTCGGGGAGATGAACGAGCAGCGCGCGATCCTCTGCCGGCCATTTGCGCGCCACATCGTTGTTGCCGAAGACAGCCAGCACCCGGCCGAGTCGCGGCTGGATCTGGGCGAGGATGGCGGCGTGACCGATGTCCCCGCCATGCACGGCCAGATCGCAGCTCTCGACGACTTCCCGGACGCGCGGATCGAGTGCACCGTGGGTGTCGGCCAGAATGGCGACACGCACCAGCGGCATGGCCGCAACAGTATCCAAAATGGGCGGGTGATGAGTCACTGACATCAGGTCATGGTCAGGGCCAGCTTGCCGGTCACATGTCCCTGCTCGATCAGTTTGTGGGCCTCCGGCGCCTGTTCGAGCGGAAAGGTTTGCGAGACATGGATGCGCAGTGCGCCATGATCGATCAGATCGCCGCAGCGACGCAGGATTTCGCCCTGATGGATGCGCGCGCGCGGCAGGTTGCGCAGCATCGGAGCCAGCATGAGCTCCAGACTGAGACGCAGATTGCGCACCCGCGCCTCTTTCAGATCCAGCTCCGGGCCGGGATCGAGAATGGTCACCAGATCGCCATAATGCGCCATCGCCGGGATCGTCTGGCGAAAGACCTCGGGGCCGACCGTTTCCAGTGCGATGTCCACGCCCTGTCCTTCACTCCAGTCCATGACCGACTCGACCAGATCCTCTTCGCGGTAATTGATGCAGTATTCGGCACCCAGCGCATGGGCAAACTCGGCCTTCTCCGGACTGCTGACCGTGGTGCAGACCCGCGCCCCGGCGGCTCGGGCAAGCTGGATGGCGACATGCCCGACCCCGCCTGCGCCGCCGTGGATCAGCACCCGCTGGCCTTCGGTCAGACGCGCCCGGTCATGGAGCGCCTCCCAGGCGGTGAGCAGCACCAGTGGCGCGGCGGCGGCCTCGATCATGGAGAGTGCGCGCGGCTTGGCCTGCGCCAGATGCTGGTCGATCACCCGGTATTCGGCATAGTTCCCCGCTGGTCCGCCGAGCCCGCCCCAGCAGAACCAGACCTCATCGCCCGGCTTGAAGCGGATGACCGACTCGCCGACGGCCTCCACCACGCCGGCCCCGTCGCAACCGAGGATCGCCGGCAGTCCATCCGGGATCAGCGGGCCATTTCTGCGGATCTTGGTATCCACCGGATTGACCCCGGCGGCATGGAGCCTGACCAGGATGTCATCCGGCCCGCTGAGTTCCGGGCGTGGTCGCTCCACCCATTGCAGGACCGCCGGTCCACCGGTCTCGCGCATCTCGATTGCTTTCATCGCTTGCTCCGTTGTTTGCATCTGTTTCGATTCTGTCTGGCTGCCGCTGATCGGCAATGCGCGCGGCGGATCCTGTCTGACAGGCGGTCAGCCGATGCGTCAGATGAGTCAGCAGCAATTATGTAAGGGCGGCAGCCCTTGCCCGACAAGCGGCGGGGAAGCTCAGGGCGTTTTGCGAACCTGTTCCCGACCAAACACCCGTTATGATTGATGGGCATTTCGACCGCAATCGATGCCACCTGTCATCCATGGTCGGCGTCAGACCATGGAAAGCGCGACCCAAACAAGTGTGACAGAACAACCGGCCTGGCAGTCGGGACGGGGCGCGTCACATGACGATCTGGTAGCATTGGTGACGTGCTGGCCGTTCAGCCGTTGCCATGCCTCTGACATCAACCTGTGAAAACAAGCCTTTATGTTTGGTTTCGGAAAAAAGCACAAGACGCCCGGTCAGACTGAGCCGGATCCACGCACTGAGTCAATCGAGCCGCTCATTGCCCTGGAGCCGCTGCCGGCTGAACCGATTCCTGAGGCGAAATCGGATCAATTGTCCGAGTCACCCAAAAAACCCTGGTTCGGCAAGCTGTTCAGGTCCGGCAAGCCGTCTTCACCGAGCGCGGCACCGGTCGAGCCGTCTGCCGCCGAACCGGCACCGGTCCAGCCAGCTCCAGCGGTCATCGCACCCGCGCCACCGCGACCGGTTGCGCCACCTGCTGCGGCGCCGGAATGGGCACCGGATACCGAGTCGAAACGCGGCGTCTTCTCGCGTCTGCGCGAGCGTCTGTCGCGTACCCGCTCACAATTCGGCGACGGGTTGGGCAATCTCTTTCTCGGTCGCAAGCGCATCGACGACGACCTGATGGAGGAACTGGAAACGCTCCTTATCATGGCCGATGTGGGCGTGGAAGCCACCGCGCGCATCATCGCGGATCTGACCGAGCGGGTGAAACGCAAAACGCTGGCCGATCCGCAGGCGCTGCTCCAGGCGCTGAAAAAAGATCTGCGCGCCATTCTACAGGCCGCTGACGGGCCGGTGCGCCAGCCCGCGCCGGGCAAGCCACAGGTGATTCTGATGGTCGGCATCAATGGTGCGGGCAAAACCACGACCATCGGCAAGCTCGCCCGCCGACTCCAGGATGAAGGCAACAGCGTCATGCTGGCAGCTGGCGATACCTTTCGCGCCGCCGCCGTCGAGCAGTTGGAGACCTGGGGCGAGCGTAACCGGATTCCGGTCATCGCCCAGCATACTGGCGCGGACTCGGCCTCAGTCATTTTCGACGCGCTCCAGGCCGCAACCGCGCGCGGGGCCGATGTGCTGATCGCGGACACCGCCGGGCGTCTGCACACCAAGACCAACCTCATGGACGAGCTGTCAAAGGTCGCGCGCGTCCTCAAAAAGATCGACCCCGAGGCGCCCCACGAGGTGATGCTGGTCGTGGATGCCACCACGGGCCAGAACGCGCTCAATCAGGCCGAGCATTTTCATCGCGCGGTGGGACTCACCGGCATCACGCTCACCAAGCTCGATGGTACGGCCAAAGGCGGCATTCTCTTTGCGCTTGCCGAGCAGATGAGGGTGCCGATCCGCTTCATTGGCGTCGGCGAGTCCATTGAGGATCTACGTCCCTTCGACGCGGATGAATTTCTCGATGCGCTGCTCGGCTAGTGTGCAGCACCTTGGAAATCCCGAGGCCGTTCGTTGTCGTCAGCTTGCGAATCTTCGATTACGACAACGATCAGAGACGGTCTCAGAACATCTGCACTGCTGCAACAGGGAGCGCCGCGCTTGATCCGCTTCGAACATGTCTTCAAACGCTACCCGGAACGCGGCGAAGCCTTGAGCGATGTCAGTTTCGAGATGAACGTCGGCGAGATGGCCTTTCTGACCGGCCACTCGGGCGCCGGCAAAAGCACCCTGCTGCGTCTGCTGGGGCTACTGGAACGCCCGACTCGCGGTCAGGTCGTGGTCCACGGACGCAATCTGGCCTCCCTGCCGCGCGGCCAGATCCCCTTCCACCGTCGTCAGGTCGGGATGATCTTTCAGGATTACCGGCTGCTGCCCGACCGCAGTGTCTTCGACAATGTCGCGCTGCCGCTGGTGGTCGCCGGGCTTCCGCACAAGGACATCGGGCGACGGGTACGCGCCGCGCTGGATCAGGTGGGCCTGCTCAAGCGCGAGCGTGCCACTCCGTCCGCGCTCTCGGGCGGCGAACAGCAGCGGGTCGGCATCGCCCGCGCCGTGGTTGCGCGTCCGCCGGTGCTGCTGGCCGATGAGCCGACCGGCAATCTGGATCCCGATCTCTCGCGTGAAATCTTCGAGCTGTTCGAGCGTTTCCATGCCGTTGGCGTGACCCTGCTGATCGCGACCCACGACCTGAGCCTGGTCAGATCCATGTCACACCGCACCTTCACCCTGCACGACGGGCGGCTGGTGAAGGACTCGGGGGGGCACTGACGCATGGCCAAACGCCGCGCCCAGCGCAGCCGCGCACCCGGCCTGCTCGAACGTCCCGGAATCTGGTTCAACCAGCATCTGCAAAGCATCGTCGCCACCCTGGGTCGGCTGTTCGATACACCGCTGCCCACCGGGATGACGGTGGCGGTCATCGGCATCTCGCTTTCGCTGCCTGCCGCGCTCTATGTGCTGACCGACAATCTGCGCACCATGGCTGGCGGCTGGGACCAGACAGCGGCGGTCTCGCTCTTTCTGCAATACGAGACCAGCGATTCCGCCGCCGCTGTCGTCGCTGACAAGCTGCGCGGCTGGCCCGAGATCGCCCAGGTGCAACTGGTGACCCGCGAGCAGGCGCTGGCTGAGTTTCGCGCGCTCGGCGGCTTCGAAGCGGCGCTGGAGCAGATCAAGACCAACCCGCTGCCGGTGGTGCTCGCCATCTATCCGCGCACTGCCGACTCGACTCCCGCACGCATGGAAGCCCTGCAAACCAAGCTGCTGGCCTTGCCCGAGGCCGATTTTACGCGGATGGATACGCTCTGGTTACAGCGTTTTCAGGCGATTCTGGATCTGGTGCAGAGTGCGGCCCTGCTGCTCGGCGGGCTGCTGGGGATGGGGGTGCTGCTGATTGTCGGCAACACCATCCGGCTGGAGATCCTCAACCGGCGCAACGAGATCGAGATCATGGAGTTGGTGGGCGCCACAGCGGCCTTCATCCGCCGCCCCTTTCTCTATGCCGGGGTCTGGTATGGTCTGCTCGGCGGCCTGACCGCCTGGCTGCTGGTGAGTCTGGCCGTGCTGCTGCTGCAACACCCGGTCTCGCGTCTGGCCAGCCTCTATCGCAGTGAATTTCCCTTATCCGGACTAGGACTCGCGGCGACTGGCGTGATTCTGGCGTCGAGCATCCTGCTGGGTCTGATCGGAAGCTGGATTGCGGTCAACCGCCATCTGCGCGGGGCGGAGCCAGGATGAATCGGGGCGGCCTCATTGATCCCTTTGCCGTGGGAACCTGCGGCATGACCATCCAGGCGACCGTGCGCGGCATCTGTTGCCGCGCGCCTATCAACTCGATCACAGTCTTGCGACGATCAGGGCTCATGGTCAGCATGAAAAGATCCAGCGCAATCATTCGATATGCGCTGACCTGCCTGTTTCTGGTGTTCCTGTGCCTGCGGACAGCCGTGACCCCGGCGGCGGCGCTGCCGACGGGCATCGATCTGTCGCTGAATGGCTTCGGCACCGTGGCGCTCGCTCGCTCCACGGACGACTCTGCGCAGTTCGTCCGTGATCTGTCGCAGCCGGACGGGCTGACCCGTGGGTGGCATTTTGAGAACGATTCGCTCCTGGGGGTCCAGGCCAACCTGAGTATGGGGCCGCAGTGGCAGGGCGTGCTCCAGGTGGTTTCCCGCTATCAGTACGACAGCACCTTTACCCCCGAGATCACCTGGGGCTTCCTGCGTTACGACCCCAATCCGGTCTGGAGCCTGCGTGCCGGGCGTCTTGGCACAGAGTTCTACATGCTGGCGGATTCGCGTCTGGTCGGTTATTCGTATGTCACCGTGCGCCCGCCGGTCGATTTTTATGGAACCTTCCCCTTCAATACGGTTGATGGCCTGGACATCGCGGCGGCCACTCCAGTGGCTGGCGGACTGCTGCGCGGTAAACTCTACGCGGGAATCAACCAAGAGCTTTCTCCGCTCGGCAGAGATCCCGATTTCGACATGAGCGGCTCGCTTCTTGAAGGCGGTTATCTGGATTTCTTCAAAGGTGCCTGGCAGATCCGTCTCGGGCATTCGCGGCTGCGCTTCGAACATGACCTGCCGGTCGAGAGCTTTTATGACCGCCTGCCAACGGCGACCGCCGACGAATTACGTGTCGCCGGCAAATGGAGCAGCTTCACCTCGTTCGGGTTGACCTATGACGGCGGACCCTTGCAGAGTCAGTTCATGCTGAGCAAGACCCATAATGACCACGGCACCTTCCAGGATACCTGGGCCGGCTATCTGATCCTGAGCTATCGCCGTGGCGATCTGACCCCCTTCATCGGCTTATCGGCGGTCAAATCCGCCCCCAGGACGCTGGAGCAGCCTGTCTATCCCTACACCGACCTCTATCAGGCCGATTTCCATAGCGACCAGCGCACGACCTTCTTTGGTGTCCGCTGGGATTTCATGGAAAAAATGTGCCTGAAAGCCCAGGTTGACATCGTGCGCGGCACAGCGGATTCGATTTTTCTCTATCGCTGGGAAACCCCGGATTGGGACGGTTCGATGACGGTGTTCAGCTTGGGCTGGGATTTCATCTTCTAGGCCCAACTCATGCCAACGCCCATCGTCCTGCTGACACGGTTGCTCCTGTTCTGGCTCCTGGGAACGACCGTGCTTTGGGCAGACCCCGGGGTACTGGTCGTGATGAACTCCGCCAGCGGCGTTGAGAGCCTCACCCGCGACCAGGTCGTCAATATCTTTCTCGGCCGCTTCCGTCAGTTGCCCAACGGCATGCCGGCTCTCCCCATTGATCAGCCAGCGGATCAGCCGCTCAAAGCGACCTTCTACCAGCGGCTGGTCAACAAACAACTGGCTGAAATCCGCGCGTATTGGGCCCGACTTGTGTTTTCGGGGAAAACCACGCCGCCGCGCCAGGCTGAAACCCCGGAGCAGGTGCTGCAATGGCTGGCGGAAAATCCCGGCGCAGTGGCCTATCTCGACACGGATCCGCCATCACAGGTCAGGATTGTTTTCGTACTGAGTGCCGCGCCGTGAAGCCGTTGAGGTCACGCTGGCATGGCAGTCTCCTGGTCCGCACCGGAGCGGTCCTGGTCGGCGTCTTTCTGGTTCTGGGCGCCGTCACCGTCACGGCGGGCCTGCACGCGACCAAATTGCGACTCCAGGAGTCTTCCCGCCAGCGTCTCCAGCAGCTCTTGGATACGGTCGAGAGTACGGCCAGCGTGGCCTGTTTCGCCAACGACGAGGTGCTGGCGGGAGAACTGGCATCCGGTCTGCTGAAGAATTCAGAGGTTCTGTCCGTCACGATTCTTGCGGGGGATGCGGAGCTGGTCAGCCACCAGCGCCATGTGTCGGCACAGACGGATCCGGACGAAGCGCCCGCCGCACCGCTGGTGCGTGACATCCATTCGCCCTTCGACCCAGGCCAGCGGGTCGGTCAGCTCCGGTTGGTCCCCAATCACGCGCTCATCCGTCAGACGATGCGCCATGAATTGATCGCCGCGCTGTTGCAGATGGCCTTGCAGTTGACCGTGGCGGCGCTGGCGGTGATGGCCGCCATGCTGATGTGGATCATTCGTCCCATCGCCTCCATCTCCAGCACCTTGCATGCCATGGATGCGACGCGCGGTGAGCGGCTGTCGGTGCCGCTGCATCACAGCCGGTCGGAAATCGGCCAACTGGTGACCGACGTGAACCATCTGGCGGACCGTCTGGTCCAGACGCTTGAGGAAGAACGTGCGCTGCGTCTTCAGCGTGAATTCGAGGAACGTCGTTATCACGCGATTTTCGATAACGCCCAGACCGGTCTCTTTCTCCTCAATACCGCTGGCGCGCTCAATTCCTGGAACCCGAGTTTCGCCCGATTACTGCATTTGCCGCCCGCCGCATCGCCGGCCGGTCTGTCGCTCCAGGCTCTGGGCTGGAAAACACCTGAGCGCGTGAGATCGCTCCTGCGTAACTGTCTGAATCGCCCCTCCAGCACCTCTGCGGATCTGGATTACTGTGCACCCGACGGGGCGAACCTGTGGCTGCATCTCGTTCTGACACCCATCGACACCGATGCCCTGCAGGGCGTCCTGCATGATGTGACCGCGCTCAAGGAAGCGGAGGCATCAGCCAGGCGGCAGGCCGTGACCGATCCGCTGACCGGGATCGCCAACCGACGCGGACTGGAGCAGCGTTTGGGTGATCTGGCGCAGGCCTGCGCCCACGGCCAGATCAGCGGTTTTGCGCTGATGCTGGTGGATTTCGATAACTTCAAACGCATCAACGATGGCTTCGGGCTACCGGCAGGGGATGAGATCCTGAAAGAGGCGACTCAGCGTTTATGCGCCTGTGTGAAGAGTACGGATGTCGTGGCCCGGCTTGGTGCGGATCAGTTCGCACTGCTGCTGTCGAATCTATACCAGGGCGAAGACGCCGAAGGTGTTGCGTTGCGGGTATTGCATTCGCTGCAACAGCATTATTTCATCGCCGGTTCTCCGCTGAAACTCCATGTCAGTATCGGCATCGCCTTCTATCCGCGTGACGCGACTGGCGATCTGCCGCGTCTTTTGCTCAATGCCGAATTCGCGCTGGATCATGCCAAGGCCGAGGGCGGGAATGGCATGCATTTTTTCAACCCCGAGCTGGCTGCGGCGGCCGAGCGTCGGCGTCAATTGGAAAACGACCTGCGCATGGCCATTCGGGAAGAGCAGTTCGTGCTCTTTTTTCAGCCTATCGTGGACCTGCTTGAAAGTCGGATCTCAGGCGCCGAGGTGCTGATCCGCTGGAACCATCCGCAGCGCGGCCTGGTGTCCCCGAATGAATTCATCCCGCTGGCGGAAGACACGGGGCTCATCATCGATATCGGCTTGTGGGCGCTTGAGGCATCCGGTCGCCAACTCGCCAGGTGGCGTACCGAAGGACGTGAACTCTCTCTCTCGCTCAATGTTTCCGGTCGGCAGATCCCTGCCGGGCTTCCGGTTGAGGTACTGCGGGATGCCTTGTACCGCCTGGGTTTTAGGTCAGAGTTCCTGGCGCTGGAGATCACTGAAGGCGTGCTGCTGGATGATGTGGAAGGGGCGCTGAACTGGCTGACCGCCGTCCGCAGTCAGGGTTTTTCGATCTATCTGGACGATTTTGGGACGGGTTATTCGTCGCTGTCGTATTTAAAACGCTTTCCGGTTGATCGCCTGAAGGTGGATCGCAGCTTTGTGCGCGATATCGACAAGGATCCCAGTGATCGCGCCCTGGTCGAGGCCATCGTCGCCATGGCGCGCAGTCTCTCGCTGGAAGTGGTTGCTGAAGGTGTCGAGGAGGCCGAGCATGTGCGGCTCCTGCATGCCATGGGCTGCCGCTATCTTCAGGGCTTTTATTTCTCGCCGCCGGTACCGCTCGAAACCTTCGACGACATCCATGATCAGCTGCCGGACATGCTGGGCAACGCATTGCAGGGTTTCTTGCGCGATACATCCTGATGAGCCGATCTTGGCAGTTGGCGGTGCCTCCATTTCACCCTACCAAGCTCAATCTGGTGCGCCGCCGAAAAACAGTCTTTTTGACAGGATTAACAGGATTTTTAAACCATTGTTTTGAATCCTGTTAACCCTGTCTGAAAACTTTCTATTCGACGAGTCAGGGCACTAACCTGATTTGACGACTGCCCCCTATGCGCAGGCAGTCGTCATTGACTCGGCAAAGCAGATACCTTCGGGTAATTCGATGGTCATGCACAGCGGCAGGTGATCGGAAAGCGGGTAATTGATGACCCGTGCCGTGATGACCTGGAGCGGCTGCGAGACCAGAATATGATCCAGATTACGTCGCGGACGCCAGCTCGGAAAGGTCTTGAGTTCGCAATCGAGCCCCTGCATCTGCGTCTTGCACACCATGGCGCGCAGACCTTTGGAATCGCTGCCGCAATTGAAGTCGCCCATCAGCACCAGATAAGGGTGCTCCTCAGCAAGCGCCACCAGATAATCCAGTTGCAGTCGCCGCGCATGCCAGCCGAGCGCAAGATGGACGATGATGACCGCCAGCGCTGCACCATCCGAAAGCGGGTACTCCGCCACCACGGCCCCGCGTCCGGGCAGTCCGGGGAGCTTGTGCTCGGTGATCCGCTGTGGATGCAAACGGCTCAGAAGCCCGTTGCTGTGCTGGGCGAAGGGGCCAAGGTTACGGTTGATCTGGCAATACCAGTGGGGAAAGGCGCCCTGACGGGCGAGATAGTGAATCTGGTCGATATAGGCGCTGCGCAGACTGCCGGCATCGACCTCCTGAAGCCCCACCAGATCAAACTGCCGCAGAAGCTGGGCGATGCGGGTCAGGTTGACCAGTCGCTCGGGATGAGGCAGGACGTGCTTCCAGCTATTGGTGACATAGTCGCTGTACTGGCGGGAATAGATTCCCCCCTGCACGTTGTAGCTCAACAGATTCAGTTGCCGCATGATCGCAACGCGGATGGTCCTCCAAGCGGATGCCTCGATATGCGGCTAACCCTCGCGCAAATGGAGAATCCACAAGCGAGATGGAGAGTAAAAAGGCAGCCGCGAGGCTGCCTCATGAGGTCGTCAGTCGTCCGGAATGCCTTACTGGCTCAGACCCTGAAGATACTGGGACACCGCCGCAATCTCCTTTTCGGTCATGCGGGCGGTCACGCCGCGCATCATGCCGTTGGGATCGTTCGCCCGCTCCTGTTTCTGGAAATAGACCAGCGTCTGCTTGATGTAATCGGCGTGCTGACCGGAGATGCGGGGGAATTTCGACAGTCCCTGACCCAGACCGGCCGGGCCATGACAACCGCTGCATGCCGGCACGCCAGTGACCGGATTGCCGGCACGATAAATGGCTTCGCCCAACTTGGCCAGTTCCGGATCGGCAGCCCCGCCGCGCTGGGTCTGAGTCGAGAAATAGGCCGCCAGATCGAGTACTTCCTGATCCGTCAGGGGCATGGCCATCGGCGTCATCTGGACATTGGCGCGATTGCCGGCCTTGAAGTCCATCAACTGTTTCTGGATGTAAGCCGGATGCTGGCCGGCGAGCTTGGGCCAGATCGGCACGATACTGTTGCCCTGCGGCCCATGGCAGGCCACGCAAATGGTGCTGGCCTTCGTCTCGCCCGCTTTGGGATCGCCGGGCTTGAGCGCCTCGGCGGCCTGGAGCGAACCGCTCGTCAGGACCGCCGCCACCGAAACCGTCATCAGCCAAGTCTTCATCATCGCAAATGCCTAATCTGTTCGTTTCGCGGCCACGCCCATCGTCCAGCGACGCGCAGCCTGAGGTTGGGGTTCGGAAAATCTGGCGATGTATATCAGATATTTGGCTTCTTGGTCAAACCAGGATGCTGCATTGGCGGCACACCGGTCTGGCGCACGGGCGCCTGGACTGACATCCTGCTGCCATCGTCGTAGATGAGTGTCAAATCGACGGACGCACCGGGTTCCAGGCTCTGCTTGAGACCGATCAGCATGAGGTGCAGACCGCCCGGCTTGAGCGTGACCGTCTCGCCAACAGGCAGTTCGATGCGGTCAATGCGGCGCATCCGCATCATCCCATCCTCATTGACATGCGTATGCAGCTCGGTGACTCCGGCGACCGGGCTTTCCGCTCCCACCAGCGCATGGTTCTGTGCCGATGAATTGGTCAGCGACAGAAACACGGCGCTGTTGTGCTGGCCGGGCGGGACGGCGCGGGCATAGGGATCGCTGATGGCGATCTCAGCCGCCTGCGCGGCGATGGTGATTCCGGCGAACAGGGTGAACGCCAGGGCGGATGATCGAAACATGTGGCCGGGCTCCGGGTGATTGATGGGGATAGGGTTTTTGACTGTCATCAGTTGTCAGCGGTGTCTTTGGACGGGGTAACGGCCAACAGCCGGCGCATGACGGCCAGAATCCGCTCCGGCGGGGTGGCGTGATCCAGAGTCTGGACCAGATGGCCGGCGGGATCCACGATATAGGTATAAGCGGAGTGATCCACCAGATAGCCTACAGCCGAGCCCGTCTGTTCCGTCCGGCGATAGGCGGCGCCATACTGCGCGGCGACCTGCGCCACCTGTTCGGGAGTGCCGGTCACGCCCTGGATGTTGGGGTGAAAGTAGGCGGCATAGACGGCGAGCCGGGGCGGGTCGTCGCGTTCGGGATCGACACTGACGAAAAGCACGCGCACTCGTTGCAGCTCATCGGGCGTCAGCTCCCTGAGTGCAGCGGCGAGAAAGGCCAGATTTGTTGGGCAGATGTCGGGGCAGGTGGTGTAGCCAAAATAGATCAGCACCACCTGTCCGCGCAGATCGGATAACCTGACCGGACCCGCTGCCGAATCAAGCGTAAAATCACCGCCCTGGGGTGGGGCTGCCAGATCGAGCGCCGACGTCACCTCTGTTGCCGCGCGACGGGTCGGCTCCCAGCCCGACAGCAGCCAGCCCAGCAGTGCGGCAAGCACGGCGATGGCGACGAGCAGTCGATGTCGTGTCATGTATCCGGATTTTCTGATGATGGATCATTTTATGTGCAAGCATTCTACCGCCGCCGGACTGGGTCTGACGATGCTCGCGTTCCTCGGTGCCGCATGGTCCGCCTGAGCGACTGGTGGCAGACGCGGATCCTGGAGCAGGAACGTCTGCGCTTCAGCGCCGGGGACTGGGAGCAGGCCTGGGCGTCGCTCCCGCTGCTCAGGAATCTCGGGTCAGCCGAGACCGAGCGACTGGCCGATCTTGCGCTGCTGTTTCTGCGCGACAAATCATTGGAGCCGGCTCAGGGGCTTCTGCTTACCGCGCCGATGCGTCTGATGATCGCCCTGCAGGCCTGTCTGCCGGTGCTGGAACTCGGGCTCGACTGGTATCGCGGCTGGTACGCAGTCATCCTCTATCCGGATGCTTTTGTCCCGGCGCGCGAGGTCATGGATGAGGACGGTTTGGTCTGGCTCGACAACGAGGCCAAGAGTGGCGAGGCCTGGGAGCAGGGGCCGGTGATTCTCTCCTGGGCCGACGTGGAGGCCGGACTGGAACTCGATGGCTACAATGTCGTCATCCATGAGCTGGCCCATAAGCTCGACATGCGCGATGGTGTCGCCAACGGCTGTCCGCCGCTCCATGACGACATGTCGGCTGTCGCCTGGAAGGCGGCATTTTCGCGGGCTTACGACGCCCTCTGCCGGCAGGTCGATGCGGATGAGGAGACGGTGATTGATCCCTATGCCGCCGAATCGCCTGCCGAGTTCTTCGCCGTTGTCAGCGAGTCCTTTTTCGAGGTGTCGGCGCTGCTCGTCAGCGAGTATCCCGATGTCTACGCCCAGCTCCGGGCCTTCTATCGGCAGGATCCGCTGAGGCGGCACGGTTCTGGAGAGCCGGCATGCCGATTTGTTCCAGGGCGGTGAGCCGCTGTGGGCTTAAACCGTGCCCGCTGCGGTATCTGATGTTTGGGAATTGAGTCGGCCTTGACAGAATCGACGACCGTTCGAGCGGGCGCGGTTTAAGATATTAAAAAATATAAAATTTTAAACCGCGTCTCCACTGAGATCGATGACATCTCCAAAGCCAAACACAAATTGAAAATGACGCCTATCGCGCTGGACGCGGTTTAATCGGTTGGAACACCGTCGAAAAAATCAACCAGACCGGTTTCCAGCGCATATTCGGCCCCGACCACCAGCAGACCGTCACGCTCGATCAGCGATTCGATGATCGCCGAGCCATGCCGCAGATGATCCGCCGAGGCGCGCACGTTCGCGCGCACCGCTGCCCGATGCAGGGCATCGCGGTCATGCCGCAGTTCGGTATCCAGAAAGCCTTCCACCGCTGGCTTGACCCGCCTGACGATCGAATCGATGTTGCACGATTCGCTGCCCCCGCCATCCAGCAGGGTCTCGATGGTCGCCGTGACCGCGCCGCAGCATGAATGGCCGAGTACCACCACCAGTCGGGTATGGTAACGGGAGACGGCGAATTCCACGCTGCCGACCTGCGACGGCGCCACGATGTTGCCTGCTACCCGGATCACGAACAGATCGCCCAGCCCCTGATCGAAGACGATTTCAGCCGGCACCCGTGAATCCGAACAGCCGATGACGATGGCGCACGGTGTCTGTTGTACCGCCAGTGCGGCGCGCTGTTGATGGGTCAGGAGTTTATCGGCCTGACGGCAATTGTTGGCGAAGCGGAGATTGCCGTCGCGCAGACGTTGCAGCGCCTCGCGAGCGGAAGGTGTTTTACTCATGGATGATCAGAACTCAGCGGGCAAAGCAGGATTCAAGCCGCCTTGCGGAAACGGAGAATAGTGGCTTATTAAACCGCTCCGTGCAGTATGCGATGTTTTGGGTTTGGATCGATCTTGACGGCATCAACGACCGTGTGAGCGGGCGCGGTTTAAGATATTAAGAAATATAAAATTTTAAACCGCGTCACCACTAAGGGCCGTCGATGCGTCAAGCGTCGAACTCACTCGAAACTCAGCATTTCGCTCTGGACGCGGTTTAGTCGATGACTTCGGCTTTTTCGATGATGACATCCTCGACCGGCACGTCCTGATGACCGTTGCGGCTGCCGGTGCTGACGCCCTTGATGATATTGACGATCTCCATTCCTTCGGTCACGCGCCCGAAGACACAGTAGCCCCAGCCATCCTGACCGGGATAATCCAGAAAGCCGTTGTCGGAGACATTGATGAAGAACTGCGAGGTTGCCGAATGGGGATCCATGGTCCGCGCCATGGCAAGCGTGCCGGTCAGATTTTTCAGCCCGTTCTTGGCCTCGTTCTCGATTGGGCGGCGGGTTGGCCTGGGGGTGAAATCCGGGGTCATGCCGCCGCCCTGAACCATGAAGCCATCAATGATGCGATGAAAGATGGTGCCATCATAATGTCCGTCGCGAACGTACTGCTCAAAATTGGCGCAGGTCTTCGGTGCCTTCTCAGCATCCAGTTCGATGAGAATATCGCCGTGGTTGGTGGTCAGTCTGATCATGCGGGTGACTCCGGGTTAGGTAACGGCGCGGACTCTGTTTGAGCGGGCGCACTGGATTTGAGGGGCAATTGCGCGCATGGTACGGACTTTGGTGCGTCCGCGAAAGCACAGTAACGCCGTCATCCATGCCTTTGGTAACATGGAAGTCATGCGCTTTCCTCTCGTCATGTGTGGCCGGCAGGCGCGGTCGTCAGCGGGGGCGGAGGGTTTGTCTCTACCACAACCCGGTCTGCCACAAATGACGAAACACTGACCCACGAATTAAGAATTCTTCCTGATGCTACAGATTTACAACAGCCTGACCCGCCACAAAGAACCCTTCCAGCCTATCGAGCCCGGCAAGGTTCGCATGTATGTGTGCGGCATGACGGTCTACGACTACTGCCATCTTGGTCATGCGCGGGTGATGGTCGTGTTCGACGTGGTTTACCGCTATCTGCGCTCGCTGGGCTACGAGGTGACCTACGTCCGCAACATCACCGACATCGACGACAAGATCATCCGCCGCGCCAACGAGAATGGCGAGCCCTTCCTTGAGCTGACTGACCGCTTCATTCAGGCCATGCGTGAGGATGCTCAAGCCCTGGGTGTGCTGCCGCCAACCGACGAGCCGCGCGCGACCGCGCATATCGGCGAGATTCTCGCAATGGTCCAGACGCTGATTGACAGGGGATTCGCCTATGCGGCGGACAACGGCGATGTCTATTATGCCGTTGGTCGTTTTCCCGGCTACGGCAGACTCTCCGGCAAGGATCCGCAGGATCTGCGGGCCGGGGCGCGGGTCGAAATCGATGAGGCCAAGCGCGATCCGCTCGATTTTGCCCTCTGGAAGTCCGCTAAAGTGGGTGAGCCGGCCTGGGATTCGCCCTGGGGAAAAGGTCGCCCCGGCTGGCATATCGAGTGCTCCGCCATGAGCACCTGTGCACTGGGCAACCATTTCGATATTCATGGCGGTGGCGCCGATCTCCAGTTCCCGCATCATGAAAACGAAATCGCCCAATCAGAAGGGGCGACCGGCGAGCCGTTCGTGAATGTATGGATGCACAACGGTTTCGTGCGCGTCAACGAGGAGAAGATGTCCAAGTCGCTGGGCAACTTTTTCACTGTCCGCGAGGTTCTGCAGGCCTATCGGCCCGAGGAGGTGCGCTATTTCATCCTCTCCAGCCACTACCGCAGCCCGCTGAACTACGATGACGAGCATCTCCAGAACGCGCGGGGTGCGCTGAACCGTTTCTATACGGCGTTACGTGGACTGCACGCCGCCGAACCGACAGGTGCTGAATCTTTCCGTGATCGCTTCAAGGCGGCGATGGATGATGACTTCAACACGCCCGAGGCGCTGGCGGTGCTGTTCGATCTGGTGCGCGAAATCAATCGGGTGCGATCCGATGACAGCAGCCGTGCGGCGATTCTGGGCGCTGAACTGCGGTATCTGGGGGGCGTGCTCGGTCTTCTTCAGGGTGATGCGGAGGGCTATCTGCGTGGCAACGCATCGGATGATGGATTGGCCGATGCCGAGATCGAGGCGCTGATCGCGCGGCGTATGGCCGCGCGCGCCGACCGCAACTGGGCTGAAGCGGATCGTCTGCGCGCACTGCTCACCGAAGCCGGCATTCAGTTGGAAGATGGTCCGCAAGGGACGACCTGGCGGCGTGGATCCCTGTGATGTCCGTGCTTGTGGATAAGTCCGTTCGACGCAGCTAGACTCGCGGATCTTCGATCAATCCGGTCAGGCGACGGACGGATGCGCCGTTCCCAGGCAAAACAGGGGAGGGCGATGGCAGGGGACGGCGTATGCTGGGTACCTGTCGAAGCGGGACTGATGAAACGATGACTGTCGGGAGTGGCCGTGGGCGTATGGGAACAATGTGTCAGGCAACTGAAGGGCGAGTTGACATCGGCAGAGTTCAATACCTGGATTCTGCCGCTTCAGGCGCGCGCAGATGGTTCCCGCCTGCGCCTCTTCGCTCCCAACCGCTTTGTGCTGGACTGGACGCAGAAGCATTATGAGAAACGTCTGGTTGAACTCTGCACCCTGTTCAGCGCGGGGAACCTCGTACAGATCGCCTTTGAGGTGGGTGGTCTAGAGCATCGGACAGGCGGATCATCCGCACAGGACCGAGCGAACAGTCAACCCGCTGTGCCGGATCTGGGCGAACGACGCGCCAGCGCCAATCTGAATGCTGATTTCACCTTTGAAACCTTTGTTGAGGGCAAGTCCAATCAGCTCGCTCGAGCGGTGTCGATGCAGATTGGTCAAAGTCCTGGAACGGCTTATAACCCATTGTTTATCTATGGTGGGGTCGGGCTTGGCAAGACCCATCTGATGCATGCGATCGGCAATGTCATCCTCGCCACAAATCCCAATGCGCGGGTGGTCTATCTCCACTCGGAGCGCTTCGTTGCCGAGATGATCAAGGCGTTACAGCATAACCGGATCGATGAATTCAAAAAAATCTATCGTTCGGTGAATGCATTACTCATTGATGACGTGCAATTTTTCGCTGGCAAGGATCGTTCTCAGGAGGAGTTTTTCCATACCTTTAATGCACTTTTTGAGTCCCGCCAGCAGATCATCCTGTCGAGCGACCGTTTTCCCAAGGAAGTTGTCGGACTGGAAGAGCGTTTGAAATCGCGCTTCGGATGGGGATTGACGGTTGCGGTCGAGCCTCCTGACCTGGAGACGAGTGTTGCCATTCTCCATTGCAAGGCCACTCAGTTGGGTGTCGAGCTGAGTGATGATGTTGCCTTTTTCGTCGGGCGTCGTATTCGCTCCAATATTCGCGAACTGGAAGGCGCCCTGCGCCGTCTGGTGGCGAATGCCCAGTTTACCGGAAAACCCATCACACTGGAGTTTGCCAGGTATGCGCTGCGCGACATGCTGGCGGCGCAGGACAAGCAGGTTAGCATCGAAAACATCCAGAAAACGGTGGCGGAATATTTCAAGCTCCGCACGACCGAACTCCTGTCGGCTAAACGCAGCCGCTCATTGGCCCGTCCAAGACAGATTGCGATGGCGCTGGCGAAAGAATTAACCAAGCATAGCCTGCCCGAGATCGGCAGCGCCTTTGGTGGTCGCGATCATACGACCGTTCTGCACGCCACACGGAAAATCAAAAGCTTGAGGGAAAGCGACGCCGGAATCGAAGAGGACTATAAGAATCTGTTAAGAAGATTGACCTCATAGTTAAACCGCGTCCAGAGCGAGAGGCTAAATTTCGAGTGCATTCGACGTTTGGCGCATCCACGATCTTTGGTGGGACGCAGTTTAAAATTGTATTTTTTAATATTTTAAACCGCGCCAGCTTTGGCAATCGTCGATGCAGCGAAGGTCGATCCAAACCAAAAATATCGTATACCGCGCCAAACGCGGCTTAACTGAATATGTATGGAGAATTCGATGGAATTCGTCGTCAACCGAGAGGTTCTGCTTCCGGCGCTTAACAAAGTGAACGGCGTCGTCGAACGGCGCCAGACACTGCCGATTCTCGGCAACTTGCTGCTGGTAAGCCAGGGCGAGCGCATGATCATGACCGCAACGGATCTGGAAGTCGAAGTTAAAACAGACTTTGCCGTCGACATCCAGCAGGCGGGGCAGACCACTTTGCCCGCGCGCAAGCTGATGGACATTTGCCGCAGTTTGGCTGAGGGCGCGGAAATTCGCTTTCGAGTCAAGGATGAGCGGTGTGTGGTCACTGCCGGTCGCGGACGTTTTTCGCTTGGCGTCCTGCCGCCCGCCGATTTTCCGCTGATGGAGCCGGAAAGTGCCGGGCTCAATTTTTCCATCACTGAAGGCATCCTGAAGCGTTTGCTGGATAAAACCGCATTTGCCATGGCCCAGCAGGACGTGCGCTATTACTTGAATGGTCTCTTGATCGAGTTCGGTGCCGCCATGCTGACAGCTGTTGCGACCGACGGGCATCGACTGGCGAAGTTCCAGAGCAAAACCGGTATCGTGATGGACGGCGTCCGACAGGTCATCGTTCCGAGCAAGACAGTTCTGGAACTGCGGCGCCAGCTCGGCCATACAGAAGATGAGGTGTCAATCAGTCTTGGGGAGAAGAGCTTTAGAATCATTGTTGGCCATATGACGATGACATCCAAACTGGTTGATGGCCGTTATCCTGAATATGAGCGCGTTATTCCGCGCGAAATCGGTCATTTGGCATCAATGAACAAAGAGGATCTGAAACGCGCGTTATCACGCACGGCGATTTTATCCAACGAAAAATATCGCGGTGTTCGACTGACATTTGAGCAGGGTGTGCTGAAACTGCTTGCTCACAATCCAGAGCAGGAAGAGGCCGAAGAGGAAATCGAACTGGATTATGCTGGCGAGCCGACTGCAATTGGCTTCAATGTGGCTTATCTCATCGATGTATTGAACGCACTTGATGGCGACGAGGTTCAGGTTCGTTTTCAGGACGGAAACAGCAGTTCAGTCTGGCGTGGAAAAGACGCCGAGGACGAAACCTATGTTGTCATGCCGATGCGGCTCTAAACCGCGTCCAGAGCGAAATGCTGAGTTTCGAGTGAGTTTGGATGGAATCGGCTATCGAAGATGGAAAACTCCAGGGTCTGGTTTCGCTGCGTATTGAAAATCTACGTAACATTCAACGCATGCAAATTGATCTGGATGCGCCGGTTGTCATTTTAAGTGGTGGGAATGGCGCAGGTAAAACAACGGTTCTGGAGGCGATCTACCTGCTTGCACGAGGCCGAAGTTTTCGTGGACGCAAGGCCGGCCCGATCACGACCAATGGCGAATGCTGTACCTCCATCAAGGGTTTCTGTACGGGGCAGCGGGGTAAACTAAGTCTCGGCTTTTATCGAGACCGCACAGGCACCCAGCGTTCGCTTGATTCAGCCCCGTGGGAGAATCAGGATGCAACCCATTTTCCGATTTCCGTCAAACTGATCGGGGAGAACGCTCAATCCTTGTTGGACGGAGATCCGGCGCTTAGAAGAACCTATCTCGACTGGAACGTGTTCCACGTGGAACATCGCTTCGGACGACTACGCAAGAACTTCCATCGCACCTTGTCGCAACGAAATGCTGTCCTGCGCTCCAAAGACTGGGCGGACGGTATCTGGAGTCGTTCCTTCGTGGAGCTTGCGGAAGAAGTCAATCGGTATCGCGAGCAGTTTTTTACGGATTGGCGCGTCCAGTTTCTTCAGCTTTGTCCGACGTTCGATTTTTTGGCTGATTGTGATATCCGGTTTCGACGAGGCTGGTCAGATCGCGACTCATTGGGTGATGCGTTGACCCAGGTGAGAGCAGCCGAAGTATCCTGTGGATACACATTGATCGGCCCGAGTCGCGCCGATTTCACGGTCGAACGTGACGGTAAGGCGGCGTGCTTTTCAAGAGGACAGGCAAAAGCTCTTGTTTGCTTGCTGCAACTTGCTGCCGATCGCGTTCATGCTGAACATGGTGTTGGCGCATCGGTTTGGCTCCTGGATGACCTGGAGGCGGAGCTTGATCAGGATACCTGCTCAAAAATCTGGTCAATTTTTGCGGCGACAGAGGCCCAGCGGTTTGTCACGCGCGTTTCGACAAGGCCAATGGCCGATGAGTGGACCGCAGGAGGCAAGGCTTGCTTGTTCCACGTGGAACATGGCGTCTTGACGCCTTGATCGCCATGCCGCTGCCGTTTTGACGATGATTCATGCATGACATCATGCATGGATCAACCTTCTGTACAAAACCCATGCCGCTGGCATTTTTCTTCCTATCAATCATCGATTTAATCAGACTCCATGACTTACGACTCCACCAATATTAAAGTCCTCAGAGGGCTCGACGCGGTACGCAAGCGCCCCGGCATGTATATCGGCGACACGGATGACGGGACCGGTCTGCATCACATGGTCTTCGAGGTCGTCGATAACTCCATTGACGAGGCGCTCGCTGGTTACTGCACGAATATAACCGTCACCCTGCACGGTGATGGATCCGTGTCCGTCGTCGATGATGGTCGTGGCATCCCGGTTGACATCCATGCGGAAGAGCAGTGTTCGGCCGCTGAAGTCATCATGACAGTGTTGCATGCAGGAGGAAAATTCGACGACAACTCCTATAAGGTGTCGGGCGGACTGCATGGTGTTGGCGTGTCGGTGGTGAACGCCCTGTCTGAACGCCTGCATTTACGTATCTGTCGCGGCGGGCATGTTTATCAGCAGGAGTACCGTCTTGGCGTTCCTCAGTATCCATTGAAAGTGGTCGGCGAAACGAGTGACACCGGGACTGAAATTCGTTTTTATCCGTCGTCTGAAATTTTTACGAATCTGGATTTCCACTACGATATTTTGGCCAAGCGTCTGCGCGAACTCTCTTTTTTGAACTCGGGCGTGCGCATTGCGCTGAATGAGGAGATCTCAGGGCGACAGGATATCTTTGAATATCAAGGCGGCATTCGCGCCTTTGTCGAGCATCTGAACCAGAACAAGGAGCCGATTCATCCGACAGTGGTTTATTTCAGTTCGGAACGTCACTCCATTGGTGTGGAGTTGGCGATTCAATGGAATAACAGCTATCAGGAGACGATCTATTGCTATACCAACACCATCCCGCAAAAGGATGGCGGCACCCATCTGGCCGGCTTTCGCGCGGCGCTGACGCGCACTCTGAATGCCTATATCGAGCGCGAAGGGCTGGACAGGAGTCAGAAGATCCGCCCGGTCGGCGATGATGCGCGCGAAGGACTCACGGCTGTGCTCTCGGTGAAAGTGCCAGACCCCAAATTTTCATCCCAAACGAAAGACAAACTGGTGTCTTCCGAGGTCAAGGCAGCGGTCGAATCGCTGGTCGTCGAGCAGCTTGATCTTTTTCTGGAAGAGCAGCCCGCCCAGGCGAAGGTGATTGCGAACAAGATGCTGGAAGCGGCGCGCGCCCGTGAGGCGGCGCGCAAGGCGCGTGAAATGACACGTCGCAAAGGCGTGCTGGATGTCGCGGGACTGCCGGGCAAACTGGCCGACTGTCAGGAAAAGGATCCGGCCAAATCGGAACTCTATCTGGTCGAGGGCGACTCGGCAGGTGGCTCGGCGAAGCAGGGCAGGGATCGGGCCTTTCAGGCCATTCTCCCCCTGAAGGGCAAGATCCTGAATGTCGAAAAGGCGCGTTTCGACAAAATGCTGTCATCTGCTGAGGTCGGGACGCTCATTACCGCCTTGGGCTGCGGTATTGGCCGTGAGGAATATAACCCGGATAACCTGCGTTATCACCGCATCATTGTCATGACAGATGCGGACGTAGACGGAGCCCATATCCGCACCCTGCTCCTGACCTTCTTCTACCGTCAGATGCCCGAGCTGGTCGAGCGCGGCCATATCTATATCGCCCAGCCGCCGCTCTTCAAGATCAAAAAAGGCAAGCAGGAGGAATATCTGCTAGATGAGTCGGCGCTCAATCGCGCCATGCTGCAAGCCGCGCTGGATGATGCCGATCTCTTCGTCAACACGGATGCGCCGCCATTGGCCCGCACTGCGCTTGAAGCGCTCGCGCATGAGTATCAGGTCTTCGTCGCCATCGTCAAACGACTTTCGTCCCGTTATGACGCCGTCTTTCTCGAAGAATTGCTCAAGTCGCCCGCGCTGGACACAGCGCAAATTGCGGATACACAGCGTCTCGCAGAGTGGTGTGTTGAACTGGAATCACGTCTGAATCAGCATGATTCCATTTCGCTGCACTATAAACTGCATCTTGGCGAGTCATCGTCAGGCAAGGCATCTGTCATTGAACTGATCCGGCTCATTCATGGGATCCCGGAAACCCGGATTATTCCACTTGAGTTTTTCCAGACGGCGGATTACGCAAAAATTCTGGAATTCGGACAGAAGCTTGATGGCCTGCTCCAAGCCGGCTCCTATGTCAGCCGGGGAGAGCGTCGCAAGGAGATTGCGGATCTCGGTGAAGGGATTCGCTGGCTGCTCGCTGAGGCACAGCGCGGCTATGGCATTCAGCGTTACAAGGGTCTGGGTGAAATGAACCCCGAACAGCTTTGGGAAACCACCATGAATCCCGAGATCCGGCGTCTGTTGCGGGTCACCATCGAGGATGCCGTCGCGGCGGATCAGATCTTCACCACGCTGATGGGTGATCAGGTGGAGCCGCGTCGGCTCTTTATCGAGCGAAATGCGTTAAACGTCGAAAATCTGGACGTCTAGAGTCGCAGCATCCAGGCGCTCAGAGCATCCTGATCGCTCTGAGCGCGCGGTTCAGTTCACGGCTGATTCTTGTCCCGCAGCCGCCATTGGAAGTGGCTCAGCAGCCTGGAGCGGACCTTCTTTTCCTTGTGTTTGGCGGCAGCAGCAAGACGTTTCTCGGCCACGCCGATCAGGGTCTCCTGTGCGCCTTTCTTGCTGTCGTCCTCCGGCGTGCGCTGGGTGTAATGACCAGTGGCGTCCATATCCCAGGCCGAACGGGTGTCGGCGAACTGCACATCCAGAATGAGCCGCAGATCCTGGCGCAGCTCCGGATTTTCGACCGGGGCATGAACCTCCACCCGGCTGTCCAGGTTGCGCCCCATCATGTCCGCCGAGCCGATGTAATACTCCTCCTCGCCGCCATTGCGGAAATAGAGGATCCGCCCATGCTCCAGAAAGCGCCCGACAATGCTCACCACGCGCGCGCGCTCGCTGATGCCGGGAAGCCCTGGGCGAAAGCGGCAGGTGTCGCGGATGATCAGATCGATCTGCACCCCGGCGCGGCCAGCCTTATAGAGCGCGCGGGTGATGTCGGCGTCTTCCAGTGCGTTCATCTTCATCTGGATCAGACCGCCGCGCCCCTGTTTCTGATGCTCGATCTCGCGGTTGATCTTATCGATGATGGCGCGCTTGAGGTTATAGGGCGCGGCGAGGATCTTGCGATAGCTTGGCGGCGGCGAGTAGCCGGTCAGATAGTTGAACAGCTCGGTGAGATCCTGGCCGATGCCCTCATCACAGCCGAGCATGCCAAGGTCGGTATAAAGTTTGGCGGTGCCAGCGTGATAGTTGCCGGTGCCAATGTGATAGTAACGGCGCAGTTGGGCGTAATCACGGCGCACCACGAAGATCAGCTTGCTGTGGGTCTTGAGCCCCATGACACCATAGTTGACATGGATCCCCTCGGCCTCCAGCCGGCGCGCCCACTGGATATTGGCGGCCTCGTCGAAACGCGCCTTGAGTTCCACCAGCACCGCGACCTGCTTGCCGTTGCGCGCCGCCTGGATGAGTGAGTCCAGGATGGCCCCGGCGGAGGTGCGATAGAGGGTCATCTTGATCGCCAGCACCTTGGGATCCTCAGCGGCCGTGCGCAGAAAACGCTCGACCGAGGTGCTGAAGGGCTGATAGGGATGCTGGAGCAGGATTGGCCCGTTCTCGCGGATGATATGAAAGATATTGCGCCGGTCATTGGCGAGCAGCGGGTGATCGACCGGACGGTGCGGCTTGTCGTGCAGCTCGGGTTTTTCAATGGCGGCGATCTCGAAGAGATCACGCAGCGCCATCATGCCAGCGACTTCAAAGACATCCTCCTCTTCGTTCAGGCCGAGTTCGGCGGCCAACATGCCGCGTTGGATCGGCTCCATGCCCGGCTGCACCTCCAGCCGCACGATGGGCGCGAAATGGCGCTCGCGCAGTTCGGTCTCGATCATCTCCAGCAGATCGTTGGCCGCTTCCGCATCCGGTTCGACGATGGCGTTGCGGGTCACCCGGAAGAGCGCGCAGGAGACGATCTCCATTCCCGGAAACAGCATGTCCAGGTTATTGACCATGAGGTCTTCGAGCGTGACGAAGGTGAGACTGCCATCCACCGGGATCAGGCGTTTGGAGACATCCTTGCTCACCGGCACCTTGACGCGGGCCATGTAGACCTCGTTGCCATCCGGGAAGCGCAGGGTCACCAGCAGATTCAGCGTCAGATTGGAGATGAAGGGGAATGGATGCGCCGGATCCATCGCCAGCGGAGTGAGCATGGGGAAGATATTGGCGCGGAAATAATCGCGCAGCCGCTCGCGTGCATCCTCGGGCAATTGATCATGCAGAACGATACGGATGTCATGTGCGGCCAGCTCGCTCATCAGGATGTCATAGATGCGCTGCTGCTCGGTCTGGAAATCGCGCGCCGCTGCCTGACAGGTCTTGAGCTGCTGAAGCGGGGTGCGGCCGTCCAGGCTCGGGGTATGGACACCGGCGGCGATCTGCTGCTTGAGCCCGCCGATGCGTTTCATGAAGAACTCGTCCAGATTGTTGCTGACGATCGCCAGAAACTTGATCCGCTCCAGCAGCGGATTGCGCGGATCGTCCGCCTCGTGAAGCACACGATGATTGAAGGCCAGCCAGGTCAGCTCGCGATTCAGGTAGAGACTGGGATCGTCGAGATTGATGTCCTCGGCCAAGACCGGAATCGGATCGGCAAGCGTTTTGACGTAGTTCACGTCTTCGTCGAATACCTGGATGTCGCTCGTGCTCATGGTGGTTTTCCGTGGTCTGGGCGCGTGGTCATTGACCTGACATTCTAACAATCGCCGGACGTTCGTCGATGTTGGTTTCGTGACTTGTTGGAATGGCCGTTACAATGCCGCGCATGATGACCAGTGATCCAGATAATCTCTTCGACCGGCCCGATGCGCCGATCCGTCCCTTTGAATTCGATGCCGATGTGGCGCGGGTCTTTCCTGACATGGTGCGGCGTTCGGTGCCGGGCTATGCCGAACTGGTGGGACTCTCCGGGCTGATCGCCCGGCGCGTGGCACGACCCGGAACCGCCTGTTATGACCTGGGCTGCTCGCTGGGCGCGGTGACGCGCGCCATGCTGCGGCAGGTTCCCGCGACGGTGCGAATCGTGGCAGTCGATAATGCCCCCGCGATGATCGCGGGTCTGCGCGACCGGCTCGCCGATGTGCCGGGCGCGGAGCGGATCGAGCTGATCTGCGCAGATGTGGAAGCGGTGCGGATCGAGCAGGCGTCGCTGGTCGTCCTGAATCTGACCCTCCAGTTCATCCCGCCGGAACGGCGTCTGAGCCTGCTGCAAGGGATTCGTGCGGGTCTGGTGCCCGGCGGTGCGCTCCTTCTGGCCGAAAAGATCCGGGTTCTCGATGACCGTAACGGTGCCTGGCTGACCGCACTGCACGAAGATTTCAAGCGCGCCAACGGCTACAGCGAGCTGGCCATCGCCCGCAAGCGCGCCGCGCTGGAGCGTGTTCTGGTGCCGGATTCGATTGAAACCCATGAGCAGCGGCTCGCTGCTGCCGGCTTCATCGAGGTGACGCGCTGGTTTCAGAGTCTCAACTTCGTCGCCTGGATCGCATGGACCTGAGTCATTTTCAGCCGTTTCTGGCGCGTTTGGCAGCGACCCCGCTCGCTCCCTGGCGTGATGCGCTGGCAGATGCCAGTCTGGCCCGGCTTGGCGCGGGCGCACATGGGGATCTGGCGCGCTGGGAGTCGGCGCTGGCCGCGCTGCCGTCATTGCCGGAGGGCGAAATCCGGTTGAATGCCGCCTGCGTCGGTCTCCAGGCGATCACCCCACTCGATTCGGCAACCGCAGCCATCCTGCGCCAGACGCTGATGCGGCTGCATCCCTGGCGCAAGGGTCCATTCTGTCTGCATGGTCTGCATCTCGATACCGAATGGCGCTCGGACTGGAAATGGGATCGGCTGGCCGACGCCATCAGTCCGCTGGACGGGCGACTGGTGCTGGATGTCGGTTGCGGCAACGGCTATCACGGCTGGCGGATGCTGGGCGCGGGCGCGCGACTGGTGCTCGGCATCGATCCGACGCTCCTGTTCGTGCTCCAGTTTCTCGCCATCAACCGCTATCTGGCTCGCGATGAGCTGGCGGTGCTGCCGCTCGGCATCGAGGATCTGCCCGACACAGTCACCGGCTTCGACACGGTTTTCTCGATGGGGGTGCTCTATCACCGCCGCTCGCCCATGGACCATCTCGCCGAGCTGCGTCGCCTGCTCCGTCCGGGCGGTGAACTGGTGCTGGAAACCCTGGTTCTGGAAGGCGATGGGACGCAGGCGCTGGTGCCGCCGGGGCGCTATGCCAGCATGCGCAATGTCTGGTTCATCCCGAGCGTCGCGGCGCTGTCGGTCTGGCTCAGGCGCTGCGGTTTCGAGGCGGTGCGGGTGGTCGATGTCAGCCGCACCAGCCGCGAGGAACAGCGGTCAACCGACTGGATGCATTTCCAGTCGTTGCCCGATCATCTGGATCCTGCCGATCCAAACCAAACGGTTGAAGGACTGCCCGCACCAGTGCGCGCAATTCTCATTGCGCGGAAGTAAATTCAAGTCGTCAGTCGTCCTGCCAACTCAATACTTGAACCCCAGCGCCAGCCCTGCCAGAAAGGACGCCGCGCTGGTGAGATTGTCTCCGACGAAACCGAAAAAGACCCCGGCATGGGCGCCGAGCCAGTCGATCCAGGTGTCGTAATGGACCTCGAAACCGGACCAATCGACATCGATGACGCCGTGATACTGCAACAGAAAGAGCGCGAGCAGGATCAGGCCCATCACCAGGAGTGCGATCTTGAAGGCGACCTTGAGTGCGAAGCCCATCGCCAGCCCGATCATGAACGAGAAGCCGAGCTTGAGAAAAAACGCCTCGCTGAACAGTCCTCCGGCATCGGGTGGCCCGGCGTTTGCTGGAACAGGCGGCGCAACGGCAGGCGCAGCGTGAACAACCGTCGAAAAGATCCAGACAGAGAGGGCCGGCAGCCATCCTGCGGCCGGGCGGTAGAGCATCGTGTGATGAGACATGAGTCGTCGCGAATCCAGGAATGAAAGGGATCGGTTTAGCGGACGTGAGCCGGCTTCGCCCGGCCATCAATGTCCAGACGCTGGCCTGCGAACCAGACCAGGGCGATCACCGGCACGCCGATCAGGGCCGTGAAGATGAAGAAGCCCGGATAACCGATGCCATCGACGATGGATCCCGAATAACCGCCAAGCAGTTTTGGCAGCAGGGTCATGAGCGAGCTGAAGATGGCATATTGCACGGCGGTGAAAGAGACATTGGTCAGGCTCGACAGAAAGGCGACGAAGGCCGCGCTGGCGAGTCCCGCTGCGAGATTGTCCGCACCGACGGCCACGTAGAGCAACAGCACATTGTTGCCGATCTCAGCCAGCGCCACGAAGATAAGATTGGTCGCCGCCGACAGGATGGCACCCAGCATGAGGATCCGCAGCACGCCATAACGGGTCGCCAGCAATCCGCCGAGCAGACCGCCGGCAATGCTGACGAAGACCCCGAAAGTCTGAACCGCCGTGGCGATCTGGGGTTTGGTGAAACCGATGTCCTGATAGAAGACATTGGCGATGACCCCCAGCACGATGTCCGAGATCCGGTAGAGCCCGATCAGAGCCAGCAGCAGGAGCGCAGTGTTCAGACCATAGCGGCGGAAAAAATCGAGCGCCGGCTCGACCCAGGTCTCGCGCGCCATGACCCGATTGATCGCGCCCAGCACCACCAGTCCCCAACCGACCAGCACCGCCGCACCGACCGCCAGCACGAAGCGCAGCGTCTCCAGCAGAAAACCGCTCAGGGCGCTACCGCCAGCGGCGGTCTTGAGTTCGGTAAAGATCCCGCCTGTCAGAAAGAAGCCGGACGCAAAGGCCGCTGCGGTGGCGGCGAACACCAGCACCAGACGCAGATAATCGGTCGCGGCATAGTGGATTTCATTGGCGCGGCTGGTCTCCGGCTCACGGATCGAAAGGGTCGTCATCACGCCGACCAGCATGATGCCGGCCATGATCAGATAGGTCATCTGCCAGGCAACATAGCTGTAAGCGCCGGCCTCGGAGCCGAAGCGCGCGGCCAGATAGAGCGCACCGGCGCCGGCTACCACCATGCCGATGCGATAACCGGCGATATAGGTTGATGACATGAGCGCCTGGAATCGCGGTTCGGCAGATTCGATGCGGTAGGCGTCGATGACAATGTCCTGGGTCGCGGACGAGAAACCCAGCAGCACGGCGGCCAGCGCCATGCGTGTCAGGCTGTCCGGGCCGGTCGATGGATCGACCATCGCCATCAGCAGAATGGCGGTGATGATGGCGATCTGCGCGGTCAGCATCCAGGCGCGGCGGCGACCGAGCCGCCGGGTCAGAACGGGCAGCGGCAGACGGTCGATCAGCGGCGCCCAGACGAATTTGAACGAATAACCGAGCGCCGCCCAACTGAAAAAGGTGACGGCATTGCGCTCGATTCCGGCCTCACGCAGCCACAGCGAGAGCGAGGAAAAGATCAGCAGCAGCGGGATTCCGGCTGAGAAGCCGAGAAACAGCATGCTGACGACACGCGGATTGAGAAATTCCTTTCCGGTTTGTTTCCAGTTCCGCGTTGCGGTGATTGCCGTCTCTGTCATCGTCAACCCGCCTGCACCGCCGCAATCGCGGTCATGTTGAGCAGCCCGCGCACCGAGGTGCTCGGGGTGACGATATGGGCGGCACGATCAGTACCGAGCAGCATGGGGCCGAAGGATGCGCCCTCGTTCATGGTGCGCAGCAGATTGAAGGCGATATTGGCGGCGTCCTGATTGGGCATGATCAGCAGATTGGCCCGGCCCGTGAGACGCGATTCGGGAAAGCGCGCCTGCCGGACTGCCGCGTCGAAGGCAAGATTGGCGTGCATCTCGCCCTCCACTTCCAATTCCGGCTCCAGCTCTCGCAGCAAACGCAGTGCCTCATGCATCTTGGTGGCGGCAGGCGAGTCGTGGCTGCCGAAATTGGAGTGCGAGAGCAGGGCGACCTTGGGCACCAGTCCGAAGCAGCGCACCTCGGCGGCGCAGAGACGGGTGATCTCGACCAGGTCCTCCGCAGTGGGGTCGACCTGGACGTAGGTGTCGGCCATGAAGAGCGGGCCGCCCGGAAGCACCAGTGCACTCATGGCGGTGAGACGCCTGACGCCGGGCGCGGCGCCGATCACCTCCTCGACATGCTTGAAGTGACGCGAATAGCGTCCGACGATGCCGCAGATCATGGCATCGGCGTCGCCGACACGCACCATGGTCGCGGCCAGCACGGTCGTGTCGTTGCGGATATATTTGCGCACCTCGTCCGGGGCATAGCCGCGACGTTTGACCCGGTCATAGAAGGCGTGCCAGTAGTGCTCGAAGTTCGGGTTATCGCTGGGGACGACCAGATCGAAGTCGCGACCGGGGCGGATGCTCAGACCCAGCGTCCCGAGACGGCTGGCGATGATTTCGGTGCGTCCGATCAGAATGGGGCGCGCGATGCCCTCGGCGATGGCCTGCTGGGCGACCTGGAGCACCCGCTCATCCTCGCCTTCGGCAAAGACCACGCGTTTGGGCGCGGTGCGGGCCTGGTCGAAGACCGGCTTCATGGTCATGCCGGTGCGATAGGCGCGGGTGTGCAGCGACTGACGATAGGCATCCAGATCCGCAATGGGACGGGTCGCGACCCCGCTCTCCATCGCCGCCTGCGCGACCGCCGGGGCCAGATGCTCCATCAGACGCCGATCAAAAGGTCGGGGAATCAGATACTCGGGGCCGAACTGGAGCTGATCGCCGCCATAGGCCGCGCGCACGATGTCGGATGGTTCGGCCATCGCCAGATCGGCAATGGCGCGCACACAGGCGACCTTCATGGCCTCGTTGATCTCGCTGGCGCCGCAGTCGAGCGCGCCCCGGAAGATGAAGGGAAAACAGAGGACGTTGTTGACCTGATTCGGATAGTCCGAGCGCCCGGTGGCAATGATGGCGTCGGGCCGCGCCGCGCGCGCCAGATCGGGCATGATCTCGGGTTCGGGGTTGGCGAGCGCCATGACGATGGGATGATCGGCCATGCGGATCAGCCATTCCGGTTTGAGCACGCCAGCGGCTGACAGACCCAGGAAGATGTCCGCGCCGACGATGGCCTCTTCCAGCGTCCGCATTTCGGTGTCGCGGGCATAGCGTCCCTTGTAGGGATCCATCACCTCAAGCCGTCCCGGATAGACGACCCCGGCGATGTCGGTCAGGGTCACGTTTTCTTTGGACAGACCCAGTGCGACCAGCAGATCGACACAGGCCAGCGCCGCCGCGCCCGCGCCGGCAGTGACCAGCCGCACCTGACCGATGTCCTTGCCGACCACCCGCAACCCGTTGAGGATGGCCGCGCTCACCACGATGGCGGTTCCGTGCTGATCGTCGTGGAAGACCGGGATCTTCATGCGCTCCTTGAGCGCCCGTTCGACGATGAAACAGTCCGGGGCCTTGATGTCTTCCAGATTGATACCGCCGAAGGTCGGTTCGAGCCGGGCGATGGTCTCAATGAGTTTTTCCGGATCGCGTTCGTCGATCTCGATATCGAAGACATCAATGTCGGCGAACTGCTTGAACAGCACCGCCTTGCCTTCCATGACCGGCTTGGAGGCCAGACCGCCGATCGCCCCCAGACCCAGCACGGCAGTGCCGTTGGTGATGACCCCGACCAGATTGCTGCGTGCGGTATAGAGCGAGGCGGTCAGCGGATCCTGCTCAATCTCGCGGCAGGCGGCGGCGACGCCGGGTGAATAGGCCAGCGCCAGATCACGCTGATTGGCGAGCGGCTTGGTCGCCTTGATCGCCAGCTTGCCGGGCTTGGGGTAGCGGTGATAATCGAGCGCGCTCTGGTCGAGGTCTTCCGACATCTGGGTCTCCGGGTGGAAGGGGGGCGGGTATACTGTGCCGGCCTTTTTGGTCCGACGATGATGCAGCGACGCTGCATCTTAGTGCAAAGTGACGTGATGAACCCAGCGTCTCGCAGATGATTGTTATGATAACGTCGATGGAGGCCGCGACGTGAATCTGCACGGAATGATCGGCGTGACGGTGCCGTTCCTGCCTCTCGCCCCATCAGTAACAGGATCGTTCGATGGTTAAGGATGCGCCTCAACCGGGCCATGCGCAGGATCCAGGATTGATGACATGGCCTGGATATGACATGGTTGCACGCCCAGCCCATCCACTCTCAGGATCACGAGTCCGTCAAACGGATGCCGAGCATGCTCGATCTCACACGCAGCGCGGGCGCATCGGCGCTGTTACTTTTTTTCGCCCTGTCGTCTCCGCTCCTGTCCGACGACTCCGTCACCGTGACGCCGCCGATCCCGGCCATGGCAGCGGATCAGGCTGAGGCCGCGCCGCTGACGGCGACGCAGCCGGTCGCTGAACAACCGCCGTCAGTGCCTCCCGCACGCGCCGAGTTGACGCCTTCGCCCATTGCGATTGATCGTCCTGCCCTGCCAGCACTGACACCGACCAATCCGGGTCCGCCGGAGCAGGCCATCCCGCCGCTCGCACGGCAGGTTCCAGAACCTGACACGGCCCGGCAACTGCCGCCCCAGGATCCCGGAGCACCCGTTGCCCCCCTGCCACGCGCGGATGCGCGCCTTCAGGAAGCACGCCTGCATACAGGTCTGTCATGGGACTATTGCGGCCCGCGTCCCGGTACTGACGGGCTCGGCATCGTCGATCCGCCCGCCAGCACGAATGCGATACCGATCGACATCACGGCGGATCGTGTCGATTACGACCAGAATACCGATCTGATTCAGTTGCAGGGCGGCATCGAGTTCGTCCAGAACGAGCGGCGTCTGGAGGCCGAACGGTCAGCTTTCAATCGCCGCACCGGCCAGGTCGATGCCGCAGGCAGCATCTATCTGGACTATCCGGGGCTGCGTCTCACCGGCGATTCCATCCAGTACAACCTGGAGACCAAAGCGGGCACCATTGATCATGCCCGGTATCGCGTCTCCGGCAACGCCAATCTGCGCGGCGAGGCCGACCGCGCCTGGATGCTCTCGGAGCAACTCAGCCGCTATCAGGACATCCTCTACACCACCTGCCCGCCCGGTTACTCGGACTGGTCGCTTCAGGCCCGCGAGCTGGAACTGGATCAGGCGAGCGGCCTGGGGGTCGCCCGTCATGCGCGCATCCGCTTCTTCGATGTGCCGGTGCTCTATACGCCCTATCTGCAATTTCCCATCGATGGCCGGCGTCGCAGCGGTTTCCTGATTCCGACCTTCGGTTCGTCGGATGAGACCGGCACCGATATCCGTCTGCCCTATTACTGGAACATCGCGCCCAACATGGACGCGACCCTGACACCGCGCTACATGAGCACGCGGGGACTGATGCTCGGCGCCCAGTTCCGCCATCTCGCCAGCTTTCAGGAACTGGAGATCAACGGCGAACTGCTGCCGAGCGACCAGAAGATGCCCGACAATGGCGCACGCAGCGCCCTGCGGGTCGAGCAGCGGGGCCAGCTCGGCGAACGCTGGTCAACCTCAGTCGATTATGCCGCCGTCTCGGACGATCAGTATCTGGAGGATTTCGGCAACGGGCTGGATGTCACCAGTTTGCGCAATCTGACCCGGCGCGGCGATCTGCGCTATGCCGGAGACGGCTGGCGTCTGCTCACCCGGTTCCAGGAATTCCAGACCGTTGATAGCAGCATTGCGCCTGCCAACCGGCCTTACGGTCAGTTGCCGCATCTCGAATTCGCCCTGGATCCACAACGCTGGAAGCAACTGGTCGAGTACAGCTTCACCGGTCAGTACGACTATTTCGACCACAACGCGGCCGTGCACGGCAACCGCCTGGTCGCCGTTCCGACGGTGCGAATTCCGCTGCGCCGCAGCTTCGGCTATCTCATCCCGCGTGCGCGTCTCTATTCCACCAGCTACGATCTCGTCGATCAGACCCCTGGCCTGCCCGAACAGCCCTCGCATCTCATCCCGAGTCTCGACATTGACGGCACGCTCATCTTCGAGCGCGAGACCGACTGGTTCGGCGCCGCGACCCTGCAAACCCTGGAGCCGCGTCTCTATTACGTCCTCACGCCTTACGAGGATCAGTCACAGACCCCGCGTTTCGACACCACGGCGCTCGATTTCAGCTTTGCCAGCCTCTTTCGTCCCAACCGCTTCACCGGCTATGACCGCATTGGCGACGAAAACCGTCTCACTGTTGGTCTGACCTCGCGCACCCTTGCCAGCCACGATGGCGACGAACTCTTCCGTGCCAGCCTGGGACAGATTTATTACTTCGATGACCGGCGGGTGCAGCTCGACGGCGATGCGGTTGACAACGATCTCAGCTCATTGATGGCCGGCGAAGTCGCGGCGCGTCTGCTGAAAGACTGGACGGCGCTGGTCAGCGCCCAGTGGAATCCAAATCAAACCGATCACCCCTGGGAGAAACAGGCGCTCCAGCTTCGCTATACGCCCGGCGATGATCGGCTGCTGAATCTGGCCTATCGTTTCAACTTTGGCGAGCAGGAAGACGAACAGTACGAAGACACCGATATCTCCTTTCAGATGCCGGTGGGCGGAAATGTCAAACTGGTTGGCCGCTGGCTCTATTCGCTGCTCAACGAGGAAACGGTCGAGGCCTTCGCCGGCATCGAGTTCGGTCGCTGCTGCTGGCGTCTGCGGGTGCTGGGTCAGCATTTGAAGCGGAGCGCGGAGAACGCCGGCAGCACCAGTATCATGTTACAACTGGAATTGGCCGGTCTCGGCTCATTCGGCAATCAGATCGAAAAACGCCTGGAACGAGGAATCTATGGTTATCAACCGAACTAGCCGCCTGCTGCGGCGCGCGAGCCTGGGCGTCTGCCTGACCCTGTCGTGCAGCGCCGTCTTCGCCCAGACCGGGACGCAACCCCTGGACGCCATCGTGGCTGTGGTCAATGACGATGTCGTGGTGCGCAGCGAGCTCAACAAAGAGATCAGTCTGGTCATTCCCCAGATGCAGCAAAGCGGCACGCCGCCGCCGCCGCAGGCGCAGCTCGAAAAGCAGGTGCTCGACCGGCTCATCCTCAAGCGGCTGCAACGCCAGCGGGCCAAGGAACTCGGCATTGAGGTGGATGACGCCACCCTGACCGAGGCTATGACCAACATTGCCAGCCGCAACGGTCTGTCGCTTGAAGCACTCCAGGCCACGCTGGAGGCCGGCGGCATCCGCTTTGCCGATTTCCGCGAGGACACCCGCGCCCAGATCCTCACCAGCCGCCTGCAAAGTCAGGAGGTCATCAACAAGATCCAGGTGAACGACCGCGAGATCGACCGCTTTCTGGCGCGTGAGTCCAGTTCGCTGATCGAACGCGAACAGGTCAGATTGCAGCATATCCTGATCGCCCTGCCGGACGATCCGACCCCCGAACAGGTCAGGACGGCCGAGGCCAAGGCCAAACGTCTGCTGGCCCAGTTGCGCGGGGGCGCCGATTTCAGCGCGGTGGCGGCGCGCGAGTCGGACGGCAGTAACGCGCTCGAAGGCGGCGATCTCGGCTGGTTCGAGATGGGCGCGGTGCCGGCGCTGGTCGCGGAGCAGGCCATGACCCTGGCCGAAGGCGCGATCACCGAGCCGCTGCGCAGCCCCAGCGGTTTTCATCTCATCAAGCTGCGCGAGATCAAGGGCGCCGACCCGCAGAACGTGCCCCAGACCCGCGCCCGCCACATCCTGATCCGCACCAATGAAGTGGTCTCGGATGATGACGCCAAACAGCGTCTGGCGATCCTGCGTGAGCGTATCATCAGCGGCGACGATTTCGGCACCCTGGCGCGCGCGCATTCGGACGACACCGGCTCGGCCCTCAAGGGCGGCGAGCTGGGCTGGGTCAATCCCGGCGACACCGTGCCCGAGTTCGAGACGGCGATGAACGAGCAGCCGATCAACGGGGTCAGCGCACCCTTCAAGAGTTCGTTCGGCTGGCACATCGTGCAGCCCCTGGAACGACGCAGTCAGGACACCAGCGGTGACGCCATGCGGATCAAGGCGCGCGAGGCACTGCAACGGCGCAAGGCCGAAGAGGCGACCGAGGAATGGCTGCGTCAGTTGCGCGATCAGGCCTATGTCGAAATCCGGCTCGACCGCGAGCCATAACCCTGATTCGCAGGAACGGGCAGATTTGAATTTAGACAGGATTTTCAGGATGGACAGGATTTCAAATTATTGTTTTTAATCTTGAATCATCCTGTTAGTCCTGTCCAAAAACCGTTTTTCGGAGAAACAACACGTTGTCGAAGACCGCCCACACGATTCCCCGCATCGCCATCACGCCGGGTGAGCCCGCCGGCATCGGCCCCGATCTGCTCGTGCGCTTCGCCCAGGGCGCGAGTCAGGCCCAACTGGTCGCCATCGCCGATCCCGATCTGCTGGCCGCGCGTGCGCGACTGCTCGGCCTGGATCTGCGTCTTGAGACCTGCGATCCCGAGCGCCCGCCGACCCTTTCGCCGCCCGGTCACTTGAGTGTCCTGCCGGTGACGCTGCGTCAGCCAGCCGAGCCGGGACGGCTCGATCCTGCCAACGCGGCCTATGTCCTGGAGACCCTGACTGCTGCCTGCGATGGCTGTCTCAACGGCGCCTTCGACGCCCTGGCGACAGGCCCGGTCCATAAGGGCGTCATCAATGAAGCCGGCGTGCATTTCACCGGACACACGGAGTTCTTGGCCCGGCGTTGCAATGCACAGCCGGTCATGATGCTCGCCACGCCCGGACTGCGGGTGGCACTGGTCACGACGCACCTGCCGCTGATGCAGGTGAGCGCGGCCATCACCCGCGAACATCTGACCCGGGTGATCGAGATCCTGCACCGTGATCTGTCACAGCGTTTCGGTATCGATCAGCCGCGCATTCTGGTCTGCGGACTCAATCCACATGCTGGCGAGGGCGGACATCTGGGACGCGAGGAGGTTGAGGTCATCGAACCGGTCCTGAGCGCACTGCGTGCGCGGGGCTGGAATCTGGTCGGACCTCTGCCGGCTGACACGGCCTTCGTTCCCGAGCGGATCGCCAGCGCCGACGCCTTTCTCACCATGTTCCACGATCAGGGACTGCCCGTCCTCAAGCACCTGGGATTCGGACGCGCGGTCAATGTCACGCTCGGCCTGCCGATCATCCGCACCTCGGTCGATCATGGCACCGCGCTGGATCTCGCCGGTACGGATCGGGCGGATCCCGGCAGCCTGACCGCAGCGGTCAAACTCGCCATCGATCTGGCCCATCTTTCCGATTAAACTCTGTTCAATCAGGTGATTTTTCGCACTGCGCCAAGATGCCGCTCAAGAACCCGCCGATGAGAAACACCGACCGATGAACATGACCCCCGCGTTGCTGCTGGCCGGATTGGCGGTGCTGCTGGCGCTGGGTTCGTCAGCGGTCTCGCTGCTTGCGAGCCGCGATCCGTCGGTGCTGCGCCGGGTGGCGATGCCTCTGATCGGGCTCTCAGGTCTGGCGGCGCTGGCGGCGGGGCTCTGGGCCCTGATCGCGGGTGGCGATATCTCGACCACCCTGCCGTTCGGTCTGCCCTGGATGCCCTGGCAGGTGCGGCTGGATGCGCTGTCCGGGTTCTTTCTCATGACGATCGGGCTGGTCGTCTGCGCAGTGGGGATCTACGGCCCCTCCTATGTGCGCGGCTTCGAGCACGGGCGCGAGTCGCTGACCGCGCTCGGCGGCTTCACCGGGCTGTTCCTCGCCGGCATGCTGCTGGTGGTGCTGGCGAACGATGCCTTTCTCTTCATGGTGGCCTGGGAGCTCATGTCCCTGTCCTCCTATTTTCTGGTGGCCTTTCAGCACGAGAACGCCGCCAACCGCCGCGCGGCCTTTCTCTATCTGCTCATGGCCCATGTCGGCGGGCTGACCATCCTGCTCGGTTTCGGCGTGCTCTCGGGCTTCGGCCACAGCTTTGCCTTCGACGCGATGCGCGAAGCGATCCTCTCGCCCGGCTGGGCGAGCGTCGCCTTCGCCCTGGCCTTCGTCGGCTTCGGCATGAAGGCGGGTCTGGTGCCGCTGCATGCCTGGCTGCCGGAGGCCCATCCGGTCGCGCCCTCGCATATCTCGGCGCTCATGTCCGGGGTCATGCTCAAGGTGGCGGTCTATGGCTTCATCCGCGTGGTCTTCGATCTCATCGGTCAGGTCCAGTGGCAGTGGGGTGTGACGCTGATGGTCATCGGCAGCCTCTCGGCGCTGGTCGGGGTGCTCTTTGCCCTGATGCAGACCGATCTCAAGCGTCTGCTGGCCTATTCGTCGGTGGAAAACCTCGGCATCATCTTCATCGCGCTGGGTCTGGCGCTGGTCTTTCTAAGCACCGGTCATGCCCTGCTGGGTGCGCTGGCCTTCGTCGCGGCGCTCTATCACGTCATCAATCACGCCCTGTTCAAGAGTCTGCTGTTCCTGGGCGCGGGGGCCATTCTGCACAGTTCGCACGAGCGCGATCTGGAACAGATGGGCGGTCTGCTGCGACGCATGCCCTGGACCGGCGCCTTTTTCCTGATCGGCTGTCTCTCGATCTCCGCGCTGCCGCCGTTCAATGGCTTCGTTTCCGAATGGCTCATCTTCCAGTCGGCGCTGCAGGCCTGGCAGCTTGAAAGCGGGGTGCTGCGCAGCCTGATTCCCATCGCCTCGGCGGTGCTGGCGCTCACCGGGGCATTGGTGGCGGCGACCTTCGTCAAGGTCTACGGCGTCGCCTTCCTCGGTCAGGCGCGCTCGCGTCATGTGCGTCATGCGCGGCAGGGAACATTCGGCATGCGGGCGGGGCAGGGCTTTCTGGCCGGACTCTGCGTGCTCTTCGGCGTGTTGCCGACCCAAGTCATCATGCTGATCGATGGCGTCTCGGTGCAGATTCTGGGTACGGGTCTGCCGCAGGCCAGCGCCCATGGCTGGCTGTGGCTGACGCCGATCTCGTCGGAGACGGCCAGCTACAGCGCGCCGCTGACGATTCTGCTCCTGACCCTGGTGGCCGGGTTCGCGTTCTGGTGGTTCCTGCGCGGGGTACCGCGCCGCATCCGGCGCAGCGATCCCTGGGATTGCGGCTTCGCGCCGCCCACGCCGGGCATGCAGTACACGGCAACCGCCTTCGCCCAGCCGATCCGGCGCGTGTTCGGCCCACTGTTCGAGATCGACGAGGCGCGCCCCGCGCACGCGGATGGCGAGCCGCGTTATCGGCTCAAACTGACCGACCGCACCTGGGGGCTCCTGTATCTGCCGGTGGCGCGCGCCGTCGAGTCGGCATCGCGCCGGGTGGTGCGTCTGCAATCGGGGAATGTGCGGACCTATCTGGGCTGGACTCTGGCAACGCTGCTGGTGCTGCTATGGATCATTTCGTGAACTGCCCCTCTCCCCAACCCCTCTCCCGCGAGGGGAGAGGGGCCTTAGGCGATTTCCTGAAAACAATCTACCCACGGAGAGGATGTGAATGGACAGGATTTACAGGATTTTTCAAGATTGACAGGATGAAGAAAGGTTTTTCTCCTGCGAAATCCTGTTCATCCTGTCCATTTGGAGTCTTGACTCTGGTAAAAACTTTCCCGGAAACCACCTTATGCCGTGCGCTGGCGGGCGAACGGTCATGATCATCGTCACCTGGCTCATTGCCTTCATCCAGGCGCTGCTGATCGCGGCGCTGGCGCCGCTGCTGATCGGCTGGGTGCGCAAGGTCAAGGCGTGGCTCCAGAACCGGCGCGGGCCGTCTCTGTTGCAGCCGTATGCCGATCTGCGCAAGCTGCTGGTCAAAGAGATCCGCGTGCCGCATACCGCCTCGCCATTGTTCCGGGCGTCTCCCTATATCGTCTTCGTGGCGATCTGGCTGGCGGCGGCGACCATCCCGCTGGTGGCGCTGGATCTGCCGACCTCCCGGATCGCCGATATCATCGTGCTGGTGGGTCTGCTGGCGCTGGCGCGTTTCTTTCTGGCCCTGGCCGGCATGGATGCAGGGACGGCCTTCGGCGGCATGGGCGCCTCGCGCGAGATGCTGATCTCGGCGCTGGCCGAGCCCGCCATGCTGGTAGCCGTCTTCACCCTCGCCATGACGGCGCACAGCACCAGTCTGGTCAGCGTCATCGATCATCATCTGACCGATGGTTTTCTGCTGCGTCCATCCTATCTGTTCGCCCTGGGTGCACTGCTGCTGGTGGCGCTCGCCGAGTGCGGGCGCATCCCGGTGGACAATCCCGCAACCCATCTGGAACTGACCATGATCCATGAGGCGATGCTGCTGGAATATGCCGGTCGGCATCTGGCGCTGATGGAATGGGCGGCCTGGATCAAGCTGCTGCTCTATGGCGTCATCATCGCCAATCTCTTCTTTCCCTGGGGTGTGGCGCAGGATTTCAGTCCGCTGGCGCTGGGTCTGGGACTCGCCGCCGTGCTGTTCAAACTGATGATTCTGGGTGCCGTGCTGGCGGTCAGCGAAACGGCGCTGGCCAAGATGCGTCTGTTCCGCGTCCCGGCCTTTCTCAATCTGGCCCTGCTGCTGGCGCTGCTGGGTCTCTTGAGCCATGTCATTCTGGAGGTGGGGGCATGACGCTCACCGTCCTCACCCTGCTGCAACAGTTCGTGCTGCTGCTGGCGGCGCTCGTGCTCTTTCTGTCATTCGTGCTGCTGGCCCAGCCGCGTCTGATTGCCGCCATCCATCTCTTCGCCTGGCAGGGCGCGCTGATCGCGGCGGTGACACTCACCGTGGCGCTCGCCGGTCATGCCCATCATCTGTATTTTTCGGCGCTCCTGACCCTGGTGCTCAAGGCGCTGCTGATCCCCTGGATGCTGCACCGTCTGGTGCGTCGGCTGGGTCTGGAACGTCATACCGAAGCCCTGCGCTGGCCCGCGCTGGCGATGATGGCCGGGGTCGCGCTGGTGATCTTCAGCTACTGGCTGGTGGTGCCCATGGTCGAACAGGGGCTGGCCTTCACTCGCAACATCGTCGCGGTCAGTCTGGCGGTCGTCCTGATCGGGCTGCTGATGATGGTGCTGCGTCAGCAGGCCGTGGCTCAGGTGCTGGGCTTCATGTCGATGGAGAACGGACTCTTTCTCGCCGCCGTCTCGGCGACCGCTGGCATGCCGCTGGTCGTGGAACTGGGCGTCGCCTTCGACGTGCTGGTTGCCATGGTCCTGTTCGGGGTCTTTTTTTTCCAGATCCGCGAGAGTATCGACTCGCTGGATGTGGATCGGCTCAATCGATTGACTGAGACTGTCGATAACGAGGATCTCATCCAATGAGATTGGAACCGCAAAGACGCGCAGGGCGCCAGGGAATTGGCGCATTTCCACACTGGACCCCGGGAGCCAGCAAACCCAAGACAGGCGATGCGCGCGCAGGTCAGACTGCTCCAGATGCTTCGCGTCCTTTGCGCCTTCGTGGTTCAAAAATCGAATGACCGCGCTCCTGCTCTTACTCCTGACTCCCCTGCTCGGCGGTCTGACGCTGGCGCTGCTGCGTCCGCTGAATCTGGCCGGCTGGCTGAATCTCGCGGTCTCGCTTCTGACCCTGGGTGCGGCGGTCTGGCTGGCGTGGCTGGTGGCGACGGTCGGGGTGATCGCGGGACCGTATTTCCGGGTCGATGCCTTCAATGTCTATCTGGTGGTACTGACCGCTTTCGTCGGTGTCACCACGTCGATCTTTTCGCGCCCCTACATGCGTCATGTCTGCGCCAGCGGCAAAATCAGCGCGCGCAGCATGCGGGTCTATCACAGCATGTACCAAGCCTTCATGCTGACCATGCTGCTGGCGCTGACGACCGATAACCTCGGCGTACTCTGGGTCGCGGTCGAGGGCGCGACCCTGGCCACGGTGCTGCTGGTCTCGCTCTACCGCACCCCGGAGGCGGTCGAGGCGGCCTGGAAATATTTCATCCTCTGCGGCGTGGGCATCGCGCTGGCGCTGTTCGGCACCGTGCTGACCTATTTCGCCGCGCAGCATGTGATGGCCGATCCCGCCGCCGGTCTGACCTGGAGCGCGCTCTATGAGCGTGCACACGAACTCAATCCCACCGTGATGCGGATCGCCTTCGTCTTCCTGCTGGTGGGCTATGGCACCAAGGTGGGTCTGGTGCCCATGCATCAATGGCTGCCGGATGCCCATTCAGAAGGCCCGACACCCATGTCGGCCGTGCTCTCCGGACTGCTGCTGAATGTCGCGCTCTATGCCGTGGTACGGGTCAAGATGCTGGTGGACGGCTCGCTGGCGACGACCGCCACGCCGCATCTGGCCGGTGCGCTGCTGATGGGATTCGGGCTGGTTTCCTTCGTGGTGGCCGGGCTCTTTCTGCATCGTCAGCGCGACATCAAGCGCATGTTCAGCTATTCATCGATCGAGCACATGGGGCTCATGACCTTCGCCTTCGGGCTCGGTGGGCCGCTCGCCACCTTCGGCGCCCTGCTGCACATGCTGGTGCACTCGCTCACCAAATCGGCCATCTTCGTCACCGTCGGCCATGCCACCCATCTTGCCGGCACCCAGGCCATCGACCAGATTCGCGGACTCATCCGCACCCAGCCCGCCATCGGCTGGTCGCTGTTGCTCGGCGTCGTCGCCATCGCCGGCTTTCCGCCCTTCGGCGTCTTCACCAGCGAATTCCTGCTGCTGACCGCCACCATGCAGTCGCAGCCCTGGTTCGCCGTGGTGCTGCTGACCGGTCTGGCGGTGGCCTTCGCCGGACTCTTCCGGCATCTGCACCCGATGGTCTATGGGCCCGCGCCCGAGGGACAGCAGCCGGTCCAGGCCAACCTGTTGCCGGTGTTCATCCATTTGGGGCTGGTGCTGTGGCTGGGTCTGTCGATCCCGGACTTTCTCGCCGTCTGGCTGGATCGCGCGACGCAGTTGATTACCGGGATGCATCTGCTATGAATCAAGCCGACCGCCTTGACTGGCTGTCCGACTATCTGGCCCGACTGGAGGTTGGGCAGGTCGTCGTCCATTCTAACGATGCCCAAGGTCTTGCCCCGGCCCATCGTCTGACGCTCGCCCCTGAGCACTGGGCTCTCGCGGCCCATGTGGCGGCTGAGATGGGCATGCGTCACGCCGGACTCTGGGCCGATCCGCTGGATGCAGAAGGTGACGATGAACCGGCCATTCGTGTCTATGCCTGTCTGGAACTTCACGGGGATTATCTGGCACTTGAAACCCATGTCCCCCTGAGTCAGCCACTGCTGGAGTCTCAGACCCCGATCTTCTCCGGTCTCGACCGGCTTGAGCGTCACGCCCATGACCTGACCGGCGTGATTGTCGCGAATCATCCCGACGACCGCCGCTGGACCCGCCATCAGGCGTGGCCGGCGGATCGCTTTCCGCTGCGCCACGATTTTCCGCTGGCGGGCGAGTCGGTCAAACGCACCCCAGCCGACGTGGAGTATCCCTTCGTGCGCGTGCAGGGCGCCGGGGTCTACGAGATCCCGGTCGGGCCGGTTCACGCGGGCATCATCGAGCCGGGTCATTTTCGTTTCCAGGCCATGGGCGAGGACGTATTGCGTCTGGAGGAGCGGCTGGGCTATGTCCACAAAGGCATCGAGAAGCTCGGTGTCGGGCGCGATCCGGCAGGGCTGGCTCGACTCGCCGGGCGTGTCTCGGGCGACTCGACCGTCGCCCATGCCTGGGCCGCCTGTCAGGCCATGGAGCGCGCCACCGGTTGCCGCGTGCCGCCGCGCGCACTGAGCCTGCGTGCCCTGCTGGCCGAGCGCGAGCGCATCGCCAATCATCTGGGCGACATCGGCGCCATCTGCAACGATGTCGGTTTCGCCTTCGCCCATGTCCAGTGCGCGCGACTGCGCGAGCAGTGGCAGCGACGTTCGCGCGAGCTGTTCGGACATCGCTTCATGATGGACACCATCATCCCCGGCGGCGTGGCGCATGACCTGTCAGCCGCCGCCTTCCATGCCCTGCGTCTGGATCATGCCGCACTGCATCGCGCTGTCGAACCGCTGTTCGATGTGATCGAGGATCACTCCTCGCTGGATGATCGTCTGGACAACACCGGCATCCTGTCCAGGGTCGATGCGCTCGCGCTCGGTTGTACCGGTTATGTCGGCAAGGCCAGCGGTATCGACTTCGATGTGCGCCACCACAGCCCCTATCCGCCCTATGACAGCGTGCGTGTCGAGGTGCCGGTCCAGACCGAAGGCGACGTGGCGGCACGGGTGCGGGTGCGCATGGCCGAGGTGCGCGGCAGTCTCTGGATGCTCGACCGTCTGCTCGATGCCCTGCCGGAAGGTGAGATCGCCGCGCCGCTTCCATCGCCGGCACCTGGCGCGATGGCCCTGGGGCTGATCGAAGGCTGGCGCGGCGAGATCCTCTGTTTCGTGCGCTTCGACGCAGCCGGACACATCGCCCGCTACTTCCCCCGCGACCCGAGCTGGTTCACCTGGCCCGCGCTGGAGCGGCTGATTCTCGGCAACATCGTCCCCGATTTCCCGGTCTGCAATAAATCGGTCAACGGCTCCTATGCGGGGCAGGATCTGTAACTTGAGGAAACCGACGATGGATGAACCGCAATCCGCCAGCACCAGCTTGTACGGCATCCCCCTCATGCTGGTGTTCGCCCTCGTGGCGGCGCCGGCCAGCGCGCAGTTGGCCCAGCAGGCGTTCCAGATTGCCATCGACCGCTTTGGTGACCCCTGCCAGGGAATCGAGACGACGCGGCCGCTTGGAACCGCCTCGAACGGTGATGCGCTGGTGGCCGTGGCCTGCACCAACGGCGGGCATCATGTGGTCGCCATCCACAGGGACAACAGCGTCTCTTACATGAGTCCATGTCAGGCGTTCGAGACGGGCACGGGGATCACCTGTTTCGACGGTCAGCCATCGACGCGCTGAGTGGGCAGACAATGGATCGCGACACCGCCGAGACGCTGGCTCGACAGGAGCTGGATCGTTTCCCCCGGCTCGCCGCCTGGTCCTTCGGCTGGAACCGTCGTCGGCGCGCTCATGGGCTGTGCCGTTATGATCAGCGCCGGATCGAGCTGTCAGCGCCACTCACCGCGCGCGAGCCCGATGAGTCGCTGATCCTCAATACCATTCGCCATGAGATCGCTCACGCACTGGCCGGTCCCAAAGCGGGACATGGCCCGCTCTGGCGCCGCTGGGCGGCGCAGATCGGTTGTACGCATCTTGCCAGCGCGCGATCCTCGTCGGTGCAGGCCGAGGCGATTCCACCGGCCTATGTCCTGATGGCTGAGATCGACGGCCAGGAGCAGGTGATCAAGACCTATCACCGGCGACCGTCAAGCCAATTTCTATCTTCCCTGCCGCATCGCCATCTGCGCGGTCGTCCTGACACCAAGGGGACGCTCCGACTGGTCCGGCTGGCGCGGGGCCTGTGAGCGATTCGGTATCCGTTTGAGGGGTTAGCCATGAAAATCGCCATTGCCACTAACGATTACGCCCGTGTCTCCGGCCATGCCGGTCAGGCCCGTCACTGGCTGCTCTATGACAGCGAATCGGATCCGCTGGAGCCGCAGCGTATCCAGCTCGATAAGCGTCAGGTTTTTCATTACTGGGAAGATGAAGGGCCGCATCCGCTGGATGGGGTCGAGGTTATCGTGGCGGGGAGCGCTGGCGATGGTTTCCGGCGGCGCATGGATGCACGCGGCGTGCAGGTGCTGCTGACCGGTGAGCGGGATGCGGCGCGGGCCTTTTCCGCCGTGCTGGCGGGTGAACTGCTGCCGGAGCCCGGTTTCGATCCCAGCCTGATTCTGTGCCGTCTGCTCGACCGCTTTTCGCGGCATTGAGCAGATCAAACAGCCATTTGAACCGCAAAGACGCGAAGATTTTTACCCCTGATAGCGCCACGAATAGACAGGATTAACAGGATTTTCCAGGATGAACAGGATTTCAAATGATTGTTTTTAATCTTGTTAATCTTGAGTCATCCTGTTAATCCTGTCTAACTGGCCGTCTTTCAGGCGGGTAAAAACTTTCCCGGAAAGCGCCTAAAAGCACCGACCCGTCGCCTGTTCGTCAGGTCGGTGCTTGTCGGGCGTCAACCGTGTTTGGCGTAGCCAATGGCTTCGAGCGCGGCGGCGATTTCATCCAGAATCGCCGGATCGTCGATGGTCGCCGGCAGGTTGAATGCCTTGCCGTCGGCGATGGCCTTCATGGTGCCGCGCAGGATCTTGCCGGAGCGGGTCTTGGGCAGACGATCCACGACAACGACCGTTTTGAAGGCGGCGACCGGGCCGATCTGGTCGCGCACCAGATTCACCAGTTCCTTGATGACGATCTCCCTGTCCCGTGCCACGCCCGATTTGAACACGACCAGACCCAGCGGGAGTTCGCCCTTGAGCTGGTCGGCAGCGCCGATGACGGCGCATTCGGCGATGTCCGGATGCGAGGCCAGCACCGCTTCCATGCCGCCGGTGGAAAGTCTATGCCCGGCGACATTGATGATGTCGTCGATGCGGCTCATGACGAAGATGTAGCCGTCTTCATCCATGTAACCGGCGTCGCCGGTCAGGTAATAGCCGGGCTGGGTCGCCAGATAGGACTGGACGAAGCGGGCGTCATTGCCCCAGAGGGTCGGCAGACAGCCGGGCGGCAGCGGCAGTTTGATCATGATGCGTCCGATGTCGCCGGGCGCGACCGGCTCGCCGGTTTCGTCCAGCACCTGGACATCGTAGCCGGGCACGGCGCGGGTCGGCGAACCGGGCTTGACCGGCAGTTGCTCGATGCCGAGACAGTTGGCGGCGATGGCCCAGCCGGTTTCGGTCTGCCACCAGTGATCGACGACCGGGACGCCCAGGATCTGTCCGGCCCATTCCAGGGTGGCCGGGTCGCAGCGTTCGCCGGCCAGGAAGAGTGCGCGGAAGTCACCGAGGTTGTAACGCTTGAGATGTTCGGCGTTGGGGTCGTCACGCCTGATGGCGCGGAAGGCGGTCGGCGCGGTGAAGAGGACCGAGACCTTATGATCCTCGATCACCCGCCAGAAGGCGCCGGCATCCGGGGTGCCAACCGGCTTGCCTTCGTAGACGATGGTGGTGGCACCGATCAGCAGCGGTGCATAGACGATGTAAGAGTGTCCAACGACCCAGCCGACATCGGACGCCGCCCAGAAAACTTCACCAGGCTCGACGTTGTAGATGTTGGACATGCTCCAGGCCATGGCGACCGCATGTCCGCCGTTGTCGCGCACCACGCCTTTGGGCTGGCCGGTGGTGCCGGAGGTGTAGAGGATATAGAGCGGGTCAGTGGCGGCGACGGAAACGCACTCCGCCGGTTCGGCAGCGGCGAGCGCCTCGGCCCAGCCCTGATCGCGTCCGTCGATCAGCGTTCCGGGATCCTGTGGGCGTTGCAGAATCAGGCAGTTGGCTGGTTTGTGCTCGGCCAGATCGATGGCGGCGTCCAGCAGCGGCTTGTAGCGAACAACGCGATTGGTCTCGATCCCGCAGGAGCCGGCGACCATGACCTTGGGCTTGGCGTCGTCGATGCGGGTGGCGAGTTCGCGCGAGGAGAAACCACCGAACACCACGGAATGGATGGCGCCGATGCGCGCGCAGCCGAGCATGGCAACCAGGGCTTCCGGCACCATTGGCATATAGATGATGACGCGGTCGCCCTTGCTCACGCCGAGCGCCCGGAGCGCACCGGCAAAACGCGCGGTCTGATCCTGTAATTCGGCGTAGGTGATGACGGTCTTGGACTGAGTCACCGGGCTGTCATGGATGATCGCCGGCTGATTGCCGCGCCCTGCGATGACGTGCCGGTCCACAGCGTTGTAGCAGGTGTTGAGCATGCCGCCGCTGAACCAGTGATAAAAGGGCGGGTTGGAACTGTCCAGCACCTGATCCCAGGACTTGTCCCAGTCGATCAGTTCAGCTGCTTCGGCCCAGAATGCAGCCGGGTCGCGCATTGAGCGATCATAGACGGTTTGGTAACCCATGTTCTTTCCTCCAGATGATGTTTTTGGTGATTTCCTGAAAACAATCTACCCACGGAGAGGCCGTGAATGGACAGGATTCACAGGATTTTTCAAGATTGACAGGATTTAAGAAAACCATGGTTTCTGTCCTGTGAATCCTGTTCATCCTGTCCATTTGGAGCCTTGACGCTGGTAGAAACTTTCCCGGCAACCACCTTAGGCGCCGGGGCGATGCCCCGGCGAATGGCGTCGTGACAAGAGATCGCGTGCGGTCGGTCTCAGCCGGCGAGCGTGGCGAAGGTCGCGGCGGCCGCGTCCAGGGTGACCTGGATCTGTTCATCGTCATGCATGATGGAGACGAATCCGGCCTCGAAGGCTGAAGGCGCGAGATAGATGCCGCGCTCCAGCATGCCGTGGAAGAATGCCTTGAACTGCTCCTGATTGCACTGCGTGGCCTGTTCGTAATTTGTGACCTTTTCCCGGGTGAAAAAGAGCCCGAACATGCCGCCGACCTGATTGGTGCTGAAGGGAATGCCCGCTGCATCGGCGCGCGTCTGAAGCCCCTCAAGCAGGGTCGTCGTCCTGGTGGTGAGCCGGTCGAAGAAACCGGGGGCGGAGATGAGTTCCAGGGTCTTGAGACCGGCGGCCATGGCGATGGGATTGCCCGAGAGCGTGCCGGCCTGATAGACCGGACCGAGCGGCGAGAGCCTGGACATGATCTCCTGCCTGCCGCCGAAGGCACCGACCGGCATGCCGCCGCCGATGACCTTGCCGAGCGCGGTCAGATCGGGCTTGATGCCGTACAGACCCTGGGCGCAGCCGAGCGCGACCCGGAAGCCGGTCATGACCTCATCGAAGATGAGCACGGACCCGTACTGATCGCAGATCGCGCGCAGACCTTCCAGAAAGCCGGGCACGGGCGGGATGCAGTTCATGTTGCCGGCAACCGGCTCGACGATGATGCAGGCGATCTCCGAGCCGACCTCAGCGAAGGTCTGGCGTACCTGCTCCAGATCGTTGTAACGCAGGGTGATGGTCAGTTCGGCGAGCGCCGCCGGCACGCCGGGCGAGCTGGGTTCGCCGAAAGTCAGCGCGCCGGAGCCGGCCTTGACCAGCAGCGAGTCGGCGTGACCGTGGTAGCAGCCCTCGAATTTCACGATCTTGTCGCGCCCGGTGTAGCCGCGCGCCAGACGCAGCGCACTCATGGTGGCCTCGGTGCCCGAGCTGACCATACGCACCATGTCCATGCTCGGAACCAGTTCGCAGACCTTGTCGGCCATGACGGTTTCGAGCTCGGTCGGCGCGCCGAACGACAGCCCTTTGTCGAGCCGCTCGCGCACCGCCGCCAGTACCTCGGGGTGGGTGTGACCCAGGATCATCGGTCCCCAGGAGCCGACATAATCGACATAGCGTTTGCCATCGGCATCGAAGGCATAGGGACCGGCGGCGCTCTCGAAGAACACCGGGTCGCCGCCGACCCCGCGAAACGCCCGCACCGGCGAATTGACGCCGCCGGGGATGTGACGCTGGGCGGCGGCGAAAAGGTCATGGGATCGGCTCATCTCAAGGATTCTCCTTCGGGAACAGGTTGGTGTAAGCGCGTGCGGCGGCCGCGATGTCGGGCTGATCGAAGACGCCAGTGACGACCGCCAGCAGGCGCGCGCCCGCTGCGATCAAGGGTGCGCCATTTTCAGGCGTGATCCCGCCAATCGCAACTGGCGGGATGTGCAGACGCCGGCTGGCCTCGGTCAGCAGGCCGACATCGGCGCGCACCGCATGGGGTTTGGTGACGGACGGGAAGAAACTGCCGAAGGCGACATAGCTCGCGCCAGCCCGTTCGGCGGTCTCGGCCAGACGCAGATCGTTGTAGCAGGAGACGCCGATGATGGCGGTTGCGCCGAGCCGGGCGCGCGCCGCGCGCGGGTCGGCGTCGTCACGGCCCAGATGGACGCCGTCCGCGCCCAGCGCGACCGCCAGTTCCAGATCGTCATTGATGATGAGGGGCACATCCGCCTGTCGGCAGACGGTCAGCAGGGCGAGCCCGCGCGCATGGCGTTCCCGGTCATTGGCGCCTTTGTCGCGATACTGGATCAGCCGCGCCCCGCCATTGATGGCAAGCGCCACCTGCGCGGCCAGCGATGCCGGGCTGTGCGAGGAATCCGGAGTGATGGCGTAGAGTCCGTCGAGAGTCAAGGTCATGGATCCTGAATGCTGTGATTGAAACCGCAAAGGCGCAAAGAGTTCAAAGAAAAACAAGGTTTTACTGTGCAGCTGAGGTCGTCCTGCGGATGATGGCTGCGATGACGCAACACTTTAAAATCCTTCGCGTTCTTTGCACCTTTGCGGTTCAATTCTGTGTCAGGACTGAGCAGAGCCCGGGTGCAGGTCAAAAAGCCGATTCGGCGTTAACTGACAGCGTCCGGATCGGAACGCCTGTTGCAGCGTCTTCCAGGTATAGTCCTGCGCGGCGGCGACGGCCTCCGCCATCATCATGCCCCTGGCCAGTCGTGCCGCAATGGCGCTGGCGAGGGTGCAGCCGGAGCCATGATACTCACCCGGCAGACGCGGCCAGTCCCGATCCTGTCGATCGCCATCCGGGCCGTAAAGCCGGTTGGTGACCTGCGCGGTGTCGTCATGGGTGCCGGTGACGAGCACCCAGCGCGCGCCGGTTTCAAGCAGACGGGTTGCACAGTCGTCAGCCGTCGCACCATCGGCGAGCAGGCGCGTCTCGGGCAGATTCGGCGTGATGAGCGTGCTGCGATGGATGAGCTGCTGGCGCAACTGATTCAACAGCAGGCTGTCGGCGCACGACTGTCCGGCGCCGGAAGCCAGCACCGGATCAAGCACGACCGGAAGCGACGGGTTAGCGTCGATGATGGCAGCGAGCACCGGCACCAGCGACGCACTGCCGATCAGTCCGATCTTGATGGCGCGCGGCGCGCTGTCGGCGATGAGCGCCCGACACTGGGCCGCAACCTGCTCGGACGCTTGTGGATAAAGGTGGCGCAGGCCGCAGGTATCCTGATCGGTGAGTGCCGTGACAACGGTCACGGCAAAGGCTCCGGCGGCGCGGATCGCTTCGGCGTCGGCGAGGATCCCGGCGCCGCCGCTCGGATCATGGCCGCCGATGCAGAGCACGACGGGCGGGGTATCAATGGCATTCATTTCGGAATCTGTGCAATGAAAACCTATCTATGTGTGGTGTGTGGCCTGATCTATGACGAGGAACAGGGCTGGCCGGAGGACGGTATCGCGCCCGGCACCAAATGGGAAGATGTACCGCTGGATTGGGTGTGCCCGGAGTGCGGCGTCGGCAAGGATGATTTCGACATGATCGAAGTTTGAGCGGGAGTCCGTGAATCAGTCCGTCGCCTCGGGTCGGCCAGTTTGCCTGTTCTCGGCTACACTCCCTCGCATGAATGCGATGACTTGCTCAACCCCGCTCCCTGTCACGGGCCTTTACGATGATGTGGCGGCGCTCGCCAAGCGTTACTGTGACCTGATCGAGGCATGCGATCAGCCCGGCTGGCTCGCCGAGATTGCGCGTCTGCTGCCGCGCCTGCATGCCGCCATCATGTCGATGCGCGCACCTCACAGAACGATTGATCATCCGGCTCCGGTGGATCTGGATGCCCGGTTCGATCTCTTTGCGCGACTGCGTCATCTGCTTGGTGATCGCGACAGTTACTGGCTGGAATTCGACTCGGCCAGTGAGGGCGCTGAGGCCATGACCGGCAGTCTGGCTGACGACCTGACCGACATCTATTGCGAGCTGAAACAAGGGCTGTGTCTGTTTGAACGGAATCCCGAGTGCGCCGTCGCGGCCTGGTCGCATGGCTATGTCCGTCATTGGGGACAGCATCTGATCGATGCCGAACGCCATTTGGCGATGTTGAGGGCAAAGGCCCGACTGTAACTCTAACGCCCACAGCAGGGGCGGCAAAAAGTGTAGCGAGGAACAAGCGTAGCTTTTTGGCGTCTTTTGCCTGTGATTGTTATGTGCCGTTCCAGATTCTCCCAGAAGAGCAAAAAAGGGTTGACATTACCGGAAAGCCATGATTAGTATGAAAACAGTATGAGAACATTATTATTCTTATGCTGCAAGACTTGAAACTATAACTGATACGAGGGTTTATCCTATGTTTTTCAACAACGGAATTCAAAAGGAGTTTAATCGTGCAGTTTTCGACCAGATGCCACGCAAAGATCAAGATGAAATGCTACAGCAGATCTATGATTCTGGTTACTCTGTCAAAGATATTGCAAAGTTTCTCAACATGAATTCGCAAACATTGTACTCCCGCATCAATGCTCACCGTGGCAGAGGTGCTCAACTTAATCCTGCTAACTGAAGGGAACTGCTAATCAGAGGGAGAAAATTCTCCCTCGCACCCACTCACATAACCCTGCATTTTACATTGGCATGACTGATCGTCTTTCTGATAACCTCACGCGCCAGTTTGCATCGCCTCCAGAGGTTTTATCCATGTCCGCAGTGCTCAACGAAATGGAGCTGACGCTGACCCCGCCAGCCCAGGCAAAGATGCAGGAACTCTTCCAGCAGATCGATGACAACATCCAGGGCGTGCGCGTCTTTGCGACGGCTGGTGGTTGCAGTGGCGTCAGTTTCGGCATGACCTTCACCGATGTCATCAATGATGATGACGGCGTGCTGTCCTGTGATGGCTTCAAGGTCGTCGTCGATGACGGGACGCTTGACTATCTGCGTGGCGTCGAGATCGATTTCATCGATCAGGGTGAGGGCAATGCAACCTTCGTCTTCAACAACCTTCCGCAAATGAATGGTGGCGGCGGTTGCAGTGGCTGTGGATCGTCCTCTTCCGGCTCTTCCGGTGGCGGTTGTTCCTGACCGCAGCGCGCCTGTTTCCGACTGGCGTATCGGGTCGCTGCTGACCCGGTTGCGACAGCATGCAGGCAACGATCAAGCGGCTTCTGCCGCTTTTCGTTTTTAGGATCTCTGAGTTGTTGAGAATCTGGATGAAGACCATGACAGCGCGTTGCGGCAGCGGCCTGACTCACCGGCAGGGTGTCGGTCATGCTTAGGATTGGAATCGTTGGCGGCACCGGCTATACGGGGGCCGAACTGCTGCGTCTTCTGGCGCGTCATCCTCAGGCGCTGCTGACGGTCATCACCTCGCGGAGCGAGGCGGGTCTGCCGGTTGCCGGGATGTTTCCACATCTGCGCGGACAGCTTGATCTCTGTTTCACCGAGCCGGATCCGGGCACCCTCGCCGAGTGCGATCTGGTGTTCTTCGCCACCCCGAATGGTACGGCCATGCGCGCCGTGCCGGATCTGCTGGAACGCGGCGTACGCGTGATCGATCTGGCGGCTGATTTTCGTCTGAAAGATCCGGCGCTCTGGGAACAGTGGTACGGAATGCCCCATGCCTGTCCGGAACTCCTGTCTGAAGCCGTCTATGGTCTGCCGGAACTCAATCGGGCGGCGGTGCGGGATGCGCGCCTGATTGCCAATCCGGGTTGTTATCCCACGGCGGTGACGCTCGGCTTGCTGCCGCTGGTCGCGTCCGGTGCGGTGGACCCATCCTGGCTCATCGCCGACGCCAAGTCCGGCGTCAGCGGGGCAGGGCGCAAGGCTGAGACGGGACTGCTGATGGCCGAGATGGGCGAGAGTTTCAAGGCGTATGCGGTCAAGGGACATCGTCATGCGCCTGAAATCACCCAGAATCTGGCCCAATTTGCAGGCGCTCAAGTCGGTTTGACCTTCGTTCCGCATCTGGTGCCCATGATTCGCGGGATCGAGGCGACGCTCTACGCGCGTCTTGTGGATCCGGCCATTGATCTCGACTCCCTGTTCGCCGACCGCTATGCCGGTGAGCCCTTCATTGATCTGATGCCGGGTGGTCATCCCGATACGCGCTCAGTGCGCGGGGCCAATGTCTGCCGGATCAGTGTCTCGCGTCAGGAGTCGATGCCGGGCGTGGTCGTGGTACAGTCGGTGATCGACAATCTGGTCAAGGGTGCGGCAGGTCAGGCCGTGCAGAACATGAATCTGATGTTTGGTTTCGATGAGACGACGGGGCTGGAGGCGCTGGCTCTGCTGCCCTAGTTTTCGCCGTTTCGCGCTTGAACAATGGGTCGCTCAGACGCATTTCCACCGGATCGCATCCTTAAACATATGAGCACGAGTCAGCCATGAATGCAGAAGCCGCCATCGACACCCCTCTGGTTTTCACCGCCTCCGCCGCCTCCAAGGTAGCCCAGCTCATCCAGGACGAAGGCAATCCGGAGCTGATGCTGCGCGTCTATATTCAGGGCGGGGGATGTTCCGGCTTTCAGTATGGGTTCACCTTCGATGAAGACATTCAGGAAGGCGACACCCAGGTGACGACCGATGGGGTCAAATTGCTCGTCGATCCCATGAGCATGCAGTATCTGATGGGCGCGGAAATCGATTATACGGAGAGCCTGCAAGGGGCGCAGTTTGTCATCCGCAATCCGAACGCCACCACCACCTGCGGCTGCGGCTCGTCTTTTTCTGCTTAAACGGTGTTTCTGTAGGTCGGGTTAGCGTAGTGCAGCCCGACATTCCATGGCACAAAGCCGGGTTACAGCGCGCGTCAGCCCTTTGTGTGGGAAATAAAAACCTGTGGCTACGCGCGCCTAACCCAAACCTATGGGTTCGCGTTCGAGACCCCCACAGAGGCCGGCTCTGTGGTGCCCGACCTGAGCGGCGGGATCTGAAGCGGAATGATGCGGTCATTCGTCTGGATTTGGGGCGCATTGTCCTGCGGCAGGGATTGGTACCACTGAAAGGCGGCGTAGCCCGCCGCCGCAACCACCAGGATGGCGAGTGACTTCAGAACGATCTTCCGACCGCCTCGGCGTTGCGTCCGCAGCGGCAGGGTGGACTGCTGAAATTTGTAGTCACGCATCATGAAAAAAGCGCAAAATCAAGAAAAAACGAGGTTTTTCGACAGCCGTTAGTGTAGTCGCAAACGCTGTCATGGAACAAGATTTATGCAGCCGTCTCTTTTTGGTGCCGCCTGATGGCGTCGCCTGTCATCCACTGTCCCGTGCGTCGTTAGCATTGCCTGCGTCCGGACCAAGAATATAGAGCTACAACTCAAACATGGACTCAATCGAGCGATCATTCGCGCTCATCCGGCGCGGCACTGAAGAAATCCTATTGGAAGACGCCTTGCGCAAGAAGTTGGCTCTGGGCCGCCCGCTGAGGATCAAGGCGGGATTTGACCCAACCGCTCCGGATCTGCACCTCGGTCATACGGTTCTGATCCAGAAACTGCGCCAGTTTCAGGATCTCGGTCATGAGATTCTTTTTCTGATCGGCGATTTCACCGGCATGATCGGCGATCCGACCGGCAAGAGCGCCACCCGCAAACCGCTGTCGCGCGAGCAGATCCAGGACAACGCCAAGACCTATCAAGATCAGGTGTTTCGCATCCTTGATCCCGATAAAACGCAGATCGTCTTCAACTCAACCTGGCTGAATGAGCTCGGCGCAGCAGGTCTGGTGCAACTGGCGGCGCAGCAGACGGTCGCGCGGATGTTGGAGCGGGACGATTTCTCGAAACGCTACAAATCGGGTCAGCCGATCGCGATCCACGAATTCCTCTATCCGCTCATCCAGGGTTATGACTCGGTCGCGCTGAAGGCGGATGTCGAGCTTGGCGGCACGGATCAGAAGTTCAATCTATTGGTTGGGCGTCAGATGCAGGAGAACTATGGTCAGGAGCCACAGGTCGTGATTACGCTGCCGATCCTGGAGGGGCTGGACGGTGTGCAGAAGATGTCCAAGTCGCTCGGCAACTATATCGGCATCACGGATCCGCCCGACGAGATGTTCGGCAAGATCATGTCGGTTTCGGACGATCTCATGTGGCGTTATTTCGAGCTGTTGAGCCAGCGCGACATGTCCGAAATCCAGACCTGGCAGCGCGACGTGCAGGAAGGCGCCAATCCGCGCGACATCAAATTCGAGCTTGGGTTGGAACTGGTGACCCGATTCCATAGTGCCGAGCAGGCCAGGCATGCGCTCGACACATTCATTGCCCGCTTTCAGCGCGGCGCCTTGCCCGACGATATTTCTGAAATGCGTCTTGCCTGTGGTGAAGATGGCGCGCTGACGATTGCCAGTCTGCTGAAGGCTGCGGGTCTCGTCAAAAGCACCTCGGAAGCCATCCGCATGATTGAGCAGGGTGCAGTGCGAATCGATGGCGAGCGCATCGAGGATACGCATTTGATGTGCACTGCCGGCAGCGCACATGTTTATCAGGTAGGCAAGCGTCGGTTCGCAAAGATTTGCCTGGTCTGATCATCCTCACCTTGCATTTGTGCCTGGCGATCACGGAAAACCGCTTGACGCAGTGTCTGTAATTTGTATAATGCGCGGCTCGCTGTGAGTTGACGACTGAGTGTGAGTGGTCGTTGGGGTTTTAGGGAGGAAGGTGAGTGAGCGAGGAG
>NZ_SMAO01000011.1 GCF_004342175.1 Thiobaca trueperi
GAACCAATATCGTGGTGATCTACGATCGTTGCTGACGGAAAACTTCGCCATTGTCGGTGAGTGAGTCAACGAAAAATTGGTATTAGCTCGGTATATTATCGAACTGGTACGTAAAAGATTTCCAGGTACCAGAGTTTTTCGCGCCACCAAGAGACTGGATAAGTACGCACTTGAATATACTGAGATTTAACAATTGCTTGCTACGGTTATTCGCCGGCGAAGTGAGGGGCGTAGGCTGAAGTGAGCCCGCGTAGGGCGCAATAGCGATAGCGTATTGCGCCGCATGGTTGACAAGCGGTTCGCGTGAACGCCACACCAACGCTGCATGCCGCTCGGATTTCGAGGTTTCGTCTGATGCTGCCAACCTGATCGACCTGTGCCAATGTCCATTCGGCGCAATACGCTTCGCTATTGCGCCCTACGTCGTGAGCATGGTTGGCAAGCGGTGCGTCTCGATGCTCGACAGATGTTGCATGCTGCGCGAATTTCGAGGTTTTTTCTGGTGCCGCCAACCTGCTCGCTCTGCGCTGCTTCCTTTCGGCGCAATACGCTTCGCTATTGCGCCCTACGTCGTGAGCATGGTTGGCAGGTGGTGCGTCTCAATGCTCGACCGACGTTGCATACTGCTCGAACTTCGAGATTTTTCTGGTGCCGCCAACCTGCTCGCTCTGCGCTGCTTCCTTTCGGCGCAATACGCTTCGCTATTGCTACGCCATGAACGGGGTCGGTGGATTCGATAAGGAGGGAGCAATGCCCGATTATCGTCGCGTTCGAATTCCGGGTGGGACCTATTTCTTCACGGTGAATCTGCTGGAACGCTACCCGAACGATCTGCTGGTCCGACATATCGATGCGTTGCGCGAGTCGGTGCGACGGGTTCGGCGTCGCTATCCATTTCATATAGACGCCTGGGTGGTTTTGCCGGATCACCTGCATGCCATCTGGACCTTGCCGGAAGGTGACGCCGATTACGCCAATCGGTGGCGGACCATCAAGCAGCATTTCTCGCGCGCGATCGAATCGACCGAATATCGCTCGGCGGTGCGGATGCGTCGCGGCGAGCGGGGGATTTGGCAGCGGCGTTTCTGGGAGCATGCGATTCGCGACGACCGCGATTTCGCGACGCATTGCGACTATGTGCACATCAATCCGGTGAAGCATGGCTATGTCGAGCGAACTCGGGATTGGCCGTTTTCAACCTTTTCCCGGTTCGTCGAAGCGGGTATCTATTCGGAGGATCGGGCGGTGAATCCGGCGTAGCAAGGTTGAATGGATAGAGCGGTGGCAATACCGTCCTGATCTGCATTTGATGCCCGATGGCCGTGAAACCCATCGACCACCGATTCTGACAGTTGCCTGGAATGACTCAGGAAAGTGATGGCGCAGCGCAGGAGGATGATGGGTTTCGCTGCGCTCTACTCATCCTACGCCAGCACCTTCTGACTTTCGTTCCGCTGGCTGAGTCGATAGACCTTGTAGTAGACGCACTCTGGCGGCGCGTCGGGCGCTTGCGCGGCGTCTTCGATCACGGGCTCGACATGGCTCAGTTCGATCTCGAAACGCTCGCCGTAGAGGGCGGCGATTTCTGGTGCGGCGGCGGATGCCTGGGCGGGTGACTGGCCTTCGTCGGCGTCCTCGGCGGTCAGGAGCAGGAGTTTGCGGGCCGCCGGGGTGATGGCATTCAGATGGGCGACGTAAGGGCGGCGGATGTCCTCCGGTAGCGCGGTGAAGGCGGTATGGTCATAAATGGCATCGACCGGTCCCAGATCCGCCTCGGTCATCGCGAAAAAGTCGCCACAGAGAATGCCAAGGTTCCCGTATCCCCAGCGGGTGAGCAACCCCTCGTTCCGTCGCGTGGGCTGCATCTGGTGTTCGCGAAAGAAGGCCCGAACCGCCAGTGCGCTCAATTCGATGCCGAGGACGCGATAGCCCTGCTCGACGAGCCAGAGCATGTCCAGACTCTTGCCGCAGAGCGGGACCAGCACGCGACTTCCCGGCGCCAGACCGAGACCGGGCCAGAAACGGATCAGGAGCGGGTTGACCGTTTTCTGGTGAAAGTCGGTTCGGCGGTCGCGCCAGTACTGCTGCCATAAGGCGTTGTCACGATTGATCATGCGGATTCCGGTGCAGATGACATAAAAAAGCCCAAGCCCGTGAACGGGCTTGGGCTTGGTATGTGGCGGAGAGAGAGGGATTCGAACCCTCGATAGGGGTTTAGCCTATACTCCCTTAGCAGGGGAGCGCCTTCAGCCACTCGGCCATCTCTCCGGGGTACATCTAAGGCTGGAAGTCTTGAAGCATTATAAGACTAGCACCGAAGGCCGGGCATGTTAACACGCCCGGCTTTCTTTTGCCAAATCAATCAAGCTGACCGACATGCTCGCCCGGATCGGCGACTGGTCCTCCTGCGGCCTGCTCCCGTTTGATCCGCTCGTAAATTTCTTCACGGTGGACAGCAACATCACGGGGTGCATTGACGCCGATACGAACCTGATTACCCTTGACGCCAAGTACAGTGACGGTGACTTCGTCACCAATCATGAGGGTTTCGCCGACGCGGCGAGTCAAGATTAACATCGTAGATTTCTCCCTATTTTTCCCTTATCCGACTTGATGATTTGCCCGGCCCGGCAACCCGACCTCTTCTGTGCCGTACTCCGGGAGGCTCAACCACCCCCAGACCAAGCATGAGAAACGCTTCTCACCCTGGAATTCTAACAATCGCAAAGCGATATCCATAGCTTTTCGATCAATCGCATGAAATTTAGCCGATTTGATCGATTGCAAGATTGTGACAGATTTTTCGCCAGTCCGTCGGTCGCCCGCGAGCGCGGGGGACTAAGGCGCAGGATCTCCGGCCAGGCCAAATGCTTCATGCAGTGTCCGCACGCCCAGTTCCAGATATTTTTCATCGATCACGACCGAGATCTTGATCTCGGAGGTGGAGATCATGCGGATGTTGATCCCCTCTTTGGCCAGACTGGCGAACATCTGGCTGGCGATGCCGGCATGGCTGCGCATTCCGACCCCGACCAGCGAGACCTTGACGATCTGGGTGTCGCCCAGCACCTGGCGTGCGCCCAGAGTCTGCGCAATGCCCTGGAGGATTTCCAGCGCCCGCGCATAGTCGTTGCGATGGACGGTGAAGGTGAAATCCGTCAGCGCCTCCTGTGCGGCGATGTTCTGGATGATCATGTCGACTTCGATATTGGCATCCGCAATCGGCCCCAGGATCTGATAGGCGACGCCGGGTTGATCCGGCACACCCAGCACGGTCAGCTTGGCCTCGTCGCGGCTGAAGGCGATTCCGGAGATCTTGGCGTCTTCCACAACTTCTTCCTCGAAGGTAATCAGGGTGCCCTCGCCCTCGCCAAAGCTGGAGAGGACACGCAGGGGGACTTTGTATTTGCCGGCAAACTCGACCGAACGGATCTGCAATACCTTGGAGCCGAGGCTGGCCATTTCCAGCATTTCCTCGAAGGTGATGCGGGAGAGTTTGCGGGCCTTGGGCTCGACGCGCGGATCCGTGGTGTAGACCCCGTCCACGTCGGTATAGATCTGGCACTCGTCGGCCTTGAGCGCGGCGGCGATGGCGACGGCGGAGGTATCCGAACCGCCGCGACCGAGTGTGGTGATGTCGCCCTGTTCATCGACGCCCTGGAAACCGGCGACTACGACCACCCGTCCGGCATCCAGATCGGCGCGCACGCGTGCGGCGTCGATGTCGCGGATCCGTGCCTTGTTATGGGCGCTGTCGGTGAGGATATGCACCTGCGCGCCGGTATAGGAGCGGGCCGGACAGCCCTTGGCTGCCAGCGCCATGCTCAGAAGGGCGATGGTGACCTGTTCGCCGGTGGACATGAGCACATCCAGCTCGCGCGGCTCGGGGCGCTCCTGGATCTGTTTCGCCAGTCCGATCAGCCGATCCGTCTCGCCCGACATGGCCGAGACCACCACCACGATCTGATGTCCCTGTTCGCGCCAGCGTTTGACGCGCTCGGCAACCGCCTGGATGCGCTCGACAGCGCCGACCGAGGTTCCACCGTATTTCTGCACGATCAGGGCCATCGTTTCTTCCTGTCCTGTCTGTCTTGCATTGTTTCTATCTCTACAGTTGGCAGTTGGCAGTAAACACGGCGTGCCTCCAGCTCATTTCGAGACCGCCTCTGATCGTTGTCGTTGTCGTAATCGAGGATTCGCAAGCTGACGATTACGACAACGACAACGACAACGACAACGAACGGCCTCGGAATTTCTTAAGGCGCTAGAGGCGCTAACTTGATCTGAGGATTGTCAACGACTTCTCACCCAATCCTCGACCAGCGCCAGCGCCGCTGGCAGTCCGGCTGGATCGTTACCGCCAGCCTGCGCCATGTCGGGACGCCCGCCGCCTTTGCCGCCGACTTTGGCCGCGACCGCGCCGATGAGGTCGCCAGCCTTGAAGCGGTCGGTGAGGTCTTTGGTGACGCCGGCCACCAGACTGACCTTGCCTTCGGATTCGGTCGCCAGCAGCACGACGGCTGAACCGAGTTTGTCCTTGAGCTGATCCAGGGTGACGCGCAGGCTCTTGGGATCGACGCCGTCGAGCCGCGCCGCGAGAACCTGAACACCATCGATGACAACCGCCTGCGAGGCCAGATCCTGTCCGGCTGAACTGGCAAGTTTCGACTTGATCTGCTCCAGCTCCTTTTCGAGCCGGCGCGCGCGGTCGATCAACTGCATGACGCGCTCATCGACATCCTCGCGTCCGCCCTTGAGCAGACCGGCGAGACGCAGCAGTCGATCCTCGTCCGCCTCGATCCAGTCCAGGGCATTGGCGCCGGTTGTGGCCTCAATACGGCGCACGCCGGAGGCGATACCGCCTTCGCTCAGGATCTTGAACAGCCCGATGTCGCCAACCGCCTTGACATGGGTGCCGCCGCAGAGTTCGGTGGAGAAATCGCCCATGCGCAGCACGCGCACCTGCTCGGCATATTTCTCGCCAAAGAGCGCCACGGCCCCGGACGCCTTGGCGTCATCCAGATTCATGATCCGGGTCTCGACCAGATGATTGGCGCGCACCTCGCGATTGACCATCCGTTCGATGGTCAGGAGCTGCTCGCGCGAGACCGGTTCGAAATGCGAAAAGTCGAAGCGCAGACGCTCCGGCCCGACGAGCGAGCCTTTCTGCTGCACATGCTCGCCGAGCACCTGACGCAGCGCCGCATGCAGCAGATGGGTTGCGGAGTGATTGAGCGCGATGGCGCGTCGCCGCTCGGCATCCACCTGGGCCTCGACCCGGTCGCCGACCGTCAGTTGACCCTCGGTCACGCGCCCGACATGAATCAGCACACCGTCGCCTTTCTTCTGGGTGTCAAGCACCTCGAAGCGGGCGGTTTCGGCGGTCAGCCAGCCGTGGTCGCCGACCTGTCCGCCGGATTCGCCATAAAAAGGCGAGAGATCAAGGATAACCAGACCTTCTTCACCCGTTTCCAGCACATCACAGGAATCGCCGTCGCGGTAAAGCGCCACGACCGTCGCCTCTTCCTGGAGCCGCTCATAGCCGCAGAAATCGGTCTCGCCCTGAATCTGGATCTCCAGCGTCTGACCGGCGCCAAACTGGCTCGCGGCGCGAGCGCGCTCCTTCTGTCGGCCCATCGCCTGCTCGAAACCCTCCATGTCGAGGGTCAGGTCACGCTCACGGGCGATGTCTGCGGTGAGGTCGGTCGGAAAACCATAGGTGTCATAGAGCTTGAACACGGTTTCGCCGGGGATGCGACCATCCTTCAGCCCGGCGATGGCCTCGTCGAGAATGCGCATGCCATTGTCAAGCGTCTCGGCGAACCGCTCTTCTTCCAGCAGAATGATGCGCTCGACATGCGCCTGGGCGGTGCGCAGCTCGGGATAGGCCGCGCCCATTTCGGCCACCAGCGCCGCCACCAGGCGATGAAAGAAGGGTTCGGAACAGCCGAGCCGATAACCATGACGGATGGCCCGGCGCATGATGCGGCGCAGCACATAGCCGCGTCCCTCGTTGCCGGGGGTGACGCCGTCGATGATCAGAAAGACCGCCGAACGGATATGGTCGGCGATGACGCGCAGCGATTTGTCGGCGCGATCGGCGCAGCCGGTCACGGTCGCCGCCGCCTCGATCAGATGACTGAAGAGATCGATCTCGTAATTGCTGTGCACGCCCTGCATGACCGCCGCCAGACGCTCCAGACCCATGCCGGTATCGACCGAGGGATGCGGCAGCGGGGTCAGGGTGCCGCTGGCGTCGCGGTTGAACTGCATGAAGACCAGATTCCAGATCTCGACATAGCGGTCGCCGTCCGCGTCGGGCGAGCCGGGCGGGCCGCCGGGGATCTCGGGGCCGTGGTCGTAGAAGATCTCGGAGCAGGGACCGCAGGGGCCGGTGTCGCCCATCGACCAGAAGTTGTCCTTGGCGTCGCAGCGCGAGAAACGGGCGGGATCGACGCCGATCTCCTTGAGCCAGATGTCGGCGGCCTCGTCGTCTTCGGTGAAGACCGTCACCCACAGACGCTCGGGCGGCAGCGCCAGCACACGGGTCAGATAATCCCAGGCGTATTCGATGGCCTCGCGCTTGAAATAATCGCCGAAGCTGAAATTGCCGAGCATCTCGAAAAAGGTGTGATGGCGGGCGGTATAACCGACGTTTTCCAGGTCATTGTGCTTGCCGCCGGCGCGCACGCAGCGTTGCGAGCTGACGGCGCGGTTGTAGGCGCGGCGCTCACGACCCAGAAAGACCTCTTTGAACTGCACCATGCCGGCATTGGTGAACAGCAGGGTGGGGTCATTGCCGGGGATCAGGGGGCTGGACGCCACCCGCTCATGTTGGCGCTGTGCGAAATAATCAAGAAAGCTCGCTCGAAGCTCGGCACTGGTGGTCATGGGGAAGGTCTCGATGAACCGCTGGTGGTGAACGGTCAGTCATGCCGACGCAGGAAGCGCCGGATTGAATCGGTGGGAAAACCGCGCTGTTCCAGGAAACGCGCACGCCGACCGAGGTCAGTGCGATCCGTGGGCGGTTCGTTGCCAAAACGTCGATCATGGACAGCAGCCAGGGCGTCTGCCCAATCGTCTCTCAATGGTTCCAGGTGACGGTCGATCAGCTCGTCTGCCAGCCCTTTTTCGCGCAGTTCGCCGCGAATGCGCAGTGGACCGAAGCCTTTGCCGACGCGCTCGGCGACATAGTGTTCGGCCAGACGCGACTCGTCAATGGAGCCCTCTGCCATGAGCCGATCCAGCGCCGCATCAATGTCTGCGCTGTCGAAGCCGCGTGCTGCGAGCTTATGCGCCAGTTCACGCCGCGAGTGCTCGCGCATCGCCAGGAGTTTCAGTGCCCGCTGTGCGATCTCGGTTGCCGGATCCGCAGCGGTCATCGGCTGGAAAATGGCTTGGACGTGGGAGCTCAGGATTCGTCCTCCGCCGGGAGGCCCGGCTCGTCTGCAACCGGTGCGGGGGTTGCGCGGGCGCGTGAGCGCGGCGCGGACACGGCTGGCGGCTCAGGCGTCTCGACGACCGGCTCGCCATCGGCCCGATGCAGCAGCTTGTCGCGGATCTTCGCCTCGATGGCTTGCGCAATGGCCGGATTCTCGCAGAGGTAATTGCGCACGTTGTCCTTGCCCTGACCGATGCGATTGCCGTCGTAGCTGTACCAGGCGCCTGATTTTTCGACGAAGCCCTCGGCCACGCCGATATCGATGATCTCGCCCTCACGCGAAATGCCGTGTCCATAGAGGATGTCGAATTCGGCCTGCCGGAAGGGCGGCGCGACCTTGTTCTTCACCACCTTGACCCGGGTCTCGCTGCCGATGACCTCATCGCCCTTCTTGATGCTGCCGGTGCGGCGGATGTCAAGCCGCACCGAGGCATAGAACTTGAGCGCGTTGCCGCCGGTCGTGGTTTCGGGCGAGCCGAACATCACGCCCAGTTTCATGCGAATCTGGTTGATGAAGATGACGCAGCAGTTGGAACGATTGATGTTGCCGGTGAGCTTGCGCAGCGCCTGTGACATGAGCCGCGCCTGAAGGCCCATGTGCGAGTCGCCCATCTCGCCCTCAATCTCGGCCTTGGGCGTGAGCGCCGCGACCGAGTCCACGACCACCACATCCAGCGCGCCCGAACGCACCAGCATGTCAGTGACTTCCAGCGCCTGCTCGCCGGTGTCCGGCTGGGAAACCAGCAGTTCCTTCATGTTGACGCCGAGCTTTTCGGCATAGACCGGATCAAGCGCATGCTCGGCATCGACGAAGGCCGCCGTTCCGCCCAGTTTCTGCGATTCGGCGATGATATGCAGGGTCAGCGTGGTCTTGCCGGAGGACTCGGGGCCATAGATTTCGATCACACGCCCTTTGGGCACGCCGCCGATGCCCAGTGCCAGATCAAGGCCCAGCGAGCCGGTGGAGATGGCTTCGATATTGCGCACGGTGCCGGTGTCGCCCATACACATGACCGTGCCTTTGCCGAACTGCTTGTCGATCTGACTCAGCGCAGCGGCCAACGCCTTTTTGCGGTTCTCGTCCATTTCGCCTCCGTCAAGCCTGATGCCAAACTGGAAAGGCGCGGATTATGGCATAGCCGTTTCCGGGCGTCATGGATCTAAACCGCGCCCGGTGCGGCATCTGATGTTTTTGGTTTGGAAGCGCATACCGCGCTGGTCGCGATTTAAAGCTGTTCCAGCAAGCCGTCAAGGGCGATCCGTACCGCCTGCTGACGAACCGACTCACGGTCGCCCGCCAACTGCATGCATTGCGTCACAATCCGTCCGGGCAGCCCCCAGGCAAACCACACCGTCCCCACCGGTTTCTCCGCACTGCCCCCGCCCGGCCCCGCGATCCCGCTGATGGCAATGGCGACCTGCGCCCGACTCTGCGCCAGTGCGCCAGCCGCCATTTCCTTTACCACTGGCTCGCTGACCGCGCCATGCCGGGTCAGTGTCTCCAGCGCGACGCCGAGCATTTCCTGTTTGGCGGCGTTGCTGTAGGTCACGAATCCCCGGTCGAACCAGGCGCTGCTACCGGCTACATCCGTGACCGTTTTTGCGATCCAGCCGCCGGTGCAGGACTCAGCGGTCGTCAGCATCCAGCCGCGAGCCAGCAGCCGCTCGCCGATGCGTGCGGCGAGAGAGATGAGCGATTCAGGGGTGGCTTGATCTGTCATAGAATTCAGGATAATCGCTGCTGCTCGGCGGCAATGACTGGAGCCACCATCGACATGAATGATCTGGACATCCGCTGCGAACATAAGCCATCTCCCGCCAAGCTGGAGGTGATGGGGGTCGATGATTGGGCGATCTGGAAAAAAGAGCCCTCAAGTTTCCCGTGGCGCTATGCGCAAACCGAAACCTGCTATGTACTGCGTGGGCGATTCATTGTGACGCCCGATGACGGCATGCCGCAAACCTTTGGACGCGGTGATCTCATCACCTTTCCTGCCGGGTTGTCATGCACCTGGGAGATACTGGAGTCGGTTGAAAAACATTACCGTTTCGGCTGAATCTGCCCACAGAGAGGATCGCGATATGCGTTCATCCATCCGCTTGACCGCCCCCTGGCTGGCTCTGCTCGCTTGCCTGCCGTTGCTCATTCTGGCCTCGACCCTCCGTGCGGAGGGAATGAAGATCGCCGACACCGTTTTCAAGCTCCCGCTGGCCGAGGGCGTTTCCATGGATGACGCGGTCGATTCCATGCTGCTGCGCGCCAATGCGCTGAACTTCAAGCTGGTCGCGCGGCTGCCGCTCTACAAGGAGCTGGAGGCCATGAGTGTACCGACCAGACGGGTCGAGATCTTCCAGTTCTGCGATGCCCGCATCGCCGCGCGCATGCTGGCGGTCAATCTGGACTTCGCCGCCTATCTGCCGTGCCGCATCACGCTCATCGAGGATGAGCACGGCAAGCCCTGGCTGGTGACGCTGGATCTGGATCCGGTCATTCAGATGGCCGATCTGCCGCCGGATCTCCAGGCGCTCGCCATTCAGGTGCGCGACACCATGAACGAGATCATGCAGGCCGGCGCCAGTGGCGATCTGTGAGACGATTGGCGGGAGACGGTTTTGAGAAAGCGGCTCAGGCCGCGCGCGGTCTGACTTCCATCGGGGGCAGGAAGACCGTTTTCTTGCCGAAATGGTTGATCGCCATGTCGCGTATCCGCTCAGGCGCGTTCGCATACAGCCGGATATAGACATAACCCAGATCGCCCCGGATCATCGACGCCACCCAGTCGTGCAGTTCCTGGTATTTGTTTTCCATTGCGCGTACTCCGCTTGAATCACCGTGGCGGGCAGGACTGATCTGCCGGGCGCCGCTGCGGTGTCTCTGCTCATAGAACGATTGCTGATCGGTCAGGCGGATCTTAAGTCGAAAAGATGACCGTTCTTCGCGCGTTCTGGTGCAAAGCTCAGGTTGGGCGCCGTTGCAGCATCAGCATGTAGTTCACGCCCATCCAGCGGGTCAGACCGAAAACGCGGGTGAATGGATTGACCCGCACGCCGGTCTGGTGCAGGAGCGTGAATTCGCCGCCCATACCATTGAGCACCTGCTGCGGCCTGACCAGTTTGCGGAAATGATGGGTGCCGCGCGGCAGCCAGCGCAGGATATGCTCGGCGCCGATGATGGCGATGAGCCAGGCGGCGAGGGTGCGATTGATGCTGGCGACGCACATGACCCCGCCCGGTCGCACCAGCCGACTGCAATCGGCCAGGAAATCGGGCAGATGCTCCACATGCTCGATGACCTCCATGTTGAGCACCGCATCGAACTGGATGCCTTCGCGTACCAGTTGATCGACCGTCGCCAGTCGATACGCGATCTGGAGCCCGCTCCACTGGGCGTGCATCTCGGCCACCCGGACATTTTTTGCAGTGATCTCGATGCCCGTCACCTGCGCCCCGAGACGCGCCATGGACTCGCTCAGAATGCCGCCGCCACAGCCGATGTCGAGCAGCCGCAGGCCCGCGAAAGGACGCTCCAGGCTGGCATCGCGTCCCAGCGCCGCCGCCAGCCGCTGACGGATGTAATCGACCCGAAAGGCGTTCAGCCGGTGCAGCGGCCAGAATGGCCCATCGGTGTCCCACCAGCGATGGGCCAGCCGCTCGAAATAGGCGACCTCATCCGGATCGATACTGGGTGCAGTCAAATGGACGGCGGTCATGGACAGCTCCTGTGCGGATGATTGAGTGTGACCGAAATCGTGGCGTTGGCGGGGCTTTGCAACAACATGGCGCCTGGATCGTCCTGATCGACCGCCATCAGGCTTTGATCCTGGCCAGCAGGTCGAGCAGCTCCTTTTTGTTGAGCGGCTTGGTGAGATAGCCATCGACACCGGCCGCCATTCCCGACTCGCGTTCTTCGGGCAGTGCGGCGGCGGTCAGTGCATGGATGGGCGTGCGTGGCCGTGACGGATCGGCTGCCTCACGGGCGCGGATCTGGCGGGTGGCGTCGAGTCCGCCCAGGACGGGCATCTGCATGTCCATCAGGATCAGATCAAAGTTTTCGCGCGCGAACCAGTCCACGGCTTCCTGTCCGTTCTGCGCCAGCGTGGCCTCATGCCCCCACTTACTCAACAGGGTCAGCATCAGCTTCTGATTCACGGCGTTGTCTTCCGCCAGCAGAATCTTGAGCACAACCCGCTCTTCCCGCAGCGAATGCCGTGTGATCAAAGGGGAGGGCGCATCACCCAGGCAGGTTCGACCCAGCAGGGTATGAATGGATTCCAGAAGTTCGTGCTGCGCCACCGGCTTGGTGAGAAAGGCGTCGATGCCCAGTTCGCGACAGCGGGCGCCGTGACCCCGGATGGATGCCGAGGAGAGCATGATCATCTTCAATCCGCGCAGTCGTGGATCCTGTTTGAGCGCGGCGGTCAGTTCGAAGCCGTCCATGCGGGGCATGTGATAATCGATCAGCAGCAGATCGAATGGAGTGGAGGCATTGGCCTCCAGGATTTTGAGTGCCTCCACACCGTCTTCCGCTTCGGTTGGGTGCATGCCCCATTGCAGAACCAGTCCGCTCAACACCCGCCGATTGGTCGCATTGTCATCCACCAGGAGCACCCGTTTGCCGTGGAGATCCTGGGGTGGCGGGGCGACGACCTCACGCTGGCTCAGGCCCAGCCAGAGTGTGACATGGAAGGTGCTGCCCACCCCGGTCTGGCTTTCCATCCAGATCCGCCCACCCATGAGTTCCGCCAGCCGTCTGGAAATGGTGAGCCCCAGTCCGGTTCCGCCAAAGCGACGGGTGGTGGAGCTGTCCTGCTGCGAAAAGGCATCGAAAATGCGCTGCTGATGTTCGCGCGGGATGCCGATGCCGGTATCGCGCACGGAGAAATGCAGGTTGATCCGCTCGCCAAGCGTCTCTTCCAGCAAGACGCGGAGAACCACTTCGCCACTTGCGGTGAATTTGATCGCGTTATTGATGAGATTGATGAGGATCTGGCGCAGGCGTCCCGGATCGCCAAATACCCGCTGTGGTACGCCGGGCACGATCTGGCACAGGAGTTCCAGATGCTTTTCCTCCGCCTTGACCGCCAGGGTCTTCATGACCTCGTTGATCAGTCCGTGCAGATTGAAGTCGATGGCCTCCACACTCAGCTTGCCGGCCTCGATCTTCGAGAAATCCAGAATATCGTTGATGATGGTCAGTAGACCGTCGGCGGACAGCTTGACGAGGTTGAGACAGTCGCGCTGCTCGTCCGTCAGGGGCGTTTCCAGCGCGAGTTCGGTCATGCCGAGGATGCCGTTCATGGGGGTGCGGATTTCATGGCTCATGGTAGCCATGAAATCGGACTTGGCCCGACTCGCCTCTTCCGCTTTCTCCGCGCTGCGCCGCAGTGCGACGGTCATCTCCTCCAGACGTGCGGTGTTCTCGCGCAGCTCGCTTTCCAGCGCCTCGCGCCGGGCGATTTCGACCGACAGCTCCCGATTGTGATGCTCCAGCTCATGGCGCAGACGATCCGACTCAATGTACTCGGCCTGCAGTTTGATGGCGCGCAAGCGCAGACGGTCGATGACGATGGCAGCGAAGATCAGAATGAAGGGAACAATGCTGAGCGAATAGAGAAAGGCGCGCGAACGCATGTGGCCATAGACGCTGCGTTCCGCAATCAGCGTCACCAGCGACAGCGGCGTCCCCTCGACCGTTGTGCGCAGCGCCAGACTGTCGGCAAAGGTGGTGCTGCCATCGGTCATGTCCCGCACCGGCACCAGGGTGTTTTCGGGCAGTTGAACCAGCGCCCGGGCAAACGCCCGATCCGGTGCAATCCGGCTCTCCGGCGCCGGAATATCCAGCCCGTCGGCGGACAGCAGCAATTCCTGATAGGGTTCGCCCGCCTCGCCGCCGGTTCCGGAGGAGATCAGCAGCCAGGCAAGCTGACGCAGATCACCTACCGTGACCACCACACCGCTTGGCATGCCTTTGTAAACAACCGGGGCGCTGGTGACGATCTGGCGCTGTGCGGAGTCGATGATCACCTTGACCTCGTGCTCAAAACCGGGCGGCAGACTGACCGGGGGGGCCGAGGGTTGCAGATCGGACAGGATGGCTCCGGTCTCGTCCTGATAAACAATGCGGCTGTAAATCGGCATCCCGCGCAGCTTTTTTTTCGCGACCTTCTGGCGAAAATGCGCGTCGATGGCGTCCAGGTTGGCATTGAGTCCGTACTGGAGCGACATCCCGAGGGCGCGGTTGATCAGATAGGCATTGATGTCATGGCTCTCCGCCAGCTCCGCCACGGCATTGCGACGCTCGGCGAGAAAATCGCTGATGGCCGCCGACCGCCGCTGACTGTCCGCCACCAGCCGCGCATCTGCCGCCAGACGCAGCAAATCCTGAGACGTGTAAACATTCCACAGCAGGATGAAGATATAGGCGCAGAAGACGGCCGCCAGAATCAGCGGCCAGCGCGGCAGGAGTCGATCAAAAAGCCGCATCACTAAACTGCGTCCAGAGCGAGAGGCTGAGTTTCGAGTGAGTTCAATGTTTGGCGCATCGACGCCCCTTAGCTGTGACGCGGTTTAATCCGTCATCCGGCGGATTCTATGGCGTTTGAACCATGCTGACGCTTAATCCCGGCGGGTGAAGAAGTCAGGGAAATAGCGGCGAATGCCGGGGTAATATTGATCGACCAAGCGGTCGTAGGTGCCATCCGCCTTGATTTTCAAAAGGTATTCGTCGAAGGCGTCGCGCAGCGCGGGCGCATCCCTGGGAAAGGCGGCGGCCAGATCCTGATGTTCGGAGATGGGGCCGATGACCTTGATCTGTCCCGCCCATTTTCTCAGGTCGAGAATGGCGTCAGGCACGTCCAGCAGCGACAGTTCCGCCTCTTCATTAAGCAGGGCTGGAACCATTTCATTCAGATTGGTGTTGCGGGTATAGGATTTGAGATCAATCCCGACCCCTTTCAGACCGTAGTTGGCCGGGTCCAGACAGGTGCGCTCCATGACCAGCAGACTGTGATGACCGATGAGCGCCTTGGTCTCCTGAATGTCCAGGGCGAGATCGTCGCTGCCCTTGATCGGGGTGAAATTCGAATCGGAGCGGGCGATCAGCAGGACTTGCGATGGAAAGGTCGGTTTGGAATAGAGCAGGACGGCCTGACGCCAGGGCAGCACCGTGAACCCCGTGGCAATCATGTCGCCCTTCACCGGATAATCACCTTCCAGTGTTACCTCGCCATCTTTGCGCACTACATCCTTGCCCAGCAGATCCCGGATCACATTGTAAAAATCCGAATAGACCAGGGTGTATTTCACCCCGAGATGCTTGGCGAAACCCTGCACGAGTTCCACATCGAAGCCATCGCCGGCGCCGGTGACGAAATTGGCGTAGCGGATACCGAGATGACGCAGCTCGCCGCGCGACCTGATCTCGTCGAGATCGGCCGCCAGACTGGCGGAGACCATTGCTGTCAACAGGAGCGCGGCAAAAAACTGAATGACGTATTGAGTTTTCATCGGTCGTCCTCGATTCCAGTGCATGTGTCTGTTGCGGTTGAGAGCGGAATATTACGCTGAAATTGACACCCGATTTCTGGTCAGCGCAACTCAGGCCGCGTCCCGACCAAAAGCCGCGAATGCGCCAGACGTCGCATGTGCTCGACACCCGGCATTCCGTTCTGGACGCCGTTTCATTCGAGGGTCTGTCCGTGCTCCGGGTGCCGGGCATCCAGGGCGTTGAGCGTATCCGCGAGCGGGATTTACAGGCAGGGCGTTTCGGTTCCGGGACGGATAAAATCGGCGTACAGCGCGGCGATCAGCGCCGGTTCCATCGGCTTGCCGATCAGATAGCCCTGAATTTCGGTCACCCCCAGGGCTTCGACGAAGTCGCACTGGCGCAGGGTCTCGACGCCTTCGGCAATAATGCTCAGACCCAGTGTCTGGCCGATGGCGGTGACGGCGCGCACGATGGCGCGGTCGGCCTGAACACGGGTGATGTTCCTGACAAAGGCCTGATCGATCTTGATGGTGTCGATGGGAAAGCGCAGCAGATATTCCAGCGAGGAATGTCCGATGCCGAAGTCGTCGATGGCGATTTTGATCTCCGCGTTGCGCAGACGCCCCAACAGACCGATGGCGCTGGCCGGATCCTGCATCGCCAGACTTTCGGTGATTTCAAGTTCGATGCTGGCCGGTCTGGCGCCGACACGCTGAATGGTTTCCAGGATCCTTTCAAACATCGCCGCGTCAAGAAACTGCTGCGGCGAAAGATTGATGCCGACACGCAGATCGATTCCGGCCTGGGTCCAGCGGCAGGACTGTCGGCAGGCTTCCTCCAGAACCCACTGACCCACGGCTGAAATCAGCCCCAGATTTTCCAGCAGCGGGATGAAGCGTGAAGGCGGAACCAGCCCCAGGGTCGGATGCCGCCAGCGCAGCAGGGATTCCACACCGACGATCCGTCCGGCGCGCAGATCCATCTGGGGCTGATACAGGAGAAAAAACTGCTCTCTGTCGAGCGCCTCGTGGAGTGCATGTTCCAGTGCCAGCGTCTCGCTGAACGCTGCGTGCGAGTCCGCCTTGGGGGCGGCCATGACCACGGGTCTCCCCTGGACGCGTGCCAGACGCTGCGCCTCCTGCGCCTGGGTCAGCAACTGATTGGCCTCAGCGCCATGATCAGGAAAGCAGGCGATCCCGGACGAGAATGTCAGGATGGTGTCCTGTTCGACAAGATGGAATGGGCGACGCAGGCTGAACAGGATCGATTCGAGGCGCTCAATGGCTGCATCCTTATCAGGGGCATGCAGGAGCAGGGCGAAATCGTCTCCCCCGACCCGGGCGACCGCATCCGGACTGAGCAGGAGACGCTGCAAGCGGTGCGCGATCTCGGTCAGCAGCCGGTCGCCGACCGCTTCGCCCAGGGCGTCGTTGTGACGGTGAAAACTGACGATATCGATCCAGCCCACCAGCAGGGCGCCGCCTGCATCCGCCGCGATGGATTTCAGTGCGTCGCCGATCTGCCGCAGGAACAGCCGGCGATTGCCAAGGTCGGTCAATTCGTCGTGCAGCGCCAGATGATCCACCAGCGCCGCCGTCCGGCGCATGTCGGTCACATCCTGAAAGGCGCCGACAAACAGATTGCCATCGCTGCCGTGCCCGCCACGCTCGCCGACCAGATGCACCAGCCGCTCGCCGCCGTCGGCAATCAGCCTGAGTTCGAGTTCAAGCTGGCCCTCGGTCTCGCGAATCAGATTCAGCGCCCGCTGCGCCCGTCCCCGGTCATCAGGGTGGATGGCGGCGAGAAACTCATGGAGATGGCTGAAACGCTGACCGGCAATGCCGGTCAGCGCCTCCAGATCGTCGGACCAGTGCAGCGAATCGTCGGTCAGCCGCCATTCCCAGAACGCCAGTCTGGCGATGCGTCGGGCCGAGGTCTGACGCAGCCGGTTCTGGCGCACCTCGCGGTTCAGGCGACCCGCACGCAGGGCATAGCGAACACGTTGAGTCAGCAGGGTCCAGTTGATCGGTTTGGTGATAAAATCGGTGGCACCCGCGTTGAAGGCGCTGTCGATGGCCTGCATGTCGTCGGCCCCGGTCAGCATGATGACCGGCGTGCCCTGGTCGTGATCGATCACACGCATGCGAAAACAGGCCTCGAAGCCATCCATGACCGGCATCATGACATCCAGCAGGACGAGTTCGGGACGTTGCTGCTCGAAGAGCCTGACCGCTTCGGCGCCATCGCGGGCCTCAATGATCGCGAATCCCTGGCGGGCTAAAACGCCCCTCAGCAACTGGCGTGTGGAGTGATCGTCATCGACAATCAGCAGGCGGCCACGATGTTCCTGACGAGCGTCGAGATCAGCCATCATTACCCTCTGCCCACCAGGCCAATGAGCCAGATTCCAGTTCGTATCTGTCCGGCACTATATCAACATTCACAGATCAGGGAAGCCTGTGACGGTGAACCGGTCATCCAAACTCCATCGCAAATCAGGCTGGGGCCGCGCAATGAACTACCTGGACCAACAGACTCTGGACGAATTGCTGGACATTCTGGGCGAGGACGATCTTCATGCGATCACGTCCGGTTTCGTCGCTCAACTGGACGCTGAATTACATGATCTGGCGCAGTGCTGCAATCAGGCGGATCTGCCGGGGGTTGCCCGGATCGCGCATTCGCTCAAGGGTGGTGCAGGCAATCTGGGCGCGAGCGTCCTGTCAGTGGCGGCAGCAACACTGGAGCGTCACGCACGGGTGGGCGATTCCGCCACCGTGGGCACGGTGATGACGGGGCTGCCGGAGATCGTCCGCAACACGGTTGCTGAACTCCGGCAAGGAGGTTACACGCCACCGGCGCTCCAGGGATGAGAGCTATGACGCTTTCGTATGCGCTTTCAAGGTGACGAGCAGCGCCGGAATCTCCTGCGTTGCCGCCACCCACAGAATATCCGCGTCGATATCGAAATATGCATGGATCAGCCGATTACGCATCCCGACCATGGCTTTCCAGGGAATGTCCGAACAGATTTGCCGGGTGTCGTCCGAGACCTTGCTCGCCGCTTCGCCAATGATCTCGATGGCACGCACCAGCGCAAACAAAAGCATCCGGTCGCGATCCAGTTCAGAACGCTGGCGTCCATTGATGAACCGGCACACATCCTCCGCCGCCTCGATCATATGCAGAAAGCGAATGCGATCCTTATCGTGCATACTGAACCTCAGCGGTTCGCAAGACTTCATTGCGGAAATGGCGTGACAGATCGCCCGGCGTGCGTAAATCGACCGCGCATCCGCCGAGCATTTCCGACAACTCATCTTCCATTCCGGCCAGACCAAGCAAGCCGGGAGTATGCTCAGGATCAAACTCGACCAACAGATCGATATCGCTATCGGGTCGAGCCAGTCCAGTCAACTGTGAACCAAACAGCGACAGGCGACGGATGAAATGCCGCTCACAGAAATCGACCAAGGCGTTTTCATTGAGATGCAAAGTTAAGTGCATGATATTTCACCTGGGATCTGTCCTGTCAATCTAAGCGCCCTGTCGCTCCTCACTCCGCGCTGTCGGTGCATACATTGACAAGACCCGCTTCAGGTTCAAACCGCTGATCGGTTTCACCAGAAAGGCGTCCACCCCATAAGACTTGGCCGCCTTGACGTTGACCAGGGTGGCATTGCCGGTCACCAGACAGACGAAGGTCTCCGGCGACCAGGACTTGATCTGCCTGAGCGCACCAATGCCATCCACGCCGGGCATCTCGATATCCAGAAAGGCCAGATGCGGGCGTTGCCGAAAGAACAGATTCACGGCCTGCTCCCCGTCTTCCGCTCTGACCACCTGGCTGACGCCCTGCTGACGCAGCAACCCCACCAGCAATTTCTGCGACACGATCATATCGTCCGCCACCAGGGCTGTGGCGTCGGATAAGGGCGGACGTGACTGCGGCTCGAACCGTACCGGAGGCTGCCGGTCCAGGCGCAGCGCCGTCTCGTCCAGGGTGATGGCGTCGGCAGGCGGGGTCTCGTCGGCGGCCAGCCCGCGCCAGCACTGACGACGCAGAATCTCCAGTTGGTCCGGATCGCGTATGATCTGACCCCGTCTGGCAAGCAACACCCCACTGGCCAGATACAGTGGATAGGGCAGGGGTTCCCCGGCGACGATGTCCGTCGTGACCACGGGGGCCATCCAGGTTATGAGGGCCATAGCTTTTCCAAATCCTCGATCAACGAAGCGACCTCGATCAGATCGCCCCGCAGCAGTTGAAATTCCAGGGCGCCCGCCAGGCGGGTCAGCTCCGGCATGCCGAAGTTCGTCCCGACGCCCTTGATCTGATGGGCCTGAACGCGCAGGGTTTTCCAGTCCTGCGTCATGCGTGCATTACGGATGATCGCCATGCGCGCCGGCAGCTCGGCCAGGAATGCGGCATGCAGGCGTTGCAGTTCAGGGTCGTCATCCGGGATGCCGCCGGTCAGATCCGGCGTGGACTGAGCCGATTCGCCGGGCGGCAGATAGTGTGCCAGCATTTGAAAAAAGGCATCCAGATTGATGGGTTTCGACAGATAGGCATTGCAGCCCGCCGCCAGTGCCGCCTCGATATCAGACTGGGCGACATTGGCGCTGAGCGCCACGATCGGTTGATCGAAGCCGGTCAGCCGCAGCAGAGTCGTGGCGTCGAATCCATCCATGACCGGCATCTGCATATCCATCAGGACCAGATCGAATGCCTCCAACTGCGCCTTTTCGACTGCGTCCTGACCGTTTTCAGCGATCACGGGCTGGAGCCCGCAGCGCCGGACATACAGTGAAATCAGATCCTGATTGGCCCGATTGTCGTCCGCTACCAGCACTTTGCCCATGAGCGCCAGCGGACGGGTCGCCCGGATCGGACGCGCCGCATAGGCGGCGTCGAAGGACTGATTGTCCCAGACCAGATTCTCCGCCGCCTCCGGGCCGGTCGCCAGCGTCGCCACGAACATTGACCCCAGCCCCAGGGTGCTCGTTACCTGAATGTTGCCGCCCAGGAGTTCGGCCAGTTCTTTGGCGATGGACAGCCCAAGACCGGTGCCGCCGAAACGCCGGGTGGTGGAACTGTCACCCTGCGCAAAGGGCTCGAACAGGGTCGTGAGTCGGTCTTCCGCGATGCCGATGCCGGTATCCTGCACCGCAATCACCAGCTGCTCCAGTTCCGGGTTGAAGCTCACGATCAGACGCACCGTGCCGGTTTCGGTGAACTTGATGGCATTGTCCAGCAGATTGATGAGAATCTGTCTGACACGGGTTGGATCGGTGCGGATACGCAGGGGTAGAGGCGGGAGGTAATGCACCTCGAGTTCGAGGCTTCTGTCCTCATCGATTTTCGCCCGCGCAAGTTCCACCATTCCCGCCAGCAGGTCAGGCAGATAGGTCTCCAGATATTCCAGCTCGATCCGGTTGGCCTTGACCTTGGACAAATCCAGAATGTCATTCACCAGCGACTGCAAATGGCGACCGTTGCGGATAATGGTATCCACGGCATGGGCGCGCTCGGCCAGTGTCTGACGGCTGTCGATCATGGACTCGGCAAAACCGATGATGGCGGTCAGGGGCGTGCGGATCTCGTGACTCATATTGGCCAGAAACCGCGCCTTGGCGTGCGCGGCGTCTTCGGCCGCCTGCCGGGCCTCTTCCAGTTCCTGCTCGCGTTTCGCCTGACTCAGATCAGTGAACACGGCCAGATAATGCTGCGTTTCTCCCTGCTCATCGCGGATCGCCTGAATGGTGAGCCATTCGGGATAGATTTCGCCATTCTTGCGGCGATTCCACACCTCACCGCGCCAGTACCCTTGATCCATCAGGCTTTGCCACATCTGCTGATAAAAAACCAGCGGATGACGCCCGGACTTGAAGATGCCGGGATTGTGGCCTTTCACCTCCTCCTCGGTATAGCCGGTGATGCGGGTAAAGGCCGGATTGGCTGCCAGGATACGCGGCGTCGTATCGGTGACGATCATTCCCTCGCCGATCAGTGCGAACATCGATTCAGCCGACTGGCAGAGGCATTGCCTAAGTCTGTCGTCACGGCGGGCGTCGCTCATCGGATCCTCTGTCATCATGGGGTCGCGCCATCAGGCATTGCCGTAGCGAGATAGGCCGTCGATTGCATCTCGATCAGCCGGCTCACCAGCCGCTCATGGGCGAAGTCGATCAGACCCCCGCCATAAAGCTGTTGAACAGGTGCCGCCGCCGAGAGCACGAGCTTGATGCGCTGGTCATAGAATTCATCGACCAGATGGAGAAAGCGCCGGGCGGCGGCATCCTGTTGCGGACCCAGCACAGGCACGCCTGACAGCAGGACCGTATGGAATTCCTGGGCGATCTCGATATAGTCAGAGGCCGAGCGCGCCGTTCCGCAGAGCGCCGCAAAATCGAACCAGACCACGTCCATGCCGAGCCGGCGCACGGCAATCGTCCGGCCATTGACCTGAATCGCGCTGGATGCGACCTCATGACCGCCGGTGAGCCGCTCGAAATAGGCTGCCAGGTCGATGATGCCGGTATCGTCCTCCAGAAAAAAAACACCTGCCTGGGTCAGGGTACGCAGGCGATAATCGATGCCGCCGTCCAGTTCGAAGACCTGGGTGTGCGCCTTGAGCAGATCGATGGCGGGCAGAAACAACTGTCGCTGCAAACCGTTGCGATACAGTTCGTCGGGCCGGGTGTTGGCGGTCGTGACCAGGGTCATGCCGCGCGCGAAGAGCGCCCGCAGCAGACCGTGCAGGATCATGGCGTCGGTGATGTCGGTGACCAGGAACTCGTCCAGACAGAGCACCCGCACCTCCTTGCGCAGCCGGTCGGCGACGATCTCCAGCGGATCCGGCTGCTTGGGCAGCGTGGACATCACACCATGCACCTCGCGCATGAAATGATGAAAATGGATGCGTCGCTTGTCGGGGAGCGGCAGACCCTCAGCAAACCAGTCCATGAGGTAGGTCTTGCCGCGCCCGACGCCGCCCCATAGATAAAGCCCGCGCACCGGAGGTGGCCGGGAGAAACCTGTCCTGACCTGTTCCCAGAGTCCGCGACGCGGCGACGGCTCGTTGAGCAGCCGCTGATGCAGGGTGAGCAGCAGATCGCCCGCCTCCCGCTGTGCCTCATCGCGTGGCTGAAATGGGATCGTGGAACTGCTTTGATTCATTGTGGACGCCCAGATAATGTGACCACCAGACGCTGTCGATCCGTGACAGCGATGACGCTTTTGCATAGCATGCTAACCATCCTGCGACACCGGTCATCACCGGCACGCATCCGCCCCCGAGAAACCGATTCATGTTCAATAAAATCAAGCGTTTTTTGACCTCGCTCTTCCTGCCGGTCGATGCCGGTCGGCGCGGCGACTGCAACCGCTGCGGCGACTGCTGCAAGCTGCCCTATCCCTGCCCCTTTCTGCAATTCGATGCGGAAGGCTTGAGCCGCTGCGCCGTCTATCACCTGCGTCCACCCAGTTGCCGTAAATATCCGCGCATCGCGGCGGAGAATCTGACCACGCAGACCTGCGGCTTCTATTTCGTTGTGCCGGAGCCGGTCAGCCATCGTGTGCCGCCCCCCGTCTTTGAGCCGGCGCCCATTCAGGCAAAGATCTGGGCGACGGAAAAAACGGGATAACCGACCAGACATCCGGACGCCCGGCGTCAGCCTGACACGCCGCCGGACAGATAGTCACCGAGTCGCCGGATGCCTTCGTCCAGCTCGTGCAGATCGCGCGTGTAGGCGAAGCGGACATGACGCCCCGCCGCCAGCGCGCCGAAATCCTGACCGGGGGTGACGGCGACGCCGGCCTCTGTGAGCAGCCGGGTCGCGAAGTCCATCGCGTCCAGCGTGACCTGTGGGGGCAGCCCGGCGTAGAGATAAAAGGCGCCGGCGGGACGATTGGGGATGACAAAGCCGAGTTCGCGCAGCGCCGGCAATAACCGGTCGCGCCGCTCCCGGAAGGTCTCTCGCCGTTCCTCAATGATCGCGAGTGTCTCCGCGTCGAAAGCGGCCAGCGCCGCGTGTTGTGCGGGTGTATTGGTGGCGATGAAGAGATTCTGCGCCAGACGTTCCATCAACTCCACTGACGCATCGGGAGCGGCGATCCAGCCGACCCGCCAGCCGGTCATGCCGAAATATTTCGAGAAACTGTTGATGACATAGAGATCACGCGATTCGAGCGCGAGCGCGGTCTCATCGCACGCCTCGTAGATCAGCCCTTGATAGATCTCATCAACGATCAGCGCCGCCCCGCGTGCGCGACAGAGCGCATGGAGCCCGGCCAGCGTGTCCGCGCTCAGAACCGATCCGGTGGGATTGGCGGGCGAGGCGACAACCACCGCACGGATTCCCGGCGTCCAGGCTGCCGCCGCACGCGCGGCGGTCAACTGGAAATCATCCTCCGGCCCCAGCGGCGCCGCGACCGGCTCGACGCCCATCAGCCGCAGCACCTGTCGATAGCAGGGATAGGAGGGATCGCCGATCAGCACCCGGTCGCCCGGCTCCAGCAGCGCGGCGAACACCAGTTGCAGCGCCCCGGACGCGCCGGGCGTCACCAGAATCCGCGTCGGCGCGACCGTCACCCGATAGCGTTGCCCATAATAGTCCGCGATGGCCTGGCGCAATGCCGGCAGACCCGCCGCTGGCGTGTAATGGGTCTGTCCCGCCGCGAGCGCCCGCTGTCCCGCCACCAGGATCGGCGACGGGGTCGGGAAATCCGGCTCGCCGATCTCCAGATGGACGATGGAGCGCCCGGCGGCCTCCAGGTCGCGCGCCTGGGCCAGCAGACGCATCACATGAAAGGGTTCGACCGCCTCGGCGCGTGGCGCGAAACGACGGTGGCCGATCCCCTCGACACCGGAATGCATCCGGTCGAGCACCGCCAGATCGCCCCGGGCCTGTTCGCCCGGATCACCGACCAGCGCCTTGAATCCGCACATGCAACGACTCCACATGGTGTGAGCGGCCTGCACGTCATGGCCGCGAGCGCGAAGATTACCCGACACGAGACCCCCGCGCATCGTTTGCAATCTGTAATATGGTTGCCCCCCGGACGCCAATCTGGTACTTAAGGGCGCCTTTCGCGGCGCGGTCTCTTAAAACGGGGTGTCCACGCCGCAAGCGTTCCACAAAAACAGAGCCTTCGGGAGACATCAATGGCCGAAGCAAGAGCACAAGAAGTCGCGACGTTCGGATTCGCACCCTACAACGCTGACAGTGACGAGGAATACATGAATGCCGCCCAGGAGGAGCATTTCCGCGCCATCCTCCTGGACTGGAAGCAATCGCTGATGGAAGAGGTGGACCGCACCGTCCATCATATGCAGGATGAGGCGACCAATTTCCCGGATCCCAATGACCGTGCGACCCAGGAATCCGAATTCAGCCTGGAGCTGCGCACCCGTGACCGGGAACGCAAGCTGATCAAAAAGATCGACGAGGCACTCGACCGCATCGACGAGCACGAGTACGGCTATTGCGAGGCCTGCGGCGTCGAAATCGGCATCCGGCGTCTGGAGGCGCGACCCACGGCGACCCTCTGCATCGACTGCAAGACGCTCGACGAGATCCGCGAAAAGCAGCGCGGCTAAACGGCTTCCGCTCTTTGCGCCTTGACGGTTCAAGCTAACGGATGCGGGGCGACTGGTTGAATGCCCGACTCAGCGCCCGTATCGACCAATGGCTATCGGGGGCGCTTCGCGCCCTCTCCGACCGGTTCACTGCATCTTGGCTCGCTGCTCGCAGCGGTCGCCAGCTACGCCGATGCCCGCGCCCATCGCGGTGTCTGGCTGGTGCGCCTGGAAGACCTGGATCGCCCGCGTGAGGTGCCGGGCGCGGCTGACGACATCCTGCGCACGCTCTACGCCTTCGGTTTCCGCTGGGACGAACCGGTCGTCTTCCAGCGTGATCGCACGCACGCCTACCAGGCCGCGCTGGATCGACTCACGGCACTGGGTCTGACCTATCCCTGCGGATGCAGCCGCGCCGAGATTGCCCGGCTCGGCCCGCCCGGCATCGATGGCCCCATCTATCCCGGTACCTGCCGTGGCGGACTTCCGCACGGACGCCATCCACGCACCATCCGCTGCCGCACCGATACGCAGCGCATCGATTTCAGCGACCGGATTCAGGGCATGCAGAGTCAGGTCGTCGGAGACAGCATCGGCGATTTCGTCCTGCGTCGCGCCGATGGGATTCACGCCTATCAGCTCGCTGTTATCATTGATGACGCCTGGCAGCGGGTGACGCATGTGGTGCGCGGGGCGGATCTCCTGCTCTCGACGCCCCGCCAGATTCTGCTTCAGCAGGCACTGGGACTGCCTCAGCCGGATTATGCCCATGTGCCGCTGCTGGTGGATGACGCCGGACGGAAACTCAGCAAATCGCTCGCCGCCGCGCCGGTCGATCCGTCCAGTCCGCTCGCGGTGCTGAAACGGGTGTGGACACTGCTGGGTCAGGAGCCGCCGCGCTCAGATTGCTCGCTCAGTGCATTCTGGCAGCAGGCCATCGCCCGATGGCGGATTGAACGGGTGCCGGCCAGCTCGATGCTTCATTTTCAGCTCGAACGGACTGAACGCCATGATCAATATCAAGTGGGATGAAAAATATTCAGTTGGACATGCGCGGATCGATCACGAGCATCAGGTTTTCGTCGATCTGATCATCAATGTCTCGCGCGCGGAAGATCGGCACTCATCGAAAGACCGTGTCATGCGTCTCCTGGTCGAGTTGAGGAAATACGCCGAATTTCATTTCTACAGCGAAGAAAATATCATGCTCGATCATGATTTCCCGGAATATGAGACGCACAGACAGGAACATATCAGACTGCTGTGCGAGCTTGACCGGCGGTTTCATGACTATCGGCTCGATGCCGCGACCTTAAGCGAGCTTGTCGATTTCCTGTTTCAGTGGTTTGCCCTGCACACCACCTGCTCGGATAAAAAACTGGCGCATCACATTGCATCCACCGGGGAGCACACGCCTTCTTCATGAGATTGTGCCTTCTGCGCGATCCGGGCGCAGACGGCTTTTCCAGGAAGCGTTCATGATTTGCCAGGATGGCTCTGATACGCATCCAGGTAGCGTTGAATCGCCGCGAACATCGAGATCGCGGTTGCACAGGCGATCTCCTGCTCGTCAGCCGGACAATGCGCTTCGGCAAACTCAAGAAACTCATCCCATCGCTGGTGCGACAGACTTCCGTAGCCGCTGAAAAAGGCTGTCGGCAGATTGACCAGCGGGAGTTCCTGAAGGATTCGCGCAATGACCTGACCGCCACGCTCCGATCCTTCCAGGGTGTAGAGCACGCCAACCAGGGCGCCGACCGATTGCGGGACCGGGAAAAAGTCCACGGCGAGCCGAATGGGCGTGCGTCCGAGCGCCGCCAGATCAGACTCAAGGGCCGGTATCTGGCGGCGTGGAGAATAATCGAAGGGCAGGGGATGTTTGCCGAGAAACGCCAGAATGCCCTTTTCGGCATAGGTGTGGACGCCGTGAAGCGCTTCGAGTGCAGCACCATACCCATCTAGCGAGAGACCCGTTCTGACCAGCGGCGCCAGCAGCGGGTGGTGATCGAGGGCGTGGTGAGGCAGGCGGGTCGCCTGTCGGAGACGACGGTGCAGCTCGGAAGATGATGGGGTACTCGTCATGTTCACTGCCTGGTGTGGTATCGAATTCAGTCGCGATTTAAGATGTCCGGCAACCCGATCCAAACCCCAGGTACGGCCTCCATGAGCGAGCTTTCACGGCAAGGGTTTCTGACCGAATGCGAGCGCGAGCAGTTGCATCATGCGCAGGCGATCCAGCCCAATGGTGCGCTGCTTGGCGGGATGACGGGCGATTCCCGGCTGCGGTTTGCGAGCGTCAATCTCGCCGACTGGATCGGCTATCCGGCCGAGGCGGCCTTGGGGCGGTCACTGGTCGAACTCTTGCCGGATTTTCCGCCATCGACCGACATCCCGGCCGATGCCTGGATGCATCCCGCCACCGGCAAGAGACTCTATCCGGATCTGTGCAGCGGTCCTCGCGGCAGCCTGGACGGACTGCTCTCCTGCAACGGGCGCAACTGGCTGCTGGAGCTGGAGACCGCGCTGCCTGCCTCACAGCAACGGGAAGCCTACCGTCCGGTGACGCATCGTCTCTATCGGATGCCTTATACGGAGACCGACTGGACGCGCTACTGTCAGTATCTGGCAGACGAGCTGCGTGTCGCAAGCGGTTTCGAGCGTGTCATGATCTATCGCTTTCGTGACGATGGCTGTGGCGAAGTCATCAGCGAAAGTCTCATCGACGGACTCGCCCCGTATCTTGGATTGCGCTATCCGGCCTCGGATATTCCGCAGATTGCGCGGCAGATCTATCTCAGCAATCGTCATCGTCAGATCGCGGATGCGGAGGCAATCCCGGTGCCGATTCTGGCTGACGAGGGCGTGCTGGCGGATCTGACCCTGTCAGACCTGCGGGCGGTGTCGCCGGTACATCTCGACTATCTGAAGAACATGGGGGTGACGGCGTCGTTGTCGTTTTCGCTCGTGCTGAAGGAACGACTCTGGGGGCTCATCGCCTGCCATCACCGCCTGCCGCGCGCCCTGCCCTTGCCGGTACGCGAGCGCTGCGCCGATCTGGCGCAGGTCTTTACGCTGGCCATCAGCGGTTATCAGAGCACCCGCAGCCTGCTGGATATCGGCCAGAGCGACGACGCCATTGCGCGCCTGATCGATGCGCTGCATCAGACCGATCTCCGCCGGCGGCGCGGCATGGGTCACGCCGAGGATACTGACCCGATGCTCGGCGAGGCGCTGCTGGCCATGGTTGGCGCGACAGGGGCGGCGCTGGTGGAAGACCGGAGCATCGTGTCTTTCGGGATCACGCCGGATCGGGCCGCCATCCGTGCCCAGGTCGATTGGCTGCAACGCCAGGTCAGTGCCCCGATTTTTGCCACCCACGCGCTGTCGCTGGTCTTTCCGCCTGCTGCGGCCTGCGCTGATTGCGCCAGCGGTCTGCTGGCGGTTCGGGTTGGCCGTTTCGCGGAAACGAACGAGCGCGCCTTTCTCTGGTGGCGTCCGGAACAGCCGCAGGCCGTTTATTGGGCGGGTGATCCGCGTAAGACCAATCTCTTTGATCCGCAACGCCAGATCCTGTCGCCGCGCTCATCCTTCGAACGCTGGATCGAGACCAGTTCCAGCCACTCGGAACCATGGAGCAACGCCGATCTGCTCTGTGCCAGAAAATTCCGCAGCCTGGTGCTGCATGACATCTATGCCGAGATCCTGCGTCGGTGAGCAGATTATCCCGCCTGTTGCGAGAGTCGCGCCTGGATGGTCACCCGGGCGAGCGTCAGGTCGGCGAGATTGTGGACCTGCATTTTTTTCATGATGCGTGCGCGGTGAAACTCCGCCGTGCGGACGCTGATTCCGAGCTCTTCGGCCACCATGCGGTTGGTCTGTCCGGCGGTGATGCAGTGGAAGACCTGGCGTTCGCGTGCTGTCAGGTCATGAAAGCGCTGTAGCAGGGCATCCTCGTCCGAATCCGCGTCCGGCTCGGATGCCGGCGTGTAGTCGCGCAGTGTATTCTGGATCAGATCCAGTAGCGCCTGATGGTTCACCGGTTTGGTGATGAAATCGACGGCGCCAAGCTTCATCGCGCGCACCGCCATCGGTATGTCGCCGTAACCTGTGATCAGAATGGTTGGGATGGCGATACCCGCCTCGCGCAAATGTTCCATCAGCGCAATGCCGCTGATGCCGGGCATGCGGACATCGGCCAGCAGACACGCGGGACCTGATTGTTCCAGAACCCCCGACTCCAGCAGATCTTCGGCGCGGGCAAAGGCGCTGGCGTGAATCTCCACCGATTCCATCAGCATGCAGAGTGCATCGCGCAATGCGGGATCGTCATCGACAATGTAGGTGATCGGTTCGGTGTGCATTCGATCCATTTTTTGCATGGTGGTGTGGATAGCATCGGGGCAATCGCTGTTTGCGCCTCGGGGCGATTGCCAAACCAAGCCATGATTGTGGGCAATAAGGTGGTTTCTTGGCAATCCCTGGAACGATATCGATGACCGCGTATGCCGGCGCGGTTCAGGACTCAGCCATCAGGTTCCGCGAAACAGCTCGCGCAGGCGATCCATGGCTGCGCCGGCAAGCTGCATCTGCTGATCGATCCCGCTTAACGCTTCGCACAGACGATTCGTGTCGCCCCCCAGCTTTCTGGCCAGATTACGCGCCGCGACGGCATAACAGCCAACGGTATTCAAAGGCTGGGCCAGGTCATGCATCAAGGAGGCGGCGGTCGGGCCAATGGCGTCGAGCTGATGGCCCCGTTCCGCGTCGGTCACGTCGTGCCTGACTGTTTGCATCAGGTTGGGAACCGGCTGCGGTGACGGGCACTCTGCGGCGGCCCGGAAAGGGTCCGGCCCGGACGCCCCCGCTTGCGGATCGCCAAACGCCATCAATAGCGAGTCAAGGACGTCGAGCGGCACTGGTTTGACGAGATGGTGATCGAATCCGGCCTCCAACGAGTGCTGCCGATCCGTTTCCTGACTTCTCCCTGTCATCGCAATCAGTGTGATGTCCTGACAGTCAGGGCGCGCACGGATGCGGCGGGCCACCTCGTGGCCATCCATGCCGGGCATACCGAGATCGAGGATCACCAGATGTGGCCGTTGTTCATCCAGCAGCGCCAGGGCCGATAACCCGTCATAGGCGATCTGGATCCTGCCGCCCTTGAGTTCAAGGAGCTGGGCCAGACTGTTTGCCGCGTCCCGATTATCATCGACCACCAGAATGCGACAGTCCGCCGCAAGATTCAGCCATGCGGGGAGCGCGGCGGTCGTGGGCTTCGCCGACGGCGTCCGCTCCTGCTGCGGCGCCAGCGGAAGCTGGACCACCAGCTCGCTACCCTGTCCTGGTCCGGGGCTGTGCGCCTCAACCTGTCCTCCATGCAGCTCGATCAGGTTTTGCACCAGCGACAATCCAATCCCCAGACCGCCATGGACCTGCAACTGATCTGGATCGCCCTGCCGGAAGAGGTCGAACACGCATGGCAGGAGATCGGCGGGGATCCCCATCCCCGTATCGCTCACCGCTATCCGCACCGAATCGTTCTGCTGTCGGGCTTCGATACGGATTTCGCCTCCATTGCCTGTGTATTTGGTGGCATTGTTGAGCAGGTTGCCGAAGACCTGGGCCAGACGCATCGGATCGGCCTCCAGCCACAGCGGCTGCGACGGCTGACTGACGGTGAGCCGCTGACTGGCTGCTTCGACCAGCGGACGCACCGTCTCCACGGCGCTGTCAATGACGGTCGCCAGTTCCACCGGCTCCTTGCGCAGTTCGATCTTGCCACGGGTGATGCGTGAGACCTCCATCAGGTCATCCACCAGCCGCACCAGGTGGGCGAATTGACGCGCCATGACGTCCTGTGCATCGAGGGCGATGGGATCGGTGAGGTCTCGCACGCGCAGGATCTCAAGCGCATGGAGGATCGCCGCGAGCGGATTACGTAATTCATGGGCGAGCGTGGCCAGAAAAGCGTCCTTGCGCTGATCGCTCTCGCGCAGCTCGCGGGCGGATTGCGCCGCCTGCTCCTGGGCCAGCATCGCCTGATTCATCAAGTCGAGCGCCTCGGCGCGGGAGGCGAAGATCGCGCGCTGTTGCTGTTCGAGCTGGGCGACCAGCGCCTGATCGGCCTCCAGCCGGGTCAGGTCGGTGCCGACCAGACAGATGAGCGGTTCCTGCGGGCGGTCAAGCCGGCTGGCCCAGAGGTGCAGCGGCACGGTCGAGCCGTCCGCCGCAAGAAACACCACGCGGTCATCCGCGATCCCTTCGGGAGGGGTCGCCAGCAGTGCATGCAGTCTGCCGACATCCCGAGGTACCACGAATGCGTCGAGTCGGCAGCCTGATAGCGTGTTGCGTGGTCGCTTGAGCAGGGTGGCGGTGCGTTCGTTGCAGTAAAGCAGCAGACCGTCCGGGGTGACGGCCAGACCGGCCTCGTTCATGGTCTCGACCATCAGACGATGCAGGTTCTCGGTTTCCATCAGCGAGAACACGCGATCACCCTGACTGCCGCTGACAATAATGGCATCGACCTCACCCTCGCGAATCGCTCGCAGGGTTTCTTCGGCTTCGTCGAGGCGCGCCCGCAGCGCCATGTTCTCGGCCTGGAGCCGGGCGATACTGGGGCGGCTGGCCGGGTGTGGCATGGGGCTAGCCTCGGGAGCCTGTGCCCCTGGCCCGCAGATCCAGCCCCACCAGGACGCGCTGTTCGTCGGCCATATCGCCAATCAGGCGGCGTAGCGGCAGGGGCAATTCTTTGATCAGTGTGGGCGCGGCGACGATCTGTTCGCCTTTGGCCAGGGTCGGGTGTTCGTAGATGTCGATGATCTCCAGCTCATAGCGACCCTGGAGATGTTTCTCGCAGATCTCTTTGACCGAGCGGATGGCGACCATTGAGCGCGGCGTCAGGCTGGCGATATAGAGCCGGAGGATGTAGCCGGCGCTGCCACAGGCCTGGGCGGCGGCCTCGAAATTGCTCCGGTCGTCATTCCTTTGGACCGATCCTGACGAATCGGTTTCGTCCCGAGGCGTTCTTGCGGTCATGGCGGACTCTTGGTTGATGAGCGAAGATTCAGCCTCGCGGGCGCAGATCCAACCCGACCAGCACCCGATCAGTATTCGAGAGATCGCCGATGATTTTGCGTACTGGCTCGGGCAGTTTGCGCACCAGGGTGGGCACGGCAACGATCTGATCGCCCCGTGCGAGTCGTGGATTCTCGATCAGGTCGATGATCTCGATCTCATAACGTCCGGCGAGATGGGTCTCGCACAGGTCTTTGAGGTTCTGGAAGGCCTGAATCGAGCGCGGACTCTGGCCCGCGACATAGAGACGCAGACACCAGCACTCGGCGCCCTGATCCGGGGCAGGCGATTCCGTGGCGGCAGGCTTCATGATTCAGATCCTCCGTCTCAATCGGCATAACGTGCATGCGCCAGTTCGGCCTCCGCGCAGGCCGCCGCAGCAAGACGCTGAAGCTCTTGCGCCTCGGCGAGGGCCGCGTCTTCCTCTATTCCGTCAAGCTGTGCCTGGAGTGCGTGGATCCGGGCGAGAAGACCGCTTCGCTTCTGTTGCAGGGTGCGTCGGCGACGTTCAGCGGCCTGGCGCTGGGCGAGTGCAGCGGTCTGATCGCGCGCCTGCTGGGCGAGCCGGTCTGAGCCGGCGTAGACCTGGCCGGCGCCGGTGTAGACATCGGCCAGATCGATGCCGCGTTCGCTGAACAGCAATTCCCGCACCTGATTGGAATGCGCCATGCCGCGACTCTTGAGCACATAGAGCAGCCGGTTCCGCTCCCCGGCGGATTGCACCATCTGGAGCAGCAGCCAGGTGTCGGTCAGGGTGCTGATGCCCTCGTCGGTGTGCTCCAGTTGACCATGGCCGGTACCCGGGGCCAGGCTGGTAAAGAGCGCCGTGATGCCTTCTTTCTTCAGAAAATCGATTACCCGCGTCAGCATGATCTTGACTTCAGCGGCATCCCCGACTGCGGCGAAGTTGGTGATGGGATCGAGGATGACCGCTTCGGGGCGCTGCTCGACCACCAGTTTATGCAGTCTCACCAGATGGTTTTCGAGCCCGTACAGGGTGGGCCGGATGGCAAAACAATGCAGCAGTCCGCTCTGGATGTGCCGACCGAGATCGAATCCGATTGAGCTCATGTTGCGCAGGATCTGCGCGGAGGATTCTTCGGACGACCAGTAGAGACAGCGACCGCCGTGCCGGCAGACGCTGTCGGCGAACGCGGCCGCGAGGCTGCTCTTGCCGGCGCCGGCGGTCCCGGAGACGAGCACGCTGCTGCCCTTGAAATAACCCTGACCGCCCAGCATGGCGTCCAGTCGCTGGATTCCGGTGGAGACGCGCTCGCGCGACACCCGATGGTCCAGACTCACGGAGCTGATCGGGAGCACGCTGAGTCCGCACTCATCGATCAGCGCGGGATATTCGTTGGTGCCGTGGCGGGAGCCGCGATATTTGACGATGCGCAGGCGGCGCGTGGCCACCTGATTATTCACGCGGTGGTCGAGGAAAATGACGCAATCGCTGACGTACTCTTCCAGATTATGGCGCGTCAGTGTCCCCTGTCCCTGTTCGCCGGTGATGACGGCGGTTACCCCCTGCTCCTTCAGCCAGCGGAAGAGTCGGCGCAGCTCTGCGCGCAGAATCCCTTCACTGGAGAGCGCGGTGAACAGGGCTTCGACGCCATCAAGGGCGACCCGACGGGCGCCAACCTGCTCAATCATGCAGCCAAGCCGGATGAAAAGACCGTCGAGTCCGTAATCGCCGGTCTCTTCGATCTCGCTGCGCTCGATATAGACATAATCGAGCGCGACCCTGTTCTGCGCGATTAAGTCATCGAGATCGAAGCCGAGTGACCGGACGTTGGCGATGAGCTCGCCTTCGGTCTCCTCGAAGGCGATGAAGACACCCGGCTCGTCAAGGTCGCGCGCACCGCGAACGATGAACTCCATCGCCAGCAGGGTCTTGCCGCTACCCGCCGCGCCGCAGACCAGGGTCGGACGACCCTGCGGCAGCCCGCCTTCAGTGATCTCGTCAAGGCCGCAGATACCGGTTCGACATTTTGCCAAGCCCGGAGAATGGCTGACAGCTTGTGGTCCAGTCTGCATGGGTCAGTTTCCTTGCGCCTGAGAACGAAGCTCACCTGCCGCTGACGCGCCCCGTAACGGGTGAGGGCGCATTGCGCAGTGACAGTCGTGGCTGTGCAGGCGACATCGAAATCAGCCCGAAGCCACGGGACATGCTAACACCAAATGATAAACAGGCGAGAGACGCGACCTTCAGCGCAGGCATGTGTTATCGAAACACACGCCCGTTTAAGGTGATGACAGAGGGCATGTCTTGAGAGATGGCTGAGAGCTGCTCAGGAGACTTGCTGAAAAACCCTTGCTGATCAAATCTTTTCCCGATTTGCGGCAGTCCTTTGCACTGAAGCTGCGAGACGCGCAGAGCGCGCCTCGCATGAAACCGCGATCCCGTCACGGTGATCGCAGTCTCGACGGAACGCACTCAGCCCCAGGTGAAGATGCCGAGCTTGAGAACGGTGACGTGAATGGTCAGCACGATCAGCAGGACGGCAAAAAAGATGGGCATCAACCAGGTCGACGGATTCACAACCATCCAGAATTTCCAATCGTCATTCGGATTGCTGGGCTTTGCGACTTCGCTCATTGTTTTGATCTCGTCAGGTGGTACGGATTAGAACCAGGGATTGTTGGCAAGCACCATCAGGTGCGCCAGTGCCGCCAGCGCAACAAAGGCGGTATAGGTCACTTTGAACTGTGCGTGGAACTCTTTCGCCTGCTGTTCGTTTAAGCCATTCATTGATTCGCTTCCCCTTCAGGGATTGATATTTTGCCGCTTCATGCCGTGGCATTAGGCGACGACCAGGCCATGACGAAATCCGTCATGACACATCATTCACTTTGCCGGAGCGGCCTCAACAACCGGAGCCGCAGGAGCTTCCGCTTTGGACGCAAAGCCCTGGCCCGGCAAGGAGAATGCATACAAATGAATGATCACCGCGATTGCCGCGATGGCAATCAGAATCGGCACCATCCAGGTGGACGGATTCACGACCATCCAAAAACGATAATCCTGCTCAAGCGGTTTGTAACCCATGATTTCCATTTTCAATTACCTCTTAAATCTGTTTGGCGTTCAGAACCAGGGATTGTTTGCAAGGACCATCATGTGCGCCAATGCAGCCAGGGCAACAAAAGCGGTATAGGTCACTTTGAATTGCTCGTGGAATTCTTTTGCCTGCTGTTCGGTGAGTCCCGAAATGCTTTTCTGCTGTTCAGCCATGGTTGGCCTCCCAATGTGATGACATTGCCTTGGCATCTTGCAGATGGAGGACCGATGCCGCCCATAGCGAGAGCCGTTTACTCCGTCTTGCCTTGCCGGAGATCAGGGGGATCAAAGGAGATAATAGTATCTGCCAGTGATCTTACGTGTCATGATAGCTTGACGCTCTGGAATGTCAAGTATATCTGACAGATTATTTACGTGTTTGATCTGGAAAAATACTTGTGAAAAGCGCCGGGTCAGCCGGCCAGACCCGCCGCCTGGCGGGCATCGTGCAAATTGGGGTACCCCCAGCTCTTGGCCTGCATCCAATCGACTCCCAATCGCTTGAAGGTTTGGCGGATCGTTTCCTCGCAGACTGGCCGTGAGGTCAGTCCCTGCTCGAAGGCGACCTCGGCAACCGCGCTTAATGTCCACAAACCGGGATCTCTTCCGAATTCGCTCGGATTGCTGCGCAGCAAGCCAAAGACTTGCTCAGCTGACGTATCCTGAATCAGGAATGTCCGGGCGCTTTTTGTCCGGTGCGACTTTTCCCTGAGGCACTCCATTCCCTCAGTAACGAAGGCATTCAGGGCGTTGAGCACGGTTTGCGTCGCGCAGCCGAGCTGTGTCGCGATTTTCGGGGCGGTTTTGCCTTCGGCATTGGCCAGCAGGATCTGGCAGCGGCGTCGCGTGAATGTGTCGCGTGAATGCAGGCCGGTTTGCAGAACCAGTCGTTCATCAGCACTCAGCGGGCGAATAAATAGAGGTGCTTTCATCGGTTCAGACTCGCTTTTCGTGTCATTTTGTTCGCAGGTTCGTCCCTGAGGCGACGTTGACCCGGTCGCCGCAAATCCCGGGGCGGCATGGGGTGTGTGCGGAACCGGCTCCCATTGCGGCAGGAGCCGCGCTTGCCTCGCGCCTGACCTGAAAATCAGTATTTTCAGGTTTTAGCAACAAGCTTAGCTAGTGTTTATACGTGTTAGTTTATCTTTACACTGGATCCTGTCAAGTAAAAATGACAGTTAACTTTTGTTTTGGATTTATTTTGTACGTGTTTGTACTTATTTTGACTGATCGCTACTTCTCCGGATGGGTTTGCCCCGTCCAGGCCTGCGGTCCATGAAATCCAGATCTACCGGCATCGCCCTGTCCCCCGGCTTCTGTCGTCGTATCGAAATTCGACGAGCCGGGGTCAGGCTGTGCGGCGCCCTGAGAAACGAAAAAAGCCGGTTCAGACTGCCTGAGCCGGCTTTAAGTATTTGAATTTTAATGGAGCGAGATCAGGCTCGGGTGTGCGGGACTTGGCGGCAGACGCCATTCCGCTCTGATTCAGCCAGACCGGGGCGTGATCGCTTTGGCGTGGTTAGGTCACGGCGGGAGATTGCTGGTGACGGCAGGACGGCGGAACGCCTGCGCCAGCGCCTTCAATCTCAATTTTCATGACCTCAGGCATTGCGCGACAAAGGTGCAGTCGTCCGTTTGGCAGAGACCTTCTGCGCTTTGCTGCCAGGCGCTCTGGCAGCAGTCATCCGTGCAGTTCGGATGGCTGTTGCGGTCGTCGAGTCGCCCGCCGCCATCGCGCCGCTGACAGAGGCAGGTGGCCGGCGGTCTGATCTCGGCTGTTTCCTGGTCAGCAACTGGCGTATCCGCCTGTTCCGTTCGCGCTGCGTCATCCGGTGTCTTGCGGTCCTGATCCGATGATTCGTCCTGTTCGCCCGTCTCGCTGAGTGCATCCGGTTCGGTGCCAAGTTGGCTCCGATAGGGTGTGCCTGGCGCCAACAGGGAGGCGATGCTGACGCTTTGGGTCTCGCCGTCAACGGACTGCCAGTCAGTGGTCACGCTGACTGCTTTGTAGCTGGGTGAATCATGATGGGTGATGGTCCAGTGGCGACTGAAGCGGGTGTTGTCGCCGGTCTGCATGGGCGGTGTGTCGCGGCCCTCGGCGATACTCGCGTAATCAGTGCCTGCCTGATCGCGGAGCGCTTCGAGTTTCTGCTGCGCCAGATTGACCGCTGTGGTCTGGGCCTTGGTCTGGCCGCTGTTTTCGTGAATCTGGCCCTGAAACTGCGCGAGTGCGAGGAGTCCGGACGAGAGAACCGCAAGCGAGATCATGGCCTCATGAAGACTGAAGCCGCGCTGTATCCATCTGCTGTGTCTGATCATCATGACTGCGCTCCCGAGGTTGTCGTCGATGAAAGGCGGTGGTGCAGGCGATCATTCCCAATCACGCCAGGTGCCCGGAAGGCGTGTGGCGCCGCGAATCACTTGATAGTCGTCGTTCAATTCGCTGCCGGCCCTGTCGCCCGGAGCGATGAATTCGGTGTTGACCGGCGGTGGCCCGGCATCGCCTTCCCAGATCACGGCGCCATGAATCCTCGCCCCGCCCCAGCCCTGGACGGCGCAGGCCGTGGTCGATTCGTAATAGACCATGCCGTGGATGCTGATGCCCGGCTCGAAGAGCGGACAGCCAGTCTCGCGGGGGACGATGAAGAGAATGGGGCGCTCCGGTGTGCCAAGCGTCCGGTTATCGACCCCGGCGCCGGTGCAGGAGCCGCTGATGTCGAGCGCATGGATGGGGCGGGTATGCTCGATCAGATAGATTCCGGGGGGCGTCGTGGCGCCACAGGGAATGCTGTCATCGAACCGATGACCGGCCTGAATCGCCGCTGCTTTGGCGTCTTCCAGTGGCATCGCAAAGACGCGCTTCCAGGCGCACTGGTCGCCGGGACAGCCACCAAAGGATGCGCGGCGATAGGTCGCGCCCGATCCCACCTCGTCGGCGTCCTTGACGAGATTGCCGTTGCGGTCGTGCCACACGGAGACACTGAGCGCGCCCTGCGGCAGACAGACGTTATTTGCCGCGTGGCCGCTCATGACTGAGCGGGCAGCGTCATCCGGCAAGAAGAGGTTCGCGGTCTCGTCCGGTGCGCCCAGACAGCCGGCCAGCACCAGCGGCGGCGGCATGGCGCTGGTCGCCGCCGGATCGAACAGACCCTGCTGCTGGACGCACTCCCGGACGCTCGCCGAGATCCGCTGCTCGGTCGTGGCGCGTGCCTGCGCCCGCACGCAGACGCCCTGAGCGGTTTTGGTGAAGATCAGCGCCGTGCGATAGATTTCGCCGCTGGAGGTGGTGATCTCGGGTGGTGCGGGTTCTGCGTCGCCGCTGCGCCAGATGTTTTCAGCCAGCCAGGCAAGCGCATAGTCGAGCCCGGCCTGCGCCGCCTGCTGCGCCTCCTGGGCGCGAAATTCATTGTTGGCGATACGCTGTTCGACCACGCCGGTACGTCCGGCGCTGAAGGTGAGGATCCCGGCGCCCACCAGCAGGACGAGTCCGACCAGCAGGGTCATGGAGCCGGACTGATGCCTGCGCGGATGCCTCACGGATGCTGTCAGGCGGTGCCCGGTGATCATGGCGTCACCAGATAGCGGTCGTTGCGCACGGCGACCAGCGCGGAGACGCTTTGCGCTGTCCGGGGATCGCCAGCGATGTATCCGCTGATCCTGATGTCAAGACGGCGGATGTGCTGGCAGAGATCGCCGGACGCACAGCCGGCGACTCTGGATTTCGCCGGATTGGCGTTGCGGATCAGCGTGGTGAGTCTGAAATCGAGCTGGGTGATGCGGATGTCGGCGCTGGTGATGGCCTCCCAGCGGCCACTGTTGCAGCCGAAGCCGGCATCCTGGTTGTTGGCGCGTCCGGTGCGCATGTCGATTCCGCCCTGACGCAGACGAAAGCCGAACATCTCCATCTCCAGATCCCTGTCCGTGCTGGTGCGACTCCAGGCATAGGGCTCGTGCCCGACGGCGTCGAATGGCGGGCCGTCCGGTCTGGGGCAGTCGCTGACGCTTTTGTTCCGGTCGCAGGCGCGGATCCCGATCCGTGCATCCTGATCCAGGTCATAGCTGTAGGTCACGCAGTCTCCGGTCTGGACCAGGGACAGACAGTGTCCCGAGGCGTGCGTTTCGGTACAGACTGCCGCGACACAGGCGCCTGTGTCGGCATCGGTGTTGATGCACAGGTCATTGTTGACCCGGCCATACTGGCGCTGAAAGGGATTGTTGAGCGGATGCAGATCCCGCGCATCGGTCTGTCCGTCGCGGTCGGTATCGAAGGTGCCTGAACCGTCGGCGCTGATGCCGAGATCCTGCCAGGTGAAAGCGCCGTCGCCATTGGCATCCCCGTCCCCGTTGGTATCGGCAAAATCCCAATAGCCCGCGCGCCGGATATCCTGCTGCATCACCTCCAGCGCCGCGCGCAGCTCCTGATTGAGCCGTGCCTGCCGGATGTTTTCGCGCGAGCCCTTGGCAATCATCAGATAGAGCGACAGCGTGGCGGCGAGCACCAGGATGCCGACCGCCACACCGATCATCAGACCGATGAGGGTCACGCCCGACTGGCGGGCCGGATGCCTGGTGGATCGATTTCCTGAAAAATGCATACCTGATGCACGCCTCAAATAGACAGGATTAACAGGATTTCTCAAGCTATTGTTTAAATTATTTTTAATCCTGATTTATCCTGTTAATCCTGTCCGTTGACGGTCTTTCTGGCGTAGATGCTTTCCTCACAAGCGCCTTAGCCGCCGCATGGTTCGTAACCTGCAACGCTGCCTGTTGGCGCACAGATCCGCACGCGCCCCAGTCGCGACAGCACCACCCGCAACGCCGGACCATTGGCGGCGGTGAGGTTCAGACTGCCGTTGATGGCGGTGGCGCGACGCGGCTCGAAGCGGGTGGCCGAAAATGTGCCGGTGAGACCAATGCCGGGGAAGGCCGCGCCGGAGACCTGTTTGAGCGAGCAGGCGCTGGTCTCGCCCGGAGACAGCCGGCAATCGCAATGGGCGGTTGCGCTGGCGTTCTCGTCGATGCCATAACACCAGTGATTCATATTGAAAACCACGCGCAGCATCTGGTTGCGCGCGATTGATTCCGAGCGCGTCCATTGCAGATCCTCGGCGAGTGCCTGGGCCGCTGCCTTGAGGTGATTGCGGGTGAGCAGCGCCTGCATGGAGGGAATGGCAATCGCCAGCAGGATGGTCAGTACCGACACCGCGATCAGGAGTTCCAGCAGGGTGAAGCCGCCGCCAGCGTTTTGCAGGCGATGGCGCGCCGAGAGCCCAACTTGGGTCAGATTCACCAGCATGCGCGGGGCTCCCGCTGACCGTTCTGATCGATGGTCAGGGGGGCGCAGATCACCCCGCGCGAATCGTCGAACGCCTGATTGCCGAGAGGGTCGGCCCTGGCGATGAAGCCGGTGGCGTTCGCCTCAGAGAGCGACAGGCGGTAATAACCTTCAGGACTGGTCGCGCTCAGTCCCAGTGCGGAGCTGGCGGCCTGATCGGCGTGACAGTGACGATCGCCCGTCAGGGATCCGGCGTAATGGGGACAGTGGGCGCGGAATTTTTCCTGGGCCAGGACGATTTCCATCAGCGCCACCTGACCATCCGCGCGTCGCGCCTGACGCACCTGATCCTGGTAGGAGGGCAGGGCGATTGTGGCGAGAATGGCGACGATGGACACCACGATCATGAGTTCCATCAGGGTGAAGCCAAGGTTGTTGGTCTGGCATCTTAAGCCCATTGGACTGTCTCGCTGCGTGTTTACGGCGGGTGGCGACTGGTCATTGAGTCAGGCCGAGCCAACTCGACGATCAGTCCGGATTGTGTTTTTTTGGCGTTTATTTGTCTCGAATGAACCTGTTTTGGCGGCTGGAACGCCGCCTCGTCCGGATTAAAGTGTACATTTCCGGTTAACTACCCTGGTCATCTCCGGTTGTCCAGACCGATGGTCGGTTGTCCGCGTTATGTGTCAGATCTGACCCTTGATCACCTGCTGCGGCTGCAACCACTGTGCGTGGCGAGTATCATGCCGCGACAAGACGACGATAGAACCGGCGACCCGCCTGAGGAGTGCTTCCCTTGCTTGAATTGATCTATGCCGGTGGCTGGCTGATGGCGCCCATCCTGATCTGTTCAGTCGTGGCGACCGCCATCGTGCTCGAACGCGCCTGGACGCTGCGCCGTGCCCGGATCATGCCGGCGCATCTGCTGGCGCGGATCTGGAAATGGCATCGCGAGCGCCGACTCACGGATGCGCGGATCGAGGAGATTCGCGCCGGTTCCCCGCTGGGGCGCATCCTCGCCGCCGCGCTCGTCAACCGCCATCATGCGCGTGAGGTGATGAAAGAGGCGATCACCGATACCGGGCGTCATGTGGTGGCCGATCTGGAGCGGTTCCTCAATACCCTGGGAACCATCGCCGCCATCGCCCCGCTGCTCGGCCTGCTCGGCACCGTGTTCGGCATGATCGATATCTTCGATGTCATCATGAAGGCCGGCAACGGTAACGCCAGCGTGCTGGCCGGCGGTATCTCGGTGGCCCTGATCACGACCGCCGCCGGACTCTGCGTGGCGATCCCGGCCCTGATGTTTCACCGTTACTTCAATGGTCTGGTGGATCAACTGGCGATCGATATGGAAGAGCAGGCGCTGCGTCTGGTCGAGGTCATCAAAGGCGAGCGTGAAGAAATGGAGGATCAGTCCGTCCCGGCGCAGACGGCTCCGCAGGCGCCACCGAAACGGGCGCGCATTGATCTCAATGCGCTGAATCTGAGCGATGGCAAAGACCCGCGCGATGGACAGGATTAAACCGCGTCCAGCGCGATCACGTCATTTTCAGTTTATGTTTGGTTCTGGGGATGTCATCGACAGTGGGGACGCGGTTTAACGCTCACCGCACCTGTCTCCACCACCGATTGATGATATCGACCACGTCCAGATCCTCGGGGCCGTCGCGCCAGCTTTGGGAGAGCGGCGCGTCATGGCTGGCCGGGGCGGGATTGGGGGGATGCACCAGGATGCGCGAGGGCAGGAGCGCGGCGTCGCCAACGGCAAGCACCTCGCCACGTCGCAGCGAGGCCAGCATGTCGGCGAGGTTTTTGGCGCCTTCGGGCAGGAGTCGGCGGACATATTCCTGGTCGTCGGCGTTGGAGATGCGCAGGCAGAGATAATTGCCGCACTGCGACAGCACCGTCTCGGAGAGTTCGGTCGGGCGCTGGCTGACGACACAGAGGTTGACGCCGTATTTGCGCCCCTCCTTGGCGATGCGTTCCATCGCTTTGCGGGTGCCGACATACTGGGTGTCGGCGTCGCGTGGGATGTATTGATGCGCCTCTTCGCACACCAGCAATAACGGGAAATCGTGACGGCGCGGGTTCCAGTAATTGAACTCGAAGGCGAGCCGTCCGATCTGCGCCGAAACCACCGGGCGCAGATCGGCTGGGATGGGGCTGAGGTCGATCACCGTGACCTGACGCTTGGGCTCGCCGAGACCGACGAAATCGCGCAGCAGGCCTTCGAGTGTGGCCGAGCTGCTGTGCTTGCGCGGACGCAGGAAGAAATCATAACGGGCGTCGTTGTAGAGCGATTGGAAGCGGACCAGAAAATCGTCGAAGGCGCCATGCAGCGGTCCCTTGACCTTGCCGAAATCCAGCTTTTCCTCGTTGGCCTTTTTGAATCGCTGATAGAGTTCTTCGATGGAAAAATAGACCGGTGAGTCCACCGACAGCCGCTCCAGTCCCATGTGCTGATTCGATTCGCGACGCAGGTTGTAGAGCGCCTCGCGCAGAAAGGCGATCTGCACCGTCGCGTTGGCGTCCGCGCGGTCGATGAAAAGATCCACCAGTTCGGCGTAGGTCAGCAGCCAGTAAGGGATTTCCAGCTCGCGGGCGTCGAGATAACGCGCTGTCTGGGGCGGGAACACGCCTTCATGCGGCGTATTCGGCCCGGTGCGCCAGCCGTATTCACCATGTAGATCGAGCAGGATGATGTGCGAGCGCGGCAGACTCCTGACCACCTGTTGCAGCAGGCTGGTGAGGGTCCAGGATTTGCCCGCGCCGGTCTGGCCCAGGATCGCCAGATGGCGGCTGAAGAGCGCGGTGGGATCGAGACAGCCTTTGAGCGCCGGACGGGTGGAAAGACGGCCCAGTTCCAGCGCGCCCTCGCGATCCCGTACCAGCAGTGCAGCCAGACGGCTACTGCCGATCAGATGCACGGCAGCGCCAATCAGCGGGAAGCGGCTGACCCCTGGTTCGAGACGGCCATCCGCGCCGATCTCGCCCAGCGGCAGGAGTTCCAGACGCCGCTCGCGGACGATGGCGCGGCGTTTGTCCGGCGCGTTCGGATCTGTCGTGGCGCGCATCTCGACGGCGGTTTCCTGGCTGCGCGACACCTCGGCCAACACATGGCCCGAGCGGTCGCGTACTTCCACCAGATTGCCCAACTGACCGACCGGCAGGGTTTCCTGCCCCAGATTGATGAGCGAGGGAAAGCCGTCTTCGCCGGGAAAGAGTGTGGCGATCAGGCGACCGCCCTGAATATCCGTGATACGTCCGATCAGACTGGATTCTGGTGTCGCCATGCGGGTCGGGGCTCCATGTTGTTTGATGGATCATCCACCAATCGCGAAGCGCAAGGCAAGTGCGGACGGATTAAAGCGATGTTCCAGAACGCTCGAAGAATTGACGGCACCCGTCACGACCATCCTGAGTCGCTCCCAATCCGCTCAGATTGACCGACATATTGGAGCGCCCCGCGTCGAGATGACTCAAGCCATAGACCGTGCCATGCACCCCCACCACACGCCCCGCACGCAGGACCGGCCCGCCTGAATCGCCCGGACTGAGCGAAGGCATCCCGGCCCGCATCAGCCCGCCATAGGTGTAGAAATTGACCGGATCGACCCGGATCACCTGGGTCGTGCCCCAGTTCCGTCGCCCGAAGGGATGTGTCTGACGCGCCAGCGCCGGATGCTTCAGGCTCTCATAGCCATAGCCGACGAGCTGCACCGTCTCATCCGCACGCAGCGGTTCGCAGTCGATTTCGATCACTGGAATCCCATCGGTCGCTTCACGCACCAGGAGGATCGCGACATCCGGATAACGGGAGGTGAAATGGCTGTCGGCCTCAAGCCGACGAATGCGCTGGGCCAGATCGTCTCCGGCATAACGCTGCCGGTAATCCTGAATCTTCTTTTCCTTATAGGCATGGAAACGCCGCAAAGCCGCCTCATAGCCGGGATGCAGGACGGTGCGCTCAATCGTCAGCCCGACGAAGTCCGCTGGTGCCCTCGGCGCCGTCCGCTGGCTGACGGGCAGCCGGCTGCCCGTCCGAAAGGCATCGTCCAGGTCGCCGGTGCGGATGTTCGCGACACAATGCGCGGCAGTCAGAAAGGCTGCGGGGCCGACCTTGGTGGCGGAGCAGTGCGGTGCGCCCTCTTTGGTCAGGACCACCACCGCGCTGAAAGCCTCATCGGTATCCACCTGTCCGCCGAGCAGCGCCAGGACAGACGTGGGACAGACCGTCAGCAGCGCCAGCAGGAGCCAGCCGCCAATTGGCCGGGCCATTTGAGACTCCCTCTGAGTTCAGAGCCGCCCATCCACCGCCTCGCGCGGCAGCAGTTGCTTGACATCGTAGAGAACGGCATCGGCCTTGCCGAAGGCGCGGATGCCTTGGGCGCCGAGTGCGGCGAACTGACGGTGGGCGACTGCCAGGACAATGGCGTCGTAGGCGCCGGCTGTCGGCTGCTCGATCAGATCAATGCCATATTCCGCCCTGGCTTCGGCTGGATTCGCCCAGGGATCATGCAGGTCGCAGGCGATGCCATAGTCCCGAAACTCGGCGAGGATATCGACCACGCGGGTGTTGCGCAGATCCGGGCAGTTTTCCTTGAAGGTCAGGCCGAGAATGAGGATGCGGGCATCTTGGGACAGACAGCCGCGCCGGGTCATGAGCTTGATGACTTCGCGTGCCACATAGGCACCCATGCTGTCGTTGAGCCGACGCCCGGCAAGGATGATCTCGGGGTGATAGCCGATCTCCTGCGCCTTGTGGGTCAGATAGTAGGGGTCGACGCCGATGCAGTGACCACCGACCAGACCGGGACGGAACGGCAGGAAGTTCCACTTGCTGCCAGCGGCCTCCAGCACCTCCTGGGTGTCGAGCCCGAGCCGGTTGAAGATGAGCGCCAGCTCGTTGATGAGCGCGATGTTGACATCGCGCTGGGTGTTTTCGATGACCTTCGCCGCTTCGGCCACCCGGATGCTGCTCGCCAGATGGGTGCCCGCCGTGATGATCGAGCGATAGAGTGCATCGACGAAGGCGGCGACCTCGGGCGTGGAGCCGGAGGTGATCTTTTTGATGGTCGTCAGCCGGTGTTCTTTGTCGCCCGGATTGATGCGCTCGGGGCTGTAGCCGGCGAAAAAATCCTGATTGTACTGGAGTCCTGAGACCGCTTCGATGATGGGGATGCAGATCTCCTCGGTCGCGCCGGGATAGACGGTCGATTCAAAGATGACGACCGCGCCGGGCCGGATGACGCCGCCGAGCGCGCGGCTGGCTGATTCGAGCGGGCGCAGATCGGGCTGCTTGTGTTCGTTGACCGGGGTTGGCACCGTGACGATCAGCACCTGACAGTCGGCCAGTTCATCAATCCGGTCAGCAAACCGCAGCCCGGTGGTCTCCAGCAGCTCCGCTGGCTCGACCTCCAGCGAACTGTCCCGGCCCGCGCGCAGCTCGGCGATGCGTGCCGAATTGATGTCGAAGCCGATGGTTGGATAGCGTTTGCCGAATTCGACTGCCAACGGCAGCCCGACATAGCCGAGACCGACGACCCCGATCTGCGTACTGTTCAGCTCCATATTGAACGCTTTGCTCACGCGCCATGTCCTGAGTGACTGATGATTGAGCCAATTCTATTGGCGATGAAGGTCCGATGACCAGCGCAGTGGCGTCGATATGGCGTCCGTCCAGTCGGCATCCAAAACGAGGCTGGTTGACGCGCCGTCCTGTACATCGCCGCGTTTCTTGCCATCCAGGTATAATCGCGCATCAAAACCCTGTCCGAACCTGGTTTTCCGAGAGCGACACATCATGCCAAAGATCAATATCACCGATGTCATCCTGCGCGATGCGCACCAGTCGCTGCTGGCGACCCGCATGCGCACCGAAGACATGCTGCCGATCTGTCCCAAGCTCGATGCCATTGGCTACTGGTCGCTGGAATGCTGGGGCGGTGCGACCTTCGATGCCTGCGTGCGCTTCCTGAAAGAAGACCCCTGGGAGCGTCTGCGCCAGTTGCGCGAGGCGCTGCCGAAGACGCGCCTGCAAATGCTGCTGCGGGGTCAGAATCTGCTCGGCTACCGGCATTATTCCGATGACGTGGTGCGCGCCTTCGTGCGTCGTGCCGCCGAGAACGGCATGGATGTCTTCCGCATCTTCGATGCGCTCAACGACCTGCGCAATCTCAAAACCGCCATTGAGGCGACCAGGGCCGCTGGCAAGCATGCACAGGGCACCATCTGCTATACCGTCAGCCCGGTTCACACCGTGGCCGGTTTCGTGCAGATGGGTAAGGAGCTGGCAGCAATGGGGTGCGACTCCATCGCGCTCAAGGACATGGCCGGACTGCTGACGCCCTATGTCACGGCGGAACTGGTCAAGGCGCTCAAGGACAGCGTGGATCTGCCGCTGCATCTGCACTCGCATGCGACCTCAGGTCTGGCCGATCTGTGTCATCTGAAGGCAATCGAGAACGGCTGCGACACCATCGATACCGCGATCTCGTCGATGGCCGGCGGCACCTCGCATCCGCCGACCGAAAGCATGGTCGCGGCGCTGCGCGGCACCCAGTACGACACCGGGCTGGATCTGGAGGCGATCCAGGAAATCGGTATGTATTTCTATCAGGTGCGCAAGAAATACCATCAGTTCGAGAGCGATTTCACCGGCGTCGATACCCGGGTTCAGATCAATCAGGTGCCGGGCGGCATGATCTCCAATCTGGCCAACCAGTTGAAGGAACAGAACGCGCTGGATCGCATGAGCGCCGTACTGGAAGAAATTCCGCGCGTGCGCGAGGATCTCGGTTATCCGCCGCTGGTCACGCCAACCTCGCAGATCGTCGGCACCCAGGCGGTGCTCAATGTGTTGACCGACACGCGCTATCAGACCATCACCAACGAGGTGAAGCTCTATCTTCAGGGGCGCTACGGACAGGCGCCGGCAGCGGTCAATCCGACGTTACAGGAACAGGCTATCGGCAACGAGGATCTGATCGACTGCCGCCCGGCGGATCTGCTGAAACCGGAACTGGAGCGGCTCATCGCCGACATCGGCGAACTCGCCACCTCGGATGAGGATGCGCTGACCTATGCCATGTTCCCCGAGATCGGTCGCGCCTTTCTCGAACAGCGTGCTGCCGGTACCCTGACCCCGGAGCCACTGGAGCCGCCGCCCAGCAATGCCGGATCACAGACCGCACCGACTGAATTCAACATCGCCGTCCATGGCGAGACCTACCATGTCAAGGTGACGGGCGCGGGCCATAAGAATCAGGCGGAGCGCCATTTCTATTTCGCCATTGACGGCGTTCCGGAAGAGGTGGTGGTCGAAACGCTCGACGAGCTGGTGCTGACCGGCGGTGCCGATGGCGGGGTTCAGCGCGCTATCTCCGGTCGTCGTCCCAAGCCGAGCCTGCCCGGTCATGTCACGACCTCGATGCCGGGCAACATCGTCGATGTGCTGGTCAAGGAGGGTGACACGGTCACTGCCGGTCAGCCGGTTCTGGTCACCGAGGCCATGAAGATGGAGACCGAGATCCAGGCGCCCATCGCCGGCACCGTCACCGCCGTCTTTGTGATCAAGGGCGATGTGGTGAATCCGGATGAGGTCTTGCTGGAGATCGGTGCGGCGGACTGAGGCGCTTTCCGGGAAGCTTCATGCCCCTGAAACACCGTCATTGGACAGGATCAAAACAATCACTTGAAAGATCCTGTCCAGCCTGTGAAATCCTGTTAAACCGCGCCCGGTGCGGTATGTGATCGTTGAGGATTGAGTCGGCCTTGGCAGAATCGACGACCGTTCGCGCGGGAGCGGTTTAAACCGGTCTATTCCGAAGTCACCGCCAGCGCATCCAGATATTTTTCCGCGTCCAGTGCCGCCATGCAGCCTGAGCCAGCGGAGGTGATGGCCTGACGATAGATCGGATCCATGACATCACCGGCGGCAAAGACGCCGGGCACCGAGGTGGCGGTGGCGTTGCCCTGACTGCCGCTGCGAACCTTGATGTAACCCCCGGCCATGTCGATCTGGCCTTCAAAGATCTGGGTGTTGGGCTTGTGGCCGATGGCGACGAAGACGCCATGCAGATCCAGATCCTGCGTCGATCCGTCGAGCGTGCTCTTGATGCGGATGCCGGTCACGCCGGTGGCATCGCCGAGAATTTCATCCGGGATGTGATTCCAGGCGATCTTGATCCTGCCCTGTTCAACCTTCTCAAAGAGCTGGCGCTGGAGGATCTTTTCGGCGCGCAGCGCGTCGCGGCGATGGATGAGGGTGACTTCGGTGGCAATGTTCGAGAGATACAGCGCCTCTTCGACTGCCGTATTTCCTCCGCCGATGACGGCGACCTTCTGGTTGCGATAGAAAAAGCCATCGCAGGTCGCGCAGGCAGAGACGCCGCGTCCACGAAAATCCTGCTCCGACGGCAGGCCGAGATACATGGCGCTGGCGCCGGTGGCGATGATGAGCGCGTCGCAGGTATAGACCGCCGAGTCGCCGGTGAGTCGGAAGGGGCGCTGGCCGAGATCGACCGCGTTGACATGATCAAACAGGATCTCGGTCTCGAATCGTTCGGCATGGCGGCGCATCCGCTCCATCAGCTCCGGTCCCTGAACGCCGTCCGGATCGCCGGCCCAGTTATCGACATCGGTCGTGGTCATCAACTGGCCGCCCTGTTCCAGTCCGGTGACGAGAACCGGGTGGAGATTGGCGCGGGCTGCATAGACCGCAGCCGTATAGCCAGCGGGTCCGGAGCCGAGGATCAGCAGCCGGCAGTGTTTGGTTTCGAGCATGCAGAGCACTCCAAAGCGCGTGGCCGGTCCTGCGGGCAGCGCATCGCAGGCCGAATTGGATGGCAGGCAGGGCTGCCTTCAAGTTGGGCAACTGTAAAGGTTGGCCGAAATGGCGTAAAGCAGGCGCTGCCGCAGGGCTCGATGCTCTCTATTGACGGGCCGCCATTGACAGTTGGGTTTGTGCAGTCTAAAACCTATCAAGACAGGTTGTTAGAGCATAAATCGAGTGTGATTGATGAAGAGGTTCGCCTGGCGAGTGCTGGTTGTGGGGTCGCTGCTGCTGGCGCTGTCCGGTCTGTCCGGCTGCGCGACCAAGGTGGATGGCCGGCGTGCCGAAGTGGTACAGGCTGGTCTGGCGCAGATCGGCACACCTTATGTCTATGGCGGGGCCAGTCCGGCCAAGGGGTTCGACTGTAGCGGCCTGACCTATTACGCCCATCACTCAGCCGGTCTGACGATCCCTCGGGTGGCGCGGAAGCAGCAGCAGGCGTCGAAACCGGTCAAGGGGAACCGCCCGCGTCCCGGCGACATGGTCTTTTTCAAGACCGGCCCGAGCACCTATCATGTGGGCCTGATGGTGGATAAGGAGCGTTTCGTGCATGCCTCGACCTCGCGGGGTCAGGTGCGGTTGGATCGGCTGGACAAACCCTACTGGCAGGCGCGCTATCTTGGCGCGGGAACCTATCTGAATTGAGGCGTCCGCCGATTTTCGGTCGCCTTTTTCAGTCGCCTGTTGCACAATGTTGAGCGGCTTCCGGCGTCAATCAGGCTGGGAGTGTTTGAGTTCACCATGTGACAAACCAATTAGGAGTGACTCCATGTCCGATAAGCCAATCTGCAAGAGCCGTCGCGACGCTGTCAAAGTGATGCTGGGCGCCGCCGCCGCCATCCCCATGATCAACCTGGTCGGCTTCGGTACCGCGCGTGCGCAGGCTCCCGCAACCGCAGTTGCCGCCGACGATGCGACGGCGGTTGCGCTCAAGTATCATGCAAACGCTGCCGAGTCCGACCGTGCGGCGCAGGCGCGTCCCGGCTTGCCTGCCGACCAGCAGCATTGCGCCAATTGCCAGTTCTCGCAGGCCGACGCCGCCGGTGCCTCGGCTGAATGGCTGGGTTGCCAGTTGTTCCCCGGCAAGCTGGTTTCTGCCAACGGCTGGTGCCAGTCCTGGACCCTGAAGGCCGGCTGATCCCGGTTGACTCGATCCACTGAGGTCAGTTGAAACGGGGCCGCTGGCCCCGTTTCTCGTTTTACTCCAGACGCGGTTTAAACGACGCCCCACCAAGAGCCGTCGATGCGCCAAGCGTCGAATTCACTCGAAACTCATGCTCTCGCTCTGAACGCGGTTTAAATGGCCAAAAGCAAATCCAGCCGACGCTGGCTTGACCGTCACGTCAATGATCCCTATGTGAAGCGCTCTCAACAGGACGGCTATCGCTCGCGCGCCGCCTATAAACTCCTGGAGATTCAGGAGAAGGATCGGATTCTGGCGCTGGGGATGCGAGTGCTGGATCTGGGGGCGGCGCCGGGTAGCTGGTCACAGATCGCCAGCCGGGCTGTGGGTCCGGGCGGACAGGTGATTGCGCTCGATCTGCTGCCGATGGTTCCATTGGATGGCGTGACCGTCCTGCAGGGCGATTTCCGCGAGGATGCAGTGCTGGCGCAATTGCGCGAAACCCTCGGTGGACTGCCGCTCGATCTGGTGATGTCGGATATGGCCCCCAATATCACCGGGACGACCGTGACCGATCAGGCGCGAGTGGTGTATCTGCTGGAACTGGCCCTCGAACTGGCCCGCGAGCAACTGAAACCGGGTGGCGCACTGGTGGTCAAAGCCTTCCAGGGCGCGGGCTTTGATGCCTATCTCCGCGATCTGCGCCGGAGCTTCGACCGGGTCGTCAGTCGCAAGCCCAAATCCTCCAGAGCGGAGAGCCGCGAAGTCTATTTGGTCGCGAAAGGCTTTCATCCGTAAGCCGTCGATGCTAGTTTCCACCGCATGATGTCGGCGTCGTTGCGTCGATCCACAACCAGCAGGGGTCAAAAGCCGTGAGTGACATGGCGAAAAACATACTTCTTTGGGTGGTCATCGCTGTCGTGCTGATGTCCGTCTTCAATAATTTCACGACCACCCAAACGGTTCCGCGCAGCCTGAACTATTCGGATTTCATCGAACAGGTCAAGCAGGGGGGGGTGAAAGAGGTCGTCATCCAGGGACGGACCATCGAAGGCGTCAACACGTCCGGTCAGCGCTTCACCACTTACAGTCCCGGCGACGACGGTCTGGTGGGCGATCTGCTGAACAATAACGTCATCATCAAGGCCGCCGCACCGGAGAAGCAGTCGATCCTGATGCAGATCCTGATCAACTGGTTCCCCCTGCTGATCCTCATCGGTCTCTGGATCTTCTTCATGCGCCAGATGCAGGGCGGGGCGGGTGGTCGTGGTGCCATGTCCTTCGGCAAGAGCCGGGCGCGCATGCTCTCTGAGGATCAGGTCAAAGTGACCTTCCAGGATGTCGCCGGTGCCGAGGAGGCCAAGGAGGAAGTCACCGAGATGGTCGATTTCCTGCGCGATCCGGCCAAGTTCCAGAAGCTCGGTGGCAAGATCCCCAAGGGCGTGCTCATGGTCGGCCCGCCCGGCACCGGCAAGACCCTGCTGGCGCGCGCCATCGCGGGCGAGGCCAAGGTGCCCTTTTTCACCATCTCGGGTTCGGATTTCGTCGAGATGTTTGTCGGCGTTGGCGCCTCGCGGGTGCGCGATATGTTCGAGCAGGCCAAGAAACACGCGCCCTGCATCATCTTCATCGATGAGATCGACGCCGTGGGCCGTCATCGCGGCGCCGGTCTCGGCGGCGGTCATGACGAGCGCGAACAGACGCTGAACCAGCTTCTGGTCGAGATGGACGGCTTCGAGGGCAACGAGGGCGTGATCGTGATCGCCGCCACCAACCGGCCTGACGTGCTCGATCCGGCGCTGCTGCGTCCCGGTCGCTTTGACCGTCAGGTGGTGGTGCCGCTGCCCGATGTGCGCGGACGTGAGCAGATCCTCAAGGTCCACATGCGCAAGATTCCGGCGGCGGAAGACGTCAAGGCATCGGTGCTGGCGCGCGGCACGCCCGGCTTCTCGGGGGCGGATCTGGCCAATCTGATCAACGAAGCGGCGCTGTTCGCCGCGCGCCTCAACAAGAAGCTGGTCGATATGGACGACATGGAAAAGGCCAAGGACAAGATCATGATGGGCGCGGAACGGCGCTCCATGGTGATGTCCGAGGCCGAAAAGCGTCTGACCGCCTATCACGAGTCGGGGCACGCCATCGTCGGGCGACTGGTGCCGGATCACGATCCGGTGCACAAGGTCAGCATCATCCCGCGCGGGCGGGCGCTTGGTGTGACGCTCTTCCTGCCTGAGGATGACCGTTTCAGCTACAGCAAGCAGCGTCTGGAAAGCAATATCTCCAGTCTCTTTGGCGGGCGTGTGGCTGAGGAGCTGATCTTTGGCCCCGAGAGCGTGACGACCGGCGCGCAGAATGACATCCATCGCGCCACTGAGATTGCGCGCAACATGGTGACCAAGTGGGGGCTGTCCGACAAACTGGGGCCGCTCACTTACAGTGAAGACGAACAGGAGGTCTTCCTCGGACACTCAGTGACCCAGCACAAAAGCGTCTCGGACGAGACCACGCATCTGATTGATGAAGAGATCCGTCATCTGGTCGAGCGCAACTATGAGCGGTCGCGGGTGCTGCTGACCGAGCATCTGGACAAGCTCCACGCCATGGCGGATGCGCTCATGAAATACGAGACCATCGACGCCCATCAGATCGATGACATCATGGATGGCCGCACGCCCCGTCCGCCCAAGGACTGGGAAGACGACGAGCCGCGCCGACCGGCGGCGCATTCCGATGATACTCAGGATTTTGCCGGAATCGCCAAGGTCGGTCGTCCGGCGGGCGAGCATTGATCCCGATGCGTCACTATTTCGGAACCGATGGGATTCGCGGGCGGGTCGGCGAGGGACACATCACCCCGGATTTCGTGCTCAAGCTCGGCTGGGCCGCCGGGCGCGTGCTGGGCAATGGTCGCGGCAAGATACTGATCGGCAAGGACACCCGCATCTCCGGCTATATGTTCGAGTCGGCGCTGGAGGCGGGACTGGTGGCAGCCGGTGTCGGCATCCGCCTGCTCGGTCCCATGACGACGCCCGGCGTGGCCTATCTGACCCGCACCTTCCGGGCCAGTGCCGGGATCGTCATCACTGCTTCGCACAATCCCTATCACGACAACGGCATCAAGTTTTTCTCCGCCGAGGGCGACAAGCTGCCGGACGAGGTGGAGCTGGCCATCGAGGCCGAACTCGACAAACCGCTGCGCACCGTCGAGTCCAGCGCGCTGGGCAAGGTGCAGCGGGTGGAGGACGCCAACGGGCGCTATATCGAGTTCTGCAAGGGCACCATTCCCTCGTCCATCAACTTCCGCGAGCTCAAGATCGTGGTCGATTGCGCCCATGGCGCGACCTATAACACCGCTCCCCATGTCTTCGAGGAACTCGGCGCCAGCGTGGTGCGGATGGGCACCGAGCCGGACGGCTTCAATATCAATCGCGAGGTGGGTTCAACCAGCCCCGATGCCTTCTGCCGCGCCGTGGTTGACCACGGGGCCGATCTGGGCATCGCCTTCGATGGCGACGGCGACCGGGTACTGATGGCCGATTCGCGGGGCAACCTGATCGATGGCGACCAGTTGCTCTATGTAATCGCCAAATCCCGTCTGCTGGCGGGAGGTATGCGCGGCGAGGTGGTCGGCACCCTGATGAGCAATCTCGGGTTCGAGCATGCCCTGCAGCGACTGGGGATCGGCTTTGTGCGCACCCAGGTCGGCGACCGCTACATCATGGAGCAGCTCAAGCGCGCCGATGGCATCCTCGGCGGCGAGCCGTCGGGGCACATCATCTGCCGCGACCGCACCACGACCGGCGATGGCATCGTGGCGGCGCTTCAGGTGCTGGCCGCGCTCCAGCGGCTCGATGTCAGTCTCGATGACCTCGCCGCCGAAGTCGAACGCTACCCGCAGGTCTTGATCAACGTGCGTCTGGATGCCCGCCGTGACATCCTGGGGCTGCCCGCCGTCCAGGATGCGCTGGCGACCGCCGAGCATGAGCTTGATGGGCGCGGGCGGGTGCTGCTGCGTCCGTCAGGGACCGAGCCGCTGGTGCGGGTCATGGTCGAGGGTGTCGATGGTGATCAGGTCAGTCGGCTTGCCGAATGGCTGGCCGCTGCGGTTCGCGAACAGATCAGTCTTTAAGCCTTGGATTTATTGTGGCTATCGTTAGAAAAAGCGCATTGGTACCTTACTCGGCATCGCAGATGTTCGACCTCGTCTACGATGTCAGGTCATATCCTCAATTTCTGCCCTGGTGTCACAGCGCCGAGGTCATTTCGGAGACCGACGAGAAGATCTGCGGACTGCTCGAAGTGGCCCGTCTGGGTATTCGCCAGACCTTCAGTACCTGCAACCGTTTCGAGCGGGATCGGCGCATGGATATCGATCTGCTCGACGGTCCTTTCCGCAAACTGACCGGCGCCTGGTGTTTCACGCCTCTGCGTGCGGATGCCTCGAAGGTTGAACTGGAACTGGATTTCGAGTTTTCGGGGCGTCTGATCGATCGGGCATTCGGCACCGTCTTCAACCAGATTGCCAACACGCTGGTGGACGCCTTCTGCAAGCGCGCCGAAGAGGTCTATGGTGACTGAATATCTGCATGTGTCGGTCGCCTATGTCGGTGCCAGTGAACAGATCCTGCGCAACCTTGAGGCGCGCAACGGAACCTGTGTGATGGAGGTGATCGAGCAATCGGGGATTCTGTCGCAGTGTCCGGAGATCGATCTGGCTGTCAACAAGGTGGGGATATTCGGTAAAATGGCGAAACTGGATCAGGCGCTGGAGGATGGCGACCGGGTGGAAATTTATCGTCCCCTGATCGCCGACCCGAAGACGGCACGCAAACGCCGGGCCGCAGACAGCAGGGTGCTCGAAAACACAGCGGGTCAGCCGGGCTAATCCCTGGTTTCGAGACCGACGGCCTCCAGACCCCGTGTCAAAAATCCTTTACGCTCTTGATAATCCGGAACCGACACCACGATTTCCTGACGTTCCCGTGATTCGCCGCGCTGAGGATTCGGCTGCATGTCGCCCTCCATGCGAACCAGTGCATCATCCTGGAAATGCAGGGTCAGCATGCGCTTCTCCATGGGCTGATGTCCGCGCTGGATGGTGTAGGCGTAATCCCAGCGGTCAGTATGGAAAAAATCCGTCAGCAGCGGGGTGCCGAGCACAAAAATCACCTGACGTTTGGTCATGCCGAGCTTGAGACTGTCCACCATCTCTTCGGTGAGGATATTTCCCTGTTGCACCGTCATCTTATAAACGAATGGCAGGTCTTCAAGCATGGATGACTGGTCGCCATCCGGCTTTTTGTCCCGTGCGCAACCGCTGGCGGCACAGGCCGCCAGGCAAAGGATCATCGGAAAACTGAAAATCTTTCGCATCTTAAACTGCGTCCAGAGTGAAATTCGTCGTTTTGTGGCAGCACTTGAGCTTGCTGTCATGCATGGCCTGACTTGAGACACGGTTTAATTCTGACAGCGACTTGGCGATAAACCACAGCATCATACAGCAGCGTTGACTCCCGATCACAGGGGGAGCGCATGTCAACAAAGACTGGAACGGGTGGATTTATCCGCTCCAGCGGGCGATGGGGAGACCGAATTGAGCAATCAACAGATCAAACAGGCCGGACTCAAGGTCACGGTGCCTCGGGTCAAGATCCTGAGCATTCTGGAACACAGCGGCAAGCGCCATCTGAGCGCCGAGGATGTTTACCGCGAACTGCTCAGTCACGATGAAGACATCGGGCTGGCGACGGTCTATCGTGTCCTGACCCAGTTTGAAAGCGCCGGACTGGTTTGTCGGCGCCATTTTGAAGGGGGCCAGTCCGTTTTCGAACTGGATGGCGGTGGTCACCATGACCATCTGGTCTGCATCCAATGCGGTAAAATCGTCGAGTTCGTCGATGCCATGATCGAGGAGCGGCAGCGCGCCATTGCCGCTGAACACGGCTTCCGGATCAAGGAGCACTCGCTGGTTGTCTACGGCATCTGCTCCGGCTGTCAGACGCCGGATTGAACCGCTGTTCGCGATGGCGTCGGCAACAGTCAGATATCCGTTAAGGATGAAAGCCTGATCGTCGCCGACGACCGTCATCCACGTTCTTTCATGGTTCGCCGGCTGCTTTAAGGCGCGGCGTCGGGGACGGTTTGGGCCGACCCGCGCGGGTCGGAATCCTGACGGAAAACGAGACCGGATTCGCTGGCTTTGGCCTGATGCTTCATCTCAGCAATGGTGCGGCTGAGAGCCTCGATGCAGCCGTAGTCGTCACCAGGGTGAATGACGACCAGGGCGGCGCTGCACCGCATCAGCGGTATGTCGCGCTCCTGGCCGAAACGGTCATGCGCGCGGACATGTCCGCGCTGCCGGTCTTCCGGATCGTAGAGGCTTTGCACATCTGTACGGAAGGTTGCGAGCATACGCCGAAGCTGATCAATGACATCCTCCGCCGGGGCATCTCTGATCCCGGCGAAAAAATCGTCCCCGCCGATGTGACCGATGAACCAGGAACCGGCGCCAAGCTGTTTCTGGAGCAGTTCGGCGAACATGAGAATGGCGCGATCGCCCAACCGGAAGCCATAGTTGTCGTTGAAGGCCTTGAAGTGGTCGAAATCCAGATAGGCCAGATACCAGGTGTGCCCCCGCTCGACGAGTGCGCGCGATACATATTCATGAATGGGGATATTGCCGGGGAGCTTGGTCAGCGGGTTCTGATCACGCGCCACCGCAAGATTCTTCTGGTCGATGAGCCGCAGCAGCGCGGTGGCCGAGATGAACCCGAGATAGCGCGCATCCTGGGTGACGATCAAGCCGACCGGATCAGTGCTGGCGGAAAAGGACTCAAGCAGGCGCGCTGCGGAATCGTGGATATCGACCACCGGGCAGGGACGGGTGAAATCGGACAGCGGCCGGGCAAAGGCGGGGTTGACGATCAGATCCCGACCGTAAATGGAATAGATGAATTCCTTGATATCGACCTCATGGATCAACCCCAGCGGGCGTTCGGCGGCATCCAGCACGGGAATGACCTGATGCGCCTTGGCGAGACGGAAGGCATCGAACATGGCCTTGGCGTTTGCCGTCACCTGGAGCGGCGGGATGTGCTCCATTGATCTCTCGATCAGCGCCCGGTCCCCTGGCAGATCACGGCGGTTATCCTGATGGATGATCTGGATGTGATCATAGCTGGAGCGCAGCGCCCACACATCAAGCTGTGGACGGGCGATCAGATAGCCCTGGACCAGATCGCAACCCACTTCCTTACAGGCGAGCAATTCGCGCTCGGTCTCGACCCCCTCGGCAATGACGCCGATTCCCATCGCGTGTGCAAGCTGAACCGTGCTGGCGACGAAGAGTCGCTTTTTGTGGTCATCGGCGATGCCGCTGATGAAAAAGCGATCGATCTTGAGGTGGTCAGGCGGATGCTCATAGAGCAGACGCAATCCCGAATAGCCGGCCCCGAAGTCGTCGATGGCGAGTTGGAAACGGTGACGACGATAGGCCGCGATTACTTTGGCGACACCCGGCGTGGCCGTCAGGTCAGCGCGTTCGGAGAGTTCCAGGCAGATGGTTTCCGCTGGCAGGTCGTGCCGTCGCAGCAGCTCAAGCGTCTGCTCCGGGCGTTCCAGTTCAATGAGTCGCGGATCGAGATTGAAGAAAAGCCGGTAGCGCGCGGCGTTCGGCAGTTGGGCGAAGTGGCTGATGGCCAGATCGCGCAGCAACCGGTCCAGGGCGCAGGCCGAACCCTCATGCCAGGCATGCTCCAGCAGACTGTAGACATCGTCGAAACCCAAATCGCTCACGCCCCGCAACAGCGCCTCATAGCCATAGACGCTGCCGGTATGGATGTTGACGATGGGTTGCAGGGCGTAGGCCAGCGATCCCCGGGCACGATCGACCAAGGTTTTGGGCGCAACGGGCGATGCGCATTCCCAGATCTGTCCGGATCCTGAGCTGTCGGGCGAATCGCCTTTTCTGTTCGACATCATCGCCCGCCAGTCCATCAGCGATTTCCAGGGTGTGGCGCGCTGGCGGCCCTCCGCTTTCATCTCCTGTCCCATCTGTTCGGGCATGATCAACCTCAGTGAATGCGAAAATAGCCCACCCGTTCCTGCAGGGCACTGGAGATGGCGCTCAGTCGTGCACTCTGGCCAAACCCGGAATCGGCGGCCTGTGCATGCTCCTGTGCCAACTGGCTGATCTGATTGATGGCGACCGCGATCTCCTCGGCCATCCGGCTCTGTTCCTCGGCGGCGCTGGCGATCTGGTGGGTCATGTCGGTCAGAAGATTGACCGATGCGGAAAAGGCGTCAAGGTTCTGCACCGCCTGACCATAATGATCGACGCTCTGTCTGGCGCGGTCGCGATTGGCATGGATGACGCCGACGGCATTCCTGGAGCTGCTGCGCAGTGTGGCAATGAGCGTCTCGATTTCCTGAATCGAATCCTGGGTCCGCAGTGCCAACTGGCGGACTTCATCGGCTACCACGGCAAACCCCCGGCCATGTTCACCGGCACGCGCGGCCTCAATGGAGGCGTTCAGCGCCAGCAGATTGGTCTGGCTGGCGATCTGGCGGATGACGACCAGGACGTTGCCGACGGCATGGCTGTGATCCGCCAGACCGAGCACCACATCGGCGGCCTGATCGATCTCGGTCGCCAGCGCCTCGATGATCTCGGTGGTCTGCGCCAGGATCTGACGGCTCTGTTCGATCCGCTGGCGCGCGTCGCACGTCGCCCCCACCGCGCGGCTGGTATGGCTGGCGACTTCCTGGGCGGAACAGGCCAACTGGTTGACGGCGAGATCCACATGACCGGTCTCGGTCTTCTGGCGGTCGAACTGGATCTTGCTGGTCTGCGCCAGACGCGCCATGTCGCCTGCCGAGTGATGCAGATCGCCGCTGGCCGTGTGCAAATGGCCGACGATGTCCCGAATCCGCTCGACCATGGTCTGCAACGCCCTCATCAACTGACCGACCTCGTCCTGACGGCTGGTTGCGAACGAGACATTCAGGTCGCCATCGGCCAGCGTAGCCACGGTTTTCACCGCCTCGTCCAATGGGCGCAGGGCGCGGCGCATATACCAGTAGAGCCCGCTGGCGGCCAGGATCAGGAGCAGGGCCACGCCGGAATAGGCGATCAGTTCGAACTGGCGCTGGGCGACCAGGGCGGCGCTGTCATCCATCACGCTGACCAGATGCGCGACCGGTTGCCCATCGACACCCATGATGGGCAGGATCGTCGCGCGATACAGGGTCTCATCGGCACTGAAGATCTCATGAGCGACCCCGCCCAGGGGCGGCAGGGCGAAACCGAACGACGCGAACAGATCGGGGCGGGTACTCGCGAACAACTGGCCCTCGGCGCCGACCAGATAGACCTCGGAACCCTGGATTGTCTTGAACTGTTCCAGGGCTGGAATCAATGGCTTCTGAAAGACGACCGCCCCGATGGGTTCGCGGCGCACCGACAGGATGAAGGCCAGCAGCGCCACGGGTTCGCCCTGTGCGTTGCGGCCGATGCTGCGCTGAGGTTTGCCATTGGCGGCGCTGGCGGCGACGAGCGCCGCCACATCCGGTGGCGTCGTCGTTTCATCGCCGCAGCACAGCCGTTCATGCGCGGCATTGAACAGATGGAGTTGATCGAAATAGCCCTGTTCACCGATCAGGTTGATGAGCGAATCGGTCGCCTGACGCAAGGCATCGACGTTGTTCTGCTTCAGTGCCTGACGCAGGGCAAAGTCACGTTCGAAATCGGCGATGCCGCCCTGCATCTGCGCGAACAGATCTTCGGTTACCTGGGTCCAGACCAGATTCCTGCCGGCTGTCACCTCCTGTGCGACACGGGTTTCGATGCGCGCGTTGCTGACGCGGGCGACCAGGATCAGGGCGGCGGCGACCATCAGTGTGACGGTGATCGCAACCAGGGTGACGCTTTTGCGGATACTCATGTGGAACTGCTCTGCAAGCCGTGGCTGCCCGGAAAGGAGGGCTGTCGAACCGGTCAAATAGGATGACGAGACCGGCGGCAGTAGAACAAAGGAGCTTGACGGTTTGATGACCGTGTCAGCTTTTGTGATGAAGATCGCGATAAAGCAGGGCGGCGACCAGGGCCGTGAAGGGCGCGACCGTGATCAGCCCGAAACTGCCGACCAGGATATTCAGCACCTCGGCGGCGACGAAAGGGGCGTTCAGAATATTGGCGGCGGGGAGCCCTTTGGCCATGAAAAGCAGGAACATGGTGATGTGGCTGCTGGAGTAGGCGAGCAGCAGGGTCGTGGTCATGGTTCCGACCACGGCGCGTCCGATCCGCAGGCCGGATGTCAGGTGTTCGATCAGACCGATGTCGGGGTGCTGCTGCTTGATCTCGTCCATGCTCGCGGCGATGTCCATCGCCAGATCCATGATGGCGCCGGATGAGGCGATGAAGATGCTGGCAATGAAGATGTCGGTCAGTCGCAGCTCGTAATAGCCCGAATAGAGCAGTGTTTCGGCGAAAGGCCGCACCGCGCCATGCAATTGGAAGGCGTGCGCGAACCAGACGGCCAGCGCGCAGGTGAGCAGCACGCCGAGCATGGATCCGGTAAAGGTGGCGAAACCCCGACGATTGAGCCCCCCGACCGAGAAGGTGATGACGGCCGTGAGCAGTGCGACCAGGGCCAGCCCGGTCGGCACGGGCGGATAACCGAGCAGCAGCAGCGGAAAAAACAGCTTCCAGAGCAGGAGCGCGGCGAAGACGAAGGAGAGCGCCGCCTTGAGCCCGGTCACCCCGGCAACGGCGACCAGGAGCGCGGTGAAGATCCCGATCAGAAGCAGTTGCAGCCCCAGGCGATAGACGCCGCGCGCCATGCCATGTGCGGGTTTGCCGTCCCGGAGGTCGTATTCCACCAGAATGACTTGCCCGGCTTCATAGAACTCATCGAGCTCCAGCTTGCCGGTCAGCATGTTGGTTACTGTAAGCTCTTGATCTTTATGTGGGCCGTTCAGCAGCCGCACCGTCAGAACCTGATCCTCGGTCTTGATGATCAGATTGACGCGAACCTGACTGTTATCGACGTCCGTGATGAGACCGCGCGCATGCAGCCCATGTTCTCCGCGCGGTGCGGGCGAGAGATCGAGCAAGACGAGCACCATGCAGAGTAGCGCGATGATCGTCGCGAACAGCCAGTCGCGGTTCCAGGTCAGCCTTGGGATTTTCATCGAAAGATCGCTTGCGGGCAGTATGCAAAAGACGCACGGCGCCGTCGGTGCGACGGCGCCGTGCAGCAGATGACAGGAGCAGGCGGCGAGAGCCGGATTATTTGGGGCTTGGCAGATTCACGCCGAGATCCATGGCTTTCGCGAGTCTTTTGGCGATATCGGTGTTGTCGTAGAAGCCCTGGAAGCGAGGGGCCTGAGGGCCCTGGGCATAGACCGGAGTCGGCACGCCGGTATGCGAATAGGAGGTCCAGCCGATACTGGCGATCTCGTTGAGGATATGGGTGATGGTGACGACGATGGGCTCGTAGCTGCCATAGAGCAGCGTGTTCTCCGCATCGCTGTTGTTGTTTTGGCCGGGAGCGGTGTCGGTCTTGGTCATGGACTTGTCGTAGGCGTCCTCCAGTTTTTCCTTCTGGTAGTCGTTCAGCGACGCCCATTCGAGACCGAAGGTGTCATTCAGCAGGGCGACCATCGCTGCATTGTTTGCCAGATTTTTGGGATTCTTCCATTGGTAGCCTTTGGCATAGGTGGCTTTGTGATCTTCCCACTGGTTCGCGGCGAAATGTTCGTAGCTGTTGGTCTGGTCGAGCAGCTTGTCGTAATACGCGGTGTAGCCGGTCGTGGCATGGCCGACCGTCATGCCGCCGGTTTCGTGGTCGCCGGTGACAATGATCAGGGTTTCATCCGGGTGCTGTTTGTAGAAATCGAGCGCCTTGCCGATCGCGCTATCGAAGTCGAGCATGTCGCCGATCGCGGCGACCGCATCGTTGGCGTGACAGGCCCAGTCGATCTTGCCGCCTTCGACCATGAGGAAAAAGCCCGATTGCTTTCCCTGCGCGAAGAGGCTGGAGATCGCGACCTCGGTCATCTCCGTCAATGAGACATTGGTCGCGGGGCGGTCGATTGCGTAAGGCATTGCCGCCGAATCGTCGAGCGTCGGATTGATGGCGACGATCTTGCCTTTGGGCGGATTCTTCTTGAGTGCCAGGATCGACTGGCGGGTGTTGAGGATCTTGTAGCCCTGTTTGTCGAGCAAATCCCAGATGTTGTTGCTCGTGTCGCCAGCCCGCGCCGGTCCTTCGGGCGAGGCGAAGCCACCGCCACCGAAGAATTCGTAGCCGCTTTGGGTCAGTTGGGTGGCGATGTTGTTCATGTAGCCACGGCTTTCGACGCTGGCATAGTAGGCCGCCGGGGTGGCGTGATCGAGCGAAACGCTGGTCAGGACGCCGACCTTGCGGCCCTTCTGATGGGCGAGTTCAGCCACGCTTTTATAGCTTTTCGTCATGGTCTCGTTCATGCCGATGACGCCGCTCTTGGTCTTGAGACCGCTGGCAAAGGCGGTGGCCGAGGATGCCGAATCGGTCATGAGCGCGCCCGCGTCGTAGGTCGTCTGCATGCCCTGGACTTTCATTTTGGACATGTTCAGACGGTTTTCCGGCTTGCGCAGATCCTTGGCCAGCGTGGCCGAACCGCCGTTGATGGTCGTGAGATAGGCCTCGGTGCTCTGGACCTGCGGGTTGGCCATGCCGTCGCCAAGGAAGAAAAAGACATATTTGGCCGGCGTCGCGGCCTGTGCCAGGCTCGCGGCGCACAGGGTTGCGACGATCAAAAACTTGGGTGCCGCATGCTTTGGGTTCACGTTGTGATGCTCCTGATGCTCGTCATGTGTCAAGGCCGTGATTGCAGGGAAGGCAGCCATGCTGGCCCCCATCCCGTGGCGCGGGCACTCTAACGATCAACTATTGCATCCTGATGACATCCCTTATGGCAGTGCGTGAATAGCCTCGATCCTGGCATCGTAACGGTCGCGCAGACTGTCAGGCAGATCTGAATCCTTGGCGCTGGCACAGCCCCCGGCATTGAGCAGGAGTGCGACGAAGTCGTCTTCAAGACGCTGCTGGGTGCGGCGGTAGCTCCGCTCAGGGAACAGATCGTCCTGCACCGAGAGCACGGTGATGCGCAGTTTGCTGACCAGCAGCTTGTTCAGATTTTCCATGCGGCGTCCAGACTGGTCGCCGCGACAGCGGGCGTGGTAGAAATCCACCGCTGCCGCCGCCTCCACCGCCTCGACCAGGAGTTGCCGGGTCGTTTCATCGAGGGGCGGCGTGGCTGGCGCGGAACCGGCGGCGAAGACTGCAAGCAGTGGCAGCGCCATCCGCAGCGGTCGCAAGGGGACGAATGATGCTGGAGTGCGCCGGGAGTGGAGGTTTCGCCGGGCGGCGGGTCGGTCGTTATGGTGCAGGTCTGCTGGATGTCGCACGGGATGGGTCAACTCCGTCCGTAAACCGGGATGGACGCGCCCGTGATGGCACGGGCGGCGTCCGACGCCAGAAAGAGGATGACATCGGCCAGTGCGTCGAGCGAAACCCAGGTGTCGTGGTTCGCATCAGGCATGGCCGCGCGGTTTGGCGGTGTGTCGAGTGTGCCGGGCAGGACGCAGTTCACAGTGATCCCAGTGTGTCTGAGTTCGTCGGCCAGGCTTTCGGTCAGGGTGATGACCGCCGCCTTCGCAACACAGTAAGGCGCCATGTGGCCGCTGCCCTGGATGGCCGCCCGTGCTGAGACATTGACGATGCGACCAGCCCCGGCCTCCAGAAATCTGGGGATCGCGGCCCGGACGCAATTGAGCGGCGTGTGCATGTTCAGATCCATCATGAGTTCCCAATCCTGATCCGTAGTGTCATGGACCGCCGGCCCCATGGCAAAACCGCCAGCGAGATTGACAAGCGCATGGAGACCACCGAAGCGGGCGATAACCTGGTCAACCATGGCCGAAACGGCGGGTGGTTGCAACAGATCCACAGCGAAGGTGGCGACATCGGTCTCGACTCCGAGTCTCTGCCGCGCCTCAGCCAGCCCTGCCGGATCGCGAGCGACCAGCGCCAGGCTGGCGCCCCGTGCCGCAAAGGCGCGTGCGGTCGCCTGTCCGAGATGGCCCGTCGCGCCGGTGACGATGACGGTCCTGCCTTTGAAATCCTGCATGATTCCGCTTCCTTGTCTGATGATCGCTGTAACCGGAATTGGGTCGGCGATCCTGTGAATAAACCTGAATCCGGCATGTTAAGCCACGACAGAAAACAAAGGACGTCACGCATGACAGGGTGCTTGCCTGTATGATTCGTGCCGTGAGCAACGGATTCAAACCTCAAGACTCTCTGCCATCCCTGACCGGCCGCGCCCGGCCCGGACGCGACTGCGTGCGTCTGATTCAGAGGATGCGCGCATGATCGAACTCCTGTTTCTGCTTCTGCCAGTCGCCGCCGCCTCCGGCTGGTGGGCGGCGCGGCGCAGCAGCCGGACCAGACGCGACGGACTTGGTCCGACCCATCCGGATTTTCTGCGCGGCCTCAATTATCTGCTGGAAGAACAGCCTGACAAGGCGATCGACATGTTCCTGAAACTCGCCGAAGTGGATGGCGAGACGGTCGAGACGCATCTGGCGCTCGGCAGTCTGTTCCGGCGTCGCGGCGAGGTGGATCGAGCCATCCGCATTCATCAGAATCTGGTGGCGCGCAAGAATCTGACCACTGAACGGCGCAGTTATGCCCTGTTCGAACTGGGTCAGGATTATATGCGCGCCGGGCTGCTGGATCGGGCCGAGGGGTTGTTTCAGGAACTGGTCGAACTCGATCTGCACTGTCAGCGTGCGCTCCATGCCTTGCGCGACATCTATCAGCAGGAGCGCGACTGGAACCGTTGCCTGGACGTGGTGGCACAGATCAAGGTGCTGACCGGTCAGCCGATGACCGTCGAGATCGCCCATTATCATTGCGAACTGGCGGAGGACGCACAGCGCAAAGGCGATGCCGCGACGGCCCGACAGCAGTTGACCCAGGCACTGAAGGTCGATCCGCATTGCGCGCGCGCGGCCATGCTGGAGGGGCGGGCGGCCCTGGACGACGACGACCCGGCGCGCGCGGTTGAACTCTTCCTGCGTCTGGCCGAGCGCAACACCGCCTATGTGCCGGAGATCCTGCCCGCGCTGATCACGGCCCTGAATCGACTGGGGCGCAACGACCTGCTCGACCTGCTCGAAGATCTTGCCCGGCGTCATGCCAGTCCATCCCTGATGCTGAGTCTCAGCGAGGTGGTGGCGCGCGAGCGGGGGACGGATGCGGCGATCGATCTGCTGATCGATTATCTGGCCCGTTACGCCGATCTGTCGGTGCTCGAACGGGTGCTCGATCTGCGGATCCAGGACGCGGAAACGGATGCGAAAGGGCGGCACCGGGCGCAGGTGGCGCTGGGCGTCGCGCACCATCTGCTCGCGCGCCAGCCCGTCTATCAATGCGAACAATGCGGCTTCCAGGCGCGTCTGCTGCACTGGCAGTGCCCCAGTTGCAAGAGTTGGGGAACCGTGGTGCCGGTACAGCCCGAACCCATTGCTGGCGCCGAGACCTGATCTGGCGAAACAGGATCACTGTTAACCCTGTCTATTTGAAGCCAGAACCCAAAACCCATCGAGAACATCGTGACCCAATCGACGCATCCGCTAACCCGCATCATTGTCGCACTCGATTTTGCCGCCGAGGCTGAGGCCCTGGCCCTGGTCGAGCGGCTCGACCCCGCCCGCTGCCGGCTCAAGGTCGGTAAAGAGCTTTTCACCCGCCTGGGGCCGGCCTTCGTCGAGACGCTTCAGCGACGCGGCTTCGAGGTCTTTCTGGATCTCAAATTCCACGACATCCCCAACACGGTCGCCGCCGCCTGTGCGGCGGCGGCGGATCTCGGGGTCTGGATGGTCAATGTCCATGTCACCGGCGGTGCGCGCATGATCGAGGCCGCGCGCGAGCGTCTGAGCCGGATGCCACAGCCGCCCCTGCTGATCGGTGTCACCGTGCTGACCAGTCTGGACGAGTCCGATCTGGCAGCCATCGGCTGTCCCGGCTCGCCCCGCGAGCGCGTGCTGGCCCTGGCGCGGCTTGGACAGGCATCCGGTCTGGACGGCATCGTCTGTTCGCCGCTGGAAGCCGCCCCGGTGCGTGAGGCGCTGGGACGCGATTTTCTGCTGGTGACCCCAGGGGTCAGACCGGCGGGCGCAGCGGCAGGCGATCAGAAGCGCGTGATGACCCCGCCGGAAGCGGTCGCCGCCGGGGCCGATCATCTGGTGATTGGCCGCCCCATCACCCAGGCGGTAGATCCCCTGGCCGCGATTGCCGAAATCGAGCGATCATTGACCCGAGCTTGAGGCGAATCCGCATTCATCCGCCTGGGCCATTTCATCCATCACTGACTCACAAGGAGAACCAATCAATGGCGAAGATTCGTAAGGCCGTTTTTCCCGTGGCCGGACTGGGCACGCGCTTTTTGCCGGCCACCAAGGCCAGCCCCAAGGAAATGCTGCCGATCGTCGATAAACCCCTGATCCAGTATGCCGCCGACGAAGCGGTCGAAGCCGGCGTGGATCAACTGGTCTTCATCACCGGGCGCAGCAAGCGTTCCATTGAGGATCATTTCGACAAGGCCTACGAACTGGAAGCCGAGCTGGAGCACGCTGGCAAGGATAAACTGCTCGAAATCGTGCGCAATGTCCTGCCGGCGTCGGCCTCCTGCATCTATGTCCGCCAGGCCGAGGCACTGGGCCTGGGACACGCGGTGCTCTGCGCCAAGCCCGTCATCGGCAACGAGCCCTTCGCTGTACTGCTTGCCGACGACCTCATTCGCGGCAATGGCAAGGGCGTGGTCGCGCAGATGAACGAAGTCCATGCCCGTTATGGCTGTAGCGTGCTCAGTGTGCAGGAAGTGCCGCGCGAGGAAACGCACAAATACGGCATCGTGGAGGTCGAAAAAGGCCGTAACGGCGAGTTGCGCGTGGTCTCCATCGTCGAAAAACCCGCACCGGCTGACGCGCCCTCCAATCTGGCGGTGGTCGGTCGCTATCTGCTCACCCCCCGGATCTTCGAGAAACTCGAAAACACCCGCGAAGGCGCTGGCGGCGAGATCCAGTTGACCGACGGCATCTCCGATCTGCTCCAGGATGAGCATGTCATCGCCTATCCCTTCGAGGGCAAGCGTTACGACTGCGGCAGCAAGCTCGGTTATCTGGAGGCGACCGTCGAATTCGGTCTCGCGCATCCCGAGCTGGGCGAGCGCTTCTCGGCCTATCTGCGGGCGTTCGGGCAGTAGAGCCGGATCATCCCAGGATCCCGCTTGCGGGCGACTGGCAGAAGGCGAGCCATGTTGCCGGCAAGCGGATTGCCACATCGAAACCGTGCTCGGTGCGGTATGCGATTTCTGGGGATCGGGTCGGTCTTGGCAGAATCGACGATGACTGGATCTGTCGCGGTTAAACTATTCAATAATATGAAATTTTAAATCGCGTCCCACTGAGTTCGGTGACACGTCCAGAGCTAAACACAAACTGAAAATAATGCATGTAGCGCTGGACGCGATTTAAAAGGGGAAGGGAGTTAGCCGATAAGCCGGGTTCTGTCGTGGACAGTCATTCATCTGGGACGCGCGTCGCCGCGCGCCTCAAGCGACCTACCCGGGAACACGCGCGGGCCGCGCGGCGCAGCCGAAACTGCCGGTTCCCCTATTTGGTCTTGCTCCAGGTGGGGTTTACCCTGCCACCGATGTTGCCACCGGCGCGGTGCGCTCTTACCGCACCATTTCACCCTTACCTCCCACGACGGGCGCGGGATCGGCGGTTTGTTTTCTGTGGCACTTTCCGTGGACTCACGCCCCCCAGGCGTTACCTGGCACCTCGCCCGATGGAGCCCGGACTTTCCTCCCTTCCCGCATGGAAAGAGCGACTGTCTGGCCAACTCCCAGCGGCGGAGTATACGCGAAGCCTGAAACGCCCGTCAGCGTCGTTCGGCCATTACCCCAACCGCAGCGTCTGCTTGTAGAAGCGTGGCACCGCATCCGGATCCGAGGTCATGAGGATCTGATCGAGCAGCCAGCCGGGCACGCGGCCCTGGCGGGTCATTTCGGTGAGCTGGGTGCGTAGTCCTTCCCAATAGAAATCACCGCCGGAGCCGTCGAAAAAGACCACCGGACTGGCTTCGATCACGCCGAGCTTCATGTCGGTCAGCGTCAGACCGATCTCTTCCAGGGTGCCGACGCCGCCGACGAGAAAGATGTGAAAGCTGGCGATCTCGAACCAGCGTTGCCGGGCCTGACGGCTGCGCGCCTGAAAGGTCTGATAGAACTCGGCGCTCTGGTTCGGCTCCTGATCGATGGTTTCGATGAAGCTCGATCCGACCATCAGCCCGAGCCGGTGGGCGGCGTCCGTGACCTGCTGCATGGCGCCCGGTCCGCCGCCGGTGAGGACGCCGATGTCGCCACCGAAGAGCCCGCGCAGATGTTCCAGCAGACGTTCGGTCTGGCGCGCGCCCTGCTCGGTCATGGGCTTGGTCGAGCCATAGATGGCGAAGATCAGCGATGAACGGAAGCGGTCCACCTTGTCCGGCAGGGTGAAATAGCCGCGCAGCCCCCGGAAGACATGCCGCACCACATGACCGCGCGACTTGTTGCACCAGAAGACCTGAAGTCCCAGACCCTCGTAATCGGCGAGCCGGCCATGATCGCGCGAGGACAGGAAAGGGCCGTGCTCAAAAGAGGCCCGGCGGAAAACGATCCGGGCGATGCGTCGATGCAGTGCGGCGGCACAGATCTCGGTGTGTTCGATCAGATTGGGGAAATAGCCGAGCAGGAGCGTCGCGCAGGCGTCATCCGGCAGGTCGGCCAGGATCCGGGTGCCGCTTTCGGCGCGCAGGGTCAGATCCAGTCCTTCGGCGGTCAGGCCCGCCGACAGATCGGTGCCGTCACGCGGATCGCGTGGCAGGTTCGGCTGGTTCCAGACCCGATCCGGCATCCTTCCGTCCAGCAGCAGATAAGGGTCGCCGGTCACGGCCATCATCCGGTGCGAATAACGCTCGCGGACCGGTTCGACCTCCAGCCGGTCAAAGACCGCGAGCAGCGCCTGGCAGGCATCGGTGCCGCTGGTTTCGCGCGGTTCAGGCTCGGCGATGGTGCGGCCATGCCAGTAACGGGGACGGGGCTCGATCCGGATCGCCTCATGCACCGAGGCGGCAATGCTCGGATTGATGATGAGCTGTTCGGAGCGATTGATGAATTCCAGGTAGACATTGGTGCCGCGCGTGGAGACCGGATCCAGCACCGTGGCCTGAAGATGGACGCCCAGCGCCTCGTCGAGATTGCGCAGCACCACATAATGACGATGCAGAAACATGGAACAGGCCGTCACCAGGCCGTCATTGGGTGGCAGCTCGATATGATCGACCGACTCGCGGATCTGGAGTCGGTTGAGCAGATCCTTGCCGTCGGCGTGGGTCGCGATGGCGGTGACTTCCTCAGGCGTCAACGGCTTCTGAAAGCGGAAGATCTGGCGTTGCGGACGGATGATCAGATAGCCGTGACCGTCGAGCGAAAACCCCGACGGGACTTGCAGCGCATTCTCGCGAATGAGGCGGTGAATGCTCGCCGAATCGAGCTGGTTGTCGGCAGGACAGAAGACCAGCCGCCCGACCCGCAGTCCGGGCACCACGATGCGCTCCAGATGGTCGGCGATTCCATAAGAGGCAATGGCGGCGACGATGCGCAACTGGAGGTCGCAGTGCTGGCCGTTGAAGTCGGGCATCCCGAGCGGAAGAATGTTGATCCCCATGCGCGCCAGCCGGCTGCGCGCCGCAAACACCAGATCCGCCTCGCGGTTGTGCGTGCGTTCGCGGAAATCCGGCGAGATGGCAAAACGCGCGGTGACGAGAAAGCCCTCGTCGTCGGTGGCGATGAGCGCGGTGATCCAGCCGTCGCCGGTTTCGGGGGTCGCGTACATGATCAGTCTCTCGTGAGGGGCAGGCTGTCGAGCCTATCACAAGGCCCGCTGTACCTGATGTCGGGTGCTTTTCTTTCCGTCAACCCGATGTCTCGCTTGAAGCCGGCTCGCGACGCCGCAAAATAGATTGCCACCGACCAGCGTGGAATGAGTGAGTCTGGCCGTGATGTTTGAGTGTCCTTAAACCGCGTTGAGAGCCAAATCCCATGAAAAAATCCATTGTCGGTTCGCTGTTTCTCGGTTCATTGCTGCTTCCGCTGACGGCCCTCGCCGTCGATCCCGGTGTCGGGGTGGGCGCCCCCGGCCCTGGCGTGACCCGTGGTGTCGGTGTGGGTGCGCCGGGCGTTGGGGTCGCGCCGGGAGTGGGTGTGGGCGCGCGGGGCGTTGGGGTGACACCGGGTGTCGGTGTAGGCGCGCCTGGCGTTGGGGTGACGCCGGGAGTGGGTGTTGGCGCACCGGGCGTTGGCGGGCCGATGAATCGCGGCGGCCCGGTTAATCGGGCCGGGCGCCGGTAACGGTTGTTCTCCACTCGTCATGCTGGGGGCGTGCAATCCCGGACCATCCGTATTCTGAGCAGCGTCGGCGGGTCTTTGCCAATGAATTGAGGTTGATGGCCGCTGGTCAGCACCTCGCAGTAGATGGGATTGGCTGCCACCCGCGCCGTCGCGGCACAGCAGGCCAAGATCGACCAGATACTGGCGGTCATCCTCGGAGGCTTCGCCCGGCAGCGTACCGGCCAGCATCGGCTCGATATCATCTGCTCCTTGCCCTGAGCGATCAGCTCCAGCAGACAGGCCGTCTTGCCGGTCTGGCGCGGGGCGTGGAGCAGAAAGTATTTCTTCTGATCAATCAGGCTGAGAATGTCATCGAGATCCCGGCGCTACAGGGACGGCAGGCTGTAGTGGTGGTCGTCGGGTCGAACCGGGCTTTCGGTGGTGAAAAAGCCATGACACACCTCCCGGGTCAGGAATCGTAGCCAGCATAGTCCACTCGTCACACCCAGTCCGATCCCGTCTCATCATCCAAACCTCGCCGCTTGCGCCGCAGACTGCCCGGCGGATACCCGAACTTGCGCTTGAAGGCAGCGTTGAAGTGGTTGGTGTGCGTATAGCCCAGGCGTGCCGCCAACTGTTTGAGCGGAATGTCGCTCTCCAGAATCGCCCGCTGCGCCTCGCTCAGCCGCTGCTCGGCGATGAAGCGATGAATGGGCAGGCCATATTCGCTGGCGAAGGCGGCGTTGAGCCAGCGCGCCGAGATGCCAAAACGGGTGGCGAGTTCGTCGAGCGAGGGCAGTTTGCCTTCCAGGCGAATCAGATGGAGATGGAGTGCCTGAATCGCATCCCGGTTTAGGCCGCCAAGCCGTGTCTCGGGTTCGGCAAGCTCGACATGGGCCATGAGTGCGCCCAGATATTCCAGCACTTTAGCCTGAGCGAACAACCGCCGCAGCGGTCCGCGCACCTGGGTGGACATTGCCGTTTGCAGCAATCCGGAAATCGCGAGCGGCATTGGCCGCACCCGCACCATTGGTGCTGGGTCGAGCCCCAGGCGCTGGATCAGACGTTCCGCCAGGGGCGGGTCGAGCAGTTCCCGCAACACATCTTCGGTCAGGATCAGCGCCGTCATGTCGCTGTTCGACGCGGTGTCAATCCAGGGTGTGACATGAAAGCGTTCGGCGCGACGGAAAAAATCATGGCCCGGCCGGTAGATGAGCTCAGCCGGCGGATAGCGCTCCTGATGGCGCAGGATCCCTCCCTTGACCGTCTGTATGGCCAGCATGACTTCGGGGAACTGGAAGTCGAATTCGGCCAGCGCGATCAGCCGGCTATCCATCTGCGGGCGAAAGCGGTGCACGCCGCGAAACAGCGAGAAGCCATCGGCCAGCGGCAGGCGTTCCAGATAGCCATGACCGACCTCGGGCGGAATGGGCATCGCGACGATCTGTGGCTCCAGGACACTCGGGATGATCTCCGGGGCGAGAGCCGGGTTTGACTCGATCAGCCAGCGGACGGCGACATCGGGGAGGGTTTTCGTTGACTGTTGCATCTCTGGCGTTTTCAGCAATTCGACGGGCGGATGAAACCGAGCATGGGGACATGGGAGTGCCTTGTCACCCGCCCAGCTTACCGGAAGCGGGTCCGGCTAGCCGATGGCCGTTCCGGGTCGCGTATCAAAAAAACCGGGATGCGTATCGAAAAACGCTTGATCAATCGAAGACTTCCGTTTCGCGTATCAATCAGGCACCTGAGCGTATCAGGAAGCGGGTGAAGCAGGCATAGCGGGCAGGGAGAATCGACAGTACTGGCGAGCGTTGTCCGGTGTGGTCGAGGCCATGGCGGATCGCTCGGCGGGTTTGCCTACCTTCCGGAGTTGCCGCCATGCTGCATTCGTGTTGCCGATCCAGTCAACCGCGTCCCGATTCGGTTCCCGCCAATTTGGTTGAGCGTGTTCTCATCCTGTTTTTATTGGCTATAGCTGGGTTCCTATCGACTTCGGCTGTCTTTGCTGCTGATCCGATTACCACAGCTAATGCAACAAGTGTGGCGATTCAGAATACGCTGAATCATTCCGGGGCGGAGGTCTATTCCGTAGCCATTTCTCCTGACAACACGATCATTGCGGCAGGTGATACGGCTGGAAACATCGTATTATGGAACCCGGTAACGGGAGCGGAAATTAGGACGATCAATGCGCATTCAGGTGCGGAAAAAACAGTGCGCAGCGTCGCGTTTTCGCCAGATGGCCGGATATTGGCGAGTGGCAGCCTTGATAACACCGTTGCCTTTTGGGATGTTGCGACTGGAAGTCCGCTCGGAAGTCTTGGTTACAGTGGTGATGTTTATTCGGTAGCCATTTCACCCACCCGCTATACCTCGAGAGTGAACGGCACCAGCAATGGTTCTATGGTGTTTGCGGTCGGCACCCAAGATGATGAAAAAGTTTATCTTTATACGCTGCTAATTAATAAAGATACTGGTGCAATCAGTGATACAAATATTACTGAACAAACCTTTTCCACCGATGATGGTTCCGTCAATAGAATTTACGTTTCCAGTGTCTCCTTCTCGCCGAATGGCGCCCTGTTGGTCAGCGGGTCAGCCGATGGAAAAGTGAGAATTTTTAAGGATTTATCTGATATTAACGATATAACCGATCTCCTGGAAATTGACGCATCTAACGCATCTACTTACCCGACCGGTGCAATCAACAGAGTCGTCTTTTCTCAGGACAATCTGACTGTAGCAAGCGGTTCGGCGGATGGTTACGTCAGGCTTTGGCAAGTAAGCGATGGAACCGAATTATCAGGCCAGGCCATGAATCACGGGAGTGCCGTGTATGGCGTTGGTTTTTCCAACGATGGTTCATTGCTGGCGAGCGTCGGAGCCGATAATCTTGTCAAGATCTGGAAGGTCAGCGATGGATCAAATTTAAATACCCTGACTGGTCATACTGGCAATGTACGGTCGGTCGTCTTTGCCTCGAACAGCACATTCCTGGCGAGCGGCTCCCGGGACAGTAGCGCGCGGATTTGGGGACTTGCACCCCTTCCCATCGTAACCACCGGTTCCGTCTCCAACATCAATGCCACCTCCGCAACCCTTGGCGGGACCGTGGATGACAACGAGGCTGCGGTGACGGCCATCAGCTTCGAGTACGGCACGACCACGGCCTATGGTTCGTCGGCAACAACGACCCCGTCCTCCATAAGCGGTTCCCAAGGCAGCACCGCAGTCAGCGCGGCTTTGACCGGCCTGACCTGCAACACGCATTATTATTTTCGGCTGATCGCTGACGGCACCCGTGACAGCGGGAGCGACTTCGTCAGCGGCCCCTGCACGACCGGCCCGACGGTGACCACCAGCGCCGCCACCGGTCTGAGCGCCGATGGGGCCACGCTGAACGGTTCGGTGACCGATGTGGGCGCTAATGTCACCATCACTTTTGAATACGGTGCCGACACAAGCTACGGCACCACGGTGTCGCCCGACACCAACGCCAGCATCAGCGCCACGCAGGGGACGCCGCAAACAGTGTCACCCGCCAAAACCCTGACCGGCCTGACCTGCAACACTACCTATCACTACCGGATCAAGGCGACGGATGGGGTATTGAAAACCGGTAGTGATCAGACCTTCACTACCTCCGGCTGCGTCAGCGGCCTGACCTTGAATACGCCGACGGTGATCTCGACGAGTGCCAGTTTGGCGACCTTTGAATTCCAGGCCAATGCCGACGCTACGCTTTACTTCAACGTGATCGCCAGTAGCGGAACCTGTCCGAGCGCCGCCGTTATCCACGCCAACACGGACGCGAATCGCCTGTATTGGGGCAGTGCGCCGCTGACAGCGAATACGCCAGCGACCTATACCTTGCGCAATCTGACCGGTAGCGCCAGCTACAAGCTGTGCGCAACGGTCTATGACGGCAGCGCCTACAGCAGCGTACAGGGGCGAACCTTCAGTACCCAGACCGCAATGGATTTGAGTGCGGCCGGCATCGTCTGGGAACGCATGGGTGCGCAAGGTTTCAGTCCAATCAGTGCCAACGCCATCATTAAAATGGCCATGGCCCCGGATGGGACGCCCTATATCGTGACAGCCGGTTATACAAACGATTGGCAGTATGTTTTAAACGGCGGTCTTACCGTCAAACGGTGGAATAACACCACCCAGAGCTGGATCTCACTCGGCACGAGCCAGACACCGCCAAGCGGTACAACCTTCACCGTGCAAGCCATCAATCTGGCGTTTGCGCCAGATGGTGCGCCGTATCTCCTGGCGCTCGCAAAATCAAGCTCATGCAGTTATCTCTTGGTAAAAAAATGGGATGGCGCGGCCTGGACCGATCTGACGCCTGCGGTGACTCCATTGTGTGGGGCCGGCGCTCAAATACACAACGCCATATTGGCCTTCGGTCCGGATAGTCGCCCCTATATTGCCTACAAAAAAACCGTCAGTGGCGCTATTAAGATAAACGTTATTCAGTTAGAGATCAGCGGTGGCGCCAGTGACTGGGCGTCGGTTGGAACTGACATATCGGCTAGCACAAGTGCGCACAACGCGCTTTCCCTGGCGTTTGCTCCGGATGGCACCCCGTATATTGCGTTATCTGAATACGCTAGCTCGTCGTTTACTTTCCGAGTTTATAAATTCACAACGAGCTGGGTCCGGGTTGGTACGTCGGACATTTCAAGAAGAAAGCTCTTGGATAATGATGCCTTTGGAATCAATCAAGGAGGCATACCTTTTATCGCGGTCAATGATGAAGACACGAATAATATGGCCGTCCATCAATTTGATGGAACGACATGGGAATCCATCGGCAGCCTGCAAACAGGATCCCCCTCTGACCTTATGAAACTGGTTATTGCACCAAGCGGTTGGCCAGTCGTGGGTCTCATTGATTCTGCAAGCGGCGGTACAGACGGTAAGGTCTACCACTACAATGGATCGGCATGGAATGGCATTGGCGCTACGGTAACCTCATCCTTCGTCACGCAAGGAAACCTTCGACAATTTTACGTTGCCCTGAATCCTCAGGGAACACCGTTATTCGGTCACGCCGACTCTTCGGCTTCGAGCAAGGCCACGGTCTTACAGGCGATCCCGCCCGGCCCGCGCGTGACCACCGGTGCGGCGACCGGCGCCACCCTGACCGGCGCGACACTCAACGGCACGGTTAATCCCAGCGGGTTTGCCGTCAGCAGCATCGCGTTCGAATATGGCTCGACCACCAGTTATGGCACGACGGCAGCGGCTACGCCAGCATCGCTGGCCGCCAGCGCCGCATCTACCGCAGTCAGCGCGACGATTACGGGCCTGAGCGGGGTCTGCAACACCGGCTATCACGCCCGGCTCAATGCCACCCGCGACGATAACAGCACCGTCGTCAGCGGCAGCGATGCGACCTTCGCCACCAGCGCCTGTACCACCGGCCCCAGCGTCACCACCAGCGCGGCAAGCTTGGTGACCGGAACCGGAGCGACGCTGAACGGCTCGGTCACGGATGTCGGTCTGAATGTCACCAGCATCCAGTTCGAATACGGGACGGCCGCCGGCAGTTACGGGACAGCGGTCAATGCCTCCACCACCATCACGGCGACGCCCGGAACGCCCCAGACGGTCACGCCGACCAAGGCGCTGACCGGACTGACCTGCAATACCAAATATTACTACCGCATCAAAGCGACTGATGCGACCCAGACCAACAACGGTTCTGAACAGTCGTTCACCACCTCGCCCTGCACGACCGGACCCAGCGTGACCACCAGCGCTGCCACCTCAGTAACCGGAGCGGGAGCGACGCTGAACGGCGCGGTCACGGATGTTGGCCTGAATGTCACCAGTATCCAGTTCGAATACGGGGCTGCCACCGGCAGTTACGGGACAGCGGTCGATGCCTCCGCCACCGCCATCACGGCGACGCCCGGAACGCCCCAGACCCTCAATCCGACCAAGGCGCTGACCGGTCTGACTTGCAACACCACTTATTACTACCGCATCAAGGCGATCGACGCGACCCGGACCAATAACGGCTCCGAGCTGTCGTTCACCACCACGGCGGACTGCAACGCCGCGCCCGTCGCCTCCAGCGTGCAAATCGCTGGCACCGCCACGGCGGGCCAGATCCTGACCGGCAGCTACACCTACAGCGATACGGAGAGCGATCCGCAGTCAGGCAGCACCTTCCGCTGGTTGAGCAACGCAACCAACACCACGACCGGGGCCACCGCCATCAGCGGGGCAACCGGCACAACCTACGTCATCACACCCGCCGATCGTGCTAAATATCTGTTCTACTGCATCACCCCGGCGGCCAGCAGCGGCACCAGTCCGGGCACGGAGGTCTGCTCGGCGGGCAGGCAGATCGCCGACAGCGAGGTTACTTGGATCGTCACCACTGCCGCCGATCCGGGCACGGTCGGCGGCTGCATCAGCACCCCAACGACCGCCTGTTCGCTGCGCGATGCCATTGTCAGCGCCAGCACGACGGTGAGCGACACCATCCTCATTTCCCCCAGCCTGAGTGGCCAGACCATCACGCTGACGACGTCGTCAGCGACTACCCTGAACACGCTGACCATCGACAAAAATCTGAGCATCTACGGTCTTGCCGCGAATATCACGATTGCGGGTCAGCCGAATGTGTCCGGACGTCTGTTCAGCATCGGTAGCGGAAAAAGCTTTTTGATCAACAACCTCACCCTCGCCAACAGCGGCAGTTTGCCCGCATTTGACGGTGGCGGCATCCTGAACCAAGGCACCTTGTTCTTGCAAAACGTGACCTTTTCCAACCATCTGGTCCCCTTTTCTTCCTCGGGAGCCGGATTGCTCAATCTGGGAGGTACCGTCCAAATCATCGGCTGCACTTTCAAAAATAATGAGGCGCTCAGCGGTGGCGCCATCGCGAATCTGGCCAACGGAACCTTGGCAATCATCAACTCCACCTTCAGCGGAAATCGTGCCACCAGCACGAGCCCCGGATCGGGCAAGGGCGGCGCGATCTGGAACCAGAGCGGTTCGGTCACCCTGATCAACTCGACCCTGGTCGAGAATCAAACGGCGAACAGTGCAGCGGGAGGCGGCATTGCCAATGAGAGCGAGCAAACCTTTACCCTGATCAATACCCTGCTGGCCGGCAATACCGCCAGCAGCCTTGCCCATAACTGCGCCGGCACCTTGAGCGATGACGGTCATAACCTGGACACCGGCACCAGTTGCGGCTTCGCCGCGACCGGCTCGTTGAACAATATCGACGCGACCAGCGTGCTTCTGGGCACCTTGGACTACTATGGCGGACCCACCCAAACCGTCCCGTTATTGCCGGGCAGCGTCGCGCTGGACGCGGGGGATGCGACGACCTGTGGCACGATTCCCAAAGATCAACGCGGGACCGATCGTATTATCGGCACGAGTTGCGACATTGGCGCCTTCGAGTCCAAGGGTTTCACCCTGACCCCGGTGACTGGCAGCACCCCGCAGAGCGCTACGGTCAGCACGGCCTTTACCAACACCCTGGGCGTCACGGTCGCCAGTGTCGCGACCACGCCCCCGGAACCGGTGAACGGCGGACGGGTGACCTTCACCGCCCCCGGCACGGGCGCCAGCGCCACGCTGGCGACCAGCCCGGCGACGATCGCGAGCGGCGCGGCCAGCGTGAACGTCACCGCCAATGCCACGGCGGGCGCCTACAGCGTGACCGCCGGCGCGCGCGGCGTGGCGACGGACGCCAGTTTCAGTCTGACCAATACTGCGGCGGGGCCGGTCAACGGCGTCTGCGGCAGCGCGAATGGTCAGCCCCTGACCAGCGCCCCTTCGGGCGCGGCCCTGTGCTCTAGCGGCAATGCCACGACGGTGAGCGGTAGCGGCCCCTGGTCCTGGAGCTGCGCCGGTTCGGGCGGCGGTATCACGGCCAGTTGTTCGGCCAGCCTGAAAACCTGGAGCGTGACCGGCAGCGCGGGCACCGGGGGCTCAATCAGCCCGGCCAGCCAGAGCGTCAATCACAACGCGCGGGCGAGCTTTGCGGTCACGCCGGCCACCGGCTACGGGATCGCCAGCGTCAGCGGCTGTGGCGGCAGTCTGTCGGGGAGTCTCTACACCACCGGCCCGATCACCGACAATACCTGCACGGTCAGCGCGAGCTTCAGCCAGAACGCGGTGGCGGGGGTGTGCGGCAGCGACCACGGCAAGGCGCTGGCGAGCCTGAACAGCACGTCGCCCACGCTATGCACCACGGGCGCCGTGTCCGGTTTCAATGGCACCGGCCCCTGGACCTGGAGCTGCACCGGGACCGGCGGCGGCGTGACCGCCAGTTGCGCGGCCACCACCTCGCATAACGTCAACGCCAGCGCGGGAACCGGCGGCGGCATCAGCCCGGTCGGCCGCACCGTCAACCACGGCGGCGTGACCAGCTTCACCCTGACGCCAAACGCCGGTTATGCCATCAATCTTGCGGTCGGCGGCACCTGCGGCGGCACCCTGAGCGGCAATCTGTTCACCACCAACGCGGTCAACGCCGACTGCACGGTCACGGCCAACTTCACCGCGACCAACACCACCACGACCATCGATACCGTGACACCAACCGGACGGGTGGCGTCCTCGCCGTCGGTGATCGGCGAGGCGGTAACAGTGACCTACAGCGTGACCGGGCCTGCCGGCTTCAACGGCACCGTCACCGTCAGCGATCAGGATGGAACAACCTGTTCCGACGCAGTCACGACCGCCGGGACCAGCGCCACCGGCAGTTGCCAACTGACCTTCGCCACCGCCGGGGCCAAGACCCTAATCGCCACCTACAGCGGCACGGTGAACGCCAGCGCCTCGTCCGGTACCAACCACCTGGTGGCCGACGCCCCGAGTCTGGCGACGCCCAGCCTGAACAGCGGCGTGGTCGGGGTGCCCTATGCGATGCAACTGGTCGCCAGCGGCGGTCATGTCACCACGGCGACACCCTACCGCTTCAACGCCACCGGCCTGCTGGCGGGATTCAGCCTCAGCACCAGCGGCCTGCTGTCCGGCACCGGGAGCGCGCCAGGGACATCCAGCGTCGTCATCACCGTGACCGACGCCCTCAACCAGACCAGCCCGCCGCAAACGCTGCCGCTGTCTCTGGTCAATCAGCTCACGGTCGCCACCACCAGCCTGCCCGACGGACTGGTCAACGCCCACTACGAGCAGACCCTGGAAGCCGTCGGCGGCCAGACGCCCTACGCCTGGAGCCTCGCCAGCGGCAGCCTGCCGGCGGGCCTGAGCCTGGATGCCGCGACCGGCAAACTCAGCGGCACCCCGACTGATCTGGGCGCCAGCGCCCCCTTCACGATCCGGGTCACGGATGCCGCCAATCGCACCGCCGATCAGGCGCTGACTCTGACCACAGTGGCACCGACGACGGTGGAGACCGGCACGGTCGGCACCACACAGGTGACGGTCTCGGGCAACCTGACGCCCGAGGGCGGCGGGGCGACCTGCGCCCTGGACGACGAGCAGACTCTCGTGCTCAATGTGGGCGATGCTGGCGCGCCGGGGACGGCTCCCCCTTCCACCATCCTGCCCTACGGCCTGTTCAAACTGACCGTGCAGGGCTGCACCCCCGGCCAGACCAGACTGACCGTGCGTCTGGTCTACCCGGCGGCACTGTCCGAAGGCACCCGTTACTGGAAATACGGCAAGACCGCCGACAATCTGGCTGATCATTGGTACGTCCTGCCCACCGCCGTCATCGAAGGCAACACCATCAGCTTCACCCTCACCGACGGTGGGCTGGGTGACGACGACCTCAGCGCCAACGGCAGCATCACCGATCCGGGCGGCCCCGGCGGCCCGGTGCTCGGCATCGGCGGCGCGCCGGGCAATGGCCAGGTCGGCAGCGCCTACAGTGCCGCGTTGAGCGCCACCAGCGGCACCGGTCCCTATAACTGGAGCCTCGCCGCCGGCGGCCTGCCGCCCGGCATCGCGCTCAACGCCACCAGCGGCGCCCTGAGCGGCACCCCGACCCTGGCCGGCACCTTCACCTTCAGCGTACAACTGGTCGATACCGGCAACGGCAATACCACCGTCACCAATGCCTACAGCGTGACCATCGCCGCCGCGGGCGGCGGCGGCCCCAGCCCGGTCAACGGCGCCTGCGGCAGCGCCCACAACGGTCTCTTCTATGACCTGCCGACCAGCGCCAGCGCCCTCTGCGCCAGCGGCACCCCCAGCGCCGTCAGCGGCAGCGGCCCCTGGACCTGGAGCTGTCTCGGCAGCAACGGCGGCAGCGCGGCCAGTTGCCGTGCCAACCTCGCCACCGCCGCCACCTATACCGTGACAACCAGCGCCAGTGTCGGCGGCACCATCAGCCCCGCTGCGCGCGTCGTGAAGGCGGGGGCCACCACCACCTTCACCCTGACCCCGGCGACCGGTTATGCCCTCAGCAGCGTCAGCGGCTGCGGCGGCACCCTGAATGGCACCACCTACACCACCGGCGTCATCACCGGCGCCTGCATCGTCACTGCCACCTTCAGCCCCCGCCAATACACCGTCACCGCCAGCGCCGGTCCCGGCGGCACCATCGCCCCTGCCAGTCGCCGCGTCAGCCACGGTCTCACCGCCAGCTTCACCCTGACCCCGGCGGACGGTTACGCCATCGACCAGGTCAGCGGCTGCGGCGGTCGCCTCAGCGGGACGACCTACACCACGGCCCCCGTCACCGCCGCCTGCACGGTCACGGCCCGCTTTGCCGTGACCTCCACCTGGCTGGGACTGGTCGGCGACTGGGACGGCGACGGGACCGTCACCGCCGGGCTTTATGACCCCGTCAGCGGACGCTTCGCCCTGCGCAACGCCAACCGCACCGGGGCGGCGGACAGCGTCTTCCGCTATGGCCCGATGAATGCCGGCTGGTGGCCGCTGGCCGGCGACTGGAACGGCGACGGCGTCACCACGGTCGGCTTGTACGACCCGCTGTCCGGCACCTTCTATCTGCGCAACGCCCATACCCCCGGCGTCGCCGATGTCGCCTTCCGTTATGGCCCGCGGAATGCCGGCTGGTACCCGCTGGCCGGCGACTGGAACCATGACGGGATCGATACCGTCGGGCTCTATGACCCCCACACCGGTGTCTTCTTCCTGCGCAACACCCACACCCCCGGCGTCGCCGATCAGCACTTCCGGTACGGCCCGCTGGATCCTGGCTGGATCCCGCTGGTCGGTGACTGGAATGGCGACGGCACCACCACCATCGGTCTCTACGACGGGTTGGCCGGGCTGGTTTATCTGCGCCAGACCAATACCCCGGGTGTCGCCAATGTGATCTTCCGCTATGGACCGGTTGATAACGACTGGTGGCCGCTGGCCGGCGGCTGGAACGGCGATGGCGCCGACTCTATCGGCTTGTTCAAACCGGCGACAGAAAGCTTCTATCTGCGCGATAGCAATACCGCCGGAATGGCCGAATATCCGGATGAAAACGGGTTCAGGATCACTGTACCGTAGGCCTCTCCTGGCGGGCGACCCGCCTACCTTCGCCCTTCGTCGCCCGCCTAAGCGGGCGCTTTCGCTTAGGCGCGAATGACCTGGATCAGCCGGCCCTGCGGGCTGATCTGCTCGCTGCTTGTCGTGCGCTCGGCGCTGGGCGGCTGGTTTGAACGCCGGTCGAAGATCACCAGCCAGCCGCTGTCCAGCCCCAATCCCGCCAGATAGGCGTCGAGCTGGGTCAGACCTTCGGTCAGTGGATCCGACGCGCCGTCGCGCCAGATGGCCTTGATGTTGAAGGCGCTGCCGCCGGTGATGGGTGCTGATTCGGACGACGCATGGATGCGGTAGTCGCTCAGATCGCGCATCCCGCACAAATAGCCGTCGCCAGTCATGCTGAGGCGGGCAGGCGGATGTGATGTCGGTCAGCGGTCGTGCGGCATCTTTTGCCGGCGATAACCAAGTGTCATACTGGGTTCCACGCTACAGCCATGCCGTTGCTAACCTGCCTTCGGTACGGTATGTGTTGAATGTCCGCTCACCGGCTCACGGAATCTGTCTGATGAAACCCTTGCCCAGCTCTGTCGAAACGCCCCGCACCTCACTGGATGTCGCGGCAGTCCGCGCCCAGTTTCCCATCCTGCACACCCAGGTCCACGGACGTCCGCTGGTCTATCTGGACAGCGCCGCCAGCACTCAGCAGCCGCTGACGGTGATCGAGGCGGTCAGCACCTATCATCGCGCGCAGCACGCCAATATCCATCGCGGGGTCTATGAACTGTCGCAGACCGCGACCCGTCTCTATGAAGAGGCCCGCGCGACGGTGGCGCGTTTTCTCAATGCCGCCGAGCCGGCTGAGTGTCTCTTTACCCGTGGTGCAACCGAGTCGATCAATCTGGTGGCCTCCACCTGGGGACGGGCCAATCTCAAGCCCGGCGACGAGATCCTGCTCTCGACCCTGGAGCATCACTCCAACATCGTGCCCTGGCAGATGGTGGCGCAGGCCACTGGCGCGCGGATCCGTGTCATGCCGATCAACGATGCCGGCGAGATCCTGATGGATGAGTATCGGCGCCTGCTCTCGCCACGGACCCGACTGGTTGCAGTCAACCAGGTCTCCAACGCGCTGGGAACCATCAATCCGGTGCGCGAGATCATCATTGATGCCCATGCGGTCGGTGCGCTGGTTCTGATCGATGGGGCGCAGTGGGTCGCGCACGGTCGAACCGATGTCCAGGCGCTCGACGCCGATTTCTATGCCTTCTCGGGGCACAAGCTCTATGGTCCGACCGGCATCGGCGTGCTCTATGGCAAGCGCCCGCTGCTCGATGCCATGCCGCCGTATCAGGGCGGCGGCGACATGATCGAGCAGGTGACTTTCGAGCTGACCACTTATGCCCCGCTCCCCGGCAAATTCGAGGCGGGCACGCCGAATATTTCGGGCGCGGTGGGTCTGGCGGCGGCGATCGACTGGGTCGAATCAATCGGGCTGGAGCGGATCGGCGCGCACGAACAGGATCTGCTGCGCTACGCCACCGAGCGTATGTCGGCCATTCCCGGTCTGACGATCAAGGGCACCGCGCAGCGTAAAAGCGGTGTGCTGTCCTGGGTCATGGTGGATCCGCCCATCGCCACGCTTGATCTCGGCACGCAACTGGATCTGCGCGGTATCTGTATCCGCACCGGGCATCATTGCTGTCAGCCGCTCATGGATCGCTTCGGGGTGACATCGACCGCGCGCGCCTCAATGGGCGTCTATAACAATCGCGACGATATCGACCGGCTGGCCGAGGCGCTGGCCGAGTGCGTGGCGGATGCCCGGCGTTCATCTGCGGTTCTGCCGGGCGCTGGCGCGGTTGCCGCCTATCCAGCCGCCGCTGCCGAGTCGCCCCTGGCGGCGGCCGACGAGATCGCCGAGGTCTTCGAGTTCCTGCCCGACTGGCCGATGCGCCATCAGCACATCATTGATCTGGGCGACAAACTGCCGCCCATGCCCGCTGCGCTCAAGACCGAGGCTAATTTCGTTCCGGGCTGCCAAAGCGTGGTGCATATCGCCGCGCGGGTGCGACCGGGGACGGCGGACATCATCGAGTTTCTGGCCGACAGCGACGCCAATATCGTGCGCGGTCTGATCGCGCTTCTACAGCAGTTGTATTCGGGACAGCCTGCGCGCGCGATCCTCGCCTTCGATGCCGAGGCCTTCTTCGCCCGTATCGGGCTCGATCAGCATCTGAGCCTGACGCGCCGCAATGGTCTGGCGTCCATGGTGCAGCGTTTGCGCCAGTTGGCCAGTCGGCACAGCGGCTGAACGACGCTGTGCCCTTGACGAAACAAGGCCGGCAAATCGCCGGCCTTGTTGATGACTGTCATGCGTCAATAACCGCCCTTGCGCTTCACCGCCGGCAGACCGGCGATCTTGGTGCCCTGCTTGGTGGGCGCCAGCGGGAAGAGGGTGTAGAGATCCTTGCTGCTTGGCCTGGTGCCCCAGAGTTTCCCCATGTCTTTGAGCAGAACCCGCTCCATTGGCTGGTTCTGGGCATTGTTGAGGTATTCGTCCCGCAGATAACGGATCACGTCCCAGTGTTTGTCGGTCAGTTCGATCCCTTCGATTTCAGCCAGCTTGCGCGCGACATCCTCATCCCAGTCGGCGTGGTTCTCAAGATACCCGCTGTCAGTCGTGGCGATGCTTTTGCCATTCACATCGATCGTCATGTGTTTGTGCTCCTCAGTTTTTGATCATTTGGTGTCGGCGCGGCGGTACCGGCACGATCATGCCCCACTTCATCATGGTTATCGAATGTTATAATTTTCTAATTCACGCGTCATCAGTAAGCGCGTGCGACTGGATCAGAACAGACCAGGGAGTCAGTCCGTCCTGACGGCTTCGATTCCCTTGTGCGGGATGAAGAGACCACATCCCATCAGCCGATGGACGCCGAGCCCGTGCTGCTGGAGCCGGATCGATTCCTCGACGGTGAGACTGGCCAGCATCAGGCTGCGGGTTTGGACAGCGCCGCCGGGGGTCGCGAGCGGGGTTGATTTTCCGCACAGTGCCTTGCGCACGCGGATGTCCATTTTTGCCAGCAGGCGCGCGGCGGTGTCGAGAAAGCCCTGTTCGTCTGGAGCGACGGACGCCGTGTCCAGCGCGACATAACGGGCAAAGAGGGTGGTTTCGCGACTCAATGGCCTGATCCGGCCTGCGCCCAGGGTCAGGACATGACCGGCGAGATCGAGTCGGGCGCCGGGCAGTTGGGTCAGAAGATCCGCAACCTGCGTCTGGTGCGCGCGGATGGTCAGCCGGGTACGGCGCGAGACCATGAGGATGGAATCCGTGCCGTGCGCAGGCCGTTCCCAGCCGTTCTGGGAACCGGCGACATGGATGCTGTGCGGCGTCACGCCCGATTCCTCGGTGAGCCAGGGCAGCGCGGCTTGCAGTGCGCGCGCCAGGAGATGTGCGTGATCGACGGGGATCGACTGACAGTCGAGGGCAAAGATCAGATCGACGACATCCTCGGGAACCTGGATCAGATCCGGTCGTTCGTCCTCACTCCAGAACAGGGTCGGGCTCATCGGGCGCTCACTTTATGGCGATCAGGCAAAGGGCAGACGATCCTGCAATGCCTCACGGTCGAACCACCAGTTATCCTGGACCAGGACATCGACCACATTGCGCAGGCGCACCAGAAACTTTTCCGGCTCCTTGAGTTCCAGCCGCTCCATCCAGTGATCGAGCTGCTCGGGCGAGTCGATGCCGCTATGGCGCCGGGCGACGCTCCCCAGCAACTGGGTCGCGAAGAACATCAGATCCTCGCGCTGCTGGCCCTGTGAGCGGACATCAGCCAGAAAGAGCGCCGTGGTTGCGGCGACAGCGGCGCCATCGGCATTGTCGGGGGTCTCGTCGATGACATGACTGAGGAGTTCGACGGTCAGCTCGGGATCGATGGGGCAGGTCACGGCCAGCCAGATACCCTGCCCGAGGGCGGCGATGGAGTCTGGAAGATTCGCCTGAAACAGTATGTCGCAGGCATCCGCCGCCAGCTCGAATTCATCGGCGGCGATGAAATAATCGAAGGCGGCGCGACCCAGCGGCCAGGCATCCTCGCACCGTTCCAGGCCAACCAGCGTGCGCGCCACCTGCAGGCGCAGATCGGCGAGACAGTGCGGCGAGGCGGCGGTTCGTTCCAGGCGTTGCAGATGTTCGATCAGCACCTCAAGGTGGGATTCCAGGGCCGCCGATTCGATGACCGGGCTGGGGATGGAATCGTGCGCCGTTTCGGCGAGGCGGGCGGCGAGCAGGTCGAATTGCATCATGACGGCTACCCAGGGCTGGCTTTAACGGAGAAGTCCGCTGAAGGCGGCTTCGAGACGGTCTTCCCAGTTCTCGGGCGTATCCGGATAGGGAGGCTTGACATCCATGCGGAAAAAACGCTCGCCCGAGCGGGCGATGGACTGAATCAACGGGATGAGCGCATCGAAGGATTCGATGTCTTGATTGGCGACCAGGATTTCGCTGAGCTTGAGCATGGTTTCTCCGGATGGCAGTCTGTCGGTCAATGTGAAGACAGCCCGATCCGAAAACAACCGAATCCGAGGATTGCGCGCGGCGCCGTTCCAGACCTAAAACCGCGCCCAGTGTGGCAGGCGATGTTTTTGGTTTGGATCGATCTTGGCATTATCTAATGACTGCGTGATCGGGCGCGGTTTAAAGTATAAGAAAACAATTATATTAGAGATCGTTGACTTACTTCTCTTGCCCCTGTAGCATCCTGAGCCAGTCAGTGTCGGCGTTGCGATTCGATGGGAGGACACCCGCAGCAACGCCGGAACCATAATAAGCCGAATGGCGAGATCCCGAATTCAAAGACCTGCCTCTCAATGGGACAGGTGCGCGTGAAGGATCCCACTCGGGTCAATCGATGAGGAGCGACCACGCATGGCCATCGATAAGCACATCACTCCGATGCTCGATCAGCTTGAGACCGGCCCCTGGCCGAGCTTTGTCTCCGGCATCAAGCGTCTGCGCGATCAGCATCCCGATCCGCGCATCAATGAGATGACCAACGACCTGCTCGGTCAGCTCGAACATTCCTATGAAACCCGCAAGGGTTACTGGAAGGGTGGCACGGTGTCGGTTTACCGCTATGGCGGCGGCATCATTCCGCGCTTTTCCGAAGCCGCTCAGTCCTTTCCGCATTCGAAGGAATTTCACACCCTGCGCGTCCAGCCGCCAGCGGGCAATCATTACACCACGGCCATGCTGCGCCAGTTGGCCGATAGCTGGGAGAAGTACGGGTCAGGGCTCGTCACCTTCCACGGCCAGACCGGCAATATCATGTTCATCGGCGCCAGTACTGAGAACACTCAGCCCTTTTTCGACGAGATCAACGAATACGGCTGGGATCTCGGCGGTGCCGGTCCCTGCGTGCGCACCGCCATGTCCTGTATCGGCTCGGCGCGCTGCGAGATGTCCTGCACCAATGAACTGAAAGCGCATCGACTGCTGGTCAACAATTTCGTCGATGACGTGCATCGTCCGGCGCTGCCCTACAAATTCAAGTTCAAGGTGTCCGGCTGTCCCAACGACTGTCAGAACGCCATCGAACGCTCCGACTTCGCCATCCTCGGCACCTGGCGTGACGACATGAAGGTGGATCAGGCCGAGGTGCAGCGTTACGTCGCCGAGCAGGGTCGTCAGTATTACATCGACAACGTCATCACCCGCTGCCCGACCCAGGCGCTGGCGCTCAACGACGACGATACGCTCGACATCAACAACCGCGACTGCGTGCGCTGCATGCACTGTCTGAACGTCATGCCCAAGGCGCTGCATCCCGGCGATGACAAGGGTGTCACCATCCTCATCGGCGGCAAGCGCACGCTCAAGATCGGCGATCTGATGGGCACCGTCGTCGTGCCCTTCAAAAAGCTCGAAACCGAGGAGGACTATGAGTCGCTGGTCGAGCTGGCGACGACCATCATCGATTTCTGGGCCGAGAACGGCCTGGAGCACGAACGCTGCGGCGAGATGATCGAGCGGATCGGGCTGGCGACCTTCCTGGAAGGTATCGGTATCGAGCCGGATCCGAACATGCTGAATCACCCGCGTCAGAGCTCCTATGTCCGCACCGATGGCTGGGACGAGGCGGCGGCAGAGTGGTTCGCGCGTCAGGCCGAGACGGCCAGATAACACGGTTTCCAAGAATCACTGGAGAACAGGCGATGGCCGAGAGACGCGAGCCGATCGAATCCGGGTGCCCCGATCCCTGGCAATACATGCATCCCGTGATGCGCAGGAATTTCGGGCAGTGGAAATATCACGAACATCCCCGTCCGGGTGTGCTGCTGCATGTCGCCTACAGCGGCGACAAACTCTGGACGGTCAAGGCCGGCACCCAGCGCATCCTTGATGTCTTCACCCTGCGCAAGCTGTGCGACATCGGCGATGAGTATGCCGAGGGCTACGTCCACTTCACCATCCGCTCCAACATCGAGTATCTGGTCAGCGACGAGTCCAGGGTCGCGCCGCTGATCGAGGCGCTGGAAGGGGCCGGTTTCGTGGTCGGCGGCACCCAGAATTCGGTCGCCATGATTTCGCACACCCAAGGCTGGCTGCACTGTGACATCCCCGGCACCGACGCTTCTGGTGTGGTGAAGTCGATGATGGATGAACTCGTCGATGAGTTCCGCAACACCAACATGCCCAACCGGGTGCATATCACCACCTCCTGCTGCCAGATCAACTGCGGCGGTCAGGGCGATATCGCCATCAATGTGCAGCACACCAAGCCGCCGAAGATCAACCATGATCTGGTCGCCAATGTCTGCGAACGGCCATCGGTCGTGGCGCGCTGCCCGGTGGCGGCCATCCGTCCGGCAATGGTCAACGGCAAGCCCTCGCTGGAGGTCGATGAGCGCAAGTGCATCTGCTGCGGCGCCTGCTATCCGCCCTGTCCGCCGATGCAGATCAACGATCCCGAGCACTCCAAGCTGGCGATCTGGGTGGGCGGCAATCATTCCAACGCGCGCGGCAAGCCCACGTTCCAGAAACTGGTCGCCGCTGGCATCCCCAACAATCCGCCACGCTGGCCGGAGGCGACCGCCATCGTCAAGCGCATCCTCAAGGCTTACAAGGAAGGCGCCAGAGACTGGGAGCGGATCAACGAGTGGATCGAGCGCATCGGCTGGCCGCGCTTCTTCGAGGAGGTCGAACTGCCGTTCACCAAGTATCACATCGATACCTGGCGCGGCGCGCGGGCAAGTCTCAACAGTTCATCCTATATCCGGTTTTGAGGTTGCCATGAAGTTCGCGCTTCAGATCAACGAAGGCCCCTATCAGCATCAGGCGTCCGACTCGGCCTATTTTTTTGCGAAGGCGCTGCTGGAGAAGGGACACGAGATCTTTCGGGTTTTTTTCTATCACGACGGGGTCAACAACGCGACCCGTCTGACCACTCCCCCCCAGGATGACCGGCACATCGTCAACCGCTGGGCCGAGCTGGCCGGGCAATATGATCTGGATCTGGTCGTCTGCGTCGCCGCCGCCCAGCGTCGCGGCATCGTCGATGGGGGTGAGATGACCCGCAACGGCAAGGATGCGACCAACATCCATCCCCGGTTCCGTATCTCGGGACTCGGGCAACTGGTCGAGGCGGCGATCCAGGCCGACCGTCTTGTGGTTTTCGGGGATTGAGGGAGCCGGTCATGTCTGAAATCGTGAAGAAGTTTCTCTACCTCAATCGCCGGGCGCCCTACGGCAGCATCCATGCCTGGGAGGCGCTGGAAGTGGTGCTGATCGGCGCGGCCTTCGATCAGGACGTGAGCGTGCTCTTTCTGGACGACGGGGTCTGTCAGCTCATCAAAGGCCAGGACACTAAGGGGATCGGGATGAAAAACTTCTCGCCCACTTATCGCACCCTGGGCGACTACGACATCCGGAAGATCTATGTGGATCGCGTGTCGCTGGAAAGGCGCGGGCTGACCCCGGACGATCTGATCGAGATCGCTGGCGAAGACCCGGAGACCGAAGAAGAAATCGAGAATCTCGTTGAGGTCATCGACAGGGCGCGCGTCAGCGCGCTGATGAACGAATCTGACGCGATCTTCAGCTTTTAATCCGCGTTCAGAGCGGGCGGCTGAGTTCGGGTTAAATTCGATCTTCGGCGCATTCACGGAACCAAGTGGGGCGCGGTTTAATATTTTGAGTTTTATATAAATCGCGCCAACTCCAGTCGTCGTCGATGCAGCCGAAGTGGTTCAATTCAAAAATATCGCCTGCCGCACTGGGGCGCGATTTAGCGGTTTAAGAGGATGCTGCGCATGGCCATTCTGCATACGGTCAATCAATCGCCCTTCGAGCGGAATTCGTTAGAATCCTGCCTGACCTTCGCCACGGATGGCGCCGCTGTCATGCTGTTCGAGAATGGCGTCTATGCGGCCCTGTCGGGAACCGGCGTCGAGAACCAGATGATGCAGGCGCTCGGCAGGCTCAGGATCTATGTGCTCGGCCCCGACCTGCGGGCGCGGGGATTGACCGAGGGGCGCGTGATTCCTGGCATCAGCGTGGTGGATTATGCGGATTTCGTGGATCTGGCTGTGGAGCATCAAGCCGTCCAGTCCTGGTTGTAATGTTCGTTCGACAGAAACTGAATCAAGAGGAGCATCGAGATGGCAAACACGATTGAGGTTGACGGCAAGCAATTCACTGTGGATGAAGAAGGCTATCTGGCCGACCTCAACGATTGGGTGCCGGGCGTCGCCACCGTCATGGCCGGCCAGGACAATCTGGAACTCACCAGTGAGCACTGGGACATCATCAATTTCCTGCGCGAATATTACGCGGAATATCAGATCGCTCCCGCCGTGCGGGTCCTGACCAAAGCGGTCGGCAAGCAGCTCGGCAAGGACAAGGGCAACAGCAAATATCTCTATAGCCTCTTTCCTTACGGCCCCGCCAAGCAGGCGTGCCGCTTCGCCGGCCTGCCCAAGCCCACCGGCTGCGTCTGAACGCCAACAAGGATAATCAGACAGGATTTTCAGGTGTTTTCCGGGCAGGTCTCTGCCCGCCTGAAATGCCGTCAATGGACAGGATTAACAGGATTTAAAACAGTAGCTTGAGAGTCCTGTCGATCCTGGAAAATCCTGTTAATCCTGTCTATTTAATCCTACGACTCGATGATCGATCTGCCGAGGTAGCGGAGACATGGCTTTTCTGACGACGGTCTATGCCTTCCTGTTCTATTTTGCCGCCTTCGTGCTCGTCGCCGGTCTGGTGTTCAGGATCGCTCGATACGCCCTTACTCCGGCCCCTTTGAAGATTCCGACCACGCCCGCCCCGACCACGCGCGGTGGCGTCGTCCTGCGGATGACGCGCGAGGTGGTGCTCTTTGAGAGTCTTTTTCGCGGTAACAAATGGACCTGGATCTTCGGCTGGATCTTTCATTTCGGTCTTTTTATCGTCACCCTGCGGCATCTGCGCTATTTCATCGAGCCGGTCTGGTTTCCCATCCAGCTCGTCCAGCCCTTTGGCATTTATGGCGGTCTGGCGATGATCATCGGTCTGGCCGGACTCTGGGCGCGGCGCTTTCTGGTGGATCGGGTCCGCTATATTTCCGCGCCCTCCGATCATCTGATCCTGGCCCTCCTGATCCTGATCGGCGTCAGCGGTCTCTTGGTCAAGTTCGTCTTCCATACCGACGTGGTGGCGATCAAGACCTTCTTTCTCGGGCTCTATGCCTTTGAGATCAGGCCGCTGCCAGCGGATCCGCTGCTTCTGTTGCATCTGCTCCTGGTCGCCATGCTGATGATCCTTTTTCCCTACAGCAAGCTCCTGCACGCCCCCGGACTCTTTTTCAGTCCGAGCCGCAATCAGGCCGATAACCCGCGCGAACAGCGTCATCTCGCGCCCTGGGCGAAGCGGCTCGAACAGGGGCGGGGCTGAATCATGGCCAAGTCCGCATTCAGAGTCCCTCCATTGAGCCAGTACACCGAGGTGCCGGCGATCATGCCCGGCGCCATGGCGCAGAGCGCGCCCTTCGTGTCCAAGGCCGAATTCCAGGAGCCGCTCGGTTTTCCGGGCGAACTGGTCGATGACTGGCAGGCCCGGGCCATTGCGAAAATGGGCGAGCTGCTGGGCAAATACCGTTCACTGCGGGTTTATCTGGATGCCTGCGTCAAGTGCGGCGCCTGTACCGACAAGTGTCACTATTTCCTCGGCACCAGCGACCCCCGGAACATGCCGGTCGGGCGTCAGGATCTGCTGCGCAAGGTCTATCGGCGCTATTTCACCTGGTCAGGCAGGCTCTTTCCCCGACTGGTCGGGGCCGAGGATCTGACCAGGGAAATGCTGGACGACTGGTACAGCTATTTCCATCAGTGCTCGCAGTGCCGACGCTGCTCGGTCTTCTGTCCCCTGGGCATCGATACCGCCGAAATCTCCATGGCCGCGCGCGAGATCCTGGACAGCATCGGGCTCGGTCAGAAGTACTGCAACGAGATCATCGGCAAGGTCTACAAGGTCGGCAACAATCTGGGTCTGCCCGGCCCGGCCCTGCGGCATACCCTGGAAGGTCTGGAAGAGGATGTCTACGACGATACCGGCGTGCGGGTGCGCTATCCCATCGACCAGGAGGGCGCCGAGATCCTGCTGGTGACGCCCTCGGCGGACTTCTTCGCCGAGCCCCATGTCGATGGGCTCATCGGTTACGGCAAGGTTCTGCACGAATCCGGCATCTCCTGGACGCTCAGTTCGCACGCCTCGGAGGCCGCCAACTTTGGCATGTTCATCGGCTCCTACGACAACATGCGCCAGATCGCCCTGCGCATCCGCGAGGCGGCGATCCAGCTCAAGGTCAAGCGCATCGTTTTCGGCGAGTGCGGTCATGCCTGGCGCGTCGCCTACAGTTTTCTGAACACCCTGGCCGGACCCTGGGATTTTCTCGATCCGCGCTATCCGGTGCCGCAGCATATCTGCGAGTTCACCTACGATCTGATCCAGCAGGGCAGGCTCACCTTCGACAAGAGCCTGAACGACGACAAGGTGCTTACCTATCACGATTCCTGCAACGTCGCCCGCGCCTCGCGCATGGGCGACATGCCGGGCGGCCAGTTCGAGATCCCGCGCGCCATCATCCGCGCCACCTGCAACCACTTCCACGAGATGGACGAGGACACCATACGCGACCGCACCTTCTGTTGCGGCGGCGGCGGCGGTCTGCTGACTGACGATCTGATCGAGCTGCGGGTCAAGGGCGCCAAGCCCCGGATGGATGCGCTGAACAACGTGATGCAGGAAAAAGGCGTGACCCACATGGTCGCCATCTGCGCCATCTGCAAGAGCCAGTTCACCAAAGTGCTGCCGTATTACGGCATGGAGATGGAGCAGATTCTCAGCCTGCATCAACTGGTCTCCAACGCCATCGTGCTGACCCCGGGGCCGGACGATGAGGCGGACGAAGACGACGATGACGACCAACCGGACGACGATCCGGATCAGGAATAACGATAAACAGACGAGGCGGCCTGACCGGGGCCGGCGGGCAGCGCCGGTTTCCGGATCAGCGTTCAATGGGTAGAGGAGAGCGATCAAGATGGCGACTTCCAGCGACGAGATGAAAACCCGGCCATCCTGGCGCCGTTTCGAGGACGGCAACCAGGTGTGGGAGAAGCTGACTGACCAGATCTTCAATCAGGATCGCTCGCACAAATGCCCGACCTATGTCCACAAGACGCCGCCCTGTCAGGGCAGTTGTCCCTCGGGCGAGGATATTCGCGGCTGGTTGCAGATCGTGCGCGGCATGGAACAGCCGCCAGCCGGGATGGACTGGCACGAATACGCCTTTCGCCGCGCGACCGACGCCAACCCCTTTCCATCCATGATGGGCCGGGTCTGTCCTGCGCCCTGTCAGGACGGCTGCAACCGCAATCAACTGGAAGACTTCGTCGGCATCAATGCCGTCGAGCAGTTCATCGGGGATCACGCCATCGCCAAGGGCTATGGTTTCGACCCGGCCCCGGCGGATACCGGCAAACGGATCGCCATCGTCGGCGGCGGCCCGGCCGGGCTGTCCGCCGCCTATCATCTGCGTCGCAGGGGTCATGCCTGCACCATCTTCGAGTCCAACGAAGGTCTGGGCGGCATGTTCCGTTTCGGCATCCCCGGCTATCGCGTCCCGCGCGACAAACTGGACGCCGAGATCCAGCGCATCCTGGATCTGGGCCAGATCGAGGTCCGGCTCAAGACCCGCGTCGGTCGGGATGTGACGGTCGAGCAGCTCGAAGCGGACTATGACGCCATCCTCTGGTCCATTGGCTGTCAGAGCGGACGCGGTCTGCCGGTGCCGGGCTGGAACGACACCCCCAACTGCGTCTCCGGCGTCGCCTTCCTCAAGGCGTATAACGAGGGGCGGATGAAGGTCACGGCCAGCAAGGTCGTCTGCGTCGGCGGCGGCGATACCTCCATCGACGTGGTCTCGGTCGCACGCCGGCTCGGTCATATCACCAAACCGGGTAAACGCGATCTGCCCGAGACCGTGATCCATGACGGCTACGTCGCCCATGACGCCGTCACGGCAGCCGTCGCCAAGGGCGCTCAGGTCACGCTGACCTCGCTCTTCACCCGCGACCGGATGACGGCCTCCGAACACGAGGTCCATGATGCGACCCGCGAGGGCGTCACCATTCTGGATGGCGTCATGCCGCTCGAAGTCATCAAGGACGACACGGGCCGCGCGACCGGACTGAAGGTGGCCGACTGCACCCTGACGGATGGTCGCCCAACCCCGGTGGAGGGCACCGAGCGGGTGCTTCCCGCCGATCTCATCGTCTCCGCCATCGGTCAGGGCGGCGATCTCTCGGGTCTGGAGTCCTTCGACAATGGACGCGGCCTGATGAGCGCGGATCCCTTCCAGCAGATGCCCGGCAGGCCCGGCCATTTCGTCGCTGGCGACATCGTGCGTCCGCATCTGCTCACCACCGCCATCGGTCAGTCCTGGATCGCCGCCGAGTCCATCGACGCCTATGTGATGCAGGCCGGAGAGCCGCGTCGCCCCCGGATCGATGTGCATCATTTCAACCTGCTGACGAAGCTGAACGAGTCCGGTCTGGCGCCCGTGACCTTCAGTGCCAGCGGCGACCTGCGCGGGACGGCGTCAGCCAGCTATGCCGTCCATAACTACGAGGATCGCTCCGGCGCCGAAATCATCCCGCACGACGAGCTCTTTCTCGGTCACTTCAACTTTGTGCCGCGTCATCTCCGCCGCGAAGAGACACCCTCCGCTGACGATGTCCTGGGCCATTTTCAGGAGCGGGTGATCGGTCTGACCGAAGAGGAGGCGATCAGCGAAGCCAAACGCTGCATGAGCTGCGGCATCTGCTTCGAGTGCGACAACTGTGTCATCTATTGTCCGCAGGACGCCGTTTTCCGGGTCGATAAAAAGACCTACACCACTGGCCGTTATGTCGAAACCGACTATGCCCGCTGCATCGGCTGTCACATCTGTGCGGATGTCTGTCCGACCGGATACATCAAAATGGGTTTGGGCGAATAAGGTACTTTCCGGGGAATATGCCGTGAATCCTGTTCATCCTGTCACAACGATTCGCTGCCGACATCCGGCAGCCAGCACATCACCTGATCCACATGGAGGCATTGATGGCTGAAGCCCTGCGCAGAGCCCGCCCGGTTGCGCTGGCGCTGCTCTGGATGCTCGCCGTTCCGGGCCTCCAGGCGGCTGAGACGAAAGGCCATGTGGTCGAGGGCTCGCGTGCCGCCGGTCTTGCGGAGTGCGTGAAACCCGCCGCACAGATGCGCCGCCAGCACATGGAATTCATCAAGCATCAGCGCATCGTGACGGTGCATGAGGGTGTCCGGGACACCCCTTACAGCCTCGCCGGCTGTGTCGAGTGTCATGTTCGTTACGATGAACGGCAGATTCCCACGCCGATCAATCATCCGGATCAATTCTGCGGAGCCTGTCATGCCTTTGCTGCCGTCGATCTGAACTGCTTCGACTGTCACGCGGCCGTGCCCAATGGCGGACAGGAATCCGTCAGCCCGTCTCGCCGCGAGGGGGAAGCGCATCCATGAAGGACGAGAATCCAGTCATCGACCCGGAGCGCCGGGCCTTCGTCGGCCTCGCCGTCGGTATTGGAGCGGCGCTGGTTGCTCCCGGTGTCATCCTGCATCAGGTCGCCGCCGCGCCGCGCGCCGAGCCGGTCTCGGGCGCTGTCCGCTGGGGTCTGCTGATCGATACGACCAAATGCGTCGATGGCTGTTCGGCCTGCGTCGAGGCGTGCGGGCGGGAAAACGGGCTCGATCTCCAGGGTCGGGGGGAAACCGGTTCGTCTGACAAATGGGAACGACAGAAAGCCGCCTGGGTCCGCAAGGTCAAGCTCCAGGACAACCAGACCGGACGCATCGTCAATCTGCCCATGATGTGCCAGCACTGCGAGCATCCGCCCTGCGTCGATGTCTGCCCCACCGGCGCTTCCTTCAAGCGCGCCGACGGCATCGTCATGGTGGATCGTCATCTCTGCATCGGCTGCCGCTATTGCATGATGGCCTGTCCCTACAAGGCGCGGAGTTTCATCCACGGCGAGCAGTCCGGCCAGCTCACCCGCGCGCCGCGCGGCAAGGGGTGTGTCGAGAGCTGCGACCTCTGTGTCCAGCGTCGTGATCAGGGCGAGGATTCAACCGCCTGTGTCGATGCCTGTGTCACCGCCGGTCATGAGGCGATCGTCTTCGGCGATCTCCAGGATCCGGCCAGCCCCATTCGCCAGATGCTCAAAGAACTGCCGAACCGTCAGATCCGCGAGGATCTGGCGCTGAACACGGGGGTGCGCTATGCCGGTGTCTGACGCGCATGTACGGGTTCGGTATCGGTCGGAAGATAGACAGGATTAACAGGATTTCACAGGATGAACAGGATTTTCGGGGGCGGGCAAAGGTACTCAAGGTATGAAACGCATCGTCTATCGTGAGTGGCGCATCCCATCGACGCGCTATTGGGGCATCCTCGGGATACTGGCCGCTGTCGCCGGTCTGGGCGTGCTCGCCTTCGGCTACATGGAGCATCATGGCCACTGGATCACCGGCATGACCAACTCGGTGGTCTGGGGCGTCCCGCATGTCTTCGCCGTGTTTCTCATCCTCGCCGCGTCCGGCGCGCTCAACCTCGCCTCCATCGGCACCGTGTTTCACAAGTCCGTTTACAAGCCGCTTGGCCGGCTCTCCGGTCTGCTGGCGGTCGCGCTGCTGGTGGGCGGTCTGCTGGTGCTGGTCATGGATCTGGGCCGACCCGAGCGGCTCATCGTCGCCATCACGCACCACAATTTCAGTTCCATCTTCGCCTGGAATATCCTGCTCTATACGGGCTTTATCGTCATCGTCATCGCCTACCTCTGGAGTATGGCGGATCGTCAGGGCGCACCCTTTATCCAGCCCATCGGTATCCTGGCGCTGGTGTGGCGGCTGGCGCTGACGAGCGCCACCGGCGCCATCTTCGGTTTTCTGGTCGCCCGTCAGGCGTATGACGCGGCGATTCTGGCGCCCATGTTCGTGGTCATGTCCTTTGCCTACGGTCTGGCCGTCTTCATGCTGGCACTGCTGTTCGCCTTCCATGACGAGGGACGCCCGCTTGGCCCCCGGATCCTGCGGCGTCTGAGCAATCTGCTCGGGCTCTTCGTCGCCGGCGTGCTTTATTTCACCCTGATCTATCACCTCACCAAACTCTATGGCGCCAAGCACGACGGCCTCGAAAACTGGCTCCTGTTCAATGGCGGTCTCCAGACCTTTCTTTTCTGGGTCGGCTGGGTGCTGGTCGGCGGTCTGGTGCCGCTTGGCATCATCCATCACCCGGACCTGGGCCGGGACCGCAACTGGATCGCCGCCGCCTGTGCCCTGGTGATCCTCGGCGGGCTGGCGACACTCTACGTCGTCATCATCGGCAGTCAGGTCTATCCGCTCCAGATGTTCCCCGGCCAGACCATTCTGGAGTCGGGCTTCTTCGATGGCGTCAATGGACAGGCCGCGTCCTACCTGCCCACCATTCCCGAGATTCTGCTCGGACTGGGCGGCGTTGCGGTGGCCCTCATCGTCACGGTCGTGGGGGTGCGCGTCCTGCAATTCCTGCCCGAATCGCTGGCCGACGAGGCCATTGCGCTGGACGGAGAAGACATGGACCAGACGGCGCTCAAGTCCGTCTGAGCCCTGGTCGATGGCCCATCTCTATCTCGCCGCCCCGCAGAAATCGTCCGGCAAGACGACCCTGTCGATCGGGATCTGCCGGGCGCTGCGCGACCGTGGTCTGAGCGTCCAGCCCTTCAAGAAGGGGCCTGACTATATCGACCCGCTGTGGCTGAGTCAGGCGGCGGGACGCGCCTGCTACAACCTGGATTTTCACACCATGGACCGCGCCGCGATCACCGCCGCCTTCGCGCGCGAACTGGGCGCGGCGGATCTGGGGCTGATCGAGGGCAATGTCGGACTCTTCGACAGCACCGATCTGGCTGGCGCCAACAGCAACGCCGAGCTGGCCAGACTGCTGCACGCGCCGGTCGTCCTGGTCGTCAACTGTCAGGGCATGGCGCGCGGGATCGCGCCGCTGCTGCTGGGTTATCGCGCCTTCGACCCGACGCTGAACCTCGCCGGAGTCATCCTCAACAAGGTCGGCGGCGCGCGCCATGCCGCCAATCTGATCGCGGTCGTCGAACACTATACCGACCTGCCGGTGCTGGGCGTGCTGCATCGCGATGAGGGCATCGGCATCGTCGAGCGTCATCTGGGGCTGGTGCCGAGCAATGAGGCCGAGGGTGCGGAGGACTGGATCGAGGCGATTCGACGCCGCGTCGTCGAGCAGATCGATCTGGAGCGATTGATCGCCATCGCCGGGACGGCACCGCGACCTGACGCGCCCGTCGCGCCTTCGCCGTCAGCTCTGACGACAGGCACGCCGCTGCGCATCGGCATCGCCCGCGATGCGGCCTTCGGTTTCTATTATCCCGACGATCTGCGTGCGCTTGCCGCCGGTGGGGCCGAGCTGGTGCCTTTCAGTCCGCTCGCGGATGCCGAACCGCCGCCCGTGGATGCGCTCTTTCTCGGCGGCGGCTTTCCCGAATCCCACATGCGCGCACTGGAGTCCAATCGCTCGATGCGACAGGGGATCGCGGCCTTCATCGCCGAGGGCGGTCCCGTTTATGCCGAGTGCGGCGGGCTCATGTATCTCTGTACCGGCATCCGCTGGAAGGGCGAGCGTCGCGCCATGGTCGGCGCGCTCAGGGCCGAGGTCGAGATGCGTCCGCAGCCGCAGTGGCGGGGCTATGTCAGGCTGCGCGAAACGGACGCCTTCCCCTGGCCGCGCGCGCCGCACGCCGGACCTGAGATTTCAGCCCATGAATTCCATCACTCGGCGGTCGTCCAGCCTGACCCATCCTGGACCTATGGTTATCAGGTGTTGCGTGGCATGGGGATCGACGGCGCACACGATGGCATCGTGCAGGGCAACCTGCTGGCCTGTTACAGCCATCTGCGCGCGGTCGGCGGCAATCCCTGGACGGATCGTTTTCTGGCGCATGTCAGGCGCTGTTTTGGTGCCTGAGTCTGGAAATCGATTGAGGCATCGCGTCAGTAGCTGATCGACCTCCCGTCGGATCAGCACCATCGGCAAAAGCCGCGACGATTTGGCCCGAGTCACCTCGCCAAGCCACGGCAATTCGATTCCCAAGACCTCTTTATAGAGAACAACAGTGCCGCGAGATCCTGATTTTGCGTCGCAGCAGACACCTTGCGATCAACCGCCAGATGCGTCAGAAAGGCTTCGACCTCAGGCGCGCCCATTGTCTTCGGATGCCGCTTGCCGTGAAACAGAATGAAACGTTTGATCCAATCGATATACGCCTGTTCAGTCCGCAAGGCATATTGCTTCACCCGCAGCCGGTCACGCACCTGATCGAGTAAACGAGGTTTTTGCTCGGTAACTGAAACGCCATCTAAAACGGGAGTCAAGCCAGAGGGTTGGGCGTAGGTCATTGATAAAGTAAAGCTGAAATAAAAATTGACAGTGTTCGCTCAGAGTGATAAAAATTTTATACCTCACATTTGATGTGTAATCAAGCAGGATTCGGCGTCATTTTTGAGGTCGAATTGTAGTTGTCCGAACATCGCCATCAGATGAGCAACGTGTGGGAGCAGACGGTTGAAATGACAGGGAAAATATGCTACTAAATCCATCAAGAAGCGATGGATAACTCTTGTTGATCCATCGCTTCTTGATGGATTTAGCACTCCTTGATTTCCTGCGCATTTCCCCTCGTCTTTTCCCTCACCTTCTGTCCGTGGCGCTGTCGTACAACACGTCGCTTAAGCGGACGTGCGTCGAAGTTTGGCGTCTTGATTGAGCTTAGAAGCCGCACGCCGCTTAGCTTTGGTCGTTAGCTTTACTAGATAAATCATTGGCGATGAAACCAGTTTGCGTTTTGTTGGACACCAACACCTGGAGGGCAAACCTGTTGCTTAGAACTGCGATGGGCTCTGCTTTCCTGTATACACTGAATTCCGCGCAACACAAACTGGGTCTTCCCGAAGTTATAGAAGAAGAGATTTACAAGCATACTGAAATCGCCGCATCCGAAGCAAAAGAAAAAATCGACCGTTATTTTAGAGATATCCAAGCTATCGCAGGGTTTCATAGCCCCTATGAATTACCGAATGAAGATAAAATAAGGGAATCTATAACTGCCCGTTTTCAAGAACTCGAAAAATTACTAATACGAATTCCCTTCACACTTGAGCATGCAAAATCGGCGTTACATAGAGTAAATCAAAACCGACCACCTTCTTCAACAAAGCGCCAACAATTTAAAGACTGCGCGATCTGGGAAGCGGCTTTGGATTTAGGGCGGGAATACGATATTTTCCTCGTAAGTAATGATGGCGATTTTTATAAAGACAGTAAGAGGAAAGAGCTCAATCAAATTCTTGAAGAAGAAGCCAAAGAATCCGGGGTCTCTCTAGCCGTTTTTACGAGTATAGAAGGGTGCTTAGAATGCCTTGAGGGAAATCGGCCTACCGTTGATGCAAAGCAACTTGCCATGCGTATTTTTGAAGCGACGCAAGAGGAAATCTCTCGTACGGTATCTAAAAATAATTTAAGACTAACTGAGCTTTCTTCGCAAAATATTAACGCCTTTATCACTGAGAATCATGACCGGTTGGCGGTGGAGTATGTCATCGTTGTCGAAGCTGTTAATGCTGATATAAATCAGATCAACGCGGGTACGTCTGCATCCGTAACCGTCGAAGGTAGTTGTACATACAATATTGAGAACCAGATTGTAGAGCATAATCAGTTTAACTCGGTGAGCGCGCAATGGATTAGCACTGATGGCACAGAAAAGTCTGCCAAAGGCGTATACCTGCATGCGGGTACGGTTTATTTAGGCCGAGGTCCTGATGTTCCGTACACCACTCGGATTGAGATAAGTGAAAGCTAATCGGGTAAGGGACAACTAGTAAAGCATACGTTGGTTGGTAGTCGGCGACGTTAATGTTGGAGGGCCGTAGGGCGCAATAGCGAAGCGTATTGCGCCGAATGTTAATCATCGCCTAAAAAGCGGTTCAAGAGCGGACCCCGCAGACACGGCAGGGCTTATTCTGCCATGCTATGTCGGCGGGGCCACTTAACCGATTCGTTAGCTGCTTGAGGAAATCATCCTCTGGCTCCCATTACGCTCCAGCGTGGGAGCACGTTGCGACGCTCTGGCGTCGTGTCACTGTACGCGCCGCTAGAGCGGCGGTACGACGGTGTTTCCGTGTACAAGGGCCGTAGATTGGGGTGAACGAGAGTGAACCTCAATATTCATGATAGAACATCTAATAAATCGCTCAAGCCGACCCGGCGTGGCCGGCGTCGTAGTTGATCTCAAGCGTGGTGCCGTGCGCTGGTCGGCTTGCCTCACTCGATTAGGTGTACATTAAGAGCAGAAGCACATGCCAGAAATCGCACGTTTCTACGGAATAATCATCAAGCTCTTCTTTGGCGATCATCCGCCGCCGCACTTCCATGCGGTCTATGGGGAACACAATGCGATCTTCAACATCGAAACGCTCGACATGATTGAGGGTGATTTGCCCGAAAGAGCAAGAAAACTCGTCGTAGAGTGGGCGGCCTTCTACCAATTCGATCTCGACCAAATGTGGAAGACGCAAGAGTTTAAGAAATTGCCGCCACTTCAGTAACCATGAATATTCCAAGAATTCAAAGCGCCATAGCGGAAGAAGAGCATTTCCTTGTTGTTCTGTTCTCAAATGGAGAAAGAAAGCGATACGACATCAATCGCCTCACAAATAGCGAGATGTTTTTTCCTTTAAAAAATCCAGCATTCTTCAAGAACGTATCCGTTGAATCAGGCGGCTATGCTGTTTCATGGAACTCAGAAATCGATATTAGCGAATATGAGCTTTGGGAGCACGGAGAGAACATACCCTAGCTCCCGCCCGCGAGGTCGTTCGCTACGACAACGAGTGAGGAAAAGGCGATCACCGGCACGTCAATGGCAGCGATCTGGCCTACGTCTTCACGACCTTCGAGCGGTTGCTTGATGACTTTGAGTCCGACATTCGAGAGCGGGGTGCACCATGCTCTAGCTCCCACGCTCCAGAGACTGTGCAAATATTCGCATCTGCCATTCAGGGAATACTTGCCCAATCTCTCCAGCGTGGGAACGAGACGATGCGGGTCAGGCATGAGCAAAGGCGCAAGGATATCGAACGTTATTACAAGCTGACCGCGACGGGATAGTCAACGCGTTTAAATTATACCGAGCTAATACCAATTTTTCGTTGACTCACTCACCGACAATGGCGAAGTTTTCCGTCAGCAACGATCGTAGATCACCACGATATTGGTTC
>NZ_SMAO01000012.1 GCF_004342175.1 Thiobaca trueperi
CCGAATGCCGAGCTACAGCAAGAGCCTATCGAAAGAAGTCACTCCGAAGGGTATTTGCGTGGTGCGGGTCTCGCCGGGCCGGGTGGAGACCGACGCTTCAGCCGCCTTGGCGGAACGCCTATCCCAAAGGACTCTGAATTATTGCGTTCGGCGATTTGGTGCTCAATAGCGCATTATTCCTTTGTTGCAAAGCATCCAAAGCTCACAGATGCGACCGTCTTTCGGGGCGTTATAATTTTCTGGATTAAATTGCAATATTACTTTCTTGACAAAAGACCGAACATTGACTTCGAGGTTCTCACGCGGAGTGTCTTCTCTGTAATCTTCACTGACGGAGAGGCAAAGGTAATATCTGGAATCGTTAGCGGTAATGCGGACAACCACGGAAATCGCTTCTTCCTCAAAGTTTCTGCGTTCATGCGCGTCATGATAAATGGCCCAATCAAGCGATCTAAAATCGCTTTTAAGAATGTCTGTAACGATAGACTCAAATTTTTTGTCGTTCAAAAAATGTCTCCTAGGACCGTAGGTTGGGATGAGCAAGAGCGAATCCCAACATCATGCCTGAGAATTGTTGGGGTTCGTAAACTCACCCCAACCTACACGGGCTATTGTTGGGCGAGGCCTTTTTCATATAATTTCTTCCAGTCAATATAAGGCGCTGCCGCCTCAAATATTTCTGTATCGATGTATCTTCTCGGCAATTCTTTCTTGCAGTTTTCTAGGTAATTGCGCACCACGCCAAGTATTTCACTTTTATTCGGTGGATAAGGAACATCCATTTCTGCCGCCAATTTCCATGTTTGAAATTCCAGCGTCTTTTTCCTTGTTTTAACAATTCTGTTTTGCCTCACTCCATAATATTCCCCCCGAACCTGGGAGCCTAGAAAATAGAGCCTTATGTATCCAATAATTTCATTAAAACGCCAACACCCACCATAAGATTTTTGTAGATGGTCCCTGAACATCGTGTTTTGACTCGGGTCTTCCTCATCTAATTTTTTCAGCGCTTCAGAATCTTGCGAATCCTTCGGAAACATCACATCTTCGATATATTTCTGACGCTGTTGATAATATTTTTCCCTTGGCAGCCTGTAGACAGGAACATCGAAAAAATAGCGATTACTCATTTCCTATTGCGCCCAACAGTTTATTTAGACTGCATTAGAGTTCTCGGGAGCTAGACGGCGATCCGTTTAAACACCTAATCTCCTATCAAGCCGACCTGTTGAAGATCCCGGGAACCAACCGGCTGTCCATCCCGCCGCTCTCGGCAACACGTTCTGCACCATAAGGCATGTCTTGCCGAGTGGAATATACTCCCTGCTTCCGCCAAAAATCCAGCCTAAACATGGACGTTTTCCAGGTCGGATCCCGCCGTCTATCCACCAGATGAGTGCGTTGGTATCGAGCAGGAGCCGTATCAGATGTCTTCCTCGAACCCTTCCGGAATGTCATCGAAATCCGGGGCCATCCAGAGCAACCGTCCCCTGCCGGAGCCGGGCTGGCGTGTCCGCTTGGATAACCCACCGGGACGAGCCTGACCAGCGGGCGGTTGCCCCTGGCAATGATGATCTCCTTGCCGGCCATGGCATGCCGGGCGAGTTCGGAGAGCAGCGGCGATGTTGTATTGGCTTATGCGGTGATCCTGGTCGGTCATTTTGGCGGCTAACGAGCTTTGAGGAAGCGACCCTGTGCGGCTTCAAGCCGACTTCTCGAACCATCCCTCTACCTTTTTGCGATCCGGCACCCCACCCGAGTGCACGACCTCGCCGTCAATCACCACCCCCGGCGTCGCCATGATGCGGTAGCGCATGATGTCCTGGATCTGATCGACCTTTTCCAGTTCGATCTCGACGCCCTGGGCGCGGGCGACCTCCTCGACCAGATTCAGCGTGGTCTGGCAGTTGCGGCAGCCGGTGCCGAGGATCTTGATGTTTTTCATGCGATGGACTCCGTTAAACCGCGCCCGGCGCGGTATGCGATGTGGTGGATCGGGTCAGCCTTGTCAGAATCGACGATGATTCCGAGCTGGCGCGGTTTAAAACATTGAACAATCAAACTTTAAACCGCGTCTCCACTGAGGTTGGTGAAACCCCCAAAGCTAAACACAAACTGAAATAATGCATGTCGCGCTGGACGCGGTTTAAAGGACGAGATTGAAGACATAGCCGACCAGCAGGATGCCGGTCGCCACCACGCCGATGAAGGTCGCGATCAGCGGCCATTTGAGCACCTTGCGCAGGATCAGCATCTCCGGGGCGGAGAGCGCGATGACGCTCATCATGAAGGCGAGCGTGGTGCCGAGTGCCGCGCCCTTGCCGATCAGCGCCTCGACGATGGGGATGATGCCGGCGGCATTGGTGTACATGGGCACCCCGAGCACCACCGCCGCCGGGACCGCCCACCAGACATCTCGGCCCATGAAGGCAGCCATGAAGTCCTCCGGCACATAGCCGTGGATCAGCGCCCCGAGTCCGATGCCGATCAGCACATAGGGCCAGACCCGACCGACGATCTCGCGGACATGTCTGAGGCCGGCGTGCAGACGTTCCGGCCAGGTGAGGTCATCGCCAGACGCCGCCGCCGTCTCGCCCGCATGAATGGCGCGCACCCAGTCCTCCAGATGGCGCTCCATCCTGAGCTGACCGATGATCAGTCCGGCGACGATGGCGACCGCGAGTCCCAGTCCCAGATAGAGCAGCGCGACCTTCCAGCCGAACAGCCCCAGCAGCAGCGCCAGCGCCACCTCGTTGATCATGGGCGCGGCGATCAGGAAGGAGAAGGTGATGCCGAGCGGCACGCCGGCGGAGACAAAGCCGATGAAGAGCGGCACCGCCGAGCAGGAGCAGAAGGGTGTGACGATGCCGAGGCTTGCGGCCATGGCATTGCCGACCCCGAGCCGCCGTCCGGCGAGCAGGGCGCGGGTGCGCTCCGGGGCGAAGAAGGTCTGGATGACGCCCATGAGAAAGACGATGCCGGTCAGCAGGAGCAGCACCTTGGGCGTGTCGTAGAGGAAGAAATGCAGCGCCCCGCCGAGATGGGTCGTCCGGCTCAGACCGAACAGGCCGATCATCAGATCCGCGACTTCGATGAGATGGGCGTAGGCCAGCACCCAGAGCGCGGCGGCGACGGGCAGGCCGACGAGCCAGGGGGCGAGGCGGTGGGGCAGGGCGGCGGGACGGTGGTTCATAGACAATGATAAAAAAGATGATCGTCTCGGGAGTGAGCGACTTCGGGAGCGTATCAGTGGACGCAGATCAGCGCAGCAGTCTGCGCCGCTGGATGTACAGATGAACGCTGACGAAAACCAGCGCCAGGATGCCGGCCCTGGCGTGCACGCGCTTGTAACGCGCCAGCAGCGCCAGCAGCGAAACCGCCATTGCCGTCATCGTCCCGAGTTTGGCGCCGCGATTGATGTGGGAGCGCCATTTCGTTTGTGGTGAGCGCATCTTGGTCGCTTCGACTCTGGCCTCGTCGGTGGCGGCGGATGCGGCAGGCGCGATCTCATCGTCCGCTCCCAGCAGGGTCAGCACAGCGGTTTCCATTGATGTTTGCGACAGAATCCGGGGATCGTAATGGATCAGCACCGATGTCGTGCGCGGGTTGTCAGTCACCTCCCGCACGCCGGGCAGGGCGGCAATGGCCTCAATGGCGACCGGCAGCGCCGCCGCCTGTTCAGGGTCCAGATCGCGCGCGCGCAGGCGCAGGCGTCCAGGGATGGAGGAGACGATGAGGCTCATGACCGGAACTCGGGGCGGTGGAAAAACAGAGCCCGGCCATCGGCCAGGATGACGAATGATACTTTAGCGGAATGGTGGCATAAATTCAGTTCATCAGCCGGATTCACTGTATCGATGAAGGCGGGAGACGTTGAGGTTCTGATCATTCATAGCGGTTCAGTTGGGGCGGCGAGGGAGTCTATACTTGCGGACGCGCTGTTCAGGATCCCTATCCGCCGACGCGAAACGCTTTCCCCGTACTCGCGGGGATTCAGGCTCTTGAGGAACGTCACGCATGGGCAAAGAGCAGGCCACCCCGATGGTGCTGGAAGATATCGCACGACCCGGATGGTTCAGTCCGTTGAAAACAGGGTGCGTCCTGATCGGGATTGTGAGTGCCGCCGGAGCCTTTGCGCAATCGCCGGATGTGGACAGACACGGCGATCTCTGGTCGCGGGGAGCGCCGGATGTCTGGCAGATCCAGACGCCGCCTGACCGTCTTCCATCCGCACCTGCGCCCGCCCCTGAAGATATTCGCGGTTATCGCTTCCGGGGCGACCCCGTGTTGCCTGGAGAAGCCTGGCGGGCGCCGGATGATCAGGAGGTCTATCGTTTCAGACCGCTTTCGGAGCAGGAAAAGGCGCGTATGGGGCAGACGCCGGACTCGGACTGGCGGTATCGACAGGATTAAATCGCGCCCGGTGCGGTATGTGATGTTTTGCGTTTGGATCGACCTTGGAAACGTCGCGTCTGTTCAGGCCGCGATCACCCATCATCAGACAGCGGAGACAACAGGATGAGCATCCAGAGACAGTTACAGATCGTGGCCGTGCTTGGCGCGACGCTCACGGTCGCGGCGCAGGCGCAGACCGGGGGCATGCAGTTCTCGGCGGAGATGGTCACGCGCGGGCCGGATGCGCCGCCGACCGCTGGCAGGATGTCGGTCGGTGACGGGCGGGTGCGGATCGAGATGTCGCAGGAAGGGCGCCAGATCGTGCGGATCAGCGACCACCAGCGCCGCATGGAATGGATCCTCTTCCCCGAACAGAAAAGCTATGTGGAACATGCGGCGCCTCCGGGCGTCGATACTGCCGCGTCCCCGACGCCGCCCTCAGCCGAAACCAATCCCTGCACCGGTTTGCAGGAGGTGATCTGTCAGCGGATCGGCGAGGAGTCGGTGGCCGGTCGTCCCGCGATCAAATGGGAAATGTCGGTGACGCGCGAGGGTCGAACCCTGACCGGCACCCAGTGGCTCGACGTGGAACGGGGGCTGCCGCTCAAATATCAGATGCCGAACGGTCAGGCCATGGAACTGAAACTGCTTGGTCAGGAGACCTACAGCGGGCGGGCGGTCGAGAAATGGGAGATGACGACCACGCTTCCTAACCAGCCGCCGATGCAGAGCTTTCAATGGTACGATCCCGAACTCAAGCTGGCGGTGCGCGAGGAGCTTCCCGGCGGCAATGTGCGCGAGCTGGTCAACATCCAACCCGGCCCGCAGCCCGACGAACTCTTTCAGGTTCCGTCGGATTATTCGCGGATGACGCTGCCGCCGGCTTCGCAGTAGGGGCGATTTAAATCGCCCCTACAGGGATACGTCCTTTTCCGGAAATCACCTTCGCTTGGCATCATGATCACCATCATCGGCAGTCTCAAAGGCGGCTCCGGCAAGAGCACCCTGACCTTCAATCTGGCCGTCTGGCTCGCCCAAGCGCAGGCCAGGGTGCATCTGGTGGACGCCGATCCGCAGGCGACCCTGTCCGATGTCATGGCGGTGCGCCGGGAAGAGGGTTTCAAGCCGCTGCTGACGGTCGCCGATCAGAGCGGTCTGAACGAAGAGTCGTTACGTGACGCCGATGAGACCCTGATCGATGTCGGCGCGGCGGACATGGACAGCATGCGCCGGGCACTGGCGCTCTGTGATCGGGTAGTGGTGCCGGTGCCACCCTCGCAGGCCGACATCTGGTCGACGCAGCGTTATCTCCAGCTCATCGCCTCGGTCGAACGCGCAACGCCTCCTGACCTCATCGGCTTCATCAACCGTGGCGATACCCATCATGCGGTGCAGGAGACCAACGAGACCGCCGCCGCGCTCATTGCCTTGCCGGGGATTCGCTTCATCAAGCCGCGCCTGTCCCAGCGCACCGTCTTTCGCCGCTCATTCAGTGAAGGTCTGGCGGTCTTTGAGCTGGAACCGCGCGGCAAGGCGGCGCGCGAATTTCTGGGGCTGGCAGCCGTTCTTTATCCGCAACTCATTCGCTAGGACAACACGCCCATCATGCCGAATCAAGAGCTTCCAACCAACGGGCAGGGGTCAGCGGAGCCCGGTGCTGCGGACGCCCTCATGCACAGGGCGACAGATCCCCAGCTCAATGCGCTTGCCATTGAGCGACTCTCTCAAGCCTTCGAGACCAGCGCCAAACGCTGGGAACTCATCGTTTATCCCTCACTCTTTGCCTTCATCATCCTGGCCGCTTACGGTTTTTATCTCATCTTCAGTCTCGCCAGGGACGTGCATTCGCTGTCGCTCGTCGTTGAACGCAACATGATGGCGATGTCCGGCAACATGCAGTCGATCGCGGACAACATCTCGCACATGAACGTCAATATCCAGACCATGGCGATGAGTGTGGACAGCATGGCGACCGACGTGAATACCCTGACGCCGATGCTGGTCAGCATGCAGAACATGGATCGTTCCATGCAGAACATGACCCTTTCGACCGCTTCCATGCGTCACGACATGGCGGGCATGAATCAGAGCGTCGGACGCCCCATGCACTTCATGAACCAGTTCATGCCCTGGTAGACCGTCCATCCCATGCCACATGACGCAGCGCAGTCCGTCCCGACCGTGCGACTCATCGTCGCCATCTCCTCGCGCGCGCTCTTTGATCTGAGCGAATCCCATCGTCTCTTCGAGACCCAGGGGGTCGATGCCTATCGCGAGTATCAGGTCGCCCATGAGGGCGATATGCTGCAACCGGGCGTGGCCTTTCCGCTGGTCAAGAAGCTGATGAACCTCAACGCCCTGCTGGGCGAGCGCGGACGGGTGGAGGTCATCCTGCTCTCACGCAACAGCTCGGATACCGGATTGCGGGTGCTGACCTCCGCGCATCACCACGGACTGGATATCGCCCGCGCCGCCTTTACCGGCGGCGCCAGTCCCTATCGTTATGTCTCGGCCTTCGGCGCGCATCTTTTTCTGTCCGCCGACCCCGTGGATGTGCGTCTGGCGCTCGACGCCGGTTGCGCGGCGGCCACGCTGCTGCCTGCCTCCCCGCCGACCGCCGAACATGGCGACGCACAGGTGCGCATCGCCTTCGACGGCGATGCGGTGATCTTTTCGGATGAAGCCGAGCGACTCTACCGTCAGGAAGGGCTTGAGGTCTTCAACGCCAGCGAATTCGCCGCCGCCCACGAGCCTCTGCCCGGTGGGCCGTTCAAAGGTCTGCTGGTCGCGATCCATCGGCTCCAGGCGCTCTTCCCGCCGGATGCCTCGCCATTGCGGACCGCACTCGTCACCTCGCGCGGTGCACCTTCGCATGAGCGGGTCATCCGCACCCTGCGCGCCTGGGGCATCCGCATCGACGAAGCCCTGTTTCTGGGCGGACTCAGCAAAGCGAACTTCCTGGCTGCCTTCGACGCCGACATCTTCTTCGACGATCAGACCAGCCATTGCGAGGCGGCCCGTCTGCATGTCGCGACCGGGCATGTTCCGCACGGCGTCGCCAATCTCGTCGCCAGTGAGGAGTAGCATGAAATTCAGCGAAGCAGACGACCGCAGCGGCTATCTGATCCAGGCCTATGGAGCGGATGGCATCCTGATTGGCGGGCGGCTGTATCGAGAGGGGTTGATTGTCACCCCCGAGCGGATCATCGCGCCCTGGGGGCCGCGCGATGTCGCCGGCCTGACCGTCGCGCATCTGGATGAGCTGCTGGCGCTGGCGCCTCAGGTGATGGTGCTGGGGACAGGTGGCGCACAGGTCTTCCCGGATCCGGCCATCGCTGTCCGGGCGATGCGGCAAGGCGTCGGCATCGAGATCATGGACACCGGCGCCGCCTGCCGCACCTGCAACATCCTCATGAGCGAAGGCCGTCGCGTCGTCGCCGGGCTGCTGCCTCAAATATCGCCCATTTAGACAGGATTAAACCGCGCCCAGCGCAAAACAAGGATTTAAAAAGTCCTGTCCATCCTGAAAAATCCTGTTAATCCTGTCCATTCCCCTCTTGGAGTGCTCGCTTGCCATGGACCGCAAGATTTTCCTATCCGTGCTGGGTGCGGCGATTCTGGGCTTCTTCGCCGTGCTGCTGCTGATGCCGCCGACGGTGGATGACGGCATCGACCGGCTGCCCTGGCGCATCGCTCAGGACGCATCGGGCCGCACGCAGGTCTTCGGCTTCACGCTGGGTCAGACGACGCTCGCCGAGGTGCGCGAGGTCTTCGGCGAAACCGGCGAGATCAATCTCTTCCAGACCCCGGACGCCGCTCAAGCCTATAGCGTCGAGGCCTTCTTCGAGCAGATCTATCTCAAGCGACTGCGCGCCGATTTCGTCATCACCCTGGATGTGGATCAGTCAACCCTGAGCGCCATGCATGATCGCGGGTTGCGCATCAGCCAGCTCGCCAGCGGCAGCAAAAAGGTCAAGCTGAACCCGCTGGACGCCGAGACCCTGGCCCGCCGACCCATCCGCAGCATCGGCTATCTGCCCAAGGCGCGTCTGGATCCGGCGCTGATCGAGCAGCGCTTCGGCGTGCCGACCGAGCGTCTGACCGAAACCAAAACCGGTATCGTCCACTGGCTCTATCCCGAACGCGGACTGGACATCGGGCGCGATCCCGCTGGTCATCTCATCATCCAGTACGTCAATCGGGACGATTTCGCCCGGCTCAGGGCGCCGCTTGAATAGTCCAACATCAAAGTGGGAATGATAGTTGATTTACACATACCGACTTGTCTGGCACAGAATAAAATTGCCCGTCGCAACGCTGATGCACCATAATCTCTGCTGGAAAACGATGGAATTTGGCTTTGCCTCTCGCTGGATGATTTGAACTCAACATCAAGGAGCCTAAACACAATGCGAAACTCTCTGTTTATCACGACACTTTCCGTTGCGCTGGCGGTGGCGACCCCGGTTTTTGTTCAGGCGCAGGGTGCAAACACGCCTGATGCATCGTCCGCCACTCTCAATTCGCCGCTCACTGCGACCCAGATTGAGCAGGCCGTCAAAGACGGAAACCTGGAGGCGCTGCTTTCCAGTTGGCTTGGCGCCAACCCGACGGCGGAGCAGTTGGCAGCGCTCAACACATTATTAACTGAGCTTGCGGCATCGAAACCCGCACTGGCGGCGCAGGTCGCTGTTGCAGCCGGATCCATCGCATCGACGCTGGCGGCTGACAATCCACAGGCGGCGATGTCAATCGCTGAGATGGCGATCGGCGTCATCAGTAACCCCGCTGTGATCGCCGCTGCTCCGAGCGTGGTCGGCGCAGCCACCGTCGCCCTGTCCGAGGCGAGCACGCTGGCGCAGCGTTCCGCCGAGGCCAAAGGGATCACGCTGGCTAACAGCGCTGCCGTTTCCAGTGCGCTGGCCGCGCTGGCGGCCAATCCAGCCGTGCTCAGCGCCACGCCGGATGTGGCTTCACAGATCCAGGGCGCGGTCGAACTGGCAAACGCTCAGGCTGATCTTGCTGGCTTTGCCCCCGCAGCCGGTCCTGGAGCCGAGACTGGCGCAGCTGGTCCGACGAGCGGCGCAGGAACCTTGGGTTCCTCCAGCTTTGCATCATTCGGCAACATCAGTGGCGGCACTGGTAGCGGCGGTACCCAGACCCCGGCCAGTCCAGCCATCTAGCCGCCAGTCGCCTCGGCGACCCGTTCAAAATAGTCCCATGCGACCGGCGCGGCTTTCCCGCGCGCCGGCCGCCTTGGATCAAGGAGTCTTGAACAATGAAGCAATGGATCCGTTCGTCTGTAACCCTTGGCCTGTCTCTGCTGAGTTATTCGGTCGTTGCCCAGGAATTACCTCCCGATCAGGGCGTGCGGGAAAACATCGATTATTCCAAAAGCGTTGCCAAGCGTCCGGTCGAGGCCTATGGCGCGACCTCGATCCGGCTCGGCGCCTGGCAGCTTTTTCCGGGCATCGAACTCGCCGAGACCTACGACAGCAATATCTACGCCACCGAAGACGCTGAAGAGAGCGACTTCATCACCATCCTCAAGCCGCGCGCCAAACTCCAGTCCGATTGGTCGGTGCATCAGATCAACCTGGAGGTCGGCGGTGACTTCGGTTTCTACAAGCAATTCACGGATGAGAACTATCAGGACTATTACGCCAGCAACACCAACAAATTTGAGGTCCGTCGTGGCACCAATCTGCTCACGGAACTCCTCTACCGGCACGCCCATGAGCCGCGCGATTCGGCTGATAACATCGGCGCCGCCGCTGAGCCGGTCGTTTACGATCTGTTGCGAGGCGGGCTTGGTGTTGAGCATCGGGTAGGTGTGCTCGGGCTGCGTGTCGATGGCCTGGTCGATGACATCAAATACGAAAACAGCCCGCGCTTTGGCGGTGGAACCATTGACAACTCAACGCGCGACCGTGTTGTTCTCGATGGCGGTCTGCGACTCAGCTATCAGCGTGTCCCCGGCAATGAAGCCTATTTCAGCGCCCGCCTCAAAGATGTCAACTATGACGATCCGACCAAATACGGTGGACCGGATCGCGATAACTGGGGCTACAATCTCACGCTTGGCGTGAAAAAGAATGTCAGCGATCTCTGGGTGGTCGGCGGCTATCTGGGCTATGCGCCGAGCTTTTATGCCGATGACTCATTAACGGATGTGACTGGCGGCAAAGCGTTCGTGATCGGCGGTGATCTGCTCTGGAATCCCACCTCACTCACCTCGGTGATCGGCAACCTGGATCGTCGCAGCGAGGAAACCACCGAATCCGGCGCATCCGCGCTGATCAACACCTCGGTGTCACTGAGGGTCGAGCATAAACTGATGCGGACGCTCCTGCTCGACACCCGCCTCGGCTTCATTGATGGCGAGTACGATGGTTCATCCAGAAAGGACAAGACCTATGCTGCCGGACTGGGTCTGTCGTATTTCTTTACCCGGCTGGTCAGCCTGCGCGCTGCCTATGATTTCAGTGAACGCGACAGCTCAGAAGCCGGCAGCAGCTATGTTAAACACCTGGCTTCGCTTCAGCTTCGTCTGAACTATTGATGACTGCCAACTCATGGAAAAACCGATGCGGACGATTCTTTATTTTCTGACAGCCGTCCTGATTGCCGGCGCGACCTGGTCATCTCAGACGCTCGCCCAGACACAGGACTACAAGCTTGGCCCCGGCGACAAGATCCGCATCACCGTCTTTGGCGAACCCTATCTGTCCGGCGAGTTCAACATCAACGCAAACGGTACGGTTTCGCTCCCACTCATTGAGCCGGTGGCGGTACAGGGGCTGTCGCTCGTCGAAACCGAGGCGCTGATCAAGCAAAAACTCTCCGCCGGATTCATGGAAGATCCCAAGGTCAGCGTCGATATTCTCGACTATCGCCCATTCTTCATCATTGGAGAGGTCATCAAGCCGGGCAGTTACCCCTATGTCGCGGACATGACCGTTCTGCACGCCGTCGCCATTGCCGGTGGTTTCACGCCGCGTGCAGCCAAGAAAAAAATCTTCATCCAGCGCGGCGCGCAGGAGGGGATTCCGGTACAGAACAGTACGATTGTGCAGCCGGGCGACATCATCACCGTGGAAGAACGCTTCTTCTAAACCGCCTGACGGATTTTTCCTGACCCAATGCAATGGAGTGATGACAAGGTGACGCCCGGTGTGCCGATTCAGTACGAGGTTGTCGAGACAGACGCCGATCTCATCGATATCAAAGAACTTCTTCGCACCATCTGGCGTCGCCGGGGTGTCATCATTGGCTCGGTGCTGTTCATTTCCAGCATCGCCCTGCTGTTCACCCTGCAACTGACGCCGCGTTACACCGCCTCGGCACTGCTGACGCTGCAAACGCGCAATGAATCGGTCGTCGATATTCAGGCCGTCATGTCGGGACTGTCCGCCGACGCCAGCGTCATCCGCACCGAACTCGATGTCATCTCTTCGCGCCGGTTGATCGGCAAGCTGGTCGATAAACTGCAATTGACGAAAGACCCCGAGTTCAACGCCGCACTGCGCGAAAAAAATCCCCTGGCGCTGGCGCTCAATCCCAAAACCTATCTCTCGCATGACTGGCTGCTGGCGCTCGGTATCGTCACCGAGGATGAAGCACTCCTGACCGAAGCGGAGCGGGCCGCCCTGGAACAGGCGGCGGTTGTGGATCAGGTGACGGAAGCACTCTCGACCTCGAATCCAAAACTCTCCTATACGATCAGGATTGGATTCGAATCCGAAAGCGCCGCCAAGGCCGCGCTTCTGACCAACACCCTGGCCGAGCTTTATCTCACCGACCAGCTCGAAGCCAAATTCGAGGCCACGCAGCGCGCCACCGACTGGCTCAGCGAGCGGATCGGCGACCTGAAAGAGCGCGTGCTGACCGCCGAGAACGCCGTTCAAGCCTTCCGTGAGCAGAACGAAATCATCCAATCGGGCAATCAGGGCACCGTTGGCGAGCAGCAGCTTGCCGAGCTCAATGTCCAGCTCATTACCGCGCAAACCAATCTGGCCGAGGCCGAGGCGCGCTACAGCCAGGTCCAGGCGCAGGTTGGCAGGCGCAACAGCGCCGCCTCCCTGGGTGAGGTGCTGAAATCACCGCTCATCCAGCGTTTGGGCGAACAGGAGGCCGAAGTCCGTCGCAAACAGGCCGAAATCTCCAAACGCTATGGCCCGCGCCATCCGGATACCGTCAATATCAATGCGGAACTCAGCGATATCCGCGCCAAAATCGCGGAAGAGGTCAGCAAGGTCACCAACAGCGTCGAAAACGAGGTCCGCGTGTCGCGGGCGCGGGTCACGACCCTGTCGCAAAAACTTGAAGAGCTGAAGCGGGAGAGCACCGGGGTCGAAAAGGCGCGGGTCCAGCTTCGCGAACTGGAGCGCGAGGCTGAGTCCGGCCGCGTGCTGCTCGAAACCTTCCTCTCCCGTTTCAAGGAGACCTCGAACCAGAATGACCTTCAGCAGGCGGATGCCCGCATCATCTCCAAGGCGGAAACGCCGGTCGAGTCATCCTTTCCCAAGACCAGGCTGATCCTCGCCGTCGCCCTGGTTCTGTCGCTGATGGTCGGGCTCGGGCTCGCGTTTCTGCTGGAGGCGCTGGATAACGGCTACCGCGCCCTGGAACATCTACAGAAGATAAATAAAATCAAAGGTCTCGGAATGATTCCGAGACTGACGAACCTGAAGCTCAAAGGCTCGAAACCATTTCAGTATGCCCTGAACAAGCCCACGTCGGCGTATTCCGAATCGCTGCGATCCGTTTATACCTCGCTCATGTTCGGCCATCCGGGCGACAGCAAGCCCAAAACCATCCTGGTGACGTCCTCGCTGCCTGGTGAAGGCAAGACCACCTTTTGTCTGAGTCTGGCGCTGCTGCTCGCGCGGGCCGGGAATCTCAGGGTGCTCTATATCGAAGCTGACCTGAGACGTGCAAATGTGGGCAAGGCCATGGCCGAGCTTGACGCAACCAAACCTTCGCTGTCGCAGTATCTGGTCGAAACCGGGCACAGGTGGCAGGACTGTCTCGTCACGGACAAGACCTCTGCGCTCGACATCATCTTGGCCCGTGGCAAAATCGATAATCCGCAGGCGCTCCTGCAATCGGACAAAATGCGCAGTCTGCTGCGCGAGGCGTCCGAGCAGTACGATCTCATCATCATCGACACCCCGCCGTTGCTGGCGGTGTCGGATGCCGTGGTGCTGAGCCATGTGGTCGATGCCGTCGTCTTCGTCGTCAAATGGGAATCGACGGCGCGGGATGCGGTCAGGAATGCGCTCGATCTCCTGCGCAAGGCCGGTGCGCCACTGGGTGGCGCGGTGCTGACCCAGGTGGACATCAAAAAACACGCCTATTACGGATATGGCGATTACGCCTCCTATTACGGGCGTTACGGCGACTATTACGCCAACTGATGCGCCATGCGAAACGCGCATCCCTCATCGGTCTGGACCCTCCGGGACACGCTTCAGGGCTCGCTGCTGAGTCTCGTCGCTGTGGCTCTGCTGGCCAGCGCCGGTTTCGGTCTGACCAGGGAACTGACCCGGATCCCCGCCAATCGCTATTTCGCACTGCATGACACCCAGTTGGAGGCCGGCGAAGAACGCCACCTGCACAAGGCCGCTGAACTCTATGCCCGGATGCCGGCCTGGACACAGGGAGCGGTCGAGCAGCGCCGGCTTGGTTTTCTGCGGTTGATGGAGCACAAAAATCAGGCATCCGCGCCGACAGCCCAAACGGATGCTCAGGCAGAGATCGTGCAGATTCTCACCGCCAGTCTGCGGCAGGAACCCGTTCATCCACTGACCTGGGCCTATCTGGCGGAAGCCGACATCATGCGCCGTGGCGATCTGTCGCAAGCCCTGCGCTATCTCAAGCAATCCTATCGAGTGGCGCTGATCGAGCCGGACTTTTTCTTTTACCGTCTGGATCTGGCCCTGCAATGCCGGGCCGTCTGGGATGCCGCCTTTCTGGATGTGATCAGGACCGAAATCAAATCGCTGTTTCCAGAGTCTGGAACCAACCCGAATACCCAGCCATTCATTCGCGCGATCAAGTCCGATCCTCGGTTGATGGCCTTTGTGACGCGAATCCTCAAGCCGGATGAAGGCGTATTCCAACGCTTTGAGGCGAAATTGAGGTGATTTCCGGTATGCCCACTGTAGGGGCGATTTAAATCGCCCCTACAAACTCCCGCCAGGGGAGGGGCGATTCATCTCCCTCCCCTGGCGGGGGAGGGCCGGGGAGAGAGGGCCGAGCCCATACGCCGAGTGATCTTTAATCTGATTGAACAGGGACTGCTGAATGAATACAGGAATCATCGAAGCGAGACATGAAAAACGGCAATCCGCCCATCGCGGCAACGCCATCCATCTTTATTTCCATTTGTATCTGTATTTTCTGGACATGGCCGCGCTGATCGTCAGCTCGCTCGTCGTCTATGTTTTATTGGACATCTCAAGCTCACCGGAAACCTGGCTGCGCTATGGTCTCGCCGTCACGCTGACAATGTTGGCCTACAGCGTGTTCGGTTTTGCCAACGGTCTCTACGACTGGCACCGTTTCCACCAGCAGATCAAACAGCCCTACGTTGCCTTTGGCGGCATCATCTTCGGCTTTGGCGCACTGATCCTCGTCATCTTCGCCTTCAAGATCACGGCGGATTATTCACGGCTCTGGCTGGGATTCTGGTTGCTCACCTTCGCCGGCTATATCCTGATCAGCCGCGTGGTTCTGGTCTGGCATCTGTCCAGTCCTGCTTCCCGGAACGTGCGACGCCGTCAGGCCATCATTCTGGGGGCCGGTGAGAATGGCCGCGAGGTGCTGGATCACCTGATCCGGTTCGACGATCAGGACATTCGTGTCATCGGTTTTCTGGACGACCGCATGACCCGGCTCTCAGACTCCTATCGCGGCGTTCCCGTGCTGGGGGCGACACCCCTGGCGGAGTCGCTGATCTGCGAGCAGGGCATCGATCTCATCATCATGGCGCTGCCCTGGACCGCGCATGAGCGGATCGACGGTCTGCTGCAGAAACTCTCATCCTGGGCGGTGGACATCTATATGGCCCCGGACAAACTGGGCCTGAGGTACGCCGACCGTCCGGTGCTCCGCGTCGGCGGCATGCATGTCCTGAGTCTCAAAGACCGCCCCATCAGCGACTGGAATGCTGTCGTCAAACGCATTGAGGATCTTTGTCTCGTGATCCCGGCGCTCGTTTTGCTCTCGCCTCTCATGGTCATCGTCGCGCTTGCGATCAGGATTGAATCCAGAGGGCCGGTGCTTTTTGTCCAGGATCGCTACGGTTTCAACAATAATCTGATCAAGGTCTATAAGTTTCGCTCAATGTATACCGAGATGACCGATCATCATTGTGAGCGCCAGACCGTCAAAAACGACCCGCGTGTCACCCGAGTTGGGCGTTTCATTCGCTACACCAGCATTGATGAATTGCCGCAGTTATTCAATGTGATTCAGGGCAGTATGTCGGTTGTCGGGCCGCGTCCACATGCCAAGGGTACGAAGTCGGAGGGGCGTCTTTTGGAAGACGTGGTCAGCGAATACGCCAGCCGCCACCGCGTCAAACCCGGCATCACCGGCTGGGCGCAATGCAATGGCTGGCGTGGTGAGACCGATACGTGCGAAAAGATCGTCAAACGGGTCGAACATGATCTCTTTTATATCGAAAACTGGAGTGTCTTTCTGGACATTCTGATTATCGTCAAGACCCTGCTGCTGTTATTCAAAAAACAGGAAAACGCCTATTAAACCGCTGGCTCCTACGCTCCAGAGATTGGGCAAAAATTCCGCGACATCCCCGCGCTCTGGCTTGGAAACGAAACAAAGCAGGATACAGATGCATACTGAGGAACCGCCCAAGCACATCGTGATCGTGTCGCTGCTCTATTGGCCCGAAAAGACCGGCAGCGCGCCCCCTGTGCAGCAAACAGCCGAAATCCTCGCCCATTCCGGCTATCGGGTGACCGTGCTGACCGCGCGACCTTCTTATCCCGAGTGCGTGGTTTTCCCTGCGTATCGCGATGGATCCAGAGACATCGAGCAGCACCAGGGCGTCTCCATCGTCCGCTTCGCCGTCGCCCCGCAGCATCCCGGCGGCGGGGCGCTGTCACGCCTGAAAACCGAACTGCCCTTTGCACTTCGGGCCTGGTGGTCTCTGCTCCGGCGTCCGTGTCCCGATGCCGTCATCGCCGTCTGTCCCAGTATTCTGGCCGTCGGCGCCATGCTGCTGTCGGTCTCCAGTCGCGTACAACGCCTGGCTGTGATGCACGATCTGCAATCCGGGCTCGCCCGTTCTCTGGGCATCGTCCGTCAGGGGCTGACGATCCGACTGCTCGAAGGTCTTGAGCGCCTGATCCTGAATCGGGTGCAGCGCATCGTGACACTCTCGGACGCAATGGCAGACGCTATCCGAGCGATTGGCGTGACCGCTCCCATCGACATCATCCCGCCCACGGTGGATGACGATCTCATCCAGCCGCAGCCGGAAAACCCCGGCCCCATCACACTCCTGTACAGCGGCAACATTGGACGCAAACAGGGGCTGGAACAACTCATCGACCTCGCCGGGCATCTCCAGCAGCGACAGCTTGACGCCATGCTCATCATTCGCGGCGACGGCAACTACCGCGAGGAACTCCAGCGGCTCGCGCAGGAACGCGCGCTCAACAATCTGCGCTTCGAGCCACTGCTCCCAGTCGATCAACTGTCCGCCGGACTGGCCCAGGGACACATTCATCTGGTCCCCCAGAACCCCGCTGGCGCCGCCTTTGCGGTGCCGAGCAAAATCTATTCGATCATGGCGGCGGGGCGGACATTCGTTTGTACGGCTGAGGTGGATTCGCCGCTCGATCGGTTGCGTGTGGAGTCGGACGCCTTCGTCATCTGTCCGCCCAACCGGGCCGAGGCGCTCGCTGAGGTGGTCGAGCGGTTGATGGCGGATCCGGGCGAGCGTGCCCGCCTGGGGCGGAATGGGCGGGCCTATGTCGAGCGGTGCGCTGGACGCAGCGCGGCGGCCCGCGCTTACCGAACCCTGGTCGATGAGGCACTGCCGGCGCACGTCAACGGAACGGAGCCGGAGTCCGCATGACGACGCCCACACCGCACGACGCCTTCTTTCGCGAGAACTTCGCACGTCCCGGCATCGCACGCGATGTCCTGCGCCATGTCCTGCCCCCGGCCTTGCTCGCGGAGCTGGACCTGGAGCGGCTGACGATCTCAACGGATACCTTCGTCACCGAGGCGCTGCGCAAGGTCTACTCGGACCTGATCTACCAGATCCCCTATCGCGACACCCAGCTCTCGGTCTATCTGCTCTTCGAGCACAAGAGCCAGCCCGAGCATTGGGTACTGCTGCAACTGCTGCGCTACATCGTCGCCAGCGGCGAGCTGTACCGCGATCAGAACCCCAAGGCCAAGACCCTGCCGCCCATTTATCCGCTGGTGCTGTATCACGGACAAGGACGCTGGCGCGCTCCCGCACGCTTCCACGACCTGATCGCCCCGCTGCCCGAGGCGCTCAAACCCTATGTGCCTCAGTTCGGCTATGCCCTGCACGACATCTCGGCCAAGGGCAGCACCGAGATCAAGGGCGAGGTCTTGTCCCGACTGGTTCAGCTCGCGCTGCGTCATATCTACAGCGACCAGCCCGCCGAACGCTTCCGCGAACTGCTCGAATTGATGTCCAAGGTTAGCCGCGACCCCACCGCGCTCGACATCCTCGAATCCCTGCTGCGCTACTATGTCCAAGGTACCGGGCGGCTCGATGAGCCGCAGGTGCGTCGCCTCCTCGAACAAACCTTATCCGGAGAGCCTCTGATGGAGACCTTCATCGACAGATACATTGCGCAAGGCAAGCAGCTTGGCGAACAGCGTGGCGAAGCTAAAATTCTTCTGCACCAGATCGAGCGCAAGTTCGGCCCACCCAGCGCAGCGGTGCGCGAGCGTATCGTTCAAGCCGAATCCGACAGGCTCCTGGAATGGTCGGAGCGGATTCTGGAGGCGCGGAGTCTGGACGAGGTCTTGCATTGATGGGGTCGCCGGATCAACCGCCGATGGATCGCGCTTCCGGGCGTCAGATGTCTTTGGTGCGACGGATCTCAGCATACCCGCAGCTCTCAGCCCCTCTCCCCTCGCGGGAGAGGGGTTGGGGAGAGGGGGAGCAGGAACCGCCATGGGTCATGGGCAAGTTGTTTTTGCGCCGTGCGGGCCGCCGACACGATGAGAATAGCTGACTGATCATGCCGATAATCCGATCGGCATCGGGAGAATGAACCTTGAAGCAATTCAGTAAACTGTCCCCGGAACTCCGCCGGAACTCCCCGCCGCGCGCACCGACACGGCCAATTCGCCCCCAACCCCAAATGCCCTCGGCCTGCCCTGAGCGCAGTCGAAGGATGTGCAACGATCAAGTGTTGGTGCGTGGGGTCGGCGGGTTTCGTGACCAATCGGCATCCGTGCCAATGATCGGCGTCAGACCGTGCTCACTCTACCCACCCTGGCTGACCCGTTTCCCCAAGAGAACTTGACCATGCAAGCCATCGAATTCGAAGCGGTCGCGCAACATCACACCCTGCGACTACCGGACCAGGTGCCCGACGGGATCCGGCTGCGCGTCCTGGTGCTCATGGACGAGGACATCGGCGACGCCTCAGCCAAACCCGTTGTCAGACCACGTCGCCAACCCTCACCACGGCTCGCTGGCTCGGTCGTTATGCAGGACGATCTGCTCACGCCCGCCGCGCCCGAAGACGACTGGAACGCGCTGCCGTGATCCTGCTCGATACACACATCTGGGTGCGCTGGGTCGATGCCGAGGCCAATCCCCTGCCATCCGCATTGATCGAGACGATTGAGACGGCGGATCGGCTCGCGGTCAGCGCGATCACCTGCTGGGAGGTCGCCTGGCTCACGCGCCGAGGCCGTCTCGACCTCCGGTTGAGCCTAGCCGACTGGCTTCAGCAGGCGCTTGAGGGGTCCGACGTGATGTGTCTCCCGATCGACCGGCGGATTGCCGCCCGCGCGGCCAATCTTCCGGAGCACCACCGCGATCCCGCCGATCGCCTGATCATCGCAACGGCCATTGAAACACGCGCCCGATTGATGAGCCTGGACGGTGCGTTTCCGGCCTACTTTGAATCGCCTGGCACGTTGATTGGGTCATGAGGATCTGTGCGATGGGAGACCTGACCCCGTGTTCTTGCTTTTTTTTGAGTCCGACGCCTTCGTCACCTGTCCGCCCAACCGGCCGGACCGACTGGCCGATGCGGTCGAGCGTCTGATGGCCGATCCCGCCGAGCGCGCCCGCTTGGGCATGAATGGCCGCGCCTATGTCGAACGACACGCCGGACGAGACGCCGCCGCCCGCGCCTATCGCGCCCTGATCGGCGATCCGCCAGGCCCCATACTGGCCAGCGCGCCTCGCGCTCACCAATGACGGGCATTTCTCACAAGAGGGTTTTTCCTGTCTGCTGCGCAAGGATGTGCAATGGGAGACCTGACCCCGGCATTTTGCCCGTGGGTTTCGTGACCAAGCGGCATCTGTGCCAACGCTCGGCGTCATGCCGTGGTCACTCTACCCACCCTTGCTCGAATAGCGTGACCGCGCCACAGTTACCAGGAGTAAAGTGATGCTGCACCATGCAGATACCTATGCATTTCAGGAAGCGCCGACGTTCGATGCGATCGTGGTCGGTGCCGGGGCCGTCGGACTGTGCGCTGCGGTCGACATGGCGCGACGCGGTTTGCGTGTGGCGCTGCTTGAGGCCGGCGCCGCCAAACCCGCGCAATCTTCGCAGAAATACTTCGAGGCGGCGCGGGCAATCGGCTATCACCTGCCGGGCCTGCATGTCGGGCGGTTCCGTTGTCTTGGCGGTACGACGAGTTTCTGGGGCGGGCAACTTGTGCCCTTTGCCCCGATAGTGTTTACACAGCGCCCCTGGGTCACGGATGCGACTTGGCCTATCGGCCATGACGACATCGCGCCCTATTACGAGCGCGCCTTTCATCTGTTCGGCATGGAGCAGGTGATCCGCACCGATGACGATGTCTGGAAAAGGCTCAGAGTCGTGCCCCCTCCGAGCACCCCGATGATCCAGCCGATCTTCACGCGTTGGACGCCCGAGCCCAATTTCGCGATCCTGTTTCGCAAGGAGATCCTGGAAATCGAAAACCTGCACCTGCTACTCGACGCGCAGGTTGGGGCGCTCGTTTGCGATGACGCCGGGAATGTGAGCGGGGTTGAATTGCGCTTCGCCAACGGACATCGCGAGACGTTGCGCGGTGCCAATGTTGTGCTCGCCAATGGAACGATCGAGATTTCGCGCCTCCTCTTGATGCCGCTTGCCTCGGGTGCGCCTGCACCCTGGGCCGAAAATTCGTGGATCGGCCGTGGGTTCATCGACCATGTCGACTGCTATGCCGGCTCCGTGACCCCGATCGACAAGAAGCGTTTCTCCGATCTGTTCGACAACGCCTTCATCGACGGGTTGAAATACAACCCGAAACTCCGTCTAGCCGACGAAATTCAGGAACGCGAGCAATTGCTCGATATTTCCTCGCATTTCATCTTCAATAGTTCGATGGCGGAGAACATCCAGAACTTGAAGATCGTGATCAAGGGTTTGATGAAGGGGCGGATGGAGCGCTCGGCTCTTGCTAATCCGCTCGCGCTTCTGCGCACGCTGCACTTTATCGTTCCGATGGCGGTACGCTACCTGAAATACCGGAGGATAATGAACCTCTCGGACGGCGGCATCCAGTTGCGGCTGACCTCCGAACAGGCGCCGATCACTGAAAGCCGGATCCGTCATCGCTCGGGGGATCTGGACGATTTCGGCATGCCCCAGGTCGATGTCGATTGGAAGATTGCCCCCGACACAGTGCGCACTCTCGCCACTTTTGGCGAATATGTGCGCGACTATCTGGAGCAGGCGGGGCTTGCGCATGTGAAGCTCGATCCGCAACTCACGGCGCGCGACCCAGCCTATCTGGAGAAGACCGACGACGCCAACCACCAGATGGGCGGAGCGCGCATGGCCGAAACCGCCGACAAGGGTGTTGTCGATACGTCCTGCGCGGTGTTCGGCACGCAAAACCTCTATGTCGCCGGTGCTGCGGTCTATCCGGCGAGCGGCTTTGCCAATCCGTCTTTTACCGCCATCGCGCTCGGACTGCGCCTGTCCGAGACCCTGGCCAGACACGCCATCGGAGCGACGCGATGATCGAAAACAAGGGGAGCGAAATCACGTCGCCCATCGGCATCGGCTGTGCTTATTTGACCGACGGCAGCTTCACGCGCCATGAAGACCGGCTGATCCGGGCGGCATTCGATACAGGCGCGCGTCATTTCGATGTGGCGCCGAGCTATGGCTTGGGAACCGCCGAGCATGTTCTTGGCCGTGCGCTTGGGTCAACCTTGCGCGGCGAGGTCCGGATCTTTTCCAAGGCGGGGATAAACCGCCCGAAGGTCAATCGGCTGAAGCTGGTGCTGCGTGGCGCGCTGGCACCCTTGCGCGATCACATCCGGGGCTCACGGCTTTCGAAGACAGCAATCCGGCTTTCGGCCCCCAAGCGTCAGGTCGATTTTGCGCCGAAGGCCATCGCGCGCAGCCTCGACAGCAGCCTTTCCGAGCTTCGAACCGACTACCTGGACGGTTTCTTGCTGCACATGATAGCGCGCGAGGACCTGACCGACGAATTGCTGCGGGTTATGGAGCGTGCGCGCGAGGAGGGCAAAACGCGCAAAATCGGGCTTGCTACGTCGCGTGCCGAGACATCGCGTATCTTTCAGGACATCCCCGACTTTTTCGATGTGGAACAGACCGAATGGGTTGTGCTTCATGCGCCGTTGCCAGCCTACCCTTCCGGTAGCGGCGAGCGGATTCTTCACGGCGTGCTTGGTCGGACTTTGGCTACCTTGACGGAGCAGTTTGCGGCCGATCCCGCGCGGACCCGCCAGATTGCCGAAGCTTGCGGTGCAGATATCGCCGACCCGCGTGTTCTTTCGCAAGCTCTGATTGGGGCTGCAATCACGGAAAATCGAGGCGGGTTAGTCTTGCTGGCCTCCCGCTCGATCCCGCGCACCGTCGAAAACCTGAAACTAGGCCAATCGCCGCAAACAGCCGCGCTCGGCGCGGCATTCCTTGCAGCGGTTCACGCTGCGGGTATGGTCCAGACAATGCGTGCGCAAGACCTCTGATGAGACAGTTCGCCACGCTTCTGAGCAGCTTGTCGAAACCGACGCCGCGCGGGCGGATGGTTCGAGGCGTTCTGGCCAATGTCTATGACAAAGGGGCCGTGACCAGCGTCCAGTTGCTGACGATTCCCCTGCTAACCCAGCATTGGGGCAGTGATGGTTATGGCATCTGGCTGATGTTGATGACGGTGCCTACATTTATAGCGCTCTCCGATCTCGGTTTCGGAACAGCCGCTGGCGTGGTGGTGACGCGCTGTGCCGTGGACGGAGATTATGAGACCGCGCTGAACGCGATTCATAGCACCATCGCCTTCGTACTCGGCACGGTGTGCCTCGCCGCGCTGCCGGTCCTGGGCTACGCGGTATGGATCGCGGCTTTCGGGGGCGCATGCGGCGGCTTTTCCCCGGGCGAGCTTGCCACCGCGACGGTGCTGATCACGCTTTATGCGATCGTCATGACGCAGATGAGCATCGTCACCGTGATCTACCGCGGCACGCACAAATTCGCCTTTGCGATGATGTTCGCCGGAACGCTGATCCTGCTCGAGGGGGGGACGATTGCTCTTGTCTCGACGATGGGGCGCGGAATCGCGCTGGTGGCGCTTGGCATCCTGATCATCAGAACTTGTGGCTACCTGCTTTTCGTGTCCCTGCTCAAACGGCGCGAACCCTGGGTGGCGATCGGTGTCTCGCTCGCGTCGCGGGCCACGATCCGCGCATTGACCAAACCATCTCTCGCGGCGCTCGGCTTGACGATTTCGACCGCGGTGATCCTGCAAGGGATGATCTTGGCGCTCGGATCCACGGCAGGGGCCGCGAGTGTTGCCGTCTTCGGTGCAACGCGCACGCTGAGCCGCGCGCCCTTGCAACTCTCTGGGATGTTCGTACGACCCAGCATACCGGAACTAACCCGGGCGATCAGCGGAGGAAATCAGGCGCTGGAGCGGCGCCTGACGCGGATCAACCTGCTCGCAGCGCTGGTCACCACGCTGCCTTTCGGTCTTGCGATAATGGCCTTCGGCGCTCCGCTGCTGGATTGGATCAGCGGCGGCCACCTCGAAGCTCCGCATCTTCTGTTCGTGGTTCTGGCTCTGGCGGGTGTTTTCAACGCGACCTGGACAGCCCTTTCCGCACCGTTGCTCGCGATGAACTTGCAGGCGAAGTTTTCCTATATCTATCTGGTTTTGTCGCTCGCCGCCGTTATGGTCGTGCTGATATCCGGTGGCCTGTTGCTTCTGGCTGGTGGGCTCATGGCCTTGGTGGAGGGTGCCATGCTGGTGTGGCTCGTGCTGTCGACGCAGGGCAACTATGGATCAAAAGCGGGGGGCACCAATGGTTGTTAGAGCCACTCTTTTCCTCGCCTTTTATGTACTGTTCTTTTCCAACCTAGCGGGATTAGCGACCCATTTTCAAATTCTAGGCGTAAGCCTGACTATTCTAGCGGCGCTATTTTCTCTTCTCACGGGTCAAGTGCGCAGGCAACCAATGTCGCCGGGTGAAGTGATGATGGTCGCTATTGTCGCTTTGTCGAGTTTCTCAGGCATCTGGGCGCTAGACCATGAAACCGTCCTCTATTCTCTCATTTTCGGTGCAGTGTTTTTCGCGGTGGGCATCTTGCGCCGGTACATGACCCTCGCAGAAGTGATGCAAGTTTGCGGTCTCTCGTTTCTCATCGTAATGGCGACCGTGATCGTCACCGATTTGCCCAGTTTTCTCCGCGGTTTGACCGGGGACGTGGTCTATGGCATAGGCCTTTTCCGTTACAGTCCGTTCGATTTACACCCAAATCTCGTAGGCTTCATTTTCGGCGCAGGGGCTGTGCTCCTCTACCAGATTGGCCTCACGAAACAGGGTCCGATGAAAGCGTTCTATCTCGCGGCTAGCCTACTCTGTTTCAGCTTCGTCCTTGCCGCCTCGTCGCGGGCGGGGATGCTCGCCACAGTGGGCGCGTTCGTGATCTACAAGATGCTCGGCGTCAAATTGCGCTTCAGCAAGAATGCCCCAATCCAGATGATCGTGGTCGGTTCACTTCTCGGTATCTTGGGCATTGGCTTGTTGGTATATCTGCCAACCATTACGGAATACATCATTCGTATTACCGACCTAGACAACCCGTTGCGCGGTCTCGAGTCCGGCGGTACGGGGCGTACTGACAAGTGGCTCTTGAGCATAGATGTAATTAACTCGAGGGATCTTCTGGAATTGCTGTTTGGCACGGGAATTCGCTCAAGCAGCGCCGATAAAATCGGATACAGTGTTGAAAGTTCATACTTTACGCTAGCACTGGAAAATGGCTTATTTCTCGCTGCGCTCTGGGTGTTCGCAAGCATCGACGCAATGCTTCGCCTCGGGGTGTCGCGTGACCCACAGACTCCTTGGAAATCAGCCGCTTCTATATTGCTGGCTTTCGCGTTGCTCCAGTCAATGTTCAACCGGTACTTGCTAGGGGTCGGTAACCCCGTCTCGCTGCTGTTATTGTTTATTTATGCCGAAACCTTCTTCCACGCCTACAAGCCCGGAATCTGCAGTTCCCAGTCTCTGCCCATGCTACCCAGCACTCGAGGACTTCACCCTCCCCAGTGAACATAATCAAGGAGTCCTTTACCGTGCTCATCCCTCCGAAAAAACGCGCAATATTCGGTTCGCAGGTCTCGGAAGATGGTACGTCATGACTCTGAGCAGCGGTTGGAATGAATAGCGTGAAACCCTGACAATCTCGCGCAGCTATGGCTTCGGTTTCGCTGTCGCTCTATTCAACTTCTGGCCCTTCATCGCAAATCCTGTCAAATGACGATGACCCAATACCCGTGCGCGAAGCGGGCGCAGTAGATTCTTCAACTGACCTTTGGCGCCCGCAGTTAAAACGCCCGTCATTTCGTTAACGGTTTCAAGTCGAAATTGAGTAAAGTCGGCCTTATCAAAAGCTAGAGCCAGGGATCTTTCTGTGAAAAAATGAACATGCTCCGGCGTATCATAAGCGTTCGTGCCTCGGCCTCCGTATCGGGTCTCACCAACTGGCGTTGTAAAAAAGATCATTCCGCCATCCGCCATTCGGTTACGGACTTGCGTCAACACATCGATCGGATCGGACAAATGCTCAATGACTTCAATCATCGTCACGGAATTAAAATCACCGTCTGAAACATCCGCGAGTGAAGAATAAGCGGTGAAGCCTTGTGCCCGCAGCCGGGCGAGGCCGCTGGGGTCTGGCTCCACGGCAACGATTTGCAATGATCCAACTGCTTCAGTCAATGCGGCCAATATATGACCTGCGCCAGATCCCAGATCAAGTAGGCGGTAATCGGGCGCCAACAGTCTTCTCTTGATCAGAAATTGCGCTAAGTCTTTATTGCGAGCCCGATACCGATTCTCTTCTTGTTCTGGCGAGATCTTTATTTGCACACCAGCGTCAGGAAGGGCATCGACCGCCCAGATGTGCCCGCACAGTGCGTTACTGCAACACGCGGCCCTGACATATTTTGCCGCAAAGACTTCTTTCTCGTGGCTACCGCAGATAGGACATTGCATGACGCTTTCCTTCCGAGTCAGTGTTTGTTGTGCGCGAGGCATTCTACTGGATCTTCAACCAAGAAGGCTTCGACCCCTTCCACAAACCGCTGCACATCGCCCTGTAGTGCGCTGGCGGTCGCCGCGTCGCACATCCGACGCCACAATGCTTCATCCTCGCTCAACAAGCGCATGAAATACGCCATTCCACGAGGGTTGTCTGGCTCGATGACAAAGCCGTTGACGCCGCTGCGCACCAGCAGATCACGGGCGCCGCAGTTGTCGGACAGGATGACCGGCAGGCCCATGGCCTGCGCCTCGATGACGACGTTGCCGAATTGCTCTTCGACGCTGGGCAGCAAGAGAGTCAGCGTTTGACCGAGTGTTTGGCTGATCGCGTCATCTTGGAGCCAGCCGCGAAAGACAATGTACTCGGCGAGACTCAGATCGTCCGCTTGCTGACGCAAGGCGGCTTCACCCGGCCCGGACCCACAGAGATGCAGCGGGCGCGGCGCGCTCACGGTCTGTCGGTAGAGCGCATAGGCCGAGAGGAGCATGGACAGGTTTTTCTTCGGCACGAGACGCGCAATCGCCGTGAAATGACGATCCTGGAAAGCCGGCCCGTTCGGTGCTGGCGGGACACCGGCCTGACGCCGAATGCGGTCGAGACTGACCGTGTTGTATTCCCCTCGCACCGTCCCTGCTTTCAAGCCCAGAAACTGCCAATAGCTTTTGGAGCGTATCCCGGTGGAGAGCACGCCCTGATAAGGCAGCAGGAAAAAGGACTTGCCGACCTCTTTCCAGACATGCCGTGGCTTATCGTCAAATTTTGAATTGTTCATCGTGAAGACCCGGCCTCCGCGTGCGCGCAGAACGACGGCCAGCAGGAAAATGGCGGGGTCTTGATAATGGCAGAGGAAAAAACAAGTCTCGCGTGGTGGCGGTAGATGGGCGATGATTCGCCAGACTCGTGCGATCGCGGAGCGCGGCGCGGTGTCTGTGAACACGGTTCTTTTCTCGAAGGTTTCGGACGGCCTGGAGGCCCAGGCGTAGGTGGTGCTGGTGGGCGTCAGTTCGATCCCGATGACCGCCACCCGCTCCGACAGATGCCGATACAACGCCTCCATGCGGTCCATGTGATAGGGGCCAAAGTTGTCCCAGAGAAAAACGAGCGTACTTGGTGTCATCCTTTTTGGCATTGGCAGTTGCTTCGGCAAATTGTGGATTAGATGTTCACTGGCTGCGGTCGGGTTAGGGTCGCATCACCCGACAATCTAATCGCCTTTATAAGCGTATCGCGTGCGTCCAGGTGTCTGCGGTGAATCGCCACGCCATCCTGATGTGCCTGCGCCTTGAGCGTGGAGAGACCATCGCGCGTCCTGGCCCATTCCTCCAGCAATGGTAGGGCCGTCGTAGGGAAATCAACCTCGGGCGGCAAGACGCGCGCGGTGTCGAGGTGGGATAGGATCGGGATGCAGCCACGCCCGTAGGCGATCAGCGGGCAGCCGGCTAACAGCCCTTCCATCAGGACGAGACTGAATGCCTCGGTTGGATACCGTGTGGGAAAGATCAGTACGTCGATCGACTCGAAAAACGCCACCTTGCGTGCGCCATGCACCGCCCCCAGTAGTTCTAACCGCTCACCGAGTTCTTGCTTCGCGTCATCGAGAAAGGCTTGAACCTCCGGTTTGAATGCGGAGCCCGCCATCACTCCGCGCAGTTCGATCCCCTGCGCGGGAGCCTGGCGAATGACGTCGATAAACTCCCCGATTCCTTTCTCGAACATCAAATTCGATAGGAACCCGATGGTCAGGATCGGTTGGGGGGTTGGGTCAGGCGGTTTACTGAAATGCGCGATCAGCACTGGATCGGTCACTGGATTGGGGCAGATGAGCGCGTTAAACGGCCTCGGGTAGAGTGCGCGAAAGGCGCTTTCCATCCGGTCGCAGAGGAAGACATGCGTTGCCCCTCGCCCCGCAACCCTGACGAGCAGGCGCATGTTCCAGACACTGCGCGCTAAGTATTTATAGGAATGATGGTGCAGGATAATGCGGCAGTGGCGGAGCCGTGCCATCAGGGTCAACAGGGCGCTCAACAGGCTGCCTAAACCATCATCAACCGAGGAATAGAAGGTTTTTTCCCGTCGGAGCGGAAGCACAAGAATGCGCAGGCATCCGATCAGGGCACGCATGGCTTTTGTGAGATAGCCCAGCCAAGATTTGCCGATAAGGTTACTAGATAGGTTGATAACGATCGGTTTTCTGTCTGCCAATAGATTAAAGACAGCATCGTTAACGGCTGCCATCCCGTGCATCGGTGGTGGCAATGGTCCGCTTAAGATCATTAACCGAGAATTTCTTGTTGATGATATTGAGTTTGCCATTAAAATTCCATCGAAAAATTCTTTATTTTTTAATAAAAATCAAGATGAAATGCTATGCGATTCTACTTTCATCAATCATTTCTAGTAATTTATCTGAAACTCCGGTTATTGCCTTTCTCATAAAAAATTTCTTATTATTAATTTTCATCTCCATGAGAAAATCAAAATCACTCTCATTATATATTTTAATCGAGTCTCTATATTCGAACTGATGGATAGCCGCGAGCGTGATTAGCCCATCGTAGCGATTACTTGAATATAGCATTGCGTTGCAGGCATAGGCGGAGTTAAATACTATGGTTGGGATAACTAATTCCTCGGGAACAAATGAATATCTAAAATAGTGCATAATGGAGATATTTTTCTCCATCTGGTCGACAATATACTTTGCTAGATTGTCTGTTATGCACATGTAGGAAGAAGACATAAAAACATCGAGTTTTTTCCCATCGATTTCGATGTAAGGCTTTTTTCTTATGGGTAGCACTGTCATGACTAAGCGGGAACCACCCCTAAATATCCTCAGTATCGTCCGATTTTTGGTTCTCAGGTCTCTAAAAAAGTGATAAAGAACTAGCTTGTTTCTTATTTTTGGCGTTTTAATTGGCGTGATGTTTAGACCTATGATGTATTCTTTATCCGGATTTGCAGCTAGCTCGCTTTGAATGGCAGCGTTAGAGATTACTGGGTAATCCATCCCGCTTATTATAAAATAACGATCATAGCGGTTATTGGATTGCGTTGCTGCCTTAAGTAATTCTTGTTGATATCTTACCTGGCTCCACCCGCCCCATTGCGTGAATATCCTATTCTTTATGAACTCCACATTTTCATATTCTTCGGATATTATTTTTTCAAAGCGGTTGATGTCGGATTTTTTGTCAACATGAATATAAAAAAAAGACATTTCATTATAAAGCGCACCGATCAAGCGGTTTAGATGGACTGGATCACTATAAGCCGATATGAGATAAGCGATTTTCATTTTAAGTGGGCGACTGATTATTGAGTGACAGAAAAGCGGAGCCGGGGTCAAGGAGCCGGGGTCAGGTCTCGCACACCTTTGGCGGACGCCTCATGAGGCCCTCCGTTTCATCAAGCGTCCGCCTCGCGCACATGACGTAACCATTCCTCTCCATTTGAGCTGAGGAGCAGTTGATCACCCAGTTCTTCCAACTGTTGGAGGTCGATGATCCGCGCGAGCAGCGGCGCGCTCTGCTCGGCGATGACCGGGCCAAAGCGGCGGCGGACTTGGCGGATGAGGATGTGCCGGGCCGCCTCACGACCTTGCTCCAGGCCGCGCTCCAAGCCTTGCTCCAAGCCCTGCTCCAGGCCCCGCTCCAGGCCCTGCTGTTCCCATTGATCCGTCCAGGCTTCCAGATTCTCGGCCAGCATGTGATAGACCTCCATCAGATCCGTCAAGGGTGGAAAGTGGATGCCGGGCAGCCGTTTGGGTAGGAAGACACGGCCAAACCAAACGGCAAAGGCGCGGCGCAGGCTGGTCTGCGCGGGATCCTGAAGCCAGTCGATCAGGGCGCGCACGATGGCCATCGCTTCGCCCGAGCCGCGACTGGCTTCGAGCCGAAACAGCGCGGCGCTGAGATTGCGTGTCGGCTGGCGCTTGGCCTTGGCGAGGCGTCGCTCGTCGAGCAGGAGATAGCCTTGCCGGGGGCGATAGGCTGCGAGTACGGGCGGCGCGGGCTCGATCAGATGCTCCAGGGTCTCGGCGGCATTCCAGACCTGGGCGCCATTGTAGAGCACGATCGGCAGGACCGGGGGGAGACGTCCGGCGGCGCTCAATTGTTCGGCGCGGATGAGATCCTGATAGAGCAGGCCGAGATAGGTCTGGATGCGCACGGCCATCCAGGGATCGATGGTGGATTGGAATTCGAGCAGGATATAGACGTAGAGCCAGTCGTCGCCCCAGCGCAGACGCCAGACGAGGTCGTCGGCACGGTCGCGCAGGTCGTCGGTGACATAGCTGCCGCTACAGCGCTCCAGGGTGGTGAGATCCAGCATCTGGACCCAGTCGCCGGGCACGAAGCCGCGCAGCAGATCGCGCACCATGGCGGCATGGGCGAACAGGAGCTTGTAGCCGCTGTCGTGGGTCGGCTGGCGCTTGCTCACGCTCACGGCCGCGCGGGGTCCGACGCGGTCGGCGCTCGCCGCAACAGCAGATCCGCCTGCACCGGCTCGCCCTGATGGCGATGCAGATTGAAGCGTCCGTCCAGCCGATATCCGGCCTGCTCCAGAAAGCGTTCGATCTCTCCGTGCAGGGCCTGGCCTTCGTACAGCTCGATGTAGGAGACTTCGACATAAACGGCGTCGATTTCGGGGAGCAGAGCGGTCGCGCCCTTGAGCACTTCCAGCTCGAAGCCCTGGACATCGATCTTGAGCAGACTGGGCCGGGCCAGGGGCAGGCTGACGCAGGCATCGAGGCGTTGGATGGGCACCGACAGGACACCGGATTCCGCCATGCCGAAGATGCTCTTCTGGCGGGCGCCGAGCGCGAGCAGCGAGGAGGAGTCGGCGCGGGTGGCGAGGTGCATCTGTCCGTTGCCGGGCGTGGGGCCGAGGGCGCAGGCGTGGATCTCGGCCTGTCCGCCGGTGACGCGGGCGAGTTTGGCGCGGGGCGCTGGCAGCGGCTCGAAGCAGATCAGCCGCGCCTGCGGCCAGCGCAGACGGGCGTAAACGGCGAACTGGCCTTTGTTGGCGCCGACATCGATGACGGTGGCGAACTGATCGCGCCCGAGGGCGACGTCATGATCGAGCGTGGCTGCCACACCCTGGGTCAGAGCGGGCCAGCAGGCGGGGTTTTGCAGGAGCTTGGCGTATTTGCGCAGACGCGGCGACATGTGGCGGTTCCTTGTCGGGTCGAGCGTGATCGCGGGGTGTGGGCGGGGATCCTGGCGCGGGCGATACCTTAACATGGGCGTGGTTGGGGGTGTCAACTGGTTCGGACGCTGGTTGCAAGCGGTCTTCGTGTTCCTGTTCCTGGCCTTCTGCTCGGACTCCTGGCGCTCTACATCGCCAAATCCGCCGCTGGCATCGACCTCTTCCCAGGCTTCTCACTCGGCCTCTGGAGCTGGATCAATTCGTGACCGCCCCGCCAACTCCCATCCGCCCCTCATCGCGCGCAATCATTTCACCTTGGACGTGGTTTGGTCCCAGTTGACTGACGCCGCTTTCGTCATAGGCTATGCCATAGGATCGTTGCGCTCGATACAGATGTCATCGTTTCCGCTGTTGTCAGTCCGACTGGAGCGTCCCGGTTCCTGCTGCATGAGATCGGTCTCGGTCGTTTGCCGGCGGCGGCCTCCGTACCACTGCTCCTGGAATACGAAGCCGTGCTCAAACGCCCTGAAACACTTTCTCGGCATGCCGCGCGATTGTCTGCGCTGCTGAGGCTGATTAAACTGGCGGCATGCGCCATCCCATCGACCCCAAGATTGATTGTGTGTTCAAGGCCTTGCTCGGGTCGGAAGCGAACCGTGCACTGCTGATCCATTTCCTCAATGCCACGCTGGGCCAGGATCTTGCCAGCCCCCTGACGGAGGTTGACATTCTCAACCCCTACAACGAGCGCGAGTTTCTCGATGACAAACTCAGCATCGTCGATGTCAAGGCCCGCGATCAGGCCGGGCGGCTCTATCAGATCGAACTGCAACTGCTCAATCTCCCTGAACTTCCCGCGCGCATGCTGTATGGCTGGACCGATCTCTACAGCTCGCAGTTGCAGGACGGTGAGTCTTATGACCGTCTCCAGCCGACTTACGCCATCTGGCTTCTGGGACAGACTCTGCGTCCCGGCCTTTCCGAGTGGTTTCACCGCTTTCGGCTGCGCGACGACCAGGGTCGGGAACTGCTTGACCACGGTGGTCTCTACCTGTTGGAACTGAGCAAATTTGCCACCGAGACCGTGGTGACCGAACTGGATCGCTGGCTGAAGTTCTTCATTGAAGCACCCCGTTTCGACGCGTCTCACCTGCCCGAGTGGATGCAAACCAAAGAGATGCAACAAGCCATGAGCACGCTGAAAGCCTTTTCTGAGAAAGAACGCGCCTACCATGCTTATCAGTCGCGGCAGAACTACCTGCGTCAGCAGATGAGCATCCAGCGCCATCTTGACGCCTTGCAGGCCGAGGCACAGCAGGCACAGGCGGAGAAAGAGCAGGCGCAGCGGCTCGCCGAGCAGGAGCGGGCGGCGAAAGAGCAGGAGCAGGCAGCGAAAGAGCAGGAGCGGGCAGCGAAAGAGCAGGAGCGGGCAGCGAAGGAGCAGGAGCGGGCAGCGAAGGAGCAGGCGCAGCGGCTCGCGGAGCAGGAGCGGATAGCGAAGGAAGCGGCCTTTGCCGAGATCGAGCGCCTCAAGGCGCAACTGCGTGATCAGGCGGATTAGACAGCGCAGTGGCGCCGATCGGGTTAGCGCACTAATCCGTAGGAACCCGCTGGCGGGCGACGCAGTGGTGAGATGGCTATTTCGGGGGCCGTTCGCCCGCCAGCGGGTTCCTTGTATCTTGAGCCGCGTGGTGATGAGCTTCCACCACGCGAGACGGCGGCAGCTTGGCGGGCATCCTACCGATCGGGCACTACCCCGAGCAGACTGTCCACGCTGTCGGTGTCAAGGATGTCATTGAGCCAGACATCGAGCTGCTCGACCGGGGCCGCGTCGATGCGCTGCTCGGCCTCGGCGGACAGACGGCCAAAACGGCGTTTGATCTGCCGCTTGAGGGTGTTCGCCTTGCCCTCGGCTTTGCCTTCGGCCTTGCCCTCGGCAAAGATGGATTGATACGCGCGTGTCTCTTGGATGGGGGTCACCAGATTCAACATGGCCCAGATCTCCTGTGCGGTCAGACCGCGAAAGCGTTCGAAAAACCAGAGTTCCATGACTTGCGCGAGCCGGTCGCGCGCCTCCGTCGCTCATCAAACCGCTGCATCATGTCCGTTCGTGTCCTTGCTCGCGTCTGGATCCGCACCGGTTTCGCGCACCGCGCGCAGCCAGTCCTCTCCATCGGCGCGGATGAGCAACTGATCGCCAAGCTCTTCCAGCGCGCCGAGGTCGCGGATGCGCGCGAGCGCTGGGGCGCTCTGGTCCGCAATCGCGGGGCCGAAGCGACGGCGGACCAGGCGCAGAAGGATGTGGCGCGCGGTCTCTCGACCTTGCTCCAGACCCTCCTGTTTCCATTGGTTGGTCCAGGCGTCCAGGTTTCGGCCAGCATGTGATAGACCTCCATCAGATCGCTCAGGGGTGGAAAGGATACGCCAGGCAGCCGCTTGGGTAGAAAAACCCGGCCAAACCAGATGGCGAAGGCGCGGCGCAGGCCGAGTTGTCCGGGATCGGCCAGCCAATCGATCAGGGCGCGCACGATGGCCATTGTCTCGCTCGAGCCCCGACTGGCATCAAGCCGAAACAGCGCAGCGCTGAGATTGCGTGTCGGCAGGTTCTCGGTCTTGGCGAGGCGTCGCTCGTCGAGCAGGAGATAGCCTTGTCGGGGGCGATAGGGCATGAGCGCTGGCGGCGCGGGCTCGATCAATGGCTCAAGCGTTTCGGCGGCGGTCCAGGTGCTGGCTCCATTGTAGAGCGAGCGCCACAGGCAGGACCGGCGGCAGGTGGCCGGCGAGACTCAGTTGCTCGGAGCGGATGAGATCTTGATAGAGCAGACCGATGTAGGTCTGGATGCGTATGGCCATCCAGGGATCGATGCTGGACTGGAATTCGAGCAGCAGATAGACGTAGAGCCAGTCCTGGCCCTGAGTCAGAGCGGGTCAGCAGGCGGGGCTTTGTAAGAGCTTGGCGTATCTGCGCAGACGCGGTGACATGTGACGATTCCCTCTCGCGAACTGTCAAACCACGGACCATTGAATCACGGAGACCCTGGATCCTCCGAAGGCACGGATGATACACAGAGGAGACGGTTTTTGATATTTTCAGTGGCGTCGAGTTTATGACATGGCGGGAGCCATTGTCTTCGGCAGCCGGGCGCGGGGGACGCACCGTCCGGACAAGGCCTCCGGCTGTGGCCAACCGGCCGCTCGCCAAAGCAGGTTGCAAGGAATTAACGGATTCATCTTCCGAGGGCCAGAAACATGTCAACGCGCGGTTGGTACGAATATCACGTGGCCGTCGAACTCTGCGATGCCGCTGGGCAGAATCTGCTTCAGAGAGATGCGCCTGGCCCGGATGCCGATGAAGACGAGCTAATGGATGATGAGCAAGCCCGGCAGCTACAAAAGCGCATTGCAGAGGAAGGCATCCAGACCGACACGCTTGCTGAAACCCAGATAGCTTACGCGCCCGAGCCTGACCCTTTCTGGGATCCGGCGTGCAATGAGCAACCGCCTCTGCACCCTTCCGTGCATGCGCCGAGATTCATATGATCATGCCCAATCTGTACGAGCACGACATCCATGCCTGGACACAACAGACTGTGGACCTGCTCAGGCAACGCCGATTCCAGGAGGTGGATATCGAGCACTTGGTCGAGGAGCTGGAAACCATGGGGCGTCGTGATCGCCAGGAGTTGGTCAGTCGGCTGAAAATCCTGTTGGGGCATCTGCTCAAATGGCAGTACCAGCCGGCTCATCGCTCCAGCTCCTGGCGCGGTTCCATCCTTGAGCAACGGCTGCGCGTTCGGGATTTGCTAGAGGATTGCCCCAGCCTCAAACCCTTTCTGGGCGAGGCAGCCACGGCGGCTTACGGCGATGGCATGAAGCTGGCGAGCAAAGAAACCGGTTTACCGCTGGTGCAGTTTCCTGAGACCTTGCCTTATGCGCTGGCGCCCTTGCTGGATGACGATTGGTGGCCTGAGGACGCCTGCTCTCACTCGGCCCATCGCTGAGTGTGCGCAGCGTCTTGCGGCTCTGGAGCAAAGGATAGCTCCTGTTCGGGATACAATCCCAGAGGACGCAACAGCTATTGAAAAGGGACGACAATGCGTACTGAAGATGAACGACTGACTGGCCGGATCTATCTTGCTGGCCACCGTGGCATGGTGGGTTCGGCCATCGGTCGCCGGCTGGCACGGACCGATGGGGTTGAGTTGATCACCCGCACCCATGCCGAGCTGGATCTGACCGATCAGGCCGCCGTCAATGGCTTCTTCGCCGCCGCGCGGCCGGACCATGTGATCCTGGCCGCCGCCCGTGTCGGCGGCATCTGGGCCAATGATCAGTATCCGGCCGAGTTCATCTATCAGAACCTGATGATGGAAGCCAATGTCATCCACGCGGCCCACCGTGCTGGCGTCAAACGTCTCCTGCTGCTCGGCAGTTCCTGCATCTATCCGCGTCTGGCGCCTCAGCCCATGGCCGAGGAGGCGTTGCTGACCGGTCCCCTGGAGCTGACCAACGAGCCCTACGCCATCGCCAAGATCGCCGGGATCAAGCTCTGCGAGTCCTACAATCGCCAATACGGCACGGATTTTCGCAGTGTCATGCCGACCAATCTCTATGGTCCGGGCGACAACTTCGACCTGGAGCACAGTCACGTCATCCCGGCCCTGATGCGCAAGCTGCACGAGGCCAGAGAGCAGCAGTCACGGAGTGTCGAGATCTGGGGCACGGGGACGCCCCGGCGTGAGTTCCTGCATGTCGATGACATGGCCGAGGCCAGCCTGCATGTCATGGGGCTGCCGCTGGCGAGCCTCCAGGCTCACACCCGGCCTCGGCTCTCGCACGTCAACATCGGCAGCGGGCGCGATGTCAGCATCCGCGAGCTGGCCGAACTTATCGCCGGGATCGTCGATTACAGGGGCGAACTGAAGTACGACACCAGCAAGCCCGACGGGACACCGCAGAAACTGCTCGACGTTTCACGTCTTGGAGCACTCGGCTGGCAGGCCCGGATTGATCTGCCTGAAGGGCTGAAGCAAACCCATACCTGGTTCCTCGACAACCAGTCATTCATCAGGAGTTGAACGTGAAAAAAGCCTTGATCACGGGTGTCACTGGGCAGGACGGCGCCTATCTATCCGAATTGCTGCTGGAGCAGGGCTACGAGGTGCATGGCGTCAAACGTCGTTCCTCTCTGTTCAACACCGACCGCATCGATCATCTGTACCAGGATCCTCACGCTTCAGACCGTCGCTTCGTTTTGCACCATGGCGACATGACGGATTCCTCCAGCCTCATCCGCATCATCCAACAGGTGCAGCCGGACGAAATTTACAACCTCGCCGCCCAGAGTCATGTCGCGGTCTCCTTCGAGGAGCCCGAGTACACCGCCAACTCCGACGCGCTCGGCCCGCTGCGGGTACTGGAGGCCATTCGTATCCTCGGTCTGGAGAAGAAGACCCGTTTCTACCAGGCATCGACGTCCGAACTCTACGGACTGGTGCAGGAGACCCCCCAGCGCGAGACCACGCCCTTCTATCCGCGCTCGCCCTACGCAGTCGCCAAGCTGTACGCCTACTGGATCACCGTCAACTACCGTGAAGCCTATGGCATCTATGCCTGCAACGGCATCCTGTTCAACCACGAGAGTCCGATCCGTGGTGAGACCTTCGTCACCCGCAAGATCACCCGCGCCCTGGCGCGCATCAAACTGGGGTTGCAGGAACGCCTCTACCTGGGGAACCTGGACGCCAGGCGTGACTGGGGCCATGCGCGCGATTATGTGCGCATGCAGTGGTTGATGCTTCAACAAGAGGCACCCGAAGACTATGTGATCGCCACCGGCGAGCAGCACAGTGTGCGTGAATTCGTCGATGTTGCGGCACACGAGATCGGACTGCACCTCCGCTGGGAGGGTCAAGGCGTCGATGAGAAAGGCTATGACCAGGACACCGGTGTCTGCATCGTCGCCATCGACCCGCGTTACTTCCGCCCCACCGAGGTCGAGACCCTGCTTGGTGATGCCTCCAAGGCTCGCGAGCGGCTCGGCTGGACGCCACAGGTCAGTTTCGGCGAGCTGGTCAGAGAAATGGTGAGGGAGGACATGAGGGAGGCCGAGCGCGATCAGTTGTGCAGGCGCGAAGGCTTCATGACGCTTCGGCACAACGAAGAATAAAGCCACTGAAAGCCTTCTCTGAAAAAGAACGCGCCTGCCATGCCTATCAGTCGCGGCAGAACTACCTGCGTCAGCAGATGAGTATCCAGCGCCATCTCGACATCTTGCGGGCCGAGACGCAGCAGGCGCGGATAGCGAAGGAAGCGGCCTTTGCCGAGATCAGGCGCCTCAAGGCGCAACTGCGTGATCAGGCGGATTAGACAGCATCGATGGGCGGACCGACCACGGCTGACGCTGATCGCTGGCACGGATGCCGATTGGTCACTTATACAGCCACCAGGCGTTTTCATGTGCTGAAAAGACCGGTTTGTAATGCCGCACGCTGTCGGCGGGGATGACTCTTTTGATCTGATTGTCCAGGAGCAGCGCCCGGCCTCCCTGATCGACCAGGGTGACGACGTGTCCGATGTTTAAATTCAGATCCATGACGGCGACCAGACGCAGTTCATCGTTGTCAAATCCCAGGGCGCGCAGGCTCATGAACTTGACGATGGCGTAGTCTTCGCAATCGCCGGCTTTGGCGAAGAATTCGCCGGGAGTCGCCCAGTAGTCCTCTTTGCCCCAATTGATGGGATCCGTGACGTAACGCCAGTTATTGGCGAAGCGGTTGACTTCTTCGATCTGCGTTGTGCGGTCCTTGTTCTGAAGGCGCGCAATCAGATTCGTCCATTCGGTGTAGGGACAGTTGCCGCGCTGTCCGGTACGGCAGGTCTGATCGCGCCCTTCTTCATCCCGATAGCGTTTGAGCAGGGTGGTCCATTGAGGGATCGGCTTGAAATTGGTGAAGCGTTTGCCCGTTTGTCCAAAGATGGTTCCAGACGCGAAATCGGCAGCCGCAGGCGTGATGATGATGAGTCCGGAGATGGCGAACGCGATGGTGAGAGCCAGTCGGCACCAATGCAGGACAAGTCGAAATTGAAAGGTCATTGCGATGGGTTGTGTTCTCAGGTCATGCTAAAGGTGATGGTGTGGCCAGCGCGGTGGCTTCAGGCTTTAGCGTTTCCCCCGCCCCTGGCGGGAGGGGCCGGGCAGGCTGAACGGTCAGGCATGATAACGCCAAATTCAGGCCTGCAATGGGTGTTCGATTGGGGTGTTGTCCGGCAGATTCCAGGAGAGGATGGAGATGAAAAAACACATTCAGATCGCCTTGGCGGTACTTGTGATCAGTATGGGGCTGGGGCTTTCCGGCATTCTGCTGTTTTCTGAAGCCGAGAAAGAGCGCGATGTGCAGATCCTGCAAGCGCAGATGAATCTGGTTGCGGACAGTCGTGCGGAGGCGGTGCATGGCTGGTTGGAGGCGCAATACGATGTGCTGTCGGGTTTGGCGCAGAACGAGTCGCTGCAACTCTATACGGCGGTGGTCGGAATGAGCGGCGCGGGCCAGCCGTTCGAGGAGGATCCGGCGCAGCTCACCTATCTGCGCACGTTGTTGACCGCAACCGCCGAGCGCTCCGGATTCCTGTCTCCATCACAGCAGGCGGAGGCGCTGCCTGCCAATGTCAAACCCTTGGGCTTGGCCGGACTGGCGCTGGTCGATCCCGAGGGCAAAATCATCGTCGCGACCAACGGTCTGCCGCCAATCCAGGGCCAGTTGGCGCAGTTTCTGCGGCAGACACCACTGACCGAGCGGGGGTTCCTGGATCTTCATCCTGGACCGACCGGACAGCCGACATTGGGTTTTGTGGTGCCGGTCTTCGCGCAGCAGGGCGAGGAGGGGGCGTCTGTTGTGATTGCCCGGATTCTGGGTCTGCGTCCTGTTGACGAACGGTTTTTTGCGACGCTGAAACAGCCGGGCGCCACGGCGGCGACGGCTGAATCCTATCTGATCCGTCGCTCCGGTCATCTGATCGATTATCTGTCGCCGCTGCTGGATGGCAGTGCCCCGCTGACCAAACGGCTGGCGATCAATACGCCGGGGCTGGTGGACGCTGCCGCATTGCATGATCCCGGCCGTTTTCATGTCGGCAGGAATGGCGCGGCGAAAGAGTCGTTCGCTGTAAGTCGGCGGATTGGCGGTACGGATTGGGTGCTGGTGCATCAGATCGACCGTGCCGAGGCGCTGGCGGCGAGCGATGCCCGGCGCACCGCGCTGGTCAGTGTGCTGGCGTTGATTCTGGTGGTGTTCGGCGCGGCGCTGATCGTGGTCTGGCGGGTGGCGACCTCGCAGCGGGCGGAGGAGGCGGCCCGTCGGTTCCGACTCTCGTCGGAGCGTTTCGAGATGCTGTCGCGCTTTCTGGATGTCGTGACCGACAGCCAGCCGCATCCGATTCTGGTCGCCGATGCGTCGAATGCCCTGACCTTTGCCAACCGGCGCACCGCTGAGGTCAGCGGCATCCCCGAGGAAGAACTGTCCGGGCGTTCGCTGGTGGGCGTGCTGGGACATGATAAGGGGATTCGCTATAACGCCATCAATCAGCGGGTTCTGGAGACCGGGCAGGCGTTGATCGAAACCTCTTGTTTTGAGGATGACGAGGGTGGCGAACAGGTCTGGCGATCCTATCATTGTCTGTTTGTCGCAACGCCGGATCAGCCGCCTTCAGTGCTGATGACGATCGAGGATCTGACCGATCTGGTACGTGAGCGGGCGCGGCGCGAGCGGAATACGCGCCAGTTGATCGAGACCCTGGTCGGGCTGGTCGATGAGCGCGATCCGGATTCGGCGCATCAGTCGCGCTATGTCGCCCTGGTCGCCCGGCGCATTGCGGAAGAGATGGGGCTCGCCGATGCGCTGATTGAAGCAACCGATCAGGCCGCACGACTGGTCAATATCGGCAAGATCCGCATTCCGCGATCATTGCTGACCAGGCAGGGGAGTCTGACCGAAGCGGAATTGACCCTGGTACGGGCGGCGATGGACGCTGGCCCGGAACTGCTCAAAGAGATCGAATTCGAAGGCCCGGTGATTGAGACCCTGCGCCAGATGAACGAGTGGGTGGACGGCAGCGGACGTCCTGCCGGACTCAGCGGCGATGCCATTCTGCCCTCCGCGCAGGCGGTGGCGCTCGCCAACTGTTTCGTGGCCCTGCTCAGTCCGCGGGCGTTCCGCGACGGCAAGTCTTTCGATGAAGCGGAAGCCATCCTCATGCGGGAGATCGACCGCCGTTTCGACCGACGGGCGGTCTTAAGTCTGCTCAACTACCTGAACAACAGGGGCGGTCGTGAAGCCTGGGCGATGATGAGCCAGCGTGATGGCTGATCAGGCTGGTGCGATGCCGGCATCCGGCGGGCGCTGATCAGTCTCTGCCGGCAACGACGCGCTGTCATGCCAGGTTCCGAACGCCGCCAGCGCCAGCAGCAGATAGGCAAAGACCACAGCGGGCATCTGCATGCTGAAATCGACCGTTGAGTGGACGGCGATCTGGACAGTCGCGGCGACGGACAGCAGTGCCGGTTCGATCTCGGTGCGGCGGCGGCTCATGTTCCAGGCGGCGAGCAGTGGAACCAGGAACGCCAGCATCAGGGCGAGCGCGGCCGGCCAGCCGATGGTCATGATCAGCTCCAGATAATCGCTGTGGCCCCGGTCGAAAAACCCCATGACGGTGTCGTCGCGCACGAGACGAAAGGCACTCTCGAAGGATCCCAGTCCATAACCGGTGAGCGGGCGCTCGGCAATGGCGTCGAGCATGAGCGGATAGACCGTGAAACGTCCGTCGCCCTGCTCGAACAGCCGGGCGAAGCGATCGGCCGTGAGTCCGCCGCTGAGAACGAAATTGACGACCAGCAGGACGACCAGAAGCGACAGCAGAATCGAACCCAGGCGGCGCGTCTGTCCCGCTGGCAGTCGCATGGTCCAGCCGATCAGCAGCACCGTGCCGGCGATCAGCAGGGCGGTGAGCCCCATCCGGGACTGCGTCAGCAGCACGGCCAGCAGACAGATCAGCAGCGCGACCGGGGTCAGCCAGCCGGTAGAGGTCAGGGTTTCCACGAATTCGCGGATCCGGGTGCGATGGCTTTTGTCGGCAGTCAGGGTCTGGCGCAGAAAACGCAGGATGAGAACCAACGCCGCCAGGGCGCCGAGCCCGGCGTAAGTCGCATAACTGTTGCGATTGACGAAGGTGCTGGTCAGCACGTCGCGGTAGGCGGTCTTGTCGAACCAGAGGATGGTTTCCAGATCCGAGAAATAGACGCTCAGGCCGTACAGTGCGTAGACGGCCTGGGCGCCGACAAAGATCTTGAGCAGGAGATCGAGATTGCGCTGACGGCGACTGTGCCAGACCACCAGCAGGCCGAATCCGAGATAGGTGAGTAAGAGGTTGGCGTTCAGGATGGATCGCTCCGGCGTGAGCGAGAGCGACCCGATCAGATCCGGGGCGTTGAGCAGCGTGGCGGTTTCTGACCAGATCGGATGATGCCAGGCGGTCAACCATCCGGGCATGGCCTGGACATAGCCCCAGAGCGCAACCAGTGCGACCAGTGCGCCAGCGATTCGCAGCGGCCAGGGAATGCTCGGGATGGCGCGCCCTGTCTGCCAGCGCTGAACGAGATAGGCGATCAGGGCGACGGCGACCAGAATGCCGGAGAGATGGATCCAGACCGGGCGCACGCTGGCGAAAGGAAGTGGGCTCAAGGCCAGGATGAAGACGAGGATCCAGAATGAAAGACCGCGCGCCAGCAGCGAGCGACGAGGGTGCGGGGTTGATGAGGTCTCAAACATACGGGCAGTCTCCATACCGGTTCTGGCCTGAGTCCGAACGGCTACGACGGATTCGGCAGGTCGATCAGGCTCCTCTTTGCAAGGCACCCGCTTCAGCAATCCGCGCGCGCACCTCCAGCGCCACCTCCAGCGCCTTGAGTCCGACCTGTCCGTCCACCAGCGGCGGCTGACCGTCGCGGATGCAGCGCGCGAACTCGGCCAGTTCCAGATCCAGCGGTTTGACCGGATCGACCTGAATGCGCTCGCGCGCGATCTCGGGGCGGGCGGCGTCCGCGACCGGGCGTGTCTCGGCGATGTCGATGCTTTGGGCGATGAAATCCAGCGACAGATAACGACCGGGCTGAAAGACCCGAATCCGGCGGGTGGGCTTGTCCGACACCCGGCTCGCCACCACGTTCGCCACCGTGCCGTTGACGAATTCCAGACGGGCGCTGGCGATATCCACATGCTCGGTCAGCACCGAAGCGCCAACGGCGGAGATGTGGCGGATTCCGGCGTCCACCAGCGAGAGAATGATGTCGATGTCATGGATCATCAGATCCGAGACCACGTCCACGTCGGTCGCCCGTTCGACGAAGCCGCCCATGCGCTGGGCCTCGATGTAGATTGGCGCGCGGATCCGCTGGGCCAGTGCCATGACCCCCGCATTGAAACGCTCGACATGGCCGATCTGTAGCACGGCACCATGCGCCTGCGCCAGACGCACGATCTCGGTGCCATCGGCCAGGGTCGGGGCGATGGGCTTTTCGAGCAGGACGTGGATGCCCCGCGACAGAAAGGGCGCGGCGGCGGCGAGGTGCGCCGTGGTGGGTACCACGACGCTGACCGCATCGACCCGGTCGAACAGATCCTCAATGGTGGCATAGCTCGCGCAACCCGCCTCGGCAGCAACCACACGGGCGCGCTCAGGGTCGGTATCGACCACGCCGACGAGTTCGACCTCGGACAGGCGCGAGTAGATCAGCGCATGGAAACGGCCAAGATAGCCGACGCCGACGACGGCGACCCGCAGCCGACCGGACTCAGTCGCGACAGACATGGAGATGGCTCAGGGCGGGCAGGGTTGCCGGAGACGCTGACATGCATCAACCGCCGACACTCGGCGGGGGAGGCGGTGTCTGTCTGGCGATCGGAATCTTGCTCACGCCGTAGTAGACGACGACCTGGTACGTCAGTGTGACGCACATCCCGAGTGCGACCACGACCAGGAGCAGCGAAAATGGATCGGTTTTGCGGCGATAGGGTTTGGATTGGATCAACATGCCAGTGATCGCTTCAGGTGATTTATCATGAAGTGCCTGTAAATCTATCAAATAATTGTGAATAAATCAGGGGCCATTGACTCAGCCTGGATTGCTGATGAGGCACTTGTGTGTATTATTACCCTGTTCTGATGCGCTTGTCTGCCCTGGAGAACCCGATGAAAGAGTTTTCGTTCAAAATCTTGACGCAGTGCCAGTATCAACCCGAGCAGTCCTCTCCTGAGGAGAATCGGTATGTCTTTGCCTACACCATCACCATCGAGAATCAGGGTAGCGAACCGGCCCGCTTACTGGATCGGCACTGGATCATCACGGATGCCGAAGGTCAGGCGCAGGAGGTGCGGGGTGAAGGTGTCGTTGGCGAGCAGCCACACCTGCGTCCGGGCGAACGCTTCCAGTACACCAGCGGCGCCATCCTGACGACGCCCCTGGGCAGCATGCACGGCAGCTATGGGATGATCGGTGACGACGGAACACGATTCGAGGCCGATATTCCGGCCTTTTCCCTGGCCTCCACGCGCCTTCACTGACCGGCTGACCGGGCGGATCAAAGACACATCATGTCCATTTATGCCATCGGCGATCTTCAGGGATGCTACCGTGAACTGCGGATACTGCTGGATCGACTGGCCTTCGATCCAGGCGCCGATCGGCTCTGGTTTGTCGGTGATCTGGTCAATCGCGGCCCGGATTCGCTGGCGGTGCTGCGCTTCGTGCGCGACCTGGGCGACGCCGCGCTGGTCGTGCTCGGCAACCATGATCTGCATCTGCTGGCGCTGGCGGCGGGCAACCGCAAACACGCCGCCGGGAATACGCTGGAGGCGGTGCTGAAGGCGCCTGATCGCGACGAGCTGCTCGACTGGCTGCGTCATCGTCCGCTGCTCCATCATGACGCGGAACGGGGCTTCACCCTGATCCATGCCGGTCTGCCGCCCCAGTGGGATCTGACTGAGGCCCGGTCCTGTGCAGCGGAACTGGAGGCGGTCCTGCGCAGCGGCGACCGGGATTATCTGTTCGCCATGTACGGCAATCAGCCTGACCGCTGGTCGCCCGACCTGACCGGCATGGATCGTCTGCGCTTCATCACCAACTGTTTCACGCGACTGCGCTTCTGCGCCCCGGACGGCACGCTGGCGACCAGGGAGAAAGGCGAGATCGGGAGCCAGTCGCCCGGACTCATTCCCTGGTTCCAGGTTCCGGGCAGACGGACCCGCGATGACCGCATCATCTTCGGCCACTGGTCCACTCTCGGCTACCGGGATGGCGACAATGTCTGGGCCATCGACAGCGGCTGTCTCTGGGGCGGTGCGCTCACGGCCATCTGTCTGGATGACTGGCCCATACGACCCATTCAACTGGGATGCGACGGGTATCTGACCCCCGGTCAGGAATGACGGCTGACTTCAAGCCCGCCGCAGTTCGACAAAGCTCATGGCAAAGGCGTTGCGTTCGTCGGCTGCGTGCCCGATCCGGCTCACTTCGCGCCACGGGGAGGGATCCCAGGGCGGAAACCGAACATCGCCTTCGATGCTGGCGTGGACCAGGGTGAGATGGAGACGATCAGCGCGGGGCAGGGCTTCGGCATAGAGACTGGCACCGCCGATGACCATCAGTTCCGGCACGTCATGCGCGGCGTCGATGGCGGCATCGAGCGAGGTTACGACCGTGCAGCCGTCGGCCCGAAAGGCCGGATCGCGGGAGAGCACGATGTGCCGGCGTCGCGGCAGCAGACCGGGCAGCGATTCCCAGGTCCGCCGGCCCATGACGATGGTCCGGTCCAGGGTCAGGCGTTTGAAGTGGGCCAGATCCGCCGGCAGATGCCAGGGCAGTTTCTGATCACGCCCGATGACGCCGTTATCGGCGATGGCTGCCACCAGCGACAGCATGGGAGTGGCGTCCCGCTTCAGGGCATCCATCTCAACTCAGTCCGGACATCGCCCTTGGCGCGGCCTCCGGCGCGGACCAGAGACGTTCCAACTGGTAGAAATCCCGCACCTTGGCCTGCATGACATGCACGACCACGCCGTTCAGATCCACCAGCGCCCATTCGCCCTCGGCGACCCCTTCGGTGCCGAGCGGCGTCTCGCCGGCCTCTTTCGAGCGATAGGCGACCGTTTCGGCGATGGCCTTGACATGCCGGTCGGAGGTGCCGGAGGCGAGGATCATGTAATCGGTAATGGCGGTCTTGCCGCGCACGTCCAGCACCTGGATGTCGCGGGCCTTCATGTCGTCCAGGGTCTCGACGACCAGTTCTCGAAGTTGTTCAAGCTGCATGCGATGTTCTCTTTAAAATCAATGTGGAATCCTGTCTATCTCTGCGTCTTTTGCGATCGATAGAGACCCGCCTGTTCGATCAGCGCCAGAACCGGGTCAGGCGTCAGATAGCGTGGGCTGAGACCCCGTCCGATCAGTTGGCGCACCCGGGTCGATGACATCTCGATCTGGGTCACGTCCTGGAACAGGATGTGACCGGCGGGTCTGGCGGACAGGGAGGCCGGTGCATCGCTGCCACGCTCCAGATAGAGGTTACGCAGCAGCGGATCGCGGATCGAGCCATGACCCGGACGACGCATCACGACCAGATGCGCCAGATCGAGAATCTCCAGCGGACGATACCAGGCCAGAAAACCGGCGAAGGCATCGGCCCCGATCAGCAGACAGAGCGGGCGCTCCGCGCCCAACTCGGTACGCAGGGAGAGCAGGGTATCATAGGTGTAGGAGCCGCCGGGACGCGCCAGTTCGCGCGGATCGGCGACGAAGCCGGGCTGATCCGCGATGGCCGCTTCGAGCATCGCCAGACGCTGTGTGGACGGGGCCAGCGGCTGCGGGCGGTGCACGGCGACGTTCAGTGGAATGAAACGGACCTGCTCAAGCGCCAGCGCCTGGAGACAGTCCAGGGCCGGTCGCAGATGACCGAAATGAATGGGGTCGAAGGTTCCGCCGAGGACGCCGATCATGATCCGATGCGCGTGATCCGGATTGACCGACGCCCCCGAGGACATAGAGCCTGAATCAAGGATGCACTGCCATCAGGAGCCCGGTGCAGCCGATTTCAGCATCAGCTTGAGGATCTTCAGGTTGATCACCCAGAAACGGAAAAACTGCCAGATGAGCGAGGTGCGCATGTATTTGGTGAAGCGTGTCGGCACCGGCGGATAATAAGCGGGTTGATAGGGTTCTCGATTTTTGACGGCCATGGGTCACTGCCTCGCTGAAAATGATTCGTGGACGATTCGGCCTGGAAGGCATCAGTCCGGGAGAATGGACCAGCCCGGACGGAGTCTGGCCTGATAGATGAAGACATGATGGAGGATGTATTTCATCCAGTGGCCGGCCAGCCCGACCTCGCCAAAGGTCAGATCCATGTCGCGTCCATATTCGGGATAGGTCTCGTAATCGGGCACGACCGGAAAGACCGTCATGGTGGCGGCGGTGCCCTTGAAGATGTCGGAGCCGGTGGAGGCCAGACAGGCCGCGCCCATCTCGGCCATCGAGGCGGTATGAGTGGGCGTGGCGGCGCCATTGAGCATGTCACGGATACTGGTTGCGACGGCCTTGCCGATGGTCGCTGAGGGCATGCCGGTGCGGGGCGGGGTTGGACTGATCTGGGTGCCGTTAGGGCTTTTCAGCACCTTGCTGATGGGATGTGGCGGGGCAAAGGCGATGCCAATGGCGAAAATGTTTTTGTATTTTGGCGTCTGATAGGTCTTTGGCCAATCCGCCTTGCCCCAGTCTTCATAAGGCTTGGGATTGTAATCGGCATCGACCTTCATGAAGCCGTTCGGCGCGAAAAGCTGATCGGTGATATCCGCACCGGCGGCGTCGAATGCCTTCAGCCCGACTCCCGCAAAGGGCGGAATCAGCATCGAGAAATCGAAATCCAGCTCGTGATAGGTGCCGTCAAGCAACTCGTAGTGGATCTTGCCCGGCTCGACTTTGGTGACATGGGCGCGGGTGATCCACTCCACGTCGCGCTCGGCCATCAGCGACTCGGCGAAGATCTTGCTGCTGGTCATGTAACCGCCACGGGTGATGTGGACGCCGCCCATGCCGAAGTCCCCGAGCTCGAACTCGTTGCTGATCCAGACGAGTCGCGCCCGGTCGCGCACGCCGGCCTCGCGCAGGGCGTGATCGATGTTGTAGATGTACTCGAAGGCCGCGCCCTGGCAGGTGCACATGCCATGCCCGGTGCCGACCACGAACGTCCGTTGTGCGCCGGCCTTCAGTGCCGCGATGTGCTCCTGCAGTCGTGCGTTCGCCTCCAGTGCGTGACCGGGCGTGCAGACCGATACGGTGTGGCCGGTCTCTGGTCCCAACCCCGGCGTGGCGCCGAAGTTCAGCTTGGGGCCGGTGGCGTTGATCAGGAAATCGTACTCGATGGTCTCGGTCTGACCGGCCCGCGCGGGGTCCGTATACTCGATTGTGACGAAGGGGCTTTCATGTCCATCGCCGCCTTCGGGATGAATCGACAGCCCTTTGGCCTGATGGAAGTCCACATTGATCTTTTTGTAGATCGGCGCCAGCTCGAAAGTGACCTGCCGCTCGGTCATCTGGCCGACGCCGACCCAGATGTTGGATGGAACCCAGTTCCACTTCGCATTCGGCGACACCACGATCACCTGATGTTTTTTGCCGACCCATTTACCCAGGTATCTTGCCGCTGTGTGTCCGGAAATGCCGGCGCCGAGTATCACGATACGTGCCATAAAACAGTCCTCCTTTGGTTTTTATTGATTAGAACAAGCGGAATCCGCGCCGCGATGATTGTCTCAGCATCGCACCTCGCCATCACCCAGCACGACGAATTTAACCGATGTCAGTCCTTCCAGTCCGACCGGGCCACGGGCATGGAACTTGTCGGTGCTGATGCCGATCTCGGCACCCAGGCCATATTCGAAGCCATCGGCAAAACGGGTCGAGGCGTTGACCATCACCGAGCTGGAATCGACCTCGCGCAGGAAACGCCGGGCGCGGCTGTAGTCTTCGGTGACGATGGCGTCCGTATGGGCCGAGCCGTGGCGGGCGATATGGTCGATGGCCTCATCCAGCCCATCGACCACCCGGATGGACAGGATCGGTGCCAGATATTCCGTATCCCAGTCGGCCTCGGTCGCTGGTGCGGCATCCGCAAGCAGATCGCGGGTGCGCTGACAGCCGCGCAGCTCGACCCCCTTTCCCCGATAGGCGGCGCCGAGCCGGGGCAGGATGGCATCCGCCACCGGGGCGTCCACCAGCAGGGTCTCCATGGTGTTGCAGGTGCCGTAACGCTGGGTCTTAGCGTTCATCGCGATGTTGAATGCCTTGTCGAGATCGGCGGCGTCGTCGATATAGACATGACAGATCCCGTCCAGATGCTTGATCACCGGCACCCGCGCCTCGCGGCTGATGCGCTCGATCAGTCCTTTGCCGCCGCGCGGGATGATGACATCGATCGACTCGGGCATGGCGATCATGACACCCACGGCGGCGCGATCAGTCGTCGCCAGCACCTGCACCCCGTCCGCCGGCAGACCGGCGGTGGCCAGACCGCGCTGGATGCAGGCCGCAAGCGCCTGATTGGAGGCGAAGGATTCCGAGCCGCCGCGCAGGACCGTAGCATTGCCCGATTTCAGACAGAGCGCGGCGGCATCGGCGGTCACATTGGGACGCGACTCGTAGATGATGCCGACCACGCCCAGCGGCACCCGCATGCGTCCGACCTGGATTCCGGATGGACGATAATTGAGATCCGTGATGGCACCGACCGGATCCGGCAGGGCGGCAACCTGCCGCACGCCTTCGATCATGGCGTCGATGCGTCCCGGCGTCAGTTCGAGCCGGTCCAGCAGCGCGGCATCCAGCCCCTTGGCAGCGCCAGCGTCGAGATCGGTGCGGTTGGCCTGCGCAATGGCGGCGCGCTCGCGGTCCAGCTCATCGGCGATGGCGAGCAGCGCGGCGTTCTTCTCCGCCGTGCTCGCCCGCGCCAGCGCACGCGAGGCGGTGCGGGCGCGCTGGCCCAGATCGCGCATGTAGGCAGTGATGTCGGTAATCGGTTGGTCGCTCATCTTGGAAACCTGATGTCGTCGAAGGCTTGATCTTAAATCGGGTCGCCTGAACCGCAAAGGCGCAAAGAGCACAAAGATCAAGCAAGATGCGGCTATGCTGCTGTGATTCACCCAGCGGGCGCAGTCAGCAACCAGAACAGGATACTGAAATTCTTTGCGTTCTTTGCGCCTTTGCGGTTCAACGGCTTTTCCAGGTTGAGTCGCAAAGTGAGAATATGCTTACCATCAGGAATCGATGTGTCGCCGTATCGTCCCGATATCGGTGCCGCCCGTTCCCCCAATCTGAATTCATGGTTCTTCACGATGCGCCGATTCTCATTCACTGCCCTGATCCCGCTCGTCTGCTTGCTCATGCCCGGCGTCGCGCCATTATGGGCGGAAGACGCCGCAACACCGACCACGCCACCAGTGTGGGAACGTACCCGCGAGACGGCCAGCGACTGGTGGCAGCGCTCGCGCGATTACGCCGGACAGGCCGTCGAGGATGCCCGCCGTCTTGTGGGCGAGGATGAGCGGGCATTCGGTCAGGTGTGGGAAAAATCGCTGCCCAAACTGGAGCGCGCCCTGGTACTGGAAGACCGTCAGGCGGCGCTGCCGGAAACGGCCTGGTTCGGTGCCGATCAGGTCTCCAATCGTGCCGAAATCAATGCCCTGCTCGATCAGACCGTGGACATTCTTGCCGTTTCGCCCGCGCTGCGTCATCGCGAGCGTATCCAGACCCTGCAGGGCGAGATCGACCGGGCGCGAGCGAATATTGCCGACCTGCGCCAGAAACGGGTCTCCGCGCCGACCGACTCGACGATCAGCAAAACAGTCGCAGATTATGACCGGCTGATCAAGGCGCGCGAGACGGACATCGAGCGGATGAATCGGGAGATCGGCCAGATCAGACGCGAGTTTGCCCAGGAACTCCGCGCCATGGGGCTCGAACTCAGCGACGAGCAGGTGGAATTTCTGCTGTCCACCGTCGTCGGCGACAATATGGTGGACCTTGGCATTCTGTTCGATAACGTCAAATCCATCACGCTCCAGCTCGAACAGCTCGTTGCCCAGAGCGGCGAGGATCTGCGCAGCGCGCGGCGCTATTACGGTCTCTATGTGGTGCTGCTGCAATCGCTCAACCGCATGCATGTGCGGATCGAAGAGGCCATCGGCGAACACTATCTGCCGCAGATCGATGGCATCGTCGCCCAGGCCCGGACGCTGGCCGAGGACACCCGGCGCCTGCTGCACACCTCGCCCGACAAAGCGGCGCTACTGAACGCCAATCTCCAGGCGCAGCAGCTCACCATTGATGCCGCTGGCGTCTATCGTCAGTATCTCGACGACCAGGCCAGACAGGTGCGCAAGGCCCGCGAGGAACTCGACCGCGACATCGCCGCCGCCTGGAACACCTACGAGACGGTGCGCGTCTCCGGCGAACTGGTCGGACTGGTCAAATCCAGCCAGCAGTTGCTGGAAGGGCTGATGAACCGCCAGATCCCCGCGCTGCGTCCCTTCGAGAATCTGGAGATGCAGCGCGAGTTCCAGAAGCTCACCCAGCAGCTGCGCGGGCCGGCGGGGCGTTGATTTTAAATTCCAAATAAATAATATGAAATTTTAAACCGCGTCCCCACTGATGTCGCTGATATCCTCAGAACTAAACACAAAATGAAGATTACGCATATCGCGTTGGACGCGGTTTAAGGCACATAGGGATAAGGCGCGGCGCGTCCGAGTGCGGTATAGCCGAAGACGATGTCGCCTTTGGTGCCGTCGTTGAGGGCGAGTTTGCCGATGCCGTTGCGCCCGTCGCTGTCCAGGATGATGTCGGCCCAGCCGCTGCGTCCGTCGTCGCAATAGACATCAAAGAGCGCGTCGGCGGAGCCGTTGACGGCGTTATAACTGCCACGGCAACCCTTACGCCCGTTGGAGACGCGGAAGCTGGACAGGAGCGGGGATTCGCCGCCGTAAGTGCCCATGTAGACCTCGCCGCCCATCATCACGGCAAAGGGACCGGAGGTGGAATGACCCGGCGGCAGATCATTGGACCGGGGGCGTTCGAAATAATCGAGCACCTGGCTAAGACAGGATGGATAGTCCTCCAGATCCAGATGACCGCAGAGACGCTGCGCGTAATCCTCGGGCGTGACCGTGGCGCTGATGCCGCCCTGGTGATTCGGTGGAAAGATCGCGCAACCCGCGAGCAGGGTGGACAAACCGGCGATAATGACCAATCGAGACATGGATTTTCTCCATTTAAACCGCGCCCGGATAACATGCGCTATGTTGTGGTCCGCCTCCATCCTGCGGCCCCGGCAGCGAGACTGGTGAGGCGCGTTTTAAATCATTAAAAACGAAGACTTAACTGGAGTGGCCCGGATGAGTTCAACCAAACTATTTGTACGCCCTCAGCGCCTGACCGTCCAGCGGTCGGGCCTGATGGCTGGCGTGACGCTGCTGTCGCTGTTCCTGCTCGGAGGCTGCGCCGGTCCGCTGGGGCCGGGCGCTGCGCCAGAGCAGCAGCTCGCGGCCATCCGCTGCATCTCGGACTGTCAGCAAACCAAGGATGCCTGTGTCGAGGATGCCCGCTACGACTATCAGCAGTGTCAGGCCGGTTACAGTTCATCCTTTCACAACTATCGCGGCTGTCTCGCCTCCGCTGTCGACCGCAATGACTGCGGCTATCCCTGGTGGTCCTGCGCCGAGAATCTCTACGGTTACTGCACCAATCGTTACAGCGACTGCGAGCGTGCCTGCCGGGACAGGGCATTGAAGGTGCCTATAACCGATCAATCCAGGCAAATCAATGTCTTTAATGGATAGGATTGTAGGGGCGATTTAAATCGCCCCTACATCTACATCTTTTTAATTCGCCGTCATCCGCACCGCCTGCGTCAGTGAGTTGGCGTCGGCGTGCGGTAGCGGCAGATAGACGGCCGCCATCTCCTTCGCCAGTTCACGCCCCTGCGGCTGCGGACGCGGCGAGGTGTCGATCACCAGCGCCGTGATCTCCAGCGAGCGCACCACGCGCGCGGCGGCCAGCGCCTCCTCGTTGGCGCGGGTGCGTCCACCGGTGCCGTCGCGCGCGACATTGGCCCGTCCGTCGGTCATGAGGATGAGGACCGGGGTACCGCCGCGACGCTTGATCGAGTCGGCCAGGATCATCCCCAGATCGATGCCCGACGCCAGCGGCGTGCCGCCGCCGCCCGGAAGGCCCGCCAGACTGCGCTTGGCGCGCACCAGCGAGCGGGTGGGCGGCAGCAGCACCTCCGCCCCCTGTCCCCGGAACGCCACCAGCGCCACCTGATCGCGGCGCACATAGCAGTCCGCCAGCAGCAGTTCGACCGCGCCCTTGGCCTCAGCCAGACGATGCAGCGCCGAGGAGCCGGAGGCATCGACGACGAAGATGGTCGTGGTCTGGGACTTGTGCTTGAAGCGCGTGATGCGGAAATCGTCCTGACGCACCTCGATGCGCGTGGACACCTGACCGCCGACGCGGGCGCGTTCCTCACGACGCAGACGCTGCCAGGGCGCGGCCGCACGCAGGGTTTCGACGACGTTCAGACGCAGACCGGCGCGCGGCTCGCCTCGCAGCACACCCGCCGGACGCCCGCGCGTTGGTGCATTCTGCACCGCGCCGGCCTTGCCAGTGGCGCGTGCCCGCGAGCGGCGCAGCTTGCCCATCTGGAGCTGCGCCAGCAGACCGGCGGGGATCGCCGCCTTGGTCGCCTCCAGCACCTTGTCTTCGAGTTCCTTGGGTTCCTGCTGCTCGGCTTCGGGTTGGTTCTGCTCCTGATCCGGCTGTTCCGGCTCAGGCGGCGGCGGTTCGGCGTCCGGCGGCGGCTCCATCGGCGGCAGTTGGGTGGCGCGCGGCGCCAGCACCAGCCGCCCGGCGACTGACAGATCCTCGTCCGTGACCTCGGTTCGACCCTCCAGCGCGGCATGGGCGCAGGCCGCGCGGCAGGCGAAGATGGAGGCGCGCAGCGAGGGGATTCCCAGGGCCAGGGCGATGCCGCAGAGCGCCTCGACCTGTTTGTCGGTCACGGTGACGGCGGACAGCCGTTCGCGCGCGGCCAGAATGTCCTCGACTGCATAGTCGCAGGCAATGGCCGTGTCATAACGGATCGGGGTCAGCTCCAGATGGAAGGCGAGCCGGTCGAGCAGCGCATTGAGCAGCCCTTCGTCCTCGCCGACCCCCTCGTCCAGCGCGACCAGGGCGAAACGCGACGGGGTGCGCATCGCCAGGCCGTCGCGCTCCAGCACCACCTCGCCGGAGTCGAAGGCCATGGTGAGACGGGCGGCCGTGCCGGCGGCGATGCGCTCGGCCATCGCCAGCTCGATGATGCCGCCATCGGCCTCGACCAGCAGACCGCGCTCGGCCACCGGACGCCCGGCATTGAGCGTGGCGGCCAGATCCAGACCGCCGAGCAGACGCCCATCGGAGACATGCAGCGGCACCCGGCGCTGAGGCGTCCCCGCTGGCTGGAGGTCGCGCATGATGGATAGCCACTGATCGCGGACCGGTCCCGGCAGGGCGCGCAGCGAGACGCCGCCGGTGCCGACCGGATCCACGGTCATGAGCACCGCCGCCAGCACCGCATCATCCCAAGGTGATGGTCCTGGGCCGGGCTGATTCCGGGGCGGTCCGCCGCCGTCCGCGACGGCTGGATTCGGGCCGACTGTGCTCATTCGCCGAACAGCTCCCTGACTGCGCGCTCGACACGACTGGTCGAACCGGATTCATCCAGCGGATCGCGGCGCAGACGGTGACGCAGCGCGGAGACGGCGACCGCTTTGACATGCTCGACCGTGACCGTTTTATCCCCCTTGAGCGCGGCGAGCGCGCGCGCCGAGCGGATCACCGTCAGCTCGCCGCGCAGACCATCGGTGCCGAGCTTGATACAGAGCTTGGCGGTTTCTTCCAGGGTGGCGTCCGGCACCTCGATCTCGGGTAGTAATTCCTTGGCCTTTTCGATCTGACGCCGCACCTTGGCGTCCTTGCTCTTCCATTTGTGCGCGAAGGCTTCCGGATCGCGCTCGAATTCGTCGCGCAGACGCACCACTTTCATGCGTGTGGGCAGATCGGTCGGGGTCTTGACCTCGACCGAGAGACCGAAACGGTCCTGCAGCTGCGGACGCAGCTCGCCTTCCTCCGGGTTGCCCGAGCCGACCAGCACGAAGCGCGCCGGATGGCGGATGCTCAGACCCTCGCGCTCGACCAGATTCTGGCCCGAGGCGGCCACGTCCAGCAGCGAATCGACCAGATGGTCTTCGAGCAGGTTGACCTCGTCGATATAGAGAAAACCGCGATGGGCGCGCGCCAGCAGACCCGGCTCGAACGCCTTTTCGCCCTTGGTCAGTGCCCGCTCCAGATCGAGCGCGCCGATGACGCGGTCTTCGGTCGCGCCGAGCGGCAGATCGACCACCGGCACCGGCACCTGACGGCCCTTGAGGCCGCCGTTCTTGGCTTTTTTGGTGCGGCAGTCCGCGCACAGATAGTCGTCGCTGGCCTCGGGATCGCAGTTGTAGGTGCAATCGACCGCGCGCATCTTGGGCAGGAGCGCGGCCAGTCCGCGAATCGCCGTGGACTTGCCGGTCCCACGGTCGCCAAAGACGAGAACGCCACCAATGGACTGGTCGATAGCCGCAATCAGCAGGGAGCGCTTCATTTCTTCCTGGGCGACGACGGCGGAAAACGGAAAGGGGATGGGCATACGCGGCGAACCTTGTTGCTGTTATCTTCTGTTAAGTGGCGCAAACGGCCGGTTGAGCGGGAGCGCCCAAACCAAGCGCGCACAGACGCGCAGGCGGTCCCAGTGCAATGGGTTCAGCCGTGCAATCCGCGACGAACCCGGGGTCGATTCAATCCAGCCCGCGACCCTAGCGCCCATGCCCGACTTAGGTCAAGCGGATTGGATCAAAGATTAAACCGCGCCCGGTGCGGTATGTGATCGTTGAGGATTGAGTCGGCCTTGGCAGAATCGATGACCGTTCGAGCGAGCGCGGTTTAAGATATTAAAAAATATAAAATTTTAAACCGCGTCTCCATTGATGTTGATGACATCTTCAGAACTAAACACAAAATGAAAATGATGTATATCCCGCTGGACGCGGTTTAACGATGGATGGACTCGGCGGCGACATTTCGGGCAGACTGACGCCCATCAAATTGAAGGATTTTTAGAATCCATATCCTGAGGAGACCTGCATCCATGCCAACGACTTTCGCGCTGACGGGGATCGCCGCTGGCGGCTTCCGGACCAATCCCGACCGGGTGATCGCATGACCGACGCCATCCTCTCGCCCATGGCCGACGGTCCATCCAAGGGGCTCGGCCAGATCTCGCTCCTCAGCAGCGACGACCGGCTCAAGGGCCGCCCACGTCTGTGCAGCGACTGCGGACTCTGCGACAGCGCACTCCAGCCGATGATGTCGCAGTCCTGCATGTTCGTGCGCAATCAGACCCTGGCTATCGAGCAGCGTCTGCATGGACGCAACCGGGAGCCCAACGACGAACTGCGTTTCGGCATCTATCGCGCCCAGTATGCCGCCCGCCTGCGTCAGCCCAATCCCAAGGCGCAATGGAGCGGCATGGTGACGGCGCTCGGTGCGCGGCTGCTGGAACAGGGCCGGGTCGAGGCCGTCATCACCACCGGCGCCGCGCCCGGCTCCCGCTTCAAAGCCCAGCCGATCCTGGCCCGCACGCCGGAAGAGGTGCTGGCCACCGCCGGCAACAAACCCTGTCTGTCGCCCAATCTGAGTCTGCTCGATGCGGTGCGCGAACAGGGCATCAAGCGCCTTGCCTTCATCGGCACCGGCTGCCAGGTCCACGCGTTGCGCGGGGTCGAGGCCGAACTCGGCCTGGAGCGGCTGGACGTGATCGGCATCCCGTGCAGCGACAATGTCACCTATGCCGATCTGAAATATTTTCTGACCCAGATCTCGCGCTCGCCGGATACTGTCGTCCATCATGAATTCATGCAGGATTTCAGTCTCTGGCTGCGCCATGAAAACGGCAAGGTCGAGCGGGTCAACTATGTCGATTTCCCGATGGACAAGCTGCACGGGGTCTTTCCCTCCGCCTGTCTGTCCTGCTTCGACTATCCCAACTCGTTGAGCGACCTGACCATCGGCTACATGGGCGCGCCGCTCGGCTGGCAATGGGTGCTGGCGCGCACCGAGAAGGGTGAGGAACTCTTCGAGCTGCTGCGCCCCGATCTGGAGATCGGCGAGCTGACTGCCAGCGGCGACCGCGCGCGCGGCATGCCGCGTTTCATGGAACGCCTGACCCATCCGCCCGGCGCCGGACGCCCGCCCTGGCTCATCCGCAAGCTGATCGCCTGGCTGCAACGCAGCAAAGGCCCCAAGGGACTCGAATTCGCCCGCGCCATCATCGAGATGAAGCTATTGCGCAATCTCAACTATGTGCGCAGCAAATTCGAGCGATCCGAGTCGCGCGTGGTGCCTGCTCATGTCTATCAGACACTCGCGCCCTATGCGGACGGTTACGCCCGGATCTTTGCGCGACCGCTGGCGCCGGAGCGCGAGGAGCCGTCTACGCCGGCTTGAGCACCATCACCCAGGTGGCGCCCAGCAGCGGCAGGGTGGCGATGATGCCCCAGACGATCCAGAGGCGGGCATCGCGCTTGTAGGTTTCCGGAACCTCGCCGCCCTGGGCGAATTCGCGCGCCTGACGCGCCTGACGGATCTGTGCCGGAATCAGGATGAAGAGCCAGATCAGCCCGGAGAGGACGAACAGCACCTGACCCCAGATCAGCCAGCCGGAGCCGAAGGGGTTGATGCCGGCGACCAGGGCCGAGCCGAAGCCGCCGATGGCAATCAGCAGGATGCCACCGAGGGTGAGCGACCAGTCGGTGAGGGTGACCAGGTGCTGGCCGAAGGCGATCACGCGCGGATCACCGGAGCGGTCGGCGAAGACCTTCCAGACGGCGGTGACGGTGACATTGCCGACCAGGATGACGACGCCCAGCAGATGGATGAATTTGAAAGTCAGATAGAGCACGGTGAAACTCGTTGATGGAGGGGAATGGAGTCCGGATGGGGGAGGGCGGCATGATAGCCCTGCGTCGGGCAGGTGACTAATCGGCATGCATGTCGCTGACGGCCTGCATCCATTCGCGCGTCTGAGCGTCACCGAAGGCATCGATCAGATCCCCGATCTCGTGCGCCGGCCCGCCCGGGGATGGTGTGATCGGCAGCGGCGGATTCAGCGGGCACCGAAGACCACGATGGTCTTGCCCTTGATGCTCACCAGTCCCTGCTCCTCCAGGTTTTTCAGCACCCGCCCGGCCATTTCGCGCGAACAGCCGACAATGCGCGAGAGTTCCTGACGGGTGACGCGGATCTGCATGCCGTCCGGGTGGCTCATGGCGTCGGGCTGCTTGCAGAGATCGAGCAGGGTGCCGGCGATGCGTCCGGTGACATCAAGAAAGGCGAGATGACCGACCTTGCGGCTGGTCACGCGCAGTCGCTGCGAGAGCTGCATGCCGACGCTATAGAGGAAATCCTTGGCGACATCCTTGAGTTCCTCGGTCAGGAGGCGGTCAAGTCGCTGATAGGTGATTTCCGCGACCTTGCATTTGGTGCGGGTGCGAATGATGACGCTGCGCGTGGTCTGCGGGATGAAGAGTCCCATCTCGCCGATGAACTCCCCTTTGTTGATGTAGGCGAGCAGCAGTTCGCGCCGTTCGCTCTCGTCATCGATCATGGCGGCGACCGAGCCTTCGATGAGATAATAGAGACTCTCCGCTGCCTGTCCCTGGCGAATGAAATCCACATGCTTGTCGTAGGTCTTGGTGTGACACTGCGCCAGAAAGGGCTCCAGCCAGCGCGGGTCTTGCTGCAGTGGTTTCAGAATCGTCATGGGTTGGCTCGGTCAGCGGGGACGGGTTGTCCTGAATTCTAGGCAGGCGGGCGGGCCTTGTCGAACTGTGCTAGCCTCGCTGCGCCCTATGCGTTCAACGGCGTTTTTTCAGATCAGGCAGTTCGGGAGACATCATGAAGGCAAGAGTGAAATGGATCGATGGCGTGGCCATGCTGGGCGAATCCGGCTCGGGACATGGCGTCGTCATGGATGGCCCGCCCGATCTGGGCGGACGCAATCTGGGCGTGCGGCCCATGGAAATGCTGCTGATCGGCATGGGCGGCTGCACCCAGTTCGATGTGCTGCTGATCCTGCGCAAGGCCCGCCAGGACGTGACCGACTGCGTGGTGGAGCTGGAGGCCGAGCGCGCCGCGACGGACCCCAAAGTCTTCACCCGCATTCACGCCCATTTCATCCTCTCCGGCCGCGATCTCGATCCCCGGCGCGTCGAGAAGGCGATTCAGTTGAGCGCCGAAAAATACTGCTCGGCCTCCATCATGCTGGGCGCGACGGCGACCGTGACGCACGATTTCGAGATCCGCGAAACCTGAGCCGTCACGTGCTTGTGATACCTTCCCGCATCGCGCGCGCAACATCTCCCCTTGCATTGACCGACCCGGATGGGTAGTTTGCGCGCTCCCGTTTTTTCCGAGGTCTTCCCGACGATGCCCACCACCCTCAAGAAGCTGCGTCTGCACGGGTTCAACAACCTGACCAAGACCCTCAGTTTCAACATCTACGATGTCTGCTACGCCGATTCGGACGAGCAGCGCGAAGCCTATATCGCCTATATCGACGAGGCGTACAACGCTGAACGTCTCACCGCGATTCTGACGGATGTGGCGGACATCATCGGGGCGAATATTCTCAACATCGCGCATCAGGATTACGACCCTCAGGGAGCGTCGGTGACGATGCTGATCTCGGAAGAGGGGATTGCGGCCGAGAGTCTCTCCAATAACGCCACTCCTGGTCCGCTGCCCGACGCCGTGGTGGCCCATCTGGACAAGAGCCACATTACGGTCCACACCTATCCCGAGACCAATCCGCAGACCGGTATCAGCACCTTCCGCGCCGACATCGACGTCTCGACCTGCGGCCGCATCTCGCCGCTCAAGGCGTTGAATTATCTGATTCATTCGCTGGAATCGGATATCGTCATCATGGATTACCGGGTGCGCGGTTTCACCCGCGACGTGACCGGGCGCAAGCATTTCATCGACCACAACATCAGCTCGATCCAGAACTATGTGGCGCGCAAGACCAAAAGCCGTTATCAGATGGTCGATGTCAACGTCTACCAGGAAAACATCTTCCATACCAAGATGGTGATCCGGGATTTCCGGCTCGATGACTATCTCTTCTGCATCTCGGCCGATGATCTGTCGCCGCAGGAACATCAGCGCATCCAGAAACTGCTGCGGCGCGAACTGACCGAGATCTTCTACGGCCGCAATCTCGGTCGCAATCTGGAGTTCATGGACTGATCTTTTTTGACGTTGTCAAAAAAGATGGTTTTTTTGAATGTTGATCTGGGGTCAGCGTTCACCCTTCCCCAAGCCTACGCAAGAGTCTCCCCCTCCCCTCGCGGGAGGGGGCCGGAAAGCGGCTTCAGATCCAGTAAACCGTCCGGGTCATGATGCGCGAGGTCAGTTTCATCGCGGCCCGGATCGGCGCGGGGAGATCGGCGCCGCCAGCGGATTTGGCGATCTGGGCGTGACGGATCTCGTCGGCCTTCATCTGCTCCAGAATGGCGCGACTCTTTTCATCCCGTGCCGGGATCTGCTCCAGATGGTCATCCAGATGACTCTCGACCTGACGCTCGGTCTCGACCACGAATCCCAGACTCCATCGGTCGCCGACCAGACCCGCCGCTGCGCCCATGGCAAAGGAGCCGGCGTACCACAGCGGATTGAGCAGGCTCTGGTGGCTGCCAAGCTCGGTCAGCCGCTCCGCACACCAGGCCAGATGATCGCTCTCCTCCTGCGCCGATCGCTCCATCCGCTGGCGCGTCTCGGGCAGCTTCGCCGTCAGCGCCTGCCCCTGATAGAGCGCCTGGGCGCAGACCTCGCCGGTGTGGTTGATGCGCATCAGACGCCCCACCAGCCGGCGCTGGTCGTCGCCGATCTCGCCCTCCTTCAAAGCCGCTGCCGGATTGCGCCGCTCGGTCGTGGGAGAACGACCGAAGAGGGTGCGCAGGGCGTGATCCGCATTGATGAGCAGGCGGTCGGTGGGGGAATAAGCACGGTGGCTGGATTGAGGAAAAAGCATGATTGGAACCGCTTATGATGGTTTTGAGGTGATTGACGGGAAACGCGATAACCTGGATCAGGGCTTCTATGTTAAACCGCGTCCAGAGCGAAATGCGTCATTCTCATGGCTGTGTCTGACTTTGGCGATGTCTTCGGTCTCAGTGGAGACGCGGTTTATAACATCTTATTTTTAGTCTCTTAAACCGCGCCGGCTCCGATAATCCTTGAGTCTGCCAGGGCCGACCCGATCCGCAAAGATCGCATACCGTGCTGGGCGCGGTTTAGCTCAGACGGTCGTCGTGCTGCCAGGGTCAATCCAGAAACATCGCATACCGCACTGGGCGCGGTTTAACATGACTCGCCATGCCGATATGGTGAGACGCCAGGTAATCTTCGAGGACTTTCAGTATGCGCACGATCAAATGGCTCGCTGTTCTGGGTTGGTTTCTGGCGTGCGGTCTCCAGGCAGCCGGGACGCCGACGCTGGACACCGCTGTCGTCACCGCGCGCACGCTGCCGCGCGAGTATCGGCTGGACGGACTCATCGAGGCGGTCAACCGCTCCACCGTCTCGGCCCAGACGTCGGGGCAGGTGCAGGAGATGTTTTACGATGTCGATGATTATGTCGAAAAAAACGCGATACTCGTGCGTCTCAAGGATACCGAGCAACGTGCCCAGGTCAGTCAGGCGGAAGCCGATCTCAAGTCGGCGACCGCCCGCCTGCGGCAGTTGAAGGACGAGCACGAGCGGATCGCCGGACTCTATCGTAAAAAGGCGGTCTCGGACTCGGCGATGGATCAGGCGACCGCCAGTCTGGCCACCGCCCAGGCCGACCTGGATGCCGCCACCGCGCGTCTGGAACAGGCGCGCGAACAGCTTGCCTATACTGAAATCCGAGCGCCCTATTCGGGCATCGTCGCCCAGCGGCATATCGAGTTGGGCAGCATGGTGAATTCGGGGGCGCCGGTCATGAGCGGGATCTCACTCGACGATCTGCGGGTCATTGTCGATGTGCCGCAGAGCATCATCCAGTCGGTAAGGCGCAGCGCCCAATCCGGTGCGGCGGTCAGGGTGTATCTGCCGGATGGCGAGGTCGTCGCAGGCGCTGGCATCACCGTCTTTCCCCTTGCCGATCCGGGCTCCAATACCTTCAAGGTGCGCATCGATCTGCCGAACCAGAGCGACGCCCGGCCCCGTCTCCTGTTTCCGGGGATGTTCGTCAAAACCGGCCTGGTGGTGGGCGAGAAGTCGGTGCTGACGGTGCCCCGATCCGCCGTGGCGCAGCGCTCCGAGGTCACGGGGATCTATGTCGTGGCGGAGAGTGGTCGGATCCATTTCCGTCAGATCCGTCTGGGGCAGAGTCTGCCGGATGCCGAGGTGGTGCTGGCCGGTCTGACCGAGGGCGAACGGGTCGCGCTCGACCCCATTGCCGCCGGTGTGGCGCTCAAGTCGCAGCGGACAGCGGTGACACAGGAGACGGGGCATGACTGAACAACTGGGCATCGCGGGGCGGCTTGCGGCGCGTTTTCAGTCTGCCGAGATCACACCGCTCCTGGCGATCGTGGGACTGCTGCTGGGGCTGTTCGCGGTGCTGGTGACGCCGCGCGAGGAGGAGCCGCAGATCGACGTAACCTTTGCCGATATCTTCATTCCCTTCCCCGGCGCGTCAGCCAGCGAGATCGAACATCTGGTGGCCGGTCCCGCCGAGCAGGTGCTGTCCGAGATCCGGGGCATCGAGCATGTCTACTCGGTCTCGCGTCCGGGCATGGCGATCGTCACCGTCCAGTATCAGGTCGGCGAGGACAATACCGATGCCGTGGTGCGACTCTTCAGCAAGGTGCACGCGAATCAGGACTGGCTGCCACCCAATCTCGGTGTGGGCACGCCCATCGTCAAGCCCAAGGGGATCGACGATGTCCCCATCCTGACCGCGACCCTCTGGTCCGGCGATGCAGCCGTCGGCGCCTTCGAACTGGGTCAGGTCGCGCACGCCATTGAGCAGGAAATCAAGCGCGTTCCCGGCACCCGCGATGTCTATACCATCGGCGCGCCGGCTCAGGTCGTGCGGGTGCTGCTCCAGCCCGAGGCGCTGGCCGGCTACGACATCGATCTGGCCGATCTGCGCCGTGCGTTGCAGACCGGCAACAGCGTCGGCGACAACCTGACCACGACTGCCGATAACCAGGAGATCCTGGTGCAGGCCGGCGTTTTTCTCACCAGCCCTGATGAGATCGGCGACCTGGTGGTGGGGCTGCATGGCGGACGCCCGGTCTTTCTGCGCGATGTGGCGACCGTCGAGCGCGGCCCCCAACAGTCCGAGACCTATGTCTGGATGGGCATGGGACCGGGCGCGGCTCAAACCGGCACGGCGCTGACCGGAGCCGCGCCAGCAGTGACCATCGCCGTCGCCAAGCAGTCCGGGATCAATGCCGTCGAGGTGGCAGAGCGGGTCATCGAGCGCTTCGCGCAGCTTAAGGGCACCTTCATTCCGGACAACGTCGAGTTCACGATCACCCGCAACACGGGCGCGACCGCCGATGCCAAGGCGAAAAAGCTCATCAGCAAACTCGTCTTCGCCACCGCTTCCGTGGTGCTGCTGGTGCTGTTCGCGATTGGCTGGCGCGAGGCGGTCATCGTCGGCGCGGCGGTCATCGTCACCCTGGCGCTCACGCTCTTCGCCTCCTGGGCCTGGGGCTTCACGCTCAACCGGGTCTCGCTGTTCGCGCTCATTTTCTCGATCGGCATCCTGGTCGATGATGCCATCGTCGTTGTGGAGAACATCCATCGTCACCTGCTCCTGAGCCGGGACCGGCTGCTGGATCTGATGCCGAGGGCGGTCGATGAGGTCGGCGGGCCGACCATTCTGGCGACCTTCACGGTGATTGCGGCGTTGCTGCCCATGGCCTTCGTCAGCGGTCTGATGGGGCCGTACATGAGTCCGATCCCGATCAATGCCTCACTCGGCATGCTGATCTCGCTGCTGGTGGCCTTCGTCTTCACGCCCTGGATGACCAACCTCATGCTGGGCGGGCGACACGCGGCAGTGGTGTCTGACGGGCATGCGGCGCACGGCGGCAGGCTGCGTCTGGATGCGCTGTTCCGGCGACTGATCGGTCCCTTTCTGGTCGGGCGGCGCGGTCATCTCAACCGCTGGCTGCTGCTTGCCGGGATCCTGCTGCTGATCGCCGGTTCCATCTGGCTCACGGTCAATCGCACCGTCGTGCTCAAGATGCTGCCGTTCGACAACAAGAGCGAATTTCAGGTCGTGCTCGACATGCCCGAAGGCACCAGCCTGGAGCAGACGACCCGCGTCCTGAGCGAGATGGGCGATTATCTGTCCACCGTGCCGGAAGTCACCGACTATCAGGGCTACGCCGGCACTGCCGCGCCGATCAACTTCAACGGTCTGGTCCGTCAGTATTATCTGCGCGAGGGCGCCCATCTGGGCGATCTGCAGGTCAATCTGGTCGATGCGCACCATCGCGACAACAAGAGCCATGCCATCGCCCTGCAACTGCGCGAACCCTTGCAGACCATCGCCCGCGCCTATGGCGGCAACGCCAAGCTGGTCGAGATTCCTCCCGGCCCGCCGGTGCATGCGCCGCTGGTCGCTGAGATCTATGGCCTGGATTACGCCGGCCAGATCGCCATCGCCAGACAGGTCCGCGCCGTCTTCGAGGGCACGCCGGACATCGTCGATGTCGATGATTCGGTCGAATTTCCCTCGCGCAAGCTGACGCTGGCGGTCGATCGCGCCAAAGCGGCGCGGCTTGGCGTCGCGCAGTCGAGCATCGCTACGGCGCTGAGCGCCGTACTGAACGGTGAGGACGTGAGCTATCTGCACGGCGCCAACGTGAAATATGCCGTGCCGATCCGGATCGAATACAGCGAGGCCGACAAGGCCGATCTGGAACAGGTGCTGGCGTTGCGCGTGCGCGCCGAGGGCGGGCAACTGGTGCCGCTGTCTGAGATCCTCACCGTCGTCGATGGCACGCGCGAGCACAGCATCTATCGCAAGGATCTGCTGCCGGTGGTCTATGTCACCGGCGATATGGCGGGCGCGACCGACAGTCCGCTCTATGGTCTGTTCGAGATGGCGGCGACCCTGAGTCGGGACATGGGATTGGAGCAGTGGTACCGGCAGGCGCCGACCAATCCCTATGAATACAGCCTCAAGTGGGACGGCGAGTGGCAGGTCACCTATGAGACCTTCCGCGATATGGGGATCGCCTATGGGGTCGGACTGCTGCTCATCTATCTGCTGGTGGTCGCCCAGTTCAAGAGCTATCGGGTGCCATTGGTCATCATGGCCCCGATCCCGCTGACGCTCATCGGTATCCTGCCCGGTCACGCCATCCTGGGTGCGCAGTTCACCGCCACCTCGATGATCGGCATGATCGCGCTGGCCGGCATCATCGTGCGCAATTCGATTCTGCTGGTCGATTTCATCAATCAGCAGGTGCGTGAAGGCCGCACGTTGGAGGAGGCCGTCATCGATTCAGCCGTTGTCCGCGCCAAGCCGATCATTCTCACCGCACTTGCGGCCATGGCCGGCGCGGCCTTCATTCTCGACGATCCCATCTTTTCGGGGCTGGCGGTCTCGCTGCTGTTCGGCCTCTTCGTCTCGACCATCCTGACGCTGGTGGTGATCCCGGCTGTTTATTACGGGGTGATGTACCGGCGGGTGGAGTGGATTCGGCAGGCGACGGGGTGAGGTCGATGGTGATGGGTAGGGGCGATTTAAATCGCCCCTACAGGATCAGCTCCACAGGATGACAGACCGCGACCGTCAACCCGGCCTCGCGGATCCCGGCGGCCAGATGGAGCGCGCAGCCGGGGTTGGTGGTGACGAGGATGTCCGGCTTCAGGTCCGCAAGCGACGCGAGCTTGTCACGCAGGAGTGCCGCCGCCATTGCCGGTTGCTGCAACAGATAGGTGCCCGCCGCCCCGCAGCAGGTGTCGTTGCCGGGCAGCGGGATGACCTCCAGCTCCGGCACGCGCGCCAGCAGGCGATAAACGGCGGCATTGCCGCCGGGCAGATGGCGATGCGTGCAGGGTTCATGAACCAGTACCCGGCGGGGCAGGGGACGCAGCTTGAGTGACGCCGGCCAGACGGCGCGATCCAGGAAATCGCAGACTTCCAGCGTCTCGCGTAGCGCCGAATCCTCGCGCAGCTCGGCAATACAGGCGCTGGCGAGTCCGACCAGGGTGCGCCCCGCATGGCGTTGAACGCAGCCCGCGCGCAGCCGATCGGCCTCGTCCGCATAACCGTTGTGCCGCATCAGCGCCCCGCAGCAGGCCGACCCCGACGGTATCCGCACCCGCAGCCCGAGCCGCTCGCAGACCCTGAGCGTGGCAGCGATGGCGGCACCCTGCGCACTGGATCCCATGCAGCCCACGAACAGATCGAGATCCGCAGCGGGACGATCATCCGCAACCATCGGGCGTGCCGCCGCCCCCATTGCCGTCGCGAGACGATGATAAGGCACCAGCCAGCGCCGCCGCGCCAGCCCGATCCGCTCCATCCAGCCCGCCAGTCCGCTCACGCGATAACGACCAGCGAGCCGGCCCAGCAGCGCGGTCAGTCGCGCATCCGAGAGGACGGACAGCCAGCGCCGTCTGAGCGCGCGCCGCCAGACCGGCAGTCGGGCCACCCGGCGCGCCTTGACGCCGTCCATCAGGCGCCCGACAGCGACCAGCGACGGGCACGCCTGTTCACAGGCGCGGCAGGTCAGACAGCCATCCAGATGACGGGCCAGCGTGTTGCTCATCTCCAGCTCGCCCGTCACCCAGCCCTGAATCAGCGCGATGCGTCCGCGCGGCGAATCGGCCTCATGGCGCGTCTGCGCATAGGTCGGACAATGTGGCAGACAGAGCCCGCATTTCACGCAGTGATCGGCGAGACGGAGCAGATCCCGATCGGCAGGATCGGACGGCGAAACGGGCGTTTGCAAAGGAATCATCGTTTCAGGGGCAGGGGATGTGTCGCGTGAGGCATCGGCAGGGCGGTCATGTTAACCTTTTGCCACCTGTTTGAGGCCATGCGGGGCATTGATCATGTCGTATTACCGTTGCCATGTCTTTTTCTGCACCAACCAGCGTGAGGATGGCCGGCTCTGCTGCGGTCAGGCCGAGGCGGCAGCCGGGCGCGATTATCTCAAACGCCGGGTCAAGGAGTCGGGGCTGGCCGGCATCGGCGGCGTGCGGGTCAATACCGCCGGCTGCATGGACCGCTGCGGCGAGGGGCCGGTCATCGCCGTCTATCCCGATGCCATCTGGTACACCTACGAAGGAACCGACGATCTGGAAGACATCCTGCAGGAGCATCTGCTGCACGGTCGCCCCGTGGAGCGGCTGAAACTGCCTGGATAGGATGAATGGACGCTGCATGGTGCTTGCGCTCGCGAAAATCATCACGTAAAATCCGCCGTCTTTCCCGATACAGACAACGATTTCAGGTCGGCGCGCCTTTCCATCGCGCGCAGGCTACCCGGAGCGAAGGATCATGACGACGACTGTTAGCGCCAAACCCGCCGAGGTTCGCCGCGCCTGGTATCTGGTTGATGCCGATGGCAAGACCCTTGGCCGACTGGCCAGCGAGCTGGCGCTTCGCCTGCGTGGCAAGCACAAGCCCCAGTACACGCCCCATGTGGATACCGGCGACTATCTGGTGGTCGTCAATGCCGAGAAGATCCGCGTGACCGGCAACAAACTCCAGGACAAGATGTACTACCGTCATACCGGCTATGTCGGTAACCTCAAGTCCACCAATCTCAGCAAACTGCTTGAGACCGCCCCCGAGCGCGCCATCCAGTTGGCCGTCAAGGGCATGCTGCCGCGTGGCCCGCTTGGCCGCGCCATGTTCAGAAAGCTGCGTGTCTACGCCGGCCCCGAGCATGGTCATCAGGCGCAGCAGCCTCAAGTCCTTGAGCTAAACGTTTAGGAATCAGACGCATGTCGGAGACGCAACACGCTATCGGTCGCCGTAAGACCTCCGCCGCACGGGTTTTCGTGACGGTCGGCTCGGGTAACATCACGGTCAACAACCGCCCGCTCGATCAATTCTTCGGTCGCGAGACGGCGCGCATGGTCGTGCGCCAGCCGCTGGAGACCGCCGGGCTGTTGGATCGGCTCGACATCAAGGTGACGGTCGCCGGTGGCGGCAACACCGGACAGGCCGGCGCCATTCGTCACGGCATCGCCCGCGCGCTGGTGCTGTACGATGAATCCCTGCGCTCGCCCATGCGCCGCGCCGGTTTCCTGACCCGCGATGCACGCGAAGTCGAGCGTAAAAAGGTCGGCCTGCACAAGGCCCGCAAGCGTCCGCAGTTCTCGAAGCGTTAAAGTTTTACTTGGGGGATCGTCTAGCGGCAGGACTACGGACTCTGACTCCGTCAACCTAGGTTCGAATCCTAGTCCCCCAGCCAAACAAAAGAAGGGCTTAGCCGCAAGGCTAAGCCCTTTCTTTTTGCCTCCGGTCGTATACCGGGCGCAGACACGTCCGGCTTGTTCCAAATGAAGCCTGTTCCGGAGCGCACCCCACCAAAAGAAGTCTCTGCGCCTTCGGCCCCCCCACACACCCACACACACCCAACTCTTAATAAGGCCATTTCAGAGAAGGATCTTACCCACAAGCAGGTCGGATAAAGATGTCTCATTTTGGCAAGAGGCGGTTACGCTCTAAAAAGCGTCAACTGCTGCAAGTTCTCGTGGAATCCTAAGGCGTGGTGAGGCTTCAATTGGGAGGCTGGCCTACGCATGCGGCGCTCGCTCAAAAAGGGAGACTGTTGTCACCGGGAGGCGCGGCGGGTGGTATTGCAGTAGGCGTTGTGGTGCTTGCAGTCATCACGCGCAGAATTTCTTTGAGCTTCTCCAAGAGTTCGACAAATGTGACGACCACGACATCTCTAGACGAATTTCGGAATAGGTCGAGCGAACGCTTTTCTTGGATGGTTTCTGGCGTAATGCCCGCGATAACAATGCAATGGACCGCCGATACGTGTGTATCCTTGAACGTGGGATCACCGTGCGCTCTGGCGGCGAAGTTATTGAGTAGTTGGAAGCGCTGGTCGAGGACTTGCGCCATCGCGCTGGTCAATTCTTTGTGGGGCGCGTGCAGGTCACCCCGAAATGTCCTGGCTTCAATCAATTTGGTCGAGGGTCTCTTGATCTCAACAAGCGCCAAGCTGCCGGTGAATCGCTGCGCGAACAAGAAGTCCACAATGCTTTCGCCGCTGCCACACAGCATGGTGCCGCCAACATGAGCCTGGTCTTGGATCATGATCACCGGATGGGGAAAAGCCAGGCCGAGGACAAAGGGGTTTACTTTGAAGAAGCTCTGCCACTTGTTTTCGGTCAGATTTTTGCTGAGCATGTCCTCAATTTTGGCGATCAGATCCTTCAATGTGACTTGCTCAATAATAGATTTCAGTTCGAGTAGTTGCTCGGGTTGCTCGATAGCAATCTTTTCCGCGTCGTCGCGAATGACAGAGATAGCGGCAAGCTTGTCGTTAGCGCTACGGGTTTGATTTTGCCCGCCCAGTTTCACAAGTTCATAAATTGCGCCAGGCTTGATCTTCGGAAACCGCCGCTCGAACTGGCTGGGGTCTGCGACGTGCAGCAGTTCGTTATACCGAGCTAATACCAATTTTTTGTCGACTCACTCACCGACAATGGCGAAGTTTTCCGTCAGCAACGATCGTAGATCACCACGATATTGGTTCGGGTGACGAAAGAAATTTTCGCAAGCGG
>NZ_SMAO01000013.1 GCF_004342175.1 Thiobaca trueperi
TGAGGGCGATCGCGACCACCTGGCGCACGCTCGCCGAGTCGTCCACGATCATGACCGTCTTGCTCATCTCAACCTCCGGGTCAGAAGAATGTGATATCGGAGGCGCCGCGTCCCTGCGACGCGACGCCCTGGTGATTGTCCAGTTGTTCGGCCATCGTGTAGGTGCGGCGCAACTCGTCAAGCCACAACCCGGCGTCGATGGTCTGCGATTGTGTTCCCTGTTCGCGCTGACGCTGTCTCTCCTCCAGGTGGCCGGCCAGCCGTTCCATGTCGCCCGATGCCTGGCACAGGATCTGCGTCACCCGATCCTGGAACTGAAGCGCCACCAGCACCTCGGCGATCTCACCCTGGACCGCGACACCCACCTCGCGCAGCAGCGCCGCCGAGCCTGAGAGTCCGTCCGCGCCATGCTCGAAGCTGTCGACCACGGCGTGAATCGCCCGCTCGGCACCCTGCACCAGTCGGGCATCCTCTTCCGCGTAACGCGCCGCACTGTTGCGGGTGAGCAGGATGGCGTCGTTGATCGCCCGCACGCGGGCGCTGATCTGCTTGCCGGTTTCGCCCGAGAGTGCTGAGAGATTGCGCACCTCACCCGCGACGATGGCGAAGCCGCGTCCGGCCTCGCCAGCGCGGGCGGCCTCGATGGCGGCGTTGAGTGCGAGCAGATTGGTCTGATCGGCGATGCGGGCGACCGCCGTTGCCATGGCCTGGAGTTCCGACGTGAAGGCCGCCAGATCCTGGACCTGACCGAGCATCTCGTCCTTGGCTTGCAGGGATGCGCGCAGGGATTCAAGCACCAGATCGAGTTCGCGGCGGCTGTCCGCAAGCATGGCCGACAGGCTGCCGGATCCGTCACCGGAGAGGTTGCCTGCTGTCTGATTGGAGAGTGCCATGGCCGATTCCAGCCGGTCATAAATGCCGGCAAATCGCTCGGTCAGACGGGTGATGGCGTCTTCGGTCTGGTGACGCGCGGTCTCCACCTGACGGCCCCAGATGGGCAAGACCTGGACGCAGAGCTGATCCAGCCCTTCGATGCAGAAAGGGGCTGGCGGAATCTCCGCCAGAGTCGTGGCGCGCGTCCGGGCGCAGGCATCCCGCATGGCAACGTGCGTCAGCCAGGCCGTCGCGAGACTGGCGAGGATTCCGCAAAGCATGAGGATGCTGGCTTGAATGATGGGCGTCAAAGCCTGACCGAAGATCAGCAGGCCTGCCCCGAGCAGCCCGATGAGCACAGGAAAGGTGGCCGGCCAAACGCCGCGTCCAAGTCTTTCAGGAACCGACATGCGCTTCTCTCCTCAAGGCGTTGCTCTGACTGAGGCCGTCGTCGCGCAAGTCAGTCAGACGGCTGAAGACCGCGACTTTGCTGCCTGCATTGCAGGCGCGCAGATCCCGTAACAGATCCAGACCGCTGCATCGGGAAGCAAGATGTTCAGCGCGACAGGATCGGGCTCAAAACCCGTCAGAGCGCACCGCGCATTGGCCTGATTGCTGGCTTATAAGCGATAAACGATACGTTGGCAAGATCCCTGAATATCTCGAACAGACGCTGCCAAGCGGCCAGAGTCGTGCACGCGAGTCCGGGAACTCGGTGTTGGCTGGGAGCGCTTTGCAGATGACGCTCACCAGATCAGCGATTTTTTGTTTTGATTCCCCAGGGCGAAAAAACGGACGGGGATCCGTAGCGGAGTCTGGCTTTCAGTGCCGCGCGCCGTCTGGCCCAGCGCCGCGCATCCCGTCGCATCTTCAAGACGACGACGCTCGACAGGATGAGCATCGCACCACTGACGAGGATCAGCAGATGAGAGACGCCGGAGACATCGAAGGCGCTGGCAATCGCGGCGACACCCCCAAGCAGGAAGGCATAGGGCACGGCTTCATACACTGGCTTCGGCATCCACATGGGGCCACCGCTGAATGTTCAGTGTCGTAAAAGCTGGGCGCCCGACGCTGTCATCACATCCCTGGCTGGGTCGGTGCCTGGCGGGATAGGGTCAAAGGCCAGGCGTTGATGAAAACGCCACAGCGAATGCCTGTCTGACGATTTGAGTTGACTGACGTGCAGTCATGCACAGTCAGTCATCAAAATGCTGGTGGCTACGCCCTGACTCGAACAGGGGACCCTCGCATTATGAGTGCGATGCTCTAACCAACTGAGCTACGTAGCCGGGAAAGACGGGCGATTATAGGGAGGCGGCTCAGGGGCGTCAATGGGCCGTGGCGCCCTAAACCGCGTCCAGAGCGAGATACTGAGTTTCCAGTGAGTTCGGCGCTTGGTGCATCCACAGCCCCTGGCGGAGACGCGGTTTAATTTTATATTTCTCTTAAACCGCGCCAGCTCCAACAATCATCGATTCCGCCAAGGCCGGTCCAAACCCAAAACATCGCGTGCCGCACTGGGCGCGGTTTAAACATTGAACCGGAAATGAATGATGTCGCCGTCCTTGACGACATATTCCTTGCCCTCCGAGCGCAGTTTGCCGGCCTCTTTCGCCCCCTGTTCGCCCTTGCAGGCGACGAAGTCCTCATAGGCGATCACTTCGGCACGGATGAAACCGCGCTCGAAATCGGTGTGGATGACGGCGGCGGCCTTGGGCGCTTTGGCATCCTTGGGGATGGTCCAGGCGCGGACCTCTTTGGGGCCGGAGGTGAAATAGGTCTCCAGCCCCAGTAATTGATAGCCCGCGCGCACGACCCGGTTCAGTCCGGGTTCGTCGAGCCCCAGTTCGGCGAGGAATTCATCGCGCTCGGCGTCTTCGAGTTCGACGATGTCGGCCTCGATGGCAGCACAGACCGCCACGACCTCGGCCCCCTCTTCGGCGGCGAGCGCCCTGACCCTGTCCAGGAGCGGATTATCGACAAAGCCGTCCTCGGCCACATTGGCGATGTACATGGTCGGCTTGGCGGTCAGCAGAAAGAGATCGCGCAGCTCCAGCAGCGCCTCTTCGTCCAGCCCCAGTGAGCGTACCGGCCTGCCGGCGTCCAGTTGATCGCGCGCCTGTTCCAGCAGCGCCTTGCGGGTCAGGATCTTTTTATCGCCGGTCTTGGCCGCGCGCTGGGCGCGATCCAGCGCCCGTTCGACCGACTCCAGATCGGCCAGCGCCAGTTCGGTGTTGATGACCTCGATGTCGTGCAGCGGATCGACCCGACCGGCGACATGCACCACGTCGTCGTTTTCAAAACAGCGCACCACATGCGCGATGGCGTCGGTCTCGCGGATGTTGGCGAGGAATTTATTGCCCAGCCCCTCGCCCTTGGAGGCACCTGCGACCAGCCCGGCGATATCGACGAACTGCATGGTGGTCGGCAGCACCTTCTGAGGTTTGGTGATGGCGGCGATCACATCGAGTCGCGGATCGGGCAGCGGCACCACGCCGACATTGGGGTCGATGGTGCAGAAGGGGTAGTTCTCGGCCGCGATGGTGGCCCTGGTGAGAGCGTTAAAAAGGGTCGATTTGCCGACGTTGGGCAGGCCGACGATACCGCATTTGAATCCCATGTCTGATTTAAACCGCGTTTGGTGGAGGTGTATGGTTGGGTCGGTGTTGCGTTCAGGATCAGCGCAATCATGCAAGGGCGGCGCTGACGCGGTTTAAATCAATTTAGCAATTTAAACTGCGGCAACGTCTGCGGATTGCGGGGACGCAGTTTAAACCGCGCCCGGTACGGTATGTGATATTTGAGAATTGAGTCAGCCTTGGCAGAATCGACGTCCGTTCGAGCGGGCGCGGTTTAAAATATTAAAAAATATAAAATTTTAAACCGCGTCTCCACTGATGGAGATGACATCTCCAAAGCCAAATACAAACTGAAAATGACGCCTATCGCGCTGGACGCGGTTTAACGGTTGTAACGATCCTCGAAGCGGACGATGTCGTCTTCGCCGAGATAGCTGCCGGACTGCACCTCGATCAGCTCCAGCAGGATGCTGCCGGGATTCTCCAGCCGATGCGTGGCGCCGACGGGGATATAGGCGGACTGATTCTCCGTCAGCAGAAAGGAGCGCTCGTCGCAGGTCACGCGCGCGGTGCCGGAGACGACGATCCAGTGCTCGGCGCGATGGTGGTGCATCTGGAGCGACAGCGACTCGCCCGCCTTCACGATCAGTCGCTTGACCTGATAACGCGCGCCCTGGCCGATGGCTTCGTAAGACCCCCAGGGACGATGGACCTGTTGATGATGACGGTATTCGTTGCGCTGTTCGCGTTGCAGAAACTGGGTGACGGTCTTCACATCCTGGGCACTTTCCTTGCTCGCCACCAGTACCGCGTCCGGGGTCTCCACCACGATCAGATCATTGACGCCGATGGCTGCCACCATGCGATGCTGGGCGATCAGCAGATTGTTGTGTGCGTCGTGCACGAAGGTGTCGCCATCGAGCACGTTACCGCCCGCGTCCTGCTCGCGAACCTCCCACAGCGCCGACCAAGCGCCGACATCCGACCAGCCGGCATCCAGCGGCACCACGACCGCTGGAGGCAGATCGGCGGTGTCTCCGGCCAGATGCTCCATCACCGCATAGTCGATTGAGTCGCTGGGGCAGGCGCCGAAGAGATCGGGATCGAGTCGCAGGAAAGCGCCGTCCACGCGGGCGCCGGCAAAGGCACTGGCGGCGGCCTGGGCGATGTCGGGGCGGAAGCGTTCGATCAGCGCGAGCCAGAGCGATGCCTTGAGCACGAAGATGCCGCTGTTCCAGAGATAACCGCCGGAGGCCAGATACTCCTGCGCGGTACTGGCGTTCGGTTTTTCGACGAATCCAGACAGCACATAAGCGTGGCCGGTCAGACCTTCGATCTCATAGGTCGATCCCTGACGGATATAACCGTAACCGGTTTCGGGCTTGGTCGGGACGATGCCGAAGGTCACGACTGCGCCGGTGCGGGCGATGACGCACGCATCGGCCACGGCAGCGCGAAAAGCAGGCTCGTGACGGATGCTGTGATCCGCCGGCATCACCAGCAGGATCGGATCGATGTCCGACCGGGTTGCCGCCAGCGCGGCCAGCGTCAGGGCCGGGGCCGTGTTGCGACCCTTGGGTTCGAGGATAATCCCGGCGGAATGCCGTTCGATGAGCCGCAACTGTTCGGCGACCAGAAAACGATGGTCCTCGTTGCAGACCACCAGCGGATCCAACAGTGCAAGCGCCTGGCGCGGATGCTCCGCGTCCAGCCCATCGAGCCGCCGCACCGTTTCCTGGAGCATGGTGTGCTCGCTGGCCAGAGGCAGGAACTGTTTCGGATAGGCCTCGCGGGACAACGGCCAGAGCCGTGTTCCTGAGCCGCCGGAGAGGATCACGGGTTGCAGGGGCATCGTAAACTACCTGGACGGATGAGTGGGACGGGAGAAACCGCCCGATTAGAGCAACACGGCCCCATTGAGGTCAAATGAACCGCCGGAGGTTGGACGCAAACCATGCTGAATCCCGAACTCGATTTCCTGACTGCGTTACTGCGCGACATCGCTGCAACCGAGATCATGCCGCGCTTTCACTGTGCGCGAACCGAACGGAAGGCCGATGGTAGTCTTGTGACCGCCACGGATCTCGCGGTGCAGACCCGATTGGTCGCCGCCCTGGACCGTGCCTTTCCCGGCATCCCGCTGCTCGGTGAAGAGATGAGCGGCACGGAGCAGGCGCGTCTGCTCGCCGCCGCCGATCAGCGAGTCTGGGTGCTGGATCCGTTGGACGGCACCAGCAACTATGCGCTCGGCTTTCCCGGCTTCGCCATCTCGCTGGCGCTAATCGAACAGGGACGGACGGTGCTGGGTATCGTCTTCGACCCGGTGCGGGACGAATGCTTTACCGCCGCGCGCGGCCTGGGCGCCTGGTTGAATGGCGAGCCGCTCCGCCCTGTCCTCAATGGACAGCCGGGCACGCTCGGCAGCGATCTCGAACTCAGCGACTGTCTCGCCATGATCGATCTGAAACGACTGCCGCCCGCCGCGCTGCCCGCGCTCTTTCGTCCCGGCGGCTTCCGCTCGCAGCGCAACCTGGGGTCGGTCGCGCTGGACTGGTGCTGGCTGGCGGCGGGACGTTTTCAGCTCTATCTGCACGGCAACCAGCGACTCTGGGACTATGCCGCCGGTCGGCTGATCGCCGACGAGGCCGGCGTGCCCTCGCGACACTATCAGACCGATGGCGTCACGCCAGCCAGGGAACCGAGTCTGGAACCGCGACTGGCGGTTGCGGCGATGAGCGACGCGCTGCTGGAACGCTGGCTCGCCTTCCTGGATCTGCCCTGGCGCGCGCATTGAAGCGCGTGGCGGACGACCATTGGTTATTCCTGAATCAGGCACTTCAAGATGAGCGACAACATCGACAGTCTCGATATGGATCTCGCCAGCGGCATCGCCGCCTTCGAGTCCAAGCAGTTCTCGCGGGCAGCGGGCCTCCTTGCTCCGCTCGCCGAGCAGGGCCATGCGGAGGCCCGCTACCGCATGGCGATCATGGCCCAGAACGGACTGGGGATGCTGCCCAATCCCGCGCTGGCCTACAGTTACATGAAAAGCGCCGCCGAGGCCGGTCTTGGATTCGCCCAGCATGGCCTCGGCTTCATGTACATGGAGGGCGAATGCACCGACCGGAATCCAGCTCAGGCCGTCATCTGGCTCAGGAAAGCCGCAGACCAGGGACTCGTTGGCTCGCTGACCACACTGGCGATGCTGTATGAAGAAGGGCGCGGCGTCGAACGGGATCTGGATGAGGCGCGGCGGCTTTATCGCCTCGCCGGGTTTGATGAAGTTTGAACCCCTGTTTGGTGCTGGCTTCGGTGAGGCGTGTGCAGATCACCGATGCCGAAGATTGGCATTAGGGCAAAGTGCCGCCAAAGGCCTTGACGGTCTCTTCGCTGTCGCGTCCCGAGACGGTTTTGCCTGTGGCATTTTCGATCAGCCCGAGCAGGGCCGATGCTCGGTGGCGGATGAATACGTCGAAGTGATCCGCGCGAAATTCAGCCACAGGAATGGCGTGTGAAATCAAAAACCCGTCAAGGTTTCCACTGCTTACCTGTTTGTTTTTCTCAATGCGTGCCAGATAAACGCTCGGCGCATCCCCGCTGATAAATCGATTGGTGCCTGCTGCCAGCGGTGCCTTGTTGACCACGCTGTTCCATTTGTCTCGCGGCAGCTTGTTGGCCTCACACCAGACCCGTGGAAAGAGATGGTGGATATCGATGGCATTGTTGAAGTAGGTATTGAGGTCAATGGGCGTGCCACTGATGAAATCCTGACTCCCGTGTTTCATCAGCAATGCCGCCAAACCCTTGTAGGCGGCGGCTAACCTGGATTGCAGTGAGAGTAAACGGGTCGGGGCGAAATTGGCATCCCGAATCGTGCGCGGCTCCAGACCACCGCCGATCCACTGAATCATCTCCGGTAGATCCATGGCGAAGCGGGTTTCATTGGCACCGCCGTAGAGTTCGCCGAACACGCCGCTCCAATACCAACGCAGCAATTGCTGCTTCACACCATGCTGCGTCACGCTGCTCGCCAGTTGAGCGCAAATGGTCGCCAGCGGGATCAGTTGCGTGGCGTATGGAAGCCCCTTGGTGTCGAAGATTTTCTCCTCGGCAAGCAATTCCGCCGCCTTTTTGAATCCCTCCTCGACATGCCCCTGAAGTCGTGTGAAATCGGCAAGTTCGAGACGCAGAACATCCGCACGCTTGCAGGAAACGGCCGTCTTGCTGTTCAAATGCCGTTGATAACTGGCAAGCAGCGTCACAGCCGTCAAGAAGCTGGTGCCATCGACTGCTTTGAGGATTTCATGCTTGGCGGTCAGACGCACACGGCGGGCGTCCCAATCTTCCCTCAGATTGAAATCGCTTGCCGCAAAGGTGGCCGTCATCAACTCAAAGACCGTGAGCGTGACACCACCGGTATTGACCTTCTCGAACACCTGACAGACCGCTTCACGCGGCGTATCCTGTGTAAGCTCAATAGCCGGTACCTTGAACTGCTGGAAGCGTAGCCAGATCTCGTTGCGGAACCGCTGCATAAACTGCATGGCTTCCGAGTCGAACTTGAAGTAGGCGCTGAAACCGCTTTCCCAGTGCATGAAGCCCTGGATATCGAACACTAACGCCACTGGGAAGAACCGCTGCGCAGCGCGAGGTACATGGATGTCAGGCGCTGTTGCCCGTCCAGTACGAAGGTCTTCGGTATCGGTGCCGGTTGTAGCGTCACCCCTGCGAACAAACGCGGTTTGAAAGGAACACCGCCAGCTTCAAGAAACATCACGGCCCCGATGGGGTAAGACAACGACAGGCTGGCGATCAGCGATTTGATGTGCATGTCGTCCCAGACCCAGCCACGCTGAAAATCCGGTAACTGTGTCTCGCCTTTGGCGATCGCATCCAAAACGTCTTTCAGGGCAGGCTCTGCGGTTTTGAAACTCATGATTTAGCGATCTCTTGGCTGATTCCGTCAGTACGAGTGCCATTGAATTAGGTGAAATTAGCGGCGGTGACGGACAAATATCGGTGCGTCACGATTTACCTGTTGGCAAGTGGTGGCGCCCACCTAAAATGGCGCCGAAACCGAACGCGGCTGGCCATTCTTGTCCACGGCGACATAGGTGAACTGGGCCACGGCGACCTGCTGACGGCTCTGCGGATCGGGTTCACGCTGCGCCCAGATCTGAATCTCGACCGTCATGGAGGTGCGACCGACATGGAGCAGTCGCGCAAAGGCTTCCACCAGATCGCCGACCAGGACCGGGGCGAGAAAGCGGAATTCCTTGACCGCCACGGTGGCGACCCGCCCTCCGGCAACCTGGATGGCGATGGTCGCCCCGGCCAGATCGGCCTGCGACAGCAGCCAGCCGCCGAAGATGTCGCCATAGGCGTTGGTTTCGCTCGGCATGGCGATGACCCGGGTGGCCAGTTGCCAGGTCTTGGGATCGATGTCACGCGGGATGCTTGGATCGGCTCTATCCACGGTCAGATTCGCTCCCGGCAGGACAGTGGGCTGGAAGAGGGTTTCAGTCTGTCGGTCATGGCGTCCATATTTTCATGAAATTGAAAGGCGATGTTGAACCGCAAAGAACACGAAGAATGTCAGAATCCTGTGCTGTCCGACGGCTTTAGCGGCGGATGCAGCACAGCAGAAGAGTCACATGTTGTTTTTTACTTTGCGTCCTTTACGCCTTTGCGGTTCAAACTGCGGGATTGAGGTTTATAGGGTTCCATCAATTGGCGACCAACGATAACCCAACGAACGCTGTGATGCCGTTTCCTGTGACCTGCGAGATCCCCTACCGTCCTGACAGCGCCGGGCTGTTCGCGGCGCTGCGCACCGCTTCCTGGCCGGTCTTTCTCGACAGCGGGCGTCCACTCAGCATTCAGGGCCGTTATGACATCCTCACCGCCGATCCGGTCAGGACGCTGGTCACGCGCGGAGCCTGGACCGAGATCCGCACGGCGGACGGCGTCCGGATCTCAGCGGACGATCCATTTGCGCTGCTGGCCGAGGCGCTTGGCCCTGTCCGACCCGCCTGTCATGGACTGCCGTTCGCTGGCGGCGCCATCGGTTATTTCGGCTACGACCTGGCGCGCCGTCTGCTGCCGCTGCCAAACCTTGCGCAGGATGCCGAGAATCTCCCGGAGATGGCGGTCGGCATCTATGACTGGGCGCTGGTCGTGGATCATGTCGATCGGCGGACCCGGCTGGTCGCGCCGGACGCATCCAGCCTGAGCGCACGCGCGGATCAGTTGGCGGCGGTGCTGGCCGGGCGGCCGGAAGCGCCGGGTGGCGGATCCTTCCGGGTGCTCGACCGGGTGCGTCCGAACATGAGCCACGAACGCTATCTGCAATCCATCGCACGAATCAAGGCTTATCTGCACGCCGGTGACTGTTATCAGGTCAATCTCGCCCGCCGTTTCGCCGCGCCCGCCGTGGGCGATCCCTGGCCGGCCTATCGTCTGTTGCGCACACTCAACGCAGCACCGTTCGGCGCCTATCTGGAGACGCCCGACTGGCAGATTCTCTGCTCGTCCCCGGAGCTGTTTCTGTACGTGCGCGACGGCGAGGTCGAGACCCGGCCCATCAAGGGCACCTGTCCACGCAGCCCGGATGCTGACGCGGACCGGCGACTGGCGAATGCCCTGCGTCTCAGTCCCAAGGACCGCGCCGAGAATCTCATGATCGTCGATCTGCTGCGCAACGATCTGGGCCAGGTCTGCGCCACCGGCAGCGTACAGGCGCCCCGGCTGTTCGCGATCGAGACCTTCGCCCGTGTGCATCATCTGGTCAGCACCGTGACTGGGCGGCTGGCGGCGGGGCGGACGGCGGTGGATCTGCTGCGCGCCTGTTTCCCCGGCGGTTCCATCACGGGTGCGCCCAAGCGGCGTGCAATGGAGATCATTGAGGAACTGGAGCCGCACCGGCGCGGCGTCTACTGCGGGTCGATCGGCTATCTGGGATTCGACGGCGCCATGCAGACCAATATCACCATCCGCACCCTGGTGCAGTCAGCCGGGATCATCCGGCTATGGGCGGGCGGCGGCATCGTCGCCGATTCCGACCCCGAATCCGAATACCGTGAGACCTGTCATAAGGCCGGCCCGCTGCTCGATCTGCTCGCCAGGAATGCGGCGGGGATGAGCGCGAATCGGGCAAAGATCTCCGCATAATGGACAGCGGAAAACAATAAGGTCTTTGTGTTAAAGTTCCGTGCCGTTTTGGCGACCGACCGCGCATGTGGCTGGGTTTGGCGACGTGACAGTCGGCACCGATACTATTCGGCACATACCAACACAACCCACAACGGGGGATCTACATGACAGGTTTTGCCCTTTCGTTCGCCATCATCGCGGGGATCGCGGCCGTCGTCTACGGCTTGGTCGTCGTCGCCTGGATCAATAAACAGTCCGCCGGATCAGGACGCATGCAGGACATCGCGGCGGCCATCCAGGCCGGCGCCCAGGCCTATCTCAATCGGCAGTACACCACCATCGGCATCGTCGGTGCCGCGCTCTTTCTCGTCCTCTGGTTCGCGCTCGGCATGGCGACCGCCGGCGGTTTCGCGGTTGGCGCCATTCTCTCCGGTCTCGCCGGCTATATCGGTATGAACGTGTCGGTGCGCGCCAATGTCCGCACCGCGCAGGCCGCGACCGTGAGTCTCGATTCCGCGCTCGCCATCGCCTTCCGTGGCGGCGCCGTCACCGGCATGCTGGTGGTGGGCCTGGGCCTGCTCGGCGTGGCCGGTTATTTCGCCTTCCTCGGCGCCAATGAAGCGGCGCTGCATGCGCTGATCGGTCTGGCCTTCGGTGGCTCGCTGATCTCGATCTTCGCCCGTCTTGGCGGCGGTATCTTCACCAAGGGCGCCGACGTGGGCGCGGATCTGGTCGGCAAGGTCGAGGCCGGTATCCCTGAGGACGATCCACGCAATCCGGCTGTCATCGCCGACAACGTGGGCGACAACGTCGGCGACTGCGCCGGTATGGCCGCTGACCTTTTCGAGACCTACGCGGTCACCATCGTCGCCACCATGGTTCTCGGCGGACTCCTCTCCAAGGCCGCTGGCGGTTTCGATATCGACTATGTCCTCTATCCGCTGGTGCTGGGCGCGGTCTCCATCATCGCCTCCATCATCGGTTCCTACCAGGTGAAGATGGCGCCGGGCGGCAAGATCATGGGCGCGCTCTATCGCGGCATGATCGTTTCAGGCGCTTTGGCCTTTGTTGGCTTCGCCGTCGTGACCGCGCTGTTCATGTGGGATCATCTCTTTGCGATGCTCTTCTGCACCCTGATCGGCTTAGCGCTCACCGCTGCGCTGGTGGTCATCACCGAGTACTACACCGCGACCGAATTCCATCCGGTTCGTTATGTCGCTGAAGCCTCGCAAACCGGCCACGCCACCAACGTCATCGCCGGTCTCGCGGTCTCCATGAAGTCCACCGCGCTGCCGGTGCTGGCGGTCTGTCTGGCGATCTGGGCCTCCTATGCGGTCGGCGACCTCTACGGCATTGCCATCGCCGCCACCGCCATGCTCTCCATGGCCGGCATGGTCGTCGCCCTCGACGCCTATGGCCCGATCACCGATAACGCTGGCGGCATCGCCGAAATGTCCGGTCTGCCCAAGGAAGTGCGCCAGATCACCGACGCACTGGATGCGGTCGGCAACACCACCAAGGCCGTCACCAAAGGCTACGCCATCGGCTCCGCCGGTCTGGCGGCGCTGGTGCTGTTCGCGGACTACACCCATAACCTTGAAGCCGCTGGCAAGCTGGAAGTCTTCAGCCTGTCCGACCCGGCTGTCATCATCGGTCTCTTCATCGGCGGCTTAGTGCCGTATCTCTTCGGCGCCATGGCGATGGAAGCCGTCGGTCGCGCCGCGAGCTCGGTCGTGATCGAGGTTCGCCGTCAGTTCAAAGAGATCAAGGGCATCATGGAAGGCACGGCCAAGCCGGACTATTCGCGCGCCGTTGACCTGCTGACCAAGGCCGCCATCAAAGAGATGGTCATTCCCTCGCTGCTGCCGATCCTGGTGCCCGTCGTGGTCGCGGTCAGCATGAACATCCTCATGGGTGATGGCGCCGGCATCCGCGCACTCGGCGGTCTGCTGATCGGCACTATCGTCACCGGTCTCTTCGTCGCCATTTCCATGTGCACCGGCGGCGGTGCCTGGGACAACGCCAAGAAGTACATTGAGGAAGGCAACTTCGGTGGCAAGGGTTCGGAGGCGCACAAGGCGGCCGTCACGGGCGACACCGTCGGCGACCCCTACAAGGATACCGCCGGTCCTGCCATCAACCCGCTGATCAAGATCATCAACATCGTGGCCCTGTTGCTGGTGCCGTTGCTCTGATCGCGAGCGGTCTGAAGGCCCGGGTCAGTCAAACCGGGCCAGGATGACCAAAAAGGCGCGGCATTGGCCGCGCCTTTTTTATGTGACACATGGCAAAATGCGTTCCCGGTATGTACCGGCCTGCAAGCGGGTTGCCGGCTTGGTCGGTCTATTCGCTCATCCTGTTCCAGTGACGCTCGATAACAGCGACAGACACGGAGATTGCTATGCGTGCATCCGAATTGCTGCGGACCAAGGCGATCAATGCCGATCATGTTGCTCACGGTAGTGGGTTGCGGCGGATCCTGGGTCCGCTGGACCTGACCCTGCTTGGTATCGGCGCCGTCATCGGTGCGGGCATCTTCGTCCTGACCGGTGTCGCTGCCGCGACCAAGGCAGGGCCGGCCATTGTTCTGTCCTATGTCGTCGCCGGATTTGCCTGTGCCTTTGCCGCCATGGCCTACGCCGAATTGGCTGCTGCCATCGGTGGCTGCGGCAGCGCTTACGGCTACACCTACGCCGGCATGGGTGAACTGATCGCCTGGGTCATCGGGTGGGATCTGATCCTGGAGTATTCGGTTGCGGTCTCGGCGGTTGCCATCGGCTGGTCGGGTTATGCGAATACCGCCCTTGAGGCAGTCGGTCTGGGGTTGCCGCCGGAGTTGCTCAGGGGGCCGCTGGAGGGCGGGCTGGTCAACCTGCCAGCGTTCGTCATCGTGCTGGTTCTCGGCCTGCTGCTGGCCGTGGGTGTGCGCGAGAGTGCGCGGGTCAACGCGGCCATGGTCTTCATCAAGCTTCTGGCGATCACGGTTTTCGTCGTTATTGCCTCCTCCCATGTGGAGCCGGCTAACTGGACCCCTTTTATGCCATTCGGCTGGGGCGGCATGATGGGTGGGGCGGCGCTGGTCATCTTCGCCTATCTGGGATTCGACGCGGTCTCGACTGCCGCCGAGGAGGCCCGCAACCCCCAGCGCGATCTGCCGATCGGCATCCTGGCCTCGCTCGCGGTCTGCACCCTGCTCTATATCCTGGTCGCCGGACTGCTGACCGGCGTCGCTCACTACTCGACCCTCAACGTGTCCGACCCCGTGGCGGAGGTGATTCTGCGGCTGGGTTATCCCTGGGGTGCCGGGCTGGTGGCGGCCGGGGCGATCGCCGGGCTCACCACGGTGATGCTCGCCATGTATTACGGGCTGACCCGGGTGTTTCTGGCCATTGCCCGTGACGGCCTGCTGCCACCTCTGTTCGCGCGGATCGACCGCCGTACCCAGACACCGTTGACAGTGATCCTCGCGACCGGATTCGCGATGGCCTTCATTGCCGGTTTCACCCCGATCGGTGCGGTCGCGAAGCTGGTGAATCTCGGTACCCTGGCGGCCTTTTTTCTGGTCTCGGTGGGTGTTTTGGTGCTGCGTCGCAGGCACCCTGATCTGCCGCGTCCTTTCCGCATCCCTTTTTCGCCCCTGTTCCCGCTTCTGGGCGCCTTCTTCTGTCTGATCCTGGCGGTGAGCCTGCCCTGGCAGACCTGGGCCGCCTTTGGCGTCTGGCTCGCCATCGGGCTCGTCATCTATTTCGTCTATTCCCGCCACCACAGCGCACTGGCGGTCAATCCTGAATCCCTTGGAAACGATTCGCTCCGCAGCCAGGCAAGTTGACCGTGGTGGCGGGAGGTTCCATGACAACTTTTGATCGAGGCTAATAACGGATGCTGCATGAATTCATCGATTGGATCCTGGCGACGGTCCATGGCTGGGGATATGTCGGGATCTTCATTCTGATGGCGCTGGAGTCCACCGTTCTGCCGGTACCCAGCGAACTGGTGCTGATTCCGGCCGGGTATCTTGCCTATCAGGGAGAGATGAATCTGTTCCTCATTCTGCTCGCCTCAACTATTGGCAGTCTGGCGGGGGCTGGCGTCAATTATGGATTTGCGCTTTGGGTGGGGCGGCCTTTTCTGGATCGTTACGGAAAATATTTCTTCGTGCGGCCCGCGCTTCTGCATAAAACGGATGTCTTCTTCGAGAGGCATGGCGCCATCTCTACGTTCACCGGGCGCCTCATTCCAGGGATCCGACATCTGATCTCGCTTCCTGCCGGGCTGTGTCGCATGCGGTTATCCGTTTTTGTCTTCTATACCTGTCTCGGGGCGGGGATCTGGTCGGCGATCCTGATCGCGCTGGGATATTTCATCGGCGGCAACGAGATGCTGCTGAAAGAGAATCTGCATCTGATGACGCTGGTGGTGCTGGTCTGCGTTGGCCTGATTCTGTCCGGCTATTATCTGTGGCAGCGACGTCAGCCGGCTTAACCGCGAGGCCGGACGCCGGCCTCTGCGGAACCGGATCTTACTCGGTAATATTCAACTCCACCTTCGGACTGGCGAGAATCTTCTGCATCCCTAAGCGTTTTTCGACATTGATGAGGATTGGTCCGGCGATATTGGCGTTCAGGCCGGGTTTCGCGTCCTGGCCGGGCTCCTCCTGCTTCCACAGCATCAGCAGCACCGCCACATCGTCCGGACGCTCGGCCTGAAGCAGCGTCTGTTCGTCGTCGGTCAGCTCCAGTTCATAATTCAGTCCATAGAGTTTGGGATCGACGAAGGTGAAGGTAATCTCGGGGCGGTCTTCCGACTCCATCCAGTAAACCCGTCCGGATTCGGTGTCCGAATGGAACAGGTTATAGCGGGTCTGATCCTCGAAACCGGGGATCCCTCTCGGGAAGACCAGCTTTTGTGTCGATGAATCGGAAGCGGTCTGTTCGGTCATGATCCAATCCTCAATAACGAGCGTGGAAAAGAGTGCCTGAAAATCGCATGGAAATCTCGTGGGATCAAGCTGCTCTGACGGCGAGCGGAGACATCGGCGCGCCGGATGAATCGGGCTCCCGCCGTCACATCATAGACACCCTGATCGAGGCGCGCGATCTGGTCCGGCTCTATCCCGGCGTGCGTGCCGTGGATGGCATCAGCTTTCGGGTTGAGCGCGGCCAGTGTTACGGTCTGCTTGGACCGAACGGAGCGGGCAAGACCACGACCCTAGAGATGCTGGAAGGCATTCAGACGCCCACTTCCGGCGTGGTGCTCTATCGCGGTCAACCCCTGGGGCGCAATTATCGCGAATCCATCGGCATTCAGTTCCAGGCCACCGCCCTTCAGGATTTTCAGACCGTGGGCGAGTCGCTGGCCATGTTCGCCAGCCTCTATCGACGCACGGCGGATCGCGACGAGTTGATCCGGCTCTGCAATCTGTCCGACATCCTGGATCGTGACACCCGCAAGCTTTCAGGCGGTCAGCGCCAGCGTCTGTTGCTGGCGATTGCGCTGGTCAACGATCCCGATCTGGTCTTTCTGGACGAGCCGACCACCGGGCTCGATCCGCAGGCCCGGCGCAATTTCTGGAGCCTGATCGAGCAGGTCCGCCGGCGCGGCACCAGTATTCTGCTGACGACTCATTACATGGAGGAGGCCGAGCGTCTGTGCGACCGGGTTGCGATCATTGATCGCGGGCGGATGATCGTCGAGGGGAGCCCGGCGGCGCTGGTGCGGCAGCATTTTCCGGCCCGTCTCATTCATCTGCCGGACACCGCCTGGCCGGCAACCCTGCCCTTGCCGCCAGAAGCCCTGGTCCGTCATGGTGAAATCGAGATCCAGGCCGAAGACGTGCCGCTCACACTGGCTGAACTGGAACGTCTCGGCGTCGATCTGAGCGCCTTGAGGGTCGCGACGCCCAATCTGGAAGACCTCTTTCTGAAGCTCACCGGACATGCGCTCAGAGCTTAAACCGCGTCCAGCTTAAACCGCGTCCAGCGCGATATGCGTCATTTTCATTTTGTGTTTTGCTTTGTGGATGTCTACGACCTCAGTGGAGACGCGGTTTAAAATGTTAAATTTTTTAACCCCTTAAACCGCGCTCGCTCCAGCAATTGTCGATACTGCCAAGGTTGATCCAATCCAAAAACATTGCATGCCGCACAGGGCGCGGTTTATGTGGTCATGGCCTGGACGATGATCTCCGCCGCTTCCTCCGCCGAGAGACGGGTCGTGTCGATGCGGATCTCGGGCTCTTCGGGCGCTTCATAAGGGCTGTCGATGCCCGTGAAGTTCTTGAGCATTCCCGCCCGCGCCTTGCGGTAGAGCCCCTTGGGATCGCGTGCTTCGGCCACTTCAAGCGGGGTGTCGATGAAGATCTCGATGAACTCGCCGTCCGGCAGCAGTTGCCGCACCATGCGGCGCTCGCTGCGAAAGGGCGAAATGAACGCGGTGAGGACGATCAGGCCGGCATCGGTCATGAGTCTGGCCACCTCGCCGACACGCCGGATGTTCTCCACCCGATCCGCCTCGGTAAAGCCCAGATCCCGGTTCAGCCCGTGGCGGACGTTGTCGCCATCGAGCAGAAAGGTATGGCGTCCCAGTGCGTGGAGCTTCTTTTCAACCAGATTGGCGATGGTCGATTTGCCCGATCCGGACAAGCCGGTGAACCAGAGCAAGCGCGGCTGCTGGTGCTTGAGCGCGGCGTGGGCGGCGCGATTGACCTCAATCGCCTGCCAGTGGATGTTATGGCTGCGCCGCAGGGCGAAATGGATCATGCCGGCACCGACCGTGGCACTGGTCAGACGGTCGATGAGAACAAAACCGCCGAGATCCGGGTTGTCGGTATAAGGCTCGAAGGGCAGCGCCCGATCAAGCGAGAGATTGCAGACGCCGATCCCGTTCAGCCCCAGGGTCTTGGCGGCTTCGTGCGTCAGGGTGTTGACGTTGATCTGATATTTCAGGTCGGTCACGGTCGCCGTGACCACATTGGTCGCGAGCTTGAGCAGATAGGGACGCCCCGGCAGCATCGGTTCGCCGGCCATCCACACCAGCGTGGTCTCGAACTGGTCAGCGACCTCCGGCGGCTGGTCGGCGCGGGCGATGACCTGACCGCGCGAACAGTCGATCTCGTCGGCCAGGGTCAGGGTGACTGACTGACCGGCGCGTGCCTCGTCAAGATCGCCATCGAAGGTGACGATGCGTGTGACAGTGGATGTCTGGCCGCCCGGCAGCACACGTACCGCGTCGCCCGGACGCACCCAACCGCTGGCGATCTGGCCCGAGAAGCCGCGAAAATCCAGATTGGGACGGTTGACCCACTGCACCGCCAGCCGGAACGGATGCTCCTGCATCCGGTCGGCATCGAGATTCACCGTCTCCAGATGCTCCAGCAGCGCCGGGCCGGCGTACCAGGGCATGGCGTCGCTGCGCCTGGTGATGTTGTCGCCCCGGAGCCCCGAGAGTGGGATGGCGGTGAAAGGGCCGATGCCGATCCGGTCGGCAAAGTGGCGATAGTCAGCGACGATGCGCTCAAAGACCGCCTGATCATAATCAACCAGATCCATCTTGTTGATGGCCAGCACCAGGTGTCGGATGCCGACCAGATGGGCGAGATAGCTGTGACGCCGGGTCTGGGTCAGCACACCCTTGCGTGCGTCGATGAGGATCACCGCCAGATCAGCGGTCGAGGCGCCGGTCACCATGTTGCGGGTGTACTGCTCGTGCCCCGGCGTGTCGGCGACGATGAACTTGCGCTTCTCGGTGGCGAAAAAGCGGTAGGCGACATCAATGGTGATGCCCTGTTCGCGCTCGGCGGCCAGACCATCAACCAGCAGCGCGAAATCGATCTCCTGGCCCTGGGTACCGACCCGTTTTGAATCGGCTTCGAGCGCCGCCAGATGATCCTCGAAGATCAGTTTGCTGTCATAGAGCAGACGCCCGATCAGGGTCGATTTGCCGTCGTCCACGCTGCCGCAGGTGATGAAACGCAGCATGGTCTTGTGCCGATGCCGGTCCAGATAGGCATCGATGTCCTGGGCGATCAGGTCATCGGTCTGGTAGATGGGATCGTTCATCAGAAATAGCCTTCCTGCTTTTTCTTTTCCATGCTGGCCGACTGGTCGTGGTCGATGGCGCGCCCCTGACGCTCTGAGGTCGTCGTCAGCAGCATCTCCTGGATGATCTCGGGCAGCGTGCTGGCCGTGCTCTCGACTGCGCCGGTCAGCGGATAGCAGCCGAGGGTGCGGAAGCGGATGGAACGCGGGATCACCTCCTCGCCTGCCTGCAAGGGAAAACGTTCGTCATCGACCATCAGAATCAGACCGTCGCGTACCACGGTCGGACGCGGCGCGCTGAAATAGAGCGGCACGATCTCGATCCCTTCGAGATGGATATACTGCCAGATGTCGAGTTCGGTCCAGTTCGAGATGGGAAAGACGCGGATGCTCTCGCCTTTGGCCTTGCGCGCGTTATAGAGCTTCCAGAGTTCCGGACGCTGATTTTTCGGATCCCAGCGATGATTGGCCGAGCGGAAGGAAAAGATCCGCTCCTTGGCCCGGCTCTTTTCCTCGTCGCGTCGCGCGCCGCCGAAGGCGACATCGAAGCCGTGCAGGTCGAGCGCCTGTTTCAGACCTTCGGTCTTCCAGATGTCGGTGTGCAGTGCGCCGTGATCGAATGGATTGATGCCCCGTGCGAGCGCCTCGGGATTCCGGTAGACGATGAGTTCCATCCCCGCTTCACGCGCGGCCCGGTCGCGCAGTCGGTACATGTCCTGAAATTTCCAGGTGGTATCCACGTGCAGGAGCGGAAAGGGCGGCGGCGAGGGATAAAAGGCCTTTCTGGCCAGATGCAGCATGACCGCCGAATCCTTGCCGATCGAATAGAGCATCACCGGCGTCTCGGCCTCGGCCACGACCTCGCGCAGGATATGGATGCTCTCCGATTCCAGTTGTTCAAGATGTGTCAGTGTTTTCATTGTTATCGATTGACTCGGGAGACCGCTGATGGACACGCCGGGATTGCCCTTTCGCCGATCCTTCTGGATCCTGCCGTTGCTCTGTCTGATCGCCTTGCCGGGAGCGGCGGAATCGCCCGGTCTGTCGGCGGTGGTTCAGGATGCCACCCAGACACCTCAGATCAATCCGGCCAGCTCGGGCAAACCCGCCCTGATGCTGGCGAACACCTATCAGGAAGGCATCGATCTGTCGGTCTATTGGGTGAGTGAAAAGCTCGATGGTGTGCGCGCCTACTGGAATGGTAAGCGACTTGTCAGTCGTGGCGGAAATCCGATTCAGTCGCCCGACTGGTTCACGGCCGGTTTTCCGTCAGAGCCCCTGGATGGCGAACTCTGGATGGGACGCGGCACCTTCGAGCGTCTATCTGGCGCGGTGCGACGACAGACGCCCGATCCCGATGTCTGGCGGACGGTGCGCTTCATGGTCTTCGATCTGCCGGGAGTGGATGCGCCCTTCGGGCAGCGGCTCCAGTCACTCAGGCGGATCCTGGCCGGTTCGCCGAGTCATTATCTGGCGCCGGTCGAGCAGTTCCGGGTTGCCGATCATGCCGAACTGATGGCGCGACTCGATGCCGTCGTCGCGGCTGGCGGCGAAGGACTGATGCTGCACCGGGACGGTTCCAGTTATCGCGCCGGTCGCACCAACGATCTGCTCAAGGTCAAGCCCTATCAGGACGCCGAGGCGCGGGTGATCGGGCACCTGCCCGGTCAGGGCAAATATGCGGGCATGCTCGGCGCCCTGCTGGTCGAGGACCGGGAAGGACGCCGCTTCCGGCTTGGCAGCGGCTTCACCGATGCGCAACGGCGCGATCCCCCGTCCGTTGGCAGTCTGGTGACCTTCAAATATCGGGGTTACACGAATAAGGGAACACCCCGCTTCGCGAGTTTTTTGCGGGTGCGGGCGGAGGAATAGGCCGGCTTCGGGTGATTTCCTGAAAAAACCATACCTGATCGCACGTCTCGAATAGACAGGAGTAACAGGATTTTTCAGGGTGGACAGGATTTCAACCGATTGTTTTGAATCCTGTTAATCCTGAGTCATCCTGTTAATCCTGTCCAATGAGCGGTCTCTCAGGTGGATAAAAACCTTCCCGGAAAGCGCCTAAATCTCTATTTTTGCGCGTTGCGGTTCAATCGCTTTTCAGGATCAAAGCTGACGGCAGGCCGTCAGGGTGACGGGCTGCTGGGGACGACCGGAGCGGGTGCCCTGGGCCTCGACGGCCTTGACCACATCCATGCCCTCGACCACTTTGCCGAAGACGACATGCTTGCCGTCCAGCCAGGGCGTGGCGGCGACCGTGATGAAGAACTGCGAGCCGTTGGTGTTGGGGCCGGCGTTAGCCATGGACAGCATGCCGGCCTCGGTGTGTTTGAGTGTGAAATTCTCGTCGGCAAATTTCTCGCCATAGATCGACTCGCCGCCGGTGCCGTTGCCACGGGTGAAGTCGCCGCCCTGGATCATGAACTCAGGGATGATGCGGTGGAAGGGGCTGCCGGCGTAGGTCAGATCCTTGCCACTCTGGCCCTTGCCCTTCTCACCGGTGCAGAGCGCACGGAAGTTCTCTGCCGTCTTGGGCACCACATCGGCGAAGAGTTCGACGGTGATGGTTCCGGCTGGCTGGTCGCCGATGCTCACATCAAGCGCCACCCTGGGGTTGGCCGCGAGGGTAGGGGTGGCGATGACGGCGGCGAGGATGCCGGCGAGGTAGTTCGACGGATTGGACATGCTGTCTCCTGTGGGAGGTTGAGAAAAATTGCGACGGTAAAACGGTCGGTCAGTCGTCTGTCAGCAGTTCGTGCAGGACTCGACGGGTAGCGCGCGGCGGATCCAGCCCGGTCCGGCCCGCCCGCCGGCCATGCCTTCGCTGACATCGTAGACGTTGGTAAAGCCCTGCCGCTGCAATTCCTGCTGCATGTAACCGCTGCGGTTGCCGGTGCGGCAGATGAGTGCGATGGGCGCTGACTTGTCCCCGCCGACTTCAGCCAGCACCTTGCTGGCGAAGCCGGACGGGCCTTGCGGATCCTGCATGTCGATCCGATGCGCGACCGGGGCAACGCCGGTCTGGCGCCACTCAATCGGGGTGCGGATGTCGATGAGTGTGATCTCGCCAGCACGGGCCTTGTCGAGCGCCTCGGGTGCCGTCAGGGTGGGACCACCGGCCTGTGAGCAGCCGACGCCGAACAGGAATGCGGCACCAAGCAGTACGGAGAAGCGGCGGGGATATTGAGATAGCCTGTTCATGGTTGGGTCCAAAAGGGTTGTTTCTGAGCAATGCCCGCGCTTGATTGAGCGAGTCGCCATGATTTGGTCAGAGGCGCGGAATGCAAGGGACTGCATCGGGGAAAGCTTGAAGCGCCTGGTGCGTGCGGATCGGTTGTGGAAGGTCTGATCCCCGACGCACCGGCGCTGCTTGATGCAATCCATTGCAGCGGCTCACTGAGCCGGTGCGTCAGATCGCTTCAGGCACCATGACAATCGCCCCGCATGGACATTCGGCGTTACAGATGCCGCAGCCCTTGCAGTAGTCGTAATTGACCGCGAAGCGCAGTCCGGGACCGAGCTTGACGATGGCGTTATCCGGGCAGACGCCATAGCAGTTGTCGCACTCGAAACAGTTGCCGCAGGAGAGACAGCGCCGCGCCTCGAAGAGCGCATTGCCCTCGTCGAGACCGCCGACGACCTCGTCGAAGGTGGATTGGCGACGGATCAGATCGAGCGTCGGCTGCACCTGTTTGGGCGCATCGTCGTAGTACCAGGTGTTGAGCCGCTCAGGTGTCGCCAGATCGTGCTTGGGTGCGGGCTCATGGACGACACCGCGCAGCCAAGCGTCGATATGACGCGCGGCCTTCTTGCCATGACCGATGGCGACGGTAACGGTACGTTCGGATGGCACCATGTCGCCACCGGCGAAGATGCCGGGCCGTCCGGTCATCATGTTCTCGCCGACCTGCACCACGCCGTCCCTGATCTCCAGCCCCGGCACATCGTTCAGCAGTGACAGATCCACGTCCTGACCGAGCGCCAGCACCAGCGAATCGGCCTCCAGCGTCTCGACTTCACCGGTCGGCTGGGGGAATCCCTTCTCATCGAGCGCCATCTTCTCGACCGTGAGCGTGCCCTCGTCGGACATGTTCTTGATGGTCGAAAGCCATTTGATGAGGATGCCTTCTTGGAGGGCTTCTTCGACCTCGAAGTCGTGGGCGGGCATCTTCTCGCGGGTACGGCGGTAGACGATGATGGAATCGGTCGCGCCCAGCCGCTTGGCGGTGCGCGCCACATCGAGCGCGGTGTTGCCGCCGCCATAGACCACCACGCGCCGCCCGAGCAGCGGCTGTTCCTCGCCTTCCATGCCGCGCAGCACCTGCATGGCGTCAAGCAGATGGGCCGCCTCGCCAGCGGGGATATAGGCGCGTTTGGCAATGTGCGCGCCGACGGCGAGAAAGGCGGCGTCGAATTGCCCCTCACGCATGGTCTCTTCGATGTTCGCGACCTTGGTGTTGAGCCTGAGGGTGACGCCAAGATCGAGAATGCGCTGAATCTCAGCCTCCAGCACCGCGCGCGGCAGACGGTATTTGGGGATGCCGAAGCGCATCATGCCGCCGGCCATGGGGCCGGCCTCGTGGATGGTCACCCGATGCCCCAGACGCGCCAGATGATAGGCCGCCGAGAGTCCGGACGGACCGGCACCGACCACCAGCACCTGTTTGCCGGAGTCGCTGGCCGGCGGATCGAACGACCAGCCCAGCCGGATCGCCTGATCGCCAAGGAAGCGCTCGACCGCGTTGATGCCGACCGATTGATCCAGGTTCCCGCGATTGCAGGACGATTCGCAGGGGTGATAACAGACCCGGCCCATGACCGCCGGCATGGGATTGTCCTGCACCAGGGCGCGCCACGCCTGCTCGTAGTCGCCCGATTCGGCGTGGAACAGCCAGCCCTGGATGTTCTCCCCAGCGGGACAGGCATGATTGCAGGGCGGCAGACGATCGACATAGACCGGGCGATAGGTGCGCCAGCTCCCGGTCTTGTTGGCGAGCGAGGAACCGACATCGAGTGTGATGGCAAAAGGCTTTTCCATGATCAGTCTCCCATCCCGGTCGTGGCGTCAATCAGTCCGAAGCGCCGGATATTCCGGTCGGCCAGCGCCTGGATCCGGTCAATGGCAGCGGTATTGAGGACCGGCGCAAAGAGGTGCGCGAAGCGTTTCTGTGGTTTCAGATAATCCTCGACCGGCAGTTGCCGGCGGATTTTGGAGACGCCGGTCAACTCGCCATGTTCCGCCTCGATCACCGGGAAGATGCCGGTCTCCTTGGCCAGCCGGGCGATGCGGATGGTGTCCCAGGAATTGGTGCCCCAGCCCAGCGGACAGGGCACGAAGACATGGATGTAACGTGCGCCCCGGATCTCCATCGCGCGCTTGACCTTGGCCTCCAGATCGCGCAGTTCGGACACGATGGCGGTGGCGACATAGGGGATCTCATGCGCCATCGCGATCAATGGCAGGTTCTTGCCCTGACCGAAGACATTGCCGGGTTCCGTACCGACCGCTGGCGTGGTCGCGGTGCGCGCCGCGCCGGGCGTGGCCGAGGAACGCTGCACCCCGGTGTTCATATAAGCCTCGTTGTCGTAGCAGATATAGAGCACGTCATCGTTGCGCTCGAACATCCCCGAGAGGCAGCCGAAACCGATGTCGGTGGTGCCCCCGTCGCCGCCCTGTGCGACCACGCGGACATCCTGGCGACCCTTGACCCGCAGCGCGGCGGCGATGCCGGTCGCGACCGCAGCGGTGTTACCGAACAGCGAATGGATCCAGGGGATCTGCCAGGAGGTTTCGGGATAGGGCGTGGAGAAGACCTCCAGACAGCCGGTCGCGTTGGCCGCGATCAACTGGTTGTCGGTCGCCATCATGGCCGCGTCGATGGCATAGCGTGCGCCGAGCGCCTCGCCGCATCCCTGACAGGCGCGATGGCCCGAGTTGAGCGAGTTGGTGCGCCGCATGTCGGCCTGCACCGAACGCTGCGAGGGATCGAGCAGACGGTTGCCGACGGTGTGGGTGCCGGTCTGATAGAACTTGACGATACTGGCAGTCATGGCGTTCGTCTCCCTTAAACGGCGCCTGCGGCCACGACACCCAGGTCGCGCAGCAGGTTTTCGGCGATCGGTCCCGAGCGGCGCGTCTGGCGCTCGCGTTCCAGTTCGCGGTTGACCGCGTTCCAGTCCAGATCGAGGAAGGTCAGTTGTTCCAGCTCGTCATCCATCGCCTTGAGCAGGAGACCGTGCAGGGAGCTCTTGGTGATGGCGCGCCCGCCGAGCCCGGCGACCACGCCATAGAGCCGCTGGGGACGGTCGCGCATCGCGGTGCGCACGTCGCGCGAGACGATCCCGCCGACACCGACCGCAAAACACTTCTCGACCACCACCACGCGGTGCGCATTGCGGGTCGCATGCCGGATCGCATTGGTCGGGAAGGGGCGGAAGGAGGTGATGCCCAGAACCCCGATCTTATGACCGGCCTCGCGCAGATCGTCCACCGTGTCTTTGATGGTTCCCAGCACCGAGCCCAGGGCCACCACGATGGTCACGGCGTCATCGGTACAATAGGTTCGGATCAGACCGCCCGAGTCACGACCGAACTGCTGCCTGAACTCGGTCGCCAGTTGCGGAATCAGATCCAGCGCCTGCATCTGTCTGGCGTGGGCCAGATAACGCACCTCGGTGAAGGCTTCGGGGCCGACCATCGCCCCGATTGAAACCGGCTCACGGGGATCAAGCACCTGACGCGGTTCATAGGGCGGCAGATAGGCATCGACCTGTTCCTGAGTCGGAATGTCCACCTGTTCGTAGGCATGGGTCAGAATGAAGCCGTCCATGCAGACCATGATCGGCAGCGAGATCTCCTCGGCCAGTCGAAACGCCTGGATATGCAGATCAGCCGCTTCCTGATTGTTCTCGGCGAAGAGCTGGAGCCAGCCTGCATCACGCATCGACATGGCGTCGGTGTGGTCGTTCCAGATGTTGATCGGCGCACCGATGGCGCGGTTGGCGAGTGTCATCACAATCGGCAGACCCAGCCCCGAGGCATTCCAGACCGCCTCCGCCATGAACAGCAGACCCTGGCTCGCGGTTGCCGTATAGGAGCGGGCGCCGGTCGCGGAGGCGCCGATGGCGACCGACATGGCGGCGAATTCGGACTCGACGTTGATGAATTCGCAGCCTTGCAGGGTGCCGTCCCGCACCATTTCGCTCAAGCCTTCGACGATGTGCGTCTGGGGCGAGATCGGATAGGCGCAGATCACCTCTGGCCGGCACAGTGCGACGGTCGCTGCGACCGCATGGGAACCTTCACATTGCTTCAGCACAGGCGTAATCCTCCAGCTCATGTTTGACATAATCGTAGGCGGCACTGGCAGCGGCAATGTTGCCGGCGGCCACCTTGCCGGAGAATTTGGCCCGGATCGCCGCGTGCACCGAGTCGAGCGACACCACGCCGCTCATCGCCGCGAAGGCCGCGAGCAGAATGGCATTGGGCAGCGGACGCCCGATATGTTCCATGGCAATCTCAGTCGCCGGGACGGTGCAGAGATGTGCATGGTTCCAGTTGCTGAAGCGTTCGCTGATACCGAGATCGTCGAAATTCTTCCTGGTGTTGATGAGCACGTAGCCGTCCGGCACCAGGCCGTTGAAGACATCGGCCTGATAGAGCAGGGTGGGATCCTGAATGATGAGCCCGTCGGGCTGCATGATGGGCTCGCGCAGCCGGATCTCGCGGTCGGCGATGCGGCAGAAGGCCACCACCGGCGCGCCGGTACGCTCCGAACCGAAACTCGGAAACGCCTGTGCGCGTTTCCCTTCGAGAAAGGCCGCGATGGAGAGCATTTCCGCCCCCGTCACGCAGCCCTGGCCGCCACGGCCGTGAATACGAACCTGAAACATCATGGTCCTGTCCTCCTTTTATTTTTTATGGTTGGCAAGCGCCTCGCATTATGTAGCAGGCATGCAGCGGTTTTGCATCAAAAATCCTGACCCTGTCGGTCTTTTCTCGACCTGCGGCATCAGCAGGTGCCAGTGCGCTTGCCGGGGAACCAAACCTCGCCTATAGTGACTAACTCGGTTACCTGGGGGCGACATGGCTTCGACGTGGGTCGCAAAACCTGAGGTGCATGCCGAGGCGCGGTTACCTCGTAAATCCATCCGCAAACTTATAGTTGCCAACGACGACAACTACGCTCTCGCTGCTTAACCCAGCGGGCCTCTGACCGTTTCTTGCCTGTGGGCGACGGGTTTCAGGGGTAACATCACATAGGATCGCGGAGACGGGCGTCCGGACCTGATCTGCTAAAACCTAACGGAATCGCCGACTGATCGCCCTGCCTCTCGGGCGTTGGAAGGTTAAAAAAAATAGAACAGGCTAAGCATGTAGGGCCAAGGGCGGAGGGCTTGCGGACGCGGGTTCGATTCCCGCCGCCTCCACCATTTAAGCATCCAAGCACGTCCAGTACGATCCGAGAACCCGCCTAAGTGCGGGTTTTTTTATTGCCTTTTTGGTCGGCATGGGGGTGGCGTTGTCCGTTAGCATCCGCTAACAGGCGGGGTAAGATCAAGAGTGCGCATTGCTAGGTCGCTCAGCAATGCCTGAAGCGTGCCGGTTCCTGGTGGCATGTCGAACATCCCGTCCATCCTGCAAAACCCTGTCCCTTGAAGAGCCTGATGATGCCCTTAAGACCAGCGGACCTCGAAGATGCAGGCCGGGGCGCCGGTGGCATGACAGGCGATTTCGGTCACGAGGCTATCGGGATGCACGAGACGGCGAAAGAGCCGCTCGAAGGTTCCGGCGTAGAAATCGCAGAGCGGCTCAGTGGCCGATGCGCCGCGACAGAGAAGCGAGTCGGTCACGGTCAGCCGGGGGGGATGACTCGGATTGGCCTCGAAGATGCCAGTGCCGACGAAGGTCCAGGCATTGCCACGGATCGCCTTGAGCAGCGCCCGGCTGGCCAGACGCGGCGGCAGAATCGAAAGCAGGGTCTGCGCGGGACGCGGGATGCGGTTCGCCAGCAGGTAATCGCCGGTGCGCAGGCCAGCATCGCGTGCGACCTCGCGCGCCGCCGTGATGCCAAGCTGCTGGCGCAGGGCGGCCTGCAAAGCGGTTACTTCCTGCTCATCGACCATGGCGGTCGGCAGGGCATCGAGATAGCCTTCAAGCCCGGCCAGACGAAACAGATCAATGACGGCGGCGCGATCCTGTCGCGCCTCCAGTGCCTCGGCCACACGAATGATGGCGTTCGGCCCGACCCGTCCGTGATGCTCGCTCCGGATCATGACGGCATACCGAGACAGAGCTGATTCATCTCCCATTTCGCCAGGACGCCCTGTTCCGCACAGAGATCGCGCAGCAGATAACGCCCCTCAGGGGTGATGCGAATACCCTCGTCGGACACCTCAATGAGTCCATCCTGCGCACGGCGGCAGAGACAGGCGTAACCCTCCTGCCCGAGATCTCCAGCCAGACTGGCCGGAAGCCGCAGATTGCACATGAGATAGAGCATTGCCTCACGCCGACGCCGATCCGTCTCGCTCAGACAACGCCCCCAGGCCACCGGCAGGCGTCCGCTGTTCAGGTGCTTTTGCCAGGCATGCAGATCCGTTTCGTTCTGGACCAGGACGCCGTCAACCTCACCGACGCCACTCGGACCAAAGGCCAGCACATCGGTAGCCGGCCTGGGCGTATAACCGATCACATTACGGTAAAGCCCCTCACCGGACTGGGCGGCATAGAGCTCGTCCGTGTCGCGCACAAAGACATCCAGGCCGACCCAGCGATAGCCCGCTGCGGTCAGGGTACTGACGGCATGCTGGAAGAGCGCCAGTTTTTCAGGGGCTTTCGGCAAATGATCAACATTGATGGCATGCTGATGCGGCCGGGCGGCGGGATCGTGTCTGTAACTGAAGCAGGCCACCCGATCCGGATTGAGTTCAAGGATCTGCTCCAGAGTCGATTTGAAACCCTGCCGGGTCTGGAACGGCAGACCATAGATGAGATCAAGATTGATGCTCTCGAAGCCGGTCTCACGTGCGGTCTGAAAGACATCGCGCACCATGTTCAGTGACTGCACGCGACCGATGGCGCGCTGTACATCCGCATTCAGATCCTGCACGCCGAAGCTCACGCGGCGAAAGCCCAGTCCGTACAGAAGCTCCAGTTGACCTGCGGAGGCGCGGCGCGGGTTGCATTCAATCGCAGCACGGGCGTCCGGCGCCAGACGGAAATGATGCTCCACGATTTCCATCAAACGGGCCAGCTGAGGCTCATTGAGATGATTCGGGGTGCCGCCGCCCACATAAAGCTGTTCGATTTCCCGATCACGACCGCAGAGCCGGGTTACCAGCGTCATTTCGCGCTCCAGCGCGTCGAGATACTGATCGACCTTTTCCAGACTGTGGGTAACGGTGGTGTCGCAGGCGCAATAGAGACAGCGCACATGACAGAAGGGAACGTGCACATACACGGCAAGCGGTTCATCCGGACGCTGCCGGAGGCTGTTCAGTGCATCGCGATACTGGGTCTCGACAAAGGGCTTGTCGCCGACAAGCCCGGCGGCTGATAGAGGGCATCCGGCAGAAGAGCGACCACCATGCCCTCCAATGATTTCAAACGGCAGGGATGAAACGAACGAATGCGCCATGATCGAAACCCGCTAGTCAGATTGTACCGCTGTCATTTTGGGATCAACGGCCGACGCTTGCGCCGACGCCTTGTCAAAATCGACTGTCTTGGACACTCATCTTCGTCTCGTCTTAAGCACGCCTTTCAGCACCTGCTCGCGCGTCATGTGCCTGGACTTCATGATCGGCGTCGCAAAATTATACTTGGACTCATCACGAACCTCCACCTTATCGCCGAGCACCTCAAGAGGCCTCGCCAATGACCGCGGCCTGTGCGCCTCGATTGGCATCATGCCCCTGTCATCAGACCGCTTTTCATCCGTGAACTCCGATGGTGCGATGGCATGGGCTTGTTCTTTGCCCGCATCATCACCGCCATCGTAGAGCCATGCGCGGGCACGCTCATCATCGTGGCATCCGGATCACGCGGCGGGATTCCGGAGTCATCGCCAGACTCGCCAGACGGCAGCGCCCAGGCCCAGAGCGCCTCATCGGGAAGCGGCAGAACCAGAAACCAGTGTTCCAGAATCGCCAGCGCCAGCAGGGTTGCGACCAGAATCAGTCCGACAGCCCCGGCCCCGGCCGCCTCAGGCGCCATCGCCCTGAGCACGATCAAAACGGTCACGACCGTCGATAGAGTGACCGATATCGGAAACAGCAGATTCATCCCGCGCTTCACCATGTACGTCTTGAGATAGCGAAGGTGTTCGGGCAGCCACTCTTCATTCAGATTGGGCACACCCAGAAACAGATTCAGCTTGGCGCTCCAGCGCATCAGCCAGAGCACCACAAAGGTCCAGACGCCAACCTGATTGGGTTCACCCCAGGAAAGCATGATCAAGAACAGCCCGGTCGCGATCACGGCCAGCTCATGATAGAGACTGGTCATGATGGCCAGACCGAAGCGTCTCCACTCCGAACAGGCCGGCGGGCAGGGGATCTTGCGCGGGCCGGTCAGGAATCCGGTGAAATAGCTCATTTCGAGCACCCCCCAGATCACCAGACCACAGGAGAAGGCGATATAGGCCGAGAGGATGTCAGTGGATGCGCTGCTCACGACCAGACCGAAGATGGCAAGCGCCAGCACGGTCGCCCCGCCCAGCAGGGTCCAGCGAAAGGTTCGCCCCGGCAGATTGTCGAGATAGAGCACCACGCCGGTGCTGAACCACCAGAGGCCGAGCGCGTACAGAACCGGAAAACCGAAGTCAGACATGGATGAGGCTCCATTCTCGTGCCGCTTCAGACCGGAACGCGCGCAATCGGGTGTGGATGAATGGGTAATCGTCAGCCTTCACGGTGTCGGAGTTGGTCGCGTCGGGACACCGGCGCTCGTCTTGCGAGCGCATCGGGCATGTCGTCATTGAGGGGCGGATGGCGCGGGCAGAAACGGCGCGAAAGCGATCGCATTGGTATGGCCAAAGGCTTTCAGGTCGAGCAGGATGCCGGTCGTTGGATCCTCAAGGGTCATGTTGCCATCCTGGCGGCGGGTCAGATGGAAGGGTTCGGCCAGCGTCGCTTTGTGGCCTTTGCGCTGACGCTCCATGCTTCTGAGCACACCGCGGATGAAACCCTCGCCACCTGGCGGCAGGGTCTGGATCAGGGCGCCGGTGGCAACATCGCGAACCGCCAGCGAGCCATCGGGGAGATCCACGAAACGAATGTCGCGAGACTCCACCACAGGCGGCAGCGGCGCCAGCTCCGCCTTGGTGCCCGTAATCCGGGCATAGCCGACCATGAGGATCATGAATCCCAGCATGACGGCAACGGCGATCAACGGACCCCGTGGAAAGGGGCGGTGAATGAATTCATCGCTCAATGTCGAACCTCGTCAGGATGATGCGCTGCTATGGCTGGAAACCACGCGGGGAACCAATGACTCGGTCGCCTCATCCTCGCTCGCCGCCGGCTCGCTTGATTCCTCGGTGAATGACTTGAGCGCATTCGCCAGAATCTCAGCGACCTGGGAAGCGTCGGGAACAACGCGGAGCATGGGCTCCGGGGGAGAAAAATGCCAGGGACGAACGTGCGGCCAGAAAATCAGATAGGACGGACGCGCACTTTCGGCCAGAAGCAGCGGAATGTCGCCGGTGCCATCGGCATAACGCTTGAAGCCGGCTGAACGGATCTGTTTGAAGGGAAGATTCAGAATCATCGGCAGCGCCACGCCAAAGCGGATCACCACCCGCCGGGAGGTAATGGTGTAGACCGTCGAGCGGGCCATGGCCCAGCCAAGCAGGGTCAGCGCGCCCACAGACAGCAGTCCCAGAAACAGCACCCAGAGCGCGCTTTGCAGCGCAGTCGCCGTGGACGAGTCCGCAGACCAGCCCACAGCGATGCGCCAGACCACGAGCACCGCGAAGTAAATCGCCACCTTCCTCACATGGAAGGCGCGCCGCGCCAGAGCAGTCCAGCGCGGGGCACCCTGCCAGAGCATTTCCTCACCGGGAGGAAGCGGCTCAGGCAGGCCCCGAAGGGGCTCGAAGTCATACTCTCTCACAGGAAAGGCCCAAAACGATCAGGTGTGGCGTAGAGTTTGCCGGCGGCATAGTAGGCGCTCACCTTGTCCTCTTCGTACAGGGTGATCTCATCCGGCTTGGACAGCGTGGGCACATTGACGAAGTGAGCCGCCTTGATGGAGGCCACCTTGACCTTGCGGGCGCGCTTGTCGAAGCGGGCAAAGCCGATCGGCAGCAGTGCCTTCTTCTTGTTGGCAGCGACCTCGACTTCCAGATAACGGATCTGCGGCTCGGCGCGATCAACCCAGACATCGGAGACCGTGCCAGCGACCTCGCCGTCGAGACCGACCACCGTCATGCCGCGCGGATCCGGATCGCCCTCGGCAATCGAGAAGTCGGTGGCGACGCGCATCGGCACGATCTTCGCCTTGCCTTCGAAGGTCAGGTCCAGGTGCTTGGCGCGATCCGGGGAGGCACCAGGACCGACACCGGCCAGCATGGGATCGCCGACCGGATCGAACGGTGCGCCCGGGAAGGGAGCGGCAGGCGTCAGGTTCAGCTTGGTTGCGGGTGCCTCATCGCGCGGCGCATAGACCGTACCGCCGTTGTGCGGGAGCAGGAAGGACTTGGGATCGGCCAGACCGGGGAACCCGATCACCTTGACGCGACCACCCGAACGCTCGGTCCGGTCGGAGTCGAGCGGATAACCTTCCCGCTTGTCCTCGCGACGGAGATAAATGACCAGTCCAGCGAAAAAGAACCAGAAAACCCAGATCGCGATCTGGCCGCCATCGATATAGTGTTCAACAGACATGAATGTAACCTCCGTAGGACAAATTGCTAGCCGGGAAGCCGGCTAGGCCTAAGCGCGATGACCGCCGTGGAACGGGGTCGTTCGCCGAATGCTCAACGCAGAGCAAGTCCACAGCCACAGGGCCGTGGCGACCACGGCGCCCAAAGCGCCCAAACCGCAACGCCCCGCAATCAAATCCGGGGCATTGCACCGCAGCGTCTCATCCTGGAACCAACTCCAATGCCTGAGACGTATAAAAACCAACAGCAACGCGCCGTGTCCGCCTCGGCTGCCAGCCACGAAGCGTCGGATCCGCTGCCAGCAGGCCGGTTAATTTTGCCATGCTGACCGGCACGATGGCCGGTGAGCGGTCGCCGCGCGGAAACCACTGCCCGACCGCATGCATGATCGCCAGCGGGACGGTCCGGGGGGCAAAGGTAAAGAGGATCGAGCCGCTCGTCCGCTCCGCCAGTCCGGCCAGCACCCTGACCACATCCTCCGGCTGATAATGAATCACCGAGTCCATGGCGACCACATGATCGAAGCGGCCATGCGCCGGATCCAGCATATCGCCGGCCTGAAAATCGATGGAACCCGCTCCCAGATCCTTGGGCATGCGCTCGCGTGCAATGGCGATGAGGGTTGGCGCCACATCGATTGCGACCACTTCAGCGCCACGGCGCGCGGCCTCCACCGCCAGTGCACCGGTGCCGCAGCCAGCGTCGAGCAGACGTTTGCCGGTGAGATCGGCGGGCAGCCAGTCGAGCAGCGTATTCCGCATGTCATCCCGCCCGGCGCGAACCGTCGCGCGCACGCGGCTGACCTTGGCGTCCGAGGTCAGCTTGGACCAGGCATCGGCGGCGGTGCGATCAAAATAGGTTTCGATCTCGCCGCGCCGTTCTTGATAGGAAGCCTTGGTCATCAATCAAACCCCAAAAAGTCGAAGATATCGCGATCACGCATGGGCCGCGCCTCCAGCGGCTCGACGCCATCCCAGAGCTGCTGCGCCAGTTGCAGATACTGCTGCTGCGCCTCCTCCAGACCCGAGCCCGGTTCCGGCTCCATCTCGAAGGAGGTCGATTTCTTGAGTCGGCTGCGACGGATGATGTCCAGATCCGGCAGATGCGCCAGTCGCTTGAGCCCGACCGCCTCGACGAAACGGTCGATTTCGTCGGTGTTGCGGCTGCGATTGGCGATGACTCCGCCCAGTCGAACCTTGTAGTGCTTGGACTTGGCCAGGATTGCCGCCGCGATGCGATTCATGGCGAAGATCGAATCGAAGTCGTTCGCGGTGACGATCAGGGCGCGGTCGGCGTGCTGCAAAGGGGTGGCGAAACCGCCGCACACCACGTCGCCCAGCACATCGAAGACCACCACATCAGTGTCGTCGAGCAGATGGTGCTGCTTGAGCAGTTTGACGGTCTGACCCACGACATAGCCGCCGCAACCGGTGCCCGCAGGCGGACCACCGGCCTCGACACACATGACGCCGTTGTAGCCCTCATAGACATAGTCGCTCGGACGCAGCTCTTCGGCATGAAAATCGACCGACTCCAGGATGTCGATGACCGTGGGCACCAGACACTTGGTGAGCGTGAAGGTCGAGTCATGCTTGGGATCGCAGCCGATCTGGAGCACACGCTTGCCGAGCTTGGAGAAGGCGACCGACAGATTCGACGAGGTCGTGCTCTTGCCGATGCCGCCCTTGCCATAGACCGCGAAGACCTTGGCGGTATCGATCCGCAGATCTGGGTCAAGCTGCACCTGCACGCTCCCCTCGCCATCGGGATGCCGGGGCAGATCGAATCTGCCTCCCGGACCGTTCTGCATCGTCACGCCGCTGCCTCCTGAATCACACCTTCAAGCCGGTCTTCCAATTCTTCTCCCGCCCGCCGCAGGGCTTCGAGCGTCGCCTCGTCGGGCGACCAGTAATTGCGTTCATGGGCCTCGATCAGCCGGTTGGCGACCTTGGCCGAAGCGGTGGGATTGAGCTGGGCCAGACGGTTGCGCATCTCTTCATCGAGCACGAAGGTCTCGGTGAGCTGCTGGTAGACCCAGGGCGCAACCTGACCGGTCGTCGCCGACCAGCCCATGGTATTGGTGACATGGACCTCGATCTGGCGCACGCCCTCGTAGCCATGCTTGAGCATGCCTTCATACCACTTGGGATTGAGCATGCGGGTGCGGGTCTCCAGTGCCACCTGCTCGGCCAGGGTGCGGACCACCCCGTCGCCGCGTGTCTGGTCGCCGATATAGACCGGTACCTCGTCGCCCTTGTACTGACCGACCGCGCGGGTGATGCCGCCCAGGGTGTCGAAATAATGATCGACCGTGGTGACGCCCAGCTCGACCGAGTCCAGATTCTGATAGGCCAACTGCACCGTGCCCAGCATGCTCTTCAGCAGCGCCGCCTGCTGTACCGGCTGACCGGAGCGACCATAGGCAAAGCTCTTGCGGCGGGTATAGGTCTCGGCCAGTTCGTCGCCCTCTTCCCAGCTACTGCTGTCGATCAGATAGTTGACGTTCGCGCCATAGGCGCCGTCGGCATTACTGAAGACGCGCAGCGCGGCGGTTTCCAGATCGCAGTCGTGGGCCGCCTGATACTCCAGTGCATGCTTGCGGATGAAATTCCGGTCCAGCGGCTCATCGGCGCAGGCGGCCTGGAAGGCGGCATCGGCCAACAGCTTGGTCTGGAGCGGCAGCAGATCGCGGAAGATGCCCGAGAGCGTCATGACCACGTCAACGCGCGGACGCCCCAGTTCGTCGAGCGGGATCAGGGTGGCACCGGCCAGACGGCCATAGTTGTCGAAACGCGGACGCGCGCCGATCAGGGCCAGCGCCTGACCGATGGGACCGCCCTCGGTCTTGAGGTTGTCGGTCCCCCAGAGCACGATGGCGATGGTCTCCGGGAAAGGATTGCCTTCGACCATGTGGCGCTCGATCACGCGCGCCGCCTGGAGTGCGCCGTCTTTTACCGCATAGAGACTGGGCAGCCGGAAGGGATCGAAACCATGCAGATTGCGGCCCGTCGGCAGAATCGCCGGGGTCCGCAGCAGGTCACCGCCGGGGGCCGGACGGATGAACCGGGCATCGAGCGCACGCAGCATTGCGGGAATCTCGCTGTCCTGCACCAGCAGACGGTCGGTCTCGGCCAGCTCGCGGAACAAAGTGACGTTCTCCTCGCTGGTCGCCATACCGCCGGCCTTCAGCGCCTTTTCGGGCGACTTGCCGGCAACCAGCGCCTCAATCGACTGACGCGCGGGACGGATGTCCTTGGTCGATTCGGCCACCGCCTCCAGCAGATCGATGCGTTCCTCGACGGTCGGCGCCTCGCCGACGACATGCAGACCATGCGGAATAAGGGTGTATTCGAGTTCCAACACCTTTTCGTTGAGCGTGACGATCTCGGATTCAGCGGCATCGCCCCAGGCCGGCTCCAACGGAGCCAGCTCCAGCTCGGCGGCCTGAGCCTGGATGATCTCGGCCAGCGAAGCGCGCTCCTCGGCGTCTTCCGGAGGCAGACTGCGCCAGCGCTCCATCGAGCCCTTCAGGTCGATCAGACCCTTGTACAGACCCGCATGCGCAATCGGCGGGGTCATGTAGCTGATCAGGGTCGCGGCGGCACGGCGCTTGGCGATGGTGCCCTCGGAGGGGTTGTTCGAGGCATAGAGATAGATGTTCGGCAGATCGGTGATCAGCCGATCCGGCCAGCAGGCGCCGGAGAGTCCGGCCTGCTTGCCGGGCATGAATTCGAGCGCGCCGTGGGTGCCGAAGTGCAGCACGGCATGGGCGCCGAAGTCATCGCGGATATAGCGATAGAAGGCGGTAAAGGCGTGCGTCGGGGTAAAGCCCTTCTCGAACAGCAGGCGCATGGGATCGCCTTCGTAGCCGAAGGAGGGCTGGATGCCGACGAAGACATTGCCGAACTGGACACCGAGCACGAAGATCGAACCGCCGTCGCTCTGCTGCTTGCCCGGCGCCGGTCCCCACTGTTTTTCGATCTCGGCCAGATAAGGCTCGCGCCGGACATGGTCGTCAGCCGGAATCCGCACATGGACATTGGCATGGGCGCCGAAACGGGCGGCATTGCCGTTGACGATGCGCTCGCGCAGATCATCCACGCTCTCGGGCAAATCGACCTTGTAGCCTTCCCGGTGCATGGCCAGCAGGGTTCGATAGAGCGAGGCGAAGACCGAGAGATAGGCCGCCGTGCCGGTGTTGCCGGCATTGGGCGGGAAATTGAAGAGCACCACCGCGACCTTGCGCTCGGCGCGCTGGCTGCGACGCAGCCGCACCAGACGCTCCACGCGCGCGGCCAGCGCCTCGGCACGGTCGCGATGCGACTGCATGTCGCGGGCATCGTTCTCGCCGCCGCCATTGCGACCGCCATAGACCATGGAGCCGGTCGCACCGTCGAGTTCCGGGATGGCGACCATCATGGTTGCCTCGACCGGGAGCAGACCCTGACTGGAGCCTTCCCACTGATCCAGGGTTTGGAACTCCACCGCCAGTGTCGAGAGATAGGGCACGTCAAGACGGGTCAGGATCTCTTCAGCGGCCCTGGAGTCGTTGTAGGCGGGACCGCCGACCAGCGAGAAACCGGTGAGCGAGACGACTGCATCGACCGTCGCCCGTCCATCCTGCATGAAGAATTTTTCGATCGCCGGACGTGCGTCGAGTCCGCTAGCGAAGGCCGGCACGACCTGCAAACCGCGTGCTTCGAGCGCCGCGATCACGCCGTCGTAATGCCCGGCATTGCCTGCGAGGACATAGGAGCGCATCAGCAGCAGACCGACCCGGCCATTGGGCTTGGCGTTGACGACCGGAAGCAGGGCGAGCCTGTCTGAAATACGATCCTTCATGCGGGGGTGATAAATGCCCACTTCGGGATATTCGACTGGCGAGGCGACCTTGAGGGTGCCGCGCAGATGGCGGCGCGGGCCATCGGCATAGCGATCCACCAGGAAGCGGATCATGTTGCCGAGATTCTCGTCGGTGCCGGCAAGCCAGTATTGCAGGGTCAGGAAATAGGCGCGGACATCCTGTGCGGTGCCGGGGATGAAGCGCAGCAATTTGGGGATGCGACGCAGCATGGACATCTGCTGGGCGCCAGCGCTCTGGCTGCGCTCCTTGTTGCCGCGCAGCTTCCTGAGCAGGGCCATGGGACCGCCGCTGGACGAACCGTCCATGCTGAAGCCGCCCATGCGGGTCATCTTCATGAGTTCAGCTGCCGACATGCAGACGATCATGGCGTCGCACTGATCACGGCGGGCCGCCAGCGCGGACAGGATCGGCTTGAAGTGATCTTCCATGACCAGCATGGTGACCATAATGATGTCACCTTCGGCGATGTCCGCCAGACAACGCTCAAGCGCCTGGGGCGAGTCGGCCCACTCGGTGGCGGCGTGCAGATTCAGGCGCAAACCCGGCAACTCGCGCTGGACCACCGGCAGCGCTCGCTGCGTGGTTCCGGCCAGATGCCCATCGAGATTGACGATGACGACGCGCACCGGTGTCGCATCGGGGTTGCTGGCGCGCTTGTCAGCGGCCGAAATGCGCTTTGGCATCGTAGAGCGTCTCCACAGTAATGGTCAGGATCCCACGTTCTTGCGCAAACCGCTCGGTGTTGCGACGCGCCTTGCCACGCACGAAAAAGGGGATCTTTTTCAGTTCCTGCTCGGCTTCCGGTGCCCAGGTCATGATTGAATCGTCGGCACGGTCGGTCGTCTCGACCGGCTCGGAGCGGCTCTCCTGCGGACGCCCGGCTCCAGCACCGGCCCCTAGGTGAGACGCTGTCGCGCCATCGTGAAACTCGAAATCCTCCCGGAACATGGTGATCAGGTGCTCTTCGAGCCCCATCATCAGCGGGTGGACCCAGGTATCGAAGATGACGTTTGCGCCCTCGAAGCCCATCTGCGGCGCATAGCGGGACGGAAAGTCCTGGATATGCACCGGCGCCGAAATCACGGCGCAGGGAATGCCCAGCCGCTTGGCGATATGGCGCTCCATCTGGGTGCCCAGCACCAGCTCGGGGTGCGCCTCGGCGACCCGCGACTCCACTTCCAGATAATCGTCCGTAATCAGCGGCTCGACGCCATGGATTTTGGCCGCTTCACGCACATCACGGGCGAATTCACGGGCATAGGTGCCAAGCCCGACGATGGTGAAACCGAGCTCTTCCGACGCAATGCGCGCGGCGGCGACCGCATGGGTCGCATCCCCAAAGATAAAAACCCGCTTGCCCGTGAGATAGGTTGAATCCACAGACCGCGAGTACCACGGCATTCTAGACCAGATCGGGTCTTGGGTGTGAGTGACATCGAGACCGGCGACACGCCCGACTTCGGCCAGAAACTCACGGGTCGCGCCAATGCCGATGGGCACGGTCCTGACCGTTGGCTGACCGAACATGCGCTCCAGCCAGTGACAGGCCTGGTCGGCGAGTTCAGGGTAAAGACAGACGTTGAAATCGGCCTCCGGGATGCGCAGCAGATCCGCCGGACTGGCGCCAAGCGGCGCGACCACATTGACATCCACGCCGATTGAATCGAGCAGGCGGGTGACTTCGATCACATCGTCGCGGCAGCGGAAACCGAGCGCCGAGGGACCGAGCAGATTCGCCAGCGGACGCGCACCCGAGGCGCGCAGTTCACGCTCGCTGCCCGGCGCGGGAACCCGGCTCTTGAGCAGACCGCGAATCAGTTGATAGAAGGTCTCGTTGGCACCCCAGTTTTCCTTTCTGGCATAGGCCGGCAGTTCCAGCGACAGCACCGGGATCGGCAGACCCATTCCCTGTGCAAGCGGGCCGGGCTGATCCTGAATCAGCTCGGCCGTGCAGGATTCGCCGACCAGCAGCACCTGTGGCTTGAAGCGGTCGTAGGTCTCCTGAATGGTGTTTTTGACCAGTTCTGCCGTATCGCTGCCCAGCTCGCGCGCCTGGAAGCTGGTATAGCTCACCGGCGGACGCTGACCGCGACGCTCGATCATGGTGAACAGCAGATCAGCGTAGGTATCGCCCTGAGGCGCATGCAGCACCAGATGCACGCCGTCCATCGAGGCGGCAACCCGCATGGCGCCGATGTGCGGCGGCCCTTCGTAACTCCAAAGCGTCAATTGCATGACATCAAACCCGCAACAGGGCGCCGCGAACCAGAGGCCGCGCAAAAAGTTCAGCCAGATCCGCCGCCTGATCGAAACCATGCACCGGCGTGAACACCAGTTCAATCGACCACTTGGTGCGCAAACCTTCCGCTTCCAGCGGATTGGCCAGACCCAGTCCGCAGACCGTCAGATCGGGGCGGTCAGTCCGCACCCGATCAAGCTGCCGATCGACATCACCGCCTTCGCTCAGACGCACGCCCGACGGCAGCCAGGCCAGTTCTGATTCCATGAGCTGCCGGTCCACGAACGGCGTCGCCACTTCGACCAGCTCCATGCCGCATTCACGCTGCAAAAAGCGGGCGATGGGGATCTCAAGCTGAGAGTCGGGCAGGAACGTGATGCGCTTGCCAGCCAGCAGTTCGCGCTGACGGGCCAGACCACGTTCGGCCCGCGCAATCGCCGGGGCCGTGACCGTCTCCAGACGCGCCGCCGGGATACCCCAGGCATCCGCTGCGGCGCGCAGCCAGCCAAGCGTCCCTTCGATACCGAAGGGATAGGGCGCGGTCAGGAGGGTCGCGCCACGCCGCTGAAGCGCCCGCGCCGTTTCGCCCAGAAAAGGCTGTGCGAGCAGCACGACGGTTGCACTGCCCAGTGGCGGCAGATCGGTTGCGTGACGCGGCGGCAGGAAATGAACCGGACCAATACCCAGTTCAGCGAACAGACGCGCGAACTGATCCTCGACCACATCCGGAAGGGTGCCCAACACCAGTAGCGAACGCTCGCCAGCCGAACCAGCCGGCAGTTCGGGCACCAGCGAGGTCAGACAGGCATCTTCACCCTGTGTGAATGTCGTTTCCAGACCGCTCGCGGAATAATCCAGCACCCGCACACGCCCCCGATAGGCATCCGACAGCCGCTCGGCGGCCTTCGCCAGATCGAGCTTGATGACCTCGGAAGGACAGGAGCCAACGAGGAACAGGGTCTTGATGTCCGGGCGACGTTCCAGGATCTCAGCCGCCACGCGGTCCAGTTCCTGGTTGCAGTCGGCCAGACCGGCCAGATCGCGCTCCTGCAGGATGGCGGTCGCGAAACGCGGCTCGGCAAAGATCATGACCCCCGCCGCCGATTGCAGCAGATGGGCACAGGTGCGCGAGCCGACGACCAGGAAGAAGGCGTCCTGAATCTTGCGATGCAGCCAGACGATCCCGGCCAGACCGCAGAAGACCTGCCGCTGGCCGCGTTCGCGATTGACCTCGGGGAGCCCGCCGGAACAGGCGGTCGCCTGCGTGTCAGTCACGCTCATTCGGCGGCTCCGGCGAGATCGCCACCCTGAGCGGCGCGGCGCTGACCTTCCAGACGCGCCGCACGCAGCTTGATCAGGAACTGACCCGCGTTGATGATATAGGTCGCATAGGCCGCCAAGGCGATGAACATCTGGGCCTGGGCGTCGAGCGTGAAGATCGCGACCAGATAGGCGGTGTGCAGCGCCAGCACCAGCATGCTGAAGACGTCCTCCCAGAAGAAGGACTCGGCAAAGAGGTACTTGCCGAAGACCACCTTCTCCCAGATGGAGCCGGTGATCATAATGGTGTAAAGCACCAGGGTCTTGATGATGACCGAAATGGTCGCGGTGAGATAGCCTTCGCCGGTCGCCAGATAACTCAAGACCAGATAAAGGCTGACTAAAAAGACCACGAATTGAATGGGCGCGAGAATCCCCTGAACCAGAGTCCACGGCGATTCGTCCCGCCGCCGCCGCTCCTCAGGTGTATAGAGGGGGCGACACGGGGTCTGTTGAGAAGGGTGCTGGATCATCTGCTAACCGGACTCGTTCGGGAGATTCGTTCAGGATCCTTTGGATCTTCGCCTAAACCGTATGTAGAAATCTAGTCCGCTTTCAGGCATGCGTCAACCAAACTTTACGTAAACCTGACTTGACAACCTCGCGCAAGCCACCACAATAGGGTTGCGAGCCCAACAGTAGCCGATTCGTCAGTCACAACCATTGGGCGCGCATGGAATCATGCAAGACAGCAGGACGCAGGGCCACCGTGCGCAGTCAATCATGCGCGCATCATTACTATTTTAGGATTTGAGTTCGGCGAGCCTGCCGCTGCGGTCCCCCAGGCGGGTCCACGGGGCGCGCCCATGAGGCAGTGGAGGATCGAGTCGCCGTGAGTCCGTTCAAAGCACCGAGGGAATCCCTCGGCGTCCTTGACGCCGAGACGGCTGCGGCATTGATCGAAGGCGCCGCTGACATTGCCGTGATCGTCGATGAGAGCGGCGTCGTCAGCGACCTCGCCTTTGGCAGCGACGATCTGCTCTCCGATTTCAGCGCTGACTGGATCGGTCAGCCCTGGATCGCCACCGCCCTGCCGGAAAGCCGCGCCAATCTTGAGCTGCTGCTCAAGGAAGCCAATCATCAGGGCGCGACGCGCTGGCGGCAGATCAGCCATACGAGCCTGCACGGGGTCGGGATCCCCATTCAATACCGCGCACTGCGCCTGAGCGAAGGCGGCCCGATCATGGCAATGGGGCGCAGCCTGCAAGGCATGGCGGCGCTCCAGCAGCAACTGGTCGATGCCCAGCAGGCGCTGGAGCGCGACTACTGGCGCTTCCGCCAGGTCGAAACCCGTTACCGTCTCCTGTTCCGGATGGTCTCGGAGGCCATCCTCATCATCGATGCGCCCACTCAGCGCGTGGTCGAGGCCAACCCGGCCGCCGGCCAACTGCTCGGCGAAACGCCCACCCGCGTGATCGGCCGCCCCTTCCCCGAAGGCTTCGATCCCGAGAGCACCCAGGCCATCAATGGCCTGCTGGCAGGGGTGCGGGCCGCCGGGCGCGCCGACGATGTCCGCGCGCGACTCATCGACAGCATGCAGGAATTTCTGGTGTCGGCCTCGCTGCTGCGCCAGGAGAATGTGTCTTTTCTCCTGGTGCGCCTGTCGCCGCTGCTGACCGACAGCGCGTCAACGGCCATGCCCGAAGCCAAGGCCCGCTATCTGCGTGTGCTCGAAAACGCGCCCGACTGCATGGTCATCACCGATGCCGACGGACGGATCCTCACTGCCAACATCACCTTTCTGAATCTGGCGGAACTCGCCACCGAACAGCAGGCCCGTGGCGAATCGCTCGAACGCTGGCTGGGCCGACCGGGGGTGGATCTCAATGTGCTCATGGCCAATCTGCGCCAGCACACCACCGTGCGGCTCTTCGCCACCACCCTGCGCGGCGAATACGGCTCCACCACCGAGGTCGAGATCTCGGCGGCGGCGGTGCGCAACGGCGAACGCCCCTACTTCGGTTTCTTCATCCGCGACGTGGGACGCCGCCTGCATGCCGAGCCGTCCATCAGCCCCGAGCAGACCCGCTGGCTGGATCAACTGACCGACCGCGTCGGACGGGTGCCGCTCAAGGAGCTGGTCCGCGAATCGACCGACACCATCGAGCGGCTCTGCATCGAGGCGGCGCTCAAACTGACCGGGGATAACCGCGCCTCTGCTGCCGAACTGCTGGGCTTGAGTCGGCAAAGTCTGTACGTCAAAATCGACCGCTACGGTATCGCGGCCGACCACACGTCCGAGCCGACGCCGGACACCCAGGTCAAGACGGGCTGACGCACCTTGTCCCGCTCGTATCCGTCTCCAACGCATCCGTCCCCAATGCAGGTTTCCCGCATGAATCGATCGACGCTGTCAACGACCGCGACCTACCCCGCACCCTCGGCGATCTTTGAAGTCCTCCATCCCATCACCTGGTTTCCGCCCATGTGGGCCTTCAGTTGCGGCGTGGTCTCGTCCGGCCAGCCGATCCTGGAGCAGTGGTGGCTGGTCATTGCCGGCATCGTCCTTGCCGGCCCGCTGATGTGCGCCACCAGTCAGGTCGTCAACGACTGGTATGACCGCGATGTCGATGCCATCAACGAACCCGACCGCCCGATTCCCTCGGGACGCATTCCCGGACGCTGGGGATTCTACCTCTCCCTGATCTGGACGGCGGTTTCGCTCGCACTCGCCTATGCACTCGGCCCCTGGGTCTTCGGCATCGCCCTGCTCGGCATGGCCATCGCCTGGGGCTACAGTGCGCCGCCCTTCCGCTTCAAGGGCAACGGCTGGTGGGGCAATCTGGCGGCCGGCATTTCCTACGAGGGTCTGGCCTGGATCACCGGCGCAGCGGTCATGATCGGCGGCGCGCTGCCGGGATGGGAGATTCTCACCCTCGCCCTGCTCTACAGCCTTGGCGCACACGGCATCATGACCCTCAACGACTTCAAGGCCATCGAGGGCGACATCCAGATGGGCGTCCGCTCGCTGCCGGTCCAGCTCGGCGTCGATGGCGCCGCCCGCTTCGCCTGTCTGGCGATGGGACTGCCGCAGGCCGTTGTGATCGGTCTGCTCTTCGCCTGGGACAAACCGGCACACGCCATCGCCGTGGGTGTCATCCTGCTGATCCAGGTTGGCCTGATGGTGCGCTTCCTCGCCAAGCCGGTCGAACGCGCCACCTGGTTCAGCGGACTGGGCGTCAGCGTCTATGTCACCGGCATGATGATCAGCGCCTTTGCCGTGCGCGGGCTGATGACGGCGGCCGGCTGATCCTTAAATAGACAGGATTCACAGGATTTCTCAGGATAGACAGGATTTTTTAATCCATTTTTTAATTCCTGTTAATCCTGTCCATTTCTTCATAGCAAACGTTTCAGCAACGAGATTTCCCATGTCCAACCTCGAAACCTTCGATGTCGTCGTGATCGGCGGCGGACCCGCTGGCGCCACCGCCGCCACCGACCTGGCCAAACTGGGCCGCTCCGTGCTCCTGCTCGACCGCGCCGGGCGGATCAAACCCTGTGGCGGTGCCATCCCGCCTCAGGCGATGCGTGAATTCGACATCCCCGAATCCAGACTGGCGAACCGCGTCTATTCGGCCCGCATGATCTCGCCCTCCGATCGCACGGTCGATATGCCCATCAAAGGCGGCTATGTCGGCATGGTGGATCGCGAACACTTCGACGAATGGCTGCGCGAGCGCGCCGCCGAAACCGGCGCCACCCGCCGCACCGGCACCTTCGAGCGGATCGAGCGCGACACGGACGGCACCGCCATCGTGTGCTACCGGCTGGGACAGGGACGCGATGGCGAATCCGGGCGAGTGCGTGCCCGCGCCATCATCGGGGCTGATGGCGCCAATTCCTTCGTCGGCAAGCACTATGTTCCAGGCTACGAGACAGTCAAATATGTCTCGGCCTATCACGAGATCCTGCGTACCCCGGAAGGTTTCGACAACAGCCGCTGCGATGTCTATTACCAGGGCGACATCTCGCCCGACTTCTACGGCTGGGTCTTCCCGCACGGCGACACCATCAGCGTCGGCGTGGGCACCGCCGTGCCCGGCTTCTCGCTGCGCGCGGCCTGTACCGAACTGAGCCGCCGCGCCGGTCTCGCCGACGCCGAGATCCTGCGTCGCGAGGGCGCGCCCATCCCGCTCGAACCGCTCAAATGCTGGGACAACGGACGTGACATCGTGCTGGCCGGCGATGCCGCCGGCGTGGTCGCCCCGGCCTCCGGCGAGGGCATCTATTACGCCCTGACCGGCGGACGCCTCGCTGGTGAAGCGGTTGAGGCATTCCTTGCCACCGGCAAGGCCAGCGCACTCAAACTGGCCCGCAAGCGATTCATGAAGGCACACGGCAAGGTGTTCTGGGTGCTCGGCATCATGCAGCGTTTCTGGTACTCCAGCGACAAACGGCGCGAGCGGTTCGTCAGTCTCTGCGCCGACCCGGACATCCAGTATCTGACCTGGGAGGCCTACATGAACAAGCGTCTGGTCAAGGCCCGCCCCGGTGCCCATCTGCGCATCTTCCTCAAGGACATGGGCCATCTGCTCGGCATCGTCTCGCCGCGCTCATGATCCATCCTCACGCCAGCGAGACCGTGCAACATGGCTGAGTTCTTCGCCAGCGGCCGCGTCATCGACGTTATCCTGGTCATGATGCTGATCGAGGGTCTGGCCTTGACCCTCTATCACCGCCGAACCGGCAAAGGCATCCCGCCCGCCGGTCTGGCGGGCTTCCTGCTTTCCGGGTTCGTTCTGCTGCTCACGCTGCGCGCCGCACTCACGGGCGCCTGGTGGGGCTGGATCTGCCTCGGCCTCACCGCCTCCCTGTTCACCCATCTGGCCGATCTCTGGCTGCGCTGGCGGAACCCGGGACGAAAGGCCCAGCACCAGGACATCCCGTCTGACCCTCGCTGAAACCCAATCGACGGCATGGCCCCTGACAACGGCCTGCGGTAAACTGCTGCTGACAGGGCGACTTAAATCGCCCCCTGCCCACCACAGCCCTCGTAGCTCAGTTGGATAGAGCGATCGCCTCCTAAGCGGTAGGTCACAGGTTCAATTCCTGTCGAGGGCGCCAAATACCCGTCTCAAGCCATCCGTCAAGACGAGTCCTGGGCCATCTGCTGCTCGGACATGCTGATCAAGGACGAGGACACCGCCAACATCGTCCTCGGCGACACACTGGGTGACGGCAAAACCCGCGACGGCTTCGAGGGCCGGCGTTTCCACTACCTCATGGCCAACCCGCCCTTCGGCGTGGAGTGGAAAGACCAGAAGGATGTCGTCGAGCGCGAGCACCAGACCCTGGGCTTCGCGGGCCGCTTCGGCGCCGGACTGCCGGCGATCAACGACGGCTCGCTGCTGTTCCTCCAGCACATGATCGCCAAGATGCACCCCTATGCGGAGGGAGACGAGGACCGGCCCGGCTCCAGGATCGCCATCGTCTTCAACGGCTCGCCGCTGTTCTCCGGCGACGCCGGATCGGGGCCGTCCAACATCCGCCGCTGGATCATCGAGAACGACTGGCTCGATGCCATCGTCGCCCTGCCGGATCAGCTCTTCTACAACACCGGCATCTTCACCTATGTCTGGCTGGTGACGAACCGCAAGCCACCGGAGCGGCGCGGCAGGGTGCAGCTCATCGACGGCACCCGTTTCTTCATCAAGATGACGGAGAGCGAATACAGGAAGGCGCTCAACAACAAGCGAAACCTCATCACCGAGGAACAGATCCGCCATCTGACCCGCGTCTACGGCAACAACCAGGACGGGGAGATAGCCGAAGTCCAGATCAACGGCGGCACCGAGACCCGCGTCGTCTCGCGCATCTTCGACAACCGAGAATTCGGCTTCCTCAAGGTCACGGTCGAGCGCCCACTGCGCATGAACTTCGAGGCCACCCCCGAGCGCATCGCCCGGCTCGACGACCAGAGCGCGTTCGCCAATCTGGCGACATCGAAGAAGCGCAAGGACGCGGCAGCGGCCGAACGCGAGATCGAGGAGGGGCAGGCGCTTCAGGACGCCATCCGCGACCTGCTGGCGACGCTCGAAGGCAAGGGACGCTACCTGGACCGCGCCGCGTTCGAGGCCGACCTGACGCAGGCCGCGAAACGTGCCGACCTCAAGCTGCCGGCCCCGATCAGGAAGGCCATCTTCGCCGCACTCGGCGAGCGCGACCCGATTGCTGCGATCTGCCGCGACGCCAAGGGCCAGCCGGAGCCCGACAGCGAGCTGCGCGACACCGAGAACATCCCGCTCCCGCCCGGCACCGACTTGCCTTTGCCGATGGACTTCGGACCCGACAAGCCCAACGACCGGCTGATCGCCGCCTTCCGGGGCGAGATCGACGCCTACATGGCGCGCGAGGTGCTGCCCCATGTACCCGACGCCTGGGTGGATGACGACAAGACCAAGATCGGCTACGAGATCCCGATCAACCGGCATTTCTACGTCTACAAACCGCCGCGTCCGCTGGCGGAGATTGAGGCGGACATCGCCCAGCTCGAAGGAGAGATCGCCGGACTGCTGAAGGGGCTCATTGCATGAGTGGGCTTGATCCAAAGCACTACACCTATCGCGTGATCTGGTCCGCCGAAGACGGTGAGTTCGTCGGTCTGTGCGCCGAATTCCCGAGTCTGTCGCATCTGGACGATACCCAGACCAGTGCGCTGGAAGGCATCACCCGCCTGGTTGCCGACGTCGTCGTGGAGATGCAAACGACTGGCGAGACGCCGCCCGCGCCCATTGCCGACCGCGAATATTCGGGGCGATTCCAGGTGCGGATTACGCCGGATCTGCATCGGCGACTCGCCATCCGCGCGGCCGAGACGAATGTCAGCCTGAACCGGATCGTGAGCGACCAGCTTGCGAAGCCTTAGGAGCCATCTCATTTCTACTTTCCGATCCGGAACTGTTGACGAAGCTCCTGCTTCGTCACCCGCGAATGCATGTTCCCCATTGCCTGGAGATATCCATGATTGCGGAAATCACAATTCACCGTAAGGGCGATGCAATGGCGACAACGCTTCCCAAGGAAATGACCGATCGTCTGAACCTGGGCGACGGGGATAGGATCTACGCGGTTGAAACCGAGCAGGGCATTCTGTTGACGACAGTCGATCCCGATCTGACGCGCGTGATGGAGGCGGGGGCGCGAATCAGCGCCCAGTATGAAAATGCCTTGCGTGAACTGGCGAAGTGACGGAACCGCTCTGGCTGAAGCGGGCCTGGGTTGATGCGCTGCACTTTCAGCAGATTCAGCGCTTTGGTGGACTGCATGGAAGGCGCGCTCGCCCGTCCACACCATCATTGGATGTATACGAATGTCCGGGATACGGCCGTGCTCGCCGCTGCCTATGGCTTCGGATTAACGCGAAATCATGGTTACACCGATGGCAACAAACGCATCGGATTCATGGCGACCGCCGTGTTCCTCGATCTCAATGGCTGGACGCTGCAAGCCCCGGAAACCGAGGTCGTCACGATGATGCTTGGCGTGGCGTCCGCAGAGGTTCAGGAAGTCGATCTGGCGCGCTGGCTGAGGTTGCATCTGTATGCCAAGTAGCCCGTCGGGTTAGGCTCACCCTTCGGGGCCTTCCATCTGCGCGGAGCGTCGCGTGCGCCGTAACCCGACATGGCAACGCCTGCGTCGGGTTACGCTTCGCTAATCCGACCTACCCACTGAAGAGGTTGATGGCATGAACACGGTAGTCGAAAAAACACCTACCACGCACAGAGACTTGCCAGAAGGTTGGACGCGTCGCCGACTTCGATTTGACGTGCTCCTGAACCCCAAAAAGTCTTCGCTAGACATGGAGCCAGAAGAAATCGTCTCGTTCGTCCCTATGGACGCTGTCGGCGAGTATGGGGCTTGAAGCTCGACGAAGTTCGAGAACTAGGAGAGGTCTACAACGGCTACACGTATTTCGCGGACGGCGACCTATGTGTCGCGAAGATCACGCCCTGCTTCGAGAATGGAAAAGGCGCACTTGCCGCAGGGCTTACCAATGGTGTGGGGTTTGGAACAACCGAGCTGCATATCGTCAGACCAGGACCAAACATTGACCAGCGATTCTTGTTCTACGTCTCGATCGCTGACGACTTCCGAAAGCTCGGTGAGTCCGAGATGTATGGCGCTGGGGGACAAAAGCGGGTTGATGAGAGTTTCATCAAAGACTGGATGCCTCCTCTACCACCAATCGACACCCAGCGGCGAATTGTGCGGTTTCTGGACGAGAAGACGGCGCGGATCGACGGACTGATCGAGAAGAAGCGCGCGCTGCTGGACCGGCTGGCCGAGAAGCGTCAGGCTCTCCTCACCCGCGCCATCACCAAGGGACTCAACCCCGACGCCGCCATGAAACCCTCTGGCATCGACTGGCTCGGTGACATTCCAGCGCATTGGGATGTGAAGCGATTTAGGTTCACTGCCCGACTAATCTCAGGCTCGACGCCGACCACAACTGTACCTGAATATTGGAATGGGGAAATTCCATGGATTTCTCCAAAAGACGTCAAAACCGATGAGTTGTTTTCGTCGGCAGACCGCGTGACTGAATATGCCGTTTCAGACTATGGATTGAAACTGCACGAAGATGATCATGCGATCATCGTGATTCGAGGCATGATTCTGGCGCGAAAAGTCCCTGTGGCAGTCGCTCGGGGACGATATACGATCAATCAGGACATGAAGGTCATTCAATCAAAGGGCGATGTCACTCCAGAGTTCTTTCAGATGTATCTTTCGTCCATCGAGTCTTTCTTGTTCACGCTCGTTGCAGAAGCGGGGCATGGAACCAAAGCTCTGCGAACCGATGTGTTGTCTGATGTGCCTGTCCTGCTGCCACCAATTGAGGAACAGCGTAGTCTCACCGCAACACTGACTCGGAATCGAGAGGAAACAGACGACGCAGTTGAAAAAGTCCGAAGCTCTATTGAGGGTCTTGCAGAGTACCGCTCAGCGTTGATCACCGCCGCCGTCACCGGCCAGATCGCGGAGCTGCGCTGAGCCTCTGCATACCGAAAACTCACGACCTTGATGCCGACCAAGGAGACCACAGATGCCCGCCGCGACCGTCAATGAATTCGGACAGGTTCAGATTCCGGAAGGGCTGCGGAAACGCCTGGGGATCGCTCAAGGCAGCCGAGTCGCCTTCGATCTGGTCGATGACCATCTGGAGCTGCGTGTCGAGCCGCCCGCGACTGAGGCACCCGCCGCCGGATTTGGCATGCTGAAAAGCCCGCGCCACGCGGTGCCCGCCGACCTCGACCCTGCCACGTTGATTCAACCATGATCGGTCTCGATACCAACGTGCTCGCCCGCTACTACGTCCAAGACGAGAGCGACCGGCCAGCACGAGGCCGCGCGACGGCTGATCGAATCCGGCAAACCGTTGATGGTGGCCCAGATCGTGTTGCTCGAATTGGAGTGGGTCATGCGGGGTTACTATGACTTCTCGACCGAGCAGGTGGCTGCCGTTCTGCGCCACCTATTGTCTTTGCCACAGGTGACCATCGAAAGTTATCACGACTGCGAGCACGTGGCCTCGTTCGATGACCGCAAGTTCGCTCGCCGTGCAAAACGCCTGCAACTCCTGCCACACGTAGCCGTCCCGACCTAGCAGAGCACAACGATGCCCAGCCACACGGAGCGCGATTTCGAGACAGCGATCGAGGCCGGTCTGACGAGCGTGGGCGGTTACGAGAAGCGCGAGCCGAAGGACTACGAGGAATCGCTGGCCCTCTTCCCCGACGATGTCATCGGCTTTCTGAAAGACAGTCAGCCGGCCAAGTGGCAGGCATTGGAGGCGCTGCTCGGGCCGAAGACCGCCGCGACCGTGCTCGACAGTCTGGTCAAGGAGCTGGAGCTGAAGGGCACGCTCCACGTCCTGCGCCACGGGTTCAAGTGCTACGGCAAGACCTTCCGCATGGCCTGGTTCCAGCCGAACACCCGCATGAATCCCGCTGCGGCGGAGAACTACGCCAGGAACCGCCTGACCATCACGCGCCAGGTCGGCTTCACCTCGGTCATGAAGAAGCCAGGCGGAGGACACAGGTGCTGCATCATCGACGTGACCCTGGCCGTCAACGGCATCCCGGTCGTCACCGCCGAGCTGAAGAATCCGCTGACCGGGCAGCGCGCCGCCGATGCGATCCGCCAGTACGAGCATGAGCGGGACGAGCGGGATCTCTTGTTCGCCTTCAAGAAGCGCGCACTGGTCCACTTCGCCGTGGACCCGGACGAGGTCTGGATGACGACCCGGCTGAGCGGCAAGGAGACCCGTTTCCTGCCCTTCAACCGGGGCCACGAGCAGGGCGCGGGCAACCCGCCGGTGGCGGGGAACTGGAAGACCCATTATCTCTGGGACGAGGTGCTGCAGGCCGACAGCCTGCTGGAGATCCTGCAACGCTTCATGCACCTGGAAGTGAGGGAGAAACAGATCGGGACCGACAAGGGCGTGCGCACCCTGCGCAGGGAGACCCTGATCTTTCCGCGCTACCACCAGCTCGACGCGGTCCGCCGACTGGTCGCGCACGCCAAGACCCAGGGCGCGGGCCGGAACTATCTGATCCAGCACTCGGCCGGCTCCGGCAAGTCGAACTCCATCGCCTGGCTCGCGCACCGGCTGGCCAGCCTGCACGACGAACGAGACGAGAAGGTGTTCCACTCGGTCATCGTCGTGACCGACCGGCGGGTGCTCGACCAGCAGTTGCAGGCGACCATCTACCAGTTCGAGCACAAGACCGGCGTGGTCGAGAAGATCGACGAGGACACCCAGCAGCTCGCCCGCGCCCTGTCCCAGGGCACGCCCATCGTCATCACGACCATCCAGAAATTCCCCTTCATCTCCCAGGCGCTCTCGACGCTGGAGAAGAAGGGCGGTGGCGTGACCATCGACACGACAGGCAAACGCTTCGCCGTCATCGTCGACGAGGCGCACTCGTCCCAGAGCGGCGAGACCGCGACGGCGCTGAAGGGCATGCTGAACAGGCACGGGATCGAGTCGGCCATCGCCGCCCAGCTCTCCGGTGAAGAAGACGACGACCTGTCCGAGGAGGCCAGGGCCACCGTGCTGCGCGATGCGCTGCGACGCGCCCGACAGCCGAACCTGAGTTTCTTCGCCTTCACGGCCACGCCGAAATTCAAGACCAAGGCACTGTTCGACGAGCCAGGTCCGTCCGGCGCGTCGCCTTTCCATACGTACTCCATGCGGCAGGCCATCGAGGAAGGCTTCATCCTCGATGTGCTCCAGAACTACATCACCTACAAGCGCTTCTTCGGCCTGATCAAACAGATCGAGCACGACCCCGATGTGCCGCGCAAGAAGGCGGCGAAGGCGCTGACCCGTTATCTGGAGCTGCATCCGGTCAACATCGAGCAGGTCGTTGCGGTCATCGTCGAGCATTTCCGGCTCTATGTGATGCACGAGCTGGGCGGGCGCGCGAAGGCGATGGTGGTCACGGGCGCCCGCCTGGCCGCCGTGAAATACAAGCTCGCCTTCGACCGTTACATCAAGGAGCAGGGTTACAGCGGTATTCGCTCGCTGGTGGCCTTCTCGGGCACGGTCGAAGACCCGGACGACCCCGGATCTTCCTACACCGAGGTGGCGATGAACGGCGGTCTGGCCGAGCGCGAGCTGCCCGAGATCTTCGAGCGCGACGATTACCGGGTACTGCTGGTCGCCGAGAAGTATCAGACCGGCTTCGATCAGCCGCTGTTGCAGACCATGTATGTGGTGAAGCGCCTCGCCGGTGTGCAGGCGGTGCAGACACTCTCGCGGCTCAACCGCATCGCGCCGGGCAAATCGCGCACCTTCGTGCTCGACTTCGCCAACGAGGAGGACGACATCTACCAGGCGTTCAAGCCCTACTACGAGACGACGCCCGTGGGCGAGAACGCCGACCCCCAGCGCCTCTCGGAACTGCAACACCGTCTGCTGGAATGGGCGATCTTCACGCCGACGGACGTGACCGTCTTCGCCGAGGTCTGGTACCGCGCCAAGCGCGACCATTCAGCGAGCGATCATCGGGTGATGAATGCGGTGTTCGATGCCGTCGTGCAGCGCTTCCAAGAGCGGGAGGAAGAAGAGCGCGAGGCGTTTCGCGGCCAGTTGACGGCCTATCGCAACCTCTATGCCTTCCTGTCGCAGATCATCCCCTACCAGGACAGCGACCTCGAACGTCTCTACGCCTTCGTGCGCAACCTGCTGACGAAGCTCCCGCCGCCCGGCGATGGTCAGGGCTTCGTGCTGGATGACGAGGTGGCGTTGCGGTTCTTCCGGCTCCAGCAGATGACCGAGGGCTCCATCGATCTCTCGCAGGGTGAAGCCTATCCGCTGAAAGGGCCGACCGATGTCGGCACCAGCGGCGTGAGAGACGAGCCGGTTGCCCTGTCGAGCCTGATCGACCGCCTCAACGAGCGTTTCGGCACCGACTTCGCCGAGGCGGACCAACTCTTCTTCGACCAGATCCGGGCCTCGGCTGAAGGCAACGAGACCATCGCCGAAGCGGCCCGCGCCAACAACTTCACCAACTTTGCGGCCTATCTGGACCGCATGCTGGACGAGCTGTTCATCGCGCGCATGGAGGGCAACGAGGAGATCTTCTCGCGGGTGATGACGGACAACGAGTTCCGCTTGGCGGCGCACGAACACTTAGCGCGCGAGATCTTCCGCCGTGCGCGTGAGAAAGACGGAGTCCACTGACCGGTCCCTGGCGCGTTTTCGGGCACCTCCAATCCGCCACCCTGCCCCCATCAACAGCAACTGTCATGATGGCTATGCTGCCAATCGTGTTCCTGACCCGCGCTGTCTTTGCCTGGGTTGTCGTGTTGCTGACGTTTGCATTGCTGGCAAAGGCGTGGCTGATCATCTGCTTTCTGAAGAGACTGGAAAAGGCATCAGTGGTAGCGAAACAGGATGGCTGATTCGATCCGTTGATACAGGACGCTACCTTTCTCTAAAACGGCTGGCGCAAAGGAGGCTCTATGTTCTTCACGCATTGGAAAGTGGCAACCCGCATCCGCTTGCTGGTCGGCCTGACGCTGCTGGGTTTGCTCGTGCTCTGCATGGCCGCCCTGTTTCAATTAAAGGGTCACATGCTGGAGGACCGACAGGAGAAGACGAAGAATCTGGTTGAAGTCGGAATGGGTGTATTGGCTCATCAGCAGCAACTCGTCGCAGCGGGGAAACTGTCTCTGGACGAGGCAAAACAAGCGGCAAGGGAGACGTTGCGCGGGATTCGCTATGGAGGAAATGACTACTACTTCATTTTCGATACCAATCACGTCTATGAACTGCTTCCGACCAAGCCAGAGTTCGAAGGTCAGAACAAGAAAGATCTTCAAGACGCCAAGGGTAAATTTCTGATCCAGGAGATGGTCAGGACCGCACAGCAGGGAGGCGGGTTCGTCGATTACTGGTTTCCGCGTGCCGGACAAACCGAACCAGAGCCGAAACTGTCCTACACCGCCCTGTTTGCCCCCTGGGACTGGGTCATCGGTACCGGCATCTACATCGACGATATCGATACCAGATATCGCGGTGGTGCCATCCTGCTTGGCGGTATCTCGGCTGTACTGCTGATCGGACTGGGTCTTGTGGGGTGGCGCATCGGTGTCAGCGTGCTCGTCCAGTTGGGTGGCGAGCCTGTGACGGCCAAGACGATTATGCAGCAGGTCGCACAGGGCGATCTCAGGGTCGAGGTCGGCAATCCACCCCCGGACAGCCTGCTGGCATCATTGAATGCCATGGTGAACTCGCTGCACGAGCTGGTTGCCGAGATCAACACGGAGGCCGACTCACTGGTCTCGGACGCGGAGAAGATCAAGCAGGCATCCGACGAGATCTCCAACGCCTCGCTCCATCAGTCCGCAGCAACCTCCTCAATGGCGGCAGCAATCGAGCAGTTGACCGTCAGCTCAACCCACATTTCAGACAGCGCACGCGAGACCGAGGGCGATTCGCATGGCGCCATGGAGCTTGCCTGCCAGGGACGCGAGCGGGCCGATCAGGCGAGCCAGGCGATTCAGACCATCGCCGCGACGGTGACGGATACCTCCAGCCGGATCAGTGCGCTCGAAGACCGCGCCGTGCAGATCTCCTCGATCGTCGGCGTGATCAAGGACATCGCGGGCCAGACCAATCTGCTCGCCCTCAACGCCGCCATCGAAGCGGCACGCGCGGGCGAGCAGGGGCGCGGTTTCGCGGTGGTTGCCGACGAGGTGCGAAAACTGGCCGAACGCACGTCCCGTGCGACGACGGAGATCGAACAGATGATCACCGGTATTCAGGGCGACACCGGCGCCGCCGTCGCCGCGATGAACAGAGTCCTGCCCGAAGTGGAGGTCGGCGTGAAGCTCGCCAACTTCGCCTCGGAATCGCTTGGCGCGATTGAGGCCGGAGCAAAAGGCACGCTGAGTCGGGTCCGGGAGGTGGCGGACGCGACACGGGAGCAGGCCGCCGCATCAACCTCTATTGCGCAGCATGTGGATGAGATTGCAAACATGGTCGAGGAAACAACGGTCGCGATTCGCGAAACGGCCAGGACGGCCAGTCGGCTCGAAGGGATCGCGCAGAATCTCAAGCAGCAGATCGCTCGATTCCGTGTTTAGGGCAAGTCGCTTCCGCGCATTCCCCGTCAACTCGGATCGCAGACAGACGGATAGGAAGATGAGTCTCTCACCGGCAGACACCTTGTACACTCGCGAAGCGGGAAAGGCTGACCAAATCCTGACCGGTCGCGGGAGGCATCATCCTGCTGCTGGCAGCACTGGCTGCATGGCAATCAGCGCAATTCCTCGAGACACTGATCAAGCGAGATCCGCCAGTCCGGCATCGCCAGCCCGAAGGTCTCCCGGAAGCGGCGATTGTCGAGCACCGAATACAGGGGCCGTTTGGCCGGGGCCGGATAGTCGGTGGACGGAATGGGGATGAGGCTGGACTCCAGCCCGCTCGCTTCCAGGATGGCGCTGGCGAAGCCATACCAACTCACCTGACCCGAGCCGGTGAGGTGATAAAGCCCGCCCACTTCGTCCAGATCCAGTTCGCCGCGCAGGACGCGGTAGAGGATCATCGCCGTCATCTCGGCCAGCATGCGACTCCAGGTGGGCGAGCCGATCTGATCATCGACCACCCGCAGTTCGTCGCGCTCGCGCAGCAGACGCAGCATGGTCAGCAGGAAATTGGCCCCGCGTGCGCCATAGACCCAACTGGTGCGGAAAATCAGCGCCCTGGCGCCCGATTCGAGCAGGGCGCGCTCGCCGCCGAGCTTGGTCTCGCCATAGACGTTGAGCGGAGCCGGCTGGTCGTCTTCGGTATAGGGACGGTCGAGGGTGCCGGGAAAGACGAAGTCAGTCGAATAATGGATGATCGGGGTGCCGCGCGCGGCCAGCAGCGCGCCTAGTTCGCCGACCGCATCGGCGTTGATGCGGCGGGCGGTTTCATGATCGGTCTCCGCCTTATCGACGGCGGTATAGGCGGCGGCGTTGACCACGGCATCAGGCTGCGAATCGGCGATCAGGCGCGCCAGCGAGGCCGGGTCGAGCAGATCAATGACCGGGCCGTATTCGCCTTCCAGCGAGGCGGCAATCACCTCGCCCAGACCGGCGAGGGTGCGACGCAATTCCCAGCCGACCTGACCATTGGCGCCGATCAGGAGGATGCGGGGCCGGTTGCCGGCCATATCGTGCTTCGTCATTGATAGTCCTCATAGCCCGGCAGATGCGCCGCCGGGATGTCTTTCAAAAAAGCGGCTTCGCTGTCTTTACGCGAGAGTTCCGGGGCGCCGTTCAACGGCCAGTCGATGCCGATGTCGGGGTCGTCCCAGCGCACGCTGAATTCGGTCGCCGGGCTGTAATACTCGGTGTTCTTATAGACGAAGAGCGCGCTCTCGCCGGTCACCAGAAAGCCGTGGGCAAAGCCCGGCGGCACCCAGAACTGGCGTTTGTTCTCGCCGGACAGGGTCACGCCGACCCATTTGCCGAAGGTGGGCGAGCCGCGACGGATATCAACCGCCACGTCAAAGACCTCGCCCACGTAGACCTGCACCAGCTTGCCCTGCGCATGCGGATGCTGGACATGCAGCCCGCGCAGCACGCCCTGGCGCGAGAAGGACTGATTGTCCTGCACCATGACGCCCGGAATGCCGTGCTCGGCATAGCGGTTGGCGCGATAGGTCTCCAGAAAATAGCCGCGCTCATCGCCCCAGACCTTGGGCTCGATGATGAGCACGCCGGGAATTGCGGTCTCGATGATCTTCATACCCGGCCCCGTTGCAGCAGGCCCAGCAGATAATCGCCGTAACCGCTCTTTTTCAGCTCCTCGCCCATGGCGCGCAACTGCGCCTCACCGATCCAGCCGTTGAAGTAGGCGATCTCTTCCGGGCAGCAGATCTTGAGTCCCTGACGCCGTTCGATGGTCTCGATGAACTGGCCGGCCTGCATCAGTGATTCATGGGTGCCGGTGTCGAGCCAGGCGGTGCCGCGTCCGATGCGGGTCAGCGCGAGCTGGCCCTGACGCAGGTAGCAGTTGTTGAGATCCGTGATCTCCAGTTCACCGCGCGGCGAGGGTGTGAGCGACTCGGCCAGCTCACAGACCTGGTTGTCATAGAAATAGAGTCCGGTCACCGCCCAGTTGGACTTGGGCACACGCGGTTTTTCTTCCAGATTGACGACCCTGCCCTCGGCGTCGAATTCGGCCACGCCATAACGCTCGGGATCGGAGACGTAATAGCCGAAGACGGTCGCGCCTGCTTCTCTGGCGCTTGCGGCCTTGAGCTGATCGACCAGACCGTGACCGTAAAAGATGTTGTCGCCCAGGATCAGACAGGAGGGCGCATCGCCGACGAATGGCTTACCGATGAGAAACGCCTGCGCCAGACCGCCCGGATGTGGCTGTTCGGCATAATCCAGGATCAGACCCCATTGTGAACCGTCGCCGAGCAGCGCCCGGAACATCGGCAGATCCTGCGGAGTGGAGATGATCAGGATCTCGCGAATCCCCGCCAGCATCAGCGTGGACAGCGGATAGTAAATCATCGGCTTGTCATAGACCGGCAGCAGTTGCTTGCTGATGGTGCGGGTCAGCGGATACAGCCGGGTGCCGGAGCCACCGGCCAGAATGATGCCTTTACGATTCATGTCTTCAATCCCAAATGGACAGGATTAACAGGATTAAAAACATTCAAATCCTGTCAATCCTGAAAAATCCTGTTAATCCTGTCTATTCCGATGCCGCGCCCAGACGCTCGCCGCGATAACTGCCGTCGGTGACACGCTGGCACCACTCGGGGTTGTCCAGATACCAGCGCACCGTGCGGCGCATGCCGGACTCGAAGGTCTCTTCCGGCTCCCAGCCCAGTTCGCGCTTGAGCTTGCTGGCGTCGATGGCGTAACGGCGGTCATGTCCGGGACGGTCGGCGACGAAGGTCTTGAGCTGCGCATGCGGACGATGGGGCGAGCCTGGCATCAGCTCATCGAAGAGCGCACAGAGGGTATCGACCACGTCGAGATTGGTCCGCTCGCTGTTGCCGCCGACGTTGTAGACCTCGCCTGGAGTCCCCGCCTCCAGCACCCGCCAGATCGCCTTGCAGTGATCCAGCACGAACAGCCAATCGCGCACATTGCCGCCGTCCCCATAGATGGGCAGCGACTCGCCGCGCTGCGCCTTGAGGATCATCAGCGGGATCAGCTTCTCGGGGAACTGATAGGGGCCATAGTTGTTGGAGCAGTTGGTGGTGAGCACCGGCAGCCCGTAGGTATGGAACCAGGCGCGCACCAGATGATCCGAGGCCGCCTTGGAGGCCGAATAGGGCGAATTGGGCGCATAAGGCGTGGTCTCGGTGAAGAGCCCGGTCGGCCCCAGCGAGCCATAGACCTCGTCGGTCGAAACATGCAGAAAACGAAAGGCCGCTTTGGCTGCTGCATCAAGCGCGGACCAATGCGCGCGGGCGCAGTCGAGCAGATTGAAGGTGCCGACCACATTGGTGTTGACGAACTCAGCCGGGCCGTCGATGGAGCGGTCCACATGACTCTCGGCGGCGAAGTTCACCACTGCATCGATTTCATGCTCGGCCAGCAGACGGCTGACCAGCTCGCGGTCACCGATGTTGCCCTGGACGAAAAGATGGCGCGGGTTGTCTTTGAGCGCAGCCAGGGTGTCCAGATTGCCGGCATAGGTCAGGCAGTCCAGATTGACGACTCGGACATCGGCCTGTTCGAGGATGTAATGGACGAAATTGCCGCCGATAAAGCCCGCGCCGCCGGTAACCAGTAAGGTTCGCATGAAATCATTTCCTGAAATGGCTTACGGCTATGTTAACGCAACTGGCCTTGCAACCAGAAGACGCCCCTGGAATCGATCCGAAGGCGAAGGATATTTGGCAGGAAGGTGGCGCAATGCCTCGTCAAAGGCCTTGGCAGACGCGCATATCTGATTGACCGGTCTCTGGTTTACACCCAGGATAACGCGATCTCCCTGACCAAAACGAACCGAATCACACCCGACAAATGGTCGTCGTTGTCGCGTTACCTTTGTTAGAGTGCTGCGCCCTGCCCGCTCCGACTGAGCATGATCACCCTGTTTAAGGTAACCCCGATGCCAACACAGACACGTCCAGCATTACGAACCTGGAGCAGCCTGCTTTCCATCCTGATTCTGCTGTCGCTCGCTGGTTGCGGGGCGGTGAAAAAAGACAAGCTCGCTGTGGGTCTACAGTCCGCGACGAACGCCTATCAATCGGCGCTCCGCTGGGGTTATTACGAGACCGCCTATGGATTCCTCCATCCCGATGCGCGTCAGGACAAACCTCTGCCGAAAGTGCTGGAGGGGTTGCGTCTGACCGGCTACGACGTGGTGCAACCACCAACGATTCAGGGTGAGGAAACGGCAACCCAGATCGTGATGATCGAATACCTGCATGAAGATCGGCAGATCGTCAAACAGATCACGGATCGTCAGCTCTGGCGTTGGGACGAGAGCGTGCAAGCCTGGCGGCTTCATTCAGGGCTGCCCAAGTTTGAGTAGACCCGACTTCAGTCATCCTGATCTCAGGGGCTTTTTCGTCATCAAAGAAGCACACGAAATCTTTCAGCGTGACGGAGTCCCGCCGGGGTCAAGCCGAGAATGACATTTACTGCGGAAAACCGCTTGACGCAGTGTCTGTAATTTGTATAATGCGCGGCTCGCTGTGAGTTGACGACTGAGTGTGAGTGGTCGTTGGGGTTTTAGGGA
>NZ_SMAO01000014.1 GCF_004342175.1 Thiobaca trueperi
AACCAATATCGTGGTGATCTACGATCGTTGCTGACGGAAAACTTCGCCATTGTCGGTGAGTGAGTCGACAAAAAATTGGTATTAGCTCGGTATAAATGCCATTCAGCAAGAGCTTGAGCAATTAAAAAAGGAGTTTTTTGATCTCGTTAGTTCGGACAATCCTCAGCAAAGGGGATTTAGTCTAGAAAAGATACTAAAAGGTCTTTTCAATATTTTCGATCTTGATCCAAAGGCTTCGTTTCGTATCGCTGGAGAGCAAATCGATGGGGCGTTTAGTTTTGAAGGAACTGACTATTTGCTTGAAGCTAAATGGCAACAGAGTCTAGTGGCAGCAAATGATCTAGATGGAATGGCGGGTAAGTTGTCACGAAAACTTGAAAATACTCTCGGTCTTTTTCTATCAATAAACGGGTTTTCCGAGGATGCAGTTACAGCACATTCATCAGGCAGGAGGCTTTTGATACTTATGGACGGCAGCGATCTTATGGCGGTTCTGGAAGGCCGCATAGATCTTGTGCAATTACTTCTGAGAAAACGCCGCAAGGCTGCCGAAACGGGGAATATTTACCTTAGAATACATGAAATTATATAAGTTATCCTCTGGCTCCGACGCTCCGGCGTGGGAGCAAGTCGCGACGCTCTGGCGTCGCGTCACCGATACGCACCGCTAGAGCGGTACGACGGCATTCCCACGCAGGAGAGGCTGTGCAAGTATTCGCATCTGCCATTCAACGGCCGATTGTCGTAGGCTGGGGTGAGCTTGAAAACCCTAGCATTTCAGCGGCTTACGGGGCGACGGATGCTGGGTTTCGTTCCTCAACCCAGCCTACAGGGAATACTTGCCCAATCTCAGGAGCGTGGGAATGAGCCGAAATCCTGTTAATCCTGTCTGAATCCAAAAGCATATAGCGCGGCATCAGAGACGATCCCGCTCATCCTGTTCCTGTTCGCCGCGTCCATTCGCCATGAAGTCAGCGGAGAATCGGGCAAACCTGGTCAATACGCCCGCCAATGACCGGCGCGCGGGTCGAATGCGCAGTTCATCGGCGTGTCGCTCGATCTCCAGCTCAAGATCCGTTCGCTCAAAAGATTGGGGCGGGCGAGACGCAGAACCCCGAGGATCATCCTTCACCGGCATGCCCGGAAGCCCTGCGCGGACGCCTGCCGCGCAATCACCAGCGGACAATCCAGCTCCGGATGCGGGATGACCCGCACCGGCAGGCCAAAGACATGCTCGATGTTCGCCGGCTCCAGAACCACCTGCGGGCGGTCCACGGCGAGCAGACGCCCGGCCTTCATGAGCGCGATGCGGTCGCCGTACTGGGCCGCCAGGTTGAGATCGTGCAGGACGACCAGCACGCCGATGCGGCGGTCGGTCCAGCGCCGCGCGAGGTCGAGTGTGGCGTGCTGATGGGCCAGATCGAGGCTGGCGGTGGGCTCGTCGAGCAGCAGATAGCGCGGTTCGTCGTCCGGCAGCGGGGTCCAGAGCTGGGCCAGGATGCGCGCCAGATGCACCCGCTGGCGCTCGCCGCCGGAGAGCGTGGTGTAGCGCCGCTCGGCCAGGTGCGCCACTTCGGCAGCCGCCAGCGCCTCGACGGCGATCCGGGTGTCGCTGGCTCCCGGATCGCCGTGCGGGATACGACCCATGGCGGCGACCTCCAGCGCGGTGAAGGGGAAGCTCAGGGGGCTCTGTTGCGGTAGGGTGGCGCGGCGTCTGGCGCAGTCTGCGGCGGACCAGCGCCCGAGCGGGACGCCGTTCAGCCGGATCTCGCCTGCGTCCGGCGTCAGCTCGCCGCTCAGACAGCGCAGCAGGGTCGATTTGCCGGCCCCGTTGGCGCCCAGGATGACCAGCACCTCGCCCGGATGCAGGCTGAAACTGACCCCGTCGATCAGTGCGCGCCCGTTGCGGATCAGTCGCAGCCCATGTGCCTCCAGGCTCATGCCGCCACCCCGCGCCGACGCATCAAAAGGGCCAGGAAGAAGGGGCCGCCGAGCAGCGCCGTGAGGATGCCGATCGGCAGCTCGGCGGGCGTCACCAGGGTGCGCGCGAGCAGATCGGCCAGCAGGAGCAGGCTGCCGCCAAGCAGGGCCGAGCCCGGCAGCAGAAAGCGGTGATCCGGCCCCAGGGCCAGTCGCAGCAGATGCGGCACCACCAGTCCGATGAAGCCGATGAGACCGCTGACCGCGACCGCCGCGCCCACCGCGAGGGCGGCGAGTGTGACGATGATCCGCTGCATTCGCTGGACCGCGATCCCCAGATGTCCCGCCTCGGCCTCGCCGAGCAGCAGGGCGTTCAGGGTGCGCGCGAGCAGCGGCAGGGCGCAGAGCGGCAGGGCGATCAGCAGCGCGACGCTGCCGACCTGGCTCCAGGTCGCGCCGCCCAGACTGCCCATGCTCCAGAAGGTGAGGTTGCGCAGTTGCTGGTCGTCGGCCACATAGGTCAGGAGCCCGGTGCCGGCGCCGCAGAGCGCGTTGATGGCGATCCCGGCGAGCAGCAGGGTCGTGACCGAGGTGTGACCCTCGCGGCTGGCGAGCCGGTAGACCACCAGCGTGGTGAGCAGACCCCCGGCGAAGGCCGCCAGCGGCAGGGTGAAGGCACCCAGCGCGGCGGTCAGGAAGCCCAGCCCCTGTCCGCCCAGCACGATGATGCTGACCGCCGCGAGCGCGGAGCCCGCCGACACCCCGATCAGCCCCGGATCGGCCAGCGGGTTGCGAAAGAGCCCCTGCATGGCCGCCCCCGCCACCGCCAGCGCGGCGCCGACCAGCAGCCCGAGCAGGGTGCGCGGCAGGCGGATGGTCTCGATCACCGCAGCGTGCTGGGGGGCGATCTCTCCGACCGGCAGGCCCAGGCTGGCGGCGATCACCCGCAGCACCTCGCCCGGCGGGATGGTGACGGGTCCGATTGCGACCGACAGCACCGCGACCGCCAGCATCAGCACGAAGAGCGCGAGCAGGGTCCAGTGCTGCCGTTGCTGGCGGCGCAGCAGACCCGCAATCGCCGTGGGGGCCAGCGCGAGACTAGTCACCGGCTTTGGCGACCTCGGGATCCCTGAAGGTGCCGAGCTGGCGCGCCAGCTCCTCAGCCGCCTGAGCGAGGCGTGGTCCGAAGTTGAACAGCAGTGTGTTGTCGAGTGCGATCACCCGCCGCTCCTGTCCGGCCGGTGTCGCGGCCAGTCCGGCGCGACCGAGTACGCCGTCGATGCCGTTCAGGTCTTTCAGTGCGCGGTCGGAGACCAGGATCACGTCCGGCGCGGCGGCAAGCGCCGCCTCCGGACTCAGCGGTTTGTAGTCCACGACCGTCTCATGCAGCACGTTTTCGCCGCCCGCGAGCCAGATCAGGGTATCGACCGGCGCGCCCCGTCCGGCGGAGTGGTCGATGCCCGAGCCGACGACCATGAGGAAGAGCACGCGCGGACGGCTTTCGATCTGACCGAGCCTCTGCTCAAGCTGCTTCAGCTCCAGATCGATGCGGGCATTCAGGGTCTCGCCCCGGTCCCCGGCATCCAGCGCGGCGGCAACCGCGCCGATCTTCTCGCGCAGCCCGTCCAGCGTCGCCGCGTCCGGAACCTGCCGCACCTCGACCCCGGCGGAGCGGATCTGATCCAGCACCTCGGGCGGTCCCGCGTCGTCGGTCGCCAGCACCAGATCCGGCGAGAGACTCAAAAGCCCCTCGGCCGAGAGTGCGCGCTTGTAGCCGACGCTCGCCAGCGACTTCGTCTCGGGCGGATAGGTGCTGGTGGTATCGACGCCGACCAGTCGTGCGCCCTGGTCCAGGGCGTAGACGATCTCGGTGATGGCGCCGTCCACCGACACCAGCCGTTCGGCAGCCAGCGCCGCGCCTGTCGCCAGGGACAGCGTCAGGACGAGCGCCGCGAGCGGTTCAGGACGCATCCTTCCGCTCCTCCAGCAGCACCTCGAACCCCTCGAAGACCGGATGACCGGCATAGGTTCCCTTGGGCGTCTTGGCCTGAGCATGGGCGCTGCGGAACTGTTCGGACTGGGTCCAGGCCGCGAAGTCGGCGTGGCTCGACCAAATCGTGTGCGAGGCATAGAGGGTGCACTCGCCGTCGTCCGCGCCCTTGAGCAGATGGAAGGCGATGAAGCCGTTCAGCTCCGAGAGATGGGACTCGCGCTCGCGCCAGAGACGCTCGAAATCGGCCTCGAAGCCGTGGTTGATGCGAAAGCGGTTCATGGCGATGTACATGGCGTCTGGCTCCTCAGGTTTGTGGTTCTACTGATGCGGGTGTCCCGGCTGCGGCGCGCGCCTCCGCGATGGCGCGCAGTCCCTCGCGATAGGTCGGATAGCGCAGGTGCACTCCCAGCTCCTGCTTGATGCGCTGGTTGGAGACACGCTTGCACTCGGCATAGAAGTGCCGGGCGAACGGCGAGAGTCCGGCCTCCTCGAAGGGTTCAGCCGGTGGCGGCTCGATGCCCATGAGTGCGGCGGCATGGCACAGCACCTCGTCCGCCGGGGCGGGCTCGTCATCGGACAGGTTATAGATCCGCCCGGCATGCGGGCGCTCCAGCGCAGCCAGCAGGACAGCGACGAGGTCATCGACGTGGATACGGTTGAAGACCTGACCGGGCTTGACGATGCGCCGGGCACGGCCCGCTTCCAGCGAGTCGATGACGTTGCGTCCCTCGGGTCCGTAGATCCCCGGCAGCCGGAAGACCTGCGCGGGCGTTGCCATCCGTGCCCCAAGTCCCAGCCAGTCGTCCTCGGCGTCCAGACGGCGCTGGTTTTCGACCGTCGCCGGCTTCGGCGTGCGGTCCTCGTCGATCCAGTCACCGTCGCAGTCGCCATAGACGCCGGTGGTCGAGAGATAGCCAAGCCATTGCAGTGAACCGGCCAGCGTCTCCAGGTCAGTCGTGTGGAGACGCAGCACCGGATCGCCATCCGCGTCGGGCGGGATGGAGCTGAGGAGATGTGTGGCCTGACCCAGCGCGTCCTGCACCTCGGCGCTGGCGTGTGTCCCGTCGAAGGGAATCGTCCGCATGCCCAGTGCACACAGGGTCGCCGCCTTTCCGGCATCGCGGCAGGTTCCCGCGACAGACCAGCCGCGCGCGATTGCGGCCCGCGCCAGACGAACGCCCGTGTAACCGAGACCGAAGCAGAACAGCGATGGAGTCGTCATATTTCAAGTGCTCTTTAAGGTGGTTTCCGGGAAAGTGTCTACCAGAGTCAAGGCTCCAAATGGACAGGATGAACAGGATTTCGCAGGATTTCGCAGGATTTACAGGAGACAAGCCATTGTTTTTTCATCCTGTCAATCTTGAAAAATCCTGTGAATCCTGTCCATTCACGACCTCTTAGTGGGTAGATTGTTTTCAGGAAATCGCCTAAGAAGTCGTCAGTCGTCCCCGAAACGCCCTGAAGCGTTCGATCTGTTCGGGTATGAGTTGGCGCTGGGCGTCGCGACCCAGGTAGACCTTGAACATGCAATCACCCTGATGGTTGTAGAACTGCACCGAGTGGGTGTCGGAACTGAACAGCTTGCGCGAGACGAAGGCGATGAGATCGCAGTTGGCGGCCTTGAGATGACCGCTGATCGGTTTGCCATGCAGGTTGTAATAGCCCTGCGCCAGACTGCCCTCGGGCAGCGGTCCCTTGGCCTCAAGGATGACATCGCCGGTGTTGACCAGCAGGGTCAGCTCGCCCCAGGTCGTCATCTCCTGCATCACCTCTGCAAACCGGTCGCCGCCGATCAGGACGGCTTCGGATGCGGGCAGCAGGCTGAGGACATCGCGCGTGGTCACGCCATGCTCTCTGGCGAGATCCTCCAGCACCGCGCCGGGGTTGGCATGCAGCGCGGTGCGAATCGCATCGATCAGTGTGTCGGTCAGCGTCATCGGTCGTTCCTCAGGCGAGTGCGGCGGGCTGGTCCGCCGGGGCGTGGTTCTTGCGGATACACTGCTCCAGCCACTCAAGCAGACTCTGGGTGAGCGTCACCTGCCAGAAGCGGCCCGCCAGGGTGAGGTCGAGCCAGCGCCCGTCGATGGCGATGAGTCCCGCCTGTTCCCATTGCGCGAACAGTGGACCGGCAATGCGGTCCAGATCGAGCCCTGTGGCGGTCCCGAGCCGTTCGGCGAGGGCCGACCGGTCCAGCCGACCGCGCTCCAGGCTGCCCTTGATGAAGTTGAACAGGCGGTGATGGGGCGACTGGCGCATGAGACCGCCGAGCAGTGGCCGATCCTGCCGCACGCAGTCGGCGTATTCGGTCAGGTCCGCCAGCGTGCGGTAAGAGCAGCCGGCCAGAAAGCCGCCCGCGCCCGCACCGAAGGCCAGACAGTTGGCGCCGGCCTTCAGCTCTAGGTTGTAGAGGTTGCGTTCACGGGTTCCGCTGCGCCAGTGACTGGACGACAGGGATTTCCAGCGCGCCTCTGCCATCAGCTCCGCCCCGCGCGCGTAGTACATTCCATGCGACTCCACCGGCGCGGGATCGAGCTTTCCGGCGCGGGTCGCACTCCCGAGCGGCGTCTGCGGCATGAGCTTGAGCGCATAGAGATCCGCCCCATCCAGGCCCATGCCGAGCGCCGTGCGGACATCCGACTCCCAGACCGCGAGCGATTGACCCGGCAGACCGAAGATCAGATCGATGACGATTGCACCGCGATCCGCCGCCATCAGATCCTCAAGACGACGGATCAGATCCGCCCGCGCGGTCTTGCGGCCCAGACGGCGACGGACTCCGTCATCGAAGCTCTGCACCCCGATCGAGAGCCGGTTGACGCCCGCATCGAAGACCGCCCGGGCTTTGTCCGGGGTCAGATCCTGCGCCCGTCCCTCCAGCGTGATCTCGCAATCCGGCGCCAGCGGCAGATGCTCGCGCACCGCCTCGACCGCACGCGCGAGATCCGGGGCCGACAGCAGCGTCGGGGTGCCGCCCCCGAAATAGACGGCATGGATGGAACCGACGGCCTGATAGGGCCGGTCACGGTCGCGCCGCAGATGATCCACCAGCACGTCCACATAGCGCCCCCCGAGCGGCGCGTGCCAGGCGTTCTGGTAGAAGCTGCAGAAAAGGCAGTGGTTCTCGCAGAAGGGCACATGGATGTAGGCGACCGATTTTCCCGAACGCGCGCCAGCGGTCATCTCGCTCCAGACAGACATCCATTCCTGCTCCGGCACCGGCGACATCCCGACGAAGGGATGCACCGCGCGCCGCCCTGCGAAGGCGTCTGTCAGGGGGCTCTCACTTTCGCGCGCAAAGAAGGCATCGATTGGCTTCCAGGCGGGCGGTTCCATCGAGCGGCTGTGCGTCATGCGTTGATCGAGTCTCGCGTCAGGGTTCTCGGGATCCGCCGCACGCGGCTGGTCCCGCCATTCCGGTTGTGGACTGCGTATTTCGCAAAATAACAAAAATCATTCTTATTTGCAAAATTCGCAGCCCCCCGGCAATGCTGCATGTGCAGCCGTGCAGAGATTCCGAGACCGTCCCCGATCATGGTCGTTGTCGTAATCGGCTTGCGAATCTTCGATTACGACAACGACAGCGAATCGATCTGATCCTGTGGGTCAGACGCACGCCGGGTGATTCATCCCCGTGCGTTCAACCCTGGAGCCGGGTCAGAACGAGCACATAGACCGCTCCCATGCTTAATTGCGCGAGCGTGATGGGCAGACCATAGCGGACCCAGCGCATGAAGCTCACCCGCTTGCCGGCGTTGGCGCAGATGCCGACGGCGACGATGTTGGCCGAGGCGCCGACCAGGGTGGCGTTGCCGCCCAGTGTCGCGCCGAACATCATGGCGATGAAGACCGGGAGGGTTGCGGCGGGCCAGTCGGCGAAGCCGGAGGCCAGCGCGATTTCGGGCACCAGCTCGGCGACCACCAGATAGCCCTGGACCATGACGAGCGCCGCCGCCACGACCGGGATATTGGCGAGCAGGCTCGACAGCGCACCGATGCCAGTCAGCAGCAGCAGCGCCACCAGCGTCAGATTGGCGCCGAACCAGCCATCAAGCTGCACCGACAGACCTTGCAGAAGTCCGGTTTTGGTGAAGGACTGTACCAGCACGAAAATGGCACCGAGAAAGATCAGGGTCTTCCAGTCCACGTCGCGCAGCACCGCGTCCACCGGCTCGATGCGCGCCCCATAGACCGCCAGCAGGGCCAGCGTGGCACCGATGATGGCCACCGCTGGCGGAACGATCCGGTGGGGCAGGTTTTCGCCGATCAGGAACAGGGCGATCATGACGCCCAGCGCCAGCAGGGCGAAGGTGGCGAAGCCGGGACGCTGGATGACGGTGTGGGGCGTGGTATCGGGCAGGGTCAGGCGCGCGGTCCAGATCGCGCGCAGCAGCAATGGCAGCAGCGGCACGATGATGAGCACCGCCAGCAGACCGCCCAGACTCACGGTGCGCAGATAGTCGCCGAATGACAGACCGATGGCGTTGCCGACCAGAAAGGTTGCAGGATCGCCCACCAGTGTCAGCATGCCCGCCGAGTTGCTGACGATGGCGGTCAGGATCAACGGACCCACGAAATCCACCTTGAGCGCCTGCGCCACGCGGATGATTACGGGCGCCAGCAGGATCACGGTCGTGGCGTTGGGCAGAAAGGCGCATACCGGTGCGGTCAGGGCGACCAGCAGGAGCAGGAAGCGTTTGCCGCTGCCTCCAGTGGCGCGCAGGAATCGTTCGCCGAGCCAGTCGAAGAGTCCGGTGCTGGCGAGCACCCGCGCCACGACCATGCCGCCGAACAACAGCGCCAGCGGACCGCCAGCAGTCGCCATCGCGTCCATGATGTCGGCGCGGTCGAGCAGCCCCAGCACCAGCAGCAGACAGACGCCGAGCAGGGCGGCGAGCGTCATGTCGAGCAGATCGAAGGCGATCAGCAGGATGACCCCGGCGAAGATGCCGACGGTCAGGTAGATTTGGAAGTCAGTCATGGCGGCGGTCCAGTGCGCTAAACCGCGTCCAGCGCGATATGCGTCATTTTCAATTTGTATTTAGCTTTGGAGATGTCATCGGCATCAGTGGAGACGCGGTTTAAAATTTAGATTTTTTAATATCTTAAACCGCGCTCGCTCGAACGGTCGTCGATTCTGCCAAGGCCGACTCAATCCTCAAATATCACATACCGCACCGGGCGCGGTTTAATCCTGTCTGAATTTTCGTTCTAATCGGGGGGCGGGGCATACATCAGCCCGCCCTCGGTCCAGAGCCGGTTGAGCCCGCGCTCGATGTGCAGCGGGCTGGCGCGGCCAAGGTGGCGCTCGTAGATCTCGCCGTAGTTGCCCACGGTCTTGATCGCGCGCATTGCCCAGCCGGGCGTCAGACTCATCGCATTGCCCAGCAGCCGTTTTTCTTCCTTGGTCAGAAAGGCAAACTGGCGGCCCAGGGTGGCGGTGTCGTCGTCGAACAGGGCGTCCACGTTGTCGCGGGTGACCCCGTATTCTTCGGCCCGGATCAGCGAGAAGAGAACCCAGCGGATGATCGTCGTCCACTGGCTGTCACCTTCGAGAATGACCGGGGCCAGCGGTTCTTTGGAAATGCGTTCCGGCAGGATGACGAAGGCGTCCGCGCCGCCCGGTGCCCGCAGGCGGGTGGCGGCCAGTTGACCGGCGTCCCCGGTGTAGGCGGCGCAGCGTCCGGCGAAGAGTGCGTCCGCTGCCGTGTGCAGCGAATCGAGCACCAGCGGCGTGAAGGTCAGTTTTTTCAGATAGGCGTAGCGGGCGAGATTGCGCTCATGGTTGGTGCCTTTCTCCAGACAGATGATCTTGCCGTGCAACTGACTCGGCGACTGGATGCCTGCCGCCGCTGGCACCAGAAAGCCCTGTCCGTCGTAGAAGATGATGCCGGGAAACTGGAGCCCGAGAATCGCCTCGCGATTGAGGGTCCAGGTTGTGGTGCGGGACAGCAGATCGATCTTGCGCCCCAGCAGGGCGGGAAAACGGGCGGCGGCCTGGAGCGGCACGAATTCCACCCGCTCGCCATCGCCCAGCACTGCGGCGGCGACCGCGCGGCAGAAATCGGCGTCGAGTCCCTGCCAGCGCCCGTCGGCGTCCGGCTGCGAGAACCCGGCGATGCCCTCGCTCACGCCGCAGCGCAGCATCCCGCGCGATTTGACGGTCTCCAGCGTCTCGCCAGCCATAGTCGGCAGCGCCGTCAGGGCGACCAGAATCAATGCAAGGAAGGAAGGCGGTCGGTTCATGGTCGCGGGATTCCTGATGGTTGCATGAGGTGCGGGCGGTTTGATGGAGAATCCTGTGCTGGCAGCCGGTGACATTGGCGGCAGCGCCCGCAGGAATCAGGGCTTCAGCCGGTCACGCAGGGATTCTACATCGCGCCATAGCGGAAATATCTGCTCCTTTCGAGGAGATGGCGGCAGTCCGTCAACATGCCAGAGCGCCAGCAGGGCAGGGAAGGTTCCGGTCGTCAGGGCGCGACGGTCTGCGCATGACAGGCCGGTTGCGTCACCTTCCGGCCTGAAACCGGAATGCGCTTTGAAACATACGTTATATTTGACGCACGACGATTCTGGCGTATGATTTGGGTATCATAATGATGACGCAGGGATCTCGGCATGAAGGCAAATCCGGGCGGGCAGATCGACCTCGCGGAGGTCGTCGGGCGTGACCAACTGATCGGGCAGATCTGGGACACGCTGGAGCAGCAATCCATTCGCATGACCGCCGAGCGGCGCATCGGCAAGACCACCATCATCCGCAAGTTGCGCGCCGAACCACGGCCTGGCTGGGTGCCCATCTTTCAGGATCTGGAGCGTTATCACAGCGCGCGGGAATTCGCGCTTTCGGTCTACCAGGAGGTGAATCGGTTCCTGTCCTTGCATAAGCGATTCGCCCGACGGAGCAAGGATTTTCTCAAATCCCTCGGTGGTATCGAGGTCGGCGGGGTGCTCAAACTCCCGAAAATGGTGGCCGACACACCCTGGCAGGACATCCTGAGTCTCGTCATCCAGGATCTGGTCGAGGAGCTAGAACGTCTCGATAAGCGCCCGCTCTTCCTCTGGGACGAAGTGCCCTTCATGCTCGACAGCATCCGCAGGCAGGAAGGCGAGCCGGTCGCCATGGCCGTGTTGGACAACCTGCGCGCGCTTCGCCAGACCCACCGTACGGCCGGTCTGCGCATGGTGCTGACGGGGTCGATCGGTCTCCATCATGTCATCGCCGGCCTCAAGCGGCAGAATTATGCCAACTCTCCGCTCAACGATACTTACCCGTTGGAAGTGCCGTCGCTGGACGCAGGGCCAGCGCGGGAGCTGGCGACCCGTCTGATCGAGGGCGAGCGAGTCCGCATCTCCCGTTCCTCAGATTCGGATTCAGACACTGCGGACGCCGTCGCCCGGCTCGCCGACCGCTTTCCCTTCTACATTCACCACATCGTCAAGGCACTGAAACAGGCCGCGCTGACGTCGGCTACGGGCGCCGATCCGGCGCTGGTCGAGCAGGTCGTTGCGCAACAATTGCTTGACCCCAACGATCCCTGGGAACTGAGCCACTACCGCGAGCGTATCCCGATCTACTACGGCAGCGACTCCGAACAGGCAGTGCTCGGCATCCTCGACGGCCTCGCCGCCCGTGCCGCAGACGCAACACCCGTTGCACTCTCCATCAACGATCTGCTGGCCGAAGGTCGGGCCGCCGGCACTCTGGACGATCGCGACCGGCTCATCGACCTGCTCCGACTCATGGAGCAGGACCACTATCTGTCGCGCGACGCCGCTGGCAGCTACCGGTTCCGCTTTCCGCTGCTGCAACGCTGGTGGCGGCTGGCGCGTGGACTCTGAGATCACACATGAGCCTATTCATCCCACCATGAAGGACCGCGCCTTTCTCTCCGTCTTCACCCCCAGTCGCACCGCGCCGGAGGATCTGGAGGCCATCACGGTGCAGCGTCAGGCACTACTCGCCGATGCCGTCGAACGGGCGCATGAAAGCGCCACCACGGGCAACAAGCACCATCTCCTGTTCGTCGGGCCGCGCGGCACCGGCAAGACCCATCTGGTCACGCTGCTGGTGCATCGGCTGGGACAGGATCGCACCCTGGATAAGCGTCTGCGCATCGCCTGGCTCAACGAGGACGAGACCAGCACCAGCCTGCTGGAGCTGCTGCGCCGTATCTACGAGGCTCTGAACAAGCGCTATCCCGATGAATTCACTCCCGACGCGCTGGAACCCCTGTTCGATTTGACGCCCGAGGATGCCGAAAACGCACTCGCCCAACTCCTGCTCAAGACCCTGCTGGATCGTACCTTGCTGGTCGTCGTGGAAAACCTCGACGCACTCTTCGAGGGACTGGGTCAGACCGGCCAGCAGAAACTCCGGGCCTTCATCCAGGAGCATCCGGTGCTGTCCATGGTGACGACCGCCCAGCGTCTGATCGATGACATCGCCAGGCGCCAGAGCGCCTTTTTCGGCTTCTTCCAGACTGAATACCTGAAACCACTGTCCCTGGAGCAGGCCCGCGAACTGCTCCGCAACATCGCCCGGCTCAATGGTCAGAGCGATGTGATCGCCTTTCTCGACAGCGCCACCGGCCGTTCGCGCATCCGCGCCCTGCATCACCTCTCCGGCGGCAACCATCGGATCTACATCGTCCTGTCCCAGTTCATCAATCGCGACAGCATCCAGGCACTGGTGGAGCCTTTCGCCAAGATGGTCGATGAAATGACGCCCTACTATCAGGAGCGCATCCGCTGGCTGCCGGCGCAGCAGCGCAAGATCGTCGAATTCCTCTGCACCCAGGACCGCCCCACCCCGGTCAAGCAGATCGCCCGCCGACTCTTCGCCACCCAGCAGACCGTTTCCAGCCAGCTCAAGGATCTGCGCGGCAAGGGCTATGTCCAGTCCGCACAGCGCGGGCGCGAATCGCTGTACGAGATCGCCGAGCCCATGATGCGCATCTGCGTCGAGATCAAGGAGAACCAGAATCAGGGACCGTTGCGGGTGCTGGTGGATTTTCTGCGCGTCTGGTACGACGGCCATGAGCTGAACGCCAGGCTCTCCGACGACAGGACCGACCGCCTGGCGCGGGTCTATCTCGCGTCCGCCATCGAGGCCAATCAAGCCAAGGGCAATCTGCGTGCGCGGTTGTTGGTGGATGCATTCAATGCGGAGCTGGACGAGGCGGGACGGGCGCAATGGGGTCCGCTGATCGAAGCCTGTGCCGAGCAATCAGAGGAGCTGGCCCTGGCCTGCGGGCATTGGGCCAAGGGCGAGGATGCCGAGGCGCTGCGGATACTCGATGAGATTGCCGGGGTGAATAGCGGGCAGTCCATCGAGGTCAAGACACGGGCACTGAATCTCGCTGGCGAAATTTACTACAAGCAAGGCGAGTTGGTTCTGGCGAAAAACGCGCTTGATGCGCTGCTGGCTTTGCCGTCGGTCTCCGTTGAGGAGATCGCTGGGGCGCTCGTCAACCGAGGCGCGCTCTACTGGCAGCTTGGCGACAGCAACAGGGAAATTGCCGACTACAGCGCCGTGATCGATCTACCACAGGCTCCTGTCGCGCTGATCGCCAAGGCACTTATCAACCGGGGAGTAACCTACGGGCAGCGCAGCGACAGCGACAAGGAAATTGCCGACTACAGCGCTGTGATCGATCGACTACAGGCTCCCATCACGCTGGTCGCCCAGGCACTAGTCAACCGGGGTATGACCTACGGGCAACGCGGCGACAAGGACAAAGCCATTGCCGACTATAGCGCCGTGATCGATCGCTTACAGGCTCCCGTCGAGTGGATCGCCCGGGCGCTCGTCACCCGGGGCGTGACCTATGGGCAGCGCGGCGACAATGACAAAGCCATTGCCGACTACAGCGCTGTGATCGAGCTACCGCAAGCCCCCGCCGAGTGGATCGCCGGAGCGTTCGTCAATCGGGGCGCGACTTACGGGCAGTGCGGCGACAATAACAAAGCCATTGCCGACTACAGCGCCGTGATCGAGCTACCGCAGGCTCCCGTCGAGTGGATCAGCCGGGCTCTCTTCAATCGGGGCGTGATCTACGGGCAGCACGGCGACAGCGATAAGGCCATTCTCGACTACAGTGCTGTGGTCGAGCTACCACAGGCTCCCGTCGAGGGAATCGCTCGGGCGCTCATCAACCGGGGAAGAATCTACGGGCAGTGCGGCGACAGCGACAAGGCCATTGCCGACTACAGCGCCGTGATCGAATTACCGCAAGCCCCCGTCGAGTGGGCCACCCGAGCGCTCGTCAATCGGGCTATGACCTATTGGAAGTTGAACGACTTGGAGCAGTCCCAGCGGGATCTGGAGGCCGTCTCCAGATTAATAGGCGCACCTCTCGAACGTCGCGTCGATGCCTGCCTCGCGCTGGCCATGCTCCATATCGCAACGGGGCGCTGGGATGTCGCAATGGTCGCGCTGGGAGATGGCCTGCGGGAGGGCATCAACGCCGCGCCAGCCTATCAAGGCGACTCAACGAACATCATCAGCGCCTTCTTCGATAGCACCCTGCAACCCGCAATCCGGCGCGAGCGCACCCGCAGTCTGTTCGAGGTCTACCGCGATGCCGACGCCATCACCCAGCTTGGCGAAGCGCTCACGCGACATCTGGGCAGGCTCCATGCCGACACGGAAAAACTCCCCAGCCCGGACAACCTGGAGACCTGGGCCGCCGCCTGGGAAGAAGCAGGCAAGGACATCGACGCCTTCCGGCTGCCGCTGCGTCTCTTCCGCACCGGCATCGACTTCCTGAAGGCCGGCGGCACCGATCCGGGCATCCTGCTGGATCTGAATCAGGAAGAGCGCAGGCTATTGGAGCAGGTGTTCGGCCTGGAATCCTCGCCCGAAGCGCTGAGAGCAGGGTAGGTCACGCCAAGGTGATTCTGCCCCGCAAAACGCTGAAAGAAATGATCGAGATCCGGGTTTCCGCTGGTGAACCGGCGACGATCATCGCCAGGCTCCAAGCTCCAGGCTCTCATCGAACAGCGCCTGCACAAATCCTGCCTTCAAGCCTCGCGCTCGGACATGGCGTTCGAGACGGTCACGGGTTTCGGATGAATTGGATCGCTTTTCATGATTGACGCCTTGCCCTTTTTAGCAGTACCCTTCCGCTTCTTTGTTCCGGCGCGGAGCGTCGGCTACTCCGAACATAGTCCTGGGGATTGCAGACATGTACGCGGTCATTCAAACCGGTGGCAAACAATACCGGGTTTCCGAAGGTGACATCGTCAAAGTCGAAAAGCTGACCGCTGAAGAAGGCGCGAGCATCGACTTCGACCAAATCTTGATGGTGGCTGATGGCGATGCCGTCAAAGTCGGTACGCCCTATCTCGCCGGTGGCCGGGTGACCGCGACAGTCGCATCCCATGGGCGCGCGAAGAAGGTCAAGATCATCAAATTTCGTCGGCGCAAGCATCATCTGAAGCATCAGGGCCACCGTCAGTGGTTCACGGCGCTGAAGATCACCAGCATCAGCGCCGGTTGAGGAGCAATCAGCCATGGCACATAAAAAAGCAGGCGGTAGTTCGCGCAACGGTCGCGATTCAGAATCCAAACGACTGGGTCTCAAGGTCTTTGGCGGTCAGAAGGTGACGGCGGGCAGCATCATCGTGCGCCAGCGCGGAACCAAATTCCACAACGGCGTCAATGTCGGTTGCGGTCGCGATCATACCCTCTTCGCCCTGACCGATGGCATCGTGAAGTATCTGGTGCAAGGCCCCAAAAACCGCAAATTCGTGACGGTCGAGAGCCTCTGATCCCCCATTTGAGGGGAGCGCGTCAGGCATCGGCAGTATCTGCGGAGCCTCGTCTATCGGACGGGGCTTTTTCGTTTTAAACCGCGCCTGATGCAGTATGTGATCTTTGAGGATTGATTCAGCCTTGGCAGAATCGACGGCCATTCGCGGGAGCGCGGTTTAAGATATTAAGAAATATAAAGTTTTAAACCGCGTCTCCACTGATGTCGATGACATCTCCAAAACTAAACACAAACTGAAAATTACGCATATCGCACTGGACGCGGTTTAGCGTATCGGGTCAGCAGCATGAAGTTCGTCGACGAGGCATTGATTCGGGTCGAGGCCGGCGATGGCGGCAGCGGCTGCGTGAGCTTTCGCCGCGAAAAATACATCCCCTTCGGCGGACCCAATGGTGGCGATGGTGGCGATGGTGGCAGCGTCTGGCTGCTCGCCGACAACAACATCAATACCCTGGTGGATTTCCGCTATCAGCGGGTGCATCGCGCCGAACGCGGCCAGAACGGCATGAGCAAGGACATGCGGGGACGCAGCGCCCCGGATCTGACCCTGCTGGTGCCGGTCGGGACGCGGGTGCTCGAACAGGAGACCGGCGAGCTGATCGGCGAGCTGCTGGAGCCGGGCCAGCGTCTGCTGGTGGCCCAGGGCGGCTTTCACGGCATCGGCAACGCGCGGTTCAAGTCCAGCACCAACCGCGCCCCGCGCCAGTTCACGCCGGGGACGCCGGGCGAGCGCCGCGACCTTCAACTGGAGCTGATCCTGCTGGCCGACGTGGGGCTGCTCGGCTTTCCGAATGCCGGCAAGTCGTCGCTGATCCGTCAGGTGTCGAGCGCGCGGCCCAAGGTCGCCGATTATCCCTTCACGACCCTCTATCCCAATCTGGGCGTGGTGCGTGTCGGGCAGAATCGCAGCTTCGTGATCGCCGACATTCCGGGCGTGATCGAAGGCGCGGCGGATGGCGCCGGTCTCGGCATCCAGTTTCTCAAACATCTCTCGCGCACCCGTCTGCTGCTGCATCTGGTCGATTTCGCCCCGCTCGACGAACAGGACGATCCAGCCGAACAGGTGCGCAAGATCGAGACCGAGCTGGCAGCCTTCAGCGAGGATCTGCTGGACAAGGAACGCTGGCTGGTGCTGAACAAGACCGATCTGCTGGATGACGAAGACGCGCAGACGCGCCGGGCGCAGCTTCTGGAGCGTCTGGACTGGCAGGGGCCGGTTTACAGCATCTCGGCGCTGACCGGACAGGGTACGACCGAGCTGGTCCAGGATCTGATGCAGCGTCTCGAACAGCTCAAGCTCGACCCCGAGGCCGTGCCCCTGGCGGCATCGGCTCGGCAGGATTCAACCCTTTCCGAGTGGGATATGCCAGCCGCGCCGGATGACGGCCCCTGGCATCCGCTCGGCTGATTCTTTTCTCGCCATGATGTCTCGCCATACCATCCCCGACACACGCCGCTGGGTCGTCAAGATCGGCAGCGCACTCCTGACCCGCGATGGTCAGGGTCTGGAACGCGGCATGCTCACCCCCTGGGTCGAGCAGATGGCGGCGCATCGTGCCGCTGGCCGCGAGATCGTGCTGGTCTCCTCGGGCGCGGTGGCCGAAGGCATGGCCCGCATGCGCTGGCGTGCGCGCCCCAAGACCCTGCACGAACTCCAGGCTGCCGCCGCCATCGGTCAGATGGGTCTGATCCGGGCCTACGAAGACTGCTTTCAGGCGCATGGCCTGCACACCGCTCAGGTGCTGCTGACCCGCGACGATCTCGCCAACCGCGCCCGCTATCTCAATGCCCGCAGCACCCTGCGCACCCTGCTCAAGCTGGGCGTGGTGCCGGTCATCAATGAGAACGACACGGTCGCCACCGATGAACTGCGTTTTGGCGACAACGATACGCTCGCCGCACTGGTCGCCAATCTGATCGAGGCCGATCTCCTGATCCTGCTCACCGATCAGGATGGTCTGTTCGATCAGGATCCGCGCCGCCATCCCGATGCCCGGCTGATCAGCGCGACCCGGGTCAACGATCCGCAACTGGACGTGGTCGCTGGCGGCAGCGTCACCGGCTTCGGCACCGGCGGCATGGTCACCAAGGTGCGCGCGGCGCGACTCGCGGCGCGCTCCGGGACGCCGACCATCATCGCTCCCGGTCGTGGCGAAGCGGTCCTGAGCCGCATCGGTCTGGGCGAGCCGGTCGGCACCCTATTGATTCCCTGCCAGGAGCCGCAGGCCGCACGCAAACAGTGGCTCGCCGGTCATTTGCAGGTGCGCGGACGGCTGATCCTCGATGCCGGCGCGGTGCGCGCGCTACGTGACAAAGGCACCAGCCTGCTGGCGGTCGGGGTCAAAGGCGTACAGGGCGCATTTAATCGCGGTGAAGTCGTGGCCTGCGTGGACGAGGCCGGACAGGAGGTCGCGCGCGGGTTGGTCAATTACGATGCCGAGGACACCAACCGCATCAAGGGCCAGTCGTCGGCCCGTTTCGAGTCGATCCTTGGCTATCTCGACGACGAAGAACTGATCCATCGCGACAATCTGGTCCTGCTTTAAACCGCGCCCAACACGGTATGCGATGTTTTTGGATCGGATCGACCCCGGTTGACTCAGGCGGTGTCGGAGTCGGCGCGCTTTAAAAACAATGACTTGAAAAATCCTGTCCATCCTGGGAAATCCTGTTAATCCTGTCCATTTTCTGGTCACGAAGCTCCAGCTTCGTGACCTCAGCGATGAAGCTCTGCTTCACATGAATCGGGACACGACCACTGCGGGCCTTGGCCTTCTCCGCCAGCATCGCACCATCCTGCTGCTCGCGGGCGAGGCCGACTGGACCGCTGCCCGTGCACGCGAGGTCGTCTCGGCACGGCCCGACCTGACGCCGGTCTGGCTCACGCATCGCCCGCTGGCCCCAAAGACGCACCCCCTGCGCGATGCTATCGGGTTACTGGGGCAGGATCTGGACCTGTTGATCTACGACGCCCACAGCGGATTCGATCCCGATGCCTTCGGCGCGGCGACCGGCGCCATTCGTGGCGGTGGACTGCTGATTCTCCTGACGCCGCCTCTAGATAACTGGTCCCATCGACCTGACCCGGAGGCCGAACGCATTGCGGTCTGGCCCCATGCAGCGGATGCGGTCAGCGGGCGCTTTCTGGCCCGATTGGTCCGGGTGCTGCTGGCCGATCCGCATCTCCACCTGGTTCAGCAGTTTGAGCCTCTCCTCCTCCCCCGGTGGGAGGGGGCCGGTGGGAAGGGGGCTGAACGCTTTCTAACAGCACAAAAACAAACGAGTCATTCCGGCCGCTCTCCACCCTCTCCCCAACCCCTCTCCCGCGAGGGGAGAGGGGCTAAGACGACCGATCAAGCGGCCGCCGTCGAGGCCATCCTCAAGACCGCCCACGGGCGCGCCCGGCGTCCGCTGGTCCTGACCGCTCATCGCGGACGCGGCAAGAGCGCGGCACTGGGGCTGGCGGCCGGGCGGTTGCTGATCGATGGGGAGCGAATGATTCTGGTCACGGCGCCCCGACGCGCGGCAGTCGTGTCACTGTTCCGGCATGCGGAAGCCCTGACCGCATCGCAGTCAAAGAGCACGGAGCGATTGGTCTTTCTCTCGCCGGATACCATCGTCGCCGATCCGCCCGTTGCCGACCTGCTGCTGGTCGATGAGGCCGCCGCTATTCCGACCCCGTTGCTCGAAAGACTGCTCGTCCAGTATCCGCGCATCGTCTTCGCCACCACCGTGCATGGCTACGAAGGCACCGGACGCGGCTTCGAGATCCGCTTTCGCGCGACCCTCGATCATCTGACGCCAGACTGGCGCGCGCTCAGGCTCGATACCCCGATCCGCTGGGCGCCCGACGACCCGCTGGAGGCGCTCAGTTTCCGTGCACTCCTGCTCGATGCCGCGCCAGCCGACGCCGGGCAACTGACGACGGCCATGCCGTCCACCTGCCGGGCGGAACGTCTCGACCGCGATCAACTCGCCCTGGACGAACCGACCCTGCGCGAGCTCTTCGGCCTGCTGGTGCTGGCGCATTATCAGACCCGCCCTTTGGATCTGCGCATGCTGCTCGACGGGCCCAATGTGCGGGTCTATGTCCTGCGCCACGGCGCGCACGTCGCTGCCACACTGCTTGCCGCCGAAGAAGGCGGTTTCATGGATGCCGGGTTGCGCGAGGCCATTTTCATGGGCCGCCGCCGCCCGCGCGGACATCTGCTGCCACAGACGCTCTCGGCCCATGCCGGTCTGGCGGATGCGCCGCGCTATCGCTATCTGCGAGTGATCCGCATCGCCGTGCATCCGGCGCTCTCCCGTCGTGGATTGGGCGGGATGCTGCTGCGCAGACTCAGACAGGACGCGCTGGACGAAGGAATCGATCTGCTCGGCGCCAGCTTCGGCGCCACGCCCGATCTGCTGGCGTTCTGGGGCCGCTGCGGCTATCGCCCGGTACAGATCGGCACCAGCCGCAATGCCGCGAGCGGCGAACAGGCCGCCGTCGTCCTCGACGCCACGACCGAGACCGGCGCCCGTTTCGCAGCCCAGGCGCAACGGCGACTCGCCAGACGCCTGCCGGTCCTGCTCGCCGGGCCGTTGCGCGCGCTCGATCCAGTGATCGTCGTCGCCCTGCTGCGTGCGCTTCCGGCGCCATCCGGACAGACGGGGGAGGGCGCCGATGGCGATCCAGACGAGAGCCGGGACGAACTGAACGCCTTTGCCGCCGGCCACCGGACGCTGGAGGCCACATTGCCCGCGCTGACCGATTTCGTTCATGACCGGCTCCAGCCCGCCCTTGAATCAGGCATCATTGCACCGGACGATGCCGCGCTGCTGATTGCCGCCATCCGTCAGTTCCGTCCGATGCATGAACTGATACGATTGTTCGGTAGTCAGGGGCGTGACGCGATCCTGACCCGGCTACGCGGTGTGATCCGCAGCATGATGGAATAGGTGATGAACAACCAACCAACCAAACTTTGCGTGACCCGCCACGGCGAGACCGACTGGAACATCATGGGCATCCTGCAGGGATGGATCGATGTCGCGCTGAATGACACCGGCAGGCGACAGGCCGTGGAGCTGGCGCAGGCGCTGGCGGATGTCGGTTTTGCGGCGGTCTGCACCAGCCCCTTGCGACGTTCGGCGGAAACGGCTGAAATCGTCGCCAATGCCTGGGGGTTGCCGCCGCCAACGGCGCATGACGGTCTGAAAGAACGTCATTTCGGTATCTTTCAAGGGATGCCCAAGCGCGATCTGTCGCTCTCGCATCCTGAGTTGTATCAGGAAATCCTGCGGCGCAACCCGGCCTGCGAATTCGAGCAGGGCGAAGGCATGGATCATTTCGCCGACCGAGTGCTGGACGCCCTGCACGACATTGCGGACCAGCATGCCGGCGTCAGCGTCCTGGTGATCACGCATGGCTGGGTCATGGATGTGGTGACGCGATACGCCGGCCAGTTGCCCCGCACCGCCGTGCTGGACATGAAACGCCGCAACGGCGAGTCGTTGTGGCTCGAACTGGATGCGCGCCGATGCCCCGACGTCTCCTCAATGTCTGATTGACGCCCCGATGGATCGCACATGCCGTTCAACTTTGGCCGCCTGCTGACGACCCTCTTGTTTCTGGCATCCATGCCCGGCGTGGTGTTGTCCGCCGTCGATCTGACTCAGGATCTCCCCGGTGCGCGCGATCCGGCGGGGATCCCGCGTTTCGCCGACTCGATCATGATCGGTCAGCATGTCAGTGAGTCCGAGCAGAGCATCATCCCGACCGGCAAATGGGGAGGGAATGCCGGACGCATCTTTTGGGAACAATCCGTACAGGTCGAGGGGCCGCGCACCCGTCTGCTCTATCTCGCTCCGCGTCCTGCCAAATCACTGGAGGTCATCCGGCATTATCGGGAGACGCTCGACAGCCAGGGCTATCAATTGCTCTTTCAATGCTCGGGTTTCGATGAATGCGGAAAAGAGGTGGCGGCCTTTTATACCGACGCCGCCCACGGCAATCAATTCACCGACAGCTATCTGCTCAAAAGCGTCTATTCGGGGCAGTCGGTACGCGAGCCGCACATTCTGGCGGGGCGTCTGAGCCAGTCGGGCACCGATTCCTATGTCTTCGTCTTCGCCGCCTTTCAGGATAATTACGCCGACTCCGAGGCCGGCGAGCGGGTCGCCATCTTCGTTGAACAGATCCGCGCCAAACCGGCGCCGGATGGCGCGGCGCTGCCGGACGCCGCGCAACTGGCTCAGAAACTGGCGCAGGGTCTCGCCGAGGCCGGGCGCGTGGTGCTCGAAGGGATCCAATTCGATGCCGGCCAGTCCAGGCTCCTTCCGGCGTCGCGCCCGCAACTCGAGGCGATGGCCAGGCTGCTGCGCGAGCAGCCGGATCTGAAGGTCTATCTGGTCGGCCACACCGACAATGCGGGCGTGCTGCAAGCGGACCTGAATCTTTCTCAACGACGCGCAGCGGAGGTCGCGCAGGCATTGGTGCGCGACCATCGGATCGCCAGCGAGCGCCTGACGCCGGCGGGAATCGCGGGGCTCTCGCCGCTGGTCTCGAACGCAACCGCTGCCGGACGCGCGCGTAATCATCGGATCGAAATGGTCTCCAGTTCATCGCCGGATGCGCGTCAGGCCATTCCCAATCGCCCGCCGCCTATCGGTACAATACAGCGATGAACAACGATCTCAAGCTACCCAAAACCTACAAGACCCTGCTGATGCTGGCGCTCGTCTTCGGGCCATTCTTCTGGTTGGCCTTCACCGACGACGGCCAGCAACGCACCGATCTGGCGCTGATGTTCGTCCTCGGCAAACCCGAGTTCAATCCGGCCCTGGATATCTTCCACAGTGGTTTGACTGAAATCAAGATCCGCGAGACCTTCCCCAAACTGAACTTCCAGTGCGCCGAGGGCGCGAACCCCTTTGGCGACCGGCTCTGCGGCGCTGAGATCGGTTCATTCAATCAGATTCCGGCCTCTGCACTGACCCTGTTTTTTCTCGGCGAGCGACTGACCGCTGCCAAGATCGTCTACCGCCAGTCCTATCATCAGGCGATTCAGGATTGGGTGCGACAGCGGGTCGCAGGCCGTGACGCCGCCGTTCAGCGGCCCACAGCGCCAGCGGATGATCTGGGTGTTGCCACCGAGCCGGTGCGGGATGGTGCGCTCTTTTTCCGCGACGGCGAACTGGGAAAAGACGACGAACCCGCGCTGCTCTGGATCTCTCAGGTTGCACTCGATGCGCGACGCTGAGTGGCGATCCCCTGGAAAATCCTGCCAATCCTGTCCAACACCAAGAACCGCTCAGAGCCAGTTGCCGACCAGAATGAAGGCCGCCCAATCCCCTGGATGAGAGCCTTCACGTGCAATCAACGCCTGCTGTGCGGCCTGTAGCGCACGCGCCTTGCTCATCCCCGGCTCCTTGAGCCGATCATAGAAATGCTGCATCAGAATCTGGGTCGCCTGATCGCCGACCGGCCAGAGTGAGCCGAGCGCACTGCGGGCACCGGACTGGATCGCGATACCGCTCAAACCCAGCGGGGTGCGGTCATCGCCTTCCGCCGTCTGACAGGCGCTCAGAACCAGTATCTCAATGGGCTGTTGGGCCAGCTCCTTCGGCTTGAGCGCCGCTGCGAGGGTCTTCATGTCCAGTTTGCGGTCGTAAGTGACGATGAAATTCTCCTCCGGCGGTCCCTGGAAGAGCCCATGCGAGGCAATGTGCACCACCCGATAGGGCTGGTCGGCGACCTCCTGGACGAAGCGGTTCAGGACGAATTCCTGATCGCGCAGGGCGCGCCCCGGCAGCCGCTGAGATAACTGATCGATCTCCACCGCGACGCCGGGGAGCGACAGCGCCTCAATCTGTTCGGTTCGGGCCGCGCGCAGCGGCCTGACCGTATCGCGCTCGCCTTCCGAGGCTCCCCGCACGCCGACCGAGACCCCGCGCCGGTCAGTGTCTGATGCCCCGCGCGCGCCGCGTCCGCGATGCTGCTGGACCAGCGCATCCACCCACCAGCGCGGCAGGTCATCGACCACCGGGCCGGGATGGCTGAGTCCGGCGAGCAGAGTCGTCAGCCGGGTTTTGGCGAGCACATCGGGTTGCAGCAGCTTCAATCCGGGCACGGTCGCCACGGCATAACGCTCAATCAGATAGCGACCATCCTGACGCAGAGCGCTCAGGGGCACGGCGCGCAGCGGACCATCGGGAACGAAGACGATGGTATCGACCTGACGTTCATCCAGCCACGCCTGGATCGGCGCCACCAGCCATCGATAGAGCTGTGCGGACTCCTCGTCGGCGGGCTGGTCGTAACGCAGCTTGAGCGCCAGGATCTCGGCGGCCATGATCAGCTCATCGCGCGCGACCGGCGTGGTCGCCTGATAAAGACGCTGGCCGATACTCACCAGGATCTCCAGCCGATCCGCGAAGATGACCGGATAGAGCACGGCGGCGCGTGGCGAGAGCAACTCGATCTCCTTGCGCAGCGGCTGGATGCAGGCATCGCGGAAATAGTCGCGCAGCTCGTCGAGCTTGATCTGCTCCACGGTGTCGCGGGCCTCGCGCAGCAGACTCTGCGTCCGCGTCGCGTCGCCCGTCGCGGCGGCGTCCAGCAACAGCAGATCGGCCAGACCCAGATAGAGCGGCGCCAAGGTCTCGCGGAAGGAGGAACGACCCTCGGCGTAGTCGACCGGTATGTCCGTACGGATGCGCTGGAGATGATCGACCGCGCGCCGATAGGCGGCGATGGCGCGTGGACGGTCGTTTGCCTCGCGCAGCAGTTGACCCAGACGCCATTCCAACCGATAGCGCAGATCATAGGCATCGACCGGCGCGGCCTGGATCGCCCGTTCGGTCAGATGGCGCGCCTCGGTCGCGCGTCCCGACGCGGCGGCCAGCTCGCTCAACTGACCCAGCGCCTGCGATTCGACCCGTCCCAGCCGCTCGGCTCTGGCGAGGTCCGCGGCGGTCTCAAGACTCGCGCGGGCCAGCGTCTGTCCCGGAGCGCCTGACATCTGACGCGCCTGCACGGCCAGGCTGAGCAGGAGTTCCGCCTGTTCGGCAGGCGAGGACACCCGCGCCGTCGCGTTCCGGGCGGCCTGAAGTTCACGCCATGCCTGACCGGGATCGAGTCGCGCCAGATTGATATGGACGGTCGCCATCAGTCCCGGATCATCGGCCCTGCGCGCCTGTTCGAGCGCCTGACGGTAGAGCGTGGCGGCTTCAGTGGTGCGTCCCTGTTGCAGCAGCACATTGCCCAGGCCGTTGGCGCTGGCGGCGGCCAGGGTCGGACTGTCGAGCCGCCGGGCCTGCGCGAGCGCATCGCGGAGCTCTTCCTCGGCCTCGCGGTTGCGCCCCTGCTGCGCATGAACCTGTCCCAGCGCCTGCGTCGCCACCGCCTGCAGCAGGGCATGGTCATGGGCGCGCGCCGCCTGCACCGCCTGCTTCAGATCGGCCTCGGCATCCGGGTAACGCCCCAGCGCCCGATAGGTCTCGCCACGCCGGATGCGTGCCTTGATGATCTCGGTCGCGGGCGCGCCCCGGCGCTCGATGGTCGTTGTCCAGGCGGCGAGCGCCCTGGACTGTTCGCCGTTTGCCGGATACGAGACGCGGCCGGGTGCGTTGCATGTCTGCGCCGCCTGTGCCGCACAGACCAGCCCCAGGCTCAGACCCAGCCCCAGGATCAGGAATCGACCGCTCTGCATCACCATGTCAGTCACCTAAAAATCGGCCTGGACCATGAAATGAATCCCGTCATCCTGAAGATTGTGATCCGTCTGGGGCGTGCGATCAGTCAGGGCGTGTCCCAGATAGAGTTCCGCGCGCAGGCGTTCCTCAATCGTCCAGATCAGTCCGACGCCGACCGAGAAAAGGTCTTCGCGCTGGTTGAACTGACCGTGATTCCAGGCGCTACCGGTATCGGTGAAGGCGGCAAGCTGAACCTGTTGCCGGGTCTCGGCAAAACCGACGCCCTCCCAGAGCGGATAACGCAGCTCCAGCGAGGCGGCATAACCGCTGTCGCCGACCAGTTCGTTCTCGCGATAGCCGCGCACCGTGTTGACGCCGCCGATGGCGAACTGCTCCAAGGGCAGCAGATGTTCGCCCGCAAGCTGGATGCCCCCGCGCAGGATCAACTGCGTGCCGCTTTCGGTCAGACGCCACACCGCCTGCCCCTGACCGAGCCAGGCCGCGAAACGGCTGTCGGGCGTATTGGCGGGGTGAATGGTGGCGTCGAAGGCATCGAGACCGTAACTCAGGACCGAGCGCAGGGCATAGGCCTGCTTCGCGGAGCGTCGCGAATACTCCTGCACGAAGCGCAACGCAGTCACCCGGCTGGTGCCCTCCACCGCGCCCTCCGAAAAGGAGAAGGGTTCGCCCAGCAGGGTGGTCTTGTTCTCCGACCAGCTCAGCAGCCCGCCCAGTCGCAGCGTGCTCTGCAATGACTGCCACAGCGGATGCGACAGACCCAGATCGAAACGATTGGTCTCGCTCTCGATGTTGAGATCGACCAGCGGCTCTTCGAGCAGCGAGGCATTGGTGAGGTCGTAATGCAGCATCAGACGGGTGTCGCGCGCATTGAGCGGAACCGACCAGCCGATCGCCCCTTCGTTGCCCTGGCCCTCATAGGCGCGCCCGAGATAGAGATCCAGCACATCGCCGAAACCGGTCAGATTGCGCACCACGCCGCCCACATAGGCACGCTCGGCCCCGGTGCTCGGCGGGCGGTAATTGTCGGTGCGCAGATACAGATCCCAGGGCCGGGCGCGCTGCACCTGGAGATCCAGCACCGCGCTGCCCGGTGCGTTGCCGGGGAGCAGGGTGCCGTGAATCTGCTCGATCAGCGGGTCCTGAAGCAGAAGCTGAAACCGCTCCTGCAAATCGCTGCGATTGAAGGGTATCTCCGGATCGGGCTGAATGCGGCCAGTCACATAGGACGGTCGCAGCCTCTCCTGCCCGCTCACCCGAATCTCGGCCAGACGCCCCGGAATGATCTGAAAGACGATGACGCCATCGCGCACCACCTGATCCGGCTTCAGCAGCACGCCGCTGTTGACATAGCCCTGATCCACATAATGCCTGGTCAGGCGATAGCGCAATTCCTCGACATCCGCCAGGGTCAGCCATTGACCGATGAAGGGCGTATAGACCGCCTTGAGCCCATCCTGAGGCAGCGTCCCGCCGCCCTCGAAGCGGACCCCGTGCAACATGAAGCCCGGTCCGCCGGTCGGCACCGGAACAGGTCTGCTATCTGGCGGCGGCGTGGCAGGGATCGCTTCAGTCGGCAGCGGCTCCATCGGTGCCGGCCCGGTCGCGCCGCGATGTCCGCCCGGCAGGGAGGATACCGGCGGCACATCCTGGGCCAGACTCACCGCCAATGGCAGCGACCACAGCAGAGACGCCCAAGCGTATCGATCACCGGAGCACAGGTTCATCATCGTCAGCCGTTTGGGTTAATGGGACAGAATCCGATCCAGCCGCGTCCCGCCGCTCATGACATCAACATAAGCCTCCGGTAATGCCGGCCTGGCGGATTGGCTACACTCAACGATACCGTCCGCAAAGATAGAGGATTTGGCCATGTCTGGCTTGCAAACAGGTCTCGCGTTCATGCTGGCGCTGTCGATGGTGGCGCCCCTGTCGGCGCGTGACGCCGATCCGCTCGCCGATCAGGTATCGACAGCCGCCGCGCCGGGTGTGCAGCGTGCGGTTTGCGACGCCGCCGTCATCACCGGCAAGGTCCGTTATGTGTCGCTCTCCGGAAACGATGCAACTGCCGATGGTTCGCTGGCGCGTCCCTATCGGACCCTGTCCCGCGTGGCCGAGGTCGTCCAGGCCAATGAAAGCATCGTGGTGCGCGGCGGCACCTATCTGGAACCGAATGAGGTTCAGTTTCGCGTGCCCGGCGTGACCCTTCGCTCCTTTCCCGGCGAATGGGCCGTGATTGACCGGAGTTCCAATACCGATCAGAACAGTGGCGTCAATTTCTATGTGGGCGCGGACGATGGCGTCCTGACCTGTATCGAAGTCATCGGCGGATTCTATGTGGTCTCGACCGAAACCAAATGGGACTGGGGCGACCCGAATGACCGCGCGGGTGTCTCGCGGATCCGGATCGAGCATGCCCGGCTCCACGGCTCCTATGCCGATGTGATCAAGATCAAGCCCAACAGCGATGATATTCTGATTCGCCACAATGAAATCTTCGACTCGGGCGTCGGTCAGCCAGTCGATGACTGCAATGCCGAAGGCATCGATAACGTCAACGGTGATCGCACGCAGGTCGCTTACAACCATATCCATGACACCTGTTCCACCGGGGTCTATCTCAAAGGCGGCGCAACCGACGGGGTGATCGAATACAACCTGATCGAACGCACCGGTGCGGCGGGCATTCTGCTTGGTTTCGACACCAGCCCGGAATATTTCGATCTGACCGTCAACCCCGATTACTACGAAAATATCCGTGGGATCGCACGCTATAACCTGATCCGCGAGACCGGTTGGGCGGGAATCGGCTTTTATGCCTCGAAGGACGCCCAGGCCTATAACAACACCATTCTGGATGCCGCCAATCAGTATCACAGCCCGCTGTATTTCGGTCTGAGTTATCAGGACTGGGATGACAAGGCGGGACGACCGCCCAATCTGAATCCGTCCTTTCTGCGCAACGTCATCAGTCAGTCGTCGGCGGTGACGACCGATCCGCCCCTGGTCGATATCCGCTACTCACTCGATTTTGGCGGTATGAGCGCCCTGACCGGCAAACCGATCATGTCCGACAACTGTTATGACCGGCAGGCCGGTGCAGCGGGTTTCAGGGATCAGCGTACCGGAGGCGGCGAACCCTGGGTCGGCAATCTGGCGGCCTGGCAGACACATATCGGCGGCGATGCCCGGTCCCATGATGTCGATCTGCAACTGGATGCCAGTTTCCAACCGCAGAATCCGCTCTGTGCGGGACGCGGTCATCTCTGGAATTCAGCGACCTATACCATTGCCGCGTCCGCCAACCCGGTGCAGGGCGGTACGGTCTCCGGTGGCGGTGTCTATCCTGCCGGTGTCACCGCGACCCTGCGCGCCACGCCCAGCACGGGCTGGACTTTCACCAACTGGACCCAAAACGCTCAGGTTGTCTCGACCAGTGCGCAATATGCCTTCACCGTCCAGGCCAACCGTACTCTGGTCGCCGGATTCGCACCCAGACGATACAGCCTCTCGGTCAGCAAGGCCGGTCCCGGCACAGTCACCAGCAAGCCGGCAGGAATCGATTGCGGAACCCAGTGTCAGGCCAGCTTCAATCACGGGACTTCCGTGACACTCACGCCGGTTCCGGCGGCGGGTGCGAGCTTTGCCGGCTGGAAAGGCGCCTGCACCAACACGACCGGACCCTGTGTGGTCAGAATGACCGCCAAAACAACGGTCACCGCGACCTTCACCGGCAATTCCTCTGTCGATCTGCTGGTGACCGGAATCAGCCTGAATCCGGTGTCGCCGAGTGCCAAGGGCACCTTCACGGCCAGGGTGACGGTCAAAAACCAAGGGACGCTGGGGGCCGATGGCGGTTATCTCGATCTCTGGAGCAATCAATCGACAGCGCAGTCCTGCGGCGCCATGAGTGAGTCCTGGGCCGCCATTGGTCGTCTTGAAGCGGGCCAGAGCAAAACCCTGACCATCAGGTTCCGCGCCGGTCGCGCGGGCACCAAAACATTTCGGGCATTCGTCGATAGCTGGTGCGAAACGCCTGAATCCAGAGAAGGGAATAACCAGCTCCGCAAGACCTATACCGTGAAGTGACGTCGGGCGCATCACCTGGCGAGGATCCGATCCAGCCGCGTCCCGCCCAGCGACACCGCTCCCGGCGCATCGGGGGCGGGGGCAAGCCCGCCGCTGCCGCGCTCGATCAGTGAGCTGGCCTGGTCGCCGGTGGCGATGCGGCACAGATCGGCGAAAAGCTCGTCGGGATCGTCGAAAGGTGTGGCGAGCGGGGTCAGGCTGGCGGTGAGATCCAGATCCGGTGCGGTGACCTTGATCACCCCCTGCTCACCGCCGGGGGCAGCCGCCTGGATGATGTTGCGTCCGCTATGCGCGGCGAAGTCCTGGCGGGTGGCGCCGCCGATCTCCAGCAACCCCTGACTGGCGATAAGGGCGCGGCTGTCGATGAGGATATTGCCGCCGCGCGCGCCCTGGGCCGCCGTGTTGGCCTGGATGAATCCGCCGTCGAGGATCAGGTAATCGGGTGTCAGGGTGATGTCGCCGCCGTTGCCAGCCTGACCGTTGGCCGAGGTGGTGATGAGGCTGTCGGTCAGCCACAGCCGACCGCCGCCGATGGCAATGGGCCCGGCATCCGCCTGACTCGCTTCGGTCGTGATGCGGCTGTCGTGGGCGAGACGCAGGTCGTCCGCGCGGATCTGAATGGCGCTGGCCGGGACGTTTCCGGTGCTGGCGGCGGTGATGGCGCTCCGATCGAGCAGCAGCCTGCCGGCATCGATCCGGATACGCTGATCGGATGTCGTGATGGCGACGGGCATGCCGTGATTGGCAGCGATACTGATTTGCGCGTCTTCGTTGAGCGAGACATTGGTGGCGCGCACTGTGACCTTCCCGACCTGACCGCTGGCGCCGGGATTCGCGGCACTCAGGATTCCCGCGCCAACCAGACGCAGCCGGTCGGCCTGGATCTCGACGTCGCCGGCATTGCCCACCGACCAGGCGTTGGTCGAAATGATCGCCCCGTGACGCGCCTCCAGCAGTCCCGCTATCTGCATCGTCACGGTTCCGGCATCGCCGCTGGAGCCGGCATAGGCATCGCTGTAAATGGTGGTCAGCGGGTTGCCTGTTCCACCGCCGTCGAGAGACGCATTCCCCGCCGTGATGACGATGTCTCCGGCTTGCCCCCTGGCCCAGGTACTGGTCGAAATCACGCCGCCATGCAAGAGTTCCAGCAGGTTATCGACCGTCACCGAGACATCGCCCGCCTCGCCGGTCGAACCGGTGTTTGCCTGACTGGCAAGACGTGCGTGATCGAGGCGCAGGTTGCCCGCTGTCACGGTGACAGTGCCCGCATTGCCTGTCCCCCAGGTATCGGTGAAGACTTCCGACCCGTCGCGCAGATCCAGCAATCCATCGACATGCAGATTGACCGCCCCCGCCTGACCGGTTGAGCGTCGGCGCGCCTGGCTCTCGATGCTTGATCCATTCAGGAGTTGCGCCGTGCCGGCATGAATGGTGACCACATCGGCATTGCCGGCGGCAAAAGTGGTGCTGTCGATCTTGCCCCCGTTGGCGATGTCCAGCAGACCCCGGACATCGATTGTGACCCGATTGGCGTTTCCGGTTGATTGCGTGCGGCTGCTGATGCCCGTCTCAAAAGGCGCGTCCTGAACGTGATCGATGCGTAACTCGCCGGCTTTAACCAGAACTTCGCCGGCATTGCCCGAGGAATAGGCGCTGCTGTCGATCTGCGCTCCGCCGAGAAGCTCCAGCAAACCGGTGACTTCCACGTTGACGGTGCCCGCGTTGCCGGTCGATTGCGGATAAGTGCCACTGGTGATGCCTGTAAAGTCTCCAGACCCTGCGCCATCAATCCGCAGTGCGCCGGCCTTGACCGTGACCGGGCCGGCGTGACCTTCGGCTTTGGTTGCGCTCAGGATCCCCATGTCCTGACTGGAGCCGGCACCTGAAATATGCAGCATGCCAGCGGTGACATCGACCTGACCCGCATTGCCCGATGAATAGGTGCTGCTATCGATCTGACCGCCGCCGAGAAGCTCCAGCAAACCGGAGACTGCCACGCTGACGGTGCCTGCGTTACCGGTTGACTGCGGATAAGAGCCGCTGGTAATCCCGATGAAATGTTCGGATCCCGCGCCATCAATCCGCAGCGCGCCGGCCTTGACCGTTACCGAACCGGCCTGGCCTTCGGCGAAGGTCGTGCTCAGGATCCCCATATCCTGATTGGAGTGAGCGCCTGAGATGTGCAGCCTGTCGGCGGCGACATCGACCTTGCCCGCATTGCCCGATGAATAAGTGCTGCTATCGATCCGGGCGACGTCCAGAAGATTCAGCATCTTGGCGCGCACGCTGACCTGACCGGCATCGCCCGGCCCAAAGGTGCTGCTGAGAATTGAACTGCGGTCGCTCAGAACGGCCTGGCCTTTAACCTTCACCCATACCTGACCGGCTCTTCCTGTTGCACCCAAAGACGCAAGACTGGTGATCCAGGAGCTGTCGTTGAGTCGCAGGTCATAGCTGTCAATCTCGACATTTCCGGCAGCGCCCTCGCCTAAGGTGTTGCTGGAAATCGAGCTGTCGCCAGAGAGTTCGAGCATGCCGGCTCTGATCAGGGTCTGCCCGGCGTCGGCTGTGCTGAGGGTGTCGCTGCCGATCCAGGCACCATCCTGCAAACGCGCAAGCCCATCGACGTCGATTGTCACATCGCCAGCATGACCGCTTGCGTCCTGACCCGATGTGCTCGCGATGCTGGTATTGATGCCGGTGAGATGGAGTGCGGCGGCCTGCACGCTGACGGTTCCGGCATGTCCCTGGCGGTATGTGTTGGATGAGATGTCCGCGCCCGACGCCGCTTCCAGTGCTCCGGTTCGCAGAGAGACCCCGCCGGCATTGCCTGCTCCGTATGAATCGCTGCCGATGAATGCATCGTTGCTCAGTCGCGCGAGTTTCGCGATCTCGATCACGACACGGCCAGCACGGCCTTGCGACTCTGGCGCGGCCAGACTCATGATTGCAGTCGATAGTCCGTCCAGGTGCAGTTCATCGGCATGAACGGCGACCTGCCCGGCATTGCCGCCGCCATAGATATTGCTGGAAATGGTTGCCCCGGAAAACAGCTCCAGCCTGCCTGCCTGCACCGTGATCTCCCCGGCCTGTCCGCTGCCCCAGGTATCGGTGCCTATCCAGGTCTTGCCGGATAAACGCAGCAGACCGGTCACGTCCAACACGAGGCTTCCGCCGGCACCCTCCGATCCCCGGGAAGCGCCGCTCAGAATGGCCGACTCGCCATCCGCCTGAAGCTCGCCCGTCCGAATCGAGATGTTTCCAGCCTGGCCGGAAGCTGCCGTGCTGCTGGAGATGTAAGATTGATTCGTGAGCGTCAGTCGGCTGGTGGCGGTCAGGTCGATCCTGCTGATGACGTCGGTTGTTCCGATGTTGTTGGCGAAGAGCCATCCGTTGTCCAGATCGATCTCGCCGGCGCGGATGCTCAACTGGCCGCCGCCGTCGCCGATCGTCCCCAGACCGGCATGTTTGATCGACAGCTTGCCGGTGCCCGCTGTCTGCGATGCTGCATTGACAGGCACCTGTTTGCCCCGGCCTCCCACGGCCTCGACGCGAATGGTTCCGCCTGCCACGTTGACCCCGGCACGCTGGGTGGGGCTGGTGCCGGCAATGCTCACGTCCCCCGCCGTCAGCGTCGCGGTCTTGCCCGGCTTCAGCTCCAACTGACTGCCGTTGATGGTGAGACTGGCCGGTTGCGGTGAGAGAAAACCGAAGGATTCGGGCGCCGCCATGGTCAGGCTGCTGGAGGCCGGATCGCTGGCGCTGTAGCGGCTGCCATCGGTAAAGCGAACCTCATCGGCGGTGCTGACATGAAAGGCCGCCGGGACATCGACCCTGGCATTCGGTCCCATGACCACGCCCGACGGGTTGACCAGAAAGACATCGGCCTTCCCCACCCGGGAGCGCAGGGTGCCGTCGAGTTGGGATGCCTTGCCGCCGGTGACGCGGCTGATGACGTTCTGGATCTGATCCGGGCCGGTGAAGGTGGCGGTGTGGGCGGTCGGGATGTCGAAGGTCTGGAAGCTGTGGAAGAGGTTGGCGCCTTTCGTGGTGCCGAGTTCGGCGCCGATGGTCATGTCGGGACCGCTGAGTGTGGCGCGTGGACCGACCGTGCCGTCGGTGACGATCTGGGCGGGACAGGTTGCGGCGCCGAGCAGCGTCAGGCCAGGAAGGAGCCGCCAGAAGTTGATGGACATCGCTGCGCTCTCCAGTGGTTGACTGAATGATGTCGAGACCGCCGTCCGATCAGGCCGAAGTATCTTGTATGATCCTGGTCAAGCACGTCCAGCCTTAAAAACTGCGTCAGTTGTGGTGGACAGGCGGCGGTGAAGGCCGTGCGACATGATTGGGTCGGTAACGCTGAGGATTGCGATGGACGATAGCGCCAGTCTCGAACCCCTGCCAGCCGGGACGTCTCTGCACGAGTTTGTCATTCGCGAACCGCTCGGACGGGGAGGGGTCGGCATCGTCTATGCCGCCGAGCATGCGATTCTGCGCGAAACCTTTGTCATCAAGGAGTTCCTGCCGCGTCATCTGGCGTATCGGGCGGACGGCAGGCGCGTGGCGGCGCGCCCCGGTCAGGAGTCCGTTTACGAGCAGCTGCGTCAGAAATTTCTGGAGGAGGGCCAGACGCTGGTCCAGTTGGCCCGTCCGCGGCCGCATCCGAATCTGGTGCAGGTCACGGACGCCTTTCACGAAAACGATACCGTCTATCTGTGCATGCGCTTCGAGCGTGGCGAGCCCTTGGACGCCATCCTGGAGGCGCGCGGACGCATCGGCGAGGCGGAGCTGATGCGCTGGATCCTGCCCCTGCTGGATGGTCTGGAGCATGCCCATGCCCGTCAGGTCTGGCATCGTGACATCAAGCCCTCGAATATCCTGATCCGTGAGGATGGGACGCCGCTGCTCATCGATTTCGGTGCGGCCCATCGTGAGCGGGCGGACAGTGCGGTGAGCGTCATCTCGCAATACACCCCGAGTTTTGCCGCGCCGGAGCAGATGTTCGGTGGCGCGCAGGGACCCTGGACGGATATCTACGCCATGGCCGCGACCGGGTTTTACGCCGTGACCGGCGGACCGCCGCCGCCTCGCCTGAGTCCCGACTGGCAGACGCAATGCTGTGGCTATCATCCGTCGTTTCTGATGGCGCTGGAGGCCGGGCTGCAATTCGATTCGCAGCAGCGGCCCCAAACCGTCGCGCAGTGGCGAACGCTCTTCAAGCGGGTTGTGGAAGCGGATGTCGAGACGCGCGTCGTCGGAATCGGGGAGGCTGAGACGCTGCGTCAGGTGATCGCGCCCCCAGCCACTTCGTCTGGCACCGCGCCTCAGTCGGCGCCAGATCCTGCCGGGCCGTCGGAGAGCCGTCTCAGCCGGCTCCGCGATCAGCCGGATCGGTCGCCGCCACCCGGACGCTGGATCTATCCGCTGGCGGGCCTGGCGGTTCTGCTTCTGAGTCTTCCGCTCGGATTTCTGGCGCGCGACTGGATCGGCGCGCCCGACAGGGTGGATCCGCCGTTGCCGCTCGATTCAACTCCCGTCCCGCCTGAGGTCAGCGTACCGGACAGCCGCCAGACGCATCAGCCAGCGGGTGGGGGGGAATCCTCAGAGGCCGGACCATTGGATGCGGCGCAACTGGCCGAGCGGCTGGGTCTGGCCGGGCTGGACTGCGCGCGCGTGAAGCTTGAGTCCATGCGTGACACGGATCTGCGGCTGTCGGGTTATCTGCGTGATCGCGCACAACTGACAAAGCTGATTGAGCGTCTGAATGAGCTGGCGCCCGATGCGGCGGTCGATGATCGCGACATCGCCTTTGCGGCGCCCTTTTGCGACATCCTCGCCAGGATGAGTGCGGTCGGTGCCGATGGGGCAGGGCATCCGGGCATGCCGGCCATCCTCTTCAGCCATCCGGATCGGCTCTATCACGAAGAGGACTATCTGGTGCTGACGGTTGCCAACGCAGGCGCGGTTGGCGGCTATCTCTATCTGGATTTCATCGACAGCAATCAGGATGTCGTGCATCTGTTCCCGACGGCGGCCATGCCGGATCACTTCGTCGCGCCGGGCGCGCAGATTGTCATTGGCGCACGCGACGATGCTCAATGCGAACAAGAGCCAGACGCCTGCTTCGTGGTCTCGCGTCCGCATGGCAACAATCTCATTCTGGCCACCTGGAGCGAGACGCCGCTGTTTGCGCGGCGGCGGATCGATCAATCGGAGCCTGCCGGGGCTTATCTCACCGCACTCACCGCCGCGCTTGACAATGGCCTGTCAGGCAGGCCGGTTCGGCACGCTGTCGCCTATCATTTCTTCACGACCATGCACTGAAGCCATCCGCGCTATTCCCCGGCTGGCAGCAGACGCACCCGCCGATTGATGCTTGCCCTTGGATTCTCGCGGTCGTAGGGCTCGGTCTGACCCTTGCCGACGGCGATCAGTTTTTGCGGTTCGATTCCGAACTGATCGATGAGATAGCGTTGCGCCGACTGCGCACGTCGTTCCGACAGCCCCTGGTTATAATCGGCGGAACCCGAGGCATCGGTATGGCCTTCGATCAGCCAGGAGATCCCGCTGAATTGCGGCAAGGCCAGTGCCTGGCCGAGTTTTTTCAGCTCCATTCTGGAGGCGTTGGTGAGTTGCGCCGAGTCATAGCCGAAGTAGATCGAGATCCCGTTCGAGGTGTCGGCGTTTTGAGTCGGATCAGGGGTGTAAATGTCCGGACTGGAGACAGTTGCGGCGCGTGCGGTCTCCGCGCGTGATGCCGGTGCCGGCTGGGACTTGGTGCGATGGCCGGTGTTGGGCGCCTGTTCCGACTGACGCGCGGCCTGACGCTCGCGTCCGGTGACGAGGCCGCGTTTGCGCTCCATGACCCGGTTCAACGCCTGTTCATAGTCCTGAACGCTCGCGCCGCGCTTCATATATTCTTCAGCGTGCGCGACAGACACTCCACCAGTGATCGCGAATAGCATCATCAGATTGATTAGAATGGGCTTTTTCATGGGTTTTCACCATTTGGCGAGTTCTGACTGATGGTCGGCGGAAATTTTATCATCCATGGAAAATGTTGCCCCCGTTTGCAAAAAATGCTTTGCTGGCGGGAGTTGACTGTGCCTGGTTGTGAAAAACAGCGCCAGCGTTTATGGTTGTTCAATCGAGTATAGACATCTCACGCGCCCACCCTGTACAAGTCGCGGCGGTTATGCCGGCCCTGCCTGCCAGTCCCACGCCAACGAATCGGATAACTGCCCAAGATGCTTGAGGTGACGAAGCTGGAATGCCGACGCGGCGATCGGCGGCTGTTCTCCGGACTGGATTTCGCCCTCGACGCCGGCACTCTGCTGCATGTGCGCGGGCGCAACGGCAGCGGCAAGACCACTCTGCTGCGCACCCTCTGCGGACTCTTCACCCCGGATGCGGGCGAGATTCGCTGGCGGGGACAGCCGACGCGGGAGCTGGGCGAGGAATTCCAGCGCGATCTGCTCTATTTCGGTCATCTCAACGGCATCAAGGGCGATCTGAGCGGGATCGAAAACCTCACCATTGCCGCCACCCTGGACGGCGACCGCGTCGATCAGCCGGCGATCTGGGAGGCGCTGAAACAGATCGGGCTGGCGGGTTTCGAGGATCTGCCGACCCGCATGCTCTCCCAGGGGCAGAAGAAACGGGTCGCGCTGGCACGGCTCATCCTCAGCCGGGCGCCCCTCTGGATCCTGGATGAACCCTTCACCGCACTGGATACCGGCGCCGTGGCCCTGCTCCAGCGTCTGATCGCCGATCACATCGCCGCTGGCGGGCTGGCTGTCCTGACCACGCACCAGGAGGTGCCGCTGACCTCGGGTCAGATCCGGCGCCTGGATCTGGGGAACTGATCATCATGCTGCGAGTCTTCTGGTGCGTTCTCACCCGCGACCTGACGCTGGCCCTGCGCCGCCGTACCGACGTGCTGACCACGCTGTTCTTTTTTGTCATCGTCGTCAGTCTCTTTCCGCTGGGCGTCGGCACCGAGCGCCAGGTCTTGCAGATCCTCGGTCCCGGCGTGGTCTGGGTCGCGGCGCTGCTGGCCTCAATGCTGGCGCTGGAACGTCTCTTTGCGGCGGACTACGAAGACGGCACGCTCGAACAGATGCTCCTGACGGCGCAACCCCTGTCGCTGCTGGTACTGGCCAAGATCACCGCGCACTGGCTCCTGACCGGGCTGCCGCTGGTGCTGATCGCCCCGCTGGTCGGCATGCAGTATCACCTGTCCGACACCGCCATCGGGGTCATGATGCTGGCGCTGCTGCTCGGCACCCCGGTATTGAGCCTGATCGGTGCCATCGGCGCGGCCCTGACGCTCGGACTGCGCGGCGGCGGCATCCTGCTGTCGCTCCTGATTCTGCCACTTTATATCCCGGTGCTGGTCTATGGAGCGGGCGCGATTGAGGTGAGTGTCATCGATCTGTCAGACACCCAGCCGTATCTTGGGCTGCTGGGAGCCTTTCTGCTGGTGGCGCTGATTTTTGCGCCGGTGGCGTCGGCGGCGGCGTTGCGGATTTCGGTTGAGTAGCTGTGAGGCTGACTCACGCATTCAAAAAGCGACTTATCCTGAATCAGCCATGCCGACAGTGATGAAAATCGGGGGATTCCGCTTTCATTTTTATTCGGATGAAGGCGCCGAACCACCGCATATTCATGTGCGCTGCGCCGATGGCGAGTGCAAGTTCTGGCTCTCGCCAATCGCTTTGGCACGTAATCGTGGCATACCTGTACATGATTTGCGAGAAATTGAGCGGCTTGTGTTTGAAAATAAACAAATCCTGACTGAAATCTATGATGAATACCATCACTACTGAGACAGAGCCTGTCGCCATCAATGCCTGGACGGAAGGCAGGATGATCTACGTCGAGTTAATGGATGGACGCATTGTCGGCTTTCCCGCTGACCGCTTCCAAATTCTAAGTCAAGCATCCGAGAAACAACTTAAAAGCGTTCAAATTGAAGTGAACGGGCACGCATTGAGATGGGAAGAACTTGACGAAGATTTAACCATTGCCGGAATTATCGCTGGAAGATTTCAACTGCCGCTGCCCCGGCAGGCGGCTTAGCCAAAATCAAGAGCAGGATCAGGCGCGACACGCTCTCCAACCAACACGGCTCCAATCAACCCAATGACTCTGAATTGGTTCAAACTTGCATCCCCCGCCTCTTTCTATCCCATCGCTGGGCGACTGATCCCGGCGTTCTGGATCCTCACCGCCCTGCTGCTCGTCGTCGGGCTCTATTGGGGTTTCTTTCAGACCCCCGATCAGCTCGGCGGCAGTAATCCACAGAGGGAGTATTACCGCATCATCTTCATCCATGTGCCCTCGGCCTGGATGTCGATGTGGCTCTATGTCGTCATGGTCGGTTGGGCGGCCATCGGTCTGGTGTTCAACACCCGGCTGTCCTTCATGATGGCCAACGCGGTGGCGCCAACCGGCGCGATCTTCACCTTCCTGGCGCTCTGGACCGGGGCCTTCTGGGGCCGCACGAGCTGGGGCACCTATTGGGACTGGGATCCGCGCCTGACCTCCGAACTGGTGCTGTTTTTCATGTATATCGGCTACATGGCGCTGCATTCGGCCATCGACGACACCCGGCGTGCGGATCGCGCCGCGGCCCTGCTCGCCATCGTCGGACTCGTGATGGTGCCGGTCATTTTCTGGTCCATCAACTGTCCGGATCCGACCCAGTGCGCGGCGCTGCACCAGCGTTCCGGTCTGGGTCGCGTCGATGGCAACATCCTGTTCGCGATGCTGATCATGACCCTGGCCTTCTGGATGCATTCGTTCGCGACCATTTTCATGCGTCTGCGCAGCATCATCCTGACCCGCGAGGCCGACAGCCAGTGGGTGCGCGAACTCCTGAATCCTGAGGATCGAACATGAGCCAATTCTTCTCGCAAGGCGGTTACGCCTTCTTCGTCTGGGGCGCTTATGGCATGGTCGCGCTCCTGCTGCTGGCCGAAATCCTGCAACTGCGCGCGCAGCGGCGAACTATTCTGGCGCGACTTGGTCGATTGAGCCGGATTCGCGAGACTGAACAACGGCACGACTGACCGGGCCTGTGACTTCGGAGACTGTTAAGCATGAAACCAAGACAGAAACGATTGGCCTTCGTGGGCCTGGCGATTCTGGGGATCGGCGCGGCGTCGGCGCTGGCCCTGACCGCGCTCCAGAGCAATATTTCCTATTTTTTCAGCCCGTCGCAGGTGCTGGCCAACGAGGCGCCGCCTGATCATGTCTTCCGGCTCGGCGGATTGGTCACCAAAGGCACGGTCACGCGCCAGCAGGACGGGCTGACGGTTCATTTCGATGTCACCGATAACGCCGAGACGGTCAAGGTTGCCTATACCGGGATCCTGCCCGACCTCTTCAGCGAGGGCAAAGGCGTGGTGACCAAGGGCAAGCTGGGGCCGGACGGCATCTTTTATGCCGACGAGGTGCTCGCCAAGCACGATGAGGAATACCTGCCTCCCGAGGTCGCGAGCACACTCAAGACCGCTCATGCGGAAGGCGTGATCCAAGCGGCTGAGGCCAACGGCACCGGAGCATCCAACTGATGGTGCCTGAACTCGGTCATTTCGCCCTGCTGCTCGCCCTGTCCCTGACCCTGGTTCAGGCGAGTGTGCCGCTGATCGGCTCCTTCACCGGCAACCGCGCCTGGATGGAGCTGGCGCGCCCGCTCGCCTGGGGCCAGTTGACCTTCATCGTCATCGCCTTTCTCTGTCTGCTGCAAGCCTTTCTGACCGACGATTTCTCGGTCATCTATGTCGCGACCAATTCCAATTCGCTCATGCCGACCCCCTACAAGGTGTCGGCGATCTGGGGCGCGCATGAAGGGTCGCTGCTGCTCTGGGTGCTGATGCTGGCCGGTTGGGGGGCGGCGGTTGGTGCGCTCAGCCGCAATCTGCCGCTGGCCATGATCGCGCGTGTCATCTCGGTGCAGGGCATGATTGCGATTGGCTTTCTGCTGTTCATGCTGCTGACCTCCAATCCATTCGAGCGCATCTTCCCGGTCCCGCTCGAAGGCCGCGATCTGAATCCGCTGTTGCAGGATCCGGGTCTGGCGATCCATCCGCCGATGCTCTACATGGGCTATGTCGGCTTCTCGGTTGCCTTCGCCTTCGCCATCGCGGCCCTGATCGGCGGCAAGCTGGATTCGGCCTGGGCGCGCTGGTCGCGCCCCTGGACCACGGTCGCCTGGGTCTTTCTGACCATCGGCATCGCGCTTGGCTCCTGGTGGGCCTATTACGAACTCGGCTGGGGCGGCTGGTGGTTCTGGGATCCGGTCGAAAATGCCTCGTTCATGCCCTGGCTGGTGGGCACGGCGCTCATCCACTCGCTCGCGGTGACGGAGAAACGCGCGGCATTCAAGACCTGGACCGTGCTGCTGGCGATCTCGGCCTTTTCGCTCTCGCTGCTCGGCACCTTCCTGGTCCGCTCGGGTGTACTGACCTCGGTCCATGCCTTTGCGACCGACCCGACGCGCGGCAGCTTCATCCTGATCTTTCTCTGCATCGTCATCGGCGGTTCGCTGGCGCTCTACGCCTGGCGCGCGCCATCGATCTCGGGCGGCGGGCGCTTCGATCTGGTCTCGCGCGAGAGCTTCCTGCTGGCGAACAATCTGCTGCTTTCCACCCTGGCGCTGCTGGTGTTGTTCGGCACCCTGGCGCCGCTGATCTATGAGGCCGCCGGCTGGGGCAAGATCTCGGTCGGTTTCCCCTGGTTCAACAAGATGTTTATTTTTCTCTCGCCGCTGCTGATCCTGGCGATGGGCATCGGCCCCCTGACGCACTGGAAAAGTGATGAGCCCAAACGGCTGATCCGCTCGCTGTGGCTGGCTCTCGCGCTCGGCGTCCTCGTCTTTGTGCTCGCTGCGCTGGAAGTCTTCCCGGCCGGCAGTCTGGCGGTCGGCTTCGGGCTGGGCATGAGCGTCTGGCTGGTCGCGACCCATCTCATCAGTCTCGCCAGCCGACTCAGACATCGGGGCTGGTTCAAGGGGCTGGCGTCCGACCTCAGCGGCAACAGTCGCAGCTATTACGGCATGTGGCTGGCCCACATCGGCATCGCGGTTTTCATCGTCGGCGTCACCATGGTCTCCAATCACGGTACCGAGACGGATATCCGCATGTCGCCGGGCAATGTCCATGAGGACTCGGGTTATCGCTTCCAGTTCAATGGCGTCCAGGTCGTTAAAGGCTCCAATTACGACGCCTTCCGTGGCGAGTTCATCGTCTATCGGGGCGAACAGGAAATGACCCGGCTCTATCCCGAGAAGCGCAATTATTTCTCGGGCGGCATGCCCATGACCGAGGCCGCGATCGATGCCGGCTTCCTGCGCGATATTTACATCTCGCTCGGCGAGCCGGTGGGCGTTACCGGCGACTGGGCGCTGCGGGTTTATTACAAACCCTATGTCCGCTGGATCTGGCTCGGCTGCATCCTGATGTCAATCGGCGGCATCCTGGCCGTGACTGATCGGCGCTATCGTACCGCCCGCCAGAGAGCCATCGCGCCAGCCGGCGCTGTGGCGACCGCCTGACGCTAAAGATTCAGACAGGATTAACAGGATTGACAGGGTTTTTAAGTCACTGTTTTAAATCCTGTTAATCCTGTCGAAAAAGATTTGATCACAGGCACGAATTTCAAAGACCTCACACCATGAAAACATCCGCCACACGCGCACTCATCCCGCTGGGTATTTTCCTGGCCCTGGCCGCTCTGCTGTTCTACGGCTTGCAGTTGGATCCACGCAAGGTGCCATCGCCCCTGATCGACAAACCGGCCCCGGACTTCGCCCTGCCCTCGTTGAAGGATCCGGGCCAGACCATCACCCAGGACATCCTCAAGGGGAAGATCTCACTGGTGAATGTCTGGGCTTCCTGGTGTCCGTCCTGTCGTCAGGAACACGCCGAACTCATGCGGATCGCGCGCGACAATGACGTGCAGGTGATCGGCTTCAACTGGAAAGACAACCGCGCGGACGGGCTGAAGATGCTCCAGCAGTTCGGCGATCCCTATCTGGTCAGTCTCTACGATCCGGATAATCAGGCCGGGATCGACTGGGGCGTCTATGGCGCCCCCGAGACCTTCGTGGTGGATCAGGAAGGCATCATTCGCCACAAACGGATCGGTCCCATCGACCGCGCCGTGTGGGAGAGCGAAATCCTTCCCGTCATCGAGCAATTACAATGATGCGCAGACTCACTCAACGCTTTGTGACCGGCCTCCTGCTGGCTGGTGCCATCGGCTGCGGCACGGTGCAGGCTTATACGCTCGAAGAATTCACCTTCGAGGATCCGGCGCGAGCCGCCGAATTCCGCGATCTGATCGGCGGACTCCGCTGTCTGGTCTGTCAGAACGAATCGCTCGCCGGCTCACAGGCCGGCGTCGCCCAGGATCTGCGCAAGGAGGTCTACCGGATGATGCAGGAGGGCAAAAGCCGGCAGGATGTCGTCGATTTTCTGGTCGCCCGTTATGGCGATTTCGTGCTCTACGAGCCGCCGCTCAAGCCCTCGACCGTCATCCTCTGGTTCGGTCCTTTTCTCTTCGTCGGGATCGGCGGCTGGCTGCTGTTTCGCACCCTGCAACGCAAAAAGGCCGAGCCCGAACAGGATCTGAGCGAAGCCGAGCGCACCCGTCTCCAGCAACTTCTCGCCAGGACCGGCGATCATCAGGATTAGAGCCACATCATGATCTTCTGGATTCTTGCCGCCGGCCTGATCGGTCTGGCCCTGCTGTTCATTATTCTGCCGCTCTCCCGCCAGGATGCACCTCTTGACTCGCCGGAGCCGGATGCGCTCAATCTGGAGGTCTTCCGTCAGCGTTTGCAGGAACTGGACGCCGACCTGAACGCCGGTTTTCTCGATCAGGACCAGTACGCCGCCGCCCGCCGCGATCTGGAGCGCGATCTGCTGCACGATCTCGACGGCAACGCGGCCGCCACGCCGGACAGCACGCCATCCTCGGCTGTCAGCCGCTGGCTGCTGGCCGTCGCGCTCGCCATTGGTGTGCCTGCACTCACGGTCTTCATGTATCTGGAGCTGGGCGATCAGGGCATCATCCCGCGCCTGGAGACCGCCGCCAGCCAGCCGGCCAGCGCAGAGAATCAGGAAGCCGCCTCAATGGAGATGCTGGTCCAGCGTCTGGAAGAACGCCTGCAGGCCGATCCGGCCAACGTCGAAGGCTGGCTGATGCTCGGTCGCACCTATCTCGCCACGGATCAGATGGAAAAAGGTCTCCAGGCCATCGAAAAGGCGTATGCGCTCGCCCCGCAGCGCGTGGATGTGATGCTGTCCTACGCCCAGGCGCTGTCGGCTGCCAGCCCGACCAAAAGTCTGGCGGGCCGACCGACCGAACTCATCCGCGCCGCACTGGCGCAGGAGCCGGACAATCAGGTCGCGCGCTGGCTCGGCGGGATGATCGACTATCAGGGAGGGCGGATCGACACGGCCATTGTGACCTGGCAGAAGATCCTGGATGAGATGGATCCCGCAAGTGACGAGGCCAAAAATCTGGGTCAGATGATTGCCGATGCGCGTCGTGAGGCGGGTCTGTCTTCCGCCGCCGCCACGACCGAACCGGCTGCAACCGAATCGCCCGCACCGAAAGCGGCATCCGATCAAACCGGAGCCATCGCCGCGCCTGCCGGCGCATCGGTCGCGGTCGAGGTGAGCCTGGACCCCGGTATCGCCGCCCAGGCGGGACCGGATGACAGTCTCTTCATTTTTGCCCGCGCCGCCAGCGGTTCGGCCATGCCGCTGGCAGCAAAGCGTCTTCAGGTCAAGGATCTGCCGCAGACCGTGACCCTGGACGACAGCATGGCGATGATGCCTAACCGGCGTCTGTCGGATGTCACGGAGGTCGTGATCGGTGCCCGTGTCTCGAAAACGGGCGACGCCATGGCGCAGACGGGCGATCTCGAAGGCGAAACGGGAACGATCAGGCTCGGTACTGACAGCACCGTTGCCGTCACGATCAACCGCGTCCGGCCTTAAACCGCGTCCAGTGTGACAGGCGTTTTTCGAGTGAGGATCGGCACTGTGACGACCAATGAAGTTCGGTGGGGCGCGGTTTAAGTAAAATTTTAAAATCAATCGCTTAGGTGATTTCTGGGGGGCTGCTCGTAGCTCATAGATACTCTGTTCTGACGCAAGTCCTTTTTGCCTCCTGTCCATCAAATTGATGAATGATTCAGACCGCTTGCGGGAGGACATAGAAGCGTTGCC
>NZ_SMAO01000015.1 GCF_004342175.1 Thiobaca trueperi
TCCCGAACTCAGACGTGAAACGGTGGCTCGCCGATGATAGTGTGGGGCTTCCCCATGTGAACGTAGGTTACCGCCAGGGCCTTATACCCAAAACCCCCGTCTTCGGAAGAAAACGGGGGTTTTATTTTGCCCCCGTGAAAATGGATCATCTGAATCATCAAGCAGGCCCAATCATGCAATGGGAAACCGTCATCGGTCTTGAGATCCATACTCAGCTCGCGACCCAATCCAAGATTTTTTCCGGTGCGCCGACCGCCTTCGGCGCGGAGCCCAACACCCAGGCATGCGCCATCGACCTGGGTCTGCCGGGCGTGCTGCCGGTGCTCAATCGGCAGGCGGTCAAGCTCGCCGTGCGTTTTGGCAAGGCGATCGATGCCGAGATCGCGGCGCGCTCCATCTTTGCCCGCAAGAATTACTTCTATCCTGACCTGCCCAAGGGCTATCAGATCAGCCAGTACGAGCTGCCGGTGGTCGGCAAAGGCCAGGTTGAGATCGTCCTCGACGATGGTACGGTCAAGACCATCGGGGTCACACGCGCTCATCTTGAAGAAGACGCCGGCAAATCGCTGCACGAGGATTTCCACGGCTTCACCGGCATCGATCTGAACCGTGCCGGCACGCCGCTGCTGGAGATCGTCTCCGAGCCGGATCTGCGCACCCCGCAGGAAGCGGTGGCCTACGCGAAAAAGATCCATCAAATCGTGCGCTACATCGGCATCAGCGACGGCAACATGCAGGAAGGCTCTTTCCGCATGGACGCCAATGTTTCGGTGCGCCCGGTGGGTCAAAAGGAATTTGGCACCCGTGCCGAGATCAAGAATGTCAATTCATTCCGTTTTCTGGAGAAGGCGATCCAGTTTGAAGTCGAGCGTCAGATCGATCTGATAGAGGGCGGCGGAACCGTGATCCAGGAGACCCGTCTTTACGACGCGGCCAAAGATGAAACGCGCTCCATGCGTACCAAGGAAGAAGCCAACGATTACCGCTATTTTCCGGATCCTGATCTTCTGCCGCTGGAGATCGACGCCGCCTTTTTGGACGATGCGATCGCCGATCTGCCCGAGCTTCCGGACGCCAAGCGTGCGCGTTTTCATGCCGAATACGGGCTCTCCGCCTACGACGCCAATCTGCTGACTGCCAGTCGCGATTTGGCCGATTATTTCGAGACCGTTGCCCGCGAGAGCGGCGAGCCGAAGCTGGCTGCCAACTGGGTGAGCGGCGAACTCCTGGCTGCGCTCAATAAGGGCGAGGGCGAGATCGCCCAGAGCCCGGTCAGCGCGACCGGATTGGCCGGGCTGATTCGGCGCATCCAGGACGGAACCGTCTCGGGCAAGCTGGCGAAGCAGGTGTTCGAGGGCATGTGGAACGGCGGCGGTGAGGCCGATGCCGTGATCGATGCCCAGGGACTCAGGCAGATCACCGACAGCGGCGCCATCGAATCCATGATCGATGCCATCATTGCCGCTAATCCGGAGCAGGTGGAGCAGTATCGTGCTGGCAAGGACAAGGTCTTCGGCTTCTTCGTCGGTCAGGCGATGAAGCAGAGCGGTGGCAAGGCCAATCCGGGGCAGGTCAACGACATCCTCAAGCGCAAGCTGTCCTCCTGAGGTTTGAGCCTCGCCTCCGCGCATCAGGTTTTTCGACAGGATTAACAGGATTTTTAAGGCTGTGGTTTAATGCCGACTTTCGGCGCGCCAGCCTGGCGCGCCGCAACGACCACCATACTGAGCCCATGTCACTGGATACACCCCGCCGTGTCGAGGTCGAGCGCAAGACGCTCGAAACACAGATCCGCGTCAGTCTGAATCTGGACGGCCAAGGCCAGGCGTGCTTCAAAACCGGTGTGCCCTTTCTGGATCACATGCTCGATCAGGTGGCCCGTCACGGTCTGATCGATCTCGACATCGAGGCGGTGGGCGATCTGCACATCGACGCCCATCACACGGTCGAGGATCTCGGTATCACGCTGGGTCAGGCGCTGGCCCAGGCGCTCGGCGACAAAAAAGGCATCCGCCGTTATGGTCATGCCTATGTGCCGCTGGACGAGGCGCTCTCAAGAGTGGTGATCGACCTCTCGGGTCGTCCGGGGCTGGTCTATCAGGTTGAATTCACCCGCAGCCTGATCGGTTCCTTCGATGTGGATCTTTTCCAGGAATTCTTCCAGGGACTGGTCAACCACGCCGGCATGACCCTGCATATCGACAACCTGCGCGGCACCAATGCGCACCATCAGGCCGAAACCATCTTCAAGGCATTCGGCCGCGCGCTGCGCATGGCGGTCGAACCCGATCCACGCATGGCCGGCATCACGCCATCCACCAAGGGCGCTTTGTGAGTAACGGTGCAAAAAAAATCGGTCGTTCCGGTCACTCTCTCCCCCTCTCCCCAACCCCTCTCCCGCGAGGGGAGAGGGGCTAAGATTGGATCCGTTGTGATTGAACGGTTACTAAGTTGCCAGTTATCAGTGGTCAGTGTGAATACTGCCAACTGCCAACTGCCAACTGCCAACTGCCAACTGCCAACTGCCAATAAATGCTGCTAATCCCCGCAATCGATTTGAAAGATGGCCGCTGCGTGCGGCTGCGCCAGGGCCGTATGGACGATGAGACGGTCTTTGCCGACGATCCGGTAGAGATGGCTGGACGCTGGGTGCGCGAGGGCGCGCGCCGGCTGCATCTGGTCGATCTCAATGGCGCCTTTGCCGGCGAGCCGGTCAATGGCGCGGCCATCCGGGGCATTGCGGCGGCCTATCCCGATCTGCCGATTCAGGTCGGCGGCGGTATCCGTGACGAGGCGACCATTGACGCCTATCTCAGGGCCGGTGTCAGCTACTGCATCATCGGTACTCAGGCGGTCAATGAGCCCGAGTTCGTTGCCCGTGCCTGCCGCGCCTTTCCGGGGCACATCATGGTCGGGCTCGACGCCAAAGACGGCCAGGTCGCCATCAAAGGCTGGGCCGAGATCACGCCCCATCGGGTCGAGGATCTGGCCCGGCGCTTCGAGGGCGACGGCGTCAGCGCCATTGTCTATACCGACATCGGACGCGACGGCATGCTCTCCGGTCCCAATGTCGCGGCAACCCGCGCCCTGGCCGAGTCGATCCGCATCCCGGTCATCGCCTCCGGCGGCATCACCCATCTCGATGATATTCGTGCCCTGGCGTCAGTCGCTGGCTGCGGCATCACTGCCGCCATCACTGGCCGCGCCATCTATGAAGGGACACTGGATTTCGCCGAGGGACAGCGTCTCGCTGATCAGCTCGCCGCAGAGGCAGGCCATGTCTGACACCTGGCTCGATGCCATCAAATGGGACGCCGACGGGCTGGTTCCGGCCATCGCTCAGGAGCATGGAACGGGCGTTATCCTCATGATGGCCTGGATGAATCGCGAGTCGCTGCGCCTCACCCGCGAGACCGGACAGGCGGTCTACTGGTCGCGCTCGCGCGGGCGTCTCTGGCATAAGGGCGAAGAGTCGGGGCACCGGCAGATCCTGCACGCCATCCGACTCGACTGCGACGCCGATGTCATTCTCATCGAAGTCGAACAGCAGGGCGGTATCGCCTGTCACACCGGGCGCCATCACTGTTTCTTTCGCCAACTGGATACCGACGGACGCTGGATCGAGACCGATCCCGTGCTCAAGGATCCAACGGCGATCTATCACGCATCCTGACCGGAGTCCGGCGACATGAACGATACCCTGGAGCGTCTCGCCCTGGTTCTGGAGGCGCGCAAGACGGCGGATCCCGATTCCTCCTATGTTGCCAAACTCTATGCCAGGGGACTCGACACCATCCTCAAAAAGATCGGCGAAGAGGCCACTGAGACGGTGATGGCTGGCAAGGACGGGGTTCCCGAACAGATCGTCTACGAGGTTGCGGATCTGTGGTTTCACACGCTGGTGCTTCTGGCCCATCAGGGACTGGGGCCGGATGCCGTGCTGGCTGAACTGGAGCGGCGCTTCGGGCTTTCCGGTCTGGAGGAAAAGGCCAGTCGCGCCAGATAACGAGGGCTGCCGCCGTTCCGGCGATTACGGTATGATTGCCCGCCGGCAACTTCTGGTGACTGAAGTGGTCTTTTCGCCGGGGTTCGCGGTGATTCGTCATCCTGGCCTGGCATTGACCGGTCGTCATTTCCAATCGCAGATTCAACCGCCCAAAGCATGGCGGTTGGGAGAAACACATGGGCGTAGGCGGCATTAGTATCTGGCAGCTTCTGATCATTCTGGTCATCGTGTTACTGCTGTTCGGCACCAAGCGTTTGAAGAGCATTGGTGCGGATCTGGGCAATGCAGTGAAAGGTTTTCGCAGCGCCATGTCGGAGAGCGACAAGACCGATGAGGCGGCCGATTCCACGCCGATCAGCCAGTCGGCTGAGAAGCGGACGGCTGAGGGCGATGCCACCACAGTCAAACCCGGCGCCGCAAACGCTCAGGATAAACCCCGCGTCTGAGCTTTGCGCTTGACCAGCTTCGGCGTCTGTATAGAAGGCTATCCATGTCCACCAGCATCCAGCCCGAGGATCCAGGCGCCGAACAGCCGTTCATCTCGCATCTGGTCGAATTGCGTGACCGGCTGATCCGCATGCTGATCGCCATTGGCGTGGTCGTGCTGGTACTCTTTCCCTTCGCCAACGATCTTTACAGCTATGTCGCGGCGCCTTTGATGGCGCAGTTGCCGGAAGGCAGCACCATGATCGCCACCCAGGTGGCCTCGCCTTTCCTCACGCCCTTCAAACTGGCGCTGGTCGCGGCGATTTTTCTCTCCATGCCCTATCTGCTCTATCAGCTCTGGGCCTTCGTTGCGCCGGGGCTGTATCAGCACGAAAAACGTTTCGCTATCCCCCTGCTGGTGTCCAGCATCCTGCTCTTTTATATGGGCATGGCGTTTGCCTATTATCTTGTCTTTCCGTTGATTTTTGGCTTCATGGCCGGCACCACGCCCGACGGTGTGGCGATGATGACCGACATCTCCGCTTATCTTGACTTCGTGCTGACCCTGTTTTTTGCCTTCGGTCTCTCCTTCCAGATTCCGATCGCGACCATCCTGCTGGTCATGGTCGGTGTGGTGACGCCTGACGATCTGGCCAGCAAGCGTCCCTATGTGATCGTCGGCGCCTTCGTCATTGGCATGCTGCTGACCCCGCCGGATGTCTTCTCCCAGACCCTGCTGGCCGTTCCCATGTGCCTGCTGTTTGAACTTGGGATCGTCCTGTCGCGGCTGATGCTGCGCCAGCGCCAGACTTTGGATGACGACACAGATCCGCCGCCCGATGCAGCCGTATCGGGACGGAGCACATCAGCGGCATCGGCTTCAGGAGCCAGCTCCGCGCAAACCGGGATGCCTGCCGCTGAAGTTGGCCGCAATCTGGCTCCCGATTTTGACGCATCGGATCGCTGGCGTCCCTTGACCGACGAAGAAATGGAGACCGAGCTGGATCTGCTGGATGCCCAGGATGCCCAGGAGTCGCGAGTCAAAACACCGGATGCGCGCGAGGCCGCAGTCGATGCGGTCGAGGAGAAGATCCGGCGTGCCAATCGGCTGCGTGAGCTGCACAGCGATTTCGCGGCCCGCCAAGTGCTGTATGAGGTGCTGGAGGAAGGTAACGCTGATCAGCGCCGTGTGGCGCGCAATATCCTCCAGCAGCTTGACGAGACCTGAGCGCCCGTCGAATCCTGGTCATGGCTGGTGAAAAGGCCGTTCTTGACCGGGATTTTGGGTTTGAATTCACCTGTCATGCGTTTATTGCTTTTATCAATGGCCTTCATGGGCTAACATAATTGTCATCACCACGCGCAGGATCGGAATGACTATGGGCTCGGGCTCCCAGATTCACTATAAACAGAATCGTTTGAAGCAGTTGCGTGCCTTCTGTCACGCCGCGCGCACCGGCAGCGTCAGTGCCGCCGCTGAAAAGATCTTTCTGAGTCAGCCGACTGTTTCGCTCCAGATCCAGGCGCTGGAACGCGAATTTGGCACCGTGCTGTTCGAGCGGCGCGGCCCCAAGATCAAACTCACGCCCGAAGGTGATCTGCTGTTCCAGATGGCCGAACCGCTGGTCGAAGGCATGGACAAGCTCCATGAGGCGTTCGCCACCCAGAGTGGCCGGGTGGATCAGGGTGTGCTGAACATTGCCGCCGGTGAATCGACCATCCTCTATATTCTGCCCGAGCCGGTGCGATCCTTCGTGGATCACTATCCGGGGATCGAACTCAAGCTGCACAATGTCACCGGGCGCGACGGTCTGGCCATGTTGCGCGCCGACGAGGCCGATCTGGCGGTGGGCTCCATGCTGGAGGTTCCGGACGACATTACCTACCGGCCCTTCGTCAGTTATCAGCCGACCCTGATTACGCCCAGAAATCATCCGCTGGCTGGTCGGGAATCGGTCACGCTGGATGAGATCGCGCCTTATGGCCTGATTCTGCCACCGCGTCACCTGAGTACCTGGCGCATCGTCGATCTGGTCTTCAAACAGCATAATCTGGCTTATCACGTCACCATGGAAGCGGGCGGCTGGGAAGTCATTAAAAAGTATGTCGAGCTTGGGCTCGGCATCTCGATCGTCACCGACGTCTGTCTCACCGGCAGGGAAAACCTGGGAACCATCCCGCTTGGACAGTATTTCCCCAAGCGCAGCTACGGCATTGTCCAGCGTCGCGGGAAGTTTCTGTCTCCCCAGACCAAGTGTTTCATGAAGACACTGGATCGGGCCTTTGCGGATCGGGTGGTTGAGCCGCACCCTCAGACTGTCGGCGATGCCGAATGGGAGGATGCCTTTCTGGGTTGATCGGTCCAGATTGCATCACTGACGCCAACTTCGGGGACGCGGGCATCGCTCGTATCCGGATGGCAAATCGACGCTTGAGTTCCCGCATATTGGACGTGTGTTTAACCCGATGATCGGGCGAACTTCGGCGTCGCCTTTTGATCATAACGTGTATCACTAACAGAACAGGCTTGCTTAACCTAAATCGCTATGGACCTGACAAAACAAATCGGCCAACGCCTGCGCGCAGCCCGGCATGAGCAAAAGCTCAGCCTTTCCGACCTCTCAAGCCGCACGAACTCGCTTTCCAAGTCTCGGATCAGCAACTATGAGCAGGGAATTCGCCGCATGGGGCTTGAAGAGGCACATGAATTGTCGGTCGCACTCGGAACGGTCACACCGACGTATCTGCTGTGTCTCGACGATAAAGACCCGCTGTCGCCACAGGAGCGGCAACTGGTGGATTATTTCCGCCAGACCGACAAGCGTGGCAGAGAGACGATCCTGAAAATTGCCGTGGATGAGTTGGATTTCGGCAGAGACAGCGCGCAATCCAACCCGGAAGAGCCGCTGTAGTTATCGATGGCCTAAAACAAAACACCGCCCGAAGGCGGTGTTTTGTTTTCCAGTTCACGACGCCTGTTTATTTGTAAGCGCCGACCCCGCAGAAAAAACCTTCCTTGTTGGTCATCACATAGCTGGTCTTCTCGCGAATCTCATCGGAGCCGGGATAGGGCCATTTGTAATCGACCCAACCCTCGCCGGACATCTTGGCGACACCGACCATATTCCTGAACAGCTCATCCCCGTATTTGTTGAAGTCGAGCAGATTTTTGCCGACCAGTTCGGGTTTCATCGCATGCGAAAGCATGACGCCATCGAGATCCATGCAGAAGACATAGAGGTCTTTCTCCTTGAATCCCCCGTCATCCGCTGCAAAGGCGGCAAAAGCCTTGTCTTTGCCCATTTCATTGACCGCCGTCTGAGCCTTCTGCGACAGGGTTTTCGCCTCGTCGGGGGTCGCCATGTCGCTGGCGAGGGCAAGACTCACGGCAGCGCCAAACAGGGCAGCGGTGGCGAGCAGATGTTTCGTCATGTGGTCCTCCTCGTCGTTATTTTGGTGTGCTGAAGGCAGGGTCAAAATAGGGCAAAAGCAGACTAGAATCTAGTCCGTAAATCTACTCTATTGCTTTAACCCGATTTATCTGGCCATCAGCAGATTCTCGGCAACTGTTCCCCAGCCAGCCAATCGACGATCCGGCTCCCGCCAAAATCCGTCTCCATCTGTACGAAATGCAGTGCATCCTCGACCACCTCACCGATGATGGCCGATGCAACACCCTTTGGATGGGCGCGCATGACCGCCAGCAGTGTCTCGGCCTGCGCGGCGGGACAGATGGCGATGAGCTTGCCCTCGTTGGCGACATAGAGCGGATCGAGGCCGAGCAATTCGCAGGCGGCGGCGACCTCCGGCCTGACCGGGATGGCCGACTCGCGGATCTGCATGCCGACCCCGGACTGATGCGCCAGCTCGTTCAGGGTCGTCGCCAGTCCGCCGCGCGTCGGGTCGCGCAGACAGTGGATGTCGGGCACGGCTGAGATCATGGCGGCGACCAGATCGTGCAGGGCAGCGGTATCGGACTGAATTGCCGTGCCGAAGCCCAGATTTTCGCGCTGCGAGAGGATGGCGACGCCGTGATCGCCGATGTGCCCGCTGACCAGGATGACATCGCCGGGTCGCGCGCGGTCGCCAGAGATCAGAATGCCGTCTGGCACCACGCCGATGCCGGTCGTGGTGATGAAAACGCCATCGCCCTTGCCGCGTTCGACGACTTTGGTATCGCCGGTGACGACCGGTACGCCCGCCTCGTTAGCCGCGTCGGCCATGCTCGCGACGATGCGCGCAAGATCGCGCAGCGCAAAGCCTTCCTCCAGGATGAAGCCAGCGGCCAGATAGAGCGGGCGGGCGCCGGCCATGGCGACATCGTTGATGGTTCCATGCACCGACAGACAGCCGATGTCGCCGCCGGGGAAAAAGAGCGGCGAGATGACATGACCGTCGGTGCTCATGACCAGTCTGCCGGGCGGGGGCGTGAACAGTGCCTGATCGTTGCCCTGCGCCAGCAGATCGTTGTGCAGATGTCGCTGGAACAGTTCGGCGATGAGCTGGGCCATCGCCCGTCCGCCTGATCCATGGCTCATGTCCACCGTGCCCTGTTGCAGATCCAGCCGTACCGGAAAGCGTCGATCAATCATCATGAGAGTCCAGATGCGTTGACGGCCAGTGGCGCGCCCACGGGGTTATTAGGTGGTTTCCGGGAAAGTGTCTACCAGAGTCAAGGCTCCAAATGGACAGGATGAACAGGATTTCGCAGGATTCACAGGAGACAAGCCATTGTTTTCTTCATCCTGTCAATCTTGAAAAATCCTGTGAATCCTGTCCATTCACGACCTCTCAGTGGGTAGATTGTTTTCAGGAAATCGCCTTAGTAACGTGTTTGAGCGGTCACGCCGCAGCAGTCCTGAACCGCCCATAACTCCAATAGGCCGCGCAGGCGCCTTCGGACGAGACCATGCAGGAACCCATCGGGTTGTCCGGGGTGCAGACCGTGCCGAAGAGTTTGCAGTCGGTCGGCTGTTTGACCCCACGAAGGATCGCCGGGCACTCGCAGCCTTTGATCTCCCGGGTCTCGCCAAGGCTGAACGGAAAACGCCGTTCCGCGTCCAGATCGGCATAGTCATCGGCCAGGGCGAGCGCGCTCTGGGGTAGAAAACCCAGCCCGCGCCATTCAAAGCGGTCGCGCACCCGGAACACATCCGCCACCAGCGCCTGTGCCTTGCGGTTGCCGTCCTCGGTGACGGCGCGGCTGTACTGGTTCTCGACCTCACAGCGCCCCGCGTTGATCTGACGCACCAGCATCAATGCCGATTGCATGACATCCAGCGGCTCGAAACCGGCAATCACCACCGGCACGCCGAATTCGCTCGCCACGAAGGCATAGGGCCGGCTGCCGATGAGCGTGCTGACATGCGATGGTCCCAGGATGCCGTCGAGCCGCACCCCATCCGGGCCGGCAGTGGCAAGGATGGTGCGCAGCGCCGGGGGGGTGAGGACGTGATTGCAGAAGACCGAGAAATTGGCGAGCCCTTCGGCACGGGCGGTCTGAATGGCGACGGCGGTTGGCGGCGTGGTGGTCTCGAAGCCGATGGCGAAGAAGACGACCTGACGCTCGGGATGCTCGCGCGCGATGCGCAGCGCGTCCTGGGTGGAATAGATCATGCGGATATCCGCACCCTCCGCTTTGACCTTGAGCAGTGTCCGGCGCTCGCTGGCCGGCACCCGCATCAGATCGCCATAGGTGCAGAGCGTGACGCCATGCTGAGTCGCGAGTGCGATGGCGTGATCGATACGGGCCATCGGCAGGACGCAGACCGGACAGCCGGGCCCATGGATGAAGCGCAGATTGGGCGGCATCAGATGCTGGACGCCATAACGAAAGATGGCGTGCGTATGACCGCCGCAGAATTCCATCAGCCGGTACGCGCGCGACGGCTCGGCCTCGGCGGCGATGGCGTTCGCCAGTTGGCGGGCAAGCCCCTGGTCGCGGAATTCATCGATATATTTCATGTCGCGTCCCCGTCCAGCAGCATGCCCATCTCACGGATGAGCCGCAGCGTCTCTTCGGCCTCTTCCGCGCTGAGTTTGTTCAGAGCATAACCGACATGCACCAGGACGTAATCGCCCACGGCGGCGTCATCGATCAGAGCCAGTGAAATCTGCTTGCTGATGCCGCCAAGCTCGACCTCTGCCGTCTCCGTGGCCGGGTCGATGTGGGTGATGCGGGCGGGAATGGCTAAACACATAGGGAGCCTCGGGGTCGTCAGTCGTCAGTTGGCAGGGTCAGGTCGAAGGCGACGCAGGGGTCGGTCGCCATGATGATGTGTTCCGCCTGACGTTTCAGGGTGTCATCCCCGGCATCCGGCAGGCCCATCAGCGCCTGGGCGACGACCCCCTGCGGATGAAAATTCCATTCGGTCGGGGCCAGGATGCGGTAATCACGGATGCGACCCTGCTCCACCTGCGCCAGATGGATCAGCAGGCCACGGGCAGCCGCTGCGCGACCAATCCCGATACCTGATTCAACCGGCGTCGATGCGGGCGCGTCTGCCAGATCGGTGCGAATCTCCGCGAGCAAACAGGCCACCTCCAGCAGTTGTGCGGCCAGTCGCGCCAGAATCCCACGTCCATAGCAGGACACCAGATCCGGGAGTGGAGCGCAAGCGGCGCGCCGGGTGAAGGGGCTGGTCTCGTGCGCGCAGCCGTTCCAGGTCGGGCGGGCGATGAACTCGGCGCCATCGGGCGCGGTGAGACGGGCGATCAGCTCCGCATCGGGAATCTCGGGCAGGGCGGCGACCGAGGATTGCCCGATTACGGCCTCGCCGGAGTCGAGCAGATGACGCAGCAGTCGGGCAGCACCGGTCCCGGTCGTTTCGCACCAGTGCGCGAAGCCCCGGCCATCTTTGATTGTCTCCAGCCAGTGGTCGGCAGGCAGCCCGAACAGACAGCGGGCAAGCCGCGCATCCAGTTCGTTCAGCAAACGGTCGAATGCTGCCTGGTCGATGACGGTTCCGCCCGCTCCAGGCCGAAACAACTGACCATCGGGATCGCAGACGCCAAACAGTGCCTTGGTCTGTGCCAGCATGTCCGCCATGTCCGCGCGCTCCGCCAGCTCATCCAGCCAGCGCGGCCAGTCCAGCAGGATGCGCCACAGATGTTCGCGGATGGTCTCGACGGCCACCAGCCGCTGACGCCCTGCCTGCACGACTGGAATCGGCGTCAGCCCGTCCGCCCGCTCCAGCGCCGTCACACAGGCGCTGGCCTGGGCCTTGCCGCAGATGGAAAAGAGGATCGGCAGAAGGGCGGCGGCCTCCATCGGCGTCCGGCCCACAAGCAGGCGCGACGCCATGACCGGACGGGTCGAATCGATTGCGCAGACACGCCCCTGAGCGGTTCGCCGTAACTGGATGTTGAGCCTGCCGGCCGGATCGGACATGCTGTACCAAGTCTTTTTCGACAGGATTAACAGGATTTTTAAGTCACTGTTTTTAAACCATGTTAATCCTGTTAATCCTGTCTAAACCGAAACCATGATTCAGGTATAAGACTTCCTGGAAATCCCCTAAACTGTTGCCCCCATTCTGCCATACGCCATCGCGTCGGAACCGACGCATCTCATCCCAAGATCGACTGCCGATTCCGCCACCATGCTCACATCCGAACAACTCGCCGGCCTGCGCCGGGACATTCATTTCACCGCTGAACTCGGCGGACATTCACTGACCCTGCACAGCACCTGGGGACTCTTTTCGCCCCGTGAGATCGACGAGGGCACGCGGCTGCTGCTCGATCATCTGGACATCGAACCGGGCGATGACTGTCTGGATCTCGGCTGCGGCTATGGTCCGATTGGTCTGACGCTGGCGACCCTGGCGCCGCAGGGCCGGACGCTGATGGTGGACAAGGATTTCGTCGCCATCGACTACGCCAATCGCAATGCCCGACTCAATGGACTGACCAATGCAACGGCGCAACTCAGCAATGGTTTCGACCAGATCGAGCTGGGGCTGCGCTTCGATCTGATCGCCAGCAATGTCCCGGCCAAGGTTGGCAAGGAGCTGCTGGCGATCCTGCTCCATGACGCCCAGGCGCGTCTGCGTCCCGGCGGTCGGCTCTATCTGGTCACCATCAATGGTTTGCGCCAGTACATGAAACGCAACCTGACTGAGGTTTTCGGTAACTACGACAAACTCAAACAGGGCGCGCATTATACGGTCGCGCTGGCGCGGAAAGCGGTTTAAAACCTTTCACCCGCTGACTCATCTCAGGCGCTCAATAGACGAACTCGCCGGGCAGTTTCCGGCGGCGGCGAACGACCCCTGCCGTGTGAAGGCAGTGCTCCCCGCTTCAAAACCCGCCTGCGCGGCGGCGAACCGGGCGATGTCCAGGGCATAGGTGCGCAGCGTCTTCTAAACCGCCTGCGCGGCGGCGAACGGGCGCACGCTGCCGGGCTGCAACAGCATCACCTTCTAAACCGCCTGCGCGGCGGCGAACTCCGGGCGGACGCTGCGCGAGCTGATCGACGACTTCTAAACCGCCTGCGCGGCGGCGAACTCTTCGAGATAGCCAGCGGGGACGGTGTTAGCCTTCTAAACCGCCTGCGCGGCGGCGAACGGCGGCCTGTTCGGCGACATCGATCTGACGACCTTCTAAACCGCCTGCGCGGCGGCGAACCGACCAAGGCGCCGGCTTCGATGTCGCCGCCTCTTCTAAACCGCCTGCGCGGCGGCGAACGCATGAACACCGCCAGAGTCTCGCGATCCGCCCTTCTAAACCGCCTGCGCGGCGGCGAACCCATGACTGAGCGCATCCTGCTCGATTTTATCCTTCTAAACCGCCTGCGCGGCGGCGAACCCGTGGCCACGTGACCGCGCCGCGGGCGTTAACTTCTAAACCGCCTGCGCGGCGGCGAACATGCCGACGGCAAGGGCATCCGCGCCGCGACTCTTCTAAACCGCCTGCGCGGCGGCGAACGATGCCTGGCCGGATCTTGCCAGAGACAGGCACTTCTAAACCGCCTGCGCGGCGGCGAACGTTCATCACCCGCTGAGCACCCGCCGACTACATCTTCTAAACCGCCTGCGCGGCGGCGAACATAGGGATCGACCTTCGGCTGACCGGTGTGACCTTCTAAACCGCCTGCGCGGCGGCGAACCATCTCATTGCGCGCGGTCTCCATCTGGTTCACTTCTAAACCGCCTGCGCGGCGGCGAACTGAATGCGCAGCACGTCGAGCAGGTTGTCATACTTCTAAACCGCCTGCGCGGCGGCGAACCAGCGGCGCAATGCCGGAGCTGCCGTCCGGCACTTCTAAACCGCCTGCGCGGCGGCGAACGAATGCAGTCGCCCGGACAATGGATGGATGGCCTTCTAAACCGCCTGCGCGGCGGCGAACATTTGGCTCGGGTGCGGCGCGGTTTGGCGCTTCTTCTAAACCGCCTGCGCGGCGGCGAACGTCGTCCGGAATGCCGAGCTGACGCCGGGCGACTTCTAAACCGCCTGCGCGGCGGCGAACGCCTTGGATTGCCGTATCGGCTTTCTCGCCCTCTTCTAAACCGCCTGCGCGGCGGCGAACGATCTCAGGGATCTCGACCGTCTCACCAGCCCCTTCTAAACCGCCTGCGCGGCGGCGAACAACGACGCTTACCTGATCCCGCTTGGCGTCCCCTTCTAAACCGCCTGCGCGGCGGCGAACTCGACGATTTCGCTAACGTCTGCGATGCCGTACTTCTAAACCGCCTGCGCGGCGGCGAACGTTTCGGATGAAGCGGCTATTGAATTGGTTATCTTCTAAACCGCCTGCGCGGCGGCGAACCTGCTCGATGCAGATGGCAACCAACTGCTGGTCTTCTAAACCGCCTGCGCGGCGGCGAACATGCGTATTTTTTGCCTGACTGTAGCGCGTTTCTTCTAAACCGCCTGCGCGGCGGCGAACAGTGTGCAGCGCATGAACCTGGTACCGGTCGACTTCTAAACCGCCTGCGCGGCGGCGAACGTTGACGGCAGCACGGGCGCGGTGGTCCAGCACTTCTAAACCGCCTGCGCGGCGGCGAACCGCGAGCGCGCGATGGCCGAGCTGATCAGTGCCTTCTAAACCGCCTGCGCGGCGGCGAACCCCCCAAACCGCGCGGCGTTCGGCGGGCTGTACTTCTAAACCGCCTGCGCGGCGGCGAACGATGGTGACGCGCGGTTCAATGCGCTGTCGGACTTCTAAACCGCCTGCGCGGCGGCGAACACAGCACCGCCGCCGGTCGCGCCCTGCTGACCCTTCTAAACCGCCTGCGCGGCGGCGAACCGGGCGAAGGGATTGAAGTCCCGTCCCCGCTCCTTCTAAACCGCCTGCGCGGCGGCGAACTGAAGGTTCCCGGCTCGACATCGACCTGGGGCACTTCTAAACCGCCTGCGCGGCGGCGAACAGTGAAGGGGCTGCGGGTCTGTTTGCGGACCACTTCTAAACCGCCTGCGCGGCGGCGAACGCGATCTGCCCAACGGCAACCGCATCCGTGACCTTCTAAACCGCCTGCGCGGCGGCGAACTCATCTCTCGCGGCCCGTGGCACGACCAAGGCCTTCTAAACCGCCTGCGCGGCGGCGAACGTAGTGGTGGATGATGTCGCTGGCGGAGACGCCTTCTAAACCGCCTGCGCGGCGGCGAACAGGGCGCCGTAACCGCGCGTGAGGTCGTCCTGCTTCTAAACCGCCTGCGCGGCGGCGAACGCAAAGGCGTAGTATTTGCCGAAGCGAGCCAGCCTTCTAAACCGCCTGCGCGGCGGCGAACAAAGAGAATGCGGTGTTGAGCGAGTCGGACAACTTCTAAACCGCCTGCGCGGCGGCGAACGCTGAGGCCATAAAGCCCTCGCTCACGTCCTCCTTCTAAACCGCCTGCGCGGCGGCGAACATTGCATTCGCGCCAGTGACCTCCCATGCAACCTTCTAAACCGCCTGCGCGGCGGCGAACCCGTGGACCAGCCGGGCGAGGCTGCCGGAATACTTCTAAACCGCCTGCGCGGCGGCGAACCCGAAATAAACGAGGTCCATATCATGCCTCAACTTCTAAACCGCCTGCGCGGCGGCGAACCGTTGCCCTCGGTTTCCTTGTTGTCTCTGTCTCTTCTAAACCGCCTGCGCGGCGGCGAACGCGCTGACGCCGGAGATTGAGTTGTGCGATGCCTTCTAAACCGCCTGCGCGGCGGCGAACATGAATTTCGGACAGGCGATTGATGCACTCAACTTCTAAACCGCCTGCGCGGCGGCGAACTTCTCTGAGCGGCCCCGGTTATGTGCAGTTGACTTCTAAACCGCCTGCGCGGCGGCGAACTGACGAGAAAAAATTCTTTTTCTCGCTAAAACAAACAGATAGTTGATTTTTAGCCAAAATTATTTCATTTTTGGGTCGTCAGCTATGCCTTTGTTTTCGTTGTTAAAAATAAGCAAGGTCTTTGACGAAGTCAAACAAGGCATCAAGAACGCTGGCATCGTGAGCCGTCTCGATCAGTCTTGCGCGAAACTCCTGGTCCGTTGTCTTGTGGTTCGTGCCGCATTCAAATGCCAACGGCATCACATAAGCATCCTTGACAAGGTCTGCGACATCGAAAACCAGTGCGCCACGTCGGGTTTTGCCATGCAGAAGCGGAAAAGAAAAACTGATGCCAAGCGTGTTCAGCACCGCTGCCGCATAGCCATAGGCAATGTAGTTTCCGTGATCCAGGAAACCATTGACGCGATCTGCCTGGGTTGCTTTTTGACCCTGTCCCTCATCGCGTTTGAAGCCATCCACCCGGTAGTTGCCGGCCAAACAGGCGTAAAGGTGTTTGGCCCAGTCCGCTTCGGCAAGCAGCAGCCCCTGCGTGTTCTCAGCGGCATCGATATGCGCGCGGAAGGTTTTTGCGCGGTTCTCCGGTAAACCGATATTGCGCGCCTTCAGGAACGCATTACTGGACCAGGCGGTTTGTGCCAACACGATGCGCCGATGCAGCAAGGCTTTGGCGGCGGCCAGTCTTTTCGGCTCGTCGAACCACAAACGAACCCATTCCTGCATGTATTCGGTTGGGCGATATTCGCTCTGCGGGATCAGAAAAACAGGATCCGCCATGGCGAACAGCGGCGAGCCGCCGCTGCCGCAAAATCCGACAATGACATTGGATTCGGCCAGCCGACGCATGGCGGCATCGGTGATCGAGGTGCCTTTCCCCAGCATTAAAAAGACCGTGTTGCGTTCCGGGATATTGAAATACTGTTCGACATCCTCGCCACTGTCGGTCAGGTAGAGAATCCGCCCGTCTTTTTGTATCACGCGCGCATGTTCGAGATAAAACACGTTCGCTCGTTTGGACAGCAGAATCTGCTTTGGCTTATCGGGTTTGCGCTGAGTCATCCTGAGCCTGCCTTAACTGACATCGGGCAGCGCGAAGCACCGCGTGCTGACCGAGAGTCCATAGTTGTCAGGGAGACAGTCGCCCGGCGTCGGCTCGCTGTCGAGTCTCTGCACATAGAGCCGGAAAACCTGCTGCGTGCTGGCGCTCTGCATGTCGAAATATGGCAGCCTGGCTTCGTCGGCCTCGCGGATGCGGCGCACCCGGAGCGTTCCGTCGGCATGACGTTCCTGGGCGCGCGTCGGAATGCGGTAGCGGCGATAGCAACGCCAGGCACCGGAGAAATCCTCTGGTACGAGCCGGATGTCGCCGATTCTGAGCGCGTGGTTCCGCAGCCGATAGGCAAGGCGTTCCAGCTCCGGTGCCGTCGTGGCAAACACCCGAAGACGCCCGAAGGCGTTATGTGGGTAATCGGGCAGGGCCAGCGCATAACAGGCGGGCGTTTCCGCAAACAGGCCATGCAGCTCTCTGAGCGTCTGTCCTGACGCACGCTGCAACCTGTCCCGTCTCGCGGAAAGGCTTTCGATGTCGAAAAAGACCTGCGGGCGCATTACTCCTCTCCACCTGAAAGCACGCCGCCCCGGATCAGACTTGCAATCATGAATTGCCCCTCTGAGGTGTTGGGATCGAGTAGATTGAAGCGGCGCGCGTATTCAAAGGCCGAGGTCTTTTTGTCACGGAAAAAGGCCTGTGCATCCAGGTTGGCGCCGTTCGGCTCGACCGGGATCGGGCGTCCGCGCTCGGCGTAAGCCGGATACCAGGTATCGATGGTGCGCAGCGCATTGCCAATCTTTTGATCGCGCAGTGCCGCCTGCCCCATTTCGCGGGTTGCCTCGAAGTAAAGATGGTTCTCCGGCATTGCACGGGATTCTGACGGATGTCCCACGCAGTAAAGTGGGCGCGCGAAGCCTTTGGGCTTTTTTTCGACATAATTCTGCGAGGGAAAGACCTCGACGGATCCACGAATGCCAAAATCGATGATGGCTTCGATGGCAATGGTTTCCGCCTCGCCACGCAGGCCATCGGCGATCACCGAGGCCAGTACGCGCTCGCTCTCGCTCACATTGTCGAAGTGATTCAAACTGATCGCCAGCGCATCGTACTGCCCGAGCAGACGGTCGCCGAGACCCCGCGCTTCAATGCGGATGGAGTGCGCCAGCGTGCGGTTACGCCATAACCAGCGACCGTTGGCGATGTTCCGTGCGATACGTCGGGACACTTCCTGCAAGCCTTCCGATTCCTTCGCCGCCGCGATAAATCGCTCCACACTCTCGCGATAGCGCTTGACGGCGGTGGTGTCCTGCTCGCCCTTGCTGGCGGCAACGGCAAAGAGTAACTGTTCAAGATCGAGGGCGCGCAGATGACAGCGCACCTTGAGTGCGGTGGACCGGGGATCGAGCTTGGCCGTATCCGTGATCTGGACATTGGAGACGTCACGCGCCACGGAGTCTTTCGTGGTGCCATCGACCGTTGGCGAAGCCTCTGCGGCGTTTGCTTCCTGATCTGTTTTTTTGGCTTTGGCCGGTTTGCTATCGCCACTACTGACGTTCTGCGTGCCCCGAATCCCGTGACGAACCACCATCACGGGGGTTTCGGTGTTGTCATCGAGTTGATTGAAAAACAGCGCATCGCTGATCGCGATTCCGCGTTGAAACGAGAGGACGCCCGGCAGTTTCTTGAATGTTTCGGTCTGGTCGAACATGGCGAGTTGATTAGACATGGCAGTACGTCCTCGTTAAAAAGATTGATTTTGTTCAACGATAAAGGTGTCGGGTCTTGGCCAGCCGTGCCGCCAGAAGGGGATGGGGCGCTCGCCGTAATCATGCCGCGAGACATATTGAGCGAGGCCAACGAGCGGCTCACAAAAGGCGTGCAGCGGGGCTTCGCTGTCATCCAGCAGACGGACGCCCTGGCGCGGGGCGAAATCGGTCAACGCGGTATAGCCCAGGACAGCGGGAGTCAGCCAGGAAGCCGGCAGGGGGACGGGACTGTCGGATGGTTTTGTCTGCCTATCGGGGGGCGTCCGCTGACTGTCGGACGCATCCGGCAATGTCTGCGGTTCGGTCAGTGCGGCGAATAACGCCTGGAGCGGATCCGCATCCTGCATCATCAGGTCGCGTCGCTCGATCAGCCAATAAGCGGGATTGGGTAAGGCCGCGCACATCTCAGCCGCATCGGTTCCCGGAGTGAGCGTTCCATGACGGACGATTTCTCCGCCCGCGAGCTTGGCGTGATGGAGAAAGCGCTCGATTTCCTGGATGTCCGGTAATCCCTTGAATTCGATGATCAGCGAGAGCCGCCAGTGAAAACTGGCGGTCGGCTGGATCGAGAGCGCGTGTTTGTTGGTGCTTGAATAATCCCTGGCGTCGACAAAGGTGGCCCCTCGGCGTTGCTGGGGCGCAAAGTGATAAAACCCATCACGACCTGGACGCTCGCCTAATAACTGCGCGTCGTGATGCACGATTGCGACCTGCTCGCCGGAACAGCCCAATTGACGCGACAGGTTATGGACAAAGAGGGTCGTTCCCACAATGGGTGCGGCATTGACGATCCACGGGCACGCCAGCGCGTTGGCCGTGCGGACCTCGATATTCGGGATCAAAAGCATGGTCATTGCAGTACCTCCGCGATCCAGCGCGCGAAGGTATCGATACTCTTCTGCTCGAACAGAAAATCGCCAGCCTGGTCGTCAAACGCATAATCAGCAATTTCGCGTGCGATGGCGGCTGCGGTGGCGTTGCGCCAGTGACCGTCACGCAGATCAGGGGCGATCAGCCCTTGCACCTCATTGCGCAAGGCCGGGGAGAGGAGCGGGTCGCCTGCGTTCGGCAGATACCCGCGATACTGCTCAAGCCGCGCGCGGGCACGCCGACCACGGTCCTGCAACTCGGACACGATAGCGACGATTTTGGCCTGCTCTTCTGCCCGCCACGTCATGCCAGTCGGCAGATGACCGTTATTGGCATGTCGGGCAGCCATCTGCCATTGCCGGTAGTCCAGCATCTTCGACCGGGACGGCCGTAAGCTGATCCCCCGGTAATAGGTGCCAAACACTTCGCGCAGGTCGCCTCTGGCCTGCGGCGGGAAGCTCACCAGCGGCTGCTGCATGTCACGCACCAGTGCCCCGACATTTTGGGGATTGGCTCCACCAATGCCCAGGAATGCGCGGGTGAGCCGATGGCGGCCCGTCTCTCGCGCCACTTCGTTATGGCTGTCGATGCGGTTCTTGATGATCTGACACAGGCCGGACGCCCCCAGCGGGGTGACGGCGACATAGGCGCCATCGCGCGGCAGCAGCAGTTGACGTAGCCGCAACGACACGAAATCCGCATTCACCTCGCCGCCCGTGGTCCTGGCGTCGCGCATCGCATCCTGAATCGCCTGCGCTTCATCGGGACGGCCCGGAGCCGCCTTGCCGGCCTCGAACGCATTGACCTGTTTCGCAATCAAGGCGGTCTTTCCGCCATTTGCCGCGTAATCGAGCGGAATTACATAACCCGCCTGGATCAGCGTGCGGGCTGACACATAGGGCAAGTCGAGCCCCTTGTCCGGCCCAACGCGAATGCCGCCCGAAGTAGCGTTGGAGTTGGTTGTTTTAAATGAAAAATGAACGAATTCGCTAATGGTCTGCGCATAGCTTGCTGGCGGCAATGGCGACCACGTCCAGTCGATCTCTTTTGGTTTTTTCATTGGATTTGAAAAATTTCACTACACAGGATAAAATTATGGGCTAGAGTTACGCCAGTCAGAGTCGATTGTCAAGTTGTTCCGCCTGCGCGGCGGCTGAAACGGCTCCAAAAATTTCACGACACACTTCTAAACCGCCTGCGCGGCGGCGAATTCGGAGCCTGTCTATGTATATTACGCTCATTTCCGCCTGCGAAAAGCGCGCGCTGAAGCGCACGCGCGCCGTTCTCGACAGCTACGCGATTCGGATCGGCGCGCGGACCTGGGGCACGCCGATCACGCATGAAGGCTTGCAGGAAATGCGCGCGCTCCTGCGCCGCTCCGCCACCCGGCAAACAGCCGTTGCCTGCTATCGCAACCAGGGTGCAGCGCGCATGACACTGTTGTGGATCGTCGGCGCGCGCAGTCGCTTTGGCCCCACGGGACATTATCCCGCCGGCACGCGCCGGTGCGCCCGGCGGACAGTGCCAACCTGGGTGCGCGCGGCCTGCCTGCTCGCGCAGGCCGCCGGGCTTGGGCATGATCTGGGCAAAACAGGCGTGTCGTTCACCGACAAGCTCAGGTATGCGGTCAATCCGTCCGGACAACGGCCAAGCGACCCCGTTCGCCACGAATGGCTGTCGATGCGACTGCTGCAAGGGCTGCGCGCCGGCCAGGGCATCGACGAAGCCTGGGCATCACTGAAGTTGGGCGTGACGCTTAAGACACTGAGCAGCGCCAGATCAAAATCACCACGATCAGGCCTGTCGGTCGGCATGCTGGACGCCGGGGATGCGTTCGATTATCTGGTGGGCACTCACCATAAACTCTTCGGCCCGCTCAAAGGATTGGGGCGGCCCGACAGTTCGCGTCATGCCGATCTGAACGTGCGCGCCAATCCACAGCCCGCAGCGTTACCGCCGTCGATCCTGATCAACGATCTTCGGCGCACGCTGGAGCGGCTCGTTCAATGCGCCGGGCCATCGGCCTCGCCGGAGTTCTGGCGTGGGCTGGCAACCCTCGCGCGTGCGGCGCTGATTCTGGCAGACCATGAGGTCTCCTCATGGAAGATGGTGGGACAGTGCCGCAAGGATCCTTATGCGATGTCGCCAATGCTCTACGCGAATACCCATAAGGATCAGGAAACCGGGCAGATTGCCTACAACCAGCCGCTCGGCTGGCATCTGGATCAGGTCTCGCGGATCGCGGCGGATCGCGCCTATCGGATTGCAACCCTGCGTCTGCCTGCACTCAGCGCCGAGACCGTCGAGCGCCTCCTCATCCCTGCCGACGGTCATGGCCCCTTCGCCTGGCAGAATCGTGCGATTGAGGCGGCCCGCCAACTGGCTGAGCGCCCCGATCCCGGCCCTATCCTGGTGCTGAACATCGCCGCGACAGGAACCGGGAAGACCCGGCTGAATGCGCAGATCGCCTGTACGCTGAATCCCCGTCCGCGCTTTGCCGTTGCGCTCAATCTGCGCACCCTGACTCTGCAAACCGGGGATGCGTTGCGTGCGCTTGGCATCGGCGATGACGAACTGGCTACGGTGATCGGCGACCGTGTGGCAGAGCAATTGCACGAATGGCAGAGCACCGCCCTCAACCTCGCGGACGAGGAAGACGAAGATGCCCAGGACCGCGATTACGAGGCCGTTGGCGGCGAAGTGGAGTTGCCGGATTGGATGAATCATCTCCTGCGGCGCCGTCCGCGCTGGAAATCCATTCTCGGCGCACCTGTTCTGGTCTCGACCATCGATTTTCTCGTCAATGCCGGCGAGCCAGGACGGCAGGGCAATCATGTCGCCGCCCTGCTGCGTTTGGCCGACAGCGATCTCGTGCTGGATGAAATCGATGGTTACGAGCCTCAAGCCTTGGTCGCTGTGCTCCGGCTGATCCAGGCGGCGGCGCTGTGTGGGCGCCATGTGATCTGTTCCTCGGCAACCCTGGCGACACCCATTGCCCATGCTGTCCAGCAGGCGTTTAGCAACGGGGTGCGCATGCGCGCGGCACTGGAACGGCGGGCACTGACGCCGATGGCGTTGATCGTCAATGACCGCAGCCCGCCCGCCATCCTGACGCTCGATGCCGAAGTCGATTTCCAGGAACGGTATCGGGATTACACACAGTGCATGATTGCCGCCTTGCCGACGGCGATTTCTCGGTGGCCCTATTTGCAGCGCATCGATGGCTGCTCTGAAGCCGATGGCTGCTCTGAAACCGCTTGGAGAAACGGCGTGCTGGCTGCTGTGACGCGCTTGCACGGTGCGCATGCCTGGCCGTTTCGCGATACGGGGAAGCGAGTGTCCTTCGGTTTGGTGCGAGTGGCCAATATCCGCACGGCCATTGCGTTAGCGCGCTTTCTTGCCGAACAGCTCCCACATGCGCGCATCGCCTGCTATCACAGTCAGGACATGCTGATTCAGCGGGTTCATAAAGAGCGCCGGCTGGATTGGCTGCTGACGCGCAGCAGCAAGCAGAGCAATGAGCGCATCGAAAAGGATCCCGAGATTCGGGCGCTGGTCGCGCAATCCTCTGTGGATCATGTGCCGTTCATTGTCGTGGCGACGCCGGTCGAGGAAGTCGGTCGGGATCACGATTTCGATTGGGGGGTGCTGGAGCCATCTGGCACCCATTCTTTGATTCAGCCGGGCGGGCGCGTGAACCGGCACCGCAATTGGCCCGTGACAGAACCGAATATCGCCATCCTGCAATTCAACGCACGCTGCGCGCGGGGCGAATCCATCGTGTTTTGTCAGCCGGGACTGGAGGTCTCAGTCGGGGATTATGACTCTCACGATCTTGATAAATTGCTTGACTGGACATGTCTGACATCGCTTGATGCCCGTCTCCGCTTCAGCGGTGAACATCGCTTTGCGCAATGCGACGAAAAGATTCTGGAAAAGCGCCTGAGCGAACCCATGGCCGTGTTATGTGCCGATCCGGGGTATGCCAGCGCCTGGATGACAGAGGGGTTTTACCGGAAATATCCGCTGCGCGAAGACCGGCAACAGGATGAATGGCGACTGGTGATTGACAGCGATGGACATGAGGCGTGGGAGATGTACAAAACCCATCGCGGGCAGCAAGGCGAATGGTTGCGTCGCAATCTTGCCAGCACCATCAAACCCGTCTCGAACGACTGGCTGACGCTCTCCAAGACTGAGATGGATGACCTTTGCCGCTCCGCCGGCATCAAGCCGGAGAGTGGACTGCGATTGACAATCGACCATCGCGGGACAGCCGGTGATCTGATATGGGATCAGTCTTTCGGTTTTACGATGCAGTATTAAAGAGCGAACTTGGACGCCCCGCACCCTCGCAATCAGGGCCGCTCCAGGGCCAGATCCCGAAAGCGCACCGCCCCCGTGCCGCCGAACTGAAGCGCCAGATGGCCGGGGCGGGGCGCCTCAATGAGGCGGTCGGCGGTCAGTGTGTCATTGATCCAGACCCGCAACCGTTTCTCTTCGGCCAGGATCTCCAGCCTGTTCCAGCGTCCGAGCGTTTCGACCCGCGCCAGGGGTGGAGCGATCCCCACCAGCGCCCCGGTGCGCCAGTCCTGATTTGGGTGGCGATCCCAGATGTTGATTTCATAGCAGGCGTTGGGCGAGATGGGTGCTCCGGGCGCGCAACCGACGAACACCCCGCTGTTGGTGTCGGGCTCGATCCAGAACGCCAGACGCAGGCGCAGCGGGCCATAGGTTGTGCGCGAGACCAGATAGCCCGGTTCGGGCGCGCTGCCGCTGGCGCCGATTCCTGCGTCCGTTTGTTCCCAGGTCACTGGGCCTTGCGTCTCCCAATGTGGCGGATCCAGTGGCATCGGCTCGGCAGCAATGAGCGGGCTGACGAGCAGCAGCAGGCCGGCATGACGGACGGCGGACGCCATGGCGAGAAAGCGGGATGTCATCGGGTCACTCCTCTGGGCGGGCGAGTGGTGAGCATGTTTTTTATATACCGCTCTCATTTGAGTTTTTCGCCGACAGGCATTTTGTGACACATCAACCGGATCTGTAGAATCTTCGCCATGTCTGACTACTGTCTCA
>NZ_SMAO01000016.1 GCF_004342175.1 Thiobaca trueperi
CTGACGACTGACGACTGACGACTGACGACTGACGACTGACGACTGACGACTGACGACTGACGACTGACGACTGACGACTGACGACTGACGACTGAACTCACTCTGTTCATCCCGGAGGACATCACCATGCAAAACTGTTTTCTCAAGTTCTATGTGGCGGAAAACCGCCGTCATCATCACAAGCTGATCTATGAATGGCTGCTGGAAGAGGCGCAGCAGTTCGGTCTGAATGGCGGTTCAGCCTTTCGCGCCCTGGCCGGCTTCGGGCGTCACGGGCGACTGCGCGAGGAGCATTTCTTCGAGCTGGCCGGCGATCTGCCGGTGGAGGTGGGCTTTGTGGTGACGCCGGATGAAGCGGATCGCTTTCTGGCGCATCTCGCGCAGGAAAAACTGAATCTCTTTTATCTGCGCGTGCCGGTTGAGGCGGGCTTTACCAACGGAAGCCAGTCATGATCTGTCCAGAGAGGTTGCAAAATGTTGACGCCTGCCTCAAAACCCTGGCGATGTCTGCCGTTTCTGATCTGGATCCTCTGCGTCCCGCTGGCCTCGGCGCAGTCGGTCACAGGAATCAGTGATGGCGTCGCGACGGCGATCATCGCCACGCCACCGGAGAGCGCGCTGCTGTCTACTGTCGGTGCCGTCGGATTGGGCGGTGCCTTGGGCGCGATGAGTCGCTATGGCGTGAATCGGGGGATGGAACTCTGGTTGGGGTCCGGTTTTCCCTACGGCACCCTCGCGGTCAATGTCCTGGGATCCTTCGGGCTCGGGCTGACCAGTGGCTGGCTCGCCCATACCGGCGCGCTGGCGACGCCCTGGGACCATTTTCTGATGGCCGGCTTTTTTGGCGGCTTCACCACTTTTTCAACCTTCTCCAAGGATACAGCGGGGCTGATCCAGTCGGGCGACTCATCGGCAGCCTCCTGGTATGTCATCGGCTCCATCGGTCTGTCGCTGGCAGCCCTGATGGGGGGCGAAATCCTGGCGCCTTTTCTTCTGTTCTGAAATGCAAGACCACTCTTCACCCCATCATCGCAGGGAGAGACCGCATGAGCCCACGCATCCACACCATCGACGCCTTCGCACCCCAGGTGAAGAGCAACCGAGCGGGAATTGGGTAAAGCGGCGGTGTTCGGGCGCGCCCGGCGGTGGCTCAAGCGAGCGCCGCCGGTGTGAGCGATCAGTCTTCGGGATCGACCTCAAGAATGGCGCCATCGGCGCTGACATCAACTTCATGCCGACCGCCCGCTGCCGGACTGTCGAGCCTGACCTCATAGACGACCTTGCCGTCATCCGTCTCTTTCTCGGCGCTCAACAACTGAGCATCCGGGAAACGTGCCTTGAGCGCGCTCACGACAGCATCCGGAAGTTCGGCGACTGGAATGTCATCGCCTGCCAGAACAACGCCCGGCAGCGCCAGCAGACCAACGAGCGGAAGCACGAAACGCAAAGGCCGTTTGCAGTCAGTCATGTGAATCTCCTGGTGATTGAGGATAGACGAAAGGTCTCATCAGACTCACCATCGTCGGCAGGGCCCATAAGTCAGGCGATGAGTCAATGGAGACTTGATGCCCGGCAACAAGTTCCCATCGATAGCCTTGCCGATGCAGCGGCGATCCTGAAACGAAACGCCACCTCAGACTTCACACAGACTGATCGCGCACAAAAAAGCCGCTCGTAAGCGGCTGATTCTGATTGGGTAATGTGGTGGGCGCACGTGGGATCGAACCACGGACCCCTGCCGTGTGAAGGCAGTGCTCTCCCGCTGAGCTATGCGCCCGAAATCAGGTCGGCGATAATGCCGGAAGCGTGGGAAGGTGTCAACAGACGATCAGCAACCTGACTGAGCCATGGCCCAATCCAAAGACTCGATGAATTCCAGACGCAACGACTGGCTTTGTGGTTAAATTCCGCCCCTATGTTTCATCCACTCCCACTCTATATCGGCCTGCGCTATACCCGCGCCAAGCGCCGCAACCACTTCATCTCCTTTATTTCCGGCACTTCGATGGTCGGGATCACGCTCGGCATCGTCGCCCTGATCGTGGTGCTGTCGGTCATGAACGGGTTCCATAAGGAGATCCAGCAGCGCATCCTGAGCATGGCCTCGCATGCGACCCTGACCGATCCCTACGGCGGCGGCATGCAGGACTGGGTGACGACCCTGGACCGGGTGCGCACCCATGCCGATGTGGTTGGCGCGGCGCCCTTCGTCGAGGTGCAGGGGATGCTGGTCAACAGCTCGTTCGTGAGCGGGGCGCTGATTCGCGGCATCCTGCCGGCGGAAGAGGATCAGGTCGCCGATCTGCGCCGCGAGATGGTCAGCGGCTCGGTCGATGATCTGGTCGATGGCGAATTCAACATCATCCTCGGGCGCGATCTGGCGGCCTTTCTGGGTGTGGGACCGGGTGACAAGGTGACGGTCGTCACCCCGCAGGTGAGTGCGACCCCGGTCGGCATCATGCCGCGTCTCAAACGCTTCACGGTCAGCGGCATCTTCGCGGTCGGCATGGCGGACTATGACCGCAACGCCGCCTTCATCCATCTGCGCGACGGGGCGAAGCTGCTGAATCTGGGCGATGCGGTCTCCGGGGTGCGGATCAAACTCACGGACATGTGGCAGGCGCCGCGTCTGGCGCGCGAGATCGCCTACGATCTCGGCGGGACTTACCGGCTGATCGACTGGACCCAGGTCCATAACAACTTTTTCAGCGCCCTGGCGATGGAGAAGCGGATGATGGGGATCATCCTCTTTCTGATCGTCGCAGTGGCGGCCTTCAATATCGTCTCGACCCTGGTGATGGTGGTGACGGACAAACAGTCCGACATCGCGGTGCTGCGCACCCTGGGACTCTCGCCCGGACGGGTGATGGCGACCTTCATGGTCCAGGGGACGATGATCGGCCTGATCGGCACCCTGCTCGGCATGGTCGCAGGCGTTATCCTGGCCTGGAACGTCGAACCCGCAGTGGGCGCGATCGAGAGCCTTTTCGGCGTTCATTTTCTCGATCCGAGCATCTATTACATCAACGAGTTACCCTCGGATGTGCGGCTGTCCGATGTACTCTCGATCGGCGGCGGGGCCTTTCTGATGTCGGTGCTCGCCACGCTCTATCCGGCCTGGCGCGCGGCCCGGACCCAGCCGGCGGAGGCGCTGCGCTATGAATGAGTCCAACCCGGTTCTGGATGTGCGCGGACTCGTCAAGACCTTCGAGCAGGGTCCGCAGGCGGTCGAAGTGCTGCGCGGGGTCGAGTTCAGCGTCGCGGCGGGCGGGCGCATCGCCATCATCGGCGCCTCGGGGTCGGGCAAGAGCACGCTGCTGCACTGCGTCGGCGGACTGGACCGGCCCAGCGCGGGGCGGGTGTGCTGGCGGGGCGAGGACATCGGCCGGCTCTCCGAGGCCAAACGCGGTCTGCTGCGCAACCGCCATCTGGGATTCGTCTATCAGTTCCATCATCTGCTGCCCGAATTCACGGCGATTGAAAATGTCGCCATGCCACTGCTGATCGGCGGGGCGCGACCTGCTGAGGCGCGTGCCAAGGCCATTGATCTGCTGGAGCGGGTGGGCCTCGGACATCGCGGCGCGCACAAGCCCGGCGAACTGTCCGGCGGCGAGCGACAGCGCGCGGCGGTTGCGCGTGCGCTGGTGACGCGCCCCGCCTGTCTGCTCGCGGATGAGCCAACCGGCAATCTCGACCGGCACACGGCGGGCGGGGTCTACGAGCTGATGCTGGAACTCAACCGCGACATCGGCACCAGTCTGGTGATCGTCACTCATGACCCGCAACTGGCGGCGCGCATGGATCAGGTCTGGCGTCTGGATGACGGCGTGTTGAGCCGGGATCCGCCGTCCGCGCCATAGCGTTCCCGGCGTCGGCGCAGATAGCTGGCGACTTTCCAGCGCCAGAGCGCCTGCACCGTCAGATAGCCCAACAGCGAACAGACCGTGCCACAGATCAGGCTGCCGAGCATCAGCGGCTCGATGATCTCGAACCAGTTGTGCCAATCCATCCAGAAATGGAGGTCGAAGCCCTCGGCTGGATGACCGAGCATCCGGCAGCCGATGAAATAGGCGAAATAGAACATCGGCGGAATCGTCACCGGATTGGAAATCCAGACCAGCGCCACCGAAATGGGCAGATTCACCCGCAGCAGGATCGCGAGACCGGCGGCGATCAGCGAATGCGTGAGGATGGGAGAGAACATGACGAACAGCCCGATCGCCACCCCGCCTGCGACCGAGCGCCGGTTCAGATGCCAGAGGTTGGGATCGTGCAGCAGCTTGCCGAAGATGCCAAGATAACGATTGTCTTTGATCGTCTTGGGGTGCGGCATGACTCGTTTCAGCCATTTTTTCACACAGCAGGTCCGCTTGGTTTTGGGCGTGGCAAGAGGGCGCGAGTATAGGACAGCGCCCGTGAATTCCGCTGCTTTATCTTGCAGGCCATCGCCTGTCTGGAGCGACTCGCGCTGAGGGCTGGTCCGCATCGGAGTCTGACGATGATCCGCGCCGGCCTGGCCTTCGCGGCGGGAGTCGCGGTCTTTTATTCCCTGCCCGCACCGCTCCCGCTCTGGCCGCTGGTTCTGACCACCCTGTCAGTCGCCGCCCTGGCCTGGATCTGGAGCTGGCCGCGCCTCCCGCTGCTGGCGCTGCTCGGGCTCTGCTGGGCACAGATCCATGCCTGCGCCCTCCTGTGTGCTCCTTTCCCGGACGAGCTGGCCCGCGCGCCGCTGATGGTGGAGGGACGCATCGTCTCGATTCCGGCCAGCACCGGCCTTGCCACCCGCTTTCTGTTCCGGGTTGAACGCAGCCTCCAGGACGATCAGCCGCTGCCCTTCAGGGGGCTGGTGCGCCTGTCCTGGTATGACGCCTCAACCACCATCCATGCTGGCGAACGCTGGCGATTTCCAGTGCGCCTGAAACCCCGTCATGGCTATGCCAATCCGGGCGGCTTCGATTTTGAACGCTGGCTGTTTGAGCAGGGGGTCAAGGCGACCGGCAATCTGCGTCGCGCGGAAGGAGTCGAGCGTCTGGACGCCGGCCCCGGTTCCGCCTGGCTGACCCGCTGGCGTCAGGAGCTGGCGGGGCATCTCGCCGGGGTGCTGGGCGAGTCCCGCGCACTGGGTCTGGTGCAGGCGCTGACCATCGGCGAACGCGCCGGTTTTGCGCCCGAGGATTGGGAGATCATGACCCTGACCGGCACCAATCATCTGGTCGCCATCTCCGGTCTGCATGTCGGATTGATCGCCACCGGCGTCTTCTTTCTGGCGCGCTGGCTCTGGTCACGCAGCGCCCGATTGACCCTGCTCCTGGCCGCGCCGCGCGCGGCGGCACTGGCGAGCGCCCTGGCGGCGCTGTCTTATGCCGGTCTCGCCGGTTTCGCCATCTCTACCCAGCGCGCACTCATCATGCTGGCCGTGGTGCTCGGCGCGCTCTTCTGGCAGCGCACACTACGGCCTTATCACGCCCTGACGCTGGCGCTGCTCGGCGTCCTGATCCTTGATCCGACGGCGATCCTGTCCTATGGCTTCTGGCTGTCCTTCGGTGCGGTCGCGGTGCTCCTGTTCAATCTCGGTCAACGCCTGCCGCGCCGCGACCTCTGGACACGCTGGGGTCGCGCCCAATGGGCGGTGGGGATCGGACTCCTGCCGCTGCTGCTCTTTTTCTTCGGACGCGCCTCGCTGATCGCGCCACTGGTGAATCTGGTTGCCGTCCCGCTCTTTGGTCTGCTGCTGCCGCTGGTCCTGATCACCAGTCTCCTGAGCCTGATTCCAGGTCTCACCTGGCCGTTGAGTCTGACCGCCGATCTGCTCGGCTGGTGCCTGGATGCGCTGGCCCGGGTGGCCACGCTGCCCTGGGCGGCGGCGATGCTTCCGGCGCGGCCGCTCTGGGTGTGGGGCGTCGCGACGGCTGGCGTGCTGCTGCTTCTGGCGCCGCGCGGTCTGCCGGGGCGCTGGCTGGGTCTGATGCTGCTTCTCCCGCTGCTGCTGATCCGTCTGCCCGGCCCGACACATGGCGAGGTCTGGTTCACCCTGCTCGACGTGGGTCAGGGTCTGGCTGCCGTGGCGCAGACGCGCGACGGCACCCTGGTCTTTGATACCGGTCCCGGTTTCCCCAGTGGTTTCAATGCCGGCGCGGCGGTCGTCGCGCCCTTTCTGCTGGAACAGGGGATCGAGCATATCGAGCGTTTGGTGGTGAGCCATGCCGACCGCGATCATGCCGGCGGTCTGGCCGGATTGATGTCGCGCATCGGCATCGACCGCATCCAGAGCGGCGAGCCGGGCGATCTGGGGCTTGCGTCTGTCGAGCCCTGCCGGGCTGGAGAAGGCTGGATCTGGTCCGGGGTGTCCTTTCGTTTTCTGCATCCGGACGACGACGGCGAGCGCGGCAACAATGCCTCCTGCGTGCTGCGGATCGAGACCGGCGGACACTCCATTCTGCTCACCGGCGATATTGAGCGGCGGGTGGAGCGTCGGCTGGTTGTACGGCTGGGGAGTGATTTGCAGAGCGACATCCTGATCGCCGGTCATCATGGCAGCGCCAGTTCCACCAGCGCCGAGTTTCTCAAGGCCGTATCACCCGACTGGGTGCTCTTCTCATCCGGCTATGCCAATCACTTCGGGTTTCCCGCAATGACCGTGCGCGAGCGGATCGCCGGGCTGGGGATTCCGATGCTGGATACCGGCATCCTCGGTGCGATTCGGCTTCGACTTGACGCCGATGGGGGGCTTGACGGTCCCTGGGGCTGGCGCGAACGGCATGGGTGGTTATGGACACATCGTCCGGATTAAACCGCGCCCCGTGCAGTATGCGATGTTTTTGGCTTGGATCGATCTTGGCGGCATCGACAACCGCGTGAACTGGCGCGGTTTAAGCTATTCAATTATATGAAAACTCAAACCGCGTCCCACTAATCTCGGTGAGACGCACAGAGCTAAACACAAACTGAAAATGATCCATGGTGCGCTGGACGCAGTTTAGAGGATCCCGGCAAGAAAATCGGCGACGGCGGGTTCCAATGGACGTTCGCCGGCCAGCACCGCCGGCTCGTAATCGCGGCGCCAAGCTGGCATCAAAGGACGTGCCTGACGCCACTCCTCGAAGAGAATGCGCGCCAGCGGCCCGCCTTCTTCGATGAATCCGGATTCGCGAAAATCCTGCTCCATGCGCTCACGATCATACTCGAAGCGGACGATGTCCCAGCGCCAGCGACCGCCGCGCATCTCCAGCAGGGCATAACTGCCGCGCGGATCGCCGTCAAAGGGCGAACCGACCGAGCCGACGTTCAGAATCGGCGTGCCCTCGAAAACGCGGGTCAGCGGACGGTGGGTGTGGGCGGTGACGAAGAGCGCGATGTCCGGCGGCAGCGCGCCGCGCAGTTCGTCATCCGGCGTGCGCGCCGAGATTCCGTGCCGGTTGCCGGCCAGGGTGCCGTGAGTGACATGGACCCAGCTTGACTCATGACCGCCATCAAAGCAGAGATGGTCCGGCCAGTCCGTCAATGCCGCGATCATGGGCAGCAACTGACGCGCGGTCCAGTCGCCAAACTGCCGCATCTGCGCGTCCAGTTCGTTCATCGGCATCTCCCGCAGCAGGTGCAGAATCCAGGTCTCGTGGTTGCCATTGACCGGGAGCCAGCCGCGTTCACGACGCAAATGGTCGAATATTTCCAGACAGGCCAAACTCTTCGGGCCGCGATTGACCAGATCGCCAGCCATGATGACCAGATCCGGACTCCAGTTGAGGATCGCTTCCACGGCGACTTCCATCGCCGGCAGGTTGGCCTGTACATCCGAAAAGATCGCGACTTTCATCGTCGAATTCCCGTAGCGTGATCGGCGTGATGCCGTCAGACGGGATCGCGCCGGGGCAAAGATTGTCCGCTTCCTGTCTCTGAGCAGCGGCGGATGACGCACTGGCATGGGATTGCCGCGCCGGGGTGCCGGCCTTAGACTTAAAGCCACCTCAAGTGCGCTGCAACAGGCAGCAACAGGTTCGGTTCGAGTAGGTTCAGTCGCCCATGACACCAGAAACAGACGCTGCGGAACCCGATTGGGAGACGCCCCTTTCGCTGACCATCACCCCGTCATTGCTCATTCATGCACTGATGGGAACAGCCAGCGCCGTTCACACCGGCTGGAACAGTTGCGTCGATGATACTCTGTTATTGTCCAATCTGGTTGCGATGGACGATCACGCCGGGAACTATGTCCGCCTGGCGGAGCAGGAGTTCGTCGATGACGATCAGCCCGACATCCTCTGGCATGACTGGACCCTGGAGGTCCGCATCGGCTCTCTGCTGACCACCGGCCACTGGCAGCTTCCGTCCACCGCTCATCCCTCGGAGTGGGACTGGACCGCCCGCGAGGCCGCCCGCGCCTTCGAGCGCGCCTGTGTCCTGATTGGACGCCGGGTGCGCCGTGCCATCGCGGTGGAAGACCCGGCGCCGATGGAATCAGTCCCGCGCGCCAGCCGGCACTGACGCGAAGCCTGTCCCAAAAACGGCTTGCCGCGACTTGCCGCCGCCGTGCAGATCGTTCAGAGTGTTCGGTCAGCCGCAGCCTATCGCTGCGTCAAGACGGAGGATTTCCGATGAAGGTCACAGTCGATTTCGATATCACGGCGGAAGAAGTGCGCAAACTTTTTGGCCTGCCGGATGTCGAGGCATTCCAGCGCCAGTTGATGGACGATATTCGCGAACGGATGGTCGCCGGGGTCGAGGGTTATGATCCCATCAAGCTGTTTCAGCCCTATATGACCGGCACCATGGCGTCCTGGGACATGTTCCAGAAGATGCTGACCAATGTCGCCGGACTCTCTGCCACCGGCGCGCCCGGCAAGGACGTCACCACCGCCAGTCCGGCACGCAAAAAATAATCGCTTGCGGGGCATTGTCCTTGCCACCGGATCGGACAGCGGCTCCGGTGTGGCGAATGGACTGAATGCCCCATCCATCCACTCCGCTCGACGATCCGCAGCCACCCACGGTATCCGGCATGTCCAAGGCCAAGCAACCTGAATGCCAGGAGGGCGACACCATCAAGGGACAGCAATTTGCCATCGAGTTGGTCCATCAACTGGTGGTGCCGACCTTCGTTCTCGATGCTGAGTGTCGCGTGATTGTCTGGAATCGGGCATGTGAGCAGCTGACCGGCATGCCCGCTGCGGATGTCATTGGCACGCGCGAACACTGGCGCGCGTTCTACAGCAAACCGCGCCCCTGTCTGGCTGATCTGGTCGCGCAGGAGCGCATGGACGAAATTGATCGTTTCTATGTTGCGCACGAATCCCTGCCGGACACGATGCGCGATGCTCAGGCCGAGAACTGGTGCGTCATGCCCCTGCTTGGCACCGAACGCTATCTCGCCCTGGATGCCGCCCCCATTCGCGATGCGGCGGGCAGGCTCATCGCGGTTGTTGAAACCCTGCGCGACATGACTGATCGCAAGCTGGCCGAAAGACGGCTGCGACTCATCGCCAGCGTCTTCGAACATTCGCAGGAAGGGATCGTGATCACCGACCCCGCCGCGCGCATCCTGGATGTCAACGGTGCCTTCACCCGTGTCACCGGCTACAGCCGCGAAGAGGTTTTAGGGCAGACCCCGGCGCTACTCAAATCGGACCTTCAGGATGCGACCTTTTATCAGGACATGTGGCAGCGGCTGAACGAAACCGGCCAATGGCAGGGAGAGGTCTGGAATCGGAAAAAATCCGGCGAGCTGTATCCCGAAATCCTGCACATCAACGCCGTATCGAAGGGAAACGAGATCACGCATTACATTGGCATGTTCCTTGACATCACCGATCTCAAGAACACCCAGCAGCGTCTGGAAAACCTGGCCAATTACGATTCGCTCACCGGCTTGCCCAATCGCGTGCTGCTGGCCGACCGTCTGCACCAGGCGCTCGCCAACGCCAAACGCCACAATCAGCTCGTCGCCATCTGCTTCCTGGATCTGGACGATTTCAAGCTCGTCAATGACCAGTATGGACATGAGACCGGCGACCACTTTCTGATTGAAATTGCCCAGCGGCTGCTTGGCACCATCCGTGTCAATGACACGGTGGCGCGTCTCGGCGGCGACGAGTTCGTCCTGCTGATCACCGATCTTGAACATCCCGACGAGCTGAATGCGATTCTGGGTCGGATCTGCGACAGCATCGCCCGACCCTTCCAGCTTGGAGACATCGCTCTGGGGGTGTCGGTCAGCATTGGCGTCACCCTCTATCCGCTCGACGACAGCGATCCCGACACCCTGCTGCGGCATGCCGATCAGTCCATGTATCAGGCCAAGCAATCGGGTCGCAACCGTTATCATGTGTTCGACTTGCAGGCCGCCAACGCGATCCTGGTCCGGCATCGCGAACTGGAGCGCATCCGCCAGGCGCTTCAGCATGGCGAATTCAGGCTCTATTATCAGCCCAAGGTGAACATGCGCACCGGCGAGGTGGTCGGCATGGAGGCCCTGATCCGCTGGCAGCACCCGGAGCACGGGATCGTGCCGCCGCTGGAATTTCTGCCCCTGATCGAAAATTCGCCGCTGATCGTCGAAATCGGTGAATGGGTGCTGCACGAAGCCCTGGAGCAGATGGACCAATGGGCGGCGGCCGGACGGCCGGTCGCGGTCAGCGTCAATATCTCCGCCCATCATTTTCAGCACATCGACTTCGTCGCCCGTCTGCGGGCCATCCTGAACGAGCATCCCGATGTCTCGCCCCATCTGCTCGAACTGGAGATCCTCGAAAGCGCCGCACTCTCGGATATCCGAATGATGCGTGGCGTGATCGCGGCCTGTCAGTTGATGGGCGTCACCTTCGCCCTCGACGATTTCGGCACGGGTTATTCCTCGCTCAGTTATCTCAAACAACTGCCAGCGGAAACGCTCAAGATTGATCAGTCGTTCGTCCGCGACATGCTCGACGACCAGGAAGATCTGGCGATCATCGAAGGCGTGATCGGACTGGCGAATGTGTTCAAGAAACACGTCATTGCCGAAGGCGTGGAGACGCCGGAGCACGGCCTGCTGCTGATGCGGTTCGGCTGCGATTATGCCCAGGGTTACGGTATCAGTCGCCCCATGCCGGGAAACCAGGTGCCAGACTGGATCAAGCGCTTCAAGCCGGATTCGAAATGGGACACCTGGGCCAATGATCAGCAGGGCCATCGCCTCGACACCCCGCTGATCCTGGCTCAATACGACCACATCAAATGGGTGCGACGGATCGTCGAGGCGGTGGAAGAGCCGGGCGCCGACCTGACGATTGAAAACCTGGGGAATCCCGAGGGATGCCGCTTTGGAGTCTGGTATCACAACGAGGGGCGGGCGCGCTATGGACATCTGCCGGAACATGCCGAGGTCGGAGCGACCCATTGCAGTATCCATCGTATCGGCGCCGAGGTGATCGATCTGCGTGCGCGTGGCGACCTGGAGGCGGCGCGGGTCAAATGCGAGGAGCTGCTGGCGCTCAAGGCGACGATGCTGAATCAGCTTGACCGGCTGCAACGCTCAGCCGCTGCGGGTGCTGACGCGCTGTGAGAAGATGTCTCCATGCTTGAATATGTGCTGATTGAGCAGGACATCATGGAGGTGGAGGTCTGCCGCCGTCATCACCACTGGCAGTCCGGGCACTATTTTCTGGGCGATCAGGTCTGGTTCGGAGCGATTGAACTGAGTCTTCCCGTCACGGCCATCTATGCACGGGTGACAAATGAAGACCTGCGCACAGCCGACGCCGCATCCTCAACCGGAGACTGAAAACGACATGTCTTCATCCATGCCATCGCCGCCCAACTGGCAGATTGCGGTTTTCCCGGCTCTCCTGTGGCTGCTGCTGACGTCGGCTCCGCTTGCGGCCCAGGACTGTGGCAACAACGATCCGGCCCGGATTCCCAACAGCCGTTTCGTCGTCAATCAGGACGGTACGGTCAGGGATGAGGCCACGGGTCTGATGTGGAAACAATGCGCCGAGGGTCTGAGCGGCGTCGGCTGCACCGCTGGCACGGCGCTGACCTTCAAATGGAAACAGGCGATGCGCCAGGGTCAGGACAACCTCTTCGCCGGTCATGCCGACTGGCGTCTGCCCACGCAGACCGAATTGCTGTCGCTGATCCAGCGGCGCTGTTACGGTCTCGATATCGATGTCGCCAATTTTCCCAATACGCCGCCCGCCCCATTCTGGACGGCGACATCCGCCGCCTATTATGGTGGCGACGCCTGGACCATCCATTTCGGCACCGGCGCCACGGGTTATGGCACCCGGCGTGACTCAGCCCATGTCCGTCTGGTGCGCGACAGCGCCGCCTGTTCGCCCGCCCGGCCCGGTTCCTGCGTTGCGCATGAGGCAAGGGTGCCGCTGCCGCCAGCCGTCAATCCGCCGCCTACCACAAGCCCGTTTTTGCCCTGACGCTTGCGGTTAAGCTCCTCACCATGATCACGGCTAGACACTACGATCCTGACACGACGACACCGGATATTCCGCTCACCGCCTTGTCGCAACGGCAATCCATCCTGTCCGTGTCAGGGGTCAACTGGATCAATATCGAGATGCAAGGCGACGACTCCGCTCAGGTCAACGCCTTGATGGATCTCTTCGATCTTGACGAGCAGTTTTGCATCCATGTTCAGGACATGGTGTCACCGCCGGACCATAACCGGGTGTCGCTGCCAACCTTCGATGCGGTCAAGACTTATGCGCTGTTTCGACTTAACATGCTATCGATCAATAAAACACTGCTGCACGGCACACCGTTTACCGAAGACGACATTGATCATGAACAAGTGAGCCTCATCGGCCTGAATAACACGCTGTTGAGCTTTCAACAGGGAAATATCGATGGCGATGTTTTCGGCCCGGTCCGTCTTGCCATCGAAAAAAACAAGTATCAAATTCGCGAACATCGCGTCAATCATCTGTTTTATTTGATTCTTGAAACGATTTTGGACGAGTATTTCAAGATTGTCGCCGCCATCCGCGAGCAGTTTGACGACCTCGAAGAACAACAGCAGCAACGCTACGCCGACGAACAGGAGTTGATGCGAGAAATCATCCGACTGAAAAAGATCATCCGCTTTCTCAGACGGGAAACGATCCATCTGAAACGGGCATTTGACGATATTCGTAAAAATGAACACGTCTTTTCGATTGACGCCGCCACCAGTATTTATTACGAAACCATTCGTAATCACATCAATGAATTGCTCTCTTATTATGACTATGGTAGCGACAATCTCACGGATTTGATCAACGTATCGATTTCGCTATCGGGAGCAAAAATGCAACGGGTGATGAAAACCTTGACGCTGGTGTCGTCCATTTTTATTCCGCTCACCTTTATCGCTGGCGTCTATGGGATGAACTTCGAGAACATGCCGGAATTAGCGTGGCCCTACGGCTATTTTATGGTGCTCGGCGTCATGGCGACGATCTCTGCGGTCACGCTGCTGCTTTTTCGGAAATGGTTTTGAATGTCTATTGGCATCAGATCGGGTAATGGCAAGCAAAAACTGCCGCACCCGTCGCCATGTCCACGGTGTCTGATGTTCCCCGTCCTGCTCCCAAATCCCCCGCCGCGCGGCCCTGGCCCGCTCCTGCGCCTCGAAATAGCGCGACTCACGGCAATAACGCGGGTAGACGGCGGCCTGTCCCGCTTCGACCAGCGCCAGATTGAGGCTCTGCCCGGCGTGGCCGAAGACTTCGCCGACGATGCGCCCGTACCGGTCGCGGTCGTGTTCGCGGAGATTGATCTGCTGGGGGATGATCCGGCGCAGATAATCGCGGCTCTCCTGTCCCCACGGGCGCTGGCCCATCTCGGGGGCGTCGATGCAGTAAAAGCGGATCTTGACCTTCCCCGTTCCGCAGGTGGCGCGGAGGGTATCGGCGTCATAGACCGAGTTGACCTGACAGGCGCTGCCGGGGGCGACGCGCGGGAACCAGGGCGAGCCGCCCGTGACCAGCCAGGGCGCGGCGATGCCGAGTCCGGCGAGGATCCAGAAGGCGAGGATGCGGTGATGACGGGGGACGAGGCGATGCCAGGGGATGCGGATCCTGTTCTCTGGTCAGGAAGCGCCGACTTCGTGACCTCAGCGATAAAACTCCACTTTAGACGGAGACGGGGCTTCGCGCCTTCGCCTGTAAAGTTTGAGCAATCCTTCGCAGATTCGCAAAGCGGCGCTTCGTCTGGCCGGTGACGAAGCCGGGATTTCGTCACCAGCCCCGGATCAGGAACGGTCAATCGCTGGACATGGCTGGCGGCTGGAAGCCGTCTACTGGTGTTCCATCCAGCCAGGGTCGCCCATCCTCACCAAGCCGCAGCCGACCTTCCGCGAACCAGCCCGCGACAGTGGGATAAATGACGTGCTCCTGTTCCAGCACGCGCGCAGCAAGCGTCGCCGCATCGTCTCCCGGCAGGACGGGCACCCGGGCCTGAAGAATGACCGGGCCGCCGTCGAGTTCGGCGGTGACGAAATGGACACTCGCGCCATGTTCGGTCTCGCCGGCCTCCAGCGCCCGCTGATGGGTGTGCAGACCACGGAATTTGGGCAGTAGCGACGGGTGGATGTTGAGCAGCCGTCCCCGGTAATGTGCCACGAAGGCCGGGGTCAGGATGCGCATGAAACCCGCCAGCACCACCAGACCTGGATCATAGCCATCGATCAAGCGTTGCAGATCGGCGTCATAGGCGTCGCGGTCGGGATAATCCCGATGGTCCAGAACCGCCGTCGCGATTCCATGACGGCGGGCGCGCTCCAGTCCGAAGGCGTCCGCGCGGTTGCTGATGACGGCGGCAAGACGGATCGGCAGACCCGCAAGCTGGGCATCGATCAGGGCTTGCAGATTGCTGCCGCCGCCCGAGATGAGCGCGACGACCGGGAGCGGCTGGCGCTCAGACATGACCAAATCCGCCGCTGTAGCGAACGCCGGGCTCGCCTTCGCCACCGTCTTCACTGGCCTCGATGCCGCCTAGGATCCAGGCGTCTTCGCCCGCTTTGTGTAACATGGCGAGCGCGCTGTCCGCGTCCTCGGACGCGACACAGAGGATCATGCCGACCCCGCAGTTGAAGGTGCGCAGCATCTCGGCCTCGGTGATCCCGCCCTGGGTCTGGAGCCAGTCGAAAACAGCCGGACGCTGCCAGCTCGCCAGATCCACGCGGGCGCAGGTGCCCTGAGGCAGGACGCGCGGCAGGTTTTCGGTCAGCCCGCCGCCGGTGATATGGGCGAGCGCATGGACGCGCAGGGCGCGGGTCAGCGGCAGCACCGAGCGAACGTAGATGCGGGTCGGGGCAAGCAGACGGTCAGCCAGCGACGCGCCGTCCAGATCCGCAGTCAGATCGGCGCCGCTCACGGCAATCACCTTGCGGATCAGCGAATAGCCGTTTGAATGCGGGCCGGAGGAGGCCAGTCCGATCAGCACATCGCCGGCTGTGACCCGCTCGGGCAGGATCAGCTCGGATTTCTCGGCAATACCGACACAGAAGCCTGCGAGATCATAGTCCCCCTCGGCGTAGAGACCGGGCATCTCGGCGGTCTCGCCCCCGGTCAGGGCGCAGCCGGCCAGTTCACAGCCGCGCGCGATGCCGGCGACCACGGCACTGGCAACCTCGACATCCAGCCGGGCGGTGGCGTAGTAGTCGAGAAAAAAGAGCGGCTCGGCCCCGCTGACCAGGATGTCGTTGGCGCACATGGCGACCAGATCGATACCGATGCTGTCATGACGGCCCAGTTCGATGGCCAGCTTGAGCTTGGTGCCGACGCCATCGGTGCCCGAAACCAGCACCGGCTGGCGATAATCGGCCAGCGGCAGCTCGAAGAGCGCGCCGAAGCCGCCGAGTCCGGTGAGTACGCCGGGACGCGCAGTCGCAGCGGCCAGCGGTTTGATGCGCTCGACCAGTTGCGCCCCGGCGTCGATATCGACCCCGGCATCGCGATAGCTGAGAGAAGGTGGCGAGGGACGGTTTGAATCCTGCGTCACGGGTGGCTCCAGTGATTGAGTGAGGCGGCGATTGTAACCGACCCTTGGACAGCCGGCAGGTGTCAGGCTAGCATCGCGCTTCCAGGCCGTCTGGCGGTGTCAGGATTACAACCGTGAAACTCAAAGACATTCCCAACATCATTAGCGCGCTGCGGCTGATTGCCGTGATCCCCGTCGTCTATCTGCTGCTGGTCGATGAATTCGGCTGGGCGCTGCTGCTGTTCGTCATTGCCGGCGCCTCGGATGGACTCGACGGTTTCCTGGCCAAGCATTATGGCTGGCAGAGCCAGCTCGGCGGCATCCTCGATCCGCTGGCCGACAAGACCCTGCTGGTGTGCTGTTTTCTCGTTCTTGGTTCACTCGGCCTGATCCCGCTCTGGCTGGTGCTGGCGGTGATCTTCCGCGATCTGGTAATCGTCGGCGGCGCGGTGCTCTACCACTATGGTGTCGAAGAGGTGGAGGCGGCGCCCATTCTGGTCAGCAAATTGAATACCTTGCTACAGATCCTGCTGCTGGTGGCCGTCCTCACCCATGCCGGTCTGTATCCCCTGCCCGACAGTCTGCTGACCATCCTGATCTGGGCCTGTATGACGACCGTGGTGGTCAGCGGGTTGCAGTATGTCTGGATCTGGGGCCGCAAGGCCATGCGGCGCGGGTGGAAGGGATAGGGATTGCCCGGAAACACGATATCTGGATCGTAAATTTAAGATTTAGACAGGATTAACAGGATGTTTAAGCTGCTGTTTAAAATACTGTTAATCCTGTCTATTCCCGCAGCGCCTGGCGGATCAGCGGGATGGTCGGCTGGCGCTGCTCGCGCAGACTCAGACCGTCGAGACGTTCGACCAGGTCCAGCAGGGACGCCGGGTCGCGGGCGTGATAATTCATGATGTAGCGCACCTGATCGCGGTTGAGCTGCATGCCCCGGCGTTGGGCCGATTCGACCAGCAACTGTTCGCAGTCGGCTTCTGTCAGCGGATGCAGGCAATATCGCGGCCCCCACTGAAGCCGCGAGCGCAGATCCGGCAATTCCAGCGGCAATGCATCGGGGGCGGCGCTGGCTGCCGCGAGCAGCCGCCGACCGCGCTCCCGCATCCGGTTGAAAAGATCGAAAAGCGCGTCTTCCCAGGCCGCATCGCCGGCAATGGCCTGCACGTCATCGACCGCGACCAGATCCAGCCGCTCCAGATCATCGAGCAGGACTGGCTCCAGCTCCGGCGTCCCGAGCGGGACGAAATGGGCCTGCTGCCCCTGTTGCGCCGCAGCGAGACAGGCCGCCTGCAGTAGATGTGTTTTGCCGGTACCCGCCACGCCGAACAGAAACAGAAAGGGCTCGCCCTCCCCCACAGCGAGCGCCGAAACGGCCGCCACCGCCTCGGCATTGGGACCGGACAGATATTCGGTCAGGGAGGGCTCCCTGACCGCTTCGAGCGCAAGATGCAGTTGTTGCGGGTGATCGCTCAAGGCGATGCGCCGGGCGCGTCAGTCCGGACGCCGGGACAGTCGGACAGCGGTTTCCGCCAGACGCCTGCCCAGTGCCTGACAGAGCCGCCGCTCTTCATCCGTGACCGGCAGATTGCTGTCGGGGCCGGCCAGATGCGAGGGGCCGTAGGGTGTGCCACCGCTGCGGGTATGGATCAGATCGGGCTCGCTGTAGGGCAGTCCCATGATCAGCATGCCGTGATGCAGCAGCGGCAGCATCATGCTGAGCAAGGTCGTTTCCTGTCCGCCGTGCAGACTGGAGGTGGAAGTAAAAACCCCTGCCGGTTTGCCCGCCAGCGCGCCGGCCAGCCAGAGACCGCTGGTGCCATCAAGGAAATATTTGACCGGCGCCGCCATGTTGCCGAACCGGGTCGGACTGCCGAGCGCCAGTCCGGCGCACTGGCGCAGATCCTCATGATCGGCATAGGGTGCGCCGCCTGCCGGGATGCGGTCCGCGACGGCCTCGCAGACCGTCGATACGGCTGGTACGGTGCGCAGACGCGCCTCCAGTCCGCCGGATTCCACCCCACGGGCGACCTGCCGGGCCATTTCGGCGGTGGCTCCGTCACGGCTGTAATACAACACCAGAATAAACGACATGGGTCGATGGTCTCCGCAGAATGGTCATCAGACTCCTTCGGTTTGGCTCAGAGATGGGCGGCAGGCAGACCGCGCCATCCTGACCGAAACCTCGTGTGCAGTCAGGATAACGCTTGTGCCGTGACGAAAGCCACTTTCGATGGCGGGCGATGGCGTCAGGGCCAGCGGAAACGTCCAGGCAGACGGTGAGACGCCCGGACGCCGATGATGATCGGACGAATGGGCGGTGTGCGGCACACAGAGCGGAATGCGTCAGTTCGCGACCCGCTCCAGGGCGAGCGCGAACGCCGAAAGCCCCGAATTACCGAGCAGGATGTGCGGTTTGTCCAGACGCTTGCAGAAACGCTTGGTGCGGTAATAGGCGCTGTGGCTGACATAATCGGTGGCGCAGACCACCGCATCGGCTGCCGCCAGCATGGCTTCCAGCCGGTGATGGCTGTCCTCCAGTCCCCCGTCGTGATGGTCGAAGCGTCCGTTGCAGCGGGCAACCAGATGCCGGTATTGCTCGACCAGCGGCTTGCGTCCGCCAACGCAGAGCACGAGTCGGCCGGCAAGGTCCGCGCGGCAGTCACAGGTCTCATTGGGACAATCCGTACAGGGATTCGTCAGATGCAGCGTCACCAGGCGTTCGAGCGCCTCGCATTCGGCTTCTTTCTCCAGACGCGCGGCATCCATCCGCCGGATGTCGGCCTGGGCTGACTCCCATTGCTGGCGCCAGTTGGCGGCTTCACGTCCGCTCGTCTCCAGCCGGGATTGCGCATCGGCGAGTTCGTTCTCCAGCCGGGTCAGCAGGTGCTGACGTTCGAGCGCCCCGCTGGCGCTGACTTGCTCGACCAGTTCCCGCTCGCGTCGCGCGAGACGTTCACACTCGGCTTCGCGTTCGCGCAGGGTCGTCTCCAGCCGGGCGATGCGCTGTTCACTCTCGCCTGACTGTTGACGGAAGCGCTTCTGAAGCGTGTCGAATTCGCGTTGCAATCGCGCCAGTTCGGCGCGTGTCTCGGTCAGTCGTTTCAGGTCTGCCCGCTGCCCGGCTCCAATCTGGTGCGAGAGCATGTGCACGTCTTCGTAGGCAAGCACCAGGACAGACTGATCGGCCCTGGGGTGCGTCATCAGCGCCCAGAGTGCTCCCGGCACCTCACCACTGGCCAGCGACTCCGACCAGAGCGCGATCAGCGCCTCCGGGGTGCGCGCACTGTCGTAGCGTTTGACGGTTGCGGCGTATTTCTTCTCCAGCAGCTTTTGGGTCGCCAGCGAGAGTGAATTACGCTCGCTGGCGGCCGAGACGAAACTGATATGGATCTCGTAATCGGTAGGACGGGCGCAGGTGCGCCAGGCGTGACGTTCGCCGATACGTCGCAGTTCGGCAACGGTGAGACAGGTGCCGATGATCGGACAGTGATATTTGTGCGGGACATCCCACAGCTTGCGCCGACCCGACTTGACCGGTGCGAGCGGCGGTTGCGGTCGGCGCAGGATCTCGATCACCTCCGCCGAGGCGGCGGGATCGAAAGCCTCCTGCGGAGTCATTGCATGTTCCATGGCCTGCGCCAACGCCGCTGGACCCTGCGTTTCTGGCGTACCGGCAAGCGTAAAGGGTTGCTGCATGATTCAAGGCTCCAGGGGTGCGGTTCAGTCGAGCAGGGTGTTGATCAGGGTGCGCCAGATCGGATTTTCCGCCTGATCGAAACCGGGCAGATTCTCGATGACGGCCAGCGCGCGGCCGGATGCGTCATAGAGCCGGAGCTGGTGGCGTTGGCCGGATGCCCCCTGACGCCGGAAGACCCAGGCGCTGTCGATCGCGGCAGTCTCGATGCGCAGCCTGACGTCATCGCCCAGCAATTGCAGCCAGGAACCGGCACGGCGCTGATGGAAGTAGAAGGCGCCATCGAAGCGATGTGCGACACCGGCGGTGCCCGTCAGCACACGCACGGGCAGCGCCTGATCGGCGAGCGCACCCAGGAAACAGGCAATCTGTTCGGGATCGACAGGTTGGATCTGCCCCTGCTCGCGGAGTCGCTCCGGACTGAGACGCTGCCAGCCGCAGACTTCTCCAATATCCAGGCTATCGGGGTCGTCAACACCCACCTGAGAATGTTGGTTCAGGACACGGATGAAGGCGGCGTAATTGCTGGCGGTCGCGACCCTGTCGGTACGTCGGTGCAGCGGCACGACCCGCTGCCGCTCGGCCTGATGGTTGCGCAGCAGGGTGCGGAGCGCGAAGCCGTTGGAGCGGTGATCGAGCGATAGCGTCAGGAGTGTCGTTCGTGACTGATCTTCGATGCGCAGTTGCTGCGGATCCTCGCTCTCGCCATCCGGCAGGGTGCGCAGGACATGCCATTGATCCAGAAACAGATGCAGGGCGAAACGTCGACCAGTGGCCTGGGCAATGTTTTGTTCGATCCGAATCCCTTGAAGCAGTGCTGCTTGAGCCATGTCCAGGCCCGGAATCGCGGTTTCGATCCAGACTCGGTCGAGACGCGCCAGATCCCGGAGCAGTTCGGGCCAGCATCCGGTCAGGCGCAGGATACCGGTGGCCTTGTTCGGGGCGGGCGGATCGGGTGGACAGATGCGCGGTAAAGGAGCCAAAGAGCGGGTCATGGTGGTCATCGATAATCCAGGTCCGTTCCAAACAAGCAGCCAAATAGGAATCGTTATTATTTATAGATATGAAATGATGCCTTGTCAATGATGCTCGCCACCACTGTCGCAAAATTGGCTGCGGAGATCAGTGCGTGTGGATTGAACTGCTTGGCGGAACTGGCGAGAATCGTCTACCGTCGCCGGATCCCACCTCCGGTCGCGGCTCAACAATCAATCGATGCGGCGCTAGCCGTCTAACGGAGAAGAGAATGGATGATCGCCAGCCGGAACAACGAGTCTGTTACCGCTGCCTCATCGGCGGTCGCGTGCAGGGTGTTGCATTTCGCGCCGCCGCGCGCGAGCAGGCCATGCGGCTTGGGGTCTCAGGTTATGCCCGAAATCTTGCGGATGGGCGGGTGGAGGTGCTGGTTTGCGGCGAGCTGGCGGCAGTCGCACAGTTACGCGACTGGCTAAGAACCGGCCCCGCGCTGGCTAACGTCACGGGCGTGGCCTGCGAGGCGCTGGATTATTATCCGCATGTCGGTTTTGTGATCGATCAGTAGCCGCCGCTGCGCTGGAGCGGCGACTCAGGATACTGATCCAGGCGGATCACCCGTGTCTCCAAACGGCCATCCGGCTCAAGCAGGAGTTCACGATAGCCGGGTGGACGCTCGTCGAGTGCGAAGTCTTTGCTTCCGGGCAGAAACTGGACGCAGGTGGAAGGTGCGCCGAGAAACCGGCAGCCCGCTCGCATGGATGCGAACGCCTGATGCACATGGCCGAAAACCATGCCTTTGATCTGCGGATGGATCGCGACGAGTCCAAGCAGATCGGCCCCGTTGACAACGCCCATGGTGTCCATCCAGGCGCTGCCAACCGGCACCGGATGATGGTGGAGAAAAATCAGGGTTGGCGCCGGGTCTGCCGCGAGCCGTTCGCCAAGCTGATGAAGCTGTTCAGGGCTGAGATAACCACTGTTGTGACCGGGATTGGCCGAGTCCAGAAAGATGAGATGCCAGGCGCCCAACCGGCGTGAGACGACCGGTTCGACCGATGTGGAGCCGAGACAGGCATCCATCAGGTCGCGGCGGTCATGATTGCCGGCGAGACAGTCATAGGGCAGGCCGGTCTGATCGAGAATCCGGCGGAGATAACGATAACCATCCGGCGAATCGTCATGCACCAGATCGCCGGTCAAGACCAGTGCATCCGGCTTGTCCGGGCCGGCCAGCGCCCATTCTAAGACGGCCTCAAAACTGAAACGGGTGGTGATGCCGAGCAGTTGCCCCGCTGGCTGCGCGAAGAGATGGGGGTCCGACAGTTGCAGCAGTCGCACGGAGCCGGCAGTGCGGTTCGCCGTCCTGCGAGGTGCCGGATACGGGTGATGAGGTGAATCCTGCGGTGGCTTGGATGCCAGCATCTTGATTTCCAGAATGTGCGGCGCCTCATTGCATGAGGGCTTGCCTGGATCCATTTCTAGCAGCCGGCAGAAACTGTCGCAAGGAACCCGTTCACGGACTTGCAAACGCCAGCGGGATAGACAAAGGGATTGAGACAGGCATCACGTTCGCTGAGACATAATCGGTAAGCGCACGCTTGATCACCTGGATGACCGGGCGCGCGCTCACCTATCGTACAAGCTCTTTGCCGGGCCAACCAAGCGCCATCCACATGAGGAAATCAACATGGAACTCAAAGGCAGCAAGACCGAGCAGAGCCTCAGAGATGCCTTCGCTGGTGAATCCCAGGCCAACCGGCGTTATCTCTATTTTGCCGCCAAGGCGGATATCGAGGGTTATAACGATGTCGCGGCGGTCTTCCGTTCAACCGCCGAGGGTGAAACCGGTCATGCCCACGGGCACCTGGAATATCTTGAAGCCGTCGGCGATCCGACGACAGGGCTGCCGATCGGTCCGACCGACGCCAACCTCAAGGCCGCCATTGCCGGTGAAACCCATGAATATAGCGATATGTACCCCGGCATGGCGAAGACTGCGCGCGAAGAAGGCTTCGACGAAGTGGCCGACTGGTTCGAGACACTCGCCAAGGCCGAGCGTTCACACGCCAATCGTTTCCAGAAGGCGCTGGACCATCTCGACACCTGAGCGTTGATCCGGACAACCGGCACCAAGGCGCTCCAGTGCGCCCTCTTTTATAAATGCTGTGCGCAATTCAGGTGAAAAGCCAACTGGACGATGCACAGTTGAAACCGATGAATAACAGGAAAATTGGATGCTTCGGGCGCTTTTTTTCAGCTTTTTTGTTGTTTCGCTGTCATTGCCCGGCTGTGGAGGTGGCAGTGGCAACCACGAATTAAAGAGTGCAACAGACGAACTCCCCGTTGGCTGCCTGATCAAACCGGATCCGGGCGCCTGTCGCGGCACAGAGACCGGGTTCTACTACGATTATCGCGATAATCGCTGCAAACCCTTTGCCCACGGCGGCTGTGGTGCACAGGTGCCATTTCAAACCTTGCAGGCATGTCGTGACTTCTGCGGAGCGGATGGTTAATAAACTACATCCAGAGTGATTTATATTGTCTGGCTGGCGCGCAAAGAAAAACCCCATCTTCGAGAGAAGATGGGGTTTTGGGTATAAGGCCCTGGCGGTAACCTACGTTCACATGGGGAAGCCCCACACTATCATCGGCGAGCCACCGTTTCACGTCTGAGTTCGG
>NZ_SMAO01000017.1:2500-4977 GCF_004342175.1 Thiobaca trueperi
GCGAGTCTTAAATGGGCGCGTAGTCGCTGGGAGTAGACCCGAAACCGGGCGATCTACCCATGGCCAGGGTGAAGGTCGGGTAACACCGACTGGAGGCCCGAACCGGGATCTGTTGAAAAAGATTCGGATGAGCTGTGGGTCGGAGTGAAAGGCTAATCAAGCTCGGAGATAGCTGGTTCTCCCCGAAAGCTATTTAGGTAGCGCCTCGTGAGTTCACTACTGGGGGTAGAGCACTGTGTCGGCTAGGGGGCCATCCCGGCTTACCAACCCGATGCAAACTCCGAATACCAGTAAGTGCCATCACGGGAGACAGACGGCGGGTGCTAACGTCCGTCGTCAAAAGGGCAACAACCCAGACCGCCAGCTAAGGTCCCCAAATCATGGCTCAGTGGGAAACGATGTGGGAAGGCCCAGACAGCCAGGAGGTTGGCTTAGAAGCAGCCATCCTTTAAAGAAAGCGTAATAGCTCACTGGTCGAGTCGGCCTGCGCGGAAGATGTAACGGGGCTCAAGCCATGTACCGAAGCTGCGGATGCGCGTTTACGCGCATGGTAGGGGAGCGTTCCGTAAGCCGTTGAAGGTCAGTTGGAAAGCTGGCTGGAGGTATCGGAAGTGCGAATGCTGACATAAGTAACGACAAGGGGGGTGAGAGTCCCCCCCGCCGAAAGCCCAAGGTTTCCTGCGCAACGTTCATCGGCGCAGGGTGAGTCGGTCCCTAAGGCGAGGCTGAAAAGCGTAGTCGATGGCAAGCCGGTTAAAATTCCGGCACCGCCCAACATTGCGATGAGGGGACGGAGAAGGCTAGGTCATCCGGGCGTTGGTTGTCCCGGTTCAAGCGTGTAGGCAGATCCCTTAGGCAAATCCGGGGGGTCAATGCCGAGACGTGATGACGAGTGTCCACGGACACGAAGTGATTGATGCCACGCTTCCAAGAAAAGCCTCTAAGCTTCAGATGTTGGGCGACCGTACCCCAAACCGACACAGGTGGGCAGGGTGAGAATCCCCAGGCGCTTGAGAGAACTCGGGTGAAGGAACTAGGCAAAATAGCACCGTAACTTCGGGAGAAGGTGCGCCCGCAGTAGGTGAAGGCCCTTGCGGCTGGAGCCGAAGCGGGTTGCAGTGACCAGGCCGCTGCGACTGTTTATTAAAAACACAGCACTCTGCCAAGACGCAAGTCGACGTATAGGGTGTGACGCCTGCCCGGTGCCGGAAGGTTAAGTGATGGGGTCAGCGCAAGCGAAGCTCTTGATCGAAGCCCCGGTAAACGGCGGCCGTAACTATAACGGTCCTAAGGTAGCGAAATTCCTTGTCGGGTAAGTTCCGACCTGCACGAATGGCGTAACGATGGCGGCGCTGTCTCCACCCGAGACTCAGTGAAATTGAATTCTCGGTTAAGATGCCGAGTTCCCGCGGCTAGACGGAAAGACCCCGTGAACCTTTACTATAGCTTTGCACTGGACGTTGAACCGACTTGTGTAGGATAGGTGGGAGGCTGTGAAATTGGGACGCCAGTTCCGATGGAGCCAACCTTGAAATACCACCCTGGTCTGTTTGACGTTCTAACCTCGCTCCATGATCTGGAGTAGGGACCGTGCATGGTGGGTAGTTTGACTGGGGCGGTCTCCTCCCAAAGCGTAACGGAGGAGCACGAAGGTACCCTAATCCCGGTCGGAAATCGGGAGTTTAGTGCAATGGCATAAGGGTGCTTGACTGCGAGACAGACACGTCGAGCAGGTACGAAAGTAGGTCATAGTGATCCGGTGGTTCTGTATGGAAGGGCCATCGCTCAACGGATAAAAGGTACTCCGGGGATAACAGGCTGATACCGCCCAAGAGTTCATATCGACGGCGGTGTTTGGCACCTCGATGTCGGCTCATCACATCCTGGGGCTGAAGTCGGTCCCAAGGGTATGGCTGTTCGCCATTTAAAGTGGTACGCGAGCTGGGTTTAGAACGTCGTGAGACAGTTCGGTCCCTATCTGCCGTGGGCGTTGGAGACTTGAGGGAAGCTGCTCCTAGTACGAGAGGACCGGAGTGGACGAACCCCTGGTGTTCCGGTTGTCACGCCAGTGGCATTGCCGGGTAGCTATGTTCGGACGGGATAACCGCTGAAAGCATCTAAGCGGGAAGCCCCTCCCAAGATAAGGTCTCCCCAGGAACTTGATTCCTCTGAAGGTCCGTTGAAGACCACGACGTGGATAGGTCGGGTGTGGAAGTCCAGTAATGGATGAAGCTAACCGATACTAATTGACCGTGCGGCTTGACCATATAACACCCAAAGGTGTTGGTGCTTGACTCCCAACGATTCCACCAGATTCCGCCGCGACACCCGCGGCTCCCAGTTTCCCTGGCGGCCATAGACCACTGGAACCACCTGATCCCATCCCGAACTCAGACGTGAAACGGTGGCTCGCCGATGATAGTGTGGGGCTTCCCCATGTGAACGTAGGTTACCGCCAGGGCCTTATACCCAAAACC
>NZ_SMAO01000018.1 GCF_004342175.1 Thiobaca trueperi
ATCTGCTTCATCGCCGCCACGGTTTCCTTGACGGCGATGCCGCCCTCACGGGCCTCTTTCGCCGCTTTGGCTGCCATGCCGTCGGTGACGGAGGCGTTCTCGGTGTTCTGCGCGACCGAGGCGGACATCTGCTCCATGGAGGACGAGGTCTCTTCCACGCTGGCGGCCTGCTCGGTCGCCCCCTGCGAGAGCGTCTGCGCGGTCATGTTCACCTGCTCGGCCGCCGCCGTCAGATCGTCGGCGGTGGCGCGCACGTCGCGCATGGTCTGCGCCAGTTTGGCGACCGTGTTGTTGAGCGTGTTGCGCAGCGCCTGCAACTGCCCTTTGTATTCGGCGGTGATCGTCTCCGAGAGATGCCCGTCTTCCATCAGGGTCAGAATCCGCATCACCGCGTTGACCGGGCTGACGACCGCGTCCAGCATGCCGTTGATCCCCTCGACGATCAGCCGGAAGTCGCCCCGGTGCCGGGTTGCATCGGCGCGGATGTCGAGCTGACCATTGAGCGCCGCATCCGACAGCCGTCGGGTGTCGGCGATGAGCGCCTGGATGTTGCCGCGCACCTGCTCAATGGTCTCGTTGATGAAGGCCTTCTTGCCGGGGAAGGTCGCCAGTGGTGCATCCATGTTGCCGTTGCCGAATTCCCTGACGCAGTCCATGGCCTCTCTGTAGAGCGCGATGTGGCCGAAGACCATGTTATTGACGCCCGCCGCCATGACCCGGAAGTCGCCCCTGAATCCGTCTTCGTCGATCCGGGCGTCGATCTCACCCCGATCATGTTCACTGGACATCCGGTTCATCTCGGCGATGAGGGCTTGCAGGGTCTTCTGCATGCGACGCATGGACTGCATCAGTTGCCCTACCTCGTCTGCGGAGGCGGACGCGAGTTCGACCGACAGATCGCCGGCGGCGATCTGATCGACGGCGCTCACGGCCTGACGCAGGGGACGCACGATGCTGCGCACCAGCCAGATCCCGGAACCCAGGGCCAGCAGCAGCATGGCCAGCCCGAGCGAGACGGAGAGCAGGATCGAACGGGCGATGATGTCTGCGCTCTGCCGGCCTGCCGCCTCCACGTCTTTTTCGGCATTCTCGATCAGAACCTGGACCGTTTTGACATAGGCGTCGTGCAGCGGCATGGTCTCGGTGATCAGCCGGATCCGGGCCGCCTCCTGCTTTGCATCCAGGGCCAGCTTGATCGCCTGCTTGCGGCTGTCGACATAGGCGCTCCGCGCCGCCAGGATGGTCGCCAGCCGTTCCTTGCCCTCCGGGGTCGTCAGGGTCTGCTCCAGATAGGCGTAGAGCCCGGTGAGTCCCTTCGAGGTCTCGGCCATCGCGGCAACCGTCTGGTTGATCTGTCCGATGTCGCTCATGAACATCAGCGACAGGGCGGTCTTGGCATTGTCGTTGATGTTTCTGATGATCTGATTGGCGACCACTGAAATCGGCCATTCCTTAGCCGTGACCTGTTTCGACACGCTTTCGATGCTGCGCAACTGCACGAAATTCACATAGAGCGTGCCCAGCATCAGCACCATGATGAGGCCGAATCCCAGCGCCAGACGCACGCCGATCTTGATGTTGGAGAGCATGTTGATTGCCTGCCGGATGATTGAGACCCGTATGCTGGCCGGCACGTCGCCGTGGCCTGCCAGCGCCTTACAGCCGTCATCGACCTTGCCCGGACGGCGGGCGAGGTCGGGTATTCATCGTTTCAAAAAGTCACGAATTCGGAATCGGGAAGTGGCCGGCCAAGGGTCAGCCGCTTCCTGTCGGTCCCGCTGACCAGGACTTTGGCGCTGCCAATGGACGGGCGGGTCGGGGCGGCGAGCCGCGCCGGGGCCGATTCGCCACCGGTCTTGAAGAAGCTCATCATCTGTTGGAGCTGCCCGGCCTGACCGCTCATTTCCTCAGCCGTGGCGGCCAATTCTTCCGACGCCGAGGCGTTCTGCTGGGTAGTCTGGTTGATCTGATCCATGGCGCCGTTGATCTGACTCACGCCGGTTGACTGCTCGGTCGAAGCGGCGGCGATTTCCTGCACCAGATCGGAGGTCTTGGTGATGGCCGGCACGATGGCGTCGAGCAGACGCCCGGCCTTCTCCGCCAGTTCGACGCTGGAACCGGCGACCTCGCCGATCTCCTGCGCCGCTATCTGACTGCGTTCGGCCAGTTTGCGGACCTCGGCAGCGACCACCGCGAAGCCCTTGCCGTGCTCACCGGCGCGGGCGGCCTCGATGGCGGCATTGAGCGCCAGCAGATTGGTCTGATAGGCGATGTCGTCGATGATGCCGATCTTCTGCGCAATCTGTTTCATCGCCGCGACCGTCTCGCGCACCGCCACGCCACCCTCGGCGGCCTCCTTCGCCGCTTTCGCCGCCATGCCGTCGGTGACGGAGGCGTTCTCGGTGTTCTGCGCAACGGATGCCGCCATCTGCTCCATTGAGGCGGAGGTTTCTTCCACGCTGGCGGCCTGCTCGGTGGCCCCCTGCGAGAGCGTCTGCGCGGTCATGCTCACCTGATCGGCGGCTGAGGTCAGATCGTCGGCGGTGGCGCGCACGTCGCGCATGGTCTGGGCCAGCTTGGCGACCGTGTTGTTGACCGTGTTGCGCAGCTCCTGCAACTGACCCTGGTATTCGGTGGTGATCGTTTCGGAGAGATGGCCGTCTTCCATCAGGGTGAGGATCCGCATCACCTCGTTGACCGGGCTGACCACGGCGTCCAGGGTGCCGTTGATCCCCTCAACGATGCGCCGGAAATCGCCCCGGTGGCGGGTCGCGTCGGCACGCACGTCGAGCTGACCGCCGACCGCTGCATCGGATAGCCGTCGGGTGTCGGCGATGACCGCCTTGATCGCCTCGATGCAGGTGTTCACCGCGCTGGCGATGGTGTCATAGGCCGCCTGCACCGCCTGGGTGTCGGCATCGGCGGCATCGGTTTCGATCCGGAAATCCACATCGCCCTCGGCGAGCCGGGCCAGACCCGTCACCAGTTTCTGCGTCTCGTTGTGCTGGTACGCCGATACCTTGCTGGCGATGCGCATGCTCTGCTTGATCAGGGTTTGATCCACGATGAACTCGAAGGCACCCACGATGTTCCCTTCACGATCACGGATCGGCGTGCCTGAGTAGGCGATGTCCAGATCCTGTCCGCTGGGATGGGCCAGCGTCTCGGCGGAGACCAACTGACCCTGGCTCATGGCGCAGGCGGTGGCACAGCGCTCCGTGCGGCAGTCGGTGGTTTTGAAGTGGTCATAGCATTTGCTGCCGCGCACCTGGGCGGCGGCCTGGTTGCCCAGTTGGGCACCGAGATTGTTGATGTACTGGATGGTGAAATCGCGGTCCACCACCATGGCCGGGGAGGGCATCAGATCCAGGAAACCCACCAGGCGATCCAGGGTCGCGTTGATGCCCTCCACGATGGCACGGTATTCGCCCGCATGCCTGGTCGCGTCGGCGCGCTCGGCGAGACGTCCCATCTCGGTGGCGCGGATCAGGTGACGGGTGTCGGCGGACATCGCCTGTAGACTGTCCTGGACCATGCGCACGGCGCGCAGCAATTGGCCCGTCTCGTCCTGGCTGGTGGCGTTGACCTGCATGCTCAGATCGCCAGCCGCGAGTTGGTTGGCAGCGGCGACGACCTTCGCGATGGGGTTGCCGACCCAGAAGCGTATGGCGACGTAGCAGAAGAGGGTGACGACGGCGATCAGCAGGATGATCCCCAGGACAATCCAGGTCTGAGCGCGGGTGATGATGCCGCTGGTGAATTCTCCCAGGTTGATGCTGGACGCGATGACCCAGCCCCAGGGGGCGAAATAATCATAGGCGGCGATTTTTTCGTGCGGCACGGAATCGCTCGGATTCTGCCACCAGTAACTGATCACGCCTTCCCGCGTGGCAAGCATTTCCTTAATGAATTCCTTGCCGTGCACGTCCTTGACTGAAATCATGTTTTCGCCCAGTTTCTCCGGGTGCACGACCAGTTTGCCAGCGTCAGGGCCGGGATTGGCGTCCAGGGCGAGGATGTAGCCGGTTTGTCCCAGCTTCACGCTATTCAGTTTTTCCCGCAGAGGGCGCAGGACGTCAGTAGCGTTGTGCCCGACGAACAGGACGGCGATGACCCTGCCGCCCGGATCCTTCACGGGCACGTACTTGGTGAAATAACTCTGGCCGAAGAGTTCCGCCATGCCGCTGTAGTTCTCGCCCTGCGACAGAGGCTGATATGCCGGGTGACTCTTCTCCAGGGTTGTGCCGACCGCACGGCTGCCATCGGGTTTTTTCAGCGATGTGGTGACGCGGATGAAATCCTCGCCCTGGCGGGCAAACACCGTGGCAATCCCCCCGGTCATGGAGGTGAAGTGATCGACGGTCTCGAAATTCAGATTGAGGATCTGGCCGCCGGATGTCAGGACCGGGGTGCTGACTTCGCCGATCCGGACGGTTTCAGTGTCCGAAAGCTGGAAGCCATTGGGGAACCGAGCCGCGAGACTGCTGGAGAGCTGATCTGCGGCATTGGTTTCTACAGCGTTGAACGTTTCCAGAACCTGACGGGCCATCCTGTTTGTTTCATGCAGTTGGCTCTTGCTGTTCGCTTCGATTTCGCTGGCGATGAATTCCAGCAGCACAAAACCGGCTACGCCCAGCAGCAGTGCGATGACCAGGCTCTGCACGACGGAAAGCTTGGTCGCGATGGATAAATTATTGAAATGCATTTTTTCTCTCTCACTAAACGCTTGGCGTTTGATTTTTATCGTTTAATTCGCAAGCCGTGCGCTCATGCAGGATGGTCATGCGGATCAGTTCCTGGACATCGAGAATCATGGCGACCTCGCCGCTGCCGAGGATGGTGGAACCGGCGAAGAAGCCGCGCAGATGGTTGAGCAGGCGTCCCAGCGGTTTGATGACGGTCTG
>NZ_SMAO01000019.1 GCF_004342175.1 Thiobaca trueperi
CAGACCGTCATCAAACCGCTGGGACGCCTGCTCAACCATCTGCGCGGCTTCTTCGCCGGTTCCACCATCCTCGGCAGCGGCGAGGTCGCCATGATCCTTGATGTCCAGGAACTGATCCGCATGGCCGTGCAGCGCAACAACGGGACGTTCGACGCCAACGGCACCCAGTACGCCAGTCAGATTTAAGCGGGTTTCCAGAAAGGCCCGTTCTGTGACCAGTCTTGTGTGATCTGTCCCAACCCGGTCCCTGGTCCGGAATGAGGTTTAAACCGCGCCCGCTGCGGTATGTGATCGTTGAGGATTGAGTCGGCCTTGGCAGAATCGACGACCGTTCGAGCGGGCGCGTTTTAAGATATTAAAAAATAAAAATTTTAAACCGCGTCTTCACTGATTTCGATGACTTCTCCAAAGCTAAACACAAACTGAAAATGACGCCTATCGCGCTGGACGCGGTTTAAAGGAAATCGCCTCACGTCAACTTGACAGCAGGTAACAACATGGACCAATTCTCAGCCCCCGCAGCGGCAACCTCCCCGGTTCAGACCCGGACACGGCGTTTCAGCCTGCGCATCGGCACCCGGCTCTATCTGCTCATTGCCGCCGTCCTGGTGGTCCTGACCATCGTCACGGTCGTTGCCCTGAGCATCCTGCGCTCCTCAATGCTCCACGAGAAACAGGAGACGCTCAGGTATCTGTCCGAGATCGGACTCGCCACGCTCGAACACTATGGACAGCAGGCGCAAAGTGGCGCCATCACCACAGAGGAAGCCCAGGCGGCCGCCAGACGGGCCGTCTCGGCCATGCGTTATGAGGACGGCAATTACCTCTTCGTCCTGGATACCGATTACCGCATGGTGGTTCTGCCGATTGCGCCCGAGAAGGAGGGTGAAAGTTTTGCGGATACCAAGGACGCCAATGGCGTGCGCATTCAGTACGAGCTGGTCGAGCGCGCCAAGCGCGGCGAAACCAGTTATCTGGAATATCTCTGGCCCAGGGCAGGGAGTCCCGAACCGGTCGCCAAGCTCTCCACCGCCCGACTCTACGCCCCCTGGGGCTGGGTGATCGGCACCGGCGTCTACATCGATGACGTGGACGCGACCTTCTGGGATGTCGCCTCCGTTCTGGGTGGGATCGCCGCTGCCGCCATGCTCGTCCTGCTCGCCCTAGCGCTGCTGATCACCCGTTCCATCGTGCGCCCGATCAAAGTCGCCGTCGCCGCTGCCGATCAACTGGCGGCTGGCGATCTCGGCATGCGGGTCGAATCCACCAGCCGCGACGAGACGGGGCAACTGCTGCGCGCCGTCAGTAAGGTCCAGGACAGTCTGCGCACCATGTCAGCGGACACCCAGCGCCTGATCCGGGCGACCGAGCTGGGCCGGCTCGCCGAACGCGCCGACGTCAGCCAGCATGCGGGCGAATATCGTCAGATCGTGGAGGGCATCAATACCACGCTCGATCGACTGGTCGGCTTCCTCGATCTCATGCCGGCGCCAGCCATGATCATGGACCGCGAATTCACCATCCAGTACATCAACGCACTGGGCGCCAGCATGGGCAACCGTAAACCGGCGCAATTGATCGGCACCAAATGTCACGACCACTTCAAGACGACGGATTGCCGCTCGGCCAGATGCGCCAGCGCCTGCGCCATGCAGCAGGGGCTCCTCGCCAGCAGCGAGACCGACGCCAACCCCGGCGCCAGCACACTGGATATCGCCTATTCAAGCACCCCGCTGCGTGACCGGAATGGCGAGATCGTGGGCGCCTTCGAGTTCATCATCGATCAGACCCCGATCAAGCAGAGCATGCGTATCGCCAGCAAGGTATCCGCGTACCAGCACAACGAGACGCAGAAACTGGTGACAGGTCTGGCCCGGCTCGCCGAGGGTGACGTGGATTTCAGGATCGATACCGAGGCCGCCGATGCTGATACTCAGGCGGTGAAAGCGGCCTATGACGCCATCGCCAGCGCGGTAAACACCTGCATTGAGGCGATCAAGGCGGTCATCGCCGACACCCGGCGGCTGTCCGACGCAGCGGTCGGCGGTCAGCTTGATATCCGCGCCGACGCGACCCGTCACCGGGGGGATTTCCGGCGGATCGTCGAAGGGATCAACGCAACCCTGGACGCGGTCGTCGGCCCGGTCAACGAGGTGATGCGGATCCTTGTCCTGATGGAGGATGGACAACTCTCCGAGAGGATCGAAGCGGAATACAAAGGGCAGTTGCAGGAGCTGCGCAACACGGTCAACAACACGGTCGCCAAGCTGGCCCAGACCATCCGCGACGTGCGCGCCACGGCTGACGACCTGACCTCGGCGTCTGATCAGGTGAGCATGACCGCCCAGACGCTCTCGCAGGGCGCCACCGAGCAGGCCGCCAGCGTGGAGGAGACCTCGGCCTCCATGGAACAGATGTCCGCCTCGGTCGATCAGAATACCGAGAATGCCACCGTCACCGACGGCATGGCGGCCAAGGCCGCCAAAGAGGCCGCTGAGGGCGGCGCGGCGGTGCGCGAGACGGTCGCGGCGATGAAACAGATTGCGCAGAAGATCGGCATCATCGACGACATCGCCTATCAGACCAATCTGCTGGCGCTCAACGCCGCCATTGAGGCCGCCCGTGCTGGCGACCACGGCAAGGGCTTCGCGGTGGTCGCCGCCGAGGTCCGCAAGTTGGCCGAACGCAGTCAGATAGCGGCCCAGGAGATCGGCGAGGTCGCCGGCTCCAGCGTCGAACTGGCGGAGAAGGCGGGGCGTCTGCTGGATGCCATCGTGCCCGCCATCACCAGGACCTCCGATCTGGTACAGGAAATCGCCGCCGCTTCGACCGAGCAGTCAACCGGCGTGAGTCAGATCAACAGCGCCATGGATCAGCTCAACCAGACCACGCAGCAGAACGCCTCGGCGTCGGAGGAGCTGGCCGCCACGGCTGAGGAGATGAGCGGTCAGGCCGAGCAGCTCCAGCAGATGATGAGTTTCTTCAAGACTGACGCGGAAGCGGACACCCCGCGCCTCGCTGCGCCGACCCGGACACCCCTTGGCGGCGCCAGGATTCTGGTCAGATCGACCGGCAGGAAGCAGGCCGCGACCCCGCCGTTCTCCGATTCGGAATTCGTGAGCTTTTGAAAGGATGCATACCCGACCTTGCCTGCTGTCCGGGCAAGGTCGGTGACGGCTGCACGGCGCTGGCCGGCCACAGCGACGTGCCGGCCAGAATACTGGTCTCAATCATCCGGCAGGCAATCAACATGCTCTCCAACATCAAGATCGGCGTGCGTCTGGCGCTGGGATTCGGCCTCATCATGGTGCTGATGCTGGGCACGCTCTATGTGAATTTCGTGCAGTTGCGCAGCATCGAAAGGTTGTCGAAACAGGTCACGGCGGAGGAATGGCCGGTTTCAGTGGTCGCCAATCAGATCATCAGAAATATCAACAACAATGCCAAGGCCGCCCTGTCACTGATGTTCATGAGCGACATCGGACAGATCGAACGCACGGTTGCCGAGATGACCGAAATCTCGAAGGGACTCACCGGGCTCTACGAATATCTGGAGCAGACCCTGACGACCCCGGCAGAGCAGGAACTGCTGGCGACCATCCTGGCGGCGCGGAGCGCCTATGTCGGCAGCCGCAAGCAGGCGATCAAGCTGGCCCTGGACTCAAGGCCGGACGCCGCCCGGATCCGGCTGATCACCGAGACCATGCCGCTGCACGACGCCTATATCAAAGCGATCCACGTCCTGATCGAGAGCGCTGAAAAAAGCGTGGAGGCGGCAGGTCGGCAGACCGAGGACATCATCGCCCGCTCGATCACGCTCTCCATCTCGCTCGGGCTGGCCATGCTGCTGCTGGCCCTGGGTTCCGGGATCTGGCTGGTGCGCAGCATCGTGCGTCCCCTGCGTCAGGCCGTGAGCGCCGTCGATCAGATCGCCGCCGGCGATCTGTCGGTCGAACTCGCGTCCGCCTCCGCAGACGAGGTAGGGCAACTGATGCAGTCCATGCGCCGCATGCAGAAGACCCTGCACGCCCTCATCGCCGAGATGAACCGGATGTCCCGAGAACATGATCGGGGTGAGATCGACGCCCGGATCGACGAAGACGGATTCAAGGGCGACTTCCGGGTCATGGCGGCGGGCGTCAACGGCATGGTCTTCGGCCATATCGCGCTTTACAGAGAGGCCATGGACTGCGTCAAGGAATTCGGCAACGGCAACATGGATGCGCCACTGGCGACCTTCCCCGGCAAGAAGGCCTTCATCAACGAGACCATCGAGCAGGTGCGCGGCAACATCCAGGTGCTCATCGCCGATACCCGACGGCTGTCGGATGCGGCGCTCAATGGTCAGCTCGACATCCGCGCCGATGCCAGCCGGCACCGGGGCGATTTCCGGCTGATCATCGAGGGGATCAACGGCATGCTGGACGCCGTGGTCAGCCCGGTCAACGCGGTGATGCGGATCCTCACCCTGATGGAAGACGGCCATCTCTCCGAGACGATCACCGCCGAATACAAAGGGCAGTTGCAGGAACTGCGCAACACGCTCAACAACACGGTCGCCAAGCTGGCGCAGACCATGCGCGACGTGCGCGCCACCGCCGACGATCTGACGGCGGCGGCCGAGCAGGTGAACATGACCGCGCAGACGCTTTCGCAGGGTGCTGCTGAGCAGGCTTCCGGAGTGGAGGAGACCTCCGCCTCCATGGAACAGATGTCCGCCTCGGTCGCGCAGAACACCGAAAATGCCTCCGTCACCGACGGCATGGCAGCCAAAGCGGCGAAAGAGGCCCGTGAGGGCGGCATCGCCGTCAAGGAAACCGTGGCGGCGATGAAGCAGAT
>NZ_SMAO01000020.1 GCF_004342175.1 Thiobaca trueperi
CGCACCGGGGCAAGCGGCTGCACAGCCTGAATCCAAGCCCGGTGGTCGTGGAGGTGCTGGAACTCTGCAATCTGACCGCCCGCTTCGGCGATCCTGCCGGATGCGCGTCCCCTTCCTGAGGACTCCCCCATGAACCTGGACATGGACAAGGCCCAGCAAACTTTCATCGAAGAGAGCCGCGAACTGCTGGCGGCGATGGAAGACGCCCTGCTTACCCTGGAGAACGCCCCGGACGACGCCGACGCCATCAATGCCGTGTTCCGCGCCATGCATACCATCAAAGGCGCCGCCGGCCTGTTCGGTCTGGACGCCATCGTCTCCTTCACCCATGTCGCGGAAAACCTGATGGATCAGGTGCGCGACGGCGAGGTCGCCGTTGATGATCGCCTGATCGCCCTGCTGTTGGGCTGTCGCGACCATATCGCCACCCTCATCGACGGTGCCGCCGCCGGTGATGACACGCCCGACGCCGACCTGCTCACGGCTGGCGCCGGCCTGCTGACCGGCTTGCAGGGTTATCTGACGCCAACCGCCACGCCCGCCGGCGTCGTCGCCGATGCAGACGGCAAGGCCCGACCCGCCGTGCCGGCCGCCAGCGGCGGGCAGACGGAAAACGACGCCTGGCATGTGTCGGTGCGCTTCGACCGCGATCTGCTGCGCAACGGCTTCGACCCGCTCTCCTTCATCCGCTATCTCGGCACCCTGGGACAGCTCGTCCATGTCGAGACCGTCAGCGACGCCCTGCCCCCGGCCGACGAGATGGACGCCGAGACCTGCTATCTGGGGTTCGAGATCAGTCTGGCCGGCGAGCTGAACAAAGCCACCATCGAATCCGCCTTCGAGTTCGTCCAGGACGACTGCACCCTGACCATCCTGCCACCGCACAGCCGGCTCGATGACTATGTTCGGCTCATCCAGGATCTGCCCGAGGACAAGGCCCGTCTGGGCGAGATCCTGGTCGCCTGCGGCAGCCTGACCGAACGCGAGCTGGCGGAGGGACTGCGCATCCAGGCCGGCGCCGCCGAGGCGAACGAGACCGCCGAGGAACCCGTCTCCGGCTCACCGCCCCTGGGCGAGATCCTGGTGCATCGCGAAGTGGTGCAGCAGGAACTGGTGGACGCCGCCCTGGAGAAACAGCGCCGCACCCGCGACGCCCAGGTTCGCGAGGCGCGGGTCATCCGCGTCGATGCCGCCAAGCTCGACGACCTCATCAACCTCGTCGGCGAGCTGGTCATCGCCGGCTCCTCCGCCGAGATGCTGGCCCGGCGCAGCCGCAATCGCGGACTGGTCGAGGCCAACGCCACCGTCGGCCACCTGGTCGAGGCGATCCGCGACAGCGCCCTGCGGCTGCGCATGGTCGAAATCGGCGAGACCTTCAACCGTTTCCGCCGCGTGGTGCGGGATGTCTCGCAGGAACTGGGCAAAGAAATCGAGCTGGTCATCACCGGCGCCGAGACCGAACTCGACAAATCCGTGGTGGAAAAGATCGGCGACCCGCTCATGCATCTGGTGCGCAACGCCATGGATCACGGGCTCGAACCGACCGCCCGGCGCCTCCAGGCCGGCAAACCGGCCAAAGGCACGCTGCGGCTCCACGCCTACCACGAATCCGGCAGCATCGTGATCGAGATCGCCGACGACGGCGGCGGCCTCAACCGCGAGCGCATCCTCGCCAAGGCCCAGGAGCGCGGTCTGGTCCAGCCGGGGCAGACCCTGAGCGACCAGGAGATCGACCACCTCATCTTCGAGCCGGGGTTCTCCACCGCCGACCAGGTCACCAATCTCTCCGGGCGCGGCGTCGGCATGGATGTGGTGCGGCGCAACATCGACGCCCTGCGCGGCACCATCGGGCTGGACAGCCGACCGGGCCTCGGCACCACCGTCAGCATCCGGTTGCCGCTGACCCTGGCGATCATCGACGGCTTTCTGGTCGGGGTCGGCGACGGCGCCTACATCATCCCGCTCGACTGCGTGGTCGAGTGCATGAAATGCGACCCCGCCGAGACCGAACACCAGGACTACATCAATCTGCGCGGACAGGTGCTGCCCTTCCTGCGGCTGCGCGAGCTGTTCCGGGTGGCGGGCGCGCCCCCGCGCCGTCAGAACATCGTCGTCATCCAGTATGCCGGCCAGCGCGTGGGGCTGGTCGTCGATCATCTCCTGGGCGAATTCCAGACCGTCATCAAACCGCTGGGACGCCTGCTCAACCATCTGCGCGGCTTCTTCGCCGGTTCCACCATCCTCGGCAGCGGCGAGGTCGCCATGAT
>NZ_SMAO01000021.1 GCF_004342175.1 Thiobaca trueperi
CCCAACCTTGTATGTTCTGTTCCCAAGGATTGACACGGAGTTTTGATCAACGGAGTTTATAGAAGCGTGAGCCGGGGAAGCCGTCCCAACCTGAAGCTTCGAGCTTGTACGTAGATAGGCTCCCCGCCCTCTTCGCCGATCCCGAAGAGTATCCGAGGCCGTGAGCGTGGCTCGTGAGCCTGCATACACAAGGTCGGGAGGCGAGGGTCCAGGGTCGGGGAACCGGGTCACAGCATAACGCCTTCATTTGCCGAGGAACAGAACGATGCATGTCGCGGGAATCGATGTCGCTGACAAGGCACTGGCGGTGGTCATCCGCACGGGTGAGCAGAACACCAAGGTCGAGGACTTTGCCAATACGACGAGCGGGCATCAAGCCTTGCTGGCACGCCTCACCAAGGCGGGCGTGGAGCGCGTGTGCCTGGAAGCGACGGGGGCGTATCACCTGGATCTGGCGCTGGCCTTGAACGCAGGTGGCCTGGCCCTGATGGTGGTCAATCCCAAAGCCGCCAAGCGCTTTGCCGAGGCGTTGATGACCCGCACCAAGAGCGATGCCATCGATGCGGCGGTCTTAGCTGAGTTCGCCCTGCGCATGCCTTTTGAGCCCTGGCAGCGTCCGGCGCGCGAGGCGCTGGAATTGCGCGCGTATGCGCGGCGCTTGAGCGCGCTGACCGAGGCCCGCACGCAGGCCAAGAACCAGCTCCATGCGTTGCAGCAGAGCACCACCACCCCCGCCTTGATTCTGGAGGAAGTCCAACTCGCCATCGCCGAGACGGACGCGCGCATCACGCGCTTGCGCACGGCCGCGCTGGCCCTGATCGAGACCGAGGCCACCCTGAAGGACACCTTTGCACTCCTCACCAGCGTCAAAGGGATCGGTGCCGCCAGTGCGGTCCAGATCCTGGGGGAGTTGCGGGTGCTGCCACCCGATCTGCGCGCCAAGCAATGGGTCGCGATGGCCGGACTCGACCCACGCCACGCCACCTCGGGCACCAGCGTCAACAAAAAGCCGCGTTTGAGCAAGGCCGGAAACCGCTATCTGCGCGGCAGCCTGTACATGCCCGCCTTGAGTGCGTCGCGCCATGACGAACACGTTAAGGGCTATTATCGCCACCTGAT